>CAVQMN010000005.1:0-451105 GCA_963713625.1 uncultured Acidimicrobiales bacterium | reverse complement strand
TGGTTTGGGGAATGTATTGCATTCGCTTCGCATATCCCGGATGTGCCCGTCGGGGGGCAGGGAAAATCCGGCGATCGGGGACGGAGCTTTCCGTACGTCAGCACTCCTGCTTCGTGGATGATTCGGATGTGGGATCCAAAACGAGTCCCCCCAGATGCTCTTTCTGTGGAAAGGCCCAGGAGCAGGTGGAACAGTTGATTGCCGGACACCAAGGTGGCGACTTCATTTGCGACGAGTGCGCGACCTATGCAAAGACGTATTGAGTGAAGACAATGTGCAGATAACGTTCACGACCGATCCAAATGTGACGCCTGAAGCTGCTCGGATCAGCTCCGACCTTCGGACACTCCAACGGCGGCTCGCTGCCTCTGTCGATCTTCTCGCCCAGTTGACTGGTCGCATCGGAGGGTGACCGTACCGACTGGCCCTCGTCCTCTGGTGTTCAGGGGCAGGTTCGTGGTGCGAGACGGTTTGATCTAGAGACCCATTTCACTCAGCTTTCGCGCAATCGGTGCATCGAAATTCTGATGCACCACGAATGCTAGAAGCCCCGCCACGACGGCTACGGCGAGCTTCTGCCGGAAGATCGACTTGACGACAGCCGTCACGAGGAGTCCGATCAGGACATGGGCAACCGCCTTTGCCAAGAGGCTCGGTGCATCTTCTCTCATCATCTCATTCATAGCCACCGATTTGATCATTATCAGCGGGCGGGCAGTGAACGACGCGGGCCCCCGGATAAGCAAACCGCGCAGTGGGTTCGTCCAGCCGGGTAGTAGTCATCGTCTCGTCGGTTTTCCGGCTCAATCTTCAGGCCCTCAGGGCAATCCTGGTTATCGTGATATCTCGGCTTCGGCTCTTCGGTGATCGTCCAGTAGTACCTCGCCATTTAGATCCCCTTTCGCGTCGCCGTCCCGCCTGGACGACCTTCTGAGACTAGGTCGAACTCTTCAGTAGTGCTCAGGAGAGATGCCGTGACAGGACTCCGGGCAATCGTCCTAGGCGGAGTCGGGGTCGGGATCGACCAGGTCGTGGCCCTCACCAGTCAGGTCCCACACATCCTCGCGGTCGATGAAGATGGCGAGGCCGTGCTGGACGGCCACCTCTAAATGCATCCGTACGCCGGATGTGCCGATTCCAGTCTTGGCGCCGATTGCTTCAACCGAACCGGAGTTCGGACCTTCGTCCATTGGTGCCCTCAGTGCGCAGAGAATCCTCTTTACATCCTCGTTGATACACGGGGTCGTCGCCGTCAGCCACTAACAGACCCTCCCGAGAGAACTGGTTGCCAAAATGCTGGCACAGAGCATTCATCCGCAAGATCGGGCTTCGCTCGCAGAGCCTTCTAACAGGTCAGGGTGCGTCAGAGTGGGCAAATCCAAACTCCAACTGGCGCTCGCTCCCTGGTCCGGCGCAGAACCGGCAGCGAGGCAGTCCCGGGGCTTCCCGTCGTTAACACGACTGGGGCGGGACAACCGGAGCGTTTGCCGATCCTGACGAATATGTCTGGGAGGTGGCGAACAATCCGGGCTGGACGCTCACTACCGAGGGCACCGTCCACATCTAATTGCCCACCTACCCGGTATTTACGGACACATTGGTGGACTTTGAGGCGCTCTGGCTCCTGAACCACAAAGTCGATGACCACCTTCTCCCAGCACTCGTACACGGGAGACTTTGGCAGTTGCGCCATAGAATCGTGCAGTGGCCTCGACTCTCCGCACCGACAAGGCTGTTAATCGAGGTGATATCTGGACGGTGGCTTTCGACGAACTCCGCCCAGTAGTTGTGCTTTCAGGGATCGACAGCGGCGATCTTCGGTGCGTGGTCGCCGTCGAGCCAGCCAACGAAGACATCATAGGGTTGGCCGTTGAAGTTGACCTCGGGCTGCTGGGGCGCGGTCGTTTGAGTAGCACTGCCCAGACAAGGACTGATCAACTGCACGTGGATTCTCACCTTGTCGCAAGACGCTCTGGTTGAGAAGGTGGGGGCGTTGGGTTCCGCCAAGCTAAATGAAGTCGAGAATCTGATCCTGATGAGCGAACAGATGTGAATGTGAGCGTTGTAGCTCGGGAGAGACGTAGCCACTGACCCACAGCCGGTGGTAGGGGCAGGGGGCATGATTCGGTCACGACCGCATGAATCAAGGTCGATCGGATCCCTGTCGATACTTGATACATGGCGGGCACACCAGCGCAAGGCGATGCCGTAACGACACTTTCGCGAGCGATCGTGTTCAGAGCGTGTCTCATTTTTGCTCCCATTGCCCTAGTAATCGTGATGGCCGCCGCAGTCTCGAAGGACATGCCGGTTGTCCTCGTGGTGGGCTTCTTTGGCACTTTCGGGATAATCGGCCTGATTCTTGGAGTTCGAACTGACAGAAAGCTGCGGGTCGACCTTGGGAAGCCCGATGCACCGTGGAGTGGCACCTACGCAGCTTCGATTCCAGTGGATGCCAATGTGGCGCTTGACGAAGCATTGAAGATTGCCCGGAGGGCTGTTGAAGCGGTGAGGGCTCATGACGTTCGGACGTTGGGGAACCACACTGCCGTCGGATGGGTAGGTTCCATTTGGACAAATCTGCCCCGTCAGCAGGCCTACCAACTTGCCGTGGTCGTCGTGGCGCAGCCCGAAGACCTGACTCAGATGATCTGCTGCGCCCGACCTCGTTTCTCGCTTGCGTACTTCGGCACAGGCATGAGTCAGGAGTGGGCGGAACGACTACAAAGGGCAGTGATTAATCAACTTTGAGCACCCTGCCCACTGGGCGCCGGAGTGTGACCGCTCCCGGTGGTCGGGGGCACCCTCATCGACAGGGCCTCTACGACTCGATGCTTCCCGGTATCGTTGAAGGACCCTCCTCCACCTTCTGTCGCCGCCAGCCGTATCCTTTCTGGTGAGCAAGATCAGCACCTGCGTCTACGCACCCGGTGTGAACGACCACCATCATTGACGAGGAATCCTTGGCGGGGGGTCTCGTCCGCTTCGATAACAACATCACCGGCCTGGTCCGAATGTCCTCAGTGATGAGCTTCCCGCAAACGACGCAGCGATCGAGTCGAGAAAGTAAATCCAGGAGATTCGGCATTTCCTTCCGGCCGGACGAATGGAGCGCCCTTCTGACCTCTTCCATGCCCTTCTTCCAAAGGTCATCGCTGTCTCGATCGTCTCCTGTGACCACGACGGCAGCCTACGGGCATGGACCCTCGGTGAATAAGGCCGCCCAGCCGGTGTTCTGGGGCATGGCCACCGTCACCGTCTGAATGTCCAGATGTGGGTCTGCCCGCAGGCCGGACAAACGAACTCCAGCTCGCCTGTACGCACGACCTCATCTGGGTCTGGATTCCCGGGGACCTGAATGACTACACCGGCGACGGAGCACATTCCTGGCCAAGGAGCATCGAAGAGGTCGCCCTCTTCTTCCCTCAGTAGATCGTCGTCTTCGTCTGCAGGGTCGGGAGTGCCGTCATCTCGCAGCATCGGCCTATAAGGCTCGAAGCCCAAATACCGGTTCCGTGCCCGCATTGCCTCATTTGTGCTTGAAGCGTCCGTCTCCCAGACCTTGACCGCTCCCTGCACCCTGGCCATTACCCGAGACTTTTCACTGCTCGACGGAAAGAACAAATCCTCGTTCTCGGCTTGCCAAATTCCCATCGACGCTGAAGCCAAGCTTCTCACGTCAACCGGGGGGTAGTTCGGTTCAGAACCGGCGTTGTGGGGCAGGCCTGAGTGCGGGAAGCTCCCTGTGGTTCGGATGACTTATCGTGGAATGATTGTTCCAGAGCTGCACCCGAGAACTGAGTGATCAATGGCTGGCGAAGAAGACGATCTTCTTGAACAGTTGGCGAGTGACCCGAGGTCGAAACCCGAGACCCGTGAATGGGCAAGGGAGGCGCTAGCCAGAAATGCGGGGCTGGACGCTCTGAGCGTGGAGGAGGTTCGCAACGAGGCGATCACGGCCTTGAATGAGGCTGTGAGGCTGCTAACCAGTACCCCTCTGAATGCTGACCTGAGGCGACACGGGTGGTCAGAATCCGTAACCGAGTTCTTCTCTGCACGGTGCATCGAGTTGCGGAACCACCTTGAGGATGGAACTTACGAGAAGAGTATGGGGGGCGGCTCGCTGGGGAGAGCAATGTTGGAGGACATTTCACCCATGGTCTGGGATGAGGACGCCATCCACGATGCAGTGAACGAGGCCGAGTTCATGCTGAGGGCCTACGCCCGCAGACTCCCCTCGGAAACTGGGCAGTAGTAGGCCGCTCAACCGACGCTCCTATGGATGAAGTCAAGCCCTTCTGAGGGACTTTCGGGAGTAAAGACAGCGGACAGACCAATGACGGGCCACTCGGTGCAGAGGGCAAGCTCTTATTAGGTCACGCGTCTTTGGAGAACTGGGTTGAGCCCGGACCGGGGATCGGCAAATCGGTTAGAGGCCAGTCTGACTAGACGGCAGGTGTTTAGTGAGCCAGGTCCCCTGGTCCGGGGATTCAGCCGCGAGGGAGTTTGCGGTAGACCTCGCGGGCGACGTAGCGCTTCAGCATGCGGATGATCTCGCGCTTGGAACGACCTTCTTTCACCCGGCGCTCCATGTAGGCCTGAGTCTCGGGATCGGAGGCCAGCCTGGAGACGACGATGGTCCAGAGCGCCCGGTTGGCTTGGCGATCACCGCCCCGGTTCAGTCGGTGCCGGGTGACCTTGCCTGAGGAAGCTTCGAGGGGAGAGACACCACACAGGTGGGCCCATGCCGCCTCGGATCGCAGACGTTCGGGATTGTCGCCCGCGGTCACGAGGAGAGTTGCTGCGGTGTCGATGCCGACGCCATAGACGTTCAACAGTTCGGGAGCATGGGGCTCGAGGAGTGGGGTGATCCGGGCATCGAGCTGGGAGATCTCCTCATCGAGCTCGCCGATGCGGTGGGCCAGGGAGGACAGTGCCGCCTTGGTTGCCACTGTGACCGGATCAGTTGATCGAGTCGGGCGCAGTCCTTTGGCGGCGGCGATGAACTGAGGGGTGGGTAGACCCTTGATTCGGCTCTGCAGCTGGTCAGGAGCGGTGAACGTCAGCTGGCGCATCTGGGTGAGGGCCTTCACCCTGGCCTGGCGGGCTGACCGTTTGGCCACGACAAGAACCCGGATGGCTTCGACGGAACCATCTCTCGACTTCGCCCTGCCCGTTGCACTCCCTGACAGAACGGCACGAGCGGCCTCGACCGCGTCGATCGGATCGGACTTGCCCTGGCGACGGCGGTTCTGGCGGTTGTGGCGATCGACCTCGATGACCTCGACGCCGGCTCGAGCGAGGCACCGGGCCAATCCAGCCCCATAGGACCCGGTCCCCTCGACGCCGACCTTCCCAACAGTCCCAAAGGCGGACAGCCATGAGAGCAGGGCCGAATTCCCCTCGGGTGTGGCACCGAACGATTTGGTGCCGAGCAGGCCGCCCACCTCGTCCAAGGCGGCAGCCACGTGAACCTCGCCGTGGGTGTCGATGCCACCAGTAACAGCACGCGCAGCTTCTACGATGGTCATGCCATCCCTTCCTTCCTTTAGCGGGTTGAGGGGTGGCTCGGCCGTCCCGCAAAGGAGTGACGGTGCGGGTCGGTCTGCTCGTAACAGACCGGCCCATCACCCCCTCTGGAACGGGGCGCGCCGTGCCTCGTCTCAGTTGGTCCGGAGTTCCGACCGACGGGGTGCAGTTGCAGTCGAGCAACCACGTGATCAGAAGTCAGGTCGAGGACCCCGGTGCTTCCGAAATTACAAAAGACCAGCCATTCGGCGGTGGACCCTCACGGAAGCTCAACAACATCATTGGTGTTCGGGGGCAGGGTTCCTCGCCTACACCACCTGCGATAGGTCCGTTGCCCAGGCACGGCATTTCTCGCAGATCTCCTGATTGTCGGGGACGGGGTTTTCCGACCTCACAAAGTTGTTCAGGGGCAGGGCGCAGAGGGTGGCGGTCCCCCCGTCAGCAAGGTGAACCGAACCGGGTTCGCCTGCTTGTCGAACTGCTGACTCGTAGAACTGGTCGGTCGCCATCTCCGAAGAGTAATCCCACGCCCGGCGATTAGGGACAGGACGCCTAACCGGCCACCGCCGATATGAGCGCCACGATCAGGGCAACGATCACCACGAGGCCCACGGCTACCCGCACCACGGTTACCCAGCTTCCATAGGTTCCTTCGTATTGAATCCGTTTCCATTGCCTGCGGTACGACCACGGCCCTGCGGCCTCAGGCTTGACATCCTCGGGCGTTGCTGACCGGCGTACAGCAAGCTGGAACTCCAAGATGAGGAAGCACACGACCAGAAATCCAGCGACTTCGAGGGCATGCTTCGTCACGCTGTTCACCTGGTGTCGCCTCTCCTGGTTTCGTCGGACCAGATGGGTATCGGCACATGCCATCTCTGGCCTAAGCACCCGCCCTCGAAGTGCCGGTCAGCCACGGTCGATAACGTCCGGCTGATCCGGCGATCGGGGGCACCCACACCCTGGCATCATGTGATGGTGAAGGCAAAGTTCAATGACCGGGTCATTACCGTTCGGGAGGTATCGCTGGCTACTGGTAAGACGATCCCTGTCGGCACGCACGGATTTGTGATCGAAGCAATCGACGCACCCGAACGCTACGAAGTGGAGTTCGACCTCGATAACGACCAGGTCCTGACAACAGTGTCTCCCGATGATGTCGGACTGGCCTGATAAGCCCCCGAGCCGGCGATCAGGGGCACGCCCTCATGAATGGCCTTCGTAGGTTCTCTCCTGGTTGGCATCGTTGTACATCTCCGACACGATCAGCCACGTGCCATCAGGCTGGCGCTGAAGTACACGTAGCGAATGATTGTCACGAACCTCGATCTCACCTCCGCCGACCAACTTCTGGCCTTCGACCTGCAGATGGGCGTTGACGAGGAGAACCTCGGGAGTGAGCACCCGGAAGGTTGTGTCAGGCGGCGCCTTCAGGGAGCCAGCGTTGAAGTTGTCGTCCGCAAATAGGCCCCTGAGATACTCAACGATCTCGTCCGCTCCCCGTTTGACGCTCCCGAATGCATTGACCCAGTCGGCGTCGGCGCTGTACACGCCCACCAGCTTGTCGGCATTGCGCTCCTGGAATCCGCTCAGCAGGGCCATGAGAGTGACGCCGATTGCATCCTGGTCGGCCTGAGGGAGGGATGAGAGGTCGTCCATGATCGAGTCCTTCTGTGGGGAGCGATTGCGCAGTTTCGCCCTAATTGTGGAGGAGGAAGGAGGCTAAGTGCAAATGATTTGAGCGGCCGCCACAAATTCGCTGCGGATTACGGACGTGCCATCAAAGTGCCGTTACACGGGTGATCCGTCAGGCTTCGACTTCGATCATCGAAGCACGAATGGATGCTCCCGTCCAGGGCGCTGGGTCGCGAGAAATGACGATCTGAACATCCATTGATCATCGTGGCGGAGGCAGTTGGCGCTGAGCATTCCGTCCGAGAGGCTTGTCCGTTGTCAGGCCGTCGATCAGCTCTTGGAAGATGTGCGTCCTCTCGAAGTCCGCTTGTTCGACCGCGTTGTCCTTCTGGCGACGGAGGATCGGAATGAACTCCGGTCCGGTTTCGAAGAACCCGCAACCCTCGCAGATCGTCTGGTAGGAACAGTCGAGCTGAGCGGGTCGCGTGCAGTGTCCGTTGGCCAACAGGCGAGGGTGACTCCGGGCCAGCAGACGAGCCTCCTCGTCGACAAAGGGGACACCGCCCGTAACCTCGACCGCCTGGGTCGCTCGGAAATACTGCTCGGCCACGGAGTCGTTCGAGATGCGTGCGTAGACGAGGGTCATGCGCGGTGAGCGATGGCCCAACAGCTTGGCGATGGCTTCCAGGCTCATGCCCCGGTTGATCAACTGGGTGGCCAGTGTGTGGCGCAACTGGTGGGGATGGACATGTCCGGTGCCCGCCCGGCGTGCCACCGCCGCCACATAGCGGTGGATGGTCCGGCGGTCGAAGGGCTGACCGTCGTTGCGGACCACCAGCAGCCCCGAGGGACTCAGACCCTGCCGGGCCCGGTAGTCGGCGATGAGGTCGACGAGCACCGGGTGGAGGGGGACGTTGCGGTCGTTGTGGAGCTTGCCGACCGGGATCCGCAACCAGTAGGTGCCGCTGTGGCGGAACACGGCATCGTCGCGCAGCCCACCGAGCTCACCGGCCCGCATGCCGGTGCGAGCCAGCAGTTCGACCATGAGTCGCCGGCGCCGGTCGGGATCCTCGGCCAGGGTGGCCATGAACTTGGCTGCGGTGGGGTCGTCCAGAAACCGAGGCAGGGGCTCGTCCCGTTTGGGGAAGTCTCCGGCGTAGATGGGGACCCTTCGTGGCGCGTCGTCGTAGTCCCATTCGATGATCCGCTCGAAGAAGGTGCGCACCATCCCGAGCTTGTGACAGATGGTGGCAACCGATGCCGGCTGTCCGGGCGACTTGCCGGGTCGGGCGGCCAGGGCCAGCTTGAACGACTCGATGTGGTGGCGTGAGACGTCGGCCATACACCGACAGTCCGGGTCGGTCTCGAGGAGGTGGCCGGCGAACACCCGCAGGGCCAGGTCAGCTGCCTCCACGGTGCCCGGACGGGACGAAACAGCCAGCTGGCCCAGGTAGTTCTTCATCGTCGAAGCCATCTGCTCGGCCCGGGCGGCGATCTCTTCCCACCTCCACGTCGTTCCGATTTCTCGTGGCGATACCGGCAGCGAAGACGGGACAGTGCGGGCCGGCAGCTTGGTGATCGATGCCCCGCTCATGACAGAGCCTCCAGCGCCAGGTCGGCCTCGACGGCGTCGGCTGCGGCCCGGTACTCGGCGGCCAACCAGTCCGACCCGAGGTGCAGATAGACCTGGGTCGACGCGATCGATCGGTGTCCGGCTTGGGCCTGGAGGGCCTCGAGGGACATCCCCGCTTCCCGCAGTCTGGTCAGACAGGTGTGGCGGAGCTCGTGGCAGGTGCCGTGGGCAAGTCCAGCCCGCTTCCTGGCTGCGGCCATGACCTCGTCGAGACCTTCCGTGGAGAGGGGCAGGCCACGGTTGGGACCTTTCAATACGACAAAGAGTCGGTCGCATGGTGCGTCGATGGGTCGTTCGCACTCCAGATAGTCGGCCACGGTGGCGAAGAATGTGGGCGACATCGGCACCAGACGCTGGTGACCACCCTTGCCCTCGACGATGAAGACCCGACACTCGCCGAGTCGGATGTCCTCCAGCCGGAGTCCGAGGGCCTCGCAGCGGCGGAGGCCGCCGAGCAGCATGGCTTCGGTGATGGCCCGGTCACGTCGTGTCCGCAGTGCGCCAAGGAGGGCAGCAGCTTCTTCGGGGTCGAGGATCCGAGGCAGACGCCGCACTCCCCGCACCAGGGGTGCGCCCCGAACCTCCCGGCGGCTGCGCCGGGTGGGCAGGCCCCGCGGCACCGGGTTCACCGCAACCGGCGTGTCGGCTCGAGTCAGCAGATAGCCATAGAAGGCAGAAACCGCCGCCAGCCGACGCATGACCGTCGCCGGTGACAGCCCCGAGCCTGCGTCAGGGAAATGCACGACGTTCTCGGCCCCGGACCGTGGTCGCTGTTGTTCGGCGACGAAGGTCATCACATCGGCCGGCGTCACCTCGACGGGGTCCTTGGTGACCACGGTGAAGAACGCCTTCAGATCGTGTGCATAAGCGTGCACCGTGTTGGGTCGGGCCCTCCCGGACGCGAAGTCCAAGAAGGCGTCGACCAGCTCATGACCGAGCTGATATCGATCGCTGCCACCTTCACAGGCGACGCGTTGCAACTGCGGAGACCAGACCACGGAAATCCTCCTTTTGTCCGAGCCTCCGCCCAGGGAAATTCTCCCTGAGCGGTCAGCCGAACTGGCGGATCACCCGTATAAGTCGATTACCCGTATAAGTGCCGTTGCGGGTCACACCCTTCACCTTGCATTTTGCGATTGCGATGGGACAACCATCCACAGCAACGTGCTGGCGCTGTCGGCGCCGACTTTGCGAACGTCGCTGCTCGCATCCAACCGTCAGGGGTAGAGGCGGTGGTAGCTCCGAGCGCTCACACGTTCACCCTCCAGCACAGTTCGAACGGTGGATCATCGGTGTCGTTCGAGTCGGTCTACTTGGGGCTCGATCCGATTTAGTAACGGATGGCCGTTCAGTTCGTTTAGAAGACAGAACGGGAAGACCCTGCCGGCCCCTGCGTCGTGAAGGTCGACCGGGTCTTCCCGTCCGTAGCCTACAAGGGTGAAGGTCGACACTTCATCCAGCTACCGCTCCGACTATGTCCTGATGAGCGGCCCATATTCGCAGGTTTACCAAACGTTGATTCGGGGTAGCTGATTGGGTCGGAGGCGAATCGTTCGTCGCCGAGGTATGAATAGGGGAGGAACGTAATGCGCAAACTTCCAGTGGTAATAGCCCTGGTCTCGGCGTTGGCGGTGCCCAGCGCAGTTGCAGTCGGTTTGTCCGGCACAGCCGGAGCGACCACCACTCCGGGCTGTGGAAAACTCACCGGGACCGCAGCCACGACCGTCACCATCAGCGAATGCACTCCGGCGAAAGCTGGGTACACCAGTGCCAGCGGAAAGTCCTCGTCGCTATTGAATGGTGGGTCGCTCACCTGGAGCTCGAGCAAGAAGACCACTACGATCGCGAAACCCACGCTCACGAAGGAAACGAACAAGTGTGGGAAGGGATACACAGAGGAGAAGGCCTCTGGCAAGATTACCGGTGGCACCTCCACCTACACCAAGAAGGGTGAGACCTTTACGGCCTATGTCTGCGTAGGTGCAGAGCTCAAACTCGCTCCCGGAACGAGGGCGACCTTCTAGGACATCAGCAACGAGTAAGAGGTCTCTGCGAGGCTTTTCGCGTCAAAGGGGCACAATGTATCGTCAGACCATCGATCCCTCGTCTTTCGGCGAGGGATCAATGGTCTGTCATAGGCAGGCCCCAGTGCGCCGACGGCTGATTGGCCGCCTTTGTTCGGAGGAATCGAGCGGGGTAGTCAGGCGCTGGGTTGGTTTTTCCACACACAGCGAAGTGCCGGTCAGCCTCGGTCGATAACGCCCGGTCGATCCGGCGATAGGAGGGCGATAGGAGATAGTCAGGCCGCTGCATCAGTTCCCCCAAGTCACCGGTTTGGCACAACGCTGCTCCCGTGAACCGCATCCGGGGACCTCGGTCAAGAAGCGGCGCCCTGTTGCCGACAAACCACCATGACCTTCGGAGAAATCCAGGCCCCGTTGAGGGTGACCCTCGACGACCAGGGCCACCACCGCTGCACCAAATGCTTCAAGCCGCTCAAGCAGGACGAGGCGTTCCTGGCTCCCGAGGATCGCCAGCGGTGGGTCTGTTCTGGCTGCTTTGTTTGTTCTCCCGGGCACCGAATCCTGACACCTCGCCGCGGAGTCGGCCACAACCGGTCCCAGGGGCGGTCAGCCCCACGGCGTTCTCAGCTCAGAGCTTCCAAGGCCGGACGCCGACCATATTCCACAGGTAGCGCTCCCGCCGCAGCGTTCGGCTCCTTGGAGGCGTGCTTCACCGACAGGCACATGGCGTTGATGGCCCGAGCGTCACCAGGTGCGGTCGATAGCGGCGACTGAACCACCGATACCCAACGTGGTCAACCGGCAACCGGCGCCACCGAGGAAAGTGTCGGCGTAACTCTGCCAGCGACGATCCGACCGACGGCCAAAGGAAGTCCTCGAAAGTCCTCGTACATTGTCAGGGCAGGGCGTCATAACAGCCGTGACAGACAGGCCGGGGTATCCAGGCCGTAGGGCCTGCCGGTGATTGCCTTACAGCAGTCGGAGCACCACGTCGGCTGCTGTCCCTTCAAGTTCCTTCGTGCCATCCAATCGATTTAGACCCGCCGAAGGGGTGAGCCGGTCAACCGGAGCATCCGGGTGATGCCACAACAATCCTCCTGTGCTGCGGGACACGCATGCCTCAATGACGCATCGATCGCGGGCAGGGGCGGCGGAGCAGCTCGCACGGATAGCCACTGCTGAAAGTATTCGACCGCCGCTACGGCAAGCGCCGGCGCACCCACCAGGCACAGCCCTGCCGAGGGCGACGGCAAGGACGACGAAGATCGCCGCCTCGGACTACTGCAGCGGCCAGTAGCGGCTGGCCGGCTGATAGGTGACCAGTTTGCGCAGGTGGAAGCTGTCAACTGGAAGGGCGGCTTGGGTCGCCGGAACGTTGTGCCAGTGGGGCCCGTGGAAGACGGGGATCCGGTTCGGGCACGGCCCGACGCCGGTGAACACTGCTGTCCCGTTGCTCTTCACGTCGGATACGCCCAAGTTGCCGTTCGGCCCGATCACGCCGTTCTGACCGACGACTCTTCCGGTGCCAGTCACGATCTGGTTCGAGACCACCAAATCGTTGGGCTGCGGCGGTCCGATGGTTGCCCCGATGCCGGTTGCGGAAATTTCCCACGTGCTGTGCCATGCTCGCTGAGAACACATGGGCCAGGAACATCGCCAGCACCGGTCCGACAATCACTCCGACCACGTCGACAAGCCTTAGATATTGCCGCCCGTCGAGATGATTAGCACGCTCATTGTGGTGATGGTGGCGTAGAAACCCGGTTGACCAAGACCGGGTGATGCCTTTCGAGCGCATGAGTCAGTGGTGGCGGCACCTCTCCTCGGTAGGACTTCTCGCCAAGCTCAATCATGCCGGAGTTAGCGGATCGGCGCGAGATGCTCGTCCTGGCGTTCCCGAGGTACGTCATGTGCGACTCCTCAGCCGGAGATCGGCCATCGACCATTTCGCATACCACTGATAGCTTCTGGCCAGGAGGTCATTGAGATGACGATAAAGCAATATCCCGAGGGCAGTCGGTTCTCCGGCGTGGTAGGTCGCACAGCAGATGAGTCAAGTCCAGCCTGGCCGACGGTGCCCCGAGCTCCCGAGGATTCACCGAACGTCATGTTCGTCGTTCTCGACGACACCGGTTTCGGTCAACTGGGATGTTTCGGCAGCCCCATCGACACGCCGAACCTCGACGCGCTGGCCGGAGACGGGCTCCGCTACAACAACATGCACACGACGGCGCTGTGCTCACCGAGCCGGTCCTGCATCATCACTGGCCGAAACCACCATTCGAACGCCATGGCATGCATCACCGAGTTCTCCACTGGCTTCCCGGGATACAACGGCAACGTTCCCTTCGAGAACGGATACCTCTCCGAGATCCTCGTCGAGCACGGCTACAGCACCTACCAGGTGGGCAAGTGGCACCTGATACCAGCCGACCAAGAGACCGGTGCGGGCCCCTACAATCGTTGGCCCCTCGGGCGTGGCTTCGAGCGCTTCTATGGCTTCCTGGGGGGCGATACCAGTCAGTGGCACCCCGATCTCGTCTACGACAACCACCAGGTGGAGCCACCACGGACGCCCCAAGAGGGCTACCACCTGAGCGAGGATCTGGCCGACATGGCGATCCGTTTCATCGCCGATGCGAAACAGGTCGATCCGGACAAGCCCTTCTTTTTGAACTTCTGTCCCGGTGCCACCCACGCTCCCCACCATGTTCCCAAGGAGTGGGCCGACAAGTACGCGGGCCAGTTCGACGACGGCTGGGACGCCTACAGGGAGCGGACCTTTGCCCGCCAGAAGGAGCTCGGTATTGCGCCGGACGACGCCGAATTGTCGCGCCACGACCCGGATGTGCCCGAATGGGACTCTCTCTCACCTGACGCCCGGCGACTGGCCAGCCGCATGATGGAGGTGTTCGCCGGGTTTTTGAGCCACACGGACCACCACATCGGGCGGGTGTTCGAGTTCCTCCGCTCCATCGGTGAGTTCGACAACACCATCGTGATGTTCGTATCCGACAATGGGG
Source organism: uncultured Acidimicrobiales bacterium (assembly GCA_963713625.1). Classification (GTDB taxonomy): domain Bacteria; phylum Actinomycetota; class Acidimicrobiia; order Acidimicrobiales; family RAAP-2; genus Bog-756. Next base: position 437,261 of record CAVQMN010000005.1, on the reverse strand, counting down.
CGAGCGCCGAAGGTGGAGTGGATGGGACGACGAACGAGGCGCAGTTCTTCAACAATGCCCAAGAGACGTTGGAAGAGAGCCTCGCCGTCATCGACGAGATCGGTGGCCCCAAGCACTTCAACCACTACCCGTGGGGCTGGACCTGGGCTGGGAACACACCATTCCGCCGCTGGAAGCGAGAGACCTATCGCGGCGGGGCTTCGGATCCGTTCATCATCCACTGGCCCAAGGGGATCCGGCCAAGGGAGAGGTGCGTCACCAGTACGCACGTATCATCGACATGGTCCCCACGGTCCTGGACCTTCTCGGAATCGAGGCACCGGAGACGATCCGAGGTGTCACCCAGTCAGCCATGCACGGCGTGAGTTTCGCCCACACCCTCGACGACGGCTCGGCGCCGTCGCACCACCGCACCCAATACTTCGAGATGCTCGGCCACCGTTCGCTCTACCACGACGGGTGGCGAGCGGTCTGCCCATGGCCTGGCCCGTCCTTCGCCGAGGCCGGCGTGGGCTTCGGGCAACCCATCAGTTCGGAGACCCTTTCGAAGCTGGATGCCACCGGCTGGGAGCTCTACCACGTCGACGAGGACTTCGCTGAGAACCACAACGTCGCGGCCGACAACCGGGAGCGTCTCATCGCCTTGATCGCAACCTGGTATGCCGAGGCGGGCAAGTACGACGTGTTACCGGTTGACGGAAGCGGTATTGCTCGCGTGCTGGTCGAAAAACCACTCCTTGCCCCACCGCGGGACAGGTACGTCTTTTTCCCCGATACCCAATCAGTTCCGTTCTTCGCCGGACCGAGGGTCCTGAACCGCCCTCACAGCATCACTGCCGAGGTCGAGATCCCCGACGATGGGGCCGAGGGCGTCCTACTCGCGCAGGGAAGCGCCGCGGGTGGCTACACCTTCTTCGTCAAGGACGGCGTGATGCATTACGCCCACAACTATCTCGGGAAGGCGATCTATAGCGTGGCGGCCGACACCCCGGTGCCGGCCGGAACACATTGCGCTTCGAGTTCGAGCCCACTGGTGAGATGGACTTCCTGCAAGGCAAGGGCGCACCTGGACGAATGCAGCTCTACATCGACGGTGCGCTCGTCGGCAACGTCGAGGCTCCGATACAGTCCCGCTCGCCATCAATCCCGGGTTGTTGACCTGCGGCGCCAATCCGGGATCGCCAGTGGTCGAGGACTACCAGGGCCCGTTCCGATTACGGGCACGATCCATCGAGTCACGTCGACCTCAGTGGGGAGCTCATCACGGACCCCGAGGCCGAACTCGCCTGCACATGGCCAGGCAGTAATGCGTCAAGCGAACCGATAGCGGCCAGGCAACTGCGACTGCCAGCATCCCAAATATGGTCAGCTGGCGGCTGGCGAGCACATCCCCGTCGATAACACACCCACAGCGGTGATCGGGGGCACCCGCGTCCTAGCTCAGGAGAGCCAAACAACTTTCCAGGAGTTCGATACTTCCTCGCCTGAGTTCGTCGCTTCCAAATGCCTGGTTCCACGCCTCTCCGGATAGGAGATGGTCGCTGACTACAAACGCTGATGCGATTTCGACTTTCCGGTATTCAGCTACGGCAAAGAGACCGGCGGCCTCCATCTCCACCGTTACGACTCCCTCAGCCTGGTCGGACGTGCCTCAGCGACGGTCTCTCGGTAGGGGGCGTCTTCTGTTCAAGTCGGACCTGAACGATGAGGCACCGATCGCTCCGAGAGCACTTCGGAGAGTCTGGTCGTGAGCGTGGGTGAGGGGTATGAGAGCTTCTCCGAGGGCAGGTAGTGGTGAGACAAACCTTCGTCCCGAATGGCGGCCGTGCAGACCACGGCTTCTCCGAATCCGATCTCTGGATCGAGACAACCCGCTGCGCCGATGCTTATGAAGCGTTGGACGCCGAGAGCGATCAGGTCTTCCAATACCTTGGCGGCGGCAGGTGCGCCGATACCGAAGCCGTTGGCGATTCCAACGGACGGTCCATGATGATCAGTTGGCAGCCAAAGAGTTCGCCAGGGTCCGGGGTAGCCATCGAATGGGGAGAAACCGTGCTCGGCTAGGTAACGAGGGATCAAGCCCTGGTAAGTAAGGATGGCGGCATCCGGGACAGTCAGGTCGGAGTTCTCCAGGAATCTGGCCGCGACTTCGCTTGGAGCGATAATGGAATCGTGCCCATGCTTCTCCGGAAAGTTTGGAAAGCCGGGAAACGTCACGGCTGGAGTCCTGAGACACTCCGGTGACGCCGTACTTCAAGTCCCATCTATCGAGTTTTCCACACTGCCACTTGTGCCGGCAGGCCTTGGTTGAGATTTGCTATCGACGTGTTCGGTAATCGCCTTTTGCACCAGATCGAGATCTTATGAATTGCCTCCTGGCCGGATTCGGGCCACCTAAAATACGAGTCGGGCCGCATTTCCTTCGGGTCTCGCCCACTGTCTGGCAGGATGATCGGGTTGGCTGTGAATGAGGAGCCGTCGGTGCTTGAATTCATCATCCCGCATAACCATCCCCGAGGGCCCGAACTGGCTGCGCTTCGCACTGAGCTTCAGCAGCACTGGGGCACGGGGACATCATTCTGGCCAAACGAATGGACGCCAGATAGGGCGAGTTTCGGTCAATGCGCCGTCACCGCCATGATCGTCCACGACCGATTCGGCGGTGAGGTACGTCGTGCTGGCAATGAGGGAGTTATTCACTACTGGAACCGCATCGACGGCGTCGACGTCGACCTCACCCGCGACCAGTTCGACTCTTGGGCACCCGAGGGTGGAATCGCTACCGTCGACCCTGACTACGTCGGCATGAGCGGACCGACTATCGCCGCTCGTCATAGTCGGCTGACGGCCGCGCTCGATAAGTGACCCTCGGCCGGCGATTAGGGACGCTCTCGACGTTCCGGTTCGGGCACCCAGGGAGAACAGTCTCCGTTTCACCTCGCTAGTTCCACAGCCTCCCCTAACCGGGTCAGCTTCCGCGGGTTCGCCACCGCGAAGATTTGAGTTACCAGCCCGTCTTCCACCACGAGACTGATCACGGCGAGTTGGCCGTCGATCTCGATTCGGGCACCTGGTGCGCCGTTGAGCCAAATGGTCTCCACCTCCATGGCGGTCGCCCTGCGGCGCGCTCGTGCAAGTGAACTTGCCACACGGGGGGCCCCCTGAATGGGGATCCGCGCCGCTGGTGTACCCCCACCATCGGCAGTGAAGACGACATCTGGCGCCAACACCAGCATCAGCGCCTGGACCTCACCACTGCGAACTCCGCCAGGAATCGCTCCACCACGACCCGCTGCTCCAACTGATTGACGCGCACGTGGGGCCGTCGAGCCACTACGTGGTCGCGAGCACGCCGTGCGATCTGTCGAACTGCGACGGTCGACTTCCCGATGGCCTCGGCGATCTCGTCGTAGGGCGCCCCGAACACCTCGCGAAGCACGAACACCACACGCTCGGTAGGCCCAAGTGTCTCAAGCACCGTCAACATGGCAATGGAAATGCTCTCCGCGAGCTCGACATCGTCAGCCACATCCGGGCTGGTGAGGAGTGGCTCGGGCAACCATTGGCCGAAGTAGTCCTCGCGACGACGAACCTGCGTTCGCAGGCGATTGAGGGCCTGTCTGGTTACGACCTGGAGGAGATAGGCCCGTGGGTCGTTCACCTGCGAGCGATCGACGTGGGACCATCGCAACCATGACTCCTGCAACAGGTCTTCGGCATCGGCCGCTGACCCAAGCATCTCGTAGGCGACGGTAAACAGGAGACCGCGTGCACAACGAACGGGTCTTCGGTCACCTGATCGACGTTATGGGCTTCTCAGAACGCTCGGCCAGCGGACCCGCACACCCAGGAAGCCCCCTGCGATTCGACCCCTGGACGACGTTGGCCCGGCCGCAAAGTTGGAAAAGGCGATGAAACCCTGAGTTCGACATCGCCGCCGGCCAGCCACTTGCAACTCGCTGAGAGTTCATCGTCACGGTAGCGGGCTGTTCGTCATGGCCTCGGCATACTCCAGGACGTTCTGTTCCAGTAGCGTGAACACGTCAGATTCACGCCAGCGGGGCACTTGGCTCGCCTTTATCGGGTCCAGCTCCTGGTTCAGTGCCTGGAAGTAGCCGATATCAAGGCAGAAGGTGCAGCCGATCTGGGCAGCTACAGCCATATGGGCGAAGGACTTCAGGCTCTCGTCAGCCGCATCCCACGCACCACCTTCCCTCCGAACTCGAGATTGTCCAAGGCGACCTGCGGGTTATTCCACATGACCTCGACCGGTTCGGGGACGGACCAGTTGCTGCATCATGCGCTCACTCAGGTCAGCATTGAGTTCTGCTTTCGCAATGCGTAAGGTCACGAGAGTTCCTCCTTGTTTGTCGGTTCGACATAGAGACACCGCTCGCCATGCGAACGTGACACTCGAGTCCTGCTGGACCATGACAAGCGATCATTTCGACACGATCGCGCTTTGGGACCGCGTGACCCGGGCCTTCCGGGGCTGGCCCTGTCGGAGAACACGAGGTACTGATCCGGCGTTGGTAGACACCTGGACCCGGCGGGTCGTGGCCTGTCTAGCCTCGGCTTGCGGCGATTGCGGGAGCCATGGGAACGCGACGCTCATGTCGAACTCGCCCCGAATGCGACCGCTACAGTCCAGAGATGGAGGCGGACCCGGTGATCCACCGCTGCACCGCGCCGGACGGGGTGGAACTGGCCTACCGGCAGTTCGGCGAGGGCCGGCCGCTCATCCTCGTCCACGGCTTCTCCAGCGACAGCCAGCAATGGATCGACCACGGGCTTGCGGCCGCGTTCTCCGCCCCCGGCCACCGGGTGATCATGCCTGACCTGCGTGGCCACGGCGCCAGTGGCCGCCCCCATGAGGCGTCGGCCTATCCGCCCGACGTTCTAGCCGACGATGGGCTGGCCGTAGTGTCAGCGCTTGGCCTGTCGAACAACGGCTACGACCTATTCGGGTACTCCATGGGCGGCCGAGTGGTGCTGCGGATGCTCGTCCGGGGGCGAGGCCGGCTAAGGCGGTGATAGCCGGCCAGGGCTTCGACGTGACCCAGCCAGTCAGCGACCGGACCGCTGGCCACAACGGCTCTCACCGCGATGGTGGAGGGCACTCCGCTCGAGTCGCAGGAGCGGGCGATGGTTGACTGGATGGCGCAGCGTGGTGTCGACCCGCAGGCACTCCTACTCGTCTTGGACAGCTTCGTCGGAACGCCACCGGAAGCGCTGACCCGAATCACCGTCCCCACCCTCGTCGTGATCGGTGAGCGAGACCCCCGCGCCTCCGCCGCCGAGTTGGCTGCGGCCATCCCGTCCGCCCAGTTCGCTACCGTGGCGGGCGCCCACGACGCTCTGGGCAGTCCCGAAATGCTTGCCACAATCCTCGCATTCCTGGACGCGCCTCCTGGGTCAACCCGATCGAGTCCCTGTTCGGGATCCTGACCAGCAAGTGCTACGCCACGGCTGATGGTCGGCCGCGGGCTCACGAAGGATCTCGTGGCCCTATCCCAGAGGTGCCTGGTTGATGGGCAGTTCGCGGAGCACGAGCGCCGACCGCTCGAGCCACTATGTCCTCGGTCCACTCCTCCCAGTTCGGCATGGCCCTAGATGAGACACCGTCTGAGGCTCCCGTGCCCCGGCGATCGAAGAAGATGAGCCGACTGAATGCAGCCAGGCTAGTGAGAAACTCGACGTTCCTCGGGACTTCCCACGCGACCTCGATGTGCCTTCCGAGGCCCCAGAAATAGAGGAGGTCAAGCGGACTTTCGCCTACGGCCTGAAAGCCACGTCGGCGTCACCCACGGCGACACTTATCTGTCGCAGGTTGTCGGCCAGCCGGTCCACGAAGTACTGACCGGTTCCGAAATCTCGTTTGACCACGTTGGTCGGCCAGGAGCAGATTTCCACATGACTGTCCTCTGAATCCGTTTGGTCAACTTGGACTGTCAGAATCCTCCCGCCCTCTTGCCATGAGGCGGAGGTCCGAGCTTCCAAGAAATGTTTTTCGGTGTCAATCTCGATATCCACCGCATGAGCTGACCTTGCAGCCGACTTCGCCCAACCCAAAACAATGTCGGGAGACGCTTCGAGGTTGAGAGTCGTGCGCCGACTCAAATGGGTGGTCTGGTCCAAGCTCATTGAGCCGCCGCACAGCACGGGTGTGTCGAACGACGAACACCATTCCGATGCCTACGAGGACAAGCTGCACTATGCCCAAAATCACGATGCCGTAAGGACTCATCGCCTGCTTTTGAGTAGTGGTATGGCTATCAACAACTACCAGAGTTGCAACGGCCCCGATGCCTAAGAGAGCGCCTAGACCAAGCGACGAAGCGATGGTCCTGTCGATCGGACGCTGGGAAGCGTTCGCCCGTCGCTGTCGTGAGGCAAGAACTCTTGACCTCCATACAGAACGCCTACGGCAATGACAATGCCAAGGTACCCAATGACAATCAGAAGGTTATCGGAAACAGTCACGGAGCGTCCCCCCACATCTCCTCCCAAATCGGCTGCCCGGCGTGGTTTTCCGCACGCCCGCATCTGCCGGTCAGGGGCACGGCATCTCCGGTGTCGTGGGGCAGGGAGGAGACGACGGTGCTGTGCCTTCTAAGCTCGCTCGAAGTGGAGTTGAGGGCGGAGCGGCAACTCCCCGTACCAACGGGTACGGCTCAACTCCATCCGTCTGAGTCGCCATAGCCGTAGACGCCGCTCTCGGAACCAACCTGGGAGTTCCCCACGCCCGCCAGGAGATAGCCAAGACCCGTGCGTGTGCTCGTCATCCCGACGATGGGCTGGGTTCCGGGAACGCCCCCCTTCGACCCGAAGAATGGCGCGTCGAACGAGAAGACGCCTCCGTCAACAGCAACCTCCCAGTAGCCACCGGAAGCAGGATCGATGCTCATCCCCACCACCGGTTGGTTGAGGGATTGGCCACCCATCGAACCCTGGAATTGGGCATCGCCAAAGGCGAAGATGCCTCCGTCACTGGCTACGAGGTAGTAGCCGTGTCCATCAGGCGTAGGGGCCATGCTAACAATCGGCCTGTTGAGGTGGCTTCCTCCCATCGAGCCATAGAACGATGCGTCCCCGTAAGCGAAGATGCCACCATCGGCTGCAACCAGCCAATAGCCCTTGTTATCGTGGGTTCTTGCCATGCCGACGACCGGTTGATTCAGCGGTAGTCCCCCGGCGGAACCGTAGAAATGGGCGCTTCCGTAGCTGAATACCCCTCCGTCCCCACCGACGAGCCAGTAGCCGCTGCCCTCTATGGTCGCGGCCATCCCAACGATGGGGGCCCGCCAAATAGCTTGGCAAGTCGCCCCAGGGATTCAAATGATCCAGCCATTTGCGGGGTGGCCAGCATCTCCTCCTCGCTTCCGCTGAGGAAAGAGGTGTCATCCCCGGAGGGATGTGAGGACGCATCGTTGATGACCCGCCCGAAGTCCACGCCGAGGGTGGACACCGTTGCTTCCATTCCTCAACTCTCGCACTAATCCACACGCCCGGACGAGCCGATCGGCCACGGGTGATAACCGCCTTCGACCCGGTCGTCAGGGGCACCCGGCTTTCGGCGGAACGAACCGTGGTTTGACAATCACTGAGGCTCTCGACGCATGAACCACAGGTGGGCCGTCAGCATCGGCGATTCTTCAACGACCTCAAATCCGAGGCCGATGTAGAACCGCACGTTCTCCGGCTTGGCCGTCTCCAGCCATGAGACTCTGCGGTGCTCGTCGAACTCCTCGCACAACAGCCTCATCGCGGCACGCCCCATTCCCATCGACTGAAAACCCGGCTCCACCCCGACGGGTCCGACGTGCCAGTGGGGCTCATCCAGGTCGTGAGCAGCGAGGGTCGATCCAAAGTGCAAGAAGCGGTCAGCGTCGGTGGCATCCCTCGATGGAGCGTCCAGGGTTCTGATCTCTGTTGGCAGTCTCGCCCCTACGCAGTGGCCGGGCTCGACAGCGGAAGCAACGCCAAGTACGCACTCTCCCCGTCGGACCCCAGCAACCCTGGCACCTTCCAGAGAACCTGTGAACGTGCTGTAGAGCATCTCAAGGCGCACGAGCGGATCGTCTGAGACGGCCATCGAGTCTGGTCCGTCCCGCAACGACCGAGCGGCCACTCCTACGGCCTGTGCGATCTGATCGGCGTCGGTGAGCCAGAGAACCTCTACATCTTCCATCGGATGGTTGTATCACCCAGGACTTGTTGAGGTCGCATCCCGCCTGCCGAGTCAGCCACGGCCGAGGTCTGTCAGAAGGGTGCCATCAAAGTGTCGGTAGGCCACGGTCGATAACGTCCGGCTGATCCGGTTGATAGGTGGCACTCTGGGACATTGCAATCGAAGGAGCGCCCCGCCCTGGGATTTCAGATCATCTCGTTGTAGCGTTGCATAGCAATGGACTGGGATCTTCGGCACCGGAAGTCGTCACTGGTAATCCGGTTGCTGCTGGCAGTTTGGATCGCAGCGGTCGTCGTCGTACTCTGCTATTCGGGGCGATGGTGGGGCTTGGTCTTCATTGTTCCCCTTGTCCTCGACTTGTACCTGCTCCGTCGGATCTTGGCGACCTCCGGATAGCTCCGAGGCGTCGATCGGCAGATACCTATATCGCCATCGACCCGGTGATGTGGGATAGTCCACCGTCGGATATACGGCCCGGCTGTTCGGGGGCAGAGCAGTCCTGCCCGGTCGTCGTACGCGTGGAGTGGTAACCGGGCCCGGGCGATCAGCTCCTGCCGAGGCGGGACGCGGGTGGTCCTCGACAACGAGGCCAGGCGCTTACGCCATAGGCCGGGGGGTGATGGCGGATCCTGATTGGGACGTTCAGGCGCTTACGAGTTCCACCGCTCGTCCAGGCTTTTGACATTACCAGTTAGTTATATTACCTTTAAGTGATGCGAAGCGAGGACTCCGTGAGCAGGGCCTTCGCAGCCCTGGCCGACCCCACCCGCCGGGCGATCCTCGAGCGCCTCGCGGCCGGCGAAGCCGGCGTCGTCGAGCTCGCAGAGGCCTCCACGCTGACGCAACCTGCCATCACCAAGCACCTCAAGGTGTTGGAGCGGGCCGGGCTGATCGGCCGGGCCCGCGACGGCCAACGGCGCCCGGCCCGACTCATGCTCGAGGGCCTGGCCCCGGTGGACGACTGGCTCCGCAGCGCGCGCGCCGAATGGTCCGACCGCCTCGACCGTCTCGAGGCCCACCTAGCCACCCAAACCGAACCAACGATTGAGGAGAATCCCAATGCCTGAGACCCGTAGCGCGGTGGACGTCCGATCCGCGACTCCAATGACCCAGCTCGTCGTCGAGCGCGCCATCAAGGCCCAGCCGGAGCGGGTCTTTGACGCCTTCACCGACCCGAACCAGCTTGAGAAATGGTGGTGGCCTAACGGCTTCACCTGCCCAGCCGCCGAGGTGGACCTTCGCGTCGGGGGGAAGTACCGGCTCGCCATGGAGTGGCCGGGCACCATCCCCGCGGAGAGCCAGTTCTCCCACCATATGGGTGGTGAGTACTACGAGATCGATCGTCCGCACCGCCTGATCATGAGCGGCCGGGCCGTGAACGATGAGCAGGGCGAGCTCTTCGCCACGCTCATCGAGGTGACCTTTGAAGCCCGCGACGGGGGCACAGCACTCACCGTGCGGCAGTCCTACTTCGAGCCAATGCCGCCCGCCGGTGCGATGGCCGGTGCCCAGCAGGGTTGGTCCGAGCAGCTCGAGAAGCTCGAGCACCTTCTCGCGGACTGACCGAAGGGTTGGCATGAGGACGCGCACGCTCGAAAACGGTAGACGCCTGATGTACGAGACGGCCTGGAGCAGTGTCGCCGGATTAGCAGAAGGGAACACAATGGCCATCATCAACTTGGGTGCGACGGACGGCCTTTCTCCGGTGAATTGGGCAGACATCGTCGAGAAGCTCGATGCCGGAACGCCGCCGGCTCCAGACGCCCACAACGCTCGTACGACCTGGCTCTCGACGGTGAATGAGGACGGGAGTCCCCATGTGACTGCGGTCGGTGCGCTCTGGCTGGACGGAAGCTTCTGGTTCCAGACCGGCTCGAGTACCCGGAAGGGCCGCAACGTCGAGCGCGACCAGCGCTGCTCGATCGCGGTGTCGATCCTCGATGCAGACGTCGTTGCCGAGGGTGTAGCAGCGCGGGAGACCCACCCGGCCACACTGACACGCCTTGCCAGGGCCTGGACGGAGCAGGGATGGCCAGCCGAACTGGATGAGAGTGGGGTCGGCATCACCGCCCCGTTCAACGCGCCGGCACAGGGACCACCGCCATGGAACGTCTATCGCATCAAGCCACGTTCGGTGACCGTGGTACTTGCCACCGAACCCGGCGGGCTGACTCGCTTCCGGTTCTAATGCTGACCCAGCGAGGCGGCTTGGCCCGGCTTCGTCGATCGATGAATCCATCGACTACCACTCCGCTCGTCCAACCCTCTTTCGGCCCCGGACCAAAGCCCACAGATATCGGCCCACTGCCGGTGATGTGGGATACGCCAGCCCTCAGTAGCTTGGGTTCGGCCAGTCCCTTGGAAGGTTCGACTCCGGCACCCACCGCTTGCAAGGAACCATCTGACTTATCTTCACAACCAATGGAGTAGGTGCGTTTTCGGAGAACTGAAATGGGAAGCATCCGAGGGTCTTCCCACTTGGTGTCGTGATCCTGTCGGGGTCAACCCCTTCGTTGGCGAACTCGGTCTCGCCAAAGGAGTGCCCGGGTTTCAGGAGAATTGGGTCCCCACCTACCGTCGTTCCGGGCTTGGGAAGGAAGAATGAGTGGTCTACAACGGTGTGATCTGTGTTGTTCGTGATCGTCACGGTGAAGGGATCATCATTGGCACCGCACGCTTGGAGTAACAGCGCTGATGCCAAAAACGGCACGCCCAGCAATACCATCCTCGCCAGTCTGCCCATCGAAGAAGGCTATCGGCCCGAAGCAGTTATCCACACGCCCACATGCCGGTAGGGGGCACCCCGTATCGGGGACTCACGACCACGAAGGGGCTCCCAGGATCCCGGTGCTTGTGGCGGCTTGATCGGGGGCGGGTGACGGCCCGGTCTTGAACCTCGGGCGGCGAAATTGCAGGGTGGGGAGTTTCGAACCCCCTTATCTCTTATCCCGTGTGCCCATCACAGTGTGCCCACGGCAGGAATTGAACCTGCGACACCTCATTTAGGAAACGAGTGCTCTATCCCCTGAGCTACGTGGGCGGGACCTGAAATTTCGATTCTATGCCGCCGTCCGCTACCCGATGAGTCCAGCCGCAAGTCCTCGTGTCATCGGGTCTCGAACGGGGTCCTACGATCGGGTGGCACGGCCAACGAATCACGGGAGCGCGAACAATGAACGACAGCGGCGACTGGTCACCTGACGAGCAGCTGGATACGGAAACCTTTGAACAGGGCGATGAGGCCTTCGACGACAAGAGCCAGCTCGATCCCGGTTTCCTCGAAGGAGTCGAGCTCGACCCGTCGCTCGACCCCACGCTGCAGGTGGACGACCGTGAGCTCGAGGAGGCGGGTGCGGAGTTCGACGACCCGGAGGCACTCACCACATTGGACGGCGGCCTCGACGATCCCGACGGCATCGGAGGCCCGACCACCAGGGAGAGGGCCAAGGCCGGCGACACTGAGGGTTGGGATCTCGACGCTCCTGAGGTACCGGGCAACGAAGACCCCGAAGCCGACGAGCTCTGACCTCAGCTCCCCTCGGCCTCCGGCACGAGCACGCACCGCGTTCCGCTGTAGATGGTGGGCATGCACCGGTTGCAGTGGATGCAGAGACCTTCGGAGCCTTCGCCTCGCTCCCACCGACCGACCAGATCGGGCTCTCGCAGCAACGCACGGGCCATGGCCACGAAGGCGAAGCCCTCGGACAGCGCACCTTCGACCGTCTCCAACCGGTTCACGCCTCCGAGCAGGATCAGGGGAAGATCGAGAGCATCGAGAAACTGGCGAGCATAGGGCAGGAAGAAGGCCTCTTCGAACGGGTACTCCTGCAGGAACCTGGAGCCCACCAACCGGAAGCCTGCCCGCAGGGGCGGAGGGAGGGTGGCGGCAAACTCCGCTCGGGGCGCTTCACCTCGGAACAGGTACATCGGATTCGACAGCGAGCTTCCCCCGGTCAGCTCGAGTGCATCGAGGCCACCGTCGGATTCGAGCATGCGGGCGACCTCGACGCTCTCCTCCAACCAGAACCCGCCCGGAACACCGTCGGCCATGTTGAGTTTGGCCGTCACCGCCACCTGATCACCGACCGCCTCCTTCACCGCGGCTACCACCTGACGAGGGAATCGCGCCCGATTGGCCAAGCCTCCGCCCCATTGGTCGGTCCGGCGATTCAGCTTCGGGCTCAAGAACGCGCTCAGTAGATAGTTGTGGCCGAGGTGAATTTCGATACAGTCGAATCCCGCCTCCACGGCGACCAAGGCCCCCCGGCGGTATTCGCCGGTGATTCGGGCGATGTCTTCCGCCGAAGCAGCCCGGGTCACCGACCCGTTCGGACTGAACCGACGTGACGGGGCCAGCGCCGGGGCCCGGTTCGAGCGGGCGTTGGCCACCGGCCCGGCATGGCCGATCTGCGCCGACACGGCCGCGCCGGCTGCATGGACCGCGTCGGTGAGCCGGCGCAGACCCGATAAGGAGTCCTCTCCCAGCAGCACGCAGTGCCGGTCGGTGCGCCCCTCCGGGGACACGGCCAGGTACGCCACCGTGGTCATGCCCACACCGCCGGAAGCCATTCGGCGGTGGAACTCGATGAGGTCCTCACTGACCACTCCCTTCGGTGCCGCTCCTTCGAAGGTGGCCGCTTTGATGATCCGGTTCTTCAGTGTGATCGGGCCCAGTCGGGCCGGACTGAAGACCAAAGGGGTGACGCCGTTACTTCGGGATGCATCCATCACACTTCTCGACCCCGACCGCCGGCCGTCACGTCGTCCCCAGCCCCGCCGCACGCAACGCGTCCATCACGGCGTCGGTCACCGTCGGATGGCAGACCACCAGATCGGGAAGCCAGGGATCGGGCTGCGAGTAGCGCAGAGGAGAACCGTCCAGGCGGCTGGCGTGCAGGCCGGTGGCCAGCGCTACCGCTACCGGCGCGGCCGAATCCCATTCGTATTGGCCACCGGCGTGGACGTAGATCTCGGCCTCGCCGCGGATGACGGCGGCGATCTTGGCGCCTGCGGACCCCATGGGCACGGTGATCGCCCCGAGGCGCTCGGCCACAAAAGGGACGAACTCCGGTGCCCGGCTGCGGCTCACCACAAGCCTCGGCGCGGGGGCGGCGTCGGCCAGAGGCGGCGGGTCCTCGGTTCCCAACACCACGCCCATGGCCGGAAGGGCCACTCCGCCCACCAGCGCCACGCCGTCGACCGCCAGGGCCACGTGAACCGCCCAGTCCTCCCGACCTTCCGAAAACTCACGCGTGCCATCCAACGGATCGACGATCCAGACCCTCCCCGACGCCTCGTCGAGGGGCTCGGCCCGCTCCGCCTCCTCCGAACGAATCCGGTCGGACGGGAACCGATGGTCCAGCCTGTCCATGAGCAGCTGTTGTGAAAGCTGATCGCCTGCGCTCCCGAGGCCCTTCCCCGGGTCCGATCGGGCGCGCAGTTCCATCAAGGCACGTCCGGCTTCGGATGCCAGCTCGACCGCGGCCCGATGCTCCTCGCTCAACATGCCGCTCTCCCGTCGGTCAGCTCGGCTCTGCAAGGCAACAGTCTGCACGAATCGGCCAAGGGCGGGAGACGGCATCTCGAAGTGCGGGTCCTGGCTACGCTGCTCGTGCCATGACCCCTTCCCCCGCCATGACGGTCGAACAGCTCCAGCAGTTCCTGATCGACGGATTTCCCGGTGCGTCGATCCCCTACCTCGTGGAGAGCATCACCGGCACCGCCATCTCGGTCCGGCTGCCGGTCAGCGAAGCCAACAGTCGGCCGGGCGGCACGGTGTCGGGACCGTCGCTCATGGCCCTGGCCGACACAGCCGCCTGGCTGGTCATTGCCGGCCAGATCGGGCCGGTGGCGCTGGCGGTGACCACCAGCCTCCACATCGACTTCCTCCGCAAGCCGGCGCTGGTCGACGTCGTGGCCGTCGGGACCCTGCTCAAGCTTGGAAAGCGCCTGGGCGTGGCCGACGTGGCCATGCATTCGGTCGGGAGCAAGGAGCTGCTGGCAAAAGCCCAGGTCACATACTCGATTCCTCCGCGGTAAGCCGGGACCACGCCAGGTCGTCGGCGAACCGAGAGCGCCCACCCGACCTGAAGCCCGCCGGTCCTTTTCCCTGGTCATTGCACGTCCGAGCCGTTCCGTGCCAGCATCGGGGTCAGTCGGCACGAAGGGGGAAGCGCTATGCACGATCTCGTCATTCGGGGCGGAACGGTCGTCGACGGCACGGGAGCACCGGCTCGCACCGCGGACGTGGCCGTGGACCGGGGGCACATCAGCGGCATCGGTTCCTTCGCCGGCGAAGCCGCCTCCCGGACGGTCGATGCCGACGGACTGCTGGTGGCGCCGGGTTGGGTGGACATCCACACCCACTACGACGGCCAGGCCACCTGGGACGAAGTGCTCGCCCCCAGCAGTTGGCACGGCGTCACCACCGTGGTGACCGGAAACTGCGGGGTGGGTTTCGCCCCAGCCCGCCCGGACCGCCACGAGTGGCTGATCGGTCTGATGGAGGGTGTCGAGGACATCCCGGGCAGCGCGCTGGCCGAAGGAATGCGCTGGGAGTGGGAGACCTTTCCCGAGTACCTCGATGCCCTGGCCCAACGGAAGTGGACCATGGACCTCGGGACCCAGATCGCCCACGGTGCGGTGCGGTCGTATGTGATGGGCGACCGGGGAGCCCGGAACGAACCGGCCAGCCCCGACGATATCGAAGCCATGAAGCAGGTGGTCAAAGAAGCGATCGCCAGCGGGGCACTCGGGTTCTCGACGTCACGGACCCTCGCCCACTTGGCCATCGACGGGGAGCCGGTGCCGGGCACCTACGCCTCCGAGGACGAGCTGTTCGGGATCGGGAGCGCATTGGGCGAGCTCGGGGCCGGCGTGTTCGAGCTGGCACCGGCCGGCACGGCCGGCGAGGACATCATCAGCCCGAAGAAGGAGATGGACTGGATGCGGCGGCTCTCGACCGCCATCAACCGCCCGGTGACCTTCGCCATGGTGCAGGTGGACGACGCCCCCGAACTCTGGCGCGAGCTGATGGAGGAGTCCCTGCGGGCCGTCTCCGAAGGGGCCGATCTGTGGCCACAGGTCGCCGGTCGCGGTTTCGGCCTGCTCTCCGGGCACTTCACCACCTACTCGCTCTTCGACCAGATTCCCGCCTACCAGGAGCTGAAGGCCAAGGACCTCTCCCCCGACGCCCTCGTCGACGCCCTCCGCAGTCCCGAGGTTCGTCACTCCATCGAGTCGTGGGAGCCCGACCCGGCCACCGCCGACCGGATGGACCAGGCATTCCGCACCACCTTCGTGCTCGGGAGCCCACCCGACTATGAGCCCGGGCCCGAACGGTCGCTGACCGGCATGGCCGCGGCAACGGGCCGCACGCCGCTGTCGATGGCCTACGACGCCATGCTCGAGGAGGACGGGCGGGGGCTGCTCTACGTGCCCATCCTCAACTACTCGGACGGCAACCTCGAGCCGGCCCGCGAGATGCTGCTCCATCCCCGATCGGCTGCCGGCCTCGGGGACGGAGGGGCGCACTGCGGGGTCATCTGCGACGCATCGCAGCCCACCTTCATGATCACCCACTGGACCCGCGACCGGTCCCGGGGCGAGCTGCTCCCGCTCGAGTGGATGGTGAAGAAGCAGACCCACGACACAGCCCGGCTCTACGGTTTGACCGATCGGGGAACGATCGAGACGGGGGCCGTGGCCGACCTCAACATCATCGACTACGAGCACCTGCAGATGGGCAACCCCACCGTGGTCAACGATCTCCCGGCCGGCGGCAGCCGCCTCCTGCAGAACGCCACCGGGTACATCGAGACCATCAAGTCGGGGGTCACCACCTTCAGCAACGGCGAGGACACCGGCGCCCGTCCCGGGACGCTGTTGCGCGGCGCCCGCTGAACTAGGCGCCCTGCCGGTCAGGGACGGTCAGAACGGTCAGGTGTGACGGTTCCTGTTGCCGTTGACCGGTGCCGTCCGGCCCGGTCTTGAACCGCCGTCAGGGGTGACCGTGGACCCGGCCCGTGTCCGGCGGTACCGCCGCTTCCGCCGCCCACTCGGACTGCATCTGCTGGTACACGCGATGCTCGATGATGAAGGCCAGCGTGGGCACGAAGCCGGCGGCCACCACCATCAGGATCCTTCCCAACCTCCAGTGGGCACGGCGGGCCAGGTCGGCCGCAGTGACCAGGTAGATCAGGTAGAGGTACCCGTGGATCGGAGCCACGATCTCCTCGGCCAGTTTCACCTTCGCCCCGAAGGCCTGAAAGATGACCACGATGAACAGGCAGATCAGTGCCGTGCCCACGATGAAGGCCATCACCCGGTAGCGGATCAGCGCCCCGACCATGCCCCGCTGCAGGAGACCCCGCAGGGACGGGGTTCCGAGCGGTCGGGCCTCGGCGGGGGATCCGGTCACCGCTGGGAAGTGCCGGCGTCGGCCGCGTTGAGCTCGGCGAGGTACCGGTTGTACTCGGCCAGCTGGGCGGCCTCTTCGGGAGTCTGCGGTTCGAACCGCTCGCGCCGGCCGGCCACGTCCTCGTCGATGGCCGAACTGGCGGCGATGGCCACGTTCTTCCTCCGACCGCCGCTGAGCGCCCACCCGGGCTGATTGTGCTCGTCGGCCGGGTCGGCATCCGCTCCCGATGTCGACAGGAGGCGCCGGGTGACCGCGGTGGTCTGGTCGTGGATCAGCTGCCACCAGACGTAGATGGCGTAGCAGGCGAACAGTGGCCACTCGAAGGTATAGGCCCAGCTCAGCGTGTTCCCGCCCAGGGCCCGCTCGAGCTGCCACCAGGTCAGCCAGGCGAAGGCCGGCAGCAGGATGATCAGCGTCACGTGCATCCCGATGCACCGGGGGGTGAAGTATCGACGCACCTGCTCATCGTACCGTCGGGCCGCTCGCTCTCCCATTCGGGGCCGACATCCCCGTCCTCCCCCGACGCCGGGGCCTACTATTCTCCGCGTCCGAGCCGTCACAACCCGGCCGTACGGTGCCCGCCATGACCTACACGACCGAACCCCCCTCGCTGTTCCGCCCCAACGTCGAAGTGCGGGTGAGCAAGCGGCGCAAGAAGACCGCCGGCGCCCACTGGGAAGGTGACCGCATCGTGGTCGTGGTCCCCGTCCACCTGCGGGGGGCCGAACGCGACGAGATGGTCGAGAGCCTGGCCCGCCGTCTGGCCCGCCACCGCCCCCACCTCCACGCCTCCGACGACCACCTCGAGCAGCGGGCCCTGGCGCTCGGGCGCCGCTATCTCGACGGGGTGGCCCCGTCCTCCATCCGCTGGTCGGCCTCGCAGAACAAGCGGTGGGGCTCCTGCACCCTGGAGACCGGGGAGATCCGCATCTCCGAGCGCCTGCGGGTGGCACCGGACTGGGTCCTCGACGCGGTGATCGTCCACGAACTGGCCCACCTGATCGAGCCCAACCACTCGGCCCGCTTCGGTGAGCTCGAGCGACGGTTTCCCCGGCGGGTCGAGGCCGACGTCTTCCTCGAGGGCTACGCCCTCGGCCTGCACATGCCCGATGCCTCCGGTTGCACCGCCGATCCACCCCGAGCTGGTGACCCGGGCGCCCTCGGTCCGGCCGGGACCGACGTTCCTGGTCCCGACGGCACCGGCGCCAGCTGATCCGCCCCTTTCCCTCGGCCCCGGGGCGCTCGCGCACCCCTTCAAACGGTCGTCTTTTCCTAAATCTATAAAATCGACTTGATTAGTCGGATTTATGGGTTTAGAGTGGCCCCCATGGCAATCGCCTACCTCGGTCCGGCCGCAGACCTCGACCAAGTTTCGTCCCCAAACCGCTCCGCAGGTCTGCCGGCCGGGCCGAGGGCATCTCTCCCCCGCTCCGACGGAGGCCGTCGGCGGGTCGACCTCCTGGCCATCGCCGAAGGGTTCGCCGTTTCGGCCCCGGCCATTCCCGAGCTGCAGGAACTGACTGAGCGAACCTGGGTCCTGCTGGCGGTCACTGATCTCTTCGAGGCGTGGGCCATCGGATGGCCACCGGGCGGGACCATCGAGCTTCACGACCACGGCCAATCGCGTGGGGCCATGGTGGTGGCCTCCGGTGCGCTCACCGAGTCGACCGTCCGACCCAGCGAGAAGGGCGTGACCCTGATCGGCAACCAGCGGATCCCGGCCGGCCAGCACCGGCTGTTCGGCGCCCACTACATCCACGATCTGGGCAACGACGACGAAGGCCCGGCGGTGAGCGTCCACGTCTACGGACCCCGTTTGACCACCATGTCCTACTACCAGCTGGACGGGCGGGGTCAGCTGACGGTGACGAGAACCGAAGAGGTCGAGCCACTCGGTCCCTTCGACACCACGAGCACGCACGATCCTTCATGAGCTCCTCGGCCGACGATCTGGTGGCGGAGGCCCGCCGCCAGATCGAGCGGGTCCGTCCGGAGGAACTCGACCCGGTGGCTGAGGCCGGAGGCTTGATCGTCGACATCCGTCCGGTTGCCCAGCGCGTCCTCGAAGGCGACCTGCCCGGTGCGCTGGTCATCGAGCGCAACGTGCTCGAGTGGCGGCTCGACCCCGAAGGCGCCCACCGGCTGCCCTGCGTCACCGGATTCGACCAGCAGGTGGTCGTGGTGTGCTCGGAGGGCTACGCGTCCTCGCTGGCCGCCGCCTCCCTCCACCACCTCGGCTTTCGCCGGGCCGGTGACCTGGCCGGCGGCTACCAGGCCTGGTCGGCCTGGTCCCGCTCCCGGCTGCCCGAGGCGTACGCCGCCGCGGCCAGCTGAACCCCCACCGATCACCCGCACCGACCTCACCCAGAGCACAGCCGCGCCCGCGGGCAGCGCGGGAGCGTGCGCCCCGGGGAATTTACGAGTACAACGGTGGTGGTGGCTTATGTTCTGGCAGCGCTTGCCGCCTTCGTCAACGCTCTGACCTCGGTCCTCCAGCGCATCGGGGTGGAGGACGCTCCCGAGTCGACGACGATGCGCCTCAGCCTGATGTCCTACGCCATCAGGCGGGTGATCTGGATCGTCGGCTTCGGCCTCATGCTCGTCACCTTCGGGCTGCAGGCCACCGCCCTGCGCTTCGGGGAGCTCAGCGTGGTCCAGCCGGTGCTCACCACCGAACTCCTCTTCCTCCTGCTCATCCTCGGAGGCTGGTTCCGCTACCGGTTGGGTTGGCAGGAGTGGCTCGGTGCCCTGGTCATCGTGGCCGGCCTGGGTGGGTTCTTCCTGGCTGCCGCCCCGACCGGCGGGAACGCCATCCCTTCCAACCATGCCTGGTTGGTGGCTTCGGTGATTCTCCTCGGGGCCATCGCCGCCTTCATCGTCTCGGCCATGCACGGGCCCCGGTGGTGGCGGGCGGCCGCCTTCGGTGCGGCCACCGCCGTCACCGCCGCGTACACCGCGGCGCTGACCAAGGCCATCACCTCGTACACCAAAGAGGGGTGGGGCCATGTGTTCACCCACTTCCAGCCCTACATGTTGGCCGTCACCGGCATCGGGACCGTGTTCCTGATCCAGAACGCCCTGCACGCCGGGCCGATCACCGCCTCGCGGACCACCATGGTGACCGTCAACCCACTGGTCAGCATCGTCCTCGGCCTCACCCTGTTCGCCGACCGGCTCCGATCCGGACCGCTGTGGGTGTCGTTGGAGATTCTCGCCCTGGCCGTGCTCGTCGCCGGTGTGGTCATCCTGGCCCGGTCACCGCTGGTGGCCGGCACCCAGGGGGACGACGATCCCGGGGAGAAGCTCGGCGGCCGACGCCGGGCAGTCGACCCTGCTCAGGTCGAAGAAGGAATCGAGGTGGCCGCGGCCACCCACGCCCTCGATGGAATGCCCCTGGCCGGAGGGACGGTCGACTGACCGGTCGACTCCGGGCCCGACGGCGCCGGGACCACCGAGCTCGACCTGGTCAACAGCCCGCGGCGGTGTTGGGCGGCAAGGGAAACGCCGGACGGACCAGGCCAGACCGAACGGCCGGCCACCCGCAGCCGGCCGGCGATCCCGAGGGTGGCGTCGCCCAGCTCGGCCCGCATCGACCGGAAGAGGGCCGCCGTCACCCGGGCGTCGCCCAGCGCGCTGTGGTGGTCGTCCCACGACAGGCCGAAGTGGGTACAGCACTCGACCAGCCTGGCCCTCCCCTGGAGACCGAGGTGGGCCTGGGCCACGGCCAGCGTGTCCACCGAGGCCAGCGCACCGGGCACCAGGTCGACCCCGCCGGCCCGGCGGCACTCGGCCCGGAGGAAGCCGAGGTCGAAGTTGTCCACGTTGTGCCCCACCACGACGCGGCCGGACAGCCGGTCGGCCAGGTAGGGATGGATGGCGGCGAAGGTGGGGGCCCCGGCCAGCATCTCCGCCGTGATGCCGTGGATATGGGTGGGCCCCGGGCCGCAGCCGGGGTCGACCAGAGTGCAGAAGGCTCCGGTCTCCCGGCCCGTGGGATCGAGCACGACCACGCCCACCTCGACGATGCGGTCGTCCTCGGGCGAGAAACCGGTGGTCTCCACATCGATCACCGCGAACCCCGGCCCGTGCTCATCGGGGGAACCCACAGCGCCCACCGTAGATCGCCGGTGTGACAGGGTGGCGGAGCTCCACCGCCGTCCGGAGTGAAAGGACCGCCATGACCGCCATCCGATGGGTGTGCGTCTCCGACCTCCACCTCGGGGCGCTCAACAGCCTGCTGACCAACGTGACCGCCGACGGCGAGCGCTGCGAGGGCACCACCGCCTCGCCGGTGCTCGCCGCCCTGTGCGAGTGCCTGCGCTCGCTCAGGACCCCCGGGCAGGACCCCCCGGAGCTGGTCGTGCTCGGGGACCTGTTCGAACTGGCCCTCACCGCACCCGAAGATGCGGCCGCCGCCTTCTCCCAGTTCATCACCGGCCTCCGGCCCGGGATGCCCGACGCCGCCGTCGCCCCGGCCCTCCGCTTCGTCCCCGGGAACCACGACCACCACCTCTGGTCGAGGGCCAGCGACGATCGGTACCTGCGACTGCTGGCCGAGGACATCGCCGCCGTCCCCGCCCCGCGCGACCGTCACGCCACCCACCTGCTCCCGAGCAACGACAAAGAACCGGTCCGCGACCGGTTCATCGAGATCCTGGCCAAGCGGGCCGAACCGGCCACCACGGTCACGGTGGTCCAGAGCTACCCGAACCTCGGACTGGTCACCGGATCCGGGGACCGGTCGGTCATCCTCAGCCACGGCCACTTCATCGAGCCGCTCTACCGGATGATGTCGGTGCTCGACAACGTGTTCGGCGCCCCCCGACCGGGCGCCATCGAGGCCTGGCAGTTGGAGGCGGACAACGGGGGGTGGATCGACTTCTTCTGGTCGTCGATGGGCGACAGCGGGGACATCATGCGGGTGACCCGTTCACTGTACGAGTCCCTGCAGAGCACCGAGACCATCCATGCCGAGATCTCGGCCATCGAACGGGCCATCAAGCAGGCGGGGGCGTCGCGGGCCCGAGCCGATGTGGAGGCCCACGCCGTGGCCGAACTCCTCCGGGCCGGCGTGGGGACGGCGGTCCGCGAGCGCCACTGCGGCGGGATCATCCTCAGCCCCCACGCCGACCAAGGTCTGACCACCTATCTCGACGGTCCGGTGGCCACCCAGATGGCCGCGGAGATCGGTGCCCAGCGCGATGTCACCTTCGTCTTCGGCCACACCCACAAGCCCTTCGTCGACGTCCGCACGACGAAGCTGTTCCCGTCCCCGGTCTCCGTGGTGAACACCGGCGGCTGGGTCGTCGACACGCCGGAGCTCAACCCGCTGAAGGGGGCGTCACTGATCCTCATCGACGACGAGCTCAACGTGGCCTGTATCCGCTGCTACCGCGAAGGGAGCGACCCCTCCAGCTACCGGGTCAGCGTCGAGCCGGCCAACGCCAACGGCCCCAACCCGCTGGTGGACCAACTCGGCGGAAGTATCGACCCCGACCGCGACCCGTGGGCCGGCCTGGCCCAAGCCGTCCGGACCCTGGTGGGCGACCGGGGCCGACAGCTCGACGAACGTCTGCGCTCGGATGCGTCCGCACTCAACCGGCTCAACCAGGAAGAGGACCGGGACCGGACGGCAGACCCGCCTCGAGGCTGAACCCGATCGGGACCGCTCGGTCGGCAGTCCGCCCCCGGGGGTGGCTCACGTACCCGCGCCCACCAGCTCCTCCAGCTCCTCGGCCACGTCGGCGTCGTGCTTCTCCTCGTCCTCCTTGGCCTTCTTCGGACTCCACCGGCCCCGGTTCAAGAAGATGGTGGGAATGAACAGGATCATCCCGCCCACGCACACCCAGAACCAGTGCTGCCACTGCTTGGGTGACTTGGCCACGCCGCCGAGCAGTGCGTTCAGCTGGGTCTCGTGAGCCGAAAGGTAGGTGAGCTGGGACTGGTAGGGCACCACCAGCTTGTTGAGCGCGGTCAGGTGGGAGAGGGCCTTGGCGAACACCACCGGGCCCACCGCCTTCTGGAAGGCAGCCAGATTGGCCGGCGACGGGTCCTTGTTGGCCGCGGCGGCGATGGGTGCGTTCTGTGGCGTGCTCAGGACCTTCAGCCAGCTGGCGTTGGCTTCGGCGAAGGCCACCGAGGCCGGATGGGCCAGTTGGAAGGCCTGGACATTGAACGGTGCCGTCCCGGTGGGCGGCGTCTGGGCGTAGACCAGGTTGTCCACCACCGGGTTGACGGCGTTGACCACCAGCGGGAGGAAGATGAAGGAGAGCCCGACCGTCAGCCGGAGGATCCACCCCCACAGGGCGAGGCCGGTACCCACCAGGGCCGGGTTCTTGGCCTCGACCATCTCGGTGTAGGCGGCCATCCACGGCGCGTAGGTCAACGAGATGAAGGCGGCCAGCAGCACCTCCAGGGTAATGAGCGTGCTGAAGGGGGTGTAGGGGTGGTCGGCCTGGCGCAGGAAGAGGATGAGCATGACGATCGAGCCGGCCGCGCCGACCAGCATGAGCGGTTTGCGCACCCGCAACTTGTCGGAGAGCACACCGAAGACGATGAGGGCCACGGCATCGGCCCCCCAGTACCAGGTGTTGAGATAGTTGGCGTTGGCCGTGGTCAGGTTCAGGCCGTCGGAGCTCTTGAACACGGTGGCCCAGTAGATGGTGAAGAAGGCCGAGGCGGCGTAGTACACGAGCAGGAAGACGGAGATGCCCACCGCCGACCCGACCAGGTCCCACTTGAGGATCTGGCGCCACGGATGGGTGGTGGCGGTGAGGATGTCGGACTCCGACAGGCCGCGGGCCCGGGCCTCGACGAGGGCCCGGTCCTGTTCGGACACCATCAGCTGGTCGCGCAGGCCGCGCGACAGGTCCTTCATGAAGAAGAGGGCGACCACGAAGACCACCAGCGAGGTGATACCGGAGATGAGGAACTGGCTCTTCCACCCGGACACGCCGCTGCTCTGCAGGAAGTGGTTGAGGGTGTTGGTGGCCACGATCGAGGTGATCAGGCTGCCGGCCACCGGCCCGACGGTCCAGAACCCCATGGCCGAGGCCCGTCCGAGCTGCGGGCTGAAGTCGCGGACCAGGGCCGGGGTGGCCACCAGGATGGCCCCCTCCACCAGGCCGAGGGCGGAGATGACGATGGCGAACTGCCACTGGGTGGTGGTGGCCGGTACCCCCACCGCCACCAGCAGCCCGATGAGCAACAGCCCGTAGATGACCACGTTGGACCGGCCCAGTCTGTCGGTCTTGCTGGCCGGCAGGGAGGCGAAGGCACCGATGAGGTTGGACACCACCACGATGCCCACGTAGAAGGCGAACGACATGTGGTAGTACTGCAAAATCTGGGGGGTCACCCCGGTCTGGGTGAAGTACGTGTAGTAGAGGACGATGGTGGCGAGCACGGCGAGGGCCAGGTAGGCGGTGCGCTTGCCGTTGTCCGGGTACTCGTCTATCTCGTGGACGAACAGGAAGCGGTAGAGCCCTCCGTGCCCTGCTGCCGCGCCGCCGCCCGGGCCCGGAGCCGCCACCGATGTATCTGCTGCCATGGCATCTCCCCCAGTATCCGGTACCGGCGACCCTCCCCGGTCCCGGCCCGACCGTAGCGCACCCACGGGCGGGGGCGGGGCTCCGGTGGAACCCGTCGGGTGGCGGCGGGCGGGGAGGCCCGGGGTTCAGCTGTCGAGTACGGCCGCGGCAACCAGCTCCTCGAGGTAGCGGGTGTCCCACCACGAGATCTGGAGCTGCTTGGCCCGGCGGAAGTAGAGCTGGATGTCGAACTCCACGGTGAACCCGATGCCGCCGAAGATCTGCTGGGCCGTGGCCGTCACGTCGCGGAAGGCCTGGCAGGCGTAGAGCTTGGCCATCGGGGCCAGCTTGGCCACGCTCCGACCCTCGGAACGGGCCCAGGCCGCCTCGTGGACCAATACCTCGGCGCCGTCGACGGTGGTGGCCCCGTCGGCCAGATAGTGGGCCAGTGCCTGGAACGCGCCCAACGGCTTGTCGAACTGCTGGCGGTCCTTGGCGTACTGCACGGTGATGTCCATGGCGTACTGGGCGCCCCCCACGGCCTGGGCCGCAGCCAGGATGATCCCGTCGTGCATGACCGTGTCCCAGGTGGTCCAGCCGGTGCCGGCGGCCCCGATGCGATCGACCGCGGTGACCCGGACGCCGTCGAGGTCGACCCGGTACTGGGCGTCCGAGGCGATGGTCATCTGCTGGGTCAAGGTCACGCCGTCGGCCCCCGGATCGACGAGGAACAGGTCGACGTCGCCGGCACCGTCGCCGGTCCGGGCCAGGACGACCAGTCCGGTGGCGGCCCGGGCGAAGGCCACGTGCCGCTTGGTTCCGCTGATGACGAAGCCGTCACCGTCGGGGACCGCGCCGACCTGGATGCCTCTGGGCCCGAAGCCGTTCTCGGGCTCGAGCCAGGCCGGGGTCAGGATGGCCTCGCCGGTCACCAGCTGCGGCAACCACTGCTGCTTCTGCTCCTCGCTGCCCGCCCGGGCCAGCGCCCCACCGGAGAGGATGGAACTGACGAAATGGGGCGACGGGGCCAGCGACCGGCCGAACTCCTCGTAGAGGACCACCGACTCCAAGGCGGTCATCCCCGAGCCGCCGTAGGCCTCGGGAAGCTGCAGGCCGATGAGGTCGAGGTGGGCCAGTTGCTTCCACAGCTCGGGTGAGTACCCGATGGGGTCGTCCTCGAGTTCGCGCACCACACTGAGCGGGCTGGTGGTGGCGCACACGCCGCGGACCGTCTCGCGCAGCATCTCCTGTTCGGCAGTGAATTTCAGGTCCAGCATGGTCAGCTCTCCTCTTCGGGTGATGCGATGGGTCGTGGTCCCGGGCCGGTCACGGCTGCCACCGGTCGCCGGTGCGGGTCCAGGGGTTGTCGTCCTCGTCCACCGGCAGCGCCACCCGCGCCTGGCAGGTGGTCTTCGGGTCGCCGTCGACGGACACGGCGATGTCGACCGCGGCCCAGCCACATCCGGTCTCGTCCACCCCGGTGTCGGTGACCGCCCCGGTGAAGACCATGGTGTCGCCGGGGAAGATCGAACCGAGCATCCGGAAGGTCATCCGCCGCAGTCGGCCGTAGGGGCCGGTCCAGTCGGTCACGAACCGCTCGAACCAGGCCGCCTGGTTGGGTGTGTTGAGGAATATGTCGCGGGTGCCGTTGCGCTCGACGGCGAAATCCTTGTCGTGGTGCATGGGCCGCCAGTCCCGGGCGGCCAGCGCCCCGAGGACGACGGTGGTGGCGGTGACCGGGTAGGCCAACTCGGGCAGCGTGTCCCCCACGGTCACGTCGGACAGGAGGAGGCGGCTGACGGCGGGCGCACTCACGACCGGGCCCCCGTCCGGCTCGGAGCCCCATCCCGCCGGTAGCCGAACCCGGTGTAGCTCTCGACGGCCACCAGCTCGCCACCCTGGTTGCGGTATTCGACATCGATGACCCAGAACCGGCCGGTGCCCAGTTTGGTTGTCTTCTCGTCACTCACCGAGCGGAGGATCTGACGGGTCACCAGCCGGTCGCCGGGCCGGACCGGCTCGTGGAAGACGATGGTGTTGTCGCTCATCACCGCCTCGGGTAGGCCCAGGCCCTCTTTGAGGTCGAAGTGCACCTGCAGGGGCAGTCCCGCCGTGTCGCGTCCCGGCGCCCAGTGGTGGGGACGGAACCAGACCGAGACCATGGTCGGCGGGGCGATGGGCCCACCGGTCACCGCCTCGGCCACCTCGTCGTCCCAGAAGATGGGGTTGCCGTTCTCCACCGACGAGCACGTGGTCCACACGTAACCCCGCTCGACGGGGAACTCCCCCTGCTCCTCGTACTGCTCGACCCCGATGAGGCCGTCGATGTCGTCGATGCCGATGGCGCTCACGCCACGATCCCCCGTTCCCGTAGACCGCCGATGTGCGATGGTGTCAGTCCCGCCTCGGCCAGCAGCCGGTCGGTGTCGGACCGGAGCGGGTCGCCGACCGCCACCGGTTCGTCGGGTAGCTGCATGCCGGCCAGCACCGGCGCCACCTGGCGGAACCGGACCGGGCCCGAAGAGGTACCGGCGTCCGACGGCGCGGCCACGGCGTCGACAAAGGCGTGCCGGGCCCCGAACTGGTCGTCGTCGACCAGTTCGTCCACCGACAGGACCGGGGTGACGCAGGTGTCGGCCGCGGCCAGCTCCGACACCCAGTCGTCGCGGTCGCGGGTGGCGAAGGCGGCTTTGAAGTCGGCCCTGATCTTGTCCTGTGCGCCGTCGTCGAGCTGGTGGTCCAGCCACTGCTCGCAGCCGAGGAGGCGACACAGGTTGGCGTAGAACTTGGGCTCGATGGCCCCGACGGCCAGCCAGCCACCGTCCGCAGCCCGGTACGAGTCGTAGCAGGCGTAGCGACCGGTGATGATGTTCTGACCGTGACCCACCTCGGCCCCGGTGGCCAGGTGCTCGTCGACGGCCAGCGAAGTGAGCCAGAGCACGCCGTCGGCGATGGACACGTCGAGGTGCACGCCCGGCCCGTCGACGCCCCGCCCGATGAGCGCGGCCATCACGGCCAGGGCCGCGTGCATGCCCCCGCCGGCCGCGTCGGCGATGGTGGCGCCGGACACCGGCGGCCCGCCGTCGGCCCGCGGCTCGGTCGTGGCCAGGTAGCCGCCCTGGGCCAGGTAGTTGATGTCGTGGCCGGCCCAGGCGGCCCGAGGACCGCTCTGCCCGTAGCCCGTGGTCGAGCAGAGGATGATCCGGGGATTGACGGCGCGGAGATCGGCGAAGCCGAGCCCCAGCCGGTCGACCACCCCGGGGCGGAAGCTCTCCACCACCACGTCGGCCGTGCGGACCAGGGCCAGAAAGGCATCGCGGCCCTCTTTGGCCTTCAGGTCGATGGCCGTGCGGAGCAGGTAACGCGACCCGCTGTAGGCATAGAAGGGCGGAGTGATGGGTTGGGCCCCCTTCCCCGGGACGGCGCCCACCTTGACCACGGTGGCGCCGTAGTCGGCCAGCAGCCGCGTGCACCGGGCGGCCGGCCCCACGCTGGCCAGGTCGAGCACGGTCACCCCCCGGAGGGGTCCGCCCGGACCGTCGGATCCGGTGGTCGTCGGCGGCGCGACGGGTTCGGCGGTGGATGTGTCGGTCACGGGCGTCGGGAGCGGTCAGAAGTTCTTCGGCAGGCCGAGCTTGCGCCGGGCGATGATGTTCTTCTGGATCTCCGAGGCACCGCCGCCGATGGTGTCGATGACCGTGTACCGGTAGGTCGACTCGGCCCGGCCCACCATGGGGGCGTCCTCATCGCGGACCCGCAGCTGGGCGCCGGGCCCACCGATGTCCATGGAGGCGTTGGCCAACCGCCGCGAGTACTCGGTGGTGAACAGCTTGTACTCGGACGCTTCGGCGGTGGGCGGGGCACCGCCCTGGGACGAGGCGAAGACGAACTTGAGGCCCAGCACCCGGGCCACCTCGGCCTGGGTGTGCAACTGGGCGATACGCGACCGGGTCACGGCGTCGTCCTTCAGCGGCTCGCCGTCGCGGGTGGCGTTCTTCACGTACTCGGTCAGCAGGTCGAGGCGCTGGGCGATGGGTGAGTAGGTGAACAGCGTGAAGCGTTCGAGATCGAGCGCCTCGGAGATGTACTGGAACCCCTTGTTGAGCTCGCCCACCACATAGTCGTCGGGCACGAACACGTCGTCGAGGTAGACCTCGTTGGTTCGCTCGTCGCCCATCGTCCAGATCTCTTTGATGGTGATGTTCGGGTGGTTCATCGGCACCAGAAACAGGGTGATCCCGAAGTGCTTGACCGCGTCGGGATCGGTGCGGGCACCCACCCAGTACCAGTCGGCGAAGTGGGCCGAGGTGGTCCAGGTCTTCTGACCGTTGAGGTTCCACCCCCCGTCCACCTTGGTCGCCTTCAGCTGCATGGAGGCGGCGTCCGATCCGGCGTTGGGCTCGGAATAGCCCACGGCGAACTCGACCTCGTTGCGGAGGATCTTGGGCAGGAACTCCTGCTTCAGCCGTTCACTGCCGTGGCTGATGATGGTCTTGCCGATGATGCCCACGCCCTTGCCGATCTGGGGCCCACCCCGGGCCGCCAGCGCCTCGTTGAGCAGGTACTCGTAGATGCCCTCGCCGGCCTTGCCCCCGTACTCTTCGGGCCAGGTGATGCCGAGCCATCCCTGCTCCCCCACCTTGGCCATGAACTGGCGGCGCCGGGGCGTGTCCACGATCTGGGCCATGTTCTCGCGGGTGACGTCGAAGACCTCGGGATCGTCGTTCTGGTCGAGGAACTCCTCGACCTCCTTGACGAAGTCGAGCTGTTCCGGGGTGAACTCGAAGTCCATGGTCGGGCCTCCGTCATCGGGGAGCGGCGGCTGCCGCAGTGGTTTCCTGACTGACCGTCAGATACTGTGGACATCATAGGATGAGGAGGCAGTCGAGGCCAGCGAAGGGAACATCGAACCAGATGAGAGGCATCACCAGCATCGCCGGTTACGTCCCCTACCGGCGCCTCCAGCGCTCCGACGTGGCCCAGGTCTTCGGGACCGGAGGCGGCAAGGGCACCCGATCGGTGGCCTCCCACGACGAGGACACGACCACCATGGGGGTGGAGGCGGCCCGCCTGGCCCTGCGGTCGGCCCCCGGGGCGGCCCCGTCCACCATCTGGTTCGCCACGGCCACACCCGCCTACCTGGACAAGACCAACGCCACCGCCATCCACTCGGCGCTGCGCCAGCCCTCCCACGTGGCCGCCTTCGACTTCGGCGGCGCCCTCCGGTCGGGCTCGGGCGTCCTGCGCTCGAGCCTGGCGGCCGCCGGCACCGGCACCACCCTGGTCGTGTTGTCCGACCTCCGGGACGGCCTCCCCACGTCGGGCGACGAGTCGGCCGGCGGGGACGGGGCCGCCGCCGTCCTGGTCGGTGACGACGCCCCCGGTACGCCGGTGATCGCCGAGTACCTGGGCGGCGCCTCGGTGAGCGACGAGTTCCTCGACCGTTGGCGCACCGCCGGCGACCGGCGCTCCCGGGTGTGGGAGGAGCGGTTCGGCGAGACCCGGTACGTCCCCCTGGGCACCGAGGCGTGGGAGTCGGCCCTCAAGGCGACAGGGCTCACCGCCGACCAGGTCGACCGGGTGGTGGTCACCGGCATGCACGGCCGGGCGGTCAAGGCCCTGACCCGCAAACTCGGCGTGGGCGACGGCGCGGTGGTCGACGATCTGAGCTCATCGGTGGGACAGACCGGTGCCGCCCACCCCGGTCTGGTGTTGGCCTCCATGGTCGAACAGGCCCGACCCGGCGAGGTGCTGGCCGTCGTGGCGTTGGCCGACGGGGCCGACGTGTTCGTGTTCCGGACCACCGACGCCCTGGCCTCGTGGTCCCCGGCCCGGTCGGTGGCCGACCAGGTGGGCGCGGGCGCCGACCTCAGCTATGGCAAGTTCCTGTCGTGGCGGGGCATGGTCACCACCGAGCCTCCCCGTCGTCCCGAGCCCCAGCGGGTCTCGGCGTCGGCCGCCTGGCGCAACGAGGACTGGAAGTTCGGGTTCGTCGGTTCCCGCGACCGCGCCTCGGACGCCGTGCACCTCCCGCCGGCGCGGATCTCGATGAAGGGGGGCGCCGTCGACGACATGGACCCGGTGGACATGGCCGGAACCGAGGCCACCATCGCCACCTACACCATCGACCGGCTGGCCTACTCCCCCAGCCCGCCCATCGTCTTCGCCGTGCTGGATTTCGACGGCGGCGGGCGGTTCCCGGTCGAGCTCACCGACGTCGACCCCGACACGGTGGATATCGGGGACCGGGTCACCATGACGTTCAGGAAGCTGTTCACCGCGGACGGCATCCACGACTACTTCTGGAAGGCCAAGCCGGTGCGCACCGGTGGCGCCAAGGACACAGCACGATGATGCGCAGAACGATGATGCGCAGCACGATGATTCTGAGCAGAGGAGACTGACGGTGGCATCGCATGGGATCAAGGACCGGGTGGCGATCGTGGGTATGGGCTGCACCCGGTTCGCCGAGCACTGGGACAAGGGCCTCGACGATCTGATCATCGAGGCCTCCGAGGACACCTTCGCGGCAGCCGGGGTCACCAAGGACGATGTGGACGCCTACTGGTTCGGCACCGCCCAGTCGGGCATGAGCGGCATCACCCTGGCCCGGCCCCTGCAGCTCGAGGGCAAGCCGGTGACCCGGGTGGAGAACTATTGCACCACCGGATCCGAGGCGCTGCGGGCTGCGGCCTACGCGGTGGCGTCCGGCGCCTACGACGTGGCCATGGCGGTGGGGGCCGAAAAGGTCAAGGACTCCGGGTACCAGGGGCTCAACGCCTTCCCCATCCCCAACGACGGAACCGCCCGCACCCTGACCGCGGCGGCCATGTTCTCCATGGTGGCCCCGGCCTACGGCAAGAAGTACGGCGTGGGCGAGGACGAGCTGACCGAGGTGTTGGCCCGGATCTCGTGGAAGAACCACCGCAACGGTGCCGTCAACCCCCGGGCCCAGTTCCGCAAGGAGGTCTCCACCGAAACCATCTGCGCGTCACCGCGGGTGGCCGGACGGCTCGGGGTGTTCGACTGCGCCGGCGTGGCCGACGGGGCGGCGGCGGCCATCGTGGTCCGGGCCGAGGACGCCCACCGCTACACGGACAAGCCCCTCTACATCAAAGCCCTGTCGTTCTCGGCCGGCAGCGGGTCGGGCCTCATCGACCCCGAGTACGACTACACCTGGTTTCCCGAATGCGCCCGGGCCGCCGAGGACGCCTACGCCCAGGCCGGACTGACCGATCCCCGTCACCAACTGGCCATGGCCGAGGTGCACGACTGCTTCACCCCCACCGAGCTCGTGCTCATGGAGGACCTCGGCTTCGCCGAGCGGGGCACGGCGTGGAAGGAGGTGCTGGCCGGCACGTTCGACCGCGACGGCGAGCTTCCGGTCAACCCGGACGGGGGGCTCAAGAGCTTCGGCCACCCGGTGGGCGCGTCGGGGCTCAGGATGTTCTTCGAAACGTGGCTGCAGCTCCGGGGCGAAGCGACCCCCGAACGTCAGATCCACACCGACCGGACGCTCGCTCTCACCCACAACCTCGGGGGCTACCCCGGTGAGATGGTCTCGTTCGTCTCGGTGGTGGGGACAGAACTGGGCTGAACCACACGCGGAGCGGTTCGGGGTCCGGAGCGGTTCAGGGTGCCGCGTGGTTCAGGACGAGCGGTGGGTCAGCGTGCCGCGTAGGTCTGGTACGACGGATGGGCGTACCGACCGCTGATGGGGATGGGGTCCCCCACCCCGGCTGCCGGTTCGGGTCTGACCGACCGGTCGGGCCGCAGATAGCGGAGCTTGTGCTCACGTTCCTCGGCCATCCGCCGGAGGTGCACCAACAGGGCCACATAGGCGGCCAGGGCCACCCCGGACAGCGCGGTGAGGATCCACACCATGGAGGCCCCGGGCACGAAGCCGATGGCCAGGGTGCCGACCACGAAGGCGGCCATGATGGCCAGGGTGTCGCGCCGGCGTCGGCGGACCCGGAACCGCACCTCGGCCGCGCTCATCCGGCCCGGCGCACCGAGACCTGCCTCGACCGCAGAGCCGGGCGTCCAACGCTCACTCGATCGCGGATCGTGATCCATGGCTGGAAGTCGGTGCCGGTCACCCGAGGGACCGGCCGGCTCGGCCACCGGGTCATCGCCCAGGAAGGCCAGGGCCGGGCGGGGGAGCTGGCTCGCACCCACCACCGAGAGCACCGGGACGACGGTGACCTCGGGATTCCCGGGTGTCCCGTTGGTCCCACCGCTACCGTCGACCGCCCGGAGCCGGTAGGCCGGAGTCACGATGGGTTCGGGACCGGAGTTCTCGAGCACGCGGAGCTGTCGGTGGAAGTGGGAGATCGACCCGATCTCGCCCAGGCTGGACCGCCGTTTGATCACGCTGGGGGTCAGGATCACAATCCATGCCACCACAATGATGATCACAAGGATCATGGGCATCAGCTCCTCGACCTACGCTTCCGTGCGGAAAAACCCTAGCCACAGGCAATTCAGCAATGGTGGATGGTCGGGGAACGACCGTGCCGACAGCGGCCGCGAACGACCGTCTCAATGGCACCCCCCGGTGCTTGTCGTCCAATTTCTACACCGGCGGGCGGTGCGCCTCAACTCGAGGGCAACGGGGCAGGTGAACGGGGTTCGAGTCCCGTCATCATCACCGCGCAGACCATGTCCGCCCCCCGGTCGGTGTCCTCGACGAAGCCGATCCCGCACAGTTCGAGAGACACCCAGCCATGGATGCCGGCCCAGATCACCTGCGAGATCAATTCCGGATCGTCCTCGGCGACCAGGCCGGCATCCATGGCCCGTCGCACGGTGGCCACCAGTCCCTCGAAGGCTTGGGCGGCAATGGCCCTGGCCGCCTCACTGGGCTCGAATCCGGGTACGGCCCGGAGGAACATGATCTGGTAGGCCATGGGGTGGGCGAGGGCCAGGGCCCGGTAGCGATGGCCGCCCTCCGTCAGGGCGTCGAGGGGGTCGGCGATCTCACTGAGCGTGACCATGGCCCGGCCGAGCCGCTCGAACCCCTGAATGAACAGGGCCTCGACGATGCCCGACTTGGACGAGAAGTGGTTGTACACGCCCATGGGCGCCACGCCGGCGGCGGCGGCGATCCGTCGGATGGACAGGGCGTCGGGCCCTTCACGCTCGAGGAGCTCGGCGGCGGCATCGAGCAGCGCCGACTCCATGCCCGCGCTCGGGGTCCTGGCACGGGCCGGCGTGGTCATGACTGCATGGTACAGAAGAACAGTGTGCTATACCAGTAGGACACTGTTCTTCAATCCAAGGAGCTCAGATGCCCCCAGTCACCGTGCACGACCGCCGCTGGATGATGCTCCCGGTGCTCTGCCTCTCGGTCTTCCTGGTCGTGGTGGACAACACCATCGTCAATGTGGCCCTGCCCAGCCTCAGCCGCGACCTCGGGGCCTCGACCACGTCGCTGCAGTGGATCGTCGACGCCTACAGCCTGGCTTTCTCCGGACTCCTGCTGGCCGGCGGCGGGATCGGTGACCGGTTGGGTCGCAAGGGCGTGATGCAGGTGGGGTTGGTCTTCTTCGGGATCTTCTCGGCGGCCGCCGCGGCCAGCCACTCGACCGGCACGCTCATTGCGGCACGGGCCCTCATGGGGGTGAGCGCCGCCTTCATCTTCCCGGCCACCCTGGCCATCCTCACCACCGTGTTCACCGACCACAGCGAGCGGCAGAAGGCCCTCGGCATCTGGGGGGCGACCTCGGGAATCGCGGTGGCCTTCGGCCCGATCACCGGCGGCGCGCTGCTCGAACACTTCTGGTACGGATCGATCTTCCTGGTCAACATCCCCATCGTGGTCGTCACCGTCATCGGCGGCCACTTCCTCATCCCCAAGCTGGAGCCGGAGGCCCGGAACCGCTTCGACACCCGGGGCGTGGTCATCTCGACGGCCGGGGTGCTCCTGTTGGTGCTGGCCATCATCGAGGGCCCCCAGTGGGGCTGGGCCGCACCCGGCACCCTGGCCTGCTTCGCGGCGGCCACCGCCCTCCTGGTCGTCTTCACCCTTGTCGAACTGCGGACCGAAAAACCGCTCCTCGACGTACGGGTCTTCGCCATCCCCCGGTTCAGCGGGGGCGCCGTGTCCATCGCCGTGGCCTTCTTCTGTCTGTTCGGCTTCATCTTCCTCGTGACCCAGTACTTCCAATTCGTGAAGGGGTACTCGACCCTGTCGGCCGGTGTGCACACCCTGCCGTTCGCCATCGTGGCTGCCATCTTCACCCCCGTCGCCGCGGTGGTGGCCCTCAGGGTGGGGACGCGCCTGGTGGTCGGGATCGGACTGCTGTTGATGGGGGGCGGGTTGGTGATGGCCGGTCTGACGGCCACGCCGACCGCCGCCTTCTTCGGCCCGATCATCGTGGCCATGGTGCTCCTGGCCCTCGGGCTCTCCTCGATCACCGCGCCCGCCACCGAGGCGGTCATGGGCTCGCTGGCGGCCGACCAGTTCGGTGCCGGTGCCGCGGTGAACAACACCACCCGCGAGCTCGGCGGCACCCTCGGCGTCGCCCTCCTGGGTTCCGTCTTCGCCTCGGCCTACGCCCCCCGGATCATCCGGGCCTTCGCCCCGTATCCGATCCCGAGCGGCGCCAAACAGGAGGCGCATCAGGCCATGGCCGCGGCCTTGGCCATCGTCCACCGCGCGCCGGTCTCCGTCCAGCCCCTGCTGCGGGCTTCGGCCTTCTCGGCGTTCGGTGCCGGATTCAAAGTCGCCTGCCTGGTGGGTGCCGGCGCCGCCGTCCTCGGCGCCCTGTTCGCATTCGTCTCCCTGCCGGGGCGGGCGGTGCGTTCCGAGGTCGTGATGCCGGAACCGCCGGTGACGGTCGACGCGTGACCCGCGACCCGCAGGCGAAGGGGTCCGTTCGGCAAGGGCTGCGCCGGGTCGACGGCCGGGGGGCGGCGGTTCCCACGGCCGGCGGGGCCGGTGGTCTGCCCCTCAGTCGAAGCTGGGGGGCACGTCGCGGCTCCGCTTGAGCTCGAAGAAGCCGGGAACGCTGGTCACCGCCAACACGCCGTCCCACAGCACGCCGGCAGCCTCACCCTTCGGAGCCGGAGTGATCACCGGCCCGAAGAAGGCCGCACCGTTGACGCTGATGACCGGGGTGCCGACCTCGTAGCCGACCTGGTCCAAACCCTCCCGGTGGGACTTCTTGATGGCATCGTCGAACTCGTCGGTCTCCGCCGCGTCCGCCAGGGAGGTGGGAAGCCCGGCTTCGGCCAGGGCCTCTTCCAGCGTGGCCCGGTCCTTCGGCTTCTGCTCGAGGTGGAAGCGATTCCCGAGGGCTGTATAGAGGGAGCCGAGCGCCTCGGGACCGAACGACTGCTCGGCGGCCATGCACACCCGGACCGGCCCCCAGGCCTCGGCCAGGATCTTGCGGTACTCCTCGGAAAGGTCGGGCTTGTCCGCGTTGAGATAGGCCAGCGACATCACGTGCCACTTCACGGCGACCGGCCGCACCTCGGTCACTTCGAGGATCCAGCGTGAGGTGATCCACGCCCACGGACACAGCGGGTCGAACCAGAAGTCGGCTGTTGATGTCCCGGTCTTCGGTGCGGCAGTTTCTGCGGTCTGGGTATCGGTCATGGCACTCCTCGGTGGTCGCGCAGCAGGGGAACGGCCCGGCGGTCCGTTGCCGGCACCGATCCCCGCTCCTCCCTCTCCTACCGACAACACCGGATACCGCGGTCCTCTTCCCGCGTGGCCCTCCCCGACTCGTTGGCCGACGGCCTCCACACGGGGTTGCCGCGGTCGCCGGTGGGGCCACGTGCCCACCGGCCGCCGGTCCGGGACCGATGGCCGGTTCGGGGGCGGCGGCCGGTTCGGGGGCGCCGGCGGCTGGGACGCAGAAGGCCCCGGGGCCCAGGAGGCGGACCCGTGCTCAGCCCAGGCCGAGCACCCTCAGGGCATTGGTGCGCAGGAACTTGGGCCAGACCTCGTCCTTGAACCCGACGGACGGCAGCTCCCCCATGATCCGCTCCAGGGAGAGGCCCATCGGGAAGTAGCCGGCGTAGATGATCTTGTCGGCCCCACGGGTGTTGGCATAGTCGACGATGGCCTGGGGGTAGTAGCGGGGTGCGAAGGCACTGGTGGAGTAGTGCAGGCCGGGCCACTTGAGCATGAGCTTGACGGCCAGGTCGGTCCAGGGTTCGCAGCCGTGTCGGGTTACGAAGACCAGGTCGGGGAAGTCGAACATGACCTCGTCGATGAGCTCCACGTGCTGGCAGGCCGCCTTGAGGCGCGGACCAGGAATGCCTGCGCAGCAGAAGATGGGAATGCCCAACTCGACACATTTGGCATAGAGCGGGTACATCTTCTTATCGTTGATGGGAACCTGCGGGAACGTACCGGCAGGGAAGACTCCGACGGCCCGGACACCGAAGGTCTCGTACTCCTCGACGAGTCGTCTGATGCCGGCCATGCCGTCGTTGGGGTCGGCGTTGGAGCAGGGAATGAACCGGTCGGGGAACCGATTCAGGGCTTCGGCCCCTGTCCCCGACGGATCGTCGACCCCGATCAGGGCCATCTCGACGCCCCACAGGTCCATCTCCCGGAGGGTCACCCCGACCGGATCGGACGAGCCCTTCAGCTCCTTGCCCGGGACATCTTTGAAGATGTACTCGACCGGGAACTCGAACTCCTCCTTGGACTCGACGTCCTTGGTCTGACGGGTGATGAAGCGGTAGGCCGCTTTCATGTCCGCGTGCGGGAACCCCATCATGGTGTCCACCACACCCACATCCTTCGGCATGACCATGTCCGTGCTGTCCTCTCCTGATCGCTCCGCTGCCACCTGCTGCCGTCCGGACCGGAGTGACGCGGCGGTTCGCCGCGAACGCTACCGGAAGGGCTGTTCGACCTCCACCGGCCGGTGCGGGACCGACGTGCTCACCGGGTTGCCGATCGTGCCGTCCACCTCTCGTCGCGCCGTTCCACCGCCAGCGACACCCCGAAGGCATGGGACACGGCCTCGCCGGTGAGGACGTCGGCCACCGGTCCCGCTCCGACCAGGGCGGCATCACGCAGCAGGGCGGCATGGGTCACCCCGGGCGGGATCTCCTCCAGGTGGTGGGTGACCAGCACCAGCGGCGGGACGGCCGGGTCGGCCGCCAGATCGGCCAGACGGGCCAACAGTCGCTCCCTGGCCCCGAGATCCAAACCGGCGGCCGGCTCGTCCATGAGGAGGAGCTCGGGTTCGGCCATCAGGGCGCGGGCCAACAGGACCTGCTGGCGCTCGCCCTCGGACAGCAGGCCGAAGGGCCGCTCGGCGAACGCCGGCCCTCCGAAGCCGGCCTCAACGAGCAGCGAGCGGGCCCGGTTCCGGTCGGCGTCGGTGTACTCGTTCCACCAGGTCTCCAGCGCCGCGTAGCGACCGGTCAGCACCACGTCCAGGGCGGGGACGGCGGGTCGCAGGGTCCGGCCCACCGACGCGCTGACCACGGCGATCCGACTGCGGAGCTCGCGCATGTCCACCTGCCCCAGTCGCTCGCCGAGGATCTCCACCACCCCCCGGGTGGGCCACAGCGCCGAACCGGCCACCTTCAACAGCGTGGTCTTGCCCGAGCCGTTCGGGCCCAGCAGGGCCCAGCGCTCCCCTGCGCCCACCGACCAGGTGATGTCATCGAGGAGCGGCGTGCCGTCACGCACCACCGACACGTGCTCGAGCCGGATCACCTCCGTGTTCATGGCCACTCCGGACTGAGAACGAGCATCAACGGTCGGCGCGATGTTAACCGGCGGGTCAGGCGGGCCGGCGGTGGGTGCCGGCGGCCCTGCCGATGCCGGCGGCCCTGCCGATGCCGGCGGCGACGACCACCGCGGCACGCGGCAGTACATTCGGGGGAATGACCGGACGCCTCGCCGACCTCGTGCTGTTCGATCTGGGCGGCGTGCTCATCGAGCTCGGCGGGGTGGGATCCATGCAGGAGCTCGCCGGGATCGAGAACGTCGGGGAGGTCTGGCACCAATGGTTGACCAGTCCCTGGGTCCGACGGTTCGAGAGCGGCCAGTGCTCGGCCGACGAGTTCTCGAGGGGCGTCGTCTCCGAATGGGAGCTGGCCATCGCCCCCGATCAGTTTTTGGAGCTGTTCCGGCGGTGGCCGACCGGCCCGTTCCCCGGTGCACCGGAGCTCCTCGTCCAAGTGCAGCGGGCGGTTCCGATCGGCTGCCTCAGCAACACCAACACCATGCACTGGGAGTACCAGGTGGCCAGCTGGCCGATCATGGGCATGTTCGACTACCGGTTCCTCTCCTTCGATCTGGGCCTGGTGAAACCGGATGCCGCCCTCTTCGAGGCGGTGGCCGACCTTCTGCCCGTGGACCGGTCCCGCGTGCTGTTCCTCGACGACAACGCCGTGAACGCCGACGCCGCCCGCTCGTCCGGTTTCCTGGCCGACCACGTTCGTGGCCCCGACGAAGCCCGGCGCGCCCTCGTGGGTGCGGGTGTGCTCGAGTCCTGACGGGAGGATCAGTGATGGTACGAGGCGAAGGAACCACGGTGGCCAAGGGGATCACCCCCGACGAGGCGTTCGACTTCGTGCTCGATCCGGCGCAGTACACGAAGGCCGACACCAAGATGGTCTGGGTCACCAAGTTGGCGGACACCCCTGACGGGATGCTGGCCCGGGAGGACGGCAAGTTCCTCGGTCGGTTCCCCGGCTCGGTGATCACCCGCTATCGCTGGGAGCGGCCCCACACCATCGACGTGACGCTGGAACACGGGGTGCCCCGGCGCCTCCACGCCTGGTTCGAGATCGACGAGGTGGAGGGAGGGACGCGGATCCGCCATGTGGAGGAGCTCGAGCTGGGTCACGGTCCGCTGGGCTGGCTGCACGACCTGGTGGCCGGCACGTGGTTCGCCAGCTCGGTGGCGGCCGAGGTGGCCGAGATCGGCCGGCTCCTCGAAGCCGGCGAGCGCGGCCGGAGCACGGCCGACTGACAGCAGCCTCAAGCCGGTATGGGCGCGGGCCCGGGTCAGCTGTCGTGCCTCAGCAGAGGCCAGGTCTGCCTCCACGGACGTTTCAGGCCGGTGCACACGTAGACGTGACCGCCCCACTCCTGATTGCGGATCCCGGCCCCATTGCGGATGGTGGCCACCACGCGGACGTCGTCGAAGTATCGCTGCAGCTGGCCGGCGTAGCCGGTGACATCCACCGGCCCGGGCGCCACGGCCACCACCGTCGTGGCGTCGGGATTGCCGGGACCCCATAACCACTCGTTGTTCTGACCACTGACCGCGGTGGGCAGCCCTGTCCCCCGGCCGAGCTCGTTGATGGCACCGGCTTCGCCGTAGTCGGCGGTGAAGATCACCGCACGACGGCGCTGCCCGGCGGGGAGTGAGTGCCACACCGAACCCACCGTCTGGACGAACTCGGGCCAGCCCACCGTCTCGCCAAGCTGGGGATCGGGTCCGTAGGTCCAGCCGATGTCGTGGGCCGGCAGGACCGGGAGCACCAGCGCCACCGAGACGAGGGTGGTCACCGCGACCAGGGTGAAGAGGCGCCTCCGCCGGACCGGCTCGGCATCGAGCCAGCCTTCGATGCTGACCGCGCCCCCGGCCACCAGATAGATGTAGGCGGCGGCCAGGTAGTAGACCTTGCTCCCCGTGGTCAGGGCGAAGAGCACGAAGAGCAAGCCATAGGCCCAGACGAGGGCCCGCCACAGCGGTCGTTCCGAGCGCCACAGGTATCGGATCCCGACCACCCAGACCCAGGCCAGGGCCACGTTCGCCGCGAACAGCTGCCCGACGACCCAGGTACCGATGTTGCCGATGCCACCGTTCTCCTGGTTCAACCGGCGGGTCATGGTGATGGTCGGCCAGTGGTGGGTGGCCTGCCACCAGAGATCCGGGACGGTGAAGGCCACGGCGATCAGCGCCCCGGCCAGAAACCACCGGTTGGCCACCTGGCGGGTACCGCCGCTGGCCACGATCCCCAGGGCCAGGGCCACGGCGAACAGTCCGATGTTGTGCTTGTTGGCCAACCCGAATCCGAGGGCGGTGCCGGCGGGAATCCACAACCTCGGGTTACCGGTCCGACCGATCCGGACCACGAAGAAGGCGAGGGCGGTCCAGAAGAACATGTCGAAGGCGGTGGGCCCGAAAAGATGGTCGGCGCCGAGCAGCGCGGGCATGGTGGCCGCGCCAAGGGCACCGAGGAACTGGGCCGTCCGCTTCCCCCCGAACTCGCGGGCCAAGAGGCCGGCCAGGACCACCGTGCCCGCTCCGGCGAGCGCCGCCCACACCCGGAGTCCGGGCAACGAGATACCGAAGGCCCACAGGGAGATCCGGGCCAAGAGCGGGGTGAGGACGGGTTGGTCGACGTAGCTGGCGGCGAGGTGGCGGGCACAGTCGAGGAAGTAGAGCTCGTCGCGGTGGAAGCCGTATCGCCCGGAGAGGGCCATGAGGACAATGAAAAGGATGCCGGCCACGACGTAGATCCGGCGATCCACGGGGGCCGGCTCGCGCCCCGGGTCGGCGGCGGGGTCGGCATCGACCGCCGCGGACCGTGCGCCCGACAGGACTCCGGCCGGCGCGTCCGTGTCCGCGTTGAAGGTCACCCCGGCCCCGCCCTCGGGTGCTCGACATCGTCGGGGATACAGGCGGCGGCAAGGAGATACAGCACGCTCTGCCTGGCCACCCCGTCGTCCACCTCGATGGGGGCAGGATGATCCCGTCGATGCCAGGCGAACCAGGCCACGGATTCGATGACGAGTTGGGTGGCCAGCGTCGGATCGGGAAACGGGCGGAGGAAGCCCGACCGCGACCGGCGTTCCACGTACTCGGCCAGCAGATCGACCTGCCCCCGCCGTGCCGTTCCGAAGTACAACGCCCTGAGCTCGGGGAAATCGATGGCCGATCGCTCGAGCAGAGCCAGGAGGGCCCGATTGTCCTCGATGATGGAGTAGTACTCGCCGACGACCCCGTCGAACTCCTGTCGGATGTCGCGGCAGTCGTCTGTGGCCAGTGCGGCCGTCAACAAGGGAAACGTGGAGTTGCCCGCGGTCCAGTCGGCCAGGGGCTTGAGCGCCTGACCCGGTGACGGTGTCGGCAGCGGGCTCGGGAGTTCGGAGAGTTTGTCCGGGGAGATGGTGAAGAAAAGAGCCAGCTGGAAGAGCGCCTCTTTGCTTTCGACGTACTTGTAGAGCAAGGCATGGCTGAGTCCCAGCTCCTTGCCCACGTCGGTCATCAGGGTCCGTCGGTAGCCCTTGGCGGTGAACACCTTGCGCGCCGCTTCGGCGATGTCCGTGAGCCGGCTCGGCGGCGTTCGCCTGGGCATGCCCGAGATTAAAACTAACTGAGTTAGTTAGTCAACCGCTCCACCCGCGGGTCCCTGGTTCCGAGACACCTGGCGCGGCGCCGCCTTCCGCCCCGTCAGAACCGAGATCGCCGAACAGCGTGTCCCTCACTACCCGCCAGGTCGCTGGGTCCGCGGCGGCCAGGAGTCCGCTACCTGTGGACCCGGGCAGGTAGGGGACCCCGCTGAGCCGTCGGGCGCGGCCGCCCGATTCTTCGACCAGCAGGGCGCCGGGGGCGTGATCCCACGGCAGTGTCCGCCAGAACATGACGAAGTCCTGCCCACCTTCGACCAGCATGGGATAGTCGATGCCGGCCGACTTTGTCCCCGGGCCCACTGATCGAAACCGGTGCCGATTGGCGTCGACCCGGGCCGCCGTCGGTGCGTCGAGGAACCTGGTCAGGACGGCACCCCGGAGCTCTGCCGCCACCGATGGACGCCGTCCCCCGATGATGGCCGCCCCGTTCCGCGTGGCGCCGGCACCCGACTCCGCCTGATACATGATCCTGGCCACGGGCTGCCAGATCCACGCGGCGCTGGTCTTGCCTCCGGCCACCAATGCGACCATCATCGCCCATTGCGTGGAGCCAGCGATGAAATTGGCGGTCCCGTCCAATGGATCCACCAGCCAGACTCGTTCATGGGCCAGTGCGGCGACCAGGTCCGCGCCACCGGAGAACTCCTCCTCGCCGACGAACAGGGCCCCGGGGACCAGCCCGGACAATCGGGCTTTCAACTGACGCTCCGCCTCTTCGTCGGCCACGGTCACCAGCTCCCCGGGCGCCTTGGACCGGACATCGCCTTCCCGAAGCGCCTCGAACCGCGGCTCGATCGCCTCGGTGGAGACCTCCCTCAGGACTTCGGCCACCTCGTCCATCAAGGCGTCACTTTTGGCGGACATCGTCCGGGCCATGGTAGATGAGGCGCGCCGTCGAAACCGAGGCGCGGCGTGCACCGTCCTACCCGGTGTTCGTCACTCGGCGACCGACGGTCCGACTTCCGATCAGGAGGCCCACCGCTTGTCGATGTCTGTGTCCGACCACAGGTGGTTGCAGGCGTGGCACTGCCAGCTCGATCGGAACCCGTCAAGACGAACCGATCGCACGATGAGCTTCGGCACTTCTCTCGAACCGCACTGCGGACAGATGCGAAAGGCTTCGGGCTCACTCATGTGCCGACCTCCGACTAGGTGGCTTTGCTGCATCAACTGACGACTTCGTTTCGACTGTAACGCTGAGTGGGTCGGAAAACTAGTAGCCAACCGAACTTTCATGGCGGCGGCCGTCCCGTGGTGAGGAGGCCGGATCGTTGGCCCAGAAATTCAGCCGTTGTTTCCGTGGACGTCAGGCCACGTACATGTTGGATTGCTACAGTTTTCCCGTGGACAGGATCATGTTCACAATCTGGCATTCCGCCACCACCAGCCGCCGATCGGAGTGAGAACGTGCGTGTCCTCGTCACCAACGACGATGGGATCGAAAGCCCTGGTCTCAAATCGCTGGCCGAGATGGCCCGGCGGCGTGGTCACGATGTTCTGGTGGCCGCGCCGTGCTGGGACGCCAGCGGAGCCAGTTCATCGGTGACCGGGGTCAGCCAGGTCGGCGAAGTGGCGATCGAGTCCCGGGCCTGGGAGGGATGGGCCGAAGAGGCCGTGAAGACCCTCGATGCCACCCCTGCCCTCATCGTGTTCTACGCCATGCACGGGCGGCTGGGGGCCCGACCCGACGTGGTCCTGTCCGGCATCAACCGGGGAGCGAACACCGGCCGTTCCATTCTCCATTCCGGCACGGTGGGGGCGGCGTTCACGGCCTATCAGCAGGACTGTCCCGCCCTGGCCGTGTCGTCGGCGGTGCTCGATATGGCCACATCGGAGCCGATCCACTGGGACACCGCCGCCGACGTCGCCGGCGTGGCCTTCGATTGGTTGATCGCAGAAAAACGGTTGGCTGTTCTCAACTGCAACGTGCCCGACGTACCCATCGAAGGGGTTCTCGGGATCCGAATCGGTGGTTTGGCCCACGTCGGGGCAGCCCAGACGGCGGTGACCGAAGAGCGGGGCCGGTCGGTAACGGTCACCCTGGGCGGTGAGGACGAAACCGTAGAAATCGAGTCGGATGCCGCGCTGGTCCAGCAGGGATTTGCTTCGGTCACCGCTCTCAGGCCGGTGGTCGAGGACCAACGGGTGGATCTGACCGAAATCCTCCGATCCGGAGACCCACGGCCGACGACGACACCGACCTGACGAGAGGGCACGGATGAGCCCACCACGACGGTGCGGCGGGCTCCGACCGTCGCCCGTCGTCCCGATCAACCCTGTCCGGGCAGACTGCGTTCATCCCGACCCATCGCGCCCTCGCCTGCACCGGAGTTCACCTCGATGACACACTTCTCCTTGGAACATGCAGATCTTCGAATGGACTTCCCAACCGGGTCTACCGTCCGGACGAACCCGTCCGGACGATTGAGTGGGTTCTGACGAACGACTACCGTGAGCGCGTGACACGAGATCTCCGGTCGGCTGTGACGGCTGTGACCGAAGGTGAATCCGTGTTCGGACCGGCGCTGTTCTGTGGCGCGGTCGTGGCCGTGTCCTCCTACCTCATCGGCCCGAAGCGGGGCGACATCAGGGTCGACATCGCCCTGGCCAGCATCGCCAGTTTCCTGTTCGGCATTCTCATGGCTTTTACCATCGTCCGCACCCGTGAGCGCCTCGCCCTGGTGCAAGATCTGGTCAGCAAAGGAAACGCCTCGCTGTTGGCCATCCATTCGCTGATGGAAGTCTTT
Organism: uncultured Acidimicrobiales bacterium; assembly: GCA_963713625.1. Classification (GTDB taxonomy): domain Bacteria; phylum Actinomycetota; class Acidimicrobiia; order Acidimicrobiales; family RAAP-2; genus Bog-756. The sequence continues at coordinate 393,028 of CAVQMN010000005.1, read as the reverse complement.
CCCGGGGCCGAACGGTCGTCGGTCCGCGAGCTCATCGATCGCCAGCTCACGGATCAGATCGACTATCGGCTGGTGGACAACTTCCTCTCCTCGTCGTCGCACCTCGCCCTCATCAACGCCGTCATCGCCCTCGAGCCCCGGACCCGCCAGGAGGAGGTCGTCTACAAAGAAGCCGTCGAAATCTGTATCGACATGGGATCCAACCGGGCCCTGATCGAGGCGGCCAGCGGGCAGGCGCTGTCGGCCATCGAATGGAGCGGGCTCTTGCTCCTGCTCCTTCTGCTGATGGGGCTCATCGCCGTCCTGCCCGGCGGCACCCTGTGGGGAGCGCTGGTGGCGGGCCTGATGGCGGGAACGCTGGTGACACTCATCGTCCTTCTCCGCAAGTTGGACCGGTTGCGCTGGCACGAGCGGACCTCGATCTGGGAACCGACAGCCCGGCTGTTCCGCAGCATGGGACGGGACCCCTACGTGCCCCGCGAAGTCATCGATTCCGGCCGCTACCGACCCACCGGCCGGATCCGGGTGGCCGACTACGTCGATCCCTATCCCAACAGGAATCGGAAGCTCGTCACGGTAGAGGATTTCGACCCGGTCGGGGGCTCGAACGGTTCGAAGAGTTCCATCGGCTCGAGGGGTGCCAATGGTTCCCGGTCTTCCCGGGGTGCCAACGGTTCCAGGCATTCCAAGGGTGCCAACGGTTCCAGGGGCGCCAATGGTGGCGGCGGCCCGGTCGGTATCGAACCCGCGGAAAGCGAGCCGGATTGAGGGCGGCGCCCGGGACGGAGGGCGATCAGGACGGCCCATTGGTAGATCCGCTCCGCTCGCACTATTCTGCTGTCTTGTCGAAGAGGCTCAGGTGGGCAGGGTGGGCGGCGGTGCTTCCATTGAGAGGTCGGCAACATGGAACCTGAATCACGGCAACTGAAATGTCCCCACTGTGGCTCCGAGGACACCCCGACGCTCATCGTCAGAGGTTCAGGCGCACCGAGCAACGGCATGAGCCGGCGGTGCCACTTCTGCCACCGCGAGTGGTCGGACGAACGTTCGATCCATCTGCAAGCTTCGTAACGCCGGCCAGCCGACAGAGGAGTAAGAGTTAATGTTCAAATCCGTCGTTGTAGGGTCCGACGACTCACAGACCGCTCGCCAGGCGGTGATCGCCGCCGCCGACACAGCCCAGCTCGACGGCGGGACGCTTCATATCGTCACTGCCTACGATCCGAAGTCGGTCCATCGCGAGCACCTGCCCAAGGAGCTCCAACTCTCGACCGTCACTCACCCGGCGGATGTCCTCCTCAGCAGCCTGGCCATGATCGGCAAAGAGCGGGGACTCGAGGTGGTCGTTCACGCGGTGACGGGTGACCCTGCCGCCGCCATCGTTCGTGTCGCCGAGCAGGAGGATGCCGACCTCGTCGTTGTGGGCAACAAAGGCATGAAGGGAACCCGGCGGATTTTGGGAAGCGTTCCGAACTCAGTCGCCCACAGCGCGCCCTGTTCGGTCCTCATCGTCGACACCGAGGGGGCCCCCTGACGCGACAGGGGCATCGAGCCGGATCTACGTCTCCGGACCGGTCGGAGGCTCCGTCGAGTACTCACGCATCTTGGTCAGGAATTGCTCGAGCAGTCTGCGGAACCCGGTCACCTCGCGAGTGAGGGCCGGCCAATCTGTCCCCTTCGGGTTCTGAGCCTCCACCAGGAGGACGTCGGCCAGAAGGACGGATGACCGCAGCACCCGGGAAAATGAAACGGCCAGATCTGGGATCGGGCAATGATGATTCAGCAACCACTTCGTGGAATCGCGGGCGATGGCTCGGAACTGGTCACTGGCGGCCAGCACTGCTTCGGGCGTTGACAACCACGAGGCCGAATTCACCGCGGCCACCAGCGGGCTGAGAATCGACCACATTTCGGAATCCCACCGCTCGACCTCGCCGGCTGGCTGCACCTGATCCGATTCGGAATGATCGCTCACTGTTGCCCCTGTCTGTCCCTTCCGTGCCCGTGCTGTCCAGGCGGAGGGCGCCTGCGACGAAACCGATTCGGTGGGTCGAAACCCCCTCTGCTCGGGAACTATATGACCGAACGAGCTTCGCCACCCGGGGCGGTACGGGATCCCCACTGAGGGTTGCCTTCGGACCGCATTCAGCGGTCAGTGCGGCAGCTTTCCGCGCTCACGAGGCACCGAAGACGCGGCCTCCGGCGGTGGGGTCCCCGCTTCAGGGATCCCCGGACTTCCCCCACCCACTGTCTGGCGAAGTGGCGAGGAAGCCGATCCATATTGCAGAACCGCGACAAACTCGGCGGCACGGTTGACAGCTGAGGTTCGGGGCGTACCCTTCGATCTATGGCGGTAATCGACGTGGTGATCGATTCGGAAGCTCCCCTGCCGGCGGTCTCAGGCAAGGACCTGTGTTCGAATCGCGAGTGTCTCCAATTTGCCGAGGTGCGCTGTCCGGCATGCGAGGTGCGTTTCTGTCACCGGCACTCCACCCACCCTGAGCACGCCTAGGTTCGATGAACCTTGGACAATGACAGAAGACACGGGGCCATCTCGACGCGCCCTCGATCGGCCGTCCGGAGCGACCGTGACAGGCGCCTACGGGCCATCAGGGGCGGGGAGGGCTCCGGCTACCGGCGTCGGCAGGCATCGAGGTCTGTCGTGAGAGCTTTCCTTCGAAATGGGGCGGGTACCACCTCCCTTCGAACTGGAACCAACCGGGAGCCGGTGGTTTCTTGTCGGGCCACGGGATGAACGAGATGCCGAACAGGACCACAGCCACACCGAGGAGGACCCCCGATGAACGGAGGTCCGACTTGGCCACGGTGGCACACTTGCTTTCGGCCGACGGAACGACGGCGCCGGCCGTCGTGTGGGGAGGACCCATTCCTCGCAGGGCACTGAACACGGTGGAGCACGAAGCCGTTTGGCTACCGTGGGCTCCAAAGGTCACCGTCGGGTGGCTCGAAAGTGTGTTGACGGCAGAGAAGACGAGGATGAACGCAGCCACCCTCAGCACCCACCGGAGGGCAAAGACCAGCTCCGAACTGTCACCGTCGATCGCCGACATGCACAAAATCCTATGACTTCACCGCCCGTTCGCCAATCGGCCGACCTGGAACCGTTCGTCGGTCAGTGGAGGATGACCCCGAGTTTTGGACCGCAGTCGGGCGATGGTCCGCGTGCCCTCACCACCTTCGACTGGCTCGCAGGAAGGCGCTTCCTGATCCAGCGATGGGAGGTCGAGCATCCGGATGCCCCGGACGGCATCGCCATCATCGGCGCCGATCCCACCGGGGCGGCCTACGAACAGCATTACTTCGACTCTCGCGGTGTCGCCCGCATCTACGCCATGGGCTTTACCGGCAACATCTGGACACTTCAACGAATCGGAGAGCACCCCGACTTCTCACAGCGCTTCACCGGTCACTTCGTCGACGACGGCCGCACGATCGCCGGATCCTGGGAGATCTCGAACGACAAAGGCTCGAGCTGGTCACCTGATTTTGGACTCACCTACACCAAGGTGGGGTAGTTGGGCGATCTCTGTGCCGCTCCGCCCGCTCGATGCCGGCCACCTGATTCGGCGTCGTCCCGATCGACTGGCCCCTCAGGCCGAATAGTTTGACGGCGTCGGCTGATGAAGGAGGCGCCATGGCAGTCCAGCTCAATCACACCATCGTCCCGGCACAGGACAAGCAAGCATCGGCTGCCTTTCTCGCCGATATTCTCGGTCTCGACCCTCCAAAACCCTTCGGACCGTTTCTCTGCGTCGAGACGGCGAACGGGGTGAGCCTCGACTACGACGATCGATCGGCTCTCGGCCACCACCACTACGCTTTCCTCGTCTCCGAGGAGGAGTTCGATGCCATCTTCGCCCGAGTGACAGAACGCGGCATCACCTACTGGGCCGACCCGGGCCACCAACAGGAGAACCGCATCAACAGCCACGGTCGTGGCTTCTACTTCGAGGACCCGTCCGGCCACAATCTCGAGGTACTCACCCGACCCTACGGCAGCTGATCAGGGCTCGATCAGCCCGGACCCCCGACACGGGGCATCGACCGCGGGAACCACGGAAACCGCCTGGAATGCCCCACCCTGACCTCCTGACCGGGCGTCGTTTTCCGGGCTGACGTTCAGGCCGGTGGCAACACGGCCTGCGTCTGGACGACCAAACCGACCGACCGATCCCGCTCATCGGACAGCTGGGTCTGCACGACGCTGGTGCGCTGGCCGACATGGAGTGGCCTGGCGATGGCCCGGACGGATCCTGAGCGCACACCACGGAAGAAGTCGGCCTTGGACTCGATCGTCGAAGTGGCCGTCCTCTCCGGCAGATTCAGGTAGGCACAGATGGCGCCAACGGTGTCCGCCAGGGCCACGATGGCGCCACCGTGGAGAATCCCGCCACCCGTGCATCGCTCTGCCGACCAGGCCAGGGTGCCGGTCGCCTGGCCGGCTTCGGCCTGCTCCAACTTCACGCCGAGTCCTTCACTGAACGGCATGAGGCCGAGGGGAGATCGTTCCGTTGGTTCGAAGGCAGGCTGGGCATCGTGGCCGGTTCGCTCCTGATCATCGGCCTGGAAACGCCATCCAGGGGCCGGGCCGCCCGAACGCCGTCCAGGGGCCGATCAGCCTGCCCGCTCCACCGTGTCCCTGGTGGCAACGGTGGTGGCTTCGATGACCATGGGAAGCATCCTGACCCGCTACCGTGGGCCCTGTGCGCAGCCAGCCAGTGCCGGGTGGAGCGGTACACAAGCTTCCGGCCGACCTACGCAAGGCCCTGATCGGCAACCGGACGGCACTGGATGCCTGGAGGGACATCACGCCCCTGGCCCGGAACGAGTTCATCTGCTGGGTCGAGGATGCCAAGCAGGACAAGACACGGGAACGTCGAATTCGCCGCACCCAGGAGGAGCTGGAGGAGGGCCAGCGGCGTCCGTGTTGCTGGCCGGGATGCAAGCACCGCGAGCGCACCGGGAGATAGGTTTCTCGGTCTGGATCCGACGCCAGGATGGCCCCGCGGCCGAGGGAAGATGACACCTCGACGGCCCTTCATTATGGTGGTCAGGATGGTGGCGCCATGAACATCCTGATCCTCGGAGCAGGCTTCGGCGGACTGGAACTGGCCACCCGCCTCTCTGGTGAAATGGGTGACGAAGCGGAGATCCGCGTGATCGACGAGAACCCGGGCTTCGTCTTCGGCTTCTCGAAGTTGGATGTCATGTTCGGGAAGCAAACCGCGGATCATGTCTTCCATGCCTACGAAGCGATCGACAAGCCCGGGGTTCGGTTCACCCAGACAACCATCCGGTCGATTGACCCCACCGAGAAGGCGGTGGTCACCGACGTGGGCCGGTTCGAGGCGGATGTCCTGGTGGTCGCCCTCGGCGCCGATCTTGATCCGTCGGCGACGCCCGGGCTTCTCGAGTCGGGACACGAGTTCTACACGGTGCCCGGCGCCTTCGCCCTCCGTGATGTGCTCGAATCATTCGAGGGGGGCGATGTCATCATCGGCGTGACCTCAACACCCTTCAAATGCCCACCGGCGCCGAGCGAAACGGCCCTCCTCATGCACGACTTCCTCACCAGGACGGGCCGCAGGGACCGTTCCCGCATTTCGCTGGTCATGCCCCTCGGGGTGCCGATCCCGCCATCGCCAGGGGCCTCCACCGCGCTGTTGGCGGCGTTTGAGGAACGGGGGATCGACTGGCATCCGGAGCGGATGGTCACGGCGCTCGACGGCGAGAGGAGCGTGGCCGTGCTCAGCAACGGCGAGGAGCTCCCGTTCGACCTCTTCCTCGGCGTCCCCGTACACAAGGCGCCAGCTGTCGTCGCCGAGTCAGGCCTCACGGTGGACGGATGGATCCCTGTCGATCCGCTCACCCTCAAGACGCAATTCCCCGATGTCTACGCCATCGGCGATGTGACGAGTGTGGGCACACCCAAGGCGGGTGTCTTTGCCGAGGGACAGGCGGCGATCGTGGCCGATCACATCATCGTCGACTCCCGAGGCCGAGGGGTGCCGCGATCCTATGAAGGCCGCGGGGTCTGCTATCTCGAGTTTGGTGGTGGCATGGTTGCGACCGTCGACGTCACCTTTCTCAGTGGGGCGGCACCGGTGGGCGAGATACAGGGGCCGTCAGCTGCGCTGGCCACCTCCAAGGAGGAGTTCGGGACGACTCGGATCAGCCGGTGGTTCGGTCGGGATTGGACCTCGGAGATCACCACCGACCGAGGATGAGCCCAGCCGGTCCGGGTTACGGGGTCCGCCCGGTGAGGGCCACGATCCGGTCAAGGAGTGTGGCCCCGGGTGCGATCGGCACCGGAGGGCCCCACAGGCCCGGTATCGGAGCATTCGGAACGAATTCGGAAACGTGGTCCAGGCAGGCGTGGAGCGTAGGCTCCGGAAGGGCAAACGGTTGCCCGGTCGCCTTGGCGAGATCCCAGCCGTGCACAACCAGCTCGGCGAGCGTGATTTTGCCCCAACGCTCGTTGGACAAGTCCGACCCGGGTACGTTGCCACTGCCGTCCCAGGCTGACGGGTTCCCCCAGGCCTTGCCGACCGCCCGCAGGTGTCGGGTGACCCGGTCCCGCCAATGGCGCCCCAGATGAACGCCATCGGGACTGGGAACAGTGCCGATAAGCGCTTCGGTGTCCCGCCGGGCCAGCGCGGATGACCCCCGACACACCTGGTCGACGTGGTCGATGAGGTCACCGACGGAGTATTCGCGGCAGGGGCTAGGACTGGACAGCTGGCCATCGCCGACGCCGGCCAGCACTCCGATCATCCGCTGACAGGCGGGGGTCAGATCGATCACCGGGCTCCTCGCCCCGTTGTCGACGGCCACCCCCCAGCCGTTGGCACCTCGGCCGCCCCCTACCCGAGTACGGATCCGAAGAACTGCCCAGACGCCTTCCAGTGGCGTTCGGCCGCGGCTGCGTCATAGCTCGGGTTGTCCGGGACGGCGAAACCGTGATGAGCCTGATAGGTCTCGATGGTGTGGGTGACCTTGGCCTCACTCAGAGACTTCTCCAGCAGGTCCTTCTGCTCGTCGGGGAACGACTGATCCTCGATGGCCCCGGCCACGTAGACGGCGGCCTTGATGGCCCCGGCCTTGTGATGCGGGCTGGCCGGATCGTCCGCCTTGGCCAGGTTCCCACCATGGAAGGACGCCGCCGCCGCGATTCCCTCGCCCAGATTGGCCGCGACGAGAAGTGAGAGCCGGCCGCCCATGCAATAGCCGGTGGTGCCGACGCCGCCGGGCTTCTTCTCGGGCAGGGATTCGAGGTAACCGACAAAGGCACCGGCATCGCTCACCACCAGGTCCGGGGTGTAGCCCTGCATCATGGCCATGATCCTCTCCGCGATTTCCTTGGTCGAGAAGGCGGTGCGCATGTCGACCGGCTCGTAAGGCCCGTTGCGGTAGTAGAAGTCGGGCACCAGAACCACGTAGCCCAGACCCGACAGCCGCTCGCCCATCTGACGCATGACGTCGCGCATCCCCCCGGCGTCGGGAAACATGACCACCGCCGGCCAGGTCCCCTCCCCGTCGGGCACGCTGAGCGCAGCCGGGCAGATCCCATCGGCGGTCTCGATCTCCACCGAGCGTTGTGTCATGGCGACTCCCTTCGTCAAAACCTGTTCTCGGACCCTACAAGAAGCGGCACTTCCCGACACCCCACCCGCCCACCCGTATCGGTCAGCACCAACACCGACACGGGGCAGATCTCATGCGCCTGTGACGAGTCTCGGCCTCACCGGCGGGGCGAGGGCCGATCCCGCCCTCTTCGACCGTGACAGGATTTCACCGTGGATGACGCGGAGTTGGCGGCACTGTCGGGGATTTGGGCTCAGTCCTTCGGAACGAATGCCGCCGGGTACGACGAATATCGACCCCCACTGCCGTTGGCCGTGTGTTCCTGGTTGGGTCTCCAACCCGACTGGGAGGTGGTGGACATAGGAGCGGGGACGGGCCAGGCCAGTCGAGTGGTGAGGACCGTGGCTGCGCACGTCGTTTCGGTTGAGGCGGACCCGAGGATGCACGAACTCATCGTTTCGCGGTCGGACGGCATCGATGCCAGGTTGGGAACAGCAGAGGAGCTGCCCGTGGGCGACGGCTCTGCCGATCTCGTGCTCTCCGTTTCTGCCTGGCACTGGTTCGATCAGGATCGTGCCTTTGCCCAGGCGGCGAGGGCCCTCCGTCCGGGAGGGGTGCTGGGCATCGCCTGGAACAGCCTGGACCACAATGATCCGTGGGGTCGAACGTTTTCGGCGGCCACCGAAACGACCGACAACTCCGTGGTCCCACCCGACAGGCGCCCGGGACCCCACTCCCTGAGGCCGCCGACAGGGGCACCCTTTGCCGAGGTCGAGACGACCGTGATCCGTTGGAACTGGAATCGATCGGTCGACCAGGTCCTCGGCCTGATCGCCACCTACTCCGTATTCACCACTGGCGACTCGACCACCCGCTCCGGGATTATCACGGTGGCCCGGGAACTCCTCGAGTCACGGGCCCGACCGAACGGAGTGGTGATCCTCCCGATGGCCGCTCGATGTTGGAAGGCAAGGAGACTCCCAGAACATCCGTGATGGTGTCCGCGCTCCTCCTCTCCGACAGAGCACGAAACTCCTCGTCAGGATGGAGTCACCAGAGGCCAGACTTCCACCACCCCGTAGGCGACTGCACATGGGGTCTGGGCCACGAGTTCGACGGCCTCTTCCTCGTCCCTGGCCTCGATCAGCGCAAACCCGGCGATGGGCAGTTCGGACTGCAGGTAAGCCCCCCGCTCAATGGCTGCTCCGCGGTTCTCGTGATTCCTCACCTGGATGGGAGCCCCGGCGATGCCGACGATCGCCCCGCGCTCGACGAGCCACGAATCGTGGGCATGGGCCGCATCCTTTGCTGCCTTTCCCGTGCGTTCGTAGCCGGATTCGTCCCCGTAGCCGATGGTGATGAACATGGGCATCGGGCACCTCCATCTCTTCTTGTCCGGCCCCCCGGTCAATTCAATACCCTCTTGCGTTCCACGCTTACACGTCGAACCGGAAGTCCACGCGTGCTTGAAAACGGTGGGCGTGACGGCTCAACCCACCGTGGCGGCCACGCCCACCACCGGGGCGTTGAGGTGCTGGCCGCCCATCGACCCGAAGAACCGGGCGTCGCCGAAGTTGAACACGCCACCGTCGGCCGCGATCTCCCAGTAGCCCTGTCCGTCGGGAGTGGCGGCCACACCCACCACCGGGGCGTTGAGGTGCTGGCCGCCCATCGACCCGAAGAACGATGGCCGACCCCTGAGGCGCGCGCGGCTGCAGAATCGATGATGACCGAGTCTGTCGGGCGCAGGACACATGCCCTCGCAGACGAATCGACAGACCGCAGCAGTCGTTGATCTCCTTGAAGCGAAAGGTCCTGGTCAGGTTACGTTGAAGCGGAACTCCACGACGTCCCCGTCTCGCATGACGTACTCCTTGCCCTCGACCCGGGCCTTACCCGCAGCCCGCACGGCGGCAATGGAACCCGCCTCCACCAGATCTTCGTAGCTGACGATCTCCGCCTTGATGAAGCCCCGCTCGAAGTCGGTGTGGATGGTCCCGGCCGCCTGGGGCGCGGTATCCCCGATATGGATGGTCCAGGCCCGTGATTCCTTGGGGCCGGCCGTGAGGAAGGTCTGCAGGCCGAGGGTCCGGAAGCCCACATGGACCAGTTTGACCAGACCGGACTCGTCCTGGCCGTAACCGGCCAGGAGCTCGGCGGCGTCATCGGGTTCGAGGGCGGCGACCTCGGCTTCGATCTGGGCGCACAGCACCACCGCCTCGGCCGGCGCCACCAGCGCCGCCAGGCGTGAGCCCAACGCCTCGTCGCCCAGCGCGTCCTCGTCGACGTTGAACACGTAGATGAACGGCTTGGCGCTCAGCAGATGGAGGTCGGCCAGCAGATGGGGATCGACCTCGCCGGCGGCCACGGCCGAGGTGATGGTCCGCCCACTGTCGAGGATGGACCGGGCCTGCTCCGCGGCACCGAGCACGGGAACCAGCTCGGGCTGTTTGCGTGACTCCTTGGCCAGCTTGACCAACCGGCTGTCCACCGTCTGGAGGTCGGCCAGGATCAGCTCGGTATTGATCGTCTCGATGTCGTCGACCGGCGAGATCTTCCCGTCCACGTGGATGACATCAGGGTCGGTGAAGACCCGGACCACCTGGCAGATGGCATCGCTCTCGCGAATGGCGGCCAGGAACTTGTTGCCCAGCCCTTCGCCCACCGACGCGCCCTTCACAATGCCGGCGATGTCCACGAAGGTGACCATGGCCGGCACGATCTCCTTGCTCTCGAACAGCTCGGCCAAGTGCGCGAGCCGTTCGTCGGGAACCGCCACCACGCCCACATTGGGATCGATGGTGGCGAACGGATAGTTGGCCGCCAGGACCTCGTTCCGGGTCAGGGCGTTGAACAAGGTGGACTTCCCGACGTTGGGGAGACCGACGATGCCGATGGACAGTCCCACGGGTGCTTCCTCCGATGACAGTGCGGGCCCACGCCACGGCGGGCCAACGTCAGAGCGTAGGTGATCGGGTCGGTGGTCCGTGCCGACCGGCGGGCCTCAGCCCACTGACTTCACCAGATACTCGCTCATGGTCGAGCTGCGCAGTCGGGCCAGGTCGAGACAGGCGTCCACGCTGGCGATCATCCGGGCCACGTTGGCGTCCAGTTCCTCCTGGGTGGTGGCGTTGAAGAAGAGCATGGGATCGGACACGTGCCCGGTCGACGGCCAACCCTCTTCGACGATGCCGCCGATCTCGGGGGCGCCATCCGTCAACGATCGCACCACCTCGTTGCGGACGTACCGGGTCCGGGGCTGGAGCTCTCCCGATACCGGGGACTGGGTGCCGTGCCAGCGGGTGATCCACTCCCGGTACCCGAGGCCCTCGGGACGGTGGATGAGGGCCACTGTCAGCACCCCGGGCGACCGGGCCCCGTCCGGCCAGTCACGGCGCGACCCGTAGGCGGTGGTGCCGTAATCGTCGTAGAGGGACTCGACCACCAGGTAGGCCGCGGAACGGAGGCCGAGCCCGCCCACGGCGGCCTCGACATCGCCCCGCCGCTCGTAGCTGTCCAGCCACACCGACACCTCGGCCACGTGGGGGTCCTCGCCTTCTGGAGGCGGTGCCGGTGACGGCGCCGGAGCGGCATCGCCGTCGTGGACGTTGACGCCCAGGCCCCGGACCCCTGCGGCCAGGAGTCGAGGCGAGGTCTCGCCGAGGAGCCGGTCCCGCAAGGCATCCCCCGACGCGGTGGCGCCATCGCCCCACAGCAGGTAGATCACCTTCTCCATCCGGTCGCGCCTCTCGGATCAGTGGATGGTCGGCGCGGGTACCCGGCAGGCCCCGTCGATGTCGAAGACCTGATTGAACCGGCCGAGAGCCAGCCACGACCCCACGCACAGGGCCAGGTCGACCAATTCGTCGTCGGTGAAGTGGCCGTGGAGGCGGGTCCAGAATTCCTCGTCCATGCCCAGGTGGTCGGTGGAGTAGCGCTCGGCGAACTCCGCGCTCAACCGCTCCCGCTCGTCGAGCCCCTCCCAGTTGCGGTTGGTTCCGACCTCTTCGTAGAAGGACTCGGGGATCTCGTCGGGATCGGCCGCCCGGCTCGGCACGTCCCTGGCCGTCCGCCACTCGGTGCAGATGTTGCACTGGTTGATCCGGGCCATCGTGATCCGGGCGGCTTCGAACTCACGCAGCGAGAGCGAAGACTTCTCGTAGACGGCGTTGCTGTAGGCCCCGGCCGCGGCGGTGATCGGGGGAGCCAGCTCCGTCCACACGTAGATCAGCGGATCCTTCGCTACCGGCACGGTGACTCGTGGCATCAGGCCCCTACTCCCCTCTGGTGCCGCGCGGCCCGGGACCCCCGGCGCGGTCGGCGTCGATTACGAATGGCCAGCGGGAGTGGGCAGGCGGCGGACGATCCTCCCGGCCAGGCCGGTGATGAAGGGGAACCACTGGCGCTCGCCCATGAGCCACAGCCAGAGCTCGCGCTTGTCGGCGATGATCGCATCGACGAACTCCTCCCGGCCCATCCCGCCGGGCTCGAGGGCCGGGCGCCACCAGCCCCAGAGCCACAGTCCGATGCAGATCTCGTCGCTGAACCCCTCCCGCCAGTTCTTCCCTTCGAGGAGGGCATCCCTCAGGCCTACCTTGATGTCCACAGGCTCCTCGGGCAACTCCAACTTCGGAGCGCCCTCAACTTCGAACACTGTCATGGAAGCCACCCTACCCATCTCGGGGGCATGCTGCCCGAAACTTCGAGCGAAACCAGAAATCCCTGGTCAGAGAAGTGGCGACAATTCATTTGGCACGGAGAGTGGCGAAACAATTCCGATCAGCGGTCGGCCACCACCGGGGCCCGATCGGTGTCCTCGTAGGAGGAGACGTGCTCGGCGTAGTCGATGAACAGGGGGGCGTCGGGGTCGAACTCGCGGCGCAGGCTGTCGGTGGCGACCCGCTTGTCGAACGAGTCCAGCTTGACCAGCGCCGCGGGATTGTCGAGCTCACGGAGGTCGAGTCGGCCCCTGGCGTTGTCGAGGGCGCGGCGGCCCCGTTCGCTGCGGACGAGCACGCTGCTCCATCCGTCCATGGCACCCACACTCCCCACCGACAGGTCGGCGCTCCTCCCCAGGAAGTCGGCGCATTCGTCGCATCCCTTCAGGGCGGCGCCGTGGAAGTTCTTGATGGGCTCGTCGATGGCCACTTCACCGTCGCGGTACTCCACGATCATCCGGCCGCGGATGACGTCGACCTTGCTCACCCGTTCGATCTCGATCCCGCGGTCGGCCTGGAGCAGCTGCAGCATCAACCCTTGGTAGTCGAAGCTCTTGGTGCACAGGAGGGCGATGGTGAGGACCACCGAATCGATCCGGTGGGCGCCGGTCGGCCACCGCCTCGACTGCATGGCCCGGATCCCCTGGATCTCGCACGGCGTCCCCACGACGGCGATGCGCGGCTTGGGGGGCAGGTCGTAGCGCGAGAGGTCCAACTCGGCCAGGGCCATGGTCTGGTTGTAGTAGCTCCCGGCCGAATCGATGATCTCCTTGGCCGTGGTGGCCACGTGGGCCACCCCCTTCCACGGTTCGTCGGGGTCGTCGCTCGGCCTGGTCACCAGGGCGCCGTCGATCTCCCCACCCGCCAGCGCCGCGATCAGCAGCGCGGTGACCACACCGCCGTCCTGGACATCGTCGGATCTGGCCCCGGCCCGGGCCGAGTAGGCGTCGAGGACGGCGCCGAGGCCGTCCCCGGGAGGTCCACCGGTGATCTTCCAGTAGTTGTCGGAGGAGTCCGCCCGCACCACGGCGCCGCCGTCGGGAAGTTGCCCGTCGGCTCCGGCCGCGTCGAGGGTGGACGGAGGCCACAGGGCCTCGTAGCGCAGGCCGCCGCGGGGGCAGAAATCCCAACACAGCGAGCAGCCGGTGCACATCTTGACCAACTCGGGAAGATCGGTGTCCTCGTCGATGCCGATGGAGTTGGACGGGCAGGCGGCCACGCAGGTGCCGCACTGGATGCAGCGCTCGGCATCGATGACACCGGCCTGCAGCTCCCAGAACCAGGTCTTCCCCGGGGGCTCGGCGATCCCGTTCATCTGTTCACGGATCCGGTAGGCCTTCATCCCACGGACTCCTTTGGCTTGGAGGTCTTGGAGGTGATGACAACCGGCGTGCCGGTGCCTTCCTCGGCGAGGGTGCGGCGCAAGTCGTCATTGGGGATCCGCCGCGCCCAGTTGTAGAACGGCTCGTCCTCCCGCCGCTCCCCCTGGTAGCGGCGCACCACGCGCAACAGGGCGTCGGGAACGTCGTTGACCGGACGGGCATGCTCGATCCAGTCGATGAATCCGGAACCGGCGCCGAGGGACCCGCCCATGCCGATGTCCACCGCCTCGGCCAGGTGGTTGCCCACGTGGGCCACCTCACCCCGGAACCCGATGTCGGCGATCTGGGGCTGCGCGCAGCTGGCCGAACAGCCGGAGAAGTGCATGCGGATGACCCCGGCATCCTCCTTGGGGCCGGAGCGGCCACCGGGCACGGGCGACGCGCCGACCGGCTCCCCGGCCAGCTGCTCGTCGAGGAACCGGGCCCACTTGACGGCGCGCTCCTTGGTCTCGACGATGGCGTAGCGGCAGAACTCTGATCCCGTGCAGGCCACCACCCCGCGCGTGAACGGACCGGGATAGGGCGAGTACTTCTGCAGCAGGTCCTCGGCCAGCATGTCGTCGATCCGGTCCTCGGGGACCCCGGTGAAGGTGATGTTCTGATCGGTGCCGATGCGCACGGTGCCGTCCCCGTAGGTTTCGGCCAGACGGGCCGCCTCGACCAGCTCGAGTCCGTTCATCCGTCCCACCGGGACCGAGCAGCCGACGTAGAACAGACCCTCCCCCTTCTGGGGATGGACACCGACATGGTCGCCCCGGTAGCGGCGGGTCAGGTCCTCGCCGGCCGGGGCCAGGTCGAAGCGGGTCCGGGCGGCCAACTGCTCGCGGAAGCCCTCGGGTCCGAGCTCTTCGACCAGATAGCGCATGCGGGCCAGACCGCGGTTCTCGCGGTTGCCGAGCTCTCCGAAGGTCTGGGCGATGGCCCGGGTGATCTCGACGGCCTGCTCCTGGCGGACGAAGACGTCGATATCCGAGGCCATGCGCTCGCCGTCGGACAGGCCCCCTCCCACCAGCAGGTTGAAGCCGAGGGTGCCGTCATCGGACCGGGCCGGCCACATGCCGATGTCGTTGATCTCGGCCTGGCCGCAGTCCTCGACGCAGCCGGTGATCGAGATCTTGAACTTCCGGGGCAGGTTGGCGTACTCGCGGTTGCCGGTGAAGAAGGCCGACACCGCCTCGGCCACCGGCCGGCCGTCGAACGCCTCGTGGGCGTCCACCCCCGACACCGGGCAGCTCAGCACGTTGCGGGCCGAGTCGCCACACGCCTGCACGGTGGTCAGGCCGACGGCGGCGAACCGTCGCCAGATGCGGGGGATGTCCTCGATACGCAACCAGTGGATCTGCACGGTCTGACGGGTGGTCAGGTCGGCATACCGGGACCCGAAGACCCGACTTTCGGTTCCGTCGGGACCCTCGCCGAACGCATCGGCCACCACCCCGATCTCACGGATCTGCGGGGCGGTCAGGTAGCCACCGGGGATCTTGACCCGCATCATGAAGGCGTCGCCGCCCTGCTTCTGCGGGTAGATGCCGGCCCACTTCAGTCGCTCCACCTCACCGGGCACCTTGGCGATACCCGCCGGACCCTCCTTGGAGTAGGTGTCGATGATGGCATCGGCGATCTCCAGCGGGTGACGATCCAGCTTCCACTGTTCGATCTCGTTGAGCTCGCCCTTGGTCCGATAAGGATTCACGAAGGGCATGGGCCGATCGGTCCCACGGAAGTGGAGCCCGTAGAGCTCGTCCCTGTCCTTGGTCATCTCAAAGGTGCAGTCCGCACTCGACCTTGTCGGAATCAGACCAGCGACCGGCGCGCGGATCTTCACCCTCGCCCACCGGACGGGTGGTCGGGGCACAGCCGATCGACAGGTAGCCCTGGGCCAGCAGCGGATGGGAGGGGATCCCGTGATCCGCTCCGTACCCGGCGATGTCGTGTTCCGTCCAGGTGGCCAGCGGGTTGATCTTCACCAGACCCCAGTTGTCATCGAAGGACACGATGGGTGCCGACCGCCGGGTCCAGGCGTCGACCCGCTTCAACCCGGTCATCCAGGCCTCTTTCCCCACCAGGGCCTGCTTGAGCGGACGGACCTTGCGGAACTCGCAGCACTGGGCCGTGCCGCACGGCCACTGCTCCGCCCCTTCCACCGGCTTGGTCACCGTCAGGTTGAGGTCGTAGCGGGACCGGATCGTCTCCACGTACTCGAGGGTCTCGGGGAAGTGCGATCCGGTATCGAGGAAGACCACCTCCACCGCGGGGTCGATCTTCACCGCGATGTCGATGAGGACCGCCTCCTGGAAGGACGAGGCCATGGCCAGCTTGGCCCCGAACCGTTCGACAGCCCAGGAAACCACCGCCCCTGCCGACTCGGACTCGAAGGCGAGGGACTTCTCCTCCAACTCTTCCCGCAACTGCGTCAGTTCTGATTTGCTGGCCAGCATGCTCACGTCCACGACCCTCTCTATCTCATCTCCCCTAGAGCAGTGTGTAGGCGATTGCACCCACGTTCCCCAAACCGCTGCTCAAAACCCTGCCAATTCAGTCAACAATCACTACTGGAGAACCGGAACAGCTCCAATTCCATTCCATGGCCGGCTCGCTCCGGTGGCCAAGGACGCAGGTGGACCGCTTCTCAGGACACCGAACTCCCTGGTCGTGGCCTTGGCTGGCCCCTCCCCTGCAGCTCCGACTCCATGTTCGAGATTATACATGACTAATCAGATCAAGTTTTAGAACAATCCCGGTCAATCAGGTAGGCAATCCGGGTTGGGAGAAGCCGGCAGCTGGTGACCAGGAACGGCCAGCCCATGGTCGGCCCACGGATGGCAGGCTGGCAGCGGATCAGGATCCCGCACCTATGAGCACCGAACCGCCACCCCTTCCGCCCGTGCCCGGCTATCCCCTGATCTTCGATGTGTCCGGTCGCTCGTGCCTGGTGGTGGGCGGTGGCCCCGTGGCTGCCCGGAGGATCCGGGGCCTCCTCCTCTCCGGGGCCGTGGTCACGGTGGTCGCCCCTGTGGTGGTCCCGGCCATCGACCGGCTGGCCGATGGCTCCCCCGGCTCCTCCGGCACCCTCGAGATCGCCCGGCGCCGGTACGAGCCCGGCGAGGCCGCCGGCTACGCCCTGGTGGTCACCGCCACCGGCGTGCCCGATGTGGACCGTGCCGTGGTGTCCGACGCCCTGGCCCAGGGCATCCCCGTCAACAGTGCCGACCACGACTCACCCGGTTCGGTGCAACTCCCGGCCGTCCACCGTGATGGTCCCGTCGTCGTGGCCGTCTCCACCGGTGGCGCCAGCCCGGCACTGGCCCGGTGGCTCCGGGACCGGATCGCTCAGTCCCTCCCCGGGCACGTCGCCGTGATGGCCCAGCTGCTTGAAGAAGCACGGGCCGCGGTCAGGAGCTCGGGCCGCTCCACCGACTCCATCGACTGGGAAGCAGCCATCGCCGAGCTGGTCGTCCCTCTGGTCGAGGCCGGGCGGATCGATGAGGCCCGGTCCGAGCTGCTGGCCCGGTGCCGGCCGCCGGGCGGCGCCCGGTCAGCTGGTCGCGCCTCTGGATAAGGTGTCGTCATGCAGCCCGTGAGTGTGCTCGGCCTGGATGACATCGATCTCTCCGACCAGGCCTTCTGGGAGCGGCCGTGGCCGGAACGGGAGGGTGCCTTCCAATTGCTGCGCCGCGAACGGCCCCTGGCGTTCTTCGAGGAGCCCGATCTCAGCGAGGCCTCGGCGCTGGCCCCTCCCCCCGGGCCCGGCTACCGGGCGGTGACCCGCCACGCCGACGTCATGGAGATCAGCCGCCACCCGGAGATCTACTGCTCCGGCCAGGGGGCGGTGAGCATCCCCGACCTTCCGCCGGAGATGGTCGAGTACTTCGCCGGCATGATCTCCACCGACAACCCGCGCCACGCCCGGCTCCGCCGCATCGTGTCGGCCGCGTTCAACCCGAGACGGGTCAAGAGCATCGAGGACACCATCGAGGAAGTGGCCGACCGGGTGATCGAGCGGGCGTCGGGCCTCGGCGAGTGCGATTTCGCCATGGAGATCGCCGCCCCGTTCCCGCTCGAGATCATCTGCGACATGATGGGCGTCCCCGCCTCCGAGTACGCCACCGTGCTGCGCTGCTCCAACATCATCCTGAGCGGGGGCGACCCCGAGTACGTCCCCGAGGGGGGCGATCCGGTGCTCGCCTTCATCACCGCCGGCCAGGAGCTCACCGACCTGATGAACGAGCTCAGCGCCCATCGGATCGACAACCCCGCCGACGACCTGACCACTGCGCTGATCACCACCAACATCGACGGTGAGGCGCTCACCGCCGGCGAGCTGGCATCGTTCTTCATCCTGTTGCTGACGGCCGGCAACGAGACCACCCGCAACGCCATCACCCACGGGCTGCTGGCGCTGACCGAACACCCGGACCAGCGCGAGCTGTGGCGGGCCGATCCCGTCACCATCGGGGCCACCGGGGTGGACGAGATCGTGCGCTGGGCTTCACCGGTCATCTGGATGCGTCGCACCGTCACCGAGGACACTGTGCTGTCGGACGAGGAGCTCCACCCGGGCGACAAGGTGCTCCTCTTCTACAACTCGGCCAACCGGGACGAATCGGTGTTCGAGGACCCGTTCCGTTTCGACCTGCGCCGCGACCCCAACCCTCACGTGGGATTCGGAGCCGCCGGCCCGCACTTCTGCCTGGGTGCCCACCTGGCCCGGCGTGAAGTGGAAGTGATGATGCGCGAGATGCTGCGTCGGCTTCCCGACATCGAGGCCTCAGGCGAGCCCGATCGGCTGCGATCGAGCTTCATCAACGGGATCAAGCATCTGCCCTGCACGTTCTCGCCCACCTGAACGGTCCCGCGTTCAGGGCTTGGCCACCATGACCACGGTGGCCACCAGCAGCACGACGACGATGGCTGCGGCGGACACGATCACCTGGAGGCACTGGGTGCCCAGGCCGGCTGCGGGCTGAGGAGCGCCGACCGCCACCTGGATCCGACGCTCGGCCGGCCACAGCACCAGCTCGCCGAGGGCGGCGGCCACGGCCCACAGCACGAGCCCGTCGCTGATCCAGCCGTCGGAAAACGACCAGTGACCCTGGCTCATGCTGATGAGGACCACACCGAGCACCGGCACCAGGAACAGGACCCGGCCGGCCCAGTTGATCCCGGGCCGGTAATAGCGGTCCACGGCGTCGGAGCCGGGACCCGAGCGGCGGAGGGCGAGGGCGTAGCCGCCGGCCACGACCACGGACCCAAAGCCGATGATGGCACTCAGCACGTGGGCCAGCAGCACGATGTCGTACCCGGCGTTGCGGGCCAGAGCGGTGGTGGTCGCCGTGACCGGGATGATGATGGTCATCCCGGGGATTCTGGCACCCCGGCGACCCGTGCAGACCGCAGCGAGTGACACCTGCCCGGTCCCCGAAATTGCTACGTTAGTGTTACGGCTTTGCCCTCCGGGGCCGCCCGCAGCCAGAGGGGCGTCGGGCACCGAGTTGAACCCTGCAGACTGATGCGAGAAGAGTGGAATCGAGGTGGCGAGGATGGTGCGCACGGAGAGTAGGCGATCCCAGAAGAGCGCCCCGCGACGTCGATGAACCAGCTCCGACTCGATCCGCTCACCGGCCGCTGGGTGGTGGTCAGCACTGACCGGGCCCACCGGCCCCAGGCCTTCGCTCCCCGGGTCGCGCCCATCCAGGCGGACACCTCGCGACCCTGCCCGTTCTGTCCCGGCAACGAGGAGACCGCCACTCCGGCGCTGGAGACCCGCGGGGCCGACGGCAAATGGCTGGTCCGGGTGGTCCCCAACCTGTACCCGGCCTTCGAAGGCAACGCGCCGTTCGTGGTCACCAACCGGGGACCGGTCTTCACCCAGGCCAGTGCGGGCGGGATCCATGAGGTCTTCGTCTTGTCCCCGAGCCACCAGAACTCGTGGTCGATGCTCAGCGAGGAGCAGACCACGGCGGTGATGACCGCCATACGCGATCGGATCGAGGAGCACTCGTCGATCCCCGGGCTGCGCTACAGCCAGGCCATCGTCAACGCCGGTCGCGAAGCGGGTGCCTCCATCGAGCATCCGCACGGCCAGCTCCTCGGAATGTCCTTCGTCCCCCGCGAGCTGGTGGAGGAACAGGCCGGGTTCGCCCGCTTCGCCGGACGCTGCCTGTTGTGCACGACGATCGACGCGGAGGAGAACGTCAACCACCGGGTGGTCTACTCCGACGAGCAGGTACTGGTCATCTGCCCGTTCTGGAGCGGTGCTCCCTACGAGATGCTGGTCCTGCCCCGGGCCCACGGACCCCACCTCCACCACAGTCCGCACACCGACCTGGTCGCCGTGGGCAAGGCGCTCAAGATCGCTCTGGCCAGCCTGCGCGACGTGGTGGGCGACGTCTCCTACAACCTCGTCTTCCACTCGGCGCCCTACCGTGCCCCCGAGCCCTACCACTGGCATGTCCACGTGGTGCCGAAGCTGGCCACCGTGGCCGGTTTCGAGCTCGGCACCGGCGTACTCATCAACATCGTCAACCCGGAGGAGGCCGCCGAGGAGCTGGCCGTCCGGGCTCCGGTGGCCCAGGTCGGCTGACGATCAGCGCGGCAGGCCGCCCGAAACAGGGCCGGCTGGGTCAGGGCCGGGGGCTTTGGGTTCAGGCCAGTTCGAAGCAGATCGAACCGTAGGAGGCCACGGTCACCGGATAGGGATCCGTGCCGATGAGAGGGAAGGCCACCCGCCCGAGCAGCTCGATGGGCTGGCGCCCGGCCCAACCCTCGATATGCAGCTCGGCCGGCTGGGCCAGCCGGCTCAGGTTGTGCACGCACAGCACCGGATTGACCGGTCCGCGGTCAGGCCGGGCCGGTGCCGATCGCACGAAGGCCAGCACCGAAGGGTTGGCCGATGACACCACGTCGAGATCGCCCGTCCCAAGGACGGGGAATTCGCGGCGCACCGCCAGGATCCGGCGCATCCAGTGGAGGAACGAGCTCGGATTCCGCTGTTGGGCCTCGACGTTGACCGCGGTGAAGCCGTAGACCGGATCCATCAGCGGCGGCAGGTAGAGCTGGGCGAAGTCCGCCCGGCTGAATCCGCCGTTGCGGTCGGGGGTCCACTGCATGGGCGTGCGCACCGAGTCGCGGTCGCCCAAATAGAGATTGTCACCCATCTGGATCTCGTCCCCGTAGTAGAGGACCGGACTACCCGGCAGGGTGAAGAGTAGGTAGTAGAGCAATTCGGACAGGCGGCGGTCACGGTCGAGCAACGGGGCGAGGCGGCGGCCGATTCCCATATGGCGCTTCATCCGTGGGTCCTTGGCGTACTCGGCGAAGAGGTAGTCGCGCTCCTCCTCGCTGACCATCTCCAGGGTCAGCTCGTCGTGGTTGCGCAAGAAGATGGCCCACTGGGCGCTGCCCGGGGGCTCCGGGGTGTGGGCCAGGATTTCGGTGATCGGATAGCTCTGCTCGCGGCGGACGGCCATGAACAGCCGGGGCATGAGGGGGAAGTTGAAGCAGAGGTGGCACTCGTCGTCGTCCCCGAAGTACTCGGCCACGTCGGACGGCCAGCCGTTGGCTTCGGCCAGCAGGATCCGGCCCGGGTAGTTCTGGTCCAGCTCGGCCCGGATCCGGCGGATGAAGGCGTGGGTCTCGGGCAGATTCTCCCCCGCCGTCCCGTCCCTCTGGTAGAGGAAGGGGACGGCATCCAGCCGGAATCCGTCGAGACCCAGATCGAGCCAGAACCGCACGACGTCGAGCATGGCCTCGGCCACCTCGGGGTTGTCGTAGTTGAGGTCGGGCTGGTGGGAGTAGAAGCGGTGCCAGTAGTACTGGTTGCGCTGCGGGTCATACGACCAGTTCGACCGCTCCACATCGACGAAGACGACCCGGGCCTCGGGCCACCGTTGATCGTCGTCGTTCCAGACGTACCAGTCCGCCTTGGGGTTGTCGGCACTCTGCCTCGACTCGATGAACCAGGGGTGTTGGTCGCTGGTGTGGTTCATGACCAGGTCGGCGATGACCCGGATGCCACGGGCGTGAGCCTCGTCGAGCAGCCGCCGAAGGTCATCGACGGTGCCGCTCTCGGGATGCACCGAGTTGAAGTCGCTGATGTCGTACCCGCCGTCGCGAAGCGGCGACGGGTAGAAGGGCAGCAGCCAGAGGCAGTCGACCCCCAACCACTGGAGGTAGTCGAGCTTGGCGATGAGCCCGGGGATGTCCCCGACCCCATCGTTGTTGCCGTCGAAGAAACCCCTGATGAAGACCTCATAGAAGATGGCCCGCTGGAACCAGAGCGGATCTTCGGACGGAGGTGCCGCCGGCTCACGGTGGACGCGGACCACATCTGGTAGCCCGGCCAGCGGCGGTATCGGTATCGGCCCGTTGGAGAGCCCGGGGTTGGAGTCCACGGTCACGACCGCACGCTACCCGAGCGCCCCTGAGACGGAGTGAGATGTCAAGCGTCGGTGGCCGGTCGGCGGTCCGGTGTGATGGCGGCCAGAACCCGGTCGACGGCCTGGTAGGGATCGAGATCGCCGGCCACCATGGCCTCGGTGATGTCGGCGAACCGGTCGGCGGCCAGGCCGTCCTCGATCTGCTGCCTCACCCTGAGGACGAGAATCTGGTCGAACTCGCCCAGCAGCCGCCGGCGCCGGCCGGCGGCGAGGAGGCCGGTGTCGATCTGGTGCTGGCGGTGAGCGCCGATGGCGTCCCACAGGTCCTCCACGCCGACGCCGCTGGTGGCCACCGTCTCGACGATCGGGGGGCGCCACCCGCCATCGTCGAAGGGGGTGAGCTCGAGCATGGACTCGAGGTCCCGTCGGGTCTCGCGCGCCCCGGGACGGTCGGCCTTGTTGATGACGAACAGGTCGGCGATCTCCAGCAGCCCGGCCTTGTTGGCCTGGATGGCGTCTCCCCATCCGGGATTGACCACCACCACCGTGGTGTCGGTCGCCGCCGCCACCTCGACCTCCTGCTGGCCCACCCCCACCGTCTCCACCATGACCACCGGCATCCCCACTGCCGAGAGCACCCGGACCGCGTCGGGCACGGCCACCGACAGGCCGCCGAGGTGGCCCCGGGTGGCCATCGACCGGATGAACACCCCGTCGTCGAGGGCGTGGCTCTGCATGCGGACCCGATCGCCGAGGATGGCCCCTCCGGAAAACGGGGACGAGGGATCGATGGCCAGGACGCCCACCTCACCGCCGGTGGAGGCTCCGCCGTCAGTTGTGTCCTCGAGGCTGTGCAACCGGGCCACGGCGATCAGTCGATCGGTGAGGGTCGACTTCCCGGCCCCGGGTGCACCGGTGATCCCCAACGTATACGCCTGACCCGGGGAGGTGTAGGCCACCGCGGACACCGCCCGTGCGCCTTCACCTCCGCGCTCCACCAGAGATAGCAGCCGGGCCAGGGCCACGCGACTGCCGTTGCGGGCCTGCTCGAACAGCGTCGAGGGGTCGGAGTCGCGGGAGACGGGCATGGAGTGACGAGCGTAGACGGGAGGAGCGGTCCTCAGGCTCGGGAGACGTGGGCTCCGAGCGCGGCCAGTTTCCCGTCCAGATCCTCGTAGCCGCGGTCGACGTGGTGGGCGTCGGTGATCACGGTCTCCCCTTCGGCCACCAGTCCGGCCAGCACCAGGGCGGCACCGGCCCGGACGTCGAAGGCCCGGACGGGCGCGCCGGACAGACGCTCGACCCCCCGGACGACGGCGTGATGGCCCTCGGTGCGGATGTCGGCGCCCATGCGGCGGAGCTCCTCGACGTAGCGGAACCGGCCGAAGAACAGGTTTTCGGTCACGATGCCCACGCCCTCGGCCACGGTGAGCAACGTCACCAGCAGCGGCTTGTAGTCGGTGGCGAATCCCGGATAGGGCAAGGTGGCCACGTCCACCGACTGCAACCGGTCGGCCGGGTTCCTGGCCGCCCGCAACCCGTCGGGGCCCTGGGTGATGTCGATGCCGGCGGCGCCCAGTTTGCGGATGAGCATGTCCATATGGTCGGGGCGGCCGTCTTCGACCACCACCTCGCCACCGGCCAGTCCGGCGGCGACGAGAAATGTCGCCACCACCAACCGGTCGGGGATGACGGCGTGGGTGGCGGGGTGGAGCTCGTCGACCCCTTCGACTTCGATCCGCGATGTGCCCGCGCCGGTGATGTTCGCCCCCATGGCATTGAGGAACTCAGCCAGATCACGGACCTCGGGCTCGCGGGCTGCATTCTCGATGACGGTGGTCCCCTTGGCCAACACGGCGGCCATGAGCACGTTGTCGGTACCGGTGTGGCTGGGGTACTCGAGGACCACGCGGTTCCCGATCAGGCGAGGCACCGACGCCACCGTCGACTCCACCCGGGCCTCGACGTAGCCGTGGGCAGACTCGAACGAAGCGCCCATCGCCTCGAGGGCACGCAGGTGCATGTCGATGGGCCGGGGCCCGAAGTCGTCTCCGCCCGGCAGCGAGACCTTGGCCCACCCGCAGCGGCTCAGGAGGGGGCCGAGGACCACCACCGAGGCCCGCATCTTCTCCACCAGCTCATAGGGCGCCTCGGGGACCACATCGGCCGGGGTGGTCACCACCAGCTGGTCGGGCGTCTCGCCGCGGCGGACATCGACCCCCATGGCGCCCAGCAGCTCGCCCATGATGTCGACGTCGGTGATCCGGGGGACGTTGGTCAGGACGTGGCGACCTTCGGCCAACAGGCAGGCGGCCATGAGCTTCAGGACCGAATTCTTGGCCCCGCCGGCCCGGACGGTCCCCGACAGCGGGCCGTTTGATGTCACGACGAACCGATTCACCCGGCCAGTATGGCCTGCCGGGACCACCACCTCTTCGATGGTGGCCGTTTCCATGGTGGTCAGTTCCACGGTGCTCCCGGTCCGACCCGGGCGGAGAACACCGCCCCGGGCCCGCTGCCGGGGCCTTCCCGGCAGGATCCGGCTCTTTCCGGTCGTCCGGTAGGCCGCCGAACGGCTTCCGGCGGTGCTCGGCGCCGCCCCCAGCCGAATCACCCTCCCGCCAGCCACTATCGTCATGGTCCGTGACCATCGAAACGCAGGCACCGGATCGGAATTTGGCCATGGAGCTGGTGCGGGTGACCGAAGCAGCCGCCCTGGCTGCGTCACGGTGGATGGGCCGGGGCGACAAAGAGGGTGCCGACGGCGCCGCGGTGAGCGCCATGCGGATCGTCCTCTCCTCCATCGCCATGGACGGAGTGGTGGTCATCGGCGAGGGCGAGAAGGACAACGCCCCCATGCTCTACAACGGCGAGCGAATCGGGGACGGCACCCCGCCCAAGGCCGACATCGCCGTTGACCCCATCGACGGCACCACCCCGACGGCTCTCGGTCGGGGCGGTGCGCTGGCGGTGATCGCCGTCTCCGAGCAGGGGACGATGTTCGACCCGGGGCCGTGCGTCTACATGGAGAAGCTGGCCGTCGGTCCCCGCGCTGTCGGCTGCATCGATATCGCCAAGCCCATCGAGGAGAACCTGGAGGCGGTGGCCAAAGCCAAGGGGACCAGCGTGAGGGCCCTGACCGTGGTCATTCTCGACCGGCCCCGCCACGAGGAGATCATCGCCAAGGTGCGGGCCACCGGCGCCCGGATCCGTCTCATCACCGACGGTGATGTGGCCGGTGCCATCGCCACCGCCTGGCCTGACACCGGGGTCGACCTGCTGGTCGGCATCGGCGGAACGCCGGAAGGAGTGATCGCGGCGGCGGCCCTCAAGTCGATGGGCGGCGAGATCCAAGGGCGCCTCTGGCCGCGCGACGAAGGCGAGCGCCAGGCCGCCCTCGCCGCCGGCTACAACCTCGACGCCGTCCTCACCACCGATGACCTGGTCCAAGGGGACAACTGCTTCTTCGCCGCCACCGGTATCACCGACGGTGAACTGCTCCATGGGGTGCGCTACGACGAGTTCGGCGCCACCACCCAGTCGCTGGTCATGCGGTCGAAGTCCGGCACGGTGCGGCTCATCTATGCCAAGCACCCGCTCCACAAGCTGGCCGAGTACAGCGCCATCGAATTCGGCTGATCGGAAACGACACTCGAACGTCGGTCCGCTTTCGCCCGGCACCCCGGCACCCCGCACCGGGTCAGCGCTCGGCGGTGTCCCCGGTGCTGATCCGGCCGGCGATCAGGTCGGCGTCGACACCACTCCGGTAGACACGTCGGTGGCCTCGATACGGACCTGGGCCCGGAGCACGGCGGCTTCGGCCTCGGCCAGCTCGTGGTCGGGTTCGTCCCCCTCCGCCGATCCTGCTCCGCTCCGACTGCCCGCACCCCCCAGCTCGGCCACCCGCGCCTCGGCTCCTTCCAGGGCCACCCGGGCCCGGTCGAGGTCGATCTCCTCGGCCGCCTCCGCCACACCGACGAGCATGGTGACCCGGGTCCGGCGACCGGCCGGGCCGGCAGCATCGTCGTCAGACTCGACCTGTTCGACCTGCACGAATCCGCCGTGGGCGGCCACCCGTTCGACCTCGCCGCCCTCCCGGACCACCCGCACGACCCCGGGCTCGATGGTGCCCACCAGAGGGGTGTGCCCGGGCAGGAAGGTGATGTCACCCTCCTGGGTGCGCAAGATCACCTCGGTGGCCGTGCCGGTGATCAGGATGCGCTCGGGGGTGACCAGTTCGATGGCGAACAGGTTCTCGTCAGCCATGATGTGTCCTCGCCCCGCTCATTCGTTCTCGATGGCGTGGGCCTTGGCCAACGCTGCCTCGGCCCCGCCCACGTTGAGGAAGGCCTGCTCGGGGACCTCGTCGAGCTCGCCGTTGACCAGGGCCTCGAACGACTCCACGGTCTCGTCGACCGGGACGGTGACGCCCTTGAGGCCGGTGAACACCTCGCCCACGTTGAAAGGCTGGGAGAGGAAGCGCTGGATCTTGCGGGCCCGGTTGACCGTCACCCGGTCCTCCTCGGACAGCTCGTCGAGACCGAGGATAGCGATGATGTCCTGCAGTTCCTTGTAGCGCTGCAGCACGCCCTGCACCCGGCGGGCCACGGCGTAGTGACGTTCGCCCACGATCTCGGGAGCGAGGATGTTCGAGGTCGACGACAGCGGGTCCACCGCCGGGTAGATACCCAGGGAGGCGATGTCGCGGGAGAGCTCGGTGGTGGCATCGAGGTGGGTGAACGTCGTGAAGGGGGCGGGGTCGGTGTAGTCGTCGGCGGGCACGTACACGGCCTGCAGCGACGTGATCGAGCGTCCACGGGTCGACGTGATCCGCTCCTGCAGCTGGCCCATCTCGTCGGCCAGGGTGGGCTGGTAGCCCACGGCCGACGGCATCCGACCGAGCAGGGTGGACACCTCGGAGCCGGCCTGGACGAACCGGAAGATGTTGTCCACGAACAGCAGCACGTCCTGGTTCTTCACGTCGCGGAAGTACTCGGCCATCGTCAGGGCGGCCAGGGCCACCCGGAGCCGCACGCCGGGGGGCTCGTCCATCTGGCCGTAGACCAGGGCGGCCTTCTCGATGACCCCAGACTCCTGCATCTCGATCCAGAGGTCGGTTCCCTCACGGGTACGCTCGCCGACACCGGCGAACACGGACACGCCGCCGTGGTTGGTGGCCACCCGGTTGATCATCTCCTGGATGAGCACCGTCTTGCCCACGCCCGCCCCACCGAAGAGACCGATCTTGCCACCCTGCACGTAGGGCTCGAGGAGGTCGATGACCTTGATACCGGTCTCGAACATCACCGCCCGGGGCTCGAGGGTGTCGAAGTCGGGCGCGGAACGGTGGATCTCCCAGTAGTCCTCGGCCTCGCCGATCGAATCGGTGTCGAGCGGCTGCCCGAGCACGTTGAAGACGTGGCCGAGGACGGCGTCGCCCACCGGGACCTGCAGGCCGCGACCCAGGTTGCGCACCACCGCGCCGCGGGTGAGCCCGTCAGTGGCCTTGAGGCAGATGCAACGGACCCGGCCGTCCCCGATCTGCTGGGCCACCTCGGCGACGATCAGCTCCTTCTTCCCCTCGAGCTCGACGTCGACCTCGACGGCGCCGTTGATCTCAGGCAGGGCGTGGGGCGGGAACTCCACGTCGATGACCGGCCCGGCGATGGCCACCACCCGTCCGGAGGGGCGCGTGGCGGCTTTGGTCGGTTCAGGGGCAGTTGTGGTCATGAGCGTCGGGCTCCCTTGGCTTGGTCAGTGGCAACGTGATGTCGTCCCGCACAGACGGGGCGGGCGGTGGTCGGGCCGGTCGATGCGATGGACACGGGATCAGACCCGGGCCTCGATGATCAGGCCGCCCTCGTCGTCATCGGCACCGGCCCGAAGGGCCTCGGCGCCGCCGACGATCTCCATGATTTCGGTGGTGATGGTGTCCTGGCGGGCCCGGTTCATGATCCGCGAGTACTTCTTGATGAGTTCGCCGGCGTTGTCGGTGGCGGCGGCCATGGCCCGCTGTCGGGCAGTGACCTCCGAGGCCGAGGCCTCGAGCAGGGCGCCGAAGATCTCGGTCTCCGCGGCACGCGGGGCCAGTGTCTGGAGGAGGATGGCGGCGTCGGGCTCGAACTCGGTGTAGCCCAGCGGCCCCTGATGAGCCTCGCGGGCCTCGTGGGCCTCGTGGGCCTCGTCGTCCTCGGCCGACTCCCGGGGATCGATCAACGGAAGCAGCTGGCGCACCTCCACCCGCTGGG
The DNA here is from genome assembly GCA_963713625.1 of uncultured Acidimicrobiales bacterium. Taxonomy (GTDB): domain Bacteria; phylum Actinomycetota; class Acidimicrobiia; order Acidimicrobiales; family RAAP-2; genus Bog-756. Next base: position 364,697 of record CAVQMN010000005.1, on the reverse strand, counting down.
AGCCCGCCGTCAGGAAGCGGGTGGAGACCACCACCACCTGGTCGACCTCGCCATCGATGAAGGGGGTGAGAACGGCGGCAGCCACGTCTCGGGCATCGGCGAACGTCGGTCGCTCGGAGATGCCGGTGAAGGATCGCTCCACCTCCTGGCCGCGGAACCGGAAGTAGCCCTGGGCCTTCTTACCCACTGTGTAGAGCCGGTAGTCGACGCCGGCCGATGCACCGCCACCGATCAGCCGCTCGGTGGCCCGCAGCACCGATGTGTTGTAGGCCCCGCACAGCCCGCGGTCGGCCACCACGGTCAGGACCGCAACCTTGTTGATGGTCTCAGGGGTGCCGAGCAGTCTCCCGGCGGCGACCGAGTCGCCCAGTGCCGTCTCCAACACGATGCGGGCCATGCCCTGCTGGTAGGGCCGGGCCGCGGCGATCCGCCCCTGGGCGCGCACGATCTGGGAAGCGGCGATGAGCTCCATCGCCTTGGTGATCTTCTTCGTCGACTGGATGCTCTTGATCCGTCGACGGAGGATGCGTTCCTGACCGCCGGCCATACTCAGTCCGCCTTGCCCGTGTCGAACGATTCGGTGAACGAGCGCAGAGCGGTCTCGATCTTGTCGCCCTCGGGCAGCTTGCCCGTGGTGCGGATGTACTCGAGCAGGTCGGCGTGGTTGGCCCGGAAGAACTCCCGGACCTCGGACTCGTAGCGCTGAACCTCGGAGACCGGCACGTCGTCCACGTAGCCTTCGGATCCGGCGAAGATCACCAGCACCTGCTCCTCCACCGGGACCGGCGCATTGAGCCCCTGCTTCAGCAGCTCGGTGAGGCGGTAGCCCCGGTCGAGCTGGGCCTGGGACACTTTGTCCAGCTCCGAGCCGAAGGTGGCGAAGGCTTCGAGCTCACGGAACTGGGCCAGGTCCAGCTTGAGCGTGCCCGACACCGCCTTCATGGCCTTGATCTGGGCCGCGCTACCCACCCGGCTCACCGAGATCCCCACATTGATGGCGGGGCGCACGCCGGCGTAGAAGAGGTCGCTCTCCAGGTAGACCTGCCCGTCGGTGATCGAGATGACGTTGGTCGGGATGTACGCCGACACGTCGCCCGCCTTGGTCTCGATGATCGGAAGCGCGGTCAGTGATCCGCCCCCGGCCTCGTCGGACAGCTTGGCCGCCCGCTCGAGCAGGCGGCTGTGGAGATAGAACACGTCACCCGGGTACGCCTCACGGCCCGGCGGGCGACGGAGGAGAAGCGACAGCTGGCGGTACGCCTCGGCCTGCTTGGACAGGTCGTCGTAGACGATGAGGGCGTGCTCGCCGTTGTCCATCCAGTGCTGGCCCATGGCGCAGCCGGCATAGGGGGCGAGATACTTGAAGGGCGCCGGATCGGCCGCTCCGGCCAGCACCACCACGGTGTACTCGAGGGCACCGTAGCGCTCGAGGGTGGCCACGGTCTGGGCCACCGACGACTCCTTCTGCCCGATGGCCACGTAGATGCACTTCACCCCCAGACCCTTCTGGTTGAGGATGGTGTCCACGGCCACAGTGGTCTTGCCCGTCTTGCGGTCGCCGATGATCAGCTCCCGCTGGCCACGGCCGATGGGTGTCATCGAGTCGATGGCCTTGATGCCGGTCTGCAGCGGCTCACTCACCGGCTGGCGACTCACGATGCCGGGGGCCTGGACCTCGAGACGGCGGGTGGTATCGGTGGCGATGGGGCCTTTGCCGTCCACCGGCTCCCCCAGGGCGTTGACCACCCGTCCCAGCAGGGCGTCGCCCACCCGGACGGACAGGATCCGCCCGGTGGCCTTGACCAGCTGTTCCTCTTCGAGACCGGTGTCGTCGCCCAGGATGACCGCGCCGATGGTCTCCTCGTCGAGGTTGAGGGCGAGCCCCTCGGTGCCGTCGGCGAACTCGAGGATCTCGTTGACCGCGGCGCCCGGCAGGCCGGTGATACGGGCGATGCCGTCCCCGACCTCGACGATGCGCCCCACCTGCTCGGTGCCCACCTCGGGGGTGTAGTCATCGACATGGCGCCTCAGCGCCGCGGTGATCTCATCGGCGTTGATGGTCAACTCAGCCATCGGTTGCTTCCCTTCCCTCAGGAACTCGGTAGGCCGCCTCGGATTCGAGGAGGTGTTCTCGCAATTCGTTCAAACGGTGGCGGGTACTGCCGTCCACCAGCAGGTCGCCGACCTCGAGGACCACACCGCCGAGCAGCTCGGGGTCGATGGTCACCTGCAACTCCACGGGCCCCCCGGTCAGCCGGCCCAGGGCCTCGCTCAGGCTCTGGCGATGGGCCTCGTCGACCTGACCCGCCGAGTGCACCCGGGCCACCCGCCAGCCACGGGCCCGAGCCGCGTCCTCGACCAGCGCGTCGAGGGTGGGGACGATGTCACGGGCCCGGCCGCCCCGGACGGCGTAGGCGGCCAGCCGCCCCGTGGCCGGCAGCACCTTGTCCCCGAACAGGTCGGCGATCACCTGCTGGCGGACGGTCACCGGAAGGTCGCGGTCGCCCAGCGCGCTGCGCAGGGGCCGGTTGCTCTCGACGGTGCGGGCGAAACGGAACAGCTGGTCCTCGATCTCTTCGAGCTCGGCGGTGGTCACGCCCTCGAATACGGCGGCGGCGTAGCCGGACACCCGGTTGCGCGAGCCCAGCCGTCCGAGCACCGACTCGTCGTCGGGCTCGTGGGCCGTCGCCGGTCCCCGTTCGGCGGCGGTCGTGACCCGGGCCGCCAGCCAGTGGAACGATGCGGTGAGCTCGGGGGCTGGCACCACGGTGATTGCCTGGTGGATGAGGTTGCGCACCTCCGCTCGGACCTTGCCCTCCAGCAGGTCGTCGAGCACGGCGCGCCGCGACGACGCCGGCACCGAGCCGTCGTCGATGGCCAGGGTGAGCTCATTGCTGCCGTCGACCAGATCGGCCACGGCATGCAGCTCCTCACCTGCCTGGTGGAGCGCACCGGCCTCGGCCAGCGACTCTTCCATGGCGGCCAGATAGCCCTGGAGGGCTGGGTTCACCGACCGCTCCCGGCGGCACCGGCCGCGGCGGCGCCGGTGGTGCTCTCGGCCCGGACGGCGGCGATGGCCTCGTCGATCAGGTCCTGATGGTCGGCGGCCTGGATCTCCCGACCGATGACCCGCTCGGCGGCGGCCAGCACGATCTCTCCGACCCGGGCGGTCACCTCTTCCACCGCGGCCTGGCGGGCGATGGCCACCTCGGCGTCGGCGGACTGCATGATGCGGTCGGCCGCCTCCTGGGCCCGGGCCTCGGCGCTGACCAGGAGCTGGTCACGGGTGGTGTTGGCCTGGGACACGATCTCGCGGGCCTGCACCCGGGCCTGCTCCAGCACAGTCCGGCGCTCGGCGTCGGCCTCTTCGGCGTCGGCCTTGGCCTTGTCGGCCGCCTCGAGCTCACCCCGGATCTGCTCCTGGCGCTCGGTCAGCATCTTGTCCAGGATCGGCAGCACCTTCTTGCCGATGACCCCGAGCACGACGAGGAACGCGAGCAGCACGACGATGAACGTCCCGTTGGGGACCAGGAAGTTACTGGTGGCAAAAGTCATTGTCGTCATCCTTGGATTGTCGTTCGGAGGGCTGCGGTGCACCGTCGGCTGTCCGCATCGACAGATGCGGGCCGTGGCATGGGGCCGACCTCCGCCACGGTGGCGTTACTTCCCGAGCGAGAAGACGAACAGAGCGGCGAAGACGAGGTTGATGAAGTACGCCGCCTCGCACAGACCGACGGTCAGGAACATGATCGTGGTCAAGCGGCCCTGCGCCTCAGGTTGACGGGCGATGCCGGCAATCGTCTGGCTACCGGCCAGGCCGTCGCCGACTGACGCGCCGACCGCGCCGCCGCCGAGCGCCAGCCCGGCGCCGACCATGGCGCCTGCCAGCTTCACCGCGTCGGCCATTGAGGTGTCTGCCATTGGAACTTCTCCTTTGTGGGGTTTGTCGTTGAGATCAGGCGTTGATGACTTCGCCGGACTTTTCGTGGGCCTCGTCCGGGGCCATGGCGGTGTCGAAGTACAAGATGGTGAGCAGCGTGAAGATGAAGGCCTGGATGGCACCGATGCCCATGTCGAACAGCTTCCAGACCACGGTGAACGGAACGGAGAGGACGGCACCGATCGGGGCGGGACCGAGCTTCCAGATGACCAACGAGGCCAGGAGCGAGAGCATGAGCCCACCGGCGAACAGGTTGCCGAAGAGACGCAGCGTCAAGGTGATGGGCTTGACCAACTCCTCGACCCCGTTCATGAACAGGTTGACCAGGAAGAGCTTGCGTGGAAAGGGTCGGGTGAAATAGTGCTTCAGGTAGCCGCTGAATCCCCGGTTCTTGATGGCGGCCCGGTGCACCATGATGATCACGTAGAGGGCCATGGCCAGCGGGAGGTTGATGTCGCTGGTGGGCGCGGGCAGGAAGTCGTAGGTGCTGCCGATACTCAGGACCTCGAAGAGGTTGCAGGTGAAGATGAAGACGAACAGCGTCAGGGCCAGCGGCACGACCTTGGCCCCTCTCGGGCCGATGGTGTCGTTGACCTGCTTCTGGATGGCGCCGACGGCCAGCTCCCACAGCAGCTGGAACTTCCCGGGCACGCCACTGGTGGCCTTGGCCCGCAAGATCATGCCCAAGGTGATGACGATGGCTCCGGCGATCACGGTGGCCCAGATGATGTCGACGTCGAAGGTCAGGCCGCCCAGCTTGACCTGAGGATGGACGCCCGGCGTGATGTCGATACCGACGAGTGGGGCGCTGAGCAGGTGGGAACCGAAGAGCATGGGCTCAGGCACCTCCGGGGGCGTCGCCGGGCCCAACCGCGGGCGGAGGCGGGGCGTCGTCGATCACATTGGCGGTGATCACGTCGTCGACCGACGACATCGGTCCCGCTTTGGCCATCGAGCGGGCGGCATTGGTCAACAGGATGATTTGGAAGACGAACAGCCCGCCGAACACACCCCAGCCGAGGCTGTGCGATACGAGCATGAGGCCGATGGCCACCACGGTGATGATCCCGAGGCGGCCGAGGGTGTTGAGGGCGAGCGGCCGACGCTTGTTCTCGACCTCGCTGGCCGCCACCCGGGCCACCGAGTTACCGATCATCCTGAAGTTGAAGAGGCCGAGGCCGAGGCCGATGCACGCCCCCAACCCGACCAGCACATTGCCGAAGGACACCGAGGCGATGAGCGCCGCCACCCCGACGACCAGGGCCATGGACGTGGTCCGGCGGGCCACGTCGCCGACATTCGGGAGTTCGAAATGGGCGAACATCAGTTTGCCTCCAGGGCGGTGGTCACAGGTACTTGCGCACCCGGGTGACCGCGGTGAGCACGGCCGCGGTGATGCCCAGAACCAGACCGACCAGGGTGAACACCGGGCTGGTCCCCAACCATCGATCGACCAGGTACCCGAGTGCCCCGCCCACCAGAATGGTCACCGCCAAGGTGAGTCCCAGGGTCAAGAACTCGACAGCCCCTGTCCCGAGTGAGGGCCCACCGTCCGCTGACGACGGTGTCCCCGAGCCGTCGTCTGGATCCGTCTGGGAATTGGCGTCTTCCATGGTCGGGCCGGGCCGCGTCAGGGTCTTTGGAGGGTTGGAGCTTCACGAGTTGTTCCTGAATTCACGCAGCGGTTCTGCAAACGCCGGTCGGACCGCCGGCAGGATTGATGCCCCCGAAACGGGCGGGAGGCCTGCAATTCACGGGATGCATCATCGCACTTCCGCACCCCTGGCAGCAAAACGGCGGAAACACGCCGTTCACACTTCGACGGACGGACCTCCGGTGGCTGCCGGCACCCCCGCTGACCTGGCCGGTCCGTCGACCTGGGACCGCTGGCCCGCCGCCCCCACCGGAACGGCGGAGTCGCCGCCCTCCGGGCCGGTGGGAACCGGGGCGTCCGTCGGCCCGGCGGGAGAGCCGCCCTGAGGGGGCCCGGGCGCCCCCGGCGCCCGGTCTTTCGGTGCCGGTTCGGCCTGGCGTCTCAGCGAGGGGTGGAAAAGGGTGTAGAGCACGACCCCGAGGGCCAGCGCCCCGAAGGGGATGATGGCGTTGACGCTCGAGATATACAGCGGGAAGAGGATGAACCCTGAGAGCAGCACCGTCCACGCCCACAGGATGAGGACGCTGCGTCGGTGGCCGTGGCCCAGGCGGAGCAGTCGGTGGTGCAGGTGGTTCTTGTCCGGCGTGGAGAACCCGGTGCGGTTGGCCGTGCGTCGGACGAAGGCGAAGGCCATGTCCACGATGGGGACGCCGAGGATGAAGAACGGGATGAACAGGGGGGCGAAGAAGAAGTAGGTCTGACCGCTCCTGGCCGCCACCCCTCCCACGGTCCCCGCGGTCCGACCCCCGATCAGCATGGTGGATGCGGCCATGAGCAGGCCGAGCAGCAGGGCCCCGGCATCGCCCATGAAGATCTTGGCCGGGTGGAAGTTGTGCGGGAGGAACCCGAGGCAGATACCGCAGGTCACCACCGCGATGAGCGGTCCGATGTTGTCAGCCGGGAGATTCCCCAGGTGTTGGAGGTGGAGCCCGTAGACGGCGAGGGCCCCCGAGGCAATGGCCACCACCCCGGCGGCCAGGCCGTCGAGGCCGTCGATCAGGTTGACGGCATTGGTGATGGCGATCACCCAGAGGGCGGTCAGCAGTGGGGTCCACTCCGGCGACAGCTGCACCAGCCCGGCCAGAGGCACTTTGAACTGGAACCAGGTCACGCCCATGAAGTAGAGGATGGTGGCGGCCAGGACCTCGCCGGCCACCTTGGCCGGGGCCGACATGTCACGAAAATCGTCGATGACCCCGACGACGAAGATGGCCGCCGCCCCGAGGATCAGGCCCAAGGGCTCCGAGGAGCCCCGGAACAGGGAGCCGAGCGCCGGGATCGAGGCGGCCACCGCCCAGGTGACCAGCATGGCCACGAACAGGGCCACGCCCCCGGCCTGGGGGGTCACCCGTTTGTGCACCTTGCGGTCGTCGGGCTGGGCCACGTACCCGATCTGCACGGCGATGCGGCGGGCGGGGAAGGTCAGGACCCACGACGAGAGCGCCGCCACCACCAACAGCACCGCATACCAGTTGAGCGGTACCCCTGAGCTCACCGGCCGAGCCGCCTCAGGGTCACGTCCCGGTCAGCGTGGGATAGGGAGGGAAGCCCGCGCACAGCTCCCTGACTTCGCCCCGAATCTGGCTGACCACGGCATCGTCGTCCCGGTGGCGCAGGGTCCGCCCGATGAGGGTCCCGACCGTCCGCATCTCGGCCGGGCCCATCCCCGCAGTGGTCTGGGCCGCTGAGCCGAGCCGGAGGCCGGACGTGATGAACGGCGATCGCGGGTCGTCGGGGATGGTGTTCCGGTTGCAGGTGATGCCGGCCCGGTCGAGCACCTCCTGGGCCACCTTGCCGGTCAGCTCCTCGTCGAAGGCCCGCAGATCGAGCAGCACCTGATGGTTTTCGGTTCCGCCCGAGACGAGACGGAAGCCGGTCTCGGCCAGTGCCCCGCCCAGGGCGGCGGCGTTGGTCACGACCTGGGCCGCGTAGGTCCGGAACTCGGGCCGGGCCGCTTCGGCGAACGCCACCGCCTTGGCCGCGATCACGTGCTCGAGGGGGCCGCCCTGCAGCCCGGGGAAGACAGAACTGTCGATGGCCTTGGCCAGGTCGCGGCCGCAGACGATGGCTCCCCCGCGCGGGCCCCGCAGGGTCTTGTGGGTGGTGAAGGTCACCACATCGGCCACGCCCACCGGCGAGGGGTGGACGCCGCCGGCGATGAGGCCGGCCGGATGGGCAGCGTCGAACATGAACAGCGCGTTCACCGAGTCGGCGATCTCACGGAAGGGCAGGGGGTCGATGATCCGGGAGTAGGCGGTGGATCCGGCCACGATCAGCTTGGGGCGCTCGCGCCGGGCCACCTCGGCCACCTGGTCGAAATCGATGATCTCCCCCGGTTTGTCGGCATCACTGCTGGCCGGCGAAACCCCGTAGGAGACGAATCGCCAGATCTTCGACGTAATGGAAGCCGGCGAGCCGTGGGTCAGGTGGCCGCCGTGGTCGAGGCGCATAGCCAGGATGGTGTCTCCTGGCTCCAGCACCGCCTGGTAGACGGCCAGGTTGGCGTTGGCCCCGGCGTGGGGTTGGACGTTGGCGTGCTCCGCTCCGAACAGCTCTTTCAACCGATCGCGGGCCAGGTCCTCGACTTCGTCGATGATCTGGTTCCCGCCGTAGTACCGCCGGCCCGGATAGCCCTCGGCGTATTTGTTGGTGAGGACGGATCCGGAGGCAGCCAGCACTGCCGGTGAGGTGAAGTTCTCCGAGGCGATGAGCTGCAGGGTGGTCGACTGGCGCTCGGCTTCCTGGTCGAGCAGCCGGCTCACCTCCGGGTCGGCAGTCAGCCACCGGTCGAACGGTGAAGCGGCAAATGGGCTGTTCATGATCCCAGCCTGTTCCTTTCTTCCTCGTGGGTCGCTCCCTCGACCATGGCTCCGTCGACCGTGGCTCCGTCGACCGTGGCTCCGTCGTGTTTCGACTCGTAGTCGGCGATCTCCGCCAGCCGACGGCGATGCCGGCCGCCCTCGAACTCGGTCGCGAAGAAGGTGTCGACGGCGTCGATGGCCTCGGACACGCCTGTGGTTCTCCCGCCGAGGCAGATGACGTTGGCGTCGTTGTGGCGCCGAGCCAGGCCGGCAGTCGTCACATCGTGCACCAGCGCGGCCCGGATCCCATCCACTTTGTTGGCCGCGATGCTGATGCCGATCCCTGTCCCGCAGACACAGATGCCCCGGTCGGCCCGGCCTTCGGCGACCGCCCGACCCACCGCCAGCCCGAATTCGGGATAGTCCACTGATACGTCGGGCGAACCGGTTCCGAGGTCCTCGACGACGTGGCCGGAGCCGGCGACATGCTCGGCCAGCGTGGTCTTCAGGTCGAACCCGGCATGATCCGAACCCACGGCGATCCGCATCACCTGAGTGTACCGAGGGGGATCGCCCCTGGCGGACCCACGGTACGCTCTCGGGCCTCATGAGCCTCGACCCCGCCACTCCGGTCATCGTGGGCGTCGGTCAGGTCACCAACCGGCCCGGTCCTCTCCGGGACGAAGGGCTCGACGAGCGACCCGAACCGGTCGGCCTGATGGTCCAGGCGGTAGAAGCCGCCCTTGAGGACTGCGACGGGTCGCTGGCGGGTGGACCTGCCCCTGCCGGTCGTCGGCTGGTGGCCGCCGCCCAGTCGTTGCGGGTCGTCGATCCTTTGAGCTGGCAGTACGTGAATCCGGGGCTGGCGGTGGCCGAAGCGCTGGGGATCGAACCCACAGAGATCCTGGTCACGACCACCGGCGGCAACAACCCCCAGAGCCTGGTCAGTGCCACGTCGCTGGCCATCGGTCGGGGCGAGCTGGATGTGGCGGTCCTGGTGGGCGCCGACTGCGTCTATACCCAGACGGCGGCCCGTCGTCACCCTGACCGGCCCGTGCTGCCCTGGACCGTCCAGCCCCCGGACACCCCCCCGGCGGGTTCGTTCGGAAATGACCGGCGGGGAACCACCGAGGCCGAGGAAGAGCGCGGACTCGACCTGCCCATCCACGTCTTCCCCCTGTTCGAGAATGCCCTACGGGCCGAGATCGGCCGCTCCCTCGACGACCACAAACTCCACATCGGCCGGCTCTGGTCCCACTTTTCGGACGTGGCCTCGGCCAACCCCAACGCCTGGCTCCGAGCTGCTCGCACGGCAACCGAGATCGTCACCGCCACCGATGACAACCGGATGATCGCCTACCCCTACACCAAGCTGCTCACCGCCAATATGCAGGTCGACCAGGGGGCGGCGCTCATCATGTGCTCGGTTGCCGCCGCCCAATCGGCCGGCATCGCCCGTGACCGTTGGGTCTTTCCCCAGTCCGGCGCCGACGCCGACGACCACTGGTTCCTCTCTCATCGTGCCGACTTCCATTCCTCTCCGGCTATCCGCCTGGCCGGAGTGACCGCCCTCACGCTGGCGGGGGCGGGCGTCGACGAGGTCGCCCACGTGGACCTCTACTCCTGTTTCCCTTCGGTGGTGGAGATCGCCGCGACCGAGCTCGGATTGCCGGACGATGATCCGGACCGCCCCCTCACTGTCACCGGGGGCCTCACCTTCGGGGGAGGCCCCGGCAACAACTACGGGACCCACGCCGTGGCCACCATGGTGGGCGTACTCCGGGCCGATCCCGGGTCACTCGGCCTGGTGACCGGGCTGGGCTGGTACCTGACCAAGCACAGCCTGGGGATCTACGGAACCGAGCCCGGGCCGGCGTCGAAGGTCGGTTCCGGGACAATGGCCTCGCTCCCCGGAGATGCGGAGTGTGAAGCGGCCGGTGGCTTCGCCTGGGCTTCGCCTCAGCGGGCGGTCGCCGCCCTCCCCCAATGCTCACCGGATGCCGATGCCCGGGGAGAGGTCACCGTGGAGACCTACTCGGTTTCCTACGACCGGGGAGGCGCACCTGCCCGTGCCGTGGTGGCCTGCCGCACCCCTGACGGCCGTCGGGCCTGGGCCAATGTCACCGAGCCTGACCAACTGGCGTTGCTGGTCACCGAAGAGGGCTGCGGGCGGCTCGGTACCTTGCGGCCCGACGGCCTGGTCGATCTCCAGTAGTCGCTCCGACCACACGGTCAGGCTCCGAGTGGCGGCCGCCCCACAGGCCCGCCCAGCTTTTCTTTCCGCGCCTACCTTTCCTTGCGTGCTTTGGCGGGGGTCTCGGCTGGATGCCTTGGCTGGGTTTCTTCCTTGAGTTCCTTGAGCGTGTTCAATTTTTCGATTTGCTCGTTTTATCGGCTACAGCCCGTAGATCGAGGTCTGTCAGGTCCCGCAACCCAAATAAATTATCGTCCCTAGCCGATAGTTATGGCTATCCTGAAATGGCCGCATGGCCGTGTGCTCCCGGCTCGCGGCTCCCGGCTCCCCGCTCCCGGCTCCCGGCTCCCGGCTCCCGGAATACGGACGCACGGACTCACGGACGCACGGACGCACGGACGACGCGATGCCCGGGGGATTCAGGTGGGGGAAGTCCCTGCCGCCACTGGTGGGGGCGCGTGCGGGTGCCGGTACCGGTACTTGAAGGCGCCGTAGGCGAACGGCCCCGAGAGCAAAGGCAGCCAGTACGAGGCCAGGCGGTAGGCCAGCGTGGCCAGCACGGCTTGGACCCCGGTGAGACCGGCCAGCACAAGAACACCGCTGAGGCTGGCCTCGACGATCCCCAACCCACCCGGGGTGATCGGCACCAAACCGATGATGCCGGCCACCGCGTAGGCCAGCAGGATGAGGGAAGGGCGCGGATGGGCGCCGACGGCCCGCACCGAAAAGAGAAGGCACAGGTAGTCGAACAGCAGGCGTCCGGCCGAAAGCAGGGTGGCCTGCCACCATTGCTGCCCGAGCACGGCTCGGATGAGGTTGCGCTGCTCCAGCAGCCGTTCCGGCAGCCCCGTGATAGGGGTGCGTTTGCGGACCAACCGGTTGCGCATGGACTGCACGAATCGCCCGGCGTGCAACAACGGTCCCTCGGCAGCCATCACCCAGGCGCCCAGTCCGACGAAGAGAACAAAGCCGATGGCGCCGATGATGGCTGCGTCGACCAGGCCCTGGCTGACCGGCGAACCGAAGAGCACAGCCGGAAGCACGAAGACGGGAAGGGCCAGGAGCCCGCCGATGCCGAGGAACGAGAAGGCGGTGAGTCCCCCCACGGCGTCGGTGGCGTCCATCCCGCTGGAGGCGAGCATCCGGAATTGGGTGGCCGCCCCGGCTGCCGCACCTCCCGGCACGATCAGGGAGATGGCGTTGCCGGCCAGTTGGGCGGTGATCACCGAGAACCAGGCCTTGGTGCGCAAAGCGATGCGTTGGAGCGAGAAGGTACAGAGGAAATGGATCCCTTCGGCAATCAGCGCAGGGATGAACCAGAGCAGGTTCAGTGTGACCAGCTTGGGCCAGTCGTGGAAAACGGCGATGAGCTCGGGCAGCACGAGGTAAAGGGCCAGTCCGGCGACCAGCACGACGATCGACCGCTTGACGAGGGCCTTCCACGGGAAGGGTTGGTTCTGCTGTTCCTCGAACTGGGCCTCGAACGACCGGGCCCGGTGCTCCGGACCACCTTGTGACGGATCGGTCACCCTGCCCCCACGTTGTCAAGCAAATTCCCTACCTCACCCTTCTCGCCATTCCCGGTGCTCAGCCGTCTGTCGCGATCATTCCACGGGCGCTACCTGGAGGTCATACCCATCTCCTCCGGGTTGTGCATCGCCAGGCCCGGGCATCGGGCCGATCCCGACCCTCCGACGCCTCCCCACCCAGTCGTTCAACGCGTGGATGGCCACCTATTAGCCTGGTGGGCCGTGAGTGACACCCAAGACGCCCAGCTGACTCGTGACACCTATAACCGGTTACAGGCCGAGCTCGAGGACCTGACCACCAGAGGACGGGTGGAGATCGCCGCGGCCATCGAGACGGCCAGGGCTCTCGGGGACCTGTCCGAAAATGGCGACTACCACGCGGCCAAGGACAGCCAAGGGAAGATGGAGTCCCGGATCCGCCAACTCCAACGCCTCCTCAAGACGGCCACGGTGGTCGATGCAAATCAGGCATCCGACGGCACGGTGGCCCCCGGCTCGGTGGTCACACTCCGCTACGAGGGCGACGACGAGGACGAGACCACCGATTTTTTCGTCGGCTCCATCGAGGAGCGGCAGGGGGACCTGACGGTGGTGTCTCCCGGCTCGCCCCTGGGCCAGGCGCTGCTCGGACATGCGGCGGGGGACGCGGTCGAGTACGCAGCTCCCGGAGGTACCCTCAAGGTCGAGATCGTCAACGTAGGTAGCTGATACGAATGCCCGAGACCCGAAAACAGCAGGCCGGCGCGTCACCCCGCACCCTCTCGGAGAAGGTTTGGGACCGCCATGTCGTCCATGTCGGCGGCCCCGACGAGCCCGACATCATCTTCGTGGACCTCCATCTGATCCACGAGGTCACCTCGCCCCAGGCGTTTGACGGCCTGCGCATGGCCGGCCGACGCGTCCACCGACCCGACCTGACCATCGCCACCGCCGATCACAATGTCCCCACGACGGACATCGACAAGCCGGTGGCCGATCCCATCTCGGCCAAACAGCTGGCCGTGCTGGGATCCAACTGCTCGGAATTCGGCATCACCTGCTACCCGATGGGCGATGCCAACCAGGGCATTGTCCACATCATCGGTCCCGAGCAGGGCCTCACCCAGCCGGGGATGACCATCGTGTGCGGCGACAGCCACACATCGACCCACGGAGCCTTCGGTGCACTGGCCTTCGGCATCGGCACCAGCGAGGTCGAGCACGTGCTCGCCACCCAGACCCTCCCGCAGCAGCGGCCGGCGTCGATGTCCGTCACCGTGAACGGCGAGCTCCCGGCCGGGGTCACGGCCAAGGACCTGGTCCTGGCCATCATCGGCCAGATCGGCACCGGAGGCGGCAGTGGCCACATCATCGAGTACCGCGGGTCAGCCATTCGAAACCTCTCGATGGAGGGACGGATGACCGTGTGCAACATGTCGATCGAGGCCGGGGCCCGAGCCGGCATGATCGCCCCCGACGACACCACCTTCGCCTACCTCGCAGGCCGCGATCACGCGCCCAAGGGACAGGAATGGGAGAACGCCCTGGCCGAGTGGCGCTCCCTCCCCACCGACGAGGGGGCGCGTTTCGACAAGGAGGTCGTCCTGGAGGCCGCCTCGCTGGCGCCCTACGTGTCGTGGGGTACCAACCCGGCCCAGGTGACCCGTATCGACGGCATGGTGCCGGATCCCTCGTCATTCGCCAGCGACCACGACCGCGAGGCCGCGGCCCGCGCCCTCGAGTACATGGGGCTGGCCGGGGGGACACCCATCCACGACATCGCCGTCGACACGGTGTTCATCGGCTCGTGCACCAACGGTCGGATCGAGGACCTGCGGGCGGCCGCCGGTGTCCTCGACGGCAAGAAGGTGCATCCCGGACTTCGCGCCCTGGTTGTCCCGGGGTCCCACCGAGTCAAGGCCCAAGCGGAGTCGGAGGGGCTGGACGTACTCTTCACCGCCGCCGGTTTCGACTGGCGGGAACCCGGGTGCTCGATGTGTCTGGCCATGAACCCGGACAAGCTGGCTCCCGGGGAACGGGCTGCGTCCACCTCGAACCGCAATTTCGAAGGCCGCCAGGGCCGCGGTGGGCGCACCCACCTGGTTTCACCGGCGGTGGCGGCGGCCACCGCGGTGGCCGGTCATTTCGCCACGCCCGAGGATCTGATCTAGATGCGGGCCATGCAACTGGTCAGCGGCCGGGCCCTGCCGTTGGACCGCTCCAACGTCGACACCGATCAGATCATCCCGTCCGACTGGCTGAAGAGGGTCGAGCGCACCGGCTTCGGTGCGGGCCTGTTCGCCGAATGGCGAGACGACCGCGACTTCGTCCTCAACCGGGAGGAGTTCGCCGGAGCCACCATCCTGGTGGCGGGCCCGAACTTCGGCACGGGCTCATCGAGGGAACACGCCGTCTGGGCGCTGCAGGACTACGGCTTCGAAGCGGTGATCTCGCCTGGATTCGCCGACATCTTCCGCAACAACTGCACGAAGGCCGGTCTGGTCCCCGTCCAGGTGGAGCCATCGGTCGGGCGCATCCTGCTCGACGCCGTGATGGCCGAGCCCACCATGCAGATCACCATCGACATCGAACGGGGCACCCTCGAAGCGCTTTCTGCACGCGTCGAAACCACGTTCCCACTCGACGAGTTCACTCGGGCCCGCCTGGTGAACGGCTGGGACGACATCGGACTCACCCTCCGCTACGAGGACGAGATCGAGAGCTACGAGGCGGTCCGCCCCTCGTGGCTCCCCAGCACCCGCTGACAGAAGGTGCTGCGGATCAAGGTCGGGCTTGAGAGCCCGCCGGGTCCCCGGCGCCGACTACCACGAGGGGCAGGGGGGCAGCCAGCGTCGGGGGACCCGGTGGATGTTGAGTTGCGAAACGTGTTGCTCCTCTCGCAACTGCGATCTTGTGCGCCACTACGTGAGCATCGCGTGTTCATCAGCGGCGAACACTGCTCGTGGATAAACGTACACGAACGGGCGCCGCCGAACACGGACCGATGGACTCCGGTGCCGGTGCGACGCACCTTCATGTCGGCTGAAGTGATTCCCCTCCCCGTATCCGCCAATTGGTAGATCTCCCCTGTGTTCCGCCGAATGGTCACGTCCGTCCGACAGCGTGACGATCTACTTCGCTCCAGCGCTCATGGTAGGCCCCCCTGAGGATGGGGTCAATCCGAACGCCAACCCATGGGCAGGCCCGGCGCCCGCCGGGACCACACCCCCTCTGAGCTGGGCCGCCTCCGGGGTGCTAGCCGTACGGCTCCGATGAGCGCTCCCCCGGAGCTCCGCCTGGGTGACGGGTCCCTCGGCCCGCCCGGTCCACCCCCTCCGTAGGGCCCTCGGGGAGCGCTGGTGAGCGGGGCGGTACCCACCTCGGCGAGATGCTCGCCACTCTCCCGAATCGGCCGTGCCACTCCGAAACCCGGCGCTGCGTCGAAGTCGACGATGCCATCGTGCCCGACAGGCCCACGGACACGGAAGAGGGGGTCCGGCCAGGCCGGACCCCCTCCGCACTGCACCCTTTCGGGCGTTCCGTGTTGCTATTGCTTGCTCCTGCCGTGCGGCAGGTGCGACTTCTTGTCAGCCGTTGGTCGACAGGCAGAAACCGTACGGGTCGCTGGCGCTGTTGGTCTCACCGACCGGAATTCCGTTTCCGGTTCCGCTGGTGGCACTACCAGGTCCCTTGCCTGCCAAGGTTCCGGTGGTCGGGTCGACATCCGTGTAGAAGCTGTCGGTGATCACCGCCGGAGCGTTGACGGAACCCTCAAGGAAGGGATGCAGGTCGCTGGTGTCCAGCGGGAAGAAGCCCTGGGTCTTGATGTTCGCCTCGATCTCTGTCCGGTAGTTCACACCGGTCAACGGGTCGTAGTCGGCCACAGTGCCCGGCTTGCACATGAACCCGTACTCACTGACCAGGTTCAGCGTGGCCTGGTTGGCCGGCCCTGCCTGGGAAGTGGCGGTCGAGTTGTTGTACACGTTGTACAGGAACCGGGTGACGTCGAACGTGCTGGACGAGACGAGACCATCGGCAACCGCTGCCTGGATGTCGGTCTGACTCGGAGACTGCGGTGCGTTCGAGACGGGGTTGTTGATGTCCCCGAGCTTGGTCACATACTGCGTGGACCCCTCGGTGGTGCCTGCACACTGGCCGGTGATGTCGGCCAACGGGCTGGAGGTCGCCGCGGTGAGATCCTTGCAGGTGGTCTTGAACTTCCCATACGAGAAGAAGTAGATGGCGTTGGCCTGGTCGTTGTTGACCGTGCCGTTGACCTTGCCCTCGGCGATCTCGGCCATCTCGTTCTCGAACAGGTTGATGTGCGAGGCCGCGGTGCCCTTGGCCTCATGGCTCAGGCAGTCACCGGTCGTGATGGTCTTGGTGTAGCCGAAGTCGCCCGCCCAGGTTCCTGCCGTGCCGGATCCGGCCTGAGGGATGTAGCAGTCGATGGGCTGGTTGACCGTGGCGTAGGTCGTCGTGGACAGCAACGTGGCCGTGTCAAGACAAGCCCAGTTCATCGCCGCGATCGTCTTGTTGACGTGGCTGGACGAGGTCCCGACTTCCTTGGTGCACCCGGCCAGCGTGCCCTGCCAGATGTCGGCGATGTCTCCAGGGGTGATGGTCTGGATGTAGTCGGCCGGGTACAGGGTGGTCGTGGTCTTCGTCCCCGACTTGACCGCCTTGTCCCTGAAGGCAGTCCAGCTCACACCGTCGACTGCGTACGCCTCGTAGTTCTGCTGAGACGAGCCGTTGGAAGCGCCGGGGGCACCTGACGAACGGGCGTAGTTCGGCTGGAACTCACCTGCGGTCGTGTTCTTGAGCTGGTTGACACCACTGCCCGAGCCGACGGCCGGTGCCTGCACCGTGTAGTCGTCGTATGGGTTCTCGTTGGCCTGGGTATAGCCGTTCTCGCCCGCATTCGGGTTCGTCTGGGCATTGCCCGGGGCTTCCGTCGCCGTGCCGCAGTTCATGTTGAGAGGATCGGACGAACCACTGATGGTCAGGTCACAACCAGGGGCCGTGTTGAAGAGGTTCCCCTCGGCCACCATCAGGGAGTAGGCCGTGTTCGACCCGGAGCCGACCAGAAGGCTGGCATTGGGAAGCGTGTCCGCGGCACCGGCGGTGCCGGCAAATGCCAAAGACATTCCGGATATGCCGAGGGCGACGGTGGCCAAGGCCACAGCCCCCCGGCGGTTGAATAACTTGTGGAACATGTGTTGTTCTCCTCTGTAGGGGATTGGGAAGGCCGGACACCCCGAACGAGTAGAACCGGACCTTCGGGTGCATGGTACGAATCGCAAGTAATCGCAACGTCACGGATCGGTGCTGCTCCGATGAACAGTTGGTGACGGTCTCCGCACGACCACTCGGAGTGACCGACGGCGCGATCTCTCGACCCGGCATGGGTCACCCCCACGAACAGCAGGAAGTTGGCCTGACCTGGGCTGACGGGCTCCGTGGTCAGAAGGTGGCAGGCAGTGACCGTGCCAGGTTCTCGCAGGCCATCAAGCCGCAGGCCACCACGACCGGGGCGGCGAACACGTAGATCAGGGCAGGCCGTCGCCACCGCCACACGGCGAGGGCGGCACCTATCAGGACGAGGACGGTACCCAGCGACCAGAGCACAGCCAGTCCGGCGGCGGCATCATCGCCACCCAGCCCCAACTCGCTGTGGGGGGCGACAACCACTTTGGTCTGGACACTGACCGGAGGCCCCTTGAGCTTGGCCTGGACGGCGAGGCGCCCGTTGGGGATGAGCCCGCCGTTGGAAGTGATCAGCGTCAGCAGGTTGGCGGAGGTCTGGGCCACGACGTCGTGCTGGCCCGCGGTCACCACGCGAACGCTCTTCACCAGGTAGGTGAAGGTTCCGGCCCCGTCGACGACCTTGATCCGATCGCCGGAGCGAAGGCTCCCGAGCGGGCCGAAGGGGCCGCCGAAGGTCACCCGCCTGGCGGCAATGACCGAGTTCCCCGGCGCGCCGGGAACGGCGGTACCGGGCAGGAGGCCCGGTCCGTTCATGAGATCGGCCGCGCTGGTCCCCTCGACGACGATCTGGGAGAGATTGATGGCGGGAATGGTGATGACGGCCACCGGCTCGCCCTCCAGGGGACGGGCCCCACCCACCAGGCTGTAGACCTTCAACGGCTGGCTCTCGAACGTCTGAGCCAGGCGCTGTTGGTTGCGGCTGGCGGTGAGCGGAGTGAAGGCGAACAGGTAGATGACGAAGAAGACGATCAACAGACCCACACCGAAGAGCGCGGCGGCGACGATCTTCCGGGTCGGACGGCGAAGACGCGGAACGCGGAAGACCAGGGCCGACCGCTCGTCACCCTCCTCCGGCACCGGCTCATCCCCCCCGGACCCGCGTTCCCGGTCATCGGTGTCGGGCGAGGAGGCCGGCGGACCGTAGGGGATTTCCTTCTCCCGCCGCGAATCCGGCGGAGCGGTGGTGACTCCGAACACGCTCATGCTTCCCACACTTCGCTCACGCCGCTCACTTTGCCGCCCCGGCAGCTTTGCGCCGACGTCTGTACTCGGGGAGGAAGTAGAGGAGAGGTCCGCCGATCAGACAGGCGGCCGCCAGCACCAGCATGATCGGTAACAGGTACCTCGACACCTCGTTGAGAGCGAGCAGGGTGATGGCCGTCGGCGTCGTGGCCCCGAGTCCGGACGATGGATCCGTCTTCGACTTCGGCTTGGCCGTCGCAACAGACTTGTGGGCCCCCGAGGTCGACAAGGGAAGCGTCTGGTCGGATACCGGCGATGTCCCGGCGGGTGGGGCCGCGCTCGACGCGCCCGGGGAACCGCCCGCCGACGCCCCGGTTTCGGCCGGCTTCGTCGAGGACCCGGGCTTGGGCAGGAAATCGTGGGTGATGTCGGTCAGGGCCGCCTGGTACAGATCGGCCGGAAGCGGTGCGTACCCCCCCGGCAGGCTCGCCTTGTTGGAGTAGGTCACGAGACTGGTCAGCAGGTCTTCGGTCTCGGTGACTTGTGCGGCCTTTTGCGGGGCGGTGGAGACGACCGCGTAGGTGATATCGGGCATGGGATAGCTGGTGGGGCTGGCAGCGGTGGCGTAGTTGATCTGGTAGGTGCCGGGTGGGCAGTCCGCCTGGTGCGCGGGGCACGGAGTCATCGCCGCGGCTGCAGCTTCGATGTTCTCGGCCGAGGGATAGACGAACTGGCCGTCCGCGTTCTGCAGATTGGCCATGTTGAGCCCGTTGAACTGGGCCTCCGAGGAGTCCATCACCCCGAAGCCGGCAGCAGGGACGGTGCCCGCGGCCGGGGTGACCTGGCCCCCGTACGCGAACGTACGGATGGACTTGGCCTGGAAGGACGGGTTCTGCGACTCCCCGTAGTCGGTATCCCCGCTGGCCAGGGAAGGGATGGTGGAGTAACCCTGGCAGGTAGGGAAGACCCATTTCGGCCCGTCGGGCTGGGATTTGCTGGTGTACGGCGGCCAGATACTGGTCCCCACCGGTGCCGAGGTCAGGGTGGTGCTGCCGATGTTCTGGTCGGTCACCGACACCCGGACGTTGTGGTAGCCCCCGTTGGGCTTGGTCTGCTCGTCGACCGTGACGGGGAAGGGGGCGTTGGGCGCTTTGCAGATCCAGCTGGTCGCCTGGTAGCTCGATCCTGTGGACACATTGGACATGAAGGCCCCGAACTGCTGGGGCTCGACGACGTGTGGCGGCGGCGTGTTCAAGAGGTCGAAGGTGTTGAACAGGGCCTCGTTGTAGACCTGGAGGCCCTGGTTGCTCGGACACTGGAACAGCTGGGCGCATTTGAGCGGCGGGATGAGATTGTCGGACCAACCCGGCACCTCCTGGGAGCCGACCTGTTTGGGGGAGCCGTTGGCCGTCTGGTATTCCGAGGTGATCAACCCGGCCAACATGTTCGGGGTCAGGTTGTAGGACGACAGGGGGTAGGAGACCGAGCCGAAGGATGAGAACTCCTGCCCGGCCAGGAAGCTCACCACCGTCGCCGAGACGGCCACAGGGATGTAGGCGTATGGCTTTCCGGCCAAGGCAGATTGGATCTTCGGATCGCCGGGGTCATCGACGAATGCGATCTGGACTCCACCGTGGGTCAGGTCAGAGATGTCCGAGAGATTGTCCGTGGCCGTGTTGAGGGCGACCACTCCGTGGGCGCCCTTGCAGCTGGCGTCGACGGCCGGAGGCATGAAGTGCTCGAGACTGAATGAGCTGTCGGTGTTGAGAACCGGATCGGCCTTCGGGCATCCGGTGGACTGGGTGCGGAAGTTTATCGGGAAGACCAGCGTGTTCGAGGTCGAATCGGGGGGGCCGTTACCGATATTGGTTCCGAGCTCCTCGGTGACCTCGACCGCGCAGGGGCTGTTGGTGTTGTCGCAGAAGAACCCCTTGCCGGCACCGTTCGCATTGAGCACGTCGTGGGAAGGCAGCGGGTCGTCACCCGAACCGGCCGCATCGAAGAAGACGGGGATCGACACCTGCGACAGGTTGGCGTTGGCCGCATCCTGGGAGATGGGTATCTGGGTCGGATCCCAATAGTTGGTCTCCCAGTTCCCGTTGAGGCAGTACGGGTCGGTCGGGTCCGGGGAGACCGTCGGTGATGTCGAGCAGATGGCCACTCGCATGGTGTCGCCCGACGGGAAGTTGGTCGCCTTGATGAAGACATACTGCCCGTCGCTCATATCGGTGATCGGTGAGATGTCGACGGTCGGACAGTTGGCGGTTGCGCACGGCAGTTTGGCGGTGCACCCGAGGGCACCGTCGCTCTGACAGGAGGGGGACGCCCCAGCCGTGGCCACCGGAAGCGAGGCGGGCGACACGACGCCGATCGTCGTGAGCAGAGCCACAGCCAGCACCAGGGCCGCGGTCAGCGCCAGTCCTCGCCGTACCTGTCTCGCCATCTTCACTGCGCACCCTCGAGGCCAGGTTCGGATGGGTCGGGGCTCTGGCCTCGGCTCCGGCGCTTCCGGTAGCCGACGAGGAGGGGCACCCCCAGAAAGAGGACCACGGCGGCCAGCGACCACCCGAGCAACTCGGGCACGGGCAGCCCGTCGATTCCCTTCGTGGCCGCGACGAGGGCGTCGGCCCGGAGAAACTTGTCCGGACCGGCGGCCAGTGACTTGACCACGTGGCCGTTGACGACACGGTAGCCCGCGGCGATCTGGGAGGAACTGAGACCTTTCGTGCTCCCCGAGGCGGCGGCGGCGGCGCCGGCGCCTGAAGTGCCGGTGGTCGATGCGCCGACGGTGGACGCCCCCGTCGTCCCGGCACCTCCCGCTGCTCCCGACGCGCCCGCGCCCCCACCGGCCGCGGCCGTCGTCCCGGGGTTGAGCCCACCTCCGGCCTGACCGGCGACGGCCGGCTCGCCGGGAAGCGGAATCTGTCCGTCCACGTAGGGGTTCTTGCAGGTGGCGGCCGATACCGGCGGGGGCTCGACCCCGCCATTGAGCCGTCCGATGGCGTCGAGATCGTCCTGCACCAGGTTGGGCGGCAGCGGGGAGTACCCCAGAGTGGCCATCTGCTGCTGCCCGGCGCAAGCCAGGAAACCGACGAACTGGCCCAGCGCCAGTCCCTTCTGGGGCGGGAAGGTCGACGGCGCCGTCATGTTGGCCGCGCAACTGGCGCCTTGGGCCGTGGCCAGTGACGGAGTGCACGGTGTGACCAGGTAGCTGTAAGCCGACAGTGGATAGGCGTTGGCGATGGGATTGACGTACACGTTGGCGAGGTTCTGGGTGAGGTCGGTGTGGAGGATGGCCGCCTCCAGGGCGGTGGCCACGTTGAGCGATGTGGGCTGGACATCGTGTCCGCTCGCATTGGCCAGGTTGGCCACCGGAAAGTTGTGCTCTTTGGCGTACGCCGTCTCCACGTAGGTGATCGAGCCCTGGCTGGAGAGGGACGACACGTAGTTGGCCGCATTGTCCGAGCCGCTCTGCCCCACCGGGTTGCCGGCGGCCCACCCCGGGTAGGTCGACTGGCTGATGGAGACACCAGGCTGGGGGGTGGGCCAGGTGGCGGTGGGATTGCCGGCTCCGAGGATGCCCTGGGCGTGGAACGCAATCTGCGCGTTCTTGAAGTTCGTCCCGTCCTCGCTCAGGAGATAGTCGGACAACAGGTAGTTCTCCCCCGAGGCGTCGGTCCGGTAGACGGGCACGATCTTCGTACTGGGGAGGTCGCCGGCCAGACTCGGGTTGAGGGCGGCGATGGCCGGGTTGTTCCAGGAGGTGATCTCACCCAGGAAGATCTGGTCGATCACCTGAGCATTGAGATTCAGACTGTTGATCTGCTGGCCGTCGTTGCCGTTGAGGTTGTACATGAAGGCCAGACCGCCGGCGACGTCCGGCAGGTACTGGTAGGGGAAGCTCGGGGTCGACTGGGCCTGCTGTGAGCTGTACGGAATGTCCGAGGCGGCGAAGTCGACCTGGTTCACGGCGAAGTCGTTGAGACCGACGACCGACGACTGCACCTGCCAGTTGATGTTGAGGCCGTACAGGGTGCTGGTCTGGCCCACCCACTGCTGGATGGCGACCGCGGCGAAGCTCGACCCGGTGGACTGCATGGTCGGACTGGCCCAGGCCGATGACACGCTGGCCAGCAGCGTCGTGCCCACGGCCAGCAGGGCAACGCCTGCAGCCAGCCAACGACCGCGGGACCGGCCCGGTCGCGGGAGGGAGAGGAGTTTCGCCATCTCAGCCGAAGTGTCCGTTGACGTAGTCGAACGTCCGCTGGTCGGAGGGCTGGCCGAACATCGTCTCGGTATCACCCGATTCCACCACCCGGCCCGGCTGGTTCTCCTCGGCCAGGAAGAACGCGCAGTAGTCGGAGACCCGCTGGGCCTGTTGCATGTTGTGGGTCACGATGACCACGGTGACCTCGTCGGCGATCTCCTTGATGGTGTGCTCGATGCGGAGGGTGGAGGTCGGATCGAGTGCGGAGCACGGCTCGTCCATGAGCAGGACACGGGGTCGCACGGCGAGCGCCCGGGCGATGCACAGACGCTGCTGCTGACCTCCGGACAGCGCACCCCCCAACTCCCCGAGCCGGTCCTTGACCTCGTTCCACAGGCCGGCTTTGGTCAGCATCTCCTCCACCAGATCGGCGCGGTTGCCGGGGGAGACCCGCGAGAAGCGGAGGCCGGAGAGGACGTTGTCGGCGATGGTCATGGCCGGGAACGGGTTGGGCTTTTGGAACACCATGCCGATGTGCCGTCTGGTGTCGACGGCCCGTTGGCCCGCACCGTAGATGTCCAGGCCGTCGAGTTTGACCGTGCCGGCCAGTTGGGCCCCGGGGACCACCTCGTGCATCCGGTTGAGGATGCGGAGGAAGGTCGACTTGCCGCAGCCCGACGGTCCGATCAACGCCGTCACCTTGGATCGTTCCATGGTCAAGGTGACCAGCTGCAGCACCAGGCGACCACCGAACCAGGCACAGACGCCCGCGGCGTCGAGTTCGCCGGCACCGGCAGATGACGGCTTGGGCTTGCGGGACGAAGTGGCCGACCAGGTGTCGGGCACGCCGGGAAGCGTCACGTCCGTGGTCATGAGTCTTCTTCTCTCTCGATGGGGATGGGCACGAACATGCGGGCCATGAGGTCGTCGTCGTTCCGGCCACCGCCGCGCTTGGACTTCCCCTTGGTCCGGCTGAAGACGCGGGCCAGCACGAACAGGATGAGGACGATGGCCATGAGCACGAAGGCAGCCTGGAAGGCGAGATCCTGATAGACGGCCTGCGGCTCTTTGAAGTCGGACCAGATGACCAGGGGCAGGGCAGCCTGGGGATGGTTCAACGGGTTCCAGTTGGTCACCTGCGAGCCGAAGGCGGTGAACAGGAGGGGTGCGGTCTCACCCACGATCCGGGCCACACCGAGCAGGACGGCGGTGACCACGCCCGAGCGGGCCGTGGGCAGCACCACCGACCACACCGTCCGCCACTGGGGTGCCCCGAGGGCCAGTGAGGCCTCCCGGAGACCACCGGGTACCACCCGCAGCACTTCCTCGACCACCCGGGTGACCGAGGGGAGGAGGATCACCACCAGAGCCAGCGAGGCCGCGAACCCCGAGTAGCTGAGCACGTGGGTCAGGATGAGGATCGAGTAGATGAAGATGCCGGCCACGACGGCCGGAGTGCCGCTCATGGCGGTGACCACGGTCCGGACCAGGCGGACACCCCGTCCCCCCACCTCGTTCAGGAACACGGCGGTGGCAATGGCCAGGGGGACGCCGATGGCCGCGGCGATCAGGACCTGCTCGAGGGTGCCCACGATGCCGCTCAGGATGCCGACATGGTCGAGCGCATCGGGCTGGGCCACCTGGAGGTCCTTCTGGTCCTTGGTGAACAGCGCGCCCCAGTGGATGGAGGGGATGGCTTTGACCGCCACCCACAAGACGATGAAGATCACCAGCCCGACCATCAACATGGCTGCGCTGACCACCAGGACCGCCACCACCCGGTCGGTGGCCACTTGGCGCTCGATGACCTGGGCGGTGCCGAACCAGGTGAGGGCGACAAAGACCGCGTACCAGCACAGGAAGAACCCGAAGGCTCCCGAGAGGAGCGTCAGCTGGTAGAAGACCACCCACACCAGCGAGAACGACGAGACCGCCGCGGCCACGAGGATGAGGACGTCGACGGCACCGACATCGCTGGGCCGGATCGGGGTGGGCAGTCGCCTGGGGCGGACCGGGACCTCGGGGGGGCCGCCCTGGCCTCCGGGGGTCAGGGTCGGGCCCGGGAAGGCCGAGCTCTCACCCACGGAGCCCCGGGACAATGTGCCCGTCGAAGCCGAGGTGGTGGGGGCGAGAACGCCCGGCGGTGCCGTCTGCACGTCCGACCGGTCACTCACAGTTCCACTCCGGCCCCGCTGCGTGACCGGTTGACGATGGCTGAGGCGGCCAGGTTGATCACCAGGGTGATCACGAAGAGCACGAAGCCGAAGAACAGCAGGACCTGGGTCCCGAGCCGGCCGCCCGAGCCGAACTGGGTGGCGATCTGCTGGGAGATGGTGGTTCCACCGTGCTGGAGGATGTGGAGGGAGATGCCGAACCCACCGCCGAGGATGATCGATACGGCGATCGTCTCCTCCAGGGCCCGCCCCAGCCCGAGCATGACCGCACCGATGATGCCGCCACGGCCGAAGGGGAGGACGACGGTTCTGATCATCTGCCAGCGGCTGGCCCCCAGGGCCAGCGCCGCCTCGCGCTCACCGGCCGGCGCCAGGGAGAAGACCTCCCGGCAGATGGAGGTGACGATGGGGACGATCATGATCCCGACCACCAGTCCGGCGATGAAGATCGAGGCGTTGAACGGGGGGCTCACCACCTTGAAGAACGGGATGAAGGCCAGATGGCGGGAGAGCCAGGTGCTCACCCCGACCACGTTGTTCGAGAGCTCGAACACGGCCCAGAGTCCGAAGATGATGCTCGGAATGGCCGCGGCCAGGTCCACCAGGGCGATCAACGAGCGGCGGCTCCACACCGGCGCATACTCACTGAGGAAGATGGCGGTGGCGATGGCCACCGGGGTCCCGACCACCATGGCCACCGCCGCCACTTCGAGGGTGCCGACCAGGGAGGCCAGGACCCCGTAGTACGGGTGGGCGGCCAGGGTCGAGAAGCCGGACGAGGTGAAGAACCGGAGCCCGGCTTTGTGGAGGGCCGGATAGCCCTGCAGGAAGAGGAAGAGCCCGATCAGGAACAGGAGCAGGAGGACGAAGTACCCGGCCAGGCGCACACCACCCCGGAAGATCCTGTCCTCCATCCCGTGGTCGTCGACGATGTCGATGGGTCGGGGGATCGGGCTTTCCGGGGCGTGGGGCAGATCGACGGTGGCAGTCACGTCCTCGTGCCTTTCTGGCTGCTCGGATCTGGTGTCGGTTGGGGCCGCTGGTCGGCGCGACAGCGCCGCAAGCGAGAGCCGCTGGAGGCGGCAGGTCCCGCCGCGGCAACCTGAGTGCTGGGCTCAAGTTACCGGCCCCAGGTAAACGGATTGCTAACTTCTCGCCATGCGCGAGTAATCGTTGTGTGAATCATGGTCGACCCGGTCAAGCCCGGATCCACCAGGTCACGTCACCGGGCCGAACATCTCTCCGCGCCCGATGATGAACGTGAGCTTGGGGTCCTTCCAGCCGAAGGTCTCGTTGGCGATGGCGATGGGAGTGAGCGAGTCCTTGGTGATCAACGGGGTGATGCTCTCGGCGGCCGTCGGGTTCTGACGCTGGATCTGATCGAGGCTGGCCCAGTAGAGGTTCTGGCTGCCACAGGAGAGGAAGAAGGCGATCCAGGTCTTCCCGGCGTCGGTCTTCCAGATGACCGGCTCCGCAGCCAGGATCGCATAGTTGGAAGGGATGGTGCCGAGGCTGGGCTGGGAGGTATCCGGTCCGGCATACAGCGCGGTGCCTCCGGGGATGATGAACCCGTTGACCAGGGCCTGGCCACCGTGCTCTTTCATCGACTGGAGCGCGGCAGTGGCTGACGGGTCGGGCGAAAACGACGAAAAATGGGGCTGGACCCCTTGGGGTTCGCCGGCAGGGACCGTCCCGTCCAGCACATAGGTGCAGCCCTGAAGGGTGAAGCTCGGTGCCTTGACCACGAGCTCGTTGGCCGACGCGCTCGGGGTCGACGAGCCGCACGCGGCGGCGCCCATCCCCACGGCCACCGCACAGGCCAGGGTGACGATGCTCCGCCGCGCTATCCGCCGGGGCGCAGAACTGTTCGGACGGGGATTGACCGGCATGCCCCGGGGATCCTATAGAAGGCCACGTGCCGCATTCATGGCGTCCACCCGACCTGAGCGGCAATGGGCTCGGAAGTTACCGAGAAATAACCTTTCGATCACTTTCGTGTGACATGGACGGGCCCTTCGGACGGCAACGGACGATCGAATAGGGTGGGCCGATGGCCCGATCGCCGTTCAAATGGATTGTGGGTGCCGTCGTGGTGGCCGGCGCCGTGACCGTGGCCGTCAGAACCTTCTGGCCGGACTCGGAACCGGCATCGGGAGGCGGATCCGCAGAGGGGTTCCTGCCGCCGATCGGCAGTGACACCTGGCCTCCGGTACCGACCAATCCCGACCGGGTGCGCTAGTCACCCTCGTCACCGGGCCGGGCCGGGCTCCGCGTCCACCGGGAGACGTGCGTGCACTCGCCCACCTGGATGGAGTAGTCGAGGTAGAAGTCGTCGCGACCCTGCTGCTGGGCCCGGCGGTGGCCAGGATCGTCACGCCATGCCCGGTGGGCGGTCGATGTGGCGAACGTCACCAATGAGACGTGTTCCCCGTCCTCGGCGGTGAAGGTCTTGAAGTCCACGAAGCCGTCGGCCGCCCGGGCCGCCTTCTCCATCTGGTGAGCCACCCGCCGGTAGTCGGACTCGGCCTGGTGTCGACGACGGGACCGGAACACGGTGATCACCTGCCCCGGGTTGAACTCCGGGCCCAGCTCCCCTGTGGTCATGACCGTCCGGCGATCAGGATTCGACGGTGTGCACGTCGCTGATGCCCGGGGCATTGCGCATCCGGACCAGGGCGTCGTCAGGCACCTGACGATCGGTGGACAGGACCATCAGCGCGGTGTTGCCGGTGGCTGACGGGCCGACGGCCATCGAGGAGATCGACACGGCCGCCTCTCCGAGGATCGTCCCGACCGCTCCGATCATCCCGGCCCTGTCGTCGTTGCGCACGACGACCATGTGCGGAGCAGGGGGAACCTCGACGGTGTGGTCGTCCATCATCACCAGGCGCGGCTCGGTCCGGGGACCGGTCAGGGTTCCGGCCACCGAATGATCGCCACTGCGGAGCGTGATCAGATTGACGTAGTCGTGGGCGGTGACCGTGGAAGTCTCCCGCACCTCGAGGCCCCGCTCGGTCGCCAACTGGGGAGCGTTCACGTAGCTCACCGGTTCCTCGGTGGCCGCGGCGAAGAGCCCCTTGAGGACCGACAGGGTCAGGATGCCGGTACCGGCGCCGGCCAGGCCGCCCTGGTACTCGATCTCCAAGGTGCCGGGCAGGCCGTCGTTCAGGCACGACAGGATCCGGCCCAACTGCTCGGCCAGGCCCATGAACGGCCGCACCGTCTCGGACACGTCGGTGGCCGCCACGTTGACGGCGAAGGGAACGAAGTCACCGTTGAGAGCCAGGATGACCTGCTCGGCAATGGTCACGCCCGCCTTGTCCTGGGCCTCGGCCGTCGACGCGCCCAGATGGGGAGCTACCACCACCGAGGGCAGTTCGAACAACGGCGACTCCGTCGTGGGCTCCTTGGCGAAGACGTCGAGCCCGGCCCCTTGGACCTGCCCGGACCGGATGGCCTCGGCCAGCGCATCCTCGTCCACGATGCCGCCCCGGGCCGTGTTGATGATCCGGAGGCCAGGCTTGGCCTTGGCCAGGAGGTCCTTCCCGATGAGGCCGAGCGTCTCGGCGTTCTTCGGGAGGTGGACGGTCACGAAGTCGGAGACGCCGATGAGCTCGTCGAGACCCATGAGCTCCACGCCCATGTGCTTGGCCCGGTCGGCGGAGACGAAGGGGTCGTAGGCCACCAGCCGCATCCCGAAGGCCAGGGCCCGCTGCGCCACCAGGGCCCCGACCCGGCCCAGGCCGACGATGCCGAGGGTCTTGCCGTGCAGTTCGACGCCCTCCCATTTCGACCGCTCCCACTTCCCCGCCACCAACGCAGCATGGGCCTGGGGGATGTTCCGGGCCTGGGCCAGCAACAGGGCCATGGCCTGCTCGGCCGCGGAGAGGATATTGGACTGCGGAGCGTTGACCACCATGACACCGCGGTCGGTGGCCGCGGCCACGTCGACGTTGTCGAGACCGATTCCGGCCCGGCCCACCACCACCAGCTCGGTGCCGGCGGCCAGGACCTCAGCGGTCACGGTGGTGGCGGACCGGATGACCAGGGCCTGCGCGCCGACCACGGCCGAGACCAGCTCCTCGGGGGACAGGTCCAGTTGCACGTCGACCTCGTGGCCGGCTTCAGCCATGAGGTCCAGCCCCGGCTGGGCCAGCTTTTCGGTGACCAGTACCCTACCCATGGTGCTTCCTTCCGTTGACAATTGAGGACATGCCGCCCCGATCCGCCGTCACGACGCGTCGCCGAACAGCTTGGCCAGCCGGGAGACGCCCTCGACGAGATCGTCGTCGCCCAGGGCGTAGGACATCCTGAAGTAACCCGGTGCCCCGAAGGCCTCGCCGGGCACGACGGCCACCTTCGCCTCGTCAATGGCCAGGTCGGCCAGCGCCGCACTGGAGGTGGACCGGCGGCCCCGGATGTCACGGCCGTAGAGCCCTTCCACCGAGGGGAAGGCGTAGAACGCGCCCTCGGGCAGGAGGCAGGACACCCCGTCGATCTCATTGAGCATGGTGTAGATGGTCATCCGTCGGCGATCGAAGGCCCGGCGCATCTCCTCGGCGGCACTGAGATCACCGGACACCGCGGCCAGGGCCGCCCGCTGGGAGACATTGGCCACGTTGGAGGTCTCGTGCGACTGGAGGTTGGTAGCCGCCGTCACCACGTCGGTCGGACCGATCATCCAGCCCACCCGCCATCCGGTCATGGCGTAGGTCTTGGCCACGCCGTTGACCACGACGCACCGGTCGGCCAACTCGGGGACGAGCACCGGCATCGAGTGGTGCTCCGCCTCCCCGTACACCAGGTGCTCGTAGATCTCGTCGGTGAGGACCCAGAGCCCCTGTTCGGCAGCCCACTCGCCGATGGCCTGGATCTCCCGGCGTGGGTAGACCGCCCCTGTCGGGTTGGAGGGGGACACGAACAACAGGATCTTGGTTCGGGCTGTCCGGGCCGCCTCGAGCTGTTCGATGGTCACCCGAAAGCCGCTGGCGGCATCGGTGGTGATGACCACGGGGACCCCGCCGGCCAGCCTGATGACCTCGGGATAGGTGGTCCAGTACGGGGCGAGGACGAGGACCTCGTCGCCCGGATCGCACAGGGCGGCGAACGAGTTGGCGATGGCCTGCTTGCCGCCGTTGGTGACCAGGATCTGCGAGGCGGTCACTTCGAACCCCGAGTCCCGGCGGGTCTTGACGGCCAACGCCTCCCGGAGCTCGGGAAGGCCACCGGTCGGCGTGTACTTGTGGGTCTTCGGGTCCCGGCAGGCCGCCTCGGCCGCGGCCACGATGTGCTCGGGGGTGGGGAAATCCGGCTCACCGGCGCCGAAGCCGATGACGTTCTCGCCAGCCGCTTTGAGGGCCTTGGCTTTGGCGTCGACCGCCAGCGTCGCCGACGGGGAGACAGCCGCGATCCGTTCCGAGATCCGCCGCCCGGTCACAGCGCCCCCATGGAGCGGGAGCCTCGGCGGGCGGGGCCGATTTCAACGGGGAGTGCCATGGTGCCATGATTCCATACGTGACCGATACCCCTGACATCAGGATCCCAGCTCACCTGCTCCCGGCCGACGGGCGCTTCGGTTCGGGCCCTTCCAAGGTCCGACCCGAGGGCGTCGAGGCCCTGGCCGCCGAGGCCGGGCACTACCTCGGGACGAGCCATCGCCAGAAGACCGTCAAGTCGGTGGTGGGAAGTCTGAGGGAGGGTCTGGCCGAGCTGTTCTCGTTGCCCGATGGCTACGTCGTGGCTCTGGGGAACGGGGGGACCACCTCGTTCTGGGATGCCGCAACCTTCGGCCTCATCGAGCACAAGAGCCAGCACCTGAGCTTCGGCGAGTTCTCCTCGAAGTTCGCCACGGCGGCCAAGGACGCTCCCCATCTCGAGGAACCGGAGATCATCGCCTCCGAAGTGGGAACCCACCCGAGCGCGGTGGCCCGGGACGATGTCGACCTGTACGCGCTGACCCACAACGAGACATCCACCGGGGTCATGATGCCGATCGTCAGGCCGAGTGGGGCGGCGCTGCCGGGCGACGGCGGGGGCATCGTGGCTGTCGACGCCACCTCGGGGGCGGGTGGCCTACCGGTCGATCCCGAGCAGTTCGACGCCTACTACTTCGCCCCCCAGAAGTGCTTCGGCTCCGACGGCGGACTGTGGGTGGCCCTGCTCTCCCCTGCCGCCCAGGACCGGATCGCCAGCATCACCGCCTCCAAGCGCTGGGTCCCCGCGTCGCTCGATCTGACCATCGCCCTCGACAACTCGAAACTGGACCAGACCTACAACACTCCCGCACTGGCCACCATCTTCCTGTTCGATTACCAGGTGAGCTGGTTCAACAAGCAGGGGGGCATGGCCTTTTCGACCGGCCGCTGCGACCGGTCCTCGGAGATCCTCTACACCTGGGCTGAGAACTCGGACTTCGCCACTCCATTCGTCACCCGGGAGCAGGACCGCAGCCACGTGGTCGGGACCATCGACTTCGTCGACTCGGTCGATGCGGCCACGGTGGCCGCGGTACTGCGGGCCAACGGGATCGTGGACACCGAGCCCTACCGCAAGCTGGGCCGCAACCAACTCCGTATCGCCATGTTCCCGGCGATCGAACCCGACGACGTCGCCTCCCTCTGTGGCTGCATCAACCATGTGGTGGGAGCCCTGGCCGACTGAGGGCCAGGGTCGCCCGGGTCAGTCACCTCAGGGCGACCGGTCGTCGGCGACCCAGTTGGACCGGAGGTCCTCGAGCCAGGCGGGCAGGTCGATCGGCGGATCGGGGAGCGCTTCTGCCCCCCGTGCTTCCAGTGCTCGGCGGAACGACTCCGGGTCGTCGCCCCAGGACCGAGGATCGCCCATCATGACCTCGAGGAGCACAGTCCCTTCCGGCCCGGCCACAAAAGGCCCGAAGGCGGCGCCGAGGGGCAGCTCGATATGGGTTCCGGCCGGGCACCTCCGCCCGCCGCACCACATGTCACCGCTGACCACGAAAACGACATGGGAACTGAAGTGCCCGTGCCGGCGGATGACCATCCCCGGGTCCCATCGGGCGTAGAGCGAGAGATAGGCAGGGTCAGCCGAGAACGCCAGCCACTTCTCCCACACCGACGAGGTGGTGCCGTCGGCGTTCCGGATGACCTTGACCTGCTGCCAGGGCACATCAGGATCTTCGATGTGGCGGAAGGTGGGCTCGAGGCCCTCCACCTTCACATCGGGAACCGAACCCTCCTCGGTCACCTGTCGCTCCTCGGTCACCTGTCGCTCCTCGGGCCCTGCACGGTCCGATCGTCAGCCGCCGGAGATGTCCTGGATCTTCTGCTTCCCCGCGGTGACGAACGGCATCATGTCGCGCAGCTCGGCCCCGACCTTCTCAATGGGATGATCGAGTCCGGCTTGACGCAGCGCCTTGTAGTTCGGTCGTCCATTGGCGTTCTCCGCCACCCACTCCTTGGCGAAGGTGCCGTCCTGGATCTCGCCGAGGATACGCGACATCTCGTCACGGACGCCTTGGTTGATCACCCGAGGTCCGCGGGTGAGATCGCCGTACTCGGCGGTATCGGAGATCGAGAACCGCATGCCGCTGATCCCCTGCTCGTACATCAGGTCGACGATCAGCTTGAGCTCGTGGAGACACTCGAAGTAGGCCGATTCGGGTTGATAGCCCGCCCCCACCAGTGTCTCGTATCCGGCCTGCACCAAGGCGGTCAGTCCACCGCAGAGCACCACCTGCTCGCCGAACAGATCGGTCTCGGTCTCCTCCGAGAATGTGGTATCGAGCACTCCCGCCCGGGTGGCGCCGATGGCGTGGGCATAGGACAGGGCTAGATCATGGGCTTTGCCCGAGGGGTCCGCGGACACGGCAATGAGCGACGGCACTCCTCCGCCCTCGGTGTAGGTCCGCCGGACCAGGTGGCCCGGGCCCTTGGGGGCGACCATGGCCACATCGACATCGGCCGGCGGCGCGATCAGGCCGAACCGGATGTTGAACCCATGGGCGAAGAACACGGCGTCACCCGGGTTGAGGTGGGGAGCGATCTCGGCCTCGTAGACCGCGGCCTGCTCGGTATCGGGCAGCAGGATCATGATGACGTCGGCTTCGCCGGCGGCGTCGGCCACCGACAACACTCGCAGTCCGGCCTCTTCGGCCTTGGCCTTGGACGACGACGTGTCGCGGAGCCCGACGCGGACGTCGACGCCGCTCTCGGACAGGTTGAGCGCGTGGGCATGGCCCTGGGAGCCGTACCCGATGACCGCCACCTTTCGGTTCCTGATGAGCCCCGGATCGGCATCCTTCTCGTAGTACAGCGTGGCCATCGCGTTCAACCTGCCTTCTCTGTGTCGTGTCCAGTGGGAGATCCCGCAAGGAGATGCGGGCGGTGGTCTGCGGACCGGTCCAGCTTAGGCAATGCCACCCGTCCGGTCCGCTGCATCTCGACAATCCCGTAGATGCGGATCAGGTCCTCGAAATCGTCCAGCTTGACCGGAGCCCCCTCCAGGACCACCGTCAGCCGGTCGTGTCCGACGTCGATGATCTTGCCCTCGAAAACGCCGACCAGTTGGATGATCTGACCTCGTGTATCCGGGCCCGCCTCCAAGGTGGCCATCAGCAGTTCGCGCTCCCGGGCCATGCTCGGATCCAGCTCGGTGATCGACACCACGGGAATGAGCTTGTCGAGTTGCTTGATGATCTGGTCGAGTGGCGCCGACTCGACGTCCACGACGATGGTGATCCGGCTGAACCGCTCGTTATCCGATGGGGCGACGGCCAAGCTGAAGATGTTGTATCCCCGGCGGGAGAACAGCCCGGCGACCCGGGCCAGCACACCGGACTTGTTCTCCACGACCACGGTGAGCGTGTGATGTCGCTTGTCTGCTCCGTACACGCTCATCAGCCGTCCCCCCTGGTGAGTGAGGGGTCCACGATGATGTCGTCGTTGGAGGCCCCGGCGGCCACCATCGGGAAGACCTTCTCGAAGGCGTCGGTCCGGAAGTCGATGACCACCGGCCGATCATCGATGTCGTTGGCCTTGTCGATGGCCGGTGCCACCTCCTCGGTCGACTCGACCCTGATGCCGACGCACCCCATCGCTTCGGCCCATCCGACATAGTCGGGCAGGTCCGGTGAGAGGTACACCTCGGAGTAGCGCTCGGAGTAGAACATCTCCTGCCACTGTCGCACCATGCCCAGATAGGCATTGTTGAGAATGGCGATCTTGACCGGGATCCGCTCCGAGGACGCGGTCACCAGTTCCTGCGCAGTCATCTGGAAGCATCCGTCGCCATCCACAGCCCACACCGTCTTGTCGGGTCGGCCGACTTTGGCGCCGATGGCGGCCGGCACCGCGAAGCCCATGGTTCCCAGCCCTCCTGAGTTGACCCAGGTGTAGGGATAGTCGAACTGCCACCACTGGGAAGCGAACATCTGGTGCTGTCCCACACCCGAGGCCACGATGGTGTCGTCGGGAGTGGCGTCACGCAGGGTCTCCAGCACGAACTGCGGCTTGAGCGCGCCCGCACCCGGCTTCTGCTCGTACACCAGCGGGTAGCGTCGCTGCCAGTCGCTGAGCGTGGCCCGCCACGGGATGAGCCGCTCCCGCGGGAACGACGCGGCCATCGAACCACCGGCAGCCGGGGCCCCGGACACGGCATCGCTCGGCGCTCCCCCGCTCCCTCCCCGGGTGGCGTCGCTGTGGCCGAGGCCCAGGCCGTCGAGCGCGGCCAGGAGTTCGTCGACCACCAGCCGGCAGTCGCCGGCAATAGCCACGTCGGCGCGACGGACCTTGTTGAGCTCGGCCGGGTCGATGTCGACGTGGATGATCTTGGCGTCGGGGGCGAAGGCATCCACCCGGCCGGTGACCCGGTCGTCGAACCGGCTCCCGAGGGCGATCAGCAGATCGGAACGTTGCATGCTGGTCACCGCGGTGTAGTTGCCGTGCATACCCGGCATCCCCAGACACAGAGGGTGTGAGTCGGGAAAGCAACCCCGGGCCATCAAGGTGGTCACGACCGGGATACCGGTGCGCTCAGCCAGCTCCCGTAGGGAATCGGCCGCGCGTGATTTGAGGATGCCCCCGCCGGCGTAGATCACCGGTCGCTCGGCGGCAAGAAGCAGCTCGGCGGCCCGGCGCACCAACTCCGGATCCCCTTCGGTCACCGGGTGGTAGCCGGGCAGGTCGAGCTCTGACGCGTCGGGCCAGTACCACTCCATGGGGTTGATGGCCACGTCTTTGGGGACGTCGATCAGCACCGGGCCGGGACGTCCTGTGGTGGCCACATGGAATGCCTCGGCCACAACCCTCGGGATGTCGGCACCATCGGTGATCAACCAGTTGTGCTTGGTGATACCCATGGTGATGCCGGTGATGTCGCTCTCCTGAAAGGCGTCGGTGCCGATGGCCGCGGTGGCCACTTGCCCGGTGACCACCACCAACGGGATCGAGTCCATATAGGCATCGGCCAATGGGGTCACGATATTGGTGGCCCCTGGTCCGCTGGTGACAACGGCCACGCCCGGACGGCCGGTGACCTGCGCGTACCCCTCGGCCATGTGGCCCGCGCCCTGCTCGTGGCGCACCAGGATGTGGCGGATCGACGAGTCGATGATCGGGTCGTAGACAGGAAGGATGGCGCCGCCCGGAAGGCCGAACATGACCTCCACCTGCTGCATCTCCAAACTCTTGATCAGTGCTTGTGCACCTGTCAGTTCCATCGCTTGCTCCCTTGTCGTCGATGGTCGAACGTCGGTTGTCGGTCGAGTTGTGGTCGGTGGTGGTCGGCCCGATCGGACTCCGGGCCGTCCGTGGCGGGACATGAAAACGACCTCCCGTCTGGGAGGTCGGAAAGCGCACACGGCGAAAGAGCGTCGCGTGCGCTACGAAACGAGTACCACCGTAATCAGTTGAGGTGCCGGGTTGCTGTGCATCGCCGACCATTGTGACACGCCCGAGGCGGTGTCGACAAGCACTCGTTGCCGTGAGGACTCGGTGGCGCATCCAAATTTCGGAATTGGCGCAATTATCGGCTGTGGACGATAGGAACTCCCTCCCGGACTGAGGGTGACCGGCATGGTCGGGCCGGGGTGGGACGGCGAGGACGAGCCCGGAGTCGGGCTGGGGCAGGCAAAGAACGGAGCGGGGGACTGCCGCGCTCAGGGCTCGGTGATCGCGCCCCGTTCCGCCCCCGTGACCAGTCGGGCGAATTTGGCCAGCACGCCGGTCGTGTAGCGGGGAGCCGGGTGCTTGAGTTCCGCCCGTCGTCGTGCCAGCTCGTCCTCGTCGACCAGCAGATCGATGGTGTGGGCCAGCACATCGACGACGATCCGGTCACCGTCAGCCACCAAGGCGATGGGGCCTCCGTCAACCGCCTCCGGGGCCACGTGGCCGATGCAGAACCCGTGCGTGCCGCCGGAGAACCGTCCGTCGGTCACCAGGGCGCAGTCCCCACCGCGGCCCACACCTTTCATGGCTCCGGTCACCGCCAACATCTCCCGCATCCCCGGACCACCCTTGGGGCCCTCGTAGCGGATGACCACCACCGTGTTGGGCTGGATCGAGCCGGCGAGGATGGCCTCCATGGCCAGATCCTCCCCGTCGAACACACGCGCCGTCCCGTCGAAGGTCAGCACATCGATGCCGGCCACTTTCACCACGGCGCCTTTGGGGGCCAGCGATCCGGTGAGCACGGCGATGCCTCCCTGGACATGAATCGGATGTCCCATGTCGTGGATGACGTCGCCGTCGGGGGCCGGAGGGTCCAGCGCCTCCAGGTTTTCCGCCACTGTTCTCCCGGTGACGGTGAGGCAGTCGCCGTGGAGCAGTCCGGCGTCGAGCAGTTCGCGCATCACCACCGGCACTCCCCCGATTCGGTCGAGGTCGCTCATGTGGTACTTCCCATGGGGCTTGGTATCGGCCAGATGGGGCACCCGGGCAGCCACCTTGTTGAAGTCGTCCAACTCCAGCTCCACCCGGGCCTCATTGGCGATGGCCAGCAGATGGAGCACGGCATTGGTGGATCCACCGAGTGCCATGGTGACGGCGATGGCGTTCTCGAACGCATGCTTGGTCATGATCTGCCGTGGTCTGATCCCGGCGTCGAGCAGGGCCACCACGGCACGACCGGACGAAAACGCCGCATCGTCCCGACGCCGATCGACCGCCGGGGCCGACGAGCTGCCCGGCAACGACATGCCTAGCGCCTCGCCCACCGCGGCCATGGTGTTGGCGGTGAACATTCCTGCGCACGACCCCTCGGTCGGGCAGGCATTGTGCTCGATCAGACTGAGCTCCTCGTCCGAGAGGGCGTCCACGGCGTGGGCGCCCACCGCCTCGAACACCGAGGTGATGTCGAGGGCCCGGTCCCGCGCCCGTCCCGGCAGGATGGTCCCCCCGTAGAGGAACACACTGGGCAGATTGATCCGTGCCGCGGCCATCAGCATGCCGGGAAGGGATTTGTCGCAGCCGGCCAGGGTCACGAGACCGTCGAACCGCTCGGCGTGCATGACGGTCTCCACCGAGTCGGCGATGATCTCTCGGCTGACCAGCGACGCCCGCATGCCCTCATGGCCCATCGAGATCCCGTCCGACACGGCGATGGTCACGAACTCAAACGGAAATCCACCCGCCTCCCGGACCCCTTCCTTGGCCCGCTTGGCCAATCGGTCCAGCGGCAGGTTGCAGGGCGTGACCTCGTTCCACGATGAAGCCACACCGATCTGGGGCTTGTCCCAGTCATCGTCGGTCATCCCCACCGCCCGCAGCATGGCGCGGGCCGGCGCTCTGGTCGGTCCGTCGGTCACCTGGTAGCTGCGGGGCTTTCTTCCGACCAGCGGCTGCTCCGAGGGATCGGTCTCGGTCTTTTTGCTCATCTGTGCATGGTACGACGTCAGAGGGGTTGCCCATCCGGGTTCCGGCGTGGCGCACCCTGAGCGCCCGCAAACTGCCGGTATGGTCAGCCCCATGCATGCCGACCGTCACCGCCGTTTGGCCCTTCCCAAGGGCGCCTCTGTGCTGACCTGCGCCTTGGCCCTACCGCTGAGCCTGGCGGCCTGCTCGTCATCGGCCGCGCCGACGACGACCACATCAGCCACTGTTCCGGTGGCGGATACCCGTTGCGAACTGATCCCCCCGGCCAAGATCCGAACCGACCTGGGGACGACGGTTGCCGCTCCCTCAGCCACGGTGCACGGGGCAACCACGGTCTGCACCTACAAGTCGGCCGACCTCGCCGACTCGGTGATCATCCGGTACGACTCGGACTCCACCACCCAATCCTTCGCCGCCGACCGGGCCCTGTTCAGGTCGAAGGGGGACAAGGTCGGGAAGATCGAGGGGCTCGGCGACGAGGCGTACTACGTCGTGGCCACGTCGGGGGGGAAGACCGTCCACACTGTTGTGGCCCGCCACGGCAACGAGAACGTGCTGGTGACCGGTACGACGGGCACGCTCACCCAGTTCGAGATCCTGACCATTCAGGCATTGGCGAGCGTCTCCCCCGCGACCTCTTCCACCAGCTCCACCACCTGATCGGGGCCGCCCTGGTCGCCCTGCCGGTCCCCCTTCTGATCCCGGTTCGAGGCAACGTTCCGACCGACCATCCGACGGGCCTGGGTTGCACAACCACCCCGGGCGCAGTCCGAAATGCAGAAGAGCCGGGGGCTTTCGCCCCCGGCTCTTCAGTTCACTGCGTGAAGGCGGTTCAGCCCGCGGCCACTCCCACCACCGGCTGGTTGAGGGTGATGTCTCCGGCGGAGCCGAAGAAGGCGGCGGATCCGAAGTTGAAGATGCCACCGTCGGATGCGGCCTCCCAGTAGCCGCCCCCGTTGGGGTTGGAGGCGATGCCCACCACCGGCTTGTTGAGATGGCTGCCACCCATGGAGCCGTAGAAGGCGGCGTCCCCGAAGGAGAAGATGCCCCCGTCGGCCGCCGTCAACCAGTAGCCCCCGCCGTCGGGGGTGGGAGCGATGCCCACCACCGGCTGGTTGAGGTGGGTGCCACCCATGGAGCCGTAGTAGCCGGCGTCCCCGTAGGCGAACACGCCGCCGTCCGAGGCCACCAGCCAGTAGCCGTGGCCGTCAGGGGTGGAGGCGATGCCCACGATGGGGGCGTTGAGCACCTGGCCCCCGGTGGAGCCGTAGAAGGAGGCGTCCCCGAAGGAGAAGACACCGCCGTCCGAGGCCACCAGCCAGTACCCGAAGCCGCTCGGGGTGGCGGCGATGCCCACCACCGGCTGGTTGAGGGTCATGCCCCCGGTGGAGCCGAAGAAGGAGGCGTCCCCGTAGGAGAAGACACCACCGTCAGAGGCGGCCAGCCAGTAGCCCCCGGCGTCGGGGGTGGCGGCGATGCCCACCACCGGCTTGTTGAGGGGCAGGGCGCCGGCCGAGCCCTCGAAGGGGGTGTTCCCGTAGTTGAAGATGCCACCGTCGGCCGCCGTCAGCCAGTACCCGGTCCGGTAGTTGAACCGGTCCTGGGCGCTGGTCACCGAGGTGCCCTGGGCGTTGGTCACCGTCACGTCGACCACCCCGGTGCCGGCCGGGGCCGTGGCCGTGATGGAGGTGGCCGAGTTGACGTTGAAGGCGGTGGCCGGCGTGGAGCCGAAGTGGACGGCCGAGGCCGAGGTCAGCTGCTGGCCGGTGATGGTCACCACCGTCCCGCCCGAGGGAGGACCGGTGGACGGGCTCACCCCGGTCACGATGGGACCGTTGGTGTAGGTGAACTGGGCGTTCGAGTTCACACTCGAGGTCCCGGCCGAGTTGGTCAGCTGGACGTTGACCGTGGAGCCGTTGGTGCCCGGAGGGGCCACCGCGGTCACCGCATCCGGGGTGACGCTGGTGAAGCTGGTGGCCGCCTTCGACCCGAAGGTGACCTTGGTCGGGGTGGTCAGGTTGTAGCCGTGGATGGTCACGGTGCTCCCACCGGCCACCGGGCCGGAGTTGGGAAGCACGGCGGTGACCACGGGGGTGGGGACACCGATGGCGGTGGAGGCCAGCGGCTGGAACACATACGGCGGCGGAGATCCCGGCGTGCCGCTGAAGACCCCGGAGGGGTAGGCGGCGACATCCACTGCCCCGAGTCCGGCAAGCATGGTCCCGGTATCAAATTCGCTGACCGTGGGCTGGATACTGGTCCCGAGGGCACCGGATGCAACGAGGCTTGCGCTCCACCCGGGAAGGGCCAGCGTGCCACCGGCGGCGAAATGGGCCGATCCGGTACTGGTCTCGATGTAAGGAGTGGAGGTCGAGCCGAGGTATGCCGCAGACTTGGCCGTCGCCGTACAGGCGGCGCTGGGTGCCGTGCAGTAGGTCACCTCAAAAGGACCATGGGTTGTGGTCCCGCCGTTGGTGTACGTCCACTGGAGACCGGTCGAGAGGCTGTTGGGCACGAACGTGGCACCCGGTGGGATCGGAACGAGGTCTTGGAGTCCATTGATGTATTGGACGTTGAACCCGCTCTGCGACGCTGGCACGGTCTGGCTACCGCCACCGAAGGACATGGTGTATGTGCCACCCTGCTTCACGATCGGCGGCACGGTCACGTTGAACCCGAGCGAGATCGAGCTGTAGAGGCCGAAGGAAGAAACGTAGCCGGCAAAGTTCTCGTTGACCGATGCCGCGGACGCCGGAGTCGGGGCCACCCCCAAGGCCGCCACGGTGCTGACCGCTAGCGCTAACGCGCCACCCACGGTTGCCAGTCGAACGAACCGGGTTCGTTTTGCTCTCATCTGCGTCTCCTCAAGATTTGCTTGGCACGGACAAACAACGTCCGCCCCTCCCTTTCCGATATGACTTTCGGCTGACGCAGTCTTACCCCGGATCCCCCCGTTTAACTCTTCAACCACGGCGAAACCTAGGGGATGAGTTGGTCGATTGCAACAGGGTCAGCGACTTTCGCACCGGAAATGCCCGAGCGTTCGCCTGAGTGAGTCTCACCTTGGCTCCGGCGCGGCGAACAGGGCTTAGAATTCCTTCCATGCTCGC
Source organism: uncultured Acidimicrobiales bacterium (assembly GCA_963713625.1). Classification (GTDB taxonomy): domain Bacteria; phylum Actinomycetota; class Acidimicrobiia; order Acidimicrobiales; family RAAP-2; genus Bog-756. The sequence goes on along the minus strand of CAVQMN010000005.1, from coordinate 323,814 downwards.
CGACCGGCCCCACCCACGCTGCAGGAGCACCGGATGACCTCCGACCGGCGCGGAGTGTTTTCCTCGGACCAGCTCGACCAACTGGTCTCGTTCTACGAGGTCAACGGCTATGCGACCCTCCGGCGGGCCTTCGACGAGCCCGCTCTGGCCGAGGCCGAGGATGAACTGGCCGCGGTACAACGACTGCTGTCGGAGGGCGAACTCGACGCCAGGCACGGGACGGTCATCCTCGACGAGCCCGATGCCACCATCGACAACCGGCCTTTCGCCCACTACGTCTGTTTCGCCACCGCGGCATCGCCCACGGCCGATCGCCTGGTTCACCACCCGGTGCTGGTGGAGATCGCCGGGCGTCTTCTCGGCCCGAACGCCTGGCTTCTCGACTATGAGCAGTTCGGGGTGGTCTATCAGGATGCCAGGCCCGATCCGGGCTCGGGATATTCACGGATCGGATGGCACACCGATCACCAGTCCGGTCCCCATCTGGATATCTGGCCCGGAGCTGCCTTCACCATTCACTTCGACCCCACTTCGCCGGCCAACGGCTTCCTCCGAACCCTTCCCGGCAGCCATCTCGGGGGAACCGCAGGACTCCCGCTCGGCTTTGAGCGGGTTCCGGGCGAGATCGCCCTGTACCAGGATCGGGGGGACGTCCTCTTCCACCACGCCGACCTCTGGCACGGCGCGGCCCGGGGCACGGCCGAAGGAGCCGCGGCCATCCGCCGACATCTGCGGGGCAGCTGGCACGGCGGCACCAGGTTGGAGCCGGGTCACGGGACCGACGACTTCGTGAAGAACGCCCTCCGCTGAGGGCAAGCCGGGACATCGACGGCGAACCAGGGCCCGGTCGATGGAGGACTGCCCGGTTGAGGGAAGACGGCTCGGTTGACGGAAGACGGCCCGTTTATGGGGTGGACGCGGTGGGCAGCGGGCGCCGGCGGCCGCGTGCGGCCCAGGCCGAGTCGTCGAATCGGCTGGTAGTGTCGCCATTTGGCAGATCAAGTGTCAATTGGAGGTGAGCAGTCCGATGGAGATTCTCCGCACTCCTGATCACTGTTTCGAAGGGCTCGCAGGCTTCGATTTCGAACCCCACTACGCAGAGATCCCCGACCAGGACGGGGGCACATTGAGAGTCCACTACCTCGACGAGGGGCCTGCCACCGGCCGGGTCGTCCTCCTCCTCCATGGAGAGCCGTCGTGGTGCTATCTGTATCGGCACATGATCCCTGTGCTGGAACGCGCAGGCCTGCGGGTTGTCGCTCCCGATCTGGTTGGATTCGGGCGCTCGGACAAGCCGACTCCCCGTGACGAGTACACCTACGCCCGCCACGTCGAGTGGATGCGCGCCCTTCTCTTCGACCGTCTCGGGCTGTCGGGCGTGACCATGGTCTGTCAGGACTGGGGCGGGCTGATCGGGCTCCGGCTGCTGGCCGAGCATCCCGATCGCTTCGAGCGGGTCGTTGCCGCCAATACCTTTCTGCCCACCGGCGACGGGACGCCCAGTGAAGCGTTCCTCGGATGGCTCAAGTTCTCCCAGGAGGTGGAGGTGTTCCCCACCGGGACGATCGTCAACTTCGGCTGTGCCAGCGAACTCACCCCCGAGGTCATCGCCGCTTACGATGCCCCGTTCCCCGACCAGTCGTATGCAGAGGGAGCCCGGCAGTTCCCCACCTTGGTTCCCGTTTCGACCGAGGATCCCGCGTCGGCGGCCAATCGCGACGCCTGGAAGATCCTCGAGGCCATGGACACACCGTTCCTCACAGCCTTCAGCGACGGCGATCCGATCACGGCCGGGTCCGACCGCATCCTCCAGGCCCGGATACCCGGGGCCAAGGGGCAACCCCACGTGACCATCGCCGGCGGCGGTCACTTCCTGCAGGAGGACAAAGGGCCGGAGCTGGCCAAGGTGGTCGTCGACTTCGTCGGATCCGCCTGACCGCAGGGATGGGGGGGCCGAGCACGGGCCACGGTCGAAGCGGTCGTCCCAATCCGACCACTATCGTGCCGGCATGCACCTGTATGCCGCCTTCCTGGGCGGGCCGATGTCCGACGGCAGGATGGGGGAAGGCCACGAGGTCGTGATGGTGGTCGCCTCCGACCTCGACGATGCCAAGTCCCGGGCCAAAGCCAAGTGGAACGGGGGAGGGCGGGGCCATGTCGACGCCCTGCAGCGGATCGATGTGGTCGACGGGTTCGAGGTGAGACTCGAGCAGGTGGGTGAAGGGGACAGCAACGAACTCGACAGCTTCAACTGACCGAATCGGACACCGCCAACTGAGCGATACTGCTTCCATGACTGATCGAAATGTGCTCGGAGGAGAGCTCGAGCCCTGCGGCACGGACCCGATGACCGGCTTCTACCGCGACGGGTGCTGCTCCACGGGCCCAGAAGACCGGGGCAGTCATACGATCTGTGCCGTTGTCACCGCCGAGTTCTTAGAGCATCAGCGCACGATCGGCAACGACCTGTCGACCCCGATCGAGCAGTACAGGTTTCCTGGGCTCGTTCCCGGTGACCGCTGGTGCGTGACTGCAGCCAACTGGCTCCGGGCCCACCATGACGGTGCCGCCGCCTACGTGGTGCTGGCTTCGACCCACGAGGCGGCACTGGAGGTCGTCCCCCTCGACGCCCTCAAAGAGCATGCCGTGGACGTACCCGCGGGCCCCGACGGTCTCGTGGGCTGAACGTCAGGAGCGCCTGGCCCGCTTCAGCGCCTTCTTCAGAACGGCGTCATAGGCCTCGAGGCCGTCGCGGTAGAGCCTGGCCTCCGGACCGGCGGCAATCCCCACCCGCTCGGGGATGATCCCCCAGATGGGGACCTTCGAGTCATTCCACCAGGCCACAGCCTCAGCCAGGTCGTTCGTTCCCAACCTGGCGGCACAGATGACCACCCCGCTCGGAACCCGGTCACCGATCATGTCGAGTGTGGCGAGCACCCGCGAATACTCGACCCCACCGGCCCGGGTCGGGATCACCACGGCGTCGGCCCGGTCCAGCGCGGCCCGAACGATCCGCTCGTCACCGGGTGGCGTATCGACCACGGCCAGTCCCTCGCCCCCGGCCAAGGCACGAGCCACCGTCCGCTCGGACGGCGCCTCCACCAGTTCGACACCCTCGATGGGGCTCTCCTCGAGCCACTCCGCCGACGAAGCTTGGCGGTCGGCATCGACCAACAGGACCGGATCCCACCCCCGGTCCACCGCGGCAGATGCCAGGTACACCGACGTGGTGGTCTTGCCCACCCCACCCTTCACGTTGCTGACCACGATATTCATCAGTCCTCCTGGGACCCGGACCGGGCGCCGGCCCGTCGGATTGACGCCACCTTGGTGACCATAGCCGAAGTCCTTCGCATCCTGACCAGGGAAAACGGGGAGAATTTGGATGACGGCGGTCGGATCACTTTGACACCCGCCGATGGCCGCGGCGAGCATCGGCGGTCGTGACCGACACCTTTGCAAGCGTGACCGGCGTGACGTCCGTCGGGGACGGTCGATACGAAGGAACGATCCACGCGTCGTGGAACCTCCGGCCGCTGCCCCAAGGCGGAATCGTCAGCGCCATCGCTCTCCGGGCCATGGATCACGTACTGGGCGACCCGACGCAACCGCTGCGCTCACTCCACACCACCTTCGTGGCCCAGGTGGCCCACGGTCCGGTCACGGTCGAGGTCGAGCTGCTCCGACGGGGGCGCTCCATGTCCCATCTCCGCTCCGAGGTGGCCAACCCCGGTGCGGCCCGTGGTCATCTGACCACCGGCATCTTCGGTTCCGACCGCCCCGGATTCACCTTCACCGATCTCCGTCCGCCGACCGACGTTCCCCCACCCGACGACTGTCCCTCCTACCGCGATCCCCCACCGCCGGGGGTGGACCGGTTCGAACCCACTCCGTTCTGGGAGCGGCATGTCGAGGGGCGACCGGCACTCGGCCACGCGTTCTGGGAGGAGTATGAGCCAGACCGGGCGGAGACGGCCTTGTGGTACCGGTTCGACCATCCGCCATTTCTGCAAGACGGCATCCTCGATCCGCTGGCGCTGGTGGTGCTGGCCGACACCATGCCCGGTGCGGTGGCCGAAAAGGTCGGCCGCAGGGAGCGGAACTGGTTCGCCCCGAGCGTCGACCTCACCGTGCACCTCCTCGACCACTGCCGTTCTCCCTGGGTGCTGGCCCACAACCGTGCCCGGTTCGCCGGTGGCGGCTACGCCTCGGCCGACATGGCGCTGTGGGACTGCGGTGAGGACGGTTCGGGCCGTCCCCGGCTGGTGGCCTATGCCACCCAGATGTTCCTCTTCTCCTTCGCCTCCTGACGGGTTCTCCATCGCCTCCTGACCGGCCCGGTCCCGGCGGGAGCGGCTCCTGCCGTCGTTAGACTCCTCCGAACGGAAGCACAGACGAGGAGAGCACGTGCCTGTAACCGGACTGGCCAATCTGGCGGTGAAGGTGGCCGATCTCGACGGGGCATGCCAGTTCTACGAGGCAGCCGGGGCCGAGGTCAGGGACCGCATGCAATGGCGCAACGGTGAACGGGCCGACGTCTTCTTCGGACCGGTGATGATCACGCTGTTCACCAAAGCCATCTATGAGGACGACGTCGAGCTCCCTGACGAGGGCTTCCTCCACCCGGCCCTGTTCACCGACGATCTGGACGCCCAGTTGGTGGGCCAGGAGGTGGTGTGGGGGCCTGACGTGGTCGAGGGCACCTTCGGGAAGCGGCGCATCGCCTTTGTCCGCGCTCCGGGAGGCATCAGACTTGAATTCATGGAGCAGATCGAACCACCGACCCCCTCGGGGCCCAACTAGCCGCCGATTTGGCACTGCCACTACGGTGTCGGCACAACGTTCGATGTACCGATGATGTACGGATGACGACGGAAGAAGGACGATGGACAACCAAATCCCGCTGGTCGACTACCTGGTGCTCGGTGACGAGCCGCACCTGAGCGCCAATGAGTGCACAGCCTGTGGCGCCCGCTTCTTCGATCGGCGCAACGCCTGCGCCAGCTGCGGCAAGACCGAATTCAAGAAGGTCGACATCTCGACCAAAGGTGAGGTCAAGGCATTCACGATCGTGGCCTTCGCCGCACCGGGGGTCCCGGTTCCGTACGTTGCCGCCCTGGTGGACTGCGACGGCACGAGTGTGAGGGCGAATCTCATCAACGTGGAGCCCGATCCCGAGCATGTCACGCTCGGGATGAAGGTACAGCTGGCCACGCAGGTCATCGGCACGGACGACAACGGCACTGACGCGATCGGGTTCGGTTTCGAACCCATAGGAGGTTGAGCACCATGGCATCCGACGACCTTTGGATCCTGGGTATCCACATGACGAAGTTCGGCAAGCACCCTGAAATGGACCTCGTCGACTTGGCGTCCGAGGCGGTGCAGGGCGCGCTGACCGACGCCGGCGTGGGCATGAAGGACATGGGCGTGATCGGCGCGGGCAATCTGATGGCGGCCAATGCCGGGATCGGACAGCAGGTGCAAAAGCAGCTCGGCCAGACCGGCATTCCGGTGTTCAACGTGGCCAACGCCTGCGCCACGGGCGCCACGGCGCTCAGAGTGGCGTGCATGGCGGTCAAGGCCGGCGAAGCCGACATGGGCTTGGCCTTCGGGGTGGAGAAGTTGTCCGGGGCGGGCCTCCTTTCCGGTGGCAGCCGCAAGGATGACTCCGGCACCTTCAGCCCCTCCGGGCGGTATGGTGCGGTCGCACCCGTCGATGGGCGTATCGGGACGGAGATCATGCCGGGCGTCTTCGCCCAGATCGGAATGGAGTACGGACACCGTTACGGCGGGACCAGCTTCGAGCTGTTCGCCAAGATCAGCGAGAAGAACCACTCGCACTCGACGCTCAATCCGCTGGCCGCCTATTCGAAGAAGATGACTCTCGAAGAGATCATGGGCGATGTCATGATCGCCTACCCCAACACCCGTCCGATGTGCTCGGCCAACTGCGACGGAGCCGCGGCTGCCGTGGTGGTCAGCGGAGCGAAGCTCAAGACTCTGTCAAAGGAACAGCAGCGGCGAGCGGTCAAAATATCGGCGTCGGTCCTGACGACGGATCCATGGGAGGAGGCGTGCCAGATCCTTCCCGACGTGAACACCCTGACCCGGAACGCCGCCCAGCAGGCGTACGAACAGGCCGGAGTGGGGCCATCGGACCTCGACCTGGTCGAGCTCCACGACTGCTTCGCTACCGCCGAGCTGGTCCACTACGACAACCTGATGTTGTGCGAAGTGGGCGGGGCCGTCGACTTCTTCAACTCGGGTGCCACCTGGCGGGACGGATCCACGCCCGTCAACGTGTCCGGTGGTCTCGAGTCGAAGGGGCATCCGATCGCCGCCACCGGGATCGCCAACGTCTGGGAGGTGGCCACCCATCTCCGCGGCGAAGCGGGTGACCGCCAGATCGCCGGGGCCAAGGTCGGACTCACCCACGTCATCGGACTGGGGTCCGCCTGTGGCGTACACATCCTGGAGAAGGCCGCCGCCTGACCCGGCCTCCACGGGCCGTGTTGCGCTCGATCGGTCGGGGTCGTGTCGCCGTCGGTCGGTCCGGCCGAACGCTCATCCAGTGACGTGCACCTCGACGGCCACCGGTGGGAGGGCTGTGCCGGTGCTGGTCTCCAAGTGGATGTCGATGAGGTACGACCCCGGAGCGGTCGCGCCGATGGTCAGTTTCTGGGTTGCCGGTGCCGACGGGGTGCAGCTCGGAAGGCCGGGATGACCTGAGTTGCCGGACGAACCGGGGAGCACGAGGCCACCACCGGACGGTGACACCGTGACTCCCCTCGGGCTGCCGGTCGAGGTCCACTGGACAGCCAAGCCCCCGGGAGCAGCCGGTTGGATCCCGAGTTCGAGTGTCTTGGTCTGACCTGCCGGGATGGTGATGGACCCGCTCGGATCCGAGTACCCCACCGCCGGCAGCCGGCCGGTGGCGAATGACGGCGGGCTCAGGGCCGGATCGGAGGCCCAGCCCGGATCGGGCTGCGAGGACAGGCCGAAGGTGAGAGTGCCACCGGTGGAGATGATCGATGAGGGGAGCCAGGGTTGGTCCCACGTCGTAGCCTTCGGTGGAGATGAAGTCGCTCCTGGTGCGCAGGACGGTGACGCTCTCGTCGGGCTGGCCCCGGTGATTGTGAGGGAGTTGACGTACGGCGTGGATGAGGAGGCCGCCGGAGCTCGGATCGTCAGCTGCTTCGCATCCGGAAGGGTCAACGAGATGTCCGGGAAGAGTGGACTGGCCAACGCCAGGTCGGCCGACCCCGGTGTCACCGGGTACATCCCGATTGCCGCCCATACGTACCACGACGAGATCGCCCCCAGGTCGTCGTTGCCGGGCTCATTGACCGGTGTGTCGGAGTAGAGGTCATCGGCGATTTTCCGGACGACGCCTTGCGTCTGAGACGGTGCGCCGAAATAGTCGTACTCCCACGGCGTCCACAGGCTCGGCTCGTTTCCCGCCCAGTCGAACGGACGATCCCGGCCGGCGTTCAAGACGGTAAAGAAGGCGTTGAGCTTCTTGATGGCCTGGGTGTCTCCCCCCATGAGGCTGGAGAGGGCCGACAGGTCCTGGGGTACGGCCCAGGTGTATTGGACGGCATTCCCCTCCTCGAATCCGAGCTCACCACCGGGCTCGAGCAGGGAGGTCTGAAACGCCGGTCCGGCCGGGAAGCTGCCGTCCGCATTGCGCGACTGCACATATCCGGTCGCCGGATTGAAGAGGTACTGCCAGTTGTGGGCCCGCTGCATCATGCTCTGGTACAGCGAACTGTCCCCTTGAGAGAGCGCGATCTGGGCGATCGAGAAGTCATCGATGGCGTACTCGAGGGTCACCGAGCCCCCGATCGAGTAGTTGATGGAGGTGAGATCCAGGGCGCCGGCATCGACGTAGTGCTGGGCCAGGTACTGGTCCAGGTACTGCCGCTCGATCTCCAATCCGTGACCTGTCTCGGTCTGGTTCGCACCCTTGACCATGGCGGCCAGGGCCGCGCTGACGTCGAATCCACGGACGCCGAAGGCATAGGCGGCGGCGATGATCGGGTCGGCAGAGTCACCGTTCATCTGCGAGGCATCGCCGTCGACGATCGCCCACTTGGGCAGCCATCCCCCCTGCTCGGCGTCGTTGACCAATGACTGGACCATGTCGCCGGCCTGGTGCGGAGCCACCAGCGACACCAACTCGATCTCCGAACGGTAGATGTCCCATTCCGAGAAGTTTGCGTACTGGGCCTGTGTCGACGACTGATGGAGCATCCCGTCATCGCCCATGTACTGGCCGTTGACATCGCTGACCACATTGGGAAAGAGAAGTGAGTGGTACAACGCGGTGTAGAAGGTGCGCAACTGGGGGGCAGAGCCGCCACCGACCCGTACGCGGCCGAGCAAGCTGTTCCATCGGCTGGTCGCCGACGACTCGACGTTGGCCAGCGACCAGCCCGGGTCTTCGGCCTTCAGGTTGTCGGCCGCATTGGCGATGCTGACGAAGGAGATCCCCACCTTCATGACGACGACCTGGTTGCTGCTGGTGTCGAAGGTGACGTAGGCACCGCAAGCCGATCCCTGGCACGACGTGGTCCCGGGTGAGACCGTCGAACCGTTCCAGCTGCCGGCGGCGGCGAAGGGCCGGTTGAACGTGGCGTCGAAGTAGAGCGTGTAGTTGGTCCCGGTTCCACAGAACTGGCCACTGGTGACCTGACCGGCGATCCCGTTCTGGCCCACCGTGTGAACATCGGTGTCGGTGACCGGATTGGCGCTTCCGGCCACCTTGAAGAGCAGGTTCGCCTGATGGGTGCGTCCGAAGGTGAACTGGGAGATGCCCGTCCTGGCGGTAACAGCCAGCTCTGTTTTCACCTGCGAGCCGAGGGTCACACTGTACTGTCCCGGTGCGCTGTGTTCGGTGGAATGCGAGAACGCAGCCGTCTCCTTCTCGGGGGTGGCACCGATCGGTCCCGTGGTCGGAAGGATGGGCACGTCTCCGTAGGATGCGCAGCCGGTGCCGCTCAGATGGGTCAGGCTGAAACCGGCGATACGGGAGTCGGCATAGGAGTAGCCCCCACCCGCTCCGGCATGGTTGGGCGTGGTGTCCGGACTCCACTGGATCATCCCGAACGGAAGGTCGGCGCCAGGAAACTCGCCTACCGCTCCGGGGCTCACCGGCCCGGTTCCGGTGCCATCGATCGGGTCCACCAGGCCTGCCGGATCACTCACCAGCGCAATCGCCCGACCGGACCCCGAGGAGGTTGCCGAACTCCCGCACCCGCTCAGGGTCACGCACACCAAAGCGACGGTCAGCGCCGCTCCCAGTGCCTTCCGTCTCATCGGGCTCGACCCACCGGAGTGACGGTAGCGGAACCGGGACGCACGATGCCGGGTTCCGACCGATATCGGTCGCCAGTCGATTGATCTAGGTTTTCTGCATGTCCTACCTCCCAGCCGAACAGCGCTACGACCGGATGAAGTACCGCCGATGCGGGCGCAGCGGCCTCAAGCTCCCCCTGATCTCGCTCGGACTCTGGCAGAACTTCGGCGACGCCCGACCCGTGGACGAGATCCGCACCATGCTCACCAGGGCCTTCGACCTCGGGGTGACCCACTTTGATCTGGCCAACAACTACGGACCGCCGTACGGGACAGCGGAATCCAATGCCGGCAAGGTTCTGAACGGTGACCTGCTTCCCTATCGCGATGAGCTGATCATCTCCACCAAGGCGGGCTACGACATGTGGCCCGGACCCTACGGCGACGGCGGCTCGCGGAAGTACATGCTCGGCAGCCTGGATGCCAGCCTCAAACGGCTCGGACTCGAGTACGTGGACATCTTCTACTCCCACCGGCTCGACCCCGAGACCCCGTTGGAAGAGACGATGGGAGCCCTCGACACTGCGGTCCGTCAGGGCAAGGCGCGTTATGTCGGGATCTCGTCGTACCCACCCGAGCACACCGCACATGCCGCGGCCATCCTTTCGCAGCTCGGAACTCCGCTCCTCATTCATCAGCCCTCCTATTCCATGTTCAACAGGTGGCCCGAGTACGGATTGATCGAGACCCTCGGCGACCTCGGAGTCGGGTGCATCGTCTTTTCGCCACTGGCCCAGGGGCTGCTCACCGACCGCTACCTCGATGGGGTCCCGGCCGGCTCCAGAGCCAGTCAACCCGGGACCCTCGACAAGTCCCAGCTCAGCGAAGAGACATTGGCCAAAGTGCGTGCGCTGCGGGAGATCGCCGACCGGCGGGGCCAGACGATCGCGCAGCTGGCCCTGGCCTGGACCCTCCGTGATCCACGGGTCACATCGACCCTGGTCGGAGCCAGCAGTGTGGCTCAGCTGGAACAGAACGTCGCCACCATCAACACGCTGGACTTCTCCTCTGACGAGTTGAAGGAGATCGACACGATCGTGCGCTAGGGGTCCCTCGGACCGGAACAGAGATCACGGAGTTTCAGAATTCTCTTGAACGAGTGGAATCCCCCGAACGTATTCATTGCTATCGGGGGGTCTACAAGCCACGGAGGATGAACCGATGAGACATCTACGTACCTGGTTCCGCACGGAACCGTCACCTGCGACCGGCCGCCGACACCGACTCCTCACCGGAGCGGGACTGGTCGGCTGCCTGAGCGTTGCCGCGGCACTGGCGCTGCCGGTAGCAGCGGGGGCTTCGCCACCCTCACACCCGCCTTCCTCCTTCCTCTCACACTTCTCCACGGTCACCAACGTGGCCTCGACCGTTCCCGCCAACGGAGATGTCAATCCCTACGGCATCACCGTGGTCCCCCAGTCCGTGGGCAGGCTCGTCTCGGGTGACACCTTGGTGAGCAACTTCAACAACTCGGCCAATCTGCAGGGAACAGGTACCACCATCGTGCAGATCTCCCCACGGGGAACGGTGTCGACGTTTGCCACACTCCGCGGGCCACTGCCGGGGGCCTGCCCCGGGGGGATCGGCCTCACCACGGCGCTGACCACGCTGCCCGGGGGCTGGGTCGTCGTGGGGAGCCTGCCCACCAGTAACGGGATGTCAGGCACGGCCCAGGCCGGATGCCTCATCGTGCTCGACAGCCAGGGGGCACCCGTCGAGACCTGGTCCGGCGGCATGATCAACGGCCCGTGGGACCTGACGGCGGTGAGTGGTTACGGCGGAGCGGAGATCTTCGTCTCCAATGTCTTGAACGGAACGGTGGCCCACAGCCCGGCCACGATCGATCAAGGCACGGTCGTCAGGCTGGACGTCCGCTTGAACCCGTGCCGGCCGCCCGCACTGGTTGCGTCGACGGTCGTCGGCAGCGGTTTCGCCGAGCGCACCGACCCGAACGCGCTGGTGGTCGGTCCCACAGGTCTGGCCCTCGGGAGCCAGGGGCAGCTGTATGTGGCCGACACGGTGAACAACCGGATCGCCGTCATTCCCTCCGCTCTCTGGCGGTGGACCCCGGCGACCGGAGGGGGCACCACTCTCACCTCCAACGGCGCCGTGAATGGGCCCCTCGGACTGGTGTTGGCACCTAACGGGAACGTTCTCAGTGCCAACGGTGGGAACGGCAACATCGTGGAAATCACTCCCTACGGGCGCCAGATCGACACGGTGACGATCGACCCGTTTGCCGCCGGCGGGGACCTGTTCGGCGTCACGCTCGCCCCCTGCGGGCGGGGTGTGCTGTTCGTCGACGACGGCGACAACACACTCAAGCTGTTCCACTGACCTGTTGATCTGATGACATTGGCCACCGTGCAGGAGAGACGTGCTTCCGGCATCCTCTCCTGCACGGTGCGCGTAGGAGCGCAGACGGTGAGAGCCACGCGTTAATGTGAGCGCGGGCGGGGCCACATTCGCTCCGGATGCCAGGGGGACGACGGTGAACGATCAGGCCAGAGGCCTGGCCAGCGGGGGACGCACGACACGTCACTCCTGGCTGGGCAGGACCATCGGAGCCGTGATCATGGTGGGCGCCGTCCTCACCTCCTGCTCGGGCCACAGCCCCGGAACGGCAGTCACCACCATGTCCCCGAGCTCGGCATCGCCGACGCCGGCCAGTGCCATCAGAGTGGGGGTGATCGCCACCCGGACCGGCGTCGGAGCCGGAGATTTCTCGGCCTTCATCCCTGGGATGCAGGCCTACTTCACCATGGTGGACAAAGAGGGTGGCATCAACGGTCGCAAGCTGGTCCTGGCCAACAACCTCGATGACGGCGGGGACCCGACCACCTTCTCCGAGCTGGCCCACACCCTCATCGAACAAGACGGTGACTTTGCCGCCTTCATCTCCACCTTCTGGTTCACTCCGAATCTCTTTGCCGAGTCGAAGATCCCTACCTACGGCTACAACGTGAGCGGGAACTGGGCCGGTCCCGACAACCTGTTCGCGGCCGGTGGCTCCATCCAGGACTACCACGCCTTGGCTGCCCCCATCGCCTATCTGGTGAAGAAAGCGCACGCCACATCGGTGGCCCTGATCAGCTATGGCGCGGGCATCCCCGGTTCGTACCCCGCCTGCAGCACCACGGCCGCCGACCTGACCAAGGGTGGGATCAAGGTGAGCTATGCCGACTTCGACGCGTCCCTCGGGGGCAGCTTGACCTCGGCCGTCCAACAGCTGCAGCAGCATGGTTCGAACTTCCTGGTGAGCTGCATGGAGGGCTCGGACAACATCACGCTGGCCCGGGCCATCCAGCAGTACGGCCTCAAGATCCATCAACTGTGGCTGAACGGCTATGAACAGGCCCTCCTCAACCAGTACCAGTCCCTCATGCAGAACGTCTACGTGGATGCGAACGGGTTCGTCCCCTTTGCCGCCGCCGCTGACTTTCCCGGGGCCTATCCGGGCCTTGAGACCTACCTGTCCACCATGAAGGCCTACGAACCCCAGGACGTCACCGATCAGCTCTCCATGCAGGGGTGGCAGTCAGCCGCGCTCTTGGCGGCCGGGATCAAAGCCGCGGGAGGCAAGGTGACCCAGCAGAACGTCATCGCCCAGACCAATCGCATTGCCGACTTCACCGCCGGCGGCATCACCGCCATCGTCAACTGGACCGAGGCCCACACCACACAGTCCTTTCCCAATTGCCCCTCGTTCGTGCAGGTCAAAGGGACCACCTTCTCCCCGGTGGTCGGACAAGGTCACCAGGTCTTCATCTGCTTCGGCCAGCACGTGAATCTGTTGCATCCGGTTCCGGTGGCGGCACCGCCCGGTACGCCGGGGGGTTGAGTCGCCCGCCGGCCACTAAATACCGGTGTGGGCCATGATCCGCCCGTCGACGGCAGCACGTTGGAGCGCGGCATAGTCGCGTTCGATGGTGTCGGCGTAGGCGGAGGAGAACTCGGTGACGGCACGGTCGAATACTTCGGACTTTCCCAGATAGGCAGCGATGGCGATGCGATCGCCCGACCGGGCGTGCGCCCGGGCCAGGGTCCAGCCACACATCCGTCCCCACACGTCCATTCCGGCCGGGGTCATCCCACTCACATCGACTGACCCTTTCCAGTCGCGGAGCTGTCTGAAGTAGTAATCACGCTCAGTGCCACCCCATGAGAACCGCTCCCAACCGAGGAAGATGTCACTGGCCGCTTGCACCAGGCGCTGGCCGACGACCACCCGCTGTCCATGGTTGGAGAACTTCGTCTTGCTGGTGAACCGTTCGAGTACCGAAGGCTGAGCCTCCTTGATCTGGAGGAAGAGGGGCGAGCCGTCCTCCCGGGCCAGGAAGAGAGCGATCCAGGCATCGGTCCCGACACTCCCGACCCCCACCACCTTCCGGGCCAGGTGGGCCAGCTCATACTGCTCGAGAAGGTGCCTCCGGTCCGGCTGCAGCGTGCGCCGGTAGTCCCGGACCAGCTTTGCCAGTATGTCCGCGGCGGTGTCCGGATCAATGCCCCCGGCGAACTCCTCGATGGGGACGATGAGCGGTGGATCGTGAATGATTCTCGTCTCCCCGCCCCGAACGTCGCACAACTTGTCGAACGCCTGATGGCTGTCGTGGGCCCGAGCTTTGGTGATGGCGTTCCAGACGCTCGGCGTCCGTTTCCGGTTCAACAGTGCGCTGAAACGGGGCAGGATCTCCTCAACGTCGAGATGGGCGTACCACACCGACATCATGGGCACCCCTGCCAACTCGCGCATCGTCTCGCGATACGACCGGATGGCACCCTGCACGATCCGACGGCGCATCTTCTTCGGGACCTCGTTCTCGCGTCCGGCGATTTCGAGGCTCGCCGCCAGTCGCTTGACATCCCACTCCCACGGACCCGGCGCCGTTTCGTCGAAATCGTTGACGTCGAAGAAGAGATGGCGTTCCGGCGATCCGAACATGCCGAAGTTCGACATGTGGGCGTCACCACAGAGCTGTGCATCGAAGCCCGAGTTCGGCGTAGACGCCAAGTCCTCGGTCATGGGGAGGGCGGCCCCCCGATAGTACGAAAAAGGAGAAATCAACATCCGACCGTAGCGAATAGGCACCAGTTCTTCTATCCGTGACTCGGCTTGGGATTGGAGCAGATCGATGGGATCGGTCCGGTCCGGCGGGGGGTCCCACTCGGCATGCAAGGCCAACGGGACATCGAGGCGAGCCTTCCTTCCCCGGTTGGCCCGGTCCTGCGAAGTTGACATCTGGCTCCTCTTCTTCGTACCCGGCGCGCGGCCATCAACGAAGGAGGACGTGACGCTCACCGCCGCTTCGGGCCTCTCTCGCAGGCCCTTCGCCCCTTGCTTCACCTTTGGTGCTCCCGACTTCCGTGTGCTCGGCTTCCGCCTTCGGTCATGATCACATCACCGGCCTCGGCCCCGACCACCCTACAACGGCATGCGCGGATTTACGGCAACCGAGACCACGCCGACCGACCCGACGAACCCGCTTATTTGAGGATGTTGACGGCGCGGGCCACCACCAGAATCGCCACCAGCAACGAGATGATCTCTTCGAGCATCATCATGAGCTTGGCCCACGGTTTGATGGCCGACACATCGGTCGGGCTGAAGGCCGTTGCCGCCGTGAAGGAAAGATGGAAGTAGTCGACGAACTTCGGGTACCACCCGATCTCGACGAACCGGGGGTTGATCATCTCCGGAAAGATGAATGCCGGCTTTGCCGTCGTCCCACTGGCCCGGGCCGCGGCCCCGCCCCGGTCCACCTGCCAGAACCAGAGGGCGAAGGCGATCACGTTGGAAAGCCAGATCGCTCCGCCGGCGATGAGCAGCTTGTTGGCGTCCTCGGTGAACGGCTTCGTGCTGAGGATGCTGACCACCAATCTGCCGGCTTCGAGGACGTTATCCGCCGAGATCAGCGCGATCAGACCGATGGTCAGGGCCCGGAGCCAGCGGTCGGGTCGGTCGATCCGGCCCGGGTCACCGATGACGATGGCCGTCAGCAGGACCGTCACGACGACCAAGTACCACCAACGCGCATCACCGAGGAGTTCGGGCGGCAGCTGGCGCAATTCGGTGGGGAGGACGCCGTGCAGGACACCGGCCGTCAAGACGGCCAAGGCCATGGGCCAGCGCGGTTCGCCTATGTCGCCACGCTTGGTCTGACGGGCCGCGCCAGGGGCGTCCACGGAGTCCGTCATCCGGGCGGGGCCTCCGGGACCGATAGGGCGTCGGCACCAGGTGACTCGACCCACCTGGCCCTCCGGACGACGACCTCGTTGAGCTTCGGCTGTGACCTCATGCGTTCTGACCTTCGGGGTCGATCGGGCTTCCGCCTCGCGCTAGTGCCACCAGTATGGAACACCTCGGGCCCGCTCCGGCACGCCCTTCCTACTGGGCAGCGACACCCACGATCGGTGCCGCCAGGTCAACGCCCTCGAGCGAGCCGAGGAACCCGGCGTCACCGTAGGAGTAGAGGGCACCGTCCTGGCCCACGATCCAGTATCCATGGCCGTCGGCCGTGTCGACGATGCCGGCGATGGGAACGGCACTGACGATGCCCTGGCCGGGAACCGATCCGTAGAAGTCGGTGTCCCCGAAGGAGAACACGCCGCCGTCGGAAGCGACCAGCCAGTAGCCGCGGCCGTCGGGGGTGGCGGCCATGCCCACGATGGGCTTGTTGAGGGCGATCGCCCCGGTCGAGCCGTGGAAGCCGGCGTCGCCGAAGGAGAACACGCCGCCGTCGGAAGCGACCAGCCAGTAGCCGCGGCCGTCGGGGGTGGCGGCCATGCCCACGATGGGCTTGTTGAGGGCGATCGCCCCGGTCGAGCCGTGGAAGCCGGCATCACCGAAGGAGAACACGCCGCCGTCGGAAGCGACCAGCCAGTAGCCGCGGCCGTCGGGGGTGGCGGCCATGCCCACGATGGGCTTGTTGAG
Source organism: uncultured Acidimicrobiales bacterium (assembly GCA_963713625.1). GTDB lineage: Bacteria > Actinomycetota > Acidimicrobiia > Acidimicrobiales > RAAP-2 > Bog-756. Next base: position 307,523 of record CAVQMN010000005.1, on the reverse strand, counting down.
GGTCATTCCGCCGGTGGAGCCGTAGAAGCCGGCATCACCGAAAGAGAACACTCCGCCGTCCGACCCCACCAACCAGTAGCCACCACCATTGGGGGTGCGGGCCATCCCCACCACAGGCGCATTGAGGTGGGCAGCGCCGGCTGAGCCGAGAAAGGCTGCATTGCCGAAGTTGAAGACCCCACCGTCGGATCCGGACATCCACAGCCCCTGGGTCTCCGAAGGGATGACGGGGGCGATCCGGAGCTGTTCGATCAGCGTCTGGATGGTCGTGTTGTTTCCCACGTCGGTCCCGGCAAGGCCTGAGGTGAAGCATCCGCTGTTCGGGATGCAGGCCACCGGGCCCAGGTAGCCGAGGGCCAGCACGTTCGGGCTCGGGTCGACCGACCAGCCCGCTCCGTTCCAGTTCTCGATGAACGGACTGGGACTCCCTTTGCTCTGGCCGCCCCCGGTGGTTCCCGTGGCCCAGCAATCGGTGGTGTCGACACAGGTCACCGAAGTCAGCATTTCGGTGGAAGTGGCAGGCGACGGGCTCGGCGTGGTGGTCCAGGCCGAGCCGTTCCAGTGGTCGACCAGCGATCCGGATGGATTCCCTTGGACGTTCATGGTGGCCCCGACCGCCCAGCAGTCCGAGGAGTCGGCGCAGCTCACCCCGCTCACGTACTGCCCCTGCCCGGGCGCTGCGCCCGGGGTCGGGACGATGGCCCACGTGGAACCGTTCCAGTGCTCGACCAAGGCGCTGCTGCCGGATACCTGGGGGAAGACGCCGGGAAGGAAGTTGTACTGGACCTGATTCGGACCCGATGACCCGACGGCCCAGCAGTTGGAGGAGCCCGAGCAGGTGACCGAGTCGAATTGGTCGAACGGCTGACCCGAGGACTCCCGTTGGACCGGCGACCACTGCGATCCGTTCCAGTGCACGATGATTCCGGCCAACGGATTCTTGTTGGCGTCAAGGGAGGTGCCGACGGCGAAGCAGTCGGACGCAGTGGAGCAGCTGACGGACAAGAGGTAGGCATGCACATCAGGCATCAGTACCGGCGACCACGTCGATCCGTTCCAGTGTTCGGCCAGAGCACTGGGCGTGCCCTGGTCAGCCAGCTTGGCCGCGCCCACCGCCCAGCAATCGGAGGCTTCGACGCAGGTCACGCTCCACAGGACCGAAGCCTCTGTCCCGGTCGGAGACACGTCGGGGCCCGCCGACCAGGTCGATCCGTTCCATCCGTCGACAATGGCGTGCGGCTGCGAGTTATTGCCCAGGCTGGGGAAGGATCCGCCTACTGCCCAACACACTGAAGCGTTGGCACAGGCGGTGTCGAGAAGGAAATCACTGCTCGGGGGTTTCGCATTGGGACTGGGGATGATGTTCCACCCGGAGTTGGTGCTCGCCGTGGCCGGCGAAACGGCCGCCGTCAGGACGAGGAGCCCGGCAGCCACGGCTCCCAGGCACAGCAGAATCCTACGGCCCAGGCCTCTTCGTTCCATTTTGTGCATTTCTGTCTATCGTCATCACCTCTGCCAGCTTTAGGCTCCAATCCGGTCCCCCGCTGGCGACGCGCGGGGATGGGCAAGGCTGAAGCAACGACCGGCCACGTGCCCATGGTGCCCTTGACCAGGGTATTTGTCATCGACCTCCCCTCGGCTCACCCGCGGCTACCGTTCGGTTGATGAGCGCACCCCGGATCACCATTGTCGGAGGCGGCAGCACCCACTGGACGCCCCGACTGCTTGTCGACTTCGCCAACAGCGAAGCACTGCGTGACCTCGAGGTCACGCTCATGGACAAGAACGCCGACTCGCTCCCCTTGATGGCCGACGTGGCCAGGCACATCGCCAAAGTGCGCAGCATCGGGCTGTCCGTCCGAACGACCTCCGACCTCGATGACGCCCTCGACGGCGCCGATATCGTCATTATCGCCTTGACCGTGGGGGGCTTCGCCAGCATGCGTCCCGACATCGAGATCCCCGCCCGCTACGGGATCCGACAGCCAGTGGGTGACAGTGTCGGGCCCGGCGGGATCAGCCGGGCCCTGCGGAGCGTCCCGGTCGTCGCCGGAGTGGCCCGGGCGATGGAACGACGGTGCCCCGAGGCGCTGCTGATCAACGTGAGCAATCCGCTGACCGCGCTGTGTCGCGGCGTCGTGCGCGAGTCGAAGATCAGGGTGGTCGGGCTGTGCAACGAGCTGGTGGGGTTGAAGTTCTCGTTGAGCCTGCTCTTCGACTCCCCCTTGCATGTCATCGATCCTGTGTCGGCAGGCGTCAACCACCTACCGCTGGTGACCCAGCTCGGGATCGACGGTGCCGACGGATTCGCCATGCTCCGATCGGTGCTGGACAATCCCTCCGCCCACGGAGGGGAACCGATCTGGATGCCACCGGTCGACGGAATGCACTGGCAGAAGGTGTCGGCAGGCGACACCTGGACCAAAGCGGACGTCGTGGCCAACAACCGGGTCAAGTTCGAACTGTTCCGCCGCTTCGGCGTCCTCCCCGGAGCCTCCGACACCCACATCGCCGAATTCTTCCCCGGATTCGTCACCCAGTCGTCAGATTTCGGACGTGACTGGGGTGTGCACCATTACGGCATCTGGGGCCACCAAAAGGACAAGGAGGCCGACGACAAAGAGGTGGCCGAACTGCTGAGCAGCGACGAGGTGTCGCCGTGGCCCTCCGGGGAGCTCGTCGCCGAGCTGATCGAAGGCCTGGCCACAGGAAAGGAGCACACGCTCCCGATGAACCTACCCAACCGGGGCCAGGTCGAGAACCTCCCCCGGGACGTCGTGGTCGAATGCATGGGCGTTGCCGGGGCCGATGGTGTGCGGCCGCGGGACACGGCGAGGGTGGGGTCGGTGCTCGGGGAGTACCTGCGCCAGATCACGATCTCCCAAGAACTCACCGTCGACGCGGCGTTGACCGGGAGTCGTACCCGGGTCATCGAGGCCATGCTCACCGACCAGTTGGCCGGTCACCTGCCCTACGAACAGGTCGTGTCCATGACCGACGAGCTGCTGGCGGCCACGGCAGCTTGGCTGCCGCATTTCCAACCCGCCTGAGCGACTCCATCCCGCCTGGGCAGCTTTCAGGGCGCCCGCCATTCAACTCCGGCTGCTCGAGGTCACCGCTGCGGCCGGTGGCGGTCGGGCCCGGGCTCACATGGTTTGGCGGGCTGCATCGAAGCAGGCCTGCATCAGCCCGAAGCTCCTGGTGTCACCCGTCGTGCCGATCTCCATCTTGTTCATGACATAGCCCATACCCAGCTCCAGATCGGGATCCGCCCAGCCCGCCGACCCTCCCATCCCGAAGTGACCGAACGAACGGGGCCCCCCGAGTCCAGACGCGGCGACCATGCCGCGGTTGAGCATGAAGCCCAGCCCCCACTGCAGGTCGAGTCCGAGGAGGACCTTGTCGGGTCCCTCGGTCTGCTGTCGAAGCGCAACGTCCAACTGCTCTGCGGACAGGATCCGGAACTTCTCCCCCGACGACCCGATGACGTCCCCGACGCAGGCCCCGTAGAGGCGGGCGAGAGATCGGGCGTCGCAGATCCCGTTGGCCGCCGGTATCTCGGCCGCGTGAAGACGAGGATCGTCCCAGATGGTCGGATCCGAGAAGGCCCCGCCCGGTGCGGCCAGTGCCTTGGACAACGGACCGTCCGGAGCCAGGTAGCTGGCGACATCCTCACCGAGACCGGAGAGACCCGCGTCGGCCGGTCCTCCGCCGGCGGAGCCGAGATCATGCAGGGAACCCCCCGACTCCAACGACTCGAGAAACGAAACCAGCCGGGCCACGCGGGGTTCTTCGGAACCGGGCAGTCCGACGAAGAACTCAGCACCGAGGGGACCGCCTATCTCCTCGCGCAAGTAGGTCCCAAGGCTGCGGCCACTGACCCGACGCACCACCTCGCCGACCAACCAGCCATAGGTGGTGGCGTGGTAGCCGTGGGCGCTCCCCGGTGGCCACGAAGGTGCCTGACGCTCGAGGGCCTCGATAACGGGGTCCCAGGCCAGCGCTTCCTCCAACGAGAGCGAACCGTCCGTCCAGGCCAGACCGGCCCGGTGGGACAGCAGGTCGGCCACCGTCACGTGCTCTTTGCCGGCCTGCGCGAACTCCGGCCAGTAGGTCGCCACCGGGGCTTCCACGTCGATGAGGCCTTGTTGGGCGAGCCGGTTGGCACACATGGCGGTGGCGCCTTTGGTGGTCGAGTACACGAGGACGAGGGTGTCCTCGTCCCAGGTCCGGCCTGTTCTCGTATCGGCGACACCACCCCACAGATCGACCACCGATTCCCCCCGGTGGTAGGCGCTGAAGGCCGCTCCGACCTCCAAACCTCGGTCGAAGTTGGCTTGGAATGCCTCGCGCACCCCTTCGAAGCCCGGAGCCGTCCATCCGCTGATCTTCATCGTGGTCTTCTCCCCGTTCCCCGATCACGATAGCGCTACGGATCGTCGACAATAACGGCCCCGACCGGCCGGGGGCGGCGCACCTCAAACGCCACCCACTGTTCATCGAGGGTTCAGAAACCGGTGAAGTTGCGGTCACCGGCATCGTGTTCAATCAGTACTGGTCCGATGCATTCCTTCCCGGTGCAGATGTCGGCGGGCCGCTGGGTCGTAGCGCCCCACGCCGGATCATCCACTCCGGCGTGGGAGCGCTCCCCTACTGCACTACCTCGCCGTCACCTCATCCCCGCGACTTCGGTCCCTGGGGCGCCACACCCCGTGGCCCGGCGACAAGGCCGGTCCGATGGGAGGGACGGCCCTTTGCCGGCTCCAGCCGAGATTCACACCGACGAAAAAGCCCCCGGCGATGGCCGGGGGCTTTTTCCTGCGGGCTGAGGTCCCGCACGATGGCTGGTTGCGTCAGGGGTTGACGGTGAGCGTCAAGCTCTGGCTGGCGGTGGTCTCCGGCTTGCTGGAGTCCCTCACCTTGACCACGATGGAGAAACTCCCGCTCTTCAAAGCGGTTCCCGAGATGACATCACCCTTCATCTTGATGCCGAGAGGCAGGGACCCCGTATGGGCCCAGGTGTAGGGAGTCGTTCCCCCCCGAGCTGCCAGGGTGACCGAATACGCCTCTCCCTTGGTCGCCGCCGGAAGGGACTTCGTGAGGATCGTCACCGGTCCCTTGACGTCGACACACTCGTTCACCGCCTTGCCGGTGCTGGCCGCGTACTGGGTGGTCCCCGAGTAGCGAGCGGCATAGCACCAGTATCCGACGGCAGTCGGCTTGAAGGATGCCGACGTGGCCCTCGAGGTGCCCCCGGACGCCGCAGTGGTGGTCACCGGGCTACCCACCCGGTGGGCGGTCGACGTGCAGGCCACTGCCGTCGTGGTCGGTCCGCACTCGTAGAACGAGACCGTGCCACTCGGGCTGCCACCGACGCTGTTCCCGCCGTGCACGATGGCCAGGTCGGTATCCGACTGCCCGATGTTGATGGTGGAGTTGGTCGGGGTGCTGGTGACCGACGTCGGGGCCAGGGTCGTGAGGAAGCACTCGTCGGTGGTGTCGTCGGTGCTGGCCGTGTAGTTCGAGCTGCCCAGGTAGTGGGCGCCGAAGCACCAGTACCCCTCCGATGTGGGCGTGAACTCCTCCGAGATGGCCGTGGCTGTATCGGAAGGCGCGGCATGGACCTCAGCGAGGCTTATCGGATCCGACGTCGAGGTGCACGCCGTGGGAACCGAAGTGGGCCCACACACATAGAACTGCACGTTGCCGGTGGGACTGCCGCCGGCGGCATTGCCGGTGACGGTCAGGGTATCGCCATCGTTGGTGCCGAAGACGACACTGGACGCACCCGGCGCGGTGACCGAGGACGAAGAAGCCGCCGTCACGTGGAAGCACTCGTCGACGGTGGCATCCGTGCTGGTTTCGTAGTTGGAGTCGCCCGAGTAGACGCCCGAGAAGCACCAGTAGCCGGCGGCGGTGGGCGTGAAGGCCGGAGACGTGGCCGTGGAGGTGTCCCCGGATCCGAGGGTGAGGCTCACGGCACTGCCGACGGCATGGGCCGTCGACGTGCACGGAGTGGCCGTCGTCGTCGGCCCGCACTCGTAGAACTGCACGTTGCCCGTCGGGGCACCACTTGTCGCCGTGCCGGTGACGGTCACACCGTCAGTGTTGGTACCGCCCAACACGATGCTCGAGCTGGTCGGCGCGGACGTCGTACTCGATGGGCTCACGGCATCGAACTGGACGGAGGGAACGTAGTAGGGGGCGTTCCCCGAACCGTCCTCACTCCAGCACGTGGGATATCCCGGGGAATCGATCCGGAAGGTCCCTGTCCCTGCGGCTCCGTCGTCGCAGTAGTTGGCGGCAGTGGCCGTATTCCAGTAAATGGTGCCCTGCTGGGGGTCGGTGCCCACGCTCACGTCGGCCGGGTCGTTGGAGAGAGCCAGGTTCAGTGAGTCGTAGGGGCACCCTGCCTCGGTCGAGTTACAGGCATTGTTGTAACCGTAGGGAGCGGGGCCGTAACCGCTGGTGCTGAAGGCGATCCCGTAGATGAGGGTATTCGGCACGGTGACATTGGCCAGGTTGAAGGTGATGTTGTTGTCCAGGCCGTTGTAGCAGTGCCCGTCGGTGGCGTCGTACCAGGTACCGGCGAAGTCACTCACCGGCTCATCTGCCGCAGCCGCGTCGGCGGCGCAGTCGGTGGCGTAGTTGGCGTCAGCCGAAGGACGGTAGGGGATGTTGAACGTCTGGGTGACGCTGGAGAACTTCGTTCCCACAGACGTGCCGTCCGACCCGACGTCGTAGAGATTGAGTGTCACCGGCTCGGAGAAGGTGGCGCCGGGGTTGGTCGAGCAGTCGTCGGTGGACCAGGACCCGGTCTGGCATCCCCAGCTGCTGAGGGTGACCTCGACGTTCTGGAGCACGCGGCCCGAGCCGGAGCTGAACGAAATCTGGTTGCCGGCTTCTGATGCCTGCGTCGCCTGGTATCCGAGGCTCGGTAGGTTGCCGGGCAGCGGTGATTCGATGCTGTTGTAGATGGGGCTGGGCGACGCGGCACCGGCAACAGTTGCCGGAGCGGTCACCAAGCCCACCGTGACAAGCCCCATCAGGGCCGCCACGCTTACCAATAGCCGTCTCATAGTGTCGCCTCTCGCTCACATCGATGTCCCGGGCGCACAATTGCGACCGATACACATCGGACCAGTCATCTTCTAGCAGCGGCCACTTCACGGGACCGTTACCGGATATCAAAAACCCGATGAACGTTGTGCGACGATCGAAGGGATCCGGACAAAGCTCGGAAGGGGGTGGAGTTGCCACCACCGAACGTCCCCGGTTCGCCACCGTCCGCGACTTGTGGGCCGAATCCCTATGCGCTCCATGGCTGGGCCTGCGTCAGGTGACCCCGGGCCCATGGTCTCCAACGCCCGTCCGACCTGGCCGCCCCTTGGTCCCGTTGTACCCGATCGTTAACTGTGACGTTAACGTTATGATATAGATATGCGCATGAGCACGAGGCCGACGGTGGCCCGTCCCCGGACCGACGCCACACCATGAAACGCACCCAGGATTTGGCTCCGAGCCCGTCGGTCGCGTCGCTCCCGCCGGCGGATGCACGCTACAAGTGGGTGGCCCTGGCCACGGTCACCCTCGGGACCTTGATGGTCTTCATCAACCAGTCCATCGTGCTGATCTCCCTCCCCGACATCTTCCGGGGGATCGATCTCAACCCGCTCGCTCCGGGCAATACCGGGTACATGCTGTGGATGCTGATGGGGTTCATGGTCGTTCTGGCCGTGCTCGTCGTCTCGTTGGGCCGGGTCGGCGACATGTTCGGGCGGGTGCGTATCTTCAACCTTGGTTTTGCCGTGTTCACCGTGTTTTCGGTCCTCCTGGCCATCACGTGGATGACGGGGCCGGCGGCGGCACTCTGGCTCATCGCCATGCGGGTGGGGCAGGGTGTGGGAGGAGCCATGCTCTTCGCCAACTCCTCGGCCATAGTCACCGATGCCTTCCCGGCCGACCAGCGCGGCCTCGGGCTCGGTATCAACAATGTTGCTGCCATCTCGGGTTCATTCATCGGCCTCATCCTGGGCGGACTGCTGGCCCCGGTCCAGTGGCACCTCGTGTTCCTGTTGTCCGTACCCTTCGGCCTCTTCGGGACCGTCTTCGCCTACCTCAAGCTCCAGGACCGTGGAGTCCGAACCCCGGCGAAAATCGACTGGGCCGGCAATATCACCTTTGCCGCCGGGCTCATCCTGATCCTGGTGGGGATCACCTACGGCCTGCTCCCCTACGGTCACCACACCATGGGTTGGACGAGCCCTGTCGTCATGACCGAGATCTTCGGCGGCATCGCCATCCTGGTCGTCTTCGCCATCATCGAGACCAGAGTGCACAATCCCATGTTCCGGCTGTCCCTGTTCCGGATCCGGGCCTTCACGGCTGGAAACATCGCCAGCTTCCTTGCGTCACTCAGTCGCGGTGGTCTCATGTTCATGCTGATCATCTGGCTGCAAGGCATCTGGCTCCCCCTCCATGGCTACAGCTTTTCCCAGACGCCACTCTGGGCCGGCATCTATATGATCCCGCTCACCGTCGGTTTCCTGCTGGCCGGTCCGGTCAGCGGCGTGTTGGCTGACCGGTACGGAGCACGGCCCTTCGCCACCGGCGGGCTGCTCATCGTCGCCCTCTCGTTCATCCTGCTCCTGATGCTGCCCGTCGACTTCTCGTACTGGGGCTTTGCCGCGCTGATCTTCTTCAACTCGGTGGGCATGGGCATGTTCATCGCTCCGAACCAGACCGGCATCATGAACAGCCTGCCCGCCAATCAACGCGGAGCAGGTGCCGGCATGTCGGGTACGTTCAATTCCTCGGCCCAGGTGTTGTCCATCGGCATCTTCTTCACCCTGATGATCCTCGGATTGGCAGCAACGTTGCCCGCCTCTCTGTACCACGGACTCATCGCCCAAGGGGTATCGCCGGCGACGGCGGTCAGGGTGTCACACCTTCCCCCAGTCGGCAGCCTCTTCGCGGCATTTCTCGGGTACAACCCGATGCAGACGCTGCTCGGACCGGCCGCGCTCTCACATCTCCCCCCCGCCACTGCCCACTATCTGACCAGTCGCGCCTTCTTCCCCCATTTGATCGCGGCACCGTTTTCCAACGGCCTGACCGAGGCGTTCTCCTTCGCTGCCGGCGTCTGCGCCCTCGGTGCAGTGGCCTCACTCCTCCGCGGCGGCAAGTACCACTACGAGGAGCCGGTGACCGTGACCAAGGACGACGAGGAGGCGGTGGTGGTGTCGGCCCAAGAGGCGATCGCGGAAACCGAACCGCTGTTGGCCGACTGACATGGTCATGCGAACCACAGGCGACAAGCCCTTGTCAGCAACCGACATCACCGCCAACGCGGTGGAATACAATGACGCCGTGGATACGGTGGAAGCAGAGTGCGGAATCTCCATCAGCGATGCCGCGGCGACGGCCGGCGTTTCACCCCGCACTCTTCGGTACTACGAGGAGCTCGGACTACTGACTCCCTCGCTCCATACCCGAGGTGGCCAACGCCGGTACACCAAAGGCGACCTCACCCAGCTCGACCGGATCCTCGAGTTGCGCGAGGTCCTCGGGATGAACCTCGACGAGATCAGAGATTTCCTCTCCTTCGAGACCAGGCTCGACGAGCTGCGGACCACTTACCGGGCCACCAAAGCGTCAACGACCAAGCAAGCACGCGCCGAGCAGAAGGCGACACTCCTCGAGGCGCTCAAGCTCAACGAGTCGCTGGCCGAACAGTTGAACGCGAAGCTGGCCCGGATGGACGCCTTCCGGGCCAAGGTCGCCGGTGATGCCGAACGCTGTCGTGAACTTCTGTCCAATTTGGAGTGAGAGCCCGCCCTTCCGGGCAGGTGATCGTCCTGGTGGTCCTTGGACACAAGGTCCCCGGCCTTATAGGTTCGTAGCTGAGCGTCACTGTTCCCATTCACCGAGAGGGGTACGTATGCCAAGGATTGAACCGATCCCCATGGAGGATCTGGCCGAGGAGCCGAGGCGGATCATCGAGGACGGGGTGGCGAACGGGACCTATGCGACCCCGATCCCGCTCCAGATCTTTGCCTACAAGACGTCGCAGATCCTGATGACCAATGCGGCCCGTGGGGCATGGGGCCAGCAGAGCCTCCTCGGCGGCCGCATCCTCGAGCTCATCCGCATCAGGAGCGCACAGTTGGGCGAGTGCCAGCCCTGCATGCAATCCCGGAAGCACGACTCGATCACAGACGAGGACGTCGCCTGTCTCATCGCGCCTGGCAACTCAGATCTGACCGAACAGGAGCGTCTGGCCGTGCAATTCCTCGACCTCCTCTCGGCCGATCATCACGCCATCGACGATGACGTCTACCGCGAGCTCGGCCAGGTGTTCACCGCCGCGCAGATCATCGAGCTCGGCTTCACCTGCGCCAACTCCATGGGGCTCCATCGCTTCATCCACACGCTCGACGTGTTTGGGGACAGCGAGCCGGTGATCTCCTATGCCCCGGACCAGGTCGACACGGCCCTGGCCGATGTGCCCGAACAGGCCCCCGCATGAGCCAGACGGTATTGGTCACCGGCGCCACCGGATTGGCGGGGGCGAACGTGTGCAAGCTCTTGATCGAACGCGGGGATGCCGTGCGGGCCCTGGCCCGGGCCGGCGCCGATGCCGATCCGCTGACGGCCCTGGGCGTCGATGTCGTCCGTGGCGATATCACTGATGCCGACGATGTCCGGCGGGCGGCGAGGGGAAGCGACTCGGCTATTCACTGCGCCGCGCTTCTGGGAGGAGCGAGCCAGCATCTTCCCGATTTCGAAGCGGTGAACGTGGAGGGCACAAAGCACGTGCTCGATGCCGCAGCAACCGTCGGCATGCGCCGGGTCGTGGCTGTCAGTACCGGCACGTTCTTCGATACGACAGGAGGGTTGGATCGCGAAGACGCACCCGTATCGAAGACCCCCAGCTCGGACCCGTACACCATCACAAAGATGGCCGCGTTCGAGGACGCCATGTCCCGCGCCGCTGGCGGGCAGGACGTTGTCTCCACCCACCCCGGCGCCATCTTCGGCCCCTCCCCGGTGGCCAGCAATGCCCTGGGAAAGACCAGCTTCAACAGAGTCCTCCTTTCGGCTCTACGCGAGCGCATCTCGCAGTACCTACGGTTTCCGGTGAGCTGGGTCTTCGCCGAAGACGTCGCCCGTGGCTGCATCCTCGCCCTCGATCGGGGCATCTCCGGCGAGCGGTACATGCTCGACGGCCGACCTGAAGACGTGGTCAGCATCGCCGAGGCCTGCAGTCGGATCTGCGAACTCGCCGGCCTCGATCACCGAGTGGCAGACGTGGAGCCGTCCGACGATCCCGAACTGGTCAAGGTGTTCGGGCCCACCTTGATCGCCATCGCCTCCAAGGCCGCTTCCGACCGACCGCCCCGGGCCGAGCTCACCGAATCCAAGACCTACAAGAGGCTCGGTTACGATCCGATCAGCCTCGACCAGGGTCTGCAGACCACCACGGAATGGTTCCGCCAAGTGGGGAAGATCGACTGATTCGAGTTGGCGGGTAGGTTGCGGTCATGAACGCACGCCACCTGGGAGCACTCTCGGTCTCTTCGATCGGGCTCGGTTGTATGGGGATGTCCGAGTTCTACGGCACCACCGATGAAGCCGAATCCATCGCCACCATCCATCGGGCCATCGAGCTCGGCTGCACATTCCTCGATACTGCGGACATGTACGGTCCGTTCACCAACGAGCGCCTGGTGGGAAAGGCCATCTCGGGAAATCGTGACGCCGTGGTGCTGGCCACGAAGTTCGGCAATGAACGGCGGGAAGACGGGTCATGGGTCGGAATCAACGGCCGGCCCGAGTACGTGACCGCAGCCTGTGAGGCGTCACTCGGCCGGCTCGGAGTCGACCACATCGATCTCTACTACCAGCACCGGGTGGACACCTCGGTGCCCATCGAGGAGACGGTGGGGGCCATGGCTTCACTGGTCGACGCGGGCAAGGTCCGGCACCTCGGTCTGTCCGAGGCCTCAGTCCAAACCATCCGGCGGGCCCACGCGGTCCATCCCATCGCCGCCCTCCAGACCGAGTACAGCCTCTTCACACGCGACGTCGAGAGCGAGCTCCTGCCCACAGTCCGGGAGCTCGGAATCGGCTTCGTGGCCTACAGTCCCCTCGGCCGCGGCTTTCTCACCGGCGCCTACAAGCAGGTCTCCGACTTGCCGGAAGGGGATTCGAGGTCCGAGCGGTTCCCCCGGTTCGCCGAAGAGAACTTTGACCGCAACGTGGAGCTGGTGGCCAACGTCGAGGAACTCGCATCGTCCAAAGGATGCACGCCCGGACAGGTGGCCCTGGCCTGGGTCCTCAGGCAGGGGGACGACGTCGTGCCCATCCCGGGGACGAAACGCCGGACCTACCTCGAAGAGAACATTGCCGCCGTGGAGGTCGAGCTGAGCGACGACGAAGTGGCCTGGCTCGAGGAGCATCTGGGGCAGCCGGCAGGTGACCGGTACGCGGACATGGGATCGGTGAACCGCTAGGGCCGGGGCCCACCGTGTCGCCCCGGTGGCCAACTCCTGGGCTCGAGGGGCGCGTGGGCATCGGGTCGGGTCTGATACTGCCCGACCTGGCAAACTGGGCCCATGGAAGTGCATCTCGTGGACGGAACGTACGAGCTCTTCCGTCATTTCTTCGGGCAACCCCCACGGGCCGCGGACGACGGCGAGGAGATCGGTGCGGCCCGGGGTGTCATCCTCACCATCGTGGGCATGCTGTCGGAAGGGGCGACCCACCTGGGCGTGGCCACCGACCATGTCATCGAATCGTTCCGGAACGACCTCTGGCCCGGGTACAAGACCGGGGTTGGAATTGCCCCTGAGCTGCGATCGCAGTTCGACATCCTGGAGACGGCCCTGGATGCCCTCGGCGTCACCCTCTGGGCGATGACCGAGCTCGAAGCCGACGATGCGCTGGCATCGGCCGCCGTCGTGGCCGCGGAGGACCCGACCGTGGACCGGGTCGTCATCTGCACTCCCGACAAGGATCTGGCCCAGTGCGTCGAGGGCCAGCGAATCGTCCAACTCGACCGCCGAAGTGGGAAGGTGAGCGACGAGGCCGGTGTGTGGTCGAAGTTCGGAGTGGCGCCGCGATCGATTCCCGACTGGCTTGCCCTCGTGGGCGACTCGGCTGACGGCTTCCCCGGGCTGGCCGGCTGGGGACGACGCTCCGCATCTGCCGTGCTCGCCCATTACGGGAGCTTCGACGAGGTCCCTGACCGCGTCGCCGATTGGGATCCCGAGGTCAAAAGGGCCGTCCGGGGGGCGGCCAAGTTGGCCGAAAGACTGGCGACCGAACGCGATCAGGCCGAGTTGTTCAGAGTCCTCGCCACCTTGCGGGTGGACCGGTCGTTGCTGGACGAAGTGCCTTCGCTGGAGTGGCAAGGACCGCGGAAAGATTTCGAGGACGTGTGTCGACATTTTCGCGACCCGGGGCTGGCCCAGCGGGCGGCGGGACTACGCAGCCCCTGAAACCTCGGATCACCCGTCGGTGCCGAACACCTCATCGAGCTCAGTCGGAACCGGAGCATCCAGCTGCGAGTAGGTGCACGACGCCGGGGTGCGGTCCGGTCGCCATCGAACGAACGAGGTGGCGTGACGGAACCGGTCCCCCTGGAGATGGTCGTAGGCCACCTCGGCCACCAGTTCGGGGCGCAGCGGCTCCCAGCTGAGATCCTTGCCCCCGCTCCACCGGCTCGGCGCGCCGGGAACCCGACCGGTCGGGTCGGAGTCGAGCAGCCACGGATGGGCCTCCGGTACGGGCTGTCGATAGGGATCGAGCGCCTCGACGAACTCCTGGCGGCGGACCGAGCTGAAGCCGGAGGCCACACCGACGTGCTGGAGCCCACCGGCGTCATCGAAGAGTCCGAGGAGAAGCGATCCGACGACGCCGCCTTCCTTGTGCCAGCGGAATCCCGCGACCACGCAGTCGGCGGTGCGCTCGTGCTTCACCTTCATCATGACCCGTTTGCCCGGCTGGTAGTGCATCTCGCCCGATTTGGCGACGACCCCGTCCAGGCCGGCCCCTTCGAACCGGGAGAACCAGTCGCGGGCCTTGTCCGGCTCGGTGGTGACGGGGGTGACATGGATCGGTGGTCGTGCCGTGGCCAGCGCCTTCTCGAGCGCGGACCGTCGGACGGCATAGGGCTCCCCTTGGAGATCGCGCTCCTCCAGAGCCAGCAGGTCGAAGGCCACGAAGGACGCGGGGCTCTCCTGGGCCAGAAGCTTGACCCGTGAGGCAGCAGGGTGGATCCTCTGTGACAGGGCGTCGAAATCGAGACCGTTCGGACCGGCGATCACGATCTCTCCGTCGAGCACGCACCGGTCGGGTACGTTGGCCAGCAGGGACTCGATCAACTCGGGGAAGTAGCGATTGAGCGGCTTCTCATTGCGGCTCCCGAGGACCACGGACTCACCGTCCCGGAACACGATGCAACGGAAACCGTCCCATTTCGGCTCATAGAAGAAGCCCTCGCCCTCAGGAAGGCTTCGGGTCAGCTTGGCCAGCATGGGCGAAACCGGGGGCTCGACGGGCAGCGTCACCGGCTCATCGTAACCAGTGGCGACCGGATGTGCGTCTGGTCCTCAAGCCGCGTGGCCGGCCGTCCACGCCAGGAACTCGTCCATCGGCAGGGCGTTCATGACCCGGTCGACCGGGACACCGGCCCGCGCCGCCTGCTCGCAGCCGTGGCGCTGCCATTCGAGCTGGCCGGGGGCGTGCGCATCCGTATCCACCACCACCACACACTCGAGCGAGAGGGCCAGGGAAAGCAACGGTTCGGGCGGATCCAGACGCTCAGGCCGGGAGTTGATCTCGACCGCAGTACCCGTCTCGGCACAGGCGACGAAGACTGCTTCGGCGTCGAAGCTCGACTGGGGGCGGCCCCGCCCGACCAGGATGCGTCCCGTGCAGTGGCCGAGGATGTCGGTATGGGGACTCCGGACGGCGCGGAGCATCCGAGCCGTCATTTCCGGCCCATCCATCCGAAGCTTGGAGTGGACGCTGGCCACGACCACATCCAGCTGGGCGAGAAGTTCGTCGTCCTGGTCGAGCGATCCGTCTTCGAGTATGTCGACCTCGATGCCGGTAAGGATTCGGAAAGGCGCAAGATCGGTGTTCAGCTCGGCGACCACCTCGAGCTGCTGACGGAGCCGTTCGGCGTCAAGGCCGTGGGCGATGGTCAGTCGTGGGCTGTGATCGGTCAGGGCCCAATAGTGATGCCCGAACTCCATCGCCGCTTGGGCCATCTCCCGAATGGGACTTCCTCCATCCGACCAGTCCGAGTGACTGTGACAGTCGCCCTGGAGTCGTCGGAAGAGTTCAGCCGCCTCCTCGCTCATGATCGGTGGGTCAACCGATTCGAGCTTCTCCAGGTACTCCGGGGTCATGCCGTTGGCGGCTTCCACGATCACCTGCGCCGTCGTCTTGCCGATGCCGGGAACCTTCTGGAGCCAGGCCGGCGTGGCCGTGGCCACATCCTCGACCGACAGCGCGGCCACCGCCCCCGCCGCCTGGCGGAAGGCCCGCACCTTGTACGTTTCGGCCCCGTCCCGCTCCAGCAGATAGGCGATACGCCGCAGGGCGATGATCGGATCCATCGGCTCTACTCCTTCCTGGCGCGGCTGGGTGCCACCCGCGGCGGCTCGTCGGGTTGCTTCGGATACTCGGGCGGCCAGGGGGCATCATGCAAACCGTCGGATCGGTCTTTGGTCGCCATGTCCAGGAGCGGTTGGAGCGACTGTGGATGGTCGGCGATCCCGGCCCACGGGTCGCCACGCCGGCGGACGCGCTCGGGGACGGTCCTGATCGTCAGGGCCTCCGGGTCGATGGTGTCGACCTCGTCCCACTCCAACGGTGTGGACACCTGCCCACCGACCCGCGGTCGGGCAAACCAGGCCCCGAACACCGTCTTGTGGGGCGCATTCTGATTGAAGTCGATGAAGACGCGCTCGCCACGCTCTTCCTTCCACCAGTTTGCCGTGATCAAGTCCGGGTACCTCCGTTCGAGCTCTCTGGCCAGCGCCACGGCACCGGCACGAACCGAGAAGCTGTCCCACCGAGGCTCCAGTCGCACGTAGACATGGATGCCCCGATTTCCCGTGGTCTTCGGATACCCGACCATGCCGAGCTCGTCGAGCAGTCGACGCACATGCCCGGTCGCCGTCCGGATGTCGTCGAATGAGACTCCGGGTTGCGGATCGAGGTCGATGCGGAGCTCGTCGGCATGGTCCGGGTCGTCGGCACGGTTGGGCCACAGGTGGAGGCCGATGCATCCCAAGTTGACGGCCCACAGCACGTGCGAGATATCGGCGACGACCAGCGCGTTCGAGGTGGTGCCGTTGGGCGTGGTCACCAAGGTCGTCTGGAGCCAGCTCGGAGCGTTGGCCGGCACCCGCTTCTGGAAGAACGACTTTCCGCCGGCGCCTCCGGGGAACCTCTGGAGCAGAGCCGGGCGTCCGCCGGCGGTGATTTCAAGGGCGTCGGCGACCTGGAGATAGTAGGAGACAAGTTCGAACTTGGTCGCACCCAGCTCGGGAAAGTACACCTTGTCCGGACTCGAGATCTCGATGGTCCGGTCCGAAACCTCCACGACCCGGACATCCTTGACGGGCATGACCTCACGATACCGGCCCGGGCCGGTCACCGCCTCGGAGGATACGCTGGCCGCGCATGCGAACCAATCGCTCGATCCCCCCGTCCGTCGTCATTCCGGTCCTCATCTATCCGGATGTCCGTGAGGCGGTGGCCTGGCTGTGCGGGGCATTCGGATTTGTCGAGCGAGTACGAATCGGCGAGAACCACCGTTCCCAGCTCAGCGTCGGTGAGGGCGCGGTCATCATCGGCGATGTACGCGGCGACCGTCGGCCTCCCCGGCGGGGCGAGGTGACCCATTCGGTGATGGTACGCGTCGAAGATGCCGACGCCCACTGCCAACGCGCCCGGGCGGCCGGTGCCCGGATCGTCGAGGAGCCAGCCGATTTCCCGTTCGGCGAACGTCAGTACACGGCCGAAGATCCGGCCGGGCACCGATGGACCTTCTCCGAGACGCGGGCCGACGTGGCGCCTGAGGAATGGGGCGGGACGTGCCCATAGGTGTTGCCTCTCTAGCTCCCGGCCGGAGTCCGCTCGTCACAAGCCCATGGAGCTCCATGGCTGTCAACCAGCTCCAGATAGGGATCGGGGGGCAGCGCCTCGGGTCCGAGGACACCCTGACCCGACCAGGCACCCGACTCGAGTAGTTCGAGGGCCACCACGGGGTTCATGGCTGTCTGCCAGACCACGGCCTGCGAGCCGAATTCCGACATACACCAGGCGTTGTCCACCACGTGGTAGAGGTAGACCTCCCGCGGATTGCCGTCGACACCGGTCCCCGTGACCCACGTACCGGCGCAGGTGAGTCCGGACATCCGGTCCCCCAGCTGGGCGGGATTCGGAAGGCACCCGGCAATGACGTCCCGGGGGGAGACTTCGACATTTCCCACCCGGATCGGCGTGGTCGAATCCAGGCCCAGCTTGTGGATGGTGGAAAGCATGGCAATGAATTCGTCGCCCAATCCGTACTTGAAGGTCACCCGGTTGGCGTCCACCCATCGGGGGATCAGGAGGACTTCCTCGTGCTCGACATTGACACACTCGACCGGCCCGATACCGGCCGGGAAGGTGAAGGTCTCCGGCTCACTGAAGCACTCGGTCGTGAACCACTCCCTGCCTCTCTCCCAGATGACGGGAGGGTTCAGACACTCCTCGATCGTGGTCCAGATCGAGAACGAGGGGGCGAACTCATATCCCTCGATCACCAGGTTTGCGCCATCCCGCACACCGACCTCGTCGATGGACGAGAACAGATGGTCGGCTGCGTAGCGGGCGAACACGTCAGAGAGCCCGGGTTCCACGCCCATCCCGCACAGCGCCAACAGGCCCCGCTCCTTCCACTGGTCGGCCATGGCGAACTGCTCATCTCCGAGTTTCACCCCGGGCAGCCGGTAGGGATCGGTGGGATGGGGATGCGAAAGCGACATGGCCATATCGAGATAGGTCACGCCGGCGGTGAATGCGGCTCGGAACACAGGCATCACGAACCGCGGGTCGAGGGCGTTGAGCACGGCATCCACCTGCTCGTTCCGGATCAGGCTCACGACCGCTTCTTCATTGCTGGCATCCAACTGGTAGGCGACGAACCGCTCGCCGGCTCCGACGACGGCTTGCTCGGCCCGCCTGACGTCGAAGTCAGCCATGACCACGCGCTCGAACAGACCCCAGCGGGCCGCGGTCTTGGCCACGGCCATCCCCACGCCTCCAGCTCCGATGACCAGTACTCGCATGATGCCTCCATCGTTCAGGGCACTCCGCATCTTCGGAGCCCCGCCATTCTCCTTCATCGGCGTCGCCCGGCGGAACGGTCCAGGGCCGAAACGACGATTCGCCCGTGAAACGTGCGGCCCGGTGATCGGGACGGGAGGTCGGTGGCCCGGGCGGGAGCTCGCCGCGTCGGGTGGTCGGCGAATGGTCTAGGGTCGCCGGTGAGCTCCGATGTCGCGGCGCGACCGCGTCCCCTGGGCCGAGCCGTAGGAAGGAAGCTCCATGCAGGTCATCATCCTCGGGAGTGGAAGTCCCCTGCCCGACCCCGATCGAGCCGGGCCGTCCACCCTGATTCGCACATCCATCGGAGATCTCATGGTCGACTGTGGCAGGGGTGTCCTGATGCGGGCGGCCGCCGTCGCGTCCGGCGCCGGCGCCATCAAGGCACTGTTCCTCACCCATCTCCACAGTGACCACATCACCGATCTCAACGACATCTTCACCATGCGGTGGGCCATGACATTTCAGCCGAACCCGCTGGTGGTGTTCGGCCCCGGTGGAACCTCCCGCCTCCTGCAGGCGACCGAGGAGATGCTCGAGCCCGACATCGGCTACCGCATGACCCACCACGACGACCTGGACTGGCGGCCGTCCTCGGTGGTGACCGAGGTGGAACGGGGGGTGATCTTCGAAGAGGGCTCGGTCCGGGTGACGGCGGCCCCCACCGACCATGCGCCTGTTCGGCCCACGGTGGGCTTCCGTATCGAGGACGGAGGTCGGTCGGTCGTCATCGCCGGGGACACCGTCCCCTGCGCCGCGCTCGACGAGCTGTGCGACGGAGCCGACGTTCTCGTCCACACCGTCGTGCGACGCGATCTCATCGAACAGTTCGGGTTGCCCCGACTCACCGACGTGCTCGACTATCACTCGTCAGTTCCGGAAGCGGCCAAGACCGCGGAGCGGGGCGGTGTCGGAACACTTGTGCTCACCCATCTCGTCCCTTCGCCGGCCGCGGGGACGGAACAGGAGTGGATCGATCAGACCACCGGACATTTCGGTGGTTCCGTCATCGTGGCCAACGATCTGCTGTCCATCGAGGTGACCGGGCGCTGAGCGCCCCGATGCCCACAGGCTGGCCTACTTGCTGCAGGCGGCAGTGAGGGCGACCGTGGACGTGGTTCCCGCCTGGATATGGACCGCTTCCTCTTGGGGAGTTGGTCCCGAAATTGAATACGACCCTGCCGGCTCGGTGAAGGAAAAGATCTGGTCGATGACCCGCTCGCCGGCCGCCTTCGAGTCGAACACTGTCCGTTTGGCGACCATCTTGGATCCTCGGCGCAAGATCACCTGAATGTCCCAGGCGTGCGACCCGACGTCCTGGGCTGGTCCGATGCAGGGGGTGGCGGTGCCCTTCAACTCCCCCGTCGATGTACTCGAACCACCGCCGCAGGCGCAGACCAGGGTGCCCACCGACATCGCCATCAGGACGGCGACAGACCGTGACCCATGTCCTCCCACTCTGGGCCACGACCGGCGATCAGCGACTGGTCCTCCCCATCGACCCATGCCTTCACTATGGCATGACTACCTCGACCGGCCGATCTGGTCGCCCGGTGGCGCCGGCGACGCGCCACCCGACGCCCGCGGAGATCCGCCTCAGCGTGGTCGGGGCAGCCCCAGTCCCCGTTGGGCGATGATGTTCCGCTGGACTTCACTGGTTCCTCCATAGGTGGTCGTGCCCAGGGCGAAACGGAAGGCATAGTCGGCGGCCCCGCCGGCCCGGGCCGAGGCTTCGCCCTGGCTCCTGATTCCGTCCCGACCGAGGAGGTCGACGAAGTCGGCCGACTGCCGGGTCAACGCCTCGGAGGCGAACAGCTTGCTCATCGAACCCTCCACCCCCGGCGATCCCCCCGACTCGTGGATCCATGCGCACCGGCGGCAGAGCAATGTGGTCACTTCGTTTTCGGCCGCAGCCCGCCCCAGACGGGCCCGGACATGCCGGTCGGCAACCATGGGCCTGCCGTCTTCGTCCACCGCGTCCCGGACCCAGTCCTCCATGGTCGCCAGCAGCCGGATCGACTCGCCCCCCTGGTCGCCGGCCCGCTCGAGGGTCAGTCCCACCTTCATGACGTCCCATCCCCCGTCCACATCGCCGATACGCAGCGTGTCGGGCACCCGGACGTCGGAGTAGAAGGTCAGATTGGTTCGCTCACCCGAGAGCGTGTGCACGGGCTGGATCTCCACCCCCGGCTGTCGCAGGGGAACCAAAAATGTGGTCAGTCCCTGGTGTTTGGGCAGGTCGGGATTGGTCCTGGTCAGCATGAAGACATAGTCGGCCTCTTGAGCATTGGTGGTGAACATCTTCTGCCCGTTCACCACCCACTCGTCGCCGTCCCGCACCGCGCGGGTCTGCGCCGCCGCCACGTCAGATCCCGATTCGGGCTCGGTGAACCCGAGCACGATGATGATCTCCCCGCCCAGTGCCGGGGGCAGGATCAACTGCTTCTGCTCGTCGGAACCGATCTGGCGGATGATGTTGGCCACCATCAGGGTCGTGCCCACCGCGTAGGTCGGGGCACCCGCCCGATGAAACTCCTCGGCGAAGGCCAACATTTCCAAGGGGTCACGGCCCTGGCCTCCGAACTCCTCGGGCCACCCGGGAGCCAACCAGCCCCGCTGGACCAGGCTGCGATGAAAGTCCCAGTTGTGGTGGACTCCGGTTCGGTGCATCTGGTCCCGCACCTCGTCGGTGAGGACCTCCTCAAGAAAGTCCTTTGCCTCCTGCCGGAAGACGTCGCTGCGCTCACCGAGTCGGAAGTCCATGGTCAGACCCCTTCGCGGGGGATGGACAGGCGGTAGCCCTCCGCCCGGGCATAGAGGGCATCCGGCTCCGCGAACTGCGCCGGCCAGGCTTTGGCCCGACGGAAGTACAACTGGATGTCGTACTCGAGCATGAATCCGTACCCGCCGTGGTAGTGCAGGCTCCGATAGCTGGCCTCCCGGGCCGCCTCGGCGTTGAAGGCACAGGCCAGCGAAGCCAACTCGCCCACCCGCTCGGGCTCTTCGGCTGCGGCCCATGCCGCTTCCCGGGCCAACAGCCCCCCGCCATCGACGCTGGTGGCGGCATCAGCCAGTCCGTGGGCCACCGCCTGGAAGGATCCGATGGGCACACCGAAGGCATGCCGTTCCTTCACGTACTCCACGCCGATCTGGATGGAGCGAGCCCCCATCCCCGCCAGGGCGTTGGCCATCAGCACCAGCCACTCGTCCCGGGCCTGCTCGAACAACCCGGCCACGTCCGGCCCGGAGGCCAGAAGTCGAACTCCCGACCCGACGCCGATGTCGGCCACCGGGAGAGAACCAAGGTTGTCCACCCTGGTGCGGGACTCGCCGATGTCCAGCAACCACAGTTCACCCCCGTCGACGAAGATTGCGGCGTCGGCCACTGCTCCCGACGGCACCATGGTCAGTGCGCCTTCTGTCGGGGGGTGCAGGGCCATCGTCGTCAGGCGCGCACCGCTCAGTGCCGCGGCCAACGCCGACCTGGCCTCGGAGCCGTCGAGCCGCTCCAGCAGCCGCGCCGCCACCTGTGCCTCGAGCAGGGGCGCCGATCCGAGAAACCGGCCGTGTTGTTCAGCTACCAGGGCCAGATCGAGGAGTGACGCCCCCCCGCCGCCCCGCTCTTCGCCCACGGCCATCTCCATGGCACCGGTCTCCTGCAATCGCAGCCAAAGATCGGGATCGAAACCCGACGGTTCGGCGGCGCGAACCCGTTCGGGGGACGACTCCTTGCCGTAGAGCGCGCCGAAGGCATCGATCAGTAGCTGCTGTTCTTCGGACGGATTGAGATCCATCTCGCCGGCTCCTCCCTCGCTTCAACCTGTGGAATGCGAGTTCTCTGCGGCCGACCACCGGGTGATGGGTGGGGCACGGTGCTCTCAGTGCGACATCTGGGCACGACCGTAGCGCGGCACGAACCACCCGGATCACGCAGCCCTGGGTGGCGTCCACGGCAGCGTCGGCGGAGCAGTATCAGGCAGCCTCGCCGAAGCCCATGAGCCGGTTGAGATTACCGCCCATGACCTTTTTGATGTCCTCTTCGGGCAGTCCAGCGAGGTCATCGACAAAGGTGATCGGGTCGGCCATCCCTTCTGGGTGCGGGTAGTCGGATCCGAACAGCACCCGATCGGCGCCCAGTATCTCGACGAGACCCTTCGGGTCCTCCTCGTGGAACGGGTGGACATAGATGCTCCGCTTGAACACGTCCACCGGGTTCTCGTCGAAAGAGTTGGGTGAGTGGATCCAGGCATGCTCCATGTCGGCGAGCATGGGTCGGACCCAGTTGCTGCCGTTCTCCACCGGAATGAACTTGATGGTGGGGAAACGGGAACAGAGGCCATGTCCCACCAGGGAGGCCACCGTGTCGATGATCGGCCGGCCCTGGTGGCCGGTGATGGCCCGGAAGCCCGAGTCGCCCTTGAACGGCGTCATCTCGCCGGTCGGACTTCCCTCCCACTCGTTGGCGTACCGCTGATATCCGCTGTCGGAGGCGTGCATCCCGACCAACACGCCGGCCTCGGCCACCCGGCGCCAGAAGGGATCGAACTCGGGCAGGGCCGGCGACCGCGGACCCATGAAACCCCACGCCGGGGCCGGGCGGATAAGGACGATCCGGGCGCCCCGCTCGACCACCCAGTCCAACTCCTCGACAGCCCGGTCCACGATGCCCAGGTGGATGACGGGACTGGGGAACATCCGGTTCTCGAAGTTGAAGGTCCAGTGCTCGTGCATCCATTGGTTGAGGGCATGGACCACGGCGTGGACCGCGGGCGGATTGTCCCGCATTCGCTCCTCGAGCAGGCTGGCCAGTGTGGGCCACATGAGGGCCCGGTCCAGTCCCAGCTCGTCCATGAGCCGAAGCCGCGGTTCCGGATCAGAGAAGCCGGGCAGCGCGTCGATGGCCCGGCCCAGGATCTCCCGCCTGGTCTTACCCTCGGGGTTGCCGCTCTTGAAGTACTCCTCCTGGGCACCAGGGGCAGCGACCCGGGCGAAGGTGGGATTGGGGATGTACTCGCTGATCAGGCCGTTGACCGCGATCTTCGTTCGACCGTCGACCTCGACGTACTTGATCAGGCCGGTGTACTCGGACGGGAGGTATTTGGTGAAGGCATCCGTCGTCTCGTACATGTGGTTGTCGGCGTCGAAGACCGGGAAATCGACCTTTCGTGACGGCATGAGCTTCGCTCTCCTCATCTCCCGGCCGGCTCAGCCGGACCGCTCTCGGCCGAAGAATATCAGAATGACATTTCCCGGGTATCAGAATAAAATTGCCAGCAACCGGTGGGACAGGCCACCGGAACGGGCCGGGGAGCGGAACTCAGCGTTTCGGAGCCAGCAGACGCTCCAGGCTGGCCCTGGTCCCGTCGGCCCGCCAGTGGTCGAGCACCTGACGGTCGAACACCGGGTCACTCCCGTCGATGGCGGAGAGGGCAACGCCACGAACCGACGACTTGGCCAAGGCGTAGGCTCCCGCATCGAGCGCCGCCAGCTGCTCGGCCGCGGTGATGGCCGCGGCTTGCAGCTCGAATCGCGGCAGGTGCTGATGGGCCAAGCCGAATCCGCAGGCGTCCTCCGCGCTCAGGAGACCTGCATCGAAGATCAGCTGCTCGGCCCGTGGACCGCACACGTGCTTCAACAGCTCGATGGCCACCACCGGAAACGCCACGCCGACCTTGAGCTCGGTGACCCCGATCCGCGCCTCGTCGGCGATGAGCCGTTTGTCGCAGGTACAGGCCAGGAGGCAGCCACCGGCAATCGCCGCACCGTTGATGGCGGCGACCGTCGGCAGCGGACAGCGGAAGAGGCCGACCAGCGCGGCGGTGAGGGACTCCAGGAGCGCATCGGTGTAGCTCTTTTCGTGGGCCAGGACCTCGCTGACATTGAGTCCGGCTGAAAAGACATTGCCGGCGCCGGTCAGTATCAGGGCGCTGATGTCGGGGTCCTGCTCGCAGTACTTGACGAACACGGCGATCTCGTCCAGCACCTCCCGATCCAGCGCGTTGACCTTGTCGCTGGCCAGCGTGAGGACGGCCGTCCCACCTTCGCGGGTCAACTCGATCCGCTTGAACTCCGGTGTGTCCATCGCTCTCATCCTCCTGTCGGGCTGCTCCGTTGACCCTCCGGCATTCGGCGGCATTCCGCCCCGACGGGGTGCAGCGATCCTAGGAGTCAACGCCGACGGCACGCCAAAGGCGAACACGGGAACGCCCCCTGGTTCAGCGGTACTCCTCCGGCACACCGTCCAGAATCACCGTTTTGGTCTCGAGGAAGGGCAGCAGGCCCTCGGTCCCGCCCTCGCGGCCGATTCCGGACTGCTTGAAGCCGCCGAAGGCGATGCCGAAATCGGTGCGGAAGGCGTTATGGCCCACGGTGCCCGAACGCAGCTGACGGGCAACCTGTCGAGCGCGGTCCACATCGTGGGTGAACACGGAGGCGTTGAGACCATAGATGGTGTCGTTGGCGGTGGCCACGACCTGATCCTCGTCGTCAGCCGGGATCACGCTCAGTACGGGACCGAAGATCTCCTCTTGCGCGATGGTGGAGGCGTTGTCCACATTGGCGAAAAGGGTGGGCTCCACGTAGTAACCGCGGTCGAGATCCTTGGGTCGTCCACCCCCGGTGACCAGCGTGGCCCCCTGCTCCTTGCCGGTGGCGATGTAGCCCTCGACCCGGTCGCGCTGACGGCTGGAAACGAGCGGTCCCATGTGGGTGGCCGGGTCGAAGGGGTCGCCCACGCGCACCTGGGAGAAGGCACTGGCCAGCGCGTCGACCAGCTCGTCGTGCCGCTGGCGGGTGACGACGATGCGGGTCAATGATGAGCACACCTGCCCCGAGAGCATGCACTCGGCTCGGGCCAGCGTTTGCGCAGCCTCCTGCAGGTTCATGTCATCGAGGATGAGGGCCGCCGACTTTCCCCCCAGCTCGAGCGTGCATCGGGCGATGCGCTCCCCGCAGATCGAAGCGATCCTCCGCCCGGCCACGGTGGATCCGGTGAACGTGATCTTGTCCACCCGCGCGTCGCGGACCAGCAGTTCGGATACCTCCCGATCGGCGGTGACCACGTTCAATACTCCCGCGGGAAGACCGATTGCCTCCGCGATCTCGGCGACGACGTAAGCGTCACCTGGGGCCTCAGGTGAGCACTTGAGCACGACGGTGCAGCCGGCCAGGAGGGCGGGGGCCAGCTTGTAGGTGATGAGACCGATCGGCGCGTTCCACGGGATGATGGCGCCGACGACCCCCACCGGCTCCCGCACCAGCAGGCCGAACTCGCCCATGGTGGGCTGCGCCTGCTCCTCGAACGGGAATGTCTCCGCCAAACCTGCGTAGTAGTCGAATCCAGCGGCAGTACCGGCGGCGCTGTGATGGGCTATCAGGTAGAGGGCGCCCGATTCGCGGGGCCAGATCTGTCCGATGTCCTCGGCCCGCTCCCGCAAGCCAGCGGCAATGCCCTTGAGGAACCCGGCCCGGTCGGTGTGGCTCATCCTGGGCCAGGGGCCTTCGTCAAATGCCCGGCGGGCGGCGACGACCGCCCGGTCGATGTCTGCCGCCTGGGCCTCGGGGACCTGGAAGTACACCTGCTCAGTGCCCGAATCGATGACATCGAAGGTGGCATGGGACGAAGGAGTGACCCATTCGCCGTCGATGAAGAAACGGTCGGCGTGTCGGAGGGGTACGCGTATCTCACCGGTCAAGGTCAATTCAATTCTCTCCTCATCGGTTGCCCACGGCGCCGGACGCCAACGGGTGGCTGGCACCAGCCGCGGAAGCACAGCGTAGCCACCGTCGCCCTGTGCCGTCGCCGGGTCGCAGCCCGGCCCGATGGCCCGGACGGCGCGGAGCTAGGGCTTGGGCGGGAGGCTGTTCCGGTAGGAAACCGGGAGCAGCTCGATCAACTGACCGTCCGGATCGCGGACGAAGAGGGCGACGCCGACATCACTCTCCTCGACGATCGCTCCTCCGTACTCAGTGGCACGCGCGGCACTGGCCCGTACGTCGTCGACAGAGATCGACAGGTGGGTGAGTCCGGGTTCGTTCATGGACCGCGACCGGAAGGGTGCAGCGGCGCCCGGCGCAGAGAAGTGCATCAGCTCGAGAACGAACCCGTCAAGGGTCAGGTAGGAGGCGGTAACGCCGAGAGGTGGCGTG
Source organism: uncultured Acidimicrobiales bacterium (assembly GCA_963713625.1). Taxonomy (GTDB): domain Bacteria; phylum Actinomycetota; class Acidimicrobiia; order Acidimicrobiales; family RAAP-2; genus Bog-756. The sequence goes on along the minus strand of CAVQMN010000005.1, from coordinate 280,985 downwards.
AGGCAGATGAGTTTGGCTGTCGCTTCGTCTGGAGGTGTGATCTCATACCAGACCTTGAACCCGAATACTTCCTGGTAGAACTCCTTCGCCCGCTCAAGGTCGGTGACGACGTGCCCTGTGTGGTTGTAGATGGCCATCGTTCTATGAAGAGAGCATGGCGTCGACCTGGATGGCCGACGTCGGGCAGTTGGAGGCAGCCGTGCGTATCTCTTCGTCACGACCGGTGAGGTCCCCGGTGATGACGGCCACGCCGTCCTCGTCGAGGTCGAAGACGCCTGGCGCCCAGTACACGCAGTTTCCCGAGCCCATGCAGGCGTCCCGGTCGATGGTCACACTGCCGCGTGCATCTCCCGGGTCCGGACTTCCGGATTTCTCGACCATCCGGCCAAGGGTAACACCGCCAATTGCCCCTCTGGGCGGTCGAACTCCATGTCACCGGTGGTTCCGGTCGATGGCCAGCCGGAGCCGTGTCCTATGCTGACCGCCGTCGTCGCGGTGGGAGACAGGGGAAGCGCGGATATGAATTTCGGAGTCGCCTTTGCCAATATCGGGTCGTATGTCGATCCGGAGGAGGCAATCCGCCTGGCCCGGGCGGCCGAAACCGCCGGATTCGAGTCGATATGGACGGTGGATCATGTGGTGGTCCCCGCCGGCTACCAGTCCACCTATCCCTACGATCCGTCAGGTCGGCTCCCGTCCGGGGAAGGGACGGTCTTCCCTGATCCACTGATCTGGTTGGCCTACGTGGCCGCCCGGACCTCGACTCTCCGCTTGGGCACCGGCATTCTCATCGTCCCGCAGCGCAATCCGCTGGTGCTGGCCAAAGAGCTGGCCACATTGGACCATCTCTCGGGTGGGCGAATGGTCCTCGGGGTGGGGATCGGATGGTTGGAGGAAGAATTCCGGGCCCTGGGAGTCCCCTTCGCCGACCGCGTCCAGCGCACCGAGGAGGCGATTGCGGCCATGCGAGCCCTCTGGTCCGAGGAGCAGGCCAGTTTCGAGGGCAGCACGGTGGCCTTCACCGACTGCTTCCTGCGCCCGCAGCCCCCGCGGGGAACGATCCCCGTGCATGTGGGAGGGCACAGTCGGGCGGCCGCCCGCCGGGCCGGTCGGATCGGCGACGGGTTCTTTCCTTTCGGCGTCAGCCCCGACGAACTGCCTCCCTTGATCGACATCGTCCGGACGAGTGCCGAAGAGGCCGGGAGGGACCCGACGACGATCGAAGTGACGGTCCAGTGCAACGCCACCGGTGGCCCGGACGCGCTGGCCGAGGTGCATGCGCTGCAGGAGATCGGGGCCACGCGAATCCTCGTTCCGGCCGTCCTGTTCGGCTCCGATCCCCAACCGTCACTGACCCGCTACGGCAGGGACGTCATCGAACACGCCTGACACAGAACAGCACGCCGGGCACGGATATGACATTCAGGCCCGCCGAGAATCGAATACAGCCCTCCCGACGACGACGGTGAAAGCATCTCGGAACACCTCCTCCCGGGCACGGATTCAGGAGGAGGAGATTCTCTCCAGAAGCAATTCCCTCTCGCGTTCGTTGCGGGCCATCGACGCCGCCTTCTCGAACTCCGCACGGGCTTCGGCTCTCCGTCCGAGACGCTCGAGCAAGTTGCCTCGAACGCTCGGGAGCAGGTGGTAGTTCTTGAGGGTCGGTTCGTCGACCAGGGCATCCACCAACGTCAGGCCGGCGGCGGGCCCCTCGGACATGGAAACGGCCACGGCACGGTTCAGCTCGACCACCGGAGACGGGGTCAGCATCATGAGCCGACGGTAAAGGACGGCAATCCCCGCCCAATCGGTGTCCTCGAAGCGAATGGCCTGCGCGTGACGCGCGGCAATGGCGGCCTGGAGTGAGTAGGGGCCGTCGCCCGCTCGAGCCAGGGCCTGGCCGCCTCGCTGGATGAGCATCCGGTTCCACTTGGACCGGTCCTGGTCCGCCAGCAGTACCGGTCCACCGGTCGGACCCGTCCGAGCCGAAATACGGGAAGCCTGGAATTCGAGGAGGGCCACGAGGCCGTGGGCTTCGGGCTCCGCCGGCATCAGGCCGGCGAGGACGCGTGCCAGGCGAAGTGCGTCCTCGCACAGTCCGGGACGCACCAGGTCTTCACCGGCAGTCGCGGCATAGCCCTCGTTGAAAACGAGGTAGATGACCTCGAGAACGGATGCCAATCGGGCAGCCCTGTCCTCACCGTATGGGACCTCAAAGGGAATTTCTGCCTCGGCCAGCGAGCGCTTGGCCCGAACGATGCGCTGGGCAATCGTCGTCTCCGAGACCAGGAATGCCCGGGCGATCTCATCTGTCGTGAGCCCACCCATCAGACGCAGGGTGAGAGCGATGCGGGCGTCGGGCGACAGTATCGGATGGCAGGCGACGAAGATCAGCCGTAGCAGGTCATCATCGATATCATCGCTATCGGTGGCCTCGATCGGTGGCACCTCCACCAGTGTCCGCCCAACTTCAGCCAGCTTGCGAGCGTATACCTCCTTGCGGCGCACCAGATCGATCGCACGGTGCTTGGCCGTGGCCATGAGCCAGGCGCCCGGATTACCCGGAACACCTGTCTCTGGCCATGCCTCCAGAGCAGCGACCAGCGCGTCCTGTGCGATCTCCTCGGCGATTCCCACGTCCGACACGATGCGGGCGACGCCTGCGATGATGCGTGCGGACTCGATTCTGAACACCGCTTCGAGCGAATCGGTCGGGGTTGACGCGGTCACGACCACCCATCAGAGCAGCCGCGCCAGGACTCAGCAAGGGCAGCCCGATCAGCCTTCTACGATCTCGCGAACCTCAGCGGTCACCGTCCAGTGGTCGGGATGGATCTGCAAGAACCGCTTGGTCCACTCGAGAGCCTCCGCCTTGTCCTTGGCCTGGAGGATGGCATAACCACCGACAACTTCTTTGCTCTCGGTGAAGGGCCCATCTTTGGAGCTGAGCGCACCGCCGGTCCAGGTGAGGCGTGTGCCCTGGGATGTCGGGGTGAGCCCAGCCGTGTCCAGCATGACCCCGGCCTTTGTAATCTCCTCAAACAGGGCTCCCATCCGTTCTGAGAATTCCGGGGCTGCGCTCACGTCGGGGGGATTCTGTTCATCAACACGGATCATCGAAAGGTAACGGGGCATGGTGACTCCTCTGTCTGAAGGCGGGACCTTCCCAGCCTTTCACCATTGCGTCGAACGGGAGGGAGCCAGATCGACATATCCGGACGACTTTTCGGAGAATTGTCGGACGGCGACTCGGTCTTCCGGTCCCAGGGCCGGATCCCTGAGCGCGCTGCCGGCAGGAGACAACAACGAGGGAAGGCTGGCCGAGGCGCCGGCCACGGCCGGAACCGACGGTTGGGTGTGGTCACGGGAGACCATGACCGCTTCCGGCGGTTCACCGGGCGGCGTATAGCGGCTCTTCAGTCGCAGGAACGGGGATTCCACCACACGCCACGAGAGCTCCGCACAGCAGAACGTCGCCGCCAGCGCAATCGCCACTCCCGAAAACCCAAGATCGTGAACCCACGTCAGCCACACGTAGTGCCACAGGTAGAGCCCGTACGAACGGCGCCCGACGTAGGTCATCGTGGGACTCGACAGCCAGGAGGGCCTCCCCCTGTGACGATCGATGAGGGCAACAACCATGACGGGAGCCGATACGGAGACACCGATCCAGCTCAGGTCGTAGACGGCTGGCGACACATGGTGGTCGAACACCCATCCCGACCACACCATCATTCCGACGGCGGCCAAGGCCACCGGCGTACAGACGCGGCACCACCAGACGGCAACGGTGTCTCGCCTCGTCCACAGGAGCGCCACCGCGGCACCGACGAGGAAGGCCCCGGACCGGGTGTCGGTGCTGTAGAAGACCCAGGGGGTGCTCGAGTGGGCATGTTGGATCCACGCGACATCGATGAATGAGGCAGTGGCGAGCACGCAGCCTCCAATGGCGGCAATCCGCCGCCCTCGTACGACGAGCAAGGCAAGCAGGGGCGCCCACACCAGATAGAACTGTTCCTCCACCGCCAACGACCACAGGTGTCCGAGCGGAACGTACCCTGTAAAGACGCCGAAGAGCCCACACCAGTTGGTCATATAGGTGAGTCCGGCCCCCACCCCCTCGACGGCGACTGAGAGCGGTTCCCCTCCACCGCCGCTACTAGATCCGGGAACAGTCGTCATCCAGGCCTCGTGGCCGAAAACGATGACCGCCAGTAGCCAGATCACGAGGAAGACAAAGAGGGCCGGGACCAGCCGCAGTGCCCTACGGGCAAAGAACTTCGTCAAGCTGATCCGTCCCGCGCTCCCCCTCTCCGAGGCCAGGATGGCGGTGATCAAGAATCCACTCAGTCCGAAAAAGACGAACATCGCCACCTGCCCCACAGCCAGCTCGGGCGCAAGCCCCGCGTGACCCATGAACACGGCAAACCAGGCCAGTCCGCGGATGCCGTCGAGCACCGGCTGGTGTCCCAGGGACCGAGTGATCCGCCTGGGCTTGAACGCGGAGATCTCCTGCACTGCTGTTCACTGTTCCCCGCGAACCTGGACCCGCCCTTGGAACAGCTGCAGAGTTTCCTAACAATCCGGCCAGGACTGAATTTCCGGATGACGAGAAACCTGGTGACCTCCGCATCACCCGGGATCCCCGACGGCGTGGGCCACAATCGGTGCGACTGATCCAGCTCACGCCGGAGGAAACGGAATTTGGATGCGGTAGCGTCTCCAACGGCATGAGCCACGGGATCCTCATGCCCCATCTGGCCGTGCCGCCCGGCGACGACGGCGATGGCGATCGGCCTCGCCAAGGGGGTAATGAGCGATGACTGTGACACTTGTGACCGGAGCCAACAAAGGCCTCGGATACGAGACTGCCCGTCGGCTGATTGAGGTCGGCCATTCCGTATACATCGGGGCCCGTAGTGTCCGGCGCGGTGAGCTGGCGGCGAGGGAGCTGGGTGGCCGGTTTGTCCAGATCGACGTGACCGACGATGCCTCAGTCGAGATTGCCATGGGCATGGTGGCCAAACGCGAGGGCCGACTTGACGTTCTCGTCAATAATGCCGGCATCAGCACGGTGTCGGACGTCAGCGGTCCCGAGGCGTTGAGGGTGTTCGACACCAACGCCATCGGACTCATCCGTGTGACCCAGGCGGCCCTTCCGCTGTTGGAGAAGTCCGATAACCCGGTGGTGGTGAACGTCTCGAGTGCCCTTGGCTCGTTCTGGGCGGTGACCAATCCTGAACGGCGCCAGTTTCATTTCCCTTCCATCATGTACGGCTCCAGCAAGGCAGCCGTATCCATGCTCACCGTTCAGTACGCGAAGTCATTGCCCGACATCAAGTTCAACGCGGTCGAGCCAGGCTTCACCGCGACCGATCTCACTCCCTTCAGCGGGGCCGGCCAACCGGTCGAACTGGGTGCCCAGGTGATCGTGCGCATGGCCACCATCGGCAAGGACGGGCCCACCGGCACGTTCCAGGAGGGCGACGGTGAGCTGGGCTGGTAACACCGCACCTGGACCACCGAGGGTCGGTGCTGCATGGCTCGGCCGTATCCCACGTGAGCGGCGTCGGAGAGTGAACGAACGGTCGAACTAGGTATTGGTGTCGGCGGGAGGAATCAGGCCCGGATCAGGGAGCGCAGCTGCAGAGGTTCCCGCATGCGGCGGCACGGGCAGATTGGCGTCGATGGTGTAGCTGGTCATGGAGAGCGACCCGTACGTATATCCGTCGACGAGCACCTCGCCGGCGGAGCCCTCGGCACTGGCCAGGCCGGCCAGGTAGAGGAGCGGTATGAAATGGTCGGCGGTCGGGACGGCCGCGCCGAAGTCTTCGTGGCCTCGCAGTGCGGCGAGGTCTTGTGGGGAGGCCGTCATGTGACCACGCACCGCGTCGTCGAAACGGTGAGCCCAGTCGAACCCCCCGTCAGGTTGGCTCCAATCGACACGGCGCAGATTGTGCACCACGTTGCCACTGCCGATGACCAGCACACCCGTTTTGCGCAACGGCGCGAGCCGAGCCCCGAGTTGGAGGTGGTACTCGAAGGATTCCTGTGCGTTGATCGACAGCTGGACGACAGGGATATCGGCGTCAGGGAAGGCGTGGACCAACACCGACCAGGTGCCGTGGTCGAGGCCCCAGCTGTCATGATCGAGCCCGACCCAGGTCGGCTTGGCCGTTTCCGCAACCTCCTCCGCCAGGGCCGAGTCACCCGGCGCCGGGTACTCAACGGAGAAAAGACGGTCCGGAAATCCGTAGAAATCGTGAATCGTCTTCGGCCGGTCCATCGCAGTGACCGCCGAAAGATTGACGTACCAGTGAGCGGAGACCACCAGGATCCCTCGTGGACGAGGAACACTCGCACCGAACTCCCGCCAGGCGTCGGTGTAGCGGTTGCGCTCGAGCGCATTCATCGGACTTCCGTGGCCCAGGAATGCCGCCGGCATCAGTGCTGGCCGGTCATCAGTCGTGGCCTCAGACTGCGGCACAGGTTCCTCTCCCATCCCTCGACTCTTGCTCAATCCGGCGCCAAGCCCGGCACCCACCCGGTGGAGATGATTGACGCGATGATCGTCATACTCAGTGATCGTGCCGGATCAGCATGACCGGACAAGGTGCATGATGGGCGACGTAGTCGCTGACTGAGCTGCCGAGGAGCCGGCTCAACCAACCCTTGCTGGACGAGCCCACCACGAGCACGTCTGCGTCCATCTCGCCGGCGACTCGCACGATGACTGACCCGGCCTTCTCATCGTCTGGAACCAGACGTACCTCCGCCTTGGTTCCGAGTGCCGCGGCGGTACGATCGAGTGCGGCTTGCCCTTCGGCGGTTGCCTTCTTCCAGTCCTTGTCCGCCTGCTTGTAGGTGATGTCTGGACCCTCGATGCCCCCGGCGTCGTCCATGGGATCCTCGTATGCGGGGATGACCGCCACCAGTACGACGTGAGCCCCTGGGCGTAGCAGGTCCATGGACCGGCGAGCCGCGTCGATAGCGGACTCTGATCCATCGGTTGCCATGAGGATGTTCATATCTACCTCCGTTGATGGATGCCCCTACTTCCGGTGTGGGACGTCATGATGCGGAACCACGTCCTTCGGATCCTGCCGAGGCCGACGCTCCCTCGGTGCCGCCACCCTTGTGTCGACCTGTCCCATACTTCTACCTGATCCGACGATGCGCCATTGTCGACGATGGTCCTGCCCCTGACGGATCCCGGTCCCCCTGATCCGTGGTCCCCCTGATCCGTCGATCCGGATCGGTTGACAGTCGTCTCAACCCACATGGTCCACTTCCTTGGATCGAACGCCGACCTCCGATGACCATCTCCCCTCGAGGGGCATGCAGGCGTGGGCCTCCCTCGAGCGGCATGCAGGCGTGGGCCTCCCTTCGAGCGGCGTTCAGGCGTGGGCCTCGCTCGAGCGGCGTTCAGGGGCCGGTCACTCTGTCACCCGGGTAGACAAGCGAACTGAGGATCAGACCCAAGAATCCGTCAGTACGGAGGATTCGCGTCGCGGGCTGAGCGGTCGGGCGCCGCACGGGGGTCGGTGTCCCCGGTGGGAAGCCCCGGCGTTACCCGCACGGCTCGATCGGAGAGGCCTTGGCTGCTCCGAGGCTGGTCGCCCGATGCCCCCGGATTCGGCCACCAGTGAAACGGATAGCTCCGTCCGTCGTTACAAGGGATGACAAAGGGGTGAAGTCGAATGACTTCACCGACGGGGCGACCTAGACAAAGGAGGCCCCGTGATGATCCACCGCGAGAGATGGTCGTGGTTGCTCAAGCGAGCAGCATTCGTGATTCCGGCAGTCGTGGTCCTCGCTGGTTGCAATGTCTGGAGTATGTACGGGGGCGGCCCCACCCACTTGAGCTACGACTCGTCGGGAGTGATCACCACGAGCAACGCTTCTACACTCGTGGAAGCGGGGACAACGGCGGCCGCCACTGGTAGCAACAGCTGGATCGATTCATCGCCCACGCTCGCCTCGAACAACATGCTCTACGCCACGGCAAACTATGCCGCTTCGGGAGACTGCGAGAACATCGAGGATCCGAACGATTTCCGGCTACCGACCGATTCGAACGACCCCGAGCTCCGGACAACTACGAAACAATGGGCCGTCAAGAACGAATGTGCAGATACGATCGGCGAGTTGTACGCATATTCGGCGACCGCCGGGACGACGAACTGTCCGACCCCAACCCTTGGCAATCCGACCTTGAACTGCCAACCGGTCTGGACGGCCGACCCCTCTCCGACGAACGGCCTGACCACGTCACCTGCGGTCGATACTTCGCTCTCCACCCCCGTCGTGTACGTCGGAAGCCATGACGGCGAGGTCTACGCGTACAACGCCTCGAACGGCACTCTGCTGTGGCACTCACAGAGCCTCGGGGGCTCTATCGATGCGTCACTCACGATTTCCAACGGATATGTCTATGTTCCCGAGGACTACGGCTGGGTCTATGTCTTCGCTTCGACCACCGGCACCAGTGGCAATGACAAGAACTGCTGGACGGCCTCGAAAGCTCGTGAATGCGATCCGGATTGGGGCTACGACACGCCCGGCAACAATTTTCGACCCCGGCGGTCGCCAACGGAATGATGTATCAAGCAGCCGGAGACCATGTGGGAAGCAGTAAGGATAAGAACGATCCGGAACAGTATGCGGTGTATTCATTCAACGCCTCGTATGTGGCGAGTGAGTGCCCGGGGACGTACGCTCCGCATGAGACCGGGAAGCCGCTGTCGGACATCGCAACCTGCACGCCAGCGTGGTCCGCTCCCTGGCAGTACGGAGGTCAATGGGATGGGGGAGGCTCGTCGCCGGCGGTGACGAGTAGCGATCTGTACATCGAATCCGGCACCAACGGTCTACTCGCGTTTTCTGCTGCCGGATCCTCACACTGCACGGGCACCAAATACGTCGGGCAGTGGGGGGAGATCTGCACACCCCTCTGGATCGGGAACACAGCCAATAACTATCCGAACGGCGCCGAAGCGGCTGCCACTCCCGCGGTGGCGAACAGCACCGTCTACATCGGCGACAGGACGGGAGAGGTGTATGCCTTCAACGCTTCGACCGGTGCGCTGAAATGGTCCTACGCCACCGGCGGAGCGATCGACGCGTCCGTGGCCGTTGCCGGCAGTAGTGCCTCGAACTCCGTTGCCTACATCGGTTGCTCGAGCGGAGTCACGGGCCAGACCTGCTCCCACAGTCTCTACGCCATCAACGCTGCGACCGGCGGCACTCCTCTGTGGACGGAAAATACCGGGGGATCGGTCGACAACCCGCCGATCATCGCCGACGCCGGGGCCGGCAGCGGAACTGGCGCCGTCTACGTTCCCTCCGGAAATCAGATGGTGGCTTACGCCCTCCCGACTTCGAGCTAGAGACCGCCCGCGGACGCGTCTGGCCGCGACTGGCCGCGTTGGCCACGATCGTCGCACTCAGAACGACACGCTTCGAGCTCAAGTTCGGGTCTTTCATCCGATCGGCGACGATATGCGCCGGGCTCTGGCGTCTCTCTTCGGTTGACCCAACGAAACCACCGGCGCCCGGGTCCACCCGGCCGGGTGGCCACGCGCCTTCCGCCGCCGGCGGTACGCACAGTAGGGTATCCGGGCGAACGTCCTGGTGAGAGAGGATTTCGAGCATTCCCACCACGACACGGTTACGGACAGGGAACGGTGAGCACACGGTGAGCACGTCGATCGAACCATTTCGGATCCGAGTTGACGATTCTGTCCTCGAGGATCTGCAGGATCGTCTGGCTCGGACCCGTATTCCCGATCAGATCGAAGACACCGGTTGGGACTACGGCATCCCATTCGGCTACCTGGGCGAGCTCATCGAGTACTGGCGTGAGTCCTACGACTGGCGCTCCGAGGAGGAGCGGCTGATGGCGTTCGACCACTACCGGACCTCCATCGACAGCCAGGCCATTCACTTCATCCACGCCCGATCCCGTCACCCGGATGCCCTTCCGCTGGTTCTCACGCACGGCTGGCCGGGATCCGTCGTCGAGTTCCTCGACGTCATCCCTCGGCTGACCGATCCCGAGTCCTTCGGCGGTGAAGCCGGTGACGCCTTCCATGTGATCGCGCCCTCGCTGCCCGGTTACGGATTCTCTGACCCTCCGCAGTCACGCGGCTGGGACGTGCAACGCATCGCCCACGCCTTCGTGGAATTGATCTCCCGGCTCGGCTACACCCGCTACGGCGCCCAGGGTGGTGACTGGGGGGCGCAGGTGACGACCCGGATCGGTGCGATCGACCCGGAGCACTGTGCCGCCATCCATCTCAACATGGCGCTCGGCAGTCCACCCCGGACCTCCGAGCCGCTCACGGACGAAGAGCAGGCAGACCTGGCGGCCATGAAGCAGTTCGGGGACGAAGAATCCGGGTATGCGAACGAACAGGGAACAAAGCCACAGACGCTCGGCGTCGCCCTCAACGACTCACCGGCCGGCCTTCTGGCCTGGATCGTGGAGAAGTTCCGGACCTGGAGCGACTGCGATGGACACCCGGAGAACTGCTTCACCCGCGACCAGCTCATCACCAACGTCATGCTCTACTGGGTCAATCAGACCAGTGCCTCCTCCGCCCGTCTGTACTGGGAGACAAAGCACCAAGCCCGACTGGCCAGAACGCCACCCTTCATCGACGTTCCCACCGGTGTGGCCCGCTATCCGAAGGAGGTGCTGCGCTGGCCGCGTTCGTGGGTCGAGCGCCAGTACAACGTCGTGCACTGGGCGGTCATGGATCGGGGTGGTCACTTCCCGGCCATGGAGCAGCCCGAGCTGTTCGTCGAAGATCTTCGCCAGTACTTCCGCCGGGCGCGCTGACCGTCCGGTCGTCTGTGCGTCTCAGACCAGCCTGGGGCGCGTCCCGGGGAACTGCTCCAGCACCACCTGCCGCTCGTCGGTCCGGATCAGCGTGCCGTTGACCATGACGTGTCTCACTCCGGCCGGCTCCTCGTTGGTCAGGCGCTCCCCGTTGGCCGGCAGATCTCGTAGGCGGCGCTGGGGACCGGGGTCCACCGTCGCCGGATCGAACACGCAGACATCGGCGGCGTACCCCGGGCGGAGATAGCCCCGGCCCTCGAAACCGAACATATCGGATGGCTCGCCAGCCAGCTTCCGCACCGCCCGCTCGAGCGGCATGATCCCCCGCTCCCGGACCCAGGTGCCGAGGAGGTCGGTGGGGCTTGGCGCATCGCACAACTGGTCCACGTGGGCACCGGCATCGGTGAGACCGAGCACGACATGGTCTTCGGTGAGCAGCCGCCCCACCTCGCCTACGTCATCGTTGGCGATGTAGGCCCGGAAACGGGTGGTCAGGTCCTCGGCCAGCGATAGTTCGCACATGACGTCCAGCGGGCTCACATTGCGATCGTGGGCGATGTCGGTGACCCGACGGCCCAATAGTTCGGGGAATTGTTCCGACTCGGAGACCTCGAATGTCTCCCATCGCGGCTTCATGCCGCCTTCATTGCCCATCAGGTCCTCGTAGGCCCGCGTGCGCCACTCCTGGTCGCGGTACGCGGCCTTCCGAACGCCCGGACTGACCTTGATCAGCTCCCCGAAGACTTCGCCGACGTTGAGGTTGTAGGCGTCGGCCAGGGTGAACTGCATGGTCAGCGGGCGTGGAGTGACCTGCGGCCAGACGTTGGCTCCCCGGGCCAGGGCCTCTTGGTGCATCTGGACCACCTCACGGTGCTTCCCACTCGACAGGGCGAACAGCGGGCAGGTGAACGGCCGACCGATCCTGGCCTGCCAGGTGAAGACGTCCGGGTACTCGCACTGCCAGCCCGGGGTGGTCAGCACCACACCCTTGCCGGCCGCCCCGACCGCGGCGAACAGGGCCTCGACCTCGTCCATCTCGGCGAAACGGCTGGGCACCGGCTTCCCGTCGACACCCCGATGGGCAAACGAGAAGCTGGTGGACAGGCCGGCCGCACCCACCCGCATGGCCTCGTCGACCAATGCGCACATGCGCTCGATTTCATCGGGGGTGGCGGCGCGTTCGTAGGCCGCATCACCCATGACGAAGAGCCGCAGCGCGGTATGCCCGATGTAGGCCGTGAAGTTGAGCGCCGTTCCTCTCCGGCTGACCAGGTCGAGGTAGTCCGGGAACGTCTCGAACTCCCAGGCGATCCCGGCCGACAGCGATTCCGCGTCCATCCCCTCGACGTTCTCGAGCGTGTGCACGATCACATCGTGATGTTCAGGACGGCACGGGGCGATCGAGAAGCCGCAGTTGCCGGCCACGACCGTCGTGACCCCGTGATACGACGACGGCTTGAGCTCGGGATCCCAGAAAACCTGCGCGTCGAAATGGGTGTGGATGTCGATGAATCCGGGTGCCACCGCGCATCCGGATGCATCCAGTTCGACCGCTCCGTCGAGCCTCGGGCCGATCTCCTCGATGAGTCCCCCCGAGACGGCCACGTCCGCCACTCGGCCGGGCCCCCCGCTGCCGTCGTAGACGGTTCCGCCGCGAATTACCAGGTCAGCCGACATAGGCGTGCTCCTTTGCTTCGTTCGGATAGATGATGAGGCCGACCGGTCTGTCCGGCCAAGTGACGGCAGCCGAACCTGGCTCCGACCGACGGCCCACGCCGCTGGTGGCCTCAGGCGACATGTTCGAAGCCGTACAGCCGGGCGCAATTCAGGGCCGTGATCTTGCGACGTTCGTCGACCGGAAGCACGCCCAATGTCTCCTCGATGGAACGTTTCGACTCGGGGAAGGTGCTGTCGGTATGGGGGAAGTCGGCCGCCCACATGCAGGAGTCGGCACCGAGGAGCGGGATGAAGCGGGAGGCGAGGGCTTCCTCCTCGAAGGTGGTGATGACCTGTCTCTTGAACAGCTCGCTCGGCGGCAGGCTCGGCGCGTCATCGATCTTGTCCCGGAGGTTCTCCCACTCCATGTCCATCCGGCTCAGGAAGTACGGCAGCCAGCCCACACCGGCCTCCGCCAGTACCAACGTGAGTCCGGGGTGCCGCTCGAGGGCCCCGGAGAAGACCATGATGGCCAAGGCCTCATCGAGCTGCAGGGGAAGGATGGTGGCGAACGCGGCCGACTGCCACTTCCCCACCTGGTAGCTCAACCTCGGGGACGCTCCTTCTTTGATATGGAAGCTGATCGGCAGTCCCGCCTGTTCGGCCGCCGCCCACAAGCGGTCCCAGGCCGGATCGCCGGCGTCGAGGTCGAACACATCGATGATCGCACCGCGGTGGCCCAGGCCGACGACCCGTTCGAGCTCGGCCACCGCCGCCTCGGGCGAGTGGCTGGGTAGGAACGGGAGGGCACACAGTCGGTCAGGCGCGTAAACGTTGAACTCCTCGATGGCCCAGTCGTTCCACGCCGAGTAACAGGCGGTCTGCAGATCGGGCTCCGGGATCGAGAGGGTGAGCGGGATGGGACCGTAGATGACCGAGGCCCACACCCCGTCAAGGTCCATGTCCTCAAGTCGCAGTCTGGGGTTGCTGACCCGGAAGCCGTCATCCTCGAGCCCGGCCCGGCTCACCGCGCTGAGGGCCTGCAGCTTGTCGCCGTGGGGCAGTCCGCTGCGGCCCAGGACGCGACCGTTACAGACCCACATGGGATCGCCATCGCCGGTGACGACCCGCGGGCCCCGTTCGAGAAGGTCCTTGGGCAGCCTGGACTGCCAGAGCCCGGGCGGAACGGCGCGCAGGTCCAGATGGTCGTCGCACGAGTAGATGCTTGTCTCATCCATCCGGTTGGCTCCTTCCTGACATCTGTCGGACGGACCGGCACGGCTCCACCGACCGCTTGCGGGCATCCACGTCCTAGGTCAGCCGGTAGCGGATGGGAAGATGCTTGATGGCCCCGTTGATCGACGAGTTGAGCCGCTCCACCGGTCCCGACTGTTCGAACCACTCCAGCCGGGCGGCCAGGAGGCCGAACATGGCCAGCAGCTCGGCCCGAGCGACGTGTGCGCCCATGCACAGATGTGGACCGAACCCGAAGACGACAGGCTGGCCCGGTGGGCGGTCGATGCGGAATTCGAAGGGATCCTCGAACACCTCCTCGTCACGGTTGGCCGAGGCCCAGTACAACGCCACCTTGTCGCCGGCCCGGATCTGCTGACCGTGCAGCTCGCAGTCCTGGGTGGCTGTACGGGAGAAGTAGCTGATGGGTGTGACCCATCGGAGGATCTCCTCGACGGCTTCGGGCAGGAGTTCGGGGTGGGCCCGGAGCTTCTCCCACTGGTCGGGAAACTCACAGAAGGCCTGCATCCCACCGGCGATGGCGTCCCTGGTGGTCTGATTGCCCGCTTCGACCAGGAGTTCGCAGTAGGTGACGAGTTGCTTCTGGGTCAGCGGTACGCCGTGTACCTCGCTCTGCGTGAGCTGGGTGACCAGGTCGTCTTGGGGCTCCAGCCGGCGCTGGGCCACCATCTGCTTGAAGTAGCGGTGCAACTCGCCGCGGGCCCGCGCCGAGGTCTGTTCCGGGCTCTCACCCGGAAGCCGGTACTCGGGATCGTCCTTGCCGATGATCTCGTTGGTCCAACGGAAATGGTGCTCCCAATCGGAGGGAGGAACGCCGAGGACCCATGAGATCACCGCGACCGGGAACGGCGCGGCGAAGGTGTCGACGAAGTCGCAGGACCGGACCTCGCTACCGGAGGCGGCCTGGTCGACGAGGTCGGCCGCGATCCGTTCGATCTCCTCGCTCCGGGCCCGCACCGCGCTGCGCAGGAATTTCTTGTTGGCCACCTGGCGCATGGGGCCGTGCTGGGGGGGATCGAGATAGACGATCATCTCGGCCGGCATGTCGATCCCGCTGAGGTCCATGTCCAACGTGATCCCCCCGGCGCTCGAGAAGAGCTGGGGCTGCGATGCCGCGTACTGGACGTCGGCGTGCTTGGTCACGGCCCAGAAGGGCGGGTACCCGGGAGGCTCGATGTAGGCCACCGGCGCTTCGGCCCGGAGCCGGGTCCAGACGCTGTGCGGATAGCCGCGTCGCGCGAACCGTTTCGGATCGACCAGATCGAGCGGATCGATGTCGAGGCTCATGGACACGCTGGACTCCTTCGCACGCTAGGAAACACGTGGCACGCTCGCCGGGGCGTCGGTGGCCTCCGGGGCGCCACCATGTGGCCGCGGCCTTGACGCCCCGGGGGCCCGCGTCTGGGGACCATCGGTTGGCATCGGCGGCCGGGACACGGGTGGGCGCTCACTCGAAGGCGATCACGCCGCGGAGGTTCACGCCGTCGAGCATGTCCTGGTAACCCTGATTGATCTGATCGAGCGGGTAGGTCTTGGTGATCAGTTCATCCAGCTTGAGCTGACCCGATTTGTACAGGGCCAAGAGGTTGGGGATGTCGAAGCGGGGGTTCGCCGCACCGAAGATCACCCCCTTGATCTCCTTTTGCATCATGGCCAGATCGAAGAGGTTCACCCGGGCGTCCAATTGAATCTGCGGGGCCACACCGGTGATCACGCAGGTCCCGCCCTTGCCCGTCAGGGACAGGGCGCCGGCCATCAGGTCCCCGTACATCACACCTGGCACCATGATCACGGCGTCGGCCATCTGTCCTCTGGTCAGCTCGGTGACGATGGGCACGGCCTCGTCCATGGACGAGGCCGTATGGGTGGCACCGAAGTCGAGGGCCGCTTTCCGCTTGAACTCGACCAGGTCGACAGCCACGATGTTCCGCGCCCCGACCATCTTGGCCCCCTGCACGGCGTTCATGCCGACCCCGCCGACGCCGACCACCACCACCGTGTCACCGGGCATCACCTCGGCCCGATACACGGCCGAGCCCCAGCCGGTGGCCACCCCGCAGGACACGAGCGCCACCGCGCTGAGCGGGAGGTCGGGGTCGACCGCCACCAGTGAGGCCTCGTGGCTCACCCCGTGTTCGGCGAAGGTGCCCAGCTTGGACATCACGTTGAGGGGTCGGCCGTCGAGGTGGTAGCGGACCGTTCCATCCGAGATCTGACCGGGCAGGAAGGTGGCGGCACCCAGATCGCACAGGTTGGAGTGGCCGGTGATGCACATCTTGCACCGACCGCAGATGGGAAAGAAGCTGGCGGCCACGTGGTCGCCGGGCTGGAGGCTGGAGACATCCGGTCCCACCTCGAGGACCACGCCCCCGCCTTCATGGCCTCCCACCATGGGGAAGAGTCCGGCCCTCGGTGCCCCGTCGGTACCCGCCTCCGAACCCATCTCCCTCGAACGGAGATGCTCATCGGAGTGGCAGAGACCGGCCGCGGCCCATCGGACGAGTACCTCGTGCCGACCGGGCGGATCGAGATCGATCTCCGCGATCTCCCAGTCTTGTTCCCGGCCCCACAGGACCGCTGCATGCGTCTTCATCGTCCCCCATCCTTCGGACAGTCCCCGGCCGGCGGCGGGTCGCTGCGCTTGACCCTCCAGCAGCTTAGTGTCACAGTACGACATGAAAGCAAGGGGAGGTGGCGCGTGACCGTCCGGAGCGCGAACGACGTGTATTACGACCCATACGACGTGGATATCGATGCCCACCCGTATCCGGTCTTCCGTCGACTGCGGGAAGAGGCGCCCCTCTACTACAACGAGGTGCACGACTTCTTCGCCCTCAGCCGGTTCGAGGATGTGGAACGCGGCCTGCTCGACAACAAGACGTTCATCTCCGGACGCGGCGGCATCATCGAGCTGATCAGGGCCAACATCGAGATGCCTTCCGGAGTGCTCATCTTCGAAGACCCTCCGGTGCACACGATCCACCGGCGACTGATGTCACGGGTGTTCTCGCCCAACCGGGTGGCGGCGCTCGAACCCCAGATCCGGGAGTTCTGCGCCCGCAGCCTCGACCCGCTGGTCGGGGCCGGGGGCTTCGATTTCATTGCCGACCTCGGGGCGCAGATGCCCATGCGGGTCATCGGCATGTTGCTCGGCATTCCCGAGCAGGACCAGGAAGCCGTCCGCGAACGGGTCGACGCCAACCTTCGCACCGAGGCCGGTCAGCCGATGGAGGTGTCCGAGGACTTCGTCCCCACCGACATCTTCGGCGAATACATCGACTGGCGGGCCGACCACCCCTCGGACGACATCATGACCGATCTCCTCCAGGCGGAGTTCGAAGATGAGAACGGTACGGTCCGCCGCCTCACACGGGACGAGCTCCTGACCTACATCAGTGTCATCACCGGGGCCGGCAACGAAACGACCGGGCGGCTGATCGGGTGGACGGGCAAGGTCCTGTCCGACCATCCCGATCAGCGCCGGGAGCTGGTCGAGGACCGCTCGCTCATCCCGGGTGCCATCGAAGAGCTTCTCCGCTTCGAGACGCCCGCGCCCCACATGTCCAGGTACGTGGCCGAGGACGTCGAGCTCCACGGACAGACGGTTCCCGAAGGCAGCATCGTGATGATGCTCCCGGCGTCGGCCAACCACGACGACCGCCGCTTCCCGAACGGTGATGCCTTCGACATCCACCGGAACGACGGGAAGCCCCTGACATTCGGGAACGGGATCCATCTCTGCCTGGGTGCGGCGCTGGCCCGCCTCGAGGGCAGGGTGGCCCTGGACGAGGTCCTCGACCGTTTCCCCGCCTGGGAGGTCGACACCGACCGGGCCAAGCTCGCCCCCACCTCGACCGTCCGGGGCTGGGAAACCCTCCCGGTCTTCACCTCGTGAAGGCCGCAAACAGCGCGGCGGTCTCGGATCCGACGAACGACGCCGGGGGCCCATGATGGGATTGCTGGACGAGAAGGTCACCGTCATCACCGGCGCCGGTTCGGGGATGGGGAAAGCGTCGGTCAAGGTCTTCGTCCGTGAGGGCGCCCGGGTGGTGGCCGCTGACATCAGCGGTGCCGAACAGGACACGGCGGCCGAAGTAGGCCACGACGTCGTCCCGGTCCACTGCGACGTCTCCAAAGAAGCCGACGTCGAGGCCCTGATGGCCGCAGCCGTCAAGCAGTTCGGGCGGGTGGATGCGGTCCTCAATGTCGCCGGCATCGCCGACGGCTGCATGCTCGCCGACCTGACCATGGAGCTCTACGACCGACTGATGGATGTGGACCTGCGTGGGGTCATCCTCGGGATGAAGCACGGTATCCGGACCATGCTGAAGACAGGTGGTGGATCGATCGTCAACTGGTCATCGGTCGGTGGTCTCAACGGTTCGGCCGGCACCAGCGTCTATGCCGCGGCCAAGCACGGCATCATCGGCGCCAGCAAATCGGCCGCCATCGAGTACGGCACCCAGGGGATCCGGGTCAATACCATTTGCCCAGGGTTCATCCTCACCGAGATCATGGCCGTGGGCGCCGAGGACTTCATTCCCGACATCGCCGCGAAAGCTGCGCTCAACCGCGCCGGACTGCCCCACGAGGTGGCCGAGGTCGGTGCCTTCCTGGCATCCGAGCGGGCCTCGTTTGTCACCGGTGCCGTCATCGCCGTCGATGGAGGCTGGTCGGCGAAGCTGGCATAGCAGAATGAGCGCCGTGAGCACCGCCAAGAAGACTTCGACGGATTCGCCGGTTCGAGCCGGGCGCCCATACGACGGCACCCTCCGCCGCGAACGGGCGGCCGAGACGCGTGAGCGGATCCTGCTCGCCGGCTCCGAGCTCCTCCACCGCACGTCGGTCCGCGACTGGAAGAAGCTGACCGTCCGGGCCGTGGCCGAACGGGCCGAGGTCAACGAGCGGACCGTCTACCGTTATTTCGGGAGCGAGCGAGGACTGCGCGATGCGGTGATGCACCGCAACGAGGAGCAGGCCGGTATCGAACTGGCGGGCATGCAGCTCGAGGACATCGCCACGGTCGCGGCCCAGATCTTCGAGCATGTCTCCCAGTACCCTCGGGAGCCCCGCCCGCCGCTCGAGCCGACCCTGGTCGACGCCAAGCACCGCCAGCGTGACGCGCTCCTGGGCGCCATTGCCGCCCGAACGGAAGCGTGGCCCGAGAAGGACCGGGTGACGGCGGCAGCCA
Source organism: uncultured Acidimicrobiales bacterium (assembly GCA_963713625.1). GTDB lineage: Bacteria > Actinomycetota > Acidimicrobiia > Acidimicrobiales > RAAP-2 > Bog-756. The sequence goes on along the minus strand of CAVQMN010000005.1, from coordinate 262,041 downwards.
TGTTCGACGTGCTCTGGAGCGTGGCCTCGTACGAGCGACTCGTCGTCGACTGGGAGATCGGTCACCAGCAGGCCATCGTGGGCATCTCCTGGGTGATCGGACTGGTCGAGCAGGCGGTCCGGGAGGGCCGGGGGCCGACGTGAGCGCAGCCCCCCAAAGGCCCGGGGCTCGCCGGCGTCCGCCAGCGGCCACCCGTCTGCTTCCTCTGCGCCTACCCCTTCGGGAGCTGAGGGACCGGGCGGCCGGCGACCGTCCCTCCGTCGACGGGGACCACGATGCCGGTGATCTGTGCCGATCGGTCGCCGGCCAGGAAGAGGACGGCTTCGGCCACGTCGAGCGGCGTCCCCTGACGCTGGAGCGGCTGGTCGAGTTTGATGGTGGGGCCCAGGTCGTAGGTCGTGATCGCCGTCGGGATGTGGCCGGGGGCGATGCAGTTCACCCTGACGTTGGATTCGGCCAGGTCGACGGCCACCATCCGGCTGAACTGGACGATCGCCGCCTTGGAGGTGCGGTAGGCGATCGGGGGACCGCCGCCGGTCAGGCCACCGATCGACGAGGTGTTGACGATCGAACCGCCGCCGTGCTCTGCCATATGCCGGGCAGCGCGCTGGGTTCCGACGACCACACCGAACAGGTTCACCGCCATGACCCGCTCGAAGTCACGGAGATCGTCCCGCAGGAAGCGACGGAAGGAACTGGAGATGCCGGCGTTGTTGAACATGACGTGGAGCCCGCCGAAGGTGTCGACGGCAAAGTCCACCAGCGCCTGGACCTCGTCGGCATCGGCCACATCGGTCCGCTTGAAGGCCGCGTCCTCTCCGAGCCCGGCCACCAGCGATTCGCCCCTGTCGGCGTCGACGTCGGCCACCACCACCTTCGCTCCCTGGGCTACGAAGAGCTCGGCGGTGGCGCGGCCGATCCCACTCGCACCCCCGGTAACGATGGCAACCTTCCCCGAGAGTTCCTGGCTCATGTCCAGCAGTTCCTTTCGACTGGTGTCCGGCACCGAGAGGTGATCCCGGTCCTGCGTCCACTGCCGTCCCGCCCGTCTCCGGCGTGGCCACCGAACATACCCCCGGGGCGAAGACCGTGGACGCACAGGGCCGCCGAGCTGTCATTCGCACCCATCCGATCCGGGCCTGAGCCCTTGACCATCTTGGAGCACCATTGAGCGACGAGCAGTTCGATGCCATCGACTTCTTCCGTACGGACGACCTGACCGCGGACCCCTACCCGTACTTCGCACACCTGCGCCAACACTGCCCGGTGACCAAGGAGCCCTTCCACGACGTCTACATGGTCACCGGCTACGACGAGGCGGTCGAGGTCTACCACGACCAGGTCACGTTCTCGAACTGCAACTCGGCTATCGGGCCCTTCGCCAAGTTCCCCGTCCCGCTGGAGGGTGACGATGTGACCGAGATCATCGAGACCTACCGGTACGGTCTTCCCTTCGGCGACCAGATCCCCTCGTTCGACCCGCCCAAGCACACAGAACAACGCGGGCTGTTGATGCGGCTGATCACGCCCAAGCGCCTCAAGGAGAACGAGGAGGCACTGCGCCGGCTGGCCGACAGGCAGATCGACCGGTTCCACGCCCGGGGCCAATGCGAATTCGTCGGCGAGTACGCCGGGCCCTACACCTTGCTGGTGATCGCCGATCTCCTCGGCGTACCCGAAGAAGACCACGCCGAGTTCTTGGAGAAGCTCACCCACCATGCCCACGCGGAGATGACACACAGTCCGCTCGAGTACCTGTACGCCCAGTTCACGCGCTACATCGAGGACCGCCGTCGTCAACCGCGCGACGACGTGATGACCGGACTGGCCACGGCCACCTTCCCCGACGGGACCCTGCCCCCGGTCGATGACGTGATGAAGATCGCCTCCAATCTGTTCGCCGCCGGCCAGGAGACCACAGCCCGGCTTCTGGGCTCGGCCCTGCAGACCCTGGCGGAGCGCCCGGAACTGCAACAGCGGCTCCGTGACGACCGCAGTCTCATCCCCACGTTCATCGAGGAGATCCTCAGGCTCGAGCCCCCGATCAAGGGCACGTTCCGACTGTCACGGACGCCGACCACGGTTCGAGACACCAAGATCCCGGCGGCGAGCACGGTCATGGTCCTGCCCGCGGCGGCCAACCGCGACCCACGTGAGTTCGAGAACCCCGACGAACTGCGCCTCGACCGCGAGAACGCCCGCCAGCACATCGCCTTCGGCCACGGCATCCATACCTGCGCCGGCGCCCCACTGGCCCGGGCCGAGTCCAACGTGTCCCTCCAGCGGTTGCTCGACCGGATGGAAGACATCAAGATCGCCGAGTCGCATCACGGTCCCAGCGGAGCCCGTCGCTGGGAGTACACCCCGACCTGGATGCTCCGGGGCCACGACCGGCTCTACCTCGAATTCACACCCGTCGGCTGAGGAACCGGAGCGGACGGTCGATGAGTAGAGTGAGCGCCACTCCCACCCGAGTCCCATCGTTGGGTGTCGACGGTGGGCCAGACCCGAAGTGACTGCGAAATTGAGAGATTCATGCTGATGACGTTGGACCGCGATCAGGAACTCTTCCGAGACACGACGGCAAAGCTCCTGGGCGAACTGGTCCCGGTCAGCGAGCTCCGACGGCTGCGAAACGACCCGGTGGGTTTCGACGACGGGTACTGGCGTCGTGGTGCTGAGCTGGGCTGGACGTCGCTTCTGGTCAGCGAAGAGCTCGGCGGGGGGTCCATCGGGGGCCAGGGTCTCGTGGATCTGGGCCTTGTCGCGTACGAGTTCGGCCGTCGGGCCGCGCCCGGGCCGTTGCTGGTCACCAACGTCGTGGCGGCAACGCTCAGCGACACCGGGGACAGCACGTTCAAAGAGGTGGTCGGTGACATCCTGGGCGGGACGTCCGTGGCCACCTGGTGCCTGGGCGGGACGTCCGTGGCCACCTGGTGCCTGGGCGAGCAACGTTCGGACGACCCACGCCACGGAGTCGACCTCGATATCCGGGTCGAAGGAGACGAGGTGGTGCTGAACGGGCTCATACGGCCGGTCGAATCCGGTGCCCGGGCGGACCACCTGTTGGTCTCGGGTCATACCGGAAGCGGACTGACCCAGGTGCTCGTCCCGGCCGGTGCGGCCGGGATCACGGTCGCACCCATGCAGACCGTCGACCTGACCCGCCGCTTCTCGGTCCTCAACTTCAATGGCGTCCGCGTCCCGGCCTCGGCCGTGGTCGGCGAGGTCGGACGGGCCGACCAGCAGGTCGAGAGACAGATCAATCGGGCGGTCGCCATCCTCAGTGCCGAAACCGTCGGAGCCATGCAGGCCGCGTTCGACATGACCGTCGAATGGGCCTTCGACCGCTACTCGTTCGGCCGCCCTCTGGCCTCGTACCAGGAGCTCAAGCACCGGTTCGCCGACATGAAGACGTGGCTCGAAGCCAGCCACGCCATCAGCGACGCGGCCACCGATGCGGTGGCCGGCGGATCATCGGATGGGCCAGAGCTTCTCAGCGCGGCCAAGGCGTTCATCGGCGAATACGGGTCGGAGCTCCTGCAGGACTGCGTCCAGATCCACGGGGGCATCGGCCTGACCTTCGATCACGACATCCACCTCTACCTTCGGCGGCACACGGTGAACCGGGCACTGTACGGAACGCCGGCGCAGCACCGGCAACGCCTCGGTCATCTGGCCCAGGGTCTGGAGGGCGGCGCATGAGTGCGGGAGACGGGGAGGACCTCGAGAGCTTCCGGCACCGGGCCCGGACCTTCATCCGGGCCAATCTGCGGCCGGTCACGGACACCACACCGATCGGTCCCCTGCGGAACGACCGGACCGACGAGGAAGAGCTGGCCGCCGTGGCCCGGGAGCGGGAGATCCAGCGGATGCTCTTCGACGCCGACCTGGCCGGCCTCTGCTTCCCCCGGGAGTACGGCGGTCAAGGGCTCGCTCCCGAGTTCCAGCGGGCGCTCAATGCCGAGCTGACCGGCTACGAGTTTCCCGCCCGGCTCCAGGCCCCGACCTTCGCGCCCTGCGCCGCCGTTCTCCTCGACTTCGGAACGGAGGAGCAGAAGCAACGGCACATCCCGGCCATCCTGCGGGGTGAGGAGATCTGGATGCAGTTCCTCTCCGAACCGAGCGGTGGCTCCGACGTGGCCGGTGCGCTCACGACCGCCGTTCGGGACGGTGACGAGTGGATGCTGAACGGCTCGAAGATCTGGACGACCGGGGCCTGGTGGTCCGACTGGGGCCTGTGCCTGGCCCGAACCAACTGGGACGTCCCGAAGCACCGCGGCTTGACCGTGTTCATGCTCCCGATCCGCCAGCCGGGCCTCGAGGTCCACCGCATCGAGATGCTCAATGGCTCCAAGGAGTTCTGCCAGGAGTTCATGACCGACGTCCGGGTGCCCGACACCGATCGCATCGGTCAGGTCGACGACGGCTGGACGGTCGGCACCCGCTGGATGTTCCACGAGCGCATGCTCATGAACTCCCCCCTCGTCACCGTCCCCGCCGGGGGCCAGCACAACGGCGAGGGTGCGTCGTTCGTCAGCCAGGTGGCCCGGGACGCCGACCGCCTCTCTGACCCGGTGGCCCGCGATCTCATCGGCGAAGCCCGGATGCTCGACCTCGTCGACCGCCGGCTCAAACGTCGCATCGGCGAAGGGATCACCACGGGAACGATGACCGACCAGTCGGCCGCTATCGGACGGCTGTTCACCGCGGTGGCGACCATCCGCATGCGGACCATCGCCTTCGAGATGGCCGGAGCGGCCGGCGCCGCCTGGACCGAGGACGACGGCGATCTGGCCTTCTGTGCCACGGAATTCCTGATGCGACAGGTATCGAGCATCGGGGGCGGCACCACCGAGATGGCCCGCAACGTGATCAGTGAACGGGTGCTCGGGATGCCCAGGGAACCCGCACTGGACCGCGGTGTTGCCTTCCGCGACGTGCCGCGGGGCGGGTCAGCGGGCTCGTAGACCTGCGTTGGGGTCGCCACCTCCACCGAACTGCCCGATTGACCCCCTGCTCAAGCACCGTCACGCTGGAGAAGCAGCACGCCCGACGGAGTGCCCCCACCCGAGGTGACGACGGCCGTGGCGGCGTCGGCCACCTGGCGCTCGCCGGCCTCATGGCGGAGCTGGACGATGGCCTCGTAGAGAAAGCCGAAACCGTGGGTGCGGCCCTCGGAGAGCTGGCCGCCGTGCGGGTTCACCGGGAGCGTTCCACCGGGGGCGATCGAACGCCCACGGTCGAGCCAATCGCTGGCTTCCCCGAAGCCGCAGAATCCGAGGGCTTCGAGCCAGGAGATGGCATTGAAGGTAAACCCGTCGTAGAGCAGGGCCAGGTCGACGTCGGCCGGCCGCAGACCGGTCCGCGACCACAGGTGCGCCGCTTGGCCGAGCACCTGTGGCTCATGGGTGATGGTCCCCTGGTCCCAGGACACACGTTCGAGGATCTGTGTTCCGACCGCCTCGATACGGATAGCCGGTCGCGGGAGATCGCCGGCGGCCGACACGTCCGACACGATGACCGCGATCGACCCGTCGCAGGGGACGTCGCAGTCATAGAGCCCGAAGGGGGTGGTGATGGGACGGGCTGCCAGGTAGTCGTCCATGGTCATCGGGTCCCGGTAGATGGCCGCGGGATTACGCGCCGCGTTGGCCCGCCCGTTGAGGGCGATGAGACCGAGCATCTCACGGGTGGCGCCGTAGCGGTGCAGGTACTGGTTGGCGTTCATGGCGATCCAGTTGGCCGCCGACAGGGCACCGAAGGGCGCCCGCCAGGCCGACTGACCGGAGGAACGGGCCCCTCCCGGGCCGCCGAGACGGAGGGCGGCAAAAGACGACTCCCAGACCGTGCGAAAGCACAGGACGTGGCGGCAGAGCCCGGCGGATACGGCCAGCATGGCGGCGACCACAGCACCGCCGGGGCCGGGGAGCTCACCGCCCCCGTTGATCCAGGTGGGGTGAAGACGGAGGGCCTCTTCCACCGCGGTGACCCCTCCTTCGCTCAGGCCCATACCCACGGGGCCCGGGTAGGTCGAGAGTCCGTCGATGTCCTCGAGCTCCAATCCGGCGTCGGCCACCGCCTGGAGGCACGCGTCGACTGTCAACGAGAGCGGATCGACCATCAGGCGGCGGCCAAGCGCAGATCGTCCGACCCCCGAGAGCACGGAACGGTGCTCGAAGCGCTGGTCGTTCAGGGGCCGCCGGGGCACGGGGTGCTCGGGTTCGGCCACCGGATTGCCGGCCGACGGCTCACCGGTCGGCTCGAACATCGGGAGCCACACGTCCTCATGGTGCTCGAACCGAACGGCCACATCCTGTCCGATGGAGATATCCGACGGGTCACCTCCCACGATCATCGTGGTCAACCGGACCGTGGGATCCTCGGCCAGAGCCACCACGGCGATCACGTAAGGCGGATCGAAGGCGGGGTGCCACTGATGCTGGTTCACGGTGTAGCCGATGATCGTCCCCCGCCCGGACACCACCGTGGGCTCGGAGGATCGGCTCCGGCAGACGGGGCAGATGGGTACGGGCGGATGGACGAAGGAGGAACAGTCCTGGCACCGCTGGATTCGAAGTCGGCCATCGGCCCCTGAAGCCCAGAACCATCCGGTAGCCGGCGTGAGCTCGGGGAGCGGCCTCATGTCTCCGTCCGCCCAGCGATCACGGCGTCGGCCCCGATGAGGTTGGCCCGGTCGAAGGTCGGATGCCCCTCCCCCAGCCTCCCGACGATCTGCGGAAGGTCCACCGTCGTCCGGATACCCGGGAGCGCATCACAGACGAACGGCACGGCGTTGACGGCACGGTTGGCTGTGTACCCCGGGGTCCAGTCACCCATGTGCTCGAGGGGGACGGCGAAACGCATCTCGACATCCAGCGGAGCGTCCCCGACCACGGAGATCCGCCAGCCGGTCGGGCGCAGATCCCAGTCGGACTCGAGTTCCGACGTGCAGAACCAGGTGGCCACGAAGCCGAGAAGCGGTCGACCCCCTCGTATGCCGGTGACCCTCATGCGCTGCCCGGCCACGGTGCCCGCCTCGAGCCGGCCGGCGGCGATTTCCACGGTCCGCCGGGCAACAGCGATCTCGCCACTGCCCTCCACCGACTCGAGGGGTAGGCCGAGCGCGTCCCCGATCAGCCGGAGGGACGGGCCGAAGCTCCGCACCCCGTACGCCCACCGGCTGTGGTCGAAGGTGGCCGGATCGGAACCGAATCCCATCAGGTCGAACAGGAGCTCGGGAGAGTTTCGCTTGGACAGGTCGGCGTACTCTTCGATGACCAGGTTCTCGAGCCGGCGCTGGATCGACGTCAGCACCAACGGGACGGCTTCGGAGATGAATCCGGGGCTGCTCCCAGTGCTGTGGACCGAGGTGCCGCCGCGTTGGCAGGCGGTTTCGACGCGCCGGCGAAGCTCGGGATCCAGGCCCGCCGGATAGTGGAACTCGCCGCAGGTGGTCACCACGTTGGTGCCGGACTCGAGCAGGCGGCACACGTCATCGGCGTCGAAGGACCGGGGCATGTACAGCACACAGTCCGTACCGAGCTCGAGGATCTCGTCGATCTCCGCGGTGGCGGCGACACCGGCACGGTCGAGTCCGCAGAGCTCGCCGGCATCCCGGCCCACCTTGTCCGGCGAATACACGTAGAGCCCGGCCAGCTCCAGGTCGGGATGTTCGATCACGCCGTGCAAAGCGCGGGTCCCGATGTTTCCGGTGGCCCACTGGACCACCCGGTACCTTTGCGTCTCGTCGGTCATTACCTCCCCCTTCTTCTGCGGTGGTCACCGCTCACGGAGCCGCGCTGCTTCCGTCGCCGAGTGAGGCCTTGTACAAGACATTGGCGGCGAGACGCATGTGGGCGGCATCGACGAGCTTCCCGTCCCGACCGATCGCCCCCACCCCGTCGGCCTCGGAGCTGCGGTAGGCGGCGATGGATTCGCGTGCCTCGTCGATCTCCTCAGCCGTCGGGGAGAACACCTCGTTGGCGATGGCGATCTGGTCGGGATGGATCGCCCATTTCCCGTCGTATCCCAGCAGGCTGGCGTAGACCGCCGAGCGCCGGAAGCCCTCCGGGTCCCGATAGGCCGGATGAGGAGCATCGATGGCATCGATGCCCGCGCCCCGGGCCGCAGCCAGGATCTGGACCCGGGCGAAGTGCCAGAAATCGCCGGGGTACTCGCTGATCGGGTCAAAGTTGCCGTCGACCCGGGCCCGCAGTGAGGCCGAGAGGTCGCCGGCCCCGAAGATGATCGCCTCCAACCGGTCGCTGGCGCCGGCAATTTCGGCCGCATTGGAGAGGCCCTCGGCCTCCTCGATCAGGACCTCGAGCCCGACCCGCTTGGTCAGCCGCAGTTTGGCCTCGAGCTGGGTGAGGAGGACATCGACCCACCACACGTCACGGGCCGTTCTGGCCTTGGGCACGATGAGCACGTCGAGAGCCTCCCGCGCCCCGGTGACCACCTCGATGATGTCATCGTGGCACCACGGGGTATCAAGGCCGTTCACCCGCACGGCCCGGACGGTTCGTCCCCATTCGAATCCGGTCAGCGCCGCCACCGCCGTCCCTCGCGCCGCCTCTTTGGCCCGCGGCGCGCAGGCATCCTCGAGATCCAAAAAGACGAGGTCGGCACCGGAGCGTGCGGCCTTCTCGCACATCCGCTCGCTGCTGGCCGGTGTGGCCAACTCTGAACGTCGGGCCCGGGTTTGTCGCATCACCGTCTCCAAGAGCCGTCGCCGTCAGGTGACACCCGCGGCCCGGAGGGCGGCGAGGCGATCGGGATCGATATCGAGCAGGTCACCGAAGACTTCGTCGTTGTCGGCGCCCAGGCCTCGCCCCAGGTGGGTGATCCGGCCCGGTGTCTCGGTCAGGACGGCGACCGGCGCCTGGACGGTCATCGGGCCCAGGTCGGGATCCTCGATCTGGACGAAGGACCCCCTGGCCCGCAGATGCTCATCGTCGAGCAGCTGGCGTGCGTCGTACACGGGTGCGGCGGCCGCCGAGGCCGCCTCGAAGACGGCCATGGCCTCCCCGAGGGTGTGCCGCCGGATCCACTCGGCCACCAGGGCGTCGACCTCTCCGGCCCGCTGCTGCCGGGAGACGGGGTCGATGTAGTCGGGATTCTCCGCCAGATCGGAGCGGTCGATGGCCCGGTAGACGCGGGCGGCCATATTCGGCGACGCACTGGAGATGGCCACCCACTTGTCGTCCGAGGTGCGGTAGACGTTGCGGGGTGCGCTGGCGTCGATGCGATTCCCCACCCGACCGGCCACTTTCCCGAGTTGGTCGAAGGCCAGCGTGGACGACTCGATGAGCCGGGCCAACGGCTCGATGAGGTTGACGTCCACCAGCTGCCCCCCAGCCCCGTGCACGTCGCGGTGGTACAGGGCCATCATCACGGCATACGTCGACGCCAATGCCGCCACCCCGTCAGCCAACATGAAGGGCGGAAGGGTCGGAGGTCCGTCGGGCTGCCCGGTCAGATGGGCGAACCCGCTCATGGCCTCGGCCAGGGTGCCGAAGCCGGGCCTGTCACTCTTCGGTCCACCGCGCCCGTAGCCACTGACGTGGAGCATCACCAGCTGCGGGTGCCGTTTGTGGACCGACTCGTAGTCGATCCCCCAACGGGCCAACGCCGTCGGGCGGTTGTTGATGACCAGTACGTCGCTCACCTCGAGCAGGCGGTGGAAGAGATCCTGGCCCTCGGATCTGCGGAGGTCCAGGGTGACGCAGCGCTTGTTGCGGCCCATGCTCTTCCAGACCAGTCCTATCTCGTCCTTCCGGTCGCCCCAGGTTCGCAGCGGATCACCGGCCCCGGGCTGCTCCACCTTGATGACGTCGGCGCCGAACTCACCCATGGCCGTGGCCACGAGGGGGCCGGCGGCCAGCGTGGCCGCATCGACGACCCGCAGCCCGTGGAGCGGCCCGTCTGCCTCAGGCATGGCGTTCGGCGTCCGGGCGTGACAGTCCGAGGGTGTCTCGAAGTGTGCCCCCGGTGTAGCGGTCGCGGAACACGCCCCGGCGCTGCAGTTCGGGCACGACCAGCCGGACGACGTCCTCGTACGCGCCGGGGGTGTGGGTGGCGGCGATGACGAACCCGTCGCAGGCTTCGGCCTCCATCCACTCCTCCATCTGGTCGGCGACTTCCGGACCGGTGCCGACGAACCGTGGCCCTTGGAGCAAGGTGGCCCGATGACCGGCCAGATCGGCGAGGGTGACGGTCTCCCCCCCGATGTGTTTGCGCAGATTCTGTACGAGGCCCCGGATACCCGATACCGATCCGATGAGCTCGTCGGTAATCGGTGCATCGAGCTCCAGACCGGAGAAGTCGTAGTTCATGAGCTCGGACAGCAGGGTCAAGGAGGCCTTCGGATCGACCAGTGAGTTGAGGAACAGGTCCTCGCGCTCCTCGGCGTGGGCATGGGACTCGCCGACGACCGTGTACACCATCGGCAGCATCTTCACCGACTCGGGGTCGCGTCCGACGGCGGCGATGGTTTCCTTCTGCTCCTGATAGTGCGATCGGGCGACGTCCATACCCGGGTCCCCGGTGAAGATCAGCTCGGCCCAGCGGGCGGCGAAGTCACGACCGCGTCCTGACGAGCCGGCCTGCAAGAGGACCGGGCGACCCTGCGGGGACCTCGGGACGGTCAGTGGTCCCCGGGCGCTGAACCACTTGCCCTCATGATCGAGCTCATGGACCTTGTCGGGGTCGGCGAAGTACCCACTGGCCCGATCGAGGACCAGGGCGTCGTCCTCCCATGTGTCCCACAGGCCGGACACGACCTCGAGGAACTCGTCGGCCCGGTCGTAGCGGACGTCATGGTCGAGATGCTCCTTGAATCCGTAGTTCTGGGCCTCACTGTCGTTGACCGAGGTCACGATGTTCCACGCCGCCCGGCCACCGGAGAGGTGATCGAGGGTGGCGAAGGTTCGGGCCACGTGGAAGGGGGAGTAGTAGGTGGTCGAGTAGGTGGCACCGAGCCCGATGTGCTCCGTCGCCGCCGCGGTGATGCCGAGCACGATGCTGAGGTCCAACTTCACCGGCCGGGCACCGAGACGGACGGCGTCGGCCACCGACCCGCCGTAGATGCCGGGCATGGCCAGTCGATCGTCGAAGAACATCATGTCGAAGCACCCCTCTTCGAGGGTCCGACCCAGTTTCGAGTAGTAGCTGGCGTTCAGAAATCCGTGCTCGGTGGCAGGATGCCGCCACGAGCCCGCGTACACGGTCGTGCTCCCCGCCTGCATGAACCCCACCAGCGACATCTGCCGCTTTGCCGTGGTCACCAAGACGCTCCCCTTCGCTACCGGTTGCCGCGCTGCTGGCGCTGCCCGCTGCTTGGAATGTAATATCTGATATGCCAGATATCAAATCGATCGGAGGGACCGTCCGCTCCCGCGCCGCCGCCGAACTCCGTGATCGGATCCTCACCGGGCGGATGCAGCCCGGGTCGCGGCTCGACCTCGACGAGATCACCCGGGAGTTCGGGACCAGCCGCACCCCGGTCCGTGAGGCGCTGCTCGAGCTCTCCTACGAAGGACTCGTGTCCGTCAGCCCCCGGAGTGGGATCACCGTCCTCGGGATCACCCCCGACGATGCCATCGACAACTTCGCCGTCCTGGCCACGCTGGCCGGCAAAGCGGCCGAGTGGGCCACGGCCAGGATCTCGAAACCGGAGCTCGAGCGCCTCCACGACCTGGCCCTCGCCGTCGACGACGCCGACGACGTGGTCGCCGCCAACTGGAGCTTCCACCGGGCCCTCAACCTGGCGTCGGGATCGCCCCGTCTCCTGACCTACCTGCGACAGGCGGTCCGGGCGGTCCCGGCCAGCTATTTCGAGCTCTTCCCCGAGCAGGTGCGGAGGAGCCGGGCCGAACACGCCATCCTCCTCGAAGCCATCAGCGGCGGCGACGCCGCGTCGGCCCGGGCCCTCAACGAGTCCCATGTCCTCGAGGCCGGCGCGGCCCTGGGTGACTGGTTGCGGGAGAGGACGCCGGGGGCAGAACCCGCCGGGCCTGCCGCCTGAACGGGCCACGGACCAGGAACGCTCAGGTCCCGGCGGCGGCGACCGCGCGTCGAGCCCGAACCCGGTATCCCTCGAGCTTTTCGTCCGCGGTGCGGACTCTGGTGCTGCGCGACATCGTCGACACATCGTGACCCACCACGCGGGCCCGGAGGGCGGCCACCGTCGCCTCTTCTTTGGGGATGAAGGCGAAGGGATCGAACGAGTACCAGCGCATGGCGTTCTCATGGGTCATCTTGCGCACCTGGCTGTCGGGCACGTCGTACCTCGTGAACTCCCCCTCCAACTCCTCCGGCGCGCTGGGCCACATCGAGTCGCTGTGGGGGTAGTCGGCCTCCCACGCGATGTTGTCGATCCCGATCCGTTCCCGCAGCTCGATGCCCACCGGGTCACTGATGAAACAGGTCAGGAAGTGCTCGCGGAAGACCTCGCTCGGGAGCCGACCGCCGAAGTCCTGCAAGGTCCATGCGTGGTGCATCTCGAATGTCCGGTCCACCCGCTCGAGGAAGTACGGGATCCATCCGGTGCCGCCCTCGGAGAGCGCCACCCGTATCTGGGGGAAGCGCTTGAGGACCCTCGACCACAGGAGATCCGCCGCCGCCGACTGGATGTTCATGGGCTGCAGGGTGATCATCACATCGGGCGGGGAGTCGACGGCCGGGATGGAGAGCCGGCCGGAAGAACCGAGGTGGATGGAGAGCACCGTTCCCGTGTCGCAACACGCCTGCCAGACCGGGTCCCAGTAGTCGTCGTGGAAGCTCGGATAGCCGAGGGCGGCAGGGTTCTCCGTGAAACTGAGCGAGTGGCAACCCTTGGCCGCCACCCGTCGGATCTCCTGGGCCGTGAGCTCCGCGTCCCAGATGGCGGGCACAGCCATGGGAATGAAGCGGCCGGGATGTGAGCCGCACCATTCGTCGATGTGCCAGTCGTTGTAGGCGCGGACCAGGGCCAGTGAGAGCGCCGGGTCATCGCTGGCGAAGACCCGGGCCGTAAAGGTCGGGAACGACGGGAAGTTCATCGAGGCCAGCACGCCGCCGGCGTCCATGTCCTTCACCCGCTCGTTGACGTCGTAGCAGCCGGGTCGCACCTCGTCGAGGCTTTGCGGCTCCAACCCGTATTCTTCTCGGGGACGGCCGGCCACGGCATTGAGGGCGGCCGTCTCCATGACCACCTTGCCGAAGGTCCAGACATCGGAACCCTCCGCATTGCGGACGAGCTTCGGCGCCCGGTCCTGGTATTTGGCGTCCAGATGGCCAACGAAGAGATCAGGCGGTTCGATGATGTGGTCATCGACGCTGATCAGGATGAGGTCATCAGCCTGGTTCATGGATCCCTCCTGAGAATCTTCTTCTCCTGTTGACGCAACGATCCTATACCCGCGCCTGCCGCTCCGGGCAGGCCCGCCACGATTCCGACACGCTCCTGGTCGGAGTGCCGGGACCCGGCTCGCCGCCAGCTCCCCGACTCCCGCCTGCACTTTCGGACTCGCCAAGGGTCCCGCGGCCCACGAAGTGACATATTCATCGGACCAGAACGCCATGCACCAACGCTGATACTTCGGATATAGTCCCGCCAGAAGGCGGCGGTCGTGGTGGCTGTCTCGGGCTGAAGGGGAACTTGTGAGAAAGTCGGATGAGGCCTTGACGCCGCTGACCGTGACTGCGTCTGACGCCGATCGGTCTGTCGCTTGAAGCCAGGGGGAGATGTGACACAACCAGGTTGCGAAGTGACCCGTCTGTCCAGGGGACAGAGCGACCGGTCTGCTCGAGCTCGTCGCCGGATGCGGTTCCGCCGACGGCCCGGCGGACTCCCTCCCGTCGGTCGCCCCGGCTGAGCACTGAGAGGTACGGGGGATGCTGCAGTACATATTGGTCGGGCTGGCACTCGGTTCCATCTACGCCATCGCCTCAGCCGGACTGGTCATCACCTTCGTCTCGACGGGTGTACTCAACTTTGCCTTCGGGTCGATGGCCTTTGTGGTCGCCCGCTTCTACTACTACCTGAACACGCAGCACGGATGGACCACCACCAATGCGGCCCTTCTGTCGCTGCTGGTCATGGCCCCGCTCTTCGGGATGCTCCTCTACGCGGTGCTGTTCAGATTCGTCCGGAACCAGTCCACGCTGGTGAAGATCGTGGTCACCATCGGCCTTTCGGTGGCGCTTCCGCCCATCGCCGACCTCATCTTCGGCTCCCAGGCCATCACCACCGCCCCCGGTATGGCCCTCACGTCCGATCAGCCCTATCGCTTCCTCGGCACCCCGGTGACCACCAATCAGGTGATCACCTACGGCTTTGTGCTCTTCGTGGTCCTGGCCGGCACGCTCATCCTCCGATTCACCCGCGTCGGCCTCTACGTCCGGGCGAGCGTCGACTCCGAGTCGATGACCTCGCTCTCGGGTACGAATCCGGGCCGGGTCGCCGTGGGCGTGTGGGCGGTCAGCGCCATGCTGGCCGGGCTGGCCGGCATCCTCGTCGCCCCCACCAACGGGCTGACCCCGGAAGGGATGGCGACCCTGATGGCCGCGGCCTTCGCCGCCGTCGTCGCCGCCCGCCTCCGCTCACTGGGTGGGGCGGTGGCCATTTCGCTGGCCATGGGGGTGGTCACCGACGTCGTGCAGGAGTATCTCCCGCCGGGAAGCTCGTTCACCGCCGCCATCATTCCGAGCATCCCGTTCGGCTTCATGCTCATCTTCCTCGTCATCTACCTGCTCCGCTCCGGGTCGATCGCCGATGAATCGCAAGCCGGGGGCCCGTTGGACCAGGCGATACGACCGGCCAACCAGGATGCCTCCCTGGCCGGCGCCATGGCCGATGATTCCTCCACCAACCGCGTGCTGGCGCTGCTGCCGCTGGCCGTCGTCGCCGTCGTGCCGCTCATCTTCCACGGCTCGCCGTATTGGCTGGGGCTGGTGGCCGCGGGGATGTGTTATGCCATCGCCTTCCTCTCGTTCACCGTGGTGACGGGTGAGGGCGGGATGCTGTGGCTGTCTCAGATCATCTTCGCCGGCGGTGGAGCCTTGGCGGCGGCCCAGTTGGTATCGGTCTGGCATGTCCCGGTTCTGCTGGCCATCGTCCTGGCCGGCATCGCCATGGCCATCGTCGGTGCGATCATCGGCCTGCTGACGATCCGACTGGGCGACCTCTATGTGGCGCTGGTGACCCTCAGTTTCGGGCTTCTCATCGAGACCCTGGTCTTCACCCTGAACCAGTTCTCGCAGGGTGGGCTGGGCGTGACCTTCAACCGACCCCAGATCGCCGGCGGGGACCTGGCCTTCAGCTACCTGGCCCTGGTCGTGTTCCTGATCTTCGCCCTCCTCATCGTCAACCTGCGCCGGTCGACCACCGGCATGGCCCTTCGGGCCGTCCGCGACAGCGAGTCGGCGTCGCGGACCCTCGGCGTGAGCGTCGTCCAGGTCAAGGTCATGGTCGGTTCGATCGGTGCGTTCGTCGCCGCCGTCGGGGGTGCGTTCCTGGCCATGGACGTGGGCGTGGCCCAGCCGTCCACCTACGAGACGTTCGCCGGCCTCGTCTGGCTGGCCGTCGTGGTCACCCTCGGAGTCCGTTCCATCGCCGGCGCCGCCATCGCCGGCCTGGCCTTCGCCCTCCTGCCCGGTGTGTTCCAGACCTACGTACCGACCCGCTGGGCCGAGGCGCCGGCCATCCTGTTCGGGCTGGGGGCGATCTCGGTGGCCAAGGATCCCGATGGCGTCGTCGTCCGCACCGGCCGGCAATTGCGGCACCTGATCGGAATGGCTCTCCCTGCACTGCGCCGGGGGACCCATCGACCGGTCACCGCCCAGTCGTCGGTGCCCGAGGTGCGGTCATGACGCCGGAAACCGGGAGCACTGCCGGCGTGCCCCGTCTGTCCTGCACCGGGGTCACCGTCCGGTATGGCGGGCTGCTGGCGGTCGACGCTGTTGGCGTCGAGGTCCAGCCCCGGGAGCTCGTCGGTCTGGTGGGGCCCAACGGAGCGGGCAAGAGCACCCTGTTCGGCGTCCTCTCCGGCTTGGTCCGCCCCTTCCACGGCGACGTCCATCTGGACGGCACCGATGTCACCACCGCGTCACCGCAGCGACGGGCCGAACTCGGGCTGGCCCGCACCTTCCAGCATCCCGAGATCTTCGCCGGTCTGACCGTGCGCCAGCACCTGGTGCTCGCCCACCGCACCCGCGCGGCCAAACGGAGGATCTGGTCCGACCTCTTCACCCTGGGAAGCCTCCGGTCAGTGGATCCGGAGGAGAAGGCGGTCGTCGACGATCTGATCGAGTCGCTGGGCCTGGCCCAGGTGGCCAACCGCCTGGCCGTCGGCCTCCCGCTCGGGGTCTCCCGTCTGGTCGAGCTCGGCCGGGCCCTGGCCACGTCTCCGACCGTCCTGCTCCTCGACGAGCCCTCCTCCGGACTCGACTCGACGGAGACCGTCGAGTTCGAAAGCACCCTACGACGCATCGCCAGCGACCACGGGGTGTCGGTCCTCATCGTCGAGCACGACGTCGAGCTGGTCATGCGGCTGTGCCACCGCATCTACGTGCTTGATTTCGGGATCCTCATCGCCAACGGGACGCCGGCCGATATTCGCAGTGACCCGCAGGTGCGGGCCGCCTACCTCGGCGAGGAGACCGCACCGGACAAGGCCGGCGGCGGGGCACGGACTCCGGACAACGTGGCGGCCAGAGCGGCGTCGGCCACTGCCGCGCCGGCCGATACCCAGCCACCGCTGCTCGATGTCGAGAATCTCTGTGTCCACTACGGGCAGGCCGTTGCCGTCTCGGAGGCTTCGTTCCGGATCCAACCCGGCCACGCCCTGGCCATCCTCGGCCCGAACGGCGCCGGGAAGAGCAGCTTGGCCCGAGCCATTTCCGGTCTGGTCACGTGCTCGTCCGGGACCGTCACACTCGACGGCAGGAACATCTCCAAGGATGCGGCGTACCGCATCCGTCAAGCCGGTGTGATCCATCTGCCCGAGGGCCGCGGCATATTCAGAAGGCTGTCGGTCATCGAGAACCTGCGGATGGCCACCGCCGCGCTGACGCGGTCGCCAGGCTCGGCACGAGGCGATCGAGCGGGCCTTCGAATTCTTTCCCAGCCTGGCTCCCCGACGCCGGCAGCTCGCCGGCAGCCTGTCGGGCGGGGAGCAGCAGATGCTCTCGCTGGCCCGTGCCCTGATCACCTCGCCCAGGTTGCTGATCGCCGACGAGCTGTCCCTCGGTCTCGCTCCCCTGCTCGTCGACTCGGTCTTCGAGGGCCTGGCCCGGGCCAGAGAGTCCGGGGTGACGCTGCTCATCATCGAGCAGTACGTCCAACGGGCCCTCCAGTTCGCCGACGAGTGCCTCGTGCTGCAACGTGGTGCGGTGGCATGGCACGGCGAAGCCGGAGGGATGGGAGAGGACCTGATTCGACACTACCTGGGAGATTCGATGACGGCGGTTCCATGAAAGGCGATGAGGTGCGGTCGCCCGGGCGGCCAGCGCGGGCCTGAGCGCACCTCGTCAAGCAGTCCCAACCAACTCACAATCAGGAAGAGAGAACATGCTCCTACGCAACAAGAAGTTTCTCGCAGCCGGGCTCACGTGCACCATCCTGCTGATATCGGCTGGGTGCAGCAGCGGCTCGTCGACGACGACGACGACGAGTGGATCCGGTTCAGGCGGTAGTGGGTCCAAGACGTACACCGTCGGGCTGCTGACGGACGCATCGGGACCAGGGGCTTCCGAAGCCGCCACCTCGGTGCAGGGTGTCAAGGCCGGGATCGGCGTCGCCGCCACCATGGGGTACAAGATCAAATACGTCGTTGCCGACACGGCCACCACCACCACCGGGGCGCTGTCCGGGGCACAGCAGATGGTGGAACAGGACCATGTCTTCGCCGTCCTCGCCGTCTCCTCGCTGTTCTTCTCAGCCGCGCCCTACCTCACCCAACAGGGCATTCCGGTTGTCGGTTCTGCCTTCGACAGCAACGAATGGTTGTCGCCCAAGAGCTACAACATGTTCTCGGTCATCGGCAATCAGGACTACACCAAGGTGTACACGACAACCGGACTTTTCCTGAAGAATCAAGGGGTGACCAACCTCGGATCCGTGGGCTACTCGATCTCACCGAGCTCAGCCGCCGCGGCCAGAGCGTCCGCCGTTTCCGCTCAGGCGCAGGGCATCAAATCGGGCTACCTCAACGACAGCTTCCCGTTCGGTAGTACCAACGTGGCGCCGGTGGCATTGGCCATGAAGAGCGCCGGGGTCAACGGTCTCGTCTCGGACACTGAGCCGAGCACCGTCTTCGCGCTGGCCACCGCGCTCCAACAGCAGGGCGTCCACCTCAAGGCGACCGTCCTGCCCACCGGCGGGGGCGGTGACCTGATCAACTCGGGACCGGCGGCCATCCAGGCGGCGCAGGGGGACGACTTCCTGTCCGACTTCGAGCCACCCGAAATGAATACCGCGGCCACCCAGAAGCTGCAGAATGCGTTGGCCAAATATGCGGGCGTGCACACCGATCCGACATTCGCCGAGTACATGGGCTACCTGTCGGTGCTCGGTCTCGTCCAGGGGCTTCAGGGCGCAGGATCGAATCCGACCCAGAGCTCGACCATCAAGGCCCTGTCCCACATCACCAACTACGACGCTGAGGGGCTGTGGGGAGGCCACCAGACGGTCAACTGGAGTCAGCGGCCGCAAGGACCGGACGAGTGCTTCTGGATGACCAAGCTGTCCGGATCGACGTTCCATCTCATTTCGGGGTCGGACCCGGTGTGCGGAACGGTGATCAGGGGCAAGCGCGTCTAGAGGTGGGCAACGGGTCGCCGGACGGCGGAGTCCGGCGACCCGTTGCAGGCTGGGGGCTGATGGACAACCGATCCGACCCCGGTACCTTGGGGCCGGTCACGGTCGGGGCCACCTGTCGGGGTGACCGGGGTGCCGATCAGGCTGCCAGCCGGTCAGCTCTCCCCGCCGGTCTGGATCTTGCGGAAGTCCCAGCTGACGATCTTGTCGGGACTGATGCGCAACCAGGCGTGGCGGCCGTCGTGTTGCATCCGGCCACCGGCGTACTTTTCGGCGAAGAGACGTTCGGGAACCTCGAGTTCCGTGACGGCGTCGCCCGTCCTCGGGACTTCTCCGACCGGCGTTGCCTGACCGTTCAGCTCGACGCCGCGGAGCTCCATGAACTCGTCACCACTATCGACCACCACGGCAACCCGGTCATCGCGCCGGAGATTCTCCCAACGCTGGCTCTGGGTGATGGAGGTCAGCCAGAGTGACTCACCGTCCCATATGAACCAGAGAGGGCTCACGTGCGGAGAGCCGTCCCCGTTCACCGTGGCCACCCGACAGGTGCGTTCGGCGATGAGGAACTCGTTCCTCTCCTCGACGGTCATCGAGATTCTGCGCCCCCGTCGCTGCTCCTTCATGATCGCGGTCCTTCGAGGGCCGCCAGGTCCCGCCGCAACCCACGCCACAGCCGGCGCTTGGTGATGGCGAAGGCGCCACTCGGAAGTTCGGCCAGCGTCGCGGCCAACGAACAGGCTCTGGACAGCGGATCGTCGGCCACCTCATCCAGAAATCCCATCTCCAAGGCGCGCTCGGGCGAGGCGATCTCCGAAAACGTGAGGGCCGAGGTGAGGAACCTTCGCTCGAGTCGGTGGGTGGCCACGGCCACGGCAAATGAAGGCAGGGCCATTCCGATGGACACCTCGTTGAGGCCGATCCGGTAGGGTCCGGTCCGCCCGATCCGGTAGTCCGCGCTCAACAGGAGAAGCGCTCCCCCGGCCAGGGCGTGCCCGGTGCACGACGCGACGATGGGAATCGGCGCCTCGACCACGTCCCGGTAGGCACGGGCACCGGCCGCGAACAGGGCGGCGGCCAGATCCTCGTCCCCGCCGTTCATGACCGAGAGGTCGAAGCCCGCGGAGAAGCATCCGTCCCGACCGGTGAGCACCAGGGGCCGGCCCTGTCCGGACGCACCGGCGATCGCCGCCCGCAATCCGTCGATGAGCTCGAACGAGAGGGCGTTGACCTTCCCGTCGTCGATGGTGGCCACCAGGCACCCGTGGCCTTCTTCCGAGAGGTCGACGCTCATGGCTCGGCTCCTGGCCATCGTGGAAGCACCCGTGGCACCGCTGACCGGATCATCGGGTCGGGTCCACGAGCACCTTGCCCACGGCTCGGCGTTCGGCGAGATCGGACAAGGCCCGACCCACCTGGTGGAGGGGGTAGATGGCCGAGATGTGGGGAGCGGCCCGACCGGAGCGGGCCAGCTCGCCCAGTTCGCCCAGGTCGCGTCGGCGATCTCCGGCCTGGTTGCGGGCGAAGCCCTCCATGGTGAACCCGGTCACCACCACACCCTTCAGCAGCACAAGGTTGAGGGGGATGGCGGGAATCTCGCCCGACGCGAATCCGACGGTGACGAAGCGGCCTCCCCAGCGCAGGGCGCGGAGGGCATGCTCGGCGTGGGGTCCACCCACCGGGTCCACCACCACGTGGGCTCCGCCGTCGGTGATCTCTTTGATCCTCGCCTTGAGGTCCTCGGTGCCGTAGTCGACCCCGACCTCGGCTCCATGCTCGAGGCACAGGGCCAGCTTGTCGGGGGACGACGCCGCGGCCAACATCCGGGCGCCGAGTGCCGTCCCCAACTCGATGGCGGCCAGTCCCACCCCTCCCGCGGCCCCGAGGACAACGGCCCACTCCCCCGGCTGCACCCGGGCCACGCTCCGCAGCGCGTGATAGGCGGTTTGATGGGCCACCCCGGAGGCCGCCGCCGTGGCCAGGTCGACTGCGGGATCGACCGGCTGGAGGGACGTGGCCGCCACCGCGATCTGCTCGGCAAACGCCCCGAACAGGGCCGAGCCCATCACCCGGTCGCCGACGGCGAGGCCGTCGACGCCGATCCCGACCGAGCGGACGGTGCCTGCGAACTCGCTTCCCACCGTAAAGGGGAGCGGAATGGTGATCTGATAGCGGTCGGCCACCACCAGTACGTCGGGGAAGTTGACGGCGGCGGCGGCCACGTCCACCACCACCTGTCCCTCGGCGGGGATGAGGTCATCCACCTCCTCGACCACCACCGAGCCCGGCGGGCCGTAGCGGAGACATCTGGCGGCGCGCATGCGGACGTCTCAGGCGTTGCCGACGGCGTGCTCGATCATGGCCGCCAGCTTCTGGCGCGCCTCGGCCCGCTTGGCCGGTAGGTGGGCGGTGGGCCAGAGGCCCGGCGAGGGCTCGTACTCCTTCAGGACCTCGCGGGCCACGGTGACCTTGTGGACCTCGGTCGGTCCATCGACCACGCTCATGATGGGTGCCATCATCCACATGCCCCCGAAGGGCATCTCGTTGGACACGCCCAACGCGCCGTGGGCGTGCATCGAGCGCCAGACCGCGTCGTGGACCACTTTCGGGGTCAACGCCTTGATGGCGGCGATGTTCTTGCGGGTCCGGCGGTAGTCGCCCGTCTGGTCGATCTCCCAGGCCGTGTGGAGCACCAACAGCCGGAACTGGGCCAGCTCCGCGTAGGAGTCGGCGATGTCACCCTGGATGAACTGCTTGCGGGCCAGGAGGCTGCCCTGGGTCTCGCGGCTCAGGACCCGTTCACAGAGAAGGTCGAGGGCCCGCTGGCAGGTGGCCACCGTCCGCATGGCGTGGTGGACCCGCCCGCCGCCGAGACGCGTCTGGGCGATGACAAAGGCCTGGCCCTCCCCACCCAGGAGATTCTCGGCCGGGACCCGGACGTCCTCGTAGTGGATGAGGGCATGCATGGCCTCATCCTCGGACTCCCCGGCCAGACCGACGTGGCGCTCCATGACCAC
Organism: uncultured Acidimicrobiales bacterium; assembly: GCA_963713625.1. GTDB lineage: Bacteria > Actinomycetota > Acidimicrobiia > Acidimicrobiales > RAAP-2 > Bog-756. The sequence continues at coordinate 240,222 of CAVQMN010000005.1, read as the reverse complement.
ACCGGGGGTGTCGGTCGGGACGAGGAACATGGAGGCGCCCTGATAGATGCTCACGTCAGGATCGGTGATGGCCATCACGATGAGGAAGGACGCGGTCCGGGCATTGGAGGAGAAGAACTTCCAGCCGTTGATCACCCACTCGTCCCCGTCCTTGACCGCCTGGGTGGTGAACTGCTGGGGGTCGGATCCGGCCTGGGGTTCAGTCATCGAGTAGCAGGAGAAGCACTCGCCGTTGAGCAGGGGCTGGAGATACTTCTCCTTCTGGGCGTCGGTGCCGTAGTGGGCGATGATCTCGGCGTTGCCGGTGTCGGGAGCCTGGGTGCCGAAGACGATGGGGGCCCAGCTCGAGACGCCGAGAATCTCGTTGAGCAGGGCCAGCTTGACCTGGCCGTAGCCCTTGCCGCCGAGCTCGGGGCCGAGGTGGGCAGCCCACAACTCGTGGTCACGGACTTCTTGCTTCATGGGGTCCACGATCGGTCGCAGCTCGTCGTCCAACGGGTGGAACTGCTTGTGGGGATAGAGGATGTCGAGAGGCTCGATCTTGTCCTCGACGAACTGGCGCGCCCAGTCGAGCTTCAGTTGAAACTCCGGTTCGGTGGAGAAGTCCCAGGCCATCGCGGGTCCTTTCTGGTGGGATCAGGTGTGGCGAATCAGGTGTGGCGGATCAGGTGTGGCGGGTACAGATGCGGCGGTTCAGGTAGGGGTGCCGCTGGGGACGGAGCCGGCGGGATAGCGGGCGACATCGGATCGGCGGGCCTCGAGCCCGGCAAGAAGGCGATCGTTGCACTCGCTGATCTCGCGACGGGCGGTGGCCGGGTCCTCGGCGTGGGCCACATACATGGCCGACCCCACGCCGAGTACGGAGAGAAGATGGGCCAGTGGTTTCACCGGCTGAGGGTCGATCGCTCCCTCGTCGATGGCGTCGGTGACGTACTCCATGATCTTTCTGGTCGGTCCGTCACTGCGCTCCGACAGGTGGTCCCAGCCGAAGACGGCCGGGCCGTCGATCAGGACGATCCGACGGTAGGCCTGATTGGACGAGGCAGCATCGAGATAGATCTCGCTGTTGGTCCGGAAGAGCGACCAGGCATCGGGCGGTCGGTCGCCCGAACGTCGCCACAGGAGCCGGCCCACCTCGCCCGACACCTCCTCGTAGACCGCTCGGAACAGGTCCTCCTTGTCCCGGAAGTGATGGTACAGCGCTCCCCTGGTCAGACCCGCCCGTTGCACGATCTCCTCGGTGCGGGTGGCCTGGAAGCCGTTGGCGGCGAAGAGTTCCCGGGCCGCGTCGAGGAGCGCCCTCCGCGTGTCCTGGACATGGGCATCCCGCAAGCCGGTACCCGCGGTACCGTCGCCGCCATTGTTCGAGCGATGATTCATCGTGTATCCAACATACACCATGTTTGAATCAGACGGGATACCAGGTCAAACGGCGAATTGCCGCGAGTGCCCGGAGAAACCGGGCCGGCGTGTTCGCTGGCCCGGCCCGACTCCCGGCCCCGCGGCGGGAGTGGTCGGTGGGCGCAAGGACACCTCTTTCCCGGCCCGAACAGAATATGGTTCTATCAATTGCTCAGAATTTTCTCATTTCTGACAGAAGCTTATTGCGGGTCATCTACAGGGTGGTTAGGGTGAAGCGTCAGTCCCGTCGAGCGGTGGCGTCCGTAAGGGCGCCCGACTCCGGGCCGGGCGCCCTCGCTACCTTCCCCCCAGTCGAGGGCGCCTGTTTGCCGGACGAAGGAGTGCCCCCTGGCTCCCGGTCCCTCCACATTTAGTAGGACGTTGTAGTAATCTCTGGCCATGGGCACTCCCGTGACCCGATCGACGGGGCCCGCGGGCCGGGCGCGGTCGTGACGCAGCTCCATCAGCCGAGTCATCCGGTCCGATTCGTCACCGCCGCCAGTCTGTTCGACGGGCACGATGCCGCCATCAACATCATGCGCCGGCTTCTGCAGTCCCAAGGGGCCGAAGTCATCCACCTCGGCCACAACCGGTCGGTGGAGGAAGTGACCAGGGCCGCCATCGCCGAAGACGTCCAGGGCGTGGCGGTGAGCTCCTACCAGGGTGGTCACGTCGAATACTTCCGCTACCTGGTGGACCGGTTGCGGGTCGAAGGCCGGAGCGACATCCTGGTGTACGGCGGAGGCGGAGGCGTCATCGTGCCCTCCGAAATCGAGGAACTCGAGGCGTACGGCGTGCGACGGATCTTCTCACCGTCCGACGGGCAGCGGCTGGGTCTCGACCAGATGATCAACCTGCTCGTGGAGGAGTGCGACCGCGACCTGGCCAGCGGTCCCCCGCCCCCACTCGAGGAGTTGGAGGCCGGCGACCAACGGGCTCTGGCCCGTTGGATCACCTGCCTGGAAGCCGGCTCGGTCGATCCGTCCACTGTCGATGCCCTCCAGACCCTGGCCCGGCGTCGGCCGGTACCGGTCCTGGGCATCACCGGTACCGGCGGATCGGGGAAATCGTCGTTGACCGACGAGATCATCCGCCGGTTCCGGCTCGACCAGGAGGACAAACTGTCCATCGCCGTCCTGGCCGTCGATCCCACCCGGCGCCGCGGTGGGGGAGCCCTGCTCGGTGACCGGATCCGGATGAACGCCATCGACGCCCCCAACATCTTCTTCCGCTCCCTGGCCACCCGGGGGGCCTCCGCCGAACTTCCGGAGTGCTTCCCGTTGGTGGTCACGGCCTGCGCCGCCGCGGGATTCGGATTGGTCGTCGTCGAGACGCCGGGCATCGGCCAGGGCGACGCCGCCATCACCGACATCGCCGACGTCTCCCTCTATGTGATGACCCCCGAGTACGGCGCCGCTTCACAGCTCGAGAAGATCGACATGCTGGAGCTGGCCGACGTGGTGGCCATCAACAAGTTCGACCGACGGGGCGCCGATGACGCCTTCCGCCAGGTCTGCCGCCAGTGGGAACGGGACCACCGGCGCTCGGCCGGAGGGGACGGACCGGAGCCGGTCTTCGGCACCATCGCCTCCCGGTTCAATGACGACGGAGTCACCGCCCTGTTCCACCGCCTCAAGACGGAGCTGTCGGCCAAGGGTCTGGTGGCCACCGCCGGCGTCCTGCCCCCGGTGGCCGGCCGGCTGACCTCCCTGGCCTCGCCGATCGTTCCCGCCCATCGGCGCCGGTATCTGGCCGAGATCGCCGAGACGGTGGCCGGCTACCACACCGCCACCGATCGCCTGGTCTCCGAAGCCCGCCGGTCCGAGCAGGTGGCCGCGGCAATGGTCGAGGCCGGGCGTCGGGACATCGACACTGGCAAGCTGGGCGAGCTGGTCGCGGTGTTGGACCACGAACGGGATCCCGAGGGTCGTGCCCTCCTCCAGGAATGGGAAGATCTCCGCTCCACCTTGGTCTTCGACGGTCAGGATGCCGACCGCAACGCAGAGACCTCACCGGGCACGGACAACGAGCCGGTCGGTACCGGGCGGTGGCGCACCTCCCTGTCGGGCACCCGCATCCCGAGGGTGGCCTTGCCCCGAGTCAGCGAGAGTGGCGAGCTGCTCCGTTGGCTCCGCGCCGAACACCTCCCCGGCCACTTCCCCTTTACCGCCGGGGTCTTCCCCTTCAAACGGGAAGGAGAGGACCCGGCCCGGATGTTCGCCGGCGAGGGTGACGCATTCCGGACCAACCGTCGCTTCCATCTGCTGGCCGAGGGACTGCCGGCCACGCGACTGTCGACGGCCTTCGATTCGGTGACCCTCTACGGGTTCGATCCTGACGAACGTCCCGATATCTACGGCAAGATCGGAACGTCAGGGGTGTCCATCGCCACGTTGGACGACATGAAGGCCCTCTTCGACGGGTTCGACCTCTGCGATCCGGCCACTTCGGTGTCCATGACCATCAACGGTCCGGCCCCGACCATTCTGGCCATGTTCCTGACCACGGCCATCGACCAGCGCCTCGACCGTCTCCGTTCGGAGCAGGACCGCCCGGTCACGGCGGCCGAAGCGGACGCGGTCGAGGCCGAGGTGCTCCAGACCGTGCGGGGCACGGTCCAGGCCGACATCCTCAAAGAGGACCAGGGTCAGAACACCTGCATCTTCTCGACCGAGTTCTCACTCGGGGTGATGGCCGACATGCAGGAGTGGTTCATCGAGCACCAGGTTCGCAACTTCTACTCGGTGTCGATCTCGGGCTACCACATCGCCGAAGCCGGGGCCAACCCCGTCACCCAGTTGGCCTTCACCCTGGCCAACGCCTTCACCTACGTCGAGTCCTACCTGGCCCGCGGTATGAACGTCGACGACTTCGCGCCGAACCTCTCCTTCTTCTTCTCGAACGGCATGGATCCTGAGTACACGGTCATCGGGCGGGTGGCCCGTCGGATCTGGGCCATCGCCATGAAGGAGCGCTACGGCGCTTCCGAGCGATCGCAAAAGCTCAAGTACCACGTCCAGACCTCGGGGCGGTCGCTCCATGCCCAGGAGATGGCCTTCAACGACATCCGCACCACCCTGCAGGCCCTCTGCGCCATCTATGACAACGCCAACAGCCTGCACACCAACGCCTACGACGAGGCCGTCACCACGCCCACCCAGGAGTCGGTGCGCCGGGCCCTGGCCATCCAGATGATCATCAACAAGGAATGGGGCCTGGCCCTCAACGAGAACCCGCTGCAGGGCAGCTTCATCGTGGAAGAGCTCACCGACCTGGTCGAGCAGGCGGTGCTGGCCGAGTTGGACCGGATCAGCGAGAGGGGTGGCGTGCTCGGCGCCATGGAGACCGGCTACCAACGGGGCCGAATTCAGGACGACTCTCTACGCTATGAGCACCGGAAGCACGACGGGACCCTTCCCATCGTGGGCGTCAACACCTTCCTTGCGCCCACCCAGGAAGGCCCGGCCGAGCCGATGGAGCTGGCCCGGTCCACCGATGCGGAGAAGCAGCGCCAGTTGACCCGACTGCGCGAGTTCCACAGCCGCCATGCCGCCGATCGGGAGGCGGCCCTGGAAGCACTGCGCCAGACCGCCCTCAACAAGGGCAACGTCTTCGGCGAACTGATGAACACCGTCCGTCACGCCTCGCTCGGCCAGATCACCTCCACCCTGTTCGAAGTGGGCGGTGCCTACCGGCGGAACGTCTGAACTCGTTCCTGATGGGCCGCCCGGTGTTCGGCCTGACGGCAGCCGTTGGCGCCCGGTGGCCGAGGTCACCCACGCTCGAACGCCGAGATCACGCCGGCCGTCAACCTGGCCCGGGACGTGGCCATGGACGGTCCGTACCAGGTGAGGTCCCGGCCCGAGACCAGCGCGGTGGGTATTCCAGGGAAGGCTTCGGGGCCGTCATCGGGGGCGAACGGGTAGGGCTCATCGGGCAGGAGCACGAGATCCGGGGCCGCGGCCACCAGGGCCGCCAGATCCACCTTCGGGTACCGGCGCCCGTCCGCCACCGGAAGGCAGGTGAGGCCCAGACGATGCACCAGGTCGACACAGAACGTGTCGGCCCCGACCACCATCCAGGGGTCGCGCCAGATGGGGACCACCACCCGGGACGGTGGGAGCACAGCCGGACGGCGCCACTCGGCCGCGGCGGTACCGAGCCATCCGGGCTCGTCGGTCCCGACCACGTCGACCAGCAATCGGTGCAGGGCGGCAAGGGCCTGATCCACCGATTCGACCACCGTGACCCACACCGGGATCCCGACGGCCCGGAGGCGTTCGACATCGATGCGGCGGTTCTCCTCCCGGTTGGCGACGACGAGGTCGGGACGGAGTCGGACGATCGCCTCATGGTCCGGATTCTTCGTTCCCCGCACCCGTTCCACTTCGAGATCGACAGGGTGGGTACACCAGTCGGTCGCACCCACCAACACACTCGGCGCGGAGACGGCGAGGGCCTCGGTGATCGACGGGACCAGCGAGATCAACCGGCTCGGACGCGGCTCCAGTTCGAGTGGATGGCCGAGATCGTCGTCAAGCGTGGGCACGGTCTCCTCCTTGGCGGTCAGCGTATCCGTCACCACCGGTCGGGGTAGCGTCCCACCGTGCCCGAACCCCTAGGTTTCGACCCCATCGAGGAGGCGAGAGCCCAATGGTCGGCCCGGTGGAAACCCGACGTCAGTGACGCCATGGCTGCGGCCACCTCCATCATGCGCGCCCAACAGGTGGTGCTGGCCGCGGTGGACGGGGCGCTCCGGCCCCTCGGCCTGACCTTCGCCCGCTACGAGGGCCTGGTCCTCCTCCTGTTCAGTCGACGCGGTGCCCTTCCCCTGGGGAAGATGGGGCAACGCCTGATGATCCACCCCACCAGTGTCACCAACATCATCGACCGCCTCGAGGAGCAGGGACTGGTCAGGCGTATCCCTCACCCCACCGACGGTCGGACCACCTTGGCCGAGATCACCGATGACGGCCGCCGGCTGGCCAAAGAGGCCACCAGGGCGGTCAACGCAGTGACCTTCGGCCTGGGCAGCCTCGGGGCCGAGGATCTCCGGCAACTGGTCCGCATCACCCGCAAGCTGCGCCGGAGCATCGGTGACTTCACCGACTGAGGGCCCGACCGAGCCGAGTCCGGGTCAGAGCCGATGGGCGACTGGCATCGCCAGGACGGATGCATCATCGGCGAACGCCCGGATCATGCCGTCCTGGGTGAAGGAGGCAATCAGCGCTCCGTGCTCGGTGAAGACCTGACCCCGGACATAGGACATCCCGTGGCCGGCGTACGAGCTGTCGTGGTGATAGAGCATCCATCCCTCCCAGGTCACCGGCTCGTGAAAGGTCACCGATATCTCCATCACGCTGGTCGACACCGTCTTGTGGGCCATGGCGGTGCCGATGCCGCGGTGGGCCCGCATGGCGGTCGAGATGGACAGGTGGCCGGTGAAGTGGGCGATCAGGGCTTTGGCCAGGTCCGGGCGGGATGGCACCCGGTCGTAGTGGAGCCAGGCGTCGATGGTGGGATCACCGACCTCCGTGGGATCGTTCGGGTCGGCCAGCCCGACCAGCCGCAGCTGACGGCCGGTCATGGGCATGTCGACGGGAACGGCGTCCACCGGCGACCCGACGTCAGGCATCGTGTCGGCGTGTTCGATGACACTCGTCTGCTCCACGTCGAGGAGCACGGTCACCGAGGCACATCGCCGATCGCCCTGGGTCACGTCCACGATGGCCGACGCGAATGTCCTCCCTTCGTGCAGAACATCGACGGTGAACACCAACGGCCGCTCATCGTCCGCGGCCCTGACAAAGACGACGTGGGCGGTACGCACCGAGTGCCGGCGGAAGGTCTTCGATGCGGCAACGACCGCCTGGCCGAGGAGCTGACTCCCGTCCACGATGTGGCGGGTGCCGCCGTCACTGTCACCGATGAAGCGATGCGGCCCATCCGGTACGACGTCGAAGACAGCCACCATGCCGTCGAGGCTCGAACCGGTGCGGCCTGTGCCCGAGGTCACCGCCCCGCTACCGCAGGATGTGCCTCACCCACCCGAACCTCCACCGCATCCTGGTAGAAGCCGATGTAGCCGGCCAATCGTGACACTTCCGGATAGGGATCCTCGTACGACCAGATCAGGATGTCGCCCGATGGCCGTGCGCAGCGGCGGTAGGTGGCCGTGCCCTTGTAGGGGCAACGGCTCGTCCGGTCGTCGGGCCCGAACAGGTCGAGGCGAACATCCTCGGGAGGGAAGTAGAAAACCAGGCCGTGGTCCTGCTCGTCGACCAGGAGGCAACGCTGACTGTCGGCCAGGACTTCACCCTCGCTCACGACAGTCACCTGATTCCTCCGGGCCAGAAGGTCGACCCGGTAGTCAGGACGTTCGACAAATCCCGATGGTTCCATGGCGGTCTCCTCCGGTGCCTCGCTGACGGCCCCTCTAGTATTCACGTGTTGTCACAGTATTCGGGTCAGGACCCGGCCAAACTTCTGAGAACGGAGTCGAGGCATGATCATCGTGTCGGGGGTGTTTGATGTGGCGGCGGACCAGCGGGACGCCTTCCTCGAGTCCAAACGGGACCAGGTGCTGCACACTCGGAGCGAGGCCGGATGTCGCCAGTACGCATTTTCGGCTGATGCCCATACGCCGGGTCGCGTCCGGCTGTTCGAACTGTGGGACTCCTTCGCCGACCTGCAGGCTCACGTGGCCGGGGTCCGGTCGACGGGCAGCGACGGACCGTCGATCCCCGTCGAGTCGACCGACATCCAGGTCTACGAAGCAGAGCCCGCCTCCCCGCCCTGGGCCTGAGACGACCTCGACGCCCGATGGCGATGACCTCCTGACCGAACCGGTCCGGTGCGCTGCCCGATCCTTGTCGGCCGGCGGACCGCCCCTCACTCCCCCGGCGTTGCCAGACCCAGAGCCCGGGCCAAGGCCGCCCATCGCAGGTTCCAAGCCAGCAGGCTGACCCGGGCTTCGGGGGCCATGAGGTCGAACCCGTGGAAGGCGCCCGGGTACACGTGAAGTTCGGTCGACACCCCCGACGCCATGAGCCGGTTGGCGTACTCGATGCACTCGTCGCGAAACGTCTCGATGCCACCCACGTCGACGAAGGCGGGGGGAAGCCCTTCCAGCTCGGTGGCCCGGGCCGGTGCGGCATAGGAGGACACCGCATCCGTCCCCTTCCGGTCGCCGAGCAACGCCGCCCAACCCCGCTCGTTGTCGTTCCTGTCCCAGACGACCGAGCCGTCGTAGGCGGTCGACGACGGGGTGAGGCACCGGTCGTCGAGCATCGGCTCGAGGAGGAGCTGGAAGGCGAGAGCCGGTCCACCACGGTCCCGGGCCAGCAGGGCCAGACCCGCAGCCAGACCACCACCGGCACTGGGCCCGCCAACTGCCAGACGATCGGGATCGATCCCCCATTCGGAAGCGTGAGCCGCTGTCCACACCAACCCTGCGTAACAGTCCTCCACGGGAGCCGGGTCCGGGCATTCGGGTGCCAACCGGTACTCCACCGAAACGGCCGCCACGCCCAGGCGCTCCACCGCACTGACCAGCAGCGCGTCGTCCATGTCGATGGATCCGATCATCATTCCACCGCCGTGCATCCAGTAGAGAGCGGGTACCGACGATGACGTCCCCGTCGGACGGTAGATCCGCAACGGGAGCTCGGTGTGGCCGTCGGGACCGGGGATGCAGACATCCTCGACCTGCACGGAAGGGGGCCGGGCCGGAGGCACCGCCCTGAAGAAGGCCGCGATCCCATCGCGGACCTCTTCCAGACGATCGTGGTCGTAGCTCATCCCGGAGCTGAGATATCCGTCGAGCACCGGCTGCAATTCGGGATCGACCGTCGGAAGCGATGTCGCCATCACTCCGGATCGTGGCCCCGGCCCGTCGCGGGATGTTCCCGATTCCACCCGTGGCCCGATCAGGTCGCCGGAATCGTCCCGATACCGTGAAAGATCAGGTCCCACAGGTCCTCGGCCGAATTCCCCTCGTGACGGTGAACCGACATCCCGCCGATGGTCGACGAGAACGTGTTGAACATGATCGCCTCGAGCACCACCCCGACAATCGGTCCGTGACGTTGGCCGGGCCGGACCGCTCCAGCCGCGGCCGCCCCGTCGAGTACCTCCTCGAACAAGGACACGAGCGGAGAGAACACCCGGGCCGCTTCCTTCGGATGTTCGGTCAGCAGCTGCTGGGCGAACTCGGCCATGAACGGTGCCCGGCCGTTGACGCCCGGTTCGTCCACCTCTTTGGGCCGACACAGGCGGTAGTACTCCACCACGAAACAGTGCAGCCGTTCGAGCGCATCGTCCTCCGCGGCGATCTTCTGGCGCAGATGGTCGGTGGTCGACCGGACCGACTCCTCGAACAGGGCCAGGAGAAGCTCGTGCTTGCCGCCGAAGTACTGATAGAAGCTGCGGAGCGACTGGCCCGACCGGTCCACCACCTCCTGGACGGTGAAGTCCTTGCCCGAACCGGAATTGAAGAGCTCGGTGGCGGCGTCGAGAAAGCGCTGTACCCGGGTTTCGGCCCGGAGCCGGGCGGAATCGAGCGACCGCGCCACCGCCTGCTCCCGCCAACTGAGACTCTCGGGCTCCACCTCGTCGGCCGCCACCTCGTTCTTTGTCACTGGCGAAAGGCTACCCGAATATGGAATACACGATGAATCTCATGGAACGGCTGTCGATCGTCCATTTCAGGAGAATGTGGTTCTGACCCGGGAAGGGACCCCGACCGGCCAGGTGGGCGAAGACCCCACTAGCCGGACGCCCGCCCTCCTCCGCCGCCGCCGCCGGGCAGGAGCCTGTCGAGATTGGCCCGGAGCTCCGGGGAGGTGAAGGAGCGGTCTTCGGCGCTGAGCGCAAAATCGAGGGTGGCCACGACCGCTCGTTCGAGGTGCAGATTGAGGATGCGTTTCGTGTCCTCGACGGCCCGCCGGGGCAGCTTGGCGATGCGGTGCGCGCACGCCATGGCCTGGGCCACCACCTCGTCATCGGGGCAGACGTGGTTGACCAGGCCGATCTCGGCCGCCCGCCGGGCCGGAATCCGGTCGCCGGTGAGCGCGTACTCCTTGGCCAGTTGCAGACTGATCATCAGCGGCCAGGTGACCGGCCCGCCGTCCGCCGCCACCAGGCCCATGAGCACGTGCGGATCGGCCAGATGGGTGCTCTCGGCCATGAAGACGATGTCCGAGAGGGCCACGAGACTGCAGCCCAGGCCGACGGCGGGCCCGTTCACCGCAGCCACGATCGGAACGCGACATCCAACCATGCTGGTGACGATCCGCCGGCCATGGGCGAGCGTCTCCTTGCGGAGTTCAGGGTCGCGCGCCAGCTCGTCCAGGTAGGTGAAGTCGCCGCCGGCAGAGAACGCCTTCCCGTTGCCGGTGAGGACGACGGCCCGGGCTTCATCGTCGGCATCGATCTGTGGAAAGATGCCGGCCAGCCCCTTGTGGAGCTCGTGGTTGGTGGCGTTCAGCTGTCCGGGTCGGTTCAGTCTGACCACCCGGACCGGGCCGTCGACGACCAGTTCGAGCTCATCGGGCACATCGAAATCGGTCATGTGGACGGCGCTCCCTCCTGTTCGGCGGCACCCAGACGATAGCATCGATCTTCTGAATTCAGAACTGTATTTCCGCAGGCTGTGGCCACCGACTCGCCGGTTCCCGGGCCAGGCCGACCGGGGGCGGGGTCGAGGCCCCGGCTCCGGACAAGGTCATGATGCCGGCAACCGCAAGATGCGGCGGGCCACCAGGTTCCGTTGGATCTGCGATGTCCCACCCATGACACTCTGGGCCCGGCTGTACAGATACGTCTTGAGCCAGGTGTCGTCCCCACCACCGTGGTCGATGCCCCCGATACTCACGGCGGCATGCCCGACCGCCTGCTCGACCCAGGTCATCAACAACTTGTCGACCGAGCCCTGCGGGCCGTGGGAGATCCCATCGAGTCGGTCGGAGAGGCGTCGTCGGACGTGGAGCCGAAGCATCTCGACTTCGACGATGGCCCATCCGAGCTCGCGGACCTGCTCCGCTCCATATCGATCGGGATCCTCTTGCACCCTGCGGACGAGGGCGTTGACGGTCTTGCTGTACCGGGCCACGTAGCCGAGCTCGCCGGGTTCGCGTTCGTGACTCACCACGGTCATGGCCAGCGGCCATCCTTCTCCCGGCTCCCCGATCATGTTGCCGACCGGAACCCGGGCACCGTCGAAGAACACCTCACCGAATTCCTTGGTCACTCCGTTGATCATCCGCAGTGGTCGCTGTTCGATGGCGGGCTGGTCCATGGGCACGGCGAAAGCCGAGATGCCGCGATGCTTGGCCGCCTGGTGGTCGGTACGGGCCAGGACCAGGCACCAGTCAGCCTCGTCGGAGTAGCTCGTCCATACTTTGTGGCCGCTGATGACGTACTCGTCGCCGTTCCGATCGGCCCGGGTCCGCAGGGAGGCGAGGTCGGATCCGGCGTCGGGTTCGGAAAAGCCTTGGCACCACCGTTCGCGTCCGTTCACGATGCCGGGAAGGAATCGGCGCTTGGTCTCCTCTCCGCCGTGCTCGAGCAATCCCTGCACCAGGTAGCCCAGGCTCGGACGCGGTGGCGCTCCGGCCGCGGCCAACTCCTCGTCGACGATCACCTCATAGACGGTCGACAGTCCGTGGCCACCGATCTCCTCGGGCCAGGACATGCCAAAGAAGCCGGCGTCGTAGAGCGCCCGGTGCCAGGCGGCCGCTCCCGCCCAGTAGTCGTCGTCGGTCGAGGAGGTGGGCAGGCCGGGGTTGTTGTCCGGCAACCACTCCCGCAGCCGATGCCGGAACTCCGACTCGGCGGGCGCGTCACGGAAGTCCATGGCCGCTCCCGATGCTGCTTCCGATGCCGTGGTGACCGAGCACCCGCTCCAGGTTGACCCCGGCACCGCCGAGGAGGTCGCCCGACAGGAGGGACCGCCGGAGGTAGAGGTGCGCCGAGCACTCCCACGTGTTTCCGATCCCTCCATGGACCTGGATGGCCGTCTCACACACATCACGTGCGGCCCGCGAGCAGTAGGCCTTGGCTACCGCGGCCGCCGCCAGGGCGTCGTCTGCCGCCAGCTCGTCCACCGCCCACGCCGCGTGCAGGGTCACGCTGCGGGCTCCCTCGGTGAGCACATAGGCATCGGCCAGCAGATGCTGAACGGCCTGAAACGAACCGATGGCGGCGCCGTACTGGTGCCGCTCGGCGGCGTACCCACTGGCCAGTTGCACCGCGCCGCCCATGGTCCCGACCAGGTCGGCGCAGCCCAGGGTCAGTCCGAGCGCGGTCCAGCGGGTCAAGCCATCGGCGGTGAGTGCGACCGACCTCTCGACCGGCAGCCACCGAGCAGTCACATCGATCGCCACCGAAGGGCGGGTCAGATCGACTCCCGTTCTCCCTGCCGGGAGCGTCACCTGAGCCAGACGATCGCCTTCGGCGTCGGGAACGAGGAGCAGTGCGCTCGAGGCCCCCTGGGCGTCGATGGCCACCATCGGAGGCACCTCGCCGTCCGCAGCCCTGGCCAACGACGAGAGATCGGCCACCATGGCCACCGTTTCGCCTGGGCCGGCGGGTGGTGCCCCGGCCAGCCGGCGGAGCTCGCCGGCCATCACCGGGCCGAAATAGGACACGTCGGCCAGGCCACGTCCGAGCTCTTCGGTGACAATGGCCGCTTCAACCCCCGATGCCAGGGGGGTGCCGTCTCCGGTGACCGCCCGGAGGTCCCGCCATCCCGACGCGGTGACGGCGGCATCCAGTTTGGCCACTCGCTCGGGGTCGCCGACCTCGCCCACCGAGTGGGGGCCCAGCTGGTCGACCATCCGGCTGGCTGCCGCACGGAGCGCCTGCTGCTCCGGTGAGAAGCGGACGTCCATCAGCCAGACTCCGGCGCCGAGGCCAGCGGGACCGACCACTCGTCCCGGAGCGTGCGCCGGAGCACCTTCCCTGACGGAAGGCGCGGGACGTCGTCGACGATGACGACGTGGTGCAGCCGTTTGTACGTCGCCAGCTCGTCGGCCACCAGGGCCTGGAGCTCACCGTCGGCCACGTGGATTGCCGGGTCGAGCTTGACCGCAGCTACCGGCACTTCGCCGGCTCGTTGGTCGACCACCCCGAACACCGCGCAGTCGAGCACGGCCGGATGACCGAGCAGGACGGCCTCCAGCTCGGCCGGCGCCACCTGGAATCCGTTGACCTTGATCATCTCCTTGGATCGATCGGTCAGATGGACCCAGCCCTCGGGCTCCAACCATCCGACGTCGCCTGTCCGGTACCAGCCGTCGGCGAACGCATCGGCAGTGGCATCGTCAGGGAGATAGCCGACCATGACCGACCGGCTCCGGACCTGGATCTCGCCGACGCCTCCGGGGGGAAGGACGTCACCGGTGTCGAGGTCGGCGATGCGGAGCTCGACACCGGGGGCCGGGAGTCCGGCCGAGTCCAGGCGCCACTCCTCCGGACGATCGACCGGATTGGCGGTGATCACGGGCACTTCGCTGGCCCCATAGGCCGGAAGCCAACGCACGCCGGTCCGCTCTGTCACCACCGTGGCCACGCGTTCGGTCACCGGGGTGGCACCCCACATGATGTAGCGGAGTGAGGAGAGATCGTGGGCCTCGAGGTCGGGGTGGTTGGCCAGGGCCAACGCGATGGGCGCCACCGCCATCTCCAGCGTCATCCGCTCGCTGGCGATGCGGGACAGCACCTCGTCGAGGTCGAACCGCCGGTGCAGCCGCACCGTGGCACCGGCCGAGACGGCCGCCAGCAGATTGAGGAGCCCGAGGATGTGTGACGGTGGCGTCGCCACCTGAAAGCGGTCATCCGGACCGAGACCGAGGACCGAGACCCAATGGGCTGTGGCCAGGCCGATCGACTCGTGGGTGTGCCGGACCGCCTTGGGCAGGCCGGTGGTGCCCGAGCTGAACACGAGGACCGCCTCGTCGACGGAGCGCACTCCTTCGGCCGCCATCGGGGTGCGGCTCCGCGCGAACGGGTCGGCCGCCCGCCCGTCGAGATCGGTGATCCGATCGGGGCCGAGGAACCCGGCCAGCAGGGCTACTGCGTCGCCGTCGGCCACCGCGTACACGGGCCGGCAGAGGTCGAGGGCGTGTCCGACCTCGATGGCCTTCCACGCCGGACTGAGGAGCACGGCCGCGGCCCCGAGCTTGCTGATGGCGTGAACCACCACGATGAACTCGTAGCGGTTCGCCGTCATCACGGCCACGCGGTCGCCTGCGGTGACCCCCTCGGCAGCCAGATGACGGGCGAAGGCGTTGCTGAGACCGTCCAGATCGCGGAAGGACCATCCCTGGTCGCCGCTGCGAACCGCCTCGCGGTCCCCGAACCGGAGCGCGGCTCGCTCCAAGGCTTCGTGGATCAGGGCGTTTTCCATCGGAAACCATCTTCTCCAATTTGAGATCCACCGTCAACATTCTGCAGATCTATACTTCTCGCATATGGAGATCAAGGCCGCGAACCGATGACCGACCTGGATGTGCGACGCGAGATCATCGAGACGGTCAAGCGCTTCGTGGCCCGTGAAGTCATACCGGTCGCATCCGAACTCGAGCGTGAGGACCGCTTTCCGGCCGACATCGTCGAGGGGATGCGTTCGCTCGGGCTCTTCGGGGTGACCATCCCCGAGGCTTACGGCGGGCTCGGGCTCGACCTCTTGACCTACGTGGGCATCATCGAGGAACTGGCCTACGGCTGGATGAGCCTGACCGGCGTGGTCAACACCCACACCATGGTCGCCACCCTGCTCCTCCAACACGGCAGTGACGCCCAGAAACAGCGCTGGCTCCCGGTGCTGGCCTCCGGTGAGCGACGCGGGGCGCTGTCCTTGTCCGAGCCCGATGCCGGCAGCGATACCCGGAACATCTCCTGCCGGGCCCAGCGCGACGGGGACGAGTACGTGGTGAACGGGACCAAGGCCTGGGTCACCAACGGCGAGCGCGCCGGACTCGTGGCCCTGGCCGCCCGCACCGAGGAGGGGATCTCCGCCTTCATCGTCGAGAAGGAGCCGGGACCGCGGTTCGAGGGGATCTCGGTCGGCAGGCACGTGGGCAAGCTCGGATACAAGGGGGTCGAGACCGTCGAGATGTCCTATGCCGACCACCGGGTGCCGGCCGCCAATCTCATCGGCGAGTCGGGCCGGGGTCAGGCCCAGATCCTCGGGGTCCTCGAGATCGGACGGATCAACATCGCCGCCCGGGCGGTGGGTGTGTCCCGCGCCGCCTTCGACGCCGCGTTGACCTACGCCCAGGAACGCACCACGTTCGGCAAGCCCATCGCCGAGCATCAGGCCATCCAGCTCAAGCTGGCCGATATGGCCACCAGACTGGAAGCCGCGAGCCTCCTGACCCGGAACGCGGCCGAACGGAAGATGGCCGGTCTCCGGTGCGACGTGGAGGCGGGTATGGCCAAGCTGTTCGCCAGCGAGACCGCACTCGACCTGGCCACCGAGGCCATGCGCATCCACGGCGGCGTCGGCTACACCACGGACCTGCCCGTCGAGCGCTACTACCGCGACGCCCCACTCATGGTGATCGGCGAAGGGACCAACGAGATCCAGAGGCTGGTGATCGCCCGGGGACTGCTGGCTCGGGCCCGCGGCTAGCCCGGTTTCAGCTCCGTCCGCTCGGGGGAGCCGCCCAACCGGTCGGCCACGTCGCGGAGGACCTCTTCGGTGTGCTGCCCGAGGGCCGGCACCGGCCGACGACGCACGCCTGCCATTTCGGAGAAGCTCACCGGGCCGTTCACCGACCGTTGTGCGCTTCCGGTGTCGCCACCCTCGATCTCCACGATCCCTTCGTTGGCCAGGAGTTGTGGGTCGACGACCACCTCGGCCGGGGTCTGTGCCGGTGCCCACCAGACCCCTTCTTCGTCGAACCGTTCGGCCCAGACGGACAGTGGGTGCTCAGCGATGATCTCGTCCAGGATGGCGATCACGTCGCTCCGGTGCCGGCGCATCGACGTGGCATCAGCGAAGCGGGGGTCTTCCAGCAGTTCGGGGTGGTCGAGGGCGCGGCAGACGGCGGCGATATGGCGGCCCGCCTCGAGACCGGTGAGGAAGAACCAGCGGCCGTCGCCGGCGCGGTAGGGGTTCATCAGCGGCGCCTGGTTCTTCTCCCTCGACTCGGCCCGAGCGACCTTTCCGAGCGTCATCTGCAATCCGAGGTCCCATCCCAGCACATAGGTGCCGGTCCGGAGCAGTGACACCTCGACGACCTGTCCCCGACCTGTGTCCCGCTGCTCCATCACGGCCGCCAACAGGCCGGCCAGGGCGGCCAGCCCGGTGATGTGGTCGCCGATCCCGCCGCGGGCGTTGAGCGGGCTCCCCTCGTGGTCGGCCATCTGCATCGAGAGCCCGGACCGGGCCCAGAAGGCTCCGATGTCGTAGGTCGGCCGGTTCCGGTCGTCACCCCGTAGGCCATAACCGCTGATGCTGCAGTACACCAGCCGTGGGTGACGGCCCACGGTGGCCCCGGGCTCCAGGCCCAACCCTTCGAGGGAGTCAGGGCGCAGGTTGGTGATGAAGACGTCCGCCGTGGCCAGCAGATCATCGAGGTGTCGATGGCCCTCGGGATCCCGGAGGTCGAGCACCACACTCCGCTTGCCCCGGTTGTCGAGGGAGAACGCGGGGTTCGGCATGTCACTGTCGATGCCGAGCGACCCGAAGACCTGTCGCATCGGGTCACCGGCCGGCGCCTCGACCTTGATGACGTCAGCACCCCAGTCGGCCAACAGGGCCGCGGCCGACGGCGCGGCCACCCACACCCCCAGTTCGACCACCCGGAGCCCGGCAAAGGTGGAGAGCCCCGGAGCGGCGTCAGGAGGAGTCACGTGCCCGGACCGGATCCACCGGTGGCCGCCCGCTGGCGCAGGAGATCCTTCATCACCTTGCCCGTGGCGTTCACGGGCAGCTCATCGACGATCTCCACCACCCTGGGCGCCTTGTAGTTGGCCATCTCCACCCGACACCACTGGACGATCTCGGAAGCCGAGCAGACTCCGGATGTCACCACAAAGGCCATGCCGACCTCTCCGAGGCGGTCGTCCGGAATACCGATCACCGCGGCCTGGCTGATATCGGGATGGCGCAACAGGAGGTTCTCGATCTCGGCGGGATAGGCGTTGAAGCCGCCCACGATGAACATGTCCTTGACCCGCCCGACAATCCGCAGGTATCCGGCATCGTCGACCACGCCGATGTCACCCGTCCGCAACCACCCCTCCGGGGAGAGGGCGAGCGCGGTGGCCTCGGGGTCGTCGAGATAGCCGGCCATGACGCTGCCGCCGCGCAGCAACACCTCCCCCGGGTCCCCGGCCGCCGCATCACCATCGTGACCCACGATCCGGAGCTCGAAACCGGGTCGCGGGCGACCCACGGTGGTGGCGATGGTCTCGACGCTGTCCCCGGGAGACGTGGACACGGCCGTCCCCGCCTCCGTCAGGCCGTAGCCGGTGATGACGCTCGAGAACGGGAGCTCGTCGTCGATGCGACGGATCAGTTCGACGGGGATGTCGGCGGCTCCGGTCACCGCCACCCGCAGGGTGGACAGCTGGCGTGCGGCCCGGTCGGGATGGTCGAGGATCGCCTGATAGAGCGTCGGCGGTCCGGGGAGGACGGTGACCCGATCGCGGTCGACGCGCTCCAGAATGCGTTCGACGTCGAACACCGCTTCGGGAAGCATGGTGGCCCCGGCGGCGACACAGGCCAGGATCCCGGCCTTCAACCCGAACATGTGAAAGTACGGGTTGACCATGAGGTAGCGGTCGTCGGGGCCCAGTCCCGTCATCGCCACCCAGTCGGTGGCCACGGACAGGGTCCGACCGTGGGTCATGACAACGCCTTTGGGATGCCCCGTCGTCCCCGAGGTAAAGAGGATGTCCGAGGGATCGTCGGGGCCGATCCCGGCACTCCGGCGGTCGACGATCCGGCGGTCGGCATCGCTGGCCCGGCTCCCGAACAGCTCCCACGATTCGCCGCCGGTTGGTACTCGACCCCCGGCCACGATGACCGTCCCGAGGTCGGGAAGCTCGGCCCCGGTGGCGCGGAGCATGGCCACATAGTCGGTCTCCAGGAAGTCGGTGACCGTCACCAGCGCCCGGGCCCGACTGCGGGTCAGGAGCTCGGCGGCCTCACCGCCCTTGAACCTCGTGTTGATGGGAACGAGAACGGCACCCGCCTGCCACAGGCCGAGGGCCGCGATCACCCAACGGGCGCTGTTGAAGGCCCAGATGGCCACCCGGTCACCGGGTTCCACGCCGGAGGCGACCAGCGCGGCGGCGAAGGTCCGGGCCTCGTCGACGAGCTCGGCGTAGGTCAGGCGGGTCTGACCGTCCTCGATCGCCAGCTGCCGGGCGAACCGCTCGACTGCCACCGCGGTGATGGCCGGGATGGTCGGTCCGCGGGCGCCACCGGTGTTCATCGGGTGACGAGGTCGGCCACGTTCATCAACCGGGCCAGGTTCCCTCCCATGATCTTGGCGACGGCCTCATCGTCCAGCCCGACGAGCTCGTCCACATAGCTCGCCGGATCGGCGAGACCCTCGGGGTGGGGGTAGTCGGACCCGAACAGCACGTGATCCACTCCGATGAGCTCGGCCAGCGCACCGAGGTCCTCTTCCCAGAACGGGCTGATGTAGATGTTCCGCTTGATGACCTCCACCGGATCCTCGAGGAACTCCTGCGGCATCTTCTTGAACACATCGGCCATGTTCTTCAACAGCGGTTCGACCCAGCTGCTCCCGTTCTCCACCACAGCCACCTTCAGGGCCGGGAACCGCGACAGGGCCCCGTGGCAGACGAGAGCCGAGACGGCATCTTCAACGGGGCGCCAAGCGGACAACATCCGGAAGGCCTGGGGCTGGAACGGGAGCATCTCACTGTCACTTCCCATCCAGTCATTGGCGTAGCGCTCGTACCCGCTGTCAGAGGAGTGCATGGCCACGAGGATGTCGTGGTCGACCACTTTCTGCCAGAACGGGTCGAACTCCTCCAGCCCGAACGATCGGGGCCCGCGGTAACCCGACACCGGCGCCGGCCTGACCAGAATGACCCGCGCCCCGCGTTCGACCACCCACTCGAGCTCCTCGATGGCGCGCTCCACAATGGGCAGCGTGATGACCGGCGTGGTGAAGATCCGACCCTCGTAGTCAAAGGTCCACGTCTCGTGGAGCCACTGGTTGAGGGCGTGGATGGCCGCGTGCGTGAGCTCGGGGTCATCGCGCATCCGTTCCTCGACCAGGCTGGCCAGGGTGGGGAACATCAGGGCCCGGTCCACACCCTGCTCGTCCATGAGCTCGAGGCGGGCGGCAGGTCCACGGAAGGCGGGGATCGCTTTCATGGGCTCGCCGAAGATCTCCCGCCGGCTCTTGCCCTCAGGATTGCCCTTGCGGAAGTAGTCCTCCTGCGCACCGGGACGAGCGACCACCTCGAACGTCGGATTCGGGATGTACTCGCTGATCTGGCCGCGGATGACGATCTTGGTCCGTCCCCGGACGTCGACGTAGTCGATGGCGCCCCTATAGCGGTCAGGGAGATACTTGGTCAGCGCGTCACGGGTTTCGTAGAGATGGTTGTCGGCATCGAACAGGGGGGTGGGCTGCGCTCGCTTCGACATGCTCCTCTTCCTCCATCTCGTCGTGGGTGTTCCCCACCTCGACAGGCCGGCACGGTCCGCTGAGAATGGCACTATGCACTCAGGAGAGTACTATTTCTGACAGTCCCTTGCCACCGTTGGCGGCGTGGTGCCGGGTGGGCCCCGCTCCCGGCGCTTCGGCCCCTGGCCCAGTCGGGGGCTGAGGGGCCGCCCTCTCCGAGAACGCGCTTCTTTTTTTTGTGCAATGCTTCTTTTGTAGACTTGACTTGACCACGGTGAGCCCGTCAGGGGCAGCCGTCAGGGCGAAAGGTGCAGGGTAGCGGGATGACCACCACGGAATCCGACGTCTACTACGACCCGTACGACTTCGACATCGACTCGGACCCGTATCCGGTCTGGAAGCGGCTCCGGGACGAGCAACCCCTCTACTTCAACGAGCGTTATGACTTCTACGCACTGAGCCGTTTCGATGACGTCGACCGCTGCTCACGGGACTGGGAGACCTACATCTCCAGCAAGGGGACCCTCCTCGAGCTCATCAAGAGCGGTATGGAGATGCCGCCCGGATCGATCATCTTCGAGGACCCCCCGACCCACCACATCCACCGCCGCCTCCTCTCCCGCGTCTTCACGCCACGGAACCTCAACGGGCTCGAGCCGAAGATCCGTGAGTTCTGCGCTCGCAGTCTCGATCCCCTGGTCGAAAAGGACGGGTTCGACTTCATCGCCGACCTCGGGGCCCAGATGCCCATGCGTACCATCGGCATGCTGCTCGGCATCCCCGAAACCGATCAGGAGGCCATCCGGGATCGTATCGACGACGGGCTGCGCCTGACCGAGGGCGGGATGCCGGATATGGACAAGGCCTTCGCCGACGGCATGTCCGCGGGCGACGGGTTCGCCGAGTACATCGACTGGCGGGCCACCCACCCGTCCGACGACCTGATGACCGACCTGCTCCACGCCGAGTTCGAAGACGAAACCGGGACCGTGCGCAGCCTCACCCGGGACGAGGTGCTGGGGTATGTCAACCTCCTGGCGGCGGCAGGAAACGAGACCACCACCCGCCTGATCGGGTGGACCGGCAAGGTCCTGGCCGACCATCCCGAACAGCGCCGGCGCCTGGTCGAAGACCGCAGCCTGGTGCCGAACGCCATCGAGGAACTCCTGCGCTACGAGTCACCGTCGCCGGTGCAGGCCCGGTACGTGACCAAGGATGTCGAGCACCACGGCCGGTCGGTCCCGGCCGGGAGTGCACTCCTGCTTCTGACCGCGGCGGGAAACCGCGACGAGCGCCGGTTCCCCGATGCCGACCGCTTCGACGTCTCCCGAAAGATCGAGCACCACCTGGCGTTCGGCTACGGCATCCACTTCTGCCTCGGATCGGCGCTGGCCCGGCTCGAGGGGCGCATCGCCCTCGACGAGGTCCTGCAGCGGTTTCCCACGTGGGACGTCGACTGGGAGAATGCGGTACAGGCCCGGACGTCGACGGTTCGTGGATGGGAACGACTTCCGGTGTTCACCTCCTGAACCGAGCACAATCGAGGAGTGCGTGCACCGACTTCGCCAGTTCCAAGAAAGGACAACCCATTGATGAGAACCGTCGTCGTCGGTGCTTCGAGTGGACTCGGTCGGTCCATCGCCATCGGGCTGGGCCAACGGGGGGCAACGGTTGCGCTGTTGGCCAGGAGGAACGACCGGCTGGTGGACGCGGCCAAAGAGGCCGGGCCGGGTTCTTTGGCCATCGTCTGTGACGTCACCGACACGTCGTCGTGCCAGTCGGCCATCAAAGCCGCCGCGGACGGTCTCGGTGGCATCGACGCCCTCATCTATGCCACCGGCATCGGGCCCCTGGCCCGGATGGTCGACGTCAGCGCCGACACCTGGCGGCGGACGTTCGACACGAATGTGATCGGGGCCGCGGTCGTGACCGCAGCAGCCATCCCCCATCTCACCGCCTCCCACGGAGTCGCCGCCTATCTCTCGTCGGTCAACGGGTCGTTGACCCCTCCCTGGCCCGGGCTCGGAACGTACGCCACCAGCAAGGCGGCCCTCGACACCATGGTCGAGGCCTGGCGCAGTGAGCATCCCGGCGTGGGGTTCACCCGGGTCATCGTGGGTGATTGCGCCGGCGGCGAGGGGGAATCGGCCACCGGCTTCGCCAATGAGTGGGATTGGGACCTGGCCGCGGAGCTCCATCCCATCTGGCAGGCGAGGAACTACCTGAGTGGCTCGCTCATCGACGTCGAGGAGCTCGTACGGGTGGTGGACACCGTGTTGCAGTGTGGCGCCAGCGCCGGCATCCCGACGGTGGCCGTCACTCCCCGATCACCGGCCCAACCGGCCGGCTGAGCCCGACCCCGGCTGACGTCCGGTTGAGGAGACAGGCGGGCACCGCTCAGGCGACGACCCCACGGATCTTGAGGTCGATAATGGCCTCGGAGTCGAGGCCGAGGTCGGCCAGGATGCTGTCGCCATGCTCGTTGAATTCCGGGGCACGGGTCGGCGCCGCGGGTTCCTCGTCGAACTGGACCGGCGCGGCCACCAACTGGAAGGGCGTCCCGGCGGCCGTGTGGCACTCCTGGACATAGCCGTTGGCCACGGTCTGCGGATCGGCCACCGCCTCAAGTGTGTCCTGCACGACCGTCCACTGGCCGGTGAACGAGCCGAGCCGCTCGCGCCACTCGTCCAACGTCGCCGAAGCGAACACCTCGTCCAGGATCCCGATGGCGACGGTGCTGTTGGCCATCAGCGAGGCGTGATCGGCAAACCGGGCATCAATGGCCAGCTCCGGTCGGCCGACGGCCTCGCAGAGCGGCTTCCAGTACTTGCCGGGCTGGAGACAGGTGAAGGCCAGGACCCGCCCGTCCCCCGTCGTGTAGTTGCGCGACAGTGGATTCGACGAAAGGCGGTCATTGGGCGGGGGGCTCCACGGCTGCCCCAGCACCAGCGAGAGGGCCACGGCCTGGCCCATGGCCCACAGCCCCACGCCCAGCAGCGACACGTCCACGATCGTGGCCTCCCCGGTCCGCTCACGGTGGAAGAGCGCGCCCAGGATGCCACCGGCGATGGTCATGGCCCCGATGGAATCGCCGAACCCCGGAGCAGGTGGGACAGGCATCAGGTCGTACTCGGGGCGCTTGGCGCCCACGGCGACGCCGGACCGGGCCCAAAAGGCCAGGGAGTCATACGAGCCCTTGTCGGCGTCCGGGCCACGTTCGCCCTGGCCGGTACCGCGCACGTAGATGATGTCGGGATTGGCCTCGCGAATCTCTTCGACACCGATCTTGAGCTTCTCCCGCACGGTCGGGAGCTTGTTGGTCAGGAACACATCAGCGGTCGCCGCCAGTTTGTAGAGGATCTCGAGACCATCGGGGGCGGTCAGGTCGAGGCCAAGGCTCTTCTTGCCGCGGTTGGAGTGCTCCAAGAGGGCATGGACGTCGCTCGGCACCAGTGCCAGACCGGTCGAGGCCAGACCCCGCATGGCGTCGCCGCGCTCCACGTGCTCGATCTTGATGACCTCGGCGCCCCAGTCGGACAGCAGCGCAGACGCCGCCGGAACGAACGTGTGCTCGGCCACCTCGAGAATCCGGACACCCCGCAGTACAGCAGTCACGACCAACCTCCGACCATCTCCGAACCGTAGGACTCGGCGCGGTGTCGACCCCCGGATGAACCCGAAGCCGTTCGTCAGACAAACAGAGCCTGACACCCCAGATTCGGCAAAAGGACTCTAGCTTGGCGAGACTGCCATTCTCAAGTCATCGGCGGGTCCGGAAGTTCGGGCGGGTACCAACGGGGCGGACGCTTCTCCATGAACGCCCTCATGCCCTCCCGGGGCTCGTCGGAGTGATCGAGCGCCCAGAACATCGTCTGGTAGTCGATGGCACCGTACCGCTCATTGAGCATGCGCTTCACCTGGACGCGCGCGGCCGGCGCGGTCCGCAGGACCTGAGCGGCCGCCGTCGTCGCCGCGGCGTGGAGGTCGTCGTGGGAGACCACCCGCGAGATGACACCGAGCCGCTGGGCCTCGGCCGCATCGAACGGTCGCGCCGACAACAAGAGATCACGCGCCACGGCCAGGCCCACATGGGCGGGGAGGGCGGCGGCGAACGTGGCGTCCGGGATCCCGCGTAGGAGCTCCGGCACGCGGAAGGTCGCCCGCTCGCTGGCCACCGCGATGTCGGCCATCATGGCGATCAGGAGGCCTCCGGCTTGACAGATCCCGTTGACCGCCGCGATGACCGGCGCCGGGCTGTCGCGGATGGCCAGGAACGGGAGGACGTCCGGTCCGATGTCGTCGGGCAGGACGTCCCCGGGTTCGGAACGACCTCCCATGTCTCCACCCGGGGCGAACACGTCCCCGACTCCGGTGATGATCAGCGCCCCGAGATCGGGGTCGCGGTTCACCAGGCGCACGGCCCGTTTGAGTCCGTAGTACATCGCCGGCGTCAGGGCGTTCCTCGCCTCCGGCCGGTCGATCACGCACCAGGCGATCGATCCTGATCGTTCGAGCCGCAGCGCCGAGGTACCCAGTTCGTTTTCCATCCGGCTCCGTTCCGATGGCCGACGATCACGTCAGCCGACACGATATTCGGCCTCTTATAATTTGACAATGGTGTACCGTTTTTGAGATAACTCCGATCTCATCGGTCCGACCAGGTCGAAGGAGCACATGATGGCCCGCCCTCAGACGCCGGAGCACATTCACCTGCGCAGCGCCCGCATGCTCGATGTTGTCACAGGTGAACTGGCCGCCCCCGGGGATCTCCTGATCGAGGGCGAGCGCATCCTGGCCGTCGCCCCGACGTCGGTCCCGGCAGATGCGGTCGTCATCGACCTCGGTGATCTCACCCTCCTCCCGGGGCTCATGGACATGGAGGTGAACCTCCTGCTGGGTGGTCCCGACCACCGCAGCCCCCTGACCGCGGTGCAGGACGACCCCGCGGTACGGACTCTCCGGGCGGTAGCCAACGCCCGTCGCACCCTTCGGGCCGGCTTCACGACCGTGCGCAATCTCGGGCTGTTCATCCAGACCGGCGGCCTTCTTTTGGATGTCGCCCTCAAGAAGGCGATCGACCTCGGCTGGATCGAAGGGCCGCGTGTCGTTCCCGCCGGGCACGCCATCACCCCGACCGGCGGTCATCTCGATCCGACCATGTTCCAGGCCTTCGCCCCTCACATCATGCCCCTCACCGTCGAAGAGGGCATCGCCAACGGTGTGAGCGAGGTTCGCAAGGCCGTTCGTTACCAGATCAAACACGGTGCCCACCTCATCAAGGTATGTGCGTCCGGTGGCGTCATGTCGCACACCGGACCGGCCGGAGCCCAGCAGTACTCCGACGAGGAGTTGCGGGCCATCGTGGACGAAGCCCATCGCGCTGGGCTCAGGGTGGCGGCCCACGCCCACGGCGATGAGGGCATCCGTGCCGCCCTCGAAGCCGGTATCGATTGCATCGAGCACGGCTCGCTGATGACCGATGACACCCTCGACCTCCTCATCGAGCTCGATAGGTTCCTCGTCCCCACCACCTACCTGGCCGACGGCATGGACGTCTCCCACGCGCCACCCGAGCTCCAGGCCAAAGCGGCCGAGGTTTTCCCGCGGGCGAAAGAGACCATCCGCAAGGCGATCGCCCGTGGGGCCCGGATCGCCTGTGGAACGGATGCTCCCGCCATTCCCCACGGCAAGAATGCCAAAGAGCTGCTGGCCCTGGTCGATCGGGGCATGACCCCCCTCCAGGCCATCCGCTCGGCCACCACCGTCGCGGCCGAACTCATCGATGTCGACGACCGGGGGCGTCTGGACCCCGGCCTCTACGCCGATGTGATCGCCGTGCCGGGCGATCCGCTGGCGGACATCGGGGTCACCGAGGACGTCCGATTCGTCATGAAAGGCGGCCAGGTCTACCGCCACAACGATGCAGCCATCTAGCGCGACCGCCCGCTCCTGATCGCCGCGTCACGATGCGGTTGCCGTCAAGGTGCGGTTGCCGTCAGGGTGCGCTGAAGTCAGGGTGCGGTGGGCGACCCGATGCCGTGGAGGATCAGACCCCACAGATCCTCAGCCGAATCACCGTCGTTGGGACGGAGGGACAGGCCCCCGATGGTCGACGAGAACGTGTTGAACATGATCACCTCGAGCACGATGCCGACGATCGGGCCGTGGAGGAGCCCGTTCCGAATGACTCCGGCGTCGGTTGCCTCCTGGAACACTTCCTCGAGCAGAGCCAGGAGCGGGGAGAAGACCCTGGCCGCCTCCTTGGGGTGGTCGGTGAGCAGCTGCTGCGCGAACTCGGCCATCCCGAGAGGACCCTGTCGCTTGGCGCCCGCCTCACCGGATTCAGGCGGCCGGCACATCTGGTAGTACTCCACCACGAAGCGATGCAGACGCTCGAGGGGATCGTGCTCCTTGGCGATCTCCGCGCGCAGGTGCTCGGTGGTCGAACTGACCGTCTCCTCAAACAGGGCCAGGAGCAGCTCGTGCTTCCCACCGAAATACTGGTAGAAGCTGTGAAGGGACTGGCCGGACCGCTCGACGACCTCTTGGACGGTGAAATCCCTGCCCGGCCTGGAGTCGAAGAGCTCAGTGGCGGCATCGAGGAAGCGCTGGACCCGGCTTTCGGCCCGCAAGCGGGCGGAATCGAGTGACCGGGCCACCGCCTGGTCTCGCCGGCTGAGCCCGTCGGGCTCGAATGCATCGGTTGCCAGGTCGTTGTTCGTCACCCAGCAGAGCGTACCCGACGCCGTTCTCACCCCCTACGATCTTCAACCCGGACAGGATTCCGGGCCTGGTCAGCAGGGTCGGTGGGGTGCCGGGCGGGGGCTGACCGGCTACTCCCGGCCCCGCCGCCCGAATCCGTCAGACTGCCGGTTCGGTGACCATGTCCATACTGGCCGCGCCGCTGTCGGGAACCCTCGGCTGACGCCACACTTCTGCCGGAAAGGAGGCGTTGACCAACGAGTAGCAGAGCCAGAGCAGCCGTGTCCCATCTTCCGGCAGGGCCGCGAGGTCGAACTGGTCGAGGTACTCGATGGCATCCTCGAGGCGGGGGAAGGCGGCGTCGTAGAAGGCCTGGAGCTCGTCCATCGTGCTCGCCAGGCGCTTGGCATAGCGCTCCGCCTCGGTCTCGAGCGACCAGGCCGCGAAAGGCTCCAGGTCGGAGAAGTCAGAAGGAAGCAGGGCCATGGGGTTCGTCTCCGTGTTCAGGACGCGTTCGAAATCCGGACAGGAGTGGCCGACCGCTGTTGATAGTCGGTCACGTGATCCCGTGCTGTCTTGTGCAGATGGCGGAGCAGGATCTCCTGGTCGTTGAGCGGGAAATTCGACACGGCCCGCGACTCGAGCATCGATTGGGTGGCTTCGAGGGTGTTGCCGTCCTGGAGCGCGTACTCCTTGAAGGTGACAGCGGCAAGCTCCTGCTGCAGGCGCTCGCGGGCGTTCCGCGGTGGTGCGAAGTAGAGCGTTCCCTCGAAGATGTGGGTGTTGTACGAGGTCGGCCAGTAGTGGTAGGTGAGGTACCAGCCTGGTTGCCAGACCAGCAGCATGAAGTTCGGGAAGAACACGAACGAGTCGACACCCCAGGCGTGGTGGTGCGAAGGGTTCAATGCCGACGGCAGCTGATCGAGACCGTCGATATCGGGGCGGTCCCACGGACCGAACAGACCGCTGCGGAGTACCCGTTCCATGGGCTTGACCATGTCGAGATCCTTCGGCGGCGACATGCCCCCCCAGGACGAAACCATGCCGTGGGGCCCGTCGAGCTCATAGGCCAGTGCCTCGTAGCCATAGCCGGACAGTTTGCGCGACTCCTCCGCCGTGGCCTGCTTGGCGTGCAGGATCGGTGCATGGTAAAACTCCGCGAAGGCGTCGACGAAGAGCTTCCAGTTGCTCCCGACCTCTGCCCGGTACTTGTAGACATGGGTCATCTTGTCGAACGGATATCCGGCCAGGCCGGTACCGAACTCGCCCAGGTAGTCGCCCAGTGACGTCGCATTTTCCGGGTCCAGATTGACGAAGATGAACCCTTCCCACGTGTCGACCTGGACCATGGCCAGTCCGTAGTCATCCCGGTCGAGATCGAAGAACTCCGACTCCTGCTGGATGAAGGTCAGCTGCCCGTCGACCGAATACCGCCAACCGTGGTACTTGCAGGTGAACTGCCGACAGGTGCCGCTGGTCTCCTCGCCGGGAAAGTCGTTCCAGACGAGCTTGTTGCCGCGGTGACGGCAGATGTTGTGGAAGGCGTGTACCGCGCCGTCCGTTCCCCGGACCACGACGATCGACGTTCCGGCGGCGTCGAGCTCCCTGGTGAAGTAGGCCCCGGTCCGAGGGATCTGTTCGACCCGGCCGACATTGAGCCATGTCCGGGCGAAGATGGCCTTGCGTTCGAGCTCGTAGTGCTCCGGGGATATCGAGTCCTCGTACGACACCGGTCCCGTGCCCAACTCCGGGTAGTGCTGCGTCCAGCTGCCCTCGTCAGGTTTTGCGAAATGCGCCATGTCGTTGTTCCTCCAGGTCCGGTCGCAACGACCAGATGATATCATCAATCTTCAAAAAACAGAAGCTCATTTCCGCCGGAGATCCTCATCGAGTTCGACGCCGAAGGAGCGGAAGGCCATGGCCAGGATCTCGTAGGTCCCGACGGTGAAGACCAGGTCCATGAGCTGCTGTGCATCGAGCTGGCCGGCCAGGACGGCCCAGGTGGCGTCGGACACGGTGCCGGCGCCGATCAGTTCGTCCACGGCCCTGACCATGGCCCCGTCCAGGGTCGACCACCCGGGCGCATCGGGGCCGACGGCGATCCGAGCCACCTCGTCAGCATCGAGCCCGGCATCCCCGGCCAGAATGGCGTGCTGAGCCCACTCGTACTCCGAGTCTCGGACCTTGGCCACCCGGAGGACGAGCAGTTCGCGCTGGCGTGGCGAGAGCGTCGACGAGAACAGGATGTGACCGTTGAACGTGTTGAATGCCTTGGCCAGCTCGGGATGCCGGGCCAGGGTGCCAAGGGCATTGAGTGCCTTGGGGCCGCCTTTGCGCCGGGTCAGGGGGTGGCGGGGATTCTCCGGTCGAAGGGCGGCGATCGCCTCGCTCATCTCCGGCGACCACTCTTCCGGCGGTAGGGGTGGGATGCGGGGCATCAGGTGTTGCGACCGCCGTTGACCCCGATGACCTGCCCGGTGATGTAGCCGGCTTCGTCGCGGACGAGAAACGAACAGGTGGCAGCAATGTCCTCCGGTGTCCCCACCCGACGCACCGGGGTCAGCGACGCGTGGTGCTCGACGCCTTTGCCCAGCAACCCCTTGCGTTCCGATGCCCGGAGCATGGGGGT
The DNA here is from genome assembly GCA_963713625.1 of uncultured Acidimicrobiales bacterium. Classification (GTDB taxonomy): domain Bacteria; phylum Actinomycetota; class Acidimicrobiia; order Acidimicrobiales; family RAAP-2; genus Bog-756. The sequence continues at coordinate 210,867 of CAVQMN010000005.1, read as the reverse complement.
GTCGATGAATCCGGGGGGGATCGTGTTGACGGTGATTCCCAGTGGGCCCAGCTCGAGGGCCAGCGCTTTGGTGAAACCGATGACGCCGGCCTTGGACGCTACATAGTGGGTCATGAGGGGTTGGCCGCCGTGGGCACTCGACGAGGAGATGTTCACGATGCGTCCCCACCCTTCCTCGATCATGTCCGGCACCACGGCCTGGCAGCAGTCGAAGGTCCCGGTGAGATTGACGGCCAGGATGCGGTTCCACTTCTCGGCGGTGATCTTGAGGAAGGGGTCGAAGCCGTCGAGGCCGGCGCTGTTCACCAGGATGGTGGGAGGGCCGAAGCGTTCCCGGGCATCGAGCACGCCCCTGTCGATCTGGGCGCGGTCGGTCACATCGACCGTCAGGCCGGCGGCTCTGCCACCCGTGGCCGAGATCTTGCTCGCGGCGGCCTCGGCCGACCCGCCGTCGCGATCGAAGATGGCCACGGCGTGCCCGTCGGCCGCGAGCCGTTCGCTGATGGCGAATCCGATGCCGGACCCGCCCCCGGTCACGATGGCTGTGCGATTGGTGGTCATTGGATGGGCTCATCTCCGTGGAGCGTCGTTCGGTGCATGTCGCGTGGGGAGGTGGCGTCGTACCGGCACGCCCGGTGCAGCACCCCACGGTTGTCCCAGATAACCATGTCGCCCACCGACCACTCGTGTCGGTAGACGCGATCGGGCGTCGTCGACCGGGCCAGCAGGTTGGCCAGCAGGGCCTGCCCTTCGTCGTGTTCCATGCCCACGATGTGCGAGGCGGTGGCGCCGAGCACCAGCGAACGCCTTCCCGACTGGTGGGTCCACACCAGCGGATGCTCCTTCGCCGGTCGCGACCGCCACATGGCCAGCTCTTCGGCCGAGGGATTGTCGTTCACCAGGCGCTGCGAGGCCTCGATGGTATGCACGACGCGCAGCGACAGATACTGCCGCTTCTCGTCATCGGTGAGATCGTCATAGGCGTTGTACGTGCTGGCGAATTCGGTCTCTCCGCCCGACTCGGCCACCGCGTGGGCACTGAGCAGGGTGGCCATGATGGGGATGTCGTCGGTGCACCCGTCGATGTGCCAGTCGAAGGTGCCGCGCAGGTACGTGGCCGCGGGATTCTTGGCCGGGTCGAGCGTGACCCGGAAGATCTCGGGGTGCTGCCCGGTGCCGAAGATCTCCACCTGGCCGAGCTTCCGGCTGAAGGCGATCTGCGCGGCGTCGTCGATGTGCAGGTCGCGAAAGACGAGGGCGCCGTTCGCCTCCAGAGCCTCGAGGGTCCAGGCCGGCAGCGCCTCATCCCCCAGGATCTGGTCGCGATCCACGCCCACGACCTGTGCGCCGACGCCGGCGCCAAGCCTTTCAGCAGTTGCAACCACGGTCATGCGGACCTCCTTCAGACTGCCCGATTTCTAGAGGAACACTATTACTTTTACAGAACGATGTTTTCACCGCTCGTCGGCTCCTGCCCGGCGTCGGCGAGCAACTGGCGAAGCCGGAATTTCTGTACCTTTCCGGATGGCGTTCGGGGGAATTCCCGGACTTCGTGGATCGACTCGGGCCACTTCTGGCGGGAGAGACCGGCGGTGGCCAGGTGCTCCCGCACCTGCTGGAGGGTGGGTACCGACATCCCGTGCCGCACGGTCACCAAAGCGGCCGCATGTTCGCCCAGACGCACATCCGGCTCGGCCACCACCGCCACCTCGCCGACGGCTTCGATCCCCAGCATCAGCTCTTCGATCTCCTGGGCACTGATGTTCTCCCCGCCTCGGATGATGATGTCCGAGATGCGGTCGGTGATGGTGAGATAGCCGTCGCCGTCGAGGAAGCCGACGTCACCCGTGCGGTACCACCCGTCGGGGTCGAAGGCCGCCCGCGTCAACGCCGGTTCCGTGTAGCCGAGGCAGCAGTCGGGTCCCCGGCTGACGATCTCCCCTTCGCCGTCTCCGTCCCCCTCGAGTCGGAGCTCGACCCCCGGGAGCGTGCGGCCGTCCGTCCTCAGTCGCTTGGCCTCGGGTTCGTCGAGGAGGCAGCCGGTGATCGACGGGTGCTCCGTGCTCCCGTAGGAGCGGAAGACCTTGATCCCCAGTTTCGTGGCCCGTTCCGTCACCGCCACCGGCACCGTCGACCCACCCAGGCCGGCGAAGGGCATCATGGCCACCAGATCGGGTGTGAACTGAGGATGGTCCAGCACGCTGGTGAGGAAGTACGTGGCTCCGCCGGTCACACCGAGTCCTTCCTCCCTCATCATGCGGACCACCTCGCCGGGGTCCCAGACATCGAGCAGGTGGACAGGGTGCTCACGCAGCAACGGCAACAAGAAGGCGTTGAGCATGCCGATGAAGTGACCGACGGGTGCCCCGATGATCTGGGGCGGGCCCCCTTTGGGGAACATGTGGTCGAGTTGACGGGTCTCACACCCGATCGTCCGGTGGGAGTGCACCACCCCTTTCGGATCGCGCGTCGTACCCGAGGTGAATCCGATGACGGTCGGGTCATCGGGGTCGACCGGCATCGGACCGGTGAGCGGTCGGTGATCGAGCATCGACCCGAACGGTGTCGACGCCGGCGGCAGGTCCCGGTCGGGCGTCTCCCCCACCACCAGCCACAACGGGCCGTCCGTCCCGACCAGCTCGGAATACAGGGCCAGGTAGTCACTGTGTCCGAAGCGGTCGGCCGTCACCACGACGTCGGGCGAGGTGGATCCGAGGATGTACTCGACCTCCTTGTGACCGTAGAAGTGCACGATGGGGACCACCACTGCACCGAGATAGGCGGCGGCCCAGAAAGTGATGCCAGCTTCCAGCCAGTTCGGCAGCTGGACCACGACGACGCTGCCCGGGCCCACACCTCGGGCCTGCAGCGCCCCGGCCAACGAACGTGCTCCCCGGTCGACGTCTCCGAACGTCCCCTTCCAGGGCCGGACGGCCGAATGCACCTGGAACCCGGTGCGACCCTTGCTGCCCAGCCCCTCCTCCACGGTGGCCCCGAGCGTGGCGTCGGTCCACCAGCCCTCGGACTTGTACCGACGGACCAGGTCGGGCGCCAAGGAACGCAGACCCCATCGGCGATCCACCGTGCTGTCTGATCCCCCCACGCGCTCTCCTCCGACCGCACCGCCAGGTGCGTCTAGCTTCGTTGTCGGTCTAGGAGAACTACGTTATCATTTGTCAACATGGCACTCTCGGAGCCCGTCATGGACGCGTCAGGCGGGGCGACCGACCACAGTTACCATCGGTTGCGGGTGGGTGGTGTCCGACGCGAGACGGCCGAAGCCAGCTCGTTCGTCCTCGACGTGCCCGAAGACCTCCGTCCCGCATTCGCCTACGAGGCCGGTCAGTTCTGCACCTTCAGAGTGTGGATCGACGGCCAGCCGCTGGTCCGGTGCTACTCGATGTGCTCGTCGCCGGCCGTGGACGCCGAGCTGCAGGTGACCGTGAAGCGGATCGCCGGGGGTGCGGTGTCCAACTGGATGATCGACCACCTGGCGCCCGGGGACATCCTCGAAGTGGCCCGACCGACCGGCTTCTTCCAGCTCGGTCCGGGGACGGGCGACGTGGTCGCCTTCAGCGCCGGGAGCGGGATCACTCCGGTGTTCTCGCTGTTGAAGACGGCGTTGGCCACCACGTCGCGACGCGTGCGCCTCGTCTACGCCAACCGTGACGAGGAATCCATCATTTTCCGGTCCGAGATCGATGCGCTGCGGGCCGCACACGGTGATCGCCTCACCGTGTCCCACCACCTCGACGTCGAGCACGGATTCATCGGGCCCGACGCCATTCGTCAGTTCGCCGGGGACGCCGGGGGTGCCGATTACTTCGTGTGCGGACCGGCACCGTTCATGGACCTCGTGGAACACACGTTGCTGACCAGCGGTGTCGGCGCTCCGCAGATCCATATCGAGCGGTTCACCCCGGCCGAGTGGGCGCCCGAGCCAGAGGAGGCCGGCGACTCGGCGGCAGCCGCAGAGGTCAGGATCGAGCTCGACGGCCGAACCGAGACGGCCGTGTATCGCCCGGGCACCACCATTCTCCAGACGGCACGGCAGGTGGGGTTGTCCCCGCCGTTCTCCTGCGAAGCCGGAAGCTGCGCCACCTGCATGGCCAGATTGCTCGAAGGGACGGCGACGATGCATGTGAACAACGCGCTGACCGACGAGGAGATCGCCGAGGGATGGGTGCTCACCTGTCAGGCGCTGCCCACCAGCCCGGTCGTCCGTGTGGCCTACGGATACGGGGAGGCATGATGGGGCAGCTTCCCGTCGCCGACATCATCGAGCTCGAGCAGTTGCTGGCCCGCTATGCCGTGGGTATGACCAAGGACGATGTCGATGCCGTGGTGGAGGTGTTCACACCGGACGGCACCTACAGCGCATTCGGCGATACGTACGAACTCATCGACTTTCCCATGTTGGTGGCGGCCGCCCCAAAGGGCCTTTTTCTGGTCGGCCCCCCGGCCCTGGAGCTGGACGGGGATGTGGGCACCGGGCAACAGCCGCTGTGCTTCGTCGACCAGCGCACCCATGACATGCGGATCGGGTACTACACCGACACCTACCGTCGGACCGTCGACGGATGGCGTCTGCACACCCGCTCCATGACGTTCCTACGCAAGAGCGGCGATCGTGATGCCGGACGGCCCCACGACCAGACCCGGCCCGCCCCACGGTCCGGCTGATGGAGATCGACGAGTTCCGGGCGTCGCTGGACTCGTGGCTCGGACAGAACCTGACACTCCTTACCCCCGACTCCGGGGCCATCGGGTCGCTGGACGAGCAGATGGATCATCTGTCCAAGGTCAAGCGCCTCACCTACGACGCCGGTTGGATGCGTTGGGGCTGGCCACAACGGGTCGGGGGATTCGGGGGGTCCACGCTTCTGCGCGCCTATCTCGGTGAAGCGCTGACAGCCCGTGGCCTGGTCGAGCCGGGCATCTACTCCATGACCGAGGTACTGGCCCCCACGATGATCGACTTTGCCGCGCCCGAGCTTGCCGCTGACATGGTGCCTCGACTCCTGCGGGGCCAAGAGACCTGGTGCCAGGGATTTTCGGAGCCCGGAACCGGAAGCAACCTGGCCGCATTGTCGTGCCGGGCCACGCGGTCCGGTGAGGTGTGGCGGGTCAGCGGCCAGAAGGTCTGGACCAGCCTGGCCCAGTATGCCGATCGTTGCGTGCTCCTGACCCGCACAGGGGCGCCCGACTCGGCCCACCGAGGCATCACCGCCCTGTTCGTCGACATGGACAGCCCCGGCATTCTCGTGCGGCCTATCGAGACGATGCACGGTCTGCCCGAGTTCTCCGAGGTCTTCTTCGACGACGTTGCCGTGCCGATCGGCCGCACTCTCGGCCAGGAAGGCCGGGGATGGTCGGTGGCCATGGACCTGCTCCCGTTCGAGCGGAGCACAGCCCTCTGGCATCGCACCGCCTACCTCCACCGACGATTGCAGGATCTGTTGGACACCGTGCCGGAGGACGCGCTCGACCCGACCGACGTGGGTGAAGTCACCGAGCTCCTCTACGCACTGCGGGCCCGGTCCCGGGCCACCCAGTACCGATTGGACGCGGGCGAACGCCTCGGCCCCGAGACCTCGATCGACAAGGTCCTCGTGGCTACGGTCGAACAGGCTCTGTTCGACCTGGTGGCCGACGGCCTCGGTCCTGAGTTGGCCGGGGCGGACGACGCGGACAGCCAACGGTGGCGGCGCGAGTTCCTGTACTCGCGGGCGGCCACCATCTACGGGGGGACGGCGGAGATCCAGCGGAACATCATCGCCCGCCGGCTGCTCGATCTCGGGTCCGAACGCTGATGGACGACGACGACCGGCAGCTCTTCGTGCGGAGTGTGGACCACGCCTGCGGAAAGCTGAGCGGCGGGGACCTCGATGCCGCGCTCGACGAGCTCGGGTGGTTCGAAGCGCTCTCGGAGGACCCCCGCACGGCCGTGTCGGTGCTGTTCGAAGGCCAGGGCCGGGCCAACGTCACCACGTCGGCGCTCGCCGCCGTCCTCGGCTCCAGCCTCGGGCTGGGGGCCGGCCCGAACGCCACCGTTGTCCTGCCGGCGCTCGGCCACCGTCGTCCGCCGGGAGAGATCGTCGCCGATGGCGGGCTCGTCATCCGCGGCGCGGGCACCGCCTTCCCGGGCGACCGGGCCATCGCTTCGGTCGTCGCCCGATTCGACGATGGCGACCGCGTGCTGGCTGTCGCCACCGATGAACTCACGCTCCGGCCGCAGGAGGGTGTGGATCCGGGTTTCGGCCTTGTCGAGGTCACCGGGGACGGCGTGCCCTTCACCACCCACCGTGCGCTGGAGCCGAGCGAATGGCGCCAGGGCGTGGCCACGGCCCAGTTGGCCGTCGGTCATGAACTCGTGGGGGCGGCGAAGGCGATGCTGGCATTGGCCCGGGAGCACGCCCTCGAGCGGATCCAGTTCGGGCAGCCCATCGGTCGGTTCCAGGCCGTCCGCCACCGGCTGGCCGACACGCTGGTGGTCGTCGAAGCCGCCGACGCCGCGCTGTGGTCAGCGTGGCCGGAGCGGTCGCCACAGGCGGCAGCCATGGCCAAGGCCCTGGCCGGACGGGGCGCCCGCACCGCGGCCCGTCACTGCCAACAGGTGCTGGCCGGCATCGGGTTCACGACCGAACACCGCTTCCACCACTACCTCCGACGGGTCCTGGTGCTGGATCAGCTGTTCGGCGGGGGGCGTTCCCTGACCAGGGGCCTGGGTCGGGAGCTGCTGGCCACCCGGAGCCTTCCCCCGCTCCCCCGGCTCTGAGGGGGCGGGTTCTCCGGCCGGGGACAGGTGGCCTCCCGGCCGGCTTCAGATCGACGGGGCCAGGGAGGCGAGGAGCCCACGGGTTCGCATCGACGACGAGATCAGATCGTCCCGGTTCTCCCCGATCGGTACCACCCGGACGGAGAGATCGGTCACCCCGGCATCGGCCAGCGCCTGCAGCCGTTTCCTGATCGTCGACTCGCTTCCCGCCACCAAAATGTCGCCCACGGTACGGGCATCGCCGTGCTCGAGCAGTTTCTGATAGTTCGGCGACACTTCCGCCTCGGACAGGATCCGATTGGTGCGGGCCACCGCGGCCTCGATCTCGTCATCGGCACACAGGCACACCGGAATGCCGGCCACCACCCGGGGAGCCGTTCGGCCGGCGGCTTCGGCCGAACGGGTCAGGTTCGGAACAACGTAGGAACCGATCGCCCGTTCGTCGGCCATCCACAAGATGGTGCCGTCGGCCCGTTCGCCGCACAGTCGCAGCATCAGCGGACCGAGAGCGGCGAGCAGGATCGGAGTGGTGGTGATGTCGGTGATATCGATCGGGTTGTGGACGCGGAAGAACTCGTTCTCCACGTCGATGGTGCCGGGTCCGCGGAGCGCCTGGTCCAGTACATCGAGGTAGGCACGCATGGTCGGCACCGGATGCTCGTAGGGCAGGCCGAGCATCTCGTCGATGACCCAGTGGTGGGAGACCCCGAGGCCGACGGAGAGCCGGCCTTCGCAGACAGCCTGCACCGACAGGATCTGCTGGGCGAGGGCGACCGGGTGCCGCGGCTGAACGGGTACGACGGCGGTGCCGATCTCGATGCGGCTGGTGTCAGCGCCCACCAGAGTGGCGGCGGTCAGCGCGTCGAACTCGTCAGGAATCTGGGGGATCCAGACCGTGGCCAGTCCTGCTTCTTCGGCCCAACGGGCGTCGGCCCGGAGCCGCTCCACCTTGGTCCGGTAGCGGCCTCGCTCCGGACCGATCATCAAGCCGATGCGCATGCCGAGACTCCTCCCCGGTCGTCGTGGGCGATGCGAGAACCTACTTCTTTTTCTAACGAAATGCCAGTTTCATTTTTGAGCATCCAGCCACCACAAGCGGTCGGTGCTGCAGACGGAGGATGGCGGCACCGGCGGGACGGCACCGCGGCCGAGCTCCGACGAGAAGGTCGGACGGGAACCCCTGAGACCACGTCGATCCCGCGGCGCCGGTGCCGGCCGGCTAGACGACGTCGATCACCAGTGCGGTCGACATGCCTCCGCCCGCGCACATGGCCGCGACTCCCGTCCCCCCGCCTCGGCGTCGGAGCTCGTTGACGAGAGAGATCACCATGCGGGCACCGGTCATGGCGATCGGGTGCCCGAGGCTGCAGCCACTCCCGAGGACGTTCACGACCGACTCGTCGATGCCGAGGATTCTGGTGGTGGCGACACACATCGATGCGAATGCCTCGTTGATCTCCCACAGCGCCACGTCGTCGATCCCGACGCCGGCCCGCTCGAGCGCCTTGGGAATGGCGATGGTAGGGGCCAGACCCGTGTCCGCCGGTGGGACGCCCGCTGAGGCCCAGGCCCTCACGACGGCCATGGGCTCGAGACCGAGCCGGCCGCTCAAAGCCCCATCGACGAGAACCATGGCTGCGGCTCCGTCATTGGCCCCGGCGGCATTGCCTGCGGTGATGCTGAATCCGTCGATCTCGGGGTGCAGCGGCTTCAGCGAAGCCAGCTTCTCGAGGCTGGTGTCCCGTCGGGGGTGCTCGTCCACCGCGAAGGTGACGGCCGTCCCGTCCCGGCGGTGGACGTCGATGGGAAGGATCTCGTCCTCGAAACTTCCCGCGTCGATGGCGGCTACCGCCCGTTGGTGTGACCGCAGGGCCCAGGCGTCCATCTCCTCCCGGGTGACACCGGCCTTGACGGCGGCGTTCCAGCCCACGGTGATCGACATGTCGAGGTTCGGGGCGTCCGGTGTTCCACGGTGGCTGGGCGACATCCAGTCTTCCCAGTCGTCGGTACCGGGAACCCGCCGGGTCGATCGTGGCGAGGTGGACTGGGAGTGGGCACCCCCGGCAATCACCACGCCGTCCATGCCGGACCGGATGGATGCGGCCGCGCTCTGTACCGCGGCGAGCGACGAGGCGCAGTGACGGTTCTGGGCCACGCCGGGCGCGTTGACCAGGCCCGCCTCGATGGCCACGTAGCGGGCGATGTCGCCGCCCCCGTACAAGGTCTCCCCGAGGACGACGTCATCGACCAGGTCCGGGTCGATGCCGGCCCGTCGGACGGACTCCTCGACGACGCGGGTGCCCAGGTCGAAGGCGTCCACGTCGACGAGCGATCCCTTGAACGCGGTCGCGATAGGGCTCCGGGCGGTCGACACGATCACTGCTTCGTGCATGGTTGACATCTCCTTCTGATCGCGGGACGGCCTACCGGGCGGTGAAACGCAAGGCACCGTCGAGACGGATGTTCTCACCGTTGAGATAGGAATTGCGGACGATCGACTCCACCATCAGGGCAAACTCCTCGGGATAGCCCATCCGCTTCGGGAACACGATCCCCTGGGCCGGGTCTTCCTTGAGGTGCTCGAGAGCGCCCAGCATGAGCGGCGTGCCCATCACCCCAGGGGCGATGGCACACACCCGGACGCCGATCGGAGCCAGATCCCGGGCCATGGGCAGGGTCATGCCCAAGATGGCCGCCTTCGCCGCGCCGTAGGCCACCTGGCCGCTCTTGCCCTCCATGCCGGCGATGGAGGCCGTGTTCACGACGACGCCGCGCTGCCCGTCCCCGTCGGGCTCGTTCTCGCCCATTGCCGCGGCAGCCAGCCGCGAGACATTGAAGGTCCCGACGGCGTTCATCTCCATGGTCTTGACGAACGAGTCCTTGTCGTGGGGCACCCCGCCACGGGCCACGGTCCGTCCGCCACCGACTCCTCCCCCGGCCACGTTGACCACGATCCCGAGCGGACCGAGCGATCGAGCCGCCCCGATGGCGGCGGCCACCGCCTCGTCGTCGTTCACATCGCCGCTCACCGCCTGAGCACCGTCACCGAGCTCTTTCGCCAGTTCGGCCGCCCGGTCGGCATCGAGGTCGAACACGGCCACCCGCACCCCGATGTCCACCAACCGTCGGACCGCGGCCGCTCCGAGACCGCCGGCGCCACCGGTCACGATGGCCGAACGCCCTTGCACCTCCATCAGATGGTTCCCTTCTCCGGCATCGACGCCGGCCGGCCTGTCGAGGACGAGCGACGACGATAACCTGCCTCTGTATTGTTTACAACTCGACTTCCAGTATGGTTCCGATGAGAATCACCTCTGACGAAACGCAGTTATCGAAGTCGGTGACAGGAGATGAGAGCTTGTGGCTGAGATCCCGAAGGTGAACCCAGAATCGAGGCTCCTGATCGACGGGGAGCTCGTCGACGCCAGCCACGGGAAGACGTTCGACAACGTGAACCCGGCGACCGAAGAGGTCCTCGGCCAGGTCGCCGACGGGTCGCCCGAGGATATGGAACGTGCCATCGCCGCCGCCCGCCGTGCCTTCGACGAAACGGACTGGTCGACGAACCGGCCCTTCCGACAGCGCTGTCTACGCCAGCTGCAAGAGGCCCTCGAGGCCAACCGGGAGGAGCTGCGGGAGGAGCTCATCCAGGAGGTCGGCTGCCCTCGGATGCTGACCCTCGGGCCACAGCTCGATGCCCCCCTCGACGGTGCACTGGGTTATCCGATCCAGCTCATCGACGAGTACCGGTGGGAGTCCGACCTCGGCGATGCCGTCGACTTCCGCGGCACCAACAGTGCGCGCCGCATCATCAAGGAAGCGGTCGGCGTGGTCGGGGCGATCGTCCCGTGGAACTATCCGTTCGAGGTCGGAATCACCAAGCTGGCTCAGGCCCTGGCCACGGGGAACACCGTGGTGCTCAAACCGGCACCGGACACCCCCTGGAACGCGACGCTGGTGGGTCGTCTGGCGGCGGAACACACCGACCTCCCCCCGGGTGTCCTGAACGTCGTGGCCTCCTCGGATCACATGGTCGGTGAGCAGCTCACCCTCTCGCCGCAGGTGGATCTCATCTCCTTCACCGGCTCGACCGCGGTCGGAAAGCGGATCATGGAGAAAGGCGCTGCTACGCTCAAGCGGCTTTTTCTCGAACTCGGCGGCAAGTCGGCGACGATCGTCCTCGATGATGCCGACTTCTCGACGGCGTTGCTGTCGGGGCTGGCGGTCTGCTCCCATGCCGGGCAGGGATGCGCCATCCCCACCAGGATGCTCCTGCCCCGCTCCCGTTATGACGAAGGTGTCGAATTCCTGTCGTCCATCATGCCGGGGCTGCCCTACGGCGATCCTCAACGTGCCGATGTGATCATGGGCCCACTGATCTCCGAGAAACAGCGGGCCAGGGTCCTCGGCTATATCGAAAAGGGGGTGGAGGAGGGTGCGACCCTGGCCGTCGGGGGCAATCGTCCCAGCGATCAGCCCCATGGCTGGTACGTGGAGCCCACCCTGTTCACCAACGTCGACAACTCGATGACCATCGCCCAGGAGGAGATCTTCGGACCGGTGCTGGCGGTGATCCCTTTCGATGATGACGATGACGCAGTGAGGATCGCCAACGACAGCAAGTACGGGCTGGCCGGCATGGTGGCCTCGGGGTCGCTCGAACGGTCGATGGCCGTGGCGCGACGTATTCGTGCGGGCGTATTGAGCGTCAACGGCGGCTCGTTCTACACCCCTGACGTCCCCTTCGGTGGCTACAAGGACAGTGGCATCGGTCGTCAGAACGGCATTGCCGGGTTCGATCAGTACCTCGAGACCAAGTCACTGGCGTGGCCCGCCGGCTGATGGGCACAGGGGACTGACGGGCAGCCGTCAGGCTTCGAACATGCCGTCAGGCTTCGAACTGCCGTCAGGCTTCGAACATGGCGCGACGCGGCGTGTCGGCCAACAGCAACCACGATCAGGCCGAGGACGCCCTCCTCGATCTCAATCGGCTGAGAGATGTCACCGGGTTCGAGCCTGGTCACAGACTTGACGGGGATAGTGCTGACTACTTCGACCGGCTTCGGGCCGGTCGTGATGTCTGTTGGCCTCTGGGTCTGAGCGGGTTGGGCCTTCGGTGGGCGAACCCCCGGTGCGGGTTGTTCTCATAGCGGACGACGGTTCCCGATAGGGAATGACCCCCGGACGAGCCGGGGGTCATTCCATGATGATCTATGGGGCTGATCCCGTTGGGCTGATCCCGTTGGATCGGCAGGCGGTTCAGCCCGCGGCCACGCCCACCACCGGCTGGTTGAGGGTGATGTCTCCGGCGGAGCCGAAGAAGGCGGCGGATCCGAAGTTGAAGATGCCACCGTCGGATGCGGCCTCCCAGTAGCCGCCCCCGTTGGGGTTGGAGGCGATGCCCACCACCGGCTTGTTGAGATGGCTGCCACCCATGGAGCCGTAGAAGGCGGCGTCCCCGAAGGAGAAGATGCCCCCGTCGGCCGCCGTCAACCAGTAGCCCCCGCCGTCGGGGGTGGGAGCGATGCCCACCACCGGCTGGTTGAGGTGGGTGCCACCCATGGAGCCGTAGTAGCCGGCGTCCCCGTAGGCGAACACGCCGCCGTCCGAGGCCACCAGCCAGTAGCCGTGGCCGTCAGGGGTGGAGGCGATGCCCACGATGGGGGCGTTGAGCACCTGGCCCCCGGTGGAGCCGTAGAAGGAGGCGTCCCCGAAGGAGAAGACACCGCCGTCCGAGGCCACCAGCCAGTACCCGAAGCCGCTCGGGGTGGCGGCGATGCCCACCACCGGCTGGTTGAGGGTCATGCCCCCGGTGGAGCCGAAGAAGGAGGCGTCCCCGTAGGAGAAGACACCACCGTCAGAGGCGGCCAGCCAGTAGCCCCCGGCGTCGGGGGTGGCGGCGATGCCCACCACCGGCTTGTTGAGGGGCAGGGCGCCGGCCGAGCCCTCGAAGGGGGTGTTCCCGTAGTTGAAGATGCCACCGTCGGCCGCCGTCAGCCAGTACCCGGTCCGGTAGTTGAACCGGTCCTGGGCGCTGGTCACCGAGGTGCCCTGGGCGTTGGTCACCGTCACGTCGACCACCCCGGTGCCGGCCGGGGCCGTGGCCGTGATGGAGGTGGCCGAGTTGACGTTGAAGGCGGTGGCCGGCGTGGAGCCGAAGTGGACGGCCGAGGCCGAGGTCAGCTGCTGGCCGGTGATGGTCACCACCGTCCCGCCCGAGGGAGGACCGGTGGACGGGCTCACCCCGGTCACGATGGGACCGTTGGTGTAGGTGAACTGGGCGTTCGAGTTCACACTCGAGGTCCCGGCCGAGTTGGTCAGCTGGACGTTGACCGTGGAGCCGTTGGTGCCCGGAGGGGCCACCGCGGTCACCGCATCCGGGGTGACGCTGGTGAAGCTGGTGGCCGCCTTCGACCCGAAGGTGACCTTGGTCGGGGTGGTCAGGTTGTAGCCGTGGATGGTCACGGTGCTCCCACCGGCCACCGGGCCGGAGTTGGGAAGCACGGCGGTGACCACGGGGGTGGGGACACCGATGTTGGTGGAGGCCAGCGGCTGGAACACATACGGCGGCGGAGATCCCGGCGTGCCGCTGAAGGCCCCGGAGGGGTACGAGACTGCGGAAAGAACACCCAGGCTCTCGACATTGTCGGTGTAGTCGTACTCGCTGACCGTGGGCTGGATCGAGCTGCCGACTGCACCGGTTGCCTTGAAGGAGGCGCTCCAGGCGGGAAGGGTCAACGTCCCGCCCCCGGCAAACTGGGTGGACCCGGTGTCCAGCTCGAAGTAGGGAGTCGAGGTGGACCCGAGGAATGTGGAGGAGTGGGGAGAGGCGTTGCAACTCGGGCCCGCCGCCGTGCAGTAGGTCACGTCGTACGGTCCGTGCGTGGTGACCCCGTTGTTGACAAACGTCCACGTGAGGCCGGTCGAAAGACTGCCGGGGACGTATGTCGCGCCCGCAGGCACGGGAACGACGGTCTTCAGCCCGGTGGTGTAGCCGATGGTCAAGCCGCTGAGCGAAGAAGGAACCGTCTCGGTGTTCGAACCGACCGCCATCGTGTAGCTGGCGTTCGGCGCCACGAGTGCCGGCTGGGTGATGTTCGTCGTGAGTGTGGCGGGGACGAAGAGGCTGAACGCAGAGGCGTAGGAGGCGAAGTTCTCAGTGACGGGCGCAGCAGAGGCGGGAGTCGCACCGATTTGCACCATGGAAATGACGCTGGCCGCAAGGAGCAGCGCCCCTCCCAAAGAGGCCAGTCGTAGGGATCCTGATCGTGTTGCTCTCATGTTCCTCAACTTCCACTCGTAACCCGAATTGACGATTTCGTTCGTGACACCCGCTCGACGAGATCCCCCGGCGATGCCCGGCACTACGCCTGCACCAGGCGACGGGCCTGGTCATGTCTTCACGGCAGTGATTCCTCGTCCGCCTCCCCCTGTCGTCCAGCCTCCCGAAGCCGACGAAGTGCTGCTCTGTGCTTTCGTCGGGTCCGGGCCCAGCCCTGCAGAACTCTAGATTCTCTAGAACAGAATTGTTGATTGGTAAAATGAGAACTGGTGATTCTTAAGTCAAAGATTCAATCGTGTCAAGTGAGAATGTGGCTCGGTCCGGATCCGGCTGCACGCTCCTGGCCTGGGTAGTGTGCCCTCCATCCAACCAGCGTGATCAGTGGAGGATCGGACGCCGCCGCGACACGCTGGGGCCTTGGCCGCAGGGCATCGGGACCGGGTGCGGGAGCCGGATCAGGAGTGCAGGAACCGAACCAGGAGGACGTCGTATGGCCGAACAGATCACCGATGTCTGGGAGGTGATGTCGACGTCCCGGACCATCCGTCGCTTCACCGACGATCCGGTCGACGACGCCACCCTGGCCCGGTGCCTCGAAGCGGCGACGTGGGCCCCCTCTGGCGCGAATGCCCAAGGGTGGCGGTTCATCGTCCTCCGGTCCCCGGAACAACGGGCCGTCGTCGCCCGCGCCGCAGCCCGGGCCCTCGAGGTGATCGAGCCGGTGTATGGGATGACGAGGCCAGGGGACGACGACGACAGCCGGCGGGCACGGACCAACCGGGCGACGTATGAGCTCCACGACCGGGCCGGTGAGTTCACCTCCATCCTGTTCGCACAGGAGCGGTACCCGTCCGCCTCGGAACTCCTCCTCGGAGGGTCGATCTTCCCGGCGATGCAGAATCTTCTGCTTGCTGCCCGCGCCCTCGGGCTCGGGGCCTGCCTCACCAGTTGGGCCTCCTACGGCGGCGAGTCACTCCTTCGTGAGGCCGTCGGGATACCGGACGGCTGGATGCTTGCCGGGCATGTCGTCATCGGTTGGCCGCGGGGCAGACACGGGCCGGTTCGCCGGCGCCCCCTGGCCGACGTCGTATTCCTCGACCACTGGGACGAACCGGCCGGCCAGATCATCGGAGAGGGTGCGGACCCTTCACCCCCCGGCTGAGCACCGGGCGCACGGGATTCCCGGACTTCGGGAGGGAGGGCCGACGCGAGGAGGCCCCCCGGGCTGTGCCGGGGGGCCTCCTGCAAACTTCCTCGTGAATGCCCGAGGACTCCTAGTAGACGTCCTTGCCGACATTGAAGATCTTCAGTCCGCCCTTGGCGTATTCGCACGAGACGGCGGTGAATTTCTTCGTGCCGATCAGCTTGGTCGCCGTACCGCCCGTCACCACGCTCGTCGTGGTCGCCCTGGCGAGCTTCGTGTAGCCGGTCTTGGTAGGACAGCTGGCATCCGAACTGGTCACGTATGAGGTCGATTCGGTCGTCGTCTTGCCCGTGGCCCACTTGATGGTGGCCGTCCCCTTGTGGGTCGTGGTGTTCACGTGGGGGGTGATGGTTCCGTGGGTCCCGGTCTGGCTCACGTCAGCGCCCGAGCAGCCGCTCGCCGTCTGCGAGGTGTTGCTGCCCGTCAGCGACGTGCAGGTCACCGTGAGCTGTGTGGCGGCGCCGGCGGTACCTGCGGGAATGCCCACCACAGCCAGCGAGGCCGAACCGGCCAAGGCTGCACAGACCAAGAGTCGGGATAGGTGATGTCGCATGAAGTCCCCCTTTAGTTGGGAATTGGCTCGTGGGACAGGTCGCCCCACCCGGATGATTACGGTATACCAAAACGACAGAGTGATCATTCTGTTACAGGGGAGTGCTCATTCTGACAGACAGAGTCCCCCTTCGGTTGTGAGAAAGTCATGATTCTGACGGAGCGTCAGGCCAGGGTGCGACCCAGGCGTCACCGCAGCGTATGAGGGATCTTTGGTGACATCCGGAACCGTCAACGTTCCCGGAAAGCGCCCGGCCGAGGCCACCGCCTCCCCAAGGTTCCTTGATGCCGCCGCCCGGACCCGGGACCTCGCCGGTCCTTCGAGCCGACCTGGGGCCCGACGAGCCCGGCGTGGGGGTTGGATCAGGCACCGTCACGCGTGCCCCAAATCAGCGAATCCGCCCGGCTGCATCCGGCTGCATCCGGCTGCACCCACGAAACCGGTCGGCGAGGAACGAGTCCACCGCGGCAACGTCGAGCGGACGTGCGTAGAGGAAGCCCTGTCCGCTGTCGCAGTGCTCGCGCTCGAGCTGGGAATACTGCTCGGTTTCCTCGATCCCTTCCGCCAAGGTTTCGAGGCCCAACGTCTTGCCCAGCTGGACCAGGGTCCGGATCAGCGCCCCGGACTCGGGTGAATCCGCCATCGAGGAGATGAACGAGCGGTCGATCTTGAGCGTGTCGACCGGGAATTGCTGGAGATAGGACAGCGATGAGTAGCCCGTGCCGAAATCGTCGATGGCGATACGCACCCCGGTGGCTTTGAGCGCGGCCAGCCGGGGGACCACCGCAGCCACGTTCCGCATGATGGCCGTTTCGGTGATTTCGATGGTCAGCGACGTGGGTGCGAAGCCCGAGGAATCCAGTGCGGTCCGGACGTCGTCAATCAGGCGGTCGTGCTCGAGCTGTCGCGCCGACACATTCACCGATACGCCCACCGGATAACCCCGCCCGTGCCAGCGGGCACCCTGGCGACAGGCTTCGCCCAGCACCCAGCGCCCGACCTCGGCGATCATCCCCGAGCCTTCGAGCACGGGGATAAAGACGTCCGGTTGGACCAGGCCCCGATGGGGATGATTCCAGCGCAGCAGGGCCTCGACTCCGGTGGTCTGGCCGCCGGCGAGATTGAAGATGGGTTGATAGACGAGCGAGAATTGGGCTCCTGGCAGTGCCTCCCGCAGGTCCATCTCCAGCAGATGGTGGTCCTGTACGGCGGTGTGCATCTCGGGTTCGAAGACCACGAAGCAGTTCTTGCCCGCCGCCTTGGCCTCGTACAGGGCGATGTCCGCATCGCGGAGAAGCTGGGTCGCCGAGTCCCGGACGCCGGTGGCGATGCCGATGCTGGCCGTGAGGGCGAGCGTCCCAGTTGACAGATCCTGAAGATGGAACGGGGCCCGGAGCACATCGATCAGCCGTTCAGCGATCAACTCTGGCCCGGCGTCCATAGAGCTCCCGTCAACCAGCACGACGAACTCATCGCCACCCAGACGGCCGATGCTGTCGCTGCCGCGCATGGTCACCGAGAGGCGTTCGGATACCGCTTGGAGGAGTTGGTCCCCAATGCCGTGGCCGAGGGCATCATTCACATCCTTGAACCCGTCAAGATCGATGAACAGAGCGGCCACTTGGATGTCGGCACGGCGGGCACGAGCCAGCATCTGCTCGGCCCGATCGAGGATCAGGGCCCGATTGGGCAGCCCGGTCAAGGCATCGTGAACAGCTTGGAAACGTATCTGGTCGACCAACCGAGCATTGGAGATGGCCGTCGATGCCTGGGCCGCGAGCCCCTTGAGGCGCTCGGCCAGCCTGGGAGTGACGGCCAGGCGTTCGGGCTTCGTGGTGACGCCGGCCACAATGGCACCGGCGACCTCACCGGCCACCACAATCGGAGCGGAGACCGACGCCACGCTCCCGAAGTCCGACAGGCTGCTCTGGACGAGTCCACCGACGGCGACCGAACCTGCCGGCGCCTCGCGAAACCCTCGTGAGCTGATCAGCGCGATCTCTTCGTCGCTGTAGCCGACGGATCCGGCCAGCCGGAGTCCGTCGCGGCACGTCCCGAACTGGCCGACCGTGTTCAAGAAGACGGCGGCCCGGTCGCAGTCGACAACGTCAGGAACGGCCATTGCCACCTTCGATGCCATCTCCTGTGTGCTCACGATCTCCGTCAGGGACGTGGCCAGCTCCAACAGCACCTGAGCCGTATTGGCCTGGTGACGGGCCTCGTCGAGGGCATCAGCCGTGTCCAGGGCGGCCGCGGCCAACCGGGCGTAGGTCTCGAGCGTGCTCTGGGACAGGGAGGAGAAGACTCCGCCGCCCTCGTCGACGGCCAGGACACCGTAACGACAGCGTGCCGAGGCCACATCGACGGCAACAACCTTGTCGGGCCCGGCCCTCCCGGCCAGGAGCTCGTCAGCGATCGAGTCGGCTTCCGATTCGGTGAGCCCCGCGGAATAGACCTTCCGAGATGAACCCGCCCGAGGATTGAGGGCCAGGAGTGCGCCACCGGCACCGACTGCCGTTCGTAACGAGGATGAAACGAAACTCTGAAGGACATCCTCGTATCGTTCGTTGGAGGCGAGGTCAGCGATCATGTCCTGGATCTGCTCGAGCCGGGCTTCGAACAGCTCGGAACGCATTCGGTAGTGATCCGCTTTCAGCGATTCCGTATCGTGCTGTTGCCACCGAATCCTGAACAGGCATGTGGCATCACCCCGGCACTGACACTCCTCCTCGGAGACTTCCCCGGGCGGAAGATTGAACACCACCGGGATGAGCGCATACTGCACTGCGGCGAAATCGCAGAACTCCGGATAGGGCGCATAGCCCTCCGCGAACCACTCCCGGATCGTCCACTCGTTTGGCGCCAACTCGGTCTTCTCGTATCGCCGGATCGGAACCAGCGGGTTGAGGTCCGACCCACTGGCCAACAGCGTGCCCGGAGAATCCAAGGTCTGCGCGGCCTGGGAGAGCTCCCATGTCCTCAGCCAGTCGGACAACAACTCACACTGGTCGTACAGACAGGTCGCGTCCAGTCGGGAACGCTCCTCGAGGAGTCGCCTGAACTGGCCATACGAGCTCCACGACGAAGCGTCGGCCAGCTCCTCGAGAGCGCGGGATTCGTCGGCCCTCCTCAGCAATTCGCCGATCCGGTCTGACGGCATCGTCTCGACCAGGAACTCCATCAACAACTTCGTGTACACACCTGAGATGTGGTGCTCCGCCGGAATCGAATCCATCCTCTGGAATTCGGCAGGTCAGGTTCCGCTCTTTAACCCTGATCGCGGCAGAACGCCCCGGTCATCCCCAACTGACTGGTGGGTAACCCAAGGTGACTCACCCTTCCCAACCCGATGGGGGCCTGCCACACCCGTCCAGGGCGCTCGGTGGAGGCATCGGACAGCCGACGAACCCCCCTCAGGCGACGGCGACCTGAAGGAGCGCGTCGGCCACCTGCTCAGGCTCGGTGATCATCAGATCGTGGCCCGTGTCGATGTCCCACAGACGCCCCTCCGAACGAGCCTTGGCCATCAGTCGCGCATCCCGGGTGGCAAGCGTCGACGTGCACACGATATGGAACTGCGGGATCGACCAGAGCGCCCCTTCGTTCTTGAGATCGAGCGGCTGTGCGAAACACTTCCACGGGTGACCGGTCAACCTGTCGGCCATCCAGGCCAGGTCGCCGGGATCGGTCACGCCATAGAACATGCCCGCTTCCGGCGAAGGGAGCAGCACAAGCTCCACACCGTCGACGACCTCGCCGGAGGGACGGACTGCCTCGATGATCGGTCCGGCAACGTCGACCAAGGACTCGCCGTTGACCGGGTTGGCCGCGTCGAGATAGACGAGGCGCCCGACACGGTCGGCTGCCCGGTCGGCGACGCCGGTGATGACCATCCCGCCGTAGCTGTGACCGACCAGAATGACGTCGCGGAGATCCTCGAACTGAAGGACGGCGGTGATGTCCTGAATGTGCATGTCGAGATCGATGTCCTCGCGCAACAGGTGAGCGCGGTCACCCAGCCCCGTCATGGTCGGGGTGTACACCTCGTGCCCGGCGGACCGGATCAGTCGGGCAACTCGTTGGTAGCACCATCCGCCGTGGCCACCTCCGTGCACCAGAACGTACGTCGCCATCCTTCGGCTCCCTTCGTCGCCTCACCGTCGGTCCGGACCAGGGTGGTCGGTTCCGGCCGCCGTGACGCCCCGTTGGGGCGGTGATGCCGGCCGGGACCGATGTTACCGATCAATCGATCGCCGCCCCTCACGGATGCTCGGGGTGGAAGGGACTTCCGACTCACGGAGGTGGCGCACAGTGGATGAGGCCGCTCCTCCATCGACGGCAAATGATGCCGGCGGGTGGGCTATGGAACGAGGACCGTCCGGAGGCCGGGTGGCTCCGGGGCCAGCCAGGCGGCCTCGACGTCGGCCAGCGGCACCGGGCAGGCACGGACCTCAATGGTTCCGGCGGCGATCTCCTCGATCAGAGACGGCAACTCGTCCAGATAGGCCTGGGGCGAAACGGCACCTTGCCCCGTCCCCTGGAGTCGGAGGTTGGCCGATCGGAGCGCCACCGACGGTAGCTCGATGGTGGGTCCGGCCACCGCGCCGATCTGGATCCAGTCCATGGCTCGGCTGCGGTCCGTCCGGTTTTTCAACAGAGCCATGATGGCCAGGGCTGCAGGTTCGCCCCACAGATAGTCGATCACGACGTCAACCTCAGCAGCCGCGTCGGCCAGGCTTGCCGCGGTGACCGACGGGTCGTCAACGAGGGCGACGACAGCATCAGCTCCGTGATCGGACAGCTCTGCGAGACGTGCGGTGTTACGGCCCGCCCCGATGACCCGTCCGGCACCCAGGCGTTTGGCCACCTGCACCGCCACCGCTCCGGCGTTGCCGGTGGCCCCGAGGATCAGAACCGACTGGCCCGGTTCGAGGGGAACCCGGCGCCGGAGGGCCACCCACGCCGACATGGCCGGATTCATGGTCGCCGCCACCGTGGCCACGTCGACATCACCGGGCAACCGAACGGTTCGTCGCAGGTCGACGACGGCCTGGTCGGCCATGGAACCCCACGCATCGTCATCGATGGCGAAATAGACCCGCTGACCGTCGGGCAGTCGGCCGACGCCGTCGATCCCGGGAATCATGGGCAGAACGCCGCTACTGGAGTAGTGCTTCCCAGACGCACCGCTGCGCACCCGAGGGTGCAGCCCTACGGCCAGAACGTCGACGACCGTCTCATCTGGTCCGGCAGGTTCGGGACGGTCGTAGCTCTCGTATCGGGGCGGGCGGTCGAAGGCCCGGACCACGGCGGCCTGCATGCTCATGCGGGTTCTCCTCCATTTCCACCCGGCTCCGGCGCCGGGCACTGGCACTCGGCGGCGCCCGACCGGCAGCTCGCGACCGGCACCCCCGTCGTCGATAAGTGATCATCAGCCCCGATATAGTTTGTATCACCAACTATATCTTCTACACTGACGGCGATGCGCGCCACCGATCGCCAGCAGGCCATCACCTCTGCATCGGGCCCAGGGGATCTGGGCCTGGTGGATGCGCTGGCCCAACTCACCTTCGTTGTGCATGGGGCACTCGGGCGCATCGCGGCCTCCTACGACCAGTCGATCGTCCAGGCCCGCCTGCTCGGGATCCTTCGGGACCGGTCGCCGACCATCAACGAACTGGCCGCGTTCCTGCAGCTGGACAAATCGAGCGTGTCCGGGCTGGTCGACCGGGCCCAGGCACGCGGTCTCGTGGTCCGAACCGCATCCACGCTCGACCGCCGGAGCGTCCAGGTGAGCATCACTGCCACCGGCCGGGATCTCGTTGAAGAAGTTCAGTGCACCTTTGACGCAGAGATCACTTCGCTGGTGGCCGACCTGAGCCCTCCCCAGCGGGCCCGACTCTCAACCACTGCGAGCCTCATCGTCACCGCCGCCGCCCGCCGACGCGGCATCGACATCTTCGCCGTGGAGTCCGTACCTGACCGCGGTCCGAACTCTTCAGGCCCGAGCGGGGACGTAGGCGCCCCCGGCGGAACGCTCTCCGACCGACGGGGCGAATCGACGGACAGCGCCACCAGTCCGGGGGCAGGTCATTGACATGTGCTCATCGAGGGACCGATCGCACTGGGGGCGAGTGCCTTGGCCATGGCATCGTTGCCGTCGATCATGTTGTAGATCGTGGGCTGTTGTTCCCACGGTTGTGTATCCCATGTCCAGGTGATCCAACCGCTGAACCGGAATCCGAACAGATCACAACTCTGTTGCTCCCACGCGGTGAGCACATTGGCCGCGGCGGAGGCGTTCGGAGCTTCGGATGCATACTCCCCGAACTCCCCCATGATGATGGGTTTGGTGACGGAGGCAGGCGCCACACCGATGGCGCTGATCTGTTCCTGGACGGGACCGAAGACGGGATACAGATGGAAGTCGACGTAGTCGACCAGACTCGACGACGAAAGAGACGACTGGGGACGGCCAACCCGATTTTGAGGGAAGGCGGCCAAGCCTTGGGTGAAGCCCACGGCCACGAGGGAATTGGGGAGGACGGAGTGAATCGCTTCGGTCAGGTTGTTCTCCCAGTACAGGGTGTTGTCGTCGATCATGGCATTCCGCGAGTCGGAGCTCCCCATATCGAAAGTGCCCGCGTTGGTCAACACGTTGCCGCTCGTCAGGTCGAGCGGCCACAGGTCGGTTTTGAAGAACGTCTCGCCCTGCAATTCGAACGAGAAGATATCGCTCATGTCGGCGTGATCGTGCTGCAATATCTGGATGAGACTTTTGGCGTAGTTCTCTTCGGCGGTGAGATAGGAGGGAACGAGGTAGTAAAGATTCCCGTTCCTGATCTGATCGGCCAACGGAAGAGGAATCGTCGATGGTTTCGGCAGGTTCTGACTGGGGAGTGGCATCACAATCATCGAGACCCGGATGTTGTAACTCCGGGCCAGATTGATGAAGTTGGCCACATTGGCCCAGTACGCCGGATTGAGAGCCCCCGACTTTTCGCCACTCTGCACCGGATTGAAGCCGACGTGGACCACGTTGTAGCCATATCCGGCCATGGTGGCCAGCGCCTGTGCCGCCTGGTGGGCGTTGTAGGCATCGGACCCGGTGCCGACGTCGAACGTCGATATGGAACAGACCGTGTGCGTTCCCACAGTGGCTGGCGCAAGGCGCACATAGTCGGCGCCCCTCGGAACGAACTTCTGCTGGCTCGCGACGCCGTCGTTCGTCACGACCTCGGCAAAGGATCCACCACCCGACGCGGGCACGGCAACGATGGGATTCACCGGCGCGGAGTTGGTCGGAGGAATGGGATGGCTATACGTCACGTCGGTCGGCCGGGGGATCGTGGAGCACGGGTTCGAGGCCGGAACGGGAGCGGTGGCGGTGTTCGGAGTTGAGTTCCTACCCAGTCCTACGACCAGCGCCACGACAACGAGAGCGAGCACCACCAGTGTCACGAGGACCGCAACTGTGCCCTTTTTCACTTGTTCGAGATTCCCTTCGTCTCAGGAGGGCCTGCCGGTCACCATGGCTCCGCCGCCGGACATACTGGCACCGATCGGCACGAATTGGTGGGCACGACCGATGTCTCCCTTGGGAGAGTCAGGCTGCTTGCTTCACCCCATCGCCGGAACTAGCGCTTTTGCTCCAGGGTCTCTTCCAGGTGCCGAGCGTATTCCGTGGTGGATTCAATCTGATCGTCCTTGAGGGCGATCTCACGTTCCACCCGCGCATACGCGGCGCGGAGGCGTTCGAGCTCCTCGTTGATCAGCTGCACGTAGGCCGGGACGAACTGGTCGAGCACGTTCGCTGGCGCGAGCCGGTCGAGGAGTGACGACTCCTCTTCGGCCGCATAGAACCGGTTGATGCCATCGAACGATGCGAACAGGTAGCCCTGCTCGAGCACCAGATCTTCCCAGTCTCCATGGGATGGTGTCTGTGAGTTCGGGAAGGTCGCCTCGACGAGAAGCACACGGGGTCGCCAGATGCGGAGATTGATTCCCAGCAGGACCTCACGCTCTGTTCCCTCGGCGTCGATCTTCAAGAAGTCGATCGTTGCCGGTTTCGCCCGCTCGAGAATCCCGTTGAGGGTCACCATTTCAACCAGGCGCTCCTCTGTCCGAATGCCCTCGGCGGCCATCTCTTTGATACGACGGGGGTCGAACGTCGAGAGATCAGGATCGGATTCGACCACGTGGAAGCTGGACTGCCCGGGCTCGGCCCCGGCCACGGCCTCGACGGTCCAGTCACGGGGTCGTGCCTCTCGCAGTTCGGCTACAGATTCCGGCAACGGTTCAATGTTGATACCCGACCATCCGAGATCGTAGAAGTGCCGGGTGACGGAGGCCGTTGATGGCGAGGCTGCGCCGACGTCGACATAGAAGCCGGTCGGCGCGTGGAGGGCACGGTCCAGCACCACATCTTCAAGATTTTGTGCGTACGAGATCATGGGCCGAACGTCAGTCACGTGGTGGACAATCCTCTGGTTCTCTGCCCGCCCAGGTTAGTGCGGGCAATGAGCCGGCAGCCGCGACCGGCGACCATGGCGTTCCTGTCGACCGTCGAATCGCTGGACGGCGAGAGCACGGATCGGGCCGAGGAGGTCGGTAGCGGGGGATCCGGCATCGGGACCGAAGTCACCTCGGGGTGCGCCGCTGATCATCCAACAGCGCGTGCAATACTACGTCCGAATGGCCCATGTGCACAGTCGACCGGCCCATGGGTGGATGAGGCGCGAATCGTTCGCTGCCCGGCCCTACCTTTCGACGATTCTGGCCACGGCCTGGTTGGTGGTCGTTTGCCTTGCCGCCATGGCCCCGACGCTCTGGCACGGGACGAAGCTCGGCTCCTCCGACCTCCTGTCGGTCATGGGCCTCGGCGTGGTCCGGGGGGCCGCCGTCCACAACGTGGTCTCGTCCGATCAGATCCAACAGTTCCTGCCCTGGACGGACATCGCCTGGAAGTCCGTCCACCAGGGTCACCTGCCCCTCTGGAATCCCTTCAATGCCATGGGTGTACCGCTGGCCTTCAACATGCAGTCGGGCACGTTCAGTCTGCCCATGCTCGTGGCCTATCTCGTTCCCCTCCGCTTCGCCTACACCACATTCGTACTGGTCAAGATCGTCCTCGCGGGAACGGGCATGCTTTTCTTCTCCCGGGTGATGGGCCTCAGCAACCTGGCCGGCGCGTTCGCGGGGACGGTCTTCGAGCTCAGCGGCGCCTTTGGCGGTTGGGCCGGTTGGCCGATGGCCACAGTCTTTTGCATGCTCGGCTGGGTGCTCGGGTCCGGGCTGCTCGTGCTCGGCGAGGAGCGAGGGTGGCGGTATCTCCCCCTCCTTGCCGTAACCGTTGGCGTGGCCGCCTACGGCGGCCACCCCGAGAGCCTTGTCATGCTGCTCGTGATCCTGGTCATCGTGGTGGTCGTGGTGCTGGCATCGAGGGCGCAACGCCGGGGGATCAGCGCCCTGTGGTCAGCGGGACGGGCTGCCATCGGAGTGGGCGCGGGTCTCTTGTTGGCGGCGCCGCTCCTCCTCCCCGGCCTCCAGGCCATCTCGAAATCAGCAGTCTCGACCAGGCGCGGGTACGCATCGCTCCCCCCCCGCTCCATGGTCAACCTTCTGGTGGCCGGTTACGACGGCTTTCCGACATTGCACAGCGCGTATTTCGGTGCCGCCAACTACTACGAGGCGGCTGCGTTCGTCGGCATCCCCGTACTGGCCCTTGCCGCGGTAGCGCTGACCTCCCGATGGCGGCATCCTGCCGTCGCCGGGCTCGTCGTCGCCGCCCTCTTCCTCGCCGCCGCCGTTTGGTTGTCGCCGATGGCCCATCTTCTCGACCACATTCCCGGGGCCAAACTGATCGTGTGGCGTCGGGGGCTGATCCCACTCGACGGAATCCTCGCCGTGTTCGGCGCCTTCGGTCTCCAACTGGTCAAGGAGTCAGGCACGACCAAGGCTGTGGCCCGACGCCTGGCCGGGGCAGCAGCCGCTCTGTGCCTCCTTCTCCTGCTCCTCGTGATCCGGCAGTCCCATGGAAACGGACTCGACCACGCCATCAGAGACCACAGCCTGCTCTGGCCTTGCATCGCCGGAGCCATCACCTTGACGGTCGCCCTGGCCCTGGTCGTGCGATCTCAGGCGGACGGGCGCGGAGGCGGCGGCATGGGGTCGAGCGGTGCGGCGCTCGCCGGGGCATTGATCCTCTTCGCCACGGAAACGGCCTTCCTGCTTACGGCTGCGCCGAACCTGTGGTCGTCGAGCACGCAGTTCCTTGCCGTCACTCCCGCCGAGCATCAGCTCCAAGAGCTCGCCGGAGACCAGCGAGTCGGCTTCGGCCAGTGCCCGAAGCCGGTCCAGCTCCCCAGCCTCGGAATCCTGCCCAACGCCAACGCCGCCTTCGGAGTGCTCGAGCTGGGACTGTACGACGCCGTCCTCCCGAAGTCGTATCTTCCGACCTACGCCAAGCTCAGCCACACGCCTGTCTCCAAGCCGGTTCTGGGCAACTTCTGTCCGTCCATGACCACGGCGTCGCTTGCTCGGGACTATGGGGTGTCCATCGTGCTCGAGCCCCCCGGCTCGGCCGGCCCGGTCGGAACCATCCCGGATGGGACCGTGGGCGGCGAGGGTGTCTTCCGGGTCCCCGGTGGCTCGGTCGTGACACTGCAGCCGCAGGGTGCTCCGGCCGACGACCCGTCGGCCCAGCCCATTGCCGTCACGGACACCGATCCCCAGGACCTCCACTTGGCGGTCGACGCCGAGACGACCTCACGCCTGGACGTTCACATCGGCAATTACCCCGGCTGGACAGCCACCCTGGACGGGAAGGCTCTTCCCCTCCACAGTCTCCTGACCGACCAGATACAGGCCACCATTCCTCCCGGCCGGCACACCATCGTGCTGCGATACCGCCCGAAGGCCTTCGAACTGGGCGTCGTACTTGCCGCGTTGACGCTGGTGGCCCTGGCCGTCGGATGGTTGCTGGACATGAGAATACGGCGACGGTAACTCCTGCCTCGTAAACCAATAGGTGACGTCTGCTTTGCCACGTCACCATCCTCGCCCGATGGATCCCATCCTTTAGAGTTTGCTGTGAATCGACGCCCTTGCCTTTGGCCACGTCCACGTGCCCGGACGATCTGCGTTCCGGTCACACCGGCGGTCGGATCAACGATGGTGCCCCATCGTGGGAGACGGACGGCGGAGGCCGTCGAAGGCGGTGCCCGAAATCGTGTCCGTTGGCACGGACACCTCCCGATCCGCCCTGGTCCGCTTGGTACAATCCGCCGATGGGCCCCTTCACCTGCTGCACCATCGTCGCCCGTAATTATCTTCCGCGGGCGCGGGTGCTGGCGAAGTCCCTCAAGAGACACCACCCCGACGTCACGCTCTGGGTGCTGGTGATCGACGGTGAGCGAATCGGGCCGGCGAGCGATGAACCGTTTCCCACGCTCTCCCTTGACGAGGTGGGACTCGGAAACGGTCTCGGACATGCCATGGCCGCCATGTACTCGGTCCTCGAATTCTCGACCGCGGTCAAGCCCTGGTTGCTCACCCACATCCTCGAGAAGACGGGGCGACCGGTGCTCTACTTCGACCCCGACATCGAGATTTTCGGGGATGTGGGCCATCTGGCCGATCTCGCCGCGCAACATGGCGTCGTCGTCACCCCGCACCATCTCCGGCCCCTTCCCCGCGATGGGAGGACCCCCATCGAGGCTGACTTCTTGGCCACGGGCATGTACAACCTCGGATTCATGGGAACCGGGGTCGGGTCGATCGACAGCGGGTTCCTCGAGTTCTGGAAGACGCGCCTCGAGCGCGATGCCGTGGTCGACTTTGCCAACATGCTGTTCACCGATCAGCGGTGGGTCGACTTCATCGACTGCTTCCCCCATCACGTGATTCGCGATCCCGGCTGCAACGTGGCCTACTGGAACATCGGTCAACGCCCCTTGACCAGGCAGGGTGATGTGATCTCTGCTGATGGTCGGCCCCTGGTCTTTTTCCACTTCAGTGGGCTGGATCCGACCAGACCCCACCTGTTGTCGGTGAATCAGGGGGAACGCCCGCGTATCTTCCTCAGCGACCATCCGGTCCTCGCCGAGCTGTGCCGCAGTTATCGCGACCAGGTTCTGGCCGAAGGCTACTTCGACGACATCGCCATCCCGTACGGATGGAGCGTGACACCCTCTGGGCTGGTCATGACCTCTGTCTACCGTCGTACATACCGGAACGGACTGATCGAAGCCGACCGGGGGGTCGTGGAGCGACCCCCCAACCCCTTTTCCGATCCACGCGGGTTCGAGGCGTGGATCGAGGCCGCCGAAGTAGGCAGTACCCGGCTTCCGATCTACCTCTACACACTCTGGACGCTTCACCGGGACCTGCAGCGCTACTTCGTCGATCCCCTGATCAATCCTCACCATGCGCAGGACTTCTACCGATGGGTGGTCGGCGACAGCGATCCGAGGGCGACCGGTGTCCCCGAAGGACTGCGCTCACGGCTCTCGTCCCGGATCGCCGAACTCGAGGGCACGGCTGGTTCCCGGGGCGAATCACCCCTGCGGCCAGGTCTCAACGTGCTGGGCTACCTGAATACGGAGCTGGGAGTGGGCCAAGCCGCCCGACTGGTCTTGTCGGCGGCGGCGGCGGCTGGCGTTCCGACCAACGCCATGAGCGTCGATCCGTACACCGGGTGGCTCGGATATCAGCCGGGCCACAGCTGGGGTGACGACTGGTCGTTCGACACCAATGTTTTCTGTATCAATGCCGACATGCTCGGCACGGTGATGGCCGGTCTTCCCCGTTCCATGGTGGCCGAGCGGAACAGCGCCGGCATCTGGTTCTGGGAGGCGGAACGGGTCCCCGACACCTTCCGGTATGCCTTCGAACTCGTCGACGAGGTCTGGGCCCCGAGCCGGTTCATCGCCGCAGCCCTCGAACAGACCGGCTTCGGACGGGTCGTACCGATTTCGATGCCGGTACCCGTGCCCGACTGGAGCACGTCGCTCACCCGCCGGGACCTCGGGCTTCCCCCGGGATTCGTCGTGCTCTTCACCTTCGACTTCGCCAGTGTCTTCGAACGCAAAAATCCCCTCGGTCTCCTGGATGCCTATAGCCGGGCATTCGATCCGGGCGACGGTGCCCATCTCGTCCTCAAGAGCGTCGGTGGCGACCGGCATTGGGAGGAGCTGGAGCTCCTGCGGTCGACAATCGACCGACCCGACGTTCTCGTGATGGACGGTGCCGTACCATCCCATCACGTGAAAGCCATGATGGAGCTGTCTGATTGCTATGCCTCGCTCCATCGATCCGAGGGATTCGGGCTGGGGATGGCCGAGGCCATGGCACTGGGCAAGCCGGTCGTTGCCACCGGGTGGTCGGCAAACCTCGAATTCATGGACCAGGACACCGCCTATCTGGTCCCTGCCGAAGCAGTGCCCATTCCCGACGATGTCGCCGTTTACGGTGGTCTCGGGCGTTGGGCGGAACCAGACCTCGATGCCGCGGCCGAAGCCCTCCGACGGATCCACGACGATCCTGCCGGAGCTGCGACCCGTGGGGACCGGGCTCGTGCCCACATGGCGAGAACCCGCAGTCCTCAGGCTGTCGGGGAGCAGCTGTCCGTCCATGCGGAACGTCTGCGGCAGTCACGACCGGTGCCGGTATGAGCGATCCCGAGGAACAGCCGCCGGAAAGGCAGGACGTCAACCCGCCGGCGCCTCCACCAGGTTCACCCCATGGCCAGGTCGACGTGATCGTCACGACCCGCAACGACGGGATTCGTCTGCAGGAACTGGTAGAGGAGCTTCCGGGAGACGGTGTCCACGAACTGTTCATCGTTGACGACGGCTCGACCGACGTCGACACCGTGCGCGAGCTCGATCGCCTCGAGTCCGGGGGTTATCACGTCGTCCGACAGGACCACAGGGGACTGAGCCGGGCACGAAACGAAGGTACCCGCCTCTCCCGGGCGCCATTCCTGCTGTACCTCGATGCCCACACGCTCCCCCTGGAGGGATTCCTTCCTGATGCAACAACCACCTTGCACGAGGACTCGACCGTCGCGGCGGTGCTGGCGGACGGTCGGCGGCAGGGTGGCGACGAGCCCATCGTGGTCTCCGGGGGCGACCTGCCCTCGGTGGTGGCAGAAGTTCGATTCGAGTCGTGCGCGGTGTTTCGCCGATCAGCCATAGAAAAGGTCGGGGGTTGGGACGAACACCTGGAGACGGGCCAGGATCGGGACCTCTTCCTCTCCCTGGCCGAGACGGGCTGGTCGTTTGCCAAGCTTCCTTCGATCGGCTTCACGAGGGCTGCCGACGACGGAAAGGCAACCGCGCCCGGTCATCCGGTCAGCCGGGCCGACGGGATCCGGATCGCCCAAAAGCACCGTGAGCTCTACGTCACGCACCTCACGACGGTCATCGGGGCCTATGAAGCCGCGCTGGCCGAAGCGGGCGACACGCGGTCGGCAGGCAGCGGTTCGAGGGGTGAGCCCACGGTGCACGACCTGATGGACCGGCTGGCCGCCGTTCGGTCGGACCTGGCCAGGGCCGAGGCGGACGGCGTCCGTGCCCGGAACGCCCTCGCGGCGGAGAAGCAGTCGGCCCCGACCCGGGAAGAGGTCGAACGAGCACAGCAGGCCCAGGCGGTGCTCCTGGCCCAGGCCACCTCGTTGGACCAGGAACTCGCCGCCCTCAGAGCCACGAAGACCCTGCGATTCCTCTCGGTTCCCCGGCGCGTCTACGCGGGGGCCCGCAAGTGGCTCCGCTGAGATTGAGGATCGCATTCCGCCCATCGGCTGATCCGCCGGGCGGCCTTTTCTGGGAAGAGACCCAAAAATGAGCCTGTCCCGGAAAGAATGTACGATGTTGCGGTATCCGTCGCCCCGCAATGGGCTCCGCTTCGGAGGCCCTGAACTGGATGAATGTGCTTCGAATTATGAGGTGGATGTGCTGAGTATGGGTTCGAGCGCGGGCATATCGGCGTGAACCCTGACGTCGGAGGACCCGAGCCTGTCTCCCCGGTCGAATCATTCTCCTTCGAGAGGCCGCCGGTGTGGTTCGAGGAGGCATCAGATCCGGTTGTGACGGTCGTCGTACTCGGCTGGCGTTCGGCACCCCACCTCCTCAACTGCCTACGTGCTGTTTCGCGGATCGAACGTACCGTCAGCTTCGAGGTGATCATCACCCTGAACGAGCCGACCCCTGCGTTGCTGAGAGAGCTGACGGAGAGCGTGCACGGAGCCCGGATCATCCAATCGCGCGTCAACCTCGGATACGGCGGTGCCTGCAATGCGGCCGTCGAATTTGCAAGGGGCCGATACATCCTGCTCTTGAACGATGACACCATCGTGGACCGATATTGGATGGGCGAGCTTGTCGACACAGCCGAAGCCCGGCCGACGATCTCGGCTGTCGGCAGTCTCCTTCTCAATATTGACGGCACCCTGCAGGAGTCAGGCTCGCTGCTCTTCGCAGATGGATCCACCTCGGCGGTCAGCCGAAGAGGGACCGGTGTGGCCCACCGGTTTGATTGGGCACGGAGAGTCGACTACTGCTCAGGGGCTTCCTTACTGGTCAGGAAGTCGACCTGGGATCGGCTCGGTGGATTCGACGAGATCTACTATCCGGCCTATTTCGAGGATGTCGACCTCTGTTTGCGCATTCAAGAGATCGGTCACGAGGTCTGGCTGCAACCGCTCTCCAGGGTGCAACACATCCAGTCCGCCAGCGTCGATTCGCCGTACAAGATCTTCCTGACACTGCGCAACCGCAAGCAGATCGTCAAACGCTGGTCGGAGGTGTTGAAACAGCGCCTGGAGCAAGTCGGCACGGCCGACGAAATCGAGGAAGCGTCGACGTGGGTAGGGATGGGACGACCAAATCGGATCCTGGTCATCGACGACAGGATCCCGGCCGCATCGCTCGGATCCGGGTTCGGCAGGATGGTCGACGCCCTCTCCGAGCTCACATCGTCCGGAGATCATTTTGTTTCGCTGTTTCCTGCCGGGACGGATGAAGGCAGCCGGAGCGAACTCTGCCGAATGGGGGTCAGGATCCTCGAAGGTGACCTCGAGGAGCATTTGCGGCTGCCCCACATCCAATACGACGTGGTCATCATCTCCCGCCCCTACATTTACGAGTTGTTCGGTCCCATGGTCCGGAGACATCAGCCACAGGCGGCCGTCGTCTATGACGCCGAAGCGCTGTATTTCCGTCGCACCGAGCGCCAGGCCCTGTTGTCCACCGACCCGTTGGTCAACGAGCGTCTGCGGGCTGAAGCGCGAGCCATGCAGGAGTCCGAGCAAGGGTATTTCGCTGATGCCGACCAGGCCGTCTGCATCAGCGAACTCGAGGCCGGATTCGCCCGGAAGATCGACGGCGCACCACCCGTCCACGTCATCGAAGCTCGGTTGAGCGAACCCCAGTGGACCGATCAGGCCTTCGACCAGCGGCGGGATGTCATCCTGGTCGCCGGTTGGCTCTCCGGTGCCGGATCGCCGAATGGGGACGGTCTCACCTGGTTCGTGCAGAAGGTCCTTCCGCTCATACGGGCCCGGGTCCCTTGGGTTCGCCTTCGGGTCACCGGGCAGGATCCACCATCTGAATTGTTGCAGTACGCGAGCCCGAACCTTCATTTCGAGGGCCACGTCGGCGATCTCGCCCAGTTCTACAACGACGCCCGGGTGGCCATCGTTCCCGTGAGATTCGGGGCAGGGGTGAAGCTGAAGACGATCGAGGCCCTGCAGTACGGCGTGCCCACCGTCACCACCGCGGTCGGGGCCGAAGGAATCGACCTTTTCCAGAGCGGTGCCCTGGCCATCACCGACGACCCGGCCGAGTTCGCGCTCAACGTCGCCACCCTCCTCGATGACCCGCAGTTGTGGGAGAACCACAGAAAGCGGATCCGTGCTCTCCACGACATCTGGACGGAGCAACCGGCCGGAGCGTCGTGGTCAACTGTCGTGGAAAAGGCACTCACTGATAAAATCAAGCCACGGTCGAGCGGTTCGACGTACGGGGACGAAGGATTGAGCACATGAACGACGGCGGACCCATCGCTCCTACCACCATGAATGACCCGCCAGGTGAGGCGGTGAGGCCGGCGACGCCACGGAATTCTATGACTCATGCCCGTCTTTCCGATCCCGGTAACGACCACACCGACCAGTCGGCGCTGGTGGAGCATGCCGTCCTCGAGAGCCGGATCGCCGAACTCGAGCTCAGGCTGCGGGAGCGGGTCGAAGAGAACGTTGTCCTGGACAATGAGGTCCGTTGCCTCCAGAAGGAACGGCTCATCAACCAGGAGTACATCGCCTCGCTACTGCAGGATGCCACCCGGCTCCCCGAGGTCGAACGGGCGCTCTCGGGGACCAGGCACCAGCTGGAAGAGGCGCAGTCGCGACTCGGGGCAGAACGTTCCCAACTCCAGGAGGCACGGTCGGAACTTGACGGGGTGCGATCCGAACTCGAAGCCTTCCGGAATCGGCTCTCCCGCGTCCTGGTCGATCGAATGGTCGTCTCAATCCAACGGTTTCCCGGGGTCTACCGGGTGGCGCGCTACGTTGCCCGCAAAATGGCCCGTAGCTTCGGAAATTAGTTCGAACTTCAACTTCCGTCGGGCGGCGGCCGACACCGATCCACCGGGGAGGGATGGCGCCTTGAGGGCCTGGCCGGGCGGCCGAAATGGGACGACCGACTCTTCTGGCCAACTGACTCCCGGGTAACTCGGTCTCACCCATAGCCTTGCCCCCATCCGAATCGATCCGCACTCTTCAGGCCATGAGGCCACATGACCTTCGGCCGGGGCTGCGCCATTCGGGGTTGGGGTGGAGCGCTGCCCGACACGGTCGTCTCGAACGATGACATTGCGGGCATTCTCGAAACAACCGACGAGTGGATCGTCGAACGATCAGGGATCCAGTTCCGCCGCGCCGCATCCGGTCCGTTTGTGGCCGGGGGTGAAGAGGATTCCCAACCGGGCATGATCGGGACGACGGGCGAACTGGCCGTTCGGGCCGGTCGGAGGGCGCTGGAGACAGCCGGCATCGCCCCGAACGACATCGGCCTGCTCGTACTGTGCACGACCACTCCGGACAAGCTGATGCCGGCGTCCTCCGCCATGGTGGCCGAAGAGATCGGGGTCAACGGCGGGGCTGTGGACCTCAACGCGGCCTGCGCGGGTTTCATGTACGGCCTGGTCGTCGCGTCGGGCCTGATCTCGGCCGGAATGGAGCGGGTGCTCCTCATCGGCTCCGACACCATGACCAGGGCGGTCGACTGGAGCGACCGATCCACCGCCTTTCTGTTCGGTGACGGCGCGGCCGCCCTGGTGCTCGAAGCGACAGAAGGGCCCGGGTCACTGCTCGGATGGGACCTCGGCGTCGATGGGAGCCTCTCGAACATCCTTTACGCCGAGCACGGGTCGGGGATGTCGATGAAGGGAAAGGAGGTCTTCCGGAACGCCGTCCGAGTGACCGTGGAATCCGCCCGGCTCTCGATGGCGCGCTCGGGTGTCGACCCCTCCGACATCGACCTGTTCGTGCCGCACCAGGCGAATGCCAGGATCATGGAATCGGTGGCCGGACGGCTCAATCTGCCACCCGATCGGGTGGCATCGATCATCGGGTCGACCGGGAACACATCGGCGGCATCGATCCCGCTCTCGCTGATCGAGGCCATCGAGAGTGGGCGGATCAGGGATGGGGATCTCATACTGTTCGCCGGTTTCGGGGCCGGCATGACCTGGGGCTCAGCCGTGTGGCGGTGGGGCGGAGCGGAGACCTGAGAACATCAGGCTCCTGAGATACCCTCCACCGATTGTCGTAACGTTCCGACCATGGAGTTCAGTCGGGAACTTCGTGCGCACGTGCTCGCCGGTGACATAACGCTGACCTTCCGGCTGTGGCGACGGCCCAAGGTGAAACCTGGTGGCCGCTACCCAGTGGGTGCCGGCCAGATCGAGGTCGACTCGGTCGAGCTGGTTCCCTTCTCGTCAATCGACAAGATCGACGTCCGCCAAGCCGGCGAGACAGATCTCGAGGCTCTTCGCCGACGGGCGGCCCATGCCGGGCCGATCCATGATGAAACGCTCCTCTATCGCATCGAGTTCCATGTGGCGGAATAGGGCACCGATGGCCGGCGGTGTTCGGCTGGATCACGGGCTCGGCCGGTCCGGATCCGGCACCCGAGCTGGCTGGTAGAATGATTGTGTGCTGAAAGCAACTATTGGTCCTGCGGTCGAGTCTGGCCCGGGGGCCGGCAATGTCGACCGCTTTGACGAGGCCCTGCAGACCGTTGCCCGGTCGATCACCCAGGTCCGCCTGCACGAGCGCCTGCTGCGATTGGCGGGCGTCCGGCTCGACCGGGCCGGAGCCACCCTGCTCTTCAAGCTGTCCGGCAAAGGCGATTCCCTCCGAGTCACCGACCTCGCGGAGATGCTGGGCGTCGACACCCCGACCGTGACTCGGAAGGTCCAGCAGCTGGAGCGCGATGGGATGGTCGTCCGCCAGACCGATCCGGACGACCGCCGAGCTTCGAGGATCCGCCTCACCCCCGCGGGTCGTCGGACCATCGAGCGGGTACGTCGGGCCCGCCGAGCCTGGCTCGAAGGGCTCCTGCAGGATTGGAGCGACCGCGATTTGTCCTCCTTGGCCGACTTGCTCAGTCACTTCGCGGAGGATCTCGAGCAAGATCTGGACGAGGCCCATGAGTGAGGTGACGACGGTCGCGGCCGATGAGGATGCGGAGGCTGCCCACGCTGAGCACCGCAGGATCCTGGTGATCCTCGGTGCCCTCATGTTGGGGATGGCCCTGGCCGCCCTCGACCAGACCATCGTGGCGACCGCACTCCCCACCATCGCCGGCGATCTGCACGGGCTCAACCACCTGTCGTGGGTGGTGACGGCTTACCTCCTCACCACCTGTATCTCCACGCCGCTGTGGGGAAAACTTGGTGACCTCTACGGCCGGAAAGCCCTCTTCCAGCTGGCCATCGTGATCTTCCTGGCGGGCTCGGTACTGTCCGGGTTGTCCCAGTCGATGGCCGAACTCATCGCGTTCCGGGCCATCCAGGGGATCGGGGCCGGAGGCCTGATGGTCGGAGCTCAGTCCATCATGGGCGATGTGGTGCCCGCCCGGCAGCGGGGCAAGTACATGGGCTACTTCGGTGTGGTCTTCGGCATCACCAACGTGGCGGGTCCCCTCCTCGGCGGCTTCTTCACCGAGCACCTGTCCTGGCGCTGGATCTTCTACATCAATCTGCCGCTCGGCATTGTGGCCCTCTTCGTGGTGGCGGCCGTGCTCCACCTCCCGGTCAAGCGGGTACAGCACAAGATCGACTGGACCGGGACCGCCTTCCTGTCCGTCGGCGTCACCTGCATCATCTTGCTGACCACCTGGGCGGGCTCCGAATATGCCTGGGGTTCGCCCGTCATCATCGGTACCGGACTGGTCGCCCTGGTGTCACTCGGGATCTTCTGCTTCGTGGAGACTCGGGCCACCGAGCCCATCATCCCGCTCTGGCTCTTCAAGAACCGGACCTTTACGGCTACCTCCGGGGTCGGGTTCATCATCGGCTTCGCCATGTTCGGGGCCATCATCTATCTGCCCCTGTATCTCCAGGTGGTCCACGGAGCCTCCCCGACCGTATCCGGCCTCGAGCTCTTGCCCATGATCGGCGGGATGCTCATCACGTTCATCACGAGTGGACGCATCGTGACCCGCACCGGGCGTTACAAGGTGTTCCCGATCTTGGGGACAGCCGTTCTTGCGCTCGGTCTCTACTCCCTCACCTACCTGGGCCCCCATACTGCCTACGGGGAAGCTGCGGTCTTCATGTTCATCACCGGGCTCGGCATCGGCCTGGTCATGCAGGTGCTGGTCGTCGCCGTGCAGAACGCGGTGCCGTACTCCGCGCTGGGGGTGGCCACGGCCACGGCGACGTTCTTCCGGACCATCGGCGGAGCCTTCGGGGTGGCCGTCCTCGGTGCCGTCTTCGCCAACCGCCTGATCTCACAACTCAAACTTCACGCCACGGCGGCCGAGCTCAAGCTGGTCAGCGGGTCCAACGTGACCGCCAATCCGGCCCAGATCGAACATCTTCCCGCCGCCCAGCGAACCTTTGTCGTCAGCGCCTTCAGCCACTCGGTCGAAACCGCTTTTCTGGTCGCCGTCCCCTTTGTGGTCTTCGGCTTCATCCTGAGTTGGCTCATCAAAGAGATCCCTCTGCGCACGACGGCGTTCGTGGCCACCGACCGGACCAACGGTCAACGGCCGAGCGAAGGCACGATCGGCCACGCCGACGACGGGCCCGAAGCGGCTGCCGCCGATGGGTCGCACGTACCCACACCCGCGGCCGGACCCGGGTGGGAGAGCCTGTAGCGAGGGAAGTGGCCGAAGAGCGCCGGTGGGTCCGTTGTCCTAAAGATGCTGGGTCGAAATCCGGTGCTCGACTGCGTTTCGTATGGCAGCCACCTCGGCCATCATCCATGATTGGTAGTCGTAGCCAGGGGTCGGCATCGTCTCGTACACTCCGACCACAGGCACGCCGTTCGAATGAGCGGTCGCTCGAATCGATGTCGTCAGTGAGTCGACCACCTGTTGGTTGTAGCAGAACACCTTGACCCGGTGTCCGGTCAACAACCCGTTCTCCAGCGTGACGTCCTCCGGTGAGGGATCGACGCCGTTCATGATGTCGGCCTGAAAGACGAATGGGGTGAGGATCTTGGCTCCCATGGCCTGGAGGAGGTAGTCGGCCACCGGCTCGGTGACGGCGACGGGCGTACCGCCGTAGGTGGCCCTGAAGCTGGCGATGGCGGCGGACCAGGGTTGGAGGGAGGCGTCGAAGGACGTCAGCCTCGATTGGAAGTAGCGGCTGTGGCTGGGATCGAGCTCAGACAGATCGTGAGCCATGGCCTTGGCCACCGCCGGCATGGTTTTCGGGTCGTACCAGACGTGCGGGTTCGGAGTGCTGTCGGGCAGATCGAGGATGTGCTGGGCCACGATGACCTTGCGATTGGGATTGGGGGTCGCGGCCTCGATCTTGTCCATGAAGCTGTCGTAGCCCACCCCGTTCTGCACGATCAGCTGGGCCGCGCTCACCTCCTCGGCCACAGTTGTGCTTGCCTCAAAAGTGTGGGGGTCGGTGTTCGGATTGTCGAGGATGGAAGAAACCGAGACATACGGGCCACCGATCTGAGCGAGCACATTGGCGTACTGGTTCTCCGCCCCGACCGCCAGGATGACACCGGGCTTGGCCGTCAACCGCGGGTTCGAACAACTGGTCGACAGGAGGGCCAGAAGACCGATCGTCATAGCCACAAGTGCCCAGCCGGCCGGCCCGGAGGAGGGACCTGCTCGTGTGCTCACCGATCGTCATCCCAGCAACCTAGAATGAGACTGAGTCTCATTACAACTGAGATTGGCGAGAGCCGCTCCCGGTAGCGTCCGGTCTCATGGCTGAACAGCAACCCCGTCGGCTCCAGCGTCTTGCCGAGGAACTCGAGGAGAGCGGGCTGGAGCCGGGCGGCAGCGCCGGATACCGGTCCATGCTGGTCGAGGAGATCGATCTCGCGCTCCGTCCACCCGTTCATGAACGCCGGATCGTCAGCAGCGGCACCATTTTGGACCCGGCGTCCGATCCCACCGTCTGGTCGGCGGGAACCCAGCTCGACATCTCGCGCCAGCCCCTTGATCGCCAGCCCCTTCCTGCCGCCCGTCGCTTCGCCGATGGACTCTCGAGCTGGCTCCTACGGCGCAGTGACGGCACCACCGAATGGATGGTGCTCGATCGCCCGGCGGGGTCGGAGCGGGACCTGGTGGTGATGGCCAAGGTGCTCGAAGCCACCATCGTCCAGCGCCATCCGGCCGGTTCGGTCCGGGTCGTCGGGAATTTCGGGGTCCTTCGATGGAATGGGCTCAGTTGGCACCGCGAGCCGCCGGTCGACAGTTGGATCACTCCGGACACCACCTCCGGGAAGCCTGCCGAGTTCGAGATCCTCCGGGCCATGCTGGAGTTCGCCGTGCACGACCTGGGATCCCTCGGAATCGGCGCGCTGCTCATCTACCGACCGCACGACGATCCGGGCCCTCCCGTCGAGGAGCGGCTCCCGACCCCTCTGCCCCTCCAGATCCGACGGGCATCGCACCTCGCGCCGCTGCGCCACGCCCTGGGCCAAATCGACGGCGCGGCCATGTTCGATGCCGAAGGAGCCCTGCGCCGCCTCGGCGTGCGACTCATACCCAGTGCTGCTTCAGAAGCCGTCGTCGAGGCCTTCGGGGGTACCCGGCACACCTCGGGTCGACGGTATAGCCACGACGACCCACTGGCCACCGTCGTGGCGGTCAGCGAAGACGGGCCGGTCTCCATGCTCCGGAACGGCAACGTGCTCGGGAGCTCGCGCCGAGGGAGTTGAAGGTGGGCCCTGGTCACGGGCAGAAGCCACCCATCGAGCCCGCCAGGCCCACCGGGGGCGAACCGTGGTCCCCGGAGCCGAGGATCACGTCGTCGGAGGGCGGCCCGGGCAGCCGAAGAGGAGAGCGGCAAACCGTCCCGGCAGTCCACGTCTACTGTGTGCGGGGATCGCCAAGGTCGCCGTCTTCGGGTTCCAGCCGAGAACGGAGGCGGGTCCCGGTTCCCGGCGTGGTCCAGCCGGGGAAGCTCGTGCATCGGCGAACTTCCTCCTCTCTCGTTGGGCAAAGCTCTCGGGCGCTCCGGGGGGATACACCTCGCATCGTGATAGGAGGAAATTCCATGGCATGGACGCAGGGGGCATCAACGTTCGACTCCCTGCCCATGGTGGAGACCAAGAGGCTCTGGCTCGATCTCCACACCCACACCGACAAGGGGCCGAGAAGCTGAGCGCTGCAACCCGACGGATCATTCGCGGCCGGATCGACCACACGGCCACAGGCGAGGGCGGCCTCGAGCTTCTCTCTCCCCAGGGCCAGATCGAAGCGTGGAAGGTCTCAGACGTCGCCGCCGTGCTTGCCGAGGCAGAGGCGGCGGCCCGGCAGGGGTGGTACGCCGCCGGCTTTGTGGCCTACGAGGCCGCGCCGGCGTTCGACGGGGCGTTCCGGGTCAGGACCGGTTCGCCACCGGGCCAGACGATCCCGTCCCTCCCATTGGCCTGGTTCGGCCTCTTTGCGGAGTCCCGGCCTGTCGAGGGACACCGAGAGGCCAGCGAAGCGGTTCCGTCTGACGACACCCCCTGGCGGTGCGATCTCGATGCGGCGACCCATGCGGAGGATGTCGACACCATCCGTGGGGCAATTGCCGACGGCGACGCGTACCTGGTGAACCACACCGGCCGGTTCCGTCGGCCGTGGGTCACGACCGACGACCCATTCGACCTCTACTCCCGGCTGGTGGCCGGTCATAACGGCGGCTACCACGCCTATCTGGAGACCACGGAGTGGGCGGTCGCCTGCGGATCACCCGAGCTGTTCTTCGACCTCTCGTCTCATCACCTCACGACACGCCCCATGAAGGGCACAGCACCGAGAGGCCGGTGGGCAGCGGAGGATGCGGAGCGCGGCGACAGCGCTGGCGGCATCGACCAAAGAACGGGCCGAGAACGTGATGGTCGTCGACCTGCTGCGCAACGATATGGGGCGTATCGCGGCAACCGGCAGCGTGGCGGTTCCCTGCTTGTGGCAGGTCGAACGGCACCCCACACTCTGGCAGCTCACATCAACGGTCACCGCCACGGCTCGGCCCGAGGTCGGGCTGACCGACCTGTTCCGAGCGCTGTTCCCGTGCGCCTCGGTCACAGGTGCTCCCAAGGTTTCTTCAATGGCCATCATCGCCGACCTCGAACAAGCGCCCCGGGGGGTCTACTGCGGAGCGGTGGGGCTGATCCGACCCGACCCTTCCCATCACCCGAAACCGAACGGTGTGTCTGCCCGTTTCGCCGTCGCCATCCGTACCGCGGTGGTGGACAAGGGCCGTCAGCTGGTCGAGTACGGGTCAGGGGGTGGCATCACCTGGGACTCCTCGCCACACTCCGAGTGGGAAGAGGTGCTGGTCAAGACCAAGGCTTTGGTGGGCGGACAACAAACCATCGGCGTCGGCTGTGGGCTGATCGAGACAATGGGCTTCGACCCCCTGGTCGACGGGGGTGCCGTCCGCAATCTCGGAGACCACCTCGCCCGTCTGGCCGCCTCCGCCGACTACTTCGACCTTCCGGCTCCGGTGGACGCCGAGGGCCTCGTCAGAGACGCCGTCGCCGGCTTGGCCGACCCGAGGCGCGTCCGCCTGGTCCTCCACCCGGACGGCACCATCGAAGTGACGACATCGGCGCTCGAGAGCGACGACCCGTCGATGGTGCATCAGCTCTGCGTGGACCGTGAGCAGGTCGAGTCGACGAACGTCGCCCTGTTCCACAAGACAACGGATCGCGGCCACTACGAGGAAAGGGCTCGACGGCATCGAAGCGACGACGTGGTTCTGGTCAACGAACGAGGCGAGATCACCGAAACCACCCGGGCCAACCTGGCCGTCCGACTGGCTGGCCAGTGGCAAACCCCGGCCCTCCACTGCGGCCTGCTGCCAGGCATCGAGCGGGCGCGGCTCCTGGCCGCCGGTGCCCTCACCGAGCGGGTGATGACGGTCGACGACTTGCGTGAGGCGGAGGCGGTGGCCACCCTCAGCTCACTGCGCGGTTGGCGGGCTGCCGACATTCGACCCAACTGCTCCTGTTGAATCGAGGGCGCCAGGGTCGTTCAGTCATTGGCGCCCCTGGCCCGGGCCCGGTCCGGGACCGCTGGGCTCCGACCACAGTTTCAGGCTGGACCCCGGACGGCTCGGGACCCGAGTTCCGAAGGGGAGTCGGGCCCGAACGCGAGGTCGATCCCCGGCCAGAGGCTGCAGGGACCGACGGTGCAGCTGTGGGCGGCTGAGCGGTGCCGCATCGTGGGGTACCCGGGCTGTGAACCCTTCACATACGTCCTCCGGGGAGTGCTCCGCTCTGAGAATGGCGTCTCCTCTTGCGGCCGGAGATGCCGTCCGATG
Source organism: uncultured Acidimicrobiales bacterium (assembly GCA_963713625.1). Taxonomy (GTDB): domain Bacteria; phylum Actinomycetota; class Acidimicrobiia; order Acidimicrobiales; family RAAP-2; genus Bog-756. The sequence goes on along the minus strand of CAVQMN010000005.1, from coordinate 169,034 downwards.
CGCACAACGACGAATCACCCGATCCAATTGGTGACAATCAACGCCACATCGTCGACCCGTCGGGAGCGCTGAGTCAGCGATTGCAGAAGACGGTCTGCTATCGCATCACAGGGTTTGTCCGCGTTGGCACCGATGACCTCACCGAGGCGCTCCAGCTGACCCGCGTGGTCCGGGCGACCGATTTCGAGCAGGCCGTCGGTGTAGAACACAACGACGTCCAGCGGTGAAAGATGAGCTCGTTCGACGGGGAAGCTTCCGCCCCCAATCCCAATCGGCGGCCCAGGCACGAGCGCCAGAGGCGCGAATGAGCCAGCGCGGCTGCAAACCACTGGGGCCGGATGCCCCGCTGAGGCACAGGTGATCTCACCGCTGTCAGTGTCCAATACCAGCAAGGCTGTCGTGGCGAACCGATCCGTTGCCTGCTCGGCCAGAAAGGAGTCGAGCAGCGCAAGGATCGCCCCCGGATCGTCTTCCAGTAAGAAATAGGCGCGCATCGCGTTTCTGAGCTGACCCATGACCGTCGCCGCAGCCATGTCATGACCTTCGACGTCACCGATGACCAGTGCGAGTCGATTGGTCGAGAGCGGGATGACGTCATAGAAGTCCCCACCGACCTGCGCCCCCCGTCCAAACGCCTCATAACGCACTGCCAAATCCACGCTGTCCGACTGGACCACATGACTAGGCAGGAGGCTCTCCTGCAAACGCCGAGCGATCATCGATTGCTCGTCAAGCGATCGGGCCCGCTCAACCACCTTCGCCACCTGTCGGGCCAGATCCTCGGTGAGCTGGAGCTCTCCCCCGCCGAAGGAGCCGTCCACTGCGGTGGTCACGACTGTGAGTGCCCCGATCGTCTCCTCGTCGGCGATCAGCGGCACTGACACAAACGATCGGAAGCCGAGCGTCTGGGTGAGTTCGAAGTGCTCGCGCCCGTCAGTCGTCGCCGTCATGAACGCCTTGTCCATGTCAGTAGACCACTGGGGCACGCCGGTGCGCACGGCCAGGGCGGCCGGGTGGGTCCCGGAGATATCCGGTGGGTGGGCAAGGAGCCGGTCAGTGGAGTCCTGGAGGCGGATATCCGCATGACGTGCCGTCAATCGCTCAAGACTCCCATCCTGGGTAACGACATCGATCAGGCAGATATCTCCGAGGGTGGGAACCGCAACTTCGCCGAGCCTGTGAATCGTCTCCTTGAAGCTGTCCGCTTGAGCCAGGGCCAAACTGGCCTCCAGGAGAAACGCCTGCCGTACGGTGGCCTGTTCCAACCGCACCAGAAGATCTTTGCGTTGCTCCTCCAGTTCCAGCCGTTCGATGAACTCCCCGAGACGTGCGCCAACTGCGGCGATCGCATCGAACAGCGCACCGTCAGGTCTGCCCCTGGTCCTGCCGAAGAGTTCGATGACACCGACCAGATGCTCCTTGGTGCGGATGGGAAAGATAAAGGCGCTCTGCATGCCATCCTGCACGATGGCGTCGTGGCGTCTGAGGTATGGGGCTTGTGTCAGGTCCCCGAACCAGCGCGGCGTGTTCGTATCAGCCACCAGCCCGGCCAGACCTTCTTTCGCCCTGACGGTCATGCCGACGGAAGCCTCCCGTAGAGCGGCACACGCGGATCCCTCTTGGCACCATGTGTACTCGCACACCAGCAGGTCTTGTTCATCGTCCCATCGCCACGCCGTGGCGAAATCAAAATCGAGACTGCCGGCGATGATCCCCAACAGGTCGGAGACGACCTGTTCCGCGGTCCCCGAGGCTCCAGCGAGAAATACCATCAGATCGTCGGCAACTCGTTGAAATCGATCGAAGTCGACGCGAAGATGCACGTCCCAGAGGGCGGCGACGACCAATCGGGGACCTTGGTCTGGAGCCACCAGGAACGTGGCCACGTCGACCGGAAGCTCAGATCCATCGGCGGTGAGCATGTCAATTCGGCGCGGGCCGGGACTGCGGAGGGGGGGATCAGAATCCATCCAACGTTCGAACTCGACAGAGTAGGGACCGCGCGTGCGCTCGGGGAGCATCGCCTTGAACTGAACGCCGAAGAGATCTTCGACCGGCCAGTCGAGGAGCCGACCAAGAGCAGGGTTGGCATAGATGATTCGGCCGCTCGCATCGATGACCACGAGGGCATCAACAAGACTGTCGACCATCCTCGGAGAAAAACCCTGGTTCGTTTGGGCCATCCACCAGGATGTTAGTGAGCATGGGTAGGGAAAACCAGGCCTGAGCAACTCAGCGTGACAGGAAGTCGTCGAGCCACGACCTTGCCACCGGGCCCCATTCGGCTGGCATCACCACCTCGTTCGAATGCGGGGGGAGTCAACGTATACGTGCCGCGGTTAGCAGCGTCGATGAAGGGGTACAGCCATCTGTGACAGAGAGAGTGTGGCCATCCGTGGCAACACATGGGGTCGACTGGTAGTGCGGACGCCAGCCATGCCTCGAGCCGAGTCGAGAAAGGAAATGAATCGATGAGCGGTGAACTGACTGGGATCAAGGTGGCTTTTGTGGTGTCCGGCGAAGGTATCGAAGAGGCGGAGCTGCGACGACCCTGGGACCACGTGAGGGCTCGGGGAGGCTTGCCGAGGCTGGTGGCCACCGACGGAGAACAAGTTCAGCTCATGAACCACCTGGACAAGTCGGGTCGGTTCCCGGTCGACCTCAATACGTCTGAGGCGGACGTTGAGGATTTCGAAGCCCTGGTTCTCCCTGGTGGAGTCGCCAACGCTGATCAACTCCGCACTGACGAGGCTGCCGTGCGTTTCGTGCGACAGATGTTCCGAGAGGGAAGGCCCGCCGCTGTTATCTGCCACGCGCCGTGGGTGCTGGTCGAGGGTGATCTCGTTCGGGGGCGGATGCTCACATCTTGGCCAAGTCTCCAGACCGATATCGTGAACGCGGGCGGGACCTGGGTCGATGAGGAGGTCCAGGTGTGTCGCAGCGGTCCCAACACGTTGATCACCAGCCGCAAACCCGACGACCTCGACGCCTTCAATGCCAAACTGACCGAGGTGTTCGGCGCTTTACGGAATGCGGCCGCCGCCTGACGCGACGCCAAGGTGTCGCGGGGTACCGCGCCCATTCTCCTTCGGACCCGGCCTGTAACGCCGTCGGTGACCCACAGGCCGCCCCGGGGTGGTGGCACCAGTGGCGTACGTGCAGATGGATCAGATGGTTGGTGCGGCAACCACGGGGTACGGCATGTCCATGAACGTCACGATCGAGCGCGAGACCAAACTAGATGCCGACTTCGATTTCACCCTCCCGGATCTCCGGCCGATCGTCCCGCGCTCCGCGGTTCTCCCGCTCCAGCACCTCTGGTCGACCTACCTCGATTCCGCCGACCTCCGACTCTGGGCCGCGGACATCACCTTTCGCCACCGCCGGGGCGAGGATGAGGGACCCGGCATCTGGACGCTGAAGCTTCCGATTCGAGGCGACGCGCCCCAAACGGTCCGGTCTGAGCACACCTGGGTCGGGCCCGCGAGTTCGGTACCGCCAGAGGTACGGGAGATCCTGCGAGCCGTGCTGCGGCGCGAGCCACTTCAGGTGGTGGCCGAGTTGGAATGCGCGCGCCGGCGGGTCTCGCTCAACGACGAGACCGGAAAGCCCATCGGTGAAATAGACGACGACGATGTCACGGTCCACGGAGGACGTCAGGACGGCCTCCGCTTCCACGAGGTCGAACTCGAGGTCGGTGAGGATGATGGCCGCGTTGGGATGGTGCTGGACCGCCTGATGGAAGCCGGTGCCCGGCCGGGCTCAGCAGGCCCCAAGCTCGGTCGGGCCCTCGGCCGGGCCGACGGGGACGATGCTTTCGGTCCTGGACCGACACTGACGGTGGACGATGTCGTGCGGAGGGGAATCGGGTCATCGCTGCGGCGTCTCGTCGACCAGGATTACCGGCTGAGGATGGACCCATCCGATCCGGCTCCCGAGTCCATCCACCAGGCCCGGGTGGCATCGCGTCGCCTTCGCTCGGACCTCAAGACGGTCGGCGACATCCTGGACCCGATCTGGCTCCGGCACACACGGGACGATCTACAGTGGCTCGGGTCGGCCCTCGGTGAGGTCCGAGACTGCGACGTGCTCGCCGAACACTTCACTGACGAGAGGCGGCGGGAAACCGTCGACGCCGAGGGCCAGGCCGTTCTCGTGGCCATACTGCGCAGAGAACGGGCAGATGCGTGCCGTAGAGTGGCCCTGGTAATCGGCAGTGACAGATACCTCACTCTGTTGGACAGGCTGCATGCGGCGGCATCCAATCCGCCCTATGCCGAACCCTCGGTTTCGAACCAGTTCGCTCTTGACGTACTGCCAACTCTGGCGGGGGCCGTGTGGCGCAAGCTCCAGAAGGCGGCCCATCGAGCCGAACGGCGGCCCACCGACCGCCGACTCCACAAGGTCAGGATTCGGGCCAAGCAGATGCGGTATGCCGCCGAGCTCTTGTCGCCTGCCGCCGGGAAGCAGGCCCGCTCGCTGGCCAAGAGAGCCAAACGAATCCAGACGATCCTGGGCCACCACCAGGATGCGGTTGTCGCCCAACAGTGGCTGCGTCGTCAAGCTGAGGACGGTCCAGGAATCGTCGGTTTCGCCGCAGGTCAGCTGGCCGCCGATCAACGGCGCAGACAGCTCCACGCCAGGGCCCATTGGCTATCCGCTGGGCACCGCCTCAACCGTCCCCAGCGAGCTCGTTGGCTGACGGTGTCGTCATGACTGACGGGGCACTGATCTCCAGGGCTCGTCAGTGGTGGTCAAACGTCGCCCAGATCGTCTTTCCGGCGCGGCTCTGGTGAACTCCCCAGTTGCTCGACAATGAAGTCACAATGGGTACGCCCCGACCGTGGGTAGCCGACTCCCCGTGAGGAAGCTCCAAGGGCTGATCGTGGCTGAAGTCGCTGACCTCCAGTCGCAGCTGCTGGCGGGCAACGATCACCTCGAGTACGCCGCCGGTCGGCGTGTGGCGAATCACATTCGTCACGAGCTCGCTGGCCACCAGAACTGCTCGGTCCACAACCTCGACCGGGCGTGACCGGAGCGCCTGCGCGACAAAATCCCTGCACGCTGCGACGCACTCCGGATCATTAGTGAAGTGCATTCTGGTCACGAACCCTCCAAGGGACAAGTGCCCAGCGGAACACCCACCCCCATACCGCAGCTGCGCTGCCAACTCACTATGCCCGGATCGGCATCCTCTAATCCGGATGTTTGATCAGATCCACTCTCGACCAACGAGCCCCGTTGCGCACTCGGGGCACCGCGCTCATGGCCCATCCCCGCAGGTTCACTGGCGAACGGTCGGTGCATCGTCCTCGCCTGTCGCGAACGGTGAGTGGGTCGCGCCGCCGGGCAAGGCGAGATCCTCCGACGTTTGCACCTCCGCGAGTCGGGTACAGCACCCCCATGGGAATCATCGTCGGGCTCCTCACACTGGCCTTCGTCTTTGTCGGCGCGGGATTTGCCGTCCATGTCCTGTGGGTCGTCGCGTTCGCTTTCTTCGTTCTATGGTTGGCCGGCCTGGTGACCACGGGGGTCGCCGGCAAGTCGCGGTCCTGAGTGGTCGCCTAGGCGCCGGATGACTACCGGGCTGGGCAACCGTACGGGTATCCGAAATGCAACCTTCGAGCGGCCGCGGGATGAATCCAGACGGCGTGAATCGGAAGACGGACGAAATGATCGGAACCTGTTGGAACTACTACAGGAGCTCCGCACTGCCAGCACTGGGGTTCCGGTACTCTTCGGCTTTCTACTGGCGCTGCCATTCAGCGCACGATTCGCACATCTGGACCTGAACCAGCGTCACCTGTACATCGCAGTGATCCTGACGGCGGCGCTCGCTGCCGCGCCGGTTTCGGCACCTGTCGCCTACCATCGGCTCAACCTTCGCCACCATCGCAAGGCGCGGTTCTTGCAGGTGGCCAATATGTTGGCCCTGACAAAACTGGCGACTATCGCCACGTCGATTTGCGGTGCAGCACTGCTGGTCAGTAGCTCAGTAGCGAACGGGCCAGCCGGCCCGGCAGTGAGCCTAACGGCGGCATCGATGTTCGTCGGTTTTTGGCTCGTCCTCCCCCTGTCAGGTCGCCGTCAAAGTGCCAACATGGAGGGGCCGGAGAAGCACCGACCCGGGACCCGGCCATGACGGGACGGATGGGTAGTTCGAGACGCCCAATCGCTCGGACCGGCATGCCACATCGTAGAGAAAGGGGTTGTTGTGATGCTCCACAGATCGCGGCGAGCCACTACCGAAGCCACCAAGCTGATCGAGGAGACCACCGCACTCCTTATGGGTCGAGCGATGAGTTTCTATCAGGTCAGAAAGAGGCAGCCTCCGGCATGGGTCCACCTCAACTGGATCGCTCACGGACAGGCGTCCGAGATCATCGAACGCGCACGAAGTGAAACGGGTCTCAACCGTCCGAGCGGAACGTGGGCCTGGGCAACCAGCACGTTCGCACGCGAACTGCTGGTCAGCTCGAAGGGAGACCTCTTCACCGTCGAACAGCTCCAACGGGACTGCCTCGTTCCGATTGAGCTGGCCCTCATGCGCGGCGGACGAGAGGACGTTCATCCTGAACAAGTCGTAGCACTCGGTATCCCCCACCTTCTCTCCCACCCCAGCGTGCGGTCCGGCGAATAGCTGCTGCTTTCTGTGTCTTTACGGTTCTGCCCAGCGCGGCGAATATCTTCTTCCCAGGGCCGTGACCACGGTGTCGCCTCGGAGAGAACGTATCTCCTTCGCTCGCTGATCAGCTCCAGAAGTCATCCCACCCAGTGCCAAACCCCGAGTGTTTCTTGAAGCCGGTTACGGGTAGAGGCTTGTACATGTTGTGGTGCGACCATTGCGGCCACGCCTTCGCCGAACCAGAGCCGGCCCGGTGGCCCCGCCATCTGTCGGATACTTCGATGCATCCTGACTTCAGCCGGTCTCCGGTCACGTGCCCAGCCTGTGAAACCGTCCATCGGAGCGGGTACGTGACGGCTGGAGCAGCTCCGTCGACGAGCCAGGTCACCATCACGATCGGCCCCGTCGCGGGGCGGCGGAGGTCACCGAGGCGAAGAGTCCGGAACTTCCTCTTCGATCGGGACGGGTAGCGCCCCCCTTTAGAGCGAATCGACGTCCCCGGCCCCCGCTTCGTGCACTTCCCCGCTCTCAGCGTTCACCGACCAGATCGGGGGGCGGTGGCTCAGCGTTACCTGGTATGCCCGATACCAGCCGTCCACCACTGTGTCCGCCGGCGCCCTGAGGCAAGACCGATCTCACAGTCCTCACGGCTGTCGCCGTCCCCTCCCGAGGGACCAACCGGAATCGGTCCAAAATGCCATCCGTCACCGTGATCCCGAGGGGTTCGACCGGCCGGAGTCTCGCCCTCGACAGGTCGGGAGTCCTCTTCTCGGACGCCACCGAAGGCCTGCGTAACGACTCCTGAGGTCTTCTCGCCGGCGACACCAAATGCCCATGTCCTGAAGCGGGCCTGCAACCCCCCTCCGTGCCATGCGGGCTACCCTCCAGAGATGCTCGATCCGACCACTGGGACCTGCATGGCTCGCGCCAGTCCGTGTGGTCCCGCAGCGACCCGAAGACCGTCGTCCCCGACCCACCCTCGCTTCCGTTCGGGACTGGCTCCGTGACCGATGGTGGCACCCAGGGCGGAAGCGAGGTGCTACACGGGCCCGCGGATCCCGACGCTCCCTGGCAGGGTCCGGGTCTCTCCTATATCCCGGCGCTCGACGGGTTACGCGGCGTGGCCATCGTCGTCATCATGGGCTACCACGGAGGCGTCTTTCTGACCTCGGGGGGCTTTTACTCCCTCGACACGTTCTTCGCCCTCTCCGGCTTCCTCATCACGTCGCTTCTCATCACCGAATGGCAACGGTCGTCGACGATTCGGCTCGGGGCATTCTGGGCACGGCGGGCCCGTCGACTCCTTCCCGCGCTGCTCGTGGTACTGCTCGGGGTGGCGTTGTACGCCGCCTTTCTCGTCCCACCGGGCACCTACACCCACATCCGATCCGACGGAGTTTCCGCCCTCTTTTACTTCGCCAACTGGCACTTCATCGCCATCGGTTCCAACTACTTCGTCCGGACCGGACTTACCTCACCGTTGACCCATACGTGGTCGCTGGCGGTCGAAGAGCAGTTCTACCTGATCTGGCCGCTGATCGTCCTCGGCGTCTTCAAGATCTGGCGCAGGAAACGTGCGCTGCTGGTCGTTTGCATCGTCGGGGCACTGGCGTCGGCAACGGAGATGGCCCTTCTCTACTCCCCGGCCCACGTCAACAGGGTGTACTACGGGACCGATACACGCGCCCAGTCCCTTCTGATCGGAGGAGCACTGGCGGTTTCGTTGTCGATGTGGGCCGATCATCGTCGGCGGGTTGGGATCCCACTCGCCGCCGATGACCCCGAGCGCCTCCGGCTCGGTGGTGATCCGGCCTGGGCGGCCCGATCGACGCTCGGGCGCCAGATCGTGCTGGGGGTGGGCCTGGCCGGCGTGGCCGGAAGCGCCCTGCTGTGGACAATGGTCACCTACAACGACTCATTCGCCTATCGCGGCGGCTTCCTGCTGGCGGCACTGGCCACCTCTTGTGTGCTGTTCAGTGTGGCCTGCTCACAGCACTCAGTTCTCGCAAGGTGCCTCTCGTTCGCGCCTCTCCGCTATGTGGGACGTATCTCCTATGGCCTCTATCTCTGGCACTTCCCCATGTTTCTCTACCTTGACAACGCGCGGACCGGCCTTACCGGGTTTTCGTTGTTCGCGGTGCGTGTGGCCGCCACCTTGACCGTCGCCACCGTCTCCTTCTACCTCGTCGAGCGCCCCGTCAGGCAGAAGACGTTCCTGAAGGGCTGGAGGGCTTGGCTGGCCACGCCGGTCGCCGTGTTGGCCGTGGTGGTCGCTCTTTTTGCCGCGACGACCGCTCCCTCGCTGGCGGCCGGCGCGTTGCCGAGCATCAAGGACAGATCCGGCCTGTACACGGGCACGCCGGTCAAGGTGCTGCTCCTGGGCGATTCAACCGCGCTGACACTTGGGATCGGCCTGAGTGAGCATCAACGTTCGTATGACGTCCAGATGCTCGACGGAGGGATCCTGGGCTGCGGCGTAACCTTCGGCTCGGAGTTCCAGCTTCAAGGGGTCGATGCACCGATGGACAGGCACTGCCTCGACAGCGCGGCCAGCGATGCGTGGCCTCGGGTCTGGCTGGCGGATATCGCCAGGGAGAAACCCAACGTGGCCATGATCCTGGTCGGACGGTGGGAAGTGACGAACCGCACCTACAAGGGGCGGTGGACGAGCATCGAGAACCCCGCCTATGCCAGGTACGTGAAACAGCAACTCGAATATGCCGCACGGCTGGCCGGCTCCAGCGGAGCACACGTGGTCCTCATGACCGCCCCCTGCTACGACAGTGGTGAACAGCCCGACGGCGACCCCTGGCCCGAAGACTCGAGGTCTCGACTGTCCCTGTTCAACGGCATTGTCCGCCAGGTCGTGGCCACAACCCCAGGCACCTCACTTCTGAACTTCAACGCCATGGCCTGCCCGGACGGCCATTACCAGGAGTACATGGATGGCGTGCAGGTGCGTCAGTCCGACGGAGTCCACTTCACCTTTGACGGCGGGGACGCCTTCGCGTCGAAGATCTGGCCGTCGATTGTCGAGCTGGGACGCCAACAGATGGCCGGTACTCGGAGCGGGTGAGCCCGCGGGTGGGCATCACGGCGTCTATGGGACGCACGGCACCTTCGACCCAAAGAACGATGCCCCCGGCGCAGGCCGGGGGCATCGTTCTGGTTCTGACCCGTTCGGGATCAGGCGAATGGACTGTCACCGCGGCCTCGAGTGCGGTTCCGGGCAGGTACTGACGCAGACCGGCCGGGAGGAACTGGCCGAGCATGGCCCCTCCGACGACGACCAGCACCAGGGCTGTGGTCGCCGCCGCCGTGTGGCGGATCAGCCCTCCAAGACCGACCCCAGGCTCTTCGCCGATCTTCGGGTGACAGCGACCGACGCAGACCGGACCTGCGGGGACGGTGACGAGATCGATGGGCCCATCGAGGGATTTGTGCGGGCCGTGAGGGGGAGGCTCACCGGTCTGGCCGAGTTGCGAGGGGAAGGGATGGCATCTGTGCGCCGCCGTGTGGAGAACCTGTAGACGGGAGCAAGGCGACGTCCTCCCTTGTGGCCATGTGTCGCACACCGATCGCCGGCCGGACGACGACCGGCGGTCGGTCCGATTGAGGGTGCGACCTGACAGGTCGAGCTTCCAACCACCGCGAACGGGTCGAGACCCATGGGCTTCGAACCGTCGCTGGTTTAGGAGCAGGCCCTCGGGGGTAGACCCCGCTCCGGAAAAGGGGGAGGCAATGGCCTCGCGCGTCGATGACGGCAGGAACACGGGGGTGGTGATCGACAGCGAGGCCGGCCTCCGACATATCGACCTGCCCGCCTGGGGACTCGGGGGGATGCGGACCGCGGGGCAAAAGGCCCTGGCTGCGCTGGCCATTCTGGGCGACGTGTTCGCCATGATGTGCGATGCCGTGTGGTCCACGGCTGGTGCCATCGTCCACCGGCGATTTTCATGGTCGGAGTTCGCCGAGCAGAGCTGGTTCTTGGTCTCGGTAACAATCCTTCCTACAATTCTGATCGCCATCCCTTTCGGCCTGGTCCTGGTGCTGGAAGTGGGCGGGCTCGCCGTCCAGATCGGCGCCAACGGCATCGTCGGCGCGGTGGATGCCATCGGCATCGTCCGAGAAGCGGCACCGGTGATCACCGCCATCATCCTGTCGGGGGCGGGCGGGTCGGCCATATGCTCTGACCTCGGATCGCGCACCATGCGAGACGAGATTTCAGCGATGTGGGTCATGGCCGTCGATCCAGTCGAACGGCTTGTCGCTCCCCGGGTGCTTGCCACCGTGGTGGTGGCACTGCTGCTCAACGGCGTGGTGGCCTTCGCCGGCATCATGAGCGGCTACCTGGCCGCCGTGTTCATCCTCCACACCAGCGCGGGTGGGTTCCTCAACTCATTCAGCTCCTTCGCCCAGCCGGCCGATGCCATCGAGTCGATGTTCAAAGCGGGTCTGTTCGGGTTGCTCGCCGCGGTCGTCGCCTCCCATCAGGGCCTCAACGCCAAGAGAGGCCCTGCGGGGGTGGGTGAAGCTGTGAACCGATCGGTTGTCATCACCGGCGTCGGGCTGTTCATCCTCAATCTCCTGGTCACCGACGTGTTCCTGGCCATCGTTCCACCGAGGATCCTCTGATGGGGGTCCGATGAGCGACGGCCTCCCGGTAGCCGAGGAGCGCCCGACGCGGCGATCGCCAGCGGCGGTCACCAATCGGCTGGCGTTCCATTCGGTCAACGTCGGGTACCGCGCTCGCAACAAGCTGGTCTGGCTCGGTGAGCTGCTGGTATTCATCGTCAAGGTCGTCCGGGCCATACCGACGGTCCTCAGTCACCACCGCCGGGAGCTCTCGCGACTGATTGCAGAGGTGACCTTCGGCGGGGGGATCCTGGCCATCGCCGCCAGCACCATCCTCGTCTCTGCCCTTCTCGCCTCGGTGGTCGGGGTCCAGCTCGGGGTCGAAGGTCTACAGGGGCTCAACATCATCGGCCTGGCCCCTCTGGCCGGACTTCTCTCCGCCTTCGCCAATACCCGGGAACTGTCGCCGCTCCTGGCCGGATACGGGCTGGCCGCCCAGATGGGCTGCAAGTTCACAGCCCAGATCGGCGCCATGAAGGTGAACGAAGAGATCGATGCCCTGGAGGTCATGTCGATACCCTCGCTTCCCTACCTGGTCACCACCCGCCTCCTCGCCGCGCTGGCCGCAGTCATCCCGCTGTACCTGTTGGCCCTGTCCGGTGCCTACCTGGCCACGCAGTTCGCCGTTCTGACCATCGCCCATCAGGGGTCAGGAACCTACCTGCACTACTTCTATCTCTTCCTCAACCGGCGCGACGTCATCTTTTCGGTCCTGAAGGTGGTCGTCTTCGCCATCCTCGTCACGATCATCCACTGCTATTACGGCATCACGGCGTCGGGTGGACCCGAAGGGGTCGGGCGGGCGACGGGACGTGCCATCCGCACCAGCACCGTCGCCATCGCCATCTCCGACATGTTGATGACGCTCCTGTTCTGGGGTGTGTCGGTCCCGCTGAAGGTGACCGGTTGAGCCTCGCTGCTCCCCCCGCTCCGAGCCAGGACGCGGTGGCACCCGACAAGGCCGAGCCGGCCCGCAGCAAGTCGGGGCGCCTAGTGGTGCTGGGTCTCGTGCTCATCGCATTGCTCGTATCCGTCGTGATCCTGGTGCTCGAGTCCTTCGGTGGTGCGTTCTCCACCTATGCAGTGGATGAAGCTCAGCTTCCGGCATCGTCCACGGCCGTGGCTCTCGGAGCACCGGTGGAATATCGCAACGTGACCGTGGGCACGGTGGCCAGCCAGGGCAAGTCCGCTCCCGGTGGGCTCGTTGTGCTGACCCTCCACATGCAGCGCTCGATGCTCCACGTCATCCCCGCCCAGGTCCGGGCGACCGAGACACCGGTCTCGTTCTTCGGGGATCCCTACATCGAGCTCATCGCACCCACCAGCCCGGAGACGGCCCGACTTCGTCCCGGGACAACGATTCCCGCACTGAACGTTGGACAGACAGGCTCGCTGCAGGCGACCCTCGGGAGCCTCGACAACCTGCTCCTCAGGCTCCAGCCCGGCGAGCTCGACGCGGCGCTGACCGCCTTGGCCAGCGGTCTGCAGGGAAACGGAACATCACTCGGACACAACCTGGTCAGAGCGAACACCTACTTCGAACAGATGCTGCCGCTGTGGCCCACCGTCGTGTCGAACCTGAACACGCTGGTTCCCGTGGCCAACCAGTTCGCGGCCTCCACCCCGGACATCCTGCAGATCCTGGCCAACCAGACCACGACGGCCAACACTGTCAACGACCAGGCCTCGGGCGTCCGCCGGGCCCTCGGCGGGGGCGACGTTCTCGCCGGCCAGACCGCCTCGCTCCTCACTGCCATCCAACAGCCTTTCGCCATCCTGTCAGCTGACTCCGGGCCGTTCTTGACTGCGGTCTCGCAGAACCCCCACGAGATCTCCCAGCTCCTGTCGGGGCTCGATGCCTGGGCCAACGCGTGGATCGGGGCCGAGACATCGGGCCCGTACCTCGACCTCACCCAGACCGAGGTCGTTGTCAATCCGGCCGACCTCGGGCTTGCCGTTCTCGGTGGACCACAGGCGGCCGCGTATCTCTCTGCTGGGCTCGGACCCGGATACGTGAACCCGCCGACCTACTCGTCTGCCGACACCATCGTCACCGACACCACCCGGCCGTCGACCGGTGGGCCGATGTCGACGGCGGCCCCTCCCCCGGTGGTCGCCGAACCGGCGCAAACTCGAGCGATCTCGAAGATCGTGGCCGCAGTCAGTGGTTCGGCGCCCTCCTCACCCGCTGTCTCAACGCTGTTGCTCTCGCCCGTCCTCGAGGACCTGGTCACCCGATCATGAGATCGCGCCGTCACCACCCGGGGCTCTCAGGCACGGTCGTGAAGGTCGTCATCTTCGTCGTCTTGTCCATCATCCTCACCTCGATCGTCATCTCGACCTTGCTCGACGTCAACACGCAGGCAGCAACCGGGTACGTGGCGCAATTCTCCAACGCGTCCGAGCTCCAGGCAGGCGACACGGTCCGCATCGCCGGTGTCGAGGTCGGGAAGGTGAGCGGGGTGACCTTGCAGCAGGGTCACGCCGACGTCTCGTTCAGCGTCGACACCTCTCAGCACCTCACGACGACGACGTTGGCTGCCATTCACTTCGAAAACCTCCTGGGTCAGCGATTTCTGGCCATTCTCCCTGGAGCGTCCGGCGGCAAACCACTGCCACCGGGAGGGGTCATCCCCCTCGCTCGCACCACACCGGCCCTCAACTTGACCGCGGTGTTCGACGGCTTCCAGCCTCTGTTCGCCGCGCTCGTCACCCGACCAGGTGAACCAGCTGGCCGGGTCGATCGTCGACGTGTTCCAGGACGAGTCGGGGACGGTTTCGAACATCGTGGCTGAGACGGCGACCTTGACCCACAACCTGGCGGACCGGCAACAGGTGATCGACACCCTCCTCACCAGCCTGTCCAGTCTTCTCAACACGGTCGGGGTCCACGACACGCAGTTGGGTCAACTGATCGGGAATTTCGACACGTTGATGACGAGCCTGGCTGGGTCGAGGGCACAGCTCGGTTCCACAATCGACAGCCTCGCCACGGCGGAAAGCACGACCAGCGGTCTGCTCAACGAGGCCCAGCCCACGCTCAACCAGGACATCCAGACGCTGGCCGGCGCCGTCCACACCTTGTCCGCCAATCAACAGGGGATCGACGGCGTCCTCAAGGGCTTCCCCGGTCTGCTCGACACCCTCACGAAGATTCAGAGCACGGGCAGCTGGATCAACGTCTACCTCTGCAACCTCACGATCAACGTCTCGGGACAGCTGGATGTCTCCCTCGTTCCCGGGGTGAGCCCGACCAACCTGTATCCCAACCCGGTGACCCTTCCCACGGGAGCGATCGGGGACCAGGCTGATCACACGGCGAGCTGCTCGTGAAGCGATTCCGCGAACGCAACAGAGCGCGGACGGGCCTCGTCGGGGTGCTCGTGGTGGCGGTTCTCGTCGTGGGTGCCCTGAATTTCCCCCGCCTCCCTCTCATCCACGACAATCCTACGTACCAGGCCGACTTCGCCGATGCCGGTGGCCTTCAGTCCGGGGACATCGTCACCGTGAACGGCGTCAAGGTCGGATCCATCACCGCCATGGCCCTGGACGGCAACCAGGTCCGGGTCACCTTCACCGCGTCGGGCACCACGCTGGGATCGAGCTCGTCGGCTTCGGCTGAGGTACTCAGCCCGGTCGGCACTGAGTACATGCAGGTCTCGCCATCGGGTTCCGGTTCGCTCCACAGCCCGATCCCCTTGTCCCGGACCAGCGTTCCTTACAACCTGGTCACCGCTCTGTCGGGGCTCGGATCCGAGATCCAGCACTACAACATCCCCCAGCTCGAGAACGCCCTCGACGTCGGGAGCCAAGATCTCAACGGAACAAACGTCAGCCAGACGACCAGCGCCTTCCAGGGTCTCGCCGACATCTCACGGGTGATCGGCAACGAGGGACCGGCTCTGGCCACGATCGTCTCCCAGGGCGCGAAGCTGAGCAGCGTCCTGTCGCAGCGGAGCCAGCAACTCTTCAACCTGTTCGGTCAGAGCGACCTGGTGCTGTCCGTGCTCCAGCAGCGACGAGCGGCCATCAACCAGCTCCTGACGGCGACGAGCACGCTGAGCCAGCAGATCACGTCGCTCCTCTCGGTCAACAAGCCCGCGCTGAGCCCCCTCCTTCGGGACCTCCAGTCAGTTTCGGCGGTCCTGGCCAAGGACAGCAACGATTTCGGACAAGCGCTGCCTGTCCTCGCCGCCTTCAGTCAGTACTCGGCCAACGCCTCCGGATCGGGAGCATTTGTCGACGTCTCCGTGCCCACCCTGCTCATTCCCGACAACGTCTCCGCCCAATGCTCCGGGCCCGGGGCCCTCCCGAGCAGTAATCCTCAAGTGGGATGCCGGCCATGACCCCGCATATCTACGGGCTGGGTATAGCCAGGCGACCCTCGTTCCTGAGGCGCCTACCGCTGCGGAAGGTCGCGACGGTACTGGTCGCGGCGCTCATGGCCCTGATCGTCGGGGGCATCTTCGTCCTCGTGACCAGCGGCCCTTCGACCATGACCATCTCGGCCCGGTTTGCCACGGCACCCGGCCTCTTCGTGGGCAATGCCGTCGACGTCCTCGGCATGCCGGTCGGGAGTGTCACCAAGATCACCCCCGGGGCGACCTATGTGACAGTGGCCATGCAGGTGCCAGCCGACGCGCCGATCCCGGTTCACGCCGAAGCGTTGATCATGGCGCCCCAGGTCGTCAACGACCGCTACGTCCAGCTGAACCCCGGCTACAGCGGCGGGCCCCGGATGCAGGACAATGCCGTCATCCCCCTGTCGCGCACGGCGGTGCCCATCTCCGTCGATGAGATCGTTGACAACCTCGATCAGCTGGCCAATGCCCTCGGACCGAACGGGGCCAACAGCCATGGTGCACTTTCGGCCTTCGTCGCCAGTTCGGCCCACGCCTTCGGCGGCAACGGCGCCGCCCTGCATTCGACGCTGACGTCGCTCGGCCAGGCCCTGAGCGCCCTTTCGTCCAAGAGCCCCCAGCTGACCGCTCTCTTTGACAACCTGGGAAACCTCAGCCAGGTCGCCTCCCGGTACACGGGCACCTACCAGGCGTTCGCCAACAATCTGGCCTCGGTCAGCACTGATCTCGCCGGGGACGACAGCGAGATCGGCACCACCCTGGCCGACCTCCAGAAGGTGCTGAGGGCGCTGGCCCAGTTCGCGGCGACGAACTCCTCCGCCCTCGGGAGCAGTGTCACCAATCTCGACGCCTTCGCCGGTGCCGTCGCCAGCAAACAGCAGGCCCTGGCCCAAGCCTTCCAATCCCTCCCTCTGGCTCTCGACAACATCTCCCAGGCCGTCGATCCGAGCGCGCCCGGTGGGCCGGCACTGCGGGCGCGGTTCGACCCGACCGGCGACTCCGCGGGGTACTCCCAATCGGTCTGTGGCAACCCCCTCCTCCGCCTCCTCCTGCTCTCGATCGACCGGTCCCAGGACAAGGACCCCACGATCGACCTCGACTGCGGGGTAAACGGATTGCTGGCCGGCCTTCCCACGCCCCCGAACGCATCGGCGGGGCCGAATCTGTCGCTCAGCGCGCTCGATGGGGGGTCTCCCATGAGCATCGGCCGCCCTGCCATCCTCGGGGCCCTCCGAACAGTCCACGGCGGCCGGAGGAGGCCGCAGGTTCCGCGGGCCCTGCCCGCAGGTTGGGCAAGGAGATCGGTCGGCGCGGTGTTGGCCCTCGTCGGCGCCGTCGTCCTGAGCGGCTGCGCCATCAGCCTGCAGTCCCTTCCCAAATTCAGCGGCCTCAACACAGCCACCTATCCCATCCATGCCGAGTTCTCCAATGTCCTCAATCTGCCCGACGAGGCTGAGGTCCGCGAGGGGGCGCAAGTCGTCGGACAGGTGGGGGCCATCTCGACCAGAGATTTCCAGGCCGACCTGACCCTGAACATCAAGAAGTCGGTCCAGCTCCCGGTCGGGACGATCGCTCAGGTCCGCTTCGACGATCCGCTGGGCGACGAATACATCATCCTGCAAGAACCGTCGGTCCCGTCGGACACGACAACCGACGACGCCAGTAAATTCCTGGCCCCGGGAGCCCACATCCCCGAAAGCTCGACCAGCATCGCACCCAGCGTCGAGGACACCTTCGGGGCCCTCTCCCTCGTCCTCAACGGTGGCGGGATCAACCAGCTCCGAACCATCATCGGCCAGCTGAACGGCACCTTCAACGGAAATCAAACGCCGATCCACTCGTTTCTGACCACCATCGACGACGGAGTGGCCTCACTGTCCGGCGGCCGGACCGCCATCGACGACGCCCTCGCGTCCATCTCGGCCCTGACCACCAAACTCAATGGGGGCGGTCCGACGATTGCCAACGGCATCAGTACGATCGCGCCGGCTATCGGTGTGCTGGCCAGCGAGAACAAGCAGATCTCCGGACTCTTGGCCCATCTCTCCACGCTGGGGGCGGTCGGAACCCAGATCGCCCAGGAAAGCGGGCAGAACGCCGTCGACGACGCCGACGACCTGTTGCCCGTTGTCCAGCAGCTCGATTCGGTGTCGTCGCAGCTGGCACCCGACCTGAGCGCGCTGGCCAGCTTCGAGGCCGAAACCCCCAAGATCGCCCCGGGCGATTACCTGCAAGTGAACGCCATCGTCAACGTGCTGCTCCCTGCCGGTGGGTTCGAGCCGACTCCCCTCGACGCCGACGTGACCGACGCCCGGACAGCGACGGCTTCGGCATCCCAACCCCTGGAGGGCGGCCAGGCGGTCTCCGACCTCCTGGCCGCCAGCCTGTGGTGAGCGAGGGCGCATGAGCCAGAAGATCCTCCCGCGCATGATCGCCTTGGCCGTCGTCATCGTCGTCGGCGTCTACTACATCGTGTTCAACATCATGCAGTACCACATCACGTCGCAGCCCTTCCCGGTCACCGTCGTCATGCCCACCGCCGGAGGTCTGTACACGGGGGCCGACGTGACCTACCGGGGAGTGCAGGTCGGAACGGTCACGGCCCTCGACCTCAACCCGGGGAATGTGGCCGTCAAACTGGCGATACAAGCCGGCCAGCAGATCCCTGACAACGGACCTGTCCGGGTCAAGGAGCTTTCCGCTCTGGGCGAGCAGTACGTCGATCTGCAGCCGACCACGGGCTCGGGACCCGATCTGCGTCCCGGGACCGTCATCCCGGCCAGCCGGGTAACCCTTCCCACACCGATCGGTACGGCCCTCGTCGATCTGAACACTCTGCTCCAGAGCGTCAATCCACAGGATCTGGTGACGGACGAGAACTTTCTGGCCAGCGCCTTCATCGGGACCGGTTCGGATCTCCGAACGATCATCACGACCGGTCAACGACTGTCCAACGCCCTGATCGCCGCCCAGCCGGAGACCGTCAACCTGGTCGTCGACGGTCAGTCCGACCTGCAGACTTTGGAGGCGACCGACGGGGACCTGGCCACCTTCTCGCAGGGACTGGCTTCGTTGACGGCGCAGTTGCGAGACTCGAACGCCAGCGTCCAAGCCCTGATCCGCAACAGTCAGTCCGCCGAGCAGCAACTCAATCCCCTGCTGGCGGCCAAGAGCGCACAGATAACGGGCCTCGTCTCGAGCCTGGCCACCGCCTCCCAGGTGACCGACGAGCACGATCAAGACGTCCAAGCCGTTTTCGAGCTCCTTCCGTTCGTCTCCAATGACTTGGCCGCGGTGGTGAGAAACGGACAGGTGCACGGGGAGCTCGAGTTCAACACTGCAGACCCGGTCTGCCCGTACATCCCCGGAAGCCAGACGCCCGGTCCCACGCAGGCGGTGGCCAGTCCGACATTGACCAACGCCTGCACGACGACGGCGCCGGGCATGCTCGCCCGCGGCGCAGGCAGCAGTCCGAACGTTCCGGGCGGTTGAGCCAACCGCCGTGGCAACCAGCCCGCCCAGCCTGAGGTTTTGGAGCGCCGCCCGACGGGCATAACCGGTGGGATGACCATTTTTCTTTAGTTCGGTCGTCGGAAGCGCATCGGCCAGAAGGGGGGAAGGTGCGAAGAGAGCGTGAACGGTCACGCCTGGTCGGATCCAGAAGGCAGGCACGGAGAGCGGTCGTTGTCGGCCTCCCCGTACTCGTGGTCGTCGCATCCGTGGTGGTGTGGCGTGGTCAGGCGGCTGGAACAGGGCGAACGGCCCTCCAGGGCTCGAAGGCTTCGACTTCCAGGCCGCTCCCCCCATCATCGCCGCGCACCCAGGTACCGAAGCGAGCCCAGCTGGCCACTTCCGAACTTCCCGATGACTGCGTGCCCAATCCGGACGGACCTCCCACCGCCACCTACCAGCTGGGACTGGTGGGATCGGTGGCCAGCGGGGCGCTGAGCACCGGATCCGCACAGATTTCTGGGATCGACGCCAAGTTCTGCGGAATCGTCACCCTCGTCACCGGGACACCGCCCTGTGGGACCACGGGGAGCGTCGACTCACCCCTGGATGGTCAGAAGTACGGGCCCCTTTCGGTGCTTCTGACGTTGGTGCCGGGGATGACACCGACCATCGGCTTCACCGCCAACCCGGGAACGATCACCGGCGGCTTCAGCTGCACCTCCTCCCAGAACGGACTGGCCGTCAACCTCGACGCCAACGTGAGCGGGACCACCGCTCCCTTGTTCGGAGTTTCCTGCACCATCGGGGCGACCATCCCACTGAGCGGTTCCGTTACCGGACCGCTCAGCAACACGACCGCCACGCTGACGAGCAACGACTTGATCGCACCCGACGTACAGCCTTCGACCACCTGCCCGGCCGCCGTTGCGGCCAACGTCGACATGATTGCCGGATTGCCACTGTCTCCAGGACAATCGAGCGCCAGCGTGCCCGTCACCGCCTCGCTCTACCAACCCCCGCCGCCCTAGTCCATACATTCACGGCCACCTGAACGGAGCCAAAACGCCGCCCTGCCAATAGAAACCAACAAAGGAGGTTCACACCGCCATGTCACGACTCATGAAAAGACCAGGAAAAGACCCGAGAGAAGGAAACCCAACCATGTCAAAACTGACCAAGGTAATTGTCGCCGTCGTCGCGACGATGATGCTTGTCCTCGGCCTCAGCACCGCTGCCTTCGCATCCTTGAAGGCGGGAACTGCGGTCACCGGGAACCTACAGTCCAAAACAAAGGTGACCTTCAAGGGTGACATCGACTCGGTCCCGATCACCGTCAGCTGCACTACCTTCACGGTCAAGGGCAAGGTCGCGAGCAAAGCGTCCGACACCATGCCGCTATCGGCTCCCCCGACCATCAGTGGATGTAAAGACAACTCGGGTGGGACGGACACCATCAAGACCGCCGGGGCCTGGACGGCCACCATCGCAAAGACGACGCTGACCCTCAACATCCCGAAGGACGGGGCTACCTTCAAGTCGACGATCCTGTCCGGATGCACGATCACGGTCGCGCCGACCGCAGCGGTGAAAGTGACGGGCAAGTACAACGGCAAGAACACCGATACCGTCACCAACGCCAAGATCCCGACCAAGGGGACCGGGTGCACCAGCACCACGGCCACGGCCACGGCGACCGAGATTCTGAGCCCGGCTCCCGGGGCCCCTCCGTGGTAATCCGGCGCCAGACGTCGCCCAGCTCAGCCGATGCCCTGGCGACGCGTGAATAACTCCATCACGGATGGGCGATGCCACGTGCATCGCCCATCCGTGCGGTGGGTTGAAAGCCCAGGCCAAAAGTCCCGATGAAGCGAGTCCTATGAAGAGAAGGGGATGGCTGCGGTTGACCGCCTTCGCCCTGGTGGCGACGGCCATGGTCGTGACGTTGGCGACGGTCGCTCTGACTCCGTCCGGAACGCACGCGGCACCGGCGCGTCGGGTCGGGCCGGCGCACACCCGATCCACCTCATCCACCTCATCCACCTCATCCCGATCGGCCGAGCGGCTCCGCGTCAACGCGGTGCTGGCCGACCTCAGGCGGGTGGAGACCACCGGAGGTCGGCTGACCGCCTCGACCGACGTTCCGGGCATGCCGACCTGCTCCCCGCCAACGATTCCGGCATCCACCTACCCACCCGGCAATGCCTACGGCGTCCCATTTCTGGCCGCCATCACCAATGGCCAAGTGCTGGCCGGCTACGACGAGTGGACCGCCAACCATCCGGTCTGGAAGGCGGGCAAGGAGACGCTCCACCTCTACCCGTGGCAGTCGAAGATCTACGACATCACCGGATGGGTGACGGGATTGCTTCAGCTCCCGAGCCTGACGGCCGAGATCCCGCCGCAGGACGTCGTATTCTGCGACAACCAGGGAGGCGCCAGCTGCCTGTCGGCGGACTGGCCAGCCGGCGAGTGCATCCAGATCAAGGCTCAGTACGGCCCATCACCGGCCAGCTACGCACCACCACCGGCGATAGGCAGCTATCACCCTGAAGGTGTCGCCTGCAGTAACTACTCGACACCGACGTTCGAATGCTTTCCGTACGTGCTGAGCCTCGCCGCCTCCGGGACGACCACCCTCACCGTCACCGGGGTGGAGCCGGACGGCTCTCTCGACCTCTCGGTGTCGACGGCCGCGGTGACAACGGTCAGCGAGGTCCCGCCACCACCCTCGACGAGCACGTTCACCTGTAAGACCGCCCCCGCCACCGTCACGCTCTCGACGCAGCGGACCCCCCTGCCGGCCACGGCGCCGCAACCACCGGCGACCCCCAACCCGGACCGAAGATCTCTCCAAATCCCCCCGGAGCCGTTAACCGGGCCCCTGGCCAGCTCGGCGAGCACGGTGGCCAGCAACGACCTGGCCATTCCCGCCTTCTTCCCCAGCGCCAATGGCAGCCCGTGCTCACCGTTCCTCGCCGCCAGCCTCAATACCTACGCCGGCGGATGGGATGCGAAATTCAGCGACCAGGACGTCGGGCTCTACTACCTGGACGGCGGTACCAACCCGATCGCGGCACAGCCGGGGTGGTCTCAGTTCACCGCGGACACGACGGTGGTCACCCTGCGCCTGCCGATCGGGCCCCCTGCGGGCTTCAGCTTCTGAGGCCCGCGAGACAGAGGTTCTCGGTAACCTTGAAAACGAAAGGAGGAAGAACAAGTTGTCCAAAAAGGGGGTGAGCCTCAAGGAGAAGGCGTCGGAACCGGTGGCGGCCGTGGAAACCGTCCCGGTGGGCGATGCCGTCATTTCGATCCAGGGGGTGTCGAAGCGGTTCGGAGGCCACGTGGTCCTCGAGGACATCACCTTCGATGTACCCCGAGGCGAGACCTCGGCCATCCTCGGCCCTTCGGGAACCGGAAAGTCCGTGCTCTTGAAGGTGATCATCGGGCTCCTGCGGCCCGAGACCGGCCAGGTCTACATCGACGGCGAACCCATTGTGGGCGTCCGTGAGAAGGAGGTCCTGCGCATCCGCAGGAAGATCGGAGTGCTTTTCCAGGACGGTGCGCTCTTCGGATCGATGAACCTCTTCGATAACATCGCCTTCCCCCTCATCGAGCATACGAACAAGACCGACAAGGAGATCCGGAACACTGTCCTCCACAAGTCCGAGCTCGTCGGTCTCGTCAACCACCTCCACAAACTTCCGGGCGAGGTCTCTGGAGGTATGCGCAAGCGCGCTGGCCTGGCCCGGGCCCTGGTCCTCGACCCCAAGATCCTCTTCTTCGACGAGCCGGACTCCGGCCTCGACCCGGTGAGAGTGGCCTACCTGGATGGTCTCATCAACAGTGTGCACGACGAGACGGGAGCGACCTTCTTCATCATCAGTCACAACATCGAATCGGTGAAGAGAACCGCTCACCACCTCGGTCTGCTCTTCCGCTCAAAGTTGGTCGGATTCGCATCGAAAGAGGAGATGATGACGTCAAAGGTCCCCGTGATAGAACAGTTCCTTGCCGGCAGGCCCGAAGGCCCGATCAGCATGGACGAGATGTCCGATGCCGTGGAGGGTGAGGATGAGTCGGACGGATCCCCGCCCGACACTCCACCGCCCGACGCAATCGAGGATCCTCCCTTGATGTCGCGACTGGCCACAATCGCTCCTCGCCGTTCTGCTGCGATCGATGGAACTTCCGAAAGTTCGGACACGGCCGACACCGACTTCCAGGCCGTCAACCCGGGGCGCGCGCTATGAAGCCCGACGACCGTTCGATCGACGGAACCGTCGACACGCTCGGTGGTGACCCGAGCTCGCGGCGCGCCGATGTCGACGACCTGAAAGAGGGCCGATCAAAGGAAGGATCGGCCAAGGGAAAGACGGCCAAGAAGGCGAAGGGGAAATCGGCGAAGCAAAATGGCCGCGTGAAGGATCGGTTGCCCTCGCCTTCCGACTCCGGAGAGGCGGGGCCGGATCCACTGGCACCACCCGCGACGCCATCGATTGCCACCGTTACCGACGCCGGAGTCCGGACACCGGGAGAGCGGGTCAGTGAGGACGAACAGATCGCCGAGGGGAACGAAGACCGGGGGCAACCGACGAGTCTCGGGAACGATGCTGCTCCGGCGACAGAGGCCCTTGTCTCCACCACCGGTGCGGTCGTTGGCAGTGACCCGGAACTGTCCGGGACGTCGGACGAACGGACATCCCCGCCATCGTCGGCGCGTCGACGGCGGCGGTCGAAGGCCGTCCTCATAGGCGTCCTCGTCCTCGTCACCGGCTTGGTCGTCGCGTTGATCCTGAGCCTGCTGGCACTGAGCAATCAGGACAGCCAGGCCAGCTCCCGCACGAGCGCGCTGGCCGCGGCCAGGACATATGCCGTCCAACTGGCAAGTTACAACTACGGCAACCTCCAACGCGACTTCGCCGCCGTCGCCGCCAACTCGACGCCCTCCTTCCGTCGGAGCTTCACCGAGTCGAGCGATGCCCTGAAGTCGACCCTGACCCAGTACAAGGCAACCGCGGCTGCCAGCGTGGTGTCAGCGGGACTCGTCTCGTCGAGCACGTCCGAAGCCGTGGTCCTGGTCTTCCTCACCCAGAAGATCGAGAACTCCAGCCAGGCGAAGCCGACGACCGATCGGAGCCAGGTGCAGATCACCCTGGTGCGATCGGGGGGACGGTGGCTGATCAATCAAGTCACCTTGCTCTGAGCTGAGCGGGGCCCTCATGACCTGAACGGGGCCCTTCATGAGCGAGGGCGCATCTCCGGATCCCCGTCGTCGATGTTTGACCCAAGCTTCCTCTGGGTAGAGCCGCCGGGGGTCGGTCGGAGGGCCGACCGACCGATTGTGGGGAACAGGGGGATTCATGGTGTCGCGGACGCAGAGAAATGACCGGTGGGTATCGGGCGGTGGTACGAGATCGGGGCCGGCCAGGGCATTGTCGCTGGTCGGGGCCCTGTCGTTGGTCGGACTGGCCCTGTTCGTGACCCTGACACCCGGGTCGGCCAGGGCCACATCGACGAGTGTTCCGGCCGACCTGGCCCATTTCGCCGACTGCCCGGTCACGGTCAAGGCGGTGGCGACGTGCCTGTTCTCATCGACCACCAGCACGAAGTTCGAGATCGGGTCGACCACCGTCACCTCGTCGAGCCCGACGACGCTCTCCCTCGGCCTCAGCTACACGAAGACGGGAAAGCCCGTTGTCGTGCTGCCCACCAACGGGACGTCTGCACTTCAGTCACCCGCCATACCTCTCCCCGGCGGCTTGACCGGGATTTCCGCCTTGGGTGGAGGGGAACTGGCGGTGACTGTCACTCCCCAGCTCGTCGGGCTCCCCACGGTCAACCTGGGCAACCTGCTCGGCGGCAAGGGCCCGGGCCTGACCCTTCCGATCGATGTGCTGGTGAGCACACCGACGGGGCTACTCGGGCCTGACTGCACGATCGCTGCCTCCGCCGACCCGATCACGCTCAACCTGACCACCGGCACGACAAAGCCGCCGGCGCCCAACACGCCGATCCGCGGGGCGACCGGGAAGACGTCGAGCACTCCTCAAGGGCTGATCACGGTGGCCGGAATGACCCTCGTCGACAACTCGTTCGCCGTCCCGGGTACCGCCAACTGCGGGCCTGGCGGGATCTTGGATCCGGTCCTCAATCTCGACAAGAGCCTGCCCTCGCCGGCCGGGTCGAACACCGCCATTTTGTCCGGCTCGTCCTACACGGCCCCGGCGGCGCTCGTTCGCAAGTACATCCACTGACTTCCAACCCTGATCGGCTCCAAGGTGCGAGCCGGCCCGTCGTGGCGGCGTCCAACGGCCGGATCCGCACGACGGGACGGTCACCTCGAGGGAGCCGCGTCGTCGGGCGAGCCCGCGCTCGGGGAAGCCGTGTTGTTGTCGTCCCACACTCCGAGAAGGCGCCAAACTTGCCGCTCTATCGGATTGATCAGACCGAGTTCGGCACAGAGCTTCCGCGGTTTGGCCACGGAATCGCGAAGAACCTGGCGGCCCACATCGGATCGCAGTTGCTCGCGCAGCTGCGATCGAGGCACGGCGTACGTGCGCACGAGGTCGGCCGACGGGAAACACATGAGTCGGCTCATGGTGCCGAAGAGGAGTGGGGCGACGAACCCAAGCACCCGCCTCTTCAGAAAACCGAGGCGCGGAACCGTGCGCTTCAGGTACTGGCGAGCAAAGGAGATGTGACGCGCCTCCTCCGTGACGTGGATCCTGACGATGCGCTCGATGGCGGGGTGGTTCTGACCGGTCCGCAGCTGACGCCGCTGGATGTAGTCCACCGGGTCCTCCCCCCCGAGGACAAAGAGGAAGAAGAGCGGAGGAAAGAGACGGCTCAGCCACACGATGGGGCGCGAAGCCACCTTCATCCTCCACGGCATGCCCCGGATGTCGAGGCCACTCCGGTCGATCACCTCTTGGAACATCAGCGTGTGCTGCGATTCCTCGGTGATCTCATGGTGGACGTAGCGGAACTCCGGGCGATGGTTGGGAAGCCAAAAGGCGTACTCGAGGAGGCCGCGCTGGAGAACGTTCTCGAACTCCCATCCCGTGCGCATCGCCGCGGCGATGCGGTGCAACCCCACGCGCGAGCGGACCTCAGGGGGCTGAGAGCGATACCAGTCGGTCGCGGCCAGCGGGTCGAACGACCACAATGAGAACCGATTGTCCTCAGGGTCGATTGCCATCTCGGGTGCCTCCCAGTCGACGTCAAGGTACGCGTCGAAATGCTTGTCCACCGATTGCCGCGACAGCCTCGCCACCATGGCCGCGAACACATCGTTGGCGCCCGCGGGACCGACGTCTTCGGCGGGCAGATCCCTGGTGGTCGACTTATCGAGGGGGGTGCTCATGGTTCTCCTCTTTCGCTCCGGGTACTTCGAGGTCTACGAACGTCGTGGTCGGAGATCTCTGCGGAGGCCGGTGGCCTCGAACAAGGCCTCGCCCGGCCGGAATTCTCGATCGGCAGCACGTGCGCCATTCATCATGTCATCGCTCGATGTAAGTGTCAAGCAAGAATGGTACAATGATCAATGTGAATATCAACGACCAGCCCAACGACCAGCCCAATGACCAGCCAACGGGGGAATACAGGGTCGACGAATTGGCTCGCCTGGCGGGCACGACGGTACGGAATGTACGCGTCTACCAGGACCGCGGGCTCCTGCCTCCCTCCCGCCGCCAGGGGCGGGTGGCCCTGTATTCCGACGCCCATGTCGCAAGGTTGCGGATCGTGGGACAGCTCCTCGAGCGGGGCTACACCCTCTCAAACATCGGGGAACTGCTGAGTGCCTGGGAGTCAGGCCAGAACGTTGCCGACCTGCTCGGGCTGGAGGCGGCGTTGGCGGCCCCCTGGTCGGACGAGGAGCCCACGATCATGACTGTGGAGGAACTGGCCTCGCTGTTCGGTTTCGGCGCGGGGGAGCCGGATGCACAGACGATCGAGTTGGCCTTCGAACAGGGTGTTTTCGAGGCAAACGGGGATACCTATCTGGTGCGCAAGCCTCGGATACTGCACGCAGGTGCGGAGCTCGTGGCTGCCGGCATCCCGCTGACGGCGGTACTCGCCCTCGGTGAGCACCTTCGCGAAGACATGGACCGCGTTGCTCGGAGCTTCGTGGAACTGGTGGCGACGCACGTTTTCGACCCCGTGGGGGATCAGATCCCTGCTGAAGATCTGCCGCGCCTCACCGAGATCGTGCGTCGGCTGCGTCCTCTCGCCAGGGAGGCGGTGGATGCCGAGCTGGCAGATGCCATGGGTCGCCACGTGCAGACTCAGCTGCGCAATCGGCTCGACCGAATGCTCGAGGACCTGAAGCCAGATCAAGTCGAGGCTTCCTGATGCTGATCAGCACGAGGCACATCCCTCCGGAGCTCCCACGTTGCGGAGCAGGACAACTCAGAGTTCGTCCCTGGATCACTGCCCTCACAAGACCGACAGAAGCGAGCGCCGAGAGAGATCGAGGCCCGAGGGCTCTCAATGCAGTTCGACAATGTGATCGAGGCCCGAGGGCTCTCAATGCAGTTCGGCAACGTGGCGGCCACGGACGCCCGTTCCTTCAGCGGGCATCCGGGGAAAATCGATGCCTTTGTCGCACCGTCTGGACCGGGCGCATCAGCTCCCGCTGCTCACTAATCTGGCCATGATCGGATCCGTGGGGCGTGCGCACAAGATCGAGCTCCTCGGGCAGCTCTCCTTGTTTGCGGCCTGCAACAAACGACAGCTGGGGCAAGTGGCCACCCTGACGGTGCCGGCCCAGCTCACAAAAGGGAGCGTGATGACTCGCCAGGGCGCGGCCGGCGGGCTCGCCTTCATCATCGTCACCGGGAGGGCCGAGGTGGTCCGAAACGGAAAACTCCTGGCTCTCCTGGGTCCGGGCGACGTGGTCGGCGAGCTGTCCCTCATCGACGGCCAACCGCGCTCGGCCACGGTGACCGCCACGAGCGACCTCGAGGTGCTGGAGTTGAACCGCGCCGACCTGATGAAGCTGATGGACAAGGCCCCGCCGGTCACACGCAAGTTGCTCGAGTCGCTCGCTCGGCGCGTGCGGGACGCGGACCTGTTGCCGACCACCCATTAGCGTTCTGCTCTTGGTCCTCGGGCATGCAATCCATCGAAGCCCAGGTCGGCACCCGTACGGTGAAAGACGTAGTCTCCCTGTAGGCGGGAAGGTTTGCGTTGTCCTCGGTGGCGATCGCCTGGTCGCCGATGCTGATCAACGTGCGGACCCAAGGGCTGTCAGAGATGAAGGCTGGCATGCTTCCTCCTTGCCCCTCAGGAATGGATGGTAACGGCGTAGCCATCGGGGTCAGCGAACACGAACGTCCGACCAAATGGACCATCGAAGGGTTCGGTGACGATTCGGACCCCGGCAGGAACAAGCCTGTCGTGCAGAACCTGCGGGTCATCGGCCTTGAGCCACAGGGCGACTCCCCAGCCGAGACGTTCGACCGCCTGCAAGTCAACGGCGGGCTCACGAACGGCAAAGGGAATGGGAGCGGTGGCAAAGACCACCGCTCCTGGTGGGCTCTGGGCTGCCCGCACAAGGCCGAGCTGCTCCGAATAGAACGCAGCAGACAGCTCCAGATCGCTGACCTGCAGTGCGATGAAGTCGGGTCCTATCACTCTCACGTGCGCTCCTCTATGCTTATCAGGCTACCTGATAACTATATCAGGTAGCCTGATAAAAGCAAGGGGTCCGATGGCGAAGACAGAGAAGCGGATGCCAAGAGCCGAGGACATGTCGGGCTACCTGATCAAGCGCGCCCAATCGGTGATACATGTCGCCCTCGAGGAGATCGTCTCCAAACAGGGGCTCGGGATCCCCCACTACGTCGTGCTCACGTTGCTGGCCGAGACGCCTGGATTGCCCAACGCCGAGCTTGCTCGCAAGGCGTTTGTGACGCCCCAGTCAATGAACGAGGTCCTCAAGCAGCTCGAAGCCTCCGGGTTGGTGCAGCGTCACCGGAGTCCGACAAATGCAAGGATCCTCTGCGCTCACTTGACCCACGCGGGCGAGAAGAAGTGGCGATCGGTCAACGAGGGCGTTCAGGGCTTGGAAGAGTGCCTGCGCCGGGGTCTCACGCAGGACGACGTCAGAGTACTGAACCGATCGCTCGAGACGATCATCGGGAACATGACCCCGACGGTGTGAGGATCGCCGTCCGCCACGAACTGCTCCCCGCTCCTGGGCACGTTTGCCCGGCGCCAGGCAGAGAATGGTGCGTCAGGTGGACAGAACAGCCTGCCGGTGGCTGCGGGCACCGTCGAGAACTTTCCGGACGGCCTGTTCATCCCATCAACGCCCGGGGAAGGAACGGTGAAGCCTCGGCTAGGCCTTCCCATGGACGCTCTTCAAGTCGGACGTGTACCCTCACTCCCCAGTGCAGAGGCTGGCCTGTTGATCGGGAAGGTAACCGCAGGGAGGTTCATTTGTCCGATGACCTGCGATGCCCGTGACGCCGACGATCTTGAGGGTGCCTCGGCGCTCCTTCTGTGCCCTGAGGTCACGAACCGGGACGTGTCGAAGGCGCATCGGAAGCGGTATCCGGGTGATGAGTTGGTGCGCCCGGACCACGCCTTGGTCCTTGCTGCCGAGGCCAACCGCCTCGACGGACTGGGTCCCGACCTATTCGTAACTCAACTGTCCGAAAAGACCGGCAGCTTGACCCTCGGCCGCATGATATGAGCTCGGTCCCAAGGGCCCTCCGACCGCTTGGCCTGCACCGAGTCAGCGCACGACCGGACGAGTGGGTCGACGATGCGGGAGCAGCGGTGATCGACCAGGCCGTCCTCGGTCGACTGAAACGCTTGGCAATTCCGCCGGCGTGGACGGACGTCTGGGCGACGCTCGATGCCTTTGCGCCGGTTCAGGCGACCGGAGTCGACCGACGGGGTCGCACGCAGTACCGGTACGCCCCAGAAGCAATCGCCCTGGCCGCCGATCGGAAGTTCGAGCAGATGCTGGCGTTTGCCGCGGCCCTCCCGGCCTTGCGCAAGACCGTCGACGACGACTTGACCGCTTGGCGCCACGATGTGCGCGCCCCGCACGCGGTCACCGCCGCAGTTGTCCGGCTCTTGGACCGCGGTCTGCTGCGGGTAGGCAATGAGCGCTACGCCCGCGACAACCATACGTACGGACTGACCACGCTGCGGCGCAATCAGGTCGCCGTGCACGGGCCGACGATCACCTTCGACTTCGTCGGTAAGGAGCACTTGGCCCACAAAGTAGCCGTCACCGACCGGGCGGCCGCTCGAGTTGTCAGCGGCCTCCTGGCCGCGGACAGCAACGATGAATCGCCGCTCTTCTCGACCGCCGGTGAGCATTCCACGCGCATCGTGACGAGCGCCGCCGTGAATGCCTACCTGCACTCGCACACGGGTGCGCCTGCGACGGCCAAGGTGTTCCGGACCTGGGGCGCAACCGTGGCGGCGGTGGCGGTGCTCGCTGGCGCCGAAGCTTCGACCAGTGCGCCTCGCCTATCCAAGGAGCGCCTAGCCGCCGAAGCAGCGGCTGCCTTACTGGGTGACACCGTTTCGGTAACCCGGTCGTCGTACATCCACCCGGACTGGCTCGACGCCGGTCGGTCTCCCGCCGTGGCCTCGGCGGTGTCCGACGCGGCCACTCGCTTGCGGACGCGCTCCATAACAGTGCTCTTCCCGGACCCGGAGATCCAAGCGGCCGTCCTCTCCGAACTCGACGCGGCGCCGGCTGAACGTGCCGGCGCCGAGTGACTCCCGTTCGGCAGATCTGGGCCGTGGCGCCAGGTATGTTCTCGTCACATGGAGCAGACTCTCCCCGATCTGGTCGGCCCGAATCTACGGGTGCTCTTCTGTGGAATCAATCCCGGGACGCTCTCGGGTGAAATCGGCCTGCACTTTGCGCGGCGGGGGAACCGGTTCTGGAAGTTGCTCCACGCCGGGGGATTCACCGAGTCCGTTCTCTTACCGGCCGAGCAGCACGTTCTGCCCGGGCTCGGGATAGGCATCACGAACCTGGTGAGCCGGGTGACAGCCGCCGCCAGCGAACTCGATGTCGCCGAGTTACGTGAAGGCGCAACCCGGCTTGAGGCCAAGGTGGGGATGCTGCAGCCCCGTTGTGTTGCGGTGCTTGGGTTGCAGGCGTACCGGGCAGCTTTTCTTCGACCGGGTGCCGTTATCGGTCCCCAGCCCGAGCTCCTCGGCGGTAGCCATCTTTGGCTCCTACCCAACCCGAGCGGCCTTCAGGCCCACTACCAGCTGCCGGAGATGAAGGAGATGTTCAAAGCGCTCTTCGTTGCCACCGAGGTTGACTGACGATTACCTCGGCCTTTCCGGCCCAGAGGATTCGGCCGACCCGCTCGACGCTGCCGCGTGATCCCGTTGGCACGCTCGCGCAGGCTCTTCATCACGGTTCTCCCCAGGTTGCCCTCCGCCGGGCAGGGCTCCGGTCTGCAGCGTCGAGGTACCTGGAACTGCGTTGGAGTTCAACGGGTTAAATTCTGGATTGCGGGTTTTCAACAGGACGAGTCAGTTGGTTGGACCCCCGATCAACCGAATGTGAGGAGGGAGTTGACAATGGCCGAATTGAGTGCCGCCGAGCAGGACCGATTGAGCGACGACCAGTTCGCCTTCGCCGGACAACGGAAAGAACCGCTGGTCGACGCAGGTCACGTCCGTAACGCGATCGCTCGCTTCGATCAGGTACAGAACGTGAGCGACGCTGAACGCGACATCGCATGG
The DNA here is from genome assembly GCA_963713625.1 of uncultured Acidimicrobiales bacterium. GTDB lineage: Bacteria > Actinomycetota > Acidimicrobiia > Acidimicrobiales > RAAP-2 > Bog-756. The sequence continues at coordinate 137,228 of CAVQMN010000005.1, read as the reverse complement.
GAGCGCATCACAGAGGCCGCCAAGAGGTACGGCGTACAGGTATCCGAGCGCAGTTGGCGGGACTTACGCCACGGCGGCGAGCCTCTTGGGAATTCCTGAGGCTTGGATTTCGCTGGCGTCCCTGCGACGCTGCTCCCTTGCCCTTGAGCGGCCGAGGTAAGAGACGCGTGATCTCCCGTGTTTTTGACGTGCGGTCTTTGGAGGGTATCGATCCCAACGACCGCGCCAGACAACCCGTCTCGATCGGTGGCGGGAACGACCGCAGTTCGACCGATATCTGAGCGTGCGTCTCTGCGGACCGTGCGTCAACCCTGGTGAGCCGCCCTGGACCCGCCCGACCGCGTCGGCCGATTGCCGCTGGACTGGACTCTTACCGGGTGGATGAACGGACTCGAACCGTCGGCCTCTACATTGCGAACGTACGGAGGACACCCCTCTGATCAGGGGATTCGTTCGGACTTTGTGGTCAGAGCGAAGAGTGTCCGCTACCCGCCATGCTCTCCGGTGGAGGTGAACGGACTCGAACCGTCGGCCTCTACATTGCGAACGTAGCGCTCTACCAGCTGAGCTACACCCCCGGGTTGTTCGACGAGATTAGCCGCGGACGCGAATCCACCCGGCCCGCTGCCCGACAGCCCCTTGGCCCGGTCTATGGCGTGGTGCCCGAAGTGGCACCGGCCGGGACCAACGTCGTCGTCGTGGTGGTGGGCGGGACCGTGGTGGTGGTCGTGGTGGTGGGCGGGACCGTGGTGGTGGTCGTGGTGGTGGTCGGGGCCGTGGTGGTGGTCGTGGTGGTGGGCGGGACCGTGGTCGTGGTCGTGGTATGCGGGACCGTGGTGGTGGTCGTGGAGGTGGGTGGGGGCTTGCTCCCGCCCTTCCCGCTCCCCGACTTCTTGGCCGTGGGGAAGGTCCAGGTGGCTGCAGCGCAGTCCTGAGGCTGGGACGCCACCACCACATCGACGCCGGGGAGGGTACTGAAGGACCAGACGCTCAGGGGTGTCCCGGTTTCAAGACAGGCCAATGCCGGGTCGCTGGTGGTCAGTTGGCTCAACGTTCCCAGATACACGGGCGTACCCTCCGAGGACGGACTGTTCACCGGGGTCAGAGAGACGGTCGCGCCCTTCCAGATTCCCGTCGTGACGTAGCTGGATCCGGGCGGCCCGGTCGCGGCCGTGGTCGACGACCCGGGCGTGGTGGTCGTGGTCGTGGTGGTGGGGCCCGTCGAATAGTCCTTGACCGCCGGCGCATTGCCGAGCAGCGCCGCCATCATGGCCGGATTGTTCCCGTCCATCCCCAGGGCCCAGATGCCGACTCCCCCGATATGGAACGAATTGGCGACGCGTGCCTTCACCGCCAGGGACGTCGGATTGTCAAAGAAGGTCTCGTGCCATTGGGATCCGACCTTGTACGAGGACCACGAACTGTCGGTGGCCGGATCCCAGTAGGTCGGATGCCCTGACGCGGTGATAACCGCGTCACTCGGAGTTGTGTCCGGGCCGGTGGCGTGGGCCGTGAGGGTTCCGCTCGAGGTCGGCCAGTCGTACCCGTAAAAGGGCACACCGAGTATCACCTTCTGGGCCGGCACCACCGCCGTGAACTGCTGGAGCGCCTCTTTTTCGGTGAATCCGCCACCGACCAGTTGGGCTGTGGCGCTGGATACCGGGCTGTTGTTCATCTGGTACGCCATGACGAAGAACCCGTCGACCGCCGGTGCCAGGGCGGCGATGTTGTAGAAGCCGCCCGGATCCCCGGCTGAACTGGCGTACACGGCCATCGTCACCTGCCAGTGGGGATTTGCCGCATGCAGCGCATGCGAGACCTGGGTGATCAGCCGGGTGAGCCCCTGCTGGTCGCTGCTCCCCTCACCCTCGAAATCGAAGTTCACGCCGTCGAGGTTCTTGGCCGCCACGGCCGAGATCAGCGCGGCCGAGAGGCGGGCGCCCGCGTTGGGGTCGGAGGTGATGGCATCGAGCGAGCTCTGACTGAAATCGGTGACGGTGAGCACCACCCGATCGCCGGCGGCATGCGACCGGTTGACCAGATTGACCAGATCCTGGCTCTCGTACCCGCTCCAGCCCGGGCCGCTCTTGTCCAAGGTGCCGTTGGGATTGGCGTCGACGCTGAAGTAGGCCAGGGTGGTCAGGTCTTTGACGTCAAAACCGGATGACAAGGGCAACGTCCAGTAGGGGGCATAGCCGAAGATTTCGTGGGATTGCAGCGGAGCCGATCCGGCCAGGGACGGCGGAGCCGGAGCGGGCTTGGACGTGGCCGGCGCCAGATGCGATCCCCGGCCCTCGAGTAAGGCCTGCATGTTGTTGCCCGAGACATGTGGGACGTTCGTCGCACCGGCGGCCGAGCCGAAGGTCGTGCTGGCGCTCCCGGTCAGCAGGATGAGGGCCATGACTCCGACGGCGATAGGCCCGACCCGTCGTCGGCCGAGCCCGTGTTGCGGGTCGCCCCCACCGGGCCCGTTGCCGGTCAATCGTGAAGTCAGTTCCGTCCATCGCGAGGTGAGCGCATTCCATCGATGGGCCAGCCGCGGCCACCGCGAGCTGGCCCGCGCTTTCCAGCGTGACGCCAGGTCCTTCCCGCGCACCGTGGTCCGGCCTGTCCAGCGGGAGACCAAGGCCCCGATACCGGCGACCAACCCCATGACCGCCACCCCGGCCCGGACCAGGCGAGCCGAATCGGGCCCGCGCTCCATCAGGTCGGTATCTGTTGTCAAGGGTCGGTGGGCTGATGCGGCCTGCACGAACGGCTCCAGGGTCGTCGTCTGAGCCACAAACCTCTGCTCACGGTCGCCAACAAACCAACCTCCGTCACTCACCTCGATCTCGAGAATTCCACCGCGTGATCCGTCCGCCAGTTCGGCCACGCCTGTGGCGCTGACACTAGTCACTTGAGACCAGGGCACCAGCGCGGGGACCGGCGCCGATGCCCCCGTCACGTCGGCTACAACCAGACCCAGGTTAGTGATGCGGAGGTCGTAGCGGTGACCGGGCTCGGGAACGGCCGGTCCGGTGAAACCGGCGCCGGGTTCTCCGGGGCCACCCGGCACCGGGCCATCCGATGGAGGCGGCCTGAAAGGGACGAGATCACGAAGGACGATCTCGTCCCGGGCGTGATCTTCATGTGGACGGCGGCGGAAGGAGCTCATGGAAGGGTCGCCACAGGTTCGTGGGCTGGTACCGACGCGAGGTGAGGTGCCCCCACCCTCGGTGATCATTTTACTACTCGGCGCATTTACGGGGCAAGGCCCAGTATTCAGTTACCCGGGCCCGCTGCTGGCCAATCACCGTGACGGGCAGTTTGCCCACCCGATTCGTACCCGACACACCCACGACCCCGTGCCCATCGCCGGCTTATCGGAACTCCGGGCCAGATTAAAGGTTTTGGCCGCCAATTCCGACAATTGGCAAGCGGTCGCATATCCGAGGCGAAAACCAAAGTAGTCACCACATGAAGTCACCGATCCACAGCGTCGAGTCGGCCGGTGCCGGCATGATCTTCGTTGAAGGCTTTCGCCTCCTCTTCGTCCTGGCCGGAGCCGTGGCCGGCTTCGAGATCGGACGATCGGTCGACCCCGGTCAGCACGGCTCGGTGGTGGGCCTGCTGTTCGGGGCGGCGGTGGCCTACGTGCTCGGTGGTGTGGCCGGGAGACTGATCGACCGCGGACTCCAACAGGCCGTCTTCCTCTTCCGCAACACGCCCCCCGGTGAGACGTTTGCCGCTTCGATCATCGCCACCACCGGCATGCTGCTCGGCTTGGTGATCGGCCTTCCGCTGCTGGTCCTGTTCCGGTCCGGGTTCGCCCTGCTCATCACCGCGGTCATCGCCTGGGTCCTGGCCACGCTGGGCTGGCGGCTCGGCTCCGTCAAGGGTCGTCAGATCGTCGCCGCCGCCGGCCTGTCCCGGATCCTCGCCCCCCAGCCGAGCCCACCCGAGGGTCATGCTCTCCTGGTCGACAGCTCGGCCATGATGGATCGGTTCCTCCTGGTGCTGGGTCGCGGCGGCCTGCTCCCGGGCGGACTGGTGATTCCCCAGTTCGTCATCGACCACGTCCAGTCGGTGGCCGCGTCTCCCGACCCGGTCAACTCCCGTCGGGCCCGGCGTGGACTTGAATCGGTGGAGGCGCTGCGGGAGATGGGGGTATCCGTCCACATCGGTCCCGACGAGATCCCCGAAGTGGACGAGGCCAACACCAAGCTGCTGACCGCGGCTCGCCGGCTCGGCCTGCGCATCGGAACCTGCTCGTCCGTCGTTGTGGACGAAGCCCAGAAGTGGGGGCTGATGGTGGTCGACCTGCGGGCCATCGCCAGCGATCTCTCGCCCGACCACTTGCCGGGCGAGCTCCTGCAGCTCGATCTCATCAAGGAGGGGCGCCAATCCCGCCAGGCGGTCGGTTACCTGCCCGACGGTGACATGGTCGTCGTCAATGACGCCACCCACCTGGTGAATCAGGGGCCGGTGACCGTCACCGTGCTGTCCACCCGTCCCACCAGCCAGGGCCTGATGGTCTTCGCCAAGCTCGCGACCGACACGTCCGCCGGCCGGGAGGAACTCAGCAACTCGGCCTGACGGTGGCCGTCACCACCTAGGCGTCCTTCACCGCGGCCACAAGCTTGGTGAGGGTGTCCTTGGCGTCTCCGAAGAGCAACGTGGTCTTCTCGTCGAAGAGCAGCTCGTTGTCGATGCCCGCGAAGCCGGGACGCATCGAACGTTTGAGGAAGACGATGTTCTCGGCTTCGTCGGCGTTGATGATCGGCATTCCGAAGATCGGGCTTCCGGGCGTGTTCTTGGCTGCCGGGTTCACCGTGTCGTTGGCCCCGATGACCAGGGCCACGTCGGCGGTGGCCATCTCCGGATTGGCTTCGTCCATCTCCTTCAACTCGTCGTAGGGGACGTTGGCCTCGGCCAGCAGGACGTTCATGTGCCCGGGCATGCGACCGGCGACCGGATGGATGGCGTAGAAGACCTCCACCCCGCGGGCCATGAGCAGGTCGGCCAGCTCCCGGGCTGTGTGCTGGGCCTGGGCCACGGCCAGTCCGTAGCCGGGGATGATGACCACCTTGCGGGCATACGCCAACAGCACGCCGATGTCTTCGGGTGTCCCGGCCTTCACCGGACGGGCCTCGCCTGAGCCGTCGGCCCCTCCAGCGGCCGTGATCACCGATCCGAACGCGCTGAACAAGACGTTGGCCAGCGACCGGCCCATGGCCTTGCTCATCATCCGGGTGAGGAGGATGCCTGACGCACCCACGAGGGTGCCGGCCACGATCAGCAGGTTGTTGTCGAGTGTGAAACCCGATGCGGCCACGGCCAGGCCGGTGAAGGAGTTGAGCAGCGAGATGAGCACGGGCACGTCGGCGCCGCCGATGGGGAGCACGAAGATGACCCCGAGCGCCAGCGACAACACGGCCGTGGCCACCAACAGGGGCACGCTGCCGGTCACGAGGGTGCCGACGGCCAGCCCGACGATGGCCACCCCCACCACCGCATTGATCACCTGTTGAGCCGGATAGGTGATGGGCCGACCGGTCATCAGCTCCTGCAGCTTGGCAAAGGCGATGGCGCTCCCGGAGAACGACACGCACCCGACGAGCACGCCGAACAGCACCTCGGCGATCCGGTACACGGCGGGCTTGCCGGGTGCCTCGATGAGGAAGACCACGATCGAGATCAGCGCGGCGGCCCCGCCACCGACGCCGTTGAAGATGGCCACCATCTGTGGCATCGCCGTCATCTTCACCTTGCGGGCCGCAGGCACGGCGATGAGCGCACCGATGGCCATGGCCACCACCGTCAGCACCAGGTTCAGCGAGTGGGCCCGCACCGAGGGGTAGGCGAACGTGAAACCGACGGCCAGGGTGGCTGCCGCCGCACCCAGCAGGTTGCCGTTCCGGGCATGCTTCGGGGAGCTCAGGCCCTTGAGGGCGAGGATGAAGCCGATGATGGCCAGGAGGTAGATCAGGTCGATCCAGGTGTCGAGTGTCACTTCGCACCGTCTGACGGGTCGGTGCCATCGGTGCCGGGCTTGGGCGTCCGCTCGGCCGGCTTGGTCTTGAACATCTCCAACATCCGGTCGGTGACGACGAAGCCACCGACGATGTTGAGGGTGGCCAGGAGCACGGCCAGGAAGGCCAGGGTGATCTCGACCGCGCCGTGCGCGCTCCCCATGATGAGGATGGCCCCCACCAGGACGATGCCGTGGATGGCGTTGCTGCCCGACATGAGCGGGGTGTGCAGGATGCTCGGAACCCGGCCGATGACCTCGTTCCCGACGAACGCGGCCAACACGAAAATGGTGAGGAATTCGACGATTCCGGTGCTCATGACCCCTCCTCTTCCTTCTCCGTCGATCCTTCGGCGCCCGCTCCTGCATCCGCGGCGGCCGGCGCTCCGTCCGGCTCCGCCGGTGCCCCGTCAGGATCGGCGGCCGCCGCGGCCGGCGGGACCGGCTCGGGAGGAGCCGGCAGGGAGAGCCCGAGCGCCTCGGCCGTCGGACCGTGCACCACGGTGCCGTCCTTCACGACACAGGTGCCGGCCACGATCTCGTCGTCGAAATCGGGGGCCAGCTGCCCCTCTTTGACCAGGAGCCCGAGGAAGTTGGCGATATTGCGGGCGTAGAGAAAGCTGGCATGGGTGGGCATGGACGCCGGCGGGTTGGACATGCCGACCACGGTGACCCCGTGGAACTCCACGTCCTCACCGGCCACCGACAGCTCGCAGTTCCCGCCGGAATCTGCCGCCATGTCCACGATCACCGATCCCACGGCCATGCCCTCGACCATCGCCCTGGTGACCAGAACGGGCGCCTTGCGACCCGGAATCTGTGCCGTGGTGATGACCACATCGGAGGCGGCCACCTCAGCGGCCAAGAGCTCCTGTTGCTTGGCCAGGTACTCGGCCGACTGCTCCTTGGCGTAGCCGCCGGCACCCTCTTGGGTCTCGAGCGCCAGCTCCACGAATCGGGCTCCGAGACTCTGCACCTCTTCTTTGGCCGCGGCCCGCACGTCGTAGGCCCGGACCACCGCCCCCAGGCGCCTGGCTGTGGCGATGGCCTGCAGCCCGGCGACACCGGCTCCCATCACCAGGACCTTGGCCGGCGGCACCGTCCCCGCCGCGGTCATGAACATCGGGAAGAACTTGGCCAGACGCTCCGCCCCCGCCAGTCCGGCCCGGTAACCGGCCACGGTGGCCTGGGAGGACAGCGCGTCCATCGACTGGGCCCGGCTGATCCGGGGAAGCAGATCGAGGCTGTACACCGTGGCCCCCCGATCGGCCAGGGCCTTGACTGTCTCAGCCGAGGCCACGGGCTGCAGGAAACTGATGACCGAGACACCGTTCGGGAGATCGGCGACCTCTTCGGGGGACGGAGGCTGCACCCGGGCCACGATCGAGGCTCCACTGATCGCGGCGGCGGCGTCGGGCGCAATGGTCGCTCCGGCTTCGGCGTACTCTTCATCGGAGAAGCGGGCCCCGGCTCCCGCCCCCGTCTGGACCGCCACATCAACCCCGGACCCGACCAGCTTCGCCGCCACTTCCGGGACGATGGCCACCCGGTCTTCGCCGGGCCGCGACTCTTTGATGACAGCGAGTTTCACGGCCAGAGGTATACAGGCAAATGGCGGGGGCGACCACTCTCTTTGGCCCTCTCCGGGCCGGTTTCGCCAGGTCGGGTAAGGATATTACCTGTTCAAGGGCTATTTCGGCCCTCGAGCCGGGCGCGGCTGGAGCGGGACCCGCTCAGGCGGCATCGCCCGGGGATTCGGACGAATCCCCGCCGAGGACATCGTCGCCGCCGGTTCCCTCGACCGAGTCCACGACATCCGTTCCCCCGTGGTCGGGGGCCACACTGTTGTCTCCGCCCACGTCGCCGTCCCCGTCGCCGGCCACGGCGTTGGCCACGGCGTTGGCCACGTCTCCGGCCGTGTCGCCGTCGAGGGAGACAGGGCTGTCCTCCCCGGAAACGATCAGGGACCTGCTCGCCGTCCGGGAGAACTGCGGGATGTCGGGGCCGCTGGCAAAGGCCATGGCGTCGTCGCTCGACATCGGTCGGGAGAAGAAGAATCCTTGAGCGGCATCGGCGTTGAACCCCCGCACGATCTCCACCTGGGCCGCCGTCTCCACCCATTCCACGATGGCCGACATCCCCAGCGAATGGGCCATGTGGATCACCGTCTCCACCACCAGGCGGTTGACCCCTTGGGTCGATTCGAGCCCGGCGATGAAGGAGCCGTCGATCTTCACCGTGCTGATCGAGTTGCGCTTGAACGGCTCGAACGACGACCAGTTGGTGCCGACGTCGTCCACCGACAGCTGGACGCCCATGTCGGAGATATCTCTGAGATCGGCCGACGCCGTCGAGTCCACGACCGCGTCCTCGGTGATCTCGAGGGTGAGCTGCCCGCTTCTGAATCCTGTCTGCTCCAGTGCCTCGGCCACCGCCTTGGACACCTCACCGCGCCGCAACTGGTGGATCGTGCAGTTCACGCCGAGCTGGATACTCGACGACCAGTGACAGGCCTTCTCGCAGGCTTCCATGAGGATCCAGCGGGTCAGGGGTGCGATGTCCCCGCTGACCTCGGCGTGAGGGATCAGGCGGCTCGGAGAGATCAGCCCGTGGGTGGGGTGCTCCCAGCGCACGAGCGCCTCCATGCCCAGAAGACGGCCGTTGGACAGGTCGACGACCGGAAGGTACTCGAGGTATGGCGCCCCGACCAGCGCAAACGTGGGTGCGGTGTCGGTCAGCACCCGCCGACCGCCGTCGCGTCGGTGGAGGCGCCACCACCCACTACGGGGCCTCTCGAGGATTCTGGAGTCACATTGGAACCATCGACCGCCTTCTGCCTGCACTTGAGCGGTTTGATGCCCCCCGGCGGAGCCCGGCACCGGGCCGGAGGTGGCGACATCGGCCCACGGGAACGAGCCGACCACTGCTCTCCCGTTTCGTGGCCTCTAGCTGGGACGATTCCCCTCGGAGCGCTCGATGGCCCCCAAGAAGGCGGGCCGTTCCCCGCCGCCGTTGGCCACCAGGTTGGCGCCGGTCACATACGCGGCCAGTGGTGACGCCAGGAACAGGCACAGGCCGGCCATGTCCTCAGGGGTGCCGAACCGGCCCATGGGCACGGTGGCCGCCACCGCGGCCATCCCCTCCGGCCCCCCGTAATGGTCGTCGGCTGCCTCGGTGGCCACCATCCCTGCGCTGAGGCAGTTGACCCGGACCTTCGGGGCCCACTCGATGGCCAGGGTCTGGGTCAGGTTGACCAGGCCGGCTTTGGCCGCCCCGTAGGCCGCGGTGCCCGGCGAGGGGCGGATCCCGCTCACCGACCCCATGTTCACGATCGATCCGCCGTCCTCCTGGGTCTGCATGACGGCGTTGGCCGCTCGCGCGCAGTGCAACGGGGCCAGGAGGTTGAGGGCCACGATCGACTCGGAAAAGCGGGGCGAGGCTTCGGCGGCCGGGACCTCAGGCGAGCCTCCGGCGTTGTTGACGAGCACATCGAGTCGACCGAACCGGTCCACAGCGGCGGCAATCACCGCCGACGCCTGCTCGGCCCGCCGGATATCGGCGTTGACGAAGGAGGCCCGACGGAGGTTCCCCGACGCGTCGGCGGCGGCGGGTAGGGCGTCCTCGGGCGTGTCCGTGCGGCCGCACACCATGACCTCGGCCCCGGCGGCCAGGAACCCCCCGGCGATGGCGCTCCCGATCCCCCGCGACCCCCCGGTCACCACCACCGCCCGCCCGGTGAAGTCGAGCACCCCAGCTCCGCGGGCGAATTCGAACGTGGCCACAGCTGCCTCCCGGTCTCCGACTGGTACTGTCCTGACGCTGTATCAGATCACGCCGAGTGCGTGCCCGCGCTCCTGCCCCCGATGCCTCGTGTCTCGTGGGCGACTTCGAGCGTCGGGCGTCGCCCCAGAATCTTCCGGAGCCGGCCATGCCCATCACGACCCACCAGAAACTCCCCGGCATCGCCGAGGTCGTCATCGACCACCCGCCGGTGAACGCCTTGGACGTCGCTGGGTGGTTCCAGCTGGCTGCCGCGGTGACCGACGCCGGGCGGATCCCGGACAACCGGGCGGTCATCGTCCGGGCGGAGGGGCGTGGCTTCTGCGCCGGCGTGGACATCAAAGAGATCCAGAACCGGGGCGACGAAGCCCTGATCGGGGCCAACCGGGGCTGCTTCGCCGCCTTTGCCGCCGTGTATGAGTGCGAGGTCCCGGTCATCGCCGCCGTGCACGGTTTCTGCCTCGGCGGAGGCATCGGCATCGTCGGGAACGCGGACATCGTCGTGGCCTCCGACGACGCCACCTTCGGGCTCCCCGAAGTCGACCGCGGCGCCCTCGGTGCCGCCACCCACCTGTCGCGGTTGGTCCCCCAGCACCGGATGCGCTCGATGGTCTACACGGCCCAGCCGGCGACGGCGGCCGAGCTCCACCATTACGGCTCGGTACTCCGGGTCGTCCCGCCGGGCCAGTTGGTCGAGACCGCCTATGAGGTGGCGGCCGATATCGCCACCAAGAGCCCGACCATCCTCCGCCGGGCCAAGGAATCCCTCAACGGCATCGATCCCGTCGACGTCAGGAGGAGCTACCGGTTCGAACAGGGATTCACCTACGAGCTCCACGTGGCCGGCGTGGCCGACGAACAGCGGGCCGCCTTCGTCGAGAAGCGCGGCGCGGACACCTCGAAATGACCGACAAGCGATTGTCCCTCGACGACCTGATCGGCGAGCTGCGCAGCGGGATGACCATCGGTATCGGCGGATGGGGATCGCGGCGCAAACCCATGGCCGCGGTCCGGGCCATCCTCCGCTCCGATCTGGCCGATCTGACCATCGTCTCGTACGGCGGCCCCGATGTCGGCCTGCTCTGTGCGGCCGGGAAGGTGGCCAAGGTGGTGTTCGGGTTCGTGACCCTCGACTCGATCCCCACCGACCCCCACTTCAAGGTGGCGCGCCAGACCGGAGCCGTCGAGTCCATGGAGATCGACGAGGGGATGTTCTACCTGGGCCTGCTGGCCGCCTCCCAGCGTGTCCCTTTTCTCCCCACCCGGGCCGGCCTGGGCTCCGATGTACTCCGGGTCAACCCCTCGCTGCGCACGATCACCTCCCCCTACGACGACGCGGAGGAGCTGGTGGCCATGCCCGCACTCCGGCTTGACGCCGCGGTGGTCCATGTCAATCGGGCCGACGCCAACGGGTCGGGCCAGATCCTCGGCCCCGATCCCTTCTTCGACGAGCTCTTCCTGGGCGCAGCCGATCGGCGCTATGTCACAACCGAACGCATCATCGACACCGACCGGTTCGCCTCCGAGGGTCCCCTCCAGACCATGTGCATCAGCCGGCTGCTGACCGATGGCGTGGTGGAGACCCCGCGGGGAGCGCACTTCACCGCCTGCGTACCCGACTACCAGCGGGACGAGGAGTTCCAGAGGAGCTACGTGGAAGCCGCGGCTGACGCCGACACGTGGGCGGCCTTCACCGAGCGGTACCTGGCCGTGCCGGAAGCCGAGTACCAGGCGGCCACGAGTGGAGGGGGTGAGGGGCAATGAGTCCGACCATGGATCCATCCGACGGGTCGGGCGTCTCCCGCGCCGAGTACTGCGTCATCGCCTGTGCCGAGGTGTTCCGTGGCGACGGCGAGGTGATGGCCAGTGCCTTCGGCACTGCGCCCGCGCTGGGGGCCAGGGTGGCCCGGCGCACCTTCGCTCCCGACCTGGTGCTGACCGACGGTGACGCCGCCCTGGTGGCGGGCGCTCCCCCGCTCGGCGCCTCCCCGTCGACCCTCGTCCTCGAGTCGCACATGCCCTTCCGCAAGGTGTTCGACGTGGTGTGGTCCGGACGGCGCAATCTGATCATGATGGCTTCGCAGATCGATCGTTCCGGCAACCAGAACATCAGCGCCATCGGCGACTGGGCCCGGCCCAAGGCCCAGCTGGTCGGGGTGCGCGGCGCTCCGGGCAACACGGTCAACCATTCGACCAGCTACTGGGTGCCGAACCACTCGAAGCGGTCGTTCGTCGAACAGGTCGACGTCGTCTGCGGGGTGGGGTACGAGCGGGCGGCGGCGGCCGGTCCGGGCGGCAGCCGCTTCCACGAGATCCGACACGTCGTGTCCAACCTCGGCGTCTTCGACTTCGAGACACCCGACAAGGTCATGCGAATCCGCTCCGTGCACCCTGGAGTGACGGTCGAGGAGATCGTCGACGCCACCGGGTTCGATCTGGTGGTGCCGTCCGACGTCCCCGACACCCGCTTGCCCACCCCTGAAGAGCTCGAGCTGATCCGGGAGGTGCTCGACCCACGGGGCATGCGTGACCGCGAGGTGCGGACGTGAGCGGACCGGATGAGGCCGACTCCGTTGACGCGGGTCGCCCCACCCACCCCGCGCTGGACACCCGGTTCTGCCGGCTGGTGGGTGTCCGCTATCCAATCGTCCAGACGGGCATGGGGTGGGTGGCCGGACCCCGACTGGTGGCCGCCACGGCCGAGGCCGGAGGCCTCGGAATCCTGGCCTCGGCCACGATGACCTACCCGGAGCTGGTGACCGCCATCGCCGAGGTCCGTGCCCGCACCGACCGGCCCTTCGGCGTGAACATGCGGACCGACGTGGCCGATGTGGGCCAGCGGGTGGCTCTGATGATCGACAACGGAGTGAAGGTGGCCAGCTTCGCCCAGGCCCCCCAACCCGACCTGGTGGCCCGGTGCCGGGACGCCGGGCTCGTGGTCATGCCCACCATCGGGGCCCGCCGCCACGCCGAGAAGGTGGCCGGGTGGGGGGTGGACGCGGTCATCGCCCAGGGGGGTGAAGGAGGCGGACACACCGGTTCGGTGCCCACCTCGCTGCTGACGCCGGCCGTGGTCGACGCGGTGGGCGGCGCGGTGGCGGTCATCTCGGCCGGCGGGTACTTCGACGGGCGCGGCCTGGTGGCCGCCCTGGCCTATGGCGCCGACGGGATCGCCATGGGCACCCGGTTCCTGCTGACCCAGGAGAGTCGCGTGCCGGACGAGGTCAAGCAGCTCTACCTGGGCACGCCGGTGACCGGCACCGTGGTTTCGACGGCGGTGGACGGCGCACCCCAGCGGGTGATCCGCACCGATCTGGTCGACCACCTGGAGCGATCCAGCTGGTTGCGCAACCTTCCCCGGGCCCTGGCCAACGCCCACTCGTTCCGGCGCGAGACGGGCACGTCGCTCTTCGCCCTCCTGAAGGAAGGGCAGGCGCTCAAACACGGCAACGAGCTCTCGTGGCCCCAGGTGGTGATGGCCGCCAACGCCCCCATGATGACCAAGGCGGCGCTGGTCGACGGCCGCACCGACGTCGGCATCCTCCCCACAGGTCAGGTGGTGGGCGAGATCGCCGAACTTCCCACCGTGGCCGAGCTCATCGGCCGCGTCGTCGCCGAAGCGTCGGCCACACTCGACCGCCTGGCTCCGGTTCCCGGCCGGTAGGCGTGGCGGCGGGCCGTGCCCCTGGGCAGGCCGGGCCGAGTGCGGCCGTGCCGGCCGTGCCGCTGGGCAGGCCGTGCCGTTGGGCAGGCTTTCAGGGACGGGAGCACGGTGTCTCTGGGCGCACCAAGTCCGCGTTCGTGTAGCTCGGCCCGCTTTCGTGTAGAAACGTCGAGGGCTCGGGCTTCGACCGAAGGCGACGGGCCAGGAGGTGGAGCCCTATGAGCGTCGTGCTCATCACCGGTTGCAGTAGTGGATTTGGCCTCGAGGTGGCCCTTGCCTTCGCACGGCACGGTGACACCACCTATGCGACCATGCGGGATCTGGCCAAGGGGGACAGGCTGCTCGAACGGGCCAGGGCCGAGGACCTCGAGATCGAGCTCCTCACCCTCGACGTCGACAACGACGCCTCGGTGGCGGCCGCCGTCGGTGCGGTCGAGGACCGGCACGGCGCTATTGACATCCTGGTCAACAACGCCGGCATCGATTTCACCGGCTCAGTGGAGACCATCGACTTCGACAAGGCCCGGGCCGTCCTGGAAACGAACTTCTGGGGTCCGGTGCGGACCATTCGAGCCGCACTCCCGGCCATGCGGGCCAAGGGCGGCGCCGTGATCATCAACGTGTCGTCCGCGTCGGGCCGCATGCCGGGGACTCCCTACGGAAGCTGGTACTCGGCCAGCAAGCATGCCCTCAACGCGCTGACCGAGGCCATGTACCTCGAACTCGACGGCATCGACGTCCGGGTGGTGTGCATCGAACCGGGATTCTTCAAGACGGACATCACCCGGAACTCGGGTCGGCCGGTCGACGACGGCTCCGATCCCTACGCCCAGGATCAGGCCTGGCTGGCGGAGTTCTTCGAGAAGAGCATCGTCGACGGCGGGGGCGACCCGGTGGAGGTCGCCGAAACCATCGTCCGGGCCGCCCATGACCCCGCAACTCCGGTGCACAATCTGGTCGGAGACAGTGCCACCATGCTCATCGACCTCTATCAACAGGCCGGTTCCATCGAGGCGTGGGTGCCGGTGGCCGTCTCGTTCGCCGAATCGGTGGCCGGTCCCCGTCCGCCACGACAGACGCCGTCCTGACCGAGCCCGGCGGCCGGGCCTGACCGGGACGGCCGGACCGGCCATTCGCCGCCCCGGGGGAGGCAGCCCGCCCCGGAGAACGACCCGGGTTTTCGGCGTCGGAAGCCACCTTGCTTGCGTGCCGTACCGCCGAACGGCGGGAGGCCCTTTCAGGCCATGGGCGACGATCAGGTCCGTGGTCCAATCGCTAGACAGGAGCAGGGTTCCGCCATATTCATCTGGTCCGTCGAGGGATCGGACCGGTCGTTCTTTTGACGCCGGACCGAGGTCACTTTTAGGGCTTCACCTGGTATTTTGACAGCCGGGGTGTCTGAATTTCCGCCACAATCACGCCTGGGCCGGTGCCAATGCGAGGGTCGGTGCTGCTTGAATACAACTTCGGCCCGATCACGGATTGCCCATTGTGCCGCCAGAAGCAGTGGGCCATAATCTGGCCCAAGGGTTTCGGAGAGTGCCGAACCCGGCTTTGAGAACCAGATTCACCCCTGCCCACGATCAATGAGCCGCCTGACCTGGGCTCCTTGATCCTCTCAATAATCTGAATTCGAGGAGTTCTGATGTCGGAAGCAGTGCAGCCATCCTCGAGCACCCCGATGCCCGGCGCCGCCCCCCGGGGTGTCCCGATGAACGTCGTCGGAGTCGGCGCCGTGACCGGTTACGGCTGGGGCACCAAGCATCTCTGGGACGGATTCCTCCTGGGCGAGAGTGCCGTCAAACTGACCACCGGACTCGAGGGCTTCGTCGACGGCGGCCAGGCCTATCTCTCCCTCATCGCCGACGAGGGAGACCGCCGTGACGGCCCCAGCCGGTTCATGCGTGCCGCCCGGGCCGCGGCCCGCGAGGCCATCTCCGATGCCATGGAGCGGGGATGGAAGCCCGGGCCGGTGGTCGGACTGGTCCACAGCATCGAGGCCGGGGACATCGAGACGTGGAGTGAGTTCTACCGGTCCGGTCAGAGCAGGGTGAGGCCGAAGACCTGGGTCAACATGCTGCCCTCCACGGTCATCTCCCAGCTGATGAAGGAGAACGACTTCCACGGCCCGACGATGTCCGTGTCGGCCATGTGCGCCACCGCCAACGCGGCCATGATCACGGCCAAGTCGTGGCTGGACAGTGGGGTCGCCTCCGACGTCATCCTGTTGGCCACCGATCTGTGCGGCGTGCCCCAGGTCCTGCGCGGCTTCAGCGATCTCGGCGCCGCCATCCTCAGCATGCCGGCCTTCGAGGCCTGCCGGCCGTTTCAAGAGGGGAGCCGGGGCTTCGTCGGTGGCGAGGCCGCCGTGTCGATGGTGTTGACCAAAGACTCCGGTGGGTCCTACGCGTCCATCCTGGGCGGGGCCATGACCATGGATGCCTCCAACCTGGTGGGCGTGGCACCCGATCTTCACGAGCTGTTCCGCTGCTACCGCCTGGCCATGCACAATTCCGGCGCTGCGTTCGAAGATGTGGCCTACCTCAACGCCCACGGGCCCGGAACGGGTCGGGGCGATGCAGCCGAGGCGCGGGCCCTCGACGAGCTCTTCCCTGACGCGGCCGGCATCTTCTCGGTCAAGCCGCTGGTCGGGCACTGCCAGTCGGCCGCGGCCGCAGTGGAAGTTCTGGCCACGATCTACGCCTTCCAGACCGGCTACGTGCCCGCCCCGGCGCAGGTGGCTCCCGGTCACCCGAAGCTGGTCGACGGGCGGAGTCCACGGGTGCCGGGGTTGATGGTCAAGTCATCGATAGGCATGGGCGGCTACAACACGGCAGTGGTGATCGCCGAACCCGACGCCTGACGCCGGAAGTCGGCAGAAGACACCCGGGGACGCCGAGAGTTCGAATCGGGTGAACGTTGGCGGGTGCCGGAAAGCCGCCGCCACCAGGGGCTGACCGCCGGGGCCCGAGGCTAAAGATCAAGCCGGATTGCGCCGATAGTTGAGGTCTATGGCCACGACGAGCAGCTTCGGTGACCGGCGCTCGCGGGTGTCGTTCGATCGGGTGGAGCTCGACGATTCGCCGCTGGGTGACCGGGCCTTCGAACTTTCCAACGGCGTTGAGCTCGTGGGCGAAGAGGTCAAGTCGGTGACCTGGATCTACGACATCGTCAAGGATCACGTCACCTGGTCGTCCCCCATCGAGGAGTTCTTCGGCTTCGAAGTCGGGGTCCGTGGCTTTTCGGTCCTCCGTGACGACCTTCCGGCGCTGTCCGCCGGCGGGAGCGATGATACCGACGGTGCCCGGGGCGGTGAGAGTGCCGGCCGCGCTCAGGGTGCCGATGGCGACGATGGTGCCGACAAGGGTGAGGCTGACGTTGACCGTCAGGCCGGGGTCGAGGCCAAGGACACCGACGACGGTGGCGGGGTCGATCGAGGGCCGGACGCAGCAGCCGAGAGCTTCGTCGGCGGCGAGTACGGAGATCGTCCATTCTCCGACACCGGTTTCGCCGACGGCCTCGATACCGGTGAGGCGCTCCTGGCCCCGATTCTGGCCCCGATCCGCCTGGGGTGCCCACCCGCCGAGTTCGACCTTCACGTGTCCGTGCGGTGCCCCGACGGGGTGGTCCACAACGTGGTCGTCCGGGCCTCGCCCACTCCCGCTCTGGCCCCGTCCGATTCGTCCCCTGAAAACGCCCGGGCCTACTACCTCGGTGTTGTCGTCGACGTGACCGCCCAGCAGACGTACGAGCGCGAGCTGGGCGAGCTGGTGGACCGCTACCGCCTGCTCACCGAAGTCTCCCCCGACGTCGTCTTCGTGCACCAGAACGGGAAGTACGTCTACGGGAACCGGGCCATGGGACGCCTGATCGGCGCCACCACCGACGAGGAGTACGCGCAGGCCTTCGCCCAGTACTACGGGGCGGCGATCACCGACTTCATGGATCCGGCCGACATCCCCGATGTGGCCGAACGGTTGGCCCAGCTGACCGAGCCCGGGCAGTTCTTCGAGCACGGTGAGGTCCGCTGCCTCCTCCCCAACGGGGAGAGCAAGGTGATGGAGTTCACCAGCATCCGCACCACCTGGGCCGGCGAGCCGGCCTACCAGGTGATCGCCCGCGACATGTCCGAGCGCAGGGCGGCGGAGGCGGCCAACAGCTACCGGGCCAGCCTGGTGGCGCACGTCTCCGACGCCATCATCGGTATCGACGCCGACGGCAAGATCGAGAGCTGGAACGAGGCCGCCCATGCCATCTACGGATGGAAGGAAGAGGACGTGGCCGGCATGTCCATCAGCGCCGTGGTCACCGCCAACCGCAGCGACAGCGCCGCCGTCCTCGAACGCGGCCAGCGGATCCATCGACGCAAGGACGGCTCCGAGGTCGACGTCCTGGTCTCCATCGATCCTCTCATCGACGACGACACCCAGCCCTCGGGCTGGGTCGTGGTGTGCACCGAGCTGACCGACGCCCGCCAGGCAGAAGCGGGTCGCCGGGCGGCCGAAGAGCGGTACGAAGCCGTCGTGGCCTCCCTCAGCGAGGGCATCGTGCTCTTCGACGAGTTCGGCAAGGTCTACGCCCACAACGAGGCGGCCAGCCGTATCCTCGGCGACCGCTTGCAGTCGGGGTACGGCCACCAGATCTTCACCGGTGCTTCCATCGCCATCGAAGCCAACGGCCACCCGCTGTCGGCCGACATGTTCCCCCACGCCCGGACCCTGGCCACCGGCGAGTCCGAGGACGACATCGTCATCGGCGTCACCGATGCCGGCGGCAAGCGTCAGTGGCTCTCACTCAGCTCGCGGCTCCTGTCCGGGACCGGACAGCTGGACGTGCCCATGGTGGTGTGCTCGTTCACCGATGTCACCGACCGGAAGGCGGCCGAGGCGCAGCTGCACTGGCTGGCCTATCACGACTCGCTCACCGGGCTCGGCAACCGGTCGCTCTTCAGCGACGAGCTCGAACGGGAGCTGATGGTGTCCCTGCAGCGGGGCACCAACCTGGCCGTCCTCTTCATCGACCTGGACCGCTTCAAGCTGGTCAACGACTCCTTCGGCCATGCCAGTGGGGACGAGGTCCTGTTGGCTCTGGCCCAGCGGTTCAAGTCCGCCGTGCGCGGCGGGGACGTGGTCAGCCGCTTCTCCGGTGACGAGTTCGTGGTGCTGTGCCGCAACGTCCACGACGTGAACGTCGCCGTCAGTCTGGCCACCGAGTACTCACGGCTCCTGGCCGAGCCCGTGCAACTGTCGACGGGCCGCAATGTGGTGGTCACCTGCAGCGTCGGCGTGTCCTTCGTCATGCGCGGTCGCCAGACGGCCCAGGACATCCTCCAACAGGCCGACGTGGCCATGTTCCAGGCCAAGAACAAGGGCCGGTCACGGGTCGAGGTGTTCGACGAGTCCCTGCGGGCCAAGTCGGTGGCCCGGCTCGAGATCTACGACGATCTGCGCCACTCGATCGATCATGACGAGCTGGCCGTCCACTACCAGCCCATCGCGTCGGTGGGGGACGACCGCATCGTGGCCATGGAAGCCCTGGTCCGGTGGCACCACCCGTCCAGGGGTCTGCTGGGACCCATGGAGTTCGTCCCCTTCGCCGAGGAGACGGATCTGATCTTCTCGCTGGGCCGTTGGGTGCTCCGCGAGGCCTGCCAGACCATGTCCACCTGGCGCAAAGAGCTGCCCGGCGCCGAGAACGCCTACATCACCGTCAACCTCTCCGCCCACCAGCTGAGCGACCCCGATCTGCTGGACACCATCGAGTCGGCGCTCCGCGATTCCGGCCTGCCGGCCGAGGCCCTGGTGATGGAAGTCACCGAGAGCATGCTGATGAGCGACACCTCGGCCTCGATCGCCATGCTCGGCGGCATCCACGAGATGGGCGTCGGCCTGGCCATCGACGACTTCGGGACCGGGTACTCCTCGCTGGCCCAGCTCAAGCGGTTCCCGGTCAAGATCCTGAAGATCGACAAGTCGTTCGTCGACGGCCTCGGGACCTTCGAGAACGACGAGGCCATCGTGGCCGCCATCGTCCAGCTGAGCAAGGCGCTCGGCCTGGTCGTGCTGGCCGAAGGAGTGGAGACGCCGATCCAGCTGCAACGGGTGGCCGAGCTGGGATGCGACCTCTACCAGGGGTATCTGATGTCCCGCCCCACCCGGGCGGACCGGGTGGACTTCAACAAGCACGTCTCCATCGAGCCGTCCTACGAGGCCAGCTAGCAGCCCACCCTCATCGCCCGCTCGGGCCGTCGGCGGCGGCGGTCGGGGTCGGTCCGGGAGGGCGGCAGTTCGTCGGCGCTACCCCAGTCGTTCGATGATGGTGGCATTGGCCTGGCCGCCGCCCTCGCACATCGTCTGAAGCCCGTAACGGGCCCCGGTGCGCTCCATCTCGTTGAGGAGCGTGGCCAACAGGCGTGCCCCGGACGCACCGGTGGGATGCCCGATGGCGATGGCGCCGCCGTTGACGTTGACCTTGTCCATGTCCGGATCGTTCTCTTTCGCCCACGCCAGCACCACCGAGGCGAAGGCCTCGTTGACCTCGATGAGATCGATGTCGGCCAGGGAGAGCTTCGCCTTGGCCAGCACCAGCTCGGTGGCCGGGATCACCGCCGTGAGCATGATGACCGGATCGTTGGCCGCCACGGCAAAAGTGTGGAACCGGGCCCTCGGTCGCAAGCCGAGCTGACCGGCTTTCTCCTCCGACATGATCAATGCGGCGGCGGCTCCATCGGAGATCTGGGACGAACTGGCCGCGGTCACCAGGCCGTTCTCCACGAAGCAGGGGGGCAGCGATGCCAGTTTCTCGTAGGTGGATCCGGCTCGCACCCCCTCGTCGAAGGTGAGCGGTCCCTCACCGCCCGGGTCGCCTTCGTCGCTCCCGGCCCGGGCCACCTTGTCCTCCACCAGGGCCCGGCGGGTGGCCAGGGGAACGATCTCGTTCTCGAACCGGCCTTCGGCGATGGCCCGGGCCGCCCGCTCGTGGGACTGGAGGGCGAATCGGTCCATCGCTTCGCGGCTGATCCCCCACCGGGACGCGATCTCCTCGGCACACTCCCCCTGGTGGATGAAGTCGAACCGTTCGTGCAGGGTGGGTCCGTAGGCCTCACCGGGGCCGTGCTCGGTGGTCGCCCCGATGGGTACCCGGCTCATGGCCTCGACGCCGCCCCCGATGGCGATGTCCATCGCCCCGGACATCACCGCTTGGGCCGCGAAGTGGACCGCCTGTTGCGCCGAACCGCACTGACGGTCGACCGTGGTTCCGGGCACGGTGTCGGGGAAGCCCGCGGCCAGGGCCGCGTTCCGCCCGATGTTCATCGCCTGCTCCCCCACCGTCATGGTGCAGCCGTAGATCACATCCTCCACCAGGGCCGGATCGAGGTCGTTGCGCTCGACCAGGGCCCGGAGAGGCTGTGCGGCCAGGTCGACGGCGTGCCAGCCCGAAAGCCGGCCGTTCTTCTTGCCCACCGGGGTCCGGACCACATCGACGATCACTGCATTCGGCATGCCTCCATTCTTGCCCATGGGCCGAGTCGGCCGGAAATCAGGTGGTGACCTCCCGGGCCGAGCACCCTCCGCCTCTACCATGGCAGTGTCGGTCGAGACAGAGGGAGGTCGCAGTGGAGATCACGCCGCGCTACGGGGACCCCGGCCTGGTCACCTTCGACCCACCCGTGGACGATCCGTCCGTGCCCGCCCTGCGCCAGCGCCGACGGCTTGGTGCGCTCCTCGCCGACCTCGATGACCGGCAGTGGGCGACAAAGAGCCGTTGTCAGGCCTGGTCGGTCCGCGATGTGATCGCCCATCTCGTCACGACCAACAGGTTCTGGGCCTACTCCATTGCCTCGGGCCTGGCCGGTGAGCCCACCCGGATCCTCACCGGGTTCGATCCGGTCGCCACCCCGGCGGCGTTGGTCGACGCCATGTCGGCGCAATCGCCGGCCGAGCTCCTCGCCCAGTTCGACGAGAGCAACGAGGCACTGGCCACCGCCATCGGCCAGCCCGACGCCGCCTCGTGGTCGGCCATCGCCGAAGCCCCTCCGGGGCACCTGGCCGTTTCCGCCGTGGTCCTGCACGCGCTGTGGGATTCGTGGGTGCACGAGCGTGACATCGTGCTGCCTCTGGGACTGGATCCCGCCCTCGAAGAGGACGAGCTGACGTGTTGCCTGCTCTACGCGGCCGCCCTCGGGCCGATCTTTCTCGCCGTCCGGGGATCGACCCGGACCGGCGCGTTCGCCGTCGAGGCCACCGACGTCCCCCACTTCGTCGTCGAGGTCGGCCCCGAGGTGACCGTCCGGACCGGGCCGGCCCCGGCCGGGACCACCGCGTTGGCCGGCACCGCCGTGGGCCTCATCGAGTCGTTGAGCTTCCGGGCCGCACCGGTCGAGGTGCCCAGCGCGGACGGCTGGATGTTGGACGGGCTCGAGGTGCTCAATGCCGGTGGCTGAGATCTGAAACGGGGTCTGCATCTGCATCGGGGGCCGAACGGGTCGGAATGAGCCTGCACGGGCCGCAACGGCGCCGAACGGCGGATATCGGACCGGGACTCGGCTCCTCAGCGGACCGCACCTAAGATGCAGCGGTCACGCCTCACCGGGAGAAGAACCGAGCCGGACGCGGGTGAGGTGGCGGTGTGTCAGACCTGATCTTGCCCGACGAACGATGAGCCCCACCATGGACACGCCGATGGACTTGCGATTCACCCCCGCCCAGGACGCCTTCCGAGCGGAGGCGAGGTCGTGGTTGGCCGATCACGTCCCGGCCCCGAGGAGTCTCCCCTCTTTGGACACGGCGGAAGGATTCGAAGCCCACCGGCAGTGGGAGCAGACCATGTTCGCCGACCGCTGGTCGGTGGTCTCGTGGCCCGAGGAGTACGGCGGCCGTGGCGTCGGCCTCCTCGAATGGCTCATCTTCGAAGAGGAGTACTGGCGGGTCCAGGCGCCCCTACGGGTGAGCCAGAACGGGATCTTCTTGTTGGCCCCCACCATGTCCGAGTTCGGCACCGAGCAGCAGAAGCTGCGCTTTCTCCCGCCCATGGCCTCGGGCTCGGAGATCTGGTGTCAGGGTTGGTCCGAACCCGATGCCGGAAGTGACCTGGCCGGCATCCGGAGCCGAGCCGTGCGGGCGGCGGCGGACGACGGCTGGCTGCTCTCGGGCCAGAAGACCTGGGCGTCGCGGGGCGCATTCGCGCACTGGTGCTTCGGGCTGTTCCGGACAGACCCCGAGGCCGAGCGTCATCGCGGGCTGACCTACTTCCTCATCGACATGGCCACACCCGGGGTGACGGTCCGGCCCATCCCCCAGATCGACGGCGAGACGGGGTTCGCGGAGATCTTCTTCGAGGATGTGTTCGTACCCGACGCGCTGGTCCTCGGCGAGGTGGGCCGAGGGTGGAACGTGGCCATGGCCACCGCCGGTTCGGAACGGGGGCTGAGCCTCAGGAGCCCCGCCCGCTACTCCGAAGCGGCGGGCCGCCTGGTGAAGCTCTACGCCGACACCGTGGCGGATGACCCGGCGCGGGCGGCCAGGAGCGCGGACGCCGTGGCCCAGGCCTGGATGGATGCCGAGGCCTATCGCCTGAATACGTTCTGGACGGCAACCCGGGTCTTGCTGGGAGGCTCCGTCGGCCCCGAGGCCAGCGCCAACAAGATCCACTGGTCTGAGACCGACCTCTCCATCCACCGGGCGGCGCTGTCCCTGTTGGGCCCGGAGGCTGAGGTCCACGGCGACGGCATCGACGCACCGTGGCTCGACGGCTACCTCTTCGCGCTGGCCGGCCCCATCTATGCCGGTACCAACGAGATCCAACGAAACGTCGTGGCCGAGCGCATGCTCGGGCTGCCGCGCGCCTGAGCGGAAGCAGGGAACATGCAGTTTGCGTTCACCGATCAACAGACCGAGTTTCGGGACGCGGTCCGCCAGGTCCTGGCCAAAGAGTGCACGGTCGACGATCTCCGAGCCGCCTTCGATGCTCCGGCAGCCCGCGGTCCCCGGTGGTCGGTGCTGACCGAGTTGGGTGTGGCCGGCCTCACCGTTCCCGAGGACCACGGAGGCCTGGGACTCGGACTGCTCGACCTCGTGCTGCTGCTCGAAGAAGCCGGTCGGGTGGCCTTGCCTGAGCCGTTGCTCGAGACGACGGCCCTCACCGCGCCGCTGCTCGCCGAGTTGGGCGGCGGCCGCGGAAAAGGGTCGACCCCGGGGACCGAATGGGCGGGGTACCTCGAGAACATCGCCGCCGGCTCGGTGGCCGCCGCGGTGGCTGAGCCGACGGTGCCGGGGTCGCCGGGGTTGCCGGCCAGTGGTGCGCGTGGTGCTGCCACCGTGGCCGGGGCCGACGGTGCCGACCTTCTGGTGCTGTTCGCCTCCGGTGACGACGGCCCCGAAATCCACGTCGTGCCCTCGGACCGGGTGACGGTGACAGCGGTGCCCTCACTCGACCCCACCCGGCGTCTGGGCACCCCGGCGTGGAAGCCGACCGCCGAGACCTGTCTGGCCTCAGGCAGCCCCGCGGGTGTCGCCGCTCAGCGGACGACCGACCGCGCCGCGGTGGGCACAGCCGCCCAACTGCTCGGGCTGAGCGAACGGATGGTCACCATGACCGCCGAGTACGCCAAGGCGCGCCACCAGTTCGGGAAGCCCATCGGGAGTTTCCAGGCGGTCAAGCACCTGTTGGCCGGCGCCCAGGTCAAGTTGGAGTTCGCCCGACCCGTGGTCTACGCCGCAGCCTGGTCCCTCGACGAGGGCGAGCCCACCGGTTCGAGGGCGGCGTCCACGGCCAAGGCGTACGCGTCGGAAGCGGCCTCGGAAGCAGCCCGGGTGGCCCTGCAGGTGCACGGGGCCATCGGCTACACGTGGGAGTGCGACCTGCAGCTCTTCCTCAAGCGGGCGTGGGCGCTGGCCGAGGCGTGGGGTTCGGCTTCCGACCACCGGCAGCGCCTCTTAGCCTCACTGACCGCCGAGCTCTGACCGAAGCTGGCCGCTGGGCGCTGGGCGCTGGCCGCTGGCCGCTGAACGCCGGACGTCAGAAGCTGGCCGCTAGACGCCGGACGCCGGACGCCGGACGCGGACTTGTGCCGACCGCAGCTCACCGGCCCGTGGCTGGTGGACACGTCGCCCGTCACCCGTGCACCGTCGGCGGTGCCTGCCCGGTCAGGGCTGGGCGAAGGCGTACACGGGCATCCCGTTGTACTCCGCCGAGAAGGCCGGCAGATAGGGCCCGTTGACCACCACCGCCAGGGAACCCGACGGAGCCGGACCCGCGTCCCCCTCGATGGTGACGATGGCGCCGTCCGGCCACACCTGCATCACCAGACCGACATGGAGCGAGGTCGCGGTCGACCAGGGCCCGGTCCCATAGAGCACCGCATCCCCCGGCACCGGTGACTGGGTCGGGGGGATGACCGCGGTGTTGGAAGCCGCCCAGTTGTAGATGCTGCCGGTGAACGGGAAGGACGGGATGGGCACGCCGGCCTGCTCCCACACCCAGGTGGCGAACAAGGCGCACCACTCCTCACACGGCCCATAGGGATTGCAGAAGCCGCCCGGATCCGGATCGCTTTCGACCTGGCTGTTGGCCACCGAGACGATGGTCGACGCCGTCGGCGACGGCGCCGGGCTGCCCGGGTTCGAGAAGGCATACGACCAGCCGTCGGGTTCCAGCAGCCAGTAGCCGTGGCCGTCCGGGGTCAGGGCTATGCCGGCCACCGGCGGCACGTCGGCCGCGTTGCCCTGGTAGCCGCCGCCCAGCGAACCGTAGAAGTTGATCGCCCCGAACCCGAAGATGCCTCCGTCGGTGGCCACCATCAGGTACCCGTTGCCACCGGGCGAGGCCACCATCGACACCACCGGGTCGTTGAGGGTCTGCCCGCCCATCGACCCGTAGAAAGGGGCGTTCCCGAAAGCGAAGATCCCACCGTCCGATGCCACCAGCCAGTAGCCGGCCCCGTTCGACGTGGCCGCCATGCCGGTCACCGGCTGGTTGAGGGGGGTTCCGCCCATCGACCCCAGGAAGCCGGCATCGCCGAAGGCGAAGATGCCGCCGTCGGAGGCCACCAGCCAGTACCCCTTGCCGTCCGGCGTCGACGCCATGCCCACCACCGGTTGGTTCAAGGGGGTCCCACCCATCGAGCCATAGAAGGCGGCGTCGCCGAAGGCGAAGACGCCGCCGTCCATGGCCACCAACCAGTAGCCCCTGCCGTCGGGCGTGGCCGCGATGCCCACGATCGGTCCGGTCAGCGCCAAGGCGCCCAGTGACCCGAAGAACGGAGCCGAGCCTTCGGCGAACACGCCGCCGTCGGCCGAGGCCACCCAGTACCCCTGCCGCGACGTCTTCGAGACGGGATCGGCAGCCATACCCACGATCACCGACCCGAGGGCTGCCGCGGGCGGCGTGTTGATGTTCTGCGCGTCGCCGAAGGCGATGACACCGCCGCCGCCATAGACATGGGGGCGGACGGCGTGACCGGTCTCCGCCGGCTGCGCCGCCTGTGCGGCAGCCGGGGCCCACAGCAGGACGCCGAAGGCCATCGACGCCACGAGCACCGCCAGGGTCGAGAACCTCGACCGCCGGCCCCTCCCGCGGATCAACGAACCGTGACCCGGTGGGGGATCGGAACCGTCGCCCCATGGATCGCTGGACCGGCGTGCACGGGGTCATGCTACCGAGTCCGCCGGGTACCGACGAACACCGATCCGGGCCGCGTGGAGCTCCGGCGAGGCCGGGGCGAGGCTCGGAGACCGGGGAGCCGCTGGTGAAATTCGGACGTCCGATGATATTGTGGTTGTACGGCCACTTACAGTGGTACTAGCAGGTGAGAGGGGCAGTCTATGGGGAAGAAACCCGCGGTGAGTGGTCGACCGGAACAACCCGAGCCGTTCATCCGGGGAGCCGCCTGGCCCGCCTCCGTCGACATCCCCTACCCCCGGGCCAACCCCACCGACACCGCCAGGTTGCCCGCCGATCTCTGGCAGGCGGCCAGCGTGCCCGCCGGCGTCCGCATCGAACTGGTCGGTGATGCCCAGGCCATCGACATCGCCTACCGGACCACCACGGGCAACCTCGGCTACCGGGGCGACGCGGCCGGGATCACCTTTTCGGTGTGGCGAGGCGGGAGCATGGCCTGCGAGGAGGAGGCGGTGCTCGGTGACGGGCTCATCCGGCTGTCACTCGGTTCGGCAGCCCCCGAGCAGCCGGCCGTCATCTATCTGCCCGAGGGCATGCAGCCCCTCGTGCTGTCCCTCACCGCGGTCAAGGGCGAGATCGCCCCGGCGCCCTCGCTCCCCCGGTGGCTGGCCTACGGGGACTGGACCACCCAGGGTTGGATCGCCTCTGGGCCGTCACGGGGCTGGGCGGCCATCGCGGCCAGGAAAGCCGGGCTGGACCTCGTCAACCTCGGGTACGCGGGGGCGGGACGGGGCGACATCGTCTCCGCCGAGCACATCGCCGGTCTCACCGCGGAGATCATCACCGTCGCCTACGGCGAAAGCTGCTGGACCCGCATCCCGCACAGCGCCAGCATGGTCAACGCCGGGTTCCAGGCCTTTTTGGACATCGTCCGCCAAGGGCACCCCGCGACGCCGCTGGTCGTGTTCAGCCCGGTGCTCCGGCCCGACGCCGAGACCGTCCCCAACAAGCTCGAGGCGACCCTGTCCGACATCCGTTACGCCATCGAGTCGGTGACCCGGGAACGGATCATTGCCGGGGACCACGCCCTGTCGCTGGTCTCCGGGCAGGGGATCATCGACGCCGACCACCTGGCCGACGGGATCCACCCCGGAGACGAGGGTCACAAACGCATCGCGGCCACGATGGCCAAGGCTCTCAACGCCGCGATCGAATCGGCCGACAAGACCCCGGACGTCGACGTGGTGGCCGGCCGCATGCAGGCGGGCGCCAGGCAGACCCTCCGTCCGGCTCCGGGCGGCACGGGTTCCGGGGTTGACGACTCCGGCGACACCACCGACCCGACCATCGCAAGCCCCGGCGGCGCAAGCGCCGCTGTCGACCCCGACGCGGCCGCCGACGACGACGTCGACGCCCGCGGATCCAGCACGCCTGCGACCTCCTCCGCGCACTGACCTACTGTGCAAATGCATGGAAGCCACCACACTCATTGATTCGTTCCGCGTCGACGGGAAGGTCGCCGTGGTCACCGGGGCCGGCAGCGGGATCGGCAAGGCCAGTGCCAAGGCGTTGGCCGGGGCCGGAGCATCGGTGGTCTGCGCCGACATCGCCGGGGACACTGCGCAGACGACCGCCGAGGAGATCGCGGCCGCCGGCGGCACGGCCGAGGGCGTGGCCCTCGATGTGTCGGACAAGGCCCAGGTCGATGACCTGGCCCAGCGGGTGGCCCGCGACCGGGGAGGCCTCCACGTCTGGTGCAACATCGCCGGCATCATGCTCGGTGGCCCGTTTCTCGACGAGCCCGAGGAGGATCTCGATCGGATCCTGGCCGTCAACCTCAAGGGGGTCTTCTTCGGGTGCCAGGCCGCCGGTCGCATCATGGTCGAACAGGCCGAGGGGGGCAGCATCATCAACACCTCGTCAGCCGCGGCCGATGCCCCCAGCCCCAACATCGGGAGCTACGCCATCTGCAAGGCCGGGGTGGTCCAGATGACCAAGACGTTGGCCGTGGAGATCGGCAAGAAGCACGTCCGGGTCAACGCCGTGGCCCCCGGCTTCGTGATCACCGGCATGACCACCGGATTCTTCGGCCAGGAGGCGCAGGACGCGCTGGTGGCGGCCATGAGCAAGGGCGCGCCCCTCCGCACGGTGGGCGAACCCGAGGACATCGCCGCCGCCGTCCTCTACCTGGCCTCGGACGCCTCCCGCTTCATGACCGGCCAGGTCATACGGCCCAACGGCGGCGTGGCCATGGTCTAGGGCCGGGCCACCTTCGATCTCCCCACCACCTGACGGACCGTCAGACCAGGCGGTACACTCGGCCCATGTCCGACATGCCCTGGATCATCTCCGTCGACGACCACGTAGTGGAGCCTCCCAATGTGTGGATGGATCGCCTGCCGAAGAAGTACCACGACATCGGGCCCCGCATCGTTCGAGCCCCGATGGGGGAGATCACCTTCGTCGGCGGCAAGCTCACCGTGGTCCCCGGCTCGGAAGGACTCCCCACCGACTGGTGGTATTACGAGGACCTCAAGCGCCCGCTGCTCCGGGTCGACTCGGCCGTCGGGGTCCCCCGCGACGAGGTGACCATGCGTGGCGTCACCTACCAGGACATGCGACCCGGTTCCTATGAGGTCAAGCCCCGGCTCGAGGACATGGACGTCAACCACCTGGAGGCGTCGCTGTGCTTCCCCACCTTCCCTCGGTTCTGCGGCCAGACCTTCACCGAGGCCGCGGACAAGGAGCTGGCCCTGCTGTGCGTCAAGGCCTACAACGACTGGATGGTGGAGGAGTGGTGCGGGCCGGAGGCCAAGGGCCGGCTCATCCCGCTGACGCTGATTCCGCTGTGGGACGTGGAGCTGGCTGCCGCCGAGGTACGCCGCAACGCCGACCGCGGTGTCCGGGCCGTGTGCTTCAGCGAGATCCCACCGTTCCTCGGACTCCCTTCCGTGCATGACCCCGATCACTACTGGGACCCCTTCTTCCGCGCCTGCGAGGAGACCAAGACGGTGATCAACATGCACATCGGATCCTCGTCGAAGATGCCGTCCACGTCGGCCGACGCTCCCCCGGCCGTCGGGTCGACGCTGACCCATTCCAATGCCACCTATTCGATGGTCGACTTCATGTTCTCAGGAGTGCTGGTCCGGTTCCCCGAGCTCAAGCTGGCCTATGCCGAGGGCCAGATCGGGTGGATCCCCTACATCCTCGAGCGGGCCGACACCGTGTGGGAGGAGAACCGGGGCTGGGGCGGGGTGGCCGATATCGTCCCCGAGCCCCCCTCCACCTACTTCTTCCGCCAGATCTACGGCTGCTTCTTCAGCGATGCCTTCGGGCTCAAGAACATCGAGTCCATCGGCGTGGACAACATCACCTACGAGTCCGACTATCCACACTCGGACTCCACCTGGCCGGAGACCCGCCAGATCGCGGAGAAGCAGATGAAAGACCTCACCGACGAGCAGATCTACAAGATCGTCCGGGGCAACGCCATCAAGCTCTACGACCTCGACTTCAAGTGATCCACTCCGCCGTCTCCGCGGCGTCGGCTGAGTCCGCGGCGTCGGCTGTCTCCGCGATGTCGGCTGTCTCCGCGATGTCGGCTGTCTCCGCGATGTCGGCCGTCTCCGCGACGTCGGCCGTCTCGACGTTCTCGACCATTCCGACTTCGACGCTGACGGCGTAAGCCGCCAACCGGCTTCTCCCTCTCTCCATGGACCTCCGCTACACCGACGCCGAGGAGGCGTTCCGGGGCGAGTTGCGCCACTGGCTGACGGACATCCTCCCCACCCTGCCCGAGAAGCCGTCTCCGGCAGATTGGCCCGGGCGCCGCGCCTACGACACACACTGGCAGCACCTCCTGTTCGATGCCGGCTACGCCGGAGTGGACTGGCCGGTCGAGGGCGGCGGTCGGGGGTCGTCCCCCGTCGAGGAGCTCATCTTCAAAGAAGAGCTCGAACGGGCCCACGCCCCCTACGTCGGGGTCAACTTCGTGGGCCTCCTCCACGCCGGGCCCACCGTCATCGCCGAGGGCACGCCCGAGCAGCGCCAGCGCTACCTGCCCCCGATCCTCAAAGGGGAGGAGGTCTGGTGCCAGGGCTTCTCCGAGCCGGACGCCGGCAGCGATCTGGCCTCGCTGCGCACCCGGGCGGTGCGGGACGGCGACGACTACGTCATCACCGGATCGAAGATCTGGACGTCGCACGCCGAGGTGGCTGACAACTGCGAGTTGCTGGTCCGCACCGGCGCCGACGACAGCCGCCACCGCGGCATCACCTGGGTCATCCTGCCCATGGACACCCCGGGGGTGGAGATCCGCCCGCTGGCCACCATCGCCGGCTCGACCGAGTTCGCCGAGCTCTTCCTCGACGAGGTCCGGGTGCCGGTGGCCAACCGCGTCGGGGACGAGAACGACGGATGGAGGGTGACCATGGTCACCTTGAGCTTCGAGCGGGGGACGGCCTTCGTCGGCGACCTGCTCGAGGCCTTCGAGCTGCTCGGCTCCATCGTGGCCCTGGCCCAGCGCACCGGAGCCTGGTCCGATCCGGGTACCCGCCGCCAGGCCGGCCACCTGAAAGCCGAGCTCGACGCCCTCTGGGCCCTGACCAAACGGAATGTGTCCCAGGCCGCCCGCACCGGCATCCCCGGGATCGGGGGCACCCTGTTCAAACTGGCCTACACCGAGACCCGGACCCGGCTCGGCGAGTTCTCCCTCTCGCTCCTGGGCCGGGCCGGCCTGGCCGCCGATGACCTCACCGGAGCCGACGGGCTGGGAACGCTGCCCGCCGAAACCATGGTCGAGGACTGGCTCAGGGGGATCTCGCTGACCATCGCCGCGGGCACATCCCAGATCCAGCGCAACATCGTGGCCGAGCGCATCCTCGGACTGCCCAAGGAACCGTCACCCGGTCCCGGGACGAAGGCCGGTTCCCGTCCGGCTTCGGCCCCCCCGGGAATTAGGAGCGACGTGGATTTCGAGCTCACCGAATCGGAGACCGATCTGGCCGCCGGCGTCCGCCAGCTGTGCCAGGGTCGATTCGCCCTGGAGGGGATCCGCGCCCACGAAGGCGCCGACCGGGTGGTGGACCGCGCCGGATGGCGTGAACTGGGCGAGGCCGGCGTGTTCAATCTCTGTCTGGCCGAAGCGGCCGGCGGTGTCGGGCTCGGACTGGCTGAAGCGGCCCTCGTCTTCGAAGAGCTCGGGCGGGCGCTGCTCCCGGGTCCGCTCGTCGCCTCCCATCTGGCCGCCGGCCTCATCGACGGAGCCGACGATGGCTCAGTGGTGGTCGGGCTGGTCGAGACCCCGTCGGTCGGAGGTCGGGCTGACGGTGCTGTTCCCGCGGTCATCGAGCACCTCGACGATCTCGACGTCCTGTTGGTGGTGTCAGATCTCGGGATCGGCGCACTCGATCCCCGATCCCTCGAGGCCACACGGCTGCAGCGGCCGATGGATCCGCTCACCCCGGTGTGGACCCTCCCCTCCCTTCCGGCCGGAACCCCGGTCGCCGGGCCCGACATCGCCGCCTGGTGGCGGCGGGACGGTGCCGTGCTCACTGCCGCGCTGCAGGTGGGCATGTCGGCCTGGGTCACCGAAGTGGCGGTCGAGTACGCCAAACAGCGTCGTCAGTTCGGCCGGCCCATCGGCGGCTTCCAGGCGGTGAAACACATCTGCGCGGACATGGTCGTTCGCACCGAGGTGGCCCGGTGCGCGGTGCAGGCCGCGGCCGTCACCATCGACCAACCCGACGTGGGCGACGGTGAGGTGGCTGCGGCCGGCGCCAAGCTGCTGGCCGACGAGGCGGCCATCACCAACGGACGTTCGTCCATCCAGGTGCACGGCGGGATGGGGTTCACCTGGGAGATCCCGATCCACCTGGCCTACAAGCGGGCCCGGGTGCTGGCCACCCAGTTCGGCACGTCCGACGAGCTGGCCGAGGGATTGGCCGAGTCGCTGGCCCGGGGGTCGGCGTGATCACCGGTCGGGTCGGTGCGATCCGGAGTCCAGTCCGGCCGGGGCCTATCCTGATCCGGTGAACCCCACTCCCGTCGCCCCCCCCGAAGACGTCGTCACCGTGCTGCCGGCCGGAAGGACGGTGTTCGGGATGCAGCTTCCCGTCCAGTCCCAGTCGACCATCTACGTCCAGCCCTGGGAACGCTCGGCCGGACCCGAAGAGCTGGCCGAGGTGACCCTGGCCTGCGAAGCCGCCGGATTCTTCTACGTCGGCGTCTGCGACCACACCCTCATCCCGTCCCGTCTGGCCGACGCCATGGGGACCACCTGGTACGACACCATCGCCACGCTCGGGTGGCTGGCCGGGATCACCACCGACATCCATCTCCTGTCCCACATCTACGTGGTCGCCCTGCGCCATCCCCTGCGGGCCGCCAAGGAGTTCGCCACCGTCGACGTCCTGTCCGGCGGCCGGGTCATCTGCGGCGTGGGTGCCGGACACGTCACCGAGGAATTCGACCTGATGGGTCCCGAGTTCGAACAACGGGGACCGGCCACCGACGAGGCCATCGCCGGAATGGCCGCCGGACTGGCGACCGAGTACCCGGTGCTGGACGGCCCGCGCTGGCCCGCAGCTGACGTTGGACTCAAGCCCAGGCCGGTGCAGTCACCCCGGCCGCCGATCTGGGTCGGTGGATCGTCGCCGGCCGCGCTCCGGCGGGCCGCCCGCTTCGGCGACGGTTGGCTTCCCCAGACCCTCGGGCCGAACGTGGAGCTCCTGGGCACGCTCCGCCGGATGCGCGACGAGTTCCGGGACGGGGCACCCCTCGACATCGGCGGCATCTCGGACAGCCTCTACGTCGGCACCCCGCCCTCCGGGTTCGAGCTGCCCAAGGGCACGGTGGCCGGATCGCCGGAGCAGTTGGCCGAATATCTCCGTCCCTTCTCGGCTGCGGGCGTGGGCCAGGTACAGGTCCGATTCCCGTCCCGGTCGGCCGGCGAGCTCTGCGACCAGATCGCCGCCTTCGGCCGGGAGGTCGCTCCCCTGGTGGCGCACTGACCGTGGCCCGTCCGGGTCGCACCCGTCGGCTGGTGGTACTGGCGTTCGCCCTGGTCATCGTGGCCGGACTGGTGGTGGCCGACGCGGTCACGATGTCCAAGGCCAAGCCGAGCTTCGTCAACGAGACCCGGGCGTTTCAGAATCTGCTCAAGTCGGCCACGACGACCACGCTCCCGTCGAGGAAACCGGTTTCGAGTACATCGAGCACTTCGAGCACATCGGGCACTTCGAGTACATCCAGCTCTTCAAATACGGCCAGCTCTTCGAGTACGGCCAGCACCTCCGGCGTCCCGGGCTCTTCGACCTCACCCTGACCGGTCAGGGCCACCAGGTCAGGGCTTGGACGTCGTGGTCGTGCCGGCCCCCGACGCTCCCCCCACGGTCGACGTGGTGGAGCCGGATGATCGCGGCACCGTGGTCGAGGTGGTCGACGTGGATTGCGTGGTCGACGTTCCAGTCGTGGTGGTCGTGGTGGTCGTCGTGGGCGAAGGGCCGGTGGTCGTGGGCGGAGGTCGGACCGGAGTCGTGGTCGTCGTCGTGCTGGACGGGACCGTGGTCGTTGTCGTCGAGGTGACCGGAACCACCTGGAGCTGCTCGCCGTTCGCGCCCGTGATGAGCGAACCCGGCGAATATGCGGTCCGGGGCGGGTAGAGGTAGAGGAGGATCCCGAACCCGACGAATGCCACCGCCAACAGCAGGGTGGATCGCCGGATGGGGAAGCGCGGGTGGACGGGCACGGACATGTACCCGACCAACGCGCTGTGCTTGACCTCTGGCTCGGGCGGGGAGGTGGCGGCGTCGAGGAGGCCGGTGGGAACTCGCTCCGTGCGCTCCCCGGCGATCTCGTTCGCCACGGTCGGGTCGGCCGGGCCGACAGGACCGGGCCGCCCGCTCGGACCCGCCGGGCGGTTCGGCCCGTCAGGAGTGTCCGGTGGTCCGCTCATCACGAGCCCGAGGACGAGGAGTCGATCGACGGCGAGAAGATGTTGGCTTCCCGGAGTGCGGTGGCAGCCCGCAGACGGATCTCGCGGCCGACTTCGAACTGGCGCCCGGGCAGGGTCCTGGCGATCAGACGGAGCTGGGCGTATCCGACGTCGATGGTCTCGACGCCGGCCACCACCGGCGCCCCGAGCAGGAGGTCCTTCCACCGGGGATCGGCTGCCATCTGGGCCACCACGTCCTTCAAGAGCCTCGTGACCTGCTCGAGATCCTCGGTGACCTCCACGGGGATGTCGATCACCGCCTTCGACCAGTCCTTGGACAGGTTGGTGACCTGGCGCATGGCGCTGTTGGGCACCACCACCAGCTCGCCCTGCGCATTGCGCAGCTTGGTGACCCGGAGGGTGAGTTCCTCCACCGTGCCGGTGATGCTGACGGCCTGCCCGGGCACCGAAAGCCGGATGAGGTCACCGAAGGCGAACTGGTGCTCGGTCAGGAGGAAGAACCCGGCGAGCAGGTCGCCGACCATCTGCTGGGCACCGAAACCCAGCCCGATGCCGATGACGGTGGCCGGGGCCACCAGCGTGGTCAACGGGATCCCCAACCGGTCGAGAGCGACGATGGCCACGATGAACGAGGCCAGGGCCACCACCGTCCATTCCACCGCCTCACTGACGGCGCGGGACCGCTTGAGGCTCTCGGAGGCCACCATTCCCGATTCGATCTGGGCCCGGATCTGAGCGTCGATCCACCGCCGCCGCCGCGCCCCGAACCAGTGGGCGAAGCGCACGAACAGGACCGTGCCCAGGACCAGCACGACGGCGGGAAGCAGGTGGTTTTGGAGCCAGGCGTGGTCGATGGTCCGGAAACTACCATCGACCTGGGCCGCCCACTCCGGCGGTCGGGACCGTCGGGCGGAACCGGACGAGGCCCATGGGGTGCCCATGGGGAGCCGGGGCCGCCGGAGTGCAGCGGAGGCGGATCCGGGAGGACCACCCGGGGCGGGAGCCGAGGTGGGATGCCCGGCGGCGGACGGTCGGACGGTGCCATAAACTGACGGTCTGTCAGGTCAGAGCCGAGAGTGGCATCCGGCCCCAGCGAAGGGAACACCACCATGCTCGACTACGTGATCCGAAACGGCCTGGTCGTCGACGGGACCGGGGCCCCGGCTCGCAAGGCCGACGTCGGCATCTCGAATGGCAGGATCGCCGCGGTCGGCCAGGTGGACGAGAAGGGGACCGTCGAGCTCGACGCCGAGGGCCTGGTGGTGGCGCCGGGCATCATCGATCCCCACACCCACTACGACGCCCAGCTCTTCTGGGACCCGACCGCCTCCCCCTCGAACCTCCACGGCGTGACCACGGTGATCGGAGGCAACTGTGGATTCACCTTGGCCCCGATCAAAGGGGCGGACCACGACTACATCCGGCGGATGATGGCCAAGGTCGAAGGCATGCCGCTGGTGGCCCTGGAGAACGGACTTCCCTGGGACTGGACCAGTTTCGGCGACTATCTCGAAAAGCTCGAGGGGAACCTCGGAGTGAACGCCGGCTTTCTGGTCGGCCACTGTGCGCTCCGACGGTGGGTGATGGGCGACGATCGAGGCGCCGAGGTCGCTTCCGACGAGGAGATCTCCGAGATGAGCCGGCTCCTGGCCGAATCGATCGAGGCCGGGGGGCTGGGGTTCTCTTCCTCCCAGTCGCGGACCCACTCGGACGGGGACGGCAACCCCATCTCGTCCCGGAACGCCGACCGTCGGGAGATGCTGGCCTTCTGCGAGGTGGTACGCGACCACCCGGGCACCACGCTCGAATACATCACCAACGGCTGCCTGGACACGTTCAGCGACGAAGAGATCGACCTGATGGTGGCCATGACCACCACGGCCCATCGGCCGCTCAACTGGAACCTGCTCACCATCGACTCGCGCACGCCCGACAAGACGGCGCGTCAGCTGGAGGCCTCGGTGGCCGCCCACAAGGCGGGCGGGCGCATCGTCGCCCTCACCATGCCCACGCTGGTCCCCATGAACATGAGCTTCCGGACCCACTGCGCCCTCTTCCTCATCCCGGGATGGGGTGACGTGATGGGCCTGCCCTTGGAGGAACGGATCGAGAAGCTGCGCGACCCCGCGGTCCGGGCCGAGCTCGATGAGCTGGCCCACTCGGAGAAGGCCGGGGTCTTCCGCCGTCTGGCCAACTGGTCCAACTACATCATCGGGGACACCTACGCCCCGGAAAACGAGGGCCTGAGCTGGCGCGATGTCGGTTCCATCGCCGCCGACCAGGGGAAGCCACCTTTCGATGCGCTCCTGGATCTGGTCATCGCCGACGACTTGCGCACCGTGCTGTGGCCGAAGGCCTCCGACGGCGACGATGCCTCGTGGCAGGCCCGTGTCGATGTCTGGAACGACCCCGGCGCCATGGTCGGCGGCTCGGATGCCGGTGCCCACCTCGACAGGATGTGCGGATCCAACTACCCGACCTCGTTCCTCGGCGACTGCCTGCGCAAGCGCAAGCTGGTCCCCTTGGAACGGGCCGTCCAACTGATGACGGAAGCGCCGGCCGAGCTCTTCGGGCTCCACGACCGTGGGCATGTGGCCGAAGGGCTGTGCGCCGACCTGTTCGTCTTCGACCCCGAGACGGTCGGTTCCGAGCCGGCCACACTCGTGCACGACCTGCCCGGAGGCAGCCCACGCCTGATCGCCGACGCCATCGGAGTGGTCAGGGTGCTGGTCAACGGCGTCGAGACGATCGCCGACGGGAAGCCGACGGGCAACCTCCCGGGGACGCTGCTCCGATCGGGACGGGACACCGTGACCGTGGACCCGTCCGCCACCGGGGGCTGAGGTTCCGACTCCGTCGGGGCTTCGGGCGCTCGCGGCGCTCGGGCTCCGACTCCGTCGGGGCTTCGGGCGCTGAGGCTCCGACTCCGTCGGAGCACCGGGCCGCTGTCGCTCCGGCCGCCTCGGGCACTCCGCTCCGGCCATGTGCTGCTCGCCCTGTGCCGCGCCGGTGCCCTGGTGGCAGCCCGAAACGGCACCGGCGACCCCTCTCTCGATCTGTCGACGCCGGCCATCACGACCTACACTGCTGACGCGACGTCAGAAATCCGCGTTCAGTGGCCGACCGACGTCGGCACCGGTGCGGCCGGCGTGCACGCCCGGAGTGAACCATCACCGTGAAAGGGGACCCGCCATGGGTAGTCAGGCCACCAGAGACGAGACACAGCTGCTGATCGGGGGCAAGTGGGTCGAGGCGGGCAACGGGACCTACAAGATCATCAATCCGGCCACCGAAGAAGTGGTCGGCCTGGCCCCCAACGCCTCGGCGGCCGACGCCGAAGCAGCCGCGGCGGCGGCCCGAGAGGCCTTCCCGGCATGGGCGGCCACTCCGGCAGAAGAGCGGCTCGCCCTGCTGAAAGCGGCCAGCCAGGCCATCCGGGCCCGGAACGACGACCTCGTTCCCCTGGTCATCGCCGAGACGGGGGCCACGGCATCGGTCGGTTCCCGCATGCAGGTACCGGTGTGTGCCGATCGGTTCGACCGGTACTCCCGCGACATCCGCCCCGTGCAGGAGTCAATGCTGCCGCCGATCGTGTCGGCGGCCACTCCACTGGCGCCCGGCGGGTTGATCAGCGCCCTCGCCTACCGCCAGCCCGTCGGCGTGGTGGCGGCCATCGCCAGTTACAACTTCCCGCTGACCAACATGGCCGGCAAGGTGGCGCCCGCCCTGGCCATGGGCAACACCGTGATCATGAAGCCGGCCCCCCAGGATCCTCTGGCCGTCATCGAGCTGGCCCGGATTCTCGAGGAGGTCGGATTCCCTCCCGGAGTGGTCAACCTGATCAACTCCGAGGGACCGGAACCGGCCTCGGTGCTGACCACGTCTCCCGACGTGGACATGGTCTCGTTCACCGGTTCCACCGCCGTCGGCCAACGGATCGCCGCCGCCGGTGCTCCCTCCATGAAGCGGCTGCTGATGGAGTTGGGCGGAAAGGGCGCAGCTGTCGTCTTCGACGACGCCGACATCAAGGCCGTGGTCACCGCCATCGGTTCCACCTGGGCCTTCCACTCCGGTCAGATCTGCACGGCGCCGACCAGGGCCGTCGTCCACCGCAGCATTTTCGACCAGGTCGTCGAGGGCTTGTCGCAGTTCGCCGGGTTCCTCAAGGTCGGCGACCCCACCCAGAAGGAAACCGTGGTCGGACCGCTGATCTCGGGCGCCCAGCAGCAACGGGTGCTCGCCCATATCGATTCGGGCCGCCAGGAAGGCGAGGTCGTGGTCGGCGGCAATCGGCCCGCGGACCTGCCGACCGGCTACTACGTGGAGCCCACGCTCATCACCGGGTCGAACGAGATGGTGGTGGCCCGGGAGGAGATCTTCGGCCCGGTGGTCGTGGCCATCCCCTTCGACGACGAAGACGAGGGCATCGCCATCGCCAACGACTCGGAGTTCGGGCTCTACGACTATGTCTTCTCGGGTGACACGCCCCGGGCCTTCCGGGTGGCCAAGCTGCTCCGGGCCGGCCATGTCGGCATCAACACGGCCCAGCGGAACATGGACGCCCCGTTCGGTGGATTCAAGATGAGCGGGATCGGCCGGGACGGCGGCGACTACAGCCTCGAGGCCTACTCGGAGATGCAGTCGATCATCTGGTCCAGCTGAGGTC
Organism: uncultured Acidimicrobiales bacterium; assembly: GCA_963713625.1. Lineage (GTDB taxonomy): Bacteria > Actinomycetota > Acidimicrobiia > Acidimicrobiales > RAAP-2 > Bog-756. Next base: position 98,530 of record CAVQMN010000005.1, on the reverse strand, counting down.
GGGCTCGGTCTGTCGGCCGGCTGCGGGCTCAGTCGGCCGGCTCGGGCTCAGTTCGGCTGACCGCCCGCCGGGCCTTCGGCTGACCGCCCGTCGGGGTCGTCGGCTGACCGCCCGCGGCCTTCGGCTGACCGCCCGTCGGGGTCAGTGACCCGTCCACGTTGGCCGGGCCTCGCCCGTGGGCATCAGCCGCGCCCGAAGTAGGGAGCGTCGTAGGAGAAGATGCCGCCGTCGCTCCCGACCAGCCAATAACCACTGGTCTTCCGGTCGACGGCCATCCCGACCATCGGGGCATTGAGCGACAGGCCACCGGCGCTGCCCCGGAACGGAGCGTTGAAGGCGAAGATGCCGCCGTCCGACGCGACCAGCCAGTAACCCTTGCTGTTCGGAGTGGGGGCCATGCCGTTGACCGGTTGGTTGAGTACGAGGCCCCCCGTGGACCCGTAGAACGGGGCCTTGAAGGCGAAGATGCCGCCGTCGGTCGCCACCATCCAGTACCCGCCGGTCTTGGCGTCCGCGGCGATACCCACGACGGGCTGGTTGAGGTGCTGGCCGCCCATCGAGCCGTAGAACCGCGCATCGCCGAAGGCGAAGACGCCGCCGTCGCTCCCGACCAGCCAGTAGCCCTTCCCGTCCGCGGTCGGAGTCAGATCGACCACGGGCGCGTTCAACGGCTGGCCACCCATGGAGCCGTAGAACCCGGCGTCGCCGAAGGCGAAGATGCCGCCGTCGCCGGCCACCATCCAGTAGCCCCTCCCGTTCGGAGTGGGCACCAGATGGGAGACCGGTGCGGTCAGTGACACACCGGCCATCGACCCGTAGTTGACCGCGTCGCCCAGAGCCGAGATGGATCCGTCCGACCGGGCCACCCAGTAGCCGCCCCCGTTGGGGGTTGCGGCCACGGACACCACCGGGGCCGTGCCCGTGTTGGGCTCGCCCGGAACCGAAGGCACGGAGTAGGGATAGGGGTACTGGCCTCCGGTGGACGTGACCGCTCCGTCGGGGCCGTAGGTCTGGCCCGGGCAGTAGACGGGATCGCCGGAAGCCGTGCCGGCCACGACCGGCGCCGTCGGAACCGGGTCGCCGTCGAAGGTGTCCTGGCTGTTCTCCCGGGCGAAGGCCGACAGGAGATCGCCGTAGGTGTAGCCGAACAGCTCGACCGTCCACGCCTGATTGGCGTGACAGGTGACGCCGACGCCCACCAGGTTGTACGCGGCACCCAGCTGGTTCTGCCTGTGCGCTGAGGACTGCATGAAATCGTTGTCCATCCCGTCGGAACCGTCGCCCGGCCAGAACCCGTAGCCGGTGTCGCCCGAGTTGGCCGCCATCACGCACACCTGGTTGGCCTGTTGGCTACAGGGAGGGAGGGAGGGGTCGCTGACCGACCCGTTGGCGGCGATGTCCTGCGACCAGGCCTGGGCATCCGCCTGCAGCTGCGAGTTGACCTGGAGTTGGGGGATCGGCACCGCCGACGAGCTCCGGGCCGCACGTTCGGCATTGATTCGGGCGACCAGGTCCTGTGAGTAGAGAGACTGCACGGCGCCGACCGACGGGGCCGTCGAGGGGGGCGATGTATTGGATGCCACCGCGTGTTGGGTGGACAGGCCGTATCCCACCGTCCCGAGCAACACGGTGACCGCGGCCAGTGCGCAGGCGCGAAGTCGCCACGATGGGCGCCTCATGGACGGGCGCCTCATGACCGAAGCATTGGCACTGCCTTGTGCCGCCCCTGAAGTGGCCTGACTCGTGCCGTGCCGCGGACCGGCCTCAACTCGGTTCTCGTACACGGTAAAACGCCCCTTTCGCCGGTCAGTCTTGCATTGGCTTCCGGACCTTCTCCACTTCTGAGGAAGTCGCACTTCAGAGGTATCGGCTCAAAGCGCGAAAAACTCAAACGGGCTGAAATCTGCCGCGAACTTGGGGTACAAAGGTCCGTGCCCGTCCCCGTCCCGGCTTCGATCCCCACTTCCTTCGCCGAACTGGCCTCCCGGGTGTCCAATTGGGGCCGCTGGGGGCCAAATGACCAGGTGGGAACGCTCAACCTGATTGACGAGGCCGCCCGGCTGCGAGGGGTGAAGGCCGTTCGGGACGGGGTCGCATTTGCCCTCGGCCTCCCTCTTTCCGCAGCTGAGGGCATCCAGATGGGGTTTGTTCCCGGCCGGGTGAACCCGACCCGGACCATGGTTTCGGTCAACGAGCCCCTGAGCCCCGATCCTGAGTGGATCGCCTCGTCCGAGGACACGGTGACCCTGGCCATGCAGTGCGCCACCCACTGGGACGGCCTGGCCCACGTGTCCTACGGCGCCGGCCCGGAGGGCGGCAGGCTCTACAACGGCTTCCCGGCCTCGGAGATCAGCGAGGCCGGGGCGGCCAAGCTGGGCATCCACCTGATCCGATCCCTGGTGTCGCGGGGGGTGCTCCTCGATGTGCCCCGGTCCAAAGGCCTGGAGATCCTCGAACCCGGCTACCCGATCACTCCCGGGGACCTCGATGTGGCCTGCAAGATGGCTGACCTGACCGTCGAGCCCGGTGACGTGGTCCTGGTCCGCACCGGCCAGGCCGCCCATCTCGCCCTGCCCGGGAGACCGGGCCTCAACGGGGCCGACCCGGTGCGGAACCTCATCGCGTACACCTGGCCGACGCCCGGCCTGACCATGGCCACCGCTGAGTGGTTCCACGCCCACGACGTGGCCGCGGTGGCGACGGACACCCTGGTGCTCGAGGTGTACCCCTGCGAGATGGAAGAGCTCTACCTCCCGGTGCACCTCCTCCATCTGGTGGAGATGGGGATGACCCAGGGGCAGAACTGGTTCCTCGACGAGCTGGCCGACGCGTGTGCCGCCGACGGCCGGTACGGGTTCTTGTTGGACGCCACGCCGCTCCCCTTCACCAACGCCCTGGGTTCACCGGTCAATCCGGTGGCGTTGCGCTGAGGGTCCGGGCGGGCTGAGCGCCGACCCGGCGCCTGGCGCGGGCCGGCTGCGCGGCTTTCTACCGCCCGGCCGATGACTTCGGCGACTTCGAAGGGCCCGTGGTCTTCGACGTCCCCGCCGCCTTGGCCGTGCCCTGCGTCTTGGCCTTGGCCGCCTTGGCCGATGCCGCCTTGACCTCGGCGGTCCGGGCTGTTGCCGCCCCGCCGCCCACCACCGGTCCCGTCCGGGGCAGGAGGACCTCGGAGCCGGCCACCCCGGCCCCCAGCGGAGCGGCGCGGCCGGTGACGGCCCAGTGCAGGAGCCGGGCCTGACTGTCGACCAGCGAAGCGGTGCGGATGCCCCAGAACTCGAATCCGTAGCGGTGGCCCGCCACCTGGGCCAGCATGGCGATGAGGGTTCCGGCCGCGGCCATCGGGTCGGAGCCGGCCGGGGACCCGGAGCTGCCGGCGCTGGTGGCGATCACCCGGGCCAGTGTCACCGTCACGGCGTTGAGGGCCCGGACCCGCAGGCCCTGGAAGCGAAGGTCGCCCTCGACCGTGGTCAACTCCACCACCCGGAAGACGGCACGGTTGCGCTCCCAGTACTCCATGAATCCCTCGACCACGGCCACGGCGGTGTCCCAACCGGCCTCCTCCGACCAGTCGCCGTCGACCAGTCCGGCCAGGACGCCGACCCCTTCGACCAGCTCTTCGGCCAACACAGTGATGGCGGCCTCCACATTCTCGAAGTACTGGTAGAAGGTGGCCGGCGACGTCCCAGCCCTGCGGGCGATGTCGATCACCTTGATCGAGCGCCAGGGCGTGGCCACCAACAGCTCAGCGGTGCACTCCAAGAGGCGCTGTCGGGTGGCCCGACCACGATGACCAGGGATCCGGCCGTCGGTCGTGGCGATCAGCTCGGGATCGTCACCCTCGAGACCATCGGCTCCCACATCGTCGACCTCGGAATCCCCGGCCACCCGATCGTCGGCCTTCGGGTCTTCGGCAAGGTGCATGGCGGACCATGGTACCGAGCGTCATCAGAACGTGACGGGGCGTCAGATCCATCGCCAGCCAATGCGGGCGGCGGGACGGCGGTCCGGGCGGGCGCCCGGGCCGGCCGGCAGCCAATGCGGGCGGCGGGACGGCGGGCGCCTGGACCGTGCTGGGCCGGGACCTGCAGCTGGGCGACGGCTGGGCCGGGGGTACAGCCGGGCTGAGGCTGGGCTCGGGCGCAGTCCGGGCACCAGCTCGGAGGATCCGCGGCCAGGAAAACCCCCGGCCGGGACCAGTCACAGCCGGCCCATGTCCCATTAGCGGAGAGCGAAACCCCTGGATAGTAGGGTGAATAGTCATGGCGAACCGTCCGGTGCCCCGCACCTTGACGCGAGCCCAGCAAGCCCGTCGCCAGCGTGTGGTCGACGCTGCCATGGCGCTCGGGCTCGACGGGGGGTACGAAGCGGTCCAGATGCGCGATGTCGCATCGAGGGCCGACGTGGCCATGGGTACCGTCTACCGGTACTTCACCAGCAAGGACCACCTGCTGGCCGCCGCGCTCGTCCACTGGGTCGAACAGCTTGACAGCCGGCTGGCGCAGCTTCCGGCCCAGGGCGACTCCGCCGCGGTTCGGGTCATCGACGTTCTCGACCGGGCCCTCAGAGCCATGGGCCGCCAGCCCCAGCTGGTCGGGGCGGTGTTCACCGCCCTGGCCTCCCCGGACCCCGCCGCCATCGAGTGCCAGCAACAGGTGTCGGTGCTCATGGAAGGCATCATCACCCGGGCCATCGGCGAGCCCCACCCGCCGGATCTGAGCGACCGGGCCCGGGTGCTCGGTCACGTCTGGTATTCGGCCCTCGTGGGGTGGGTCAACGGCTGGAGCAACATGTCCCGGGTCCACGACGAGCTGGTCGTGGCCGTCGGACTGCTCCTCCCGTCCGACATCTACGCCGCGGTCCTGAGCCAGAACTGACGGCCGCACTGTCGGGACTGACCGCCGCCGCTTCAGAACTCACCGTCGCCGCGTCAGAGCTCACCGTTCGCCCGTCAGAACTCGCTGTTCGCCCGTCAGAACTGACCGTCGCCGCTTCAGAACGGGAAGGCGTTTGCGCCAGAACCGGCCGCGGCGAGGACCAGAACCGGCCGCCACACCGTTCGAGCCCTGGTCCCCGCTACCTTCAGCCGCTGTCCGGGCCGGACCCAATGACCCAAATCGACTGACCGCACGGGGTACCGTCTGGCATGCCATCGGCCATCGAAGTACGGGCGCTGTCCAAGCAGTTCGGACCGGTGCGCGCCGTTGATGATCTCAGTTTCGAGGTGGCTCCGGGCCGAGTCACCGGCTTCCTCGGTCCCAACGGATCGGGCAAGACGACCACGCTGCGCATGCTGCTCGGCCTGGTCTCGATCTCCGGCGGGACCGCCACCTTCGGCGGACGCCGCTACGTCGAACTCGACAAGCCCATCCACCATGTCGGTGCCGTCCTCGAGGCCACCAGTTTCCATCCCAGCCGGCGGGCCGAGGATCACCTGAAGATGGTGGCCGTCGGCGCAGGTATCCCGACCTCGAGAGTGGGAGAGGCGCTGGCGCTCGTCGGACTCACCGACGTCGCCCGACGCAGGGTGGGCAAGTTCTCGCTGGGTATGAGACAGCGGCTGCAGCTGGCCACGGCTCTGCTCGGGGACCCCGAGATCCTCATCCTCGACGAGCCCTCGAACGGACTCGACCCTCAGGGCATCCAGTGGTTGCGCACGTTCATCCGCCATCAGGCGTCGCTCGGACACGCGGTGCTCGTCTCGTCGCACCTCCTCTCCGAGATGGAGGAGACCGTCGACGACGTGGTCATCATCTCCCACGGGAAGCTCGTGCTCCAGACCACATTGGCCGACCTGGCCGCGCAGGCCGGGACCACCACCGGGCTGCGCATCCGCACGCCCGAACTGCCCCGTCTCATCGCCGTCCTCCAGGCCGTCCCTGTCGCCTATCGCCAGACCTCTCCCGACACCCTGGTCATCGACCGGGCCACCCCCGAATGGTTCGGCCCCCTGGCTGCCCAACACCAGATCGTCCTCTACGAACTCGTGTACGAACGGGGCAGTCTCGAGGAGGTCTTCCTCAGCCTGACCCATGGATTCGACGCCGACGATCCCGGCAAGGCCGGGAGCGGCGGTGGCCAGGCTGCTCCCTTCGGCGCCGAATCGACCGCCGGTCCGGCGCCGATGCCGGGAGGTGCGACATGATCGCCGGAATCCGCTCCGAATGGATCAAGATCCGGACGACGGCCATCCCCTGGGTCCTGGCCGGCATCGCCCTCGTGATCAACGGTCTGCTCATCCTGGTGTACTTCGTCAGTCATAACGGAGGAGGTGGGGGCAACGGGAACGGGAACGGTTCGTTCGGGTTCCCCAACTACCCGCACACCACCCAACAGCTACGGAACCTCCTCGGATCGGGTTTCCAGGGCTACCTCTTCGCCCTGTTGCTGGGCACCCTCATGGTGACGGTCGAGTTCCGGCACAAGACGGTGACCACCTCGTTCCTCGTCACTCCCCATCGTCCGCAGTTCGTGGGGGCCAAGCTGCTCACCGCCGCCATCCTCGGCGCGGTGCTGGCCGTCATCATGTTGGTGGTCACCCTCATCGGCGGAGGCATAACCCTCTCGGCCCAGGGTGGATCGTTCTCGAGTCTCATCCGCCAGATTCCGGCGGTGGCACCCGGGATGATCCTGGTCTTCGCCCTCTTCGCCATCCTCGGTGTCGGAGTCGGGTCAGTGCTGACCAACCAGGTGGCGGCCATCGTGGTGTGCCTGGGCTGGTTCATCATCCTCGAGGGGATCCTCGTCAGTCTGGTCCACGGGGCCGAAAAGTGGGTACCCACCGGTGCCGCCGCCGCCGCATCCAACCTGACCCGGGGCCGGGGCAGCGACTTCGGTCTCTTCAACTGGTGGCAGGGCACGTTGCTGATGCTGGCCTACGGGTTGGTCTTCGCGGCCATCGGCTCCCTCATCCTGACCCGGCGCGACATCACCTGACCCGCGATATCACCTGACCCGGCGCGACATCACCTGACCCGGGGCGGGCTTCCGGTGAGCACCCGCCCGGCGGGCGGGCAGCTTCGCCGGGCAGCCGGGACAAGCAACCGACCGGCGATGATGGCAATTGGCCCGCCGGTGGGCAACACTCGTGCACGGCACGCTCGAGACTGGCGCCATCGCCGCTCGACCGGGTCGACCGGAGGCACGTCCGGCCATCGATAGCTGGGAGGGGGGTGCGCATGGACCGCAGGTGGTGGACGCTCATGGCGGTGTGCTCGGGCACCTTCATGCTCCTCTTGGACATCTCGGTGGTCAATGTCGCGCTCCCCGACATCCAGCGTTCGCTCGGCTCCTCCTTCTCCGACCTCCAGTGGGTGGTCGACGCCTACTCCCTGACCCTGGCCGCCTTCCTCCTCACCGCCGGGGTCATCGGGGACATCTTCGGGCGGCGCCGGCTGTTCGCCATCGGCCTGGCCGTGTTCTCGGCATCGTCGCTGGCGTGTGGACTCTCGACCACCCCGCTCATGCTGAACGTGGCCCGGGCGGTCCAGGGCGTCGGTGGCGCCATCATGTTCGCCACCTCGCTGGCCCTCATCGCCCAGGCCTTCTCGGGCAAGGAGCGTGGCACCGCCTTCGGCGTCTACGGGGCGGTCATCGGAGGTGCCGTGGCCATCGGACCACTGGTCGGGGGCGCCCTCACCAGTGGCGCCGGCTGGCGGTGGATCTTCTTCATCAACATCCCCATCGGAGCGCTGGCCATCATCGTCACCCTGGTGAAGGTGCGCGACGCCGAGATACCCAACGCCAGGCACATCGACTGGATCGGGTTCATCACCTTTTCGGCCTCGCTGTTCATGCTGGTCTACGCCTTGGTCGAAGCCAACTCCAAAGGGTGGAGCAGTTCGATCATCGTGGGCCTGTTGGTGGGTTCGGGCGTCCTCATGGCCATCTTCCTCATCGCCGAATGGCGGGGGAACGACCCCATGCTCGATCTCGCGCTGTTCAAACGGCCGGCCATGGTCGGGGTGTCGATCACCGCCTTCACCCTGTCGGCATCGATCTACGCCATGTTCCTCTACCTCACCCTCTACATGCAGGACGTGCTCGGCTACGGGCCGTTCGCCGCCGGCATCCGCTTCCTGCCCATCACCGTGCTCGCCTTCGCCATCGCCCCCATCGCCGGCAAGCTCACCGTCAGGATCAGCTCCCGCTACCTCCTCGGGCTGGGCCTCATCCTCATCTCGCTCGCCTGCAAGATCACCACCCACGTGGAGCCCGATTCATCCTGGACGGTGCTCCTGCCCGGGTTCATCGTGGCCGGCATCGGTATCGGGATCACCAACCCGGTGGTGGCCTCGGCCACCGTCTCGGTGGTCCCGCCCGAGCACAGCGGGATGGCGTCAGGGGCATCCAGCACCTTCCGCCAGGTGGGCATCGCCACCGGCATCGCCGGCCTCGGGGCCGTGTTCTTGAGTCAGATCCGCCCCGCCACCGCCACCGCCCTGGCCGCCACGCCGGCCGGTCGGGTGGTACTGGCCCACGCCGGCCCGTCCATGTCCGGAGCCCTGGCCGAAGGCGGCGTCCGCCAGGTGGCCTCGTCCATCCCGGACCTGGCCGTGCGCCATGCGTTGCTCAGTGCCTACAAGGTCGGATTCACCTCCACCTTCAACCATCTGATGAGCATCGCCGCCGTCGTCTCCCTGATCGGTGGGGTGGGGGCCCTGGTGCTCATCCGCCAGCGTGACTTCGTACCCAGCATCTCGCCGGACGCCGAAGGCCCGGCCACGGCAACGGCCGCAGCGACTGCCGCAGCGACGGCGACGGCCGCGGCCGCAGCGACGCCCACGGCTTCGGCGTCGGCTCCCGCCGCGCCACGAGACGGGGGCCCGCCGGATCCGGTGGTGGCCGGGAGCCCGCCGGCGGACGCCTCCGCCCCGGGATTGTCCCCGACCACGCCGACCGGTTGATGGCGGCGAGGGACGGGGCCGAGGAGGACCGCCTGGCCGCCAGGCCGCTGGACCGACCCCACCCGTCCCGGCTGGCGCCCGACCACCCGCGGCGGACCGAGATCCTCGACGCCCACCGGCGGGCCATGAGCCGGGGCGAGCCGGGCTACCTCGATCCCGACACCGGGCTGTTCGTGCTGACCGCGGCCCACCTGGCCGAACGGCAGCAGTGCTGCGGATCCGGGTGCCGCCACTGCCCGTACGTGGTCTGAGCGCCGGGAGGGGTCGGGCCCACTCGCTAGGGTGCACCCACAGTGCACCGACCGAGGAGACCGAGATGAAGACCAGGCTGACCGACGCGCTCGGTATCGACCACCCGGTCATGTTGGCCGGCATGGGCGGCGTGTCCTACGCGACCCTGGTGACCGCGGTGTCCGAGGCCGGAGGATTCGGCTGTCTGGGTGCCTCGACCATGTCCAACGATCGGATGGTGGCCGAGATCGCCCAGGTCCGCCAGGCCACCGACAAACCCTTCGGTGTCGACCTGCTCACCGCCATGCCCGGGGACCTGGTCGGCCAGGTCGAACAGATCATCGAGGGAGGTGCCTCGGTCTTCGTCGCCGGCCTCGGTGTGCCCGCGGACGTGGTCGACCTCTGCCACCGCCACGACGTCCTGGTCGTCAACATGTGCGGGAAAGTGGACCACGCCCGGCGCGCCCTCGACGCCGGATGCGACGTGGTGGTGGCCCAGGGAACCGAGGCCGGGGGCCACACCGGCCTGGTGGCCACCATGCCGCTGGTCCCCCAGATCGTCGACGCGGTCGGCGCCGCCATCCCGGTGGTGGCGGCCGGGGGCATCTTCGACGGACGGGGCCTGGCCGCGGCCCTCGCCCTCGGAGCCGACGGGGTGTGGATCGGCACGCGCTTCATCGCCACCCCCGAAGCCCGGGCGGTGACCGGCTACAAGGACGCCCTGGTCCGGACCAAAGAGGACGGCACCACCATCAGCCGGGCCTTCTCCGGCAAGACCATGCGGGTCGTCAAGAACCGGTACACCACCTTCTACGACGAGCACCCCGCCGAGCTCAATCCGTTTCCCGCCCAGCTCGGCAAGTCCATGGGGGACGGGGCGTTCCACCTCGGCGGGGACGAGGACACCCCCGATATCGACCCCGACCGCGAGTGCTACCCCACCGGGCAGGGGGTGGGGGCCATCCAGACCCTCATGCCGGCAGCCAGCCTCGTCGCCCAGATCGTCAACCAGGCCGAGCAGATCCTGGCCGGCCTCGGCCACAGCGCCGAGGGGTGACGGGTGACGGGTGACGGGTGACGGGGTGAGGGGTGAGCGCCGAGGGTGACGGGTGACGGGGTGACGATCAGGCCTCAGCCAACACCGACCGGTCCCCCGCCTGCAGCCCGGCGATGATCCGGCGGTAGGCACCGGCGGCATCGTCGCCCAGCGCATCGGTGTCCAGCCAGCGCATCCCGTGTTCGCCATGGTGGCGGTCGACACCGTAGAGCCCGAAGCGGGGCTCGTACGACCCCCACTCGTAGTTGTCGACCAGCGACCAGTGCCAGTAGCCCTGGACCGGGACCCCGTCGTCCACCGCGGCCATCACGGCGGCGATGTTCTCACGTAGATACCGGGGGCGGTCCCATCCGTCCCCGCGAGGGTAGGACCGGCCCTGGCGCACCCGGTTGCACAGTCCGTTCTCCACCACCCACAGCGGGAGCCCCGGAGCCAGGGCGGCCTGGACCTTCAGCCAGCGGGTCAGCCCGGCCGGGTCGGGAGCGTCGTCCCACAACTCCCGGGTCGGGAACCGGTTGCGGCCCCCCGACGTCCGATGGCCCGGCACCCGGAAGTGACGGGAGGCCACCGGTTCGTAGTAGTCGAGGCCGATGACATCCAGGGTGCGCTCGTGCGGGCTGTCGTAGACGGCCTTCACCGCCCGGTGGGGCAGGCCGTGCACCAGCCGCCCGGTGGGCGGGGAACCGGTCCCGGGGGAGCCGGCTCCGGGGGGACCGGTGTGGAGGAATCCGGCCCAGGGGCTGTCGCCCCACCGGCCCGACCCGTAGGGCGACCTGGCCGCGGTGAACCCACGGAGCAGGCGCTCGACGACGCCCGCCGGGGCCAGGAGCCGGTCGTGCTGGCGGCGGCGCTCGGCCAGCCACTCGCCCACCTCGTCCCGTCCGACACCCAGGCTGCGGGCCAACAGCACGTCGATGAGCAGCCGGTCGTACTCGTAGATGCTCATGCACGAGTTGTTGGTCGTGACCACGGCATCGGGCCGGAGCCCGTGGATGACCTCGTAGCCGGCCACGTGCGCGGCGAGCAGGTTGTCGACGGCGATGGCCACGTCCCCGAGCGCCAGCACCCGGCCCGGCGGGAACATCCCGAGGGCCCAGGTGCCGACGGCCAGCACGTTGATCTCGTTGACGGTGACCCAGTGGCGCACCATGGGGGCCAGCTCCCCGACCGCCAGCTCCACCCAGTCCCGGTAGCGCCGGCACGCGTCGGGCCGGAGCCAGAAGTCGTCGCCCAGCCACTCCGGATGGGTGAAGTGGTGCAGGGTCACGAGCGGCTCGAGGCCGCGGTCGAGGCAGCCCTGCACGATGGCGGCGTAGCGAGCGAGGGCGATCCGGTCCACCGTGCCGGGTTCGGGCATCACCCGGGCCCACTCGACACCCAACCGGAAGCTGTTGCAGCCCAGGTCGGCAGCCCGGTCGAGGGCCTCCTCGGGTCGGTCCCAGAAGCCGACGGCGCCGGCGGACGGCTCGACCCGGCCCACCTCCTCCCAGGCCAGCCAGTTGTTGGCCACCTGACCCGGCCCGTTGTAGCCGCCTTCGATCTGGAACCCGGCGGTCGCCACCCCGAAGAAGAAGTCCTCCGCCGTCGGTGGGCCCCCCGGCCCACCGCCCTCCGGTGCCTGACCACTCGATGACTGACCGATCGAGGACAACGTCCCCACCTTTCCCGGTGCGAATAGCGGTGATGCGGCCAACCCGATGCCGACGTGTCTGTCGGATGGCGATGGTAGCTTGCGCCTCGAGCCGGGCGAGTCGACCTCGGGCCGATCAGGCGCCGACGTCCGGCCGGTGAACCCGACCCCATCCGATGAACACCACCGCCCACGATCCCGAACGCATTCCCGTGGTCGTGGCCTCCGGCCAGTCCATCGAGCGCACCGAGGCCGTGACCCCCGTCGATCTGATGGCCCGGGCCACCGAAGAGGCACTGGCGGCCGCCCCCGAGCTCCGCCATCGCATCGACCGCGTGTCCGTGGTCGACATCATGTCCCGGTCCGGACCGGCCCCGGCCACCGAGCTGGCCCAACGGATCGGGGCCCGACCCGCCGTATGCGAGGCGACGACCATCGGTGGCAACAGCCCCCAATGGCTGGTCAACCGGGCCGCCGGCGACATCGCCTCGGGGGCGCTCTCGGTCACGCTGATCGCGGGGGCCGAGGCCATCCGGTCGTCCCGGGCCCGGCGCGCCGCCGGCCTGCCCCGGGACGACGGACGCACCGACCTGCCTGCCGATCCGGTGGTGGGCGACGACCTCCCCGGGGTCGGCCCGGCCGAAGTCGCCATCGGCCTGTTGGTGCCCGTGCACGTCTACCCCCTCTTCGAGAGCGTGGTGGCGGCCCGGGCCGGCCACGACGGCCCCGGACACCGGCGGGCCATGGGCGAACTGCTGGCCCCCTTCACCGAGGTGGCCGCGGCCAATCCCTACGCCTGGTTCCGCCAGACCCGCAGCGCCACCGATATCGCCCTCCCGACCACCGACAACCGCCTGGTGTGCGATCCCTATACCAAGCGGATGTGCGCCTACCTGGGGTCCGACCAGGGCGCGGCCCTGCTGGTGTGCTCGCTGGCCGCGGCCCGGCGGGCCGGGGTCGCCGATCGAGCCGTCTTCATCTGGTCCGGGGCCGACGCCACCGACGTCCGGTTCCCGACGGCCCGACCCGATCCCGGTCGCTCGCCCGGCATCGCCGCCGCCGGGCGCGCCGCCCTGGCAGCCGCCTCGTCGGCAGCCGGCCCGGGGCTCGCTCTCGGAATCGACGACATCGAAGTGCTCGACATCTATTCGTGCTTCCCGTCGGCCGTCGAACTGGCCACCGACGCGCTGGGGATCGCCCTCGACGACGGGCGGGGGCTCACGGTCACCGGCGGCCTCCCCTACTTCGGCGGACCGGGCAACAACTACACCACCCACGGCATCGGCACGGTGACCGACATCCTGCGGGACCCTGCCCGGGCCAAGGGCGGCGGGGGGTCCGGGGTCCGTCTGGGCCTGGCCACCGGGCTCGGGTGGTTCATCACCAAGCACTCCATCGGCATCTACGGGAGCGAACCCCCGCCGGCCGGATTCCTCCGGGGCGACACCAGGTCGGCCCAGACCGAGATCGACGCCGGTGCGGTGGACGTGGCGCTCGAGGTCGACGAACCGACCCGGGCCACCGTGGTCGCCGCCACCGTGATCAGGGATGACCAGGGAGCACCCACCGGAGCGCCGCTTCTCGCCCGCCTCCCCGATGGTCGCCATATGGCCCTCGCCCCGGCGGACGACGAGGTCACCGGAGCCGTGGGTCAGACCGATGTCCCCGGCCTCGTCGGCTCCCCGATCGTCGTCGAGCCCGGTGTGGCGCGCTACCGTCTGCCCACGGGCTGACACCGGTGCCGAGGTCACCGCAGCGGCAGCTGTGAGGGACCGCCGACCGGTGAAAGCTGGGCCTGATGACAGCCACGGGCTGAGAGCACACAGGAGACCAAGACCACCATGTCCGAAGTAGAGCGCGAGCGGCGGGGCCATATCGAGATCCTCACCATCAACCGGCCGGAGGCCCGAAACGCCATCAACGGGGCGGTGTCATCCGCGTTCGCAGCCGCCTTCGACGACCTCGAGGCTGATGACGACTGCTGGGTGGTCATCGTGACCGGGGCCGGCGACAAGGCCTTCAGCGCGGGCATGGACCTCAAGGCGTTCACGGCCGGCGAGGCCGGGGCCATCATGGGAGCGAAGGGCGGGTTCGGCGGCATCGCCCAGCGCAACTTCCCGAAGCCGCTCATCGCCGCGGTCAACGGGTCGGCCCTGGCCGGCGGATGCGAGATCATGCTCTCGTGCGACCTGGTGGTCGCCGTGGAGGACGCCAAGTTCGGGATCCCGGAGGTCAAGCGGGGCCTGATGGCCGGGGCGGGTGGCCTGATCCGCCTGCCCAAGAGGATCCCCCCGGCCATCGCCCTCGAGTTGGCCCTCACCGGCGATCCGATCGACGCACGGCGCGCCCTCGAGCTGGGACTGATCAACCGGGTGGTGCCCGCCGACAAGCTCATGGAAGAGGCGATGGCGCTGGCCACCACGATCGCTGACAACGCCCCCCTGGCGGTGCGCGCCTCCAAGCGGGTCATGAAGGAGGCCGGTGAGGTTCCCGACGCCGACGGCTGGGCCATCAACAACGCCGCCGTGCCCGAGGTCTTCGGATCGGCCGACGCCATGGAAGGCCCGATCGCCTTCGCCGAGAAGCGCAAGCCCAACTGGACAGGCAAGTAGCGACCGGTCTGCCCATCGCCGACCGGCGATCACCAATCGACAGGACGAATCGACACCATGAACTACGCCGGCACCGTCGTTCACGTGGCCAGCAACGGGCCCACCCTTTCGGACGGGCTCGGTGGCTTCCGTCTCATCCTCCACGTGCTGGCGGCCGCGGTCTGGGTGGGGGGCCAGTTCACCGTGGCCGGCCTCCTCCCCACCATCAGGTCGCTGGGAGAGGACGCCCCGAAGAAGGTGGCCCAGGCTCTCGGGCGACTGCTGTGGCCGGCCTACGCCGTGTTGGTGATCACCGGGTTCTGGAACATCAGCTCCCTCACGGTCAAGGATGCCTCGACGGCCTGGAAAACCGTCCTGATCATCAAGATCGTGGTCGTGGTGCTGGCCGGGCTCGGCGTATTCCTCCATCAGCGGGCCACCACGAAGCGGGGGACGGCCATCTGGGGCGCGGTCGGGGCCCTGGCCTCGGTGGCCGCCCTCTGCCTGGGGGTGTTCCTGGCCGGTTGACGCCTCCCTGGCTGCTGGGGGTGTTCGCCGGCCGGTGGGGCTCGTGGCCGGACGGTGGGTTGCCAGGCCGTTGGGGGTGGTCATCCGGGCCCGACGGGCGCGTCGAACTGCTGTGTGACAGCTGCGCAGCGACCTGAGCCGGACAGGTCTAACCTGGTGTGCGTATCCAACAAGGGAGACACCGTCATGCATTTCAGCCCGCCAGCCGACCTCTTCGGCGAACAAGGCATCATCGTCTTGATTGTTGTTGCACTTGTACTTTTCGGCTCCACGCAGATCCCCAAGTTGGCCCGGTCGTTGGGTTCGGCCCAGAAGGAATTCAAGAAGGGGCTCGAAGAAGGTGGATCGGAGGACGGCACCACCGGCTCCAAATCAGTAGCCAAGGCCACACCCCCGGCGGCCATCACCCCTCCCGCCCCAGCTCCGGCACCGGCTCCCGTCGAGTCCAACGGCGACGGCTCCACGAGCCCCTCTTCCTGATCGTTCCGGTGCCGAGCCGATGAGCGAGGGGGTCGGCCCGGATCAGTTGCCCCCGGCCGGCGGCCGGAGCCACCGACGCCGGTGGTTGCCGTTCTGGGGGGTGCAGGCCACTGAAATCGTCGTGGCCCTCGTCTTCGCCGATCTCTCGGTCCACGTCGCCAATAGCGGCCTCCTGGTGGGCAGTGCCGCCGCCCTGCTGGTCCTGGCCGTCACCGCCCAGGGTCCCCTGGGTCTCTTCCGGATCTGTGGGCAGCGACTCCATCTCGTCCTGGCCATGGCCATGTCCGTGGCCATCGCTCTGGCACCGCTCATCCCGGCCGTGCGCCCGGACATCGAAGGGATCATCGTGGTCGAGTTCGGGGCTGTGGGGCTGTTCCGGGTGGCGACCTTGACCCGCACGGGTGAGGTCGGTCGGTCGGTGCGAGCCGGGCCGGCCGGAGGGTCGGTGATCAATGCCACCGCCACGGTGGTGGGGGCGGCGGGAGGCGGATCAGGAGCCGGTGAGACCGTCGGTCCGCCAGCGGGAAGCAGCGGGAAGGTGGCGAGCGGGGTCGCCGGCACGGCACCCGGCAATCCCGGCAATCCC
This sequence comes from uncultured Acidimicrobiales bacterium, assembly GCA_963713625.1. Classification (GTDB taxonomy): domain Bacteria; phylum Actinomycetota; class Acidimicrobiia; order Acidimicrobiales; family RAAP-2; genus Bog-756. The sequence continues at coordinate 82,521 of CAVQMN010000005.1, read as the reverse complement.
GGCAGCGCCGGCTGGCGGACACGGCGCCGGTGGCGGACACGGCGCCGGTGGCGGACACGGCGCTACGCCGACGGGTGGGGGAACGGGCGACAGTTCAGGAGCCGCGGCGCGGTGGGCCGGACGGGCCAGTGGTGCCGCGGTCGCCTCCGGGAAGCAGGTGGTGACCAACTACCGGCCCGAGGCCGAGGCCCAGGTCAAACGAACCATCAGAGGAATCGGGAGGTTGGCCGGAAAGGTCTCCTCCCGGCTCACGCCACCCGAGGACCACACCAACTGATCGGCTGACCCGTCGGACCGCCGCCCCGCGACTGCCGACCAGCCGCACCGGTCGCCCAGCGATCCACCCACCAGCTGGACCCGGACGGAGCGCCGAGGCGGCAACGAGTAGGTTTTCCCAGGCCGAAAGGGGTTCGACATGCCCGATGCCCATGATGTGTTGGCCACCGCCGACCGACTCTGGAACGGAGAGATCTCCACCACCGAGCTCCACCCTCTCCAGCCTTCGACCGGACTGGCCGAAGTGGCCGACGGGGTGGCCTTCGTCCCGTCGTTCGCCAATGTGTCGGCGGTGAGCACCGACGACGGCCTGTTCCTGGTGGACACCGGCAGTTCCATCATGGCCGCGGAGATCCACCGCACCCTTCGAACGTGGTCACCCGGCCGGCTCAACACCGCGGTCTACTCCCACGGGCACATCGACCATGTCTTCGGGGTGCCGGTGTGGGCGGCCGAATCCGCCGAGGCCGGATGGCCCGAGCCGGTGGTCGTGGCCCACGAAGCCCTTCCCGCCCGGTTCGACCGCTACATCCTGACCGCCGGATACAACGGGATCATCAACCGCCGGCAGTTCAACATCGACTCGCTGGAGTGGCCCACCGAGTACCGCTACCCCGACCGCACCTACCGTGACCGGCTCGACCTCGAGATCGGGGGGCAACGGGCCGAGCTCCACCACGCCAGGGGTGAGACCGACGATCACACCTGGACGTGGTTCCCCGAGTTGCGGGTCCTGTGTTGCGGTGACCTGTTCATCTGGGCGTCGCCCAATGCCGGCAATCCCCAGAAGGTCCAGCGCTATCCGGCCGAATGGGCCGACGCCCTCCGTCGGATGCTCGCCCTCTACGACGCCCCGGGTGGCGGTCCCGACGTCCTCCTCCCCGGCCACGGCTACCCGGTGGTCGGAGCCGACCGCGTCCGTCAGGCGCTCACCGACACCGCGGAATTGCTCGAGTCACTGGTGGAGCAGACCCTCGCCCTCATGAACGGCGGCGCCCGCCTCGACGAGGTCATCCACACGGTCGTCCCTCCGGCCGGGCTCATGGAGCGGCCCTACCTCAAACCGGTCTACGACGAGCCCGAATTCATCGTCCGCACCGTCTGGCGCCTCTACGGCGGGTGGTGGGACGGCAATCCGGCCTCGCTCAAGCCGGCTTCCGAGCGCCAACTGGCCACCGAACTCGCCGAACTGGCCGGGGGCGCCAAGGTGCTCGCCGACCGGGCCCTGGCTCTGGCGGGCGGAAGTGAGCCTGGAGCCGGGCCCGGGGGGGAGGGGGGAGGCAGTCCTGGCAGTCCTGGCAGTCCTGGCAGTGGAGGCAGTCCTCGGGACTCCGACAGCTCGGGCCGTCCTGGCCCCGACGATGCCGCCCTGCGCCTGGCCGGGCACCTGGCCGAGCTGGCCTGGCTGGCTTCGCCGGACGACCCCGGCATCCAGCGGGTGCGTCGAACGGTGTTCACCCGCCGGGCCGATACCGCCACCTCGACCATGGCCCACGGGGTGTTTTCGTGGGCGGCACGGGAGTCGGGGAACGGCAGCGCAGGCGGGGCATCCTGACCTGTACCCCGCGGCCCTGAAATCCACCCTTCTGAGCTGGGAGTTCGCCACAAGAAATGCCAGCGGTCGCTCAACTTCTAATTCTGCTCCCGTGCCCACTAGTGTCATCGCCGTGAACGCATTCACAACCGGCTCCCCACCCCCTCGGCGCGGTCGCGAATCAGCCGTGCCAGGCGCTGTCGGCGAGCCGGGGCCGGAGGCCGCTCCCGGTCGTCACGGGACCAGGGGCCGGCGTTGGCGGCGTTGGGGTGTCGGCTTGGCCGTCGGGGCTCCTCTGGTGCTGGCCGGATGCAACGCCTATCCGACCTACGGCGCCAGCCGGGGTGCCACCAAGCAGGGCCAGGAGACGTTCAAGCTCTACTCAGGGATGATGACCACCGGCATCATCGTCGGCGGCGCGGTGGGCCTGCTGATCCTGTGGACCATCATCCGCTACCGGAAGCGCTCGGACGAGATGCCCCGGCAGTTCCACGAGAACGTCCCGATCGAAATCCTCTACACCGTGATCCCGGTGGTCATCGTCGGCTTCCTCTTCGCCTTCACCGTCCTCACCGAGAACAACGTCGACGCCATCCAGCCGGTCAACGCCACCCTCACCTCAACGGGAAAACCGGTGGTCGACATCACCGTGACCGCATTCCAGTGGGGTTGGCGGTTCGACTATCCGGGTCTCGACGTGGGCGTGGCCGGCGAGACCACGAACGGACCCAACAACCACGGCCCGCAGATGGTCGTCCCCGTGGGCCAGACGGTGCAGATCCTCCTGGTGTCGAACGACGTGATCCACGGCTTCTATGTGCGGGACTTCAACTTCAGCCGCTACGCCCTCCCCGGAGTGAACAACCGGTTCGACCTCGACGTGGTCAAGGCCGGGACCTATAACGGCCAGTGCACCCAGATCTGCGGCCTCTACCACTCGGAGATGCTGTTCTCGGTCAGGGCGGTGAGCCCGCCGGCCTTCGCCCGATGGATCAAGAGCGAGAAGAGCGGCGGGCACATCCTGCCCCGCTCGGGTACCCCGGCCAACGACACGCCGCCCATCGACACCCACATCACCAACGGAAGTGGCTATTCGACCCCCGCATCGGCAAAGGCAGATCAATGACGACCACGATTGAACCCCCTGATCTGATCGAACCGGAACAGCCCGGCGGCCCGGACGGCCACGCCCCCGGCGCCCACCACGACGAGAGCGGTCACGCCCACCACGAGGGACCGACCGGGCTGATCAACTGGCTCACCTCCACCGACCACAAGGTGATCGGCAAGAGCTACATGATCACCTCGCTGGTGCTCTTCTTCATCGCCGGCATCATGGCGCTGGTCATCCGGGCCCAGCTGGCCACCCCGACCGCTTCGATCGTCAGCTTCCAGACCTACAACGAACTGTTCACCATGCATGGAAGCCTCATGCTCTACCTGTTCGCCGGGCCCTTCGCCTTCGGTGGTCTGGCCAACTACATCGTCCCGCTCCAGGTCGGCGCCCCCGACATGGCCTTCCCCCGCCTCAACGCCCTCTCCTACTGGCTGTATCTGGGCGGTTCGATCACCATGCTGTCCGGGTTCCTGGTGGCCGGCGGGGCGGCCAGCTTCGGGTGGGTGGCGTACGCACCGCTGTCCAACGCCACCAACTCCCCCGGCGCCGGCGCCGACCTCTGGTTGATGGCGCTGGCACTGACCGGGTTCTCGGCCATCTTCACCGGCGTCAACCTGTGCGCCACCATCTTCTATCTGCGAGCCCCGGGGCTGACCATGTTCCGGGTGCCCATCTTCTCGTGGAACATGCTGGTCACCGCCATTCTCATCCTCATCGCCTTCCCCGTGCTGTTCGGCGCGGTGGTCCTGCTCTTCTGCGACCGCCACTTCGGCACCCATATCTTCACCGTGCAGGGCGGTGGTGTGCCCGTGCTGTGGCAGAACCTCTTCTGGTTCTTCGGGCATCCCGAGGTGTACATCCTGGCCTTGCCCTACTTCGGCATGGTCACCGATATCATTCCCGTGTTCTCCCGCAAGCCGTTGTTCGGCTACAAGGGCATGGTCTTCGCCACCATGTCCATCGCCGCCCTGTCCACCGGGGTGTGGGCCCACCACATGTTCACCACCGGTGTGGTGCTCCTGCCGTTCTTCTCATTGCTCTCCTACATGATCGCCATCCCCACCGGCATCAAATTCTTCAACTGGATCGGGACCATGTGGGGCGGCCAGCTGAGCTTCCAGACGCCGATGCTGTTCTCCATCGGGTTCCTGTTCGCCTTCCTCATGGGCGGGGTGACCGGTGTGTTGCTGGCGTCGCCCCCCGTCGACTTCATGACCCACGACACCTACTTCGTGGTGGCCCACTTCCATCAGGTGCTCATCGGGACGGCCGTCTTCGCCGGGTTCGCCGGCTTCTACTTCTGGTATCCGAAGATGTTCGGGCGAATGCTGCGGGAGAACCTGGGCAAGCTCCACTTCTGGGGGCTGTTCATCGGGTTCTGGGTGACGTTCATGCCCCAGTACGTCTTGGGCCTCGACGGTATGCCGCGACGGGTCGCCGCCTACCTCCCCTCCAACGGCTGGACGACCGACAATGTCATCTCGACGGTCGGAGCCTTCATCATCGGAGCGTCGTTCCTGTTCTTCCTCATCAACCTGTGGGTGTCCTGGCGCAACCCGATCCCGGCCGGCGACAACCCGTGGGACGGCCATGCGCTGGAATGGTTCACCTCCTCACCGCCCCCGCACCACAACTACAGCCACCTGCCCCCGATCCGTTCGGAGCGTCCGACCTGGGACTACAACCATCCCGAGCACCGGACGATCCACACGGGCAAGCCCAAGCCGGCGGCCGACCCGTCTCGAGAGAGTGAGACCGTGGGGGCCAGCTCGTGAAGATCTACGGGATCTTCCTGGCCGGCATCGGCGTGTTCTTCGGGGTCATCGGGGTCATCTACTGGTTCACCAGCTACGAGGACGGCGGGTTCCTGATGCTGATCGGTTCGGCGCTGCTCGGACTGTTCCCCGGCTCGTACTACTTGTGGTGGTCTTCCAAGATGAAGCCCCAGCCCGACGACGATGCGTCGGCGGACATCGCCGAGGGGGCAGGCACCATCGAGTCGTTCCCCGGATCGAGCATCTGGCCGTTCATCCTGGGCATGGGGGCGCTGTTCACCGTGCTGACCTTCGTGTTCGGGTTGTGGCTCGCTCCCCTCGGTGCGGCCCTGCTCCTGTCGGGTGCCATCGGCGCCACCGTCGAGAGCCGGCGGGGCGGGGAGATGCCCGTAGGGGCCAGACAGACCGAGGCTGACTCTGTCTGAGGGTGTGACCTGTCTGAGGGTGGGTGTGACCTGTCAGGCGGTGTGATCCTGTCTGACCTTGCCATCTTGTCAGGCGGTGTGACCCTGTCTGGCGGGTCATGGTGGCGGCTCTGTCTGACGGCGTGACGTTCATTCGTCGGGCCGGCCGTCCGATACGACTCGCTCGAACGACTTCGCTTCGAGGCTGAGCTCCCATGCGTCGGGCATCCGAAGATCCGACCAGAACGAGAACGGATCATCGAGTCCGATCAGGAGATCGAGCCAGGTGGTCATCAGGATGCCGTGACTCACCACGACGGAGCGTTCCCAGAGCCTGAAGTCTGGCTCCAGCGAGCGGATCCGGTCGATCGTCACGTCACGACGCTCCCATCCTTCAACCTCCCCACCGGTCAGATAGCTCGCAACGGCACCCGCCAGCTCGTCGGGATCGGAGTACCACGACCTCTTGACCTCGCCGAGCTCCTCTCGGATATTCGGGACCAGCGTCGGAGCGACAAGCCCAGCGGTTTCGCGGGCTTTGCGTTCGGGGCTCGTCCAGACGACGTCAGGGGTAGGTCTCTCGGCGAGCCGTCTGCCGAGTTCGCCTGCGTCGAGTCTTCCCTTGTCACTCAGCGCCCACTGCGCGGTTGACGTCCGATCAGTGACGAGCGGCTCCGCATGCCGTATGAAAACGATGCTCGTCACGGGTCAATTGTCGTGCCGGGAGAGGGGCCCATGATCGGAACGCCTCGTGGCGTCGATCGGCGATCGGCGATCGGCGATCGGCGATCGGCGCAAACTGAGCAGCCGGACGTGACCGACCGCTCAGCCCTCAGGTGGCGGGCGGCGTCTCTCGACGCCATTCGCCGGTCTCCCCGGCTTCCGCTTCCTCGCGCTCCGCGGCGCCTTCGGAAACTTCGGGGTCTTCGGCGGTTCCCAGCGCCATCGACCCGGCCCACCCAGGAGCTGGAAGCCCCGATGGGTGCGCAGGTAGTGATGATGGCTACAGAGTCTGGCCAAATTCTCGAGGGTCGCCGGTCCTCCGTCCGCGAACGCGATCCGCCAGTGGTCGATCTCGAGTCCACGGCTCACATCACACCCCGGGACCACACAGCTGCGGTCTCTTTCGATCAGGGCCGTCTTCAACGGCGCGGGAATGGAGCGGCCGAGATGGCACACGGTGGTCACGTCGACCCCGTTCGTGATGACCAGCTCGGTAATGGCATCCCCCATCAATGATCGTGCCGTCTCGATCGGGACTGGTCCGACACCGGGAATCTCGCACGTGTCGCCGTCGTCCACCGAGCCGCGGCGCAAAGCGTCGAGATCCACCCGGAGAAGGACCGCCGCCGTCGGAGCTCCGACCTGCCGTCCTCGCTTTTTCACTGATCCGGCCGGGCCTTCGGGGTCTGTCGGGGTCTCGGGGTCTGCCGGTCTCACGGGGTCGTCCGCGGCCGGGCCCCCTCCGTCGCTGGTCCGAGGACCGGATCCAGCGCGGGATGCCGGTCCCGCCATAGGGTCGGAGTGCCCACCGCTCCGGCCGGTGACCAGAGCGACCAGCGCATCGGCGGCATAGGCCTGGGTGGGTTCAAAACTGCCGGCGGTGCGTGCCTGTTTGAAGCAGCGGTCGGACTCCTTGGTCAACGAGGCCAGGAGCTGGGCACCGGCATCCGGGGTGAGGAGCGCATCGAGTCGGAACGCCCCGTCGGAATCTGTCCAGGTCCGACATCGCCGGGCCTGGTGCATGGCCTCATGGGCTTTGGCCGCGTCGGCAGGTGACCGCCCCTCAGCTTTGGCCCGGAGGCACCGTTCCTTCAGCTGTCGCAATGTGTCTCGTTCCGCCCCTTCCACCAGTTCCCGCTCGCGCCCCGGATTGACCTTGGCGGCGTCGGCAACGAGCTTGGCGCGGGATGGCGAGAGTCTCCCGCCCCGATATGCCTCCTCCACCGCCGGCTGAGACTCGAGGGCCTGCCCCAATGTGAGGAGATCAACAGCCTCCCCGACCGAGCCTCCGGTCTCGCCGGCCAGCCATTCCGCGGCGCTCCGGTGCCCCGAGGCCACATGGCGGTCGGACTCGGCGACACGGGTCGCGGCCAGCGTCTTGCCGGCGCCGCAGAGGCGCTCGGCCCTGGTGAACGCGGTGACCAGAGCGGCAGCATCTTCCCCGTCGTATCGGGAAGGTTCGAACGCGGCCACGAATGATTCGATGGTCTCGATGGCGTCGAACAGAGCCCTCGCGTCCGCTTCGCCTTCGCCGGTGCACTTCACGGGATGCGTGGCGGTCGCCGTCATGTCCCCACACTTCCAGGAGGATGTGACAACGCCGAAGGCGGCGAGCAGGCCTGGTCGGCACGTCCGGAGGGGCCCCGACACCGGTGAGTCAAAAGGGCCCGCCGCGAACCTGAGCGGCGTTCGGACTGGGCCCGCGGGCGGCATTCAGGCCGGCCCGGAGGAGCCACCCTCAGACTGGACCCGGAGGGAAGTGGTCAGACCGTCCCCGGAGGCAGGTAGTACCCGTTCAGCGGGGCGTCGCGCACTGCCATCGCCTCTTCCAACGTGGGCGTGCGGTGCTTTCCCGACTCCAGCGCCAGACGGGTGGCGTCGCGGTTGTTGGCATAGATGGCACCCTCGTCGCCGGCCTCGGGGCTGACCCACACCGCGCAGATCAGTAGCAGTTCGTCGACCAGGGTCGCTTCGATCACCCCGTCGGCGACCGCCCACATCACCCCGGAAGCCACCCCGGCCTGGGCCGGACCCCAGGTGAGGCCGGAGTGCTTCGGTTCGCTCACCGTGGATTTGTTGACGAACAGGGTCATCGGCTTTGCCGGAATTCCCGGACGGAGAATGGTGACGAAGGCGGCGTGCCCCTCTCGGGGCGTGGCCAGGGCGGTGGTCCAGGCCGTTTCGACCGGACCCCCCTTGGCCCCGAGCACGGTATTGATATGAGCTGCGTCGGCGCCGGATCCGACAAACGACTCCCCGAACTCGGTGACGAAATCCGTCATGGGACCGGCCACGCCACGGGCGCGATCTCGAACGGCACCGTGCGGCCGTAGCGGGCTTCGCGCAAGAGCTCGCTCCCCTGGGTGCCGGCCACGGTGTCGAAAGCGAGGAGCCCCACATGGCGCCGAAGGGCGCCGTGGACGGGGCTGACCCGATGCAACGAGTGACGGCCCTCGAAGACGAGCAGCGTCCCCGGTGTCATCGGAAGGGTGACGACACCGGACCGCTCACCGTCCAGTACCTCGGACACACGGTCGTAGTGTTCGTCATCCGCGGATCGGATCCTCGGCACCACCTCGAAGTCGCCACCGGTCTCCGCGGTCTGGATGGCCAGCGACACCACGAAGTCGGTCTGGTCGAAGTGCCACTGCAGTTCGTCCCCTTCACCCATGACCGCCAGATTGAGCGCTCCGAACGGGTCGGCATACCGATATAGAGGCCCCCGGTTGAGAATGGCCTCGACCAGACGCAGCAGGGGCGGCCACTCGTAGATCCTCCGCAGGAGGGAATCCCCGGGCATCAGGTCGTAGGCCACCGCCCCCACCGCATAGTGGCGCCACGCCAGGCGGGGATGGTCGTCGGGCAGGCTGAAGTCGGGGTATTCGATGTAGGCGGTCCCCACCCCTTCGGAGTGATAGGCCCGGGGAGCCAGGCCTTCGGCGTCGGCCACCAGGGCGTCGACCCCAGCCGGAGTGACGAACCCGGGGAGCTCCACTGCACCGGTCACGGCCAGCTGCAAACGGGCCTGGTCGACCGCGGTGCGGATGGCCCCGGACGGCGGCCCGTCGAGATCGAGCACCGGGTACCGGGTGAGGTCGATCAGATGCTCGAGCGCCTGGACCATGGTCCCCGAGATTAACGTCCCTCCCGGAACAGGGTTCACGCGGCACTCCACGGAGCCGAGCGAAGGCCATCAACCAGGTTGAGCCTCGAGCCCAGCCCTCGGCCTCGCCTCGCAGCCCGGCGGCCCGGCAGCCCGGCAGCCCGGAAGCCCGGAAGCCCGGAAGCCCGGAACGACCTAGCGCATCACCCGGCGCACACCCTCGCCGGTGGCGAGTTCAGGTGGTACGAGGTCGATGAATGTCGGCACCGGGATGGCGTCCAGCTCCTCGGAGCCGTCACCGGGGCGGGGTTCGGACGGCACGGTGACGTACTCACCGGACGCCGAACGCTCGATGAAGCCGGCCCGCTTGCGCTTGCCGATGCCCTCGGCCGCCCGCATCTCGAGGCAGATCTTGTAGGCCACCACATAGGCGATGATCGGCGCGATGACGACCGCGAATCGGAAGAACCACAAGACGTCTTTCAGCGGCAGCTGGAAGAAATTGGCCATCACGTCGGTGGACGAAGCGAAGAAGGTCATGCCCAACAACATGAGCATGGCCGCGCCCGCCGCCGTCCGCTTGGGACGGTCGCGGGGTCGGTCGAGAAGGTTGTGGTACGCCAGGTCCTTCGTGTGCCGCGATTCGATGAACGGCCAGATGATCAAGATGTTGAAGATGAGGCCGGGGAAGATCACCGCAGGCAGGAACACCTCGAGCGGGATGGTGTGGCCCCACCCGACCCACTCCCAGCTGGGCATGATGCGCAAGGCCCCGTCGAGCCACCCCATGTACCAGTCGGGTTGGACGGCGTAGGAGATCTGGTACGGCTCGTACTGGCCGAACTGCCAGATGGGGTTGATCTGGGCGAAGCCCCCCAGCAGGAAGATGACCGCGGTGACCATGAACAGGAACCCGGTGGTCTTGGCCATGAACGTGGGGAACATCGGCGAACCGACCACGTTGTGCTCGGTCTTCCCCTTCCCGGGGAACTGGGTGTGTTTCTGTTTGACCAGGAGGCCGAGGTGGGCGGCCAGCAGCCCGATGATGATGAGGGGCACGATCAGCACGTGGATGATGAAGAACCGGGGAATGATCACCCCGTTCCCCGGATAGTTCCCGCCGAAGACGAAGAAGGCCAGATAGCTCCCGACCAGGGGGATCGACTCGATGATCGAATAGGCGATGCGGATTCCGGTCCCCGACACCAGGTCGTCGGGCAGCGAGTACCCGAGGAACCCGTTGACGATGCCCAGGATGAGCATGGTCACGCCGACGATCCAGTTGAACTCCCGGGGCTTGCGGAACGCACCGGTGAAGAACACCCGGGCCATGTGCACGGCGATGGAGCCGAGGAAGATGTCGGCGGCCCAGTGGTGGGCCTGGCGCATGAGCAGGCCCGACCTCACATCGAAGGAGAGCCCGACCGTCGAGGCGTAGGCCTCGGACACCTTCTCGCCCCGGAGTGGCAGGTAGGACCCGTGATAGATGATCTGCTGGGCCGAGGGGACGTAGTAGAGCGACAGGAACACGCCGGTGGCCAACAGGACCACGAACGAATAGAGCGCGATCTCGCCCAGCATGAACGACCAGTGATCGGGAAAGATCTTGTCGAGGAAGGTCCGTCCGCCCTTGGCCACCCCGAGTCGGTCGTCGACCCAGCGCAGCGAGGTGTCGATGGTCTCGTCGATCATGGCCGCTCCCAGAAGCCGGGGCCGACCGCCTGATCGAAGCTGCCCTTGGACCGCAGGTACCCGTTGGCGTCGACGGTGATGGGCAGCTGCGGGAGCGGGCGGGGAGCGGGCCCGAACTCAGGCACCGCTCCGGCCAGCACGTTGAAGATCGACTGGTGGCACGGGCACACCAGCACCTGTGTCTGTTCCTGGTAGAGCCCGACCGGGCACCCCAGGTGGGTGCACATCTTCGAATAGGCCACATACCCGGCCACACCCCAGTCGGTCCGGCCCGGCGAAGTCAGGGGCTGGAGGGTCTCGGACAGGCGGATGAGGATGACCTGGTCGGGTGACGAGCCGATGAAGCCCTTGGGGAACACGGTGAGCACACCGCCCACCTCGAGGTCCCCGACGGTCACCTCGCGACCGTCGACGGCCACCAGTTGGGAGCCCTTCCTCCAGTTGGTCGAGAACAGTGACGTGTCCGTCTGGCCCACCGGGTCCTCGCTCTTCGACGGCTTGGGCCCGAGCGAGCGGAGCAGGGGGAACAACAAGACGACACCCATGGCCGTCGACCCCAGGGCGAAGAGGCCGCCCAGCATCTTGCGGCGCTTGAGCACCATCCCGCCGCGCTGGGTGATCGCTGCCGTCATGGCGTCCCGCTCGGCTTCGGTGGAGTGGAATTCGTGGCGCTCTTCGACGAAGGGCCCCTGGGGCATGAGGTACTTGCCCCAGGCGGTGACGCCGAAGCCCAGGGCGAGCAGTCCGACCCCGAGGGTGATGGCCTGCCACTGGGTGTTGGCCTCGACCCAGTAGGCCACGCCGAACCCGATGAAGCCGGCGAACCCGATCAGCATGGCGATGGCCGCCACCGCCTGGGCCGCCTGGGGCCGCTTGGCGTAGGGCTGCAGATGGGCGTCGTCGAGGGCGGCCGGCGGCAGGGCCCCGTTGGAGTTGGGCTCGTCGCTCACGTGCGGTCTCCGATCCAGAAGCAGACGAGCATCAGCACCCCGACGCCGAGCAGCAGTCCGACGAAGCCCTCACCCACCGGGCCGATCCCGCCCAGGCCGAACCCACCGGGATCGGAGGGTTGTTGGATGACGCCGCGCACATAGGCGGCGATGTCTCGTGCCTCGCTGTTGGTGATGTCGCCCGGGCCGAAGTGGGGCATGTTGCCCGGCCCTGAGCGGATGGCCTCGACGATCTGGGTGGTGGTGGCCAGGTGGAGGCTGGGGGCGTAGGCCCCGTCCATCAGGGCATCACCGGCGCCGGTGATGGTGTGGCAGGCCGCGCAGTTGAGGGTGAAGAGATCGTTGCCCGACTCGAGATCGGCGTTCTTGGTATTGACGATGGGCACCTGCACGCCCTGGCCCGGGGTCAGGGACTGGACGAAGGCGGCGATCTCGAGGGTCTGGAGCGTGTTGAAACGCGGCGGCTTCCGGGTCGCCTGCTGGCTCGAATCGGCCAGGGGCATGCGGCCGGTGGACACCCAGAAGTCGACCGTGCCCGACCCGAGGCCCTGCAGGTTGGGCGCCCGGACCGTGCCCAGCGCCTCGGGTCCGTGGCAGCTCGAGCAGTTGGCGGAGAACAGGGCCTGGCCGGGGGCGATGAAGGACTTCGGCAGGTTCACGTAGGTGATGCCGGTCTGCTCGGACTCGGCCTTGTCCTGGATCGAAGTGGTGATGCTCGGCTTCTGCTGTGCGCTGATCGGGGTGGGATTGGCCGCCGTGGTGGTCAGTTGGGGCAGAGTGGTGGTGGGCGACGCCGCGGCCTGATCGGACCCCGAGGAGAACCCGAGCAGCCCGACCACGCCCACGCACCCCACCAGGACGGCGGGCGCCAGGAATCGACCCTTCAGCAACTTATGCATCCCGTGTGGCACCTAGTTGTCGCAGTTGTCGCACCTATTTGAGAAGGAAGAGGCAGGAGTAGAGGCCGACCCAGACGATGTCGACGAAGTGCCAGTAGTAACTGACGCCCTGGAAGACCGCAGTCTCTCCCGGATCCCCCTTGGGGCCCTTCAGCCGACCCAGCAGGAAGATCATGGCCACCAGTCCGAGGGTGACGTGGAGCCCGTGCACGCCGGACATGATGTAGAAGAGCGAGCCGAAGGCGGTATGGGTGGGGTCGGTGGCCGGATTGTGCGACAGGCTGATCCACTCATAGAACTGGTTGGCCACGAACAGGGCACCCAGGACGAAGGTGGCGACGACCATGATCTTGGCGCTGCGCCGGTTGCCCCGCTCCTGGTCCCAGACAGCCTTTTGCATGGTGAAGCTCGAGGACACCAGGATCAGTGTGAAGATGCCGGCCCGGATGGTGTCCAGGTGCGTCCCGGGTGGGGGCCACACGGTGGCATGGGCCCGGATGGTGAAGAACGCGGCGAACAGGGAACTGAAGAACATCACCTCAGAGCCCAGCCAGATGATGACCCCAACCGCCAGCATGGACGGCTTGTCGGGGCGGTGGCGCTGGCGGGTGTTGACCACCGGTTCGGCGGCGAGGGCCTGAGTCACGCCGTATTTTTAGTCGATACGGCGCTCAAAGGGCCAACTCAAGCCGTGAGCTCTTTTTGGGGCTCATCCGGGCACCGCGGGGTGGACCGGCGGACCCTGAAGCGGGGCCATCGGGCGGCCCTGACCCGACCCCCCGCCGGGACCCGGCCCCGGGGGGTCCGAGGGCTCCGCCGGCCCGGCGGTAGATTCAGCGCACCCGTTCCAACGGCGCCGGAGGCGGGGCGAGATGGACCACGCTGAGGCGCTGGGTGGGACGGGTCAGGGCCACATAGAGCGTGCGCAGGCCCCGGGCCGTCTCGCCGGCGATGAGGCCCGGCTCCACCACGACCACCGAGTCGAACTCGAGGCCGTTGGCCGCGTCGGCGGCCAGGAGGACCAACGGTTCGAACAGCCCACCCTTGCGCATGTCCCGGGCGTCCACCACCGGGAGGTCGATGGCGGCCAGCGCTTCGGCCAGCACACCCATCAAGGGCTCAGGGGCCAGGATGGCCACCCGGCCCGGGGTGACCGCGGCCACCTCTTCTCCCGCCACCTCGGCCACGGTCCTGGCCAGATCCCCGACCGTCGCCCCGTTCCTCGATCCACCGGCGTCCCGGACGGCGATCATCCTCGGCTCCACCCCGGTGCGCCGGACCGGCCGGGGCGGGGTGAGCTCGGGCGCAGCCACCGCCAACACCTGACTGGCCACGGCCAGTACCTCGGCGGGGGTCCGGTAGCTGACGGTCAGCTCCACCGTGCGCGGAGGCCGGCGACGGGGCAGGTGGTCGGTGATGTCCGTCCACGAGGTGGGCGCCCACGGAGCGGTGGCCTGGGCGATATCGCCGACAACGGTCATCGAGCCGGACAGGGACCGCCGGGTCAGCATCCGCAACTGCATGGGTGAGAGGTCCTGTACCTCGTCGACCACGATGTGGCCGTACTTCCTGACCCCGTCGTCGGCGCTCCCGTTCCGGGGGCCGACCAGGTGCCGGGCCTCGTCGACCAGGGCGGCGTCGGCCGGGGTCCAGGTCACCTCCTCGAACGACGACGAGCGCGCCCGGTAGAGGAGCTGCTGCTCCTCGGGAGCCAGAATCCCCCGCGAGGCGGCCTTGATCAGCGGTCGGGCACCGAACAGGTCGTGGAGGAGTTCGTGGGGCGAGAGCCGCGGCCACATCCGGTCGAGGGCCTCGGCCAACTCGGGCACCCGTTTCACCTTGCGGGAGAAGTCCTCGAGATCGAACTCGTCGTCCGCCAGTTCCGAAGGGTCTTCGTACCCCGGGAAGGCGGTGACCGTGCTCGGGATGCCGACGCCCAGGGTCTGCTGGGTCTGGCGGGCCCGGTCGGCCAGCAGCTGGGTCACCTCCTGCTCGACCAGCCGGCGCCGGGCATTGTGGGTGCCGGGGCGGCGGCGGGCGGCCTCGACGATGCGCCGGCTGTCCTCGGCGGTCAGGCGGAGCAGCAGTGCCCCGTAGGGGATGGCCACGTCGGCCGCCAGGGGGCGCTGACGGGTGCGCACGGCCCGGGCCATGACCTTGGCCATCCGCTGGTCGCCCTTGAGCCTGGCCACATCGGCGGGGCCGCTCTCCACGGTTCGGATTTCGGGGACCAGTCCCGAGACGGTGGACAGGGTCACGCCGGTCTCCCCCAGCGAGGGGAGCACCTGCTCGATATAGCGCAGGAAGAGCGGATTGGGCCCGACCACCAGCACTCCCTGGCGCTCGAGGGGGAAGCGGTGGGTGTAGAGCAGGTAGGCGGCCCGGTGGAGGGCCACCGCCGTCTTTCCCGTGCCCGGTCCACCCTGCACCACGAGCACGCCGGTGAGCGGCGCCCGGATGATCTCGTCCTGCTCGCGCTGGATGGTGGAGACGATGTCGGTCATCCGCCCGGACCGGGCCCGGTCGAGCGCGGCCAACAGGGCGGCCGGGCCGCCGATGGGCAGGTCGCTCTGGATCAGCTCGCCGGACCCGTCGCCCTCCCGCCACCCGGAACCATCCTCGCCCTCCACGGTGTCATCGACCCCGTCCTCGCCGCCGGCGCCGCCCTCGCCGGGGAGGCTGAATCGTTCGTCCTCGAGGCCGACCACCCGCCGGCCCTCCAGGGCCAGGTGACGCCGCAGGACGAGGCCCTGGGGATCCCGCCCCGTGGCCCGGTAGAACGGCTCGGCGATCGGGGCCCGCCAGTCGACCACCAGTGGGTCGTGGTCAGCGCTGTGGATGGCCAGCCGGCCGATGTGGAAGGTCTCGACCGCCGGCCCGGCCGCTTGTTGGCCGCCCTGACCGCCGTCGGTGCCGTTCCGGCCCACGCCCGCGCCGTTCTGGCCGACCCCGTCGGGGCCGTCGACCCGGCCGACGCCGTCGGGGCCGTCGACCCCGTGACGCGGGCCACCCGGGCCGGCCCCGTTCTGGCCTTCGTCGATCCGGTCGATCCGGCCGAAGGTCAGGGCCTGATCCCCGATATCCAATTGCTCGAGCCGCGCCAGGCTGGTGCGCACGATCACGTCCCGCTCGGTCCGGGACTGGAACGTCCCGCCCCGACCCAGGTCGAGGACCCCCTCGAGCATGGAGTTGGCATCATCCCGCATGGCATCGAGGCGTGCGTAGGCCAGGTCCACGAACGCCTGCTCACCCTGAAGCTCTGACTCCACCCCACCTCCGATCTGCCCACCCCCGGCTCAGGGGAACCCTCGATTGTATTCCCCCGGTCGCCACCACGCGACGGGACCGGCCGGCGTGGAAGACCCAGCCCCCTCTCCTAGACTCGGGCCATGGTCGCTACCGCACTACCCGCACGGGCGAGGCCGCAGGGATCCCGGGTCGGGGCCGGCGCTTCCGGCGCCCCCGGAGTCGCCGTCGAAGGTGACGCCACAGGGGACGCGTCAGCCCATTCCGCACCGGTCACCCGCTGAGGCGTGGCCAGGCTCGCGAAGGTGGACCCGAGCACGGCGGGGCGGTTCGACGACGCCCCGTTCATCCGGGCGTGCCGGGGGCAGTCCGTGGACCGGGTCCCGGTGTGGTTCATGCGGCAAGCGGGCCGGGCGCTGCCCGAATACCGGGCCGCACGGGGACCGGGCAGCATCCTCGACGCCATCGCCCAGCCCGAGCTGGTGGCGAAGATCACCCAGCAGCCGGTGGACCGCTACGGCACCGACGCCGCCATCTTCTTCTCCGACATCGTGGTCCCGGCCGCCGCCATCGGGTTCGGGGTGGACGTGGCCCCGTCCACCGGGCCGGTGGTGGCCCAGCCCTTCCGGGCCAAGGACGACCTCCAGCGCCTCCGGCCGCTCGAGCCCGAGATCGACACGCCCTATGTCATCGACGCGGTGCGCATCCTCTCCGACGAGCTGGACGTACCCCTGATCGGGTTCGCCGGCGGACCCTTCACGGTAGCCAGCTACCTGGTGGAGGGAGGTCCTTCCAAGAATTTCACCCGGATCAAAGCGCTCATGCACGGCGAACCGGTGATCTGGCACGAGCTGGTCGAGCGGCTCACCGATCTGGCCCTGGCCTCGCTCCGGTCCCAGCTGGACGCCGGGGCGTCGGCGGTGCAGGTGTTCGACAGCTGGGCCGGCATCCTCACCCCCCACCACTACCGGGAGCTGGTCCTGCCCGCCACCGCCAGGCTCTTCGCCGAGCTGGCCGAAACCCATCCCGGGGTCCCCACCATCCTGTTCGGGGTGGGAACCGGGGAACTGCTGGCATCCATGGCCACCGCGGGAAGCTCGGTCGTCGGGGTCGACTGGCGGGTCCCGCTGGACGAGGCCCGGGGACGGATCGGTCCCGGCGTCGCCGTCCAGGGCAACCTCGACCCGGCCATGTGCCTGACCACCTGGGAAGTGGCCGCGGCGGAGACGCGTGAGGTGCTCCGAGCGGCCGGGGAGGCCCCGGGCCATATCTTCAACCTCGGCCACGGGGTCCTGCCGGAGACGGACCCGGACATCCTCGAACGGGTGGTCGCCCTGGTCCACGCCGAGGGGCGGGCCGGGGTCGAGGGGGGCGGATGAGCCGAGCTTCCCCCGGGACCACCGGGGTCCTCGTCATGGCCCACGGGACACCGTCGGATCCCGCAGGTATCGAGCCCTTCTACACGTCGATCAGGCGGGGCCGGCCTCCGACCCCCGACCTGCTGGCCGAGCTGGTGGGCCGGTATCAGGCCATCGGCGGGACCTCACCGCTGGCCCAACGGACCCGCAGCCAGGTGGAGGGGGTGGCCCGGGCCCTCGACGCCGCCGCCCCCGGGGGGTACACGGTGCGGTACGGGGCCAAGCACACCGCACCGGCCATCGAGGAGGGTATGGCCGAGCTGGTCGACGCCGGAGCCGACCGGGTGGTGGCCCTCGTCCTCACCCCCCACCGGTCGTCGCTCGGATCAGGCGAGTACATCCGCCGCGCCGAGGAAGCCGCCGCCCTGGCTCCGCGTCCCGTGACCTTGATCAGCGTGCCTTCGTGGCACCGGGCTCCGGGCCTGGCCGAGCTGCTGGCCGAACGCACCGAGGCCGCACTGGCCTCGATCGACGCCCGGGATCGCACGCGCACGGCGGTGTTCTTCACCGCCCACAGCCTGCCCGAGCGGGCCCTGGTCGACGGTGACCCGTACCCCGAGCAGGTGCGGGAGTCGGCCTCGGACATCGCCGGACTGCTCGGCCTGGACGATTTCCCCGGCGTGTCGTGGGGGGTGGCCTGGCAGAGTGCCGGGCGGACCCCCGACCCATGGTTGGGTCCCGACCTCCTGACCGAGATCCGTCGGGTGGCCGACGAGGGAGCGACCTCGGTGGTGGTGTGCGCGGTCGGATTCGTCTCCGATCACCTGGAGATCCTCTACGACCTGGACATCGAGGCCTCGGGCGTGGCCCGCTCGGCCGGGGTGGGCTTCGCCCGGACCCGGTCGCTCAACGACGATCCACGGTTTCTCGACATCCTCGCCGGCGTCGTGCGGCGGGCGGTGGGGGAACCCACCCCGGAGGGCCCGGCGGCCCGGGCACCGGCGGCCGAGGATCGGTCGGCTCGGGACCCATCGGGCGGGACGGCCGTGGCCACCACCGGGCCGGCTCCGACCGCGTGACCGCGTGACCGAGGAGCGCCGACCGACCATCGCCGTCGTCGGGGCGGGGATCGCCGGGCTGGCCGCGGCCTGGGAGCTGGTGGTCGCTTCCGAACGGGAGCGCACTCCCGCCCCCATCGTCCGGGTGCTCGAGTCCGGCGACCGGGCCGGCGGCAAGCTCCGGGCCGCCGAGTTCGCCGGCCGGACCGTCGACCTGGCCGCGGACGCCTTTCTCTCCCGCCGGCCCGAGGCCACCGAGCTGTGCGAGGAGCTCGGACTGTCAGGGCAACTGGTTCCGGTGGGAGCCTCCGGCGCCGCCATCTGGGCCCGGGGCCGGCTCCGGGCCATGCCGGCCGGGCTGAACCTCGGCGTTCCCACCCGTTGGTGGCCGCTCGTGCGATCGGGCATTCTCAGCCCCGCCGAATCGCTGGCCGTGGCCCGGGACCTGGTCCTCCCCCATCGCCGTGGCCGCGGCGTCGTCGGCGACCAGGCCGTCGGGCAGATCGTCGGGGAGCGCCTCGGGCGCCCGGTGGTCGACCGACTGGTGGATCCGCTGATCGGCGGTATCAATGCCGGTGGGGTCGACGACCTCAGCGCGGCCGCCACCATGCCGGTGCTGATCGCGGCGGCGCTCCAGCCCGGGAGCCTGATGCACCGTCTCGGACGGGTCGGGCCCCCCGAGACCGCGCCGGCCGCGCCGGCCACAACGGCCACACCGGCTGATGGACAGGCTGCCCCAGCCCCCGTCTTCTGGTCCCTCACCGGCAGCACGGCCAGCTTGGCCGAGTCCCTCGTCGAAGCCCTCGTCCATCGGGGGGCGACCATCCAGACCGACGTCCGGGTCGACGCCATCGAGCGCCGCCGGACCCCGGGCCCGGGGTCCGGACGGTGGGACCTCTCCCTCTACGACACCGCCGACGGACGATCGCGGCGGGACCACGTCGACGGTGTCGTGCTGGCCGTTCCGGCCCCCGAGGCCGCGGTGCTCCTGGCTCCGATGGCACCGACGGCGGCGGGCATCCTCAGCACGATCCAATACGCCTCGGTCGCCGTGATCACCATGTCCCTGGCGGAGGGATCGATCCGGGCTCCCCGTCGTGGCACCGGATTCCTGGTCCCGCGCACGTCGACCATCGCCGGCCTCCCGGCCATGATCACCGGATGCACCTACCTCGATTTGAAGTGGCCCCACCTCGGTCGCCCGGAGGACGAGCTGGTCCGGGTTTCGGTGGGCCGGTTCGGCGACGAACGACACCTGCAGCTCGACGATGAACAGCTGACCGCATCGGCCTTCGGCGAGCTGGCCCGGATCCTCGACATCCACGGAGCTCCTCTGCACACGTTGGTGACCCGATGGGACCGGGCTTTCCCCCAGTACCGGCCCGGCCATCTGATCAACGTGGCCCAGGTCGAAGAAGAGGTCGCCGGCCTCGGGGGATTGGCTCTGGCCGGGGCCGCCCTGCGAGGGGTGGGCATCCCGGCCTGCATCGGCAGCGGCAGGACCGCGGCCCGCCTGGTGCTCGGGTCGCTGTCCGGCGCCAGAGGCGCCTCCGGCCGGTCCGGCACCTCCGGCGGATCGGCAACGACCGGAGGACCGGGCCCTCGGGATGCCGGTTCCGGCGCCCCCGAAACGGGACCGTGACGGCAGGTCGATGACCCCGGAGACCCCGCTGCCGACCCCGGTCCGACCGACCGTTCCGCCGGCCGAGACATCGCCCCCTCCCCGGTGGCGCCCCTCACGGGTCCGCATGACCAACCGCCGGGACGACAGGGTGCGACCGCGTCGGGGCCGGGTCCTTCTCCCTTCCCTGCTGGCCGGAGTGGGGCTGGCCCTCTCGCTTCCTCCGTGGGGGTGGTGGGTCCTGGCCTTCCCCTCGGCCGGACTCCTGTGGTGGCGTCTCGGCGGCCTCCGCCCGCGGACCAGGCTGTGGGCCGGATACCTGGCCGGTCTCGGCTGTTACGTGCCCGGCCTCATGTGGGTCCGCTCCTTCAGCGTCCCCGGAGCCGTGGTACTCATCGCCCTCGAGGCCGGGTTCATCGCCGTAGCCTGTCTGGCCGTGCCGGCCGGACCGACGGTGGCCCGGGCGTTGGTCTTCCCTGCGGCCATGACCCTGGCCGAGGCGGTGAGGATGACCTGGCCCTTCGGTGGGCTCCCCCTCGGGGGCGTCTTCCTCGGCCAAGCCGACGGACCGGTCCTCGGGGTGGCCCGTCTCGGTGGCCCCCTGGGCCTGACCTTGGCTGTCTACCTGGGGGGCGTGGGAGTGGGAGCGCTGGCCGAGGCCGCCGTCCGGGCCGTGCGGGACGGGGCCCGGGCCCGGGCGTTCGCCCGGAACGATCCGGAAGCCCGCGTCCGGGCCGCCGGGGCTGTCCCGGTCGACCCGGACGGTGCGGACGACCCCGGCTCGGAACGGCACCGGAGCCGGCTGGTCGCCGATGCCGTCGCCGGCCTCGGCGTGCTGGCGCTGGTCGGGGTCGTGGCCCTCCTGGGCCTGGTGGCGGTGGTCGTCATCGCTGATCACGCACCCGATGGCGGCCCGTCGGTCGGCCGCGTCACGACCGCGGCAGTCCAGGGTGGCGGGGCCCGGGGCTTCCGCAAGTCCCAGATCAATCCGAGCGTGGTGCTGGCAGCCCAGATGTCGGCCACCCGGCTGTTGGAACAGCTCGACCACGGCGACTCGCCCCAACTGGTCCTCTGGCCCGAGGACGTGGTCTCCCTCGATACCGTGCTGGCCGACTCCCCCGAGCAGTCGGTGCTCGCCAACCTGGCCCGTGCCCTCGACTCCACCCTGGTGGTGGGGGTGACCGAGAACGTCTCGTCCACCGCGTTCCGGAACGAGATCGTGGCCTGGGGTCCGGACGGGGACATCGTCTCGAGCTACGAGAAGGTGCACCGGGTCCCCTTCGGGGAGTACGTCCCCTACCGGAGTTTCTTCGCCCACCTGGGCAATCTCTCGTCCGTCCCGCTCGATGCCATACCCGGCACCGGCACCGGGCTGTTGCCCACCCCGGCCGCGCCCCTCGGGGCGATGATCTCCTACGAAGTGTTCTACGCCGACCGTGGTCGGTCATCGGTACGCAACGGCGCCCAGCTGCTCATCGTCCCCACCAATACCTCGTCGTACGCTTCGGCCCAGGTGCCGACCCAGGAGATCGCCGCTTCGGAGATCCAGGCCGTACAGCAGGGCCGCGACCTCCTCCAGGCCGCCCCCACCGGTTACAGCGCCGCCATCACCAATCGCGGCGTCCTCCTGCAGCGGTCGGTCCTCGGCGCCCGCCAGGTCGTGCTGGCCACGCTCTCCCGGCGGGTG
This sequence comes from uncultured Acidimicrobiales bacterium, assembly GCA_963713625.1. Taxonomy (GTDB): domain Bacteria; phylum Actinomycetota; class Acidimicrobiia; order Acidimicrobiales; family RAAP-2; genus Bog-756. Next base: position 61,078 of record CAVQMN010000005.1, on the reverse strand, counting down.
GGCTGGACCCTGTACGTCCGATACGGGGACCTGCCCGTGCTGGTGTTGTCGGCGTTGGCCGTGGCGACCGGATGGGTGGGGGCCGGGAGGAGGCGACGGGGAACATGACACCGGAGATCTACGACCCGCTCGATCCGTCCACCCAGCTGGACCCCTACCCGGCCTACCGGACGCTCCGTGACCACGACCCGGTGCACCGGACGACCCGGGGCTACTGGGTCCTGTCCCGTTTCGACGATGTGTTCCAGGCTGCTGTCGACGGCGGCACCTACTCGTCGGCCCAGGGTCTGACCTTCGAGGAGAACGAGATCGTGAAGCTCGGCCTGAAGCCGACCATGGTCATGATGGACCGACCGGAGCATTCGACGTTCCGCCGGCTGATCAGCCGGGGGTTCACTCCCCGGAAGGTCGCCGAGCTCGAGCCGGCCATCCGGTCCTTCGTCCGGAACCGGGTGGCGGTCCTGGCCGATGCGGGGGAAGCGGACTTCGTCGAGGTACTGGCCGGCCCGCTCCCGACGTTCGTGGTGGCCACCTTTCTCGGTGTCCCCGAAGAGGACCGCGAGCGCTTCGGCCGCTGGAGCGACGCCATCGTGGCCGCCAATGCCACCGGCAACACGGTCCGGGATGCGGCGGACGCGGTGGCCGGCCTCTACGGGTACTTCGCCGACCTCATCACCTGGAGGAGGGGGCATCCGGGTGACGACATGCTCTCGGACCTGGTGGCCGCTGACATCGAGGGTCGCCCCCTCCATCTCGACGAGATCCTCGGCTACTGCTTCGTCATGATCGCCGGCGGCAACGACACGGCGTCGGGACTCCTCGCCGGTTCGGCGGTACTGCTGAGCGAGTACCGGGCGCAACGTCAGGCGCTCCTGGCCGACCCCGGCCTGCTGCCCGGAGCCGTGGAGGAGTTGCTGCGGCTGACCAGTCCGGTCCAGGGCCTGTCGCGGACGACGACCTGCGACGTCGAGCTGCACGGGTCACCGATCCCGGCCGGCAGCAAGGTCCATCTCCTCTACGGCTCAGCCAACCGCGACGAACGGGAGTTCGGGCCGTCGGCGGACGATCTCGACGTGACCCGGACGTTCCGGCGCATGCTCGCCTTCGGCAACGGCCCGCATCACTGCATCGGAGCCGCGGCGGCACGCCTCCAGGGCCGGGTGGCCCTGGAGGAACTTCTGTCGGTCCTGCCCGCCTTCGACGCCGACCGGGCCGGTGGCCGGCTCGCACCCGGGCCCTTCGTGCGGCGGTACGAATCGCTTCCGATGCGCGCCGGCCGGGTGAGCTGAACCGATTCCCGGCCGGCCCGGCGGCACGTCCGGGCCGGCCTCTCAGTCGTAGTAGCCCGAATGGATGTAGACGCAGGGAACGCCCTCGGCATGGAACATGGCGAAATTGTTGGGGTCGTCCTCGAACGCCAGCCGCAGATCGAAACCGAAGGCGCGCAGCTCCTCGACGCTGTCCCGTTTGAACCAGGTCACCTGCGAGTAGTCGCCCCGGGCCCGCATCACGAGGAGGTCCCAGCGCAACCCGTACCGCTCCAACCAGGCCAATGTCTGCGGTTGCACCCGCATGGGCCGGCCGGTGAGCAGGATGACCTGCAGCCGGGAGTCGAGGAGCTCGAGGACGCGGACCACCTCGCCGATGATCGGATCGTCGCCGCAGGCGTTGAAGAAGGCATCCCAATCGCGTCGTCCGCGCTCGATGAAGTGCTGGCGCCCGACCGCGTCGGACAAGACGCCGTCCACGTCGAACACGACCGCCTCACCCGGTGCCTCCAGCGGGCCGTCGCGCCAGGCCCAGTTGGCCGGGCCGTCCGCCGGGATCACTCGTCGGCCGGCGCGGTGGCGGCCAGCCGGCGGATCTCTTCGACCACTGCAGGGTCGGCCAGGGTGGTGGTGTCACCGAGCACCCTGCCTTCGGCCACGTCGCGCAGGAGCCGGCGCATGATCTTCCCGCTCCGGGTCTTCGGCAGTTCATCGGTGAACACGACCGTCCTCGGCCGGGCGATGGCCCCGATCTTCGTGGCCACGTGGACGCGCAACTCCTGGCCCCTCTCGTCGTCGGGATCCCCGGCACTGCCCCTGAGGGTCACGAAGGCCACGATGGCCTGCCCCGAGGTGGGGTCGTTGGCCCCGACCACCGCCGCCTCGGCCACCGCCGGGTGGTCGACCAGGGCCGACTCCACCTCGGTGGTCGAGATGCGGTGCCCGGAGACGTTCATGACGTCGTCGACCCGGCCGAGCAGCCAGAGGTAGCCGTCCTCGTCCACCTTGGCCCCGTCGCCGGCGAAGTAGCGCCCGGCAAACCGGCTCCAGTAGGTGTCCCGGTACCGTTCGGGATCGCCGTAGATGCCGCGGAGCATGGAGGGCCAGGGACGGGTCAGGGTGAGGTAGCCGCCGCCTCTCGCCACCGCCGCTCCTTCCTCGTCGACCACCTCGGCCCCGATTCCGGGCAGCGGGAAGGTGGCCGACCCCGGCTTGGTGGTGGTGAGACCGGGGAGCGGCGCGATCATGATGGCTCCGGTCTCCGTCTGCCACCAGGTGTCCACCACCGGACACCGGTCACCACCGATGTGGGTGTGGTACCACATCCATGCTTCCGGATTGATCGGCTCCCCGACCGAGCCCAGCACCCGCAGCGAGGTGAGATCGTGGCGGCCCGGGTAATCGGTGCCCCACTTCATGAACGTGCGGATGGCGGTCGGCGCGGTGTAGAGGATGGTGACCCGGTACCGCTCGATGATCGACCACCAGCGGTCGCGGTCGGGAAAGTCGGGCGTTCCCTCGTACATCACCGAGGTGGCCCCGTTGGCCAGTGGCCCGTAGACGATGTAGCTGTGGCCCGTCACCCAGCCGATGTCGGCTGCACACCAGTAGACGTCGCGGTCGGCATGCAGATCGAACACCGATCGGTGGGTGAACGCGGTTTGGGTCAGGTAGCCACCGGTGGTGTGCATGATCCCTTTGGGAGCGGCGGTGGTGCCGGAGGTGTAGAGGATGAAGAGCAGATCCTCGGCCTCCATGTGCTCGGGCGGGCATTCGTCGGCCGGAGGCCCACCGGCCGCCCCGTCCTCACCACTCAGGAGTTCATGCCACCAGTGGTCACGGCCCTCGGTCATGAGCGGACCGTCGGCGTTGTCGGTTCCGATCCGACGGGCCACGACCACGTGGTCGACACACGGCGACTCCGTCACGGCGGCGTCGACATTGGGCTTGAGGGCCACCGGCGCACCTCGCCGCCATCCGCCGTCGGCGGTGATCACCACCCGAGCCTGGGCGTCGAGGATCCTGTCACGCAGCGCGTCGGAGGAGAAGCCCCCGAACACCACCGAGTGGACGGCCCCGATCCGGGTACAGGCCAACATGGCCACGGTCAGCTCCGGAATCATCGGCATGTAGATGGCCACCCGGTCGCCACGTCCCACACCGAGGCCCCGCAACGTGTTGGCGAACCTCGAGACGTCGGTCAGCAGCTGGCTGTAGGTGATGGTGCGGGTGTCACCGGGCTCGCCTTCCCAGTGAAAGGCCACCTTGTCGCCCTTTCCGGCGGCCACGTGCCGGTCGAGGCAGTTATAGGAGACATTGAGCGTCCCGCCGTCGAACCAGCGGGCGAAGGGGAGGTCCCACTCGAGGACCGTGTCCCAGGGCCGGAACCAGTCGAGTGCCCCCGCCTGTTCGGCCCAAAAGCCCTGCCAGTCGGCCTCGGCCCGCTCGTAGATGCCGGGGTCGGACACCACCGCCTGGCTCCGGAACCCATCGGTCGGGGGGAACACCCGGTCTTCGGTGAAATAGTCCTCGATCGTGGCCTCGACCGGGGACGATGCCCCTCCAGGCTGGTGCCGTACCGGGTCGTCAGGCATCGCTCCCCACTCCTTCAGTGTTGACGGCAGAGACTGCTCCGCCTCGACGCGCCTCAGCCTAACGCCGGCTGGCCTCTACGATGGAAGGGCCGTGACTGCGAACGCACAGCCGTTGGAGGAGACCGGCCCCGGCGATCGAGAGCCGGGCACCGAGGCTGGCACCTTTTCGCCCGAACCCGGTGTCACCCGCGTCGAGGTTCCCCTGGGCCGGAGGGTCATGGTGGTCAGCGACCTCTTGTTGACCCCCGAGGCCACGAGCACGACCCTGGCCGTCACCACCGAGGTGGCCCGGGCCCTCGACACCTGGGACGGGCCGGGGATCCTGATCATCGCCGGCAATCTCTTCGATCTGTCCGGGTCGGATTCGCCCCTGGCCGAGTCCCAGCGGGCACTCGAGGCCCACCCCGCGCTCAACCAGGCCCTGGGCCACTTCCTCACCATCGATGAACGCCGGGTCATCCGCCAGACCGGCACCCACGAACCGGGACGTGACACCGACCCGGACACGGTGGCCTTCGTCGCCGCCCGCGGCGTCGAGCAGGCCGGCCCGGTCGACCTCCATCTGCACACGGCCACCGGTGTGCGGGTGGTGCGGGTGGAGCCGGGCGAGCACGCCTACGCCGCAGGCTGCAGCGGGCGGGAAACCGAGTTCGATCCGGCGGCCGACGCCAAGCCGGGCATCATCGGCGCCTCGTCGGCCGGCCGGGGATGGCGATCGCTGGCTGCCCAGTCCGACCAGGACGCGACCTGGCTGGTCGGACTCAACCGTCTGAGCGATCCCTCGGCCCTGTCACGGTTCGTGGTCTCACGCACGCTGTACCGCCGTCTCGGCCGGTACGCCTGGTGGCTGCTGGTCCCTTTCGTCGTGGCCGGTCTCCTCCGGGTGGCCGTGACCCCGTGGGTCATGGGCCATCTCGGATCGGGGCTTCCGGCCCGGGCCATCCGCCACGCCCACCAGGCCGACCTGGGCGACCAAATCGTGGTGGCCCTGTCGGTGGCGCTGGTCGTGTTGGGCGTGCTGGCCCTGGTGCTGGGACTGCTGAGCCGGCGAATGTGGTCGATCCTGGGAGGGGGGGCCCTGGAGGAGATCCAGGCCCAAGCCGGGGCCAACGACACGGCGCGCGACGCCGGCCGCAGGCTGGTCGGACGAGGCTACGCCGGACTGATCACCGCGGCGACCTTCCAGTCGGAGCTCACCCACCTCGGCGTGGGGTTCTACGCCAACGTGGGCGCGACGGCCGAGGTGGTCGACGAGCACCGGGGGGTGTTCGGGCTTCCACCCGTGTTCCTGCACAAGCAGCGGGTCAGCTGGGTCGAGCTCGAGACCGGCGCCGAACTCCACGTCCGCATGCTGTTGGCCAGCAACCAGCTCCCCTCACCCAGCCTCCTCGAGCGGATGATCACCCGGGGCCGCGAGGTCCGAACCCTCCATCCCTCACTGGTGGCGTCGTATCCCAAGGGCGAGTCGTGGCCCCCTGCCCCCGATCTCCACCAGGCCCACCGACGGACCCGGAGGGTGCGGCGCTGGTCATCGGCCGCCATCCTCCTGGCCGGCATCGTCGACCTCCTCGATGCCATCACGCCGCCGTTGCGGGGGCGGCTGCATCTGGTGCTCGAGTACCTTCCCCTCCGGGCCAGCGAGGACGCAGGGGCGCTCATCGCCATCGCCGGTCTGGCCCTGTTGGCCCTGGGCCGGGGCATCCTGCGAGGACAGCGACGCGCCTGGCGGGTGGCCGTGGTCCTGTTGTCAGGGACCATCGTCCTCCACCTGGTGGCCGGGGCCGACTTCGAGGAGTCGCTGTTGGCCGCGGCCATCCTCGTGATCCTGTTGACCAACCGACGGGACTTCCAGTCCGCCTCGGACCAGTCCTCGCTGCGTTCGGCGCTCATCGCCCTCGGTGTCGCCGGACTGGGCATCACCTGGTTGACGACCGCGTCCATCGAACTCTTTACCCATATCGGCCGCTACCACCTGTCCCACATCCCGTGGTGGACAGCCTGGTGGGCCGTGACCGAACGACTGGTCGGGATCCAGACGGTACCGCTCCCCCACCGGGCCGACCGCTTCCTGGCCCCCGCGTTGCTGGCCATCGGGCTGACACTGGTGGCCATCACGCTCTTCCTGTTCTCGCGGCCGGTGGTCGACCGCCGGTTGAGCTCGGGCCGCGCCGCCGAATTCCGGGCCCGCGACATCGTGCGCCGGCACGGCATCTCGACGCTCGACTACTTCGCCCTGCGGTCCGACAAAAAATGGTTCTTCCACCGCGACAGCCTGGTGGCCTACGCCGTCTACGGGGGGGTGTGCCTGATCTCGCCCGATCCCATCGGCCCCCGCAACGAACGCGAACAGGTATGGGGCGCGTTCCGAAGATTCGCCGACAGCCACGGCTGGGTGACCTCGGTCATGGGCGCCGGCGAGGACTGGCTCTCCATCTATCGCGACTCGGGCATGCACAACATCTACCTCGGCGACGAGGCCCTGGTACAGGTGCAGTCATTCAGCCTGTCCGGCGGCGGGATGAAGGGGCTCCGGCAGGCCCATAACCGGATCGCCAAGCACGGCTACACCGCCACCTTCCACGATCCGGCCCATCTCGACCCAGGGTTGTCGAAGGAGCTGACAGCGTTGATAAGCATGAGCCGGCAGGGGGAACACGAGCGTGGCTTCTCGATGATGCTGGGCCGGGTATTCGACCCGCGGGACACCGGCCTCCTGCTCGCCGTGGTCCGGGGGCCGGACCGGTCTCCCGCGGCCATGTGCCAGTTCGTGCCGGCCCCGGGTATCAACGGCTACTCCCTCGATCTGATGCGTCGCGACCCGGGCGAGCATCCCAACGGGTTGCTGGATTTTGCCCTGTGCTCGACGATCGAGCACCTACGGGCGAGCGGGTACAAGGGCCTGAGCCTGAATTTCGCCACCCTCCGATCGACGCTCTCGGGGGACAAGGGCGACGGCACCGTCCAGCGGGCCGAACGATGGTTCCTGAAGCGCCTCTCGAACTTCGCCCAGATCGAGTCCCTCTGGCGGTTCAATGCCAAGTACGAGCCCGAATGGCTTCCCCGCTATGTGGTCTTCGACACCGCCGAGCACCTCGTTCCCGTGGTCATGGCCATCCTGCGGGCCGAATCGGTCTGGGAGATTCCGGTGTTGGGGAAGCTGTTGGCGGCAGGGGCGGAGAAGCGCATGCTCGCCGCTCAAAAGGACACGGAGGAGTTCATCGCCGCTTCCTTCGGGTCGCTGGACATGGACGACGACCTCTCCGGCGAGCATCTCGAGCCGGCCCCCGGTGCCGGAGCCAATGGCCAGCCGGCCGACGGTCAGACGCCCAACGGCGTGGAAGCCAACCGTCAGGCGACCAACGGCAACGGCAACGGCAACGGCAACGGCAACGAGATCATCACGCCGGTCGCGTCCAGTACCAGGGGCCCGGCGTCGTAGCCGCCGGTCACACCCGCGACCGGCGAGGGGACTACAGCCCGGGGCTGCTCTGCATGATCCCCCCGTCGGCGAAGATGGTCGTGGCCGTCAGATAACTGGCGCCCTCCCCGGCCAGGAACACCACGACACTGGCGATCTCCTCGGGCTTGGCCAGTCGACCGATGGGGATGGCGTCGTTCAGCGTCTTGAGCGCCGCCGGGTCACTCACGGTGCTGGCATTGATGGGCGTATCGACCGCCCCCGGCCCGACCCCCACCACGAGCACGTTGTGGGGAGCCAGCTCCACCCCCGCCGTCCGGGTCAGCATGCGCATGCCTCCCTTTGACAGGCAGTAGGCCGTGTTGCCGGGCATGGGCCAGTCCTCGTGGACCGAGGTCATGTTGATGATCCGGCCACCCTCCCCCTGGGCGATCATCTGCTTGGCCGCCAACTGGGTCCCGAAGAAGGCGCTCTTCAGGTTGATGTCCAGCACCCGTTCGTACTGGGCCTCGGTCGTGTCGAGCACGGAGGTCCGGGTCTCGATGCCGGCGTTGTTGACCATGATGTCCAGCCGGCCGAAGGTGCTCACCGCCGTTCCGATCAGCGTCTCGAGGTCGGACACCTTGCTGACGTCGGCCTTGACCGCGGTGACCTTGTCCCCGAGGTCGCGGACCTGCTGCTCGAGTGCCTCGGTGGCCTCCGGATCGGACACATAGTCGATGACGATCGAGGCTCCCTCGGCCGCCAGCGCCAGCACCACCGCTTTGCCGATGCCCGTGTTCCCCCCGGTGACGATGGCCACTTTGCCTTGCAGCGACACGCGAGCTCCCATTCCGATGTCCTGTCCCGGTGGGTCCGGGATGCTTGGTCGCATCCTACGCGGACCCACATGCTTCCGCAGGTGGACACATGGCCACCCCGAGCGGTTTCTCCCCCTAACCGGCAGTCGGTGGCGGGAGTCCGATGGGATTGGGGAAGGGAAGGACACCGGCGTCGGTGACCGCACGGGCCACCGATCGGAGGCCCGCCGCGAGGGCGGCGAGCTCAGCCCGGTTCAGCACGGCGAACGCCGGTCCGGCGAGCTCGTCGGTCAGGTGCTCGATCTCCTGGCGCAGCTCGATTCCGGCGGCCGAGATGCGATCTCCATCCAGCAGGCCACGGTCATCGAGCCGATACCGCGCCCGATCCCACTCATCGGCCGACCACCCACGGTTTTCGCGGAACATCGTCGCCGGGACGCCCTCCGAGGCGGCAAAGAGGACCAGAGACTCACACCCGTCCAGGCCGGCGGCAGCAAGGGCGACCACATGTCCATCTCCCCGATGTTCCCGAAGCGTCGTACAGGCCTGCCACAGGGCCTCGACCGGATCGACGGGTGGGTCCAGGTCACGATTGGCACTGAACAGCACACGGCCCGAACCATCGGCGCTCTCCACCACCCGCCGACATGCGGGGACGAGGAAGTCCGCGTGCTCCTCCACGCCGGGAAGGACACGGCGGAGCGCGACCGCGGCAGTTTCACGACGCGTGTGCAGGATCTCGGGTGGACCGGCCTTCTCCCACGCCTCGGGGATCGACTGCCGGACCATCGCCTCGTGGAAGTTGAAGAAGAGGGCGCTCACCGTCGAAGGGCCAACCGGGCCCATCGGCGCGGCGCGGGCGGCGAAATAACCCATCCAGAAGCGCCGGAGGCCGATGGCCCGGAGGCCGTCGCGGCATTCCGGGGCAAAGTAGGTCACGGCGTGGACGGGCTCGAACTCCCGCCACAGGGCCCGGGGGTCGGAGACAACGGACGGTTCCCCGGGTCCGGACATCAGTCGCCGTCTGATCGACCGGGACCGAGCGCGGCCACCGGCCTCTCGCTCTCCGGACCGCGACCGACGGCCGGCGCTCCATCGGCCGGAACCGGGCCCGGGGTGTCGGCCTCCCGTTTCGCCGCCCGGGCCATCAGCCCGACCAGGGCAACCAACGCAAGAGCCACCAGCAGGACGACGATGGCAACCAACGCCGTCGGCTGGTTCCACACGGCCAGGAGCAACAGGCCGAGGCCCAACAGAGTCCACTGCAGTCCCTGGCGATGGGCAGCGGTGAAATCGTGGACCGGACCGCCGGTGATCCACGCCGGCGCCGTCCTCCCCTTTACCCATGTCCTGACCGATGCGTTGCCGGCGACGACGGCGACAACGGCGATCACCGCGGCCACGATGAAGGTGGTGCGGACGGTGTCGAGCAGGAAGGCGCTGACCGTATCGACGACCGCCTCGGTCGCCGGCCTGGACTGGGACGGGCTCAGGGAGGAGAGATACTGGTTTCGGGCCACCGAGGCGATGACCAGGGTGAGGCCCATGGACAGGGCGAGCGCCACCGCGGCACGGACCAGGCCGCGCCGTCGGTTGGCGTTGAGGATGATGGCCGCGGCATAGAGCAGCAGCGTCACGATGGGCAACAGGATGTAGAGCCGGTTGAGGAAGCGGGTGAGCCACTGAAGTCGGACCAGTGCGGTCGACTGGAACAGGGTGATGGTCGGCGCGCTCCGAGTCGGCAGCTTGTCGAACAGGGTGACGCCCCTCGCTTTGAGGTCGTTCTCGACAGTGGCCGAGATCTGGTCGAGGTCCAGGGTGATCCTGCCGTTGCTCGACTGGAGTGCACCTTGTTTCGACCCGGTCAGCAGCGCCACCACCTGCCTGTGCGCCCTCCGATTGGCCTCGACCCAGAACGTCTGGAATTGGGACGACTTGACCAGCCTCAGCGCGACCTCGTGGGTCGCCGTCCCGACGGTCGATGCGATCGGACTGGCCAGAAACCCGGCTCTCCTCGGCAATGCCCGTTTGACCCTGCGTTCCACATTGATTTCGGTGACCAACCGATCGCTGACCCGCGCCGCCACCGCCGATTGGATGGCCGGATTGCTGGCCAGCGGCGTCACCGTGCTTACGTAGGTATCGGTGTTGAGCACTTCGTCGCGCACGAACACGACGAGCACCGACAGCACGGCCAGGATGGAGGCGACGACGATCAGGACCCACGAGACGATGCTCTTCGATCGGCGCTTCCGCCGCTCGACCCGATTCCCGCTGTCCGCCAGACGCAGCCGCTCGTTCTCCCTGCGGAGCTCCTCCACCTCGTCCCTGAGCTCAGATGTTTCAGGATGGTCCGGAGCCACGCCGACACTGTACCGGCGTCCCGATTCGGGGGCGTGGCGTCGGCAGCCCCCGAGGGGCCGTCAGACCTCGAGAAACCCACCCGACGGCGGGATCATGGCAGAGACGGAAGCGACCGCCCCTGATGCCGATGGCACCACGGGGCGGTCGCTTCGTTCCGACACTCCTCCGGCCGGTCCGAGCCGGCCTTCGGTGGTCAGCTGAGCAGCTTGGCCTTCTGGGTCTCGAACTCGGCGTCGGTGATCACGCCCTTCGATTTCAGGTCGGCCAACTTGGCCAGCTCGTCGACATTGCTGCCACCCGAGGACCCGGCAGCCTGCTTGACGTAGGAGTCAAACGCCTTTTGCTGTTGGGCCGCTGCGGCTGCCGCACGTTCGTGCATGCTTCCGCCACGGGCGATGAGATAGATGAGCACGCCGAGGTACGGAATGATGATCACGAAGATCACCCAGAGTGCCTTGGCCAGTCCACCCATGTCGTGGCTGCGGAAGATATCGCCGAAGACGACGATCAGGAGCCAGATCCACAGGAAGAAGAGGAAGAACTCCAGCATCGTCCAGAAGATGCTCAGTAACGGATAGGTGTACGCAAACATGGTGCCGCTCCTTGGTTGGGGACGGTCAGAACCATACTTTGCCTGACTGACCAGCATGATCTTTCCGCGTTCGGGCGGCGGACCGGCACTTCGGACCATGGGCCCCGCCGCCCGTCGGTCGAGCCGGAACCCCCATCGGCGTCCTCAAACCACCTAGTGTCATCTGGCGGGATCCGACGACGGGAGGAGATCGGTGTACCTCGCTGACACCATCGAATCTGTCGCCGAAACCGCCACGACCGTACTGTTTCTGTTGCTGTTGGAGTTGCTGATGGGACCGGCGTTGACACCCATGCGGAGGCGGGCACCGGCGTCGGTGGCGTCTGCGATCGCGCCGGTCGGGGCCCGGACATGACCACGCCTGATCCAGGGGCCGGATCAGACCCGGCGCCGGCCCCACCCGGACAGGCTCTCAAGCCCGATCCGGCCGCCCAGCCCGACCCGGCCGCCCAGCCCGACCCGCTGGCCATGCTCAGGACGAAGGGCTATCTGCAGTTGCTCGTCCTGGCCGCACTGATCGGGGTCCCCGTGTCCGCGGTGGCCTACGGATTCCTCAAACTCGTCGGCCTGCTGCAGGGCTGGATCTTCGAATCGTTGCCGAAGACACTCGGCTTCGCCGGTACACCGGTCTGGTGGCCACTCCCGTTGCTGGCCCTAGCCGGGGTCCTGGTCGGCGCCACCATCAAGTATCTGCCGGGCACGGCAGGGCACATCCCCGCGGAAGGGTTCAAGACGGGCGGCGGGGCCCCCACGGCCCGCGAGCTTCCGGGCGTGGTGATCGCGGCGCTGGCCACGCTGAGCCTCGGCGTGGTGCTCGGTCCGGAAGCACCGCTGATCGCCGTCGGTGGCGGATTGGGGCTGTTATCGGTGCAGTTGGCCAAGCGCGACGCGCCGCCGGCTGCGGCCGTGGTCATGGCCTCGGCCGGAAGCTTCGCCGCCATCAGCACCCTTTTCGGCTCCCCGATCCTCGGCGCCTTCTTGCTGATGGAAGCCGCAGGTATCGGTGGACCGCTCCTCGAGCTGGTCCTGGTTCCGGGGTTGTTGGCCGCCGGCGTCGGCACCCTCATCTTCGTCGGGCTGAACTCGCTGACCGGATTCGGGACATTCTCGTTGGCCATCCCCGGACTGCCCCCCTTCCACCACCTGACCGGGGCCCTGTTCTGTTGGGCCATCGTCTTCGGCCTGGTGGCATCCCTGCTGGGAACAGGCATCCGGCTCATCGGGTTGGCTCTCCTGCCCCGGGTCGAACCGCGCAAAGTCCTGCTCACGCCCGTGGTTGGCCTCGGAATCGCCGGATTGGCCATCGCCTTCGCCGAACTTTCCGGGCGAGGTTTCTCCGACGTCCTCTTCTCCGGTCAGTCGGCGCTGCCCGGCCTTGTCCAGCACGCCGCCGGATGGACGGTCGGGGCGCTGGTGCTCCTGGTCGTGTGCAAGGGACTGGCCTACGGGCTCTCACTTTCGAGCTTCCGGGGCGGACCGGTGTTCCCGTCGATGTTCATCGGGGCCGCGGCGGGGATCGCCGCGTCGCATCTGCCCGGCATGTCCTTGGTCCCCGGGATAGCCATGGGAATCGGCGCCATGTGCACGGTCATGCTCAAGCTGCCCATGACCGCGACCCTGTTGGCCACCCTGTTGATGTTCAGCGACGGCACCGAGGTCATCCCCGTGGTGATCGTGGCCGTGGTGGTGGCCTACGCCACGACCGCGTGGCTGCCCGGGACCCCGGCTGAATTCCGGACCGCGCTCCACCCCTCAGTCCACCGGGGCGGGCCGGCGCCAACCGGAGCCGCGGCGCCGGCGTCGGCGCCGGCGAGCGACAGCTGATGCGACCGGTCACCCTGCTCGACGCCGCCACATGATCATCCTCAACATCCTCTCCGTGGTGGTCGGGGCCGTCCTGGTGGGAGCGGTGCTCATCTCGGCGCTGGAGACGGTCGTCCTGCCCCGCAACGGATTCACCCGGATCACCAGGTTCGTGTTCGCCGTGGCCGATCGCGTCCTCATCCACAGTTGGCGCAACAAAGATCGGGAGGCGAATCTTCGGGCTCTCTATGCGCCCATCGCCCTGATTTCCCTCCCGCTGGTCTGGATGATCTCGGTCACCATCGGGTTCACCTTCCTGTTCTGGGGGATCAAGACAGGCACCGCACAGCGCGCCTTCGAAGTCAGTGGCTCCTCCCTGTTCACGCTGGGCTTTGCCGAACCCGCCGGTACTCCACGGATATGGCTGACCTTCGTCGAAGCAACCATCGGGCTCGGACTGGTGGCGCTGCTGATCAGCTATCTGCCCACGATCTACTCCGCCCATCACCAGCGAGAGAAGGGCATCATCGTGCTCCGTCCCTTCGCCGGCATCCCGCCGTCCCCGGTCGATCTGCTGATCAACCTGCAGCGCCTGGGAAGCCTGGACACTCCCGACCTGTGGCGGACCACGACCAGTTGGCTGCTCGAGCTCGACCAGACCCACACCGCCTTTCCGGCCCTCTGCTACTTCCCGGAGTCGTCAGCCGACCAGTCATGGGTGGCCTCGGTGGGCAGCATGCTCGATGCCGCAGTTCTCCTCCTCTCGACGATGGACCTGCGGTCCGTGGAGGGCGCGGCGGACAACGTCAAAGGACCGATGCTGGCCCTGGCCTACGGGATGCCGAGCCTGGTGAGGATCGCCATGTCCGCCGGCATCCCCATCCAGCCGTCGGAACCACTCCTCGGGTTGCTGGCCCGGGTCAGTGAGGATCCGCCGTCGATATCGGTTCGCCACGAGGAGTACCTGGCCGCCCTGGATCGGATCCACCCGTTCCTCCCCGTTCCCGAATCAGGTCGAGAGCAGTGCTGGAGACGGTTCGCCTGGGTCCGTTCCGGTTACGACCAGGCCCTCCGTGGACTGGCGGGCCTCACCCCGGCACCGCCGGCCGAATGGACCACCGACCGGCCGGCGAAGGTGGGGCGGCCTCGATTGGTCCTCTCCCGGCCGATAGTCGTGGACTGGGAGCCCAACGCGCCGACCTGATGGCCCGGCACCTGATGGCCCAGCACCCGATGGCCCAGCACCTGATGGCCCAGCACCCGACCTGATGACCGCTGAGGGCAGAGCGTCTGATGGCAGAGCACCCGAAGGCAGAGCATGTCGAGCGGCGTGTCGCCCACCTGTTGCCGACAGACCGCCGACAACAGGTGGGCGAACCGGCCACTGACCGGCGCCGGCTACAGGTGGCTGAACCCGCCGGCCTCTTCTTTGGTCATGGCCACCGTCACCGGGTGCTTCTCGAAGTGGGCGATGGACGACCGGAGGTCGTTGAGCAACAGGAACGACATGTCCCGGCTGACCCCCTGGCGCACCAGGATCCGCTGCACCGAGATGTCGGACACCGATCCGGTCAACGGATAGGCGGGAACCTGCCAGCCCTGGACCCGCATGCGGTCGGCGAGGTCGTACAAGGTGTAACCGGGATCCTCCCCCTCCTTGATCCGCCAGGCCACCGAGGGGATGCCGGTGAGGGGGTTGCCGTCGCACAGCAGCTCGAAGGGCCCGAGCTTGAGGATCTCCTCACCCAGGAACTTGGCCGATTCGTAGCAGGCGTCGTGGACGGCCTGGTAGCCCTGCTTCCCCAGTCGCACGAAGTTGTAGTACTGGGAGACGATCTGCCCGGCCGGCCGCGAGAAGTTGATCTGGAAGACGGGCATGTCGCCTCCCAGGTAGGTGACATGGAAGATGAGGTCGTCGGGGAGGTCTTCCTTGTCCCGCCACAGCACCCACCCGGCTCCCAGGGGGGCCAGGCCGAACTTGTGGCCCGAGGTGCTGATCGACTTCACCCGCGGCAGCCGGAAGTCCCAGACCACGTCGGGGGCGCAGAAGGGGGCGAGGAAGGCGCCACTGGCTCCGTCGACATGGATGTCGATGTCGAGACCGGTGTCCTCGGCCAACTTGTCGAGGGCGGCGGCCAACTCGGCCACCGGCTCGTAGGCGCCGGTGTAGGTCACCCCGAAGGTGGGGACCACCATGATGGTGTTCTCATCCACCTGGGCCAGCATCTGCTCGACGTCCATGCAGTACTTGCCGGGCGACATGGGGATCTCACGCATCTCGACGTCCCAGTACTTGGCGAACTTGTGCCACACCACCTGGACCGGACCACACACCATGTTGGGCTTGTCGGTGGGCTTCTTGGCCGCCTCGCGCTTGGCCCGCCACCGCCATTTGGCCGCCATGCCCCCGAGCATGCACGCCTCCGAGGAGCCGATGGCCGAGCACCCGACGGCCTCGTTGTCCTCGGGTGCGTTCCACAGGTCGGCCAGCAGCTGGACGCACCGCCGCTCGATCTCCGCCGTCTGGGGGTACTCGTCCTTGTCGATCATGTTCTTGTTGATACAGAGGTCCATCAGTTTGTGGATCTCTGTCTCCTCCCAGGTCTGGCAGAACGTGGCCATGTTCTGACGTTCGTTCCCGTCGAGCAGCAGTTCGTCCGAGATGCACTGGAACGCATCCTCGGGTCGCATCTCGCCCTCGGGGAATCGGTGGGACGGCAGGCTGGTCAACAGGTCCTTGCCGGCATAGACCGAGTCGAGCAACTCGTTTCGGACGGGAACCCGCTTGTGCAATGGCATTCTGGTCAACTCCTCTTGTGGTGGTGGATCGGTGAATCGCGGTGTGTGGTTTCGGTGATGTGGTGGATCGGTCGGTTCAGCCAGTCGGGATCCTCTGGACCGGACCCTCGGGTCCGACGGCTCCGATCGTCGTGGCCTTGAGCTCAGACCCCGGTGGTGGCCTCGATACGGCCATCGGCAATGGCCCGGGTCAGGGATTCGAAGTCCAACTCGTTCTGATCGGCGTAGGCGGTGGCGAAATCGCACATGGAACGGTCGTACCGGTCGCTGCCGCCCAGGTAGGCACCCAGCGCGATGGCGTCCCCGGAACGGGCGTGGGCACGAGCCAACGTCCACCCACAGATCTGGGCGTAGATGCCGAGGCCTTCGGGTGACATGGCGTCCACATCGACCGAGAACTTCCAGTCCCAGAGCTGTCGGAGGTAGAAGTCGCGGGTGACGCCGTCGTCCCCCTTGAACGTGTCCCACCCGAGGAAGATATCGCTCGACCCCTGCATGAGACGCTGGCCCTCGACCACCCGCTGCCCGTGCTGGGCGTACTCGCTGGCCCCGAGGAACGGCTCCCCCACCGCGGCCTCCGCTTCTTTGACCTGGAGAAACAAGGGGTCGCTGTTGTCACGGCCCACGAACAGCGCCACCCAGCATCTGGTGCCCACGCTGCCCACCCCGACCACCTTGCGGGCCAGATCGACGAACTCGTACTTGTCCAGCAAGCGCTGGCGGTCACCGGACAGCGTGTGGCGGTACTGGCTGAGGGCGTCGTAGAGGTTGCCGACCGTTTGCTTCGAGTACACATCGGTGAAGACGGACTCAGCCGGAATCAGCAACGGAGGGTTCTCCACGAAGCGGAGCTTCCCGTCGACCTCCGTGGTCAGCTTGGCCAGCGCGGCAAGATGGTCCTTGGACTGGGCCTTGGCCATCCGCCGCTGGAAGGTCTCGGTCAGCCGACGGCTGGCCTGGTCGCCCCACCGCGCCGCGATGACCGCGGCGTCGAGGTGGGAGGACCAGATGGCGAGGTCCCGCATGGCGGCGAACTCCCGGATGGCCGTGCGATAGGAGCACGAGCCCTGGGCCACGATCGACCGGCGGGTGCTGTCGTCGAACTGGCGACTCCGGCCGGCGATCTCGAGGCTGGCGGCCAGGCGCTTCAGGTCCCACTCGAAGGGGCCGGGGATGGTCTCGTCGAAGTCGTTGACATCGAAGATGAGATCCCGCTCGGGCGAGGCAAAGCCCCCGAAGTTGGACAGGTGGGCATCCCCGCACAGCTGGACCTCGAGCCCGGTGCGCTCCGAATGATCCAGATCGGCAGCCATCACCGCGGCGGCGCCCCGGAAGAAGGCGAAGGGAGAGGCCGCCATCCGGCCGTAGCGGATCGGAACCAGGTCGGGGAGCCGGGTGGTGGCCTGCAGGGCCAGGATCTCCAGAGGATTCGTCCGGTCGCCGGCCACTTCCCATTCGCCGTGAGTGGACCGAGGCACCTTGGCCCGTTCGGACCGACCGAAGGCTGCTCGCTCTGCGGGGGTGGCCTGCCTCATCCGCCCATCATTCCACTCCCACTACCGGACCGCTCCCGCGGCTCAGTCCTTCGCCGCGCCCTTTCTTCGGCGCTGCCCGATGATGATCACCAACCGGTCGACCAGGGCGCCGAGGAAGGCGGCGATCAGCAGGACCCAGATGAGGCTGACGTTGGCGTTGAAGAAGACGAACCCCACCCGCACGGTCCTGCTGTTGTCGAGGACGAAGGCGATGAGCAGGATGAGGCCGACCACCGCCACCACGATCCGGGCGATATCCCGGTTCTGGCGTTTCCGGCCCGCCCCGGACTGGCTGCTCGTCCGCCCATCGGATCTGGCCATCACCTGCTCCTTCCCGTCGGCGGACGCCCCCCTTCCCGCTGACGAACTCCCGCGTTTTGCTCATGCGACAGTACCCCGGGCACCCCACCGACCGTGGGGACCGATCAGGTGAAGAGCAGCGTGGCCTGATGGGCGAAGTTCAAGATGGGCTCGGGGATGATGCCGAACACCACGCTGAAGGCCACCGTGACCCCGATGACGACCCAGGTCAGGGTGGGAACCGGCACCGCGCCCCGCTCGGTGACCGATGCGGTCGGAGGTGCGTCGGTGAGGGTCTGGAGGCTCGACACATCACCGCTCGCATCAGACGGGCTCGGGGTGACGCTCGCCGCCGACGGGCTCTCGGAGCCGTCCGGAGCCCCGCCGCCGACGCCCTCCACCGAGTCCCCGACCGCCCCGACCGGTGAGTACATGGCCACCGCCACCCGGAGGTAGAAGAAGGCGGCGATGGCCGCCGTCACCATGGCCACGGCGGCCAGGACGTAGGCGTGGGTGTCCACCGACGCCCCCACGACGCCGAACTTGGCCAGGAACCCGGTGGTGAACGGGATACCGGCCTGTCCCAGCAGCAGGACGGCAAAGGCCAGGGCCAGCACGGGCTGGCGTTTGGCCAGCCCCCGGTAGTCGGAGATCTGGTGCCCGGTGTCACCGTCACGGGCCATCACGGTGATGACGGCAAACGATCCGATGACCAGGAACATGTAGGTGAAGATGTAGTACAGCGCCGACGAGACCCCGCGGGTGGTGGCCGCCTCCACCCCGAGGAGGATGAACCCGGCGTGGTTGATGGACGAGTAGGCCATCATCCGTTTCACGTCCCGCTGCATCAGGGCCACCACCGCCCCCACGATCAGACTGAGGATGGCCAGGGCCCAGATGATCGGCTGCCAGTCGGTGCGAACGAGTCCGAACGACGACACGAACACCCGGAGCAGCGCGGCAAAGGCGCCGACCTTGACCACGGAGGCCATGAACCCGGTGATCGGGGAGGGTGAGCCCTGGTAGACGTCGGGCGACCACATATGGAAGGGGACGGCGGCGATCTTGAACCCGAACCCGACCAGCAGAAGGGCCAGTCCGGCGAGCAGCACGCCGTTGGAAGCGACGACGTTCCTGGAGAGGTAGTCGGCCATCTGGGGCAGGTTGGTCGATCCGGTGGCGCCATAGACCAGTGCGATGCCGTAGACGAAGACGGCCGAGGAGAAGGCGCCGAGCACGAAGTACTTGAGTGCGGCCTCACCGGACTCGGCCCGCTTGTGGTTGAAGGCGGCCAGGACGTAGAGGGCGATCGACATGATCTCCAGGCCGAGGAAGATCACGATGAGGTCGTTGGCCGCCCCCATCATCATCGCCCCGGAGGCGGACATCATGGCCAGGACATGGAATTCGGGGCCCACGACGCCCTCGCGCCGGAGGAAGCCGTCCCCGACCAGGGCGGTGAGGAGCACGGCGATCGCCACGGCGATCTGCACGAACACGTCGAACCCGTCGAAGGCGATGGCGCCGGCGATGGTGACCGAGGCGCCGTGGGTGGCCACGTGGTCCCACTGGAACAGGGCGGCCACCAGGGCGGCCACGGCCGTGACGCAGGCGACCAAGGTTCCAGAGCCCACGCCCAGGATCTTGCGGAACATCGACGATGCCACCATCAGCACCACCGCTCCGCCCATCATGATGAGCATGGGCAGGATGCTCAGGTAGTCGACGTGGGGGGTGTGGATGTGGGGAAGGGATGAGCTGGTCACCGCCATCGTCGCCGAGGAGATCATCGCCGCGCGCCTCCGTTCGTCGTCGCCATGGCCGCCGACGCTGACGCCGTCGTCGGATGGGCCTTGGCGGCCAGCGCCGGGCCCGAGAGGTGGTGCGACGCCGACGACGTCGCCGATGACCCTGCCGCCGACCCTGAGGTGGAAGCCGAGCCCGGGTCGAGGCCGCGCGGGATGGGGGTGTGGGTCACCTGATCCACGTGTACGACCAGCCGGTCCACCGACGGGGTGATCCGGTCGAGCACGGGCTTGGGGAAGACGCCGAGGGCCACGATGAGGATGATGAGCGGGGCGATGATGAGCCGCTCGCTCCAGACCAGGTCCTTCGTCTTGGTGTCGGTGGCCGTCGGCTCCCCGTGGAAGACCTGCTGGTAGGCCCACAACAGGTAGATGGCGGCGGCGATCACTCCCATGGCCGCCACCACCGCCCACCACCGGTGGGCGGCGAACGTCCCGATCAGCACCAGGAACTCGCCCACGAAGCCGTTGAGACCGGGCACGCCGATGGAGGCCAGCATGGCCACGGTGAAGACGCCCGCCATCACCGGTGCCGACATTTGCAGACCCTTCAGGGCCGATATCTGCCAGGTGCCGCGACGCTCGTAGATCCAGCCCACCACGATGAACAAGGTGGTGATGATCAGCCCGTGGTTGACCATCTGGAGCACGCTGCCGGTCAGCCCCTGACTGTTGAGGGCGAACGTGCCGAGCACGATGAAGCCGATCTGGGCCAGGGACGAGTAGGCCAACAGTCGCTTCAGGTCCCGCTGGGCACAGGCCACGACGGCCCCGTAGAGGATGCCGATCACCGCCAACGTCAGCAGCCACGGCGCCAGTGTCCGGGTGGCCTGGGGGAAGAGGTTGAGGTCGAAACGGATGATCCCGTAGGTCCCGAGCTTGGCCATCACCGCGGCCAGCACGACCGCCCCGGCCGTGGGTGCCTCGGCATAGGCATCCGGCGACCAGGTGTGGAAGGGGAAGATCGGTGCCTTGACGGCGAAGGCGGCCGTGAAGGCCAGGAAGAGGAGCACCCCCTCGGTCCCCGAGAGGTGGGTGTGCACCAGCGCCGGGAGCTCGAAGGTGAGCACCCCGGTCTGCGACTGGTGGATGAAGGCCACGGCCAGGATGCCCACCAGCAGGAAGGCGGAGCCGGCGAACGTGTAGATGAAGAACTTGATCGCCGCGTAGCCGCGACGGGCGTAGCCCCAACCGCCGATGATGAAGTAGGAGGGGACCAGGGTCAGCTCGAAGAAGAGGAAGAACAGCACCAGGTCGAGGGAGACGAAGCTCCCGAGGCACGCGGCCTCCAACAGGAGCAGCCAGGCCACGAAGGCGCGGGGATCCCGCTTGACCCGGGCCCCGAGCAGGGCGAGGGGGAAGAGGAGGGCGGTCATCACCACGAGGAACAGTGAGATCCCGTCGATGCCCAGCGACCAGTGGATGCCGAGCTCGCTGGCCCAGACGTGATCGGAGACCAGCTGGTAACCACCGTCCCCCACCTTGAACTGCCCGGCGATGACCACCGCCAGCACCAGGGTGAACAGCATGACCAGAAAGCCCAGCCCCTCGTGGAAGTGGCGGGAGACCGACCGGGTCGGCACCAGGGCGACGACCGCGGCGGCGATGGCCGGCACCAGCACCAGGACGGTGAGAAAGGGGAAGTGGCCGGTTTGCATCAGCTCCACCACAACCGGGTCAGCATGAAGGCCAAGACCAGGACGGTACCGAGCACGATGCCGAGCACGTAGTTGCGCACGTAGCCGGTCTGGGTGCGCCGGATCAGGGCGCCCGACTTGCGGACCAGGGTGGCCACCCCGTTGACTCCGCCGTCGATGACCTTGGGATCGATCACCGTGGCGCTGAAGGCGGCCAGATGCTCCAACGGTCGGCCGATGACGGTGTCGTAGAGCTCGTTGATGTACCACGAGTTCCTGAGGAAGTCGACCTCGAGCTTCGGACGCTCGGCCTTGGTCATCCACAGTCTGAGACCGATGGCCACCCCGACCACGGCGATGACCGCGTCGATGCAGGCCAGCACCCAGACGGCACCGGTGCTGAGATGGTCGTCGTAGAGGTTGGACCCGAACACCGGGTCGACCCAGTTCGACAGCGAGACGTGATTGTTCGACAGGGCCAGGACGCCGGCGGTGGCCGCGAAGAAGGCGAGGATCCACAGGGGGGTGGTCATGATCGGCTTCGACTCGTGGGGTTCGGGGATGACTCCGTCGGCGTGGTGTGATCCGGCCATGTCGGTGGTGGCGTCGATGGGCACCTTCTGCGACCAGCGGTCCTTGCCGAAGAAGGCCAAGCCGGTGAGGCGGCTCATGTAGTACGCGGTGAGGGCGGCGGTGACCACGCCCACGACCCACAGCGCGGGGTGGGCGGCCCATGTGTTCTCCAACACGTCGCCTTTGGCCCAGAAACCCGACAGCGGCGGCACGGCGGCGATGGCCAGCCAGCCGATGGCGAACGTGATGAAGGTGATGGGCATGTACTGGCGGAGATTGCCCATGCGCTTGAGGTCCTGCTCGTCGTGGAGGCCGTGGATCGTCGATCCGGCCCCGAGGAAGAGGAGCCCCTTGAAGAAGGCGTGGGCCACCATCAAGAAGATGGCCGCTTCATAGGCCCCGCAACCGATGGCCAGGAACATGTACCCGAGCTGGGACACCGTCGAGTAGGCCAGGACCTTTTTGATGTCCTGTTGGGCGCAGGCGATGGTGGCGGCCACGAAGGCGGTCGCCGCCCCGATACAGGCCACCGTCAGCGCCGCGGCCGGGGAGGCGTGGAGCAGCGGGTTGATCCGGCACAGGAGGTAGACACCGGCGGTCACCATGGTGGCGGCGTGGATGAGGGCGGACACCGGGGTCGGGCCTTCCATGGCATCGGCCAGCCAGGGGAACAGG
Organism: uncultured Acidimicrobiales bacterium; assembly: GCA_963713625.1. Classification (GTDB taxonomy): domain Bacteria; phylum Actinomycetota; class Acidimicrobiia; order Acidimicrobiales; family RAAP-2; genus Bog-756. The sequence continues at coordinate 38,915 of CAVQMN010000005.1, read as the reverse complement.
GGGATCTGGGCCGACTTGCCCATCACCCCCACCAGCAGCAGGAGGCAGATGGCGGTGATGTTGCCGGCACCGATGGTGTCGATGTGGGCGAAGATGGTCTGGTACTCGAGCGAGTGGACCTTGTCGAAGGTCAGGAACATGGCCAGCAGGAAGCCCACGTCCCCGATCCGGTTGTAGACGAAGGCCTTCTTCCCGGCACTGGCCGCCGAGTCCCGGGTGAACCAGAACGAGACCAGCCAGTAGGAGCAGGTCCCCACCCCCTCCCAGCCGACGAAGGTGACCAGCATGTTGCTGCCGAGGACCAGGATCAGCATCGAGGCTACGAACAGGTTCATGTAGAGGAAGAACTTCGGGTAGTCCTCGTCCCCTTTCATGTAGCCGATCGAGTACAGGTGGATGAGGCAGCTGATGCCGGTCACGAACAGCACCATGGTCATCGACAGGGGATCGACGAACAGGCTGGCCTGGACCTGCAGCCGGTCGACCGGGATCCACGTCCACAGCTCCTGGGTGAAAGTACGCACCGGGGCGTTCACGGTCAGGAGATCGAGGTAGACGCCCACCGACACCAGGAACGACGCCCCCACGAAGAAGGTGGCCACGGCACCGGCCCACGGATCGCCCAACCGGCGGCCCACGAGCAACTGGACGGCGAACCCGACCAGGGGCAGCAAGATAATGAGGTAGGTCACGTGGAGCACGTCCGGTCAGCCCTTCATCAAATGGAGGTCGTCGGCGGTGGCATTGGCCCTGCGGCGGAAGATGGCGACCACGATCCCGAGGCCGACCACGACCTCGGCTGCGGCGACGACCAGCACGAAAAAGACCAGGACCTGGCCGCCGATGTCATGCAGCATGCGGGCGAAGGTCACGAACGTCAGGTTGGCGGCGTTGAGCATCAGCTCGACACACATGAGCATGACCAGCACGTTCCGCCTGATCATCACACCCAGCGCACCGATGGAGAACAGGACGACGCTCAAGGCCAGGTACCAGTCCGGGTTGATGGTCATGCTCGACCCTCCTCGTGGGCGCCGGCCGGTTCCGCGGCACTCTGGCTCTGGTCACGTTGGCCGGGCCCCAGGTGGTCGGCGGTGAGGACCTCGGGATCCGCCGGGTCCGCCCCGACCTCGGGGGCGTGGTCCGTCCCGAGCTCGGGCTGGACCTCGGCCAGGACCGAGCCGTCGCCCGTCCGCTCTGCCGGCGCCGGGGGCCGGCGGGCCAGCACCACCGCGCCGACGACGGCGATGATCAGCAGGGCCGCCGTGGCTTCGAAGGGGAACAGATAGGTCGTGTAGACCGACTTGCCCAGGAGATAGACGTTGGACTGGGCCCCGGCGTCCACGCCGGCGACGTGGGGGGCCCCGGTGGTCCAGCTGGAGACCTGGCCGAGGAGGAGCAGACCGGTGACGCCGAGGATGACGAGCCCGGCGGCCAGGGGTCGCTGGCCGCGCAACGGTTCGAGGGCGATGTTCTCCTCGCGGTCCACGCCGAGGAACATGATGACGAAGAGGAAGAGCACGACGATGGCACCGGCGTAGACGATCACCTGGACGGCGGCCAGGAACGGATCCCGTTGCAGGACGAAGAGTACGGCCACGCCGAACAGGGTCATCACCAGCATCAGCGCGGAGTGGACCGGGTTGCGGGCCACCACCACACCGATGGCACCGGACAGCACGATGGCCGCGGAGACGGCGAAGGTCCCGACGTCGACCCAGGACGGATGTGTGGTGGTCGACACCGCGGTCAGGACGGCCCCGAACATGGCGATCATCAGGGGGCGCTCGATCCCGGACCGGGGGCGGGCCCTCCGCCGGGACCCGCGACCGGAGCCGGCTCGGCCGTCCCGGCTTCGTCCCGTTCGCTGTTGCCGTCGACCACCGATCGGGCGTAGTCGGCGTCCACCTTCTCCCGGTGCTTCTTGCCGGCACCCGGGGCGAACCGCTCGGCCTTCTCCATCATCCGGCCGATGGCACCGCGGGGACCGCGCTTGGCCGCGGGCAGGTCACCCGGGAGCAGGTGGCGCTCGAGGGTGTCACGCAACTGCTTGCTGCCGGTCGCCGCGTCATCCCGCCGGCCGGTCTGTCCACTCTCGGGAGAACGCACACCGAATCCGAGCTCCCCCGACCACTGGACATGGCCTTCGAACTCGGCGCTCCCCCCAGGGGAGGTGGCCCGCATCCATCCCGAGGTGTGCAGATCATCGCCTTCCCGCCAGTCCTCCCACGGGAGGTGCTTGGGCTTGCCGTCGTCGTCGACCAGCAACTCCTCTTTCGTGTAGATGGCGTCGTTGCGGTTGGTGAAGGAGAACTCCATCAGCTTCGTCTCGGTGATGGCCTCGGTCGGGCAGGCCTCCACGCACATGTCGCAGTGGATGCACCGCAGGAAGTTGATCTCGTAGACGTAGCCGTACCGCTCACCGGGGGAAACCGGATGATCGGGCGGGTTGTCCAGGCCACGCACGTAGATGCAGTCGGCCGGGCACACCCCGGCGCACAGCTCGCAGCCGATGCACTTCTCCATGCCGTCCTCGTACCGGTTCAGCACGTGGCGACCGTGTTGACGCGGCTGCTTGGGCCGCTTCTCCTCGGGGTACTGGCGGGTGACCGGAGGCCGGCCGAGGTGTTCGAGGGTCAGTTTGAACCCGCCCAGGAAGTTCTGCCGTTGATGCGGCGGTTCAGGGGCAGCCATCAGCTGTCACCTCCTTGCTCGGACGGGGACAGCGGTGGACCGCTCGGATCGGAGGCGACGGATGGCTCGGGTGGGCGGCTCCACAGGCGCACACCGACCTGGGGGATGATGGCCCGGGTCTCCTCACGCTCGTTACCGATGGCGAACGCCCTGGTGATCGTGATGGCGGCCACCACCACGGCGAGCGCCAACCCGAATCCCCACCATCCGTCGATCACGAAGCCGGCCACGATCATCAGCCAGCCCAGCGAGAGGGGGATGAGCTGTTTCCAGCCCAGGTCCATGAGCTGGTCGTAACGGAGCCGGGGCAGGGCCGCCCGGAGCCAGACGAACACGAACAAGAAGATGAGGGTCTTGGCCAGGAACCAGATGATGGGCCACAGCCAGTAGAGGTGCGGGATGTGGGGGATGGGCCCGTCCGGGCCTCCGAAGAAGAGGGTCACCGTGATGGCCGACATGGTGATGGTGTTCATGAACTCGGCCAGGAAGAACAGGGCGAACCGGATGGACGAGTACTCGGTGACGAAGCCTCCGACCAGTTCGGAGTCGGCCTCCACCAGGTCGAAGGGGGGCCGGTTCGTCTCGGCGATGACGGCCACGAAGAAGATGATGAACGGCACCACGCCCAGCCTGATGGCGTTCCACTGCCACAGGTGGTGGGCCTGCGAGTCGACGATGGCCCGGGTGCTCAACGACCCGGTGATCAGGACCACGGTGACCACGGTCATGCCCAGGGCCGCCTCGTAGGAGATCATTTGGGCCGAGGCCCGCACCGAGCCGAGCAGCGGGTACTTGGAACCCGACGACCACCCGGCCAGCATGACCCCGTAGACACCGATGGAGGACATGGCCAGGAGGAAGAGGATGCCCATGGGGGGATCGGCCAGTTGGAGCTCGAAGGTGTGGCCGGCCACGGTGACCACGCCCCCGAAGGGCACGATGGCAAAGGCGAGAAAGGCGGTGATGATGGTGATGTAGGGGGCCAGGATGAACACGGCCCGGTCGGCCCGCTCCGGCATCAGGTCTTCCTTGAAGAAGAGCTTGATCCCGTCGGCCAGGGTCTGGGCGATGCCGAAGGGCCCGGCCCGGTTGGGACCGATACGGCTCTGCATGTCCGAGATCACCTTGCGCTCGAACCAGATCATCAACATGACCGACACCATCAAGAAGCCGAAGATGACCAGCACCTTGATGAGCACGATCAAAAAGACGGCCCACCCCACCCCGTTCATGTAGAGCGGATCGCCTGCCGCCAGCAGGGGATGGGCGAGCGGACCCAGCGGGCTCATGGCGTCTCCATCCGGACCTCGACCACCGGAGCACCGATGTCGATGAGATCGGCGACCGTCCCCTCGTCGAGGGGGACGTTGAAGTCGGCGGCCACCACCTTTCGGGGGAGCGACGAATCAGGCACGGCCGCGGCCACCAGCGATCCGTGTTCGGTGCGCAGCCGGACCGAGCCGCCGGCGGATACCCCGAGGTCGTCGAGGTCGTGGGGATTGACCCGGAGCGGGGCCGAGGCCACCAGTCCGGCCAGCGCCGGCACCGCGCTGACGGCGGCGCCGAGATCGTAGAGGGACCGGGTCGCCACCAGTCGCATCGAATAGCCGTCGACCGGCGAGATCCGGGGCACGTCGAGATCCAGAGGGAGGGCGAGCAACCCGGGACGGGTGGGCGCATCGGACGAATCCGACGGCCTCTCATCCTGTCCCTCCCCGAGACCGGCGGTGGGCGGCTCGGCCAGGCCGGCCCGGGGCGGAGCCCCCTGGCGCTCGACCGACTCGACACCGGGCACGGCGATCGGGTCGAGAGGCGCGGCGCGGCGGCCGATCGATACCGGGCTGGCGGTCAGGGGGACGACCACGCCGTCGGCCGCGCCCAGCGCGTCGAGCACGGCCCGGGTGACCCCCTTGTAGGCCGGGGCCAGTCGCTCGATCTCGTCCCACACGTCACCCACCGAGTCGAGGCCGAGATCGCCCTCGAGATGCACGGCCAGCTCGGCCGCGATCATCCAGTCCGGCCACGCCTGTCCCGGAGGAACCAGCTTCTGGCCCAGCCGACTGATGCGGCCTTCGAGGTTGGTGGTGGTGCCGGGCCGCTCGTGGGCCTCGGCCGCGGGCAGGACGACGTCGGCCCGCTCGGTGACCGCGCCCGGGGACGACGCCACCGCCACCACGAACTCGGCACCGGCCAGGGCCCGTTCGGCCAGCCGGCGATCGGGGAAGTCGGTGAGCGGATCGGCCCCGAGGACGATCAGCGATCGGATCTGCGTGCCCCCGTCGGTCTCGCCGGCCGCGGCCCGGAGGATGCCCTCGGTGTCCCTCCCGCGGCCGGCCGGCACCGAACCCCATCGGTGGGTGAACCAGTCGCGGCCGGCGTCGAGGGTCACCCGGCCGGGCAGCAGGCCGGGGGCCAGCCCCATGTCGAGGGCGCCGTTGACGTTGCCCCGCCGGAGCGCGGGCAGGAAGCGGGCGGCGGGCAACCCGCCGGCCAGGGCCTGGACGGCCTCGGCCACCAGGGCGCCGTCCTCGGCCAGCGAGGGCCGGCCGGCGATGATGACCACGTTGCCGGCGCCGGCCAACCGACGGGCCTCGGACAGCGCATCGGGATCGAAGGAGGCCGGACCCGATGCCGTCGGGTCGACCAGGGCGGTGGCCGCGGCGGTGGCCTCGCCCGGCGCATAACGGAGCGAGACCTCGGCGTAGGCGGTGAGCGAGGTGGCCTGGGGCGACAGCTCGATCAGGGAGAGCTCGCCGTCCACGACGGCCGACCGCAGCCGCAGGAACAGGATCGGGAGCTCCTCGCGCACGTCGCCGGACAGGACGATGACCGTGTCGGCCGAGGCCGCCTGGTCGATGGTGGCCCGGGGCAGAGCCGCCACCAGCTCGGCCGGGAGTCCGTCCCCCAGTTGGGCGTCGACCGAATCGGTGCCCACGATCCCCTTGGTCAGCTTGGCCCAGGCGTAGGCCCCTTCGTTGGTCAGCCGGGCCCCGCCCACCACGCCGACCGCCTCTGCACCCCCGGCCGAGGTGGCCCGGCGCACGCCCTCGGCCACTGCGGCCAGGGCCTCGTGCCACGAGGCCGGCACCAGGGATCCCTCCTTGCGGATGAGGGGCTCGACCAGACGGTCCTCGCTGTTGACCGAGTCGAAGGCGAACCGGCCCTTGTCGCACAGCCATCCATGGTTGACCGGCTCGGCATCGATACCCAGCAGGCGGGTCACCCGGTTCGATGACGACTGCACCGCCACCCGGCACCCGACGGCACAGGTCGTGCACGTCGACTCGACCTGGTCGAGATCCCAGGGCCGGGCCGCGAACCGGTACGGGGCGGCGGTGAGCGCTCCCACCGGACAGATCTGCACCGTGTTGCCTGAGAAGTACGAGGTGAACGGCAGCTCGGGGAAGGTGTTGACCTCCAACTGCTCCCCCCGCCCGATGAAGTCGATCTGGGCCTCGCCGGCCACTTCGTCGGCGAAGCGGGTGCACCGGCTGCACTGGATGCACCGCTCGCGGTCGAGGAGCACCAGCTCCGAAATCGGGATCGGCTTCTCGAAGTGCCGCTTCTCCTCGACGAAGCGCGACTCGCCCGGGCCGTAGGCCAGGGTCTGATCCTGCAGCGGACACTCGCCGCCCTTGTCGCACACCGGGCAGTCGAGCGGGTGGTTGACGAGGAGGAACTCGAGGACACCGTCCTGGGCCTTCTTGACCTTGTCGGACGCGGTGACCACCTCCGAACCGGGCTGGACCTCGACGTAACAGCTGGGTTGCAATGACGCCCCTCGCGGGCCGCTCACCTCGACCAGGCACATCCGGCACACACCCACCGACTTCATCCGGGGGTGGTAGCAGAAGCGGGGGATGAACGTTCCGGCCCGTTCGGCCGCGGCGATCAGCATCTCGCCTTTGCGTCCGGTGACCTCCCGCCCGTCGAGTGTGAACGTCACCGTCTCCACGGGTTCGGTCTCCGCCTGCTCGCTGACGTCGGACGTGACGTTCTCCCGGGTGGTGCTCCCCTCGGTGGGCGCGCTCTTGCCCGCGGGCGCGTTCTGGTCAGGCATAGGGACAGCCCCCGTCCTTGATGTGCACGAGGAACTCGTCGCGGAACATCTCGATGGCCGATCCGATGGACGACGGGATGGACGGCCCGAGCACGCAGATGGTGGTCTGCTGGGGCGGCCAGGCCAGCCCGGGCGAGATGTTGTCGCAGGCGTCCAGCAGGAGGTCGAGGTCCTGCTCGCGACCGTGGCCCGTCTCGATGCGCTCCATGATCTTCTCGAGCCACCCCGACCCCTCACGGCACGGCGTGCACTGGCCGCACGACTCGCGGAAGAAGAACTTGGTGATCCGCCAGGCGGCCCGCACCGCACAGGTGTGGTCGTCCATGACCACGATGGAACCCGACCCGAGCATGGAGCCGGCCGCGGCCACCTCGTCCTGGCCGAGGGGGAGATCGATCTGGTCGGGCCCGAACCACGGCGCCGACACCCCGCCGGGGATGAAGGCCTTCAACTCCCGGCCGTGGGGAATGCCGCCGCCCAGTACCGGGGCGTTGATCAGGTCGTTGAAGGTGGTCTTGACCATCTCGAGCTCGAACACGCCGGGGTGGTTGACGTGCCCGGCCAGGGCGAACAGCCGGGTGCCGGCCGAGCGCCCCTCCCCCAGGGCGGCGAAGGCCGCGCCCCCGTTGAGGACGATCCAGGGGAGGTTGGACATGGTCTCCACGTTGTTCACCACCGTGGGCTCGCCGTAGAGGCCGATGGCGGCGGGAAAGAACGGGGGCTTGATGCGGGGGAAGCCCCGTTTGCCCTCGAGCGACTCGAGGAGCGCCGTCTCCTCTCCGCAGATGTAGGCGCCGGCCCCGGGATGGACCACGATGTCCACCGAGAACCCCGATCCGAAGATGTCGCTTCCCACCGCGCCGTGTCCGTAGGCCTCGTTGAGCGCCGACTGCACCCGCTCGAGTCCGAGGGCGAACTCGCCGCGGATGAAGATGAAGACCTGGGTCACCTGGAGGGCGAAGGCGGCGATGAGCACGCCTTCGATGAGCTGGTGGGGGTCCCGCTCGATGAGGAGATGGTCCTTGAAGGTGGCCGGCTCGCTCTCGTCCCCGTTGACCACCAGATAGGTGACCGGGTTCTTGCGGAGCATGGCCCACTTGCGTCCGGCCGGGAACCCGGCGCCGCCTCGCCCCAGCAGGCTGGCCGTGTCCACCTCGTGGGCCACGTCCTCGGGGGTCATGGTCAGGGCTTTGCGCAGGCCGTCGTAGCCACCGGTGGCCAGGTAGCGCTCGAGGGTGTGGGAGTCGGCGTAGGGAAGCCGGCTGGTGATGATCTTCGGCGCTTCGGTGATGGCCATCAGGATCCGCCGTCCTTGCCCTCTTTGGCCTCCCTGGCTTCCTGGGCCGCCTCGGCCCGGCGGGCCTGGGCCGCGGCCATGGCCGCCCGTTCCGAGGCGACCTGGCCCGGGTCGGCCTCGAGGCCGGTGGTCCGCAGCACCCGGTTCAGGGTGCCGTGGTCGGGGATATCGGCCGAGCGGTCACCGGACCGGAGCTCGGCCACCAGGCGGTCGAACGACTCCGGCGTCTGGGCCCCGACGAACCGGTGGTTGACCTGCACGCAGGGGGGGCGGTCGCAGTCGGCCAGGCACTCCGCCTCCTCGAGGGTGACGGTCCCGTCGGGGGTGGTGCCCCCGGCGTTGATCCCGAGCGAGGACTCGGCGTGCTCCAGCAGCTCGGCCGCGCCGTTGAGCAGGCAGGCGATGTTGGTGCACACGGCCACCAGGTGGGTGCCCACCGGCTCGGTGTGGAGCATGTCGTAGAACGTGGCCGTCCCGTACACCTCGGCCGGGGTGACCCCGACCAGGTCGGCGATGTCCTCCATGGCCTCGGGGGTGAGCCATCCGTCCTGTTCCTGGGCCAGGTGGCACAGGGGGATGAGCGCCGAACGGGGCTCGGGGTAGAGGGCGATGACCTGCCGGGCCCGCTCGAGGACCCCGGGCGCCAGGTGGCGGGGCCCGGGCACGGTGGCCGGGGCGGCCCGGCGGGGTGTGCCCACCGGGACGGATCCGGTCGGCCCGCTCACCGGTCCACCTCCCCCATCACCGGGTCGATGGTCGAGCAGACGGCCACGGCGTCGGCCAGCAGCCCGCCGCGCATCATGACCGGAAGGCCCTGGAGGTTCACGAAGCTCGGGCCCCGGATGTGCATCCGGTAGGGCTTGGGTGAACCGTCGGACACCAGGTAGCACCCGAGCTCCCCCCGTGGGACTCGATGGCCACGTAGACCTCGCCCTCGGGGACCCGGAAGCCCTCGGTGAACACCTTGAAGTGGTGGATGAGCGCTTCCATCGACTCGTCGATGCGGCGGCGCGGCGGAGGGGTCACCTTCTTGTCCTGCACCCGGTAGTCACCGGCGGGCATCTTCTCCACGATCTGGCGGATGATGCGAATCGACTCGCGGACCTCGTTCAGCCGGATCGAGTAGCGGTCGAAATTGTCGCCGTAGGTGCCGACGATGACATCGAAGTCGACCTCGTCGTACCGGAGGTAGGGCATCGACCGGCGGAGGTCCCAGGGCACCCCGGTCGACCGCAGGACCGGTCCGGTCAGGCTGAGGGCCAGGGCCTCCTCGGCCGAGATGGTGCCCACCCCCTCCGAGCGCTGCCGGAACAGCGGTTGACCGGTGAAGAGCTCGTCGTACTCGGTGGTCCGGTCCATCACCGTGTCGCAGATGACGGTGACATCGTCCTCCCACCCGTCGGGCAGGTCGGCCGCGGTGCCGCCGGGCCGGATGAAGTTGTGGTTCATCCGCAGGCCGGTGGTCTTCTCGAAGAAGGCCAGCACCATCTCCCGCTCGCGGAACCCGTAGATCATCATGGAGGTGGCCCCGAGGTCCATGCCGTTGGTGGCCAGCCACATGAGGTGGGACGACACCCGGTTGAGCTCGGTCATCAACATGCGGATCCAGTCCGCCCGCGGGGGCATCTCGATCCCGAGGAGGGCCTCAACGGCCAGCGAGAGGACCAGCTCGTTGTGGAGCGGCGACAGGTAGTCCATGCGGGTGACGTTGGTCGACCCCTGGACGTAGGTGAGCTCCTCGGCCGTCTTCTCCATGCCGGTGTGCAGGTACCCCACCACCGGTTTGGTCCGGAGTACCGTCTCCCCGTCGAGCTCGAGCATGAGACGGAGCACGCCGTGGGTCGACGGGTGCTGGGGCCCCATGTTGATGATCATGGTCTCGTCGTCGGTCTGCTCGACGTCGATGTCCGCCGGATCGACGGCCACCCCCTCGGGCAGGCGGAGGACGGCGCCCACCTCCCGCCGCAGCTCGCTCGCGTCGGTGTCCGATCGCCGGCTCAGTTCCTGGATGCCTTCGGACGTCTCGGCCAGCAGGCCGGCCGGCTCGGAAGGTTCCGGCGCGTCCGTGCCGTCGGCGGCAGACGCCGTCTTCACGTCTTTCATCTCGGCCCCGGTGCTCCCTTGAACTGGACCGGCACCCGGCCGACTCCGTAGTCCTTGCGCAGCGGATGGCCTTCCCAGTCCTCGGGCATCAGGATGCGGGTCATGTCCGGATGGCCGGCGAACACGATGCCGAACAGGTCATAGGCCTCGCGCTCCATGGCCTCGACCCCGGGGTAGAGGTCGAAGAGGGAGTCCACCACCGCGTCGTTGTCGGGCACCTGCACCCGGACCCGTACCCGTCGGGCCTGGCTGAGCGACAGCAGGTTGGCCACCACTTCGAACCGCTCGGGCCGGACGCCGTCGGGCAGGTGGCGGCCCGGATGGCTCAGGTAGTCCACGCCGCACACGTCTGCACACATCTCGAATCCGGAGTCGCGGTATTCGCGGACCACGGCCACATACTGGTCGCGGGTGGGGAAGACCACCTCCTGGCTCGCCTGGCCGGGACCGCGTGACGAGCCGCCTCCCGAGTCGCTGACCGTCTCCACTCCTTCCGCCATCTCGGTTCCGCCTGCGGTCACAGGGGCTCGCCCACGCTGCGGGCAATCACCGGATTGCGCTTGGGTGTACCCAGATGCACGGCGTCGGGCCGGTCGGGCGTCCAGCCCGAGGTCGTCTCGTCCCCGTGGGTCTGTGCGTCGCTGGTGTCACCGCCCTCATCCGAGGCCAGGGTCGAACCCGCGGGAACGTCGGCTGCACCCGGAAGTACCAACTGCTTGCGATGGGTGATGTCGTTGGTCCGCACCTTCTCGTGGAGGGTGAGGATGGCGTGCATGAGCGTCTCGGGGGTGGGCGGACACCCGGGGGCGTAGACGTCGACCGGGACGATCTGGTCCACGCCCTGGACGATGGCGTAGTTGTTGAACATGCCCCCGGTGCTGGCGCACACGCCCATCGACAGCACCCACTTGGGCTCCATCATCTGGTCGTAGACCTGACGCAGGACGGGCGCCATCTTTTGCGAGACCCGCCCGGCCACGATCATGAGGTCGGCCTGACGCGGGGACGCCCGGAAGACCTCCATGCCGAACCGGGCCAGATCGAAGTCGGCGGCCCCCACCGACATCATCTCGATGGCGCAGCAGGCCAGGCCGAAGGTGGCCGGCCACATGGAGTAGGTGCGGGCCCACTTGACCAGGTCTTCGATGCGACCGGTGAGGAAGTTGTGCTGCAGGTCTTCGAGACCCATGGCCGGCCTTCTCCCGTTCTACGCGGCGCGGCCGGGGCCGGTCGGCGCGGTGGCCGGCGCTCCGGTCGTCGGGGCGTCTGGATCTGCGGCGGGCGCGGTCCGGCCCGCCGAACCGGTGCCGACGGCACGCGTCGTCCTGTCGGGACCCCCCGGTCCGGCAGCGATGCGGGCGATGGTCGACTCGGAGGTCCGAGCGGGCATTCCCTCCACCAACCGCTTGGACGGACCCCAGGTGAGGGCTCCGTTGCTCACCAGGAAGAGGAAGGAGACGAACACCACGGCGGCGAAGACCACCACTTCGGTCAGGCCGAAGGAGCCGAGCTGGTGGAAGATCACCGCCCACGGGTACAAGAAGACGATCTCGATGTCGAAGATGATGAAGATCATGGCGATGAGGTAGAAGCGAACCGGAAACCGGGTCGGCGGCTCGATGCCGGGGACGATGCCGCACTCGTAGGGCGCCGTCTTCGCCGTGGTCGGCCGCTTCCTCGGGGCGAGCAGGGACGAAGCCACGAACGACAGGGCGGCGAACAGGAAACCGAGGATGAGGAGGATCAGGATGGGAAGGTAATCGTCCACAGGAACTTGTTTTTACCACGCAGCCCTCCGTCCAGGCACATCGACGGAACCGCTGCGGCCGGCGGCATTCGGGTTGGCGCCGGCCGCGCCGGCCCCCCTCGGGCGGCACCTACCATTGGGGCCGTGAGCTCCGTCACCACTCCCGGTCAGGCCTCCCCCGGCGAACGGTCCTCCGGGGCCGTCTCCCCGGCCACCGTCGAACCCGGCCACATCCACGATGTCCTGGTCGTGGGGGGCGGGCCTTCGGGCTCGTCGTGCGCCTACTGGCTGGCCGAAGCGGGCTGGGACGTGGCCCTGGTGGAGAAGAAGGTGTTCCCCCGGGTGAAGACGTGCGGGGACGGTCTGACCCCCCGATCGGTGCGCCAGATCGCCGACATGGGGATCGAGGGGGCCCTGGCCGGCGCCCACCGCTTCACCGGGCTTCGCACCCACGCCTACGGCAAGGTCCTCGACCTGCCCTGGCCCGACCACCCGAGCTTCCCCTCCTACGGCTACGTGATCACCCGGCACGACCTCGACGCCATCGTCAACGAACGGGCGGTGAAGGCGGGGGCCACCGTGTGGCAGGGCACCGAGGCCGTCGAACCCATCCTCGACGCCGGCGGGACCTCGGCGGGGACGGGCCCGGGGGCCGGGCCCAGTGGGCGCGCCGGGGCCGAGACGTTGCCGTCGTGCGTGGGGGCCGTGGTCAAGGACAAGGCCACCGGGGCCACCCGCCCGGTCCGGGCCCGGTACGTGGTGGTGGCCGACGGGGCCAACTCACGGTTCGGCCGGGCTCTCGGGACCACCCGGGACCGGAGCCAACCCATGGGCATGGCCCTGCGCGGGTACTACACCTCCCCCGGGCACGACCAGCCGTTCATCGAATCCCACCTCGACATCAGGGACGACGACGGCAAGGTGGTCCCCGGATACGGATGGATCTTCCCGCTGGGTGACGGGCGGGTCAACGTCGGCGTGGGCCTGCTGTCCACCGACCGCCGGTGGAAGGGCGTCAACACCTCCACACTGATGGAGCACTTCGTGGCCTGGGCGCCGAAGGAGTGGGAGCTGTCCCCGGCCACCTGTCTCGGCCCCCCGACCGGAGGCAAGCTGCCCATGGGCCTGGCCGTGGGACCCCGGGTGGGAACGACCACGCTGGTCGTGGGCGATGCCGCCGGATCGATCAACCCGTTCAACGGCGAAGGCATCGCCTACGGGTACGAGACCGGACGCCTGGCCGCCGCGTCCGTGGGCGAAGCCCTGCGGGGAGACGGCCCCGCCGCCCTCGACCGCTACGAGTCCCGTCTGGAGGACGCCTACGGCCTCTACTACCGGGTGGCCCGGGCCTTCATCAGGATGATCAGCCGGCCCGAGCTCATGCAGCTGTGCGTCGGGACGGGGATGTACTCGGAGTCCCTCATGAGCTGGATTTTCCGGATCATGGCCAACCTGCTCCGACCGGACGAGACCGGGCCCGCCGAAGCCGCCTACCGGGTCCTCGCCCTCATCGCCCGCGAGACTCCCGAGGGTCTCTGAACCACCCCGAGGCCTCTGCGTTACTTGTTCAGGGCCTGGGCGACACGGCCCGAGACGGCGTCGTAGGCCGAGGCGAAGGCCGCCTGGGGCACGGCGGGCCCGTTGGTCGTGGGCTCCAGCCGGCTCTCGGTCCGGCCCCCGAAGATGAACGCCTCGCCCTCGACGGCGGTCTGGCCGCCGGGTCCGGTGAAGGTGGTGAGGTAGCCGAAGGACTTGACGCCGGCCGGCACCGGCAGGGTCACGACCTGGACGGTGGCCGACGACCCGGGGGTGGTCGACGCGACCAGGGCGGTCTGGTAGTCCCCGAAGCACGATGCAAAGCTGGGACTGGCGAAGGGATCCGCCAGCACCTGGGCGCCGGCCGTGCTGGCCATCACGGTTGTCGTGGAAGCCATCTGCAGATCCGCATCGGTCCCGTCCTGGAACGTCGGGGAGCTGGCCGTGGCCGACGCACCGGGGATGGGGGCATGGCCGAACAGACCGGCCACCAGCCCGTACGGTTGGCTCAGGCACGACGAGAGGCCGCGATCGGCCTGGACCTGGGCTGCGGCCGGGGGCACCGGCACCAGGGTCTTCACCGTGCTCGGGCTCCGGCTCCACCCGTTGGGCAGATCGGTCAGACGGAGGTTGATCGAGGTCGCCAGGGCGACGTCGGCCGCCGCCCGCGGGGCCACCGGAGCGGTGGCCGCGGTGGTCGGGGTGGTGTTGCTGTTCCGCTTGACGGCGAAGTAGGCCACCCCGCCGATCACCACCAGGAGGACCACGACCAGGACGGTCACCAGTGTCCGATTGCTCTTCGGCTTGGAATCCGCGGCCGGCCCCGGAAGGTTGGACACGGTGCCGGGCGGGGCGGCCCCGGGGACCCCGGCGTCGAGGCCGGCCGCGTCGGCCACGGCCACAGCACCGGTGGCACCCGCGGCGACGACGGCGCCTTCTTTCGCCTTCCGCCAGCTCTTCCGCTTCTTCGGCGGACCTTCGGCCGGCACGGGCGACTGGTCCCAGGCCGGCTGACCGGTGGCCGGGTCGATCGGCGGTTTCCACGCCACCGACCCCCGCTTGAGGGGCGGAGCCAGATCGTCCGCGGGCGGAGGCGGCAGCGTGCCGGCCAGTTTGAGGGGGACGGGGTCCGAGGGCGGCTCGGCCGGCGGCTCCATCGGTGCGAAGAAGCTGGGTGCGGCGGGTTGGGCGGCCATCCCCGCGGCGGCGCCCACGGCCATGCCGGTGGCCACGTCCTCGGCCGCCCCGGAGCGGTTCTTCCGCCAGCCCCTCGGCTTTTTGGACGGATCCTTCACGTCGGCGGCCACTTCCCCGCCCGCCGGCGGGCTGAACGCGGCCACGCCGGTGGCCGGATCCCATCCGGTGCTGCCGGGAGCGCCCCCGCCCTGGGCCCCCGGCGGGGGCGGTGGGAGACCGGGAAGGAGCGGGCCGGATGCGGGCCCAGCTCCGACCGGAGGCGCATCACCGGATGGTGGTGCCGCCGGTGGCAGCGATCCGGTATTCGACCTGGCCACGAACGAGGGCCCCGACGGATCGGCGCTGGACGCGGCGGAACCCGGACCGGCCGGTGAGGGGGCGGGCGAGCCCAACGCCGTCGGTGCCGAGCCCGAGCCTGTCGCCGAACCGGAACCCGAGGCCGAGCCGGCGCCCGACCCCGCATCGGTCCCCCGGGTGGCTCCGTTGGCGCTGGCCGCGGCCGACCCGGCGGCGGCCTCGGCTGCAGCCGCCCCATAGGAAGGGGCCGCGGGCGAGGGAGCGCCGGGTCCTTCGGGCCCGGCGACGTCGGTCCTGCTGCCCGATCCGGGAGGCGGACCGCCCGACGTGGTCCCACCGTTGAACTGGGAGGACGACTGGCTGGGTGCCGGCGGCGCCCCGAACGACGCGGCGGGCGAGGCCGGCGGGTTGGCCGTCACCGACCCCTTGTACCGGGCCAGCCAGGCCGGAAGCGCCTGGTCGAGATAGGCGGCCTGTCCAGGGGTGACCGCGTCCATGGGCAGCAGGAACCGGATCGACTGGCCCCCCGAGGTCAGCTCCATGACTGCTGCATTCCGCCCGTCGGGGAGGGAGATCTTCTCGCGGCAGCTGGCTGTGTCCAGGCCCGACCACACCAAGAGCCGCTCGATCTGGGGCTGGGGGCCCTGCACCGTGATCCCCGCCGTGGTGAACAGCAGGCTGAGCCCCTCGGTGGTCTTCGTGCCCCGTTCGGCGTCCCCGGCCAGGGCCACGCCACCCAACTGCATGCCCTCGGGGGGGAGCTCTGTTATTCCGACCGTCATCGACCCCTCCTCCATTGGCCTGGACGTTCCAAGGTTTGCATCATCTCAGGCCGTCCGATCAGAGAGTCCACTCAGAATAATCGTCTCGAGCAGCACATCAGCACCGCCATCCTGCCGCTCGCGACCCCGACAGGCAAGGACCATCCTTACCCGAGCCGGGGTCAAATGGAGGGACCGTCGGCGTCAGCGCCGGGTTGGGGTCCCGGCCCCGGCCGGTCGGCACCCCACACCGGGCCCACCGCAGCCACCGGCGGGCCCCGTCCGGCCACGAACCGACGACCCGCAGCCGACACTCGGATCAGCGAAACTCAGGCGCCGACGATCTCCAGGACGGCCTCCGAGGCCACCTCGAGGGTGCGGTCCAGCTCGGCCTGGCCGTGGGCCATGGACGGGAAGGCCACCTCGTAGGGCCCGGGGGCGAGGGCCACGCCCCGGGCCAGCATCGAGCGGAACAGCCGGGTGTACAGGCCGGTCGTGGCCGACGCCACCGCACCCTCGTAGTCACGGACCGGATCCGAACCCGCAGGCACGAAGAAAAGGCCGAAGAGCGGCCCGATCACGGGTACGGCCGCCTCCAGCTGCCTTCCTTCACCGTCGGTGGTCCCGGCCTTGGCCAGCGCCGTCGACAGCACGGTCTGCAGTTCCACGGCGAACCGGGACACCCGGTCGGCCAGCGAGGTGTAGGCACCCGGATCCAACGTCCCGAGGACGGCCAGACCCGCTGCCGTGGCCAGCGGGTTTCCCGACAGGGTGCCCGCCTGGTACACCGGCCCGTCCGGGGCCAGCGCCGAGAGGACGTCGGCCCGTCCTCCGAAGGCACCCACCGGTAGGCCCCCGCCGATCACCTTCCCGAAACACCAGAGGTCGGGGCGGACCCCCGACCACGCCGAGGCTCCGCCCTCCCCCAGCCGGAAGCCGGTGATGACCTCGTCGAAGATGAGGAGCGCACCCGAGGCGTCGCAGGCGGCCCGCAGCCCCTCGAGGAACCCCGCCTCGGGAGCCACCAGGCCCATGTTGGCCGCCACCGCCTCGACGATGACGCAGGCCACCCGGTCGTCCAGGTCGGGGACCCGGTTGTAGGGGACGACCACGGTGTCGGCCACGGCACCCGGAGGCACCCCGGCCGAGTCCGGGAGGCCGAGCGTGGCCACCCCGCTGCCCCCTCCGGCCAACAGGGCGTCGGAATGGCCGTGATAACACCCGGCGAACTTGACGATCCGGGACCGGCCGGTGAACCCCCGGGCCACCCGCAACGCGCTCATGGCCGCCTCGGTCCCCGACGACACCAACCGGACCTGTCGGCACCCCTCGACCCGGGCGCAGATGGCCTCGGCCAGCAGCACTTCCCCCTCGGTGGGTGCGCCGAAGGTGGTCCCCTTCGAGGCGGCGTCGGTGACCGCGCCGACCACGGCGGGATGGGCGTGGCCGAGGATGGAGGCGCCGTAGGACTGCACATAGTCGAGCAGGCGGTTGCCGTCGGCGTCCCACACATAGGCCCCTTCCCCGCGGGCCACGAAGTACGGGTGGCCGCCCACGGAGCGGAACGACCGCACCGGGGAGTTGACCCCCCCGGGGATGACCTGGCAGGCGCGTTCGAACAGGGCCCGCGACCGGGGCTGCTCAGCCACCGAGCGCCTCGGCCAGCTCGCCGGCGAAGTAGGTCAGTACGAAGTCGGCTCCTGCCCGTTTGACCGCGGTGAGCTGCTCGAGGGCCACCGCGGGCCCGTCGATCCAACCGTTGGCGGCCGCCGCCATGATCATGGCGTATTCGCCACTGACGTGATAGGCGGCCACCGGGAGGTCGAAGGCATCCCGGACGGCGGCGATGACGTCGAGATAGGTGAGGGCGGGCTTGACCATCACCATGTCGGCGCCCTCGCCCACATCGAGGGCCACTTCGGCCAGCGCCTCGCGGCGGTTCCCCGGGTCCTGCTGATAGCCCCGGCGGTCGCCGCCGCCGGTGATGACCACGTTGGCCGCGTCACGGAACGGGCCATAGAGCGCCGAGGCGTACTTGGCCGCGTAGGCCAGGATGGCCGCTCCCTCGAACCCGGCCGAGTCGAGCCCGGCCCGGATGGCACCCACCTGCCCGTCCATCATGCCGCTCGGGCCGATCACATCGGCCCCCGCCGCGGCCTGGGACACGGCCAGCTCGGCATAGAGCGGCAGGGTGGCGTCATTGTCCACGTCACCGGTGGCCTCGTCGACGATGCCACAGTGGCCGTGGTCGGTGAACTCGTCGAGGCAGCAGTCGGCCATCACCACCAGCGAGTCGCCCACCGCATCCCGCACCGACCTGAGGGCCCGCTGGGTGATCCCGTCGGTCCTGAAGGCGGCGGAACCGGTGGCGTCCTTGTCCTCGGGACGGGGAAGCCCGAACAGGATGACCCCGGGTACGCCCAGCGCAGCCAGGCGCTTGACCTCGACGGCCAGGGAGTCCACGGTGTGCTGGACCACACCCGGGAGCGACGGGACCGGGCGGGGCTCGGCGATGCCGTCGGCCACGAACAGCGGGGCCACCAGGTCGTCGGTGGTGAGCCGGGTTTCGGCGACCAGGCGCCTCAGCGCGGCGCTCCCCCGGAGTCGTCGCAGCCGGGTGGCCGGGAACCCGGCCCGGGCCCGACCCGGTCCTGCGGCGGTGGAAGGTTCGCTCGACACTGACTCCCAGCCTACGGCAGGTCCCTTCCCGTCTACTCCCCGGGCTGCTGTTGCTGCTGTTCTTGCTGCTGTTGCCGCTGTTGCTGCTGTTGCCGTTGTCGCCGTCGTTCGTTCTGCTCTTGTTCCCCCGGTTCCGACCCCGGCCGCTCCCGGTGGGGACCCCGGTGCTGCCGGGGCCCGGACGTCCGGAGAGGAGCGGGGCTCCCGACGAGGGCCTCGACCACGGCCTCCACCAATCCGACGATGGTATGGGGGCTGGCCTCGGCGGTCACCTGCAGTCCGGCGACCCGGGCCGATTCGGAGGTCACCGGCCCGATGGAGGCCACCACCGGCGGAACACCGGCGGGGCCGAGCAGCTCCACGGTCCGGGCCACCGTCGACGACGAGGTGAAGGCGATGGCGTCGGCCCGGCCCGCGGCGGCCACCGGCCCGGGCCCCGGGTCGCCGGCCACGGTGCGGTAGGCCACGACTTCGTCCACCACCCACCCCTTGGCCCGCAGCCCCTCGGCCAGCGCACCCCGGACCTCAGCCGCCCGGGGGAACAGGACGGTTCCGGTACTTTCGACCGGGTGGGCGTCGGCCGGATGGCCGGCGTCGGCTCGGTCACCGCGGGAGCCGGCGTCGGGGAAGGCGGCGGCCAGCGCCTCGGCCACCGACGTGGCGGAAACCAGCTCCGCGGCATACCCGCCGTCAGCCAGGCGGCGGCCCGTACCCGGTCCGACCACCGCCCACCGGACCGAGGCCGGCACGGCCCGGTCGCCGAGCGCGTCGAGAAGCCGGGACGCGGCGTTGGCCGAGGTCAGGGCCACCCAGCGGTAAGACCCGGTGGTGAGACGGTCAGCGGCGGCGGACAACGCCGCCCCACCGTCGGCCGGCTCCTCGATGGCGATGACCGGGAGCTCGACGATGGTGGCCCCGAGGTCGGCCAGCCGATCGGACAGTTCCGATCCCTGGGCCCGGGCCCGGGTCACCACCACGCTTCGACCCCGGAGCGGGGACGGGTTCATGTCGGAGGCGGGCCGACGTCGGTCGAGCCGAGGTCGAGGCCTGCCACCGGTCCGATGACGATGGCCGCCGGGGCCGGCAGGTCGATGGCCGCCAGACCGGCGAGGGTGGACCGGACCACCTGCTGGCGCTGGGTGGTCCCCCAGTGCACCACGGCCACCGGGGTGTCTGCCCCACGCCCGCTGGCCATCAACTCGGCCGCGATCCGCTCCCGCTGGGCCATGCCCATCAGGATCACCAGGGTGCCACCCGTACGTCCGAGCGCATCCCAGTCGACACCGGCGAGGGCCGAGGTCCCTCCGACGTGTCCGGTCACCACACTCACCGACGAGGCCAGTCCGCGGTGGGTCACGGGGATGCCGGCCGTGGCCGGTGCCGCGAACGCCGAGCTGACACCGGGCACCACCTCGTACTCCACACCGGCGGCCCGCAGGGCTTCGGCTTCTTCCCCACCCCGCCCGAACACGAATGGATCGCCGCCCTTGAGGCGGACGACCTGGCGGCCCGAGCGACCGTGGTCGATGAGCCTGGCGTTGATCTCGGCCTGGCTGTCCGACCCGCCCGGCCCCTTGCCCACATCGATGAGCTCGGCCTCGGCCGGCGCCAAGTCCAGCAGCTCACGGCCGATGAGCCGGTCGTAGATGACCACGTCGGCCCGACGGAGCAGCTCGGCCCCGCGCAGGGTCAACAGCCCCGGGTCCCCCGGCCCGGCCCCGACCAGGGCGACGCTCATCGCACCACCTTCGGCCGTCGGCCGTCGGCATCGCCGTCGGTACCCACCGATTCCCATTCCCCGAGGTCGTGACCGCCGGCGGTGTCGAGCAGGTACCGGGCCACGGCGCGGCCGAGCTCTTCGGGACGGTCGCCGGTGGCCCCGTGCCGGAGGACGACCAGGCCGTCGGGCGAGGCCAACAGGCCGTTCAGCCTGATGGACCCCGGGTCGGCGCCGCCGTCGGACCCGTGGTCGGAGACGGCGGGCACGGCGTGGGCGCCCACCGGCAGCGTGCACCCACCGCCCAGCTCGGCCAGGAAGGCCCGCTCGGCTGTGACCAGCGGCCGCGCCGCCGGGTCGTCGATCGACGCCAGAGCCCGCCGTGACTCGGCATCGTCCGCCCGGCACTCCACGGCCAACGCCCCCTGCCCCACCTGGGGCAGCATCGTCTCGGGCTCCAGGACCTCGAGGTCGAGGCCGGGTGGGGGCGCCCAGTCCAGGCGGTCGAGGGCGGCCTTGGCCACCACCACGGCGGTCACCGCACCCCGGCCCACCGTGGCCAGCCGGGTGGCCAGATTTCCGCGCAGTCCGGCGAAGGTGAGGTCGGGACGGAGGTTGGCCAGCTGCACCCGCCGCCGAGCCGAGCCGGTGGCCACCGTGGCCCCGACGGGCAGCGCGTCGAGGCGGGCCCCCACCAGCACGTCGCGGGCGTCGGCCCGTTCGGGGAAGGCGGCCAGCACCAGGCCGGGTACACCGAGTTCGGCGGAAGCCGGGAGGTCCTTGGCCGAGTGCACGGCCGCATCGGCCTGCCCGCCGACCACCGCGGCCTGGACTTCCTTCACGAACACCCCCTGGCCGCCGAGGCGGTCGAGCGGGACATCGAGCCGACGGTCGCCCACGGTCTCGACCACGACCAGCGAAGTGGCCACCCCCGACCGGCGAAGCAGCTCCGCCACCCGATGGGCCTGCCACAGGGCGAGTGGCGAGCCCCGGGTGGCCAACCGGAGCACCCCCGGTCCGGTCATCACCGACACCGGCCGGGCACGCGCTAGAGGTCGAACAGGGTTCGGAGTGCCTCGACCAGGCGCTCACCCCGGGGCGTACCCGCCGCGTCCTTGAGGGCCACCGTCGGTTGATGGAGCAGCTTGGCCACCGTCGCCCTGGTCACCGCGTCGACCTGCTCCCACTGGGCCTCCGACAGTTCGGACCGCTTCGACCGGCGCCGATCGAGTTCCGAGCGCCGCACCTCTTCGGCCCGCGCCCGGAGGGCGGAGACGATGGGCGCGGCGTCGCGGGCCCGTGACGCCACCCGGTAGCGCTCGACCTCGTCGGTGACGATGCGGTCGGCATCGGCCACCTCCTCCTCGCGCCCGGAGAGGGCGTCGGACACCGCCGATCGGAGAACCTCCATGTCCAACAGGACCAGCCCCTCGAGATCGGCGGCCGACGGCTCCACATTGCGGGGGACGCCGAGGTCGACCAACAAGAGGGGTGCACCGGGTCGGCGTCCGCTGGTCGCCGATTCGAGCATGGCCCGGTCGATGACCGGCTGGGTGGTGCCGACCGAGGTGAAGACCACGTCGGATCTGGCCAGCAGGCCGGTCAGGTCGTCCAGAGCCTCCATCCGCACCCGCGAGGCGGCGTCGGGAGGAAGGCCGGCGACCATGGCCTCCGTCCGTTCCGCGGTCCGGTTGGCCACGACCAGTTCGGCGGTGGCCGCGTCGGCCAGGGCCTGGGTCACCCCTTCACCCATCTCCCCCGCCCCGACCACCAGGACCCGGGCGCCGGCGAGACCGCCGTCGCGCTGCCGGGCAGCCAGGGCCACGGCTCCGTGGGACAGGGAGGTGATGCCGCGGGCGATGGCCGTCTCCGACCGGACCCGCTTGCCGGTCTCGACCGCGTGGCGGAAGAGGGCGCCGAGCACCGGACCCGACACTTGTTCACCGCGGGCCTTCTCCCACGCCCGGCGTACCTGCCCGAGGACTTCGGACTCGCCGAGCACCGCCGAGTCGAGTCCGGCGGCCACGGCAAACAGGTGACTGGTCACGTCGTCGTCGAACCGGACGGTGAGGTGCTCGGTCAGGGCGTCGACCGGGCTTCCGCTGATGGTGGCCAGAAACTCCTGCAGGTCGGCGACACCGTCGTGGAACCGCTCCACCACGGCGTAGACCTCGGTGCGCAAGCAGGTGGACAAGATGACCGCTTCGGAGAGATTGGACTGGTCCCGCAGCCGGCCCAACGCCTTGGGCAGGGCGCTCTCGGGCACAGCCACCCGCTCGAGGAGATCGAGAGGAGAATGACGCTGCTCGAGGCCCACGACGATCACCGACACCGGTCCACCGCCTCGGATCGAGTGTTCCTCATCGCATATCGCACAGCGTCACCATCGACTCGGGAACCCGCTCGGGGAAGATCGTCCTGGCCCACGTCCACCCCTCAAGCGTAGGGCGGGTGCGCCGTACTCCACACCTCAGCCTCCGAACCCCCAGCATGGCCGCCCTGGTCACCGGTCGCCAGTCGCGCCGGCGCCCATCGCCCCGGCCGCGGTTGAGCCGGTCACTCCGACGGACTGGACGTGAGGCCGATCGAGCGGATCACCGGCATCCGGCCGGCCGAAGCGGCGTCGGCCATCCGCGACTGGTAGAAGCTCATCACCTGCAGCTCGATGCTGAGGTCGACGTAGCGGAGCAGGACGTCAGTGGGCACCTCCAACACCCGGGGCGCGAAGTTGAGGATCGAGCGGATCCCGGCCGCGATCATCATGTCGGCCACCCGCTGGGCCACCGAGGGCGGCGTGGTGATGACCCCGATGGCCAGGGGCCGCTCGGCCGCGATGCGGGGGAGATCGTCCACGTGGCGCACCACGACGTCGTCGACCAGCTCGCCGATGATGGCCGGGTCGGTGTCCAACAGGGCGGTGACGTCGAAGTTGCGGGCTGCGAACCCCTGGGAACGGGCCAGGGCCCGACCGAGGTTCCCGATTCCGGCGATCACCACCGGCCATATCCGGTCGAGCCCGAGTTGCCGGTCGATCTGTTCGATGAGGAAGGCGGCGTCGTAGCCCGCGCCCCGGGTTCCGAACGATCCGAGCAGTGACAGGTCTTTGCGCACCTTGGCGGCATTGAGCTGGGCCGCCGAGGCCAGCTGCTCCGACGAGACGGTGGTCGTACCGGAACGCAGCAGCTCCTCGAGGATGCGTTGGTAGACGGGGAGGCGGGTCACCGTGGCCTCGGGGATCCGCCGGCTCGGGCCCGGTGGCCCGCTCCGCGGCTTCGCAATAGGTGGTGGTGGCTCGGTGGGCACTGACGGGATCGTAGGACCCGGGATGGGCCCGCGGAAAGCCCGGTCTCAGGGGACGGGGGTGATGACCACACCCGATCCCGTGGCGAGCGGGCCGAGCAGGGCCGCGGCCGAGGCCCGATCGAGGACCAGCGCCAGGTGGCCGCTGCCGTCGACCAGCAGCCCGAGCTCGCCCCGGCCCAGCTCGGCGAACGTGGTCACCCGACGGGCCAGGAGCGGCCCCCCGGGACCGCCGGCCGACGGCCCGGGCCGGCCCGGAGACGGGCCGGGGGACCCGGTGACCACCGCCACCCGGACCGGTCGGTCGGGTGGCTCACCCAGGTCCCGGAGGGCACCGGCCCCGGCTTCCAGCTGCACGTTCCCGAACCGGTCGATGGAGGCCACGGCGGTGACGACCGCCGGCCCGGCGGGGGCGGGCCCTTCCCATCCCCCGGTGCCGGCCCCGGGACCGCGGGCACCGGGTTCAGCCGTGGCCAGGGACGAGGGGTCGATAGACGTCCCGAGCAGGCCGGGGTCGACACCGACGGCCAGGCGGGCGGCGGCCGGGGCGAAGACGTCACGCCCGTCGAAGGTGGGACCGGTCATCCGGCTCCCTGGGGTGGCGGTGGGGCCGGGGACACCGTTCCCGTCGATGACGACGGCCGCATCGATGGCGACGGCCGACTCGACACCGCCGCAGGCCGTGGCCATCGGCAGCAACAGCCCGTTGTCCGGTCCCACCAGCCAGGCCGGCCCGACGAAGCCGCCACCGCCGGCACCGGTCCGGATGGCCACCGGCCGGCGGGCGGTCCCGACGCCCGGGTCGACCACGGCCAGCACCACCCCGGCGCCGAGGTGGGGTGCGCAACGGACCAGCATGGCTGCGCCACCGGCGACGTCGAAGGGCGCCACCTGGTGGGAGAGGTCGATCACCGGGACGTCGGGGGCCAGGCGGTGCAGGACGGCGTGGACGACGCCGACGAACTCGTCGGCCGTGCCGTAGTCGGAGAGGAAGAAGATGGCCGGAAGAGGCCCGGTCAATGTCCCAACTGCTTGGAGCGCTCGGTGGCCGCGGCCACCGCCTCGATGAACGCCGATCGCACCGCTTTGAACTCCAGGTTGCGCAACGCGGCCGCCGTGGTCCCTCCCGGCGAGGTCACCGCGGCGCGCAGTTCACCGGGGTCCTCCCCCGTCTCGGCCATCATCCGGGCCGAGCCGAGCACGGTACCCACCACCAGTTGGCGGCTCACCTCGCGGGTGAGACCGGCAGCCACCCCGCCCTCGATCATCGCCTCGGCCACCAAGAAGATGTAGGCGGGGCCCGAGCCCGACACACCGGTCACGGCATCGAGGTGGCGCTCGGGGAGCCGGACCACGGTGCCCACCGACCCGAGGATTCCCTCGGCCCAGTCGAGATCGGCGGCCTTGGCCTCGCTGCCCCCGGAGATGGCGGCCACGCCGCTTCCGACCAGCGAAGGCGTGTTGGGCATGGAACGCACCACCACCCGTCCCGGTCCGAACGCGGCCTCGAGCCGGGCCGTCGACAAGCCGGCCACGATCGAGAGCACCCGACCGATGCCGACCGCGGCGAGCGTCCGCAGCACCCCTTCGGCCGCATCGGGCTTCACGGCCAGCAGCGCACCGTCCGCGGCGACCGGCCCCTCCACGACCTGTAATCCCGGGTGGGCTTCGGACAGACGGGCCCGCTGGGCCGGGTCCGGATCGCTCACCACCAGGTCGGCAAGCGGGGCCCAGCCGGCGGCGATCACGCCGGTGAGGAGGGCCGAACCCATCTTCCCGCCCCCCACGACCAGCAGTTTCGGTGCCATGGGCTGAGACGCTACCAGTGGCCCCTTTGGCCCACCCGCTCCCGCCGGCGGGGTCGGCGGCCGTTCGATCTGCGCGCGGTCTTCAGGCCGACGCCACCCGGGCCGACGGTGGACGCCGTCGGTACCGGCCCTCGTAGCCGATGGACATGGCCGTGGGGAAGCACTCGTCGGTATAGGCCAGGGAGGCCCCCATGATGCGGTCCAGCTCCTCCTCGTCGACCCGCTCGACCGGCACCCGGCCGACCAGGTAGACGGCCTCCTCCGGTCCGAGGGCGAAGCTCATACCGAGCAGGTCGGCGTTCTTCTTGAGCAGGTACTCCCAGGTGGCCTCGACATTCGTCTCCGGACCGGGCATGAACTGGGTCTCGTGGTGCAGGGTGCGCTGGCGCAGGGTCAGCCACACGGTCACGAACTCCTTCTCGTCCCCCCGGAGCCGGAGGTACCAGCGGGGAGCTCCGGTCACCGGGTCGCCTCCCGGCTGGCGGTCGACGGCCACCAGGGCCTGGCCGTCGGCCAGCTCCCGGGCTCCCCAACCGTCGATGAGGGCACAGACCTGCTCCCGTTCCGTCGGACCGAGGAGGCCGCTCCACCGGTCGGTCATGAGCACTCGACGAGGCGGCCCGTCGTCAGGTCGGCGTAGACGTCGCGTAAGAGATGGGCAGCCCGGGCCCAGGTGTAGCGCCGGGCCCGCATCACCGCCCCCGAACCCAGCCGCTCGGCCAGCAGCGGCTCGGCCAGAATCTGCCGCACCCAGGCCGCGAATGCTTCCGGCGTCGGGTCCT
This sequence comes from uncultured Acidimicrobiales bacterium, assembly GCA_963713625.1. Classification (GTDB taxonomy): domain Bacteria; phylum Actinomycetota; class Acidimicrobiia; order Acidimicrobiales; family RAAP-2; genus Bog-756. The sequence goes on along the minus strand of CAVQMN010000005.1, from coordinate 12,937 downwards.
CGACCAGATAGCCGGTGCGACCGTGGTCGATGAGGCTGCTCAGCCCGCCGACGTCGGAGGCCACCACCGGGGTCCCACAGGCGGCGGCCTCGAGGGCCACCAAGCCGAACGATTCGGAGCGGCTGGGCACGAGACAGACGTCGGCAGCCCGGTAGTAGGTCGAGAGCAGTTCGTGGGCTTGCGGAGGGACGAAGACCACCCGGTCCCCGAGGTCGAGCTCGTCCACCAACAAGGCCAGACGCTCCAGCTCGCCCTCGCCCTGGGGGCCGCTCGGGCCGCCCACCACCACCAGACGGCAGTCGTCCTGGCGCGGGCCGAGGGCGGCCAGGGTGCGCACGGCCACGGCCACACCCTTCAAGGGCTGGATACGGCCCACGAAGAGCAGCAGGCGGCCCTGTTCGGGCAAGGACAGCGCACGGCGGGCCTGGACCCGGTCGCCGGGAGCGAAGAAGGCGTGATCGACGCCGGGAGCCACGATGCGGATGCGCGACGGATCGGCATGGTAGAGCTCGGTGATCTGGGCGGCCTCCACCGAACACGACGCCAGCACGGTGTCGGAGCAGCGGATGACGGTGGCCTCGGCTTCGGCCCGCCGGTGGGGAGCGTCGGCCTCGACCTCTTCCGGGCTGGCCTCGGCCTTGACCCGGTCGAGGGTGTGGAAGGTCGAGACCAGGGGCAGGTTCATCTGATGCTTGATCAGGTGGCCGGCCATCCCGCTCAACCAGTAGTTGGCGTGCACGGCGTCGTAGGGGAGGTCTTCGGCGGTGCCGAAACCCTCGGCCGTGCGCATGCTCTTCAGGACCCCGTCGGCGAACTCGTCGACCATGGCCGGGAGAGCTTCCTTGGCCACCGGCTTCGGCGGGCCGGCCGACACATGGTGGACCCGGAAGCCGGGCTCGATGTGGACGGTGGCGGGCAGATCGTCGGCCCAGGCCCGGGTGAACACGTCACATTCGACGCCGGTCCGGGCCAGCGCGGCCGAGAGCTCGCGTACGTAGACGTTCATGCCGCCCCCGTCCCCGGTGCCGGGTTGGGCCAGGGGTGAGGTGTGCAAGGAAAGGACAGCCAGACGCCTCATGCGCCGACGATCCTACCGGGAGGCCGCGCTCAGCCGACTGCCGCGGTCGTACCGCTCCCACCAGGGACGTTGGCCGCTCCGGCCGGAGCGCCGATGGTGGAGACGGCTTCGTCCGCAAGCTGATCGTCACGGTGACCGGCCCCGGCGGACACCCGGTGGCCCTCCGCCTCGTCGTCGTTCTCATGACGGAACGAGAGGTAGATGCGCATCATGGCCTGACGCTGTTCCTCGGTCAGATGACGGTCGGCGAAGATATGACGGGACAGGTCGGTGTCGCCGTCGGGCTTGTCGAGGATGCCGGCCTGCACATAGAGCGTCTCGGCCGAGATGCGCAGGGCCTTGGCGATCTGCTGGAGGATTTCGGCCGAGGGACGCCGGAGGCCCCGCTCGATCTGGCTCAGGTACGGGTTCGAGATCCCCGCCAACTCGGAGAGCCGCCGCAGTGAGAGTCGGGCTGAGCTGCGCTGCTCACGTATGAACGAGCCCAGCTCGTTGAACCGCTCCGGGAGCTCCTTCACGAACTGGGTGCCCTCGGTGCGGACCGGGTCCTTCACGACAGCAGACCGTCGACCGAGGCTCGTCCGCTCTTGTGCCTGGCCACCAGCTCGGCCTGGAGGGTGTCGATGCGGAGGTGCAGGGCTCGGCGCTCGAGGGACACCTTGTTCTCGAGCGATTCGAGCCGACCGGCCAGGTCCCTGAGCTCAGCCGGCTCCATGCCCACGAGGGAGGCGATCTCATCGGCTCCCAGTACCGCGTCCAGGTCGGCGGTGAGGTCGGACGCCTCGGTGTCGGGCGAGATCAGCAGGGGCAGGTGCTCGGGGCCGGGTGGGCGGCCAGGCCCGGCCGAGAGGATGTCGGGCAGGTCGTCGACCAGCGTGGCCAAGTCGGGTGGAGAGTCCGACCCCTCGTGCTGGAGATAGGCATGGACGATGTCCAGCCGTCCCTGGATCAGCCGACGGAGGTACGAAAGGGCCGCCTCGGCTTCCTGGCACTCGGTGCGCATGGCCCGGATATCCTCCAACGACCGGGTGTCGATGCCGTCGAGGTAGGGGCTGGTCAGAATACGGTCGAGGTCATCCCTGAGGCTTGGCATCACGCTCGATCGTACTCCGCCGGCCAGGGCCCAGGGCCGCTCCGTTCAGGAGGGGCGTATCTGTACACCGCCCGCCCGACCACCGACGACCTCGGCACGGGACCGAATGTCCGGCTGTCCGTACTGGATTCGCGGCGGTCGCCCACGACCTCGAGCGTGCCCAGGGGCCGGTCGACGCCGGACACCCTCTTGACCAGAATGCGGGTCGGGAGCCGTGGGTCGCGGACGGCGACGACGTCGCCGGGCTTCGGCCAGGGTTGCCGCCGCCACGGCACCCGGACGACGACCACCCGATCCCCCGGGCGCAGCGCCGGGGCCATGGAGGAACCGGTGACCTCGAGCCGCCGGACCGATCGGAACAGGGCGGCGACGGCCAGCGTGGCAACGACCAGGCCGGCGCCGGTCCTAGTGCGCACGGCGCAGTGGCACCCGGCTGGGTATGAGGTCTCCGAACCTGGGTAAGGTGAGCGCACACGGCAACATGATCAAGTCTCTACCAGATGGCTTCGGTCACCGACCCACGAAAAGGAGTCCCGTCCATGCGCATCGCCGACCACCTGCTGGCGACCCTCGACCGCTTGTCCCCACCCGCGGTCGGACACGCTCACTGCGATCTTCCCTGCGGTGTCTACGACCCGGCCCAGGCCCGCATCGAAGCCGAATCGGTGAAGGGTTGCATCGAGAAGTACAACGGGTCCGACGACGACGCCTTCAAGACCCGGGCCATCATCATCAAGGAAGAGCGGGCCGACCTGGTCAAGCATCACCTCTGGGTGCTGTGGACCGACTACTTCAAGCCCGAGCACCTCGAGAAGTACCCACAGCTCCACGATCTGTTCTGGAAGGCCACGAAGAAGGCCGGCGAGACCAAGAAGACCACCGACGTGAAAGTGGCCGACGAGCTGCTGGCTCAGATCGCCGAGATCGACAAGATCTTCTGGGAGACCAAGAAGTAGCGGCGTATCGCGGGCATCACATGGCCCGTGCCTAACATGGCGTCGGTGATGATGTCCGACACATGGCGGCAACTGCTCATCCGCGCCGTGGCGCCTTCACCGTGGCTGTCGGAGCTGCAACGCGCCGCGGTCTTGCGGGCGGCCGGCGTCAGCGTCGGGCGGGGCACCACGATCAGACAGGGATCGGAGTTCGTCAGCTCCCGTGTGACCATCGGAGCCCGCTGTCACATCGACGCATGGTGCGTCTTCGATCCGGGGTCTTCCACCGTGACCATCGGCGATGACGTAAAGATCGGGGTGGGCGCGGTGCTCGCCGCTGTGGACCACGTCATCGGTCCGGAGGCACGACGGGCCGGGGAGGACACGTCGGCACCCGTCTCCGTCGGCAACGGGTGTTGGATCGGAGCCCGGGCGGTGGTCCTGCCGGGGGTGTCGATCGCACCCGGGTGCGTCATCGGGGCCGGATCGATCGTCACCTCCAACACCGAAGCCAACGGCGTGTACCTCGGAGTTCCGGCGCACTGGCAGCGCTGGTTGGACGCGTAGCCCGGCCGTTGGGCGGCCCCGGGTTGAGTCAGCTGGCCCCGGTCAGCGCCGGCTCGTCGCACGCAGCGCAGGCCAGGGCGGTCGGATCCCCGGCCAGGCGACCGTCGTCGATGGGTTGGGCGCAGGACGTACACCGCCCATAGGTGCCCTCGTCGAGGCGGGCCAGCGCCTGGTCCACCTGGTCCAGGACGGTCTCGACAGCATCGATCGAGGCCTCAGGTGTCAGTGCCCCGGACTGACCGGTCGCACCGCCCGGTACCTCCGCGGCCACGGCCTCAGGCGCCTCAGCTTCCGGTGCCTCAGCCTCGGGATCCGGATCGCCGAAGACAGCATCCACTGGCTCGACCTCGGCTTCACCTTCCTCGGTTACTGCCTCAGGTACCTCGACGGCCGCCCCGGCCCGGTCGTGGACAGGCTCGAGTGCTTCGACCACGGCTTCCAATGCATCAACTTCACGTTCTGGTGGAAGACCCTCCCGGTCCGGTTCCGAGCCGGGTGCCGACCGGCCTTCAACGTCTGGGCTGTCCGGGGTCTCGCCCGGATTCGACCAACTTTCCATGAGGTGGATCGTACCCACCCGACCGACGCTTGCCCGTAGGGTGTCTGCGTGAGGGCTTCCCCAGGTGTCGACGACGACGGTCACCGGTCGGCCGGCGCTCCTCTGGCCGATCTGATCGGGACCGGACAGCTCGTGCCGTGCATCGACGGCGTCGACCGACCCGCCGTCGAACTCGACCAGGCGGCATCCACCCAGGCCCATCCCGAGGCGGCGGACCGGGTTCAGGAATTTCTGCCCTGGTACTCGAGCGTCCACCGGGGCGCCGGCTTCCGGTCCCGCTCCGCCACCGCCGCCTACGAGGACGCGCGGCGAGCGGTCCTGGCCTTCGCCGGACGGGCACCCGACGGGCCCGACGTCGCCATCCTGTGCCGCAATACCACAGAGGCCATCAACCACCTGGCCTACCGGCTGCGTCTCGAGCCGACGGACGTGGTGGTGACCACGGTGGTCGAACATCACGCCAACCTGCTGCCCTGGGGCCGGGTGGCCAAGCGCCGCTACGTCGAATGCGCGGAAGCGGGAACGTTCACCGTTGACGATGTCTGCCGGGCGCTCGATGCCGGGGGGCGCCCTCCGGCGTTATTGACGGTCACGGGCGCTTCCAATGTCACGGGATGGCTTCCACCGCTCGATGCCATCATCGTCGCGGCCCACGAGCGAGACGTGCCGGTGATGGTCGATGCCGCCCAGTTGGCCCCTCACCGGCCGCTGCCGGCCAGCGCCGACTACCTGGCCTTCAGCGGCCACAAGCTCTACGCACCCTTCGGTTCCGGGGCGCTCATCGGGCCGCGGGCCCTGTTCGAGACGGGCGACCCCTTCCTGGCCGGAGGTGGGGCGGTCGATCTCGTCGGACTGGACGAGGTCATCTGGACGGCACCTCCGGACCGCGAGGAGGCCGGCTCGCCGAACGTGATCGGTGCCGTGGCCCTGCATGCCGCCATCGACGCCGTCGGACGTATCGGTTGGAAGGCCATCGCCGACCACGAGCGGGTACTGGTGGACATGATGACCGACGGCTTGCGGGCCATCGACCGGGTACGCCTTCTCGGCCCCCGGGGTTCGGGACGATCCCCGGTGACGCCCGGAGGATCCGACGAGACAGAGACCCTGCCGGTGGCAGCCTTCACGGTCGAGGGGATGCACCACGCACTGGTCGCGGCCCGACTCAGCGCCGAGTACGGGATCGCCGTCCGCCACGGGTGCTTCTGTGCCCATCCGTACGTGGTGCGCCTGCTGGGGCTCGACCAATCCGCCGTCGATACCTACCGAAACGAGGTCCTCGGCGGCGACCACCGCGGGGTCCCCGGTGCGATTCGTGCCAGCGCCGGGTTGGGCACCTCCGGGGCCGACATCGAAGCTCTGGTCTCGGCGATGGCTGACCTGGCCGGAGGAAAGCCGCCGCCGGTCCCCTACGAACAGGACACCGCCACCGGCGATTTCTTTCCCGTGACCGACCGGGCCGGGTGGCGGGAGTCCGATCGGGAAACCGGTGCCGCCTGCGCCCGCGGGTGAGCGGGCCGGTCCATCTGCAGCACCTACAATCGCCCGATGATCCGTCTGGTCCGGGCGCCGGGCGCCACCGTCCCGGACTCGTGCCGTTGACGGCCCGTCAGGCCGGCCCGAGTCTCCTCCTGTCTCGCCGGGGCCTGGGATCGCTGGTGGCAACCGGTGGGCTGTGCCTGACCGGCGGCCTGCTGTCCGGCTGTACCTCCGGCTCGGCAGCGGCGACGCCATCCACTCCTACCGCCTATGTCGCCACCGGGGCCAGTGTGGCCAATCCGGGCAACACGGTGGCCGTGGTCGACACGGTGACTTCCAGGGTGCAGACCCCGGTCATCACGGGAACGCTTCCCGCGGCTCTGGCCGTCACGCCCAACGGCAAAGACGTTCTGGTGGCGAACAAAGGGGAGGACACCGTCTCGGAGATCGACGTGGCATCCGGGAAGGTCGTCCGACAGGCGACCGTGGGACTCGAGCCTGATGCTGTCGCCGTCACACCGGGCGGCACCATGGCCCTGGTGGCCAACTTCGGGGACAACTCGGTCACGCCGCTGTCCCTGCCGTCGCTGCGGCCAGGGCGGCAGATCGCCGTCGGCCAGCAACCGGTGGCGGTAACGGTGTCACCGAAGGGCACCCTCGCCCTGGTGGCCAACTACGAGGACGGCACGATCTCCCCCGTCGCCCTTCCGTCCCTCGCCGTAGGCAGCCCGGTTCCGGTCGGCCCGGAGCCGTCAGCCGTCTTCATCGCCCCCACCGCCACGACCGCGTTGGTGGCGGACTTCCAGACCACCTCGGTGACGCCGGTGAACCTGTCGTCAATGGTGCCGGGAGCGGCGGTGGGTGTGGGCGGCAATCCCACCGACATCGCCGCTGCGCCCGGATCCGGCGTGGCCTACATCAGCGGCGGAGACAGTGTGACGCCGTTCAACGTCGCCACCCTGACGCCCGGAGCGGCCATCAACGTCGGAACGACCGCCGAGGCATTGGCCGTGGCGCCGGGGGGCACGACCGTGTGGGTGTGCGGCGCCAACGGGACACTGATCCACATGGACCTGGCCACCGGCAAGGTGATCGCCAAGCTGCACGTCGGAAACCAGCCATCGGCCGTGGTCATCGCCGTGGGTGGGTCAAGGGCAGGCTGAACGGCACCGGCACGGGCTGCCAACCGGGGGCGCCGTTGTCTCCGGCGTTCCGGCCGTCAGCCGAAGGACTACCGGTCGGCGGGCGCCTGGACCACCATGACCGTGACAGCCCGACGGAGGCTGAAGCCCAGCCGCTCATAGAGGCGAATCGCTGCGGTGTTATCACTTGATGCGTGCAGGAAGGGGACGGCGCCGCGGTCGACGACCGACGCCACCACCGTCCGGACCAGAAGCTCGGCCAGGCCCTGGCCTCGCGAGCCGGGCTCGGTCGCCACTGCGCTGACCTCGACGAACCCCGGTGGCTGCATGCGTTCGCCGGCCATGGCCACCAGCCGGCCCCCTCTGCGAATACCGACGTAGCCGCCGAATTCGACCGTCCGGGGAAGGAACGGCCCGGGCTGTGCCTCCGCGGCCAGCGCCAGCATGTCGGCGACGTCGGCTTCCCCCAAAGCCACCGGCACGTCGTCCTCGGCCGATCGGCCTGACGACGCGGTACCAGCGGGTGGACGGAGTCGCTGGCAGACCATCTGGACGACGGGCAGTTCCCGAAGCAGGCGCCACCCCGTTGGAGGCGGCGCGACCTCTCCGGTAATGGCCGCCACCCCTTCGTTGCCGAGCAGGCCGGCCAAGTCCAGCCAGTGCTCCGGGGCGGGGGGTCCCGAAAAAGCGGCGAAGGGAGAGATGTCCACCTGGAAGTGGGCCGCCAACGGAGTGACGGCGCCGAGGCCCCGTTGCGCTCCGTTGAGGGCCCACCACACCGGATTGTCGAGCTCGGACACGGGCGGCTGCTCCTGGTCGAATCGTCACCTCTTCCTTCCGATCATGGCACCACAGGAAGAGCCGACCTGGTCGTTCAGACGAGAGCAGGGATCGGCAGCCACCGCCCCGAGCACCCGGAGCAACGGGCCCTCGTCCGACCACCCGGAACAGAGCCGGTACGCTCCTCGGCGGGCCGTTAGCTCATCGGGTAGAGCAGGGGACTTTTAATCCCAAGGTGGCGAGATCGAGACTCGCACGGCCCACTGAAATTCCAGGTCAGAGGCACGTTCTGTCCAATTGCTATTCGCTTGACTTCCGTTCGTGACTACATTTTCCAATCCACCTCATCAGTGGCTCTTCGGATTCTGGCGGGGTCCAGCACCTCATCGGACGACGATCGAGCCCAGCACTCGCCAGTTCGGCTTGCCGGCGTAGAGCAGGGCTCGGATCCGGTAGTTCTCGAAGTTGCGGAACCCGAAGCCGATCCGCTTGATGCGCTTGATCAGGTTGTTGAGGGCTTCGGTGGGCCCGTTGGACACCCTGGCCAGGTGGAAGTTGGCGATCTTGTCGAACCAGTCTCGGATTGTTCGTCCCAGCTTTTGGACCTCGGGGGGCATGGCCCGTCGCATGCAGTGGGCTTGGAGTTCTTTGAGCAGCTGGCGGGCTTCGTCGGGGTTGCTCGCCCGGTAGAAGTCTCGCAGGCGCTCCTTGATTCGATAGGCGATGGCCACCTCGGCGCCGGGATCACCGAGCTCGAGTAGTGACCACAGGCGGGCGGTTGCCTTGGCGTCGAGCCCCTCTTCGCTTCGGAGCAGAACCCGTCGAGCCCGATAGAGCGGATCGTCTCTTCGGCCCCGGTGCCCGGTCTGTTCGTTTTGGACCCGGCGCCTCACCGCGTCGAGGCAGCGATTGGCCAGCGAGATGACATGGAAGGGGTCGACCACCTGGTGGGCCTTGGGCAAGATCACCGTGTACACGGCGGCGTAGGTGGCCGACATGTCGAGGGCCCCGAAGCGGATCCGCTCCTTCCAGGCCACCGGCTGTTTGTCGATCCAGCCCGCCACGTCGGTGTATTTGCGGGTGGGGAGGATGTCGATGATCTGGTGGTTCTCCACGTCGGCGACGGTGGTGGCGTAGGCGGTGTGGCTGTGCGAACCGAGTTTGACGAAGGAGGTCTCGTCGAGCCCGATGGCGGTGGTCTTGTTCAGCCGTTTGCGGTCGGCAAGGAGGAGGGCCTCCCCGTAGGTGGTGACGGCGTCGTTGACCGTGTGCCAGTCACAGGCCAGCTCGGCCGCCACTTCTGACACGGTCCGGCCGCCGCCCACCTGAACCGTTGCCCACTTGGCCGCCCTGGTTGTCAGCAAACAGTTCTTGGCCGCGATGCGATGGTCCTCGAGCACCCAGGACTTCATGGGACACACCGGATCCACGCAGCGCATCCGGTGCTTCTTCCAGGCCAGCGACATCGGTGTCCCGTAGACGGGAAGGTCCACATAGTGGACCACCGGCCGTTCTTTGATCTGGGCCTGTCGATGGCAGGCCGGACATCGGACGACGCCCGGCACCTGCTCGACCATGAGTCTGACGTGGGGACCGCGGCGCTCGTAGCGCAGGACCTGCACATCCTTCAGACCCACCAGGGCCTGGAGGATCTCAGTAGGGTGGACAAGGACGAAGGTGCTTCTTGCTTTTTGGCTCGCCCGTTCACTCGTGCAGGCCAAGTATGATTGACTACTTAGGTTACTGGACATCAAGTAGCTTTTAGTACTACTCTGAGGACAGTCTAAGTAGCAAATCCTACTACTGAGGAGCTGGGATGAGGAGCCCCCGTCGTACCGCGAGAAGGCGTCTGGACCAGCGACTTGTTGGCCTCGACCTTGGTCAGAGGCCGCCCCGCGGCTGGGTCCGGGCCATAAGGGAGGCCCTGGGCATGACCACGGCCGAGCTCGGCCAACGCATGGGGGTCACCCAGTCCCGGGTCAGCCAGATCGAACGGTCCGAGGAGCTCGGCTCCATCCGCCTCAACACCCTGGAGCGCGCAGCCCAGGCGCTCAACTGCCAGGTTCGCTACGTCTTTGTGCCAAACGAGCCACTGGAGGAGATGGTTCAACGCCAGGCTCGCCTGCGGGCGCAGGCCGAGGTCGACGCCGTCACTCACACCATGGCCCTCGAGGATCAGGTTCCTGAGCCCGGTGTGCTCGACTCCCTGGTGAAGGAGATGGCCGAGCGATTCGTCGACGAGCGCCACTTGTGGGAGCAGCCCAATGCCCCGGCTCCTCGATGACCACCCCTGGCGATCCACTGCTTCCGCTCAGCGACGGCCACACCCCACTCGATGGCGATGACCGCGAGGGGTTGAAGCTGACCTATATCACCACCCGTAGCGAACTGAATGAGGCCGAACAGGAGAACATCCTGAGGGCCCGTCATGGAAGGCGACATCCGACGTTGCAAGCGCTCCTGGACGACAAATATCTGCGCGATCTCCACCGCGCGATGTTCGGCGATGTCTGGACTTGGGCCGGCTCCTATCGGCGGCTCGAGACATCGATCGGCATCGATCCTGCCCGGATTGCCGTTGGCGTCCGAGACCTGGTGGAGGATTCCAAGATCTGGGCCGAGCACGAGGAGCCTCTGTGTGTCGCCGTCCGGTTTCACCACCGCCTCGTGTCCATCCACCCGTTTCCCAACGGCAACGGACGGCATGGTCGTCAGGCTGCTGACTACCTGATGGAGGCACTGAAACAGCCGGCGTTCACTTGGGGGGCAGTTGGCGGCCGGGGTGACGACGAGGGAACTCGGCGGCGGTACCTTGTCGCCCTCCGTGAGGCGGACAATGGAGATGTTGCCCCGCTCGAGCACTTCGTGGTCAGCTGAAATCGCAGTTGGCCAGCGCTGCTTAGCGAAATGCGGCCGCGTCGTGGCGCGAGGTGGAGACGCTTTGACCCGTCAGGGTTAAGGATCATGCACCGTCGAGCCGGCCGGCATCTGCCTGGCCGGAACCGGCGTGGCCCTCGACGAATCGCCATGAAACACCACCGCGTCGCGTGTGGTCCCTGGCCGGCTGTGGTCCGCCCGAATTTTTTCGGGGAGTCGCTCGATCAAGACGCCCCGGCGAACCGCCGGCTCGCTCGGAGAAGAGGCAAACGTTGGCGGTCACAGCCATTAGAACTCAAGGTCGCGCAGCTCCCGGCGCGAGGCAATGCCGAGCTTTCCGTAGATGTTTTGAAGGTGATACTCGATTGCCTTCCGGCTCACATAGAGCTCCGCTGCCGCTTCAGGGTTGGAATATCCCTTCGCCACGAGTACGGCCACGTCCCGCTCACGGTCGGTCAGATCGAGCGAGGATCTGGCTGATCTCCGGGGGGATCGGGCTCCGGCGCGCTTGAGATCGGACTGCACCCGGCTGGCGAATGGCTCGGCGGCGACGGACAGCAGTGCGTCGTACGCAGCGCGAAGGGTCGCAACTGCGTGCGTTCGTTTGCCTCGATCTAGTTGTAGTTGGCCGTGGGCGTGGAGCAAGAGGGTCCTTTCGAGGAACGGATCGTCGGGACCGAATCCGTCCAGCGCGAGCGCGAACAACTCGTCCGCCCGGTCGAGTTCGCCCTGGGCCTTTGCCAATCGGGCCCGCAATCCGAGGAGCCGGGCGTCCATAGTCAGTCCCCGGGCCACTGCCCCTGATTCGAGTCCCTCGATGGAGGCCCGGGCCCGCTCAAGCTGGTCGGTCTCGATCAGCGCCGTCACGTGGGATGGCCAGAACGTCAGGGCGGCCAGCATCGGCGCCAGGGCGGTGAGGGGATCGAGTGTCTCGATGACCCGTCCGGGTTGACCGCTGGCCATGCCCAGGGCAGCGCTGGCGATCTGGGCCATTCCGACGCCTTCGACGGCTCCGAGGCGAGCCGCTGACTCTGCCGCCGCCGCCACGTGCGCCTCAGCACGTTCCGTGTCACCACGGTATGCCAGGATCGTGGCGAGCACCCCGTGGCACGCCGCTTCCTCGACACCTCGAGGATCGTCGGTGGCGATTCCCAACCCGGTCCTAGCCTGCACCAGCGCCTCGTCCCACTCACCCACCGCCAGCAGTGCAGTGCCTAGCTCCCGGTGGGTGCGGGCCAGCTCAACCGGAATGAAGCCACGTTGGGCGAGCGCCACCACGGCGCGCAGGTCGGCCAGACTGGCTTGGATCCGGCCGGCAAACTGGGCGAGAGTGGCTCGGACAACCAGCATGTCCACCTCGTCACCAGGTACCTCGTCGGCGGGTTGTGGCAGTCGCTGGCGCAGGCGAGTCAGACCGGATGCTGCCCCGCGCATATACCCTTCAGCCAAGGCGGCGTGGATGTTGGCAAGCCGCTCAGCGGAGGTGTGCGGAGGCGCCAGCGCGAGGGCCTGAGCGGCAGCCCGAGCGGCCTCAGCTCCCTGACCCAGGGTGATGTGCATCTCCGCCAGCTCGGCCAACGCACGCGCCGTTATGGCGCGGGTCTCGACCTCGTCCCCTTCCTCTTCGTCAACCACTCGCTGAAGCCAGTGCCGGGCACCCTCTGCGTGGCCTTGGTCCCACTCGAGCATCCCCAACACCAGGCTGCGGCCGGGACCGTCGTCGAACGATTCGATGTCGGATCGAAGGGCTTCGGCACGACTCATCTGTCCGCCGTTGGCATAGGCCAAGGCGGCGTCCACCAACCTGCGGTTCGCCTCCGCAGAATCGACACTCAGCGACGACGCCCACTGAAAGGTCCGCCCGGCTTCGGTCTTCCGTCCCTCATCGAGCTCGCGTCGCCCCTTCGTCTCCAGTTCGTCCGCCAGCGTCTCGTCGGCCCCGTCGGCGGCGGCGACCCGATGAGAGAGCGCCACAGCCGGGCTCGTGACCTGGGCAGCGGCATGATGAAGGTCGCGGCGTCGGCTCGGCGAGAGATCCTCGTAGACGGCCTGGCGGTAGAGCGGATGGGTGAACTCAACAGGAGAGCCGGGTTCTTCTGGATCCCAACGGACGAAGCCGGTGCCCAGGAGCTCCTCGAACGGCTCGACCGGGGAACTGAGAGCCGCCAGACGGGCCACCATCGTCAGCGGGGCGCGCTGGTTGATGACGGCCATAGCGGCAACAAGGGCACGGGCTGACTCCGGTGTCTCGGAGAGGCGCGCCGTGACCGACGACGTCAATGAGCGCGGGGCGGGAAGATTTCCGTCGCTTCGCTGGAGATCCGCGGGGTTCAGTTCACCAAGCAGGGTTCGAAGGTACAACGGGTGTCCCCCGGTGTGGGAACGGAGCCGTTCCGCCTGGTAGGGAGTCAGATCCATCCCCACGGA
>CAVQMN010000004.1:0-1037223 GCA_963713625.1 uncultured Acidimicrobiales bacterium | reverse complement strand
AAGTGCTTTTTATAGTTTCTATACGACTATAATGCGACTGAGGTGATCCGAGTGAAGCGTACCCATGCCTATCTACCCCAGACACTCGACGCTGTCCGTGTCCTGGGTCTGCAGGTCGCGGCGGCGCGCCGGAGCCGTCGCATGACAGCCCGGGATCTCGCCGACCGGGCCCATATCACTGCGAAAACCCTCAGCAAGGTGGAGCACGGGGACCCGACCGTCGCCATCGGCACCGCCTTCGAGGTGGCCAGCCTCGTCGGCGTCAGCCTGTTCGCTCCTGATCCGGCCGAACTCCCGGCCATCCTCCACCGCCAGCAGGACCGGCTCGCGCTACTGCCCGGCAGGATCGTCGACCGTCGCGACCCACCATCGAATGAGTTCTGAACACGACCACGCATTCGTCTGGGTGTGGCTACCCGGGAGCATCGAACCGGTTGTGGCCGGGCGCCTGGACCTCGTCGGGGATGTGGTCACGTTCATCTACGGCCGCAGCTACCTCAGCGACCGGAGCGGGTGCCGCTCTTCCTGCCCGAGCTTCCCCTCGGGGATGCGATCCTCTATCCACTGGACGGCATGCGCGCTCCAGGGTGCATCGTCGACTCCGGTCCCGACAGCTGGGGGCAGCGGGTCATCCTCCGCCGTCTGGGGGCTGAGGCCGCAGAACAGGTCGGGCTTCTGACCTACCTCCTCGAGTCGGGCACCGACCGGTTCGGGGCGCTCGACTTCCAGGCCAGTCCCACGGTGTACGAGCCCCGCATCACCCATGCCCCGTTGGAGGAACTGCTGACAGCCGCCGACCTGGTGGAGGCCGGCCTACCTCTGAGCCCTGACCTCGAATTCGCTCTTCCTCCACGGTTCGTCGCTGGGTGGGGCACGCCCGAAGGCCCTCGTCAATGGCCCGAACGGCCGGAGGCTGATCGCCAAGTTCGCTCAACGCTCGGACACTTACCCTGTTGTCAACGCCGAGGGGGCGGCCATGGACCTCGCCCGTCGCGCCGGGTTGCACGTCGCTCCTGCTGAGGTCGTCCACTGCCTGGATTCCGACGTTCTCCTCGTCGATCGGTTCGACCGGAGCACGGGTGAGGGTGAACGCAGGCTGACCGTGAGCGCGTCCTGACGATCCTGCAACTCGACGAACGTTGGGCCAGGTATGCAACGTACACAGGGCTGAGTGAGGCGATCCGTCTGCGATTCACCGATGCGGCGTCCACGCTGCAGGAACTCTTCTCCCGGATCGCCTTCAATATCTGCGTCGGCAACACCGATGACCACGCCCGAAACCACGCCGCCTTCTGGGACGGACGAGGGGAGCGGTTGACGCTCACGCCCGCCTACGACCTGTGCCCCCAACAACGTTCGACGGGTGAGGCGAGCCAGGCCATGGCCTACGGTCCCGACGGCGAGCGGCGGTCCCGGCTGGCGCTACTTGTGGACGCCGCCCACCTCTATCTCCTTGGCCGAGTCGAGGCCCAGGAGATCGTCGACCGGGTCGTGGCGTTGATCCGGGCCGAGTGGAGTGACGCTGCTGACCAGGCCCGCCTCACGCAGGCTGACCGGGATCTGCTCTGGGAGAGCCAGATCCTCAATCCGTCGATCTTCTACGAAGGGTGAGTCCACTCCAGCTCGACGCAGGAGTTTGCCTTTACGCCAGTGCGGCAAGGGCCTCCCCCGGATCAGCAACAACGACCTGTTTCCGCCCGTGCCACATCGGAGCGCCCCCGGGCGGGAGGTGTGCGTAGATCGACCTCGCCACCGCCAGAGTGCCTGCTGGGTCACTCTCCACGGCGGCCATCTCGGCGATGAGAGCGAGCCCCGCCGCCTGCTCCCGATTGCGGTGGGTCCAATTGGCGACGAAACCGGGTGCGGCAAGCAGATCGCTCTTGTCGCCGTTGCAGCCCCGATCGGTCAAGACGAAATTCTCCACAGAGTCGTTTGCGGATCGCACCCGGGGTATGAAGTGGTCGACTTCCGTGACCGCCACGAGCGGTCGGTCACAGTAGAAGCACCGATTGTCCTGGAGATCCCGTAGCCCGTCACGCAGCATCTTGGGCGGAACGATCCGAGGAGAGCCGAAGAGGTGGTGACGCAGATCCTCCTCGACGGTGGCCACCCCGTTGAGGCGGGCGACCATTCGGGTCCAGTGAAGCTCGACCAGGGGTCGGATCAACGGGCCAGCCGCACCAGTTCGTCGCCTGCGCCGGGGAGCATCGGAATCACCGGGCCCCTCGGTCCGTGGCTGCGAAGCCGTTGCACGGAGAAGTGCTGGTTGGCTCCCCAGTCAGGCCCGAGGTCATAGATGAATGGGAACACGGTCTCGCTGGTGCCGACCGTCTGCAGTCTGGGCAGTGGCTGCTCAGCCAGCGTGCGCTCGATGCGGTCGATGACACCGCTGTACTCGGATGGGAAACGCTGGCGCGCAATCCACAGCGATGTAGCACCCGCCGGCTCGGCCACCGCACGGAACCCTCGAACGGCATCGATGACGAGGGAGCTCTTGTTGGTGATCTGACGCAGGTCGAGTGCCTCGGACGAAGCCTCCAGGCGAAACGGAGCCACCTGCACCCAGTAGAGGCTGGCCACCTGTTCGGCGAGGTCACGTGTGGTGAGGTCCGTCGGAGCGAACCCGTCTGCGTCGCTGTGAAGGGAGCAGAGGTCGAGGATTGCCAGCAGGAGGGCAAGCTTGTAGGTAGCGGTGCGTCGGCCCGAATCGATGACTTCCAGCAGACGTTCGGCGAATCCGGTCCCGGTGGCTGCCGCTATCCCGTCATCATGGGGCACGGCTCATTGTGGCCCACACTCGAGGCGTGGGACTCTCATTCCGTCGTAGCCTCGAATCGTGGAATCTGACCAGTGCCCGTTCTGCCTTCGGATCGAGGAGGGGAAGGTTGGGCTGGCAACTCCACTGGCAGCTACCTTCCCGGATGCCTACCCGATCAGTCCGGGCCACACGCTGATAGTTCCCCACCGCCACGAGCCGGATTTCTTCGGCCTGACTCCGGACGAACAGTCCCAGATGCTGGCCCTAGCCGCTGATCTCCATCGACGGCTCATCGACGAGTTGGGCTTCGAGGGAGTGAACCTGGGAATCAACTGCGGCGAGGTAGCCGGCCAGACTGTCTCCCACGCCCATCTTCACTTCATCCCTCGCTACCGAGGAGATATCGCAGAACCCGCCGGCGGCATCCGCTGGCTCATCCCCGAGAAGGCCCGCTACTGGTCGGAGTCACACGAGCAAATTCGGAACGTCTGAGCCTCACCGGTTCGCCCCTCAGCCGGCACACATTCTCAACCGGCTTGCCGAAACTCCTCGAACCGCTCCTCCAAGAACTCAGGCCGTGGCTTGTCGTCTAGACGCCGTGGGATGAGAAGCTGCTGCTTGTCGCAAGCCTGCAAGCCATACCGCAGCATTGGTCCGTCGACTTCTTCGAGGATGTCCGAACGGACTTCGATCTGCAGGTCGGGGCGAATACCGAGGATGTTCCTGTCGAACGCGGCGTGGTGGATCTTGCAGAGTGCGAGTCCGTTCGGAACGATCGGCTCGCCCCGGGGATGGCCGTCGGGCAAGATGTGGGCAGCATCCAGAAGTTCGGTGTGCCGGAGTCGGCAGATGGCACATGAGGAGCGGTAGGCGACCAGGACCCTCTGGCGGAACTGAGCTTGATGAACGCGAACGAGCCGTTCCTGCGTGATGTACGCACGTCTCGCCTCGGCGCCGGCATCGACCAACTCATTGCCACCCAAACTCTGTTCAGCATCAAAGCCGATGGTGAACGTGAGTGATCCTGGGTCGTCAGCCTCCACAAACGCCGGCCACACCGGGAAGTACTGACCAACTGAAATCCCCCAGAAGTAGATAAGCGGCAGCTTCTCGGCCATGGCCCTCCGGAGACCTGCGTTCTCCCGGTGGTTGACGTCCTCTCCGCGGTACTTGTAGCGGAGCAGATGGTCATCGCCGATCTGGTCGTCGTAGGGACGAACCTTTCCCGACTTGGGAGGGGCCGTGGTGATGGACAGAGGCACAGATCCCCCTTGGGGAATGAAGATTCCCTGAGGCCCCAGCACCCGAACCTGGCCGTTCCGGAACGGGAAGCCCTTCTGGAGTTCGGAGAAGGGCACGACATCGCCATAGATCTGCCGCAGATCGGCCAACCACGTAAAAGCAGCCATCCGAATCAGACCATCGGTCGTACTGTCCACCAAGCCCGAACAGTAGACGACCTGGCGGCGACCGGCCCGCGTGCTGCCATCACACATGCCATCCAATTGGGGTGTGGCGAGACACGGCAGTTGGTTCTACCGAATCACGGACCGAGCCCTACGGACGGGGACATATCGGGGCCATGAGGCGACGATGGCTCGGCGCCAGCCGTCGCAGACGGCGACGTCGACTCCTACTCCACGACTGCACCCAGCATCACGTCGATATCGTCCGCCACCTCACCGTCTTCCAACGGAAGGGCATGGGCGTAGTTCCGCAGGGTCGTGGACGGATCGCGATGACCGAGCCTGTGTTGAGCCCGGAGGAGCTCGCCCCGGCCGACCAGGAAGGTGGCCACTGAGTGGCGCAGGCGATGGAGGCTGACACCGACCAGGTCGGCCTCCGCACACAGCTCGGCGAACCAGTGACCCATGGCGTCGGCGGTGAGGCGCCGTTGGTGGTCTATATCTCGCGAGAACACCCACTCGCCAAAGGGAGCACCCTCTGTTCGTCGACTCCAGGTTCCTTCGCTGGACCGCCACAGTTCGACAGTGGTCCGACCGAGGGTGAGCCTGCGGATCCGTTTGGTCTTGGTCGGACCGATCTCCTCCCCGGAGACTCCCCGCTCGATGGTGAGCACTCTGCCGTCCAGATCGCTGAACTTGAGCCCCACCAACTCTCCCCGACGGGCTCCCGAATCTGCCGCCAGCCGCGTCAGCAGTCGGACTTGTTCGGCCTTGTGGAGTGCTTTCCGCGAGCCTACCGAACCGTCAAACGCCGCCTCGGCCTTGCCCACCAACACCTCCGACATGCGGAGCAGGGCCAGGACATCCTGTTCGGGGACGTGCATTCGGGTGCCCGGTCGTGGCGGGCCCCGCATGTCCCGAAGCGAGTTCCGATCGATGATCGATTCGGACTGGGCCCAACCGACAGCGGAGCGAAGCACCCGGAAGCGGCCGGAGACCACCGACACCCCGGCGCCGGCCTCCCGCCATCGGGCCATGGTCACCCGCACCACCTCCGGGCGGAGGGTGGCCACCCGCCGTCCGGCGATGGGGTCGGCGCTGAGGGCCTTGACGTTCGACCGGACCCCGACCCAGGTCGATGGTCGCCAGTCGTGCTGGGCAGCCACCCACCGCTCGAGCAGCTCCCCGACGGTCAGGAACGTGCGGCCCGCCGGATGGACCGGTACTCGGCGAACTGAGCGGCCAACTCACGGCGTCGCTCCTCGGCGTCCTTGAGTACTCCGCGGAACCAGAACCACCGCTGAACGGTGCGGCCGGAGACCGGATCGACGCCCACGGCAACCCGGATCTCGAACACACCGGGGCGCTTCTCCCGCAACGATCCCTCGCCCCAGGCACCCATCGGGCCAAAAATAGGGTCATAAGTAGGGTCACCGGTGGATCCCTACTTTGCCTTCCCGCCAGATTCAGGCCCCTGAACAGGGACTACGCCCGGAATTTTTCGAGCGCGCTCGGCAGGATTCGAACCTGCAACCTTCTGATCCGTAGTCAGATGCTCTAATCCGTTGAGCTACGAGCGCAGTATCTCGCCCCGATGCGCAACCTCACCCACCCCGACGTCAGACGCCGCGATGCCCGAGGCCACCCTGTTCCGAAGCGGTTGCCTACTGTAGCCGACCCAAAGCCGGCCTCACCCGGCGCCTGAGGGCCTCCGGTGGCCTCTGACGGGTCGTCAGATACACTCCGTCCATGGCCGCTGAAGGACCCCTCCACGGCATTCGGGTCATCGAGTGCTCGGCGCTCGGCCCGGCCGCCATCACCATGCCTCTGGTCGACCTCGGAGCCGAAGTCGTCAAGGTCGAACCCCCGTCGGGGGACTACATCCGCGAGATGACCTGGCCCATCGTCGAGGGCGTGTCGCTCATGCACCTCCACATCAACCGGGGAAAGCGCAGCATCGTGATGGACCTGCGCAACGACGAGGACGTGGCCATCTTCAAGGCGCTGGCCGAGACCGCCGACGTGGTGGTGGAGGCCATGCGCCCCGGTGGTCTGGCCCGCCGCGGGGTCGGGTACGAGCAGCTCCGTGAGATCAATCCGCGGATCGTGTTCTGCACCATCTCGGGGTACGGCATGACCGGCCCCTATCAGAACCTGCCGGCCCACGGAGTGGCCTTCGACACCTGGGCGGGGATCGTGTCGCCCCAGGTCAACGAAGACGGTTTCGCCTATCTCCCCGAGCACGCATCCATGGGGATCCACGCCGGGCCCCTGTTCGGCGCCCTCGGCATCCTGGCTGCGGTCCTCCGGGCCAAGACGACCGGCGAGGGGTCGTTCCTCGAGGTGGCCCAGTCGGATGCCGCCGCGGCCATGGACTGGTACCGGAGCGAGACATGGAAGGCCTACGAACGACCCGAGTCCGAGGTCACGGGCAACAAAGCGGACGGGTACGAGCGCCGCGAACCCGGCACGGCCGGGATGATCGAGGGCGTGCGTTATCAGGTCTACGAGGCCAAGGACGGACGATACGTCCTGTTCATGGCGTCGGAGCAGGCCTTCTGGAAGAACTTCTGCGCCGCCGTCGACCGCATGGACATGTTCGAGAAGTGGCCGGGGTCGAAGTTCGCCGACCACGCCCGCAACAATCTCGAGATGCGGGCCGAACTCCGCGACATCTTCAGGACCCGGACGGCCGAAGAGTGGATCGACTTCGGGGTGACGGCCAACTTCCCGGTCAGCCCGGTCAACTCGCCGAAGACCATCGCCGAAGACCCCCAGTTCAACGACAGGTTCCAGTGGTTCCCGCGGGAGCGCCTCGGGGCCGAACAGCTGCCCACGCCGCTCAAATTCGTGGGCCAGGAGCTACCCGTCCCCACCCATGCCCCGACCGTGGGCCAGCACACCGAAGACGTGCTGCGCGATCTCCTCGGATGGGACGATGCGCGGATCGCCGAGTCGAGAGCGCGGGGCGGGTTGGGTGGGAAGGGGTCCTGAGGGACACCGGACCGCCCACCAAGCCGCCGACCACGACCCGCCCCCATCCCCTGATCTGACGGGGCGTTAGAATCCGGCGATGCCCCCGGCCAAGACTCGACTGCCCGCCATCGACGGTTGGTTCACGCTCGACGAACACTCCCCCGCCCTCCTCGGAAGCAAGTGCACGTCGTGTGGGAACTTTGCGTTTCCCCGGGAGACCTTCTTCTGCCGGAACCCCAGATGCCAGGGGACCGAGTTCGCCGAGACCGAGCTCAGCCGGGTAGGGAAGATCTGGTCGTACACCGACGCCTGCTACCAGCCCCCCAGACCCTACGAGGCGGCGGACCCCTACGTTCCCTTCGCCCTGGCTGCCGTCGAGCTCGCCGCCGAACAGATGGTGGTGATGGGCCAGGTCGTGCCCGGGGTGGGCGTGGACCACCTCCGCGTCGGGGCCGAGGTGGAGCTGGTCCTCGACACCCTGTACGAAGACGACGACCACGAATATCTGGTGTGGAAGTGGCAACCCCGCGTCGGTTCCGACGGGACCCGAACGGGCGACGGGGAGCAGTCTCGTGCCTGACGACAAGCGGGTCGCGGTGCTGGGTGCCGGTATGCACCCCTGGGGGAAGTGGGGTCGCAACTTCGTCGAGTACGGCCTGGCCGCCGCCGGGGACGCCCTCCGAGAAGCCAGCCTGCCGTGGACGGACATCCAGTACGTCGCCGGCGCCGACACCATCCGCAACGGGTATCCGGGGTTCATCGCCGGCGCCACCTTCGCCCAGGCCCTGGGCTGGACCGGAGCCCGGGTCTCGTCGGCCTATGCCGCCTGTGCCTCGGGGGCCCAGGCCATCAACAACGCCAGGGCACAGATCCTCGCCGGACTGTGCGATGTGGCCCTGGTGGTGGGAGCCGACACCACGCCCAAGGGGTTCTTCGCACCGGTCGGAGGCGACCGGAAGGACGACCCGGACTGGCTCCGCTTCCATCTGCTGGGCGCCACCAACCCGACCTACTTCGCCCTCTACGCCCGCCGCCGCATGGAGCTGTTCGGGGCCACCGAGGCCGACTTCGCCGCGGTCAAGGTGAAGAACGCCAAGCACGGGCTGGACAACGTGAACGCCCGGTACCGCAAGGAGGTGACCGCGGCCGACGTCCTGGCGTCGCCGATGGTGGCCGACCCCCTGCGCCTGCTCGAGATCTGCGCCACCTCGGACGGTGGGGCCGCCCTGGTCCTCTCCAGCCTGGAGTTCGCCCGCCGCCACGCGGGCGGTGCCGACCTCGTCACCATCGACGCGGTGTCCACGGTCACGCCGCGCTTCCCCCAGACGATCATCGAGATGCCCAATTTCTCCACCGACTCCGCGTCGACCACCGCCTCGGTCGGTCCCACGTTCAAGCAGTCGGTCGCCGCGGCCGCCTACGAAGAGGCGGGCGTGGCTCCTGACGACGTCGACCTGGCCGAGGTCTACGACCTGTCGTCCGCGCTCGAGCTGGACTGGTACGAGGACATCGGCTTGTGCAAGGAGGGGGAAGCCGAGCGTCTGCTCCGCGACGGCGACACCACCATCGGGGGCCGCGTCCCGGTCAACCCGAGTGGCGGGCTGGCCTGTTTCGGGGAGGCGATCCCGGCCCAGGCCATCGCCCAGGTGTGCGAGCTGGTCTGGCAGCTGCGTGGCCAGGCCGGAGGGCGCCAGGTCGACGGGGCGCGTCTCGGGATCACGGCCAACCAGGGGCTGTTCGGCCACGGGTCGTCGGTCATCGTCTCCCGGTAGCCGACCCCGGTCGGTCGCTCGTCGCGCACCACCAACCCCGTCCCGCTTCCATGCACACTCCGCCCACTCCCAGGGAACCCCCGGCAGCTCCCCGCGGCGTGTCCGTGGACCTGCTGGCCGATCACGTCGAGTTCGCCCCCACCATCGCCCGGTGGCATTTCGACGAGTGGCCCCCGGCCGACCCGGATGTCACTGTCGAGGACGTGGTCCGCCGGTTGTCCACCTGGGCCAACCGGAGCTCCATGCCCCTCACCTATGTAGCCGTCGAGCGCGGTGAACCCCTGGGCTCGGCGTCACTGGTGGTACACGACATGGCACCGCCGGCACCGGGGTGCGAGGGCCTGACTCCATGGCTCTCGGGGGTGTATGTCGTCCCCGAACGACGCGGCACCGGTCTGGGCCCGCCCGTCGTGGGTGCCTGCGAGTCCATGGCCACTCGGCTCGGCTATCCGGAGATCTACCTCTTCACCGGCGAACGCACCGCCCAGCGCTTCTACCTCCCCATGGGCTGGCGGATTGTCGACGTCGTCCCCTACCAAGGACGATCCGTCACTGTCATGGCCAAATCATTGCCGGCCTGAGCCGCCCTCCCCGAGGTGCATGCCCGCTCCTGACGATCACCCGCCCGGGCCGGTACCGCCCGCTCAGCGCACGAGCACGACCTTCCCGAACTTCCCGCCGGCGGCGAACCGCTCGTAGGCCTCAGCCGCCCCGGCCATGGGGAAGCGCTCGGCCACCGGCACCGTGACCGTCCCCTGTCCCAACAGGGCCACCGCGTGCTCCTCGACGGGACGGGTGACGGCCGACTTCTCGGCCACCGTCCGCGACCGGAGGGTCGATCCCCCGATCGTCGCCCGCCGGCCCATGAGGGTCAGGAGATTGAGCTCGGCCTTGGCGCCTGACCCGCTGACCCCGATGACCACCACCCGCCCGCCGAGAGCCAGGAGGGGGACCACGGCCGCCACACCGCTCGCTCCCACCAGCTCCAAGGAGACGTCGTAGGGGCCGTGGTCTGGGACCTGGTCGGGTTGGATGACCTCGTCGGCGCCGAGGTCCGAGACGTCGGCGTGACGCGACGGTGAACGCACCGAGGCCACCACGTGGGCCCCGGCGGCGTGGGCCAGCTGGACCGCCGCGGTCCCCACCCCACCGGCGGCCCCGGAGATGAGCACCCGCTCCCCGGCGCTCAGATGGGCCTGGGTGAAGAGCGCGTCATGGGCGGTGCAGAAGACTTCGGGGAACCCCCCGGCCTGGTCCCAGGGGATACCGTCCGGGACGGGCATGGCCGTTCCCTCGGGGATGACGGCCAGTTCGGCCTGGGCCCCACCACCGGTGATGGACATGACCCGGTCCCCGATCGACCAGCGGCTCGTGCCCGCCCCCACGGCCACCACCTCACCGGCCAGTTCCATGCCCGGGATGTCGGCCGGGGAGCCGGGCGGGGCCGGGTAGAGCCCCTGGCGCTGCATGAGATCGGCCGCATTGATGCCCGCCGCCTGCACCGACACCAGAAGCTCGCCGGGGCCGGGACGGGGGTCCGGATGCTCGACCCATTCGAGCGAGCCGTCGACGATGGTCACGGCGTACATGGACCCAGGGTAGACCGGACATCCTCGCTTCAGCCCGTTCAGCCCGTACAGTGATAGCAACGATCCGGCACTCGTAGGCTGTTCCGAGGAGGCATCGGCTATGACCGCCGAATTAGCGGAAGACGGAGGTCGAGGGGCACCGGCAGTGCAGTACCTCCGTCGCGTCCCCGGCCTCCCCCGCGACGAGGACCTCCCCGAACCTTCCGCCGGCATGGTCCTGCACCGGGTCCTGGCCGGCTCGGCCCGCACCTTCCTGTTGAACGACATGGGCAATGAGCTCTTGGACGAGACGAAGCGATGCCAGACGGTCGGGGCCCTCAACATCATGATGCGGGCCCGCCCCGTGTGGGCCCAATCGGCGGCCAGCGAGCTGGACGGCAATCAGCGTGCCGCCACCCAGACCGAACGGATCCACCAGAGCCGGGTGGCCATGCGTCGCATCCGGTCCAACCTGCGGACGTTCCGTCTCCTGCTCGACCCGGCGTGGGGCACGTCCCTGCGGGCCGAGCTGTCCTGGTACGGCAACTGCCTGGGCCAGGCCCGCGATCTCCACATCATCGGGGACCTGGTCTCGGTCACCGGAGCCGGGTACATCGATCCCTTCGCGGTGAGCCAGCTCGAGGCGGTGGTGGAGGAACGGATGGCCGGCGCCCTGGCCGCCATCGATGCCCAGCGGGGCGGGGCCCGCCGGTTCCAGCTGACCGAACAGATGATGGTGTTGTGGGACGGTCCGGTGTTCAAGGCCAAGGCGGCCAAACCGGCCGACGAGCTGCTGCCGCGCATGCTCCACCGGGCCTGGCACGATGTCCGCGGTGCGGCCCGCACCGCTCGGAGAAACCCGAGCTTCGCCAACCTCCACGTCCTGCGCATCCGGATGAAGGATCTGCGTTACGGCTGCAATACCGTGGCCCTCATCGACGGCGGCCCGGCCCGCAAGACGGCCAAGGCGGCCGAGCGGCTGCAGGTCAAGCTCGGGGATCTGCACGACGCCTATTACTCCATCGAGTGGCTCCAGGCCCTGGCCGCGGAGCGTCGCGACCTCGTTCGCCCCATCGAGACGTTGATCAGCCTCCAGCAGGAGACGGCGGCGGTGGCCCGAAAGGGTTGGAAGCGCGATCTCAAGGACATCGAACGCCGTTGGCGGAAATGGCAGGGCTGATCTGAGCGGAAGCTGCGCGGCTCCGGCCCCGTGCTGTCGGCCCCGGGCCGGCCGACCTACTCGAGCACCTTGTTCACCGTCAGATGGTCCTGGCTCCACAGCTTGATCCCACCCAGGATGCCGGCGCTGTTGTCGATGATCGTCACGTCTTCATCGAGATGGTGACGGGCCACGCGGCGGGAGTTGCCACCGCCGATGTAGAGGTGATCGAAGAACATCATGCCCCGGAGGTTGACGATGGCCTTGTGGACCCGCTTGTTCCACCGCTCTTCGCCGATCTCCTTGCGGGTCGCCTCACCCAGCTGGTCGTTGTAGGTCTCGCCCTTCCGGAACGGCTGGTGGGCGATCTCGAGATGCGGCATCATCTGGCCGTCGTAGAACACCCCGGTCCCGAAGCCGGTCCCGAGAGTGACGACCAACTCGAGACCCTCGCCACTGACCACGGCTGCGCCCTGGATGTCCGCGTCATTGGCCACTTTGGTCGGGAGCCCGAACCACTCGGTCAGGGCGGCGGCGAGATCGAACCGGTTCCACAGTTCGGCCAGGTGGGGATCGACCGGGCTGCCGGGACCTTCCTTGGTGGAGAAGTGCGGAGCTGAGAGAACCAGCCCCTTCCGGACCATGCCCGGAAAACCGACCGAAGCGCGCTCCGCCGTCGGCAGCGGTGCCACCAGCCGGGTGAGGTCGGATACCAGCTTGTCGGGAGGGAGGGGGTACGAGGTCGGCACGCGCACCCTGTCCGCCACCATCAGCCCGCCGGCGTCGAGGACCGAGGCCTTCAGCCCGGTCCCACCGATGTCGACGGCCAGCGTGAACGGGTGCCTGGGCTTGTCTCCGGTCTGTCCCACCGGGGGACCAGCCGACTGCGCCTCTTCGGGTCCCGAGACATCGCCGTTCTTCGGCTGTCGATCGTTGCTCATACCCCCACGCTAGGCCCACGACACCGCCGGGACGCGCCAGCGGGCCACCCCGGTGGAGGCCCTGCGTGGTCAGCCCCCGGTGGCCCGGGTGCACGCTCGCACCGGTTCGGCCATCGCCGCTAGCGTCGGTGGCTGTGACCGATCAGCCCTGGCTCGGAGACGCCTGCTCCCTGGTCGACGCCTTCCGGGACGGGACGGCCAGCCCCGGCGAGGTCCTCGAGTCGTCGTTGGCGGCCATCGAATCGTCCGGGCTCAACGCCTTCAGCCATGTGGATGCCGAAGCGGCCCGGGCCGCCGCGGCTTCGGCCGACGTCTCGCTCCCCTTCGGGGGTGTGCCCATCGGGGTGAAGGAGCTCGAGTCGGTGAACGGATGGCCTTACACCGAGGCCTCCCTCGTCTTCAAAGACCGGATCGCCGGCCATGACTCCACCCAGGTGACGAGGCTCAGGGCCGCCGGGGCTGTCCTGGCCGGCCAGACCACAGCATCGGAGTTCGGGGGTATCAACTGCACCTCGACCAAGCTCCACGGCGTCACCCGCAACCCGTGGGACCCCGAACGCACCCCGGGGGGATCGTCCGGTGGTTCGGCCGCCGCGGTGGCCGGGGGCCTCCTCCCCATCGCCAGCGGCGGCGACGGCGGGGGCTCGATCCGCATCCCCGCCGGGTTCACCGGCCTCTTCGGCCTCAAGTCGACGTTCGGGCGGATTCCCAAGGGGCCGGCGACGTTGCAGCCACCCCTCACCGTGGTGGTGGGCTGCGTCTCGCGCTCGGTGCGGGATACGGCGCGATGGTTCGACGTCTGCAACGGGTTCGACCCCCGTGACACCCTGAGCCTGCCCCGGGTCGAAGGTTGGGAGGCCGGCCTCGACAGCTTCGATCTGGCCGGGAAACGGGCGGTGGTCTCCATCGACCTCGGCTCGGCCATCGTCGAGCCGCGCATGGTGGCCCTCCTGACCGAGGTGGCCGAGGATCTGATCGAGCGGGCCCACCTGCACCGGGTCGATGTGGTCGTCGGCCTTCCCCAAGGGGGCCTGGAGTGGGCCATGTCCAACCTCATCGGTCTGGCCGGCACACTCGGGGACCGCTACCCGGCCTGCAACGACGACCTCACCCCCGAGATCCAGCTGGGGATGAACCTCGCCACCCACCACCTCAACGTGCAGAGCGCCGGAGCCACCGAAATGTTCAGGATCGATGTCAACGAGCGCATGGCCGATCTCTTCGAGAAGACCGACTTCGTCTTCTCGGCGGCCAACCCGGATACCGCGTTCGCCGCCGCCGGCCCGATGCCGACCATGGTCGGGGACGTGAACCTCATCACCGAGTACGGGTTCGACAAGGCCGTCGGCAACAACGGGGCGCTGACCATCCCCGCCAATCTCACCGGCAATCCGGCGGTGTCCATCCCGGCGGGGCTGATCGACGGCTTGCCGGTCGGACTCCAGGTGATCGGACGGCACCACGAGGAGCAGCTGCTCCTCGATCTGGCCCGCATCGCCGAGCGCGAGCGCCCCTGGCCCCTGGTGGCGCCTGTCGCCCCGTCGTGATCCGGCGGCCCGCGCCCCTGATGGGCTGAGACGACCGTTCGTCACCGCCCCGATGCCCGACCCGCATTCCGCCGTTCCATTCCCCACCAACCCCACCAAGAGGAGACCGTCGTGCGCATCGATCTGTGGGTACCCACCGCCAACCCGTTCACCACGCCCGAGCTGCTGGCCGTCATCGGGGCCGAGGCCGAGCAGCGAGGCATCGGCACGGTGTGGGTGGGCGAGCACGTCGTCCTGTTCGACGAGTACGCCTCGTCGTACCCGTACGCGGAGGACGGACGCATCCCCGCCCCTCCCGGAACCGGCTTGTTGGAGCCCCTGTCCACCCTCTCCTATCTGGCCGCCCTCACCACGACCGTGCGCCTGGGCACGGCCATGGTCCTGCTGCCCCAGCGGAATCCGGTGTACACGGCCAAAGAGGTGTCCACCCTGGACTGGTTGTCCAACGGCCGCGTCGACCTCGGTGTCGGCGTGGGATGGCTGGAAGAGGAGTTCAACGCGGTCAATGTCCCGTGGCCCCACCGGGGACGGCGGACCGACGAGTACCTCGAAGTGCTGCGCACCCTGTGGTGTGACGAGACCTCCGCCTACGAGGGGGAGTTCTACTCGCTCGATCCATGCTCGATGTTCCCGAAGCCGGTGCAGCACCCCCATCCGCCCATCCACATCGGTGGGGAGAGCGACGCGGCCCTGGCCCGCGCGGCCCGGGCCGGCCAGGGGTGGCACACCTTCAACCGGCGACCCGACCAGCTGGCCGAGCCACTCGGGAAACTGGACCGGCTGCTGGCCGAGCAGGGACGCAGGCGCGACGATCTGGTCATCACCGTCTGTCCCTACTTCCAACCCCTCGACGGCGACATCGCCGCGCAGTATGCCGAGACCGGTGTGGACGCCGTCTCCGCTCTGCTCCTGGCCTTCAGCGCCGACGACGTGCGCAGCACCCTCGACGGTCTGCAGCCGGTATTCGACCGCGCTGCCGCATCCTGACTCCGGCTCCCTCGGGGGAAAACGTCCAGCGTGCCCCGGGTCCGACCGCTTCCGGTCCCGGCGGATGCATCAGCCGTGCATGGCCACCGGCAGCGACTCCACACCCCGCAACACGACATTCGTCTTGTAGGCCACCTCGTCGACGGTGAGGGCCAGCTTCGGGGCGAGCTTGACCAGTGCGGTCAGGGCCACCTGGGCCTCCATGCGGGCCAGGGGTGCGCCGAGGCAGTGGTGGATCCCGAACCCGAACCCGAGGTGGTTGTTCGGGTGGCGCGAGATGTCGAACCGCCTGGGATCGTCGAATTCGCCCGGATCGCGGTTGGCCGACGCCAGCAGCAACATGGCGAAGTCCCCGGCCCTGAGCTCGACGCCGCCGATCTCACAGTCCTCGACGAGTGCCCGGCCGGTGAGCTGCACCGGGGAAACGTACCGGAGCATCTCTTCCACCCCGCTTCGGGTGAGTGCCGGTTCGGAACGGAACCTCTCGAACTGGTCGGGATGATGCAGAAGGGCGAGGGCCCCTCCGGCGATCAGGTTGACCGTCGTTTCGTGCCCGGCCACCAGCAAGAGGATGCAGGTCGACAGGAGCTCGCCTTCGGTCAGGAGGACGCCCCCGTCCTCAGCCTGCACCAGTCGGCTGAGGAAGTCGTCACCGGGACGGGCCCGGCGCTCGGCGAGGAGCTCGAAGAAGTACTGGGAGAACTGGAGGACGCCCTCGGTGCGGGCGGCGATGATCTCCGACGAGAGGAGGAAGTCCGGATCGAGGCCCCGGGCCAGCGCCCCCGACCAGACCTTGAAGCGATCCTGGTCCTCGAGCGGCACGCCGAGGAGATCGCAGATGATGCGCACCGGCAGCGGATAGGCGAACTCCTCCAGGAGGTCGACCCGGTCGGCCTCCATGGCCGCCCCGAGGAGCTCATCGACCACTTCTTGCGTCCGGGTCCGCAGCGATTCGACCACACGCGGGGTGAACGCCTTGGACACCAGTCCGCGTAAGCGGGTGTGGTCGGGTGGGTCGCGGAAGAGGAACGGACGCATCTCGAGCATGGCCGCGGCCACCGGGTCATCCTCGTCGATGGGCGTGCGGAAACCCTGGGGCATCCGCTCGACAGCCACGTTGAGGCTGTCGGAGCTGGCCCGTCTGTCACGCAGGATGGCCAGGCAGTCGGCATGACGGCTCACGACCCAGAAACCGAGGTCGTTCCGGCGGATCGGGCCCCGCTCTCGGAATTCGGCGGAAAGAACGGCACTCGGTGACCGCGGGTCGGGCGCCCGGTCCGCCCCTGGCTGCGTCACTGGTCGGAGATCCGTGGGCGCGTCACAACCAACGATGGTACCGACGATCGCCGTCGGCCCGGTCCCGGCCATCATTTTCCGGGCCGCCCTCGCCGCCCCGCCGCCCGGTGGGCTCCAAGGGTCGGGCCGTCGACGGGCAGGGCCCCGACCCGAAGACCACCCCAGCCCTGGCCCGCAACCACGGATCCGCGAACCAGGTGCGCAGGCGGACCCGGGCCGGATGAAGGTTCCCGTACACGAGCACCCCCTCCCCGGGTGGGACCCGGCGCAACGCATCCGGAGGTGCCAGCCTCCTCACCGACGGCGAGTGGCTCGAGCTGGGCCCACGCTGGCCGCCGACCGTCGTCGTGGGTAGCACCACCTCTTCGTCGCCGATGAGATGGCTGGCATAGTCGAGGGTCGAGGGGTCAGCGATGCCCGAGAGAAACAGCTTGGCCCGGTGGTTGTTGGCCACGGTGGCGGCACGGCTCCCGTAGCGGGCGTTGATCTGGGCGAGGTCGTGCCAGATCGTGACCAGCTGCACGCCGTGGCCCGCAGCCGTCGACGCCAACGCGTCGAGATCTGACAACGGTGCGATGTTGGCCGCCTCGTCGAGCACGACGAGAAGCGGCGGATCAAGAAGAGTACGGGTGCGGGTCACCTGGTCGTACACGTACTCCATCATCTGACGGACCACCGAGGCGAACAGTGGGGTCAGCCGACGTTGATCGTGAGCGGGCGCGCAGAGGTAGAGCGTATTGGCGCCTTCCAGCAGGCTCCTCGGATCGACATCACCGTGCACCGACGTACCGGCCCGGTCGGATCGCTCGGCGAAGGGTTCGAGAATCGTTTCGACCGTGGTGTAGATGGAGCTTCGTTGCCGGTCTTCTTTTCCGAACGTCGACCGGGCCGAATGGATGGCTTCGGGCACACCGGCGGCCACCAACAGATCGATGACCTCAGCTTCCTCCTGGGTGGCCACCCAGCGCACGACGTCGGCCATGCTGCGCCCCCCGAATGACGCGGCGAACAGGAGCGGCCCGAGCATGCGGGTGGCCGTCGCATACCAGAAGTCGCCGTCGCTCATCGTGCCCACCGCCGTCTTGGCCACATCGGTCAATCCGGCGGCCGCCCTGCGGGCTCCGGGCCAGGTCCGGGAGGCAGGCAAGGGAGACCACGTCACGGAGTCCAAGCCGGTCGACCCCGAGGGATCGAAGCACGAGACGGTGCCCATGGTTCGTCGATGCCCGATGGTGTGTTCGAGCAGGTCGGTCTTCACGCTGGCCGCGAGCACCGGTCCGTCCCATCCCAGAATGGCCGGGACGGCCAGCCCGGACGTCTTGTGCGACTGGGTCGGACCGAAGACGATGAGCGACTGGGCCCGTTCGGACGCCACCAGGTGCCTCCCCACCCGCCCGAGCACCAGCCGCCCGGGTGGCGGAGCTCCGCCGCCGCGGCCCGACGGGACGAGCAACTGGGTGAGGTCCCGGGGCCGCGCCCATGCGGCCGTCCTGGCCTGAGCAGCCCGTCGACCCGTTCCTCGGCGACCGGGTCCTCCACCACCCCTGTCTCCGCCTCCACCTCCCGCGCCGCGGCGCAATGAAGCCCGGCGTGGTACCCGGCGCCCGGGAGGGGGTGGCGGGCGCCGGGTACCGAAGTGGGAGCCGCCCCTTGCCGGGCGGCCCGACCAAAGACGATCCGGACCGAGCAGGGCCGCTCCGACAAAGGCGGACACGCCGGCCACGGAGATCGCCTCCGAGAAGATCGTCACCCGTCGGCGCCGAGGGCGTCGGTCCCGAAGCCGTCAGGACCATCGTCGGACGGGGGCCCACCCGACGCGTCATCGGCGTGGTCACTCATGGCTTGATCCGTGTCGGTCAGCCAGCGCTCGCTCGACGAGAGTCGGTGTTCGACGAGAAAGGAGCGACGGCCGACCTTCCACAAGGCCATGCCCCGCCGCAGCTGGGTGACCAGCTCCGCCTCGGTCTCGGTCAGCCCGAGGAGCTCGCCGGACCGGGCCGTCTCTCCCGGGGACTGGGCGTAGACCACCCGGGTCTCCGAGTCGGCCAGCAGCCCTTCGGCCAGGTTGACCTGCTCCGAGCCGGCCGTGCCCACGGATTGGAGGTCGGACAGGCGGTGCAGGACGGCCACGTTGGCCACACCCATGGCCCGTGACAACTTCCACGATGTCTGCAGCCATCGGGCCACGCCGAGGTTGGACAGGATGGCCCACGCCTCGTCGACCACCACGATGGTCCGATGACGGTGCTGGGATCGGACCGCACTCTGCAGCCACGCCGCCGCGCAGGCCATCAGAACGCCGAGGGCGGGCGAGTGGTAGACGGCGGCGAGGTCCAGCACCACCAGAGGCCCGTCGAGGCGGAGACCGGGGGTGGTCGGACCGTCGAACATCCCGCAGAGATCGCCATGCACCAGGCGGCGCAGCTCGAGGGCGACGTCCCGGCCGTCCTCCATCAGCACGGCGCGTGTGGTGCGGAGGGCCAGGGACGCGTCCATGCTCGGATCGAGGAGGGCGTCGACAACGGTCGGCAGCGTCGGAGCCGGAGCGGTCGAAACGGGGTCGTCGGTCCCCGTCCGACTGGAGCCGGCCAACCGGGTGGCCTCCCCGACCGCGGCGTCGATGGCGGCCCGCTCCCGGGGGAGGAGGTCGCGACCGAGACAAGCCACGGCCAGCGACGAGGTCAGCACCACCCGTTGCCTCATGACCCCGTCACCGGGTTCGAAACCGCCACCGGCCGACTCCTCGGTGTCCAGCGGATTGAGCCGCACCGGTCCGCCGGGACGGAGGGCGACGGGAGCGACGCCCCACGCCTCGGCCAGCGGCCCGTACTCCCCCTTGGGATCGATGACCCAGGCGCGTCGACCGAAGACGGCCTGGCGCCAGAGGTACGACTTCACGAAGGAGCTCTTGCCCCTGCCGATCTGACCGAACACCACCATGTTCGGATTCGTGATCACATGCTGGCGGTAGAGCACGAACGGGTCGTAGACGAAGGAACCGCCGAGCACGTCCCGCCCGATGAGCACTCCCTCGTGGCCGAGCCCGGCCTCGCTCACCAACGGATAGGCGGCACAGAGGTGCCGGGTGGTGGTGACGTGGGCCGGAACCCGGGGCATGAGGTTCCTCATGAGAGCCCGCGCCCCAACGGAAGCGAACAGGCGAAGGCGACGTCCTGCGCCCCGTACAGGAGTCGGAGCTCGATACCGGCCTGCGCCGCGGCCTGCTCGGCGGCGGCACAGGACGTGGCGAGCCCCTCGCGGCTGTCGCTGGTCACGGTCACGTACCCGGTGAAGCGGTACTGGGCGTGCCCGTCGGCCAGCTCGACGTCACGCTCTTCGACGCTCTCCCGCTCGCGGTGCTGGCGGGCCGTGGTCAGAAAGCCACCACGTCTCCGCAGCTCGCCGTCGGCCAGGTCCGCAGTCCGAGCCTGGGCCACCTGGCGGGCGGCACGACCCGGAGCGACCGGCTCCATGACCACACTGATCGAACGCCGGAGCGGGGAGAACAGGAGCGGGCCCAAGAAGTCGGGAGTGACGTCGACCCGTGGCCATTCGGCGATCCAGTAGGTGGCGTGCCAGGTTGCGTCGGTGCGCACCGCGTCCCACGTGGGTTCGACGGCCATGGGCCACGGCCAGTGGCTCGGTCCTTCCGCCCGCACCTCCCTGCTCCGGTGGCGGCCCCGGGGGATCGGCAACGGCCGGCCGACAGGAGGGATGGCTCGCTCCCGACCGGTGGGAAGGACCTGTTCTGCGGTATCGCCCAGCGCGGCCGATGCCTCACCGATCTCCCGGGCCAGCGCGCCCGGCCCCAGCACCCCCTCGACACGTACGTCGGCCCCGTCGAGGGCCCGGTGCAGGGACACCACCTCGCGAGCCAGGACGCCACCGATCCCGTTCGTGCCGTTGCCGGACGAGCGCCCGGCCCGTGATGAGCGCCCGGTGCGGATCGACAAGGTGACCAGGACCTGATGCCGGCGGGTCACCGGCGCGGCTTCGTCCACCAGCTCCCGATAGGAACGACCAGCCGGTGAGTCGGCGCCGAGCACGGCGTGATCGGCGGTGTGACGCCGGACGGCACCGCCGTCGTCAGGCAGGCACGACTCGATCCATTGGACCCGATGGACCTCGGAACCTTCGCGCGCCATCGACGAGAGCACACGGGCCCACCCGGCGATACGACCGTCCTGGTCGCTCGAGCCGAGCAGGGCGAAACTGTGTCCACCTACGACAAGTGCGGCCGTGGCCGTCCGGGTCCTCGAGTCGAGCACCATGCCGAGCTCCGGCGTCGAGCTCTCGGACCCGAAGGGTGCCCCCACCACCTTCAACCCATCGAACACCGTCCGGGAACCGCCGGCCCGGAGTCGGGCGGTGACGGCTCTCACTTCGTTCGACCCGGAGTCCGGGGGAGATGGACGGACCGTCGCCAGGTGGCCGTGGGTCGGACCGGGGGCCAGCTGCAGGCGACCGCCGGCCAGAGCCGACCACGACCACCGGGTGACCAGGGGCAACCACTGCTCGCCCGTGCGTCCCCTGATGGGCCAGAAAGCCACTGCCAGCCCGGCCGCCAATCCGACCAGGGCCAGCATCACCCCGGCCGGCGACGGTCGGGCCCGGAGCACCAACACGTCGACGATCAGCCCGGCGGCCACCGATGCGATCTGGCCGCCACGCCAACCGGCGATCACCCCTCGCCGCTCCAGCGGCGAGAACCGGTAGCGAACCCGTCGGCCACGGTCGAGCTCTCGATCCGGATCAGAGGCCATGGTCGTCCTTCGGGTCGGCGTCGGGCCTGCGGGCTTCGGGGAGTGCCGGCCGATGCGGCAGGACCGGGTCCGTCGGGGTGGTGATCAGCCGCGGTCCGAGTCCGTCCCGACCGAGCGCGTCCGCCGGCCGCCGGGAGCCGGTCTGCCTCGGCAGTGGTGTGAGCGGGCCGAGTGACCGGGCTCCCTGCATCCCTGCCGGAGGCCGCGAGGGTCCCGACAGGCCCGACGACCCCGATGGTCCCGACGCGCCGGCCAGCGAGAACGCGGCCGCACCCAAGGGGCCGTCGTCGGCACTGCCGTCCGGGCCGGCACGGGTGGACCGCCCCGCCCTGGCCGTGGCGGCGGGATGAACGGCCCAGGCAGGAATGCCGTGACCCGGCGATTCCGTGGTTCCGACTCCGATCGACTCGGCCGAGGACGGCCCCGGGTTCGGCCGGGTCCCCTGCGGTCCGTCCCCGCCCGGGCCGGGTTCGACGCCCCCGACCCCGGGGCCCACTCGGGCTCCACCTCCGAGCCCCGGGACACCGGACGGGGTCGATCCCGCTCCGGCCGATCCGGCTCCGCCGACATCCCCGAGCCGCCCGCCCATCGAGCCCAGGGCCCCGGCGACCAACGAACGGGAGCCGGCGCGCATGGCCATCTGGGCCAGCCCTCTGACCGGCGCACTCGCGCTCTGGCGGGAACGATGACTGACGGATTCGAGATGGCCGGCGGCTCCCGCCTCCAGAAACGGCAGGAGGCGGAAGAGCGCCCAGGGCGAGAAGGCCGCCAACAGCAACAGTGCCGCGCCGCCGAGCACGGCGGAAAAACCGCCGCCGGCCGCCGATCCGGTCCCCCCGGCCAGCGCACCGGCAGCCAGGCTCAGGACGGCGACGATGACGAATTTCCCCAGTACCAGGGCGACCAGGGTGTCCACCAGCCGCCGGCACCAGTGGGCGATGGCGGGCCACGCCAGACTGGCCAGGGCCAACGGCAGGAACAGCACGGCCACATACACGGCGGCCGCCCGGATGAGGAGCTCGACCCACACCATCAACGCGCCGAACACGACCGCCAGGCCGCCCAAAAACATGACGAATGCCGGCGCCGACGGTTGGGCCGCGCCGGTGGCGGACAGGCCGGTGGCCACCGAAGCCAGAAAGTGACCGCTGTTCAGGCCGGCGCCCTGGGCGACGGCCGAACTCATGGCGTCGGTGACGGCCAGTCCGAGCTGCACCAGCTTGACGGCGACGGCGGTCAGCAGGATGGCCAGCGGCACGTTCACGAGCACCGATCGCACGAGCGCCGATGCGTTCTGCCGGTAGATGGACTGCATGATCCCGAGCAGGAGCATGGGCACGATCACCACCGCACCCAGCGCGGCCATGATCCGGTAGTGGGCCGTGAACCATGAGGCGCCCAGGTCGATCGACGTGGTCGTGGCCATCACCGCGCCGATCTGGCGGAGGAGCCAGGTCGCTCCGCCGGACACCCAGCTGCCGAGGGCATTGAGCACACTGCTGGCGCCGAAGCCGACCAGACTCGATGCCGCCGACCCGACCACGCCCTTCACTCCCGAGGCCACCTGGCACACCGGGCCGAGGCCCGCCGTTCCGAGGGCGGCGGCCGGCGACGGGCACGAAACACCGGCGATGACCGGGAGGCCCCCGACCGAGGCCATCTCAGTGGACGCCCTGTCCCTGGCTGAAGAAGAAGTTGACGATGCCCGGTCCCGCACCGATCAGGAGGGCGGCGAATCCGGAGATGAGCACGGCCCGGCGACCGACGAAGCTCTGTTGGTAGTTCTGCCCGTGCGATCCGAGGGCCCACGCCGCGGCCCCGACGACCAGTCCGACCAGCGCCAGGGCCAGGGCCCATCCGTCGAGTCCGTTCATGAGGTGCTGGAGGACGTTCCCACCCGGGAGCGCACTCGTGTCCGGGGTGAGTTGCAGGTTCGATGCGCTGGCCAGGAGCCCCCGTGCCCCGGCCAAGGGGCCCGGTGCCCGGAGCGACAGGGTCGGGTGGATCGATCGGAGGGCGGGGTGGCCCGAGAAAAGCGCCTGGCGGACCGATCCGAGGCTGAGGTGGGCCGGAGGGAGGGTCATCCGGGCGGGAGATGGGGCGGCGGCGAAGTTGGATCTCATGGAGGGCCACAGTAGGGACTGACAACTCCCCTTTCAATACTTTTCATGTCTTTTCATTCATTTTCTTTCCACCAGGGCCGAGGATCACGGACCCAATCACCGCGCCTGTCATGCTTAGGCAGTGAAGAGCTACGAAATCGGGTACATCGTGCTGGCCGTGGTGGCCGTCTTCGCCGTCATCCTGGCCAACTGGCTCGGCCGCCGGGCCGGGCGCCGCAGCCTGCAGCAACGCCTCACCGCCCTGTCCAACCGCCTCGGAGTCCAGCCACCCGAGGAACAGGGCACCGAGCCACTGCTCAACCACCTGGAACGGGTCACCGGCGAGGCCGCCGAAGCGGTCACCGAGGCCAGCTCGGACTCCATCCGGCTGCGCCGGGCCCTCGACACACTTCCGCAAGGGGTGATCGTCTGCGACGAGAACGGCGACGTGGCCTTTCGCAACGCCCGGGCCGTGGCTTTGATGAACAACCGCCACGGCGATGCCCTGGCCGCCCAGGCGGTGACCGAGCTGCTGGAGAACGCGTGGCAGGACGGGTCCGCCGAGCGGACGCTCGACCTCTACGGGCCGCCCCGCCAGACGCTGACCGTGCGGACCAGGCTGGTCGACGACGGACGCCGGCCACTCGGGGTCATCGCCATCATCGAGGACGTGTCGGAACGTCGGCGCCTCGAGGAGATCCGGCGGGACTTCGTGGCCAATGTCAGCCACGAGCTCAAGACCCCGATCGGCGCCCTCGGCCTGTTGGCGGAGACCCTCACCGTCGAGCCCGACCCCACCGTGGCCCAGCGTCTGGCCTCACGGATCAACACCGAGGCCTTCCGGGTCAGCCGGATCATCGACGACCTGCTCGACCTCAGCCGCATCGAATCGGAAGAGGCGCCGCCGCGTGAGCCCATCTACGTCAACCTGGTCATGGCCGAGGCGGTGGAACGGGTCAAGTCCGCCGCCGATCAGCGGCGCATTACCATCGAGCTCGATGAGCCCGATCCCCCGGTGCATGTGCTCGGTGACCGACGCCAGCTCGTCTCGGCCATGCACAGCCTGCTCGAGAACGCGGTGACCTTCTCCTACGAGGATGCCATTGTGCGGGTGGTCGGGAGCCAGTCCGACGGCGAGGTCCACCTGGCCGTCATCGACGTCGGCGTGGGCATCCCGACCCGCGACCTCGAGCGCATCTTCGAGCGCTTCTACCGGGTCGACCACGGCCGCAGCCGCGACTCGGGCGGAACCGGGCTCGGGCTCTCCATCGTCCGTCATGTGGCCAGCAACCATCAGGGCCATGTCGAAGTGGATTCACGGGAAGGGGAAGGATCGACCTTCACGCTGGTCCTCCCCTGTCCTCCGGAGTACTCGGCGTGAGGGAGTGCGGGATATGAGCAAGAAGTCGGCGGCCGCCGAAGTCCCCGAGGTCACACAGACCAAGGTGCTGCTGGCCGAGGACGACGAGTCCTTCATCGACGCGCTGGTCATCGGCCTGGCGCGCGAAGGCTTCGACGTGACCGTGGCCCGCGACGGGAACGAGGCACTCCGGCTCTTCGCGGCCGACGAACCCGATCTCGTGCTGCTCGACCTCATGTTGCCCCGGCTTTCGGGCATCGACGTGTGCCGTTCGATCCGGGCCCGGTCCACGGTGCCGATCATCATGGTCACGGCCAAGGGAACCGAGATCGACACCGTGGTGGGCCTCGAGGTCGGAGCGGACGACTACGTGGCCAAGCCCTACCGGCTACGGGAGCTCGTGGCCCGGATGCGGGCCGTCCTCCGCCGGACCCCCTCCGCCGACGAGTCTCAGGGCGGCCGCTCCCCGAGCGACGTCGACCCCGCGCTGGGTCCGGCCACCAGCCACGATCAACCCACCGCCAGTGCGGTGCTCGAGGCCGGGGGGATCCAGATCGACCCGGACCGCCATCTGGTCTTCGTCCGAGGGTCGGATGTCCATCTGCGACGCAAGGAGTTCGAACTCCTCTCGCTGTTGATGGAGAACGCCGGTCGGCTCCTGACCCGCGACGTCCTCATCGACCGGATCTGGGGATCGGACTACTTCGGTGACACGAAGACTCTTGACGTCCACATCAAGCGGCTCCGGAGTCACGTCGAAGAGGACCCGTCCTCACCCAAGCTGATCACCACCATCCGCGGGGTGGGCTACCGGTTCGACGCCCCGCGCCACTGAGGGGCGCCACTCAACCTCGGACCGGAATGACCACCTCGCCGCGCAGGTAGGGCGCCAGCACCTCGGGAAGGACCACCGAGCCGTCGGCCTGGCGGCCCGTCTCCACCAACGCGGCCCAGATCCGGGCCCAGGCCAGTGCTGAGCCGTTCAAGGTGTGCACCAGCGCCGGCCCGCCGCCACCGGTCGGCCGGTGGCGGATGTTCGCCCGCCGGGCCTGGTAGTCGGTGCACCAGCTGACCGAGGAGACTTCCAGCCACTGGTCGACCCCGGGGGAGTAGACCTCGAGGTCGAAGGTCCGGGCCGCGGAGATTCCCATATCCCCGGCACACAGGTCGAGCACCCGGTAGTGGAGCCCGAGATCGACCAGCAGGCGCTCGGCCCGGGCCACCATCTCGGCCAACAGGGCCGGGGCCTGGTCCGGGGTGGTGAAGGCGAACAATTCCACCTTGTCGAACTCGTGCACCCGCAACAGGCCGCGGGTGTCGCGACCGGCCGAGCCGGCCTCCCGCCGAAAGCAGGAGGTGGCCGCAGTCAGGCGCAGCGGCAGGTCCGCCCCGTCGAGGATGTCGCCCCGCCACATCGAGGCCAGAGGGACCTCGGCCGTCGGGATGGCCCAGAGATCGTCGCGTTCGATGTGGTAGGCATCCTCCTCGAACTTCGGGAGATGTCCGGTCGACACCATGGTTTCGGTGAGCACCATGGTGGGTGGCCGGACCTCTTCGAATCCGTCGGCGTGGCTGTCGAGGGCGAAGGAGGTCAGCGCCCGCAGCAGCCGGGCACCGAAGCCCCGGTAGAGGGGGAACATCGACCCCGAGAGCTTGGCCCCCCGCTCCATGTCCAGGATGCACAGCTCCGAGCCGATCTCCCAGTGGGGGACCCGCTGGGCCTCGGTGTAGACGGGCGGGTGTTCGGGCCAGCTCCGGGCCACCACGTTGTCCTCGGGCCCGAGGCCGTCGGGCGCGTCGGCCGAAGGAAGATTGGGCAGGTAGAGGAGGGCCTGGCGCACCTCTTCCTGGGCGGCATCGGCGGCCAGGCCCAAGAGACGTTCCTCCTCCCCGATCTCCCGGCTGCGGGCGGTCAGCTGATCCGCGGTGGGGACGTCGCCGGCCCGACGGGCTTCCCCGACCTGTTTGGAGAGGGCTTTGACCTGAGCCCGGAGCTCGTCCCGCCGACCGATGGCCGAGCGCGCCCTCTCGTCGAGCTCGACGAGCCGGTCGACCTCGGCCGGGTCCACCCCGCGGCGGCCCAGGCCGACCTTCACCGATGCGCGGTCTTCTCTCACCTTGCGGATATCGATCATGTCGGAGACAACGGTAGCGTGACCCCCCGTGGACGACGCGACCAATCCGGCACCATCGCCTGCGGTGGTCTGCGAGAACGTGGTCATCCGCTACGGCGACACCCTGGCCGTCGACCGGCTGTCCTTCACCGGGCGCCCGGGTGAGGTCGTCGCCCTGCTCGGCCCGAACGGCGCCGGCAAGACGAGCACGGTCGAGGCCCTCGAGGGCTACCGGACGATCGAGAGCGGCTCGATGCGGGTCCTCGGCCTCGATCCGGTTTCGGACCACGCCGCCCTGGTCCCCCGCATCGGCGTGATGCTGCAGCGCGGCGGCGTCTATCCGATGCTCGGGTCGGCCCAGGTCCTCCGCCTCTTCTCGCGGTACTACGAGGACCCCGAGGACCCCGACATGCTGATCGATCTGGTCGGCCTGGGCCATGTCCGGACGACCCCGTGGCGGCGGTTGTCCGGAGGCGAACAGCAACGCCTGTCTCTGGCTCTGGCGCTGGTCGGAAAGCCCCATGTGCTCTTCCTCGACGAGCCCACCGCCGGCGTCGATCCCGAGGGCCGCCTGGCCGTCCGGTCCATCATCGCCACCCAACGCGACCGGGGTATCTGCGTGATCCTCACCACCCATGAGCTGTCCGAAGCCGAGCGCCTGGCCGACCAGGTGATCATCATCGACCGGGGGCGCATCCTGGCCGAGGGATCGCCCGCCGATCTCGCCTCCGGGAGTGCCGACGGCTCCATCCGTTTCACCACCGAGGCCGGCATCGATACGGGCCTCCTGGCGGAGGCCCTCACCGACAGCTCCGGAAGGGGCGCGGTCCTCGATGAGGAAGCTCCGGGCTCGTACCGGCTGGTCCCCCCGGACGGTGCCGCCACCCCCGCGGTCATCGCCACCCTGGCCGGGTGGCTGGCCGAGCGAAATCTGGCCCTCGGCGATCTCCGCACCGGGCGCTCCCTGGAGGAGGCCTACCTGGCCATCACCGGCTCGCGGCCCGACGCCCCACCCGCGGGTGCGGAGTCGGGCCGACGCCCACCCGGGGACGGCCGCAGGGACGAGGGGGCCCGACGGGGCGGCCCGGGCCGTCGGGGCCGTGGCCGTCGGCGGGATCGATCAGCAGACGAGCGCCGGTGACGCCACTGGGCGCCCAGCTGCGGGCCGAGTTGACCATGATCTTCACCAACGGCGAGACCGTCTTTCTGACCCTGGGCATTCCCGTGGTCTTCCTGCTCTTCTTCTCGGGGGTCCACGTGCTTCCCACCGGGACCGAGCACCCGGTCGACTTCCTCGTCCCGGGCATCCTGGCCCTGGCCGTCATGTCCACCGCCATGACCGCCCTCGGGATCGGCACCGGCTTCGAACGGGGATACGGGGTGTTGAAGCGGCTGGGCGCCACCCCGCTCGGCCGGCCGCGCCTCATGGCGGCCAAGATCATGGCCATCACCGCCGTGGAGCTCATCCAGGCTGCGGTACTGGTGGCGGTCGGATTCGGCCTGGGTTGGAATCCCGGGGGGCCGGCCGGGACGGGCGCTCTGGTGGGTGCGGCCATCGCGGCCATGGTGCTCGGGACCATCGCCTTCGGGGGTGTCGGACTGTTCCTGGCCGGCAGGTTGAAGCCGCTGGTCAACCTGGCCGTGGTCAACGGGCTCTTCGTGATCCTCCTGCTGCTCGGTGGGATGCTCATCCCGTTG
This sequence comes from uncultured Acidimicrobiales bacterium, assembly GCA_963713625.1. Lineage (GTDB taxonomy): Bacteria > Actinomycetota > Acidimicrobiia > Acidimicrobiales > RAAP-2 > Bog-756. The sequence continues at coordinate 1,008,776 of CAVQMN010000004.1, read as the reverse complement.
GCCAAGCTCCCCGGATGGCTGGCCGACATCGCCCGCGTGTTGCCGGCCTCGGCGCTGGCCGATGCCTTGCACGCCACCCTCGGGCGGGGGACGCCGGTGTCGGGCCGCGACTGGATCGTGCTGGTGGTCTGGGCCCTGGCTGCGCCGGCCGCGGCCGGGCTCACCTTCCGCTGGGAGTGACCGGCGCTCAGTCCGTCGGACTGCCCAGACGCTTCAACCAGTAGGCCAGCACCGCCGGTTTCAGGGCCCCGAGCGCATGGCCGATGACCGTGCCCTTGGCGTCGATGAAGAAGGTCTGCGGGTCCCCGTAGATGCCGTAGAGACCGCTGCTCACCTGGCCGTCGTCCATTCCCACCGGGTAGGTGATCCCCGCCTTCTGCACGAAGGGGATGGCGCTGGACTTCGGATCGAGCGTGTCCACCCCGATGAACTGGACCTTCGATCCCTGGGCCTGCTGGGCCGCAGCCGTCTTGGCCAGCAGAGGGGTTTCCTCCCGACAGGGTTCGCACCACGAGGCGAAGAAGTTGAGCACCACCGGGTGATGGCGCTCCTTGCCCAGGGCGTCGAGATTGACCTCCGGGCCCCCGGTCAGCGAAGGGAGGGTGAAGCCGGGGGCCGGGGTGCCGATGCCGGCCGGCCCCGGGTGCGGTCCCGGCCCTGATTTCGGGCTGAGCCCGACGAACAGCACCACGCCGAGGGCGATGGCGATGACCGATCCGATGATCAGGGCGCGGAGGCGTCTCGGACCCGAAGGCGGTGCCGACGGCGACGGCACCGGTGTCGACGACCCCGCCTGACCCGGCATCGGTGGCTCACCGGCGCCCGATGCACCCTGATCGGGGGTGTCCGTCAATGCTTGGTGAAGATATCGACCGCCATCAGCACGAAGAGCAGCGTGAGATAGGTGATCGAGTAGCTGAACAGCTGCATGGCCGCCTTCGGGGTGGCCCGTCGCCAGAGTCGCAGGGCCAGGGCGATGAACAGCACGCCGAGGACCGAGGCGGACACGACATAGATGACCCCGAGCTTCGCCACCCCGGCCAGCGCCAGCGACACCCCCACCAGGATCACGCTGTAGAAGAGGATCTGGCGGGCCGTCCGTTTGAACGTGGCCACCGCCGGCAGCATGGGAACGCTGGCCGCCTGGTAGTCGTCCTTGTACTTCACGGCCAGCGCCCAGAAGTGCGGGGGCGTCCACACGAAGATGATGGCGAACAGGACGACGGGCGTCCACGACAGGCTGTCGGTCACCGCCGCCCATCCCACCAGCACGGGAACGGCTCCGGCCGCCCCGCCGATGACGATGTTCTGGCTGCTGGTCCGCTTCAGCCACATGGTGTAGACGAAGACGTAGAAGAGGGTGGCGGAAACGGCGAGGGCGGCGGCGAGGAGGTTCACCCACGCCCACAGCTCGACGAAGGCCACCACCTCGAGGGTGATGGCGAAGATGAGGGCGTTGCGGGGGGTGATGGCCCCGGTGACCAGCGGGCGCTTGCGGGTCCGGTGCATCAGTTTGTCGATGTCCCGGTCGACGACCATGTTGATGGCGTTGGCCCCTCCGGCGGCCAGGGCCCCGCCGAGCAGGGTGGCCACCATCAGCCACAGGGGTGGCAGACCCCGCTGGGCCACGATCATGGTGGGCAGGGTGGTGATCAGGAGGAGCTCGATGATGCGCGGCTTGGTGAGGGCGACGTAGGCACCGACACGGGCTCCGATGGAGAGACGCGGAGCCGAGATCGCTGCAGGAAGCGCCATTGGCCAGACAATAGTGCGAACCCCAACCGGGCGTACCCGCGCCGGGGACCGCCCAGGCGACCGGTCTTCCCGGGCCGGTACGATAAGGAAACGGTGTCTTCCCTGCGTATCGGCCCTCGCCCATTCCTCCTCCTGTGTCGGATCACCGCGGCCACCGTGGTCCTGAATGTGGTCACCGGGGCCGCCGTCCGCCTCTCGGATTCCGGTCTCGGGTGTCCTGACTGGCCGACCTGCTCGCAACACCACCTGACGCCGCCGCTCAGCCTCCACCCGCTCATCGAGTTCGGGAACCGGCTGGTGGTCACCCTCCTGGTGGTCGCCTGCGCCGTGACCGTGATCGCCTCGTTCCTCCGGAGGCCGGCCCGAAACGACCTGCGCTGGCTGTCGGCCGGGCTCATCCTCGGGGTGCTGGGTGAGGCGGTCATCGGTGCCTTCGTCGTCTATTCCAAGCTCAACGCCTACGTGGTCATGACCCACTTCATGGTGGGCATGGGCCTGCTCGCCGTGGCCGTGATCCTGACCCTCCAAGCCGGCCACCGTGCGGGCCGGGGCACGTTGGCGGTGGCCGGCAGCGCACGGTGGCTGAGCCGGGCGCTGCTCGCCCTCATCGTGATCGTGCTGGCCGCCGGGACGGCCACCACCGGCGCCGGCCCCCATGCCGGGGGGAAGGGGGCCAAACGGGTACCCATCGGGCTCGAGGACATGACCCGGATCCACGCCGAGATCGTGCTCAGCGCCGGGGCCGTGTTACTGGTACTGCTCTGGGTCCTGTGGCGGACCAACGCTCCCGCCCGGGCGCAGGACTCGGGCCGGGTCCTCCTGGCCGTCATGGTCGTCCAGGGCATCGTCGGGTACACCCAGTTCTTCACCCACCTGCCGGCCATCCTGGTCGGGATCCATGTCTTCGGGGCGTCGATGGTGTGGGCCACCGCCCTGTGGTTCCACCACGGTCTGTCCGACCATCGACCCGAACCGGTCGGAGCACCTGACGCCGAGGCCGGCCGCGGATGGGACGCGGCCTCGCCCCCCCGTCCCGAACCCGACGCCGTGCGGGAGCCGGCATGACCCCGGCCGCCGGACCGACCGGCCGCCCCTCCTTCGCCCGCCAGGTGGAGGTACTGCCCGTCGAGGAGCAACGGACCGATCTCGACGAGGACCAGGACACCGACCGCCCATGGCTGGTCATCGTGTGGAACGATCCGATCAATCTGATGTCGTTCGTGACCTTCGTCTTCCAGAAGCTCTTCGGCTATTCGAAGGAGAAGGCCACCAAGCTGATGCTCGACGTCCATCACAAAGGTCGGGCCGTGGTGTCGTCGGGCACCCGTGAACGCGCCGAGTTGGATGTCTACCGACTCCACGAGCACGGGTTGTGGGCCACGATGGAACAGTCCACGTGAGTACACCCATCCGACGCCGCCGCGACGGTCGCTACGCCATCAAACTCGACCCGAGCGTGCGTGCCGTGCTCACCACCATGTCCGAGCAGCTCTCCCCGATGATCGATCCGGATGAACCGATGACCCGCCGGCTCTTCCCACCCGCCTATCCCGATTCGGGGGACCGGGCTGCCGAACAGGAGTACCGGACCCTGGTGGACAACGCGCTGGTCAGCCACCACCGGGAGGCCTTCACCGTCCTGGCTGAGACCGCCGAGGCCGATACCCTGAGCGAGCCCGAGCTCAACGCCTGGCTGTCGGCCGTGGGGTCGATCCGGCTGGTGCTCGGCACCCGGCTCGACGTGAGCGAGGAGATGACCCCGCCCGAGCCCTCCGACCCGATCGCCCCCGAGTACGCCCTCTACGAGCTGCTCGGTCAACTTCAGTACCTGATGATCGAGGTCCTCGCCGCCGACCTCCCCGAAGATGGCCGGCCGGAGGGGAGCCTGTGATCCCTCTGCTAATCTCCAAAAGCCCTGATCGGGTTTGAGCCCCCATCGTCTAGCGGCCTAGGACGCCGCCCTTTCAAGGCGGTAACACGGGTTCGAATCCCGTTGGGGGTGCCGTATGCCCCAGCGTCTGTGCTGGTTGGGGACCTGTGGTGCAGTTTGGAGTGCACGCCGGCCTGTCAAGCCGGAGGTCGCGGGTTCAAATCCCGTCAGGTCCGCCACCTCGGTTCGCCGAGGCGGGGTCGGGTAGCTCAGTTGGTAGAGCGCGCGCCTGAAAAGCGTGAGGTCACCGGATCGACGCCGGTCCCGACCACCGGAACCGTCCCCGATGGGGACGGAACGCCGCGGGGCCGCGCTCCTATCCGGCGGCGCTCCTGTCGGTCGGAGCCCGTCAGGCGGAACCCGTGACGGTCCCGGTCTGGCCTGCGGCCCCGGGGTCGGACAGCGCGGCCTGCTCGAACTGCTGAAGCGAGGCGACCTGGTCGGCCGGGGGGGCGCTGATGGACACCGGGGCACCGTAGTTGCTGATGTCCTCCGTGGCCTGGACCGACACCGACGCCGACGCGGCCGAGAGGTGCATCGAGAAGGTGATCCGCCGGAGCAGGTGGGTGGCGTCACCGACATACACCGACATCTGGACCCCGGCCGTGCCGAACACCGACTTGACCTCTTGTCCCACCGACGGGGGCAGATCGGCCCGGTCGACTCCCTTCATGAGCTCGGCCGGAGTGATGGCCACGTGGTAGCCCTGCACGGCGTCACCGTCGATCGTGCTCGGACCGAGCGGGGTCACGTCGAACCCCTCGCTCGTGAGCATCGTGAACATGGCCGCCGGGTTGGTGCTCCCCGGCGAAAGCGAGTTGGAGGCGGTGACCGGCGCCGCCACCCACGACTTCCCCGGAACCAACTGGGAGATCTCGGGCATCGACAGGAAGACGTTCCCTCCGGCGAAGACCTCGTGCATCTGGAGGCCACCCACCTGGGAGGGATCGGCATACGTGATGGTGGCCTGCGAGGTGTCGTCGGCAAAATCGACCGCCCCGTTACCAGTGGCCGTGATCTGATCGCCGGGTCCCTGGACGGCGATGGTCATGTGCAGGTCGGCCGTCTTGGCTGCCAGCGTGGTCTGGGCCGAGGCCAACACGATGCCGCTGGATCCCGTCGGAAGCGCCGAACCCGAGCCGATCACCTCGACCAACCCGACCACCAGGGCGACGACCGCGGCCAGGGTGACAGCCACAGCGGTCAACCGGCTGTGCCGGTGCGACTTCGCCCGCCGACCGACCTTCGGCCTGCGCCTCCCGTGTTGGACGGGGAAGAGGGTGTCGCCCTCGAACCTCCCGGTGGCTCCGGCCGACTCTGCGCGTGGCCGTCCACCGGCCGAGTCGTCGCCCGACGGTTCGGCCCACCAGGGCATGATGGCGGGCCCGGCCTTCGTCTCCGCGTCCCCGTCGATGGCGGGCGGACCGTCCACCATGGCCCCGCCACCCGATCCAGCCCCGACCGCGCCGGCCATGGACGTCCCCGTCCAGGCCGCAGCTTCATCGAAACCGAAGCCGTCCGGGACCGGTCTCGGGCCGGCAGCCTGGCCCGCCGGCGCCGGTGTGTACCCCCTGCCCCCTGATTCCGGCTGCGCTTCCGGCTGCTGCCGGGCGCGCTCCGGAGTCGACTCCGGTCCTGTCTCCATGAGTTGCCCCTCTCATCCCGCTCTCAGAATTGTACCGAACAGATGCGAATTTGGGAAAGGTCGCCGGGATCCGTGCCTGCTGGACCAGGACATCTGTCCGTTCAGAGCCGGGATGGGCCCACGGCGCAAGGGCCTAGGACGGGAGACCGGTGTCCGGTCGCTCGCCCGTGTCGACCAGGTTCTGCGCGACGTCCCGCAGCTTCAGGTTGAGGTGCTGGGAGGCCCGGCGCAAGATATCGAAGGCCTGTTCCGGCGTCACGCGCTCCCGCTCCATGAGGATGCCCTGGGCCTGTCCGATCATCTCCCGCGTGGCCAGTGCGGCTTGGAGATTGGCCGCCCGACGCTCCTCGGCCTCGTGGGTCCGGGCGGCCGAAAAGGCCATGCCCGCCATGGTGGCCAACAGCATCCCCCGCCCCCGGTCGATCACACCGAAGGCATGGGGATACCGGGCATAGAGGTTGAGCGCGCCCGGGTCGGTGTCGACCGAGAGCGGCAGGGCCAGGATGCTCCGGACCCCGGCGGCGACCGCTTGCGGCCCGAACGTCGGCCAACGACCATCGTCGCCGAGGTCCTCGGCGTAGACAACGCTCTCGTGGCGCAACGCGTCCAGGCAGGGACCTTCGTCCGTGCGCCGTTGTCGGGCGTCGAGGTCGATCACGATCGGATCGGTCGAGTACTCCGTACTCACCGCACCCTGCTCGGACACGAAAATTCCGGCGAAGTCACACCCCTCGATGGTGACCACGGCCAGGGCCACCAACTGGTCCAACGTGCCCGCCACGCTGCCGTCCGAAAAGAGCGCCTCGACCGTCTTGGAGATGGTTCCGCTCAGTTCGGCGGCTGGATCCGGTCCGCTCCCAGGTGCTTCATCGCCAGTCATGGCGTATTCATCCGCTCGCTCATCCCTCCGCTCCTCCAGCATTCCACCTGTTCGGTGCCCGTTCAACACGTCGGGTCTTTCGGCGTCGGGATACTGGTACGGTTGAGGTACCTTCGACCCAGAGGGCGTCGCCCGCTCTGGAGGCAAGACCGTGTGCGTGGCACCGTGTCCGTCGTCATCCCCCCGAAGGTTGCTGGCGTCGGCGACCACCGGACCTGACCACCTTCACCTGCCGGTTCGGTCATCGAAGCTGTCGTGAGCATGGCCGACGGACAGGGAAACAGATTCACGATCCTGACCGACTTCTCGGGGTCGGAGGTGGTCATCGCGCTGCGCGGCACACCCGATGCGGTGGCCGTGCCCCAGCTCAGTGCCCTCTTCGACATGGTCGTGGCCGGGGCCATCCCATCGGTCGTCGTCGACCTGGGCGGACTGGACACGTTGACCCCCGAGTGCCTGGCGCTGGTGGTCGACGCGGCCGAGCGGCTGCGCTCCCACCACCGGCCGATGGTGGTCCGGTCGCCATCGGCCCGGGTCCGCGGCCTCCTCGCCGCCAGCGGGCTGGAGGACCTGGTCGCCGCCGGGTCGGCCTCGACGTCGGGCCACCTGGAGCACGAGCGGGCCCCCGGTCCTCAGATCAACTCAGCCTTCGCCTCCGAGGACGATGTGGTCGACGGCGCCCTCCGGATGGTGGTGGCCCTGACCAGGGCCACGGTCGCCGGTGCGGACGGAGTCAGCGTGTCGTTCCGGCGCCACGGGCATCTGGGCACGGTGGCGGCCACCGACCAGACCATCCTGGACATGGACTCCCACCAGTACGCCACCGGTGAGGGCCCGTGTATCGACGCCTCGGTCCAAGGGCGCCGGTTCCATGCCCTCTCCCTGGCCGACGAGTCGCGGTGGCCCGCCTTCACCCCGGAAGCCCGTTCGCTCGGCATCAGCTCCATCCTCTCCGCGCCCCTCCACGTCATGGATGAACCGGTGGGAGCCCTCAACATCTACTCGCACCGGCCGGGGGTCTTCGCCGAGCAGGACGAGGTGCTGGCTTCGATGTTCGCCGATGAGACCTCGGCCGTCCTGACCAGCGCCAAGGTCAACGTGGCCGGTGCACAGCGCGGGGCCCGCATCCAGCGGGCGCTCGAGATGCGCGAGGCCATCGCCCAGGCCCAGGGCGTGATCATGGAGCGCCGCGGTCTTTCCCAGGACGACGCCTACACGGTGCTCCGGGTCGCCTCCCAGGTGTCGGGGCACTCCCTGCTCAGCCAGGCCAACCAGGTCATCTCCTCGTCCCTCCAACCCGACCGGTCCCACGACGCTGGGCCTTCTGGCCACCATGGTTGAGGGAGCGTCCGACACCCTGAATCGGTTCCGAGAGCAAGCGGATCTGACCAGGGGAGAGCTCTGGCTGCGCTACTTCGAGCTCGGAGGGATGAGCACCGCCCTCCAACTCGAAGCGTTCCTCTACGGTGCCCTCCAACCGAGTCCCCACGACCACGACGTCATCGCCCACGCCCTCAATGAGCGGTTCGTGGAGCTGGGTGGAAACCATCCCGTCCCCTACGACGGGGACGACGTGGCCGACCGCGCCACCTGACCCGGGCGAGTCGGAGGGTGAGCTCCCGAAGGCGACAGATGCGGTCGGATCTGGCCGCCATGGCCATCGTGGTCTTCGCCTTCGGTGACACCGGTCATCTGAGGTCGCTGCCCGCCCTCCGTGTCTCGTTGCCCGCCGCCGGCGCCTTCACCGCGCCCGCTCCCCAACCCTGAACCCGGAGCCCTCGCCCAAGGTCTGAATTCTCGGAGCCTCTTGACACCGGGTGTATTGCGATATATCGTAACCGTACGAGAGCGTTCTTCGAGAACCTCCCGAAGTCAAGAAACGGGGACGGCAGGGGCCGGCCCTCCAAAGCCCGCCGTGACCACCTAGGCCGGCGGGGATATCGCAGAAATGCAGAAGTAGGAGAAACCTGATGCACGGACACAAGAGACATGAACACTTCCAAGAGGGCGGACCCGGATTCGGGCCCGGATTCCGCGGTGAGGCGCCCGACCGCTTCGGCGGGACCAACCGGGGCAGGGGCGGCGGCCGCGGACGCGGGCGGGGACGGGCCGACGGTTTCGGACCCGGTTTCGGCCGCGGTGGATTCGGCCCCGGCTTCGGTGGTCCGATGTTCGGCCGCGGGCCGAAGGTCGGCCGGGGCGACGTCCGGGCGGCGATCATCGCCCTCCTGGCCGAGGAGCCGATGCACGGCTACCAGATCATCACCGAGCTCACCGAACGCAGTGGGGGCGTCTGGCGACCCAGCCCCGGTTCGGTCTACCCCACCCTCCAGGTCATGGAGGACCAGGGGCTGGTGACCGCGGACAAGTCGGAGGGTCGCCGCGTCTTCAGCCTGACCGAAGAAGGCCGGGCAGCCGCGGACGCGGCCGGCGACGGACCCGCTCCCTGGGAGGAGGCGGCCCGAGGTGCCGACCGATCACTGGTCGACCTCCGGGGCCTGATGGGCGAGTTGATGTCGGCCATCATGCAGGTGGGGCAGGCCGGATCCGACCGGCAGATCAAAGCCGTGGGCGAGATCCTCAGCGAAACGCGACGCCGGATCTATCTGGTCCTGGCCGATGGCGGTGAAGGGGATCCGGCGTCCGAGACGTCCGAGACGGACACCGGCGTCGAAGCCACGGGCCGAGGCGCCGGAGCGTGACGTCGGACACCGAGCGACTGCTGGACAAGAAGCGACGTGCCGCCGCTCACCCGGACCGCCCGGGTGAGCGGTGCGCGGCTCCGACGGGGACCTTCGTCCCGGTGGTCGACCATGCCCGCTGCGAGGGTAAGCGCGACTGCGTCGACGTCTGTCCCAATGACGTCTTCGAAGTCCGGCGCATCGACGACTCCGACTACAAGGCGTTGGGTCGGATCGGGCGCCTGAAAGTCCGGGCCCACGGTATGGCCACCTCGTACACGCCGAATGCCGACGACTGCCGGGCCTGCGGCCTGTGCGTGGTCGCGTGTCCGGAAGACGCCATCGTGCTGACCCGGTTGGCCTGAGCGCAGTCCCCCTGCGCCGATCCGGTCGGACCGCACCGGATTCCGCTAGACGACATCGACTCCGAATCGCATCGACGTCCGACATCGACGTCCGACCGCCAGCGTGGAAAAGGGTCAGCCGCCCTCGTACTCGAAGCCGAGATCGGGTGCCGACAACAGAGCCCGGAACGGGATGCCTTCGGCCGCGGCCATGGCCTCCACCGTTCCACCCCTGTCCACCACCGCCACCAACAGGACCGGCACGCCGCCGGCCTCGGTCACCGCTCGGGCCGCCTCGAGCAGCGATGTTCCCCGGGTCACCGTATCCTCGGTGACGACCACGCGGTCACCCGGGTCGAGGGCCCCGGCGATCCTCCCGCCGCCGCCGTGATCCTTGGCCTCCTTGCGGACACTGAAGGCCTTCAGCATCCGGCCGCGGGTGGCCGCCACGCCGGCGGTCACGAAAGCCACGGGATCGGCCCCCATGGTCAGACCCCCGATGGCATCCACTTCGGGGGGGATCACGGCCAGTACGCCGTCGGCCACCAGGGTCATGGCCTCGGGCCGGCACACGGTCTGCTTCGAATCGATGAACCAGTTGCTCCGGCGGCCGGACTTGAGCACGAAGTCGCCGCGCTTGACCGAATGGTCGAGCAGGTGCCGGCGGAGCGCCTCGAACTGGGTGGGAGGAAGCGGGTCGCCCATGCCTACCGTCCCCGACCGTCCGACGAACCGGAGCGATCATCGGATGTCGACCAGAACTCGGGCCCGACGAACTCGACGCCCGGCGTCCCGGCCTCCACCCGGCCCACCACCCGGGCATCGACCCCGGTGCCGGCCAGGGCCCCGAGGGCGTCGTCGACGCCGTCGGGGTCGACGACCATGACCATGCCGATCCCCAGGTTGAACACCCGGGCCATCTCGTCGACGGTCACGTTCCCCAGCCGTCGGATCGCCCCGAAGATCCCCGGGATCTCCCAGGCTCCCCGGTCCACCACGGCGCGCACCCCGTCGGGCAGGGCGCGGGGCAGATTGCCCTCGAATCCACCCCCGGTGATGTGGGCGATGGCGTGGACGCCGGGCTCCCCACCGCCGTGGGACCCGCCTCCGTCGCCGGCCCGGGTGGCGGCCATGGCCGCCCGGGCCGCGGGGGTGTAGATGACCGACGGCCTGAGCAGCTCATCAGCCAACGACACCTGGGCCCCGGGCCATGCCGGGCCGTCAAGACTGAGACCGGACCGTTCGGACAGCACGTGCCGGGCCAGTGAGTAGCCGTTGCACCGCAGGCCGGGCGAGACCAGCCCGATGAGCACGTCGCCCGGCCGCACCCGGTGCGGACTCAGGGCCTCGTCCCGTTCGACAACCCCGACGGCGAACCCGACCAGATCGAACTCGCCGGGCTTCATGACCCCGGGATGCTCGGCCATCTCCCCGCCGATGAGGGCGGCGCCGACCTGGCGGCAACCCTCGGCCACTCCCGCCACCAGTTCGGCCATCTGGACCGGATCCACCATCCCGCACGAGATGTAGTCGAGGAAGAACAGGGGCTCGGCCCCCTGGCACACCAGATCATCGACGCACATGGCCACCAGGTCGATCCCGATGGTGTCGAACCGCCCGAGGTCCTGGGCCACGAGTGCCTTGGTGCCCACGCCGTCGGTCCCGGCCACCAGGACGGGCCGTCGGTAGCGGTCGACATCCAGCGCGAACAGTCCGCCGAAGCCCCCGAGCCCGCCGATCACTTCGGGACGGAGGGTGGCCGCCACCAATGGCTTGATGAGATCGACGGCGCGCTCACCGGCCTCGATGTCCACGCCGGCCGCGGCATAGGTCGCCGGCGATTCCGGTTGCTCCGGCGCGGGAACGTCCGTCGCTCCCGAACCTACGGGTCCATCTGGGGAGGGGGTCGGGTGCGAATCGACCCCGCTCACCCCCCGGTCCCGCTGGCCACGCCGCTGAGTGCAGGTCCCGCCGACAGGGTCACGGGCACCGGCACCGGGTAGTTGCCGGTCAGACATGCGTCGCAGAAGCCGGCGCCGGGGGCGTCGATCGACCTGACCAGATTGTCGAGGGTGAGGTACTCGAGTGAATCGACATCGAGGAATTCGACGATCTCCGCGTTGGTCTTGATAGCAGCCAACAACTCGGTCTGATCCGGGGTGTCGATCCCGTAGAAGCACGGCCAACGGAACGGTGGCGAGGAGATCCGGAGATGGACCTCGGTGGCTCCGGACTCTCGCAACATCTTGACCATGGCCCGGGTGGTCGTACCCCGGACAATGGAGTCGTCGACCACCACGAGTCGCTTGCCGGTGATGTTCTCGCGGAGCGGATTGAGTTTACGTCGCACCCCGTTGGCCCGCTCGGCCTGGGTGGGGGCGATGAAGGTGCGGCCGATGTACCGGTTCTTGACCAGCCCCTGGCCGTACGGGATACCCGAGGCCACGGCGTAACCCTCCGCGGCCGGGACTCCCGAATCGGGCACGCCCATGACCAGATCGGCCGGCACCGGCGATTGCGAAGCCAGCAGCTGGCCCATCCGTCGGCGCGCACCGTGCACTTCGTTCCCGTAGAGCCTGGTGTCGGGCCGGGCGAAGTAGACGAACTCGAAGATGCAGAGCTTCGGGTTGAGGCGTTCGAAGGGGAAGGGCCACTCCGAGCGCACCTCCTTGCCGTCGATGACCACCATCTCGCCGGGCTCGAGCTCCCGGATGAAGGTGGCCCCGATGACGTCCAGCGCCGGGGACTCCGACGCCAGGACCCAGCCCATCTCGAATTCGTCGGTGGCTTCGAGCCTCCCGAGGCACAGCGGCCGGAACCCGTTCGGATCGCGGACTCCGATCAGCCGGTCGGCATCGAGCAGCACGAACGAGAACGCCCCTTCGACCGAGGGGAGCACCTTCATCAGCGCGTGCTCGAGGTCGTCGGCCACCTCGTCGCGTGTCCGCACCGGCTCCTCGGGAGGGAACGCCTGCCCCAACAGCTCGGCGACCAGATCACTGTCCGACGACACCAGGCCGGGCAGCATGTTGGCCAGCTCGCTGAGGGCCTCCGTGTTGGTCAGGTTCCCGTTGTGTCCGAGCGCGAACCCGGCCCGACCCACACCCCGGAAGACGGGCTGGGCGTGGATCCAGTCGCTGGAACCGGCGGTGGAGTAGCGGGTGTGGCCGATGGCCATGTGGCCGCGCAGACCCGAAAGCTTCCGCTCGTCGAAGACGGTGGTGACCAGGCCCATGTCCTTCATCACGGTGATGGCGTCGCCGTCGCACACGGCCATGCCCGCGGACTCCTGACCACGGTGCTGCAGGGCGTAGAGACCGTCGAAGGTCAGGTGTGCCACCGATCGCCCCGGGGCATAGACCCCGAAGACTCCGCAAGCTTCCTTGGCCTCCATCATCGGTTGGTCACCGCACACACCGGGGTCGTCGGGCTCATCCTTGACCACGGCCAGGCCACCAGCACCTCACCGTGCAGACACATCCTAGTGGCGCGGCCGGAGGACGCGCCTATCGTCGGGGCCCCGTGGGCTCGACCGGCCCGCGCCCCCGTGGGCCGGCCGGCGCCTGCCGGCCGGCCGATAGCCTCGCCCGGGATGATCGACCTCCACACCCACTCGGACGTCTCTGACGGCAGCGACCCTCCGGAGCGTATTCCCGAGTTGGCCGCCGAGGCCGGCTGCAGCGCCGTGGCCCTCACCGATCACGACTCACTGGCCGGGATCGGGCCGGCCCGCCGCCGGGCCGAGGAGCTGGGTATCACCTTCGTAGCCGGGTGCGAGGTCTCGTGCCGGTCGGCCGGGTCCGGCGGCATGCACGTGCTGGTGTACTTCGTGGACGACGACGCCAGCCCTCTGGGCGAGGAGCTGGTCCGGCTCCGCCAGGACCGTCGGCGCCGCAATCTGGCCCTGGCCGATCGGCTGGTGGCGCTGGGCATCCCCGTGACCTATGAGATGGTGGTGGCCCGGGCCGGAAACGAGGCCGGTGTCGGCCGGCCGCATTTCGCCGCGGCCATCGTGTCCGTCGGTGCCGCCGAGTCGGTGGACGACGCCTTCCATCGCTTCCTCACCAACCGGCGACCCGGCTACGTACCCAAAGCGCGCCTGTCGGCCGGTGACGTGGCCCGGCTGGCCCTGGACTCCGGCGGGGTGGCCGTGCTGGCCCATCCCTACAGCATGGGCCTCGAAGGCCCCGACCTGGCCCGGGTGGTGGAGGAGCTGGCCGCGGTCGGGTTCGGCGGCATCGAAGCCGTCTATGGCCGCTACTCGGCCCGACAGCGCCGCGAGCTCGGGAACCTGGCCCGCCGCTTCGACCTGGTGGCCACGGGCGGCTCGGACCATCACGGGTTGATGAAGCCCGACCTGCGGGTGGGGACCGGCCAGGGGGACCTCAAGGTGCCCGACCGGGTACTGAGCCAGCTGCAGGACCGGCGGCCGGCGGCCTGACCAGCCCGGTCAGCACCCGCACGATCAGGACAGGACCGGCGCCACCCCGTCCAGGATGTCAGGGAGCCGGCCGCGCCAGGCGGCGGTCAGCTCGTCCCCGTCCACGTCGACCAGGCCCTCCACCACCAGCCGGGAGCCCCCGGCCGCGCCGAGTACCCGGAAGCCGACGCCGGCCTCGGCCGCCCGCGAGATCAACTCGTTCCGGCGGGTGGTGCACACCACCACCCGGGACGGGGCCTCGGTGAACAGCTCGTGGTGGTCGGCGACGCCGGCCACCTGCAACCCGATCCCCGAACGGACGACGAACTCGGCCAGGGCCACCCCGAGGCCGCCCCCGGAGACGTCGTGGATCCCGGACACCACCGGCTCGCCGGGGCCGCCGTCCTCGTCGCCGGCCAGGCCCTCGGCCACCAGCGCGCCGACGAACTCCACCAGGCGCCGGTGCCCGGGCAGGTCGAGGGCGGGAAGCGTGCCGTTGCGGTGGCCGCGGCGTTCCACGGCCCAACGCGACCCGGCCAGGGACGGCGGGGTCCGGCGGCCGGCGGACACGCCCACACTGGCGTCGAGGAGCACCAGCGAGGCCCCGTCGACCAGGGTCACACCCGGAGGACGACTGGCCAGCCGATCGATGAGGCCGAGCACGCCGATCACCGGCGTCGGGTCGATATCGACGCCGAAGCTCTCGTTGTAGAGGCTGACGTTGCCGCCGATGACCGGGAGCCCGAGGGCGAGGCAGGCGTCCCTCATCCCGTCGATGCACTCCGACAGCTGCCACATCACCTCGGGGTGCTCCGGGTTTCCGAAATTGAGGCAGTTGACGACGGCCATGGGCCGCGCCCCGGAACAGGCCACGTTGAGAGCCCCCTCGGCCACCGTGGCCGCCGTCCCCGCCCGGGGCTCGATCGAACACCAGGTCGGATTGGAGTCGGTGGTGAGCGCCAGCCCCTTGGCCGACGGGGGCAGGCCGGGAGCGGCCAGGCGGAGCACGGCCGCGTCGCCGCCGGGGCCGTCCACGGTGTTGAGGAAGAGCTGGTGGTCGTACTGGCGGTAGACCCAGGACGGGTCCGACACCATGGCCAAGATGTCGGCCCCACAGTCGACCGGGGCGCCGATGGCCCCGGGATCGTCGGCGGCCCGGGCTTCGTGGTCGCCGGGCTGGGCCAAGGGCCGGTGGTACAGCGGGGCATCCTCGCTGAGGGCCACGGCCGGGACGTCACCGAGCACCTCGCCGTCGAACCCGTCGAGAATGCGCAGGTGCCCGGTCTCCCCGGCCGGTGGCTCGGTGACCCGACCCACCACCGCCGAACGCACCTCCCAGCGGCGGCAGACCTCCTCGACCCGCTCCAAGTCCTCAGGGGTCACGATGGCCAGCATCCGCTCCTGGCTTTCCGACGTCATCACCTCGTACGGAGCCATGCCCGGCTCGCGTCGGGGGACGGCGGAGACGTCGACGTCCATCCCCACCCCGCCCCGGGCGGCCGTCTCGCTGGTCGCGCAGACCAGGCCGGCCCCGCCCAGGTCCTGAATGCCGACCACCAGCCCGGCGTCGAGCAGCTCGAGGCAGGCCTCGATGAGGCGCTTCTCCTCGTAGGGGTCGCCGACCTGGACGCTCGGCCGTTTGGACTCGTCCCCGGTGCCGCCCGCTGCGGCGCCGCCCTCCTCCGCGTCCCGGTCGGCACCCGACTCCCCTCCACCGAAGCCGGCCGAAGCCAGGACGCTGACCCCGCCGATCCCGTCGCGGCCGGTGGACGAGCCCAGCAGCACCGCCAGGTTGCCGACACCCGATGCCTGTCCGAGCACGAGTCGATCGATGGGCAGGACCCCCATGCACAACACATTGACCAGTGGGTTCTGGGCGTAACAGGGATTGAAGGTCAACTCGCCGCCCACGGTGGGCACGCCGACGGAGTTGCCGTAGCCGGAGATGCCGGCCACCACCCCTTCGATCAACCACTGCTGCCGCGAGTCGTGGGGATCGCCGAAGAACAGGGGATCCATCACCGCCACCGGCCGTGCCCCCATGGTGAAGATGTCCCGGAGGATCCCGCCGACCCCGGTGGCGGCCCCCTGGTAGGGCTCGATGGCCGACGGGTGGTTGTGGCTCTCGATACGGATGGCCACGGCGATCCCGTCACCGGCATCGATGACCCCGGCGTTCTCCCCCGGGCCGACCAGCACATGGGGCGCCTCGGTGGGCAGGCGTTTGAGATGGACCCGTGACGACTTGTAGGAGCAGTGCTCGCTCCACATCACCGCGAACAGGGCCAGCTCGAGGTGGTTCGGGGGGCGGCGGAGGACGGCCTCCACCTCGTCACGCTCACCGTCGGTGAGACCGAGCGCCCGGTGCAGGGACCCCTCGCCTTCCGGGCCGACACTCCGGTTCTCCTCGCGACCCACGTCCATGGACCCGAGCGTACCTGGCGCCTCACCCGCTCAGGCGGGAGTCGCCGGCCCGGGCCAGGGCGGTGCTGATCGATTCCGGGCGATTCGCCGATGGGCCGTGCCAGCCAAATAGGACCGACCGAATGCGATCGGAGGGCGGTGTTCCATCCCCCAAATCAGCCCCAAACGAGGTGCGGTATTACCCGGGCGCCAGGGCCATGGATCTTATCGTTCACCCAAAAGACGGACCTGTGTTCCGAAGTCCAGTTCACACATTTGCCATCTATGGACAGGTCTGGGATGCTCATTGAATGGCAGCTACCGCTTCAACGAAATCGCGCAAGAAAACACCAATGTCCGACACCCACAAGGCGGCACTGGCCAAGGGCCGGGAAGAGGGGCGGGTCGTGCGCCAATACCTCGAAGCCCTCGAATCGACCAAGCCCAGGCGGGGGCGCAAGCGGACCCCGGATTCCATCCGCCGGCGGCTGGCTACCATTGAGTCCACACTGCCGGGAGCCGAGCCATTGGCCCGTCTCCATTTGGTTGAAGAGAAGCAGCGACTCGAGGCGGAACTGTCCCACAGCGGTGACACCGTTGACATGGCCGCGCTGGAAAAGTCGTTCATAAAGGTGGCCCGTATCTACGGTGAGCGGAAGGGCATCTCATACTCGGCATGGCGCACGGTGGGAGTCAGCGCCTCCGTCCTGCAGCAGGCCAAGATTCCCCGCACCCGCAGCTGAACCGACCAGCCGACGGCTGGGCTCCGTCCCTTCTTCCGGCGGGCAGTACCACGAACCTGGTAGGCGATCCGCCGATCGGGCGGGGCCGGCGGCCTCGGGCGGGGCCGGGATCTCAGGCGGTGGCGGAGACCGCGGTGGGCGCGGCCGGTATGCGGCGCGCCGGGGACGATGCCGGAGCCACCGCCGCGGCCAGGAGGGCCCGGAGCAGGACCGAGCCGTCGACCGAACCGAGTAGGGGATCCGAGGCCCGTTCGGGATGGGGCATCAGGCCGACCACGTTCCGTCCCGGACTGCAGATGCCGGCAATGTCGTCGACCGAGCCGTTGGGGTTGTCCACATAGCGGAGGACGACCCGGTCCTCGGCCCGCAGCTCGGCCAAGGTGTCGGCGTCGCAGATGAAATTGCCCTCGAAATGATTGATGGGAATGCGGAGGACGGTGCCGATGGGCACGCCGGCGCTGAGGACCGAATCCGCCGAGTCGACCCGGACCTCCACCGTGGTACAGAGGAAGCGAAGCCCCCTGTTCTTCTGCAGCGCGCCGGGAAGCAGGCCGGCCTCGGTCAGGACCTGGAATCCATTGCAGATACCGACCACCGGTCCGCCCTCGGCCGCGAAACGACCGACCGCGTCCATGACCGGCGAGAACCGGGCGATGGCACCGGGGCGCAGGTAGTCGCCGTGGGCGAAGCCGCCGGGGAGGATGAGCGCGTCGTAGCCGGTCACCGACGTGTCGCCATGCCAGACCAAGTCGGCCGAGGCGCCGAGGCGCCGGGCGGCCAGGACGGCATCGTGTTCACAGTTGGTGCCCGGGAACATCACCACCCCGATGCGGGCTGCCACTCAGGCCCCCGTCCTCTCGGACCCCGACCCCGGAGCCGACGCCGTTGCCGCCGCGGCAGGCAGGACGGTGACGGTCGACTCCTCGATCACCGGGTTGGCCAGAACCCGCTCGGCCACCACCGTGGCCCGGGCCAGCGCATCGGCGTCGTCAGAGGCGGCGATGTCGAAGCGGAAGGCCTTGCCCGCCCGGACCCCCGAGACTCCGCCCAGCCCGAGGGCCGGCAGTGCCCGTTCGATGGTGGCACCCTCGGGGTCGGCGATGCCCGCCCGCGGACGGACCTCGACCAGGACCGAGAACTGTGCGGACGTCGCCACTAACGGGCACCGTACCAGTCGGACAGCCGGCGTCCGCAGACCCGTTCGTAGGCAGCCACGTACCGATTCGACGTGGCCGTCACGATCTCGTCGGGCAGAGCCGGCGGCGGGGGCTGCTTGTCCCAGTCCTGGTTCTCGAGCCAGTCGCGCAGCGGTTGCTTGTCGAACGACGGCGGGTTGGTGCCCGGTGCGCAGTCGTCGGCCGGCCAGAACCGGGAGGAGTCCGGGGTCAGCACCTCGTCGCAGAGGGACAGGGCGCCGTCGATGTACCCGAGTTCGAACTTGGTATCGCAGATGACGATGCCCTGCTCCTCGGCTCGGGCCGCGGCCCGCGAGTAGGCGGCCAGGCACAGCTCGGACGCGGCCTCGGCCGCCTCCTTCCCCACCAGATCGATGGCCTCCGCCATCCCGATGTTGAGGTCGTGCCCTTCGGTGGCCTTGGTGGATGGGGTGAAGATCGGTTCGGGCAGCCGGTCGGCGTGACGGAGACCGGCGGGCATGGCCATCCCGTGGACCGTGCCCTCCCGCTCGTACTCCTTGAAGGCCGAGCCGGCCAGGTAGCCGCGGACGATGCACTCGATATCCAGCATCTCGGCCCGGTGCACCAGCATGGCGCGGCCGTTCAACCCGGCCAGCCCCCCGGGGAGTTCGGCCGCTCCGTCAGGAAA
Source organism: uncultured Acidimicrobiales bacterium (assembly GCA_963713625.1). Taxonomy (GTDB): domain Bacteria; phylum Actinomycetota; class Acidimicrobiia; order Acidimicrobiales; family RAAP-2; genus Bog-756. The sequence continues at coordinate 990,151 of CAVQMN010000004.1, read as the reverse complement.
GTCGGCCGTGTCCGCACTGATCAGATGATTCGGGGCCAGGTCGGAGAGCTCGTCCAACCAGTAGGCGGTCATGGCCGTGAGTACCCGGCCCTTGTCGGGGATGGGCTCGGCCATGATGACGTCGAAGGCCGAGATGCGGTCCGAGGCCACCATGAGCAGCCGGCCGGTCCCGGCGTCGTAGAGCTCGCGGACCTTTCCGGACTGGATGAGCGTCAACGGTTCGCCGGTCGATGAGATGGTCATGGTGCTAGCTCCTCCAAGGCGTCGGTGAATCGGTGGATATGGCGCAGGGCGCGTGACAGGTCGAAGGCCCCGTCGAGGTCCGCCGACGACAGGGTGACTTCGGGGTCCTCGTCGAGCACCTGACGGAATGGTCGGCCCTCGGCCCACGCCGTGCGGGCATCGCGTTGCACGATACGGTAGGCCGCGTCCCGGCTCAAGCCTCCGTTGACCAGGGCCAGCAGCACGCTCTGGCTGAACACCAGGCCCTGGCTCCCTTGGGTCAGCGTGGTCAGCGCCCGCTCCGGGTGGAGCACCAGTCCCTCGACCAGTCCCCTGGCCTTCTGCAGCATGTACAGGGTCAGCATGCTGGCGTCGGGGAGCACCACCCGCTCCACCGAGCTGTGCGAGATGTCCCGCTCGTGCCAGAGGGCCACGTCCTCGAGGCCGGCCGACAGGTAGCCGCGGAGGACGCGGGCCAGACCGCACAGGCGCTCGGACAGGATCGGATTGCGCTTGTGGGGCATGGCCGAACTGCCCTTCTGGCCCGGCTTGAACGGCTCCTCGGCCTCGCCGAGCTCACTGCGGGCCATGTGCCGGACCTCGGTGGCGATCAGCTCGATGGTGGCGCCGACCGAGGCGCAGGCCCACAGGAACTCGGCATGGCGGTCGCGGGCCACCACCTGGGTGGCCGGCGTCGGGGTGAGCCCCAGCTCGCGGCAGACGTACTCCTCCACCCGGGGATCGATGTTCGAATACGTACCCACCGCCCCGGACAACTTGCCCACCGCCACCCGCTCGCGGGCGGCCCGGAGGCGCTGGACATCACGGTCGGCCTGCAAGGCCCACAGCGAGAACTTGGCCCCGAAGGTGGTGGGTTCGGCGTGCATCCCGTGGGTCCGCCCGGTCACCGGGATGTCGATGGATCCGGCGGCCCGCTCCTTCAGCGCGGCGACCAACCGGGAGGCGGCATCAATGAGCAGATCGGAGGCCTGGGTCAGGGTGGCGCACAAGGCGGTGTCCACGACGTCCGAAGAGGTGAGGCCGTAGTGGATCCACGAGCCTTCGGGCTGGCCGATGGCTTCCTGCACCACGTCGACGAATGCGGCCACATCGTGGTCGGTCACCTTTTCGCGTGCATCGACGGCGGCGACGAAGTCGGCGTCCACCACCGGCGCCCGGGCCCGGCACGCTTCGGCCGCCGGCGCGGGGACGTCGCCCACCGCCGCCCAGCCGTCGGTGGCGAGGAGCTCGACCCGCAGCCACATGGCGAACCGGGCCTGGTCGGAGAAGAGACCGGCCATCTCCGCGGGTGCATAGCGGGGGATCACGGCGTGCCTTCCAGCTGGCGGGTAACGGCCCCGGCGGTGCCGGCGATGTCGGAGCGGGCCTGCATACCGGGCCACGAGATGGCGCTCACGCCCCGGTAGGCGCGCTCCCGCGCCTCGCCGATGGAATCGGCCAGCGCGGTGACGCCCAGAACGCGGCCCCCGGCGGTCTGTACCGCCGCCGGGGCACCGGCGGTGGGCGACCCGGGTTCGGGACCGGCGGCTGTCCCGGCGTGGAACACCGTGACCCCCTCCAGCGACCCGGCCTCGTCCAGACCATCGATCCGGTCCCCGGTGCGGGGGGCTTCGGGATAGCCCTCGGAGGCCAGCACCACGCACACCGCCGCGTCAGGCAGGAACCGGGGCTCGCTCGTCAGCGCCCCGGTGGCCACCTCGGCCAACAACGCGGTCAGGTCACCATCCAGTCGGGGCAGTACCACCTGGGCCTCGGGATCGCCGAACCGGACGTTGAACTCGAGGACCTTCGGCCCGGCCTCGGTCAGCATCAGCCCGGCGTAGAGCACGCCGCGGTAGTCGATACCCCGGGCCCGCAGCGCGGCCACCAGCGGTCGCACCGCTTCATCGACCAACTGGTCGACCATGGCCGTGTCCACGAACGGCACCGGGGAGTACGCCCCCATCCCGCCCGTGTTCGGTCCGAGGTCGGCGTCACCGAGTCGTTTGAAATCCTGGGACGGCGCCAGCGGGGCCAGCCGCTCACCGTCGCACAGCACCAACAGGGAGCACTCGGGACCGGTCAGTCCCTCCTCCACCACCACCTGCCGGCCGGCCTCTCCGAAGGCCTCCCCGGACAGTTTGGCGTCGATGTCGGCCTCGGCCTCGGCCAACGACCCGGTGACCAGGACACCCTTGCCCGCGGCCAGGCCGTCCGTCTTGATGACCCAGGGTGCGGGCAGGGTGTGCAGGTAGGCCTTGGCCTCGGCCGGATCGGTGAACACCCCGAAGCGGGCCGTGGGCACGCCCGCTTCGTCCAGGACTTCTTTCATGAAGGCCTTGGACCCCTCGAGCCGGGCGCCGTCGGCCCCGGGTCCGAACACCAGCCGCCCGGCATCCCGCAGCCGGTCGGCCAGTCCGTCGACCAGCGGGGCCTCGGGACCGATGACGAACAGGTCGGCATCGATCTCCTCGGGCGGGGTGGACACGCTGACCACGGTGTGGCCCGCGGTGGTCGTGCCCGCGATACCCGGGTTGCCCGGGGTCACCACCACGTCGGCCGTGCGTCCGAGGACCACGGCCAGTGCATGCTCGCGCCCACCGGATCCGACGACACACACGGTGCCGATACGGGCCGGACCGACGCCGGCCGGTCCGGGACGGGCCACGTCCGGGAGTCCGCCGCTCATGCGGCGAAGCGGACGAACTGCTCGCGGCCGGGGCCCACTCCGACCAACCGGACCGGCGTGCCGATCTGTTCGGCCAGGAAGTGGACGTAGTCGCGGGCGGCCTGGGGCAGGTCGGCGATCTCGGTGGCACCGGAGATGTCCGTCTTCCACCCGGGAAGCTCCTCATAGACCGGTCGGACCTGATGGAAGATCGACTGGTGGTAGGGCGGGTGGGTGAACCGTTCACCGTTGGCCTCGTAGGCCACACACACCTTCACCGTGTCGAAGGTGTCCAGCACGTCGAGTTTGGTCAGGGCCACACCCGACAGCGAGTTCAGCCGCACGGCCTGGCGCATCATCACCGCGTCGAACCAACCGGGGCGCCGGCGGCGGCCGGTGTTGACCCCGTACTCGTGTCCCCGGTCCACCAGGACGTCACCGATCTCGTCGGTCAGTTCGGTCGGGAACGGCCCGCTCCCCACCCGGGTCACGTAGGCCTTGGCGATGCCGATGACCTCGTCGATGTAGCGGGGACCGATCCCCGCCCCGGTGCAGGCACCACCGGCCACCGGATTGGACGACGTCACGAACGGATAGGTGCCGTGGTCGAGGTCGAGGAATGTGGCTTGGGCCCCCTCCAGCAGCACATGGGCCCCCCGCTCGAGGGCGTCGTGGAGCAGTCCGACCGTGTCGGCCACCATGGGCGAGACCCTCGGGGCCAGCTCGTCGAGGTAGTGGGCGCAGATCTCGTCCGCGGACAGCGGCAGCCGGTTGTACACCTTGGCCAGGACGGCGTTCTTCTCCTTGAGCGCCACCTCGAGCTTCTGGCGGAAGATCTTGGGGTCGGACAGGTCCTGCACCCGCAGTCCCACCCGGGAGGACTTGTCGGCATAGGCCGGGCCGATCCCCCGCTTGGTGGTGCCCAGTTTGTTCTTACCCAGGTAGCGCTCGGTGAGCCGGTCCAACTCGTGGTGGTAGGGCATGATCAGGTGGGCGTTGCCACTGACCAGCAGCCGAGAGGTGTCGATGCCCTTGCCCTCGAGGGTGTCGAGCTCGGCCAGTAGGACGGTCGGATCGACGACCACGCCGTTACCGATGATCGGGGTGATGTGGTCGTAGAGGATGCCGCTCGGAACGAGCTGCAGGGCGAACGTCTCTCCGTCCACCACGATGGTGTGGCCGGCGTTGTGGCCGCCCTGATAGCGGACGACCAGCTCCATCTCCTTGGCCAGGAGATCGGTGAGCTTGCCTTTGCCCTCATCACCCCACTGGGTCCCGACGACAACGGTTGCCGGCACGCGTCACTCCTCCGTTGCGAAAAGCGGATTACGCACCAGTGTAACCCGCATGCCGGCTGCCTCGGACGGGCCCGGCGGACCCGAAGGACTACGCGTGCCGGGGGGCCACCGGTCAGGACAGGGCCGCCCCCACCATGGCCGCGCCCACCAGCAGGGCCAGCACGACGGCGGGCCCACGCCCTGTCCCTTGTCCGCCCCACCCCGAAGGAGGAGCCTCCCCGGCCCGGCGCCCGGCCGCCTGGTTCGCCCACCTCCGGGCCCTGGACACCTGGTGGGCGAGGATGGACGACCCGTCGGGGGACGGGGCCGGGGATACCTCGGGGGCCACGACGATGTTGCTCGGCTCGAAGCCGATCCTCCGCTGGAAGTACTCGTCCTCCGACGCCCTCCCCATCATGGGGCCGACCAGGATCGTGGCCACACCCCGGGCATGCGCCCCCTGGAGCATGGCCGCGAAGGCCGCCCACCGCGCCGGGCCCTTGCCCACCGACATGCCCCACCGGATCTGGGCCACATCCCCGCTGGCCACGGCCAGGCACACCGAGAGCACGGCGCCGTCGGGGGAGAAGACCGCCGAGGCCAACGCCGCCTCGAGGGGTACCTGGAGCAGGTTCTCCATGTCGGGGCGTGCGTCCCGATCCCACCCGAGGCCGTCGCACACGGCCTGGACGGCACCGGCCGTCTCCTCCGCCGCCAGCATCCTCCACTCGAGCCCGCGGCGGGCGGCGCCGGCCATCTTGTTGCGGAAGACCTTGCGTTTCGGGCCTTTCCAGTACTCCTCCACCGTGGCGGGCAGCACGAGAGCCGCCTGGGCGTGGCGGCCGGTCCCGAGCATCCCGATCCCGCCGAACCGCTGGCGGAGCACCACACCGGCGGGATCGCCCGACGGGGTGATGGTGGTCCTCGGCAGGCCCCGGAGCCAGCGCAGAAGGCGACGGGCCTGGCCGGGGTGGCCGACGGCCCACCGGGCCGCCGACACGATGCCCTCGTCCATCCGCCCACGGGCGCGGGCGACCAGCGCATCGATCTCGTCAGCCTCGACGGGCTTCAATGTGGATGCCTTCCTCGAGTCGGCGACAGACAAGACCTACCCCTCCGGTGCACGGAACATTCGCCCCTCGGCCGAGCCGGCGGGCATCCCGTGGACCTGCCCCGGGATCACACGAGGACGATAGCGCCGTCCTTCTCGTCCACCGTCACTGTCGAGCCTTCGGGATAGCGGCCCTCGAGCAGGGCCAGGGCCAAGGGGTCCTCGACCTGACGTTGGATGACCCGTCGCAACGGGCGGGCCCCGAAGTCGGGGTCGAAGCCGGCCCGGGCCAACAACGCCTCGGCCGCCGGGGTCACCGACAGGGAGAGCCTGCGCTCGGTCAGCCGACCACGCAACCCGCCGAGCTGAATGGTGACGATGCGGGCCAGGTCCGCCTCGGTCAGCGAATGGAAGCGGACGATCTCGTCGATCCGGTTGACGAACTCGGGCTTGAAGAAGTCGACCGGCTCGCCGGGAAGGTTGGACGTCATGATCAGCACGGTGTTGGTGAAGTCGACGGTCCGGCCCTGACCGTCGGTGAGGCGGCCGTCCTCCAGCACCTGGAGCAGGGTGTTGAACACGTCGGGATGGGCCTTTTCCAACTCGTCCAGCAGGACCACCGCGTACGGACGGCGGCGGATGGCCTCGGTCAGCTGGCCGCCTTCCTCATAGCCCACGTAACCGGGAGGAGCACCGACCAGGCGGGCCACCGAATGACGCTCCATGTACTCGCTCATGTCGATGCGGACCATGGCCCGCGCGTCATCGAAGAGGAACTCGGCCAGGGCCCGGGCCAGCTCCGTCTTGCCCACGCCGGTCGGTCCCATGAAGAGGAACGAGCCGATGGGGCGGTTCGGGTCGGACAGCCCGGCCCGGCTGCGCCGGATGGCGTTGGCCACGGCCGACACGGCCGCATCCTGCCCCACCACCCGGGCGTGGAGGGCGTCCTCCATCCGGATCAGCTTCTCGACTTCGCCTTCCAGCAGGCGGCTGACCGGGACGCCGGTGGCCCGGCTGACCACCTCGGCCACATCCTCGGCGTCCACCTCCTCTTTGAGGAACCGCTGGGTCTTCTGGAGCTCGTTGAGAGCCTCGGTGGCCTCTTCCACCTGCCGCTCGAGGTCGGGGATGAGCCCGTAGGTGATCTCGGACGACTGGGCCAGGTTTCCGTCCCGGGCCAGGCGCTCGGCCTCCCCCCGCTGCTGCTCGAGCTCGCCCTTGAGCGTCTGGATGGTATTGATGGCCTCTTTCTCCGACTGCCAATGGGCGGTCATGGCCACCGACTGCTCCTGGAGGTTGGCCATCTCCTCGTCCAGGCGGGCCAGGCGGTCGGCCGACGCGCTGTCGGTCTCTTTGGCCAGCGCCATCCGTTCGATCTCGAGCTGGCGGAGCCTCCGGGTGACCACATCGAGTTCGGTGGGCATCGAGTCGATCTCGATGCGGAGCCGGCTGGCGGCCTCGTCCATGAGATCGATGGCCTTGTCGGGCAGGAACCGCCCGGTCACGTAGCGGTCGGAGAGCACGGCCGACGCCACCAGCGCCGCATCCTGGATGCGCACGCCGTGGTGGACCTCATAGCGCTCCTTCAGTCCGCGCAGGATGGCGATCGTGTCCTCCACTGACGGCGGTGGCACGAAGACCTGCTGGAACCGCCGCTCCAGGGCGGCATCCTTCTCGATGTACTGGCGGTACTCGTCGAGGGTGGTGGCACCGATCATCCGCAGCTCGCCGCGGGCCAGCATGGGCTTGATCATGTTGCCCGCGTCCATGGCCCCCTCGGCGCCGCCGCCGGCACCGACGATGGTGTGGAGCTCGTCGATGAAGGTGATGACTTCGCCCTCGGCGTCGGTGATCTCTTTGAGCACGGCCTTGAGCCGCTCTTCGAACTCGCCGCGGTACTTGGCTCCGGCCACCATCGACCCCATGTCCAATCCGATGACCCGCTTGCCCTTCAGTCCTTCGGGTACGTCGCCTTCGACGATCCGCTGGGCCAGGCCCTCGACGATGGCCGTCTTGCCCACCCCCGGCTCGCCGATGAGCACCGGGTTGTTCTTCGTCCGGCGCGACAGCACCTGGATGACCCGGCGGACCTCCTCGTCGCGACCGATGACCGGATCCATCTTGCCCTGGCGGGCCAGGGCGGTGAGGTCACGGCCGTAGCGCTCGAGGGCCTGGAAGGTCTCCTCGGGATTCTGCGTGGTGACCCGATGGCTGCCGCGCACATCGCGGAGGGCGCCGAGCAGTTGGTCCCGGTCCACGCCGACGCGGTCGGCCATGGCCAGCAGCAGATGCTCGACCGAAAGGTACTCGTCGCCCATGTCGGTGCGCTGGGTGTCCGCCGCGGTGAGCACGTCACGGAGGGCACGGTTGACCGCGGGCTCCTCGCCCCCGATGGCCTGGGGCAACCGGGCGAGCTCGCCGTTGATCCGGTCGAGCACCACCACCGGCTCGACGCCCACCCGGGTCAGGACAGGACCGGCGATGCCGTCGGGCTGACCGAGAATGGCGGCCAGCACGTGTTCGGGGGTGACCTCGGGGTTGTGCGCGGCGCGGGCCAGGTCGACGGCGGACGCGAAGGCCTCCTGGGTCTTGAGGGTCCAGCGGTCGGGGTTGATGGTCATCGATTTCCTCCTGCCCCTCGTGCTGTGCGGTGGGACGAGCGGGTGGGCACCGGCATCTGGGACAGCGGCACCAGCTCACGACGGTACTGACGGTGGGTCACGGCGATCGCCTCGCGAGCCTCGGCCCGGGTGGCCACCAGCTCCTGGCGGAGCCGGGCCACTTCGGTCTCGAGCTCCATCACCCGGCGCACACCCTCCAGGTTGACGCCGGCGTTGGTGAGGCTCTGGATGTGCCGCAGACGATCGAGATCCTGATCGCTGAAGCGCCGGCTCCCGCCTTCGGTGCGGCTCGGGTCGAGCAGGCCCTTGCGCTCGTAGACCCGGAGGGTCTGCGGATGCACCCCGGTCAGCTCGGCGGCCACCGAGATCACATACACGGCCCGGGAGCGGGGGTCGTCACTCATCTCACACCCCCAGTGCGTCGCGCGCCGGCGGTTCGACCACCTCGGCCAGGGCCTCGACGGCGGCGCGCTGATCGTCGGTCAGGGAATCGGGCACGGCCACTTCGACGGTGACCAGGAGGTCGCCGGTGGTGGTCTTCTTGCCCGCCGGGACACCACGCCCCTTGACCCGGAAGGTGCGGCCCGACGGGGTGCCCGCCGGCACCCGCAGGGTCACCGGATCGGTGAGAGTGGGAACGGTGAGGGTCGTGCCCAGGGTTGCCTCCGGATAGGAGATGGGCACGGTGAGGGTCAGGTTGCGGCCCCGACGTCCGAACACCCCGTGCCTGTCCACCCGGACCACGACATAGAGATCGCCACTCGGGGCGTTGCCCCGTCCGGCCGCCCCTTTCCCCTTGACCCGGATCCGCTGCCCGTCCTCGACCCCGGCTGGAATACGCACCTTGACGGTGCGGTTACGGTGCTCGACACCCGTGCCCGAGCAGGTCGGACAGGGGGTGGTCACCACCGTCCCCCGGCCTCCGCACTGGGGACAGATCTGGCTGAGGGAGAAGAGGCCCTGGTCGTCTTGGAGGGTTCCCGAGCCGCCACAGCGCGGACAGGTCACCGGATGGGTCCCCGGGGCGGCCCCGGTTCCCCCGCACGTGTGACACCGGACGTCGGAGGTGAGATTGACCGAGGTGGTCACCCCGCCCACCGCATCCTCGAACGACAGATGCAGCTCGGTCTCGAGGTCGGCGCCCCGTTGCGGGCCGGAAGACCCGCCGCCTCGCCGGCCCCGGCCGAACAGACCGCCGAAGAGATCGCCGAGGTCGCCCATGTCCTCCACCCGGTAGGAGCCACCGCCACCACCGGCTCCGCCGAAGCCGCCGGGAAACCCTCCGCCGAAGCCGCCGGCCGCGGGACCCATGGCCCGCACCTCGTCGTACTCCTTGCGCCGGTCGGCGTCACCGAGCACGTCGTAGGCCGCGCTGATCTCCTTGAACGTCTCTTCCTGACCCGGGTTGGTGTCCGGGTGGTGCTTCTTGGCCAGCTTCCTATAGGCGCTGGTGATCTCCTTGGCCGTCGCCGTCGAGGAAACACCCAGGGTCTTGTAGTAGTCCTTTTCGAACCATTCGCGTTGCGGCGCCACGTAGCCTCTACCCGGTCCCTCTCAGCCCCGCACCGTCACCATGGCCGGACGCACCACTGCGCCCCGCCAGCGGTACCCGGGTCGCATGACTTCGGCCACCACCGGCTCGCCTGATGCGACCGACGCGCCGTCCGGCGGCCCGTCGGCTCCGGGCGCGCCATGCTCACCTTCGTCGGCCACGTGGCCGACCGCCTCGTGGGCGTTGGGGTCGAACTCCTCACCCAGCGGGTCGATGCGCTCGAGACCCTCTTTGACCAGCACATCGCGGAGCTGGCCGGACGCGGCCAGCAGGGCCCGCCCGTCGGCCGATTCGGCATCACCGATATGGGAGGTGGCCAGATCCAGCGTGTCGAGCACCGGGAGCAGTTTGTCCACCAGGGACAGGGCGGCCCGGGCCACCTGGTCACTCTGCTGCTTGGCCACCCGCTTCTTGTAATTCTCGAATTCGGCTTGCAGGCGGCGCAGCGAGTCGAGGTACTCGTCGCGTTGGGTCAACGCCGCCTTCAGATCGCCGAGCTCGGGGGCGGTGCCACTGATGATCCCGGTGGCGTCGTCGTCGAGATCGTCGCCGATGACCTCCGCGTCGACCACATCGGTGTCCCGCGCGCCGGCGTCGGTGTGCCCCTCCTCATCCAGACCGGCGCCGCGGCCGAACCCGGAGCCGGAGATCTCTTCGACCTCCGGCTCCTGTTCTCCCGCGTCCCGGTCTGACCCAAAGATGTCGTTCATCGGCGATCAGCTCTTGTCGTCGACGATCTCGGCGTCCACGACCTCGTCGTCAGAGGAGTCATCGGCCGGCACCTCGCCGCCCGGTGCCGCTGCGTCCGCCTTCGACGCCTCCTCGTAGAGACGCTGGCTGAACGACTGGCTGGCCGTCAGCAATGTCTCCGTCGCCGTCTTGATGGCCTCGACGTCCGAGCCGGCCAGGGCCTCTTTCAGCGCGCTGAGCGAGGACTCGACCTTCTCCTTCTCGTCACCCTGGAACTTCTCACCCTGATCCTTCAGGAGCTTCTCCGTCTGGTAGACGAGGGTGTCGGCGTTGTTGCGCACCTCGGCCTCCTCCTTGCGACGGCGGTCGTCCTCAGCGTGGGCCTCGGCGTCTTTGACCATGCGCTCGATGTCATCCTTGGCCAGCGATGACTGGCCGGTGATGGTCATGGACTGCTCCTTGCCGGTGGCCCGGTCCTTGGCCGACACATGGACGATGCCGTTGGCATCGATGTCGAAGGTGACCTCGATCTGCGGCACGCCCCGAGGAGCGGGAGGCAGATCCACCAACTGGAACTTGCCCAGCGTCTTGTTGTACATGGCCATCTCGCGCTCGCCCTGGAGCACGTGGACCTCGACCGAGGGCTGATTGTCATCGGCGGTGGTGAAGACCTCGCTGCGCTTGGTCGGGATGGTGGTGTTCCGCTCGATGAGACGGTGCATCACACTGCCCTTGGTCTCGATGCCGAGCGACAGCGGGGTCACATCGAGGAGGAGGACGTCTTTGACCTCACCCTTCAGGACACCGGCCTGCACGGCCGCGCCGATGGCCACCACTTCGTCGGGATTGACACCCTTGTGGGCTTCCTTGCCGGTCATCTGCTGGACCAGCTCCTGGACGGCGGGGATCCGGGTGGACCCTCCGACCAGCACGACGTGGTCGATGTCCGACTTGGACAGACCCGAGTCGGCGATGGCCTGATCGAACGGTCCTTTGCAGGCCTCGACCAGATCGGCCGTCAACTCGTTGAACGTGGCCCGGGTCAGCTTCACGTCGAGGTGCTTGGGACCCTCGGAGGTGGCGGTGATGAAGGGCAGGTTGATCTGGGTCTCCTGCAACGAGGAGAGCTCGATCTTCGCTTTCTCAGCCGCCTCCTGCAGGCGTTGGGTGGCCATCTTGTCGGTGGAGAGGTCGACACCTTCGGTGTCCTTGAACGTCTTGACCAACCAGTCGATGATCCGCTGGTCCCAGTCGTCGCCACCCAGCTTGGAGTTGCCGGCGGTCGACTTCACCTCGAAGACACCGTCGCCGATCTCGAGGAGGGACACGTCAAAGGTGCCGCCCCCGAGGTCGAAGACCAGCACGGTCTGATCCGCACCTTCTTTGTCCAAGCCGTAGGCCAGAGCTGCGGCCGTGGGCTCGTTGATGATGCGCAGGACCTCGAGGCCGGCGATGGCGCCCGCCTCCTTGGTCGCCGTCCGCTGTGCGTCGTCGAAGTAGGCGGGGACGGTGATGACGGCCTGGTTGACCGTGTCGCCGAGGAACGCCTCGGCATCCCTCTTCAGCTTGCCCAGAATGCGCGCCGAGATCTCCTGCGCGGTGTAGGCCTTGCCGTCGATGTCGACCGTCCACGACGTCCCCATGTGCCGCTTGACCGAGCGGATCGTCCGGTCGGGGTTGGTGATGGCCTGCCTCTTGGCCACCTCCCCGACGAGTACCTCACCCGACTTGGCGAATCCGACCACTGACGGGGTCGTCCGTCCACCTTCGGCGTTGGGTATGACGACCGGCTCACCGGCCTCCAGCACGGATACCACCGAGTTGGTCGTTCCGAGATCGATTCCTACGGCCTTGGCCATCTTGTTCCTCCTACTCACTGCCCGTTCGGGCTACTCGCTGCCCCTTCGGGCACTCTGTCTCTTCTTCCGACTGTCTTCTTCGGGCACCTGTCTCTCCAGGCGCCCGGCGTTCTCCTGACACCGATTCTCCCGCAGTTCTCCTGCACTTTTCTGTCGGCATCCTGTTTTCTTACAGTTTCACTATACCAAAGTTGAGTGCTCCATGTATAGGTTTTCTGTTCTTTTGAGCAGGGTTCTCCTGCCCTTGGGGTCGAAACGCGGTAAATCCCCAGGTCAAGCCCCTACACCTGCGCGCTGCACCTCTGCCCTGAACAACGCCGATCCGTCCGGCCCGGGCGGGCCTACTCGTGGTGGGGCGATCGCGGACGGGAAGGGGCACCGTGATGGGGAGGGTGCTCCGGTGGTTTCGGATCGGGCCCCCGGTAGCCCAGCTTGTGCAACACCCACAGGCCGAGCCGGTTGGGTTTCTTCGCCTCCTGCTCGGCCTTGGCTTCGGCTTCGTGGCCGCCGGTGACGTGGTAGTCCCTGCCCGTCCACCCCCGGTGGTAGCCGCCGCCCAGTCTCCCGGTCACGCCACGATTATGGCCGGTGCGCCCGTCGATGCTCCAGGAAGGCGGGTGACAGGCCCCGGACCACCCGTTGCCCGAGCTGGGTCGCGGACGGCGGTGCAGCCGAGGGGGGATACGCTCGAACCATGCCTCAACTGGTACTTCTCCGACACGGTCAGTCGCAGTGGAACGCAGACAACCTCTTCACCGGATGGCACGACGTGGACCTCACCGAGGTGGGCCGGTCCGAGGCGCGGGATGCCGGTCGGCTCCTGACCGACCAGGTCGACCTGGATCTGCGGATTGTCCATACGTCCGTACTGCTCCGGGCCATCCGGACGGCCGAGCTGGCCCTCGAAGCAGCCGGACGCTCGTGGTTGCCCGTCCGTCGCCACTGGCGACTCAACGAGCGCCACTACGGCGCTCTGCAGGGGAAGAACAAGGAACAGACCGCGGCTGAGCACGGAATGGCCCAGGTGCTCGCCTGGCGACGGAGCTACGGCACCCCGCCGCCGCCGGTCGAGCCCGGAAGCCCCCATCACCCCGCCGGGGATCCCCGTTACCGCGACGTTCCCGTCGAGGCCCTGCCCACCACCGAGTGTCTGGCCGACGTGGTGGCCCGCGTCCTCCCCTACTGGGAGGACGCCATCGTTCCCGACCTGTTGGCCGAGGGTGCACGGGGCGGGGCCGTGCTGGTGGCGGCCCATGGGAACAGCCTGCGGGCGCTGCGCAAGCACATCGACGGTCAGAGCGACGAGGAGATCGTCGACCTGGAGATCCCGACCGGCATCCCCTTCCTCTACGAGTTCGACAACGACCTGAACGTGGTGTCCGGGGACTACCTGGGCGATGCCGAAGCCGCCCGGGAGGCGGCCGAGGCCGTGCGCCGGCAGGCGGGCTGACCCCAGCGTGGGCGAACGGAGGCTCGGCGGCGCAGGCGGATGACGTGGGGAACGACAGAGGGCCGGCTCGTTGGAGCCGGCCCTCTTGTCATTCAGGTTCGTCTGTCCCCACAAACGACACCATGAACTGTTCGGTGGACGACGGTCAAAGGGCGTCCGCTCCACGCTCTCCGGTCCGGACCCTGATGACTTCCTCCACGGGGAGGACCCAGACTTTGCCGTCACCGATCTTCCCGGTTCCCGCAGTGTCGACGATGGTCGAGGTCACCTCGTCCACCTGGGAGTCGTCCACGAGGACTTCGAGCCGGATCTTCGGCACGAACTCGACCTCGTACTCCGCTCCCCGGTAGACCTCGGTGTGGCCCCGCTGCCGTCCGAAGCCCTGGGCTTCGGTCAGCGTCAGGCCGTGCACACCGAGGGTCTTGAGGCCCTCTTTCACATCATCGAGTTTGAACGGCTTCAGTACCGCTACGACTAACTTCATTTGGTTTCTCCTTGGATTCGTAGTGGTCGAGTTAGAGGCCGACGGTATCGGGCGGTGGCAGGTCGTTGGGTTTGCTGCCGAGTCCGTCGTCCACATCCACTCTGGCCGAGACGGTCAGCTGACCACCGCCGCCACCCCGTGACTCGTCGCCGGCCATGGCCATGGCCCCGACCCGCTCGGCGAAGGTCTCCTCAGGGAAGGCCTCCTCGCCGTGGATGGCCAGGTCGCCCACTTCGAGGATCTCGTCCTTGTAACGGGCGCCACGGAGTACGAGCCCGATGAGCTTCATCAGGATGAAGGTGATGACGGCCGACCACAGGATGACGAAGACGGCAGCCCGGAACTGTTCCCACAGTTGGTGGGCGGATCCCGTGTAGATCAGCCCGTCCACACCGAACGGCACACACGTTCCCTTCGCCGTGGCGTACTGGGTGGCCGTCGTGGCGATCACCTGACCGGATGCATCCAGGTGGCCGCAGCCGTATTCCAACATGTTCGGGTCCCCGAAGATCCCGAGGAGCAGGCCACCGAAGAATCCGGCGATGCCGTGGGTGTAGATGACCCCGAGGGCGTCGTCCACCTTGGAGAACGGCCGCACCTTGGACAGGAAGTTCCAGGCCACCCACACGATGGTTGCGCAGATCAGGCCGACGTAGATGGCGCCCTGACCGTTGACCCAGCCGGCGCACGGTGTGATGCCCACCAGGCCGCAGATCATGCCGTTCACCGCACCGAGGAAGGCGGGCTTCTTCTCCTTCGAGAGCACGGCGTCCAGGACCACCCAGGTGATCAGACCCATGGCCGTGGCCAGGTTGGTGTTGACCACGGCACCGGCGGCACTGGCTCCGGCGTAGTACGGGTCACCACCGTTGAAGCCGTTCCATCCGAGCCACAGGATGCCGGCACCGACCGCGGCCATGACCAGGTTGTTGGGCAGGAAGTGTTGTCGGTCTCGTAGCAGTCTGGGCCCGAGGACCCAGGCGGCGACAAAGCCCGACACACCGGCAGACATGTGGATGACGTACCCGCCGGAGAAGTCGAGCGATCCCTCCTGGGCGAAGTAGCCACCGCCCCACAGCAGGAAGGCGTCCACCGAGTAGACGAACGTCGTCCACAGCGGCACAAGGATGCACCAGGCCAGGAACTTGATGCGCCCGAGCACACTTCCGAGGAAGAGGAGCGGGGTGATGGCCGCGAACACCAGCTGGAAGTAGGCCAGCGACGCGGTTGGGAAGTGGAACGGAATGAGGGTGTTGGCCGCTGATACCGCTTGTCCCTGTTCACCTTGTGGGCTGGTGACAGGCCCCGGTTTCCCGAGGAAGTTGTCGATGAAGTGCGTCCAGCCACCTACTCCCGATAGCTGGGTCTGCACTCCGTCCTTGACGCCGCCTCCGAACGAGTTCGCGCCGAACCCCATCTTGTAGGCCCACAGGAACCAGGCCAGCAACACCAGCGAAAAGCCGGCGAACATCATGCCCAACACGTTGACCGCCCACTTCTTCGGGACGATGGACGCATAGAGAACCGCCAGACCGGGGAGGCTCATCAGGCCGACGAACGTGGCGGCAGTTATCTGCCACGTGTTGTCGCCGGGATTCAGCCAACTCGGATACGGCACATATGACACTGCTGCGGCTAGCACGTTGAAAGTGCTCCTCTCTTGTTAACACTGCGTCATGGCGATCCCGCGCCGCCCAACAGAGGCACAAGGCTCGCCAAGGGCAAGACGAGCAGTTCGGCTTGCCGCCGCAAACAATGTCGGGTGGGGATTTCAGCAGAGTCACATGCGTGTTACCAACGTGTGAACTGATACGAAGTCCCTGTTCGGGGGCACAAATCGGCTCCGCGACACCACAAAGGAGGAGGAATACGCCGTCGGTGCACCCCTACGCGGCCCGCGGCACGGGCCCCGGACTCAGCCCGCCTCGAGCTCCTTGCCGGGCTTCGGTTTCGGTGCCCGTCGGACCGGGGCGGCAGGAGGCGTGTAGCGCTTCGAAGGTTGCGGGCGAGGGCCCGTCTGGCCGCTGCCGGCAGCGGCACCGGTCGTTCCCCCCGCCTTGGCGAACTTGAGTTTCTCCGACAGTCGATAGGCCCGCACCAGGTACCAGGCACCGCCCAGGATGAACGGCAGTCCGAATCCCCAGTAGTGGAGATTGAAGATGCTGAGGCCGTACAGCGCCATGGCGATCCCGATCACGAGACGCTTCCGGAGCCAGGCCGCCACCAACATGGTCAGGGCCAGCGCCATGGCCACTGCTCCGAGTTCCACGTAAAGCGAGGTGCTCACGTGCAATTTGTCGATCTGGCCGTTGCTGTACAGGGCGGCCGGGTCGTGGGCCACGAGGGCCGACACCACCAGGAGCGTGATAGCCGCCGCAACCGGCGCGGCCAGCAGCCCGATCAGTCGCTCCTTGTCGTCGGCCCGCTTGATGGCCGCCTCGATTTCGGGGATGGTCTCCGGTCCCGCCTTGGCCGCCGCCTTGTCCGATGCACCGTCGCCGGAAACGACGTCGGCCGGGGACTTCATCATGAAGTTGCTGATGGACCCGGTGAACCGGGCCCATCCACTCATCGGAGGCGACGAGCCGTCGTCACCATCCTGCTCGGGGCGGGCCATGACTGAGGCTACCTCGCCCGACCGGCGGTCGGAAATGTGGGCAGCAGGTCAGTTCGAAATTCCGGGCGGCGGGGCGTCTTCGATCGGAATGGCCAGATTCTGGAGAATCTCGTCGAGGTCCTCGTCACGGTGGTGAACTCCGTGGTCCTCATCAGGGTGCCGGTCCCCGTGTTCCTCCCCACCAACCACGGCAAGGGTCTGGTGGGTCCACGGCCCCATCGTCCCGCACGCAAGGCACGACCACCGGTGCTGGGCTCCCGCTTCTCCGCCTACCCCGATGGTCACCTTCTCGGCCGTCTCCCGAGCGTACCCGTGGCAGCATCGAGTGGTCGCTCGTGTCCGGTCGCGGCGCGCTCGGGCGGCCGGCTATTCGGCTCCGGCGGCGCCGGTCCGGCTGCGTCGGTACGAGAGCACCGCCACCACCAGCACCACCAGGAACACGAAGAACACGATCGCCGGTGCGATGAACACGCTGTCGGAGGATCCCTGACCGGCCACCGCGCTGGGCGTGGAGAGCAGCCCGGGGTCACCGGAGGAGACCACTCCGTCAACGACGGCTCCGGGATGAAGCAGGGCGGTGCCGGGAATGGACCGCTGGTAATGCCGGCCGGCGAAGGTGTACGTCCCCTTGCAGGCATAACCGGCCGCGTTGGATCCACTCCCCCCGAGGAGCCCGGTACAGCCGGTGACCGTGACCGACACCGGAATCCCGTGCGCACGGAGGCTGGACGCCTGATCGTTCTTCTTCACGCCGGCCACCAGCAACACGACGGCCACCACGGCCAGAGCCACCAGGCACCCTCCGACCACCAGGCGCAGGGCCCGTCGGGGATCGACCTCGACCCGGGCGCCGCGCAGATTGGTGACCGGAGCATCCGGACCCGTCACCGGCGCCGTCCCCCCGAATCAAGTCGGCAGGGGACGTCGCCGCGCCGTCGCTCCCCGGATGGTCGGGTCGGCCCTGAGTCCTCCGCCTGTCGACCCCGACCCTTCAGCAGCGCACGAATGATCCGGGGAGCGTAGCAGCGGGCGGCGACCGTTCGGGAGGCTGGAACCGGGCATCTGACCACCCGGCGAGGTAGCCTCTCGGCCATGCCCCCGCGGTCGAAATCACTGGACCTCAAGGCCATCTGGCTCTTCTCCAGCTGCTCGGCGTCGGAGCTCCGCAAGATCCGGAGTTCACTCGACGAGCTCGAGGTGCCCGAGGGGAAAGTGCTGGTCGAAGAGGGTCGGGTCGGGATGGAGTTCTTCATCATCGTGAGCGGGACCGCGGCGGTGACCCGGGAAGGGAAGAAGGTGGCCACCCTCGGCCCCGGCGACCACTTCGGCGAGTTGGCCCTGCTCGATCGGAGGCCGCGGTCGGCCTCGGTGATCTCCGAGACGGAGATGGACCTGCTGGTCCTGTCCCAGCGCCAGTTCAACAGCCTGTTGGAGTCAGTGCCGAGCATCGCCCGCAAGATGCTGTCGGCCATGTCCATCCGGCTACGTGAGGCTGACGCCCTCGCCTACGACTGACGGGTCGTCTCCCATCGACTCTTCCAGTAGCTGGGAGAGGTCGAGGACCCGCACGTCATCTTCTTTGGCATTGGCCCGCACGGCGTCGTCCAGCATGATCATGCAGTAGGGACAGGCTGTCGACACCACGTCGGCGCCGGTCCCGATGGCCTCTTCGGTCCGCTCCATGTTGACCCGCTTGCCGATGTTCTCCTCCAGCCACATCCGCGCCCCGCCCGCGCCACAACAGAACCCCTTCTCGCGACAGCGCCGCATCTCCACCTGGGTGGCACCGGGAATGGCGTCGATGACCGACCGGGGCTCGTCGAAGACCCGGTTGTGGCGACCGAGGTAGCACGGGTCGTGGTAGGTGACGGTCCCCTTGTACCCACCGCCGGGGGTGAGCTTGCCTGCGGTGACCAGATGGTCGAGCAACTGGCTGTGATGGATGACCTCGAAGTTCCCACCGAGGGACGGATACTCGTTGGCCAGTGAATTGAAGCAGTGCGGACAGGTGGCGATGACCTTCTTGACCCCTGCCCCCTCCAGGGTCTCGATGTTCCCCCGAGCCTGCTCCTGGTAGAGATACTCGTTGCCCAGGCGGCGCGCCGGGTCGCCGGTGCACCGCTCCTTCGGTCCGAGAATTCCGAAGCTGACACCGGCGCGGTGGAGCATCCGGGCGGTGGCCTGGGCTCCCTTGCGGGCCCGCTCGTCGAGGGCACCGGCACAGCCGACCCAGTAGAGGTACTCGATGTCGTCGGGAATGGTCCCGCTGATGACGGGCACCTCGAAGTCGAGCACGTCGATCCACTCGGTGCGTTTCGAAGCACCGAGCCCCCATGGGTCGCCCTGGTTCTCGATGTTGCGCAGCATGAGGCCGGCCTCGGTCGGGAACTTGGACTCCATCAGCACCTCGTAGCGCCGCATGTCGATGATGGTGTCGATGTGCTCGATGTCGACAGGACACTGCTCGACGCACGCTCCACAGGTGGTGCACGACCACAGGACATCGGGATCGATGATCGACGGGACCAGGTTCTCCACCTCGACGCCGGCCGCCCGGTTCTTCGCCATCACCCGGTCGGCCGAGGCGAAGAGGTTGTCGCGGAGGTCCATGATCAACAACTTGGGCGAGAGGGGTTTGCCGGTGTTCCAGGCCGGGCACTGGGACTGGCACCGGCCGCACTCGGTGCAGGTGGCCATGTCCAGGAGCTGCTTCCACGAGAAGTCCTCGATGCGGCCGGCGCCGAACACCACTTCGTCGTCCTCGCCCACGTCCTCCATCGACATGTCCGGGGTGGAGGCCAGGGCTCCGAGGGCCCGTGGCCGGCGTGAGGTGGCCACGTTGATCGGGGCCAGGAAGATGTGGAGGTGCTTCGAGTAGGAGACGAAGACCAAGAAGCCGGTGATGATGGTGATGTTGGCCAGCAGGGCGACCGTCTCGATGACGCTGTTGACCCCGGTGCCGAGAGGCTTGAGGGCATTGGCCAGTCCGTGGGAGGCGAAGGCCCACCACCCGTAGGGGAAGTTGCCCGTGTTGACCTGGGCGGCCCGGTACAGCAGGAGCGTGATGATGACGCCGCTGATCATGGCCAGTACGAGCCAGGCCGCGCCGGTGTGCGAGCCGAAGAACCGGGAACGCCGGTTCTCCCGGGCCGGGGAGTTCTTGACCCGGATGCCGACGAACACCAGCAGGGAGACAATGACGGCAACAGCGAAGAAGTCCTCGAGGAAGCCGATCACCGCGGTGTGGCCGATCAAGGGGATGTGGAAGTCGCGCTGGAAGAGACAGCCGTAGGCCTCGATGATGGTGAGAAACAGGATGGTGAAGCCCCAGAAGGTGAAGGCGTGGGCCAGGCCGGGGACGGTCCACTGCAGCAACTTCTTCTGCCCGCCCACCTCGACCAGCTCCGCCTTGACGCGCTTGGGCAGGTCCCTGAAACGGTTGGGCACGGCGGGCTGGCCGGCCGAGATGAGCTTGAACAGCCAGAAGAACCGGCGTCCGGCTATGGCGAACATCACCGCGGTGATACCGAGGCCTACGGCGAGTCTGAGAGGCACTGCTTTCCTCCTAGGTGGTTACTACAGAGTAACAAAGCTCGCCAGGCCTGTTGACCTGGAGAGTCGCGTCATGGGCGGAAGTTGTCGGCATACCGGCTGGGGGTCGGGCCCCACTGACCCTGGTACTTCGACTTGAGCCCGTCCGAACCGTAGGGGTGGTCGGCCGGAGTGGTCATCTGGAGAAAGCTGATCTGGCCGATCTTCATACCCGGGTAGACGGTGATGGGCAGGTTGGCGACGTTGGAGAGCTCGAGGGTGAGGTGACCGTCCCAACCGGCGTCGACGAAGCCGGCCGTCGAGTGGATGAGGAGACCGAGCCGGCCGAGCGAGGACTTGCCCTCGAGGCGGGCCACCAGGTCGGCGGGCAGGGTGACCTTCTCCTTCGTCGACCCGAGCACGAACTCACCGGGGTGGAGGATGAGGGGGTCGTCCCCGATATCCACCAGCTCGGTGAGGTCCTCCTGGTCCTCACGCACGTCGATGACCCGGCTGGTGTGGTTGCGGAAGAGCCGGAAGTACTGATCGACGTGCAGATCGACCGACGAGGGCTGGATACAGCTCTCGTCGAACGGTTCGATCACGATATGACCGGCGTCGAGCGCCTCACGTATAGAGCGGTCTGAGAGAACCATGCCGGACAGACGATAGTGGGATGCGCAGGCGGGGGCCCATCCCGGGCGGACGGGCCCCGGGCCGGTCGAATACCAGGCGTGGGGGGACCGGAGCGGTTTGCGCCCTTCTTGAGGGTCCGGGGCCGGCATGCACAGAAAAGTTTGCAACCAATGGTTGCAGTCGGCCTCGGCGGCGGCGATACTGGAGTTACCGGGCGGCGGCGGTCGGACAGCTCCTGGAGGACAGCGGTCGCTCGGCAATCGACGGCCCAGGAGTTGCGGCGGACGGAGACGGTCGATTGGTTGAGGTCAGGCGGATGGCAAGTGGGTGGATCCGGGATGTCGACGCGCCCGTTGCGCTCGAGACCGGTGCGGAGGGCGAAATGGGGGCGCCTCAGGCCGGCAACGCCGGTCGGGGCCCGGTGCGGTTGGCCCCCCGAACCCAGGTAGAGGCGGACGGCCGAAGGGCGGAACCCCCGGGCCCAGGGTTCAGTGAACCGGCGCGTGACCCGACCGCGGTGCCGGCTCCGAGCTTCGCCGCGCCGCTGTTCCTGTTGCTGGCCGGACTGGCCACCCTCGAGGGCTACAGCTGGTTGAACGTGATCTCGACCGACCGGTGGCGATCGTGGGCGGTGTTCCTCGCCGTCCTCACGGTGGGTGCTGTCATCGTCCTCGTGCGTCCCCTGCGCCGCGACCGGCGTCTCACCTCCAGGCTGCTGCTGTGTGTCTCCCTTCTGATGCTGGCGACGACCGTCCTGGCCGCCCTGGTCAAGAGCCCGGCGGCGGCGCGGCTGGCCGGGACGGCCGATCTCCTGTTGGCAGTGACCGCCCTCGGCGCCGCCGCCGCGGCCGAACGGGCCGCCCGCCGCCCGGCCTGACCACGGCGCCGGCTCAGACGCTCAGACGCTCAGACGCTCAGACGCTCAGACGCTCAGACGCGGTCGATATTGGCCCGGAACCACCGGGAGACGCCGGTTCCGGCCGTGACCGCCCGGCCCACCTGCGTCGACATCGCCGCCACCCGTCGGGCGGCGCCGGGCGCGGCTCCGTCGAGCAGCTCGTTCCAGAAGATCCCCCACCCGCCGGCCAGCGCCCGACCCACCACCGGCGTGGTCAGCAGTCGGCCCACCGCAGACACGGCCACCGGTCGGCCCACCAGGGCGGCATGTCCGGCAGCGGTGATGCGCTGATAGGGGAGGTGGTCCCGGACCAAGTGCCTCCGATAGCCGGCGGCCGCGGCGCCCGGTGCGGCGAGAATGGCCTCGGCCGCCGCCCTCCCGCTGGACATGGCCTGGGCAATGCCCTCACCCTGGAGAGGGTTGACCAACCCGGCCGCGTCGCCCACCAGGAGTACCCTGCCCGACGCCGGTGTCGTGCCCACCATTCCCATCTTGAGCCATCCACCCAACCGTCGTGACGGAGGATGGGCATGGGTCCGGTCGAGCAGACCCAGGCTCACCAGGTGGTCGAGGTAGGCGGGCAGCATTCGCACCGCACCGGCGCCGGCCTGACGATCGGCGAGGGTCCCGATGCCGACACCGACGTTGGCCATCCCATCCGGTCCGGGGAAAATCCATCCATACCCCGGAAAGGCGCGCCACCGGGTCCGCTCCCACAGCGTGATGGCCGGGAGCTCGACGTGCTGTTCCAGGTAGCACCGAACGGCGAACCCCCACAGCACCCGCGCCTCTTCGATCAGTCCGGCGCTCCGGGCCACGTGGCTGGTGGCGCCGTCGGCACCGATGACGAAGTCGGCGCGGAGCTCGGTCCCACCGACACCGAACCCGTCGAGGGACGAGGCCGATCCGAGGGGCCGGTCGGCTCGACCCTGGCACCAGACGGCACCGGCCTCCAGGGCGGCGGCGCGCAGGGAGGCGTCGAAGAGCACCCGCGGCACCGCCCGGGCTCGGCCGGGATAGGTCTCGCCATCAAAGCAGGGCAGGACGACCCGCCGACCGGTCGGGCCCACCACCACCATGTCGCCGACGTCGAGTCCGGTGGGCTCGGGTACGCCGAGGTCGGCCAGGACCTGGAGTCCCTTCGGCCCGATGAAATCACCACACGCCTTGTCTCTCGGGAACGGCGCCTTGTCGAGCAGGGCCACATGGACCCCGGCGCGGGCCAGGACCAGTGCGGCGATGCTCCCGGCCGGTCCCGCGCCGACCACCAGCACGTCAAAGCGCCTCGAGCTCACTCCACTCCTCCCGGGCGTTCACCGCCTACGGTGAGATCTTCGCATCTGAGGAGGCGACATGGAGACCCCGGACACGGACCATCCCAATCGGTTCGCCCAGCAGCTCTTCACGCCCCTGCCGGCGCGCTACGACCGCCTGGCCGAGGTCCTCTCCATGGGACAGAACGGCCGCTGGCGAAAGGCCATGGTCGATCATGTCGTGGGAGATCGACCCGGGCTGGTCCTCGACGTGGCCTCGGGTACGGCCGGGGTGGCCATCCAGCTCGCCGACCGGAGCGGTGCACGGGTCGTCGGACTCGACCTCACCCTCGACATGCTGCGTCAGGGGGCACGCAACGTGGCTGAGCACCTCGTGGACGATCGGGTCCAGTTGGTGGCGGCCCGGGCCGAGCAGACGCCTTTCGTCGATGGGACCTTCGACGCACTGACGTTCACCTATCTCCTGCGGTACGTAGCCGACCCGCAGGCCACCCTCACCGAACTGGCCCGGGTGGTGAAGCCCGGGGGAGCAGTGGCCAGTCTCGAGTTCCTCCTCCCGAAGAGCCGGTTCTGGCGGTTCTGGTGGTGGCTGTACACACGGCTCGTCCTTCCTGTCGGCGGCTGGCTGACCGGAGGACGGGAATGGTTCGAGGTGGGCCGGTTCCTCGGGCCCAACATCTCGGGTCACTACCGGCGCTATCCGGTGGCGTGGACGGTTGAGGCATGGCGGCGGGCCGGCTTCGTCGACGTCGGGGTGCGACGGATGAGCCTCGGGGGTGGCCTGGTCATGTGGGGGAGACGTGCCGATGAATGAGGGACCGGCACCCGGTGGCGCCGGTCCCCAACATCGGCCGTCGTTCTACGCGGCGCGACCCGGCGGCTGGCGAGACTGGTGGACGCTGCTCCACCCTCCGTACACGGCCTGGCACCTCGCCTATGTCGTCATCGGCGCCTGCCTGGCCACGAGCGTGAACCTCACCCGGATGATCGCCACGCTGCTGGCCTTCTTCTGCGCCGTCGGTCTGGCCGCGCACGCGCTCGATGAACTGCACGGGCGGCCGCTGCGCACGCAGATCCCCGGTGGGGCCCTCGTCGCCGTGGCCGGGATCGGCCTGGGCGGAGCGGTCGCTCTCGGGGTCGCCGGGGTCATCCAGGTGGGGCCGGCCCTGGTTCCGTTCCTCGTCGTCGGACCCGTCCTCGTCCTCGGCTACAACTTCGAGCTCTTCGGCGGTGTCATCCACAACGACATCGGCTTCGCGGCCAGCTGGGGGGCGTTCCCGGTGCTCACCGCCTACGTGGCCCAGACCGGACGGTTGGCCCTGGCCCCGGTCATCGCCGCCCTCGGCGCCTTCGCCCTGTCCATGGCCCAACGGGCCCTCAGCACGCCGGCCCGGATGCTCCGCCGGCGGGTCAGGGACGTGTCGGGCGCCATCGTCCCGGTCGACGGTGCCTCGGTCCCTGTCGACCGGGCTCTCCTGCTGGCCCCACTCGAGCGGGCCCTCGGGGCCATGTCGTGGGCCATCATGATGCTGGCCGCGGCGCTGGCCGTGGCCCGGCTGCGGTAGCCGGCCGGCCCGTTCGATCGTTGACCGTCACGATTGGTCGGGCGTCAGGCCTCCGCCTGATACCGGAACTGCGGAGGCAGATTGCGGACGGTCATCTCGACCACCCGATCGTGCCCCCACTGCAGGACGGGACGGCCGACCCGACTGGCCACTCTCATCGCCGGCTGGCGCATCTCCACCGTCCAGGTCGCTTCCACCCGGGTGCCCACGTCCTCCGCACGGAAGCGGAGATGCGCGTCACCCACCAGATCGCCGGTGACCGTGGCGTCGATGAACTCAGGGCACAGACACTCGCCCAGCTCGGCGTGGATGCGCATCCGGTAGGGAAGCGGCGGACTGACGGTGCCGTGGAGCACCGACCCGGCAGACAGGCCGGGTCCTTCGATCCGGAACTCGGTGAGCCAGGGCCACCAACCCTCGAACTGGTCCACCGACTCGATCTGGTGCCACAGCTGGCCCGGGGCCAGGTCGAACCGAAAGGTGCTCCGGTAGGACAGCACGGACGCTGGCACGATCCCAGGGTACGGGCTCGTCGTACACGTCGCATCCGTCCCACCGGCCCACTCGCCCGGTCCCCCCGGACGACGGTGGAGTACGGTCGTCCGGCGTGAACGGATGCGCCTCGTGCCGGGCGGTCTGGCCCGCCGGGGTGGACAGCGGGTCGAGGTCGGCGGCGCTGTCCGCCGCCCTGCGGCAAAATCCGGCGACCGTGACCGAGTGGTTGGAGCACCTCGCCGGTGAGCCCATCGATGCGGACATCCGCCACCAGGCCATCGATCCCGCCCCTGAGCACGACCCGCTCGGGCGGGCTCCCGACGCACCCACGCTCCATCGGGCGGTGCTGCTCACCGGACGGGTGACCGGGCTGGCTTTCGTCTACGCCGAATCAGTCATCGCCGCCGACCGCCTCCCGGCGTCAGTTTCCGCCCGCCTGCAGGCCAGTCGCGATCCGATCGGCAGAGTGCTGCTCGACCATCGCCTTGTCCTCGGCCGCCACCCGGTTTCCGGCACCGTCGTCGCCACCCATGCCGATCCGGACGTGACCGGCCTTCTCGTGGACGCCGTCCTGTCGCGGCGCTACCGCATCGTCATCGACGATGATCCGGTGATGATCGTGAGCGAATGGTTCCTCGAAACCGTTCCCATCGCTCTGTCCGCCCACCTCCGCGCACCGGTCACCCCGGAGGCTGAAGGCTGAGCACCCCGGATCACGAGGCGGGGCCGACCACCGTCACCAGCGTGCCGATAGGGGTCAGGGGCCAGACCTGAGCCGCTTCGGCGATAGGCATCTCCACACATCCGTTGCTCTGCGGAAAGCCGTAGGAGGCCCGGACGAAACCGTGGAGGGCATCTCCGCCGTTGAAGAAGCTGGCCCAGGGGACGTTGGGATCGTCGTAGGTGGATCCGTCCGGATTGGTCCCCACCATCCTCGAACTGACCACGTGTTCGAAGACCGGATAGGTCCCATCCGTGGTGTCGGCCCCGGGAGCACCGGTATTCACCGGGATATTGACCAGCGCGGGTGTCCCGTTTTCGAAGAGGGTGAGGGCTTCGGGCAACTGTTTGGACACGAACACGTAGGTGTAGGGGTTGGCGTTGACCTTCCCCGCCGCGACGTCGGCCAGCAGCTCGGTCCAGACCTCCTTGCCGGCCAGCCCGTCGACCGTCAGTCCGTTCTGGTTCTCGAAATTCATGACCGCACCTTTGGTGATGACGTCTTCCGCCCCTTCCGTCCAGAGAGAGGAGAGGGACACCGGGGTGCCGGGCCAGCGCCAGTGGAACGTCCCGGCCTGGGTGGTGGTGGCCAGTGTCGGAGAGCTCAGTGGGGCGGTGGGCGAGAAAGTGAGTGGCATGTAGCCCAACTCCGCCAGCAGCTGCTGGAGCCGCTCGGTGCTGGCTTGGGCCACGGTGAAGGTAACAGTGTTGGGGGCTCTGAGCATCTGGCCACCGACGCCCCGGGGACCCGCGGCACCGGCCGGGATCTCGAGGGTCTCTGTCGCGGTGGGGATGAACGGTGCTTGGGCCGCGAAGGACAGGGTCCTCGGGCCGGTCCGGATCCACGATCCCTTGACGGGTGGATCGAAGGCCGGCATGCCCGCCGTGCTCGCGACCGGCGCCGAAAGATCGACCGTCACCAGCTGGTTGGACGGAACGTTGGTGGCGCCGCTGGCCGGCACGGTGGAGACGACGGAGAGCGGCTCGGGTGCGACGGTGGTGGCCACCCCTCCCTGCGCCTGAGTCGTGCCACCCCCGCCGCCGTTGCCGTGCTTTCCCACTGCGTACGCGCCCCCAGCCACCAGCACGATCACGACGACGACGGCCGCGGCGATCCAGATCTTTCGGTGGCGTTTCGGTGGGGGAACCAGTATCTGGTACTCGGCCATGGCGTTCGGCACTCCGGTGAGGGTTGTAGGGAACTCGTGGTCGGTCCTCTTGCCTGCCGCCCCGTCTCCACCGTCGAGAGTAGTCATTGAGGACGTCGATGCCGCTTCACCGGTTGGCGGTCACGGCTCCGGTGCCGGCCGATCGGCGGTCGGAGTACCGGACTGCGTATGTTCGACGGCTCTAGATTGACCCGCTGACCTCGCACCCGGACGGGCTGAGCACAACAGGAAGCACCTGGAACCGTCGGTCCAGACGTCTGACCGCGGGACCGACGCCATCACCGTCCTCGCCGGTTGCGCTCAGGATGGTCACAGAACCGCCGTCGCCTCCGGCGCCGTTCACCTTCCAACCGAGCGCCCCCCGGGCGGCCGCCACTCCGATCACCCGGTCCGCGTCCACCCCCACGAGCCCCGGGTGCAGGGAACGCTGTGCCTCGGTGTTGTCGGACATCGACCGCCCCAGTGCACCGAGATCCCGGTCGAGGATGGCGTCGCGTCCGGCGGTGGCGGCATCCCGCAGTCGAGTGAAGACCTCCGATGTCCGTCCCCCCAGACCCTCGATGACCTGATGGTGGAGGTCGGAGGAGTCGTGGGCACGGCCGAGGAACACGAGCGAGAGTCTGACGCCGAGCTCCTCCCAGATCGGGAGGGCCTGGACCACCGTGTCCGGATAGGGATCGACCTCGATGTAGTTGATACCGCCCAACGCGGCACACACCTGGTCCTGGATCCCGCTCTGGATACCGAGGGTGTCGACCTCGAGGCGGTGGGCGGCGTAGGCGAGGTCACGCGGCGAACGGCGCTCGGAACGAAGTTCCGCCAGCGCGGCCAGCACGGCGATCGACACCGCGGCCGACGTCCCCGTGCCGCAACCAGGTGGGACGGCAGAGCGGACGCTGATCGCCACGGTGAGGTCCGCCGGCGGGGGATAGGTATCGACCGCGCTCTCCAGGAGAGGGTGACGGGCCACCCGCGGAGCGCCCGGGACGATCGGATAGCGGTCCCCGAAGGCCTGGACGTCCAACACCACAGAATCCGGGCCGGCGGTGCGACGAACCGACACCTCCACCCCCGGGGTCACCGCCATGTTGAGCACCCGTCCCGGCCCCCCGAACCAGGTGTCGGTCCAACCGCCGTTGTCGCAGATCCGGAGGGGAGCCGAGACCGTGATCACGACCAACCCCCTGTCCCTTCCCGCCCGGTGTCGACCTCACATCCTCCCCCGCCCGGAGCGGCCGCTTGACCTTTCCTCATCAATTCAATACAGTACGCCTTGGATCGTTTTACCGCCGCGTCCACCCCCGGGCCCGGTCCCGCAGTCCCGATCGAAGGGAGCCCGTATGCCAGCGCTCGATCGCAAGTGGTGGACGCTCATCGCCGTCTGTACGGCCACGTTCATGCTGCTCTTGGACATCACCGTCGTCAACGTCGCCCTCCCCGACATCCAGCAGTCCCTGCACTCGACGTTCAGCGATCTGCAGTGGGTGGTCGACGCCTATTCGCTGACCTTGGCCGCATTCCTGCTCACCGCCGGGGTGCTGGGCGACATGTTCGGGCGGCGAGAGGTGTTCGCGGTCGGACTCGGTGTCTTCTCGCTCTCCTCGCTCGTGTGCGGACTGTCGACGTCCTCGCTCATGCTCAATCTGGCCCGGGCTGCCCAGGGGGTGGGCGGGGCCATCATGTTCGCCACGTCGCTGGCCCTGATCGCCGCGGCCTTCTCGGGCAAGGAACGGGGCACGGCCTTTGGGATCTACGGTGCGGTGATCGGTGGGGCGGTCGCCGTCGGACCGTTGGTCGGCGGGGCCATCACCAGCGGCATCGGTTGGCGGTGGATCTTCTTCGTGAACGTGCCCATCGGGGTGTTGGCCGTCATCGTGACCCTGGCAAAAGTGCAGGAGTCCAGGGACCCGAACAACCGACGCATCGACTGGATCGGCTTCGTCTCGTTTTCGGGCGCGCTCTTCATGCTGGTCTTCGGCCTGGTGCGTGGACCCGACGACGGATGGGGCAGTCCGCTCATCACCGGTCTGCTGGTCGGCGCCGCCCTTTTGCTGGTCGTCTTCCTCGTGGCCGAGTGGCGACAGTCCGACCCCATGCTCGATCTGACCCTCTTCAAGCGTCCGGCCATGGTGGGCGTCTCGTTGGCCGCTTTCACCATCGCCGCGTCGATTTTCGCCCTGTTCTTGTACCTCACGCTCTACATCCAAGACGACCTCGGCTACGGACCGCTGGCCGCCGGGGTCCGGTTCCTGCCCATCACCGTCCTGGCCTTCGTGGTGGCCCCCTTTGCCGGGAAGCTGACCGTGCGCATGCAGTCCAGATACCTCCTCGGCACCGGCATGTTCCTCATCGCCGTCGGCTGCCTCCTCATGGCCACCACCCACGCCTCGTCGGGGTGGACGGTCCTCCTGCCCGGCTTCATCGCCGCCGGGATCGGCATCGGGACGGTGAACCCGGTGTTGGCGTCGTCCGCCATCTCCGTCGTGCCCCCCCAGCGCAGCGGCATGGCCTCGGGCGCCAACAACACGTTCCGCCAGGTCGGAATCGCCACCGGGATCGCCGGACTGGGGACGGTGTTCCAGACCCAGATCGAGCACCGGACCATGACGGCACTCAGCAGCTCGGCGGCCGGTCAGGCCGTCGCCTCCCACGGTGGCGCCGCTCTCCAGGGCGCCCTGGCCGGGGGTGGCGTGCGTGAGGCGATGACCGCCATACCCTCGGCCGCGTCCCGCGCCGCGCTGCTCCATGCCTACCGGGTGGGTTTCTCGGCCACGCTCGACCACCTCATGGTGATTGGTGCGGTGATCGCCTTCATCGGCTCGATCGCGTCCTTCGCCCTGGTTCGTCAGCGTGACTTCGTGCCCAGCGTGGCCGCCCCCACGCCCGGTGCTGCGCCGGTGCCGGCGGCGGCCCACTCGTGACCGACACCGAGCCGACCGTGAAGACGGCTGGACCGCGGCCTTCCAAGCGCGTCCGCGGTCGTCCCCGCGACCAACGGGCGAGTTCGGCCATCACCGGGGCCGCCCTGCGCCAGCTCGGCGAGGTGGGCTACGCCAGGGTGTCGATGGAGAGTGTGGCCAGCGAGGCCGGCGTGGCCCGGGCCACCATCTACCGGCGGTATCGCGACAAGGCCGATCTGATCACCGCGGCCATCGCCGACAACAACTCGGCCCACCTGGAACCGGCAACCTCCACCGATCCACGCCGCGACCTCATCGCCTACCTGACCGAGTTCGACCAGCGCTTCGCCGAGAGTTGCCTGGAGGTGGTCGGCACCCTGATCGGGGCCCGGGAGGACCCCGCGGCCCTCGCCCTCCACCGCCAACGGGTCGTCGGGCCCCGCATGGGTTACCTCAGGTCGCTCCTGGTCACGGCCGTGGAGCGGGGCCAGCTCCGACCCGATGCCGATCTCGATCTCGCGCTGCAGATGCTGGCCGGGTCGGTGTTCGCGCGTCGGGTGGCCGGAGAGCCGTCGGTAGCCGGGTGGGCCGAGCGTGCCGTCGACACGGTGTGGGTGGGCATGGGGATCAGGGACCACCCGGTTTCATCCGCTCCAACGTCGCCGCCATCTGCTCACGCACCAGGTTGACGGCCTGCAGCGGCCGGATCATCACCCGGAACTCGACAATTCGACCCGCGTCGTTGCAACGGATGATGTCGACCCCGTTGACGTAGGTACCGCCCACGTTGGTCTCGAACTCGAGGACGGCGGTGTCTCCGGCCGACACCGATTTCGTGTACCGGAAGCTGCCACCGGGACCGGCGGCGCTGTCACCCGGGGCCGATGGCACCTGGTCGCCCGGGAGGGTCTGCGCCGCGGCCTGCAGATAGAGGGCGGTGACCGCCTTGCCCCGCTGGGGCGTGAACACGATCGGCGAGTAGAACACGACCTCGTCATCGAGCAGTCCATCCAGCCCACCGGGCAGTTCACCCCGCAGATAGGCGTGCCAGCGCTCGATCACCTGCTCGATCATCGGTCCTCCTCGGTCGGGACGACCGTAGCCGAGGTCGGGCCCAGGCCAGTCCGGCCGTCGGCGACCAGGAGACGGCAGGGGCCCTGTCAATTACATTGGTCCCGGTGAGCTCCGTTATCGACTCGGACCAGCACCTCTTCGAAACCCGGACGTTGTGGGCCGACCACATCGACCCGGACCTCGCCGATGAGGCCCTGGCCATCGTCGACGACGACCTGGGCTATCCCTGGCTGACCTGGCGAGGCCGTCGGCTCGACCTGGCCGACGTGCAGCGTCCGGGGGACACGGCTGCCATCGGTCGCAACCGACAGCGCTGTCGCCAACATCTGCCTCCTGAGTACTCCTACGACGACACGCTGCCCCCGGAGTACTGGGAACCGGGGGCCAGAGCGGCCCAGCTCACGGCCATGGGACTCGACGAAGCGGTGCTCTTCCCCAATTTCGGGCTCCTGTGGGAGCGCCGCCTGTCGGAATCGCTCACCGCCCTCACCGCCAACATGGCCGCGTGGAACCGCTGGTGCGCGACCGTCGTGGCCGACGGCGCCGGCCGACTTCATCCTGTCGCCCACCTCACGCTGCGCGATCCGGAGTGGCTGGAGGGTCAACTGGGGGCGCTGTCGTCGGCCGGCGTGCGGCTGGCCATGATCGCACCGGCCGCCGTCGACGGCAGGCCCCTGTCCCATCCCGATCACGACCGGCTCTGGGCCTCGTTCGTCAATCACGGCGTCACACCCCTGTTCCACGTAGCCGACCAGCCCCGGCTCATCGACGACGCCTTCTATCCCGATCCCGACCAGTCCTTTGTCCCGCCCATCGAATCGATATTCCTCTGGGTCCCGGCCGCCATCGCCGTGACCGACCTGATCGTGAACGGCGTGCTCGACCGGCAACCCGAGTTGATGATCGGAATCGTCGAGCTGTCCTCGATCTGGGTTCCCCAGTACCTGCTGATGCTCGACGGTGGCTGGGATTTCACGTCCGTGCTCAACGGCCAGGTGCCGATGAAGCTCGACCTCCGTCCGAGCGAGTACTTCCAACGGCAGGTCCGCGTCTCGTCCTTCTCCTACGAGCAGCCGGTCCGGCTGTCGGCCAAGGCCGGCGACCTGTTCATGTGCTGCAGCGACTACCCGCATTCAGAAGGCACGGCCACCCCGGTCGAGGACTATGCCCGGGGTGGCGGCTCTGCCGACCAGTGGCCCGGCCTGTTCCGCGACAACGTGGCCGGACTGCTCGGCCGCTGAAGGCCGTCACCGGTCTCCGGGTCGAATGCGCCGCTCGGTTTCCTGATCGGAGCGCCCACCGAAGTACCGGTCGAGCACCCGCGGGAACAGTGGTTGCTCGGGAGCCGCCCGCATGAACAGGGTCATCGATGACCGGAGCTTCTGGGCGTCGACGATGCCGAACATCTGTGCTGCGTCGTCATGCGGTCCGCCGTCCAGAATGCCCGCGCATTCCAGCAGCCGCGGACCGAGGACGGGATGGTCCAGGTAGGCCCGGGCCTCCGCCAGTGACGAGATGGCGAACGCCCGCGACGTTGCGCTCCGCCCGAGTCCGGCGATCTGGGGGAAGACGAACCACATCCAGTGGGTTGTCTTGCGGCCGTCCCGCAACTCCGCAACGGCTCGCGCGAAGACGCCCCCGCGGTCCTGGGCGTCGACAAACCGGTTCAAATCGTAGGGGTCAACCATCGTCGCTCCTCTCGGCGGGACCGTCGGCGCCTCCTCTACAGATACCCGCTGGAGTACGTTGGGAGCCAGAACCCAACACCTGGGTCGGCAAGGTGATCCGAACGTGCGTCCGGCATACTGGTTCCCACTTCTCGTCTGCTCGGCACTGGCGCTCGCCGGTTGTGGGGCGGGCACGGCCGCGCCGTCGACCACCACCCGCACCACGGCCTCGGCGTCCACCACTTCCTCCTCGGTTCCCGTCGGCGCCGGTCCACTCCACTTCGCGGCTCCGATCCGTGTGGCCACCGGCGCGGGGTTGGATGCCGTGTCCTGTGGGAGCCCGACCTCGTGTCTCGCCATCGACAGCGCCGGCCGCGCCTACTTCTACAACGGCACCAGTTGGTCCCCGCCCGTTCCGGCCGCTCCCCAACCCATCGGCGCCGGCGCCATCGCCGTCTCCTGCGCCAACCCGACGTTCTGCATGGCCGTGGCCACGGCCGGAGACCAGGTCATCAACTGGAACGGCCAGGCCTGGTCCGCGCCGATGACGCTCGCCGGCGCCAACGGCCTCGAGGCGGTGGGGTGTGCCCCCACCGGCTACTGCGCCGCCGTCGACGCCCAGGGGAACGCCTTCGCCTTCAACAGCGGATCCTGGTCGGGCACCAGCGGCGACTGGGGCTCGGTGTCGGCCATCTCCTGTGTCTCGCCCTCGTTCTGCGTCTCCACCTCGGGTGGCATCTCGCAGTGGAACGGCGACCAGTGGACCCAGCCCAATCCCTTCACCGATTCGTCGTCGTTCGCCGACGTCTCCTGCCCGAGCGCCTCGTTCTGCACCGCGGTCGACGAATCCGGTGGGGTCCTCCAGTGGAACGGCCAGTCCTGGTCGGGCCCCACCCGCATCGAACCGGGCCAGCCATCGGCCACGGCCATCGGTGTCACCCCGACGGGTATCTCATGCCCCTCGAGTTCCTACTGCGCGGTCAGCGACGGATCCGGAGGTGTGGTCCAGTGGAACGGGACCACCTGGACCCGCACCGACATCGACGGCGCCGGTCACCTGACCTCCATTTCGTGCCCTTCGGTCGCCTTCTGCATGGCCGTCGACCAGTCGGGACAGGCCATCGTCGGCAAGCCCTGACCCGACCAGCGGCGCCAGGTGTCAGAACGGCAGGGCGTCGGCCTGCAGGGCCATCAGTTCATCGAACATCTTGCGGCACGAGGCTTCGTCGGGAGGAGAGAGCGGATCGCGACGGAGCGCGTCGAAGGCCAGCGAGGGGTCTCCCTTGATGGCCGCGTTGACCACCAGTTCCTGCAGTTCGATCTGGGTCTGCATGAACTCGGCCAGCGGCTCGACGATGGGCGGCACCTCGGATGCGACCACCCCGTTCCCGTCGGCCACAGCCGGGACCTCGACGATGGCCCCGTCGGGCAGATTGGGGACGTAGCCGCGGTTGGGCACATTGACCGCGTTGATGGAGCGGGCCTGGCCCGACCAGATGGCCCCGATGACCGGGAACACCTCCTCGGCCGACCGGCCCGCCTTGTGCCAGGGGACGTGGGAGTCCCCGTTGCCGTAGCGGGTGACCATGCGCTCGACCCGGGCCATGACCCCTTCGTGGAAATAGACAGGGACCGGGTGCCATCCGGCAACCGCCTTGGCAAAGGGGACGTACTCGCCGATATGGCTGTCCACCGAACAGGGCAGCAGACCGTATTCGCGGAACATGTGGGCCACGAGTGGTGCGTACATCTGCTCGACCGCCATCTGGACCCAGGGAACCTTCACCAGCTGCTGGGCCGTGGCCGTCACCGGCGGCGGGAAGTCGAAGAACCGCTTCTGCCACAGTCGCCGCAGTCGCGGATAGAGGTCCTCCCCGGTGTCCGACCGTTTGATCTCGGTGAAGAACGTGAAATGGTTGATACCCGACGCCCTGGCCGCGATCTTGCCCTTCGGAACCCGCAGGAGCCGGGCGATGCGACCGACGCCGCCGGCAAACTCGTGGCACATGCTGATGTTCTTGATCGGCGTGCTCGTGTTGACGGCCAGCGCCACCCGGCTCAACGGGTTGGTCAGATTGATGAGGAACGCATCCGGGCAGTACCGCTCGATGTCATTGCAGATGCCGAGCATGGTCCGGATCGACCGCAACGAGTGGAAGACGGCACCGGGTCCGCCGTTCTCGCCGGTGATCTGCGTGGCCCCGTGACGTACGGGGATCTCGTAGTCCTCGATCCAGTGCTTCCAGCGTCCCACCTCGGCACTCGTCAGGCAGAAATCGGCGCCCGCCAGCGCCTCGCTCGGATCGAGTGAGGCTTCGATGGTGATGGGATACCCGTTGCGCTCGTTGACCCGGGTGGCGAAGCGGCGGGCCACCTCGAGACGCTCCGGGCTCACGTCGTGGAGCATCATCGTGGCCCCGCGGATCCGACGGGTATTGATGGCGTCGAGGACCATCACCGGCCCGAAGGACATCCCCCCGGCGCCGATGAGACAGATCTTCGGTCCCTCTGGTTGGGCCATGCCGTTCCCCGATCCTTGAGCCTGTCCGATAGTACCGGGACGGCTCAGTTGTGTGCTGGCTGGGCCGAGTCTCCGAAACGGTGGGGGATCAGCCCGGGCGACGCGGGCCGGGATCAGGCGGTGGCGGATCCGTCCCCGGAGCACCGTTGTCGGTGACATGCTCGGTCCACTCCGTCCCCGACCAGTAGCGCTGCTCATGCTTGAAGAAGGGATCGGCGAACCACCCCGGGGCGGTACCGGTGCGCGTGGTTTCCACGCCGGGCCGGGGCACCGTGGTCGGGATCCCCGGCGGGGGACCGCCGGACAACCCACTTCCCGGAGATCCAGCTGCCCGTGGTCCACTTCCCGGCGGGGGACCGCCTCCGGGCAGGCCACCCCCCGGCGGCGGACCGAACCGTCCCGGTCCGGTAAAGAAGTTGCCGGAGCCCCGTGGGCCACCCCGTCCACCTCGGCGGCGCTGGGAGGACACCATGCGGAGCACGAACATGCCGACGAAGATCACCAGGACGATCCACGAGCCATGGCCGTAATAGAACACAGATTGCAGTGTACGGCCGAGGCCGGATCCTCAGACGTCGGCCCCCGGCGGCGGACCGCCGGTCGAGGGCGGCAACCGGGAAGCGTCGAGGCGGCCCAGCGCTCGCCGGACGTCGGTCCCCGGCGGGGAGCGGAGCGCGACCCGCACCCCGTCGGCGAACCGCTTCGCCCCCCCGTGGGACGGATGGCGGATATAGGGAGCGCCCGTGGCCACCTGCGCGAATCGGCCGACGGCGAAGACCTCCCGCCCCCGGCAGACCATCTCGAGCACCCGAGCACAGGCCTCCATCTCCACCGGCCGCGGGTCCCGGTTGCCGGGAGCGAAGAGCATCGAACTGTTCCAGAGCAGGACCTCCTGCTCGCATCCCAGTTGGGAGAGCACGCGCTGCACCACGGTGGCGGTGGGCTCGGTCGGCCCCCGGCCCCAGAGTTGGCGACACGAGGTGAAGGGCACGCCGCACCATCGAGCCCCGTTCTTGCCGGGGGCCTCTCCGACGAGGACGGCGCGGGCGGACCAGCGGGAGGCGAGATGGTCCCAAA
Organism: uncultured Acidimicrobiales bacterium; assembly: GCA_963713625.1. Classification (GTDB taxonomy): domain Bacteria; phylum Actinomycetota; class Acidimicrobiia; order Acidimicrobiales; family RAAP-2; genus Bog-756. Next base: position 954,133 of record CAVQMN010000004.1, on the reverse strand, counting down.
GAGCCCGCCTGCGTTCCGTGGCCCATCCGGGCTCGTCGCCCCACCCGACGCAGTCGGCTTCGTCGTAGATGTTGAGTGCGCCGGCGACCCTGATCCGTCCGAGCCGGTCGACGACCTCGGCGACCTCGGCGACCTCGGTGGTGCTGTCCTCGTTCATCGCCTTCGTGAACGGGAGGTGCCGGTCATCCCGGCCTCACGGGACCGCCGTCACCGCATCGATCCATTCGAGATAGCCGCGAGCGCCCTGGCCGACGGCCAGCGCCACCACTTCCGGCGTCTCGTAGGGATGGTCGGCGACGATGGCATCAATGACACGGGAGGTGAGCTCGGACCGGGTCTTGAGCAGGACCAGCCACTCCCGGGCCTGCTCCAGCGAGCCGTTCCACCAGTAGCGGCTGGAGACCGGGCCCATCCGCTGGCCACAGGCCACCAGCCGGCGGGCCAGGAGTGACTCGACAATGGCATCGGCCCGTTCCGGGTCATCGATGGCGAACTGCACCTGGACATGTCCCAACTCACACCTTCCCGACTCGGCCTTCCATGGACTGGGGCACAACGCACCGTTGCCCAACGCACCGGCGCCGATGGACCGGGCCCTCACCCGACCACCGCCCGACCAACGCCCGCCTTCCCCCGATCACGGCGGGCCCACAGCACATCGACAGTGTTTTCAGTACCCTAGGGCGCTCGGGACTTTCAGGGCCGGTGGCTTCACATGATCGGGCGGTCCTCGGTCGTCAGCCCGGGTTGTCGGTCTCCTACCGACTCAATAGGGTTGTGACCTGCCGGACGGGCCACCGATGCCTGCACAGACGTGGCCGACGGACGCGGCCGACAAGGAGCGACGCGGATGGGTGCGAGGAGCGGACGGAGCCCACGGAGCGAGCTGGCCCCATCATTGGGACCCGTGACCCGACGGGTCCGCTCGGCCCCGGTGGCGGCGCTGGCCGTCGTGGCCCTCGTCCTGGTCGGAGCGGCGGCATGTGGGTCGTCGTCCCCTTCGAGTTCCACCGCCACGACCGCGGCGTCGACGGGCGGCTCCTCGGCCCCCGCTCCGAGCCCGGTCAGCTCGGCCAGCACCTCGACCCGGGGGATCGCCAACGGCATGATCAATGTGGTCTTCCCGGTGGTCTCCCTCAATTCGCTGGCCGGCCAGGAGGGCTTCGCCCAGGACGCAGAGTTCGGTGAACAGACCAAGGCCATCAACTTCTATGTCAAGCAGGTCAACGAATCGGGGGGGATCAACGGCCGCAAGATCAACCCCATCATCACCACCTTCGACCCGACCAACGAGAGCCAGATGCGGGCCCTGTGCAAGACCTGGACCGAGGGCTCGCCCGCGGCTTTCGCCGTCCTGGACGGGCTCGGCGACTGGACGGGGGACGATCAGCTCTGCATCACCCAGGAAGGGCATACCCCCTTCATCGGCGCCTGGTCCACCGTGACCAACTGGACGAACGAGGGCTCGCCCTATCTCTGGTGGACCGGACCGGACCAGGCCACCATCCTCCAGGCCGTCGTGAACTGGGGACTGAGCGCCCACCTGCTCGGGGGGACGACCAAGGTCGGGGTCATCGCCGGAAACCGGGCTTCGGACCAGCTGGCCCTCAACAGCTACCTCATCCCCGACCTGCGCAATGCCGGCATCACCGCCACGGTCAAGACCATCGACGCCGATCCGAACGACACCGCCACCACCGACGCCCAGGCTCCACTGGTCGTCCAGCAGCTGAGAAGCGCCGGCATCACGTCGATCATCCCTCTCATCCCCTTCAACGTGTTCTATCCCGTGCTCCAGGCCGAGACCCAGCAGCAGTGGTACCCGAGGCTCCTCCTCAGCGACTACGAGGAGAGCATCGAGTCGGCCCTGGGCCTGATCCCGATCCCCTACGAGAAGGCGCTCGACGGTCAGGAGGGCCTCACCACCCAAACGCTCGGAGGGGGCACGACCCCGTCCAACTACACGGGTCCGCGCGGCTACGACGCGGGAGTGGAGGCCTGCTGGACGCCCTGGCACAAGGCGTACCCCCAGATCCCCCAGGGTGACACGACCGACTACCTCGAACAGCAGGGCCCGGTGGTGGGGTGGTGCCAGGCGATCACCCTGTTCACCAAGGCGGCGCGGGCGGCCGGCTCCGATCTCAACCGGCGTACCTTCGTCACCGCCATGTCGAAGATCACCAACTTCCCCGGCACCTCCACCCCGATCCTCAGCTTCGGCCCCGACAAGCGCTACGGACCGACCGAGTACAAGATCGTGAAACTGCGGAACAACGTCCCGCCCTCCTCCCAGTGCCAGCTGACCTCGCAGGGCAAGACCCAGGGAACCTGCTGGGTCACCCTCAGTCCCTTCGAACCGCTTCCGACCGGTTGATCGGTCCATGAGCATGTCAGCCGGGGCTCCCCGGCCCCGATTCGGGTGGCGTCCCCGATGAACGTCGGCCACGCCACCGACGTCGCCTGGGCGAGCGTCCCCGACCGAGTGGCACTGGTCGTGGACGGGAGGGAGTACACCTACCGCGACCTCGAGGCCACCATCCGCCAGGTCTGTTCGGCCCTGGCCGACGCGGGGGTGGGCCCCGGCGACCGGGTGGCCCTGGTCAATTTGGGAAGCGCACTGTCGGTCGCGACCATCTACGCCGCGGCGCGGCTCGGAGCGGCGACCGCCCAGATGAATGCCTACCTGACCCCGGGCGAACTCGGACAGTTGGCCGAACTGGTGGGGGCGCGGGTGGGAGTGGCCGGGGCCCAGTTCGCCGAGGGGCTCCGTTCGGTCATTGCCGGTCCGGTCCTGACCGAGGAGGAAGTCGCCGCGGCCGACGGTGCGAACGGCGTCGGGGCCGCCGCGGTGGGGGACGCCGAGGACACCGCCCTGGTGCTGTTCACCAGCGGTACCACCGGTCTCCCCAAACCCATCTCCATCAGCCACAGTGTCGTCTCCGACCGTCTGGCCTACTACTCCAAGCCCATCGATCCCGATGGGCCCCAGATCGTCGACATGATGTCGGCTCCCATCTTCCATATCGCCGGGACGCTCGGCCTGTTCATCTCGCTGCACCAGGGCAAGCAGCTGGTCCTGATGCCCAAGTTCGACGCCGGGCTGTGGCTGGCCCTGGTGGAGCGCCACCGCGTCACCCAGACGTTCGTGGTGCCGACGATGCTGCGCCGGATCCTCGACCACCCGAACTTCTCCACCACCGATCTCGGTTCGCTCCGGTCACTCAGCTACGGCGCGGCCGCCGCCCCGGTGGACCTCATCCGCCGGGCGGTCGCCGCCCTGCCCGACGTCGACTTCTCCAACACCTTCGGCCAGACCGAGACGCTCGGGGCGTACGCGGCCCTGACCCCTGAGGACCACCGGCAGGGTGACCGCCTCAACTCGGTGGGCCGACCGCTGGCCGGCGTCGACGTCAAGATCGTCGACCCGGTGTCAGGCGAGCCGGTGGCACCGGGCAGCATCGGTGAACTCGTGGTCCGGGCCCACCAGAACACCACGGCCGAGTGGCTCCATACCGGCGATACCGGATGGCAGGACGCCGACGGTTACCTGTACCCGTCGGGACGGCTCTCCGACACCATCAACCGGGGCGGCGAGAAGTTCGGTCCGGTCGAGGTCGAAGAGGTGCTCCGCACCCACCCGAGCGTTCTCGATGTCGGCGTGGTGGGCCTGCCCGATGTCGAGCTGGGCGAGCGGGTCGGCGCCGTGGTCGTGGTGGCCGAACCGGTGTCGGCCGAGACGCTCGCCGGCTACTGCGCCGAGCAGCTGGCCACCTTCAAGGTGCCCGAGTACCTCGAGTTCGCCGACGAGCTCCCCATCAGCGTGCTCGGGAAGCTCAACCGGCCCGCCCTCCGTGACCTCCTCCGGGACGCGCCGGCCATCGGCCGGACGCGCTCGTGATCCCGGCCGACGGTCAGTCGGCCGAGCTGACCACGTCGGGCGCGGCCTGAGGCGGGGCCCAGTCGGGATCGAGTTCGAGGAACGTCCCCACCAGGGCATCCAGTCCGATGGCGAACAGTGTCCACTCCTGGTCTTCGCCCCCCGGACCGGTGGGCCGGAGGATTCCTTCCATCTCCTCGTCCACCCGCTGTCGGAGGGAGCACCCTTCGACCAGCGCTCCCACGGCCACCGAAAGCTGGCGGAAGGTCAGCGGGGGCTTGACCCGCATGCCCAAGAGGTCGGCGAGCGCCCGGTAGGCATCCGCCCACAGCTGGGTGAACCCGGTGTATCCCTCGAGCAGCGCCGCCCGGATCCGCTGTTGGTAGAGGGCGCTCTGCTCGTCGGGTGGGACGTCCGCCGTGGCCATCGACCACACGGCGACCCACAGTGACCAGTGCGGTGATTCCAGGAGCATGAGAATGTTGACCCCACCACCGACACGGCACACCTCGCGCAGCGACCGGACCCGGCCTTCGGGCGTGGACAGATCCAGACCCTGGATGAGGGGCACGAGCGCCTCCATCGTGTTCTCGAACTCCCCGACCCCTTCGGCCGCGGCGATGGAGGCGAGGACGTCGGCCTGGTAGTCGGCCTGGTTGTCCCAGACGCGGCGGATGATCGAGGCGTTGGAGAGCCGCAGTCCGGTGTCTCCCTCGATCCGCTCGAAGACACGTTTGAAGGTGAGCGTGTCGGTCCGGACCCCGAGTCCCTCTTCGATCAGAATGGCCCGGCCCGTGCCCAGCAACAACTCCCGCAGGGCTTCCCGGCTCTGCCTGGGTTGACGTTTCTCGGCCATCGAAGACATCCCCGTCGTCCGGCCGGTGACCGGCACTGGCCCTGAGCCTACCGGGCGGGATGGCTCCGACCCGAGGTCGCGCCCCAGCCGACGACGCACACGGGACCGGTCCATTTGCGAAGGTGCGGGGCTCCGGCGAGAGTCTCGAGCATGGATGACACCCGCACCTACCGGACCACGGTCGGCTCCCAGACGCTCGCCCTTCCGCTGGTGCCTCTCTCCGCCGACCTCACCATCGCGCTGCTCATCTGTGTGGACCACGGCGTGGCCTTCGCCGACACCGCCGGACGGGAACTGGCGGCCGAGCTGCGGCCGTTCGAACCCGAGCTGGTGGTATCCGTAGCCACCATGGGCATCCCGCTGGCCATCGAGGTCACGAGACACCTCGGACTCGACGACTATGTCATCCTCCACAAGACCCCGAAGACCCACCTCGGTGACTCACTGGTCGAGCCGGTCCGGTCCATCACCACCGGTCCGAACCAGACCCTCCGCCTGGATCCGGCCCGGGTCCCGGCCCTGCGTTCCCGGCGGGTCGCGGTGGTCGACGATGTGATCTCCACCGGGGCCTCGACGCTGGCCGCCCTGAAGCTGGTCCGGCGGGCCGGAGCCGAGCCGGTGGCCATCGGCGCCCTGGTCACCGAGGGATCCGGCTGGCGCACCGCCCTCGGGTCCGATGCCGCGAAGGTCCGGGCCCTCGGGGCGATACCGGTCTTCCGCCCCTCGGGCTCGGAGCTGGTGGAGGACTGGAGCTGACCTCCCCCGGAGCCGGCGGCTAGGCCGGCGGTCCGTTCTCCAGGGTCACGCTGGCCGACTGGGTCTGGCCCGAGGTGTTGGTCCACTGCAGCTGGACGCTGTCGCCGGGGTGGTAACGCTCCAGGGCGTTGCTCAGACCCGATGCCGTCGTGACTGCGGTGCCGTTGACCGAGGTGATCACATCACCCTGGACCAGCCCGGCCTTGGCGGCAGGAGAACCGGAGAGCGTCCCTTCGACGTCCGCACCCGAGGTTGTCGTGCCGTTGCCGGTTCCGGTGTTGCCGGTTCCGGTGTTGCCGGTTCCGAAGCCACTGCCGCCGAAGCCGCCGTCACTACCGGAACCACTGGCGCCGCTGGCAGCCTCGACACTCACGCCGAGGAATCCGGTCGCCCCGATGTGCACCGTCGACGACGCGTCACCGTCCTCGATCTTCTTGGCGATCGAGAGGGCCGTGCCGATGGGAATGGCGTAGCCCTGGCTCGATGTCTCGTAGCCCGAGTCCACCGATGCCGCGGTGTCCATGCCGAGCACCTGGCCCGACGTGTTCACCAGCGAGCCACCCGAGTCCCCGGGCTGGATACCGGCATTGGTCTCGATGAGGCCCGACAGGCTCTCCGAGTTTCCGCCGCCGTCGTCACTGGCGGTGATCGACTGGTTCATGGCGGTGATCGAGCCACCGGCTGCACTCGGGGTACCGCCGGTGCCCCCGGCGTTCCCGACGCCCACCACGGCCTGACCGGCCGCTGCCGTGCCCTCGCTGGTGTTCACCGTGCGCAACCCGCTGGCCCCGACCAACTGGATCACAGCCACGTCACCGGTCCGGTCGTAACCGACAACTTTGGCCGAGTAGGTCTTGCCGTTGCCGACGTCGGTCACGCTGATGCTGGTGGCGCCGTCGATGACGTGGTTGTTGGTCAGGATCTCGCCCGTCGAGGTGAGGACCATGCCGGTTCCGGCCGCCTGCTCGTCCTCATAGCTCAAGTTGGTGTTGATATCCACGAGCTCCGGATCGACCTTGGCCGCGATGGCGGAGATGTCCGACGGGGCGCCCGCGCCGGTCGAAGAACCCCCCGAGCCGGTTGAACCCGACCCCCCGAAGGGCGAGTCGCCTCCCGAAGAACCCGATCCCCCGAACGGGGAGTCCCCGCTGCCCGAGGAGCCTGAGCTGCCGGGGTTGATCACATTCGGCGAGGTGACCGCCGCGGTGGTGGAGGAAGGCCAGATGAAGTGACCCAGTCCCGCTCCGGCCAGGACGGCCACGATGGCCAGGATCCCGGCCATGGTCACCACCAGACCGGTACGCCTGGTCGGGGAGGCTGTGGGCTGAGGAGGAAGGGGGTAGCCCGGAGGCGGGGCCCAGCCCCCGAACGGCGGGGTGGGTGCGCCCGGCCCGCCGGTCCATCCACCGGGAGCCGCGCCCGCGGCCGGTCCGACACCCCACCCCGGAGGCGGTGGCGACGCCCAGGTCCCGGCCGGTGGGGTGGGCGATCCGGTGCCCATGCCGGGATCGGTCGGGTACTGGCCGCTCCCGAACGGAGGCTGAGGCTGGGGCGGCGCCGGAGGCTGGGGCCGGTACCACCCGTCCGGATGGGGGGCGACACCACCCTCGGGTCCGGCCGCGTACGGATACTCGCGCCGGTAGTCGGGCTCGGGCGGTCCGAGCGGGATCGGCGCTCCCGCCGCCGCAGCCTGGGAGTCGGCCGCACCCGCCGTTTCCGGCTTGTCCGCATCCTCCGGTCCTGTTGAAGGGGGCCAGGTCTCGCTCATGTCCATCTACCTTCTGCTTTCCAGTTCCGCGCAGCTTGCTCACATCGTTACCTGGCCATTGGACACCTTTCGTCTAAGGCGACCGTGAACGGAGGATATGAATTCCCTAAACATGCCGGTTGCAGGGCTTCTCGGGCCGCAGGAGGCCCCGGGAGCGGCCCGACGGGAGGCCTACTGCTCGGCCAGGATCCGCTCGAATTCCACCATGGGGTTGACCGGGACCTGTTCGCTGAGGGTGACGGTGACCGTGTGGATGTCGGCGGTACAGGTGAACGGGGCCACGTACCCGTCTGCCACTGCCGGGCCGAGCTCGTAGCCACAGGTCAGACCGGCGCCGGTGGCACTGAAGGCGGCAACCGTGAACCTCGGGATGGCACCGGTGGCCACCACCGCCCCGTCGATGCTCAGCGCCACGGGACCGCCTCCCCCTTCCTCGCGCTCGAAGCGGAATCCGAGGCGGTGACGACCGGGGTCGACCGGTGTCTCGGCCACGATCTCGTGGAGCTCTTTCCCGTAGAGGTTGTGCACGTACCGCAGGCGTCCCCCGAGCAGGTGGAGCGAGAAGCCGCCGAGCACGGAGCCCTGGGCCAGCAACACCCCTTCCGGCGGCCGGCCGGGGGGGACGGTGAGATCGACCTCGATGGCATGGCCGCGGTTCTTCACATTGGCGGCCACCGGCTCGGGAACCGGTGATCCGCCCGGGTAGTAGGTGGTGGTCAGCCGGGGGGGCCGCCAATCCGGTTTGGGGTTGACAATCGTGTGCAGCACCCGGTTGTCGAGGGGCAGCACCTGGTTGCGGCGCGCTTCGACCCACCACCGCTCGATCATCCCGGCCAGGCGGTCGGGGTGCAGCTCGGCCAGATCGTGGATCTCGGCGGGATCCGACTCGACGTGGTAGAGCTCCCACCGGTCCTCGCTGAACGGCGCGTTCCAGTTGATCCCGTCGTTGTAGACGGGCCCGATGGGCTTGAAGGTGACCGCCTTCCAACCGTCGTGATACAGCGCCCGGCTCCCGAACATCTCGAAGTGCTGGGTCGTGCGGTGGGGCGGGGCGTCAGCCCCGCCGGCGGCCAGGAGCGCGGCGAAGCTGATGCCGTCGATGCGGCTCTGCGGCACGTACTCGATGGTCTCGGGCGCTCGGATGCCGGCCAGATCCAACACGGTGGGCAGGACATCGACGGCGTGGGTGAACTGCCGGCGGATCCCACCCTCCGAACCGAGCCGGGCGGGCCAGCTGACGATGCACGGATCGGCCACGCCCCCTTCATGTACCTCCCGCTTCCACCGCTTGAACGGGGTGTTGCCGGCCATGGTCCAGCCCCAGGGGTAGTTGTTGTGGGCACTGGGTCCGCCCAACTCGTCGATGCGCCGGGACAGTTCGGCCGGACCGGCGGGGTCGAAGTTCTGGAGGCGGTTGTCGTTGATCGATCCGCCGACCCCACCCTCCGAGCTGGCGCCGTTGTCCGAGACCAGGATGATCAAGGTGTCGTCCCGGTCGCCGGTCGTGTCGAGGAAGTCCAGCACCCGGGCCAGCTGGGCGTCGGTGTAGGACAAGAAGGCGGCAAAGCATTCCATGAACCGCGCCGACACCGCCTTCTCGTCGGGGGGCAGGTCCTCCCACGCCGGGACCCACGGAGGCCGGGGGGCCATCTCGGTCCCCACCGGCAACAGCCCCGACTCGAGTTGGCGGGCAAAGATCTCGTCCCGCCACCGGTCCCAGCCCTGGTCGAACCGACCGCGATAGCGCTCGATCCACTCGGCCGGGGCATGGTGGGGCGAGTGGCAGGCCCCGGTGCAGAAGTAGAGGAAGAACCGCCGGTCCACGTCGACAGCCCGCAGATCGGTGAGCTGGGCGATGGCCTGGTCGGCCAGATCTGCGCTCAGGTGGTAGCCCTCGTCGATCGACTTCGGGGGTTGGATCGAGTGGTTGTCGTGGTAGAGGCTGGGAACGAACTGATGGGTCTCGCCCCCGTGGAACCCGTACCACCGGTCGAAGCCGCGGGCCAGCGGCCAGCTGTGCCGGGGGGCGGCCATATGGGTCTCATCGTCCGGGGTGAGATGCCACTTGCCCACCGCGTAGGTGGCGTAGCCGCGCTGGCGCAGGATCTCGGGGAGGAAGCCGTTCTCCTTGGGGACCTCGGCGTTGTACCCCGGAAATCCCATGGCCAGGTCAGCGACCCGCCCGAGGCCGTTGCGGTGATGGTTGCGTCCGGTGAGCAGGCAGGCCCGGGTCGGGGAGCACAGCGCGGTGGTATGGAAGTTGGTGAGACGGAGGCCCGACCGGGCCAGACCGTCGATGGCCGGCGTATCGATGTCCGACCCGTAGCAACCCAGTTGCGCGAACCCGACGTCGTCGAGGACCACCAGCAGCACGTTGGGGGCACCGTCCGGCGGGGAGGCGACCTCCGGCCACCACGGGGTGGAATCCCGCCAGTCGTCGCCGATGACTCCTTGGAACTCCGGAGTTTCCATTGCCACCTCCTGATCGCACCCGAGGACACACCGGGCAGTCTGCGTGGGCCGAACCTACCGGGGATCGGCCCCTCGGACCCGGCCTGCGGCGGCCGGCCCGGCGGGGAACAGAGGTGGGGCGACGGGACGGTCACGCGGCCCGGGACACTACGGAGCCATGAACACCGTCTTGCGGCGCACCATCTCCTCGATCCCGGCCCGGCCCCCCTCACGACCGAAACCACTCTGTTTGTACCCGCCGAACGGGGTGGCCGGGGAGATCCGGCCCATGCCGTTGACGGCCACGGTGCCGGCCTCGATATCCCGCACGAAGCGTTGGATGCGCCGCAGGTCGTGGGTGTGGAGGTAGGCCCCGAGGCCGTAGGGGCTGTCGTTGGCCATCAGCAGGGCTTCGTCGTCGGAGGAGAAGCGCAGCACGGCCTGGACGGGGCCGAACACCTCGTTGCGGGCCAGGTCGCTGTGGTGGTCGACCCCGCCCAACACGGTGGGGGCCACGAACCACCCGGCGGCCAGCTCTCCTTCCAGGCGGTACCCGCCGGTCAGGAGATCGGCCCCGTCGGCCCGGGCCCGCTCGACGGTGGCCAGGATGCGGACCATGGCCGCCTCGGTGACCACCGGGCCGACGAACGTCGCCGGGTCGAGGGGGTCGCCGACCGCCACGGTGGCCAGCGCGGAGACGAGCAGGCCCACCATCTCGTCGTAGACGTCGTCGTGCACATAGAGCCGGGTGGGGAGCGCACATCCCTGACCGGAGAGCAGCGCCGTCCCCAGGCAGGCGCTGGTGGCCGCCGCCGCCAGGTCGGCATCGGGGAACACGATGTTCGGGGATTTGCCCCCGAGCTCGAGGGCCACCGGGGTGAGGTTGCCCGCCGCCGCACCCATCAGGGCCCGGGCGGTGGCGCCACCGCCGGTGAAGGAGATCTTGTCCACTCCGGGATGGCCGGCCAACGCCGCGCCGGCGGCGCCCCCGCCCACCACCACGTTGAGGACCCCTTCGGGCAGGCCCGCCTCCAGGGCCAGCTCGGCGAACCGCAGCATGCCGAAGGGCGAGACTTCGGGAGGCTTGGCCACCACCGCGTTGCCGGCGGCCAGGGCCGGGCCGCACTTCTGGCCCATCCCCATCATCGAGCCGTTCCACGGCGGGATCACCGCCACCACCCCGTACGGCTCGAGGCGGACGAAGGACAGGGCGGGCTCGGCCGACATGACCTCGCCGTCGAGTTTGTCGCACCAGCCGGCGTAGTAGCGGATCCAGGCCGCCGCATACCGGCCCGGATTCATGACCCCGATCGGCGTCCCGTTGTCGAGGGCCCCGAGCTCGGCCGCCTCCACTCGGTGCTCTTCCAGCAGATCGGCCAACCGGAACAGGATCCCGGCCCGTTTCACCGGGGGAAGTGCGGCCCATGCCGGTTGCGCGGCTCGGGCGGCACTGACGGCGGCATCGACGTCGCCCGCACCGGCCAGCCCGACCTGCGCCTGCACCTCCCCGGTGGCCGCATACCGGTGGGGGTACTCACCGCCCTCCTCGCTCGGAATCCACGATCCCCCGATCAGGTGGCCCTGCGCGGCCAGCCGGCCCACCGTCCGCATCGAGCCGGCCGTTCTCACGGGACGACGTATCCGCCGTCGACCGGAAGCGCCACCCCGAGCACGAAGGACGCGGCCGGACTACACAGCCACACCGCGGCCTCGGCGATCTCCGATGCCTCACCGATCCGACCGATCGGGTGCAGGGTCTTCAGATACCCGTCAATGGCGGGGTCGCGCCTGACGGCGGCGTCGACCATCGGAGTACGGGCGGTTCCGGGGCAGATGGCGTTGACCCGTACACCTTTTTTTCCGTAGTCGAGCGCGGCCACCTTGGTCAGCCCGACCACGCCGTGCTTGGACGCGGTGTAGGCGGCCTGACCGGGGTAGCCCACGAGACCCACCCCCGACGCCGTGTTGACGATGGCCCCACCCCCGCGCTCGAGCATGCGCGGGATCTCCGCCTTCATACACAGGTAGACCCCGGTGAGCATCACCGCGATGGTGCGGTCCCACCCGTCGTCGGGATAGTCGGCCAGATCGGCCAAGGGGGCGGCGATCCCGGCGTTGTTGAAGGCGACGTCGAGGCCGCCGAAGGACCGGACGGCGTGCTCGACCATGCCCTCGACATCATCCTTCACCGCCACGTCGGTCCGGACGAAGGTGGCCCGTCCCCCGTCGGCTTCCACCAGCGCCACCGTCTCGAGCCCGTGCTCCTCGTCGATATCGGCCACCACGACACTGGCACCCTCGCGGGCGAAGACGAGGGCGGATGCCCGGCCGATCCCCAATGCGCCGCCGGTGACGACGGCCACCTTTCCCTGCAGGGCCCCCATCGGGCTCATGGTACCGGCCGCACACGGCAGCCACTACGTTTCACCGCATGGCACGATTCGACGGGAAGGTGGCGCTGGTCTCGGGGGCGGCGAGCGGGATCGGCGCCGCCGTGGTGGAGCGACTTTCCGCCGAGGGTGCCACCGTGGTCGGGTGCGACGTGCAGGCCCTGACCGACGGCGTGCACTGCGACGTGCGGGACGAGGAGTCGTGTGCCGCGGCGGTGGCCGTCGTCCTCGAACGCCACGGGCACCTCGACGTCCTGGCCAATGTGGCCGGCGTCGGCATCGCCCGGACCATCGGCGACCTGCAACCCGATCAGTGGCGTGAGGTGATCGACGTCAACCTCACGGGCACCTTCTTGCTGTCGCGATCGGCGCTGCCCGCTCTGGTGGCGTCCACCGGCGTGATCGTGAACATGGGTTCGGTGGCCGGCCTGCGGGCCACGCCCTACAACGCGGCCTACTGCGCCTCGAAGGGAGGGGTCATCATGCTCACCAAGTCGATGGCCATCGAGCTGGCCAAGAGCGGCGTCCGGGTCAACGCCGTCTGCCCGGCCTCGGTGGACACCCCGTTCCTGCGCGGATTCGAGCTCCCCGAGGGGGCGGACATGTCCCTCCTGGCCCGGGCTGCCTCGCCCATGGGACGGATGATCGAGCCCGCCGAAGTGGCGGCGGCGGTGGCCTATCTGGCCTCCGACGAGGCGGCCACCGTCAGCGGGACGACCCTGGTCATCGACGGGGCCGCTACCGCCTGACATCGGCCAGCGACACCGTCTCGGTGTCGCGCCCGGATCGGAGGACACGGCCCGGTCGCTCGTCGGTCACCTCACTGTCCGCCACCACCTGGCGGCCGCCGACGAAGACGTGGTCGATCCCGTGCGAACCGGCGAAGAGCCGCTCGCCGCCCCCCGGCAGGTCGTGGAGGACCGTGGCCGGTCGGGTTCCCACCTCGTGGGCGTCGAACACCACCAGATCGGCGAAGAAACCGTCGACGATCCGGCCCCGGTCACGCAACCCGTAGTGCCGGGCCGGTCGGTCGGTCATCATCTCGACCGCCTCCTCCAACGAGAGCAGGCCGCGGTCGCGGACCACTTCGCCGAGCACGACCGTCGGGTAGTTGGCGTGGCACATCAGATCCACGTGGGCGCCGGCGTCGGATCCCCCCAACATCACCCGCCGGTCCTTCCACACCTCCACCCGGGCCGCCCAGCCCTCGTCGGTCCGCCCCAAGGACGGCGTGAGCGAGGGGAGGACCACGAACAGCGTGAGGCCGTCGACCAGGACGACGTCGATGAGGACGTCGATGACGTCGGTGCCGCGGGAGGCGGCGACCTCGCCCAGCGATCGCCCGACCCACTCCGACCCCGGGTCGGCCACCTCCATGAGACGGAAGTCGGAGAGCACCCCCATGGCTCTGGTCGCCACCGCTTCGGCGCTCGACCGGAGGGCGGCCCGGGTCTCCGGGTCGGCGGCTGCGGCCAACCGCTCGTCGCGGTCGAGAGCGACGACGTCCCGCCAGCGGGGCAGGCCGGACAAGAGGTTGCTCGAACGCATCCGCATCATGTCGGGCAGGGTCAGGGCCACGACATGGGCGCCCCGGGCCGCGGCCAGGTCGGAGGCCTCGAGCTGCTGTTCGTAGATCTCCTCGGAAGCCAGGCTGCCGAGGAGGTTCCAGTTGAGGGGCCTGTCGGCGGCCAGGGACATGTCGGCCATGATCTCCATCCGCTCGTGGGGGATCAGCCCCACCGTGGGGATGAACTCGAGGGTGGTGCCGGGGTGGTCCCGCACCACCCGGGCCAGGGTCACCAGTTCGTCGGCGGAGGCGGCGCGGGAGGGGACCGGCCGGCCGGCCCCGTCGACATGGCCCTCCCCGAGGGACGAGGACAGCCCGAGGGCGCCCCCGGCCAACGACTCCCCGACCAGAGCGACCATGGCATCGAGCTGATCGGGCGTGGCCCCATCCTCGGTCGCCGCGTCGCCCATCACCGCCCGGCGGACGGTCGAGTGTCCGACCAGAAAACCGGCGTTGACGGCCAGGCCCACGTCGATGCGGTCCAGGTACTGGCCGAACGAGGTCCACTCCCAGTCGCCCCCGCCTTCCAGCGCTCCGAGTGGGATCCCCTCGACCATGGCCATCATCCGCTGGATGTACGGGGCGTCGCCGGCCCGGAGCGGGGCGATCGAAAATCCGCAGTTCCCCCCGAGCACCGTGGTCACACCGTGGAGGACCGAGGGGCTGGCCGTCCGGTCCCACAGGAGCTGGGCGTCGTAGTGGGTGTGGATGTCGATGAAGCCGGGGCAGACGATCCGGCCGTGCACCTCGAGGGTGGACCGGGCCGGTTCATCGATGGTGCCGACGGCCACGATCCGGCCGTGGCGGACGCCGATGTCCGCCACCACCGGCGCGGCGCCGGTCCCGTCGACCACGGTGCCGCCCCGGAGAAGCAGATCGAGCACGTCAGCCCCGGGCCAGCAGCTGGTCGACCGCGGACTCGACCCTCGTCCCTTTGAAGAACCCGGGATTGGTGCCGGTATAGAAGCGCACCGGGTTGGTGAAGGTGAACCTCTCGAAGTCGGCCTCGGCGATCCAGCCGTGCTCGACCATCTCCCACGCCTCGGCCAGGACGTCTTCCATGTCGGGCACGTCCCAGTGGGCGATATCCGATCCCATCATGGCCTGCAGCTCGGCGCCGAACGGGTTGATCCCGGTGTTGAAGGCCATCGAGGTCAGCGGATCGTCGGCCTCGCAGCCGAAGAAGAATCGGTCGACGAACAGGGCCTTGATGTCCTCGGCCTTCTCGATCCCGCACGCGGCCCATTCGTCCAGGGTGTCCTCGGTCTCCACCGGTCGTCGGGTCAACGGCCCCCGGTATCCGAGTGCGTCGGGGGCGTGTTGGGCCACCATCCGGCCCAGCAACGACCGGTCGACCAGGGTGGGGTCGAGGTTGCGGCGCAGCGCGCCGAGGTTGCGCTTCTCCCAGTGTCCGATGAGGTCGCAGTAGAGCGCCGCCGCCCAGGCCACCCCGCCCTCCAGAAAGGCGAAGTTCAGGTCCGGGAAGCGGTGGGTGACACCGCCGAGGAAGAGGGACTTGGCCAGCGACTGCTGCCCCTCGGCCAGCATGGAGAGGTGGTTGAACACATAGTTCGAGATCGAACGGTAGGGGGTCATCCCGATGAACCCCGAATGGAAGGCGATGGACACCCCGAGCTCCTGGGCCTTGGCCCACACCGGGTCGTAGTCGTAGGCCGAGTCGATGCCGAACTGGTCGAGCCAGAACGCATACCTCGACACCTCGGGATCCTTGCCCTCGAGGGCGGCGAACGGGCGCTGCACATACCCGGCGCAGACGACGGCTTTGAACCCGAGCTCGCCCACCGCGAACTCGAGCTCCTCCACCGCCTCATCGGGCGTGTGCATGGGAATGGCGGCCACCGGGGCCAGGCGGTCGGACAACGGGGCGAACGTTTCGGCGTTGGCGCGGTTGAGGGCCCGGCAGCTGCCCCGCCGGTAGCGCTCGTCCGGGGTATGGAGGAAGACCAGCCCGAGACTCGGGTAGACCATGCCGAAGTCGATGCCCAGGTCGTCCAGCCGCTCGTACAGCAGGCCGGGGAACAGTGCGGTGGCGAGGTCGATGGTCCGGCCCGCCGGGGCGCTCCACCACGGTTCACGCGGGGTCCGGGTGGCGGCCCGCTCCTCGGGCGTCTGGTCGTGCCAGGTCCGGTCCGTGCCGCCGTAGGGCGGGGCCAGGCGGGCCAGCGCGGGATGGTCGAGGGAGAGGCCCTCGCCCTCCAGATACGGGGCCAACGCCGGAAAGAACTCGGCCATGTGCCCGTCGATGTCGATGACCGGGTGGGTCAGGTGGCGGTGGACTTCGGAGGACGCGCTCACAGGAGTAATCTAAGCGCATTAACCGCCGAGAGGGAAAGCCGGCCCCATGACCTATGACATCGTGATCCGGAACGGGACCGTCGTCGACGGATCGGGCCTCGGCTCCTTCCGCTCCGACGTGGGCATCGTGGGCGACCGGATCGGCGCCGTCGGCCTGATCCACGAGCGGGGCGTGGATGAGATCGATGCCGAGGGACACGTCGTCACCCCGGGGTTCATCGACGGGCATACCCACATGGATGCCCAGGTGTTCTGGGACGCCACCGGCTCCAGTTCGTGCTGGCACGGGGTGACGTCGGCGGTGATGGGAAACTGCGGCTTCACCTTGGCTCCGGTGCGGCACGACCAGCGGGCCCTCGTGGTCCGCAATCTCGAACGGGCCGAGGACATGGACCCGGCCGCGCTGGCCGCCGGCATCGACTGGAGCTTCGAGACCTTCCCCGAGTACCTCGACGCCGTCGACCGACTGGCCAAGGGCATCAACTTCGCCGCCAACATCGGGCACTCGGCGCTGCGCACGTGGGCCATGGGCGAACGGGCCTTCGAGGAGGAGGCCACCGACGATGACCTCGTGGCCATGGAGGGCCAACTGGCCGACTCCCTGCGGGCCGGGGCCATCGGATTCACCACCTCGCGCACCGAGCACCACGAGACCTCCGACAACCGGCCGGTCGCCTCGAGGCTGGCGTCGTGGGAGGAGGTGGCCCGCC
This sequence comes from uncultured Acidimicrobiales bacterium, assembly GCA_963713625.1. Taxonomy (GTDB): domain Bacteria; phylum Actinomycetota; class Acidimicrobiia; order Acidimicrobiales; family RAAP-2; genus Bog-756. Next base: position 937,442 of record CAVQMN010000004.1, on the reverse strand, counting down.
TGGTCGGCGTCATGGGCACCCTCGGCACCGGCATCTTCGAAGGGGCCGACGCCGGCATGTCCTCTCCCGACGACGAGGTGCGCCGGAACGCCCTCGGCCGCATGACCCGGTTGGGGTCGGAAACCCGCGTGCCCATGACCTTCGGCATGGTGGCCACCAGGGCCTCGGGATTCCTCCTCGACTTCCTGGACGAGGCCGCCGCCGAAGGCGCCCGGATGATCGCCCAGACCCATTGCCGGGGTATCTCGGTGCTCCTGTCGCTCAAGACCAAGCTCCCCTTCGACCTCCTTCCCGCCTGGGACGACCTCCGGGTCCTGCCCGTCGATCAACAGGTGCGGATCCTCGGTGATCCCGACCGGCGCGCCCCCTACGTCGACGCCGCGGTGAACGCCGACTACGGACGGTGGACCGGTGTGGGAGCGCAGGCGCGGCCGCCCGACTTCGAGGGCATCCGGGTTTACCGCCACGGGCTTCCACCTAACCCCTCGGTGGCCGACGTCGCCCGGGACCGGGGTGTGCACCCGGCCGAGGCGATGATCGACCTGTGCGCGGCGTCCGGGGGCAACCAGCTCTTCATCCAGCCCAGCCGCTACCCGCAGGACGAGGCCGTCCTCCTCCGTGCCCTCCGACACCCCCGAACGGTGATGACCTTTTCGGACTCCGGTGCCCACCTCAGCCAGATCGCCGACTCCTCGATCCACACCCACCTGCTCGGCCACTGGGTCCGCGACCGCCAGGAGTTCACGTTGGAGGAGGCGGTGCGCATGATCACCCTGGCTCCCGCCACCGCGTGGGGATTCGCCGACCGGGGCCTCCTGCGGGCCGGCATGGTGGCCGACATCAACGTCTTCGATCCGGACACGGTGGGGCCGTCGGTCCCCGAGCTGGTGGACGACCTCCCTGCCGGTGGCCGCCGGTTGGAGCAGCGATCCGTAGGATTCCTCGCCACCCTGGTCAACGGCCGGGTGACCATCCGCGACGGCCGGGCCACCGGGGCGGCGCCGGGGCGGCTCATCCGGAGCCGACCGGCCTGAGCGCCGGCCCTCCCGCCGCACACCGTGCCTACCGCATCCACACCATGGTCGAGGCCCGTTTGGCGATCACCCACCGATCTCCGTCCACGACCACCTGATCGCGGTAGCGCATGCCCAAGGTCAGGTCACCCTGGCCGGCCGCCTGATCGCCCAGTTGGAAAACCACCGCGTAGGTGTCGACGTCGGCCCGGCCTGGTCCGTCCTCGGCGATGAGGGGCTCACCCAGGAGGTGCATGCTGGTCGGAAACGAACGCGGGGCGCGCATGGTGTCGAGCCACTCTTCGAGCGACTGCTCCCCCCGACTGCCGGCGATCCGGGCCTGACTGTGGAAGAGCGCGGCCAGTCCTTCGATGTCGCGGTCGTCGGCGGCCCGTGCGTAGCGCTGCATGAGCTGTCGGATGTCGTCGTGGGCGCTCACAGCACGGCCACCGGATTGACCGGGCAGCCGGTGCCCCGGACGATGCGCAACGGGGCCATGGTGAAAAGGAACTCCCAGCGCCCGGCTTCGGCGCACCGGTCGCTCAGCCGGGCCAGCTTCACGTTGTCGATGAGGTGCAGCCCCATGGCGGTGATCCCGATCTGGTGCACCGGGAACGGCCACTCCGGCGTACCGACGAAAGGCATGGGGTCGGAGATCCCGTCGCTGCCGAGGACCGCCACCTCGCGCTCGTGCAGCCAGGGGAGGCACTCCGAATGCAGGCCGGAGAATCCGTCGAATCCCCGGGTGACGGCCCGCCGTGCCTCCCTGCCCCACTGCACCAGGACCACGTCGCCGGTGCCCACCCGCACTCCTTGGGCGGCTTCGGCCGCCTCGAGGTCGTCCACCGTGACCACCTGGCCGGTGGTGAGGAAATCGCATCCGAGCACACGGGGCACGTCCAGGAGCACGCCCCGACCGATCACGCCGTCGGCCATCGAGAGCACGGTGTTGGCGTGGGCCCCGTCGCTGCGGACCTCGCTGGCCGGGCGACCACCGAACATCTCCCCGCGGACGAACATGTGGGAGAGCGCGTCCACATGGGTGGTCCACAGGCCGTGTACATCGAGGGCCAGGTGGTCGCGGGCGGCCTCGTAGCCGGCAATACCGCTGGAATCCAGGGCATCGCCCGAGGCCAACATGTGGTGCTGGACGGGATGGGGATGCTCGGGCAACGGCTCGGTGGCCAGGTCGTGGGCCAGGCTGACGGACTCACCGGTCCGCACCAGACCGACGGCCGCGGCCCGGCGGGCGTCGGTCAGGTGGTTGAGCGCACCGCGTTGGTCGTCGGCCCCCCACCGGCCCCAGTTCTTGAGCGAGTCGAACATCCGATCGAGCTCCTCGGTGGTCGGAACCGCGTAGTCGCTCCCCATGGGACCAGCTTGTCAGCCGCCGAGGTGGACCGCGGTCATGGCCCCGATGACCATGTCGATGAGGTTGTCGACGAACCGGTCGTCGGAGAGGACGCCTGCCGACCCGCCGCCGTCGAGGGACCGGGCCCGGTCGGCGGCCGCCCGACCGATGAACACGATGCAGATCTCCCGCCGCTGCCGCCACAGATCGGCGGGTACGTCCGGGCACCGCTGGCGCAGGACCTTCCACGCGGCCTGGCCCACCGTGGCCGTCATCAGATCGCGAATGCCGGGCGAGGCCCGGTCGAGGGCGCCGGTCAGCTCGGAGCCGATCTGCAGGTACGCCCGCTCCCGCCATCCCCGTTGGGCGAACTCGGTGAGGGGGCGGACGATGGCTTCCGCCGCCGACCGCACATCCGACGGTGGTCGGGCCCGGGCCTGCTCGAGGAGCTCACGACGACGGTCGGCGATGACCGGCACATGCCGGGCCAGGACGGCGCGGAGCACCTCGTCGCGGCTTCCGAAGTGGTAATGGACGGCGGACACGTTGCGCTGGCCTGCGGTCCGCACGATCTCGGCAATGGAGACGTTGTCGGTACCCCGCTCGGCGAAGAGGCGCAAGGCCGCATCGAGCAGCAGCTCCCGGGTCGACGGCGGCGCTCCCATTCCGGTGTCGACAGTAGCGGTGGGCGCCGGTTTCACGGCCAGCCGGGAAGCAGCCCGAGCTGGCGGCAGACCACCTGGGCTTCGATCCATTCCCCGTTGCGCTCCCGCGCCTCGGGGGCCGACACCAACCAGGCCGCCACCGCCCCGACCACATCGGGCGGGGCCCCGGCACTGGCGTCGAAGCCGAACTCGGCCATGTCGATGGTGATCCGCTCGGTGGCGATGAACCCGGGGCTCAGGTTGTAGGCGCGGATCCCACGGTCGCCGAGCTCCACAGCCAGAATGCCCGCCATCCGGTGCAGGGCCCCCTTGGACATGCCGTACCCGAGTCCCCACCCCCCGTCACCGGCGGGCGCGGGCGGGTCCATGGTCCCCGAGCTCGACGCCAGGTTGATGACCACGCCGTGGCCCCGGGCCACCATCTGGGGCAGGACCAGCTTGGCCAGGATCACCGGGGACATGACGTTGGCTTCCAGATGGCGGTCGAGCAGTTCGACCGGGGTGTCGAGGACCCGGTCCATGTGACCGGGTCCGACGTAGCGACCGTTGTTGACCAGCACGTCGATCTGCCCGAGCTCCGAGAGGACGGCCCGCACGGCTGGTTCGAGAGACGCCCGGTCGAGCAGGTCCATGTAGACGGGCAGGGCCCGGGATCCCGCCGCTTCGATGAGTGCAGCCGTCGAGTCGAGGGAACCGGGGAGCGCCCGGGTGTTCGACTTGGCCACCGTCGACGAGTGCTCCCGCGCCTCGCCCTCGTGCACGGTCCGTGCGCCGACGGCCACGTCGAAACCGCCCTTGGCCAGGTGGATGGCGATGGCCTTTCCGATGCCCCGGCTGGCACCGGTCACCAAGGCCACCGGCCGGGGCCCTTCCTGTGTCATCTCGGTGCCCCCTGTGTCATCTCGGTGTCGGTGTCATTTCGGTGTCGGCGTCATTTCGGTGTCGATGTCATTTCGGTGTCGGTGTCATCACCCTGAGTACGGGAGGGAAAGATAGTGCCGACCCCGGGCAGGGTCCGATTGCGTCTTTCGCTCCGGCGCGGCCGGGCAGTCCGCCTTTTTGCAATCCTCAGTTGCAATCTCGGGGCCGATTCCCCATACTGAGGAGATCGGGCGGCGGATTCCGGGCATTCCATGAGGACCGAGGCCGAGGGGAAATGACCTCGGAGGCCCCTCGGTCGCCGGCGGATCATGGGGTGCCCGGTCCCCGATCGTCCTGCCCGCCGCTCCCGGCCCCGACACTGCCGGAGGGCGGGCACCGACGGGACCCAGCTGGTTCCTCTCCGTCCCCGGCCGCCACCCGCAGCTCGGGGGTTGTTGACGCGGCCCACGGTCCGGACCATAATGTCGACTAAATCGGTAGTATTTATAGAGACAGGTCACGATGCCATGCCCCCGTCGTCCGAGCACACCCCCACCCTCCTCCTCGAGCGGCCGGAGGACGGGGCGGGCGCGGTGCCGGATGACCTGAGTGACATCCAACCGTGGCGACCGCGCCACGTCAGCGGCCGCCGCCCCGCACAACCCGCTGTCCCGGTGCCCGGTCGCGAGCATCTCCTGGCCCCGCCGGGCATGGCCCTGTTGGCCGCCGTCTGCATTCTCGAAGGCTACAAATGGATCGGGGCCATCCCGGCCGGCGACTCGCGACTCTCCACCATCGCCTTCAGCCGGGGCGGCGCCCTCGTCTTCACCGTTCTGGCCACGGCCGCGGCGGTGACGTTGGTCCGGGCCGACCCCGAGGGAAGTCGGACCCTCCCACAGCGGTTGGTGCTCCCGGCCACCGCCGTGCTGATCGCCTCCACTGTCGTGCTCATCGCCTCCACCGGCACCCTGGCCAAGGACATCCTCGGCATAGCGGACCTGGCGCTGGCATCGGCGCTCGCCGGAGCACTCGTGGCCGGCGAGCGGAGGCGGAGGTCAAGCCGGCGCGGGGCACCGTCGAGGGGCGATTCGGCCGACCGCGCCCTTCCCGTGGTCTAGATAGGCTCAGGCGAAGGTGTCGCTTCCAGACTTCTTCGTCTTCGGGGCCCCCAAGGCCGGAACGACCGCGCTCCACGCCGCCCTGGCCCAGCATCCCGAGCTCTTCATGTCGCCGGTCAAGGAGCCGAAGTTCTTCCTGTGCGAAGGACCGCCGCCCGATCACGGCGGTCCGGGCGACGCCCACAGCTACCGCGAATGGATCTGGCGCCCCGAGGAGTACGAGCGGCTCTTCGACGATGCTCCTCCCGGAAGCCTCCGGGGCGAGAGCACCCCGTTCTACCTCTCCGACTTGACCGCCCATGTACGCATCCAAAAGGCGGTGCCCGGCGCCCGGCTCATCGTGATCCTCCGCGATCCGGTCGACCGGGCCTATTCGAACTGGGCCCACCTGTGGGCCGACGGGCTCGAGACCATCGGCGACTTCCTGACCGCCTGTGCCGAAGAGCCCAGGCGCATCGAGGCCGGGTGGGCACCCTTCTGGCGATATCTGTCCACCGGACTCTACGGACACCAGCTCCAACATCTCCAGGGTCTCTTCCCCCGTGACCAGATCCTGGTGCTCCGGTACAAATCGCTGGTCGACGAGCCCCAGGCCACGCTCGATACCGTCTGCCGGTTCCTCGGTGTCGGGCCGGGTCTGATCTCCGAGGTGCCGGCCAAGAATGTCGGCGGCTACGTTCCCCCCACGCTCTACACGAAATGCCTGCGGGCCGCCTTCCGCCAAGGTGCCAGCCTGGGCAGCCATTTCCCGCCGCAGGTCTGGCGCAAAGCCAGTCTCCCGCTCCAGTGGCTGATGCAGCGCACCCCCCAGCACCGGCCCGAGCTGGCCGAAGAGGACCGCGCCCAACTCATCAGTTACTTCGCGGACGACATCGCCATCGTGGAAGAGGAGACGGGGTGGGACCTCGAGACCTGGCGGAGCTACCGGGCCGGCGGGACGTACTCGGTCCGCAAATCGTGGGCCCCGTCCAGGCGGCTCGTCTCGTAGAAGAGGCGGGTGCCACCGTCGGGCAGATCCACCATCGACACGTAGCGGAGCGATCCCTGCCCGTCGGGCCGCATACCCGTGCACCCCTCCTCAGGAGTCAGTGAACCCGGAGCATCGCCGGCGGCCAGGCCGGTCCGCTCCTCGGCGTTCTCTTCCTTGCTGGCCCGGCCGTCGTAGTAGGCCAGCCACCGACCGTCCCGCTGGACCACGTCGGCCACCCGGGCCCCGCGCTGGTCCCACCGTCCGGGCGTGCCGGCCAGGGCCACCCCGCGTAACTCCCAGTCGACGCCGTCGTCGCTGGTGGCGTAGCGGGTGAACATCCGGTCGGTGTCATCGGGGAGGTCGAGCGGGTGGCAGCACAGCCACATGTGCCACCGTCCGTCGATGACCTTGACCACCGGGTCCTTCACGCCCACACCCCGGTCGCCCGGCAACACGGTGGTGGCCGATGCGGACTCGAATTTCGAGGGGTCGTCGGCCGCGAGTACATCGACCCGCCAGTGATTCGTCCCCGGCGTGGCACAACTGACGTAGAGCTTCCAGGTCCCGTCCCCCGACGGAACCAGCGCGGGCCGCTCGAGCGAGTCGGAACCGAACTCTTCGCGCCCGAGCACGGTGACCGTCTCGAACTCGATGCCGTCCTCGGACCGGGACACGACGTTGGCATAGCCACGGCCGGCGTCGAGTGGACGGCGGAGACGGTAGGCGAGCCAGAAGACCCCGTCATCGTCGAGGGCGATACTCGGGCCGCCGGCCCAGTAGCCCGGGCCGTCGCCGGGGGCGGCCACCACGACACGGGAGGCGTCCGGGCACGGCCGGGGAAGTGCGTTGCTGCCTGCCATCGTCGACGGTACCCCCCTCTGGCCCACGGTTCGGGTCACCTGCGGACACCGGACAGTCAGAGAATCTTACCGTCACCTGCCGCGATACCGCACCACCCCCTGCAGGCGGCGGGGAACCGGAGGCCAGGCGAAGCCCGGGGCCGGCGGACACGGCACCCTGCCCGGCGGTATTGTCGGCAACCATGCCACAATCAGCCCGAGGAACCGACCCCAGCGACGAGTTCCGGGGCGTGATCAAGCGGATCCAGGCGGAGTCGACGCCCTGGTGGCCGACCCCCCCGCACCCCGGCGCGGACGCGCCCAACGTGGTGCTCATCCTCCTCGACGACACCGGCTTCTCCCACTTCGGTTGCTACGGCTCCGACCTGGCCACCCCGAACATCGACCGTCTGGCCTCGGGGGGGCTGCGCTACACGAACTTCCACGTGACCCCGCTGTGTTCGCCCACCCGGGCCTCGCTGCTCACCGGGAGGAACCACCACACGGTGGGCATGCGCTCCCTGTCCAACTTCGACAGCGGATATCCGCACATGCGGGGGCACATCACCAACCACGCCGCCACCGTGGCCGAAGTGCTCAGAGACGAGGGCTATGCCACCTTCGCGTTGGGCAAATGGCACCTGTGCAGCATGGAGAACGCGTCGGCGGCCGGTCCGTACGACCAATGGCCCTGCCAACGCGGGTTCGACCGCTACTACGGGTTCCTCGAAGGCGAGACCGACCAGTTCTATCCCGAGCTGGTCTACGACAATCACTCCGTGGAGCCGCCGGCCCGCCCTGAGCAGGGGTACCACCTGAGCGAGGACCTGGTCGACCATGCCCTCGGGTTCATCCACGACACCACGTCCATCCGGCCCGACCGCCCCTTCTTCACCTATCTGGCCTTCGGGGCCATGCACGCGCCCCACCAGGCCCCGGCTGCCTATCTCGAGAAGTACCGCGGGCGGTTCGACGGCGGCTGGGACGAGGCCCGTGACAAGTGGTTCGCCCGCCAGCTCGAGATGGGCCTGCTCCCACCCGATACCCGGCTCGCCCCCCGCAACCCGGGAGTGGAAGCGTGGGACACCCTGCCCGAGAACCAGCGCCTGCTGGCCGCCCGGCTCCAGGAGGCGTTCGCCGCGTTCCTCGAGCACACCGACGACCAGATCGGTCGTCTGGTCGACGGCCTGGAGCAGCTGGACCGGCTCGACAACACGCTCATCATCCTGCTGTCCGACAACGGTGCCAGCCAGGAGGGCGGCCCGTTCGGCGTCATGCACGAGATGAAGTACTTCAACTTCATGGTCGAGACCCCCGACGAGGCGGTGGCCCGGGTCGACGACATCGGCGGACCTCACAGCCATTCGAACTACCCGTGGGGATGGGCCCAGGCCGGCAACACGCCGTTCAAGTGGTACAAGCAGAACACCCATGAAGGCGGGGTCCACGTCCCGCTCATCGTGCACTGGCCGAACGGCGTCACCGCCCGAGGTGATCTCCGTGACCAGTTCCACCATGTCAACGACATCGCCCCCACCATCTACGAGACCGTCGGGGTCGAGCCACCCTCCGTATACCGCGGGCTCGAGCAGCTCCCCATCTCGGGAGTGTCCATGCGCTACTCGTTCGAGGCCCCCGACCAGCCCACGGCCAAGCTGGTCCAGTACTTCGAGATGATGGGCCACCGGGCCATCTACGCCGACGGATGGAAGGCGGTGACCCGGCACCAACCGGGCGTGCCCTTCGAAGATGACGACTGGGAGCTCTACCACCTGGCCGAGGACCGGTCCGAGTGCAACAACCTGGCCGCCTCGATGCCCGACAAGGTGGCCGAGATGGTCGAACTGTGGTGGGCGGAGGCCGAAGCCCAGGGGGTGCTGCCCCTCGATGACCGGACCATCGAGCTGTTCCTCACCCGCTACCGCGACGGGTCGCCCCATCCCACCGACCGCAGGTACTCCTACTTTCCGCCCATGTCGCCGCTGCCCGGACAGGTGGCCCCGTCGCTCGGGGGGCGGGGCTGGGACATGGCAGCCGTCATCGAGCGGCCCGAGGAGGCCGGCGGCGTGCTCTACGCCACCGGCACCGAGAACTCCGGGGTCAGCCTGTTCATCCAGGACGGCCGGCTGGTCCTCGACTACAACTGCTTCGGCGACCATCACCTGGTCGAGTCGGAGCGAGCGGTCCCGGTGGGTCCGTCGGTGGTCGGCGTACAGTTCCGGCGGACCGGGAAGGGCGGGCAGGCGACGTTGCTCGTCGACGGTGAAGCCAGCGGAACCATGGACGTCCCGTTCGTCATGACCATGATCTCGAGCGTCGGACCGAGCATCGGCTACGACCACGGATCACCGGTGAGTGAGCGCTACCGCGACCACTTTCCCTTCGAGGGGCAGCTGGTCCGGCTCGATGTCACCCTGGTCCGCCAGGCCTCCGGGGATGCGGACGCCCAGGCCGAAGCCGAGCAGCGGGCGGCCATGTCCCGGCAGTGAGGGCCCGGGCGTTCACCCGGTGAAACGGGCCGACGCTCCTGCGTCCACGTCGATGACCGAGCCGGTGATGTGGCGGGCCGACTCGGAGGCCAGGAAGACCACCGCGGCCGTGATCTCCTCGGGCTCGAGCCAGGGCACCGGTTGCACGTGCAACGCGGCCATGCCCGGCGCCACATCGTCTCGGGTGGGATGGTCGAGATCGGGGCGCATCAGGCCGTAGAGGGTGTCGTTGTGGATCATCGGGGTCGAGACGTTGCCCGGGGCCACCGCGTTGACCGTGACCCCGAAGGCGGCCAGCTCGAACGCCACCGACTTGCACAGGCCGATCACTCCCCACTTGGAGGCGACATAGGCGGCAATGCCCGGGTTGGACGACCGGCCCATCATCGAGGAGATGGCCACGATCCTCCCCCACCGCTGCCGGCGCATGTGCGGCGCGGCGGCTCGCATGGCGTTGAACACCCCGGTCAGATTGGTGTCCAGGGTTTCGCTCCACTCGGTGGCGTCCATCGTGCAGATCGAGCCCAGGGAGGAGACACCGGCGTTGGCCACCAGGATGTCCACCGAGCCGAGGACGTCATGAGCCTCGTCGATGAAGGAGACCATCGCCCCGAGCTCCCTGACGTCGGCCACGGTGGACAGGCAACGCCGCCCCTGCCCCTCGACCAGGCGCGCCGTTTCGGCCAGATCCTCCGGGGTGCCCAGCGGATACCCCACGCTGCCCAGGTCGTGGGCCAGGTCGCAGATGGCGATGTCGGCGCCCAGGCGGGCGAACTCCACCGCGTGGCTCCGGCCCTGACCTCGTGCCCCTCCGGTGATCACGGCCACCCTGCCCGCGAACGGGCTGGCGGCATCGGGTGAGGGCGTCGTCGGTTGGGGCATCGGGTCTCCTCGGTCTGGGCGAGCGTGCGACCGGATCCGGCCGGACAGCTGACAACGGGGTGGCGGCCCCGGCCGGTCGATCATAAATCCGGCGACGGCACCGCACCGAAGCCGCGGTCACGACGAGCGAGCCCAGGTGGTCAGCACCTCCCGGTACCGCCGATCCCAGCCTTCGTAAGCCCGGCGCAACCCCGGACCGGGCCAGTCGACGGGCAGGAGCTCGACGGGGAGGAGCGGGTCGGCCTGCAGGTGGCGGAGCACGGCTGCGGACAGTTCGAAGCCCGGGGCCAGATCGGCGGGACCGGTGGGCGGGAGCCGGGCCAGCTGCCCGAGGAGAACCCGGGCCCGGCGGCCCCACCCCTCGAGGTCCCAGAGGCCGGAGGCCAACACCACCGGATCCCCGTCGGGGGTGGCGGTGAACATGGTGAGGTGGGGGTCCTCGCCCGGGTCGGGGACGAGGTCGATGTTGTCGGGCCGCAGCCACACCCCTTCCCGCTGCTCGGCCAGCCGGGCCAGGGCCAGCCGCCGGCGACGGGCCACCCGTTGATCCGGTGCCCGGGCCGACCCGGCCGCGGTGGTCACGACGACGAGGCGCCACGCCCCCGCCCACGGACGGGTCTCGCCCCGCCGGCTGCCGGTCTGGCGCCCGAGGCGATCGAGCAGGTGGCCGGCCAGCCGGTACCGTCCGTTTCCGTCCGTGGTGGCCTCACCGGCGGCAACCATCCGGCTGAGTGCCACCCGGGCGCGGTTGTCACTGATCCCGAAGAGCCGGGCCAGCTGGACCAGATGGGCCACCGGGAGCTCAGGCGGATCTTCACCCAGCAGGGCGCTGGCCAGGACCGACCGCGCCGTCAGCGGACTATTACTATCTTGCGTCACTTGGTCGATATAAGTAATATGACACACGTGACCGTCACCATGGTGCCTGATGCCACCACCCGGCCCTCGGTCTTCCCCACCGAGCGGCTGATGGACAACGGCATGGCCCGTCCCGAGCTCCGCCAGAGCCTCCGGCGGATCCCCAACCTGCGCAACGCCGTCACCGTGGCCTCGGTCTGGGCCGGGGTCACCATCCTGATCGGGGGGGCGGTGTGGATCGGCAACCCGCTGGCCTACCTGGCCGCCTTCATCCTGATGGGCCCCATGTACGCCCGCTTCGCCATCCTCATGCACGAAGCGGCCCACAAGCTGCTGTTCACCAACAAGCGGGCCAACGACTGGGTGGGCACCTGGCTCATCGCCTACCCGACGTGGACACCCATCTCGATCTACCGGCGGGGTCACTTCGCCCACCACAAAGAGGAGTTCGGGCCGCGTGAGCCGGATATCGCCTTCTACGGCGGCTACCGCTGCGACCGGCGCACGATGGCCCGCCGCCTTCTCCGCGACGCCGTGGGCATCTCCGGGTGGAAGAACTTCAAGCCCTTGTTCAAAGCCCTGAAGACCAAGGCCACCCGGCCGGTGGCGGCGTCGATCCTGGGCGTGCAGGCTGCGCTCTGGCTCGTGATGTGGGCGGCAACCGGACGGTGGTGGATCTACCCGCTGCTGTGGTGGCTGCCGTGGATGACCCAGTGGCGGGTCATCAACCGCCTGCGGGCCATCGCCGAGCACGGCGGCCTCGAGGCCGGATCCGACCGGCGTGTGACCACCCACAATGTGAAGCAGGGTTGGCTGGCCCGGTTCTGGTTCGTCCCCTACAACACGGGATGGCACCTGGCCCACCACGTGGACATGGGAATCCCGTTCCGCAATCTCCCGGCGTTCCACGCCGAGCTGGAGCGGGCTGGCTACATCACCGACGGCATCACCTATCCCAACTACCGGTCGCTGTGGAGGGCCCTGGCCTCAGGGTGAGCAGCCCTCCGCGGGCTGACCGGGCGGACCGGGCTGACCGGCGACTTGATCCGGGTCGGGCCTGTCGCGTGGGTCAGCCTGGATGGCCCCGGAAACCGCGATACCGGAGGACCAACGCGGCGGTGGAGCTGTCCTGGCCGCTCAGGTCGGGTGTGCGGGCGTCGCTCAAGGCCGGGGCCAACTGCTTGGCCATCACCTTCCCCAGTTCCACCCCCCACTGGTCGAACGAGTCGATGCCCCACACCGCGCCCTCGGTGAACACGGTGTGCTCGTAGAGGGCGACCAGCTGACCCAGCACCGAAGGAGTGAGTTCGGGCGCCATGATGGTCGAACTCGGGTGGTTCCCCGGCATCACCTTGTGAGGGACCAACGCCGTTGGAGTCCCTTCGGCCGCCACCTCTTCGGCCGTGCGCCCGAAGGCCAACACCTGGGCCTGGGCGAAGCAGTTCGACATCAGGAGATCGTGTTGGTTCCCCGCCTCGTGGGTGGACCGGCCGAAGGCGATGAAATCGGCGGGGATGAGCTTGGTGCCCTGATGGATGAGTTGGTAGAAGGCGTGCTGGCCGTTGGTCCCCGGCTCGCCCCAGAAGATCTCGCCGGTCTGGCCCCACACCGGCGACCCGTCGAGCCGCACCGACTTTCCGTTCGACTCCATGGTCAGCTGTTGCAGATAGGCCGGAAACCGGGCCAGCCGCTGGCTGTAGGGGAGCACCGCATGGGTCTCGGAGCCGAAGAAGTTGTTGTACCAGACATTGAGCATGCCCTGGATGACCGGCATATTGGCTTCGAATGGTGCAGTGACGAAGTGCTCGTCGATGGCGTGGAAGCCGGCCAGCATGTCGGCGAACGCCGCGGGGCCGATGGCCACCATGAGCGAGAAGCCGATGGCCGAGTCGTATGAGTAGCGGCCGCCGACCCAGTCCCAGAAGCCGAACATATTGGCCGGGTCGATACCGAACTCCTTCACCCCCTCGGTGTTGGTGGACACGGCCACGAAGTGGCGGGCCACGGCCTCGTCCCCGCTGCCCAGGCCGTCGAGCACCCACTGGCGCGCCGCGGCCGCGTTGGTCAAGGTCTCCAGCGTGGTGAATGTCTTCGAGCAGATGACGAACAGCGTCTCGGCCGGATCGAGGTCGTGCGTCTTGTTGTAGAGGTCCACCGGATCGATGTTGGACACGAACCGGCATTCGATGTCCGGTGTGGCGTAGTCGAGCAGTGCCTCGTGGGCCATGGCCGGACCCAGATCGGAACCCCCGATCCCGATGTTGACCACCGCGGCGATCCGCTTCCCGGTATGGCCGGTCCATTCGCCCGAGCGGATCGAATCGGCCACCGAGCCCATCCGGTCGAGCACCCGGTGCACGTCGCCGATCACATCCTGTCCGTCGACCTCGAGCCGCGCCGTCTTCGGCATTCGCAGGGCGACGTGGAGGACGGCCCTGTCCTCGGTGGTGTTGATGTGCCGGCCGGCGAACATGGCGTCACGGCGCTCCGCCACGCCGGCCCGGCGTGCCACGTCCATCAGCGCCGTCATCGTCTCGCCGTCCACCCGGTGCTTGGAGTAGTCGAGGTAGAGGTCGGCCGCCGACACGGTCATCCGCGTGCCACGGTCCGGATCGTCGGCGAACAGTTCCCGCAGGTGGCGGGTGCGCAGCGCTTCGAAGCGGTCGGAGAGCTTCCGCCATTCGTCGGTGGCCGGAACGTCCACGACCCTGTCCATGCCCGTATCGCTCATGTCTTCTCGCTCACCCTTGTCCTCATGGTCACCCACCGTGTCCCGTTGTGAGTTCATTCTCATCGACCGTGTCCCATCGTGGCCGGGGCCGCGGGCCGGGACCCGACACCGCCGGAGCAGTGCAGGCGACCGCGGCTGCAGGAGAAGATTACCCACCATTCATCTTTCAGTGACACGGAGATTGCATCACGTTCACCTCGCCTTCTTAGGGTGGGAAGAGATGGCAGCGAACCACGACACCGCATGCGTGCGCCCCTCCCGTCACTCGGTCGACGAGGGCGGGGCGGCGCCGTCGGGATGGCTGCGTCCGGAGGCCTGGCCTCCACTGCCTCTCACGGCAACAACGGAAGCACTTCCGATGAGGCACTCCCAACGCAGGGTGTCCACACGCAGGGACCGCCCGGCCGCCTGCGTGCGAGTGGGCACGCTGCTCCGGAAGGCCACCGGTCAGCGATGACCTTGGCGTTCCGCGAAGTCGACGACCCCGTGCTCCCACCCCTCGGCCACCCGACGGTGCTGATCATCGATGACGACACCCAGTCACGGGACTCACTGGCCGCCACCCTCTCGGTGGAAGGGTTCGACGTGGTCACCGCGGCCGGCGGCGACGAGGGGGTCGCCCTGGTGGCCTCGGCGACACCTTCGCTGGTCCTCTTGGATATGCAACTGGCCGATTCGCAGGGACTGTCGGTGTTCCGTCGCATCGCCACCATCTCCGCCGTCCCGGTCATCATGATCACCTCGCGCGACGATGAGCTCGATGCCGTCCTGGCCCTCGAGGCCGGAGCGGCGGACCACATCACCAAACCCCCGCGTCCCCGCGAGCTGACGGCGAGGATCCGGGCCGTCCTGCGCAGGATCGGCCGGCAGCCGGCAGCCGGGGTGGTCTCCGGCCACACCGACGGTGTCTTCACCCTGGGTCCGGTGTGCATCGATATGGCGCTGCGGGAGGCGGTGGTCCGGGGTGAGCCCGTCGAGCTGTCGCGAAAGGAGTTCGACCTCCTGGCCCTGCTGGTCTCTGAATCCGGCCATGTGGTCACCCGCCAGAAATGCATGGAGAGGATCTGGCGCGACCGCAAGATGGGGGACAGCCGCACGCTGGATACGCACGTCAAGCGGTTGCGCAAGAAGGTCGAGGCCAATCCGGCCGATCCGCAGCACGTGATGACCGTGCGGGGAATCGGCTACCGCTTCAAGCCGTAGGGGTCTGCCCGACGCCACGCCCACCACTGCCTCCCCCACTGGTCGACGATTGGTGTGCGGGTGGACCCCTACCGTTTGAAGCGGCAGATGCACGGGGATCGGCCCGCCGATCCAGGCGTTCTGCGCCTCCACCAGGGGAGACGCCCGTCCGACCCACAACGTTCACGGAACGATCACCCCCAGGTAGCCAAGGGGCCGTTTCCCGTTCACCTGGCTTCTCTAGGGTCATCCGCGGGGAGGTCGCCGCTGTCATGGTTGCCGTCGGAGAGAACATCAGGGTCCTGGTGGTCGAGGACGAGGAGTCCTACCGTGCGGCCCTCTCGTCCGGGCTCAGCCTCGAAGGCTTCGACGTGGACGTCGCCCCCGACGGCTCGGAAGGTCTGCGGCTGTTCGCCGACCGACCACCGGACATCGTGCTCCTCGACATGCTCCTCCCCGGAATGCACGGGATGGAGGTCTGCCGCCGGATGCGGGCCATGTCCACGGTGCCCATCGTCATGGTCAGTGCCGTTGACACCGAGCTCGACGTGGTCCTCGGCCTCGAGCTGGGAGCATCGGACTACGTGACCAAGCCGTTCCACCTGCGGGAGCTGGTGGCCCGGATCCAGGCCATCCTGCGTCGGGTCTCCCCCCAGGCCACGCCGTTCACGGAGGCCGCCCCTCCCGCCGTCGAGGGTTCCGACGGTGGCCGACCGGTGCCGGACGAGGTGCGCCCCAACGCCGCGTTCGGAGCGGTGACCGTCGACTTCGTGCGCCGCGAGGTGACCGTCGACGGGCATCAGACCCATCTGTCACGGCGCGAATTCGATCTGTTGGCCGTGCTGCTCTCCCCCGCCCGCCGGGTCCGTACGCGGGCCGAGCTCATCGACCTCTTGTGGCCCGATCGCTACCTCTCGGACAGTCGCACCCTCGACACCCACATCCACCGATTGCGGGCCAAGCTCGAACCGGATCCCGCCCAGCCCCACTTCATCGTCACGGTGCGGGGCGTGGGCTTTCGCATCGACCCCGACGGCGCCCGACCCGCGCCCCCGTCCCGGCCACCCGACGGGACCGGTCCGTCGGAGCGTCCCGACCGCGCCCTGCCGGTCAGCGTCTGATCACGATCGGCTCAGCCGAACCGCCCGTTCACGTAGTCGAGGGTCCGGGGGTCGGTGGGTTCGCTGAACAGCTTGGCGGTCGGACCGAACTCGACGAGCTCGCCGGCTTTGTCCTCGCCCATCAGCAGGAAAGCACAGCGGTCGGAGACCCGCATGGCCTGTTGCATGTTGTGGGTGACGATGACGATGGTCACCCGGTGCTTGAGCTCCCCGACCAGTTCCTCGATCCGCTTGGTGGCGATGGGGTCGAGCGCCGACGTGGGCTCGTCCATCAGCAGCACCTCGGGCTCGACGGCCAGGGCCCGGGCGATGCACAGACGCTGCTGCTCGCCACCCGAGAGGGTGCTGGCGTGGGTCTTCAGCCGATCCCGCACGCTGTCCCACAGGGCGGCGGCGATGAGGGCCGACTCCGCCGCCTCGTCGAGGAGCGACTTCTTGCGCACCCCGTTGAACCTGAGCCCGGCCACGGCGTTCTCGTAGATGCTCATGGTGGGGAAGGGATTGGGCCGCTGGAAGACCATGCCCACCCGCGTGCGGAGCAGGGTGGCGTCGGTGGACGGGGCATAGACGTCGAGATCGCCGAGCCGGATACTGCCGGTGACCGATGCGGCCCGGACCGTATCCTGCATCCGGTTGAGGGCGCGGAGCAGCGTCGTCTTGCCGGACCCGGACGGGCCGATGAGGGCGGTGATCTCACCGGGGTGGACATCGAAGGAGACACCCCTGACCGCGGTGCGTCCCGAGAAGGTGACGGCCACATCCCGCAGCCGCATGACCGGATCGCCCACCGGTTCCTCGATCAGCACTTCGCCGGTGTTCACCGTCACACCCTCTTCCACGGTCGCCGAGGCCGGGGGGACAGGATCGATCATCGTTTCTCCCTCCGTAGGAATGCGGCGGTGACCCGGCTGCCGATACTGAGCAGCAGAACCACCACCATCAGCAGCAGCGCGGCCCCCCAGGCGACCTGGACCAGATCGGCGTAGGGCTGGCTGCTGTTGTAGAAGATCACCAGGGGCAGGGCGTCGATCGCTTTGGTCGGGTTCCACTGCATGTACTGGTTTCCGAAGATGGTCAGCAACAGGGGCGCGGTCTCACCCAGGCCGCGGGCCACGGCCAGCAGCACCCCGGTGATCACCCCGGGCATGGCTGAGGGGACCACCACCCGCCTGGCGATGGTGGAGTTACGGGCCCCGAGGGCCAGGGCGGCCTCGTTGAGGCTGTGGGGCACCCCCCGGTAGGCCGTCTCACCGGCCCGGATGATCACCGGCAGCATCACGATCCCGACCGCGAAGGCGCCGGCCAGTCCGCTGAAGCCGAAGTTCTTGACGATGGCGATGTAGCCGAAGATGCCGATGGTGATGGAAGGGACCCCGGTCATGACATCGGCCGTGAAGCGCACGGCCGAGGCGATCCTGCCCTCCGATGAGGCCAGGAACAGTCCGCAGGTGAGCCCGAGGGGCACGGTGACCGCCGTGGCGATGAGTCCGATCAAGGCGGTGCCCACGATGGCGTTGGCCACGCCGCCGCCGGGTATTCCCTCCGGTGTGGTGGCGTGGGTGAAGAAATCCACGTTCCAGGCGGGAAGGCCTTTGATCACCACGTAAGCGACCACGGCCACCAGCGGGACGATGGCGATGCCCAGGAACAGCCAGCACACGCCGACGGCGATCCTCGAATAGTTCCGCCGCCGGCGCAGACTGGCCGCCGCCACCGCCTGGATCTCCTGACGGCGCTGGAGCATCGGGTCGAGCGGAGCGTCGAAGGCGAGGGTCGACGCCATCAGGCCACCACCGCCGTGGCCGGAGTGGCGGCCCGGGCCGACGACCGGACCAACCACCGCGCCAGCGCATTGACCGTGATCCCGATGACCAGCAGGACCAACGCCGCGCCGAACAGGGCCGACAGCTCGGTTCCGGTGGCCTCGCCGAAGTTGTTCACGATGAGCGAGGCCAGGGTGGCCGCCGGTGCCTTGATCGAGTGGGCGATGTACGGCGAGTTGCCGATGACCAGGGCCACGGCCACCGTCTCGCCCAGCGCCCGGCCCATGGCCAGGGTGAATCCGCCGAGGATGCCGGTGCGGGCGCCGGGGACGACCACCTTGCGCAGCACCTGCCAACGGGTGGCGCCCAGGGCCAGTGCTCCTTCCACCTGCTCCTTGGGCACGACCACCAGTACGTCGCGGGAGATGGCCACCATGGTCGGCAGCACCATCACGAACAGGATGACCCCGGCCAGGAGGACCCCGACCCCGTCATTGGGGCCGTTGAACAGCCCGGTCCATCCGAGCACCGAGGTGAGGAACGGCTCGACCGTGCTCCGGAACACCGGGGCCAGCACGATCAGTCCCCACAGCCCGTAGACCACGCTGGGCACCGCGGCCAGCAGCTCCACCGCGGTGGACAGCGGCGGTCGCATCCGGTCGGGGACGAGGTGGGCCAGGGCGATGGCGGTGCCCAGGCCGATGGGCACGGCCAGGACCAGGGCGATGGCCGTGGTCTCGAACGTCCCCAGGATGAAGGGGAGCAGTCCGTACTTGTTCCGGTTCGGGTTCCAGACCTTCTCGAAGATCCAGGAGAATCCGAGCGTGGAGAAGGCCGGCTTGGACTGGACGATGATCGACACCAGGTACCACCCGACCAGGGCCACGAACACCGCGGCAGCGGCGATCAGCAGTCCGCGATAGGGCCCGTTGGGCAGCGAGTAACGACGCCCGGCCTTTTGGACCTCTGGTGTCGCAGTGTCGACGGTGGTCACGGTGTTCGGTCAGCCCCTCACGGCAGTGGGTCCGGGACCCGGGGGTTCACTTGGTCAGCAGTGTCTGCCCACTCGGGCCTGTCACGGTCAGTAGCGCCGTCCGGTTCGAGTTCTGGAGACCGGGCGGGAGCGGGACGTAGCCGAGCCCGGCCGCCTGATCCTGGCCGCCACCGGTATGGGTGGTCCAGTCGAGGACTTTGACCACCTGGGTGCCGGTCGTCGTGCTCTTCTGGTGCTGGAGCAGGATGGCCCAGCTGTAGCCGGCGATCGGGTAGCTGGTCGCCCCCGGCTCATTGACGATGGAGAAGTCGGTCGAGGTGACGGCGAGCTTCTGATCGGCGTCGGCGGCCACCGTGGCCCCCGAGGGCACCACGAAGGCTCCGGCCGCGTTCTTGATGGCCGCGAACGTGAAGTTGTTCTGGATGGCGTAGGCCAGCTCGATGTAGCCGATCGAGTACGGGGTCGACTTGATGCTCGACGCCACCCCCGAGTTCTTCGGCGTCTGGATGGCCACCGACGGCCAGGCGATGGTCTTGCTGGTCCCGAGCTTCCACACCGTCGGGGCGGCCGTGGCCAGATAGTCCGTGTAGATGTAGGTGGTGCCCGAGCTGTCGGCCCGCACCTCGGGCACGATGCTGTTCGAAGGCAGGGTCACTCCGGGGTTGAGCGCCTTGATCTGCGACGCGTTCCAGGTCTTGATGGAACCGTCGAAGATCCCCGCCAGCGTGGGGGCGTCCAGCCGGAGCCGCTTGGTCACGCCCGGGAGGTTGTAGGAGATGCTCACACCACCGAGAATGTCCGGGATCTGGATCACCGGGCCCGACGAGGCCGGCATCTTGGCCAGGTCGGAGGACGACATGGGCACGTCGGAGGCGGCGAAGTCGACCGTCCCGGCCTGGAAGTCGGAGATGCCGTCGCCGCTGCCCACACCCGAGTAGTTGACCTGCAGGCCGTGGTTCAGGCCGGTATAGGTGTAGAAGGCCTTGGTGAAGAAGGGCTGGACGAAGGTCGACCCGGCCGCGGTCAACGAACCGGCCGGGGCGGTGAGGTCGGCGGCGATGAAGGCGGCGTTGCTGGAGCTCAGCTTGCCTCCCGGGGGCACCGTGGTGGTGGTGGGCGTGGACGATGAGCTGCAGGCCGCCAGCAGTGTGCCTGCGGCCACCAGGCCCACGGCCAGGAGTTGGATGGCCTTGCGGCGGGTGCCCGTCTGTGTGCTGGGGGTCATGACTGAGTCCACTGGTGTCGGAACCTCCGTGTCGGCGTCCTGCGGCCAGTCGTTCCGGCCGCAAAATAAAGAGGTGCAAGAAGCACCCCGCTTGGACCGTACTCAGCGCAGATGAACGTCCGGCGAACCTCCAGTGAACGCAGCACAAACATCAGGTGCTCTTGCGATGAACTCATTCCGTTACACCCCGGTCCCGACATCACCCTCGTGCTGGTGGCGAAGGACCCGCAGGAGCTCTTCGTAGGGACCCAGCAGGTAGGCCTGGTCGCCCGGAGCGAAGCGGGTGCCCCGCCGGGGCGGGTGCTCGAGTCGGCCCCCGTCGGCGGCCCGGCTCAGCGCGATCACCCGGGTCTGGGCGGGCAGGTCCTGCATGGCCAGCCCGTCGAGGCCGCGCCCCGGGGCCACGGTCAGCCGCCCGACCAGAAAGGGCTGCCCGCCCACGGTGAACGAACCGAGGATGTCGAGGCCGAGGGCGGCACCCACGAAACGGGGGGCGGCCAGGGCCGACGTCGAGCGCACGTGGCGGAAGTCGAAGTGGTGCTCGACGGTGTGGCCGAGGTCGCGGTCGAAGACCCGGAGCACCACCGGGACGCTGACCCACCTCTCGCCCAGGTAGTCGCGGACGGCCAGCCCCGTCTCGATGTTGGTGAGGTCGTCGCTGGTCAGGACGGCCACGGCCGCCGCCTCGTGCACGTTGGCGTCCTCGAGGGTCTGGCGTTGGGTGGAGTCGGCGATGAGCACCGGAACCCCGCGGGCCCGCGCCTGGTTCAGGAACCGGTTGTTCTCGTTGCGCTCGACCACCACCACGTCCCGCCCCTTGGCCTGCAGGCCTTCGAGGACGCGGATGCCCACCGAGCCGAGCCCGATCACCACGACGTGGCCCTGCATGCCCACCAGGTTCTGGCGCCCCAGGGACTGTTCGATCCGCCACGACACCAAGAGGTTGGTGATGAGGGCGAAGATGGTTGTGAGCATGGTGGCCCCCATCACGATCAGGAAGACCCCGAACACGAGGATCCCGGTCGACTGGCCCGAGAAGCTGTAGTCCCCGAAACCCACCGTGGAGATGGTCTCGACTGTGAAGTACAGGGCGGACAGCACACTCAGGTGAGCGCCGTGCGGACCCCGGTAGCCCAGCCGGAGGATCACCACCGAGACCACCACGAGCACCAGGGCGGCGACCACGGCCACCCGCAGAATCCGGTTGGCGTCCGAACCCACCACGCCCACCACGCGGCGCACCAGCCCGGGTCCGGTCGAGGTCCCGGACCTGAGACCCAGGCCGTCATCGGCCGCCACGGCCACCCCGGCTTCGCCGAGCTCCTCGGGGGTACCGAGCACGGTGACCCTGTCCCCGATCGACACCATGTGATCGCGGCCCGGGCAGGCCACGGTGGCCGATTCGTCGGCGGCCACCACGGCCACCGGGGCCAGGGCCCCGAACAGCGCCCGCAGTGACGCATACCGTTCCACCTCGACCTCGGCCGTTTCGAACCTGGTCCCGGCCAGCTCGATCTGGAACGAATCGCTGCCCAGACAGGCCTCGACGATGGAGGGTGCGGCCAGGGCGGCCACGTCGAGCACGGTGCCGGGCCCGGTGACCTGGGAGACAGCCGCTCCCACCGCGGCGTTGGCCAGCTGCACGACCACCCGTATCTCGGGGCGGAGCTCGCTGATGAGGAGGGCGGTCTCCAGCGTCTGGACCTCGGTGCGCTCGGCGCAGACGACGGCGCGGGCGGTCGACAATCCCGCCTTCTCGAGCACGCCGATGAAGCGGGGGCTGCCCACGATGTAGGGGATGTCCCAGGCCTCGACCACCCGCACCAGCCGCTGCTCAGGCTCGTCGTCGACCACCACCACGTCCACCCCGGCCTGATGGAGCTGTTCCACCATTCGCAGACCCACACCCTGGAGGCCACAGACGATCACATGGCCCTCCTGGGGCTGGTCGCGGGCCTGGTCCATCCCGATATGGTGCCCTACCTGCATTTCCTCCAGATTGCCGGCGTGTTTCCGGTCGGTACCGGGTTTGGGGACGGCCGGTCCTGACACCCAGGTCACCGGGCCCAGGGGTGGAAAGGGGAATACACGTTCGTCTTATTTGTTGACCACGCAACGAGTTATTGCCGTTGACATTCGGAGGAACGATGGATGAATTGACTGAAAACCTGCCACTGCTGCCCCTGACATCGGGGGTGGTGCTCCCGGGCATGGTCTTCACCATGGCCCTCGAGTCGGACGAGGCCAAGGCGGCGGCCGAAGCCGCGGAAGCGGCCGGGGGCCATTTCGTCATCGTCCCCTTCATCGACGGCCGGTACGCCACGGTCGGGGTGGTGGCCGAGGTCATGGAGACAGGTGAGCTGCCCGGTGGGATGCCGGCGGTGGCCGTGCGGGGCATCGATCGGGCCCGGCTGGGCACGGCCGTGCCCGGCACCGGACAGGCCCTCTGGGTCGAGGTCGAACACATCCCGGAGCCCCCGGTCACCGATGAGGCCACGGAGCTGGCCCGCGAGTACCGCGCCGTGGTTGAGAACATCCTGTTGGGCAGGGGTGCGGGCCGGCTGGCCGAACGACTGGCCGACGTGACCGATCCGGGCCGGATGGCCGACATGTCCGGGTATTCGCCCGACCTGTCCCTGGCCCAGAAGGTCGAGGTGCTCGAGACCATCGACGTCGAGCAGCGGTTGCGCATGGTGATCGCCTGGGCTCGCGAGGTGCTGGCCGATCTGACCCTGCGCGAGCGGATCAAGACCGATGTCGAAGAGGGCATGGAAAAGACCCAGCGTGAGTTCCTGTTGCGGCGCCAGCTCGAGTCCATCCGGAAAGAGCTGGGGCAGCTCGGCGGCGACGACGAGAGCGCGCCCGACGACTACCGGGGCCGGGTAGAGGGTGCAGACCTGCCCGAAGGCGTGCGGAAAGCCGTCGACCGCGAGATCGACAAGCTGGAGCGGATGAGCGAGCAGAACCCGGAGCACGGCTGGATCCGGACCTGGCTGGACACCGTCCTCGAGCTTCCATGGGGCGAGGAGTCCGACGATCGGCTCGACGTGGTCGAGGCGTCGCGCATCCTCGATGAGGACCACGACGGACTGCGTGACGTGAAGGACCGCATCCTCGAGCATCTGGCCGTGCGCAAGCTCCAGGCCGAGCGCGGCCTGGCTCCGGTCGGTGGACGGGGGGCGGGCGCCATCCTGGCCCTGGTCGGTCCCCCGGGCGTGGGCAAGACGTCCTTGGGGGAGTCGGTGGCCAGGGCTCTCGGACGGTCCTTCGTCCGGGTGGCACTGGGTGGTGTGCGCGACGAGGCCGAAATCAGGGGTCACCGACGGACCTACGTGGGCGCCCAGCCCGGACGGCTGGTGCGCGCCCTGCGCGAGGCCGGGACGATGAACCCGGTGATCGTCCTCGACGAGGTGGACAAGCTCGGCGCCGACTACCGGGGAGACCCGTCCTCGGCCCTGCTCGAGGTGCTGGATCCCGCTCAGAACCACACGTTCCGCGACCACTACCTCGAGGTCGAGCTGGATCTGTCCAAGGTCCTGTTCATCGCCACCGCCAACATGGTCGACACCATCCCCGGAGCCCTGCTCGACCGGATGGAGGTCATCCGTCTCGACGGCTACACCGAGGATGAGAAGGTGGCGATCGCCCGCCACCACCTGGTCGGGCGCCAGCTCGAGCGGGCCGCGCTCGGCGCGGAG
The DNA here is from genome assembly GCA_963713625.1 of uncultured Acidimicrobiales bacterium. Taxonomy (GTDB): domain Bacteria; phylum Actinomycetota; class Acidimicrobiia; order Acidimicrobiales; family RAAP-2; genus Bog-756. The sequence goes on along the minus strand of CAVQMN010000004.1, from coordinate 913,682 downwards.
GAGGTCGTGATCACCGATGGCGCCCTTCGGGCCATCGTGGGTGACTACACCCGTGAAGCCGGTGTCCGCTCGCTCGAACGCGAGCTCGGCCGGCTGCTGCGCAAGGTCGCGGCCCGCATTGCCGCCGACGGCACCGAGTCGCCCTTGACGGTCGACGCCGACGATGTCCGCGAGTGGCTCGGGCGTCCGCGCTTCTTCTTCGAAGCGGCCGACCGGACCGCGGTCCCGGGGGTGGCCACCGGCTTGGCTGTCACCGGCACCGGTGGTGACGTGCTCTACGTCGAGGCCACCATGATGGACGGGCCGGAAGGACTGACCCTCACCGGGCAGCTGGGGGACGTCATGAAGGAGTCGGCGGAGATCGCCCTGTCCTATGTGCGGTCGCACGCGCCGGAGTTGGGCATCGACCCGACGGTCTTCGCCGGGAAACGGTTCCATGTGCACGTCCCCGCCGGGGCCATTCCGAAGGACGGGCCGTCCGCCGGTGTCACCATGACCACCGCGTTGGTGAGCCTGCTCCGCGACGTCCCGGTCAGATCGGTGCTGGGCATGACCGGTGAGGTCACGCTCCAGGGCCGGGTCCTGCCCATCGGCGGCGTTCGCCAGAAGGTGCTCGCCGCCCACCGGGCCGGGTTGACCGATGTCGTGCTTCCCATACGCAACGGACCCGACCTCGAGGACGTCCCCGATGCCGTGCGCCAGGAGATGACCTTCCATCTGGCCTCGGACATCAGTGAGGTGCTCGACGCGGCGTTGTCCCCTGAAACCGCGGCGACGACGGGATCATCGGACAGCGCGGCCGACGGCCGTCGGGTTGCCGCCTGACCGTCAGGTCCCGGCGAAGAACTCGCTGAGGATACGGGCCAGCTCGACCGGCTGGTCCCCTTGGATGCTGTGGCCGGCGCCGTCGACCGTCACCACCCGGTCGGTCGGTCGGCGCCGGCGGAACTCGGCTTCGTCGGTGTCGTCGACCACCGGGGAGAGCTTGCCCCGGGCCAACAGCACGGGCACCCTGATCTGCTCCAGTTCGTCCCAGAGCGAATCGAAGTCGAGCGAGTCCACGTGGAGCCCCGAGGCCCGGGTGGGACGACCCAGTTGGTGGCGCCAGGTCCAGGTTCCGTCCTCGCGTTGGACCGCGTTGTGGAGTACCCCGCGGCGCAGGGAGGACTCGGATCGGGTGGGGTTGAACTGAATGGTCCGTTCGAGGATCTCGTCGAAGGAGGCGAAGGTCTCCGGACCGGCGAGAAAGGCGGCGATGTCGGAGCTCTTGTCGTGATCGACCCCCGGAGTGATGTCCACCAGGGCCAGGCGCCGGACCGAACCGGGATGCCGGCCGGCCAGAGCGATGGCGGTCAGGCCGCCGAGCGACATACCCACCACCATGCCCGCGTCAGGGGCCAGTCGGGCCACGACCGTGGCCACGTCCTCGGCCATGGCGCCCGGATCGAGCGCGCGGCTGTCCCCGGGCCAGTCGGAGTGCCCGTGCCCGGGCAGATCGACGGCCACCAGGGGCACGTCCAGGGCCAGGGCCACCGTGTCCCAGGTATGGGCGTTCTGGCCCCCGCCGTGGATGAACACCATCCTGGCCGGCTCTGATCCCCAGACCAGGGCGCTCACCTTCCGGCCGTTGTCGACGTCGATCGCCTCGCGGCGCACGGTTGGCCGACCCGACCAGGGAAGTCCCGCCTCGCTGGCGTTCTCCTCGAAGAGCGAGAACTCGTCGTACGTCCCTTCCGTCGGCCCGCTCACGATGTCACTCCCGTTCCGGCCAGCACGTCGACCAGTTGGCCCAGCGTCTCTTCGGAGACGGCGTACGGGGTGTAGAAGCCCATCCGGTCCACCTGGTCACCGAACCTTCCGTGGATGCGGGCCGCCACCTCCTTCGGTGACCCCACCACGGCGAGCGTGTTGAGCATGGTGTCGTCGATCATGCGCGGCATCTCCTCCCAGCGGCCCGATTTGGAGAGCTTATTGAGCTCCGGCTGCAGGTCCTCCCACCCCTCCACTTCCAGCACCGGCCGGTAGGCCGGTGTCGAGGCGTAGAAGGCCAGCAGCCATTGACCGCCCAACCGGGCGGCCTCGATCTCGGCCTCGCTGCTGCCACAGCACACGATGACCTCCCCGGTGACGGTCAGCTCCGATCTCGCCCGGCGGCCGCGGGCCAGACCCTCCCCGATGGCCGGGAGGGTGCGCTGCCGGAAGTGCTCGGCGGTGTTGAAGGGCATGACCAGCAGGCCGTCCGCCACTTCGGCCGCCAGTCGCACCATCTGGGGCCCGAGCCCGCCGATGGCGATGGGCGGCATCCCGAACGGGTTGGGACCGGGGTTGAACGTGGGTGGCATCAGGGTGTGGGAGGTGAACTCGCCCCGGAAGTCGAGCCGGTCACCCGACTCCCACGTGGCGAAGATGGCCCGGAGGGCGGCGACCAGCTCGCGCATGCGGGCGATGGGACGGTCGAACGAGGCGCCGTACCGCTTCTCCACCTGGGCTCGGATCTGTGAACCGAGCCCAAGGGTGAACCGACCCTTCGACAGGAGCTGCAGGTCGTACGCCTGATGGGCGAGCTGGACCGGGTTGCGGGGGAAGGCGATGGCCACGTTGGTGGCCAACTCGAGGGTGGTGGTCGAGACCGCAGCCAGGACGAGCGGGGTGAACACGTCGTGGGGTCCTTCGAATGTGAATGCCCCGTCCACTCCGAGCTCCTCGAGACGGCGGGCGTTCGCACCGGCCTCCTCGAGGCCGGACAGCATGGTGTCGAACCTCATCCGACCATGCTCCCACTTCGGGAACCGGCGCCCGCCACCACCGCGCCGGGAGGCGACGGTGCCCCCCAGTCGCCGGACCCGGATGGCACACTGGGCGGATGGATCCCGTCTGCTGTGCACCGGGCGGGTGAACGACGAGCATCGCCCGGCGTCACTGACGTTGGCCACCTTCAACATCCATCTCGGCGTCGATGGCTGGGGGCGCCCGTTCGATGCGGTCGACAAGTGCCGGGCGCTCGATGCCGACCTGCTCATCATGCAGGAGTCGTGGCAGCCCGACGACGGCGGGCCGAGCACGGCCGACAGGGTCGCCGGCCAGTTGGGCTATTCGGTGGTGGCTGAAGTCGGATTGGCCCACGGCCGCCTGTTCGATCCCCGCCCAACCGCATCCACCCGGTGGGGACCGCCCGTGCGACCCTGGCGAGGCTCGTTCCGACTCGACGAGGAGCACTGGCGGAGGAGTCCCGAGGCAACCGGCGCCGGGTTCGCCTCCGGAACGTGGGGGCTGGCCATGCTGACGCGACTCCCCGTCCACGGGTGCACGGTCATCCCCCTTGAGAAGCTCCGCCGTGATGCGGCGCGTCGGGTCGTGATCGGAGGCAACGTGGAGTTGGCGGGGGGCGAACTGGCTGTGTTCGGTACCCACATGGCCCACATCACCCACGGCTCGCACGCCCAGTACCGGCGCCTGCGCGGTCTGCTTCCCCCGCCGACGAGTGCGGCGGTGCTGGCCGGCGACATGAACCTGTGGGGTCCACCCGTCAACTCCTATCTCAGGGGTTGGCGACGGGCCGTGACCGTCCGGACCTGGCCCGCCCACCGGCCCCACAGCCAGCTCGACCACGTGCTGGTCACCCCGCCCGTGTCCGTGCTCGACGCCCGGGCGGGAGGGTTTGCCGGATCCGACCACCAGCCGGTGGTCGCCACCCTGACCCTGGCCTGAGATCGGGAACCCGCGGGCCGTTCCGGGGCAGCCGGGGTAGCGTCCATCCGTGGCCGACGCACTCGCAGGATTCGAAAAGGGTTCATTCACCGCCGACGGCAACGAGCGGACCGTCTACCGGTCCGGATCCGGACCGGCGGTCATCGTGATGAGCGAGATTCCCGGCATCACGCCCGCGGTCGCCGGGTTCGGACGCACCGTGGCCGAGGCCGGGTTCACCGCGGTGATGCCTCACCTGTTCGGCGACGACGGCCGGGCGGCGAGCGGCGGGTACGCCCTCTCCTCTTTCACCCGGGCGTGCATCAGCCGCGAGTTCACCGTGATGGCGCAGGGGCGGACGAGCCCGATCATCGGCTGGCTGCGGGCCCTGGCCGCGGCCGAGCACGCGCGCTGTGGCGGTCCCGGGGTGGGGGCGGTGGGCATGTGCTTCACCGGAGGATTTGCGCTGGGCATGATGGTGGACGACGTGGTGGTGGCCCCGGTGCTCAGTCAGCCCTCACTTCCGCTTCCCCTGGGCAAGTCCGGCCGGCGCGCCATCGGGCTCTCCCCTGCCGATACGTCCCGTCTCCAGGAGCGGGCGGCGGCAGGCACGTGCGTGCTCGGTCTCCGCTTCAGCGGTGACAAATTCAGCCCCCCCGAGCGTTTCGAACACCTCCGTGAGCTCATCGGCGACGCCTTCGTGGCCGTCGAGTTGGACTCGGCGCCCGGCAACCCGCACGGCCACCGGAAGGCGGCCCACTCGGTGCTGACCGAGGATCTCGACGACCGGCCGGGAACGCCCACCCGTGCCGCCCTCGACCAGGTGCTCGAGTTCTTCCGGGTACAACTGATCGGGTGAACGAGGCGGCCCGGTCGTGGCGGGCACGGGGAAACTTCCTGACCCTGTGCGGCTCGCGGATCTTCACCGTCGACGTACCGGCCACCGGGCCCGAGTCGCATCCGCCGCTGCTCATCATCCACGGGTTTCCGACGTCGTCGTTCGATTTCCACGGTGTCGTGGACCGGCTGGCGGTGGACCGGCGGGTGCTGCTGTTCGACATGCTCGGCTACGGGCTGTCCGACAAGCCGGACCGGGCCTACAGCTTCGGGCTGCAGGCGGATATTGCCGTTGCCTTCCTCGACGCCCTGTCCGTGGATCACGTCTCGTTGCTGACCCATGACATCGGCGACACGGTGGGCGGGGAGCTCCTGGCCCGCCAACTCGACGGCCGATGGGCGGTCGAGATCGCCGGGAGGACACTGACCAACGGCAGCATCTACTTCGGGCTCACCCAATTCAGCCCCGGACAGCGCTTCCTTCTCGAGCTCCCCGATCGACGGCTCCCCGAGGACGGTGCCCCCGATCAGACAACGGTGATGGCCGGCGTCACGGCCACCTTCAGCCCGACGAGCCTCGTTGACGATGATGAGCTCACCGGCCAGTGGGAGATGATCTCCCACCTCGACGGACACCTGCTGCTCCCGCGGCTGATCCGGTACATCGAAGAGCGCAAACACGGCGAGGCGCGGTTCACCGGAGCCATCGAACGTCACTCCTCCCCACTCGTGGTGGTGTGGGGCCGGGACGATCCCATCGCCGTCCCGGCCATGGTCGATCGTCTCCGGTCGGCCCGGCCGGATATCCGAGTCCACCTGCTGGAGGGGGTCGGCCACTATCCCATGGTCGAAGCCCCGGGCCGCTTTGTCGACGCCGTCCTCGGCCACGGCGCGTCGGGCCGCTGAGTCGGCCCGTCTGCGGGGCGCCGGGAGCGGACCTGTGGCATGCCGCCCCGGTTGGAGTGGGATAGTGGGATCCCACCCGGTCAGACGGTGCAGAGGACCTCGCCGTGGACGATGGCGAACCAGCCACCGGGGTCCTCCGCCCACCGGCGATAGGCATCGGCGAACAGCGAGAGGTCTACCCGGGTGGCGATGCCGTGGTCGAGCAGCTGGTCGGCCAGCGACGACTGGGTGAAGCGATCAGCCCACAGATCTCCCCACCAGACCCGCTCGTCGGGGGTGGCGAAACACCAGGTCGATGCGGAGGGGACCACTGACGAGAATCCGACACCCAGGGCCCAGTGCAAGAGCTTCCTGCCTGCATCCCAGTTGGCCCCGTTCCGCCGGGTGAGGCTCCCGTACGCCTCGAAGGCCCGGATCATCTGCGGGTCCTCGGGAAAGTAGGTCATGGCCGGGTAGTCCCCGTCACGGGCCGCGACAATGCCTCCCGGCCGGCACACCCGTCGCATCTCACCCAAGGCGGCCACAGGGTCGCCCACGTGTTGGAGCACCTGGTGGGCATGGACCACGTCGAATGTCCCGTCATCGAAATCCAGGTTGAAGAGATCACCCTGCTGGAAGCTGAGCGTGGGGATGTCGGTCCCGACCGACTTGGCCTCCTGGACGACCTCCGCAGAAGCATCCACGCCGATGACCTGGCCCGGGGCCACGAGGCGGGCCAGGTCGCAGGTGATCGTCCCGGGTCCGCAGCCCACGTCCAGGAGGGTCATCCCCGGTTGCAGGTGGCTCAGCAGGTAGCCGGCGGAGTTCTCGGCGGTGCGCCAGCGATGGGATCGCAACACGCTGTCGTGGTGGCCGTGGGTGTAGGGAATGTCGGTCATCCACCCAGCATGAGCCTTCTGCCAACCATTGACAAACAAGTTTGGTGGAGATCAGCTATAAGGTTATCGAATGGCCGTGTCCGAGTGGTTACGCACGTTCGTGGCCATCTACCGATCGGGCTCGGTCAGTGGCGGCGCTTCGCAGCGGAACCTGTCGCAGCCGGCGGCCAGCCAGCAGCTGGCCTCGCTCGAGCGGCGAATCGGCCTGCCCCTCTTCGTGCGGACCCCCCACGGGGTCGAGCCGACCCGCCGGGGTCGCGAGCTGCACGCCCAGGTGGCCGAGTCCCTCGACCGACTCGAGCCCATCCTGGCCGGGATCGACGGCGGGTCGACCACTCCCGAAGCACCCACCGTTCGCTTCGGCTCCTCCGCGGAGTTCTTCTCGTACGGCGTCGTCCCCCGGCTGGGGAGCGAGGCACCGGCGTTGTCCGCCCGGTTCGGGTCCGATGAGGTCGTGCTCGACCTGCTCGAACACGGGGAGCTCGACGTGGCCGTGACCAGTGTCACCCCGGGCAGGCGCTCGCTGACCTCGACGCCCATCGGCGCCAAACGGTTCGTGCTGGTCGGGTCCCCGGCGCTGGTGCCCACCCAGCCCTTCCCATCGCTCATCGACCTCGGGTCGTGGCTGGACGGGAAACCCTGGGTCGCCTTCAGCGCCGAGTTGCCCCTGACCCGTCGCTTCTGGCTCTCCGTCCTCGGTCGGTCCTTCCACGCCGACCTGCGCCTGGTTGCCCCTGACCTCCGGGTGGTGGCCGCGGCAGTGGCCCATGGGATCGGCATCAGCCTGCTCCCCGCCTTTGCCTGTGCCGACGCGCTGGCGCGCGGGTCAGTGGTCGAAGTGCATCCGGTGTCGGACTCGATCCCGGTGGAGCCCTGGTTCGCCTGCACCCGGGTCGCCGACCTGGGCCGGGACCACCTCAACCGGTTTGTCGAGCAGCTCTCGCTGTCCGGAAATGGATGACCTGTCCCACGGGGTCTGGTTCAGCCGGTCACACCGGGCACGGGGTCGCCTTCTTCGAGATACAGGGTCCCTGTGGCCGCCAGTACCCGCCCGATCCTCCGACCCACCGGCCCACTCAGCAAGCGGACGGCGTCGTCCCGGCCGACCCAACGATGATCCCCGATCTCATCGGCCTGCAGAACGATCCGATCCTTTTGATCGTCGCCGATCACGCCGCAGTCGAACAGGAATCGCAATCCACCGGGACGCCGACTCTTCGGTCGCAGGAAATCGACGCACACCAGGTGCCCGGAGGTGACCGTGAGCCCGGTCTCCTCCAGCACCTCGCGCCGACAGCCTTCCCATGGGGACTCCCCGTCCGCTTCCATCTGCCCGCCGGGGATGGTCCACCCCGATTTGTAGGTGGGCTTGAGGATGAGCACGAGGCCGGCCTCGTCCCTGATCAGTGCGCCCGCCGAGGCGGGGATCCGTGGGATGACGAACTCGGCCACCGCAACATCATCACCGAAGTTGGAGACGGACCCGAGGCACCGGGGCGCCCGACGTCTGTCCCCGGTTGGCGATGGTCATCGGCGGCGTCCACCATCGGTGGTTCCGTTTTCCAATTCGGGCGAAATATCGGCCGCAGCACGTAGGGAAGGAGCCGAGGAATCGCGGAGCAGCAACAGCTATTGTCTCCGACCGATATTCAGGCCGAATTGAGGAACCGAACAGCCCACGGCCGTAGACCCCTCAGGAGCGACAGGCTCATCAGCAGTGACAAGCGGTTCAGCAGTGACAAGCCGTTCAGCAGCGACAAGCCGTTCAGCAGAATTGAACCCAGGGGTAACACGGTTGAGTCGGCAACGCCCGGCCGCGGGCCGACCCGGTTCGTGGGCTCAGACCCGGGCCATGTTGTCGAATCGGGCATGGTGGCCGATGAAGGCCAGGCGGGTGTGTCCGGTCGGCCCATTGCGGTGCTTGGCCACGATGATCTCCGCCGTCCCCTGGCTCTCGCTCGAATCGGGGTTGTAGATCTCGTCCCGATAGATGAACAGGACCACGTCGGAGTCCTGCTCGATGGAACCCGATTCGCGGAGATCGGCCAACATCGGGCGCTTGTCCTGGCGCATCTCCAACCCGCGGGACAACTGGGAGAGGGCCACCACCGGCACCTCGAGCTCGCGGGCGAGGATCTTCAGTCCCCGACTGATCTCCGAGACCTCGACCTGACGGTTCTCCGCACCGTGCCGGCCGGTCATGAGCTGGAGGTAGTCGACAACCACCAGACCCAGCCCTTCACGGCTCTTGAGCCGGCGGGCGCGGGCGCGGATATCCATCACCGTCAGGTTCGGGTTGTCATCGATGAAGATCGGGGCCTCGCTCATCCGACTGATGGCATTGCCGATCTTCGTCCAGTCGGCCTCGAGAAGCTTGCCGGTGCGCATGCGGTTGGCATCGACCCGCGCTTCCGAGCAGAGGAGGCGCTGGGTGAGCTCGAGATGGCTCATCTCCAACGAGAAGAGCAGTACCGGTTTGTTCAGCTTGATACCGGCGTGCGCCACCATGCCCAGCGCAAAACTGGTCTTGCCCATGGCGGGTCTGGCCCCCACGACGATCAGGTTCGACGGCTGCAGGCCGGCCAGCTGCTCGTCGAGATCGGCATAGCCGGTCGCCAGGCCGGTGATCGCTTCTCCTCTGGTGAAAAGTTGCTCGAGATGGTCGAGGCTCTGCCCCAGGAGGTCCCGCAGCGGCGTCATCGAGTCGACGACCCGGCGTTGCGAGACCTCGAACACCAGACTCTCAGCCCGGTCGAGCACATCGGACACATCCTCGGGAAGGCTGTACCCGAGCTCGGTGATCTCACCGGCCACCGAAACCAGCCTCCGCAGCAGGGCCAGCTCCTCGATGATCTTGGCGTAGTACTCGGCGTTGCCGATGGACGGGGTGTTGGCCTGCAGCGAGACGAACACCGACGGGTCCCCGATGGTCTCCAGCAGGCCACGGCGTCGGAGCTCCTCGGTGACCGTCACCCAGTCAGCCGGCTCCCCCTGGCTGAACAAGGACGTGATCGCCGAAAAGATGTGCCCGTGGGACGACTTGTAGAAGTCCTCGGGCTTGCAGATCTCCATGGCCGTAGCGATGGCATCCCGGGACAGGAGCATGGCCCCGAGCACGGATTCCTCGGCTTCGAGATTGTGAGGGGGGATCCGGCCCGCCGGGCCACCGCTGCCCCCCATCGGTGACATGAGCTGTCGGGGACGCGAGTTGTCTAATGCCTGAACCATCGTTCCTCAACCCTCGCCGAGGTGCCCTGTGGAACGTAAGGGCATCTTCTTGGGGATATGACCGTGTTTGGGTGTGGACGAACCGTGGACAAGGTGGCCCGGTCTGCGGACGCGTCGCAACATGTGATCATCATCCCAGGAGGCAGTGACAGTGCAGGGTGATGCCCGGGTCCGATTCGGGGTGCCCACCCCCGGTATCGTCACCCTTCGGCACCCCTACCGACCGCCACCCGCCTCTGTGGCCGACGATCGGCGCCGCCCCGCCAACTCGGCCGCGTGGGCCGACTCAGGCCTCGGCGACCACGTTCACGGTGAGCTCGAAGACAACGCCGCCCACCAGCTCGACCCGGACACTGTGCTCGCCCACCGTCTTGATGGGCTCGTCGAGCACGAGATCCTTCCGGTCGATGACCGCGCCTGTCTGCTCCTCGACATGACGCACGATGTCGGCGGCGGACACCGAGCCGAACAGCCGGTCCCCTGCAGCACGGGCCGTCAAGGTGATGGCGTTGCCCACCAACGTGCGGGCCACGGTCTCGGACGACTCGTGGTCACGAGCGTCGCGGAGGTCCCTCGACCGTCGCATAGCCGCGGCCTGGGTCTCCAGACCGGGAGTGGCGATGATGGCCTTCTTCGCCGGCAGCAGATGGTTGCGGGCGAATCCACCGGAGACATCGATGATGTCTCCCCGTTTGCCCACGCCGTCGACGTCACTTCGCAGCAGTACCTTCATCTCAGCCCTCGCCGCCTTCTGGGACAACCTCGTCGACGACGACCTCGGTGAGGCTGCCGTCTCCGGTCCCGGTGACCTCGAGCACATCTTCGATCACCTCGGTACCGGGGGCGTCGGCCACATCGACCACCGCCGCCGGCGTGTCGGCGACGGCCGACGATGCCGCGTCGGCAGAGAGCGACCGCTCTTCCTCGCGGGGTCGGCGACCGCCGGAACCGCCCTGACCCGAATAGCCACCGCCCTCGCGCCCACCGCGACCGCCGCCGCGGCCGCCGGGCCGCTCGGTGGTGGTGCGCTGGGTGTAGGGAAGCAGTACCAGCTCACGGGCGGTCTTGATGGCGATGGCCACGTCGCGCTGATGCTGGGTGCAGTTGCCCGACACACGGCGAGCCCTGATCTTGCCGCGGTCGCTCATGTACTTGCGGAGCATCCCGACATCCTTGTAGTCGACCCACTCCACCCGGTCCTTGCACAGGGCACAGGGCTTCTTCTTGATTCGTCGCCCGGTGTCCTTGGGGGAACGACGGGTGGTACCTCCACGATCGTTGTTGCGTGCCATGACTAGAAAGGCTCCTCGCTGTATCCGTATCCCTGGGGCTCACTGGCCGCGGGTCGTCCCGCCGCCCCACCGCTGCCACCGGCCGGGCCCGCGCCGGGCCCGCCTTCACCTGGACCACGGCGTTCGTTCTTGGTCACCTGGGCGGTGGCCCAGCGGATGCTCGGGCCGATCTCGTCGGCCACCACTTCCACCTTCGACCGCTTGTCGCCGTCCGGCGTCTCCCAGCTGCGCTGTTCGAGACGACCGGTCACGATCACCCGGGACCCCCGGCTGAGGCTCTCGGCGGCGTTCTCCGCCATCTCACGCCAGCACACGATGTCGAAGAAGGAGGTGGCCTCTTCCCACTCCTGGGTCTGCCGGTTCTGCCACCGACGGTTGACGGCCAGACCGAAGCTCGATGTGGCCTGTCCCGTATTGGTGAAGCGAAGCTCCGGATCGCGGGTGATGTTGCCCACCAGCGTCACGACGTTTCCATTGGCCATGATCAGCCCTCCCCACTGGTTGCCGGTGCGGCTGCGGCCGCCGCACGCCGTCCCGCCACTTTGTCGGGAATCCGCATGACCTTGTGGCGCAATACCTCGTCGGCCAGCACGAACACCCGCTCCATGTCGGCCACCGCCGGCGGCTCGGCCGTCAGCTCGATGACGACGTAGTAGCCCTCGCGCTTGTGCTGGAGCTCGTAGGCGAAGGTGCGCCGACCCCATCGCTCGACCCGGCCCACGTTTCCGCCCTTGGCCTTCAGAGCCTCCACGCCCCGGTCGAGCACCCCGTTCACCGCCGCCTCATCGGCACCGGTATCGAAAATAACCATCGCTTCGTATGGCCGCATCGGCGGCTCACCTCCCTCTGGATCGGATACCGGAGCACCCGAGCCCCACGGCGTGGGGCAGGTCGGAACTGATTGGCCACCCACAGGTGGCCCGGACAAGGGCTCTACCCTACCGGCAAACCACGACGCCCCGGCACCGGCCCCGCCGGACCGGCCAAACGGCACGAACGGCACGAACGGTCAGTGGTAGACCTCGGCATCGGCGGGAAACGCTCCCGAGCGCACATCGGCCGCATAGGCGGCCACCCCGGCCACTGCCGCCTCTTCCAGCTGCGCATACCGTCGCACGAACTTGGGCACCGAGGCGGTGAAGCCGAGCAGGTCATGGAAGACCAGGACCTGCCCGTCACAGTCCGGTCCCGCCCCGATACCGATGGTGGGCACGTCCAACGACTCGGTGATGGCTGCGCCCACCTTTTCGGGGACCCCTTCGATGACCACGGCGAAGCAACCGGCCGCCGAGATGGCCTTGGCCGCCAGACTCAGACCCAGGGCCGCCGCGTCATCGCGACCCTGGACCCGGTAGCCGCCCATGGCGTTGATCGACTGCGGGGTGAGGCCGAGATGGCCCATCACCGGAATTTCGGCGGCGACCAGCGCCTCGATCATCTGCACCCGGTTGACCCCTCCTTCCAGCTTCACCGCCTGGGCGCCGGCCCGGATGAGGAGGGCCCCGTTGCGGACGGTGTCGACCGGATCGAGGTGGTAGCTCATCCACGGCAGATCGGCCACGATCATCGGCTTCGGCTTGGCCCTGGCCACCGCCGCGGTGTGGTGGGCCATGTCCTCCACCGTCACCTGCAGGGTGTCCTCGTATCCCAGCACGGTGGTGGCCACCGAGTCACCGACCAGAATCAGGTCCACCCCGGCGGCATCGGCGATCCGGGCCCCGGGAGTGTCGTAGGCAGTGACCATCACCAGGGGCGGGTGGCCGTCGCGTCGTTTGGCGTTTCGCACCGCAGGCACGGTGACCGGCCCAGGCCGGGAGTCGGGCATGGCAATCCTCCTGATCGGCCGTCCAGCGCCCGGAAGGCTGCCGGCGGCATGGATGGTGGCCGGGACGACCACCACGGAGCACTACGGACTACGACTCCAGGCTAGTGCGCGGGCCGTCCCCATGGGAATGGGCGAATGGCCGGGGGCCCGGTCGCGCCAAAGGATGTCCGCTCGGAGATCAGGCCGGGTCGGACTGCCCCTCGAGGTCGGCCACGTCGGCACCTTCGGGATCCTGCTGGCGGCCGGGTCTGAGCCCGATCAGGCCGACGACGGCCGCGGCGGCCATGGCCACGGCCATCCCGATGAGGACGCTGCGGGTGGCATAGGCGAAGTCGAGGCGCACGAAGTGGGGGATGGACTGCACGCTCCCGTTCCCGCCCTGGGCCTGCGAGATGGTGGTGGCGTCCTTGGCCGCCGTGCCCGCGGGCACCCCCTGGGACACCAGGGAGGCGGTGACGTGTGACCGCATCTGGGAGACCAGGACCGTGCCCAGAATGGCCAGGCCCAGACTGGCCGCGTAGTTGCGGACGGTCTGGGTGATGCCGGTCGCCTCCCCGTACGAGAGGCGGGACGCCCTGTTGACGGCGTCGGTACTGGCCGGACCCAGCATCAGGCCCATGCCCGCACCGGCCAGGATGATGTACCACTGCTGGGTCCCGAAACTGAGCTGTGTGACCTTGCCGGCCCACAGGGCGAAGCCGACGGCGGCCAGGGCGCAGCCCAGTACCACCGGGCGTTTGGCCCCACCCCTGTCCAGCATGCGCCCACCGATCTGCGCGGCGATGACGAAGCCGATGAAGAAGTAGAGGAGGAAGAGCCCGGCTTCGGAAGCCGACTTGGCCAGAGAGATCTGGGCGTACTCGCTGGCGAAGAAGAACACCGGGATGAACGCCAGCATGGAGATCCCGAGCACGAGGTTCTCGATGAAGAACTCCCGGATCCTGAAGATGCGCACCTGCATGAGCGGCGACTCGGTACGAAGTTCGACGAAGTAGAAGACGACCAGCAGCACCAGACCACCGGCGATGCACAGGCCGATTCCCGGGTTACTCCATCCCCAGATGGTCGACTGCTGGAACCCGAAGACGCTGAGCCCCACACCGGCGGCGATGAGCACCAGGCCCCGATAGTCCATCCGGGCCGCCTGGTACGAGGTGGTGGGCCTGGCCACGGCGATCAGCACCAGGGCGATGATGGCCACCGGCACGTTGACCCAGAAGATGGCCCGCCACGTCCACTCGGTCAGATAACCACCGAGGATGGGGCCGACCGCGGTGAGGCCGCCGGCGATTCCGAAGAACGCGGCCAGGGCTTTCCCCCGCTCGTGGAGGGCGAAGGTCTGCACCACGATGGCCAGGGCGGCGGGGAACATGATGGCCCCGCCGGCACCCTGGATGACCCGGAAGGTGACGATCCACGCCTCGGCCAGGCTCCCCTTCGGGGTGAGCCCGCACATCGTTGAGGCCAGGGCGAAGATGATGACGCCGAGGACGACCATCTTCTTGTGACCCACGGTGTCGGCCAGGCGGCCGCCGAAGGCGAAGAGCGCGGCCAGCGAGAGCAGATAGGCGTTGACCGCCCACTGCACCCCGGTGCTGCTCAGGCCGAGCTCCTTTTGGATCTCGGGCACGGCGATGGAGACAATGGTCTGGTCGATGAAAGTCATCGAGACGGCGAAGATCATCGCCGCCAGGACAAGGTTCTTCGAGCGGCCCCCGGTTGACATCGTGCTGGCCATCGGCACCCTCTCCCGAGTCGTGGTCGTTGCCGGTCGTCCCCGGCGGTCAGGTTAACGTGACCGGCTCCGAGCACGGGGGAAGGCCAGGCCACGGGGGCGCCGCAGCCGAGGACCTACAGTCTGGCCATGGCTCCAGAACGATTCAGTGGTCGGACCGCCCTCGTGACCGGCGGAGCATCGGGCATCGGACGGGCCACGGCCGTCCGGCTGGCCACAGAAGGGGCAGCGGTCGTGGCCGTCGACGTCAACGCCGAACTGCTGTCCGAATTGGCCGACGAGACGGGTGGCCTCCTTGGCTCCGTGTCCACCCTGGTCGGCGACGTCGGCTCCGAGGACGGCGTCGAGCGGCTGGTGGCCGAGTCGGTCGACCGGCTGGGCACCCTCGACATCGTGGTCAACGTGGCCGGCGTGCTCTCTTTTTCACACACCCACGAGCAGTCCCTCGACGAGTGGACCCGGTTGCTGGCCATCAACCTGACCGGCACCTTCCTCGTGTGCCGACAAGCGCTCCCCCACCTCCTGCCCAGGGGCGGGAACATCGTGAACCTGGCCTCCACGGCCGCCCACAAGGGCCAGCCGTGGGCCGCGGCCTACGCCGCGTCCAAAGGTGGGGTGCTCGCCTTCACCCGGGCGCTGGCCGTGGAGTACGCCGGAGCCGGCCTGCGGGTGAACAGCATCAGTCCGGGGGCCATCGACACGCCGATCACCGCTGCGTTCCACCTTCCCGAGGGGGCCGACATCAAGCTCTTGAACCGGGTGACCCCGATCGGCGCCTTCGGTACCCCCGAAGGGATCGCTGCGGCCATCGCCTACGTCGCCTCCGACGAGGCGTCCCACATGAACGGCGCGGACATCCTCATCGACGGCGCCACGGTAGCCTGAGCCCGACTGCCCCAGGCCACTTCCGCCCGCCGGCCGTTCGACCCGCCGGCGTGGCCGTGCGGCCGTGCCGGCGTGGCCACTCAACCCAGGGTCGACCGCCCGTCGGTGGCCCACCAGTCCGCGGTCAGTTTGAGGCCGGCAATCGCCGACCTCGGCATCAACTCCTCGTAGCTGCGGCGGTAACCGGTGTGGGCGATGAGCCAGGCGTCACCTTCTTTGACGTAATGGTCGGTGTAGAAGGCGGCGCCCTGCACGTTGAGGCCCAGGTCGGTCAGGATCACCACGTCCTCGAGGGCCCAGACGCCGGTGGCCGCACCCGGGCCGGTCAGATCGATCTCGGGATGGTGGCACCGGTGGCTGCTGAGCATGGTGGTGGCCCCCATCGAGGTCCGGAGGAACTCCATGATGGCGTCTCGGCCGTCGAATTCGTAGAGGCCCCCGCCGTAACGGGCGGTGGCGTCCGGGGTGAAGCAGGTTTCGATCTCGTCCCACAGCTTCTGGTCCAGGCACCGGAGGTAGCGGTACTTCAACCGTTTGATCATTTCGATCTCGACCAGGTCGTCCGGCGTCATCGTTGGTCCCCCGTCTGCTGATGCCCCGCGATCTGCGGGTTGTGGTCCCGGTCCCCCGCTGAGCTCCAGCCGGAGGCAGGTGGGGACACGGTCATCGGATCGTACCCACGCCGGGGATGAGCGGCAGATCGAGCGCCGTCACCCAACCGGCCGGCAGAAGGTTCACCGCCGGCACGGCGTTGAGGGCCCGGAGGCCGGTGGCCAGGCAGCCGGCGGCGGCGGCGTCCCGGCCGCTGCCGTCGGTGAACCGGAAGGCGGTCTCCTGCTCGATCGAGGGTGTCCCCTCGATCTCGACCCGGTAGACGTCGTTCTTGTTGCCGCGCGGCCAGTCCGGCGCCGCGTCGTTGCCCACACGGTTGACGTGTTCGAGGCAGATGCGGGGCTCACCCTTGTAGATCCCGTTGATGGTGAACCGGATGGCCGCCACCTCTCCCGGATTGATCACACCCTTGGCCGTGGTGATGGACGTGTCGGTGACCCACTTCTCCCAGGTGGTGGTGATCTCGTCGAGCTCGACCCCCACGGCGTGGGCCATCATGGGAACGGTGGCACCCCAGGACATGACCAGGATGTCGGTGTGCTCGAGCAGCGGGACGAACTCCGCGGGCCGGCCGATCCCCATCTCGTCTTCGTAGTCGCCCTCGTAGTTGATGTAGTCGAGGATCTCGAGCGCCCGCACCTGACGCACCTCGCTGCACAGCCCCATGAGGGTCATCGGGAACAGATCATTGGCGAACCCCGGGTCGATGCCTGTGGTGAAGCAGGACGCACCACCGACCCGGCACGCCTCGGCGATGGGCTCGGTCCAGCTCGGTGGGTTGAGGGCCATGGTCGGCCACACCCACGGGGTCATGGCCGTCGAGCACACATCGATGCCGGCCTCCAAGAAGGCGCCGATGTCCCGGATGTTGTCGTCGGCATGGGCCGCGGTCGGCCCGAAATGGACGAGGGCGTCCGGCCGGAGGGCGATCAGGTGGTCGATCTCGGTCGTGGCCGCCAGGCCCACCCGGCCGATCCCGCAGATTTCACCGACGTCGACGCCCGCCTTCTCCTGATTACTCACACCGACCCCGACCAGTTCGAAGGCAGGATGGCGCAGGACCTCGGGGATGACCATCTTCCCCACGAACCCGGTTCCCCAGATGACGACCCGCTTGACCGGGCCCCTCATCGGAGCATCTCCCCCGAGTTGACCATCAGGTACTGCCCGGTCACCGCCTTGGCCCGATCCGAGGCGAAGAACGCGGCCACATCGGCCACCTCACCGTCCTCGGTCATGCGCTGCAGCGGGAACTCGCCGACGATGTCGTGGAGGACCTCGTCCTTCGACCTCCCGGTGCTGTTGGCCGTGCCGGTGACGTACATCTCCACGTTCGGGCCCCACATCCATGACGGGATCACCATGTTGAGCCGGATGTTGTCGGGTCCGAGCTCCTCCACCAGGTAGTACATGGCGGTGAGCAGTGCGCTCTTGGATGCCGCGTAGCCGCTCTGTGGCAGGGCCGGTTGGAACATCGACTGGGAGCCGATGAGCACCACCGACCCACCCCCGCCCTTCTTCATGGCTTCGGCCACCGGCCGGATCACGGTGAGGGCTCCGAGGACGTTGGTCTCGAATGCCTTGCGCCACGCTTCGAACTTGAGGTCGTACAGGCCGCCCCAGACGTTCTCGTAGGCCGCCACCTGGATCAGCGCGTCGACCGAGCCGAAGCGACCCGTGGCCGCCTCGACCAGCGAGGCGCAGGACTCGGCGTCGGTGATATCGGTGGCGTGGGTGGCGACACGCTCGCCGCTCGGGTCGAGCTCGCCGGCGATGGCGGTCAGGGTGTCGGCCGTGCGGGCCGCCATGACCACGTTGGCCCCGTCCCGCAGGGCACTGGCCGCGCACTCACGGCCGAGGCCGTTTCCCACGCCGGTCACGAGAACAGTCTTGCCTTCGAGGATCATTCCCCTCTTCTACCGGGGTTCGACCACCTCGTCCACTTCGTCGGCCCGGCGAAGGGTCGGCCGCCTACAGGCTGGCCTGACCCCGGAGCGGCTTCCGGGCCACGGCCTCCACGCCGGCGCCCGCCGGATACATCCGGGTGAGGTGGTTCCACGAGCACTCCGGACACACCTCGATGACGTAGCAGACCACGGGCTCCTTCCGCCGCCAGTAGCGGGCGAGCTCGGTCTGGGTGGCCACGCAACGACCCCCGGGGGGAAGCCGCGAGCCGAACACGAAGGTCACCTCGACCAGATCCGACTCCTCGCAGATGGGGCACTGCTCGCCGGTGGGATGGCCCAGATTCCGTGCCACCCGGAGCAGCTCGGGATGGGCGTCGCACACATCGAGGCGGGACAGCCGGCCCTTCCGGTACTCGCGGATGACCGCGTTGCGGGCGAGCAGATACTCGACCCGCCCCCCGGTGGGAGAGGTCTTGACCCCGTCGAGTGCTCCGGATCGGAAGCTCACGGGGTCCAGGGTAATCCTTCGTGTGCCATCCGGCACTGTGATGGGATGGTCCGTCCTCCCGGCCGAGCCGGACACGTACCGGCCGATGTATTGGATTGATATATCGAATTGATATATCATCTGCGATATGCAGTCGGAATCGACAGAACGAGCCGGGCTGGCGCGGCCCCTCTCTTCTCCGAGCTCCGGCCGCGCCCTCCGAGCCTGGCCGAGGAGCTCCTGATGCTCGACCTGGCCATCCTCGGCCTGCTGCATGAACAGGAACTCCACGGCTACGAGATTCGGCGGCGGCTCCGTGACGAGCTGGGCCTGTTCGCCAACATCTCCTTCGGCTCGCTCTACCCGGCCCTGTCCCGGCTGGAGTCGAACGGGTCCGTCACCGTCACCGAATCGACCGGCACCGCCACCCCCCCGCCCATCCCGCCCACCGGTTCGTTGAGCGGTGACCGGGCCGGATTGCGGGCCCGTCGGGCCGGCAGCACGCGGGGCACCAAGCGGTCACGCAAGGTGTACAGGATCACCGAACAGGGCCGCAAGCACTTCGAGGAGCTGCTCGACGCCGACGAGCCGGCCGGAACCGACGACGCCCGGAGCTTCGGCCTTCGCCTCGCCTTCGCCCGCTACCTGGCCCCCCAGGCCCGGCTCGCCCTCCTCGAACGCCGGCGGGCCCAGTTGACCCGGCGGCTGGCCAGCGATCACCTCCGGGCCGCGGGCGACACCCTCGACGTGTACACCCGCTCGCTGGTGGAGCACGGCACCGAGGCCACCGAGCATGACATCGCCTGGCTCGACCGCCTCATCGAGTTCGAACGACAAAAGCAACCAGCGTCCAGATCCGAGTCTCGCGAGCCCCGCCGTGGGAGCGCAGTCACAACAACGAAGGGAACCGATATATGAGCACGATCCGTGTGGCCATCGCCGGCGTGGGCAACTGCGCCAGCTCGCTCGTTCAAGGAGTCGAGTACTACCGGGATGCCGATCCGACCGAAACGGTCCCCGGGCTGATGCACGTGGTCCTCGGTGGCTACCACGTCCGGGACCTCGAATTCGTGGCCGCCTTCGATGCCGACGCGGCCAAGGTCGGCACCGACCTCGGGAAGGCCATCTTCGCCGGGCAGAACAACACCATCAGGTTCGCCGGGGTGGGGGAGCTCGGGGTGACGGTGCAGCGTGGGCCCACCCTCGACGGGTTCGGGAAGTACTACCGCGAGACGGTCGAGGAATCGCCGGCGGAACCCATCGATGTCGTCGCCGCCCTCAAGGACTCCCGGGCTGACGTCCTGGTCAGCTACCTCCCGGTGGGCTCGGAGCAGGCCCAGCGCTTCTACGCCGAGGCATGCCTGGAGGCGGGGGTGGGCTTCGTCAACGCCATCCCGGTGTTCATCGCCTCCGACCCAGAGTGGGCCCGCCGCTTCCAAGCCGCCGGCCTGCCCATCGTGGGCGACGACATCAAGAGCCAGGTCGGCTCGACGATCGTGCACCGGATCCTGACCCGCCTGTTCGAGGACCGGGGTCTGGCCCTCGACCACACGTACCAGCTCAATGTGGGTGGCAACATGGACTTCAAGAACATGTTGGAGCGGGACCGCCTCGAATCGAAGAAGGTCTCGAAGACCCAGGCGGTGACCAGCCAGATCGAGCACGGTGCCCTCCCGGCCGACGATGTCCATATCGGCCCCTCCGACCATGTGCCGTGGCTCCACGACCGCAAGTGGGCCTATATCCGGATGGAGGGTCGCAACTTCGGCGACGTCCCGCTCAACCTCGAACTCAAGCTCGAGGTGTGGGACTCCCCCAACTCGGCCGGCGTCATCATCGATGCCGTCCGGTGCACCAAGCTCGCACTCGACCGCGGTATCGGTGGACCTCTCCTCGGGCCGTCGGCCTATTTCATGAAGTCACCGCCGGTCCAGTACCACGATGACGTGGCCCACGACCTGGTCGAGTCGTTCGCCGACGGGGATCCCGGCCCGGTGTGGCCCGAGGATTGACCGCTCGGGTCCGCTCGTCGGTCCGCCCCGGGTCCCCGCCCGGGCCGGGGTCACGCCGGCTGCGACCACCATTCCCTGAGGCGCTGGCGGGCCTCCTCCTCACCCAGCGGTCCTTCTTCGAGCCGTAGCTCGAGCAGGAAGGCGAGGGCCCGACCCACATCGCGCCCCGGCTCGAGACCCAGCTCAGCCATGACCTGTGCGCCGTCGAGGTCAGGACGGATGGCGTCGAGCTCCTCTTGTTGGCGGAGTTCGTCGATGCGCGCCTCGAGCTCGTCCATGCGTCGGCCGAGGGCCCGGGCCTTGTTGACGTTGCGGGTCGTGCAGTCACACCGGGTCAGCTCGTTGAGGCGGTCGAGCAACGGGCCTGCGTCCCGGACGTAGCGGCGCACGGCTCGGTCGGTCCATCCCAGCCGGTAGGTGTGGAAGCGGAGGTGCAGATTGACCAACTCGGTCACCACCTCGACCTCGTCGTTGGGATACCGCAGGGCCTGCATGCGCTTCCGGGTCATGCGGGCACCGACCACCTCGTGGTGGTGGAAGGTCACGCCTCCGTCGGCGTACGCCCGGGTCCTGGGCTTGCCCACGTCGTGGAAGAGCGCGGCCAGGCGCAACATGCGATCGGGGCTCGTCTTGTCCACCACCGCCAGCGTGTGGGCGAGCACGTCCTTGTGCCGGTGGATCGGGTCCTGCTCGAGAGCCAGCGCCGGTAGTTCGGGCAGGAACTCGTCGGCCAGTCCGGTGCGGACGACGAACCACAGGGCCACCGAGGGCACCGGCACCATCACGATCCTGTCCAGCTCATCCCGGATCCGCTCGGCCGAGACGATGGACAGCCGCTCATGCCCGGCCCGGACGGCGGCCACCAGCTCAGGGGCCGGTTCCAGGTTCAGCTTGGCGATGAACCGGGCGGCCCGCAGCATGCGGAGCGGATCGTCGGCGAAGGACACCTCGGGATCGAGCGGCGTGCGGAGCCGGTGGGCGGCGATGTCGTCCAGGCCGTCGAACGGATCGATGAGCTCGAGCTCGGGCAGCCGCAGCGCCATGGCGTTGATGGTGAAGTCCCGCCGGGCCAGGTCGTCCTCCACCCGGGTGCCGAAGGCCACGTCGGGCTTGCGGGAGTCGGGACGGTAGGCCTCGGCCCGGTGGGTGGTGATCTCGTACTTCTGCCCGTCACGCAGGCATCCGATGGTCCCGAAGCGCTTTCCCTGGGTCCACACTGCGTCGGCCCAGCCGCTGACCACCGCCTCGATGGCATCGGGCCGGGCGTCGGTGGTGAAATCGAGGTCCGAACCGTCCTCGGCCACGGTGGAGTCGTCCTCGGCGAAGATGGCATCACGGACCGAACCCCCCACCAGGTAGAGGGAGTGACCCGCCGACCGGAACCGGTCGGAAAGCTCGGCCGTGGCCTCCACCAAGGGTTGCAGTCGCTCAGGGAACACGCCGCCGAGGGTAGTGCGACTGGCGTAGGCTGCCGTCCGACGTGGATCGGGAACGTGGCAGCCCATGCCCCAGCGGCAGCCGACGGAGGTCCCTGCGTCGCCCGGGCTGTTGGGCGTCCGTGGGGCCGGGTGTGGCCGTCGTCCTCCTGGCCCTGCTCCTCGCCTCCGGCAACGCTTCCGCACACACCCGTGCGTCGGTGGCTGTCGCCGTGAACCGGACGCCGTCCGCCCCCCTGACCCTCCTGTCCCAGACGCCATGGGTGACCAAGGGTCAGAACTTCTCGCTGCGGCTCGAGGCCGGAGCGGGGACGCCGCCGACCAGCCAGCTCGGTCTGTCGATCGCCGTCTATCCCTGCCTGTCCAGCGTCTCCGGATTCGACCAGTCGGTGATGGCGCCGCCGTCAGGTTCCCCGCTCTCCTCGACCAGCGCTCCGCTCCCGCTCAGCGCGCTGCCGGCGGCTGCGGCCGGCGGCTTCAACCTCTCGCTCCCGGTGAAGGTGGACGACCAGGCCCCGTCAGCGACCGGCGGGTTCACCATCGACCTGGCCTCGGTGGCCGACCAGTGCGGCCTCTATCCCGCGGGGGTCTACCCGGTGCGCGTCGACCTGGTGGACACGGCCAACGGCCAGGTGGTCGGCGGCATCACCACCCACCTCATCTACACCGATGCCCCGAGCGGCACCCAACGGCTGCGCTTCGCCCTGGTACTTCCCGTCCGCACTCCCATCGTCGCCGCTCCGGCTCCGACGGCGAGCCAGTTGCAGGCCCGGCCGGCCGCCGCCCTGGCCACCCCGACGCCCGCGGCCATGACCGGGGTCGTCGACACCATCGGGGCCATCAGCCAGAACTCCACCGTCCCGGTGACCCTGGCCGTCAGCGCCCAGACCGTCGGCGCCCTGCAACGGACCGGCCACCAGGCCGCGGTGAACCAGCTCTCGGCTCTGGCCGCCAGCCCCAGCGTCCACCAGTTCGCGTCCTCCCCCTTCGCCCCTGTCGACGCCTCCGGCCTGGTCGCCACCGGCCTGAGCGACGAGCTGGCCAGGCAGGTCGCTCAGGGGACCACCGAGATCTCCGGCCAGGTCACCCACCTGGCCGCCACCCCCGGTCACCTGGGAACCTGGATCGCCGACAAGGGGTTGGACACCGCCGCGCTCGACCAGCTCCAGTCGGATGGCTACAGCCAGGTCATCATCCCTTCGGGCACGGTGTCGTCACCACCCACCAACGGATCGACGGCCGAGCCCTTCGTCCTCACCACGAGCGGTGGCGCACCGATGACCGCCTTCGCCTCCGACCTCCCGGCCCGGTTCACCGGGCCGGCCGGGAACCCCGTCCTCGCCGCCCACCAGCTGGTGGCCGAGCTGGCCCAGATCTACTACGAGCAGCCGAACGACGACACTGCCCGGGCGGTCGTCGCCGTTCCCCCCTCCTCGTGGTCCGACGACCCGGCGTTCGTGAACGCCCTGCTCGGCGCGGTGGCCGGTAACCCGATCATCCAACCGGTCACCGTCGCTGCTCTGTTCGCCACCTTTCCCGGCGCCACCACCTGCCACAGCGGGTGCCGCCTCCCGTCGGGCAGCGGCAGCTCGGGACTGCCGGCCGCCGCCATCCGCACCCAGCGGCAGCGCATCAACAGCTTCTCGGTGGCAGCACCGACGGCCCGCTCCCTCAGCGCGCCCCTCGGGGATCTGGTGCTGGCCGGTGAGTCCGACCTCCTGCGACCGAGCCAGCAGTCGGCGGTGCTCGACAACACCCGGTCGGCGGTGGACGCCCAACTGGCCCAGCTGCAGGTGGCGAGCGGCCAGTCGATCACCCTCACCTCCCAGCAGGGCACCCTGCCCATCGACATCCTGTCCTCGGCGCCCTACCCGGTCAGGGCGACGCTGACGGTCACCAGCGACAAGCTGCTGTTCGCCAACGGAACCACCGGTTGGACCCAGTCGACCACCGTGCTTCCGGGCCACAGCCACACCAACGTCGTCTACGTGAAGGTCAAGGCCCGCACGTCGGGGGTCTTCACCGTCGGGATCACCCTCGATGCACCCTCGGGCGGCCTCCTCCTCTCCAGCGGTCAGATCGTCGTCCGTTCCACCGCCACCTCGATCGTGGGCATCGTCCTCTCTCTCGGTGCCGTGCTCGTCCTCGCCGTCTGGTGGGTGCGGACGTCGCGCAAGCGACGCGCCCTCCGGCGGGCCGAGGAGCAGGCGGCACCGTCGGGCCCTCCACAGGAGGTCGGGTGACCGACACGGAAATCGACGGCCTGCCGGCCGCGCCCGGCGGAGGCCGGCGGAGGCTGGCCGGCGCCACCGCGGGAATGGCCGTCGGGACCACGCTGTCGAGGATCACCGGACTGGCCAGCGTGGTGGCGCTCACCGTGGCCCTCGGGGGCGGAGGGTTCGCCGACGCCTACAACCTGGCCAACACCACCCCCAACATCATCACCGACATCGTCATCGGGGGCGTGCTGTCAGCCACCTTCGTCCCCGTGTTCGTCGACCATCTCACCACCCGCCGGGCCGACGAGGCATGGGAGGCCATCTCCGCGGTCGTCACCGTGACCGTCGTCGTCCTCCTGGCGGCCACCGTGGCCTTCTTCTTCCTCACCCCGGACATCATCCACCTCTATACCGTGACCAACCACAACCCCGATGTGGTCCAGCAGCGACAGCAAGCCGTCTTCTTCCTGCGTTGGTTCGTTCCCCAGCTCACCTGCTACGGCCTCATCGCCCTGTTCACCGCCTTGTTGAACACCCGGGGCAAGTTCGCCGCGCCGATGTTCGTCCCCATCGCCAACAACCTGGTGGTCATCGTGGTCCTCCTCTGGTTCCACGCCCTCGTGCCCCGACCCAGCCTGGCCTCGGTCGACGCCCACCACGCCGGCCTGGTGCTGCTGGCCGTCGGAACCACCCTCGGTGTGGTGGTCCAGGCCGGGCTCCTCGTGCCCTCCCTGCTCCGCGCCCAACTGCACATCCGCTTTCTGTGGCGCCCGGCCCACGAGGCCATGCACAAGATCACCCGCCTGGCCGGTTGGACCTTCGGTTGGGTGGTGGCCAACCAGGTGGCGCTCGTGATCATCCTGGCCCTGGCCGACGGGGTGAAGACGCCGGGCGCCGTCTCCGCGTACACGTACGCCTACCGGTTCTTCCAACTCCCGTACGGGATCGTGGCCGTCTCGGTCATGAGCGCGGTGACCCCCTCGCTGGCCTCCCGTTGGGCCCGCGGCGATATGGACGCCTTCCGGCACCGCATGGCGTTCGGCCTCCGGGGGATCCTGGCCATCATCATCCCCTCGGCCGTGGGCATGGTGCTCCTGGCCCACCCCCTGATCGACCTGGTCCTGGCCCACGGAGCCGAGACCACCACCGATGCCAATTCGGCGGCCACCGCCCTGGCCATGTTCTCCCTCGGCCTCCCCGGGTTCTGCACGTTCCTCTACATGGTCCGGATCCTCCAGGCCATGCAGGACACCCGGACCGCCTTCCGCCTGTACCTGGTGGAGAACGGCCTCAACGTCGTCTTCGGGGTGGCCCTGGTCGGGCCGCTCGGGGTCCGGGGCCTCGCGCTCTCGCTCTCCATCGCCTACACGGCCGCCGCCGCCCTGGCGCTGGCTGTCATTCGCCAGCGGGTGGGCGGCCTCGGGGGCGACGAGTTGACCATCCCGGTCAAGCGGGTGCTCGGCGCCTCGGGAGTGATGGCGGTGGCCACCGTGCTCGCCCTCAACATCTCCGGTGCCCCCTCCGGCGTCGGGCTGCTGGCCCGGGTGGTGCTGGCCGTGGTCGTCGGGCTGATCGCCTACGTGGCCACCGCCGGCCTGCTGGCCCAGCGCTCCTCCCGCCGGACGCCCCCTGCCCCGCCGGCTTCGCCCGGCCCGCTCCGGCGTTACCCTCCCGGGCCCGGCGAACCGGCCGGCCCGGCCGACGACGTGGCCGACGAGACGACGGACGGCCCGACGGACGGCCCGACGGACGAGCCGTTCCATGGCAGACTCGACGACCAGTCCCCTCGTGCACCTTACGGTGGCCTGCGACCGGTCACCGATGAACCCGAGGACGAACAGCCGCCGGGGGACGAGGAGGAGTCGATGGCCCGGATTCGGGTGGTAACCGATAGCGCGTGTGATCTCTCGGCGGAACTGGCGGCGGAGCGGAACCTGACCATCGTTCCGCTCTCCATCCGGTTCGGCTCCGAGGAGTTCGTCGACGGCTCCACGCTCACGACGGATGAGTTCTGGGCGCGTTGCGCGGCCACCGACGTACTCCCCGAGACGTCGGCGCCGTCACCGGGCGCTTTCCAGGAGGCCTTCCTGGCCGCCGCCGCCGACGGGTACGACGGCGTGCTCTGCATCAGCCTCTCGAGCGAAGTGTCGGCGACGTATCAGGCCGCCGTGGCCGCGGCCAAGGGGGTGAGCGACCAGATTCCCGTGCGCACCATCGATTCGAGGTCGTTGACCATGGGGCTCGGGCTCATCGTCCTCGACGCCGCCGACGCCGCGGCCGGCGGCGCCACGCTCGACGAGCTGGTCGAGCGGGTCGAGGCGAGCATCTCCCGCACCCAGGTGTTCGGGGTGCTGGACACCCTCGAGCACCTCGAGAAGGGCGGGCGGATCGGCGGCGCCCGGGCCCTCCTCGGTTCGCTCCTGTCCATCAAGCCCGTCGTGGCCCTGGTCAACGGAGTGGTCGAGGAAGAGTCGAAGCAGCGCACCCGGGGTCGCTCCCTGCGCTATCTGGCCGAAAAGGCCGTGACCTCGCCGCCGCTCAGGAGGTTGGCCGTCTGCAACGGCGCGGCCGCCGACGTCGCCGAGTTCACCGACATGCTGAAGGACGTGCGCTCCGAGTACCCCATGGTCGTGGTGAACCTCGGACCGGTGGTGGGCACCCACACCGGTCCCGGCACCATCGGCTTGTGCATGATCACCGCCGACTGACACGGGGGCCGACGACATACCGCCAGGCCAGGCTGGGAGTCCGACTATCCTCGCACCATGGATCCCCAGCCCGAATCACCCGCGCCCCGACTGCCCGGTGCCGGTGCGGTCAGCGATCTGCCCGTTCGCGGCACCGACATGGTGGAGTCGCTGGTCACCCTCCTGCGGGACAAGACCGTCCGGCCCCTTACGCTCGCCACCCGCGCCGTGGTGTTCGGCATCATCATCTTCGCCGCCGCCGTGGTCACCGTCGGCCTGGTGTCCGTCTCGCTCATCCGCATCCTCACCGTCTACGCCTTCGACGGCCGGGTCTGGCTTTCCG
The DNA here is from genome assembly GCA_963713625.1 of uncultured Acidimicrobiales bacterium. GTDB lineage: Bacteria > Actinomycetota > Acidimicrobiia > Acidimicrobiales > RAAP-2 > Bog-756. Next base: position 886,706 of record CAVQMN010000004.1, on the reverse strand, counting down.
ATCTGGTGGTCGGGGCCCTCTTCGTCATCGTCGGCGTGGTGGCCTGGAGCCAGCGCACCGTCTCCGCCGCCCCGTCGAAGGAAGCGGCATGACCGAGTCGCGCCAGGTGGTGATCGTCGGTTCGGGACCGGCCGGCCTCACCGCGGCCATCTACGCCTCGAGGGCCCAGCTGTCCCCCCTGGTCATCGAAGGAGAGCCGTCGTCCACCAGTGACCAACCCGGTGGCCAGTTGATGCTCACCACCGAAGTGGAGAACTATCCCGGATTTGTCGACGGCATCATGGGGCCCGAGCTCATGCAGGCCTTCCGCGAGCAGGCCGCACGGTTCGGTGCCGAATACCTGACGGCCAAGGTGTCCCGGGTCGACCTGTCCAGCCGGCCCTTCGGCCTGTGGCTCGGCGACCCCGATGCCGAGGAGCCGGAGTACGCGGCCGACGCCCTGATCATCGCCACCGGGGCCCAGGCGTTGATGCTCAATCTGCCCAACGAGGAGCGGCTCCTCGGCTACGGCGTGTCCACCTGTGCCACCTGCGACGGATTCTTCTTCCGGGAGAAGGAGATCGCCGTGGTCGGCGGGGGCGACTCCGCCCTCGAGGAGGCCATCTTCCTCACCCGGTTCGCCGACAGGGTCACCGTCATCCACCGGCGGGGCGAGCTGCGGGCGTCCAAGGTCATGCAGCAGCGCGCCTTCGCCAATCCGAAGATCACCTTCCGCTGGAACACCTCGGTCATCGACGTCCTCGGGGACACCAAGGTCACCGGGATCCTCGTGCGCGACAACCTGAGCGAGGAGGAGTCGGTGATCGACCTGTCCGGTCTCTTCGTGGCCATCGGCCACCAGCCCAACACCTCCCTGTTCAAGGGGCAGATCGAGTTGGAGGAGAACGGGTACGTGCGCACGTTCGACGGCACCCGGACCAACGTCGACGGGGTCTTCGCCTGCGGCGACGTCCAGGACCACCGGTACCGTCAGGCCATCACGGCGGCGGGCTCCGGCTGCATGGCCTCCATCGACGTGGAGCGGTGGCTCGAAGACCAGCAGTCCGCCCACTGAGGGGGCACGGTCTGCCCGGTCCGGCGGCGACGGGAATGCACACGACCCAACGGTGGTTGACGTAGCGTGTGCCAGTTCGGGACACTAGGCAGGGCCCGCAGACCGGGCAGGAGGAACGACTGAGATGAGTGAGAAGATCACAACCCTGAGCGACGCTAGCTTTGACGAGCATGTCAAGTCCTCGGACGTTCCTGTGCTGGTGGACTTCTGGGCTGAATGGTGTGGCCCGTGCAAGATGATCGCCCCCGTGCTCGAGGAGATCGCCTCGGAACAGGCCGGGAAGCTCGAAGTGGCCAAGCTCAACATCGACGACAACCTCGACATCACCAGGCGTTTCGATGTGATGAGCATTCCGACACTCATCCTGTTCAAGGATGGGGAGCCGGCGGCGCGCATCGTCGGGGCCAAGGGCAAGGGCCAACTCCTCCAGGAGCTGTCAGCCCACCTGTAGGACCGGGCGTTTCTCCTGCTGACCCCCGCTTTCGGGGGGCGGAAGGGCCGGTTGTCGGGGTCGGGTGGTGAGTCAGGACGACAAGGTCCGGCTGGAGGTCGGCGATTCCGGGCCCCCGGTAGCCGATGTACAGCAGCGCCTGGAACGGCTGGACTTCTCGATCGCTGTCGACCGACTCGGGCAGTACGGAGCGGGAACCAGGGCGGCCATCGAAGCCTTCCAGCACCGGCGGGGCCTGCGGGTGGACGGGGTGTGCGGGCCCCAGACCTGGTCGGCGCTGGTTGAAGCCGGTTGCAGGATCGGGGACCGATTCCTCTACCGGCGCACGCCCATGTTGCGAGGCGATGACGTGGCCGAACTCCAGCAACGGCTCAGTGCCCTGGGCTTCGACTCCGGCCGGGTGGACGGGATCTTCGGCGACCTGACCTCGGCCGCGCTCGGCGAGTTCCAGAGCAACGTGGGATTGCCCGTCGACGGCATCGCCGGGGCCTCGACCGTGGCCGAGCTCCTCCGGTTCGGAACCCGCCACGACGACACCGAGCTGGTGGCCTCCGTTCGTGACCGCGAGCAGCTGCGGGCCGCGCCGCGGACCCTGGCCCACCGGCGGGTGGCCATCGGCGAAGAAGGCGGGCTCGACTCCACCGTGGCCGCACTCCGTCGGCTTCTGGTCAACCAGGGGGCGCTGGTCACCACCCACCACCACCCTGACGGGTCCATCCAAGCCTCGGAGGTCAATGCCGGTGGGGCCGAGGTCTACATCGGCTTGCGGCTGGACTCGGACCGTCACCAGTGCACGACCGCCTACTACGCCGGCTACCGGTACTCCTCGCCGGGCGGGAGGCGGTTGGCCGAGCTTCTCCAGGGAGGACTGGTCAAATCCCTCGACCTTCCCGACGGTGGCAGCCAGGGGATGTCGTTGCCCCTCCTCCGCGAGACTCGGATGCCCGCTGTCATCGTCGAGATCGGACCGGCCAGCGTGCTCGTCGAGCAAGCCGCAGCTGTCGTCCAGGCCATCGGGGTGGCCTTGGCCGAGTGGGTGGACAGCGCCTGGGACTAGGTGGGGCCGCCAACGGTCGACCTCCCCCTCAGATGCGTCGGATCCGTGTAATCCACAACCTCATGCACAGGTTGTGGATTAGTCTCTACCACCGATTGAGGGCAAACTATCACTGAAAGTGATCGAATTCGAGCCTATATCCCGTTATGTCAAGTTCGAACCACTCTGAGTGGCCGTTTCCTCAGACGGTGGTCGGCTCGGTCTGTCCCACCATCAGCTTGTAGATGCGCTCGAGATCCTCGAGCGTGGCAAATTCGACGACCACTTTCCCACGCTTCGACGTCAAGTCGACCTTTACCCTGGTATTGAGGTGGCTGGAGAGAAGATCTTCGAGCTCGAGGATCCCCGGCGGGGGCAGCCGACGAGGCCCGGCGGCCCCTGTGGCCCCGGCGTCCGCGGCTTGGGGCGGGTCGCGGTCCTGCAACTTCACCGGTGGCCGACCCGGCGGCGCCGACTGATCTGGCCGATCTGCGGATGTCGCCTCTTCCGCGGCAGCCATGTGGTCGCGCACCATTTCCTCGATGGCCCGAACCGTCAGACCCTCACTGACCACTGCCTTGGCCAGCATCTCCTGGTATCCGCGATCCGGCGTCCCCAAAAGAGCCCGGGCGTGACCCGGCGTGATCTGGCCTTCGGCCAACAGCCGCTGCACGCCGGCCGGCAGCTGGAGCAGCCGAAGAATGTTGGTCACCGCCGTGCGGCTCTTCCCCACTCGGGTGGCCACCTGATCGTGGGTGTAGCCGAACTCCTCGATCAGTTGTTGGTACGCGGCGGCCTCCTCGAGCACATTGAGGTCCTGCCGATGCAAGTTCTCGACCAGGGCCTGCTCGAGGCTCCGGGTCTCGTCAGAGGTCTGTACGAGAACAGGGATGGTCTGGAGCCCGGCGCGGCGGGCGGCTCGCCATCTCCGTTCCCCGGCGATGAGCTCGAAGTCGTCCGCGGCATCGCCACCGACCTGTCGGACCAACACCGGTTGGAGAACGCCAAGCTCTTTGATCGAGGCCGCCAATGACGACATGGTGTCCTCGTCGAAGTTGACCCGGGGTTGCCGGGGATTGGGCTTGATGCTGCCGATCGGCACCTCCCGCAGGGCCGTCGATCGGTCACCCACGACCTCGGTGGGAATGAGGGCGCTCAGGCCCTTACCCAGCCCGCTACGACGCGCCACCGCTGACCTCCTTGGCTAGTTCCCGATAGGCGATGGCGCCGCGTGAGGCCGGGTCGAAGGCCGTGATGGGCTGCCCGAAAGACGGCGCCTCGGACAACCTCACGGTCCTCGGGATGACACTGCGGCACACCTTCGACCCGAAATGCTGACGGACCTCATTGGCCACCTGATCCGCAAGCTTGGTCCGGGCGTCGTACATGGTCAGGACGATGGTGGAGATATCCAGCTGGGGGTTGAGGTTGGACGCCACCAGGTGGACGTTGCGCATCAACTGGCTCAGCCCTTCCAACGCGTAGTACTCGCACTGGATGGGAACCAGGACCTCGTCCGCCGCCGCCAGTGCATTGACGGTAATGAGCCCCAACGACGGTGGGCAGTCGATGAGCACGTAATCGAAGTCGTCGAGCACCGACTCGATCGACCGCTTCAATTTCAACTCTCGACTGAACGCGGGAACGAGCTCGATCTCGGCGCCGGCCAGCGCGATGGTGGCCGGCGCCACGAAAAGGTTCTTCATACTGGTGGGCTCAACGCAGTCCTCCAGTGACGCATCCCGCATCATCACGTCGTACATCGACAATTCGAAGTTTCGGGCATCGATTCCCAGGCCCGTCGTGGCGTTGCCCTGGGGGTCGAGATCGATGACCAGAACCCTGAACCCGAGCTCGGCCAGCGCGGCCCCCAAATTCACCGATGTGGTGGTCTTCCCGACGCCGCCCTTTTGATTGGCCACAGCCATCACCCGCGGGAGCGGGTTGCCGGATGCCGACTGAGCGCCGTTGTCCGCTCCGGCCGCCGGCTGTTCGACCTCTTCGGCCTGGCCGGTTTCTGGGGACTGCTCGTCCATTTCCGGCTCGATCGGTGCCGCTACCTCCACCTCTGTATTGTCGACCGTCGCCGGTGACACCGTCGTCACCCCCTGTTCGCTGGGACCGGCCGTCTCGACGTGCCGCGCCGGTGGGCTCCCGTTCTCGGGCCGCTTTTCGAAGGCCCTCTCCGTGCCCCCCGGGGGCAGAACACTGTCGAGCTCCGCGTGGGCTGTGGCCACATCAGAGCTCGTCTTCTTGATGGGCGTAGGCTTGCCCGGAGCGGAAGACGCCGGCCCGGTCGGAGGGCTCTCGGGTGCGGGCTGAGCCGGGGTTGGCTCAGATTCGGCGAATCCGGATGGCAGTACATCCTCCACCAGCTTGACCGAACCGGACTCGACCACCGCCTCGGCGCCGGAATTGGAGTCATCCTGCGCGATGGCTCTGTTTCGATTCCGACGACGGCCGAGCACTATCGTCTCTTCCATTGGGCAGGGTTCAAGAACCTCATCCTCCCCCGCGCTGAAGATGAGGTCAAGCCTTTCCGCCGAAATGTTTCACGTGGAACCCTCGACCCGAGACTGTCTGATCCTTCCGAGCCGGCCGGGCCGCTCTCCGACAGATGGCCCGATGGCGCCCCGGCCCGTCCTTTGTCGACCCGCCCATACCACCGTGGAAGCGCCTCGACCTGCCAGACCGAGGAGAGATGCCGGTTCCAGGGACGGCCGTCCGGTGAAGGGCGGCCGCTCCGGCTGCCAAGGGCGACCGCGACGCCCATCAAACCGAATGGATCCCACCGCTGACGGCTGCCGGAAATTCCCCGTTCGCCCGCCTCGACGTCAGATCGACTCCCCCGACGTCATCCTCTGCCATCCGTAATTCGCCACTCGCATACTCCTGTGGAAGCAGGCCCGGCGGCGACGGGATGGCCCCGGCGGGGGAGTGCCCATAGGGAATTCTCTCTGCGTCCCAGACGCCGTCAACCGGACCGCCAGCGCAAGGCCGGGGCCGGGGCCGGGCGTGGCTGATTGACACCGCAGCGCCGGTTCGCCGGAACACCCCGGCCGACGACTCCCCTAGGCCGAGAACCATCTTCCCCCAGCCCTCCCAGCAGATCCAGCCCTCCCAGCAGATCCACCGCCTCCGGACCACTGTCCACTGTCACGAGCGGTCGAGAAGACCGGATCGAAGTATTCCGTTCGACCCCCGGATAAGAAGCGGCCTGGATCCTCGACCAGCCCCGCCACCGCGATCATGATCTCCTCGACCCGGGCCGGCACGCCGATCTCACGGGTCGGGGCGCTCTCCCCACCGGTCGGACGGAATACCGCCCCGAATTCGGTGGAGACGCCTTTCCTCCCACAGAAGCCGGTCCGAATCGGTGCTCGTGCCAACTTCCGTTCCCTGAACGGTTGGCCACATGACCAGATCAGGCGCTGAAAGTGCCGGCCATTCCCCCGAGGCGCTATCCCCACTGGAATCCATCACTCCTCCGCCGTGAAGAAGCCACCGCCACCGCTCGGCCAACCAAATGGCGCCCGGACCTGAATCGGCGCCAGGTTGAATCCGAACCTCGGGAGGCTCCACCCCAGTGAACCAGGCTCGACCGGCTAAACGGCAAGCTTCCGGCTGGGCGGTCAAGATCCGACGGAATCGGCGACTTCGACCTCCGACAAAGCCGGGAGTGCCGCCCGGGATGGTCGTCGTCGCCCTGATCGAATCTTCGAAAACCGCTCACCCCGACCATCGGTGCCAGGGCGAATCACCCGCACCGACTCAAATGGCACACACAGGGACGCGACCAAATGAGAGGAATTCACCCCCCAGAGCGACTTGGCACCGCCGGGGGTCGGGCGGGTTTTCAACCCTCAACGGTTTCACGTGAAACATCTGGAGGGGGCAGAGATCTCAGAAGAGCGGCCGCTTGGCCGGAATACCCACCCGCCGCGGATAGCGGTCGGGAGTCTCGTGAGTCTTCGTCAGCACCTGATATCCAAACAGGTCCTCGAACCGAACCCGGGTTGAGGGTTCCAAGCCGAGCTGAGCCAATTCCTGCGATGGCCAACGAGCACCATCTCCGCTGTCCGGGGGCTCGGAGACGACCATCAACCCGCCGACAGCCAAAAACGGCGCTCCACACTCGGCGGCCACGGCCGGCGCGCCGAACGAGCGCGAGGTCACCAGATCGCACTGCTGGCGAAACGACGACAGCCGTCCCGCCTCCTCGACACGGGCCCGGATGACCTCGACGTTGTCAGTATCCGCCCGGCCGGTGACCTCGGCAGTGAGAAAGTCGGATCGGCGCTCATTGCTGTCGATAAAGAGAAAGTGGCTCACGGGCCAGCAGGAAGCAAGTACCAGCCCGGGAACTCCGCCACCCGAGCCCAGATCGACCACCGTGCCGGGGGCCTCCGGCAACGCCTGCTCGGTGGCGTAGACAAATCCCAATGCGTGATCGATCTGGTCACGGATCGGCATGCTGCCCAACAGCCCAAGACCTGCCGAGCGCCGGAGCGCCTCTTCGACCCATGCGTCGACCCTGTTCCTGAGCGCTTCGAGGCTCGGGCTCGTTTCCCGTGATGGGATCACTGCGATTCGGCCCGAGCCACCCAACAGCGGATCGTCCCGCCCGTTGCCCACGATCCGTCCCCGCCGACCGCCGACGCCCTGGACAACGTGCTCCACCGGCCATACTGTCCGGAGCGAAGCGGAGACTCGACGAGCATCAGCTCGACGGTGCGATCACCACGTATCTCGTCGGCTCCGTCCCATCAGACCGGGTCTCGACCCCATCCAGCTCATTGACGGTGTCGTGGACGACTTTCCGGTCGGCCGGCGACATCGGCTCCAGAGCACGCTCTTCGCCTGAGTCGATGACCTCGTGCACGATTCCTTCCGTAAACCGACGGAGAGCGGCGATCCGCTTCTCGCGGTAACCGCCGACGTCCACCAGAATCCGGTCTGTCCGGTTTTCTGACTGGCGCTGCACGAAGGTCCGGGTGAGATCCTGCACCGCTGACAGGGTGGCCCCCCTTGGTCCGACCAGCAAGCCGAGGTCGTCACCCACCGCCGCAACCTGAACAGTGTCCTCGTCGACCTCCGAGTAGCCGACTTCGGCGTCGAGTCCGAACTCCCGGACCAACCCGGAAACAAAATCGGCTGCCGCCTGGCCCTGCTGCTCGAGTGTCAGTGACTCTTCCATCTTGCTCTCGCTCTCCCCGGACCTAGGGCCGGTTGGTTGCTTCGTCTGCTCTTTCGGCTGACCGCCGTTCTGTCCCCCGCCGCCCCGCCCACCGCGCCGACGACGGTTCGACCCTCCCGACGACGGCCTCGATCCGTTGCCCTCCGGCCCCGGGCCGTCACCACCCGCATCTGCGGCCGATCCCGCCTCGACTGCGGCGTTGCCCCCACGTCCACCACGGCCCGAAGGCGCCGACCCACTCTTCCGAGCTCCGCCTCCTGAGCGGGGGCGATCCCCTCCGGATCGGGGACGATCCGACTTGGGCCGACGACCTCTCTTCGGCGGCGGCGCCACCGGTCTCACCCGGGCCTGGACCCGGGCTTCGCCCCGCATTCGGCCGAACAGGCCGGCCTTGGGCTCACTGAGCACGATGAACTCGGCATCGTCCTCGGCCACTCCGAGAAGATCGAGGACGATTTCCTTGGCCTCCGGAAGTGTCTTCCCGCTCGCTTCCACCCACTCCACCCTGCTACCGGGCCTTTCTCTCGCGCTTCGCCTTGGAGCGGGGATGCTCCTTCGGTTGCGTCACATTGTCCTCGTCCGACTGGGCGGCTTCAGATCCGTTACTGCCGTTCGGGGTGCTCTTCGCACTCCCCGGTTTCGATCGGGCACTCCCACCCGCGGACGTCGTCCCCTTGCGGCCATTGGATCCGTTGGTCGATCCCGTCGGCTTGGCCGGTGTGCCTTTGGCCGGCGAGGACTTGCCCGTTTGGGGGCGACCCTTTCCGTTGCTGCCATTCGTTCCCGCGGTGCCCTTTGCCTGCCCGGTACCGGATCCCTTGGCCCCCGGCAGGGCGCGTTCGGTCCGGTCCACCACCGATCCCTTCTTCGCCCCCGATCCGGAGGGGCCCGCCGAGGCCTTCTTCGCACCCGTACCCGAGGGTGCCGCGGGAGGCCCGGCGACGATGCCCTTCCGGAAGAGGATCTCCTGAGTGAGGATGCGGATGGCGCTCGAAAAGATGAAATACACATTCAGGATGGCGGCCACATTAAGGTAAATGAACCCGAATATAAGTGGCATGTACTTCTGCAGCATCGCCGCCTGAGGATTCGCCTGGGACGCTTGCGGATTGCGGGCATTAAGCCTCGACATCTGCAGGTACTGCAGTCCCACCGCGCCAGCCACCAGCACCAGGTAGGGGATGGCCGCCCACAAGCTGCTGTGGTGGGACAGGAGTTTTTGGGCGAAGTTCATTCCGAACGAATTTAGTTGCCCGTGAGCAGCAACGATGTCTGTCCGCATCTTTGAGGGGTCGGGAATGTAGCGGGGGATGGCCTTGATCGTCTCGGGCACGACCGTCTTGACCCCATTGACCACCGTCGTGTGCTGGGGAATGGTCACGGTGTTGGTAATTCCGCGGATAACGCTGTAAAGAACAAAGAATGCAGGCATCTGCAATAGCATCGGGAGACAGCCGGATGCTGGGTTTACATTGTGCTCTTTGTAGAGCTTCATCATTTCTTCGTTCATCTGGGCACGGTTTTCGGCGCCCTTGTACTTCTGCTGCAACTTCTTCATTTCGGGCCCGAGGGCCTGCATGGCCGCCATGTTCTTGGTGCTCTTGACGGTCAAGGGGGTGAGGGCGGCCATGATCACGATGGTGAGCAGCGCCACGTCGATCGGATAGTTCGGGATGATCGAGAAGAAGAAGGCCAGGACCGAGCCCACGAAATCCAACAGGGGCTGGAAGATCTTTCCGATCGGCGTGGTCAGTGATCCGAGCATGGGGTCCTCCGATCGGGCACGGGATCGACGCCATGTCCACCCCAGGGAGTACATCGCGTCAGTCGTCCGAGCGTGAGCGTGATTCCTCGCGCTGCGCCGTGTAGCTCGATGGCCTGGACCGCGAAGTCAGAGCAGGTCGGAAGGAACCGGCATCCCGTCGGCCGCCCGGATCTGAGCAGCTGGTAAGTGCGGATGACCGCAATCAACCCGCCCGCCATCCAACCGCGGTGCGGAGCCCCGTGGCCGTTCGGCACCACGACCTCGTCGGCGTCCTGGGTTGCGGCCGGGGGCGAGAGCACGCCGGGAGCGGAATTCATCCGATCACCCGGCCGTACGGCGGTGCCGGGTCCGGGGAGCGGCGGGTCCGCTCACTCGTGGCCCTCTCCAACGCCTGGTTCACCGCCACGCTCAGGTCATCGAACTCCAACAGCGCCCCGCCCGGCGCGGCTCGGATCACGTAGCTGCCCGCCGGGAGGGAGGCCACGCGCCCGGCCACGATGGCCCGAAGTCTCCGTTTCAGTTGGTTCCTCACCACTGCACTTCCCACTCGCCGGTTGACGGCATAGGCTATTTGTATCCCTGACCAGGAAGGTTGCTTCAAAAAACTGACGGTAAGGGGCCCTGAGCGACCCTTGGCACCGTGCTGACGCAACTCCTCGAACGTCCGGCGCGACCGAACCGGCCCGATTCCGGTCACGATCCGGTCGACCGGTGCGGCTGCGGTGCTCACACCGACAGCCGATGGCGTCCCTTCGCCCGGCGGGACCGGATGACGGCACGCCCGGCCTTGCTCGACATCCGCTTGCGAAATCCGTGGGTCTTGGCCCGTTTGCGTACGTTTGGCTGATAAGTCCGCTTCATTTGTCCAATTTCCTTCCTCAGCCCTGAACCGTGGACATTGGTGTCGCGTTCGGCAGGGGGCCCGATCAGGAGGATCAGGGCATTCCCCTACATGCTAGGCGCAATCTGCCCCCCGCTCTAGTCGATCGCCGAGAGGCACGCCGGGTGGGCACGGTGTACCGTTCCGAACACAGCAAGTGGCTTCTGGACATACAGAAGACGACCGGCCCGCCGCTTGCCCGACGAACGACGCAGGACAGCCAAATCGCAGCATCTCCGGGTCGCGGCTCTTCCGGCGCTGCGCTCGCCACCAGGTGCTCGTCCACAGCTGTGGAAAGTGCTGTGGACCGAATCGACAGTGCAAGGGCGGAGGCCCACGTGAACGACACAGAAAGCTTGTGGATTTTGTGTTCAGAGGCCCTGCGCGAGCAGGTGTCGGATGCCATCTGGCAGGCCTATCTGTCCGGGATCACCCCGCTTTCCATCAAGGAGAGCGAAATCGTGCTCGGGGTACCCAACACCCTGATCAGGGACCGGGTCGAGTCCCGGTTCCTCGGGCTCATCCAGGACACCGTCACCGGCACGGTGGGGCGTGATCTCGCCGTCCAGCTCGAAGTGGTGGCTCCGATCTTCGAACCGGCCGAAGAGCCGGTGGCCGAACCCGATTTCGTCAGTGCCCGTGCCCATTCCGGCAGCGCATCTCCCGGCGGATCCTCACTGTGGAATGAACGTCCCAAACGCCCAGGTGGGGGCGCATCCACGGACCGGATCGACTTCCCCGTACTCGACCCCCGGTACACCTTCGACACGTTCGTGATCGCCTCGTCCAACCGGTTCGCCCATGCCGCGGCCCAGTCGGTGGCCGAATCCCCCGCCCGGTCCTACAACCCCTTGTTCATCTATGGCGACGCCGGTCTGGGCAAGACGCACCTTCTCCACGCCATCGGGAACTACGTGCTCGAGAATTTCTCCGGCCGCCACGTCCGGTACGTGACCACCGAGACGTATATGAACGAATTCGTGGATGCCATCCGCACCAACACCACCACCGCATTCAAACGCCGCTACCGGGAATGTGACGTCCTGCTCATCGACGACGTCCAGTTCATGGAGCGTAAGGAGTCGCTCCAAGAGGAGTTCTTCCACACCTTCAACTCCCTCTATGGGGCATCGAAGCAGATCGTCCTCACCTCGGACCGACCTCCGAAGTCGATCGCCACCCTCGAAGACCGGCTGCGGAGCCGCTTTCTCTCCGGTCTGATCACCGAAGTGCAGCCGCCCGAGCTCGAGACCAGACTGGCCATCCTCCAGACCAAGGCCGAACACGAGCAGGTCGACGTCCCCGATGACGTGCTCGAGTTCATCGCGACCCACGTCAAGGACAACATCCGCGAACTCGAGGGCGCCCTCATCAGGGTCACCGCCTTCGCCAGCCTCAACCGACAGCCCATGAGCAGGGAGTTGGCCGAGGTCGTGCTCTCGGACATCGTCTCGGCTGACCAACCCAGGCGGATCACCCCCGACGTCATCCTCAATGCCACCGCCGACACCTTCGGTTTCTCCGTCGAGGAGATCTGCGGCCCAAACCGCCGGCGCCCGCTGGTCACCGCCCGCCAGGTCAGCATGTATGTCTTCCGGGAGTTGACCGACTTCAGCTATCCGGCCATCGGGCGCGAGTTCGGGGGCCGAGACCACTCCACCGTGATGCATGCCGTCGAGAAGGTGGCAAACCTCATGAAGGAGCGCCACCAGACCTACAACCAGGTCACTGACCTGATCGTCCGCATCAAGAGCGGCTCATGACAAATCGTCGGCCCGCCATGATCGATGTCTCACTCCATATGGATGCTTTCCACCCCTCCCGCCTGCCTGTATCCAGAGGTTGTGCACTATCTGTGGATATCTCCGCCCAGGTCTGGGGCAATTCTGTGAACTCAGATGAACTTGTCCATAACCAGACACCCAAAAAACACCTCGTGCCCTCGGCCGGGGGTGTTCGGGGGACGACACCCTGATCCGTAAACCCTCGTTGTACTGGGGCGCAGGGTGTTTATCCACAATCCACAGGCCTTACTACCATCACTATCAAAATTAGATACCTACAAAGACAAGAGAGGACCTCCTGGTGAAGTTCCGATGTGAGCGCGACTCCTTGGTGGAGGTCCTCACCACTGCCGGCCGCGCCGTGAGCTCCCGTACCTCGACCTCGATGGCCCTTGGTGGGGTCCGGATCGAATCCCAGGCCAATCACCTGGGCGTGGTGGGCACCGACCTCGACCTCACGGTCCACGCCTCAACCGAGATCATCGGCATCTCCGACGGGGTGTGTGTCGCGCCCGCCAAACTGCTGGCCGACATCGTCCGATCGCTCGAACCCGGGGCGGTGACCATCGAATCGGAGGGCGAAAAGATCGAGATCGGCGCGGCCAGATCCCGCTTCAGCCTCAGGACATTCGCGGTGGACGATTTCCCCTCCCTGCCAGAGCCTCCCCAGCCAGCCACGTTCCTGCCCGCGTCGAGCTTGGCCGGTGCACTCCGCCAGGTGGTGCGGGCGGCCTCCAGCGACGATGCCCGGCCCCTCCTGACCGGCGTGCTGATCGCGGCCGAAGGCGGCGGTATACGACTAGTGGCGACCGACTCGTACCGGTTGGCCATGCGTGACATCGACGGCAGTGACGCGTTGACCGACAGCTCGCAGATCCTCGTACCGGCCCGGGCTCTGGCCGAACTGCAGAAACTCTCGGTCCTCGGCGCGGCCACGAAGGACGAGGCCGCGGCCGCGCCGGCGGATGGCGGAGACGGGACGGCCTCGGCGCCGGCCATCGGTCTGTCCATCGGGGACCACGACGTGACCTTCACCGCCGGTGATGTCAAGGTCAGCACCCGGCTTCTCGACGGAAGCTACCCGGACTACCGCCAACTGATCCCATCGGAGTATCCCAACCGGCTTCATGTCGGTAAGGACTCACTCCTCGATGCCCTCCGTCGGGTTCGCCTGCTGGTCCGCGACAACACCACACCCGTTCGTCTGTCCATGCGGAGCGGGGGAGTGGACCTCACCGTGGTGTCCCAGGAGGTCGGCGACGCCAGCGAGACGGTGGACGCCGACTTCGAGGGATCAGAACTCACCATCGCCTTCAACCCCACGTACCTGATCGACGGGGTGGAGGCCGTGTCCGGGGACGAGGTGCTTCTCGAGACCGTGGACGCCACCAAACCGGCGACGGTGAGGGCGGCCGAAGAGACCAATTTCCGCTATCTACTCATGCCCGTCCGGGTCTCGTAAGTCCACCGAACCCACAACCCTCCGTGCACCTCGTCTCCCTGGAGATCACAAACTTCCGGAACATCGTCGAGTTGGGCATCGAGCCCGACCCGCTGGGGACGACGGTGATCACCGGCCGAAACGGAGCCGGAAAGACCAGCGTCCTGGAGGCGGTGACCTACCTGTCGACACTCCAGTCGTTCCGGCACTCGCCCCGCGAAGCCCTGGTGCGCCGAGGTTCGGACCAAGCCATTCTGCGGGCGGTGACCATGGTGGACGGCCGATCGATCACCATCGAAGCCGAGCTGTCGAATCTCGGCCGGTCGCGGACGTTGGTCAACCGCCAGACCGTCCGCCGACGCAGTGACCTCCACGACGCCCTCCGGACCACGGTGTTCTCTCCCGAGGACATCGGCGTGGTCCGGTCCGGTCCGGCCGAGCGCCGGCGGTTTCTCGACGACACCCTGGCCGTGGTCGATCCCAAAGCCGCCCGGGCCGCCGAGGACGTCGAGAAGATCCTCCGCCAGAGGTCGGCCCTGCTGCGTACATCCGGCCGGAAACTCAGTGCGGAGGTGGCCAGCACCCTCGATGTGTGGGATCAACGCCTCGACGCCGCCGGAACCAGTCTGGTCGAGGCCCGTGAATGGTTGGTCGGCCAGTTGGCGCCGATCGCCCAGGCCCACTATTCACGGTTGGCCGGTGAGGCGACGGCCGTCACCCTCGACTACCAGCGCTCGTGGTCGGGTCAGCTACTCGACGCACTGGCCCAGTCGAGGTCGAAGGACCTCGAACGGGGGCTTTCGATGACCGGACCCCACCGGGACGAACTCGAGTTGTCGCTCCGCGGGCTCCCCGGTCGGACCCACGCCTCCCAAGGCGAACAACGGTCGTTGGCCCTGGCGCTCCAGCTGGCCGCCCACCAACTGGCCACCGAGCGGCTGGGGACCCCGCCGGTGCTCCTCCTCGACGACGTCTTCTCCGAACTGGACCCTTTCCGGGCCAAGGCGTTGTTGGCCGGACTGCCCCCGGGCCAGGCCCTCTTGACCACCGCTCTTCCCGCCCCGTCGGAGGTGGTGGCGGCCAAGGTCTATCCGGTCGACGCCGGCGGGCACGCGCCGGCCGGCGCGGGGATCGAAGCCGGGTAGTGGGCTCCGCCTCCAATGAAGGCGAACCCGGCCCCCGCCGTCTGGAGAGTTCCCTCGATGCGCTGACCAGGCAGCTCGGGATGAAGGACTCGAAGGGTCTCGGCCTCCTCTTCGCTCGTTGGCCCCAGATCGTGGGTACGGCCATGGCCGGCCATGTACAGCCGATCCGGCTCGACAACGAATCCCTGGTGGTGACCGTCGATCACCCGGCCTGGGCGACCCAGGTCCGTGGCTTGGGAGACGAGCTCTTGGACCGGGTGGTGGAGGAAACCGGGGCGCCCCGCCCCGCCCGCCTGGAGGTCCGGGTCCGTCGGTAGCACCGTCGTTCCCGGGTCGATCATCGGTCAGGGAAGGTGCCTCTGGGGACTACACTGGAAGCATTGGAATCGGGTAACCGCCGCCGCCGACAAAAGGCGTCTCGTGCGCCGGAGGCTCGCTCGTTGCGCTGGTTCCCGTTCAGTCAATCGATGTTGGAAAGGGCGCGCCTGTGGCGCTGAAAAAAGAGGTAGCCGGCGGGGCCGAGGAACTGACCTACAACGCTGAGGACATCACCGTTCTGGAAGGCCTCGAGCCGGTCCGGAAGCGACCGGGGATGTACATCGGATCGACGGGCCCGACGGGCCTGCACCATCTGGTCTGGGAGGTCGTCGACAACGCGGTGGATGAGGCCATGGCCGGCTACTGCACGGAGATCGACGTCACCCTGTTGGCCGACGGAGGTGTCAGGGTGGCCGACAACGGCCGGGGTATCCCGACCGGTCCGATGAAGGAACAGGGGGGCAAGTCGGCGGCCGAGGTCGTGCTCACCGTGCTGCACGCCGGCGGGAAATTCGGGGAGGGTGGCGGCTACAAGGTTTCGGGCGGTCTGCACGGCGTGGGGATCTCGGTCGTCAACGCGCTGTCCACGCGGCTGCTCCTCGAGATCGACAGCGACGGGGACCATCACGTGCTGGAGTTCGTCGACGGCGGCAATCCCACCGGCAAGCTCGAGATCACCGGGCGCGCCCCCGCGGCCGGACCGGCACCACGGTGACGTTCTGGCCGGACCCGACCATCTTCGAGGAGGTCGAATTCCGGGCCCAGACGGTGACCGAGCGCCTCCAGGTGATGGCGTTCCTCAACAAGGGCCTCGAGATCCGGTTTGCCGACGAACGCCCGGACGGCAAGGACTCGCAGGTCTTCAAGTACAAGGACGGCATCGTCGACTACGTCCGCCACCTCAACGCGTCCAAGGAGGCGCTCTTCCGCAAGGTCGCCTCGCTGGAACAGCGCGAGGAGACCATGGAAGTGGAGATCGCCCTCCAGTGGAACACCGGCTTCTACGAGAGCATCCACTCGTTCGCCAACGGGATCTCCACCATCGACGGCGGGATGCACGAGGAGGGATTCAAGAAGTCCCTCACCAACGTGGCCAACAAGTACGCCAGGGCCAAAGGCACGCTGAAGGAGAAGGACGACAACCTGTTGGGTGAGGACATCCGTGAAGGCCTGACCGCCATCATCTCGGTTCGCCTCCAGGATCCGCAGTTCGAGGGTCAGACCAAAGCCAAGCTGGGCAACGTCCCGGTCCGCTCTCTGGTGGAGCGGGCCACCAACGAGAAGTTGAGCGACTGGTTCGAGGAGAACCCGCGCGAAGCCGGCCAGATCATCCAAAAGGGCATGCTGGCCGCCCGGGCCCGCGTGGCCGCCCGGTCCGCCCGCGACCTCACCCGGCGCAAGTCGGCCCTCGACGGCGCCGGGCTTCCCGGAAAGCTGGTCGACTGCTCCTCTCGGGACCCGCGGGAGAGCGAACTGTTCATCGTCGAGGGGAACTCGGCGGGCGGTTCGGCCAAGGACGCCCGGAATCCGAAGACCCAGGCCATCTTGCCCATCCGGGGGAAGATCCTGAACGTCGAGCGTGCCCGTATCGACAAGATGCTCAAGAACACCGAGATCCAGGCCCTCATCTCCGCCATCGGCGCCGGGTTGGCCGAGGACTTCGACGTCACGAAGATCCGCTACCACAAGATCATCATCCTCGCCGATGCCGACGTGGACGGCTCGCACATCCGGACCTTGCTGCTCACCTTCTTCTTCCGCCAGATGAAGCCGCTCGTCGAGGGGGGCTTCGTCTATGTGGCCCAGCCGCCGCTGTACTCGACCGAGGTGGGCAAGGAGAAGGCGTACCTGAAGGACGACGCGGCCAAGGCCGCCTTCCTCCTCGAAAACCCCAACCACACCAAGGACTTCCAGCGGCTGAAGGGCCTCGGCGAGATGGACTACGCCGAACTGCGCGACACCACCATGGATCCGGGCAAGCGCTCCCTCCTGCAGATAGCGGTGGAGCAGGCGGCCATCGCCGACGAGGTCTGCTCGGTACTGATGGGTGAGGACGTCGACCTCCGCCGCCAGTTCATCCAGACCAATGCCAAGGACGTGCGGTTCCTCGACATCTAGTCGACGCCCGATGGAGCGGCCCGGGCGAAGACGACCGATCCAATGACCCTTTTGAGAAACGCAGATAGGACTTAGGAATGCCAGGACGTGACAACGACGGTACCGGGGGATCGGGCACCGACGAGGAGATCTCGGGGTTCATCGAGCCGATCGAGATCCAAGAGGAGATGGAGCGTTCCTTCCTCGAGTATTCGATGTCGGTCATCGTCTCGCGGGCGCTTCCGGACGTGCGCGACGGCCTGAAGCCCGTGCACCGCCGGATCCTCTATTCGATGTACGACCAGCGTCTGCTGCCCGACCGACCCCGGAACAAGTGCGCCAAGGTGGTCGGCGACGTGATGGGCTCCTACCACCCCCACGGTGACTCGGCCATCTACGAGGCCCTGGCCCGGATGGTCCAGGACTTCTCCATGCGCCACCCTCTCATCGACGGCCACGGGAACTTCGGGGGGACCGGGCCCGACGAGGGGCCGGCGGCCATGCGGTACACCGAATGCCGCCTCGGGGCTTTGGCCCTCGAGCTCATGCACGGCATCGACCAGGAAACCGTCGATTTCGTGGCCAACTACGACGCCACCTCTGAAGAGCCGACCGTCCTGCCGGCGCGCTTCCCCAACATGCTGGTCAATGGATCGCAGGGCATCGCGGTGGGCATGGCCACCAACATCCCGCCCCACAATCTGGGTGAGGCGATCGACGCCACCGTTCACCTGCTGGAGCATCCTGACGCCACCCCGGACGACCTCATGGCCTTCGTCAAGGGCCCCGATTTCCCCACCGGCGGGCTGATCCTGGGCCGACAGGGCATCCTGGATGCACTTCGCACCGGCAGGGGCTCGATCAAGATGCGGGCGGTGGCCGAAGTCGAAGAGGGCCGGGCCGGCGAGACCCGCATCGTGGTCACGGAGATGCCGTACCAGGCGTCGATCGCCTCGGTCTCGAAGAAGATCGAGGACCTGGTCCGGGCTGGGGACCTCGACGGTATCGCCGAGGCCCAGGACGATTCCTCGGGCGGGATGACCAGGCTGGTGATCAGGCTCAAGCGGGATGCCAACGCCAACGTGGTCCTCAACAACCTGTTCAAGCAGACGCCGATGCAGACCACCTTCAGTGTCAACGCGGTGGCGCTGGTGGACGGTGTGCCGAGGACGCTCAATCTGGCTCAGATCCTGACCCACTACGTGGCCCATCAGGTCGAGGTGGTGACACGCCGCTCGCAGTTCCTGTTGAACAAGGCCCAGGCCCGGGCGCACGTGGTCGAGGGCCTGCTCAAAGCCATCGACATGCTCGATGCGGTCATCGCCGCCATCCGGGGCTCGGACGACCGCGCCGCCGCCCTCGGGACCCTGCAGGCCGAGCCCTTCGAGTTCTCCGAGGAGCAGGCCAACCACATCCTCGACATGACGTTGTCGCGGCTCACCCGACTGGGCCGGACCAACCTCGAAGAGGAGATGGCCAAACTCCTCGAAGAGATCGCCGAGCTGGAGTCGATCCTGAGCGATCCGGCCAAGCTGCGGGGGGTGATCGCCACCGAACTCGGAGAGATCCGCGAGAAGTTCGCCAACGACCGTCGCACGGTGATCACCCACGACCCGGGGGACATGAACGTGGAGGACCTGGTCGACGACGAGGAGCTGGTTGTCACCATGAGTCGGGCCGGCTACATCAAGGCCGTGTCGGCCGACGCCTTCCGCACCCAGGGTCGGGGTGGCCGAGGCGTACAGGGCGCGAAGCTGAAGGAAGAGGACCTCATCGACGACGTGGTCCATACGTCGGCACACGCCCATCTCCTCCTGTTCTCCAACCGGGGCCGGGTGTTTCGGCTGCGGGCCCTGGAGATTCCCATGAAGGAGCGGACCGCCCGCGGTACGGCCATCGTCAACCTGCTCCCCCTCGCCCCGAACGAGAGCATTCAGGCCATCATCGGTACCCGCGACTTCCCGGCCGAGAACTATCTCGTGTTCAGTACCAAAATGGGTCAGGTCAAAAAGACCTCGTTCAGCGAGTACGACAAGTCGCGCCGCGAAGGGTTCATCGCCATCAACCTGCGGGACGGAGATGAGCTGGTACGGGTGGTCGAGACCCGAGGCGAGGACGACGTGTTCCTGGTGACCCAGTCAGGCATGACCATCCGCTTCTCCGAGCAGGACGTCCGCCCCATGGGCCGCGACGCGGCCGGTGTCCGAGGTGTGCGCCTGAAGTCCGGTGATCAGGTGGTGTCGTGCGATGTCGCCCGGGACGAAGCCGACATCTTGTTGGTCACCGACGCCGGATACGGCAAGCGGACCAAGTTGGAGCGCTTCAACCGGCAGGTCAGGGGCGGCCAGGGGGTGCGCGGGATCCGGTTGACAGCCAAGCGGGGCCGGGTGGTCGCCGCCTTCATGGCCGGACTGGAGGACGAGATCCTGCTCATCTCGACGTCGGGGATCGTGATCCGGACCGCGGTGCGTGAAATCGCTTCGCAGGGTCGTGACGCGACCGGTGTCCGGGTCATGAACCTCGACGGAGGTGACGCCGTGGCTGCCGTGGCGGCGGTGGCCGGCGAGGTCGAGGGCGACTCCTAAGCCTTTACTCCTCCGCAACTTGGGCCGGTTCGGGGCGTGGTGTAGCGTCGTGCACCGGATTGCGGGGCTATAGCTCAGTCGGTTAGAGCGCAGCACTGATAATGCTGAGGTCGCAAGTTCGATTCTTGCTAGCCCCACCAGTCGTTCGTCCTGGTAGATCGCCTGGAGTGTTGCGGGCCGGGCGGGTCAATTTCGGCTCCATCCCACGTTTATCCCGCGAGGCCGTCGTCTTGACTGCCGTCTTCGTGGCCCAAGAAGTGCAGACCCAGCTCGTCAGCCGCCCTGCGGTCTCCGGCAGTGGTGGCCTGGGCATAGATGTCGAGGAGGGTCGAGGCACGCCTGTGCCCCACCCGGACCTGCGCAGTCTTGATGTCGACGCTGAGGGCAACCATCGCCGTGGTATTGGCATGGCGGAGTGCGTGAAAAGTAAGTCCCTCGAGCCCGACTGAGGTCAGGGCCGGGTTCCAGACCGCGCTGGCGCCAGTTGGAATAGTGAAGTTCCCGCCCATCTGGAGCGACAAACACATAGTCATCGGTGTCTCCGCCCGACAAACCCCGGATGCGCAGGTGCTCAGAAAGCATGTCCATCAGCGCCTGCGGAGCGGCGATGGTTCGGTGACTCTGCCACTTGGGTGCGCCATTGACGATTGCCCCTTTGTGGCCGCGGGTCAACTGGGAGACGATGGCTACCGTGCTGGAGGCGAAGTCGATAGCCCCAACCTTCAGCCCCGCGCACTCTCCCCACCGCATTCCGAGGACAGCGGCCAGATAGACCATTGCCCCTGAGCTCTCGCCCACTGCGCCAGCAAGCCGCTGGAGTTCATTCGGGGCGACGATACGGTGCCGCACCGGTTCGACTTCAGGGAGCTTGATCCTGCGGCACGGCGAACGGGCGATCCGATCGGTGTCTACCGCGAAGGTCAACACTGCCCGAAGCACCGCGTACCGACGCCGAACTGAGCGTGGCGCAAGTTTCGATGACCACGTCCGTACGAGACGCTGAACATCAGCAGGTGCGATCTGGCCCACGGCCCAGTCGCCGAGCTCTGGCAGGATGTGGACATCAAGGGTGGAGCGATCACGAGCGAGGGATGAGGGCTTCTTGCCCGGGTTGGAAACCATCCATTCTTCGGCCACGTCCCGAAACCTGACGCTGGAACGGCGAGGATCGATCCAGCCCCCCCGGGCCCTGTCGGCCCGCTCGACGTGCTCGAACTGTTGTGCTGCCTTTTTCGTGGGAAAGGTCCGTGAGTACTCACGTCCCAGGGGATCACGGAGCCTGACGTCGTAGACGGTGCCGGCCTTCGTCACTCGTGCGGTTATGGCCATGTGCGCTCCTCATCTCCGCAGCCCGTCGCGCACACCAGGCGCGACGAACGACTGACTGAGGGGCGGGCACGGATCAGATCCCAGCCTCCAGCTACGAGGCCCCGTCGACATGCGTCGCCCCGAGCGCGCATGGTGTCGGCGGTCCACCCGTTCTACCAGGCGGGTGCCTTGTCCCACCATCGACCCAGGTCGCGTCCGCCCGAGCTCACGACGGGTCCTGGCAAGGCTCAGAGACGGACTCAAGTTGAGCGACGAAATCGTCGAGGGCCTGGTGCGCGATCCGCCTCCGTTCACCGATCTTGACCGCCGCCAACTTGTGCTCACCGATGAGATGGAAGACGCTGGTTCTAGTCAGCGAGAGCATGGCCGCTGCCTCCTCCACCGTGTACAGGAGCTTGGTCGGCACGGCGTACTGGGCTTCGCCGGCCCCGGTTCTTGAGAAGCCGACGCTTGCTCGGCTTGTCATCCGACCCAGCCTCTCGGGCAAGCATGCGTCTGTTCCGAAGATCTTCTTCGAAGTTCCTAGCGAGACAGACGTCGCCTGTAGTCCGGTAGCCGGCGCCCTCGAATGTCCACTCCCGGAACTCCACCTCGTCTGGGTTCGACGGGCCCTCCGGTTGACCGCCCTTCCGCTGGGAGATTCGCCAGCGCCGGCGCTCGGCCCGAAGGGCCCCGAACGTTGTCGAGTACCGCCTCGATTTCGTGAGGAAGTGTCCTCGGAGCCCGCAGGTGTGAGCCCAGAGCCGAAGGCGGCCGTCCCCAAGCTCGGGCCGTTCACCGAGCTCCCATGCGGTAGCCACCAGCAAACGGAGGTGTTCTTGCAGTCGTGCATCCCTCGGAGTGCCGGACCGGAGGCGATGATCGAGCACGCCGTGCTCGTCGGATCCCTTGGTGGCGTACTTGGCCAAGTAAGCAGCGGCCCTGCGCCGGCCGTTCTCGGCCTCGGTCACGATGGCGGCGTCCACCTGGTCGCCCCAGACCATCCTGACCTCGTTGTCGGTGCCCGGAAGCGGAGCTGTGACCTTGCGGGCGGCGACATGGAGGGTGGCGGCCAGCATGTCGGCATCGCTTCATGCCGGACACGGTGCCAGTGGGGGTGTTATTGCCCGTCGGGGCAGGCGATATGCGCCTCTGAACCGGCAGGGGATAGTGAGGACCGCAAGATCGGTGGGAGACTGGGGTGGTGGTTTCTGAAGACGACTGGCGCATTCAAGGCCAAGCCCGGTGGCTCCAAGGTTTGACCTGGCACTGGCGGAAGTGGGCTTCCGAGGACCCTGACGAGGATCACGACCATTGCGACTTCTGCATGGTTCATTTCGGAGACCACGCCTTTGAGGACGACCCAAAGACTCAGCTGGAGGGATGGACTACCCCAGACCTCGGGCCGACTGGGCCTTACCGCGGCGGCCCGCAACCGTTGCCCACACAATTCAACTAGCGAAAGGTGGCCCAATGACCACAGTCCGCCGAATACTGGCCGTTCTAGTCTTCGCGAGCGTTGGGGTGATAGCCACCACTGCTAGCGCCGATGCTTCCCCACCTCCGTCAACACCTGGCTACTGGCTCGCAGGAGCTGACGGAGGGGTGTTCTCTTTCGGTGCGCCGTTCTATGGCTCCGGCACAACTTTGCCGACTACCTGCGGTCTCTCCCCCCAACCACCGAGCACGCTGAATGCAGCCTTTGGGTGTGATGCGATCGCTTCGACGCCAAGTGGCAATGGATACTGGCTCGTCAACGCGTACCGCTTGGCCACTGCATTCGGCCAGGCGGGGCAGCCAGAGCAGATCGGCTGTACGAGTCTGAACGGAGCGAAGGGGTCGTGGACGGGAATTGCATCGTCCCCGACCGGGAACGGGTTCTTTATGGCCAGCTCAGACGGACACGTGTTGGGGTGTGGTGATGCCGGTCCATCCGTCCAAGTCAGCTCCGAGACCCTCAATGCTCCAGTCGTAGGAATGGCAGCCACCCCGGACGGGAAAGGCTACTGGCTGGCCGCGGCTGACGGTGGCGTGTTCTCATTCGGCGACGCTCACGTTCTATGGGTCCATGGGTGGGACACGCCTCAATGTGCCGGTGGTAGGGATCGCCCGTACACCGGATGGCAAGGGCTACTGGCTGGCCGCGGCTGACGGTGGCGTGTTCTCATTCGGCGATGCCTCATTCCACGGGTCCATGGGTGGGTCACACCTCAATGCGCCGGTCGTTGGGGTCGCCGCCACGCCGGATGGGATGGGCTACTGGCTGGCTGCAAAGGATGGTGGGGTGTTCTCGTTCGGTACTGCTCCTTTCGAGGGGTCGATGGGCGGGACACGGCTGAGCGCGCCGGTCGTTGGCATTGCCACCTTCGCGCCTTCTCTTCCCGGCTGACCCAATCCAGTCCATTTTTTCGATACGTTCCAAGTGGACCCACGGCTGTGGCTTCCGGTAGCTGGTTCCCTGCCCCCTGGGTGCCGGTCAGCCACGGCAAATAACAGCCACCGAGCCGGTGGTAGGAGACACCCGCTCAGCACTGGTTCCCCGTGTTACTTGGGACACCCCTGGCGGTCGGGTTGTTCGGCTACTTCTTGGGAGCCAAAAGCGGGAAGAACATGGCGAGTGCGCTCCGCAACACCGTCAGAATCTGTTCCGGCGGTACGTCGGCCTTGGGGTCGTCAGGAACCCCTTCGAGCTTGACCTTGTTCAGCTCTGCGTACCCTCGAAGCCCATCGAGCAGGTCCTTGCCCAAGGGAGCTACAACCTCTCCGAGCGCCAGGGCGTCCAACGTGAACTTGGGCACCGGATGTGCTTCGGGGACCGGCCATCCCTTCGGGTCCCGCGGAGTATCGAGCGTGAAGGCGTGGGAGAACGTCCGTGCAGCGGCGTCCCGTGAGGTAAACGGCTCTCCGAGATTCCACTGCTCCCGAAGGGTGGCGATGAGCGATGTGTGTCGGTGCTCCTCGTTGAACACATCACCCTCGGCCACCCAAGGGGAGATGATCACGGCCGGGACCCGGTAGCCCGACCGGTCGAACGTAAAGCCACTCTCTCCGGCGGTTGCCTTGGGGTCGGGAGGTGGGACAGAGCCAGGCGGAACATGGTCGTAGGTACCCCCCGGCTCATCCCAGCCGACAAGCAGCGTTGTATTCCAGACGTTGGACCCAGACGAAGACTGCATTCCTCGATAAGCGTCGTAGATGCGGGCCAGGAATGCCTCGCCACCCAGGATCGACGACGGTGGGTCCAAGCTCGGGATCTCCACGCCGTGTCCCAGTGCTCGTCCGGCAGCGGGGTGGTAGTCGCTATGCCCGATGATCAAACAAGGTTCGATGAAGGAAAAGTCGGCCAGGTCACCCTTGGCGGCGTCCGTCTCGAACTGGGCGAACGGGACAAAATGCGTGCCGAGGCGGTCCTTCAGCCGCTGGTAGTGGATGACGGCGGTTGCCGAGAACTGCATCGGTTCGGCCACATAGACCTTCCAGGTCTTGCCGTGGTCCTCCAGGCGGTTGAAGATCGTCTCGGCATCGTTGTTGGTCAGCCACTTCTTGGCCGGACTGTTTACTGTCAGGCCTGACGAGGTGGCGGCCGTCCAAAAGGAACGGTTCATGAAGGTCTGTGAGGGGACCTCGCAGAACCAGTGATCGAACACGCCGAAGGCACGGGCGAGTCCGTTGAGGACCGGCACCTGTTCCGGGGTGAATCCCGTCATGATGTGCGCATATTCTTCGTAGGTGGGTTGGCGACCCATCTCGGCGGTGAAGGTACTGATGTAGTCGGTCACGAATCCGTCCATGGTCGGCTTTTGACCAGGCTCGGGAGCGTTCCACGGAGCCTTGATGTCGTCGCCCAGTTTGAAACGATTCTCCTCGCTCAGGATGTTGTAGAGCTGGGTGTTGGTGTGGGGATACTCCTCCCCCGAGTCCGGGTTCGGGCTGTCCATGTCTGTGGCCACCGTGTAGGGCACCACCTTGCGGTCGGCTCCGTGCTCGGCCCATTCGGGGATGGGGTTCGAAAGGTTCTTGCCGATCACTCCGTCGAACGTCTTGCCGTCCTCGGGTCCGTAGAGGTGCCCAAGCACGTTGTCCAAGGAGCGGTTCTCGAACATGACCACCACGATGTGGTCCATGGCATGGGCTCGATCAGTGGTCACGGGGCCGTCCTCTCAGAGAGATTGCTTGGTGCATCCTCGCAGCTTGGAGACTCCGGATCAGCACCCACCTGGGCTGAGGCGGGGTTTGCGCACTGACCAGCAATAACGCCCCAGTTCATCCACTGCGATTCTGATTGGGGACTGACCTCGATGTGCCGGTCGGTGACGTTTCACCCGTGTAATCGCGATATTGGGACGATCGGGCCCGAACGGCGGCAGGTGACACTCCCACCGGCCGTCGACACCGACTGTCGGCGCAACGTCGGCTCGCCATTGGCTCGGTCGTTTCATCCCGCGTTTATCCCGCGCCCCATTCCGTTCCACGCGGTACCGGCTGGTTCGTCCAATCGCCTGACCAGGCATTCTCGTTCCATTCAGTTCCAGATAGTCAAGCGTGGTCGAACTGATAATGCTGAGGTCGCAAGTTCGATTCTTGCTAGCCCCACTCACCCCACCCCCGTTGCACCGGCCACGTCGTGCCCTCCGGGTGCCATCGGAGGAGCCTCTCTCTGTCGAACGGTCCTCAGAGGCGCATGATCGATCGGCCATCGGCCGCTCGGATCTCGGGGTCGGTGTGCGTCACGCGAGCGGGGATATGCGCTAGTACGGACGATGTGACGAACCCGTTTGTGAAGAGCTTGGCCAGCAACTTCGGGGAAGCGCTACGGCTGATGGAGGCGGCGCTCAGGGACTGTCCCGGCGATCTGTGGGAGACGGACCTGTGGCCGGATGAGGCCCCCACCGGCCCGACGCCGCACGGAGGACTACACGGCTCCGCCCCCTGGTTCCTGGGGTACCACGCGCTGTCGACCCTCGACTACGACCTCAGCGCCGAGTTCGAGCCGTGGGAACCGCCACAACCTTTTGACGAGAACACCTACTCCTTTCCCAACCGTCTGTTCGCCAAGGCCGAGCTGCTCGGTTACATCGACTACTGCCGCGGGAGGGTTCGGCGCACACTGGACGCGCTTACCGAAGACGCGGCCGCTCGGCCACTTCCTGCCGCCCATCGTTACCACGGCATGCCGTACGGAGTCATTGTCGGCCGCCTGCCTCTGCATGTCGTCGAGCATGCATGCCAAATCCGCCAGTTTCTGACCGCAGCCGGAGTCACAGTGCAACCCATGCCCGGCGACCGCGGGTACGTCGGCGGTCACCGGTGATGCCGACCTATGTCGTGTCTCCACGCCGAAGAGGGCTGTGCCCCGGTGCCCACAGGGCAAGGATGGGCAGATTCCGGCGGCCGCCCCCGTTGGGCCCGTTCGGGCCCGGCATCCCCGGCACTCCGCATCGTGCGCAGTAGCGTGCGCCACGCCGGTAGCCGCTAGGCAATTTTCCGGCGACGGAGGTGGTCCATGCAGGATCAGGCGAACGTAGCGCGCACGACGGCATTGCCCGGCCCGCAACGCCGGGTCAGGCAACGGACCAGGTCCCTCGCGGTCTTCGGGGTCCTCGCCTTGCTGCTCGGAAGTCTCCCGGCTGCCGCGGCCGCGGTCATCTTGGATGCGCCTGCGCCCGCGGGCGCGGCAACGATTTCGGCGACCTGGACCGGCGGCAATCCTGACTCCTCATGTGATCGGTGGTTCGCCTCGGATTCCCCACCACCGAACACCACTTCGGCCACACTGCAGATCAGCGGCGCCGGCGGCGGCGGCGGGGTGTGGAGCAGTGGGGACAATCACAACCCGCAAGGGGGCTTCGGGGGCGAGATCGACGTCACGTTGTCCAATCTGACCGGACCCGTCTCGGGTATCGCCGGATGTGGCGGATCGGGTGGGGGGCCGGGGAGGGGCATCAGGCCGGGCAAGCCAGGAAGGGGTGGCGGTGGCTACAGCCGTGGGGCGACGGCAGGCAGGCCTTCCGTCTTCACCGGCAACGCCGGAGGCGGAGGTGGAGGGAGTTCCGGTCTGTGTTTGGGTGTCATCCACCAGTGTCGACAGACCACGACGGGACCTCGGGTCATTGCCGTGGCCGGTGGAGGGGGTGGTGCGGGGGGCGAGGACGACTGCATCTTCGGCAGGGAGGGCTCCGGTGACGGCGGTGCGGGCTGGTCGGGACCCCGGACCTCGTCCCACGGGTTTGAGGTCGAGGGCGGCGGATCGGGCAACACGGGAAGCGCCGGCTACGGCGGAGGCGGCGGCACGGCGCGCGGCGGAGGCGCCGGGGGACGCTCGAGTGGTGCGGCCGCGGTGAACGGCATGCCCGGCGGCTCCTCCCCTTCGTCGTCGAAGGGCGGAAGCGGTGGAACCGGGCCACTTCACGATCTCCCTCCGTATTTCGGGGCCGGGAGCGGTGGTGGCGGCGGAGCCGGCTACACCGGTGGAGGAGGCGGTGGTGGCGACGGGTGCCGCACCGGGAGTGCAGGCGCGGGCGGTGGGGGCGGCGGTGCCTCCGCGGTGAACATGAGCTACACCCTCGGATCGGTGGTTCTGGGTGACGGCGCGGCCCGGGGCGCCGGCGCGAGGAGAAGCCAGGCTCATCCCGGAGGGAACGGCTACATCAACCTCCAGTGGACGCCCTCGGCGCCCACCATCATCTCGGTGGTCCCGGGCGAAGGTCCGGCCACCGGCGGGACGCCGATCACCATCACCGGGACCAACCTGGCCGGGGATTCGTCGTCGCCGGTCGAGGTGACCGTGGGCGGCCGGACCCTGACCATCACTTCGGACAGCTCGACCCAGATTGTGGGAACGGTGCCACCCGGCACCCCGGGGCCCGCCGACGTCACGGTCACCACTGACGGAGGCTCGGTGACGAAATCAGGGGCCTTCACCTATCTTTCGGTCAGTCCGGTGTCGATCACCACCTCGAGCCTGCCGGCAGGTGTGCTCGAGACTCCGTATCCGGACGTCACCCTGTCGGCCACCGGCGGTGCCACTCCGTATTCGTGGTCGGCGACCGGCCTGCCCCCCGGGCTCAGCCTCGACAGCGTGAGCGGTGAGCTCTCGGGTGTGCCGACCCGGGCCGGCGACTTCGATCCGACCTTCGTGGTCACCGACGCCGACAACCAAACGGATTCGGTCCCGTTACCGGTCACCATTGCTCCGTCCCCTCCGCCCAATCCGTCCTCGATGATCATCCTGGCCACCCCGAGCACGGTGCCGTTCGGGAACGCCGTCCTGTTTTCGGCCACCGTCTCAGGATCTGCTGGCGTCCCGACCGGCACCGTCGCCTTCTCGTTGGGGACGACGCCGCTGTGTACGGCGAGCCTGGTCGGCGGAGCGGGATCCTGCAGCTCGAGCGCCGCTCCGGAAGGAGCCGCCCAGACGGTCAGTGGCGAGTACTCGGGCAGTTCGACCTACGCACCGACCAGCGCGACCACGCCGCTCACCGTGACCCCGCCGGTTGCTCCCCTTCCCAGCCGGACCACGGCCGAGGCCAGTCCCAACGTCACCACGTACGGCACATCGGTGTCCTACGGAGCCATTGTTTCGTCGAACTCGCCCGGCACCCCCACCGGCCAGGTGGACTTCAGTATCGGCTCCACCTCGCTCTGCCATGCCACGCTGGCGGCCGGGAACGCCTCGTGTGACTCGGCCGCCGCCCCGTTGGGCCCCCACCAGTTGGTCGTGGCCGATTACCACGGCGACCATGACTTCGGGGCGTCGAGCGGATCGGCCACCGTCAGCATTTCGGCGGGCCCGACCTCGACGTCGCTGACGGCCATCCCGCCGGCCAGCACGTTCGGCCAGTCGGTGACCTACACCGCCGCGGTGAGCACATCGGGGAGCGGGCCCAGTCGGCCGAGTGGGCAGGTGAGGTTCTCGATCGGCTCGAGGGTCCTGTGCGTCGCCACCGTGCACGGGAGCTCGGCTTCGTGCTCCTCGAGTGCCGCGCCGGCGGGCAACCAGACCTTGGTCGCCTCCTACGGCGGAGATGTGAACTTCGCCGGCTCCTCGGCGAGCCTCACCTATCGGGTGGCCACCGCCCCGACCAGGACCACCGGTGGGCCCACTCCGGTCACGGCCGCCTTCGGGTCTCCGGTCAGTTACCGCGCCCAAGTGTCGTCATCCCGCGGTGTCCCCACCGGCCAGGTGTCCTTCTCCATCGGCACCCTGGCCCTGTGCACGGCTTCGCTCGTCAAGGGTTCCGGAAATTGCAGTGCCACCAACGCCCCGGTGGGCACCAACCAGACGGTGAGCATCACCTATCTGGGCGACGCGAACTTCAACTCGTCATCGGCCGGCGCGGCCTTGAACGTCTCGGCCGGATCGCCCGGCTGTTCGACCAGCGGAAGTGGGACCCCCTCGGCAGCCGGCGGGTACTGGTTGCTCAGCCAGACCGGAACCGTCTTTTCGTGTGGGAACGCCCCACCGTTCGGCCCGGTGTCGGCGCAGCCCCCCGGCACGCCGATCATCGGCCTGGCCTGGTCCTCGGGCGACGACGGTTATTGGTTGGCCACGGCCAGCGGCGGTGTCTTCGCCTATGGCGCAGCCCCCTTCTACGGTTCGATGGGTGGCACACCACTCAATCAGCCGGTGGTGGGGATGGCGGCCACGCCCGGCGGAGGTGGCTACTGGCTGGTGGCATCCGATGGCGGGGTCTTCGCCTTCGGCGACGCCCACTTCTACGGGTCGATGGGTGGGACGCACCTCAATCAACCGGTGGTGGGGATGACGGTGACGCCTGACGGAGGCGGGTACTGGTTGGTGGCATCCGACGGGGGTATCTTCGCCTTCGGCGACGCCCACTTCTACGGGTCGATGGGTGGGACGCACCTCAATCAACCGGTGGTGGGGATGGCTCCCACCTCGAACGGGCACGGCTACTGGTTGGTGGCATCCGACGGGGGCATCTTCGCCTTCGGCGACGCCCCCTTCTTCGGTTCGATGGGCGGCACGCCCCTCAACCGGCCGGTGGTGGGGATGGCTCCCACCACCACCGGCGCCGGCTACTGGTTGGTGGCATCCGACGGGGGCATCTTCGCCTTCGGCGACGCCGGCTTCTATGGTTCGGCCGCCGACCAGCCACTGAGCAGCCCGATGATCGCCATACTGCCCACGTAGTCACGGATATCCGATGTCGCTGTCCCGTACGGGAGCCGGGGCCGCCCGATAGCCGGACGTTGCACCGACCGCAGCCCCGCCCTTCACCCGGCTCGTGCCCTGTCCTGCCCCGGGGAGGAGGGTCTCCGGCGACCGCCACTTGACAACTGATCCTTGCACCTGCAAACTAACGATTGCATGGCAACGACCCACCGGACACATCCGCCCATTTCGGGCGACGAGTTGCTCGGAGTCCTTCATGCTCTGGCCAATCCTCACCGCCTCCGGGTATTGGGCGTGCTGGTCGAGGGTCGGAAATACGTCAGTCAGATGGCACGGGAGCTCCAGATCAGCAGACCCCTGCTGCAGATCCACTTGCGCAAGCTGGAGCAGGCCGGACTGGTTTCCTCGGTCCTGGAGCTCTCCGAGGACGGCAAGTCGATGAAGTTCTACGACGTGGCGCCTTTCTCCTGGAACCTCACACCGAGTCTCATCGCAACAGCAGCCGCGACGGTGACCGTCGCCGAGAACAAAGGAGAGAGTCGAAATGGCTGACAGTGGAATGTGGTGGACCTTCGGGTCGTTGGCGTTCGTGTTCTTGTTGATCGCGGCTGTTCTGTGGCCGGTGACCTCGATCTGGAAGTCTCGGGCCGCCATCGGAAAGGAGCAGGAGTACCGTGACCTCTCCGACCGGTCCGTGCGGTCACTCGAAGGAAGCGACCGGGAACTGCGGGAACTGCGGTCCACGGTGACGACCCTGAATGGTCGCGTCGAGGTCCTTGAGAAGATGCTGGCCGAAGTGGATTGACCGGTCACCTCGCAGCGCTGAGGTCATGAGTGACGCGCCGGTCGCGACTGCGACCGTGCGCCTCGAGCGCCTCACCTCGCAGCAGCTCGCCGGCCCCGGCGGCGACTCGGCCGAGGACGTCGTCGGGCGCATTCTCGCGGTGCAGGCCCAGGATGATCGGGGTTGCAGGCTCGCCATTCGCAGCCGTACACGGGGGCTGTCCGTCCAGGACGTCGACGATGCCCTGAACGACCGTCGGCTGGTGGTGACGTGGCTCAATCGAGGGACCCTCCACCTCGTTCGGACGGAGGACTACTGGTGGCTTCACCCGTTGACGGCACCACGCACGGCTTCAGCCCTGAGCCATCGACTGCGACAGCTCGGGGTGAGTGACGGCCAGGCCCGGCGAGCCGTCGACGTGATCGTTGAAACCCTGAAGGCGGAAGGTCCTCTGGCCCGGCGGGACCTCAAGGATCGGCTCGATCTCCCCAGGAGTCTGACCGACGGGCAGACCCTGGTCTACCTGTTGGGCACGGCGAGCCACCGGGGTCTCATCGTGAGGGGGCCGATGCGCGGATCGGACCACGCCTTCGTGTCCGTGGAAGCCTGGCTCGGTCATCCTCCGCCCGCCGCCGAACACACCGATGGCCTCGGCCGACTGGCTAGGCGGTATCTCCAAGGTCATGGACCGGCCGGGCCCGCGGATCTGGCCAAATGGGCTGGGATCACCCTCGGCCACGCCCGGCTGGGCTTCAGCGTGCTGGCCGACCGGATTCGACCACGCGGGGAGAACGCTGTCCTTCGGAGACGGGCCGCCCGCCTTCCCGAGCTCCCGCCGGGCCGGTTGCTCGGACCCTTCGATCCCATTCTCCACGGATGGGCATCCCGGGAAATGTGGGTCGGTTCGCACCGGTCGGTGGTCACGACCAACGGAATCTTCCGGGCCACCGTGCTCTCATCCGGCCGGATCGCGGGAACATGGCGGTTCTCGCCGGAGGGGATTCGGGTCCAGCTTCTGGAAGGCGTTGACGAGGAGACGAGTCGGGATCTGGTCCGGGACGGCCTGGACGTGCTCCGCTTCATGAAGATGAGCCCTCGGCGTCAGGCTGTTTCGATCGAGCCCGCCGCCGGATAGACGGTCGTCGCTCCTTCGAACGGGGAGCGCGGTGATTCCTTGGCCGGGGTGCCCGCGGTTTCGGTGAATGGGAGCACGATCGATCGGGTAGGTCCCACACGGAAGTCGGACTTCTCTTGGGTTTCCGGGCCGTGGTTCGTCAGTTTCCATGTCGGATGCAGGTTTTCTATCGTTCGGTGCCACCGAAAAGGCGCAAGGAGGCAGGACGGATGAGTCGACTCGTGGTCGTGAACAACATCTCCCTCGACGGCGTCATGCAGTCGCCGGCCGCCCCCGATGAGGATCGACGCGGCGGCTTCCGGCGTGGCGGGTGGGCGGTGCCCTACGGCGATGAGGAAATGGGCCGGAGAATGGGCCGGGAGATGACAGGCCAGGGATCACTGCTGCTGGGTCGACGGACCTACGAGCACTTCTTCGAGGTATGGCCGAATGCGCCACAGCCCAATCCGTACACTGAGCGGCTCAATCAGGCCGACAAGTACGTGGTGTCGAACACACTGTCCGAGCCTCTCCCGTGGATGAATTCCACGCTGCTCAGCGGAGACGGCGCTGAGGCCGTGGCCCGGCTGAAGCAGGAGCTGCCGGATGATCGGAACCTACGCGTGCTGGGGAGCGGGGAGTTGCTCCACACGTTGATCCTCGGCGGCCTCGTCGACGAGTACCTGCTGCTGATCCATCCGGTGCTCCTCGGCGGTGGGCTGCGGCTCTTCCCGGACGGCGCCGACGTCCCGTTGGTGCTCATTGACAGCACCACAACCTCCACCGGGGTCATCATCGCCACGTACCGCCCTGGGTCATGATGCGTCATGACGGGTCATGAGGGAACAAGTGGCGGCCCGCACCGCGCTGTCCTCGGCACCCTCACCCTGTCGGTCAACCAATGGCCCGTCCTCGTTCCCTGCCGTGAACCGTGGGCTCCGACGGTACTTCGACCAGGAGGCTTCCCATCCGGACCGGTCGCCGGTCTTGCCGTCCCCGGCGGCTCGGCCATCATCGGAAGGCGGGCAGCACCTGTTCCTCAAAGAGACGCAGGCTCGACCAGGCAAGGTCGATGGGCATACCCCCGCAGAGCGGGTGGAACATGGCAAACGGGAAGGGCGATCCCCGCTGCTCCTCGACCATCTCCGCCGGTGTGAGCACCCGGTAGTTCCCACTGGCCCGCAACTCATCGATGTCGACCACGGTGCGGTAGGGGCTGGCGATATCGTCCTGGGCCTGCCAGGCGCCGTAGGCGTTCATCTCGTGCAGGAAATAGGGGGCCATCCGCTCCCACCCGAGCTCGGAATCCTCGGCCAGAGCCACCGTTTCGGGCTGGCCGATGGGGCAGGGCCCCGGGTCGGGGCGGCCCAGACGGACGACGGCGTCAACGTAGTAGGGCCAGACCTCGGGGTCGGTGGGCAGGAAGCCGTCGGCGATGCGGGCGGCGCGCTCGGCGGCGGGCTTGGAACTACCTCCCAGCATGATGGCGGGGCCGCCCGGGCTGAAGGGGGGCGGGGTGATCTGGACCGGACGGCCACGAAACTCGAAGGGCCCGCCCGAGAAGGCCGCCTTCAGGGTGGCCACCGTCTCGACCACCCGTTTGCCGCGTTCGTTCATGGGCACGTCGAACATGGCGAACTCCTCGTGCACGTAGCCGCCGGCCACGATGAGATCGACTCGACCCCGGCTGAGGTTGTCGAGAACGACCATGTCCTCGGCCAGTCTGAGCGGATCGTGGAACGGGGCGATCAGCGCCGCCACCATGAACCGGACGCTCGTGGTCCGTGCAGCCATGGCGGCAATCATCGGAAGGGGGCTCGGGAGGTAGCCGTCGGCCGACCCGTGATGCTCGGAGATGGCGATGGACACGGCACCGAGCGCATCGGCCCAGGCGGCCATGTCGAGGGCGGCGGCATATCGGTCGGCCATGGAGGTCCCGGCAAAGGCCGGGTTGCGGAAGTCGTAACGGAGTCCGAAGAGCATGACCGGACTCTACGATGCCGTCGGCGATCGCTGCCTCTTGCCCCCTCCCGGGCCCGGGGCCATGGGGGCCGCTCGGCCGTCGGCCCGATCAGCGATCAGGCGAGGGGCGGGATCGGTGACGGGAGGCCGGCTTCGGGAACTCCCGATGGGCCACCGCCGCGGCCGAAGATCCCCAATCCCGGCACGAGAAGTGTGCTGTGGATCCGGGCCACGATGACGGCAACCAGGGCGAGGTAGGCCGTTTCGACAAGGATGCGGCCGGTCCATGCCCGGCCGCCGAAAGAACCGAACGTCGATGGAGCCGCGAGGGCGAAGACGAGATAGAGCGCGAGGATGGCGGTGATGAGGAGCACCAACATCGAGACGAAGGCGACCACGGACACGTAGCTCTGTCCCACCCGACGCGATGGGCCGGTCGCAGAAGCATCGGCCCGGGCCAGGTCCAGACCGCGTCGGAGGTGGATGACCAGTAGAGCTGCGCTGACCAGCGTGATGAGCACGCTGACGAGCAGAAGCCGGGCAATGGCGTGGCCGGCCGACGACGTGTGGCTGGCCGTGAGCCACAGCAGGGAGGCCACGACGAGGGCCGAGCCGAAGATGGTCGTCGTGATGGTCACGAAGGCCACCATGAAGAAGTAGACGGAGTGGGGTCGCCGGCCGGTCGGATCAGGTTCGGCCCGATTGGCCACGACGGCGATGATGATGATGCCGACCAGTGAGAGCGTGGCCGCGATGGCTGCCACCTCGACCAGCGCACCGACGACCGACGACACGCCGAGGGCTGAGGGGATGATCCCCGACGAGCCGCTGCCGATGCCCTCCGAAATGGATGACGATCCTGACTGGTAGCCGGAGACGGCGCCGCCGGTGACTTGAGGAACCGTCATTGTGACCGCTCCGAGGAAAACGCTCACCACGCACCGCCTTTGTTGGGTTCGACTGCCGCTCTGGGGGAGGCTAACCGACCCGCACGTACAGCCGGATGCTTTCCGCCGGGCCGGGCCCCGGGCCGGGGCGCTCCCCACGTCCTAATGTGGCGCCCATGACAGCCCGGCGCGTCGTCCTCGTTCCCCATACCCACTGGGACCGCGAGTGGTACAAGCCGTACCAGGAATTCCGTCTCAATCTGGTTGACATGTTCGACGCCCTCGTGCCCCTGCTCGAATCGGACGACAGCTATCCGTACTTCATGCTCGACGGGCAGATGGCCGTGGTCGACGACTACCTCGAGGTGCGCCCGGAGGTGGAGGGGCGGTTGCGCGCGCTGGCGGCCGCGGGGCGGGTCGGCATGGGCCCCTGGTACATCCTGATGGACGAGTTCCTGGCCACGGGGGAGACCATCATCCGCAACCTGCAGATGGGCCTCGTCCGTGGCGCATCCTTCGGCGGCACCATGGACATCGGCTACCTGCCCGACATGTTCGGCCACATTGCCCAGATGCCCCAGATCCTCCGTCTGAGCGGGTTCGCCCATGCCGTCGTGTGGCGCGGGGTGCCCTCGGCCATCACCAAGAGCGGGTTCTTCTGGGAGGCACCCGACGGTTCCACCGTGCGGGCGGAGTACCTGCCCGTCGGCTACAGCAACGGGGCCGCGCTTCCCGATGATGCCAAGGCGCTCGTGCAACGGGTGGCCGACCACCTCGACGAGGTCGGGAGCTTCGTCATCGGCGATCTTCTGGTCATGAACGGCTCCGACCATCTGATGCCGCAGCCGTGGTTGGGCCGGGTCGTGGCCGAGGCCAACGATCTCCAGGGCGACCTGGAGTTCGAGATCATGCCGCTGTCCGAGTACCTGGCTTCGGCGCCCGTCGAAGGTCTGGAGCACTGGAAGGGGGAGCTCCGTTCGGGCTTCCGCGCCGACATGTTGATGGGCGTCACCTCGAATCGGGTCGATGTCAAGCGCTCGGGGGCGATGGCGGCGCGGGAGCTGGAACAGCGGGCCGAGCCCCTCGCCGCGCTGTTCCAGGAGCGCTCGGACTGGCCGCAGGCGCTGCTCGACACGGCCTGGAAGGAGATGGTGCGCAACTCGGCCCACGACTCCATCTGTGCATGCTCGGTGGACGAGGTCGTCGATGCCGTCCTGCACCGTTATGCCGAGGCGCGCACCATCGCCGCCGGACTGGCCCGGCGGGCCACCGACTCGTTGGCCCGGTCACTGGCCGGGGCCGGTCCGTTCGTGCTCAACGCCGCGGCCCGGACTCGGCCGGGTGTGGTGGAGCTGGTGGTCAGCGCAGAGGAGCCACCCGGCCCCGATGAGCAGGTGCTCTC
Organism: uncultured Acidimicrobiales bacterium; assembly: GCA_963713625.1. Classification (GTDB taxonomy): domain Bacteria; phylum Actinomycetota; class Acidimicrobiia; order Acidimicrobiales; family RAAP-2; genus Bog-756. The sequence continues at coordinate 850,360 of CAVQMN010000004.1, read as the reverse complement.
GGAGCACACGGGTCCCCGGGGGTTGCGGGAGCTCGAGGCTGACACGGTCCGTTCCCTGCTCGGCATGGTCCAGGGTCCGCAGATCGATCATGACATGTGGCTGCAGGACATCGTGGTGGAAGAAGACGAGGACGGCATCGGCATCACCTTCGCGGTAGGGCCTGAGGAGCGGCCCGACGTACCCATCGCCCGAGCCAAGCAGGACATCTACGCCCGTCTCGATGCGCGCCCCGATGCCCTGGTCCGTTTCGGTCTGCACCAGCCGTCCACCCGGCGCATCGTCGCCCGTGTCCCCGACGTGCCGGGCTACGGATGGAGGCCGTTCGAGGCGGCGGTCCTGACCCATCCGGTGACCGCCGGTGACCCCGGACAACCTGTCTCGCTCTCCAATGGCCTGGTTTCGATCGCCGTGGACGCCGACCGGGGCACCTTCGCCGTCAACGGTCTTGCCGGCTACGGCCGGCTGGTCGACGGTGGAGACCTCGGTGATTCGTACAACTACTCGCCCCCTTCTGCTGACTCCTTCGTCGATGCGCCCGAAGAAGTCACCGTCCGGATCGTCGAACCGGGCCCGGTGCGGGCCCGGGCGGTCATCAATGCGGTCTACCGGTGGCCGGACCACGTGGACGGAAGCTCCCAGGCCCGGATCGGGGAGCAGACCGCTGAGGTCGAGACGACCCTCGAGCTGCGGGCCGACGACCCGGCGGTACGGGTCACCACGTCGTTCGTGAATCCGAGTCGCGACCACCGGCTCCGGGTGCACCTCCCCCTGCCCGAGCCGGCCCGGACGTCGCAGGCCGAGAGCGCCTTCGCGGTGGTCGAGCGGGGGCTCACGGCCGAGGGTCGGACCGAGGAGTTCGGCCTGCCCACCGCCCCGGCCAACCGCTTCGTGTCTGCCGGCGGCCTGACCGTGGTCCACGACGGCGTCTGCGAGTACGAGCTCATCGACATCGCCACCGGTCCGCTCGGCGACGCTGCATCGACCATGGCGCTGACCGTGTCGCGGTCGACCGGCATGCTGTCCCGGTTCGGGATGGCCTACCGGCCGTTTCCGGCCGGTCCGTTGACGCCCGTCGAGGGGCTGCAGATGACGGGTCGGCGTGTCTCGTTGCACTATGCGTTGGGCTTCGACGTCGATGACCCCTACGCCCTGGCCGACGACATCCTGCTTCCACTCGAGGTGCTGACCAGCCCGGGCGGAGGCACCCGTCCGACGACCGGCAGCGCGCTCAACGTCAGTGGCGCGGAGGTCAGCGCAGTGCGCAGGAACGCCGGGGCCATCGAGGTCCGGGTCTTCAACCCCGGATCCGAAACGACGACGGTGACCATCGAAGGGCATGCCGGCTGGCTGGTCGACCTCCGGGGCTACCCGCAGAAGGCGTTCGAGAGCTCCTTCGAGTTGCGTCCCTTCGAGCTCGCCACGGCCAGGCTGGACAGCATGCCCCAGCCCGGCTGACGGAACGGGCATCGGCTGACCGTTCCTCGGGCCAGAAGCGGGCCAGGCCCGGAGCAGAGTGGCGGACCCCGCTCAACGGGCCTGGCCCCTAGCAAACGGCGGAGGGATCGTGGCGTTACAGATCTGTCGGTTCGGCCGATGGGGACAGGACCAGACCGAACAGGACCAGACAGGACCGGACCGCAGCTGACCGCGCCGCTCGTCCTGTGCCGTCATCCCCCGATCCGAGGACGTCAGTGGGTGGGTGGCAGACCGCGCAGGACTACGGGTGTTGGTGGCCCTCACCATCGGAGGGCGGCGGGGGCGGCATCCCCTTGTAGCCCAGGAGGCGCAGGATCAGCATGCCCACCCGATTCGGCTTCTTCGACAATTCGGCCTCGAACGCCTCAGCTTCGTGGCCGCGGGTGACTCGCATGGCTATCGGTCCAGGACCGGCTCGACCTGGTCCGAGCCCCCTTCACCAGGTGCACGTTCACCAGGTGCACGGTCGACCGGCACGCCCAGGACCTCGTCAGGGCCACCGCCGATGACCACCGGCTCGCCGGAGCGCGGGAAGACATCAGGGAGCATGAAGCCAATGTATACCCGGACCAAACGTCAGCTCAGGAGGCAGGGCGACGCAGAGGCGAAGGTAGGGTTCCCACCATGGACGGTCCGTTCGCTGCGCCCCCCGACAATCCGTGGAACCGGGTCTCGCCGCGCCTGGCCCGGATGCGGCGCACCGAGTTGCTCGTGGTCGGACCGCTGGTTGTCGCCGGGGTGGCACTGGCCTGTGCCCTGGCATCGACGGTGGCCGCCATCGCCGTGGCCGCAGCCGGCATCGTCCTGGTCGTGCTGGCCTGGATCTCGATCGGGCGGAACCTCCGCTCGTGGGGGTACGTCGAGCGCACCGATGATCTGGTCGTGACCCACGGGGCGATGTTCAAGCGCCTCACCGTGGTGCCCTACGGGCGCATGCAGCTGGTCGACGTGGAGGCCGGTCCCATTGAGCGCTCGTTCGGTCTCGTCAGCGTCAAGCTCCACACCGCGGCCGCCACCACCGACGCAAAAGTCTGTGGTCTCACCCCGACCGTGGCCGAGCAGCTCCGCGACCGGCTGACCCAGTTGGGCGAGGCCCACGCCAGTGGGCTCTGAACAGCCGGGCAGGGCCGGCGACGAGACCTACCGGCTCCATCCCCTGACGCCGCTGGCCCTCGGTGGCCGGATACTCGGGGTGTTGGTGGTGTTCGCGCTGTTCAGTCTGGCCGGGAGCAAGGCCGGCCAGGGGAGCGGCCCCAATGTGACCGCGCTCGCCATCTATCTCGCCCTGGCCGTGCTGGTTGTGATCAGAGGGCTGATCACCGTGGCCGTGACGCGGTACCACCTGTTCGGGGGGGAGCTTCGGATCGACAGCGGTCTGCTCCGGAAGCAGTCGAAGCGGGTTCGTCTCAACCGGGTCCAAAGCGTCGATGTTCTCGAGCCGTTGTCGGCCCGCATCTTCGGCCTGGCCGAGGTCAAGGTCACGACGGCCGGCACCGAGCGGTCGGCCGTCCGGCTCCGCTACCTGTCGCTGCCCGTGGCCCGGAAGCTCCGGGCCGATCTGCTGGGTCGGACCGGTGGCGGCGACGAGGGTGCCCCAGAAGCCCCGGAGCGGCCGGTGGTGGCCGTCCCCCATGGCCAGCTGGTCGGATCCGTGCTCCTCGAGATGATCTCGTGGCGGCTCATCTTCTTGTTCATCGGGCCGATCCTCACCGTGGTCGGGAACCAGAACGGCCACAAGGCCACGTCCGGGATCGGCATCGTCCTCGTTCTCTGGTTCGGCGTCCTCATCGTCTCCGCCGTGTGGCGACGGGTCAACTCGCTCTGGGATTTCACCGTGACCGAATCACCCGACGGGCTGAGGATCCGTCACGGACTCCTCTCCACCAGCCGTCAGACCGTGCCGCCCGGGCGGATTCAGGCGGTCCTGATCCACCAACCCGTCGGGTGGCGGCTCTTCGGATGGGTCCAGGTCCGGATGAACGTGGCCGGCTATGCCGGGTCGAGCAACACGAAGTCCACCATGCTGCTCCCGGTCACCGACCGCGCCTATGCCCTGGCGCTCGTCGGCTGGCTGCTGGGCGGGATCGACCTCGGCGCCATTCCCCTCGATCGTCCTCCGCGCCGGGCCGCCATCCGGGCTCCGTTGTGGTGGCGCGCCCAGCTGGCCGGGTCCGATGAACATGTCTTCATGGCCCGCCACGGTCTATTGTCCCGCACCATCGACGTCGTGCCCCATGAGCGCACCCAGAGCGTGCGGCTGACCTCGGGTCCGTGGCAACGCGCGCTCTCTCTGGCCACCGTGCACCTGGATTCGACACGGGGTCCGGTGAAGACACGGGCAGCCAACCGTGATGCCACCGCGGCGCGGGCCATGCTCGATCGGCAGGTGGAACGCAGCCGGATCGCCCGCCTGCATCAGTGGGTTCCCTCGCCGCCCCCGCAGTAACAGTGTTCAGCCCGGACGGGACCGACACGGGGCCGATCCCGTCTGGAAGACTCGGGCCAATGCCGGACGAGCGGACAAGCGACGATGTGGGCGACCAGGACGTCGAGACGGCGAAGTCGTTGGCCATGCTGTTGCGCGAGACAGACCTGATCGGCGCCCGGTGGAAGATCGTCGAGGAGCGAACCTGGCCCACCGGCGGGCTGGACTCCGAGAGCGAGAAGAGCCGCCGGGCCCTGGCTTTCGGCGGTATCACGGCCTGGCGGTCCCTGGCCGACTCCGAATCGGCCAGAAAAGCCTGGTTCGAGGTGGTGCCCTATGCCACGTCCGAGGACGCGGCACTGTCGCTCGGCCAGGTCCCGAGGTTCTTCGTCGGCCCCACCCAGCCGGACCAGGCGGTCATCTCCGAGCGGGTGGTCGACGACCAGGTGCTTCCGGGATCCACGGATACCTGGATCTTCGAGAAGCGGACGTCGGGGCCCGGAGGCGAGGATCTGTCGAGGTACGTCGGGGGCACGGTCGACCGGATCCTTTTCCTCACCTGCTTCGGTGGTCCTGACGGGGTGTGGTCGTGGGCCGACGTCCTGGCGCTCACCGCGCTCCAGTCAGCCCGGGTCTCGTCGGCTCTCGGTCTGGCCTGAGCGCGGGCCGGCCTCGATCACCACGGCACCCCGTAGCGGTCCCGGTGGGCCCGTTCGCTCAGCGGCAGGCGGCGGGGCGGACCGAGCGGGCGGCCGGGCCAGCCGATGGGCACCACGGCCATCGGCCGAACCGATGCCGGGAGATCGAGCAGCTGGCGGAGCTCGTCGGAGAACCGGGTGGCCAACGTGGTCATGGCCGAGCCGAGCCCGAGGGCGGTGGCCGACAGGAGCAGGTTCTGGGTGGCCGGGAACACCGAGGACGGCAGGGTCACCTCGAGTCCGATGGCCGCGTCACCGCAGACCACGATGATCACCGGGGCCGAACCGATCCCGCCCTCGGCCCCCCGGTCGACCTCGTTGAGGAGCGAGTCCTCCAGGCGTCCGACCGAATGCTGGCGCCCGCCTTGCCGCCAGGCCCGACGGGTCAGGTCCCCGATGCCCGCCCGGAGCCGGTCGTCCCGGACGACCACGAATACCCAGGGCTGGAGGTTTTCGGCACTCGGCGCATGGGTGGCGGCCTGGAGGCAACGTTCGACCAGCTCGTCGTCCACCGGCTCGTCGGCGAATTGGCGGGATGCGCGTTGACGCAGGACCACGTCGAAGAACGCGTCCGGATCGGGCGATCCACCCCCGGCCTCCTGTCGGCCCTCCGCCATCCTCGGCTCCCCCAGTTCGACTGACCGATGCGTCGTCCGGCCGCGAACCTAGCCGATGCCCGGGCGTGGTCTCCGGGGGTTCACTAGAGTCGCCCACGACCGGTCCGCCACCGCCCAGCACGGGTCGTGTGTGCGGACACCGAACTCTGGCGCCGAGCGCTCAATCCTGGGAGGACCACGTGGTCATCGACCTGTGGGTCAATTCGATCTCCAAGCGGGCGGCCGAGAGGTTTCTGGGACAGAAGGGCTTCGGCTCGATCGAAGGCTTCTTCGGCAGCGAGATCCAGGGCGGGATGACCACGGGCGATCTCCTGGGCGAGATGGATCGGCTCGGGGTCGACCGGGCCGTGCTCACCGGCACCTTGTCGTCGGTCGACGCCGAGACGATGGACTTCGTGGCCGACCACCGCGACCGGCTCCTGTTCGCGGCCACCGTGGACGACCCGGAACGGCCTGCCCGCCAGAGCGCCGAGCTCCGGGCCCGTGTCGCCGACGGCGGTGTCGACCTGGTCAGGGTCACGCCGCTCCTGCGTCAATTCCCGCTGAACCATGCGCTCTACTATCCCGTCTACGCCGCCTGTGAAGAGCTCGGGGTCCCGGTCTCCATCAATGTCGGCATCCCCGGACCGAAGGTTCGCTCCCGCTGCCAGGACCCCGTCCTCCTCGAAGACATCCTGATCGACTTCCCCGACCTGGTGGTGATCGGCGCCCACATGGGCCATCCCTACGAGGAGCTGCTCATCGAATACATGATGAAGTGGCCGAACCTCTACCTCTCGAACTCGGCCTACCTGGCCAAGTACATGGACCCGGCGTTGGTCGCCTTCATGGGCTCCCGCCGGGGCCGGGGCCGCGTCCTGTTCGCGTCGGACCACCCCTTCCTGCCCATGGAACGGGCCCTGGTCGCGGCCCGGGCCCTCCCCCTGACCGACGAGGCCATGAGCGAGTTCCTCGGGGACGCCGCGGCCCGGATCTTCGACAACGTCCCCCGTGGTTGACCTCTTACCGGATCAGCTGCGCCTGATGGCCGGGGCGTACCCCGACGAGGTGGCCTACCGGAACCTCGAAGACGGCTCCTCGATCACGTTTGCCCGTTGGGAACGAGAGTCCAGTCGTCTGGCCCGCGGGTTGCTCGGACGGGGGGTGGGCCGGGGGGACCTGGTCGCCATCTGCCTCGAGAGCTCCCGGATCCTCGACTGGATCGTCACCTACAGCGCGGTGCACATGCTGGGGGCGACGGCGGTGCCGATGAACAACCGGCTGTCGGGGCCCGAGGTGCGGGCCATTCTCGAGCACGCCGAGGTCACCGCGGTGGTTGTCGGTGACGCCTACGCGGAGTTCGTGCGCCCGCTGCTGGACACCCTCGATTCGCTGGCGGTGGCCGTGTCCGTCGGCGGCCGGGTGGTGGAGGGATTCGTCGACTTCGACGAGGTGAAGAGCGGGGACGCCGCCACCATCCAGGTCGCCGTGGACGGCTCCGACCTGGCCGACGTCATGTACACGTCCGGCACCACAGGGAGACCGAAGGGGGTTGCCGTCCGGTACGACCAGGTGGCGATGGTGCCCAACGGCCGACCGGTGTGGCAGGGAACGGGCTGGTTCACCGCATCGCCGGTGTTCACCTTCGCCGGCCTGGGTTTCATCTACAACCCGATGAAGGCCGGCATGACCGTGCTCTACCTTCCGACCTTCGATGCCGGGCGGTGGCTCGAGATCGTCGAACGCGATCGGCCGGTCATCGCCTTCATCGTCCCGGCCATGGCCCAGCTGATCATCCATCACGAGCGGTTCGAAGCGTCCGATCTGTCCAGCCTGCGCCGGCTCGTGCTGGGCAGCGCGCCGCTCGCTCCGGACACGCTGGTGCGGCTGCAGGCCAAGGTCCCCGACGCCGCCGTCCTCAACAGCTACGGCATGACCGAGGGCGGGCACGCCACGTTCACCATGGATCCGGAGGGGGCCCGCACCCGTCCAGGGGCGGTGGGGCGGCCGAGGCCGCCCGTCGAGGTGCGGATCGTGGACGACGCAGGCACGGCGCGGCCGGTGGGCGAGGTGGGCGAGGTGGTCACCCGCAACCCCGACGGCCACCGGGAGTACTACAAGGATCCGGAGGCCACCGCCCACATGTGGGACGGGGGCTGGCTGCATACCGGGGACCTCGGCTATCTCGACGCCGAGGGCTACCTGTTCATCGTCGGCCGGAAGAAGGAGATGATCGTCAGGGGCGGGTTGAACATCTACACCGACGATGTCGAAGCGGTGCTCTACGCCCATCCGGCGGTGGTCGAGGTGGCGGTCGTCGGGGTCCCCCACGAGGTGCTCGGCGAGGACGTCGCCGCCTTCGTCGTCCTCGGCCCGGGCCAGACGCTGTCGCCCGAGGAACTGCAGAGGTTTGCCGGCGAGGGGCTCGCCGACTACAAGGTGCCGCGGCGCATCGAGTACCTCGCCGCGCTGCCGAGGAACGCCAGCGGGAAGGTTGTCAGGTCGGAACTGGTCCCGAAAACGGGGGGCAGATGAATCGAGAGGAGTACAGGTGCAGGATCACAGATTCGACTTCGTCGTCGATGGAACACCCGACGAGGTATGGGACGTGTTCTGGGGCCGGATGCGGACCGGCTTCGAAGCCGACACGGTAAAGATCGAGATCTACCACCCCGGCGACCAGGACGGCAACGGCCTGGTCCGCCACTGCGACTTCCAGGTCCCGAAGTATCTCCTGTCCAAGGGCAAGGCGCAGTCGTGGGAGTGGATCACCGAAGCGAAGCGCCCACTGTCATGGCGGTACGACGCCATCGGCAAGCCGCTGTGGTCCCGGGCATCGGGGTGGACGCGGCTGGAGGACCTGGGTGACGGACGGACCCATGTCTTTTTCCGTGAAACCTACGAGGCCTTCAATCCGCTCATGCGCGTCCTGCTGGAGAAGCGGGTGCACGACTTCATCTCCAAAGGGAACGACAAGTTGATCGAGGCCTCACTGGTCCGGTCGCTGCGCAAGCTCCACGGGCGCAAGGGCGACAGCCCCTGAGGTCGGCTGTTCAATCAGGACCGGCGAAGCGATCCCAGTCCCAGATGATCGTCGACTCGAACGGTGCGGCCAGCAGCGGACGGATGGGCGCCGTCGACCACCATCGGTCGAGGACGGGTGCGAGCCTCTCGCCCACCGTGGCCGGGTCGTCGTCGAGGTAGCAGACCGTCATCCGGTAGTCGCCGTCGGTGAACATCGATCGTCGGATGGACGGCGTCGTCCCGAAGATCCATGCGCCGGCCACGCCCGGAACCGAGGCCAGTTCGGGCAGCAGTTCGACGTGCATCCGCTGGACGTGTGCATCCTGGGCCGGTACATCGGTGGGCTCCTCGACGACGAGGTAGATACCCTGATGGGGTCGGAAGGGCACCACCTCGGGTGAGACGAGCACCCGTCGTGCCGCGATGGTCTCCAGCAGGCGCAGGCCTCCCCGGTACTGGGAGGGCAGGGCGTGGGGGAAACGGCCCAGTTCGGCCAGATGCCGACCCAGGGCCAGGAAGTCATCGATCGTCTCGGAGACGGGATTCCCCATCAGGTAGCAGACGACGTGTTCGACCTGGGACCAACCGTCGGCGCCGGCGGCCCGCGACGCCCGGCAGGCCGGGGTGGACGCCCACCGCTGGCCGAGGACCAGCCCGGGCAGCTGGTACTGCTCGGGCATGTGGTCCATCTGGTGCCATTCGAGGTAGGCGCGGTCGTCGCCGGTCGGCGAGGGGTGGGAGAGCGAGAAGAAACCGACCTTGACCCGGTTCATCACCGACCGGGCCGGTCCGATGGTCCGTCAGTCGACGCCACGATGTCGACCATGGCCTCGAGCTGTTCCAGATAGTGGGCCGGCGACTGGTGGAGAAACCACAGCTGTAGGCCGGTCGCTCCCGCGGTCACGAGCCGCTCCACCATGTGCCGGGCCCCGTCGGGATCGCCGACCGGATCCAGCGGGCGTCCGTTCCGCAGCACGATCTCGAGCGGGTTCGGGCGCGCCGCCCAGGCCTCGGTGTCGCGGGCTGCGGCCACCATGGTGGCCACATCGGTGGCCCTGATCCCGAACGGCACCCAGCCGTCGCCCAGTTCAACGGCGCGCCGGAGGGAGCGGCGGGTGCGCCCTCCGATCCAAAAGGGCACCGAGGATTGACGGGCGCACGGATCCAACACCACCCCTGAGTACCGGTAGAACGGCCCCGCGTACTCCGGTGTCGGATCCGACAGTGAGACCCGCAGCGCCGAGAGGGCGTCGTCGGCGCGCGCCCCCCGGTCGTCGAACGGGCAACCGAGGAGTTCGAACTCCTCTTGCAGGGAGCCGACCCCCAGTCCGAGGATGACACGACCGCCCGACACCTGGTCCAACGTGCCGTAGCGCTTGGCGATCTCCAGCGGGTGGTGGTACCCGAGCACCAACACGTTGGTGGCCAGACGGATCCGTGATGTCACCGCGGCCAGGTAGCCGAAGGTGGCCAGCGGGTCCCAGTAGCGGCTGCCCCGGGTGGGGGCCACGTCGGTGGGGACGATCACGTGCTCGCTGCAGGTCAGATGGTCGTACCCGAGTCGTTCGGCCGCCTGGGCGATGGTGGCGACATCCTCGATGGTCCCGTCCACCTCCCAGGGGGCGTGTACGTCGGGCACCATGCTGAGCACGGGAGTGGTGATACCCAGCCGCATCCTTCCCCCGTCTCTCCTTCGGGCCGTCCGGCCGACAGGCCCGCTCGGCGCCCCGCTCGACCGGGCCAAAGGGTAGCAGCCGGCCGAACGGGCGACGGGCGCCAGGCCGGTCGGTCCGTCAGTCCGACGACCGGCGATCGGCCTGTCGCGCCGCCCACCGCAGGGCATCGGACAATGAGAGGTCGTCGAGAGATCCGGTGACCAGATCGGCGGCCGAGAGGTCGAGGTCGGAAGTCAGGCCGTGGGGCACGGCCACGGTGAACAGGCCGGCCGCCACCGCCGCGGCCACGCCGTGAGGGGAGTCCTCGACGGCCACCGAACGTCGCGGATCGGCGCTGAGCTTCTCGCACGCCAGCAGGTAGGAAGTGGGGGCGGGCTTGGCCGGGACATCGACATCGCGGCAGACCAGGCAGGAGAAGTACCTCCGCAGGGCCATCCGGTGCAGATGGCTCTCGACCCACTCGACGGGTGATGACGAGGCGATGCCGACCGGGATGCCCATCTGCTCGGCCTCGGCCAGCCAGCGGAGCACCCCGCGACGGGGACCGTGGCGGGCCTGGATCTCGTCGCGTCGCAGACGCCGACGGGCCTGGACGGTCTCGTCGACAGAACGGCCGATCCGGCTCTCGAGCTCGCCCAGCGGGTCGAAGACGTCCTCGGTCCCGATGTTCACCTGCCATTCGGCCCGCGTCAGCCCGTGCCCGTGGTCGGCCCAGAGCTCGACCCAGGACCGGTAGAGCGACTCCTCGGTATCGAGAATGGTGCCGTCGAAGTCGAGGACGAGGCAGGTCCGGTTCACCGGCCAGATCTTGGCAGGTGGGACGGGCCACCGGATTCTGCCAAGCTCTTCGGCATGTTCGACGACCTCCTTCAGGCCAACCGGCCCTACGTCTCCGCCTTCGACCTCTCAGGGATCCCGGCCCGTGCCGCCAAGGGGTTCGCGCTGGTCACCTGCATGGACAGTCGGATCGAACCGCTGACCATGCTCGGACTTCGACCCGGGGACGCCAAAATCCTCCGGAACGCCGGCGGTCGGGTCACGACCGACGTCCTCCGGTCGCTGATCCTGGCCACCCGGTTCCTCGGAGTGCGGAGGATCGCCGTGATGCAGCACACCCAGTGCGCACTGGCCGACAAGAGCGACGACGACATACGGGCGGATCTGGAAGCCCTGGGATTGGACCGGCCCGATGGCTGGGAGTTCCTGGCCATGCCCGACCCGGACTCGGCGCTGCGGTCCGATGTGGCGGCGGTGCGTTCGTGTGAGCTCCTGGCCGATGATGTCCTCGTGGAGGGCTGGCGGTACCGGGTCGAGACCGGCGAGATCGTCCAGGTCGTCGCCTCCTGAGCACGGCACCACCGGCACCGTTCGTCGCCCGGCCCTGGTCGAACGGGCGGCCGGTCCCGAATGGGAGGCCGGGCCCGGGGTCGGTAACCTGTAGCAGTGCCGGAGATGAACGGGATGAGCCGGGTGGGGTTCAACATCCACAACGCCCTGACCCGGTGGGACTTCAGCCCCTTCGCCCTGATGGTGCTGGCGGTGGCCATCATCGTCGGCACCTGGTATCTCAGATCGGCTTGGGCCCTGTCCGCCCGGGGTCGGAGCTGGAGTGTCAAGCGGACCATCTCCTTCATGGCCGGACTGGTGGCTGTGGTCATTGCCCTGCAGTCACCGGTCAGCACCTTCACCATGGACTACTTCCAGGCGCACGTGGTCCAGCACCTGCTCCTCATGGTCATCGGACCTCCTCTCCTGGCCATGGGGGCGCCGATGACGCTGGCCCTCCAGACGTCGAGCCGGAGTGGGAAGGTCAAGCTCCTCGCCATTCTCAACAGCCGGCCCTTCCGGGTCCTCACCCACCCTCTTCCCGTGTGGGGGCTCTACTACCTCTCGATGTTCGCCTTCTTCCTCACGTTCGCCCTCAACTTCGCCATGACCCACATGTGGGTCATGGATCTGGTCAACCTGGGGTTCTTCTTCGCCTCGACGCTCTTCTGGTGGCCGTTGGTGGCGGTCGATCCCGTCCCCCACTGGAAGATGAGCTATGGGGTGCGGATGGGCAACCTGCTCATCGGCGTGCCGTTGGAGTCGTTCCTCGCCCTGGCGCTGTTGAGCGAGACGCGGCCCGCGGCCTCCATGTACACGGTGGGCAGCACGCACTCGGGTGCCGCCATCCTGTGGATCGGCGCCGAGTTCTTCACGTTCCTGGCCCTGATACCCATCTTCTTCCAGTGGGTGAAGTTCGAAGAGCGCAAGAGCGCACGTTTCGACGCCCAACAGGACGCGGAGATGACGGCCAACGGAACGCGTGCATTCCCCGTGGGCGATCGCTGACCGGTCCAACCTGACACGGTCCGGCCCGAGCCGGACGAACCCGGTCGGGTGGACCCGCCCGACTCAGTGGCCGGATGCGGGGGCGAACGTGTAGGTGAACGGTGTGGTGGAGGGCGAGCTGACGAATGCGGCCTTGCCGTTGACCTTGACGCCGACGATCACCGCAGCCGACCCCACCTGGACGGTCATGGTCCCCTTGGCCGGGAAGCTCAGGACCTGGCCCGCGGGCTGGACCTGACTGACCAGCGGCGTCGGCGACTCCGAACTCGTGACCTGGACCCAGCAAGTCCCCGAGGTGGCCACGTTGACGGTGAAGGTCTTGGCGTTGACCACGTAGGTGGCGCTCTGGGTGGTGTAGCCGGTTCCGGTGACCAGAGCGGGTGCCTTCGGCCCCGAGCCCGACCCGCCCGAGCCTCCGCCTGAGGATGACGACGTGGTGCCGGGGGCGGCCACCCTGAGAATGTGCGACTGGGCCAGCCATTGCGGCCGCCACTGCTGGATGGCGAACCCGGCCACCACGGCCAGGACCAGGAGCGCGGCCACCCAGGTGACCACCTTCAGCGATGTCGGGGCCCGTAGCCGGCGTCGGGCCTTGGCCACCGCCCGCTTGCTGTGCCTGATCTCCTGGCGGGGCACCACCGGGAACGTTCCCGTCGGCGGCCCGGCCGTCACCCCGTACCCGAAGGCCCCCGACCCGCCGGCTGCCGTTCCCGCCCCGACCCTCGGCACCTCTCCCGTCTGGGTGAACGCCCGGAGATGGTCGGGCTCGGTGGTCACCGCGGTGACCACGTTGGTCACCGCCCCCGCTCCGACCTGGGCGCGCTTGGCCCCGGCGGAGGTGAGGGCCGGTGCTGTCGCCGTGCCGGACGCCGACCAGGCATCGATCATCTGCAGGGCCAGTGCGTCTCCGTCCAGACCGAGGAAAGCGGCGTAGCGCCTGAGCGTGGACAGGGCCAGCGCCTGATCGGGGAGGCTGGCCACATCACCGTTCTCGAGCGCCTCGAGCTGGGTGATGGGCCTGCTCAACCGGTCGTGCACGGCCAACAGGTCCAGGCCGCGCTCCTCCCGGGCGGCCCGAAGCAACCAGCCGATGCCCTCGGCGGAGGAGCTCGGCTTCTCATCGTGGTCGTCGCGACGGCGCGTTGGCCCACCGCGTTGCCAGATCACCTTGTGTCTCCTGACTGTCCCGGTAATTTAAGCGTACTTGCTCCCTCGTTCTATCGGCCGGAGGGAGGCCCGGACTGAAGTCGGGTCCCCCGAGGCGGCGCCGTCCCGGAGATCCGACCCGGCCGTGGAAATGTTGCGAGCACAACTAGTGTTGCACACAGTGAGGATTTTTGACCAGAGGTCGAATGTGCGGTGCCGAGACCGGCACCCGGAAGGAGGTTGGCCATGCCGGCAGTAACGGTGGACGATGTACTGGCCCTGCCCAGGGTCGATGCACCGGACGGGGCGGTGAGCGTATCGAGGCCGGTGGTGTCGGTCACCACTGCGCCCGCCGGGTTCGAAGGAGAAGGGTTCCCGGTCCGCCGGGCCTTCGCCGGCGTGGACCGGCGCTACCTGGATCCGTTCATCCACATGGACCAGATGGGCGAGGTGGAGTACGCGCCCGGCGAGCCCAAGGGCACACCGTGGCACCCGCACCGGGGATTCGAGACGGTGACCTACATGATCGACGGGACGTTCCAGCACCAGGATTCGATCGGAGGCGGTGGCCTCATCACCAACGGCGATACCCAGTGGATGACCGCCGGGGGCGGCATCCTCCACATCGAGGCGCCGCCTGAAGAGCTGGTGGCCAACGGCGGGCTGTTCCACGGCATCCAGCTCTGGGTGAACCTCCCCAAGGCCGACAAGATGATCGCCCCCCGCTATCAGGACATCGGGTCGTCCAACGTCGTGTTGCTGAGCTCGCCCGACGGGGGCACCCTGTTCAGGCTCATCGCCGGTGACCTCGGTGGCCACGCCGGGCCCGGGTCGACCCACTCACCCATGGCCATGGTGCACGCCACCTTGTCCCCCGGGGCCAGGTTCGACATCCCCTGGCGCAACGACTTCAATGCGCTGGTCTACGTACTCGGCGGCCACGGCACGGTCGGGACCGACGGGCACGCCATCGAGACAGGTCGGCTGGCCGTCTTCGGCGACGGGGACGGGCTCACCGTCACCGCCGATGCCACACAGGAGTCGCGGACTCCCAATCTGGACATCCTGATCCTGGGGGGCCGACCCATCCAGGAGCCGGTGTACGCCTACGGCCCCTTCGTCATGAACACCAAGGAAGAGGTGGCCCAGGCCTTCGAGGACTACCAGGCCGGACGGCTGGGGACGGTTCCCGCTGATCACATCGGTTCGTAGGTGGTCCGGTCCGGTCCGGCCCCGGTCCGGTCCGGAGAGTCCGGGGGCCGGCTGGGGGCGATGACCCCGAGGTCGGCCGGCCGCAGGCGAAGGGTGTCGTACCAGTAGCGCACGGTCCAGGTCGGCCAGTTGTTGGTCACCCGGCCCGAGGCCGTCTTGTACCAGCTCGTGCAACCGGCCACCCAGGTCGTGGTCGACATCATCCGTTGGGTGTGTTCGTCGTCCCGCCGGTAGGCGCCCGGGTTCACGCCCACCAACGGGGCGGGGTCCGCGGCCGCCGAGCGGACCTGGACGGCCATGGCCTGCAGGATGAGGTTGATCTGCCGCTCGACCATGAAGAGGATGGAGTTGTGGCCGAGGTTGGTGTTCGGCCCGTACAGCAGGTAGCAGTTGGGGAAGCCGGGGACCGCGGTTCCGAGGTAGGCGTGCGCACCCTCACTCCAGGCCTCGGCCAGCGACCGCCCCCCTTCGCCGACCACCGGGATGTGGGCGAGGAAATCGGTGGTGGAGAAGCCCGTCCCGAAGATGAGGACGTCAGCCGGCCGCCGACGGCCGTCGGCGGTCACGACGGCGTCGGACTCGATGTGATCGATGGGCTGGTCGACCACTTCGACGTCGGGCCGGGCCAGGGTCGGGTACCAGTCGTTGGAGATGAGGATCCGCTTGCAGCCGACCGGGTAGTCGGGGACCACCGACCGCTCGGGCAGCCGCTCGGAGACCACCTCTTGGCGGATGCCCTTGGCGAACAGCTGCCCCAGCTTGCGGCCGGCCCACCCGTCCTTGCGGAAGCAGATCCACCGGCTCTCGAGCCCCCAGTAGATCCACCACCGGTAGGCCCGTTGGACCACGGTGACGTTGTCGAACACCCACCGGGCCACGGCCCCGTAGGGCCGGTCTCGTTTGGGGCCGACATAGTTCGGGCTGCGCTGGTAGACGGTGAGCGCGGCGGCCTGTTCGGCCACCGGCGGAACGAACTGGATGGCGCTGGCCCCGCTGCCCACCACCGCCACCCGCTGCCCGGCCAGATCGTGCCCGTGGTCCCATCGGGCCGAGTGCCACATGGCCCCGGCGAAGTCCACCAGACCCGGCAGGTCGGGGACGTAGGGCCGGTTGAGCTGGCCGCAGGCGAAGATCACGTCGTCGGCGTCGAGCTGCTCCTCGCCGGCCGCCGAGGTGACGGTGAGCCGCCACCGCCCAGCGGCTTCGTCGAGCTCGGCCCGCTGGACGGTGGTGCCCAGGCGGAGATGGGGTTGGAGACCGAAGCGCTGCACGCACCGGTCGGCGTACGAGAGGATCTCGGGCTGGTCGGCGAAGCGGCGGGTCCAGTCGGACTTCGGGGTGAAGGAGAAGGAGTAGAGGTGGGAGGGGACGTCACATGCGCTGCCCGGGTAGGTGTTGTCCCGCCAGGTACCGCCTACGGCATCGGACTGCTCGACGATGGTGAAGTCGCGCACTCCCGACCGGACCAGTTGGATGGCGAACGCCAGTCCCGACAGGCCGGCCCCCACGATCACCACCGTGGGCGTGGACCGTCCCTGGCCGCGGGCGGTCCGGATCTCCCGTGCCAACCGTCTGCGCCCGATGTCCAGCGCCATGTGACTCTCCGGTTTCCGGGACCGCACCCGCCTCCATCCGGCCTTCGGACAGGCTTCGCGGTATCCCAGATGGTAGGCGGGCCGGGCCCGGTCCGGCGCCGGGGACGCGGGTGGTCCCGCCGCCGACGGGGTGCTCTTGCAGAGCCGGCCCGCAGTCACCAGACTCGGGAGGTGAACGACGGGCAACCGGAATCCGGGCCGGTACCGCCGAGTCCACGGGTTTCACGTGCGGTCCGGGCCCGGGCCCGCTCCGCCCAGGCGCTGCGATCGCTGCTGCGCCCCGAGGGACTGCCGGCCGAAGCCGCAGCCCAGCTCGAAGCGGCCTTCGGAAACGTGGGCCGGGCGGCCATGACCGGCGGCCGGGGGAGGCTCCGACGGGTCCGCGTCCAGCTGCGGGCGGCTCCGCCCCGGCTGCTCGACTGGATGTCGGGCCAGGTCCTCGAACATCCTGCCGTCCTCTACGACCAGAGGGGGGTGGAGCTGTTGGCCTCGAAGCAGGGGCGGTCGATCTCGACGGCCATGGGTGCACTGCAGCTGGCGCTGGTGACTGCGGCCGCGGCCACCACCCTCGAGGGCGGTCCCGTCCTGGCCCTGGCCATCGACGGGGCCGTGGGCCAGATGGCTTCGGTGGTCCACGGGCTCTGCGATTGGTACAACACCGGCTCCTACCTGGTGCGCCGGCTCGACCAGCACGGGATCGTGGTCGACCGGGCCGAAGTGCGGCGCCTCACCAATGCCGCACTGATGTCCAAGGGGAAGGTGGTGGATCCACAGGCGCTCGGGCGGTCGACGGAGCTGCGCCTCATCCGCGGTTGGGTGGGGCGTGGGCTCGTCGATGCCCTTCCCTTCGGATCGACCCTCGGCCGTGCTTCGTTGCGGGCCGCGGCCCGGATCGACGATTCGGACCTGTTCGGGCTGGTCAGAGTGGTCCGGGACGAGCCGGCCTGACCCGCCGTCGGCCCGGAGCGGCGGCGGCGGGTACCCACCGGCGTCGTCCGGTCCGCTGCGGTGGTCCCCGTAGGATGTTGCCGTAGCTCCGAGGCTGCTGATAGGGGTGTGTCCATGACCGAGGCGTCGACGATGGTGGCCGAGCCGCCTGCCTCGCTGACCCATCGGCGGGTCCTGGTGATCATCGGTGCCCTCATGCTGGGCATGTTCCTGGCCGCCCTGGACCAGACGGTGGTGGCCACCGCGCTGCCCACCATCGTCGGGGACCTGCACGGTGCCTCCCACATCACCTGGGTGGTGACCGCCTACCTGTTGACCTCGACGGTGTCCACCCCCCTGTGGGGGAAGCTGGGCGACCAGTACGGTCGCAAGTTCTTCTTCCAGGCCGCCATCGTCATCTTCCTCATCGGGTCCGCGCTCACCGGGCTGAGCCACTCGATGCTCGAGCTCATCGCCTTCCGCGCCCTGCAGGGACTGGGCGGCGGCGGCCTCATGGTCGGTGCCCAGACCATCGTCGGCGACGTCGTCTCCCCGCGTGAACGCGGGCGCTACATGGGGCTGTTCATGGCCATGTTCGGTGTGACCACGGTGATCGGACCGCTGATCGGCGGCTTCTTCGTCGACTACCTGAGTTGGCGGTGGATCTTCTACATCAACATTCCCATCGGGGCGGTGGCCCTGGTCATCACCACCTTCACGCTGCCCGGGGCCCTGAGCCGGGTCCACCGGGTGATCGACTACCTCGGAACGTCGACGTTGGCCCTGTCGGCCAGCTGCCTCGTGCTGTACACCAGCCTGGGCGGTACGTCCTACCCGTGGTCGTCGCCGTTCATGGTCGGCCTGGCCGCAGCCGGGGTCATCTTCGGCATCGCCTTCCTGTTCGCCGAGCGCCGGGCGGCGGAGCCCGTGATCCCGCTGGTCCTGTTCCGGACCGCTGTGTTCAGCGCGGCCAGCGCCATCGGATTCGTGGTCGGCTTCGCCATGTTCGGTGCCCTGACCTTCCTCCCCCTGTTCTTCCAGGACGTGAGGGGGATCAGCCCCATCCAGTCGGGGATCCGCCTGTTCCCGCTGATGGGCGGCCTGCTCGTCGCCTCCATCGGGTCGGGCCAGATCGTGAGCCGGTGGGGCCGGTACAAGATCTTCCCGATCATCGGGACCGCACTCATGACGATCGGGCTCTACCTCATGTCGCTGATCGGGGTGACCACCGGCTCCTGGGTCATTGCCGGCTACATGGTGGTCTTCGGCTTCGGGCTGGGCCTGGTCATGCAGGTCCTGGTGGTGGCGGTCCAGAATGCCGTCCCCTACGAGGAGTTGGGCACGGCGACCTCGGGCACCACCTTCTTCCGCATGATCGGCGGCTGCTTCGGAACGGCGGTGTTCGGTGCCGTCTACGCCAACCTGGTGGTCCACAACGTGTTGAGCGCTCTCCACCTGACCAGGGTTCCGGCCGGGTTCAACCTCAACGCCGAGAACCCGTCGGCCATCCACCACCTGCCGGCCGTCGTGCAGGCCGGGGTGATCAGCGGCATCGCCCACACCATCCAGACCCTCTTCCTCATCGGCGTGCCTATTGCCTTCGTGGCCTTCCTTCTCAGCTGGACACTCCCCGAGCTGGAGCTGCGCAAGTCGATCCGCACGTCCGAACCGGCGGAGAACCTCGGTATCCACGAACCGCGGACGTCGCTGGGCGAGATCCAGCGCATCCTCGACCGGGCCGCCAGCCGGGAGAACCGGCGCGAGCTCTACGAGACCTTGTCCTCGCGGGCCGGCCTCGATCTCGACCCCCGGGCGGTGTGGATGCTCTACCGGCTGGCCGACCGTCCCGAGTGCAGTCTCGAGGAGGTCGGTGCCCGATTGAAGGTCGACCCCGAGCGGCTGGAGGAAGCGGTGGACTCGCTGGTGGAGGCCGGGTTGGTCGAGCGGGACGTTGCCGCCGGAGGCATGCTCGTCCTCACCGATTCGGGGCGATCGGCCATCGAACGCCTCACCGTCGCCCGGCGCGACTCGATGACCGAGCTGTTGGAGGGGTGGGATCCCGAGACCCACCCCGAGGTGGTCGAGATGGTACGCCGCCTGGCCAAGTCACTCCTGGCCGATGACGACAGGCTGTTGGCCGACGCCCGGCCGGCCACCGTCTGACCCGCCCACCCGCCCGGCCACCGCCCGGCCGGCCCGCCCGGCTCGTGCCGCCCGCCTGCAGGCCGGTCGACCTAGCTAGCGGGGCGACCGAGGATCGAACCGATGGCCTCGGTCATCACCGACTTGGCCCGAGCGGCGTCGAAGCCCCGGTCGTTGCAGAGGAGCGCCCGTGATTCGAAGGAGGCGAGCACGTCGGCCGCGGCGAGCGCCCTGATCGCAGCCTCCCGTCCCATGGCCGCCAGTTCCGGGGCGAAGAGCACCTCCATCTGCGACCGCAGGAAGGCGCGGTTCTGCGCCAGGTCGGTGGCGAGCAGTGGTTGGAACGGGGAGCGCAGCCTTGACACGGTGGCGGCGTTGCCCACCGCGCCGAAGAGCCGGAACCGTTGGTCGACCAGTGCCGCCACCTTCACCTCCAACGGGGCCTCGGGGGTGGCGTCGATCGGTAGCAACGGGATGGCCCGCTCCTTCTGGCGGTCGATGGCCGCCCTGACCAGATCATCGACGTCGTCGAAGTACCGAAAGAGCGAGCGGGGTGAGAGCCCCGACCGGGTGGCGATCTCTTCGGCGCTGGGCTGGAGGTTGCCCTCGCTGTAGAGGTCGAGCAGTGCTTCGACGACCGCTTCCCGGTTGCGCTCGCGTCGCAGTTGGCGGCCGTCGGTGGTGACCGGCGGGGCAGGTGCGGCGGGCACGCCTCCTTCGGGACTGCTCGAGGCGGTCGATCCCGTTTCAATGGCAGTGGACACAGTGGGCATGACATTACCGCTGGTCCGGTCGACGGTACGGCTTCCGCCCCGACGCATGCCGGCGGGGCAGCGGTGGTGCCCACCACCTTGGCGTAGCCTGGGCCGACACACGACGGGCCGGGCCGCGGTAGAGGCCCGACGCCCGGTGAGGAGGAACATGGCCGGCGAGCTGGCTCTCGATTCATTGCAGCGCCGCATGCATGCCCTGCACTCGCTGTACGACGACGCGGTGGCGACCATGGACATCGAGCAGGTCAACCATTTCGAGCGTGAGGGGGTGCTCCCCATCGCTTTCAGCCTGTTCCACATCGTCAACATGATGGACGCGTCGTTCATGCTCATGACCGGGACACCACCGATCTGGGACGACGACTGGGAGTCGCGGGTGCAGCCGGCCATCGCCGACCACGGAAAGCACCGGACGGTGGCCGAGATGGTGCATCAACGGATCGGCGACTACACCGCCTTCCAGCAGTACATGGGCCTTGTGTTCGCCCGCACCGAAGCGTGGCTCGAGAAACTTGATCCGGCTGAGCTCCAGAGGGTGGTCGTCGGCCGCCCGTTCCCGCCTCTGGTGGCCAGCACCTACAGCGCCCGGGTGGCCGGGCCGGATGGGATCACCCTGCTCGACGCGGCTGAGTGCTGGATCTACCAGCATGGGCTGCGCCACATGGGCGAGATCGAGTTGGCCCGGGGCCTGGTCGGCCTGGGCGGAATGACCTCCTAGTCCTCCTCCGGGGAGAGGTGGCGGGCCACCACGTCCCGCACGGCCGACGCGGCCGAGGCGTGACCCGACAGCGTGGTGACGAAGTGGTCCTTGTCCAGTGAGAAAAGAAGGCAGTCGGTCAGGGCGGTCACCGTGGCCTGACGGGGCACGTCGCGGACGAGGGCGATCTCGCCGAAACCGTCACCGCGTGCGACCACTCCCACCTGGTCGCCGCCGCGGGTGACGACCAGCTGGCCGTCGGCCACCGCGTAGTACCGCTCGCCCCGTTCTCCTTCCGTGATCACCGCCCTCCCGGCCGGGACCTCCTCCGGTGTGAGCTCCTTGGCCACACCCTCGAGGGACGGCGGGCTGAGGGCGGCGAAGATGGGGAGGGCGCGCAGCAGCTGGATCTCCACGTGGGGCACGGTGGCCCCCGCGTCGATCTTCAACAGCTGCCGCCAGAGGCCGGCGACCAGGAGCACGGCCAGGACGGCGGGAGCGATGAGCGCGGCCCGCACGCCGCCGACGGCGATGCCGAGACGCACGAGAACGGCGCCGGCGGCCAGACCGAAGTCGGTGGTGGCCTCGAGGATCGAAAAGGCCCCGGCGATGGCGTCGGGCGGCGCGGCCCGCTGCAGGAGGGTACGGCCGGTGATGTCGAAGACGGTCCCGGCCAGGCCGACCACGGCGATCAGCACGAAGGCCGCCGCCGCTTTCGGGATGACGGCGATGAGGGCGAGGGCGGCGACGGCGACGGTCAGCGACAGGATGAGCGTCCGCGACAGGTGGTGGCGGCCGACCAGGAAGGCGGTGACGAAACCGGCGAGGAGCGCGCCGGCACCGAGGGCGGCGTTCAGGTAGCCGGCCCCGCCCGCACCCAGGTGGAGGAGGGTGAGAGCCAGGATGACGCAGAGGAGGTCGAGTGAGCCGATGAGGACGAAGTAGAAGGCGTGGAGGGTGAGCAGGACGCGGAGCTGGGGGCTGTGCAGGGAGTCGGCCAGCGCCGACCGGGCCCCTGCGGTGATCGAGCTCGGTGATGACGGGTCCTCCGCCGCGGGCTCGCTCCGTGCGGCATGACCCGGTTCGGTGTCGACTTCTCGGGTCAGGACGGGGCCGCCGTCGGGGAGGGGACTCGCCGCACCCTCGACGGGCGCCTTCTCGGTCCGGACCGCAGCCGATGGGCCGACGACGCCGGCCACGAGGATGGTGCCGACAGCGGTGAGGACGCCCATCACGGCCACGGCCAGCGTCTGGCCGCTCAAGGCGAGGACGACGCCGGCGACGGCCGGGCCCACCAGGC
Organism: uncultured Acidimicrobiales bacterium; assembly: GCA_963713625.1. GTDB lineage: Bacteria > Actinomycetota > Acidimicrobiia > Acidimicrobiales > RAAP-2 > Bog-756. Next base: position 828,338 of record CAVQMN010000004.1, on the reverse strand, counting down.
TGGCCCCTCCTTCTGTCCACCCGGTCATCACGTTGGCCGCGGTGAGCTCGTCGGGCGTGCGCACGATGGCGGGCAGCAGGGCCGCCTGGGCCGGCCGGGTGACCGTCAGGGTGAGCGCGCTCACGGTGGCCAGCAGGTAGATCGCGATGGTCGGTGCGCCGACACCGATGCCGACGGCGAGACCGGCGAAGGACAGCGTCTGCAGGGCGTAGCTGGCGCGGAGCACTCGGCTCGGACGGCGGCGGTCGGCGAAGGAGCCGATGAACGGGGCGAGCAGGATGCAGGGGACGAGCTGCACCAGGGCCATGGTCATGCCTGCCGTTGCGCCACCCCGCTGATAGGCGAAGACGAGCAGGATGAGCCAGATTCCGAACTCGGCCGTGGCAAACAGGGCGTAGGCCAGCCCCACCCGCCGGAGCGTGGGGTTGCCGAATGCGGAGCGGAAGACCGACAGGACGAGGTGGAGGCGCCGGGACATGATCGGGTGGGTCCCAGCCTGTGCCGGCTCTAGACCGTTTTCCGCCGCCTGGTCACCGGAGTCCGCGGGTCAGGCGGCGAGGCCGCCAAGGAGATGATGGCCGCCGGCCGATCCCTTGGGCAGGAACGATCCGAGGACCGACTCCACCGTCGAGAACGGGATCGGCTTCACCTGTCCGGGAGGCGGCACGGTGATGGACACGGGATCCCCGTACCCACTGAGGTCGACGGTGGCGGTGATGCCGAGGTCGTGCTTCTTGGTCGTCGCGGTCACGTGCACCTTCCCCTGCACGAGCTGATCCGAGGAGTTCGCCCACACGATGGCCGTGACCGCCGCCGCCCGCCGTCGGGGAAGGGTGGTGGCGATCTTTTCGCCGGTCACCGACACGCCGTTCACCACCGCAGTGCCCAGGGGGGTCACGGTGGCATGACGGGATGCGGCCAGGTGGACGATGGCGTTCACTGAGCCGAGTCCGACGGCCACTTTGGAGAACAGGCCGGCAGCGGCGGTGGCGTCCGGGGCCGGGAGAGCCACGGAGATCCACGGCTTCCCGAGCAGTGACGAGAGGCTGGGCACGTGCAGATAGACGGTGTCGCCGGCGTAGACGGCCCTGACCGTCTCGGGCGACGCCGAGCCACCGGGGAGCAGTTTGGCCACGACGGCGGGCAGGTTGACCGACAGTGCCACCTGGCTGGTGGCGAAATCGGACCGGCCGCTGCCGGTCACGTCGACGGGCGACGGGGTCGGACCACTGACCGCCACGCTGAACCTGAAGCTCGCTGTGGTCACCGGGGTCCCCGAGAGGTGCTTGACCGCCTTGGCCGGCTTCGGCACGGCACCGGCCGAACCGACCAGGCCCACCGCAGCTCCGGCACCGAGCACCCCGACGACTCCGACGCAGGCCAACCACTTGTATGTCTTGCCGTTCGGCATCGGATTCCCCCAGAGCGCCTGGCGGCCCCCCGACCGGGAGCCACGCAAAAGCGTACACACTGGATCCTCCAACGGGGCCTAGGGCCCCAGCAGACCCGGGTCCAGCCGCAGTTCCTGCCTGGCCATGGCCTCGAAGAAGCCGATGAACCCCTCGCCGTCGGAGGCCCGGAAGAAGGACCGGGCCGGTTCGGGGAGTTCCCGTCCGGCCGCCAGGGTCTCGACGTGCCAGGCCCGCGCCGACCGGTACTCGAGGGCGACGGCGCGCTGATGGACGGCGCGGATGCTGCCGCCGGTCACAAAGACGCCGTGGTTGGCCAGGAGGGCCATCTCCGCTGTTCCCATGGAGGCCACCGCCCGGGCCGCGCTGTCGCGGGTGTTGACCGGGCCGTCGTACTCGTCGACGACGACGAGCTCGCCGCCCCCGAGGGCCGAGCTCTGGTCGTAGCACGGGGGGACGCGGGCCAGGTCGGCCCAGATGGTGGCGTACCTCGGATGGCTGTGCACGGCCACCACCACCTCGGGCCGTTGCCGGTGCAGCTCGAGATGGAGGGGGATGCCGAGGGGCACCGGCCATCTGCCGTCGAGGACCTTGCCGTCGAGATCGATCACCAGGATGTCTTCGGGTCGGATCTCCTCCCAGAGCAGGAGCCACGGGTTGCACAGCAGGGTCCCGTCAGGCTGCCGGTAGGTGATGTGCCCGGCCAGGTGGTCGTCATAGCCCTCCCGCCACAGGGTGCGGGCCAACAGGACGAGCTCCTGGCGGGGTGTGAGTGGGGGTAGGAGGGAGTCGGCGGCGGGAACGAACGGGACCTCGCTCACGGCACGCCGCTCACCGGACGTGGCTCATGGAACGGGGTTGTCGGGCAGGGGCCAACGGTAGAGATCGGCGGCGTTCTGGTGGGTCATCTTGCGCAGATCCTCGACGGGCAGGTGACCCCAGCAGCGCTCGATGACCTCCTGGGTATCGGGCCACGTCGAGTCGCCGTGGGGATAGTCGACCTCCACCATGATGTGACCCACGCCGATCCGCTCCCGGGTGTCGATGGTGGAGGGGTCGTCGATGGTGCAGAACCAGAAGTTCCGGGCCAACACCTGGGCGGGTCGCAGCCCCGACGGGTCGTAGTCACGCCCGTACCCCGACCGCTCCACGATGTTGTCGAGGCGGTCGAGCAGCATGGCCACCCAGCCGATCCCACCTTCGCTCATGGCGATCTTGATGTCGGGATAGCGCGCCGGCAGTCCTGACCAGATCCACTCGGCGCAGGCCGACAGCGACATCTGACCGAAGAGGGTGGCTCCGAGGGCCACGAGCGGGCTGTCCGGAGGCATGTCGGGCATGCCCGAGGAGCCGACGTGGAGCGAGATGACCGTGTCGGTCTCCTGACAGGCGGCCACCATGGGCTCCCAGAACCCCGAGAACAGGCTGGGCAGTCCGATCCGGTGCGGGCGTTCGGGAATGGTGACCGAGCGGAACCCGCGTTCGGCGTTGCGCCGGATCTCCGCCGCCCCGAGCTCGGCATCGGCCAGGAAGGTGATGCCGCATGGGATGATCCGATCCGGATACGGCTGCCACCACGCCTCGTAGAGCCAGTCGTTCCAGGCCCGGGTGACAGCCAGACCCAGCTCGGGGTCGCTCGCCCCCGAGAACACCCGGCCCGAGAATCCGGTGATCTGCGACGGGAAGTTGAGCGAGGCCCAGACCCCGTTGATGTCCATGTCGACGATGCGGGCGTCGATGTCCCAGCAGCCGCGTCGCATGTCCTCGAACCGGGTCGGTTCCAAGGTCACGCACTCGGGACGCCGACCGGCCACCGCGTTCATCCCGACCTGTGAATAGCGGTTTCCGTCGAACTCCCAGAGCTGATGGCCCTTCGAGTTCTCGACGATCTTCGGGGCCAGGTCGGCGAATCGGCGGGGCAGGCGGCCCTCGAACATGTCGGGCGGCTCCACCAGGTGGTCGTCGACGGAGATCACCGTGTAGCGGACCGGCCTCGGCTCGGGGTCGGGCAGCAAGGTGTCCCGTCGGGTGACGGTGGTCACGTCGATGTCCCCACCGCTCGATTATGCCAGTTCGGACCGGTCCCGCCCCGGGCCGACGGCGGTCCGTCCGGTCAGGGGGAGGCCGGCGACGGCTCGGTGCGGTCGACCGCCCGTGCTCCCGTGGCCACCACCGTGACGGTCCGGGTGGTCGGGAGGGAGGGGAGGTCGATGGTCACCGTGTCCGTTCCGGGGAGGTAGGACCAGCCGGTCGCACCGGAGCCGGCCGTAAGCTGACGGAGCACCCTCCCTCCCAACGTCACCTTCGAAGGCCGGGTCAGGTCGATCAGGTCGACCCGGTAGGCGACCCAGCTCGGCTGGCCCGGATAGTGCCCGCGCCCCGCGCCGATGGTCACCGTGGAGTCTCCACCCGTTCCACCCGTGCCCCCGGTCCCGACGGAGTCGGCGATCGGGGTCTCGCTGTCCTGGCCCCGTGTGTACCCGAGGCCCGTCCCGCTGTCCTCGTAGAGGGAGAAGGTCCCACTGGATCCCGAGTAGATGTCGATGATCGGGTGGGTGGCCGCGGCCGACGGGGTGGCCGCAGGCGACTGTTCGGGGATGATGCCGCCCGCCCGCACGAACACCGGCATCCGGTCGAGGGGGGTGGCCACCGTCGTGGTCGTCGGCCCGGTGAACGTCGCCCCGGTGAAGTAGTCGACCCACCGGCCCGGGGGGAACCACACCTGCGTATCGGCCACGGTGCCCGGAGTGGTCACCGGCACCACCAGCATGTCCGAGCCGTAGAGGTACTCACCGGGGTTGTCGTAGGCCCCGGCCACGTCCGGATAGTCGAGGTAGAGCGGCTGGGTGATGGGGAGGCCGGTGTCGTGGGCCTGGGAGGCGAGCGTGTAGGTGTAGGGGATCAGGGCCTCACGGAGTCGGAGGAAGTCCTCGGTGATGCCCTGCACCGGCTGCGGGTACTGCCAGGGAAGGCGGTCCTCGTCGTTGGAGTGCAGCCGGAGGATGGGCTGGAAGGTGCCGAACTGGACCCAGCGGTCGTAGAGATCGGGCGGATCGGCCCCGGTCTGGGTGGGTGGTGGCCCGAGGAAGCTGCCGATGTCGTCGCTCACATAGGGCTCACCGATGGTGGCCTCGTCGGGAGTGAGCGCCACTTCGGCGGCCAGGGTGTTCCAGGTGGCCCACGCATCCCCGGTGAAGGCGATCCCGGTGGTGTGGGCCGACCAGGCGCCGGCCGGATAGACGCCGTCGGGATCGCCGTTCGACGCGCCGATCCGGGCCAGTACGAATCCCCGCTGGCCCTGGTTGACCATCTCCTGGGCGTAGAGGTGGTCGATCCAGGTATCGGGGGTGAGTCCGGGCATGGTCACCACGGAGTCGTCGCAGCACCAGTCGAGCCACCAGAACGCCACCCCCTGTTTCAGGAAGCTCTGCTGGAGGGCGAAGTTCGACTCCGCCTGGTCGACGGTGCTCCAGTCCCACACCTTGCACGGGCCGGCCGAACAGGAGGACGAAGCCAGCCTGCCGCCGGCGATGTGCTCGGCGGTCGGCAGTTTGGGGTCGTTGTCGTCGATGCTGGAGTGGATGTTGAGGGTGACGTCGACATGGTGGGACCGGGCCCAGGCCAGAAAGCCGCCCGGGTCGGGGAAGAGCTCCTTGTTCCACTCCCAACCGTTCCAGTCGTTGGGTGCCTTCCAGTCGGTGTCGAGGGAGAGGGTGTTAAGGGGCACCTGGTTCTTCACGAACGCGGGATAGACCGAATCCTCGACGGTGGCACTGGAATAAGGCGTGTAGTCCGAGTACCAGACCCCGAACAGCGAGCGCGGCAACAGGGGGGCGGATCCGGTCAGCGTGTCGAAGGTGCGGAGCGCCCCGGTGTAGTCGTGGCCGTAGGCGAAGAGGTAGCCGTCCTCCACGTCCCCACCCGGGGCGCGGGGCCGGACCCAACCCCCCGGGGTCCACACCGCGCTCTGGGTGTCGTCCAGCAACCGCCAACCGGCTGCGTCCAGCAGGCCGTTGGTGTGCAGGGGTTCGATGGGGGTCTGGCACGTGGCCCCGGCGCCGGATTCGCAGGTCTCGCCCGGCCCGTAGGTGTAGGTGTCGAAACCCCGGATCCATCCGCCCAGCGGGTCGGTGGCGGGCGGCGTCGGCGCCGGCGCGTCGACCGGGCCGATGGAGACCGAGTCGATCCCGAGGTTGAAGTTGTCCGAGAGCGTCTTGAGGCTCAGGGCGCCGCTCCGGCCCGAGTCGCTGACCACCTCCACCGAGTTGGTGCCCGCCCGCAGTGGGGCGGTGGTGGTGAGCGTCGACCAGGGGTCGGCGGTGTCGGTGGGCGGCGCCGACAGCGAGGCGACGGGACGGCCGTCGACGACGACGTTGATCCTGCCGGCCGTGGGCGAGAAGGGAGGGGTGGAGACGTTCGAGTAGCGGATGGCCAGGACCGCCGCCCCGGCCGGCGCCCCGAGGACCGTCCAGGTGGCCCCCGCGCCCTGGTCGTCGAGATAGCCCACGTAGCCCGCGCTGCTCTGGTAGCCGGCCTGGTTCTGGCTCAGCTCGGCCCCTCCGGACAGGGATGCGGCCCCGGACTGGCAGGTCTGGTCGAAGGGACACTCCCACTCCCAGGCCGGCTCCACCGTGCTGGTCCGGCCGCCCGTCGAGAGCCGCAGGGAGGTGTTGGTCGGATTGAAGGGCCCGGAACCCACCTTGTACCGGAGCGTGGCCGCGCTGGTCCGCACGGTCAGCCAGCCGTCGGCCACCTGGGAGGTGTAGCGGGGTACCGGCATCTGCCGGTCGATGACGTTGACGGTGGGGCTGTTCTCGAAGGTGGCGGACGGGGAGTACTCGAGCCGGAGCAGGGTGGGGCTGAGCACCTCGATGCGGGCGTCGCCGGAGCGCACCACGGCGGACGGGTGGGCCGGCCCGTCGGCCAGGTCGACCGGCGTGGACAGGTCGACGGGCGACCCGGCGGTCCGGGGTGGAGCGGAGGATGGCCCCGATCCCGACCCCTGGGCCAGGAGGACGGCGAGAGCCACGACGAGGACGACCAGGAGCGGGACGGTCACATACCAGACCGCCGCCCGGCCACGTCGGTCACCGCCCGGCCGGAGCGCCACAGCCGGGGACTCTACCGTCACGGGCCGGCGCCGGCATGGGCCCCGCCGACCCAACCCCCACGTCGGCGTCGCCCGGATCCCGGCGCTCGCCGGCTGGGCCCCGTCACCAGTTGACATGTGACCAAATGGTCACCTAATATGGCGGGGTGGACGAGATATTCAGGGCGCTGGCCGACCCGACCCGGAGGAGTCTGCTCGACGAGCTCTTCCGCCGGGACGGCCAGACTCTCGGCGAGCTCGAGGGTCGCTTCGACATGTCGCGCTTCGGCGTGATGAAGCATCTGAAACAGCTCGAGGAAGCCGGTCTCGTGGTCACCAGGCGACGGGGGCGCGAAAAGCTCCATTTCCTGAACCCGGTCCCGATCCGGCTCGTCCACGACCGTTGGGTCAGCAAGTACGCCGAGCCCTGGGCGACCGCGCTCAGCGGCCTCAAAGAGAGACTGGAGAATCCCATGGAGAAGGTCTTCGAGATCTACATCCGTACGACACCTGAGCGCCTCTGGCAGGCCATCACCGACGGCGATATCCGGAGCAAGTACCAGTTCGGGGCCCGGATCACCTCGGACTGGACCCCGGGCTCGCGCTACGAGATGGGCACCCCCGGCGGCATGCTGCTCGGGGAGGGCGAGATCCTCGAATCCGACCCGCCCCGCCGGCTGGTCCAGACCATGACCGCGCTGTGGAGTGACGACGTGAAGAGCGAGGGATCGACGCGGATCACCTGGGACATCGAGCCGGTCGAGGATTCCTGTCGTCTGACCGTGACCCACGACCAGTTGCGCGAAGGGGCCAATCCCGAGCTCTACGGTGGCTGGCCGATGATCATCTCCGGCCTGAAGACCTGGCTCGAGACGGGCGAGCTGCTGACCACTCCCGGTTCGTTGATGTACGCCAACGGCTGACAGCCGTCAGCGCCCGTTGTCGCAGGTGAACCAGCCGTGGCGCGTGTTGGTCCCGCTCAGGCAGAGGAACGTGTAGGGGAGCATGCCCGCCAGGTCGGCCAGGTCGGTGTCCGATACGTCCGTCCCCCGCAGGTCGGCGTCGGAGACGTCGGCCCCGACGAGGTTGGCCCCGGACAGATCGGCGTCGGAGACGTCGGCTGAGATCAGATCGGCGTCGGAGAGATCGGCCCCGGTGAGATCGACCCCGGTCAGATCGGCGAAGGAGAGGTCAGCTGCGTCGAGGTTGGCACCGGGGCCGATGAGATAGCCCCCGACCAGGCTCCAGTCGACCGGCAACAACCTCGGGGTCCCGGTGATGCCACTCGAGGAGACACCCTGCATGCGCAGGCGGGACAGGTCGGCACCGGCCAGGTCCACAGCCGAGAGGTTGCCCTGCCTGACGATGGCACCGGCCAGCGTCGACCCCGACAGGTCGGCCCCGAACAGGTCGGTCCCGGTCAGCATGGCGTCGTCCAGGTCGGCACCGGCCAGATCGGCGTCGCGTAGATCGGTGTCGTGGAGGTCGGCGCCGACCAGGTCGGAGCCGGACAGATCGGCGCCGGTCAGGTCGGCCCCGGCCAGCGGGGCGGAGGAGAGGTGGCAGCGCTGGAGGTCGGCATACGGACCGACGGAGGAGCAGTCCTGGCCACTCGAAGGGGTGGCCGACACCTCCGCCGAACCGGGTCCCGTCCCGGCCGCGTTGACGGCCCGGACCACGACCGAGTACGCCGTGCCGTTGGCCAGCCCGGGAAGCGCACAGGAGGTGTGACCCGACTCGGTGCAGCTCGAGGCGCCGGGGGTGGCGGTCACGGCCCACGCCGTGACCGGCGTCCCGCCGTCAGAAGTAGGCGGTGACCACGAGACATCGACGTGGGTGTCGACGCCGACGGCCCGGACGGCGGTCGGGGGGCCGGGGGCGGACGCGGTCACCGCGCAGCCGCCGACGGCATTGCTCCAGAGCTGTTGCACGGCGAAGGTGTGGCCGGCCGCGTCGATGTCATAGTCATCGTCGGCCTCGCACATGTCGGCGAGTTCCTCCGGCGGGTGTTCGTCGTCGAACCAGGCGTTGGCCTCGGGATCGGTGATGGACTCCGCCAGCTCGTGGCCCTCGGTGATGCTGACGCCATCGAGGCCGCCGGTGGGTCCGGCGTTGACCGACGAGGCGCCGCACTGTGTCCCGTAAGGCCTCGCGGGCAGGTAAGGCAACACGGTGAGGACCGGAAACGGGCCGGCGTCACCCCGGGCCCTGCCCAGGCGCTCGTGATAGGCGCAGTCCTCCGAATCGGCCGGGGGCAGGAAGACGCCCGGTGGCAGGGCCACGATGACCTGTACGTTCAGGTCGGCGGATCCTGAGGGAGCGGCGATGCCGAAATGCCTGGCGGCCAGCCACCCTTCGGCTTGGATCTGGGCGTCGCTCGGGTGCCTGGGTGGCCGGGCCGAAACGTCGCGCCACTGGGCCTCGAACCGGGGATCGTCGGACGCGCAGTACTGGGACAGGGTGGAGAGCCACGGTGCTCCACCGATCGAGGACAGGAATTGGATGAGATAAGCCCGCTCACCGTCCGGATCGGACGTCCAGTCCCAGAAATCGACGTAGATCCGGGGCTCGGTCTGGACGGGACCTCCGTGGTCCACCAGCTGGCCCGGGTCGGGGCAGGCGGGCATCCGGGGACCGGCCGAGGGGGACCGACCCCCCGGAAAGACCGGCCCCAGCCCGCCGAGCGGCCAGCCGGCCGTCGGTGAGACCGCGCCGTGGACGACCGCCGGGTCCACGGCGCCGGTGGCGGTGACTCCCGTCCACGCTCCCGACGGAGCCGCCGACAGGAGCAGGGCGGCCACCACCGAGGCACCGGCCACCGAAGCCGGAGCGACTCGTCGCCTGGATCGGAACATGCGCATTCACCGCCTCGCCACCGGTACTTCCTCCGCCTGTATCTTCCACCCATCGGGGCGGCGATGCACCAGCTGGGGCTACTCGGCTGCGCCCAACGCCGTTTTGATCTGCTGGATGGCTTCGGTTTCGGGCGGACTCACGCTGTTGCCGCCCTCCTTGTGGGCCGCCGCCACCTTGTCGGCCACGGACTCCACGAACCGCCGGTAGCCGGTCAGCTCCTCGGCCGTCGCCTTGGCCTCGACCAGGCCCACCGCGTCGCGAATGTGCTGCAGGCAGTGTTGCCGCAGCTCGTCGGGGGTGTGATACCTGGTGTGGTCCATCTCCGGCTTGGCCGCCACCAGGTCATCGAGGAGCTCGCTGGCCCCGTGGCTCCGGCGGGCTTCGGCGTAGGCCTTCGACATGGCCCAGGTCTCACGCAACATCCCGCCCCTGGATGCGGTGATCACGATCAGACCCGCGCTGGGCGGGCCCTCGAGTACCTGCTTCCATTCGTCGTCGGAGAAGTCGGCCTTTTTCGTCATCCCTCACTCCAATCGTCACGGATGCTCGCCGGGGGCGGCCCGTGGTGGTGGCCCGGGGATGGCCGACCGGTCTGGGTGGCCGGATCGCGCCGGCCCCGGACGGCTGCGGATACCGTGACGCTACTGCGCTGACCTGTGGGCGCGCGCCAGTCCCAGGCGGGAAGGACTGGCGTGTGGCAAACCCGGAATAAGGGGCGGGAACCCAGTCGACGGGTCTGTCTGACGCCTAGTCTTCCCGCCGGTACCCGGCCTCAAACAACAAATCGAAAATATTTCCTCCCGGGTGGCCCGGTCAGCCTCCGAGGCTGCGCCGGAGGGCATCGAGCGAGGTCCCGAGTTCGGCCACCGAGGCCCGGAGGGCCAGGACATCGGCTCGCAGGTCCTCGATCTCACCCCGTAGGGAAAGGGCCTCGTCCGACCCCTCCGGTGCGCCCGGTCCGGTGGGAGATCCGTCATCCGCGGTCCGCTCACCGCCGAAAGCCGGGTCCGGCCCGTCGGCCCGGGTTTCCGGGGCGACCTCCGCCCCGGCTCCCGGGTCCACGCCGGCGCCGCCCGACCACGGAGCGGCGAGGAGCTGCTGCCAGCGGTCCTCTTTCTGGCCGGGTCGCCTGGGCAGCAACCGCACCAGGATTTCGGGGCGGGTGGCCAGACCTTCGAGCTGCCGCTGCACATCCTCCACCGAGGCGAACTCCGCCATGCGGCCGGCCCGGGCCCGAAGTTCCCCCGGTGTCTGTGCGCCGCGCAGGAGGAGAAGGGCCAACAGGGCCAGGGCCGGGACATCGAGTGCGTAGACCTCGTCCAGCACGTGCCGGTACCGCACAACCGACCGCCCGTGGGACGGCAGGACGAACCGCACCAGACGCGGCTCCCGCTCCTTCAGTCCGTCGAGGGCGCGCAGCACGGTGTCGTCGTCCATCATCACCACCGGCTCGCGGTTGGTGGTCTGGTTGCAGGCGAGGGTCAGGGCGTTCGCCGTCAGCGGGTACTGCTGGGGCGTGGTCAGCTGCTTCTCCACCAGGGATCCGAGCACGCGACCGGCCTCGGGAGTGATCGGCACGACCAGACCCTACTGAGCGCCGGCCCGCCCTGCTCCGGACGGGGAGACGGGACCCCGTGGGAGATCCGGGCTTCAGCGGGTGCCATGATCTGTGCGGACCGGGTCCGAGGGGACGGTCCGGGGGAGTGGGGGAGACACCATGCAGACCAGGAACCGCATCGGGCTGGTGGCCGTCGCTGTCGTGGTCGCCGCCGCCGGCGTGGGCATCGGCTTGGCCGCGGTGGGTACCTCGTCGGCCGCGGCCAAGCGTCCGGCGCTCGAGGGGAACGGTTCGATCGACGAGGCCTGGCTGACCGGTGCCGGACCTGGTGACCACATCACGCTCACGAGGAACGGCGCCACCGTGACGGCGGCCGGGGCTTCCGACACGGCCGATCCGCTCGGTTCGCTCATCGTCCGGAACCTCACCCCGGGAAGCGGTTACCAGTGGGACGACCAGACCACGGACCAGACCACGGCGTCGTTCACCGTGCTGACGCCGGGACGGAACCCCGGGACCGACTCGTCCCTCTACACCGGCCAGCCCATGCACGAAGGGCTGAACTACATCACCATGCGGGACGGCATCAAGCTGGCTGCCACCGTCCGGTACCCCTATGGCGGGACGTGCTCGGTGACGAGTCCCTGCCCGACGGTGATCGAGTACTCCGGCTACGACGTGGCCGGTCCGACCGACCCGATCCCGGGGTACATCTCCGAGGCCCTCCACACCACGTGCAAGGACTGCGGCAACAAGAACCTGCTCCCCGACTCGGCCACCGCGGTGGGATCGGTGCTGGCCCGGGTGGCCGGCTTTGCCACGGTCAGCCTGCAGATGCGGGGAACCGGTTGCTCGGGGGGCTCGTTCGACCTCTTCGGCTACCCGTCCGACTACGACGCCTACGACGCCATCGAGATCGTGGCCCACCAGGCCTGGGTGGCCCACCACAAGGTCGGAATGGTCGGCATCAGCTACTCGGGCCTCTCCCAGCTCCCGTCGGCGGGCACCGATCCCCCCGGACTGGCCGCCATCGCCCCGATGAGCCCGACCGACGACCTCTTCTCGACCGGCTACCCGGGCGGTATCTACAACAACGGCTTCGCGGCCAGTTGGATCGCCCAGCGCATCGACGACGCCAAGCCGGCCGCCTCCTACCGCGACGGGCACCTGGTCCGACTGGCCACCACCCCGGTCCCGAACGTGGGCCAGCCCTGGACCTACGCCGAGATCGACGCCGAGTCGGCTGTCGGCGGAGACAGTTCGTCGACCTGCCTGGGCAACCAGGCCCTCCATGGCCAATCGGAGAGCCTGGCCAGCCTGGTGGGACCCAAGATGGTGGCGCCGGGCACCGGCCCCGGGCGCCAGGCCTCACTGTTCGACCGCCGGTCCATGATCGATTGGGCCAGGCACATCACCGTGCCGGTCTTCTTGTCCGGGGCCCTCCAGGACGAACAGACCGGCCCGCAGTGGCCGGCCCTGATCGATGCCTTCCCGAAGACCACACCGGTCTTCGCCAACATGGTCAACGGCGGGCACATCGACTCGACCGATCCCCAGACCCTCAGCCGTTGGCTCGAGTTCCTCGACATCTATGTGGCCCGCCAGGTGCCCACCGATCCCGGACCGCTCGGCGCCATCTTCTTGGACAAGTTCACCGGCTTCGCCTCCAACGGGGCGAACCAGGCGCCGCTCCCGGCCATCCGGTTCACCCAGGCCCCCGATCTGGCCGTCGCCCAGGCCGAGTTCGCGGCCCAGACGCCGCGGGTGCGGGCACTGTTCGACAACGGCGCCGGGGCCGCCGGCCCGGGGGCCATCGAGTCCACCTATGCCGCGGACTTCGCCACCTGGCCACCGGAGGGGTCGGTCCGGACGTTGTCGTTCGGCGCGGACGGTTCGCTCGGGAGGGCGCCGGTCACCGCGTCGGGTACCTCGTTCACGCTGGACCCCCGGGCTCGGCCGCGGACCAGCCTGCCCGCCAGTGGGAACGCGTGGGACGCCGACCCGGACTGGGACTGGACACCGGTGCCGGCCGCCGATGGCGTCGGATTCCAGACCGCCCCGTTCCAGACGGCCACCACCATCGTGGGTCCGGCCACGCTCGACCTCTGGGTCAAGGCATCGGTGCCGGTGGAGGATTTCCAGGCCACCATCACCGAAGTGCGGCCTTCGACGGCCCAGGAGGAGTACATCACATCGGGGTTCCTGCGGAGCACGAACCAGGTGGACAAACCGGACTCCACCGCGCTGTTCACCGATCCGACCTATTCGGCCGCCGAGGCCAAGGACCTGTCATCGAGCTCGTACTCGTTGGTGCGGATCCCGATCGACCCCATCGTCCACACCTTCCGGCCCGGGACCGAGCTCCGGGTCGTGATCTCCGCCCCCGGGGGCGATCGACCGGTGTGGGAGTTCGACACGTTGGACCACGGCCAGCGGGCCACAGTCGGCATCGGCGGCCGCAGCCCGTCCGCGCTGGTGGTCAATGTGGTGAACGGTGTGCCGGCCACACCGACCCTGCCGGCGTGCAACTCCCTGCGGGGTGAGCCCTGTCGCTCCTATCAGGCCGAGGGAAACCAGACGGGCTGACCGGAGGCCGACCCCGGCCACCGGGCGATCACCTGCCCGGAGTCACAGTCGTTCCACGTCGACCCAGGTCCCTCCGGCCGCCGAGGCCCGGACGGCGTCCAGCACGGCCATCTGGCGGACCCCGTCGGCGAAGTCGGCGGCGGCAGGCCCCGGAGGCAGGGGCGAGCCTTCGATACGGCCGCGGAGAATCTCGGCCAGCCGGGTGTAGGGGGAGAAGTCCATCCCGTGGGAGATCATCCGTTCGTAGGCGGTGGTGACCAGTCCGTCGGGCAGGCTGGGGCCCGCTCCCGTGGGAAGGTCGTCCGACACCGGCACGGTGCGGGACCCCGACCGGTCGGCCACCTTGACCGTGGAGCCCACGCCTTCGATCCAGGCGGTCCCTTCCGATCCGACCACCCGGGTGATCACGATGGGAGGACCGAAGTCCCCCGACGTGCTCTGCAACGTGCCCACCGCGCCCGACTCCATGCGGAAGTGGACGACGAAGGCATCCTCGGCGGTCATGCTCCGCCGGGCCACATGGGGCAGGGATGCGCAGACCGAGTCGAACTCACCGAGGGTCACCCGGATCTGGTCGATCACCTGGGAGCCGTGGGCCCCGAGCCAACCTCCGCCCTGCCTGTCGTCGCCCCACCACTCGGGTACCTCGGCCGCGGGATCGGCCAGCAGCGGAACGTGGAGGATGAAGGTGGCCATCTTCGGCTCGCCCACCTGGCCGGCGGTCACGGCCCGGGCCAGTGTCGCCTGTCCGGGATCCCACCGGAACTCACACCCGAGCAGGTGGACGACCCCGGCGGCTTCGGCCGCGGCGAGCACCGTGCGTCCTTCTCCGGCGTCACGGGCGAAGGGCTTTTCGCAGAGTACGTGCTTGCCGGCGGCGATGGCGGCCAGGGCGATGTCGGCGTGGGTGTGCGGTGGCGTGGCCACGGTCACCGCGTCGACGCCGGTGAGATCCAGGGCCTCGTCCACCGAGGTGAGGGCGCGGGGGATCCCGAACATCCGGGCCCGGGCCTCCGTCTTGACCGGGTCGCGGCCCACCAGGGCGGGCACGTCGAAACCGGCGGCCCGGAGGGCGCGTACGTGGGTGAAGCATCCGAAGCCGGTGCCGACCACGACCGCGCCGCTCATCGGCGCTCCCCGACCACGACCGCGCCGCTCATCGGCGCTCTCCGACCACGACCGCGCCGCTCATCGGCGCTCCCCGAGCACGGCGCGGGTGGCCCGCGCCGCGGCATCGGCCGCCTCGGCCGGCGGAAGGGCATGGAGTGCGTCGGAGAACACCTCGACCCCGATGGGGGCGCTCGTCCCCGAATGGCGGAGGGCCCGCACGATGCCGTGCAGGTCGAACTCCCCCTTGCCGGGAAGTTGCCGCTGGTGCAACGTGGCCTCGACCAGATTCGGCTCGGGTCGGAGGGGCCCGTCGTCCAGTTGCACGCCCAGGATCAACGGGCCCGGGACCTCGGCCAGCTCTTCCACCGGCACTCCCGATCGCACCAGGTGCCATGCGTCGATGTTGAGGCCGCCGTTGGGCTGCCCGGCCAGCTGCACGATGTGCAGCGCGGTGGCCAGATCGGGGATCTTCGACCAGGGGAGCCACTCGATGTGCACCAGCAGGTCGTGTTCCGCGGCCCTCGTGCACAGCCCGGCGAAGGCCTCGGCCGCCCCGTCGACGTCCCAGGAGCCACCGAAGACGTCGACCGCGTTCATCGATCGGGCCCCGAGCGCATCGGCGACGGCGAACAGTTCCGCCTCGCCGAATCGGAACACG
This sequence comes from uncultured Acidimicrobiales bacterium, assembly GCA_963713625.1. Classification (GTDB taxonomy): domain Bacteria; phylum Actinomycetota; class Acidimicrobiia; order Acidimicrobiales; family RAAP-2; genus Bog-756. The sequence goes on along the minus strand of CAVQMN010000004.1, from coordinate 813,072 downwards.
TCCTCGGTATCCAGTTCGGGTGGGATGTGGACGTCCGACGCCCCGGGGAGCCACCACCAGGCCGGATCCAGTTCAGCCACGACCAGTCCGTGGTCGTCGAGCATGGCCCGCAGGTCGCCGTCGCTCAGCCCTTCGCTCCGGGCGTCGTCGTAGTCGCGTCCCCACAAGGAGATGGCATCGAACCCGGCCCCGGAGGCGGCGTCGAGTCGCTCGGCGAAGGGGATCCCGCGCCGCAGGGTTCCCGAACAGAGCACCAGATCGTCCGCTCCCATTGCGACCCTTCCCCCGGATCGGCGGTGCCGACCGGTCTCTCCCGTTGCGGGACCAGTGATCTTAGGGTGGTCGACTCGACAGGACGCCGGGGGCGGGTTGGCGGGCAGGCGACAGGGCCGCCCGGGGTCCGGTCCGGGCCGGGGTGGCGGCGGGCATCCGTTCTGCGTCGGCCCCGAACGAGAGGGCCAGGCCCGGAGCGAGGTGGCGGAACCCAGCTCGACGGACCTGACGAGGGCACTATCGGCACGCACCGGGCCGGACTTGAGGAATTTCTCAAATTTTCTGCTCCGACGGGGAAAGTCCCTGTTCGAAGCGGTGCCAACCGCGCAGCTCCGAGTTGTCCGCCCCCGGCGGGGCAGTTGGCGGATCCCCCCGGGGTGCTCGGGGGGTCGGTCGTGGCCCCGAAGCCGGCAGCCGTCGGCCTGCCGCCCCCGATCTCTTCGGAACCGGAGCCGGCTGTCGGCCTACGCTGGCCGCGGTGGTCGGAGAGTTGGGGGAGCGGACGGCGGCCGAACAGGCCGAGCGTGCCATTGCGCGTACCTTCGTCGCCGCCCGGATCGGCCAGCTCGCCTTTTCGGCCTTCATGGTCATCGGTGACCGTCGGCGGTTCCGGCGGCCCAGGTTGCAGGTCGCCCTCCTCATCGGCAGCGTCATCGAATCGGCCTGGCTGGGATACCGGATCCTCCGGGCCGACCACTATCGGGACCGGACGGCCATGTGGATCGATGCCGCGTGGTCCGCCGGCGGTCTCATGGCGTGCGAACTGGGGCTGGACCCCGAGGACGGGGCGCCGTGGATGAAGAACCTGGCCATCGGGGCCGCCATCGGCGCCGGGGCGTCGGAGGAGCGCGTCGACCGCGCCGGCATCCTGGCCGTGTTGGGCCTGGCGGCCACCGTGGCCGGCGTCCGGGCCAAGGGACGCGACGCCCACGTGGCCGGGCTGGCACTGGCCGTGAACGACATCATCAACTGGACGGGCAGCCACGCCGCCGTCAGCACCTATGTGGGGGCCCACCGGCGGCAGGCCCGTCTGCAGGACGATGCCGATCGCCTCGCCCTCGAGAATGCCACGAGGGCCGCGGCCCAATCGGAACGGACCCAGCACCACCAGTTGGTCCACCACCGGACGGTCGAGGTGCTGCAGGAGATGGCTCGCAGCCACGACGAGCGGGCCGTGGCCGACATGGCCAGACGGGAGGCCGGGCGGCTGCGCCACATCCTGCGTGGCGGAGGCGATATGCCCACCGACCTCGACCGCGCCCTTCGCCAGGTGGCGGAGACGGCCGAGGGGGAGGGACTCCACATCGAACTGGTGACGGCCGAGCTGCTCGCCGGGGTGGCCCCCGACGGGATCGGGCCGATCCGCGACGCGGTCGAGCTCTCGGTGGTCTCGGCCCGTGAGTTCGCCGGCGCCGAGCGGGGGGTGGTCCGGGCGGCCGGTGAGTCGGGGTGGGTGACCGTGACCATCCGACACCATGCCCGCGGCTTCAGCCCCGGTGACGGGTCTCCCTACGATCGGTGCCTGTCGGGACTCAGCCGGATCGTCGAACCGATCGGCGGCCGTGCCGAAGTGTGGTCGGAGGAAGGCCGCGGGGTGCGGGTCACGCTGATGGTCCCGGCGGCCGTGCCGACCGGGGACGGATCAGGCCGACAGGGCGAAGGACACCAGTCGGCCGAGGGCGTCCCACACCTCCCGGTCGGGAACGGAGCAACACGTCACCACGATGGCACCGTCAACGAGGGTGACATCGACGGGCGAGCCGTCGGGGGGATCGTCCGCCGATCGCAGCACCAGGTCGAAGGGATCGGGACGATCACTGACCGCCACGCCGGCCCCGGCCGCCAGACGTTCGAGCCCGGCCCGAAGGAGGGGTCGGCTGGCGACGATGCGGACGGAGGCGGGCGACTCCATGGATCCAGGATGGCACCTTCCCGGTCTCCTGTCCTGGTCAGAAATGACCCAATTCGGGCGGACGGGGAGGACGGCTGGTTGGATGAGGCGACGCAGGCCAACCGGACCATCGTGGCCCTGCTCATGTCGTGGCGGGTGTCCGGTCTGGTCACCGGCCTGGCCGCGGTCGTGGCCGGCCGCAGGCGGTATCGGAGTCAGAGTGCGGCGGTCGGACAGCTGGTGGCGGTGGGCGCCGAATCGGTGTGGCTCGCCCGTCATCTGCGCGGCAACGCCTATCGATTCGATCGCCGGGCCCTGACGGTCGATCTGGTCACCGCGGTGGCTGCGCTGCTGGTCGGCCGGGGCAACCTCGACCCCGATGACCGCTGGACGTGGATCGACTGGGTGCCCTGGAGCTTCGCCACCAATGCGGTGGCCGGGCGCGCCGTCGCCGGCGACGCGCCGATGGCCGGTGCGTTGGGGGCGACGGTCATCGTCGGAACCGGCGCGTCCCTGGCCGGGGGGTGGGGCGACAGACTGGTCAACGCCGGGGGCATGGCCGCCCACTTCGCCGCGGCCAAGGCTTTCGTCGGCCAGATTCGCAAGGGCGGGGCCCGCATCGAGACGGCCCGGTCCGATGCCCTCGACGAGGGCCGCCGGTTGGCCGTCGAACAGGAGCGGTCGCGGCAGCTGCGGTTCCTCCACGACAGCGCGCTCCAGACGCTGGAGGCAATCGGCACCGGACGGTACGGGGATCTGGCCTCCATCCGATCACTGGCCCTCGAAGAAGCCGGGCGGCTCGGAGACGAGCTGGACGGAATCGCCCCCCCGACGGGCCCGCTCCGGGAGGAGCTCGAGGCCCTGGTCGACGGGCACGCCCGGCGCGGACTGGACATCGACCTGCAGGTGCGGACGACGACCGAGCCGTCGCCCCCGGTGCTCCTGGCGCTGCGCGACGCCTGCCACGAGGCGCTGGTGAACGTGGGCAAGCATGCCGGCGGCCACCGGGCCCGCGTGGTGGCCGGGGACGACACCGGGGGCATCACCGTGACGGTGGAGGATGACGGAACCGGCTTCGACCCGTCGCTCGGGACCGGGTTCGGGACCACCCGGTCGATCGTCGGGCGTATGGCCGAAGTGGGAGGGAGGGCCCGGATCGAATCGGCTCCCGGACACGGGACACGGGTCCGTCTGTGGGGACCGGCATGATCAGCGTCGTCATCGTCGACGACCACCCCGTCTACCGCCAGGGCCTGGCCATGGCCGTGGATCGTGCCCCCGATCTGGAGCTGGCCGGTGAGGCCAGGTCCATCGAGGACTTCGACAGGCTCGATGCCCGCCCCGACGTGGTCCTGCTCGATCTGCACCTGCCCGGCATCGAGGGATCGGTGGGAGTGGCTCACGTCTGCGACCAGGGGCACCGGGTGGTGGTGGTGTCGGCCGCCGGCACCCCTGACGACGTCGTCGACGCCATCGCCGCCGGGGCGTCCGGCTACCTGACCAAGGAGACCGACGCCGAGGAGATCACCCGCGCCGTGCGGGTCGTGGCCGGCGGCGAGACCTACGTGTCGCCCACCCTGGCCTCCTACCTGCTGCGGGTCGAGAAGTCCACGGCCCAGTACAAGCTGACCGGGCGCGAGCGCGACGTCCTGGCCCTGGTGGCCGCGGGCGAGAAGGACCAGGACATCGCGGCCGAGTTGTCGATCGCCATCACCACCGTCCACTCCCATCTCGAACGCATACGGGACAAGACCGGTGCCCGCCGCCGAGCGGAGCTGACCAACCTGGCCCATCGGCTGGGGATCGGCCCCCTGGCGAACCCGGGTGACTGACGGCCGGCGACGGACGGACCGGCACCGGTCGGCCGATGGTCACTCCTGTTGGGCGGTCCGCAGCTTTTTGGCCATCGACTGCAACAGCTTCCAGCCGATGGCCCCGTTCTCCTGGACCAGGGGACGGAACTCCCAGAAGGTGAGGCCGAAGCACACCAGTTCGCTCGCCGCGGTGACCGTCGCCGCCCGGGGGCCCTCATCGATGAGCGCGATCTCGCCGAAGTAGTCGCCCCGTTGCAGGGTGGTCTGTTCGACCCCCCGGATGGTCACGGTGGCCTCCCCCGAGTCGATCAGGAAGAAGGCGGCACCTCCCGAGCCTTCCATCACCACCGTCTCCCCGGCGGCGAAGCGGCGCTCCTTCAGCAGCCGGGCGATGGCGGCCACCTCCTTCCGGTCGAGCTCGGCGAAGAGCGGCACCTGCCGGAGCGTCTCGGCGGGATCGCCGGCCTGCCGGTCGCCGGCGGGCTCCGCCGGTCGTCCGGTGGTGACGGCCCGGCACTGCAACAGGTAGAGCGTTCCTCCGGCCATGGCCCATTCGATGTCGCGCCCGGGACCGTAGACCTGCTCGCACCGGGCCGCCAGCTGGCTGAGCTGCTCGAGCTGGCTGTCGTCCAGGCAGAGCTGTTCGGCCCGCTCGGCCGGGACCTCCTCTTCGACCGTGCCTCCGGTGGCCACGGTGCGCACGGCGATGGATTTGCGCCCCGGCTTGCGTTCGAGGACCTGGCCGGAGCGGTCCAACCGATAGTGGTCGGGGATGACCAGACCGGCGACGACGGCCTCGCCCAGTCCCCAGCTGGCTTCGATGACCCGTTCGTCCGCTCCGGTCACCGGGTTCTCCGTGAACATCACGCCGGCGATCTCGGGATCCAACAGGGTCTGGATCACCACTCCGACACTCGGCCGGGTGAAGAGTCCGACCCGTTGCCGGTAGGTGATGGCCGAGTCGGAGTTGGCCGACCACCAGATGTCCCGCAGCGCCGAGGGCACGTCCGCGGCCGTCGGGACGTTGAGCAACGTGAGGTGCTGCCCGGCGAAGCTGGCCTCGGCGCCGTCCTCGTCCACGGCCGACGAGCGGACGGCCAGCGGCACGCCGAGGCCGCGCACCGCCTTGGCCACTCTGGCCATGGCCCGTTCGTCACCCGACGCCACGGCTTCGACGACGGGGCCGGACAGGGCCACGCCGGGCGGGACATGGAGACCGTTCCGCTCGGCGGCGCCGAGGCCGACGGCCTTGGAGCCGAAGACCGAGGTCTCCTGGGCCTTGGCCAGAGGGACGACCTCCTTCACGCCAGCACGGTGACTTCGCCGGCATCTCCGTCCACCCGCACCCGCGTCCCGTCGGCGATGAGCTCGGTGGCATCCCGGGTCCCGACCACGCCCGGTATCCCGTACTCACGGGCCACGATGGCCGAGTGGGAGAGCAGCCCACCGTTGTCGGTGACGATGGCCCCGAGCAAGGGCAACAAGATGTTGAAGGCCTCCGAGGTGGCCTCGGTGACCAGGACGTCTCCCGCAAGGATCCGACCGAACTCCGACGGACCGGACACCCGGCGGGCCGGGCCTTCGTAGACGCCCTGGCTGGCCGCCAGGCCGCGCAGGAGATGCTCCTCGTGCGGGGCCTCGGAACTTCCGAAGACTTCACCCATGGCGATGCCGGTGGCCTGCATCAGGCGGGCCATGGCCGGTGGCAGCCCGGACGGGTCCGGGGGAGGAGGTGGGGGCGTGCCCATGACCGGGGGCGCTTCCTTGGCCGAGTGGGTGGCGCGGTACTCGGACCGTCGGACGAGCTCCTCGGCGGACGGGCCCCCCGAACCCGACACCAGTGCGCACATCTCCCCGAGCGTGGCATCGATCAGATGCTCAGGGTCGGTGATCTGTCCCCGGGCGGCAAGACGGCGACCGGCGGCCAGCACGGCCCGCCGCATCAGGCCCGAGGCCCAGATGTCGCTGTAGATCCCGCGCTCGTCGCGAAGCCGGTAGGTGAGCCGGGCCTCGCCCAGAAGCTCGTCGAACTCGGGCCGGTGCTGTTCGGGGACCTGGTTGCGGACGTCGGCCGTCCGGCCCTCGACCGCCGAGGCCTCGCTGTCCCTCCCTTCGACCGCGATCCGGATGGCCCGGAGCAGGGCGTCGGGCATCTCGAGGGCGCCGGGTTCGGAGATGTCGAATCCGTCGAGGGGTCGGTAACCGACGAAGTCGAGGTAGTCGGAGACGACCGCTCCCCGCTCACCTCCGAGGGAGCGCAGCGCATCGAGCACCTGGGCGGGGTCGTCGCCCGAATCGAGGAGTGCGAGCGCAGCGGGGTCGTCCCCGATGGCGGCGATCAGCCGCTCGAGCTCGGTGGACCCGCCGGCAGAAACGGACGCCGAGCCCCGGAGGAGGCCGAGCAGTTCGGCCGGCGGGAGTCCGGTCCAGCCCCCGACGTGTACGAGGAAGTCCCCGGTCGGGATCATGGCTCCGGCCGTGAACCGCATGTGCTGGGCCATCATGGCCGCGTGGTGGTCACGGCATCGTGTGAGGTAGTCGGCCAACTGCTCGTCGGAGAGCGCGTCGGGATCGACCGCCTGGATGTCCCGGTGCTCTGCGATCGAAGCCGGCTTGCATGTCTCGTCCCACTGCCGGAGCTGTTCCCTCCAGAGCTTCTTCTCGAAGACCTCCTCGGCCCGCTGGAAACGGTGGGGGAGGTCCTCTTCCGGTGCCGGCAGCATGGTGTTGTAGGCGAAGCCGTTGACGTAGGTCGTCTCCATGCCGTCGAACAGGAGCCCGTAGAAGCGGGCGAAGTCGTTGGTGCCCCGTTTCATGGCGGCGGGATGGGTTTCCGCCCAATACCGGGTCACCGGTCGGGGAAAGTGCACGGGATCCAATGCCCACAGCCCCGGGCCGGGCGGATCGAAACGAAGCTCGGTTGCTGTCTCCGAATTTGTCATCGGCGTTCCTCTCTCGTCTCTCGTACGAACCCGCATCCCGAGACGCCGCCGCCTTGAGCCACGAGCACCATCGCGTTGTGCCCCCGGCGGGAACCATAAGAGCGGGCCAGGGTCCGGTCAATCCGTTCGTGCGCACCGGAGGTCCGGGTGAAAGTAGCCTGCGTCGTGGCGCCGGGCGCCGATGACGGACCGAACCGACGGACGGCTGAAAGGTGCACCCAATGTTCTCGACGATCGTGGTGGGGACCGACGGGTCTGACACCGCTGACGCGGCGGTGGCGGTGGCGCTCGGCGTGGCCGCCAGGATGGACGCGGTCGTGCACCTCGTCCACGTGCTCAAGGCCTCGCCGTCGGGGATACCGGTGGCTCAGGTCGGCTCGTCGGTCGCCGTCCGGGGCGATGCCGAGATGACCAGGGAGATCCGGGATGCGGCCCAGGCCGTTCTGGCCAAGGCCTCCGCCGGTGCGGACGGGGTGAAGGTCGAGACCCACGTGACCAGTGGCTCGCCGGCCGACGCGCTCATCGAGTTGGCGGACAAGGTCGGCGCCGATCTGATCGTGGTCGGTTCCAAGGGCATGCAGGGCAGCCGCCGGCTGATCGGGTCCATACCCAACTCGGTCGCCCACAACGCGGGCTGCAATGTCCTCATCGCCAAAACCGTCTGAGTCCGGCTGGGTCCGACCATGGCTCCGGTAGCGGAGGACACCTACGACCTGGTCGTCGTGGGTGCAGGGCCCGCCGGGGAGAAGGCGGCCGCCCAGGCTGCGTACTTCGGCAGGCGGGTCGTGGTCGTCGAGCGGTCGCCGGCACTGGGTGGGGAGCTGGCGGCCAGCGCCCTGACCACCAAGGCCATGCGGGAGGCGGCCCTCTATCTCACCGGGTTCCGGCGCCGGGATGTCTATGGCGCGGGGATGGACCTCGATCCGCAGGCCGCCATCGACCGGCTGCGCTCGCGGGCGGTGGCCGTGGCCGGACGAATGAGCGACGCGGTGGACGGGAATCTGGAGCGCCACGGCATCGAACTGGTGACCGGGTCCGCTGTCCTCGGACCCGGTCGCACCGTGGTCGTCACCCCGTCCGCCGGGGCGCCGGCCCGCGTCCTGCGCGGGGAGGTCGTCCTCTTGGCCACCGGCTCCCGGCCGTTTCGTCCTCCCGGCATCCCCTTCGACGATCCCGACGTGCTCGATTCGGAGACGGCGCGGGACCTGGATCGGCCGATGGCCAGTCTGGTGGTGGTGGGGGGAGGTGCGGTGGCCTGTGAGTACGCGTCGATCTTCATGGCCCTCGGGGCCGACGTCACCCTGATCGATCGTGGTGCCCGCTTGATGCCCTACCTCGATTCGCAGTGCTCGGATGAGGTGACAGCCTGTTTCCGGTCCTTCGGCATGAACGTGCTCTTCGAGGTGGACGTGACCGGTGTCACCCGGGACGACCGGGGGCTGCACGTCGAGATGGGCACGGGCCGGACCATCCATCCCGAGAAGATCATCTTCGCCGCCGGCCGCATCGGCAACACGGAGGACCTCGGGCTCGCAGCCGTGGGCGTCGACACCGACGATCGGGGGCGGATCGTGGTCGACGACCACTTCCAGACGACCGCCTCCGGCGTCTACGCGGCCGGGGACGTGATCGGGCCCCCGGCCCTGGCCTCGGCGTCGATGGAGCAGGGCCGCGTGGCGGCCTGTTACAGCCTGGGCATTCCCTTCAAGGAGACGGTCGATCCCCTGATGCCCTTCGGCGTGTACTGCATACCCGAGTGCGCCATGGTGGGGATGACCGAGGCGGAGGCGGCCGCGCAGGGCATCGACGTCGTGGCCGGGGTCGCACGGTTTTCGGACAACAGCCGAGCCGCCATCTCCGGCATCACCGAGGGAATCCTCAAACTGGTGGTCCGGTGCGATGACCGCCGGCTGATCGGGGTGCACATCGTCGGCGAAGAGGCGACCGAGCTGATCCACCAAGGCCAGGTCGTGCTGCACTTCGGAGGGACGGTCGACTACTTCATCCACGCCACGTTCGACGTGCCCACCCTCAGCGACGCCTACAAGTACGCCGCCTACGACTGCCTCCAGCGGCTGGCGGCCCGCCCGGGCTGACCGGGGCCGTCGTCCCACCGACCAACCCCCAGGTCAGGACCCAATTCAGACGAGGATGTGGGCGAACGCGGGATCTGACCCGGTTTTTACTTACCGGCCGGTAATATCGAGGGCCGCTGGGCCGGTCGAGCTGGGTTCCGCCGCCTTGCTCCCGGCCCGGCCCTTTCTCCTCTTCCCCACCTCCACCACGCTCCAGACGCTCCAGACGCATCCAGGCAGGATCAGCCCATCTGGGACCAGGTGTCGCCGGGCACATCGACGTTGATGAGCTCCGGGGCGGCCGCCAGCCAGCGGGGCATCTGCTCCATGGCCGCCTTGAAGTGGGGAGACTGGACGTGGGCATCGCCCGACTCGCGGTCACGGAAGACCTCGATCAGGACCCACAGATTCGGGTCTTCGGCGCTCCGGTACCAGTCGAACGAGATGTTTCCCGGCTCGGCCCGGGTGGCCGAGGTGAACTCCTCCACCAGGGCCGGCCAGTCATCCGCGTACTTTGCCCGCACCGGCTGCTTGACGACGACGACGATCATCGAGATCTCCTTTGTCGGACCGCGCCCCTCCGGGTCGCGGATTCACGTTCCGTTCCATGAAAGGGGCGATCACTCATCGAGAAGGTCGGGCTGCACGGTCACGATCCACTCGTAGAGTGGTTGGAAGGCCCGCCACCCGGCCATCGGCGGCCCGACCTGCGGCGCCGTCTTCTCCGCCTGATGGCGATCGATGAGCACGGGCGTCCCGGCCGCCTCGGCCAGCAACTGCGCCTGGCAGGTGCGCTCCATGGTGATGAACCACCAGGCGGCTTCGTCGACCGAGGTCTGCCCGACGGTGAGGAGCCCGTGGTTGGCCAGGATGACCGCTTTGTTACCGCCGAGGGTGTGGGCGATGCGCTTGCCTTCCTCGGGATCGAGCACCGCGCCGGTGTAGTCCGCGAATACCGCGTGATCGCCGTAGAAGGCGCAGGAATCCTGGGTCAGAGGATCGAGCGGACGGCGGAGCGCGGACCACGCCTTGCCGTGCACCGAATGGGCGTGGGCCGCTCCGACCACGTCGGGGCGGGCCCGGTGGATGCTGGAGTGGATGGCGAAGGCGGCCGCGTTGACCGGCCAGCTGCCGTGGACGACGTCCCCGCGGTCGTTGACCAGGATGAGGTCCCTGACCCGGATGAGCTTGAAGTTCATGCCGAGCGGATTGACCCAGAAGTGGTCGAGGAGCTCGGGATCCCGGACCGTGATGTGACCGGCCAACCCCTCGTCGAAGCCGAACTGACCGAACAACCGGAGCGCGGCGGCCAGGCGCTGCTGGCGGTGTCGGCGTTCCTCCTCCACGTTTTCGAACGCGGGGAAGCGGGGCGGAAGGCGGTCCGACGTCACTTCGTCACCGGGGCCGGACTCGGGGCGGTTGTGAACTCGAGGTGCAGTTGGGTCAGGCCCCGGAGGATGTAGGTGGGCATGTACTGGAACCGACGGGCGCCGGGGGGGCCGTGGTGCTCCTCGGAGATGCCGATCTCCGTGGTGCGGTCGAGGAGCCGCTCGATGCTCACCCGGGTCTCGAGGCGGGCCAGCGCTCCCCCCGGGCAGCTGTGGACGCCCCGTCCAAAGGCGAGATGCTCCCGGGCGTTGTCGCGGTCGACGCGGAACTCCGAGGGCTCGTCGAAGTGGCGGGGATCGCGGTTGGCTGCGCCGTTGAGGACCATCATCGTCGCACCGGCGGGGATGTCGACCCCGGCCACGGTGGTCCGTCGACGTGCGAGCCGGAAGTCGCCCTTGACCGGAGCCTCGATGCGCAGCGTCTCCTCGACGAAGTTGGGGATGAGCCCGGGCTGCTCACGAAGCAGCCCCTGTAACTCCGGACGCTCGGCGATGAGCTGGAAGGTGGCGCCGAGGAGCCGAACGGTTGTCTCCTGCCCGGCGGCGAAGAGGTTGGCGGCCACCCGGACCACATCGATGACCTCGGGGAGCGAACCGTCCGGAAAGGTCGTAGACGCCAGCGCGGTCAGGACGTCCTGGCGGGGCTGGTGACGACGGTCGGCGATGTAGCCGCTGAACCGCTCGTAGAGCCACTCGAGTGGGTTGTGCGACATGGCCTCGTTGGTGCTTCCGACGGCATTGTTGTTGGGGCGGCGGGCCAACGCGGCCCGGAACTCCTCGTGTTCCTCCTCGGGAACTCCGAGGAGGTCGGCGATCACGAACAGCGTGAACGGGTTGGCGTACTCGCTGATGAACTCGCAGCCGGAGCCGGTCAGGATCTTGTCGATCTGCCGGTCGGCCAGGCGCCAGACGAACTCCTCGTTCTCCTTCAGGCGCTTGGGTGTGAGCTGCCGCATGAGCAGGTGCCGATGGTCGCGGTGGGCCGGGGGGTCCATGGTGGTGATCTGGTCGCTGAAGGGGAGCTCGTTGCGGTGCTCGTCGATCAACTCGCTGACATCGTCGCGACCGGCCAGCGGCACCGGAAAGCCCGGGAACGGGCCGGTGACCGAGTTGCACGAGGAGAACGTGTCGGTGTCGGTGTACATGGCGCAGGCCTCGTCGTACCCGGTGACCATGTACACCCCCTGCTGCGGTTCGCGCCGCACCGGGCACTGGCTGCGTAGCCAGTCGAAGTAGGGGTAGGGATCGTCGACGAGTTCGCCGCCGCGGAAGAAGTCGATGGCGTCGTAGTCGATGGCGTCGGTCATGGCGTTCCCTTTCGTGGGGACGGCTCCGTCACGAATGTGGCGGCACGACGGTGGAACCGCCACCGGCCGTCGTCGTAGTGGAGGACGTCGTGGTATCGGCCCACCAGCTGGATGGCCCAACCGTCCCGGCCCAGCAGGATGAAGACCACATCGCTGACCGCAGTGGCCTCGTGGTCGCCCGCCTGGAGCACGAGGGTGTTGAGGACGAGATGCCGCTGGGGGCGCTTCGGCTCCCACTTCGAGTAGGCCTCGTGGAGGGCCTGGCGCCCTTCATGGGTGCCCATGCCGGGGATCTCGCAGGCACCGTCGGGACAGTAGGTGGCGACGACGTCGTCGGTGCGGCCGTCGTCCAGGGCATGGGTGTACTCGGCAATGGTGGCCCGGACGCCTTCGACCACCTCTGCGTACGGCATCTTCGTGGTCATGGTGCCGGCCTCCGGGGCGATGGGACCGCTTCGTTCACGATCACGGTCTTCAGAACTCGATGTCGGCGACGGGGCTCTCGAGAGGGTTCACGTTGACCGACTGCAGGGCCGGGAGCAACCGCTCGTAGGGGACGCCGGCGAGGAACCCGTCGACGGTGCGCTCGAAGTTCGAGATGCCTCCCTCGGCCCGTTCGGAGAGTCGCATGTACTCGAAGCCCCTGGCGTGCAGGCCCTTCTGCTGCCGGGGCAGGTTCGAGAAGTCCTGGGCCGGGATGGGCGGCCACCGCGGGTCGTCGGACTCCCACGGCTCCGGTGGGATGGGCTTCCCCGGCTCGTCACCCTCGGGAAACCGGGTGAGCGACCAGATCTCCATCAGGGTCTCCTCCGGGCCCAGCGGGCGGAAGCGGTAGGACGAGGCACTGCTGTACATGGGCAGGACGAAGTAGTGCGGGAAGCAGTAGCCCATGGGCTGGTTGAGCCCTCTGTCCTCGAGATCGTTGAGGTCGGGGATGTCAGACCCCACCTGGCGGTGCCTGCGCACGACCGCGTCGTTGAGCGCCCGGTTCCACGCAGACACGGCCAGCACCGGGTCGGCCGGCAGCTCGATGTCACGGAGGCCCTCGGCCACCCGGACGTCGTTGGCGTGCACCATGCCGGCCATGCCCTCGCTCATCGTGCGCAGATAGTGGATCTCCGCCTCGACGAAGGAACGGGGGTCGAACGCCTCACCCCGGCGCGGCGGGTACCTCCCGGGGATGACCAGCTGGGGGTGGGCCTCCACCACGTGGTACTGCTCCATGAACGCCTCTTCGGCCAGCTTCCAGTTCACCGGGAGACGGCAGGCGTACCACCACTCGGTTCGGAGCGCCTCGACATGCCAGGCGTCGAGGATGGTGGCGAAGGGCTCGATGCACTGGCGCAGCGGCGGGGCGTCGCGGTCGAGGTTGATCCACGCGCACCCACCCCAGACCTCACTCCGCACCGGGGTGAGGTCGAGCTCTCCGGGCTGGAGGTTGTGGGCGGCGAACGTCTTGGACTGGGTGACGAAGGTGTTCGTCCCGTCGGGGCCGTAGCACCACCCGTGGAAGGGACAGATGAACCCGCTCTCGCACGTCCCCCGGCCCTCGGCGATCTTCACGCCACGGTGACGGCAGGTGTTCTGGAAGGCGCGTACACCGAGGTCGTCGGTGCGCACCACCACGACGGACTGATCGAGGAACTCGTACACGACGAAATCGTCCGGTTCCGGAATCTCCTCGAGCCGGCAGGCCATCTGCCACACCCGTGGCCAGAGCAGCTCGGCCTCCATCTGGTAGAAGTCCGGGTCGAAGTAGCGCTCCTTGCGGGCCCGGTCGGGGAACTCCATGGCGTAGGGCACCGGGAGTGCCGACCACCTCCGATCCACGATCGCCACGCCGACCCCTTTCCCTCCTGAGTGCGTTTGGCAAAGTGTATACTCACCGGTCGACCGGTCGGTACAACTTTCGGCCGGCACCCCGGGAGCGCATGAAGTGCAGCTGGTGGCCACCATACGGCCAGGATGCGCCCCCTGACGGGCTGATCGCCGCGGAGGCCGATGACATCTCCCGAACCCCCACAGGACCGGAGTCCGGCTCAGCCCCCTCCGGACATCGACGTCCTGGTCATCGGAGCGGGCGTCACCGGCATCTACCAGCTCTACCGCGCCCTCCAGGCCGGATTCTCCGCCCTGCTGCTCGAGGCCGGCGAGGGGGTGGGGGGCACCTGGTACTGGAACCGCTACCCCGGGGCCCGGTTCGACTCGGAGAGCTACACCTATGCCTACCTGTTCTCGAAGGAGCTGTTCGAGGAGTGGGAGTGGCAGGAGCACTTCGCCCAGCAACCGGAGATCGAGCGGTACCTCAACCACGTGGTGGACCGCTTCGATCTGCGGCGCCACATGCGATTCGGGGCCAAGGTCACCTCGGCGGCCTACGGGGAGGCGTCGGGGACATGGACGGTGGTGACCGGCGAGGGATCCGAGTACCGGACGAGGTTCCTGGTGGCCGCGACCGGCATCCTGTCCGTGCCGTACTTCCCCGAGGTGCCCGGGCGCGACGACTTCCGGGGTGAGTCACACCACACGGGGAGGTGGCCGGCGACACCGGTCGACTTCGCCGGGAAGCGCGTCGCCGTCATCGGCACCGGATCGAGCGGGGTGCAGGTGATACCGGCCATCGCCGACCAGGTCGCCTCCCTGACCGTCTACCAACGCACGGCCAACTGGTGCACACCTCTCAACAACGGGCCGATCACACCGGAGGAGCAGGCCCAGCTCAGGGCCGACTTCGAATCCATGTGCGAGACGCTCAACGCCTCGCCGTCCGGATTCCTCCACCCGGCGCACGACCGCCAGACCTTCGACGATTCGATCAGTGAGCGGTTGGCGTTCTTCGAGAAGATGTGGCACAGCCCCGGATTCTCGAAGTTGACCAGCAACTACACCGACCTGACCATGAATCACGCCGCCAATGCCCTGTGGTGTGAGTTCATCGCCGAAAAGATCCGGAGCATCGTCAGGGATCCCGGGACCGCCGAACGGCTGATTCCCAAGGACCATCTCTACGCCGAGAAACGGCCGCCCTTCGTGACCGGCTACTACGAGGTCTTCAACAACCCGAACGTCTCACTCGTCGACCTCCGGCAGACGCCCATCGTGCGGATCACCGGGGGCGGGATCGAGACGACCACCGGCGAGCAGCCCTTCGACATCCTGGTGTGGGGTACCGGCTTCGACTTCGGCACGGGTGCGCTGACCCGTCTGGGGATCCGAGGGCGGCACGGCCTCCCTCTCGAGCGCTACTGGGCCGATGGACCGAAGACCTTCCTCGGTGTCCAGAGCACCGGCTTTCCGAACCTGTTCTTCCCCGGTGGACCCCACGCGGCGGCCGGCAACAACCCGCGGTACAACGGCGACCAGGTCGACTTCATCACCGACACCCTCGTGTACCTGCGTGACCACGGCTATGACACCATCGAAGTGAACCCTGCCGCCGAAGAACGGTGGACGCTGATGATCGACGTCGGCGCAGCCGACTCCCCCTTCGGGGAGAGCAGCTACTTCTTCGGAACGAACATCCCGGGGAAGCCTCGGCGCTACCTCTTGAACTCGGGCGGCCGGCCGAAGCTCCACAAGGAGATCAGAAGGGTCTCGGACAACGACTACGAGGCCTTCAGGCTCTCGCGGTCGGCCAAGCCGGCCAAGCCGGCCAAAGCCAACGCCTGAGCGACCGCGACGGGGCGTTCCCTGCGAGCACGGGCCGGGGGTCCGAAGGCCCGAGCCGTCGGTCTGCAACCGGGGTCGGTCAGACGGTGGCCACCGGCGTGAGCGGGGAGCCCACGATGCCGGGCATCCGCAGTGGGGGTGCGGTGAGCAGGAACCGGCTCCGGTTGTGCTCCCGGAGCCACGAGGCCAGCTCGTGGAGGTACCACATCTCGCCCAGGGGCACGCCGAGCCGGAACAGGCAGAGGTGGTGGATGGGGAGAAAGGAGTGCCGGCTCTCGTCGCGGTCCCGCCCGAGCAGGCCTTCGACCGCATAGTTGTCGGCCACCAGTGCGGAGATCTGCGACTCGGTGATCCACTGCAGGAGGGCCTCGTCCCGGGCATCGAGGTAGGTGCACAGCGTGTGGATCTTGACCGGGTCGGGCTGGCGGTTCCACTTGAGGATCTCCGTGGCGAAACCCGTGTGCAGGAGCAGCATGTCGCCGGGCTCGACGACGACGTGGTCGGCGTCCATGATCTCCCGGAGTGTGGCCAGGTCCACACCGCGCCAGTCGTGCCCGAGGTGGTGGGCCAGGTCGACGAGGACGCCCCGACCCTGCACGCCCTGGTAGGCCATGTGCTCCAGGCCGAGATGGCGGGCGAAGCACCGGTGGCTTCCACCGTCACCGGCGGCGTCGTCCGCCGGTCCGACCAGGTCGACACCGGCCCGGTACCCGTTGTAGTACACCGCTTCTTCGACACCGTCGTCGTCGGCGTCGAACTCGGCCCCGACATGGGCCAGGGAGTCCCATTGTGTCGAGTACTGCAGTGAGAGGGTGACCACGTCGTCGGCCCACACGTCCACGTACTTGGGGTTGCCCCAGTCCTCCATCTCGCTCATGCGGACGTTGTAGAAGGTGGCCGGCGCACCGTTCATGTCCTCGGTCGGCGCCAGCGTCGGTGGGTACCGGCGCTGGTTCAATGCCGTCCCTCCCGGGTAGTCGAGGGGAAGGCTGAGGCAGAAGCTGATGCCGGCCTCCACTTCGCGCACCCCTTCGAGCACCTTTTCCGGGGTGAGCAGGTTGATGCGGCCGAGCTCGTCGTCCTCGCCCCAGTCCCCCCACGTCGAACCGGGTGGGCGTTGCTTCCACCGCTGGGTCACGGTCCCTTCTCCTTCTGGTCGCGGCACTCCGCGACCGGCTGTCAGCGTTGCCTGTACCGACCGGTTGGTCTACACTCCTGGGCGCAGGGTACCGCGTGCGCACCGGCCCGGTCAGGGAGATCTTGCGTCGCCGCGCAGGAAGGCACAACCATGGCAGCGAAGCAACTTGTCGTATCCGCCGACGGGCATATTCTCGAGCCCACCGACCTGTTCACCACCCGCCTGCCCAAGCGTCTGCGGGCCCGCGGGGTGTGGGAGGACGACTTCGAGATCGAACCGTTGGTCGAGGGCGGGGCCCGGGTCTTCCGGCGCCTGCACACGCCCGGGTTCGAGGGGTGGACGATCTCCCGCTACCGCCAGACGGGCGGCCGCATGCCCGAGGGCGATCCCGAGACGATCATCGAGGACCTCGACTTCGACGGCGTCGACGTGGGGGTCATGCACCCGAACCTCTCGCTCTTCGGCCTCTACTCCGACGACCACGAGCTGTCCATGGCCCACGCCCGCGTGTACAACGACTACATCGTGGAACGGTTCGCGCCGTACTTCTCCCGGCTGGCCCCGACCGCACCCATTCCGCTCACCGATGTCGACGACGCCGTGGCCGAGATCGAGCGGGTGGCGGCCAGTGGCTTCCGGGCCATCCTGTTGCCGGCCACACCGCCCCGGCCCTACTACTCGCGGGAGTTCGATCCGGTGTGGGCCGCGGCCCAGGCCAACGGGGTCCACGTGTTCATCCACACCCAGACGGGCGGGGTGAAGGTCAATGATCCCGAAGCCGTCACCCTCAAGGTGGTCATGGAGAACGCCGCCCAGGTCAACCAGCCGGTGACCGAGAAGTCGGCCTCCAAGCGGATGGTGACCCAGGCCATCTACAGCACCATCGCCCCCCAGCAGGTCATCTGCCAGCTCATCGGCGGAGGTGTGCCCGAGCGCTATCCCGACCTCCATTTCGCGCTCATCGAGTTCAACGCCCACTGGCTGGCCTCGCTGGTGGGCAGCATGGACAAGTGCTGGATCACCGGGATCGGCCAGGACCCCGACTGGTGGCTGGGGGTGTGGGACGACACCCGGCCGGCCACCGAGCAGGCCAACATGGCCCAGCTGTTCAAACTGAACGAGAAGTGGCCCTACCCACTGATGCCCAGCGAGTACGTCAAGCGCCAGTTCCACGTGTCGTTCCAGGACGACCCGGTGGCCGTGGCCTGCCGGCATATCACGGGGTTGTCGACCATCGTGTGGGGCAACGACTATCCCCACGCCGAGGGCACGTTCCGCGGCAGCCGGGAGCTCATGGACAAGCTGTTCACCGGCGTACCGGCCGAGGAGAAGGCGGCGATGGTGGGCGGCACCCTCGCCGGGCTCCTCGGATTCAACGCGCCGTTGAGCGCCTCGGCCGCCCCGGCCTGAGACCGACCACCGTCCCCCGACCGGCGGAAGCGAGCAGGAGCCAGGTGGCGGACGAGTTCATGTTCGAGGGCCGGGTGGCGGTGGTCACCGGTGCCGGCCGGGGGCTGGGGCGGGCCTATGCCCAACTCCTGGCCTCACGCGGTGCCCGGGTCGTGGTGAACGACCTGGGCGGGTCGATGGGCGGTAAAGGGGAGGACGCCGACGTGGCCGCCCGGGTGGCCACGGCCATCGTCGAGGCCGGGGGCGTGGCCGTCGCCGACAGCAACGACGTGTCCGCCCCCGAGGGCGGCGAGTCGCTCATCGCCACCGCCATCGAGCAGTTCGGGCGGGTCGACATCCTGGTCAACAACGCCGGCATCATCCGATGGGCCGGCTTCCCCGACGCGGACGTGGACAATCTCCGCAGCCACCTCGCCGTCCATGTCACCGGTTCGTTCAACACCGCCCGGGCGGCGTGGCCACACCTGGTCGAACAGGGATACGGGCGCATCGTGATGACCACGTCCTCGGGCCTGTTCGGCCTGCCGGCCAATCTCTCGTACGCCGCGGCCAAGGGTGCGGTGATCGGCCTCACCCGCAGCCTGACCACGGCCGGTGCCGACCACGGCATCAAGGTCAACTGCATCGCGCCCGGGGCCCTGACCCGTATGGCCGGCCGGCCCGCCGCTGACGGCGGGTCGAGTGGAGCTTCGGATCCGGCGCCGATGTCCCCCGAGCTGGCCGCGCCGATGGTGGCATTCTTGGCCCATGAGGACTGCCCGGTCAGCGGCGAGATCTACGCCGCCGGCTTCGGGCGCTTCGCCCGTATCTTCATCGCCTCCACGCCGGGCTATGTCCACCCCGATGCCCATCCCACCATCGAGGACGTGGCCGGGAACTGGGCGGCCATCAACGACGAGCGGGGCTACGACGTCCCCAGCGACCTCATGAGCTGGTCCGCCGCCTTCATGGCCCACCTCGAGCCGGGCGACGGAGGTCCCGGTGCCTGAGTCCCCGGCGTCACCGGCCCTTCCCGAAACGACCGCCTAGGCCGACTGTGGACCTGTCGCTCAACGAAGCCGAGCGGGACCTCGTCGACCTCTGCCGACAGTTCGCCCGGCAGGAGATCGCCCCTCGTGCGCCCCTGGCCTGGGACGAGGCGCGCTGTCCCACCGATCTGCTGCGCGAGATGGGGGGGCTCGGCCTGCTGGGCATGCTCGTCCCGGAGCGGTGGGGTGGAATCGGCATGTCCACCGTGGGCTTCGTCGCCGCCATGGAGCAGATCGGCCTGGCCGACCAGTCGGTGGCCGCAGCCTGGCAGGCCCATGTGACCATCGCCTCGTTGCCCCTCTACCTGTTCGGCAACGACGCCCAGCGGGAGCGCTGGCTGCGACCGCTGGCCGAGGGTCGGGTACTCGGCGCCTTCGGGCTCACCGAACCCGATGCCGGATCCGACGCCCGCAGCATCCGCACCCGGGCCGAGCGCCATGACGGCGGGTGGCTGATCAACGGCACGAAGACCTTCATCTCCAACGCCGGGACCGACATGTCGTTCGGAGTCACGCTCCTGGCCCGTGTCGAGCCGAGCGAAGGTGACAAGCCGAGGTTCGGGAGCTTTGTGGTGGAGAAGGACACCGACGGATTCACCATGGGCCCGAAGATGCGGGGCATCGGCTGGCGCGGCCTCGACACCCGACAGCTCTATCTCGACGATGTCTGGGTCCCCGACGACCAGCTCATCGGCGATCCCAACCTGGGACTCAGCCAGTTTCTGCGCACCCTCGAGGTCGGACGCATCTCGGTGGCCGCGCTGTCGCTCAGCCTGACCCAGGCCGTGCTCGACCTGGCCACCGCCTATGCCCGGGAGCGGGTGCAGTTCGGACAACCCATCTCCAAGTTCCAGTCGGTGCAGTTCAAGCTGGCCGATATCGCCACCGAGCTCGAGGCGGCGCGGTGGCTCACCTACCGGGCCGCCTATCTCCGCGACGCCGGTCAGGCCTTCCAGAAGGAAGCGGCCATGGCCAAACTGAAGGCCAGCCGGGTGGCCACCTGGGCCGCGTCGGAAGCCGTCCAGATCCACGGCGGTCTGGGCTACATGCTCGAGACGCCGGTCGCCCGCTTCTACTGCGACTCGAAGGTGCTGGAGATCGGTGAAGGCACCAACGAGATCCAGCATCTGGTCATCGCCCGGGCGTTGGGTTGCTGAGCCCCAGCTGTCTGTGGCCTTCCGGCCGTCAGACGGCAGCCAGCCGTCGGATGGCGTCGGCGATGTTCTCACGATCAGGCAGCCACGCCTGTTCGAGGTCGGGGGCGTAGGGAGGCGGTGTCGCCAGTGCGCCGACCCGCTCGATGGGGGCGTCGAGGTCCCAGAATCCTTCGCGCGCCACCGTCGCCGCGATCTCCGCACCGATACCGAACGGGACGACGGCCTCGTGGGCGATGAGGAGCCGACTCGTCTTGTGCACGGATTCGAGGATCGACCCGGTGTCGAGCGGCGCCACCGTGCGCAGGTCGATCACCTCGACGGAGATGCCCTCGTCGGCCACGAGCTGGGCGGCGGCGACGGCCTCGTGGACCATCCGTGACACCGAGACCACGGTGACATCGGTGCCGGGTCGCACGACCGTCGACGTGCCGATAGGGAGAATGTGGTCGGCCGACGGCTGCGGACCCTTCATCCCGTAGAGCAGCCGGTTCTCGATGAAGACAACGGGGTTCGGGTCCTGGATGGCCGCACGGAGCAGGCCGTAGGTATCGGCCGGCGTCGACGGCATGACCACGCTCAGCCCGGGGATGTGGGCCAGCAGCGCCTCGAGGCTCTGGGAGTGCTGGCTTCCCGACGAGCGCCCCGCCCCGAACTGGGTCCGCACGGTGAGGGCCATCTCTGCCGCGCCGCCGGTCATGAAGGGAAGCTTCGCCGCCTGGTTGAGCAACTGGTCGAAGCAGACGCCGAGGAAGTCGAGGTACATCATCTCGACCACGGGTCGCATGCCGGCCATGGCCGCCCCCACACCGAGGCCGATGATGGCGGTTTCGGAGATCGGGGTATCGCGCACCCGGTCACCGAACTGATCGGCGAGCCCCCGGGTCAGTCCGAAGACGTTGCCACCGGCTCCGACGTCGATGCCGGCCACGAACACCCGGTCGTCATGGGTGAGCTCGGTTTCGAGGGCCGAGCGGATGGCGTCCATGGTGCGGAAGACCGGCGCATCCGCAGACGGGGGTGGCGGTTCCGCCCGGGCCGGCCTGGCCCGTATGACGTAGTCGCCCACCGAGCCTGCCTTCGGGTTGGCCAACCGCCGGGCCGCCTCGACGGCCTCATCGAGTGCGTCGGCGACGGAAGACTCGAGCGCCTTGATCCGGTCACCGTCGACACCGGCGGCCTGCAGCGTGGCCTCATGGACGAGCAACGGGTCGCGGGCCTCCCATTCGCTCACCTCGTCCGGTGTCCGGTACCGCTGCGGATCACCCTCGTAGTGACCGTGCCAACGGTAGGTGGTGGCCTCGACGACGGCCGGACCGCGACCGCCCCGCGCCGCCAGGACCACCTGGCCCATCACCGACGCCGTGGCGGTGACGTCGTTGCCGTCGACGGCGACGTAGTCGATGCCGTACCCGGCAGCCCGGTGTTCGAGCGACGCCGCGTGCTGGGTTGCTGCCGGGGAGAACTCGGCGTAGCCGTTGTTCTCGCAGAAGAAGACCACCGGCAATCGCCACACGGCGGCGAGGTTCATGGCTTCGTGGAACGCGCCCTGCGCCGCGGCACCGTCCCCGAAGAAGGCCACGGCCACGGTGCCGTCCGCCCGGAGCTGGGCCGCCGTTCCCGCCCCCGCGGCGATGGGGAGGCCCGCGGCCACGATGCCGTTGGCGCCGAAGATCCCGAGCTTCGGGTCGGCGATGTGCATCGAGCCCCCGCGGCCGCGGTTGGTCCCCTCGTCCTTGCCCATCAACTCGGCGAACATGCCCCGTGGGTCGAGACCCTTGGCCAGGCAGTGGCCGTGGCCCCGGTGGGTGGAGGTGATGGCATCGGCGGTGCCGAGCGGCCAGCACGCCCCCACCGCCGTGGCCTCCTGTCCTATCGAGAGGTGTACGAATCCGGGCACCTCCCCGTCACGGTAGAGCGCGGCCACCCGCGTTTCGAAGCCCCGGATCAGGAGCATCCTCCGGTGCATCTCGACGAGGTCATCCCGGGAGAACATGGATGCTGGGGATGGGCCGGAGGTCACGAATTGTGTAGTATACCGATCGGTCGGTACAACGAGGGAAGAGCGATGATCGGTGAAATCGAGATCCCCCGGTTCTTCCCCAGCCCCGGTGCGGTCACGGGAAAGCGCGTGGTGATCACCGGCGCCAGCCGGGGACTCGGAGCGTTGTTGGCCCACGCCTTCTCGCACGCGGGGGCATCGGTCGCCCTCGTGGCCCGCACCGAGCGGGATCTGAAGGCGGTGGCCGAGGCCCTCCCCGGGGCATCGTTGGTGCTCAGTGGTGATGTGACCGACGAGGATTTCAACGAAGCCGTCGCGGATGCGGCGGTCGCCGAGTGGGGCGGCGTCGACGCCTGGATATGCAACGCCGGGATCTCTCCCATCGTGGGCGGTCCGCGCCAGACCGACGCCGAGGTCTGGCGGCACATCCTGGAGGTGAACCTGACCGGTGCGTTCCTCGGCGCCCGTGCTGCCGCCCGGGTGATGGGCGAGGGCGGGCGGTTGATCTTCACCGGCTCGGTCCTGGGTGAGAGACCGCGCAGGGGCCTTACCGCCTACAGCGCGTCCAAGGCCGGCGTGGTCGGCGTGGCCAAGGGCCTGGCCCTCGACCTGGCCTCCGCCGGCATCACCGTGAATGTGGTTGCCCCCGGTTGGTTCGATTCGCCCCTGGCCGACGGGTGGAAGAGCGACCCCAAGCTGTCGGCGTCGATCACCGGACACACGGCGCAACGGCGCTGGGGAGCGTCGGCCGACCTGGCCGGCGCTTACCAGTTCCTGGTGTCCGACGCCTCCGCCTTCGTGACCGGCACCGTGCTCAGCGTCGACGGTGGCTACCTGCTGGTATGACCTCGGAACGGCGGGTCGTGGCCATCACGGGAGCAGGCGGCGCCCTCGGTGCGGCCCTATCGCGACAGTTCGCCAACGAGCCGGACACCGACCTGGTGTTGAGTGACATCAGCGCGGCGTCGCTGCAGAGCTCGGTCGCCGGTATCGACGTCGCCGGCGGTTCGGTGGAAACGGTGCTGGCCGACGTGAGCGAGTTCGCCGAGGTCGAGTCCGTCGTCTCGTTGGCCGTCGAGCGGTTCGGGCACCTCGACGTGCTGATCAGCAATGCCGGCGTCCTGGCTCCGAACGGTCGGATCCACAACCTGGCCACCGAGGATTGGGAGCGCGCCTTTCGGATCAATGTCCTCGGTGCGGTCAACGGCATCCGTGCCGCGGTGGCGGTGATGCGTCCCCGGCGCTCGGGCTCGATCGTGTTGACGGCGTCGGTGGCCGGTCTGACGGCGTGGTCCCATGCCGCTCCCTACTGCGCCACCAAGGCGGCCGTGATCCAGCTGGCAAAAGTGGCGGCCGTCGAATACGCGCGCGACGGCATCCGGGTCAACTGTGTGTGTCCGGGGACGTTCCTCTCCGCCATCCATGCCGATCTCCCCCAGGATGCGCTCGACGCCATGGCCGAACGCCACCCCCTGGGGTTGGGTTCGGCTTCGGACCTGGTGGGTGCGTACTCCTATCTGGCCGGCGACGCGGCCCGTTGGACGACCGGATCGGCGCTGGTGGTGGACGGCGGGTACGCGGCGCCGTGACCGGTTATCGGGGCTCTCCGGCGGTCGGATTGGTGATCCCCAGCATGAAGATGTCGGCGAACGGTTTGGCCACGTCCCGAGCCGACAGTTGTCCGCCCGCCTTCAGCCAGAGGTACGTGTAGTTGTGCATCCCGAGCCAGGCCATGGCGGTCAGCCGCGGCTGGAGGTCGCGGAACTCGCCCGAATCGACCCCGGCCTGGAGCACACCCTCGACGCGTCGCTCGTACCGGCGTCGCCGTTCGCGGAACTGCGCCGCCCGTTCGCCGGTCAGCGCCGGGAACTCGTGGAGGAAGACCCAGACGTGGTCGGGGTAGCGGTGGATCACGTCCAGCAGCTCCTCGCCGAGCATGGCCAACTGCTTCGACGGGGAACCTCCGGCTACGGCCACCCGGTCGGCACCCAGCATCACCTCGTCCATGACCCGGTCGTGGATGGCCGCCAGCAACTCCTCTTTGGAGTTGATGTAGTGGTAGAGCGCGCCCTTCCCGAGGTCGTTGGCGGCACACAGCTCCATGATCCCGGTGGCGTGATACCCGCGTCTGGCGAAGACGGGCGCTGACGTGTCGATGATCACCTGGCGGCGTGCTTCCCAGTTCGCTCTTCGTGGAGAATCACCGGTCGCTTCCGTCCGTGGCATCGATCGCGAGGTTAGCGGGCCCCCTCAGCACGGACCCGCTTCCCGGTGAGGACAGCGGGGGGCGGTCGAACCGCCATGGCCGTGGGCCCGGAGGTACACCTTGTCGGATCGAAGTACGCTGCCGTGGCCGTGAGGTCACCGTCATGATTCCCGCACCGTTGATGCAGGCGGACATGAACTGGTTCGGGGTCCTCGCCCATCACGCCCGCCTCCGGCCCGACTCGCCGATCACGGTCTTCGAGGGCGAGACCACCACCTATGCGGAGATGGCCGAGCGGGCCACGCGACTGGCTGGGGGTCTGGCCCAATCCGGGGTCACCGAAGGTGGGGTCGTGGCCCTTCTCTCCTACAACTGCCCCGAGTTTCTGGAGACCGTCTTCGCCGCCAACTACCTGGGTGCCATCGCCATGCCCGTCAACTGGCGGCTGGCGGCGCCCGAGGTGCGCTATATCCTCGAGCACTCCGGGGCCCGGGTGCTGGTGGCTGACAACCCGCTCATCGATCTGGCCGACGAGGCGACCGAAGGCATGGGAGCGGCCCCGGTGCGGGCGTGCGTCTCGCCGGCCGCGCCGGAGGGATGGACAGCGCTGGACGATCTGCGGGCCACGCCGACCGGGACGGCGCGCCGTCCGGTGGCGGGCGACGACGTCCACCGCCTGATGTACACGTCGGGGACCACGGGACGGCCCAAGGGCGTCATGATCACCCACGCCAACCTGGCGTGGAAGAACCTGGCCCACATCGTCGAGTTCGGGTTCTCCCGTTCGGACCTCGGGCTGGCGTGTGGTCCCCTTTATCACGTGGGCGCGCTGGACCTCACCACCACGTCGCTCATCGCAGCCGGAGCCACAACCATCATCCACCGCTCGTTCGACGCCGCCGCGGTGGTCGACGAGATCGAACGGTCGCGTGTGACCACGGTCTGGTTGGCCCCGGCCATGGTCAACGCCATCATGGCCCTGCCCGATATCGGGCGACGCGATCTGTCCTCGGTGCGGGTGGTCATCAACGGCGGCGAAAAGATGCCCATCCCCCTCATCGAACGGATCCGGCGAACATTTCCGTCGGCATGGTTCGCCGATGCCTACGGCCTCACCGAGACGGTTTCTGGTGACACCTTTCTCGACCGGGACAGCCTGGTGAGCAAACTCGGGAGCGTGGGCCGTCCCTGCCTGTATCTCGAGCTCGACATCTGGGACCCGGACGGCACGCCGCTGCCCGCGGGCCGGCGCGGGGAGATCGTCATGCGGGGTCCGAAGGTGTTCAAGGGCTATTGGCGGGATCCGGAGGCGACGGTCACGGCCTTCGCCGGAGGTTGGTTCCACACCGGGGATGTCGGTGTCCGGGATGACGACGGGTACCTCTTCATCGTCGACCGGTTCAAGGACATGATCGTGTCGGGAGGTGAGAACATCGCCAGTTCCGAGATCGAGCGGGTGCTCTATGAGCACGATGCGGTGCTCGAGGCGGCGGTGGTCGCCCGACCCGATGATCGGTGGGGGGAGGTTCCGGTGGCCTTTGTCGTGCTGCACCCCGGTGCGACGGCGACGGCCGACGTGCTGCTCGACCACTGCGGCGCCCAGCTGGCCCGCTTCAAGGTGCCGAAGGAGATCACCTTCCTCCCTGAGCTACCCCGCAACCCCTCAGGCAAAGTGCTCAAACGCAACCTTCGGGACGGCCGATGAGCGGCCTCCGACGCTCCGATCCCGAGGTGGTCGCGGCCGGGGGGCGGGTCAGATGTACATGCCGCCGTTGACCCCGATCACCTGACCGGTGATGTAGCTGCCCTCCTCGGAACAGAGGAACGAGCAGGCGGCGGCGATGTCCGACGGCGTGCCGGCCCGGCCCAACGGAACCATGGGGCCGATCACGTCGACGCCGGGGAAATCACCGGCCGCCTCGGCGTTGCGGGCCATCGGGGTGTCGACGAGGCTGGGTGGGATGGTGTTGACGGTGATCCCGTTCCGGGCCAGTTCGACGGCCAACGCCTTGGTGAGACCGATGACCCCACCCTTGGAGGCCGCGTAGTGGGCCATGTTGGGAGCACCGGACTGGGCGCTCGACGACGAGATGGTGACGATGCGCCCCCAGCCGGCGCCCAGCATGTCGGGTAGAGCGGCCTGGACACAGGAGAAGGTGCCGGTGAGGTTGATGCCGATGATCTGATCCCAGCCCTCGGCGGTGATGTCGAGGACCGGGGTGAACGATTCGATGCCGGCACTGGTGACCAGAATCCCGACCGGACCGAGTTCGCTCCGGATGCGGTCGAACCCGGCTGCCACCGCCGCCCGGTCGGCCACGTCCACGCCCAGGGCCAGGGCGGTCGCACCCTCGGAGCACAGCTCGGCCGCCGCGGCCTCGGCCGGCTCTGCGGAACGGTCGAGAAGGGCGACCCGGTGCCCGTCCTCCACAAACCTGCGGGCGACACCGAGGCCGATGCCCGACGCCGCACCGGTGACGACGGCGACGCGGCTCATCGGGCCGCGGGGACGGGATCGAATTCGAGGTGCAGCTCGGTCAGGCCCCGCAGTATCCAGGTCGGTTCGTACTTGTACCGCCGGGCTTCCGGCGGTCCGTGGTGCTCCTCGGAGAGGCGGATGTTCCGGGTGCGGTCGAGGATGCGCTCGATGCTGACCCGCCCTTCGGCCCGGGCCAGGGGACCGCCCGGGCAGGAGTGGGCGCCTCGTCCGAAGGCCACATGGGACTGTCCGTTGGCCCGGTCCATGCGGAACTCGGCGGGGCACTCGAAGTGGCGCGGGTCGCGGTTGGCGGCCCCGTTGAGCAGCATGACCGGGGTGCCGGCGGCCACCTCGACGCCTCCCACCGAGGTGGTACGCCGGGCCAGCCGGAAGTCGGCCTTCACCGGGCTCTCGACCCGCAGGACCTCTTCGAGGAACCCGGGTATCAACGTGCTATCGGCCCGGAGCTCGTCCTGCAGCTCCGGATGCACGGCCAGGTGCTTCAACGCCGCGGCCAGCAGCCGGGCGGTCGTCTCCTGGCCGGCGGCGAACAGGAAGGTGGAGGTCCGCACCACCGCGGTGACATCGGGCGTCGTCCCGTCGGGGTAGGTGGCCATGGCCAGATCGGTGAGGACATCGTTGCGCGGGTGGCGCCGTCGGTCCTCGACGTACTCGGTGAACCACTGGTCGAGCCAGGCCAGCGGATTCTCACCGGGACTGCCCTCTTCGCCGACGCCGACCTCGCCGACGGTGCCGGCCAGACCGAATCCCTCACGGAAGCGCGGGTGGTCCTCCTCGGGTACCCCGAGCAGGTCGGCCACCACCAACATGGCGAAGGGCTGGGTATAGGCGGTGATGAACTCGCACTGTCCGGCGTCCACGAACTCGTCGAGCTGCTCGTCGGCGAGGCGCCAGATGAACGCCTCGTTGTCCTTCAGCCGCTTCGGGGTGATCAGCCGCATCAGCAGGGCCCGTTCGCGGGTGTGGTCGGGCGGATCCATGGTCACCATGTGCTCGTGCATCGGGAGCTGGTCCCGGTACCGATCGACGGTGGCACTGACATCGTCGCCCTCGAGGGGCACGGGAAAGGTGGCGAAGGGTCCGATCACCGAGTTGCACGATGAGAAGGTCTCAGTGTCCCGGTAGACCTCGAACGTCTCGTCGTAGCCGGTGACCGCCACCACCCCGAGGTGGGGGAGGGCCAGGACCGGGCACGCTGATCGCAGCTCCTCGAAGTACGGGTACGGATCCTCGACCAACGACTGGTCGAAGAAGAAGTCGATCGTCTGCCAATCGCTCACTCGGTCTTCCTTCCATCGGGGCTGTGCCATCCATCGGGGCTGTGCCATCGGCCGGTCGTACACTCAGGCGCCACGCTGCCGCACTGCGTCGCTGTGCAACCGCCCAGCAGTGCTGGGCAATTGCTTAGCACCGGGTTCGCGGGTGTGGCAAGGTACGGGTGTGACCGCCACCCCCTCGCCCCGCCGCATCGGCTCCGAGGACTCGAAGACCCGCCTCCAACTGCTCGACGCGGCCGAGCTCCTGCTGCTCGAGGAGGGGTACGCCGCCGTGACCTCGCGGCGGGTGGCGGCGAGGGCCGGTCTCAAGCCGCAGCTCGTCCACTACTACTTCCGCACCATGGACGACCTCTTCGTCGAGGTCTTCCGACGCCGGGCGGAAGAGAACGTGGCGCGCGCCGAACGCGCCATCGCGGCTGACGGTTCCCTGCGGGTGCTGTGGCAGCTCAACGATGATCCCCGCGGGGCCAGATTCAACATCGAGTTCGTGGCCTTGGCCAATCATCGCAAGGCGATCCGCACCGAGATCGCCCGCTACGCCGAGCGGTTCCGAGCTGCGCAGCTGGAGGCGGTGACCAACGCACTGCACGTCCTCGGGGTCACCGACGCCGAGCTCCCACCGATCGTCGCGCTGCTCATGATGACCGGGCTGACCCAGGTCCTTGCGTTGGAGGACGCCCTCGGCGTCACCGCCGGCCACGACACCACCCGCTCGTACGTCGAGGCCACGATGGCCCGGATCGAGCCCACTCCGGCGCCCGATCCTCCGGGGTGAGCCGGCGCCTACGCTCTGGGCAATGCGACTTCACGGTACGGGTGTCTGGTCGGCGCAGATGCGCTACGGCGACCCGGGCTTGATCGCCGAGTCGGCCGCGGAACTGGAAGAGCTCGGTTACACGGCCATATGGATTCCCGACGTCGGAGGTGACGTCCTCGGGTCGGTCGAGGTACTCCTGGGCACGACTGACGGCATCGGAGTGGCGACCGGCATCCTCAATGTGTGGATGCAGGACCCGCTCGAGGTGGCCGGCCGGCGCGCCCGGTGGAGTGAGCCGTGGCAGCGTCGATTCACCCTCGGCCTGGGCGTCAGCCATGCACCTCTCATCGACCAGGGCCATCCCGGCCGCTACACGAAGCCATACTCGAAGATGGTCGAGTTCCTGGACGTCCTCGATGGCGCTCCGGTTCCGTTTCCCGTCGAGGCACGGGTGCTCGCCGCCCTCGGCCCGAGGATGCTCGGCCTGGCCCGCGACCGGGCGACCGGGGCCCATCCCTACTTCGTGCCTCCCGAGCACGTGGCCGCGGCGCGGGAGGTGCTGGGCCCGGAGGCGACCATCGCCGTCGAGTTGGCCGTGGTGCTCGACAGTGCTCCGTCGTCAGCGCGCGAGACCGCCCGCCGGCACTCCGCCGTCTATGTGGGCCTGGCGAACTACACCAACAATCTCCGTCGCTTCGGTTTCGGCGACGACGACTTTGCCGATCGGGGGAGTGATCGACTGGTGGACGCCATCGTGGCCTGGGGTGACCTCGGGGCCATCGCCCGGCGGGTGGCGGGGATGCGGGATGCGGGCGCCGATCACGTCTGTATCCAGGTGATTCGAGCCGACGATGAGATCCCGCGTGCGGACTGGGAACGCCTGGCTCCGGTGCTCGTCGAGCGCTGACCTGCCGAGCCGATGCTTCTTGGTTAGTTGACACTTACGTAAGCGCTCGCTAAAATAAGGGTCGTGGACGCTGCCTTCAGAGCCCTGGCCGAACCCCGCCGCCGGGAGATCCTCAAACTGGTGTGGTCCGAGGAGCTCCCGGCCGCCCAGATCGCCGCCCGCTTTGCGGACGTCACCCGGTCGGCCGTCTCCCAGCACCTCGGCGTCCTCCGCGAGGCCGAACTGATCATCGAACGCCGGGACGGGACCCGTCGGCTCTACCGCGCCGATCACATCCAGATGGACCGCCTCCGCCAGTACCTCGACGAGTACTGGACCGACAGCCTGCAACGCCTGCAGTCCCTGGCCGAATCGGCCGAACGACAGAAAGGAACCACCCATGGCTGAACTCACTCGCGAGGTCGTGATGGACGCCAGTCCTCCCACGATCTTCCCGTTCCTCACCGATCCGGCCAAGCAGGTCCTGTGGATGGGGACGACCGCCGACCTCGATCCGCGGCCCGGCGGCACCTACCGGGTCCTGGTGCAGGGGAAGCACCCGGGGGTGGGCGAATTCGTGGAGGTGGTCCCCGATCGCAAGGTCGTGTTCACCTTCGGATGGGACGAGCCCGACCACCCGATCCCCGCCGGCACCACCCAGGTGGAGATCACCCTCATCCCCGAGGGCGAAAAGACCAGGGTGCGTCTCGTCCACAGCGGCCTGCCCGATGACGCAGTGGGGGATCACACCGGGGGCTGGGACCACTACCTCGACCGACTGGCCGTCGCTTCCGCCGGCGGCGTGGCCGGGCCGGACGCATCCGCCGATGCGTAACGACGGCGGGCAACTCGTGATGGAGACGCCCCCGATCGTGTCACTCGAGGAGTGGGAGGCGGCCCGCCAACACCTGCTGGTGAAGGAGAAGGCCCTGACCCGCGCCCGTGATGCCCTGGCCGCCGAACGCCGTCGGATGCCGTGGCTGGCCGTGGACAAGGAGTACGGGTTCGACGGACCCGAGGGCCGGCTGACATTGCTCGAACTGTTCGAGGGGCGCCGTCAGCTGATCGTCTACCGCGCCTTCTTCGAACCCGGGGTCTTCGGCTGGCCCGAACACGCCTGCCCGGGCTGCTCCCTGGTGGCCGACCAGGTGGCCGATGTGGCTCACCTGCACGCCCGGGACACGGCGCTGGCCTTCGTCTCGCGTGCACCACAGCCGGACATCCAGAAGGTGAAGGAGCGGATGGGCTGGAGGATTCCCTGGTACTCGTTGACCGACGGCTTCGACGCGGATTTCGGGGTCGACGAATGGCATGGGACCAACGCGTTCATCCGCGACGGCGACCGCGTGTTCCGCACCTACTTCGTCAACAACCGGGGTGACGAGCCCATGGGGAGTACCTGGAGCTACCTCGACCTGACCGCGCTCGGGCGCCAGGAGGAGTGGGAGGACTCGCCCGAGGGCTACCCCCAGACCCCGCCCTACGCCTGGTGGAACTGGCACGACAACTATGACCAGGTCGAGGCCGCCCGGTAGCCGGACGAACCCCGACAAGTCGGCGAGCGGCTACTTCAGGATGTTGACGGCCCGGGCGATGACAAGGCCCAACACGGCGATGCTGGCCGTGGCCTGGACGGCCATCGACAGTTTCGCCCATCGGGCGAGGGGCATCACGTCGGTGGGGCTGAAGGCGGTGGCGTTGGTGAAGCCCAGGTACAGGTAGTCGAAGAACTCAGGGCGCCAACCGGGCCGGGTGACATGGGCGTTCAGGTGCTCGGGAAAGGCGAAGTCCGGATACTCGGGTGCCTGTCGCGCCCTCGTCTCCGGGCCACCGCCGTCGAGCTCCCAGAAGAGGAACGAGAAGGTGATGATGACGTAGAGCCAGACCAGCCCACCCACCCGAAGGAGCTCTCCGGGTGAGTTCGTATCGGGGCCCCCTCGGATGAGGTCGACCACCAGTCGGACGGTGACGCCGGTGGCCCCCGCCACCAGAATGACGACGAGGGCCAGCGAACAGGCCCGGACCAGCGTCGACCGTCGGTCGATCCGGCCCGGATCGGTGATGACCAGCGTCACCAGCAGCAGTGCCTCGAGCGAGGGAACGATCCAGACCGGCCCCAGGCTGAATCGCGAGGGAAGCAGGATCGGGAGGGCCATGGCCACGACCAGGGTGATGGCCATGGGCCAACGTTTTTCGCCTTGCGTTCCGCCTTCTCCGGTCGGTTCTACCTTCGGACCGGGTGGTGGATCCATGATCCGACGGTTACCGATCCTCGGCGTCGAAGTCGGCCACCCACTCTTTGGGCACCCGCGACGGGATCCTCACTGCGGACCGATTGATCAACCTCGGGAGTACCCACAGGGCGACCACGAAAAAAGACAGCAGGAAGAAGGCCATGGCCACGATCAATTCGGCCTCCACGGAGCCGGCGTCTGTGCCGGATCCTTCCCACCACGCTCGTTCATGGTCGCCTCCCAGCATCCGGCACCGGCCCGACCAGACCAGATCCAAGGTCAACTGTCCCACCTCGGCCGGCCAGCCTCGTCACCCGCGCCGGGTGATTCGCCCCGCGCCGCCCGCCCGGTCCCCTTCGGGCCGGTCGTGAATCACCCGATCAGGATGACGAAATCATCGGCCCGCGGCCATACTCTCAGAGAACGACCGTAACCTCTGACCACGACACCGAGGATGGGACCGCATGCCTACAGGACCAGTCGAATACATCATCGTAGGGTTCCCCGGGAACAAGTTCACCGGTGAGATCGCCCCTGAGCTGATCGCCCTGGTCGACTCGGGGACGGTGCGGATCCTCGACCTGATCTTCATCGGCAAGGACGCCGACGGATCGGTGGTCAGCTTCGAGATCGACGAGCTCGACACGCTGGCCGGGTTCGCAGGGCTGGACGCCGATGTCGGAGGCCTCATCAGCCCGGAAGACATCGCCTACGTCGCCGCCGACCTCGAGCCGAACTCCTCGGCGGCCCTGTTGATCTGGGAGGACGTGTGGGCCACCCCGTTCGCCGAAGCCGTTCGCCGGTCGGGGGGGGTCCTCCTCGAGGGCGCACGCATACCCCACGACCTGATCGAACCTGCGCTGGCGGCCCTGCCGGCAGCAGTCTGAGCCAGAGCGAGACAGGAGACAGAACATGCTGAGAAGACGACCGATCGCCCGGATGGCCGTACGCACCACCGCCGTCGTCGGCACCGCCGCCGTCGTCGGCGGCCATGTGGCCAACAAGCAGGCCCAGGCCCAACAGGCCCAGCAGGCCCAAAATGCAGAGCCGGCCCCGGCCGCCCCGCCGCCCGCGGCGGCCCCGGCTCCGCCCGCCGCCCCCGATCCCATCGCCCAGCTCACCCAGTTGGCCGCCCTGAAGGATTCCGGGGCGCTGACCGAGGCGGAGTTCGAGGCCCAGAAGGCCAAGCTCCTCGGGTAGGAGCTCCTCCTCCACCCGCCCGGTGACCGGTGCGGGTGAAACACCCGCGCATCCACCCCCGAGCTCCCCGGTCGTCCCCGCTCAGAGGAGTTCGCCATCATGACCTCGGAGAAGGTGCCCGAGCGGGCCGAGCCCGTGACCGCCCGGCCGGGTGGCTCTTCTCGACGGAGGGCCGTCGTCGCCCAGTTGGAGCGCCTGGTCACCGCCATCAGATCCGGCGACGATGCCATGGTCGAGAGGACCGTGCTTGCGCTCAGCCAGCGCAGCCGATGGCTGGCGCCCCTGGCTCTGCTGGTCGGGGCTTTCGCCATGCTCTTCCAGGGGGTGAAGCTCCTCTTCACCAACTGGCGGCTCACGCTGGTACAGATACTGCCGGCCATGTGGATCTGGGCGGCCATGCTCGATCTCAAGGCCCATGCCCTCCACGGCAAGGAGTTCCACATTCTGCGCGGCCCCCTCCTGGGCCTGGTGCTGCTGGTCATCGCCGCCCTCACCGCCGGCAGCTTCTTCCTCAACGCCGTCTTTGCCTTCGCCATCTCCAAACCCGGGGCACCCGAGATCCGCCCCGCTTTCGCCGAGGCGCGGCGGCACATCCGTACCGTTCTGGCCTGGGGACTGGGGGTAGGCCTGGCCCTGGGTTTCGCCACCATGGTCGTCGACCGCTGGGGCAGGATCTGGTTTTCCCTGACCCTCAGCGCGGTGGTGGCCGTGATGATGGTGGCCTACGTGGCCGTGCCCGCCCGGCTCATCGGGGTGAAGTCGGACCGGTCAAGACGGGACAAGCTCACTGCTTCGGCGGTGGGAGGGGCGGTGGGGGCGGTCGTGTGCGCACCACCCTTCGCCCTGGGCCGGGTGGCCATCCTCCTGCTCGGCTCCCACACCTTCCGCTATCTGGCCATCCTGCTGTTGGCCATCGCCGTCGTCCTGCAGACCGGCGCCACGAGTTCGGTGAAGGCCATCAAGATGAGCGCAAAGCTCGCCGTGGGCCAGAGCCCGGAAGAGGCGGTGGCGTCGATCGGGGCCGAGCCGGTCGACACGGCGTGATCCGCTGGGGTCCGTCGCGGTTCTACTGCCCGCCCGGACCGGAGGAATCCTCCACGTCCGGTCCGAGCCCGGCCGGCCCACCGGCCGGGCTGAGGGGGTTGCGGTTGGCCCCATAGAAGCCGACCAGCCCGATGAAGACGAGGGCGATCGCCACCACGATCACCGCCACCAGGGTGGTGGGCTCACTCCAGATGACCAGCACCAACAGGGCCAGACCGAGCACGCCCCACTGCAGCCCCTTGCGGTGACCCACCACGAACCGGTGGAAGGGGTTGTCGGGCCGGTCGGCTCGTGACGCCCAGGCCCGGACGCGCTGGTTGCCGGCCACCAGCGCCAGGACGGCGACGACCGCGGAGATGCCGAAGAGGATGCGCAG
This sequence comes from uncultured Acidimicrobiales bacterium, assembly GCA_963713625.1. Lineage (GTDB taxonomy): Bacteria > Actinomycetota > Acidimicrobiia > Acidimicrobiales > RAAP-2 > Bog-756. Next base: position 778,501 of record CAVQMN010000004.1, on the reverse strand, counting down.
TCCGAGGCGGAGCTTGGCGGTGACGGTGTCGATCACCGCCTGATTGGCGGCCAACGACTGGTTCGGGCTCAATCCGGAGAGGTACTGGTGCCGGGCGACGGCCATCACCGCCAGCACGGCCGCCATCGAAATGGCCAGCCCGGCAGCGGCCCGGACCAGGCCCCGCCGGCGGTTCCGGGCCAACACGACGGATGCGGCGAACAACAACAGGGTGATGATGGGAAGGACGATGGCCAGATCGTTGAGCAGCTTTGTCACCTTCTGCACCTTGACCAGGTCCTGTGACTGGAACAACACGAAATTGAGTCCCTTGACCGCCGGGACCTTGTCGAACACGGTGATCCCCTTGGCGTCCAACTTCTTCTTGACGTTCGCCTCCACCTGACTGAGGTCGATGGTCACCTTGCCGTTCTTCGAGCTCACCGATCCCTCGTTGGATCCGGTGAGGACGGCCACCAGCTGCTTGTGGGAGGCGCGGTTGGCCGTCACCCACACCTCGTAGAACTGGTGGGACTGGACGGTCTTGAGGGCCAGCGTGTTGATGGCTGATTCGAGGCCCGAGGTGATCGGTGTGGCCAGAAACCCGGCCTTGGGCGGGAGGGCGTTCTTCACCCGGTCATCGACGTTGGCCCGGCTGATCAGGTTCTCACTGACCTGTTTGGCGATCTGGGTCTGGACGGCCGGGTTGCTGGCCAGCGGGGCCACCGTGTTGACGTAGGTGTCGGTGTTGAGCAGTTGATTGCGGGCGAACACAGTGACGACCGAGAGCACCGAGAGAATGCAGGCCAACACCACCAACACCCACGCCACGATGCGCTTCCATCGGGGGCCCTTGTCTTGGTTCTTGTTCACTTCACTCCTGCCTCACTGCCGCGGACGGCATCACCGGTCTGGGTCTGATCATTACCGCGTGGCCATCGGCTTTCATGTGACGATGAGGTAGATGCTCTTTCCGACCAACCAGAACCCGAGCAGCAGCGATACCACGATGATCACCTGATCCTTGTGGTCGTCGAGCCAGGTTCGGGCCGAGGCCAGGAAGGCCTGGCTCTTTTCGGGTCGGAAGCCGGCATAGATCTCGAGGGCCAGGTAGATCGCGGTGGACACGAAGCAGAACAGGAACAGGGCGATGTAGCTCTGCCATGACGACAGCTTGGCCGTGGTGATGGTGGCCACCCCGGCCGCCACCAGGCCCCATGGCTGGGTCAACGGGGCCAGGCCCATGGCGTACCACGGCGACATGTTGTCGATGCCGGTCTGCCACTTGGGCGTCTTCTTCGGCTTCTTCGGCTTGCCCATCCTCCGCCACTGCCGAAGGGCGATGAGCAGAAGGAGGACACCGATGGCGATCTTGACGGCCAGGGCGGCCAGCGACGGCGCCGTGCTGGGTTTGGGCGGTTTGTTCCCGGTGATGAGCACTGTCCCCGCCACCACGATGGCCAGGGAGACCAGCCATCCGAAGATGAACGCAGCTCCCTTCCGCACCCCGCCTTTGGAGGCCAGAATGAGGAGGAAGGCGGTGAGCGGAATCGGTTCGAGCGTGATGACCAGACCGATGAGGACGAGGTCGAGCGTCACGTCGACACCGTGAGGCCGTCAGTCATTGCTCTGGCGGAACTTGCGGACGAAGACCACCACCAACAGGACTGCCATCGCCGCGAAGACAATCGCTCCGAGGTAGTACATGGTTCTCCTCTTGTTATTCGTCCCTGGCGTCGTGAGATCCGGGCCGTCCACCAGAGGACCCGGGCGAGGGGGGTGCGAAACCGCTCACCCTATTCGACTGGTGGGGCGGAGACGCGAACTGAGGCCCCGGTCTGGAAGAGGGCCCGCTCCCGGCCCCGCACTTCCGACCACCGGTGTGCAGGAGCCGCGGTTCCTCAGGAGAGGACCTTCTGCTTCTGCGCTTCGAACTCGGCATCGGTGAGGGCACCTTGCTTGTGGAGCTCGGCCAGCTGCGCCAGCTGTTCAGCCGAGCTGGTGCCGGCGCCCGCCGTCTTCTTGACGTAGTCGTCGAAGGACTTCTGCTGCTGCTCGGCCTGGGCCTCGGCCCGCTCGTGCATCTTCCCCCCCCGGGCGATCAGGTAGACGAAGATGCCGAGGAAGGGGAGGATGATCACGAACAGGACCCACAGCATCTTGGCCCCCCCGCCCAGGTCCCGGCTGCGGAAGATGTCCCCGAACACGACGATGAGAAGCCAGAACCAGATGAAGAAGACGAAGAGCCCCAGCATCGTGCCGAAGAGGTCGGCGAGGGGGTAGGTGTAGGCGATCATCGGTGGTTCCTCCCGGTTGGTTGAATGGCGTGCTTCTGGCCATCACGGGCACTGTCGTCCCCGTCCCGTGATCCGGGACATCATGGCCGACAGTCCGTGCAGATGCCTGCATGGGAATGGAACCACGGTTCGCAGGCAACGGTCATCACCCTCGAGGGGTGACTTGGCGTCCGGTCCGTGCTGACGATGCCTGGGGGCCGTCCCCCGACGCTGTGGCTCAGAGAATTCCGAGCGCCCGGGCCCGGGAGATGGCGGCGTTGCGGTTGGCCACGTCCAGCTTGCGGTAGATGTGGGCCATGTGCGTCTTGATGGTGTTGACCGAGACGTAGAAGTGGTCGGCCAGCTCGGTGTTGGTGAAGCGCGTGGGCAGATAGGAGAGGAGTTCGAGCTCCCGATCGGTGAGCGGATCGACGAGATGGGCTCCCGGGGCCGGCAGGGCCACCTCCCTGGCGCGACGAAGGATCTGATGGCGGAGCGCCGAGCGCAGGTCGGAGTGCTCCGACACCAGGCGGAGGATCGTCGGACCGGCCCGCACGAACGTCTCGATCAGGGAATGGCGCTCGGCCACGACGATCGCTGCGGTCAGGTGAGCTCGTGCTTCTTCGACCGATCTATCGGCGTCGGCCAACCACGCATGCAGGAGCAGGCCATTCACCTTCCCCAGGGGCTCGGTGGCCCCCGGGAGGCCGGGAAGGGTGTCGAGGAGCTTGCCGGCCAGATCCCGTTCCCCCAGCGTCAGGGCGGCAGCCGTACGTTCGAAGGTCAGGGCCGCCGAGTCCCGGGTTGCCTTGTCGAGCGTCCGCTGGGCCTGGGCCGGAGATCCACCCAGGCGGAGCAGGCGGCACTGGAGAGCGAGGAGTTGGCCGGCCACGATCGGAGGAGGTGGTGCCCCGAGGTCGTTCCTGGTGGCCGTGGCCGTGGCCATGGCCAGTTCCCGTTGGCCCTCCGCTTCCTGGAGGAGAGCCGTCTCGAAGTGGCTGCACCATGACAGCTGGCTCCGTCGGTTGGCCTCGGATCGGAGTGCGCCCTCGTGGAGAGCGAGGGAGGCACGACCGGGTTCGCCCGACTCCAGGGCGGCGAGAGACGAGGCCAGGAAGGCATCGGCCGCCGAGGGATGGGCCAGCAGTCCGACCTCCCGGGCCACCGCCAACGCTTCCTCGGACAAGGCCGCGGCCCGTTCCGTGGCACCTGACCATGCCTCGAGCAGGGCCAGGGACCCGAGGCCGCTGACCTTCCACACCGGGTAGGTGGCCCCTGGTGACGCCAGCCCCCGGCCGAGCCAATCGCGGGCGTGGGCGAAATCCCCAGCCTGGAAGTGGGCCCGGCCCCCCGACATCAAGGTCATCGTCTCGAGCGACGCCGGACGGGTCAGGTTCAAGATGTCGGGCATGGGCACGCGGCCGAGGCGGTTCAGCTGGTCGAGGCCCTGGTTGGCCATGTCGATGGTGATGTCGGGCCGGGGCCGCCACTGGACCAGCGAGGCCAGGAACACCTGGGCACAGGCGCGCTCCTCCTCGGACGACCTGGGATCGCCGGCCACCCGCCCGAGGATGTCCTCGGCGCTCGCCGCTAATCCTTCCACTCCTTTGAGGATCCCGAGGAGGAGGCTGACGTCCTGGCGCCCGGCCCGGACCGTCTCTGGAACCTCGGTGATCCAGCGAATGACCGTGGCCATTTCGCCCTTCTCGAAGACCTCGGAACCCTGGCCCATGATGACGTCGAGGGCGGCGTCCCAGTTCCGGGCCTGGAGGAGGTACTCGACGCCGGCGTCCACCTCGCCCCGGGCCAGGTGCCACGAAGCAGCTCCATTGAGGAGGCCGGCTTCGGCGTCGGGCTGTTCCGCCCGCAGTTTGAAACGCAGCATGTCCCGGAAGAGATGGTGGTAGCGGAACCACTGACGGCGGGTGTCCAATGGGACGAGGAACATCGACTCGCGTTCCAACTCCTCGAGGACGAGCTGGGCGTCGGGCGCGCCGGTCAGGTGACCGACCAGTTCCGCACACACCCGGTCCAGGACGGAGATCTGGAGCATGAGCTCCTGACGGGCAACCGGCTGGGCGTGCAGGACCTCCTGACTGAGATAGTCGGCGATCAGCCGGTCGTCTCCGCTGAACTGGGTGATGAACTCGTCGGAGTCTTCGTAGAGCCGGAGGGTCATCCCGGCCAGCTGCAACCCGGCGGCCCAACCTTCGGTGCGAGCCACCAGGGCGGCGACGCTGTCGGACTCGAGTGCCCGTCCCGTGATGCGCTCGAGGAGCACTGCCGAGTCGTCCTCATCGAGCGCCAGGTCGACCTGTCGGATCTCGGTGAGCTCCCGGGCCAGCCGATGCCGGCTCCAGGCGATGGGGAGGTCGGTTCGGGTGGACAGGACCAGATGGACGTTCCCGGGAAGGCGGTCGACCAGGTCTCCGAGGTCGGAGAGGAGCACCGAGTTGGTCAGATGGTGGAGATCGTCGAGGACGATGACGACTTCGGGGAGCTCGGCCAGCCGGGCCTCGAATGCCTCCAGCAGGGGTGCTCCCAGACCACCACCGTGCAGGGTGACCAGCGAGGCGAGATCGGCGAAGTCCGGGTCGATGGCGGTGAATCCCCGCAGCAGACGCTGGGAGAAGCGCACGGGGTCGTCGTCGTCGGGACCCACCTCCAGCCAGACGAAGCGCAGCTCAGGATGGGTGGCGGCCCACTGGGAGAGGAGGACGGTCTTCCCCGCCCCGGCCGGGGCCACGATGAGGGTGAAAGAGTGCGCCAGGGCCTCATCGAGCTGTCGCCGTAATGCCGGACGGTCGACCGCGTGGGCCGGCGCCGGAAACACTGAGACCACTATCCCGCTCGCTTGGGTTTACCGGCCGCTGTCTGACCGGACACTTCCATAGTGTCATCGGAGGCTAGTCGCCACCACCCGTATCCGTCAGGGCCGCGGCGCGGTTGGGGGCACGATCACCCTCGGGGGATGACGACTCGGCCGGCGGCCCGCGGCAGGATGGCTCTTGAAGGGGCCGGGGCCGCTTCGGCGCAGCGGACACCGGTTGGTTCCCGGCATCAGATTGCCGACCTCCCGATACACGAAAGAATCAGCTTGGGTGCAACCAGATATGAAATCGTGGTCAAGGGCAGGCTCAGCCCTACCTTGGCCGCGGCCATCAACGACTTCGAGGTCTGTCGTTGTGACCGCGGCCTGACCCATCTGGTCGGCTGGGTCTCCGACCAGGCACGACTGCACAGCACGCTCGAACTGCTTCGCGATCTCAACATCGAGCTGATCTCGCTCAATCCGGTGGCCCCCGGTGTGGTCGTCGGGCCGGCCGGCATGGTCCCGGGCGACGGGGCCGACGGCTGACCGATCAACCGGAGTGGTCAGCTCCACTGCTCTCCGGCGGGCTACCGTGGCGGGCGGAGATGACCGATCCAGCGGTAGACCCGTGGCCCTATCCGGACGATCTGGACGCCATGGTCGCCGCCCCCGATTTCCACACCGTGTTGTTCGAGGACGAGCGGGTCCGCGTCCTCGACGGGCGGGTTCCGCCCGGCGCCACGGTGCCGGTGCACACCCACCGGTGGGGAGGCGTCCTCTATGTCATCGCCACCAGCGACTTCGTCCGGAGGAGCCCCGACGGGGTGGTGATCGTCGACACCCGGCTGTCGGGGACGACGCCCGTGGCCGGCGCGGCCGTGTGGGGCGCCCCGCTCACACCGCACTCGCTGGAGAACGTGGGTAGCCAGGAGTTCCGTACCCTGACCGTCGAGATGAAGGACACCGACCCGGTCCCTCCGGTCTGATCACCCCGCTGCCGGGGCCCCGGTTTCAGGAGGGGGTGTCGGGACTGCTTTGCTGGTTCCGGTCAGATCGGCGGGCGTCTGAGGGAGCCAGGCCACCGTGGCGTAGGCGACAACCACGGCCACAATGACCAGCGGGATGACATTGATGCCGTCGCTGGCCAGCAGCACCGTGGCCAGCAGCGTGGCCGTGAGCGGGAGCTTGAGCATCACCGTGGTCATGGCCCCGATGCCCATGGCCACCCCGGGGACCAGTGACATGCCCGGGAGATGGGAGGCGGCCACACCCACGGCGGCGCCGATGAACATGGAGGGGAAGACCGGCCCACCCCGGAAGCTGGACAGCGAGAGCCCGTAGGCCAGGGACTTGCAGACCACCAGCAGGACGAGCGATCCCACTGTCCAACCGGCGGCATGGAGGACCAGCGGAGGGAGGGCGGACTGGCCGGAGAAGAGGACCTCGGTGAAGCTCCGTCCCGATCCCTCGGCGAAGGCGATGGCCAGTCCGGCCACCCCGAGCCCGATCACCGGCATCAACAACAGCATGCGCTTCTCGACCACGGGCTGGAGGACCAGGCCCAACAGCCGGATAACGGTCCCGAGCAACGGGGCGGCCAGCCCGATGACCACGGCCCAGCCGAACATGGCCACGGTCGGGTGGCTGAAAGGGGGGAGACCGGGGATGGCCAGGGAGAAAGTCCCGAACCCGGTCAAGGAGTCGAGTCCCACGAAGATGAGCGTTCCCACCCCGGCGGCCAGCAGCCCGGGGACCAGGATGAGGCCGAGCAGCGGCCCGCCCAGTCCGGAGGCCTCCATCAACAAGAAGGCGCCGAGGATGGGTGACCCGAGCAGGGTGCTGATGGCGGCGAAGCTCCCGGCCGAGGCGATGACGATGGCGGCCGTCGGCGGGGCGTCGCGTTTGGCCAGGCGGACGGCCAGCATGCCCAACCCGCCGCCGATGGCGATGAGCGGAGCCTCGGGTCCGAGGACCACACCCAGGCTCAGGGTGGCCACGGAGGCCAGGAAGACGCCGGGCAGTTCGATCGGGGTGGGCGCACCGCCGGCCTTGAATCCTTCGGCCGGCTTGTGGCCCCCGATTCCCGGGAGGTAGGTGATGGTCGCCCCCACCAGCACCCCGGCGATGGCCAGGAGGGGTAGCGGCCACCACACCGGCGTGCCGGCGAAGCCCAGTTCCTTGGCCAGGTCGGTGAACAGCCAGTTCTGGAGGACGCCGACCAGTTTGAGATAGCCGTAGGCGATAGCCGACACCGGAATGCCGACCAGGCCGGCCAGGATCAGCAGCTGGAGGTAGCTCCTGGTCCTGAGCATGGCCATCGGATCAGGAGCGGCGGCCGGCTCCGTCGCCGGCACCGTGGGTGGTGCCGGCGGTGATGGGCCCGGAGCCGTGGCCCCCTCGTCGGCGGGGCTCAGGGGGTGTCCGCCTCGACCTCGATGAGCTGGGAGACGGCGTCGATCAGGGCCAGGTGGGTGAAGGCCTGGGGAAAGTTCCCCAGGTGCTCGCCGGTGGTGGCGTCGATCTCCTCGGCGTAGAGATGCAGCGGGCCGGCAAAGGAGAGCAGCTTCTTGCACAGCGACCGGGCCGGCTCGATCTCGCCGATCATGGCCAACGCGGAGACCAGCCACCACGAACAGATGGTGAAGGTGCCCTCCTTGCCCTCGAAGCCGGTGTCGGTGCTGTCCACCTTGTAGCGGAGCACCAACCCGTCCTCGGTGAGCTCGTCGGCGATGGCCAGGACGGTCGCTTTCACCCGCTCGTCGTCAGGGGGGAGGAACCCCATGATGGGAATGAGCAGGAGGGAGGCGTCGAGCTCGTCGTTCTCGTAGGCCTGCCGGAACCTGCCCCGCTCGTCGACACCCTTGCTCAGGATGTCCTCTTTGAGATCATCGGCGGCCTGGCGCCAGCGGTCGGCCCGTTCCGTGTCGCCGCGGCGGTGGGCCAGGTCGGCCCCCCGGTCGGCCGCCACCCAGCACAGGACGGCCGAGGCCGTGAAGTGCTGGGGCTCGCCCCGGATCTCCCAGATGCCCTGGTCGGCATCGCCGCTGTGGGTCAGTGCGTCCTCGACCAGTCCGGCCAGCCCTTCCCACACCGGGTGGACGATCTGAGCCGCTCCCCGCTTGAGGTGGGTGTTGACCCCGTCGAGCAACATCCCCCACACGTCGTTCTGGTGCTGGTCCCAGGCCCCGTTGCCCACGCGGACCGGACTGGCCCCTTCGTACCCCGACAGGTGGTCGAGGGTCCGCTCGGTCAGGTCCCGCTCACCGCCGATGCCGTACATGATCTGGAGCTCGAAGGGCTGGTCGTGCTGGCCCTGGGTCACCGCCTCCAGCACGAAGGCGAAGTACTCCAGTGCCTCCCAGTCGAAGCCCAGGCGGTAGAGCGACCGCAGCATGAACCCGGTGTCCCGGATCCACGTGTAGCGGTAGTCCCAGTTGCGGGCGCCGCCCGGGGTTTCGGGGAGAGACGTCGTGGAGGCGGCCATGATCGCCCCGGTCGGTGCATAGCTCAGGCCCTTGAGGGTCAGGGCACTGCGCTCGATGTAGGGCCGCCACGGGTGGTCGGGGAACGTCCCGGTGGCCAGCCAGTGACGCCAGTACGCCACCGTGGAGTCGACATCCCGATTGGCCTGGTCCTGGTCGGTCGGCGGCTTCCCGTCGCCCCATGACAGGGCGATGAAACACTCGTCGCCCTCGACCAGGCTGGTGCGCCCGTAGCAGCGGGCACCGGCCACGCCCAGCCGGAGTCCGCTGGTCAGCGAAAGGGTCAGGTCTCCCTCTGCCGGATGGACGGTGAGTGATCCGTAGCCTTCGCCGTCGTAGGCCCACTGTCCGGTGGCGGCCCCATAGTCGAACAGCGGTACGCAGTTGACCACGATCTCGACCTCGCCCGAGACGCACCTCGCCGTGCGCAACAGGACGCCGGCCGCGGCCGAGTCGGTGGGCGCCCGCCGGTACCCTGGCCGTCGGGCCTCATCTTCGACCTTGCGGATGACCATGAGGTCCTGGACCACCAGCCATCCGGTCGGGGTGTGCCAGGTCGTCTCCATCACCATCGTGCCCGGCACGTACCGCCGGTGGTGGGGGACCATGGTGTTCGAGGGCCCGAGCCGGAACGACCCGGCCGACCGGTCGAGCAGGGCCCCGAAGACACTGGGCGAGTCGGGACGGGGCAGGGAGAGCCATTCGACCGAGCCATCGGGGGCGACGAGGCAGCTGACCTCACAGTCGGAGAGGAAGGCGTAGTCGGCGATCGGAGGGAACTCGCTCATGTTCGTGCACTCCTTGGTGTCGGTCGATGGTTCAGCCGCGGCGGCTCAACGCGGGCGGGCGACGCGGGCACGTCGGTCCCCAAGCTCCACCCGAGCTGATTATGACCGGGAACCGGCGCTCTGTAATCACCCCATCGGGGTGAGGAAACACGGGGGCTGAGTCCCTAGCCTGGGCCATCAGAGGGCACGAGCGAGGAGTGCAGATGTCGCTGCAAGGCAAAGTGGCCATCGTCACCGGGGGGAACACGGGCATCGGCAAAGCGGTGGTGCTGGCGCTGGCGGCCGAGGGAGCCTCGATCGTCATCGACTACGTGTCCGATCCGGAGGCCACCGAGGCACTCGAGCAGCAGGTCCGCGACCTCGGGGACAAGGTCACCGCGGTCAAGGCCGACGTCAGCAAGGTGTCCGACCTCGAGACGCTGATCGGAACGGCGGTGAGCACGTTCGGCCGGCTGGACATCATGGTCAACAACGCCGGCATCGAGACCCGGACCTCCGTGCTCGACACGACCGAGGCCCAGTACGAACGGGTGCTGGACATCAACCTGAAGAGCGCCTTCTTCGGGACCCAGTTGGCGGCCAAGCAGATGATCGCCCAGGGGGAGGGTGGCCGGATCATCAACATGACCTCGGTCCACGAGGACTGGCCCATGCCCGGCAACACGGCCTACTGCCTGTCAAAGGGAGGCATGCGCATGCTGACCCGGACGGCGGGGGTGGAGCTGGCTCCCCACAACGTGCTCGTGGTGGGGGTCGGGCCGGGGGCGGTCGAGACGCCGATCAACACCGCCACCATGAACGACCCCGCCGCCCTCGAAAAGCTGGACGCGGCCATTCCCATCGGACGCATGGCCAAGCCCGAAGAGATCGGGAGCGTGGTGGCCTTCCTGGCCGGTCCGGGGGCCAGCTACCTGACCGCAACCACGATCTTCGCCGACGGCGGGATCATGCAGAGCAGTCCGGGGCTGTGAGGATCGGGCCATCACCCGGTCGGACCTTGACCCCGGGCGGGCCATCGCCCCGGGCGGGCCGCGTCGCATCCGCCGGCGCCGCCGGTACTGGTCGTGCAGTGAGGCGCAACCATGGCGACCGACCAACTGACTGACGCCCGCCACCGGGTGGTCATCGTCGGTGGCGGATTCGGGGGCCTGCCGGCCACCCGGTTCCTCGGGGGGAAACCGGTCGACGTGACATTGATCGACCGGCGCAACCACCACCTCTTCCAGCCCCTCCTCTACCAGACGGCGACCGGCATGCTGGCGCCGGGCCAGATCGCACCGGCCCTTCGACACATCGTGCGCCGGGAGAAGAACGTGCGGGTCCAACTGGCCGAGGTGACCGGCTTCGACCTCGAACGCCGGGTGGTCCACACCACGGTGGCCGACCGGATGCCCGTCGACTATCCCTACGACAGCCTGATCGTGGCCGCCGGGGTGACCCAGTCCTACTTCGGGCACGACGAGTTCGCCTTTTTCGCTCCGGGGATGAAGACCCTTGATGACGCCTTCGAGCTCCGGCGCCGCATCTTCGGGGCCTTCGAGGTGGCCGAGATGGTCGTCGACCCCGTCGAGAAGGAGCGGTGGCTGACCGTCGTCGTAGTCGGAGCCGGTCCGACCGGGGTCGAACTGGCCGGTCAGGTGCGCGAGCTGGCCACCCGGAGCCTGCGAGGGGAGTTCCGTACCTTCGACGCGTCCTCGGCGCGGGTGATCCTGGTGGACGGGGGCACCGAGCCCCTGGCCACCTTCGGCGACCAGCTCTCGGGCAAGGCGGCCAAGACCCTCGAACAGATGGGCGTCGAGCTGCGCATGGGCGGCCAGGTGGTCGGGATCGACGCCGACGGGGTCGATGTCAAGGGACCGGACGGCAACACCCGGATCGACGCCCGGACCACCATCTGGGCCGCCGGCGTCAAGGCCTCCCCCTTGGCCGAAGCGCTGGCCCAGGCCTCGGGGGCCACCATCGACCGCGCCGGTCGGGTCGAAGTGCTGGCCGACCTCACCCTGCCCGGCCATCCCGAGGTCTTCGCCATCGGCGACATGGCCAGCCTGGACAATCTCCCCGGGGTCGCCGAAGTGGCGATGCAAGGTGGCCTCCACGCCGCCAATACCATCCTCCGCCGCATGAAGGGGGAGGACGCCAAACCGTTCCGTTACCGGGACCTGGGCAGCGCGGCCAGTATCGGCCGGTTCCGGGCCATCGTCAGCGTGAAAGGGATCCATCTGAGCGGATTTCCGGGCTGGGTGGTGTGGATGTTCGTCCACCTCGCCTTTCTCACCGGATTCGGAAACCGGCTCACCACCATGATGAAGTGGCTCCGGTCGATGGTCGGCCGCGGCCGGGCCGAGCGGGAGTTCAGTACGGCCCATACCGGCGGCGACCTGACGCTGCCCGACTCGATCAGGCAGCAGATCGAGCCCACGCTGTTCCCGATGGTCGAGAACACGGCGGACTCCATGGGCGGCCAACCCGACAGGCCCGGGTCCGGGGCCGACGAACCACCGGCGTCCCCGGGCGCCGGCCGGTGACGCCATCGGGGGCGGCGAGGGAGCGACGATCCGAGGTCATCACCGTCTACGCCATCGGGCTGTTCCAGGGCTTGAGCCTGGTGGCCTTCCCGGCTGCGGCCAGCATCCTGCAGTCCCCCACCGGGTACGACCTTTCGAAGAGCCGGTACGGCCTGCTCTTCCTTCCCCAGGTGATCATGGCCATCGCCGGGTCGTTGGCCATGCCCACGCTGTCCCGCCGTTTTCGTCTGAAGCGGGTGTTGATCGCCGGTCTGCTGGCCGACACGGTGGCCATGAGCCTGCTGGTGGGGAGCGACGCGGTACGGACGCAGGCCATCGCCTACCCGATGCTTCTGGTGGCCACCGCCGCGCTCGGCCTCGGCTTCGGCCTCACGTTGAGTGCGATCAGCACCTATGCGGGTGCCTTCATGCCCGATCGGCGGGCCGTCGCCCTCACCGGGCTGAACGTCCTGCTCGGCTTGGGCACGGCCCTGTCCCCGTTGCTCATCGCCGTCTTCCTCGACATCGGCGCCTGGTGGTACCTCCCGCTCATCGCCGCCGCCGGACTGCTGGTCTTGCTCGTCATGGCCCTGGTGCAGCCCATGGTGGTCCCGGCGGCCAAGGCCACGCAGTCTTCGGGCCGCATACCCGTGCTGTTCTGGCTGTTCGCCGCGGCCCTGGTGCTCTACGGGATCGGCGAGACGATGTTCGGCAACTGGGGGACCACCCTGTTGGTGGGCCGGGGGGTGTCGGCCACATCGGCCAACAACGCCCTGGCCGCCTTCTGGGCCTCGGTGACCATCGGTCGACTGCTCATCGCGGTGAGCGCCAAGTGGCTCCGCTCCACGCTCATCTATGTGGTGCTGCCGTGGGCCATGGCCGCCGCGTTGCTGCTCGTGCCCACTGCCCACACGGCCACGGCCGGCCTCCTGGTCTTCGCCTTCGGCGGGCTGGCCTGCTCCGGCTTCTTCCCCATGACCGTCGGGTACGGCGAATCCACCTTCCCGACCTTCGTCGAGCTGGCTGCCGGGTGGCTCATCGCCTCCTATCAGCTGGGCTATGGCCTGGCCGCATTCGGGGGCGGCCTGCTCCAGAGCCGGGTGGCGCTGGCCTCGATCTTCCGGGTGGCGGCCGTGCTGGCCGCCGTCATGGGTGTCCTGGCCGTCGCCATCGCCCGCCGCCAACGTCCGACCGGCCGGGTGGTTGTGCCCGTGGTCCGCACCGCATGAACCGGTCCCGCGTGAATCGGCCCCGCGTGAACCGGTACCGCATGAATCGGTCCCGCATGAATCGGTCCCGCGTGAATCGGTCCCGCATGAATCGGTACCGCATGAATCGGTACCGCATGAATCCGCCGCCGATGAGTCCCCAGCGCATGAATCAGAACGGTACGAGTCCGAAACATCGACGAGAGGAAGTCTGATGCCCGATCAATTCGACGTCATCATCATCGGAACCGGAGCCGGGGGAGGGACCTTGGCCCACACCCTGGCCTCGTCGGGCAAACGGGTGCTCCTGCTCGAACGCGGGGACTTCCTCCCCCGGGAGATGGAGAACTGGTCGCCCGACGATGTCTTCATCGACGGGAGGTATATCTCGAAGGACACCTGGTACGACGATCACGGCACCGCCTTCCAACCCCAGGTCCACTATTTCGTGGGCGGGGCCACCAAGCTGTACGGCGCCGCCCTCTACCGACTGCGGCCCGGGGACTTCGGCGAGATCCACCACGTGGACGGGATCTCGCCGGCCTGGCCGGTCGGGTATGACGAGTTCGAGCCCTTCTATTCGAAGGCCGAGCAGCTCTATCAGGTGCACGGTACCCACGGCGAAGACCCCACCGAAGGGCCCTACTCCGAGCAGTATCCCGCGCCGCCGGTCAGCCATGAACCCCGACTGCAAGAGATATCCGACGCCCTGGTGGCCAAGGGATACCACCCCTTCTCCGCACCGTGCGGCATCCTGCTCGACGAGTCCGACCGCAACCGGAGCCAGTGCATCCGCTGCGCGTGGTGCGACGGCTACCCCTGCATGGTCCACGCCAAGGCCGACGCCGAGGTGATGGCCGTCCGCCCCAGCCTGCGGGCGCCGAACGTGACCCTGCAGACCGGCTCGACGGTCACCAAGCTGGAGACGGATCCGGGTGGGCGGACCGTGACCGGTGTCGTCGTCGACCGGGAGGGCACCACCGAGGTGCTCCGGGCGGACATCGTGGTGGTGGCGGCCGGTGCGGCCAACAGCGCCAAGCTGCTGTTGAACTCGGCCAACGACGCCCATCCCACCGGACTGGCCAACGGATCGGACCAGGTCGGCCGCAACTACATGTTCCACAACTGCAAGGCACTGGTCTCGCTGAGCAAGGAGCCCAACGACACGGTGTTCCAGAAGACGCTCGGCATCAATGACTTCTACTTCGCCGGCGGTGACCGCCAATGGCCCCTCGGGAACATCCAGATGGTCGGGAAGTCGAACGCCGGGGCCATGAAAGGGGAAGAGCCGAAGCTGACCCTGCTGGCTCCCCACTGGAGCCTCGAGGATGTGGCCAAACACGCGGTGGACTGGTGGCTCACCACCGAGGACCTGCCCCGGCCGGACAACCGGGTGACCGTGGATGCCGAGGGGAACGTGCACCTGGCCTACAAGGCCACCAACGACGAGGAGGCGGACGGCCTCTACAAGGAACTTCGGACCATTCTCAACCACGTGGGCATGGCCGACCACCACGTCCTGAGCAAGAATTTCTACATGAGCATGAGCGTCCCGGTGGCGGGGTGCGCCCATCAGGCGGGCACCTGCCGGTTCGGGACCGATCCGTCCACCTCGGTGCTCGATGTCAACTGCAAGGCGCACCAACTGGACAATCTCTACGTGGTGGACACCAGCTTCTTCCCGAGCATCGGGGCCGTGAACCCGGCCCTCACCGCCATGGCCAACGCCATCCGGGTGGGCGAGCACCTGACGGAGCGGCTCGGGTGATGACGCCCGACCATGGCGGAGATGATGGACAACCTGGCGAACTTCGGGACTTTGGTCCCTGGCCAGACGGCCGGCCGCCCGTCTTACTGGACCGAGATGCCCGCGCCCACCCTCCGAAAACCGGGATCTGAGCAGGCGTCATGAGTCGAACCGGCCCTGTCGATCCCCGGCTCCTCCGCTACACGCGCGGGACCCGGAGGTTCCTGGTCGTGACCGTCGTCCTCGGCGGCATCACCGCCGGGCTCCTGGTGGCCCAGGCCTGGCTGATCGCCACCACCATCTCGGATGTCGTGCTCCGTCATCAGGGGCTGGCATCGGTCCGGGACGACGTGGCGCTCCTGCTGGCGGTGATCATCGGTCGCGCCGCCGTGGGTTGGTTCCAGGAGCGGATGGCCGACCGGGCCTCGGCCGCGGCCAAGTCGAACCTGCGGAGCGCCCTGGTCGAGCACATGGCCCGGCTGGGGCCGGCGGCCCTCGACGGTGAGCGCTCCGGCAAGCTGGTGGTGCTGGCCACCAGCGGGATCGACGCCCTGGACAGCTACTTCTCCCGGTATCTCCCCCAACTCTTCCTGGCGGTGATCGTCCCGGTCACCGTCATCGCCGTCGTGGCGGGTGCCGACTGGATGTCGGCCGTGCTCATCGCCGTCACCGTCCCCCTCATCCCGATCTTCATGGGCCTGGTGGGCGCGTCGACCGGGGCCCGGATGGCGCGTCAGGCACGGCTTCTCCAACGTCTGGCCGGGCACTTCCTCGATGTGGTCGCCGGCCTGCCCACGCTCAAGATCTTCGGACGGGCCAAAGCCCAGGTCGCCGCGGTCCGGGCTGTCACCGACCAGTACCGCAAGGCGACGATGGCGACGTTGAAGGTGGCGTTCTTGTCCTCGCTCATCCTCGAGCTCCTGGCCACCATCTCGGTGGCGCTGGTGGCGGTGGCCGTCGGGCTCCGGTTGCTCGGCGGTCACCTGAGTCTGGCCACCGCCCTCTTCGTCCTCATCCTGGCTCCCGAGGCCTACTTACCCCTGCGTCTCCTCGGCACCAACTACCACGCCAGCGCCGAGGGGATGAAAGCGGCCGAGGACGTCTTCGAGGTGCTCGAGAAACCGCTTCCCCACCGTGGCGTCCGCCGCGATGTCCCCGACCCGTCGCGGTCCGGCCTCCGGGTCGACCGGCTGGAGGTCTGCTACCCGGGACGCGTGCTTCCGGCCCTGTCCGACGTGAGCCTGGCTGTGGACCCCGGAGAGGTTGTCGCCCTGGCCGGGCCCAGCGGGTGCGGGAAGTCCACCCTGCTGGCCGTGCTGCTGGGCCTGGCTCCATCCTGGACCGGCTCGGTGACCATCGGAGGCGTGGGCCTGGCCGACCTGGACCCCGACTCGTGGCGGGCCCGGGTGGCCTGGGTGCCTCAACGCCCCCATCTGTTCGCCCGGTCGATCGCTGACAACGTCCGCCTCGGCCGTCCCGACGCCGGCGATGACGCGGTCCGCGCCGCCATGGGCCACGCCGGCCTCGACGCGGTGGTGGACCGGCTTCCGCGCCGGGAGGACACGGTCCTCGGGGCCGACGGGACCGGGCTTTCGGCCGGGGAGCGCCAGCGGGTGGCGCTGGCCCGGGCCTTCCTCCGCGACTCCCCGCTGCTCCTCCTGGACGAGCCCACCGCCAATCTCGACGGCCGGACCGAGGAGAGCGTGCTGGGCGCGGTGCAAGAGCTCATGGTGGGGCGCACGGTGATCGTGGTGGCCCACCGTCCCTCGCTGCTGGCCCTGGCCGACCGAGTGGTCCAGCTGGCCCCCGTGGCCGCGGTGTCGTGATGGCCGACGAGGGTTCCCATCGCGACGGAGTGGGGATGGCACCGTTGGGCCGGACGCTGGCCGTGGCCCGGCCGGCCGGCCGGCGGTTGCTGCTCACCGCACTGCTCGGGGCCGGTGCCATCGCGGCCGACATCGGCCTCCTCGGCACGGCGGCCTGGTTGATCTCGAAGGCGGCCCAGCATCCCAACGAGTCACAGCTGGCCGTGGCCATCGTCGGTGTGCAGTTCTTCGGGCTCTCCCGTGGCTTCTTCCGGTACGAGGAGCGGCTCGTCGGGCACGACGCCGCCTTCCGCCTGCTGGCTGACCTCCGGGTCCGGTTCTACGAGCGGCTCGAGCGGCTGGCCCCGTCCGGTCTGCCCGCCTTCCGTCGGGGCGACCTGCTGGCCCGCATCGTCCAGGACATCGATTCATTGCAGGACCTGGTCATCCGGATCATCCCCCCGTTCGCCAGCGCGGTGATCGTGGGCGTGCTCACCGTGGCCCTCCTGTGGTGGATGCTTCCCGCCGCCGCCGTCATTCTGGCCGTCGCCCTCGTGCTCGCCGGCATCGTCGTGCCCTGGCTCACCGGGCTGCTGGCCCGACGGAGGGAGTCGAGATTCGCGCAGGCCCGCGGCGACCTGGGCGCTTCGGTGGTCGACCTCACCGAGGGCGCGCCGGAGCTGGTGGTGTTCGGGGCCATGGACGCCCAGCTGGTCGCCATCCGGGAACAGGACGCCGAACTCACCGCCATCGCCGCGGCGTCGGCGGGCACGGCCGGAGTGGGGCTGTCACTCACCACCCTCCTGGCCGGCCTGGCCTGTTGGGGCTGTCTCGTGGCCGGCATCCCGGCGGTGGGCAGCGGCAGGCTGAGCGGCACCGACCTGGCCGTGGTGACGCTCATCCCGCTGGCCGCCTTCGAGCTGGTGGTCGGACTTCCGGTGGCCACCCAGGCCCTCCAGCGGGTGCGTCAAGCCGCGGCCCGGCTGTTCGAGGTGACCGATACGCCCGATCCGGTGACCGATCCCGAGGTGCCGGTGCCGGTCCCCGACGGCCCCTACGACCTGGAGGCGCGCTCGGTGTGGGCCGGCTATCCGGGCGCCGGCACGCCGGCCCTCCGGGGTGTGGACCTCCCGGTCACCCCCGGCCGGCGGGTGGCCGTGGTGGGTCCGAGCGGTGCCGGCAAGTCCACCCTGGCCGCGGTGCTCCTCCGGTTCCTGCCGGTGGCCACGGGTTCGGTCCGTCTGAACGACCTGCCCCTCGATCGCCTGGCCGGCGACGACCTGCGCACGGTGGTGGGCATGGTGGGCCAGGACGCCTACCTCTTCGATACCACCATCGGCGACAACCTGCGGGTCGGAGGGCGCCGATCGACCGACGACGAGTTGCGGGAGGTCCTCGACCGGGTGGGACTGGCCGGCTGGTTGGAGGAGTTGCCCCAGGGGCTCGCCACCGAGGTCGGCCGGCATGGATCCCGGCTGTCCGGAGGCCAGCGCCAGCGGGTGGCGGTGGCCCGGGCCCTGCTGGCCGATTTCCCGGTGCTGGTTCTCGACGAGCCGGCCGAGCACCTCGAGCCTGTGGCCGCCGATGCGCTCACCAGCGATGTCCTCCGCGTGACCGACGACCGCTCGCTGGTCCTGATCACCCACCGCCTGGCCGGGCTCGAATCGGTCGACGAGATCGTGGTGGTGGACGAGGGCCGGGTGGTCGAGCGCGGCACCCACGACGAACTGATCGATCAGGACGGCCGGTACTCCCACCTGTGGTGGGAGGAGATGAGAACCGAGCGCTACGCCGAAGCACCGGCGGGAGCCCCAGGTCCGGATCACCACCGACCACAAGCCACCACCGCCACACCCCGAGGCGGCCCGAATGACAGGAGAGACGCCTGATGACCAACGACCTGGCCCGCTGGCAGTTCGCCACCACCAGCATCTACCACTTCCTGTTCGTTCCCGTCACCATCGGGCTCGCCTTCCTGGTGGCACTGCTCCAGACCAGCTGGTACCGGAACGACAACCCGGTCTTCAAGCGGCTGACCAAGTTCTTCGGCACCCTCCTGCTGATCAATGTGGCCGTCGGTGTGGTGACCGGATTGGTGCAGGAATTCGAGTTCGGCATGAACTGGTCGAACTACTCCCGGTTCGTGGGCAACATCTTCGGGGGGCCGCTGGCCATGGAGGGCCTGGTCGCCTTCTTCCTCGAGTCCACCTTTCTGGGCCTGTGGATATTCGGCTGGGAGCGCCTGTCGAAGAAGGTGCACCTGGCCTGCATCTGGCTGGTGGCCGCGTCCTCGATGGTGTCGGCCCTGTTCATCATGGTGGCCAACTCGTGGATGCAGCACCCGGTCGGATACGTGATGAACGCCCAGCACCAGCCCCAGCTCACCGATATCTGGGCCCTGTTCACCAACCCGGTGTTCCTCTGGGCCTACCCCCATGTGATCCTGGCCTCCCTGGTGACCGGAGCCATCATCATGTTGGCCTTCTCGGCCTGGCACCTCCGACGGAAGAACTCGATCGAAGCCTTCCGGAGGACCGCGGTCATCTCACTGGCCGTCCTCGCCCCGGCCGTGTTCCTCAACATGTTCATCGGCAGCGAGCTCGGTGTGGTCGAGGGCAAGTACCAGCCCATGAAGATCGCCGCCGCCGAGGCCCTGTGGAACACCTGCCCGAGCCACTGCTCGTTCTCCGCCTTCCAGACCGGGGGAGGCAACGACGACCCCACCCCCACCAAGATCATCGAGATCCCCGACCTGCTTTCCATCCTGGCCACCAATCACGTCGACGGCGAGGTCCAGGGGATGAACAACCTGCAGGCCCAGTACGTGAAGGAGTACGGACCGGGCAACTACATCCCCAACGTCTTCATCCAGTACTGGGGGATGCGGGTGATGGCCTATCTGGCCGCGGTCGTCGCCCTGTTCGCCCTGTGGGGGCTGTGGTTGATCCGTCGAAAGACCCTGGCCAAGGCCAAGTGGTTCCTCCTGATCGCCCCCTGGTTCGCCCTCACCCCGTTCCTCATGAACACCGCCGGGTGGTTGCTGACCGAGAGCGGCCGCCAACCCTGGATCGTCCAGGGCCTGATGAAGACGTCGCAAGCCTCCTCGCCCTCGGTGACGGCCACCGACATCTGGATCAGCCTGACCGTCTTCGTCCTCCTGTACGCCGCGCTCGGGGTGGCCGGCACCTACCTGATGATCCACTACGGCCGAAAAGAGCTCGAACCGGACGATGAGGGGGGCGGTGACGACGGTGACGGCGCCGGCCCGTTCGACGGCGGTTCGTCAGAGGACGCCAACGAAGGCCGGATCCCGGCCCTCATCTACTAGGAGACGACAATGGTGCATCTCAACAACATCTGGTACGTAATCGTCGCCGTCTTCTGGGTCGGGTTCTTCGTGCTCGAGGGGTTCGACTTCGGCGTGGGCATGCTGCACTCGTTCGTCGGCCACGATGATGCCGAACGGCGCGTCGCCGTCAACACCATCGGGCCGACGTGGGACGGGAACGAGGTGTGGCTGATCGTGGCCGGAGCGGCCATTTTCGCCGCCTTCCCCGGCTGGTACGCCACCATGTTCTCCACCTTCTATCTGGCGCTGTTGGTGGTCCTGGTGGCCCTCATCGTGCGAGGCGTGTCCTTCGAGTACCACCGCAAGATCGACAACCCCCGGTGGCGGTCGACCTGGCGCTGGTCACTGACCATCGGCAGCCTGCTCATTCCCCTGCTGCTGGGGACGGCCCTGGGTGATCTGCTCCACGGGCTGCCCATCGATTCCGCCCACAACTACACCGGCACCTTCTTCGGCCTGCTGGTTCCCTTCGGGCTCTTCACCGGGGTCACGCTCACCGCACTGTCCCTCTTCCTCGGGGCGGTCTTCTTGACCCTGAAGACGGAGGGCCCCCTCCACGACCGGGTGGCCAAACTGTCCACTCGTCTCGGCTGGTTGGCCGCGGTGGTGACCCTGGGCTGGCTGACCTGGATCCATGTGGGTCTGGGCGTGGGCTTCCTTCCCAATCCGTTTCAGGTCCTGGCCCTCGTGGCCGTCGTCGGCGCGGCCATGTTCGCCGAGTCCTACTCCGAGGGATGGGCGTTCGCGGCCGCAGCCACGGCGATGGGCAGCGTGGTGGGTTCGATCTTCTTCGAGCTCTTCCCCCGGGTGATGGTGTCGTCGACCAACACGGCCTACAACCTCACCGTCGCCAACTCGGCCAGCCCCTCGTACACACTCAAGGTCATGACCGTGGTGGCGGTGATCTTCTTCCCGGTGGTCCTCGTCTATCAGGGGTGGAGCCTGTACGTGTTCCGAAAGCGGATCGTCGGACCCAGCGCGGGCCCGGGCACCGCTCCGGGGGAGGGCGACGCGCCCGGGCCGGCACCGGTCGAGGTGGCCGGGGCCGGCGACTGACGCCCGAGGGAGGGGCCTCGAGGAGAGGGCACGCCTTGTCACACGGTGAAATCCCCCGAAGAGGGTGATGTCGGCAGACGGGAACGGCGCGACCGTGGGGACATGGCCACCAAGACACCGTCCGGAGCGGCCGGCTCTCCGGCCCCCGAAGCCCCCATCGAGCACCTGACCACCGAGGAGCGGGTCGCACGGGGCAAGGCGGCCCGGGCCAGGGTGGCGCGGTCCGATCACGAAGGGTGGGAGGCGTCCCCGACCCGGCCCGATCCCGTGGCCCTGCTCGAGAGTCAGGCGGCATCGCGGGTTCAGGAGCTGGTGCCCATCCGCTACGGCCGGATGCTGGTCTCCCCCTTCACCTTCTACCGGGGGGCGGCGCTGATCATGGCCTCCGATCTGGCCACCACGCCGCGATCCGGCCTCGACGTCCAGGCCTGCGGCGACGCCCATCTGAGCAACTTCGGTGTCTTCGCCTCGGCCGAGCGCACGCTGGTCTTCGACGTCAACGACTTCGACGAGACACTGCCCGGCCCGTGGGAGTGGGACGTGAAGCGGCTGACGGCGAGCCTGGCCATCGCCGGGCGCGACCGCGGCTTCTCCGACCGGGAGCGGGCCGACGTGGTGCTCGACGCGGTGGCCGGCTACCGCACCGAGATGGCCAAGTTGGCCACCATGAAAGACCTCGACGTGTGGTACGCCCGCATGGATATCGAGCGGGTGCTCGCCGACCTCGGGGGCGAGCTCGGGCTGACCGGGAAGAAGTCCGCCGACAAGCCGATGTCCAAGGCCAAGACCCGAGCAGAAAAGGCGTTGGCCAAAGCCCGGACGCGGGACAGCATGCAGGCGCTGGACAAGCTCACCCAGGTGGTCGACGGGGAGATCCGGTTCGTGAGCGATCCTCCGCTCCTGGTCCCCATCGACGAGCTGGTATCGGAAGCCCGGGGTGCCCTCCTGACCGAGAGCATGCACGAGCTGCTGCGCAGCTACCGGCACACCCTCCAGAGCGACCGTCGACATCTGCTGAAGCAGTTCCGTTTCGTCAGCATCGCCCGCAAGGTGGTGGGGGTGGGCAGCGTGGGCACCCGGGCCTGGGTCATCTTGATGGTGGGGAGTGACGGGACGGACCCGCTGCTCCTCCAGGCCAAAGAAGCGCAGGCTTCGGTCCTGGCCGAGTTCGTGGGGGAGTCCCGCTACACCAACCAGGGCGAGCGGGTCGTGGCCGGACAGCACCTGATGCAGGCATCGAGCGACATCTTCCTCGGTTGGGACCAGGTCGAAGGCCTCGACGGGGTGCCACGGGACTTCTACATCCGCCAACTGCGGGATTGGAAGGGATCAGCCGACACCGAGCAGATGACCCCTCCGTCCATGGCGGTCTACGGGCGGCTGTGCGGATGGACGCTGGCCCGGGCCCACGCCCGGTCGGGCGACCGCATGGCCATCGCCGCCTACCTCGGGTCGGGGAAGTCGTTCGACAACGCCATCGCCTCGTTCTCCGAGGCCTACGCCGACCAGAACCAGCGCGACTACGACGCCCTGAAGAAAGCGGCGGCCGATGGGCGGATCACCGTCCAGTCCGGAATCTGACGGCCTGACTTCCTGTCGGACAGTCCGCGTCAGTCGGCGACGACCTCACCCGCGGGGTTGACGGACACCAGCTCGATGTTGAGGTCGCTCAGCAGGCGGAACAAACTGTGCAGCCTGGTCTGGTCGGGGATGGGCCCCACGAGATGGGTCAGCCCGTCGGTGCAGTGGCTGACATCGAAGCCATCCAGAGCGGTCACCAGGGTGGGGCTGAGCCTCCCGCGAACGACGATCTCGAATTTTTCGACCGGCACAGTGCTTCCTTCCATCAAGAAAATTGGGACCAGACAATGACGGCCAGACCGATGGCAGTTGAACGGCCCCGTCTTGACCTACCCCCGGCGCCGCTCCGATAACCGCGACCGGGGTCTTTCTCCAGGATCCACCGACGTCATGAATCACATGGCGAGCGCCACGGCCGATTCGTGAACGAACCGATCGCTGGCCGATCGGCTACCTGCCCAACGCCACTGGGGGCGCGGGCGAGGCCTGTCGGTCGCGGGCGCAGGGACAGTTGAGCACTGTTCCCTAAAGAGAAGGCTTGAAACCGTTAAGAACGCGATAAGTCCCGGAGTTGAGGTGCGGGGACTATTCAGGCGGGGACACGGGCTCGACCCGGATGGTGGCTTCGCTCCAGAAGGCCCGCAGCCTGCGGATCAGCCCCTCGCCGGTGAAGGCCGCCTGGTCGATGATGTCGACCACCACGGTCTGTCCGTCGGCGGCGAGGCGGAGCTCGAACGCCCACGCCGCCTCGAGTCCGCACACCACCGGGCCCTGGACCATACGGACCGTCCGCCGGGCACCGGGCCGGACGCCGTCGTGGATCTGGTCCCAAAAGGCGGCGAGGCCGTCCGGGCCGGTTCGCGCCGGCGACCCCGCAGGATCCTCGAGCTCGGCGTCGTCGGCGAACAGCGACAGCCAGCCGTCCCTGTCGCCGGCGTTGAAGGTGGCCTGGTAGTGCTCGATGGTGGTGCGGATGACACCGTCAGCGGCCGAGGCCGGCGACCTGATCATCCGGCCTCGGCACGAGGTGGCGGGGTGGCGTCGCGGTTCGGAGGACTCGGCGGCGCGTTCATCGGCCCTGTCGGCCTCCAGCCACTCTCGGCGATGACTTCCAGGATCTGCTTCATGTTGAAGACGTCGTACTCGTAGTCGAACTTGCTGTCGCCCGCATAGCGCAGAACGGAGATGCCGGCGACGCGGTACGTCGAACCATCCGCCCGCGTCCCGGGGAGCTGGTTCCACCACATGCTCACGACCCGGTCCCCGTCGGCCATGGTCCACTCTTCGGGAAAGCGCCAGTCGTCGAGCCCGGCCATGCTGTCCGCCATGAACTGGGTGATGGCCGGCAGGCCGTCGAACCGTCCCCAGGTCGAATCGATGTAGACGGCGTCCTCGGTGAAGTAGGAAGCCAGGGCCGACCAGGGGAGCTCGCCTTCCTCGATCCGGTCCCGGGTGGCCACCATCCGACGGTAGGTGGCCAGTGCTTCCTCTGTCCGGTCGGTCACGGCACGAGATTAGTGCCCCGTGCGCCACCCGACCGGGGGCCACGAACGGTTGTCGAAAGCCCCGGTCTGGTGACGCACCGGTCGAAGTGGTCCCGGTCAGGCCTTGGTGACGGCGGACGGCGGTGGAATGGTGCCGGGGCCGGTGGTCAGGCACCCCTCCTTCGCCGTCGGGTTGGCGGCGGCCGGGAGCTTCGGTGGTGTCAGGAACGCCGGCTTGGATTTCACGTCCACCATGTCGAAGAGGCTGGCGGCGTTGGCATCGCGACGGGTGAGGGCGGGCAGGTTCCACTTCTCCTCGACCGTCTTGAGGATCGAGGTGTGGTCGTAGACGGTGTGGGAGACGAAGTCCTTCCGGGCGTAGGGGCTGACCACCCCGGCGGGGACCCTGAACCCGTACTGGTCGAACGTTCCCGGTGGATCACCCGGCTGCAGGTCGGGAGGGATGTCGTCGGGTGGGATGGCCGCGGGTGGTGGAACGTGGTCGTAGTAGCCGCCGTGCTCGTCGTAGGTCCAGATGAGCATGGTCTTGGGCCAGTTGGGGCTGGACATGACCGCGTTCACGACCTGGCCCATGAACTGGTCCCCGAACTGGATGTCCTGGGGGTCCTCCTCCGAGGAGTCGTCGTAGTTGGGCTCGACCAGGCAGTAGGACGGGAGATTCCCGGCCGCGGCGTCGACGAAGAACTGGTCGATCTTCGTCACCCCTTTGGAGAGGGGATTCCCCTCCTCCAGATAGGGGAGGTACACCCCGAGGGTCGGCGCGTTGGAGTAGTAGTCCTTCCAGGTGATCCCGTGCTTGTCGAACTGCTCGTAGATCACGCCGTTGGGCGGCAGGTTGACCGGGAAGCTGTCGTTGATGAGCCCGAGCGAGGTGCCGGAGATGAGGTACCGCCGGTTGGGGTCGGTTTGGGCCATGGCCGAGCAGAAGTAACGGTCGGCGATAGGGAAGACACCGGCCATCCCGCAGGTGAACGGGAGGTCGTCCTTGGTGAAGTAGCCCATGGCCTCCGGGGTCGAACTGGTGACGAACCCCTGGAGGGTCCCACCGTCGAACGCTTCGTGGGCCGCCGTCCAGTCATTCCGGACGCCCGTGGTCTGGCATTCGGTGGGCATGTGGAAGGCGTGGACGTCGTTCCCGTTCCCGTCCGGGTTCTTGGCGGTGGGGGTGCCGTCCGGGCCGACGGTGAATCCGTCGCCTCTCCCGATGAGGCCGAGGATGTTGTCGAACGAGTGGTTCTCCATCATGACCACCACGATGTGCTCGATCTCGGGCACCGTGTCGGTTCCCGCGGCCAGATCGGGCCGGGGGAGGGAGCCCGGCTGTCTGATGACTTTCGATTTGGGTGTCGTCGACGTCGTGGTGGTCGAGGTGGACGACTGGCTGCCGCAGGCGGCGAGCACCATCGAGGCGCCGGCCAGGCCACCGCCCAGGAACTGCCGTCGGTTCAGGTTCACCAGGTCCTCCCCAGGTCAGCCCCCCGCAGCCAAGGCCCGGCCGGGCGGTGGCCGTACCGACATTAGGCCGAATCCTGGTTGGGGGGAGCCCCCCTGTACCTTCGAGTGGGCGCTACGCGGCCACCCCGACGACGGCACCGGACAAGCCCATCCCGACCAGCGAACCGAGGAACTCGGCATCGCCGTAGGCGTAGACAGCTCCGTCTTGTCCCACCAGCCAGTAGCCCCGACCGTCGGGGGTGGAGAGCATGGCACCGACCGGTACCTGGGCATGGATGCCTTGGCCCGGAACCGAGCCGTAGTAGTCGGCGTCGCCCAGCGAGAAGATGCCGCCGTCACTGGCCACCATCCAGTAGCCGCCGCCGTCGGGCGTCGAGGCCATGCCCACGATGGGAGCATCGAGAGGGGTGCCACCCATCGACCCGTGGAAATCGGCATCACCGAAGGAGAAGATGCCGCCGTCACTGGCCACCAGCCAGTACCCGTGGCCGTCAGGCGTCGCGGCCATGCCCACGATCGGCGCGTTGAGGTGGCTCGCCCCCATCGATCCGTAGAACGTGGCATCGCCGAAAGCGAACACGCCGCCGTCCCTGGCCACCATCCAGTACCCGGCGCCGTCGGGGGTGGACGCCATCCCGACGATGGGTTCGTTGAGGACGATCGATCCGGTGGACCCGTAGAACATGGCATCACCGAAGGAGAAGATGCCACCGTCGGCGGCCACCAGCCAGTAGCCGGCGTCGTCGGGAGTGGACGCCATGCCGACGATGGGGGCGTTGAGATGACTTCCGCCCATGGAACCGAGGTAGTGGGCGTTGCCCAGGCTGAAGACTCCCCCGTCGGAACCGACCATCTGCAGACTTTGGTTGGCGGAGGTGGGGAGGAGCATCTGTTCCACCAGTGTCTGCAGGGTGAGACCTTCATTGGAATCGGTGGCGGCAAAACCGGCGGCGAAGCATCCATTTCTGACGATGCACGACACGCTGGCCAGGTAGCCGAAGGCCGTCACGTTCGGACTCGGGTCGACCGACCACGTCGAGCCGTTCCAGCGCTCGACGAAGGGGTTGGGCTGGATCCCGTTGCTGTTCGGCCCGGAATGGACCCCCGATGCTCCCACCGCCCAGCAGTCCGACGTTCCCAGGCAGGTGACGTCGGTCAGGACGTCCGCTGGGTTGTCCGGGTTGGGACTGGGTGACGTCGACCAGTCAGCGCCGTTCCATCGGTCAACCAGGGTGGTCGAGGGATTGCCGTCGGCGCCCATGGTTGCGCCCACGGCCAGGCACTCCGACGGGCTACTGCACGTCACATCGGCGAGATAGGTCCCGTCGGGAGCAGTGGCAGCCGGGGCGGGCACGATGTTCCAGTCGGCACCGTTCCAATGTTCGATGAAGGCCTGCGCACCGGCGACATTGGGGGCGACGTTGGGCAGGAAGTTGTTCTGGAGCTGGTTGGGGCCGGCAAAGCCGACGGCCCAGCAGTCCGACGCACTGGAGCAGGTGACCGAGTTGAACTGGTCGAACTTCTGGCCGGAGGGAACGGTCGGGACCGGTGACCACGAAGACCCGTTCCAATGGTCGACGAACCCGTTGAGCGGATTGGATTGGTTGTCGTCGGACACGGTGGTGCCGGCGGCCCAGCAGTCCGACGCTCCGGTGCAGGTGACCGAGAACAGGATCCCGAAGGTGCTCGGCAGCGGGACGACCGACCACACCGAGCCGTTCCAGTGTTCGGCCAGCGGGACGGGAACCTTGTCGGAGTCGGTGTCCGCCATCTGGGCCCCCACCGCCCAGCAATCGGCGGCGTTGACGCAGGTGACGTTCCAGAGGAGGGACAGTTTCGAGCCGGCCGGGATGACACTGGGACCTTCCGACCACGATGACCCGTTCCAGTGCTGGGCCATGGCCGAGGGTGCCGCGTTGTTGCTGTTGATGTTGGGAACCGAACCCCCCACGGCCCAGCAGTTCCAGGAGTTCGTGCATGCCGTCCCGAGAAGAATATTGCTTACCTGGGTACTGGTATTGACGCTCGGGATGATGTTCCACCCTGACGGATCGGCCGCTCGGGCGCTCGGCACCATGGTGACGGCCACGACGGCGCTGACGAGGAGTACGACGCCACCTTGGGCGACTGTTCGACGGCGGGAAGATCGGAGCCTGGGCATTTTTCATCCATCGTCCGGCCGGCGGAGGGTCTTTAGAGGTTTTGTCGTTCCGAGTGACGGAAAGCGGTGAGCGGGAACGCCACCGTGTTCGCCTCGTCCGAGGTCGGGGAAGTGGAAAGCTGGGTCGATGGCCGCATACTCCCCCCTGGAATGGCACGACTTCTTCGTGGGGACCATCGGCGCATCGGCTGCGCTGACCGGGCTGTTGTTCGTCGCCATCTCCATCAACCTGGAGCAGATTCTCAAGTTCCCACAACTGCCGGGGCGAGCGGCCGGGACGCTCGGCACCCTTCTCTGCGCGCTGGTCGTGTCCGCCTTCGCGCTGGCTCCGGGACAGAGCACGGACGCGCTGGGCATCGAGATCGTGGCCGTCGGAGCCGTCGTCGCCGCGCAGGCGATCTGGGTCACCCGTCGAGCCGGCGCCCCTGACGAGCCGAAATCGTGGATCGTCGAACACCTCTCGTTGCTGCTCCTCCCGTGCCTCGCCTTCATCGGCGGGGGAGTGACCCTGATGGCCGGCGCGGGAGGAGGTCTCTACTGGATCCTGGCGGCAATCGTCCTCGCGTTTGTGGCGACTTCGATCAACGCCTGGGTGCTGCTGGTGGAGATCATGCGGTAGGCGGAGCCGGGGGTGGTCCTGATCATGGCCTCGCCCGGCGCGGGTCATGGAGAGGGTGGGGTGAGGCCCGACGTCGGATGTCCGACGGAACCGATGAACGGTCGGGACGGGCCGCACGTAGTTACAGGTGTCGGTGGTGGTCTCCACCGATCCCGTCCCGACGAAAGGACCCACCATGGCAACATCTCCAGGGGGCGCGCACACTCCACCTCTGCGATCGTGGCCGCAAGACGTTCTGCGCATCGGCTTTGGTTTGATCTGGATGATCGACGCGATGCTCAAGTGGTTGCCCGGGTTCCGCTCCACCTATGTGGCCGCGGCCACCGGTGTAGCCCAGGGCCAGCCCGGATGGCTGCGGTGGTGGTTCGATTTCTGGGTCAAGCTCCAGCAACCACGGCCCACGGTCTTTGCCTATCTGGTCGCGGTGGTCGAGACGCTTTTGGCCCTGGCCATCATCCTCGGATTGGCGCGCAAGGTGACCTACATCGCGTCGGCGGCCTACGGTCTCGGGATCTGGGCCATCGCCGAAGGATTCGGTGGTCCCTACGTCCAGGGATCCACCGACATCGGCACGGGGATCATCTATTCGGTGGTGTCTGTCGGGCTGCTCACGCTCTGCTACTACGCCGGGGCCAGCCGCGTGAGCGTCGACCACTACCTGGAGAGGCGGATCTCGTGGTGGTGGCGGATCGCCGAAGTGCGGGGTCCCGACCCGGTGGCGGCGCCCGCCGCCGCCGGCGCCACTCGCTTCCGTCTCGAACCCCAGATGGGCGAACTCAGCCGGTAACCCCGAACCGCCTTCATCCGGCCCCTCTCCAGCGAGCTGCGGCCCGGTATCGCCCCCGCCATTCCCCGGGAGTACTCCCCGGCTCGGACAACCGCCCCGGGTTCGCATCTGGCATCCTGGGCCAGTGCCTGCGGGACCGCTCTTCTCAGGAGTTGCCACAGCCGACTTGGAGACGGCCCAGCCTTGGTATGAGGCTCTGTTCGGGCGACCGGCCGATCTCATCGCCAGCGACGACGAGGTCATGTGGCAGATCTGCGACGGCGGGTGGCTCTACCTCGTCCAGGACCGGGTTCGTGCCGGGCATGGGCTGGTGGCCGTGGCAGTGCCTGACCTCGACCGGTCGATCAGCGAGATGACGGGCAGAGGCTTCGAGCGCCCGGTGATCGAGGCGGTGCCGGGCGCCGGCCGGAAGGCCCCGTTCGTCGATCCCGAGGGCAACATCGTGACCTTTCTCCAGGTCATCGAGTCCGGGGCCTGACCCCGGGCTGTTTCCGGTGGCCAGATCGAGGCCGACGAGAACCAGGAGAAAAAACAGGATTAAACGTGGGTCGAGTGGGTACAGATCGCGAGCCATCTCGTAGAGCGGGAACCGCCATCCTCCCGCTCCGACGTGTCGCCCTTGGGTTCTACCCCTCTGACCAAGGGCGTCCGTCCACGGTTCCGGTATTCCTGATCAGGGGCGTGCCGCCCTGAGCATGCTCTGCTCGTTGACGCACAGCTCCCGGTAGCGGACCAGTTCCCCGGACGTGAGTCCGGTCGTCGAGCGCAGGGCGCCGAGGGTGTCGAGTTGCCGCCGGACCACGTCTATTTCCTTGTCGCGAGAGTAAACCATAGATATATATTACCAGAAATGAACTTCTATTGATAGGGCCCGGTCTCCCGGTCGGCCGCGGCCCGTGGGCCTACCCCACCTCTTCGAGCACCAGTGGGGCCTGATCGGTGGCGTCGCCGTCGAGGTCCACTGACGCCACCGGCTGGTGCGCCTGACGGATACCCAGAGCCACCACGACCAACGCGCCCAGACTGAACAGGGCGGCCAGCCCGAAGACGTCGTCCAGACCTTTGACGAGGGTGGCATTGACGTGAGCGACGGTCGCGGCACCGGCGAGGTGGTGGATGCCCAACCGGGCATGGCTGGTGACCGAGTCGAAGACGGTGACGAGCACGGCGAGGCCCAACGCTCCGCCCAGTTGCTGGGAGACATTGACGAGTCCGGATGCGGCTCCGGCATCGCCTGGTGCCACCTCGGCCAGGGACGCCGACGTGAGGCTGACGAAGGCGATACCCATGCCGGCGCCCACGAGCACCATGGACACCAGAATCTGGGCATAGGTCGTTGCCGGTTGGATGCGGGTCGCGAGCAGGAGACCCAGGGTGACGGTGGTGGCGCCGGTCATCATCACGATTTTCTGGGGGAACCGCCGGACCAGGACACGACCGGTCAACTGGGAGGCCAGGAAGACCGCGACCGGCATGGGCAGGAAGGCGACGCCGGCGACCAGTGGGGAGAACCGCTGCACGTCCTGGAAGAACTGGGACAAGAAGAAGAACAGCCCGTACATGCCGGCGTAGAGCAGACCACGGGCGCCATTGGCCGAGCTCCGGGTGGCATGGGTGATGAGCCGCAAGGGAAGGATCGGTTCGTCCACCCGGCTTTCGTTGTGCACGAAGAGGCCCAGCAGGGCCAGGCCCCCGACGAGGGAGCCGACGGCCGACGGACTGCTCCAGCCATTCGACCCTGCCTCGACCAGACCGAAGACGATCCCCGTCATGCCCAGGGTCGAGGACACGGCACCGATGACATCGAACTGACCCCGATAGACGGGTGTCTCGGCGATCACCAGCCGCCCGAGCAGCCAGACCACGAGCCCGATGGGGACGTTCACGAACATCACCCACCGCCAGGACACGAGATCGGTGAGGAGCCCTCCGGCCACGAGACCCGTCGCTCCGCCGGCGGCCGAGACGGTGGTGTAGAGACCGATGGCCCGGACCCGGGCCTGCCCTTCGGCGAAAGCGGTGGTCAGAAGGGAGAGGGCGGAGGGGGCCGCCAGGGCCGCCCCGATGCCTTGGAGGGCCCGGGCGCCGAGCAGCATCCCGCCGGTGGTGGCCAGGCCGCCGACCAGTGAGCTCACGGTGAAGAGGGCGATACCGGTGAGGAACACCCGACGTCGGCCGAGGAGGTCGCCGGCTCGGGCTCCGAGGAGCAGGAGCCCACCGAAGGTCAGGATGTAGATATTGAGCACCCAGGACAGGCCACTGGCCGAAAAGCCCAGACTCGCCTGGATGTGGGGCAGGGCGACGTTGACGATCGTCGTGTCGAGCACCACCATCAGCTGGGCGGCGAGGATGACGAAGAGGAGAAGAGACGGGTGGGCCAGGTGGCGCCGGAGCATCCCCGGTGGACCCTCTCCGGGGGCCATGGCCGCTTGAGGACGCGACGCGTGAAGGAGGTTGGAGGGCATTGACTACGACCTTTCCGATGGTATTCTGATAACCGGAAGCTTCCTCCGGTTATTATACGGAGGGTGCCTCCGTTTAGCAACCCAGCGGGTGAGAAAGGTTTGACTGACGTGGCCAGGCAGCACCTCGAGGTGGACACCGGGCCGGCTGTACCGCCGGCGGAGCCGGAGCCATCAGCTCGGCCCATGCGGGCCGACGCCCGTCGCAACTACGAACGCCTGGTCGAGGCCGCCCGGGAGGTGTTCGCCCAAGAGGGCGGAGGTGCTTCCATGGAGGCCATCGCCCGCCGGGCGGGTGTAGGCGTGGGCACGCTCTATCGCCACTTCCCCAATCGCATCGACGTCGTCGAGGCCGTCTACCGCACCGATGTCGACAACCTCGTCCACACCGCGGAGCGGGTGTCGGCCGAGCTCGAGCCATGGCCGGCGGCCGAGGCCTTCCTCAAGGCGTTCGTCCAGTACGCCCAAGGGAAGCGGACCTTTCTCAACGAGCTCCATGAGGCCTTCGAGAAGAATCCGGAGCTGAGACCGGACATGGTGGACCGTGTCCAGCAGGCCATGGAACTCATCGTCGGGCGGGCGCAACGAGCCGGCGTGATGCGCACCGATGTGAACGGCGCCGACCTCATGCAACTGGTCGGACCCATGTGTACGAGCGCCACCCTGTCCGAGGATCAGAGCCTGCGGCTGCTCGACACCATCCTCGACGGCCTCCACACGGAAGGCTGACCCCCGGAGCCTCCGGCCACCGCCGTCCGGTTGGACGGCGGGTATCACCGCCAAGAGTTTGCCGGTCCCTTAGGGTCGCGGCGAAGGTCGATGATGCCGCGGGCAATCCGGCGCAGTCCGGTGCACGCAGGGTCGTGGAACCTGAAGTGGTCCCGGGGTCGTCGCCCCGAGTCCCTGGGGCCGGCATCGACCCACAAATCTCGCGGAAAGAGATCAGGAGCCCTCATGGATGTTGTCAGCCTCCCCATCGGTCTTCCTCGCCACGTGGGCGGAGCTCAATCGGCGAGCCGTCGGTCGGCGCGGCGGATCACGGCGCTCCCGTGTGCGGCTCTCGCGGTGGTGGTGCTCGTCGGTCCCATGGTCGGGCTGTCGTCGTTGCCGGCGGCTCCCGCTCCCACTCCATCTGCGTCCGCGGCCGGGCTGGCCTCGACGAAGGCCATCCCCACCGGGCTCGAGGCGGCCATCCACCGGGCGGTGGGACCCGGTCCGATGGCCATGGGTACGGCGCCGCTGGTGTCGGGGATCACCCGGTCGACCTCGGGCTGGCGTGCGTCCGCCCCCCGCCAGGCCGTGTCCGCCACCATCTCGCCGACCGGCTCGCTGCTGGTGCATCTCGGAGAGAAGGGACCGGCGGGAGCATTCTCGGCCCGCTCGGTCGGCGCCGCCACCGGTCCGCTCACGCCGCTGCGCGTGGAGTCGAGCTCGCTGGCCGTGAACGGGCGGGGAGGGACCACGTTGGTACAAGGCGCGGGACTGGTGACCACCTCGTACCAGGTGACGTCGGCCGGACTCGAGCAGCGCTTCGACATCGCCAGGGCACCTGCCGTGGCCGGCCGGGCGCTGGCCGTCGACCTGGGTCCAGCCACAGGCTGGGCCGTCGCCGGCCATGGGACCTCGCTGGTCCAGCGGACGGGGACCAGCTCGACGTCTCTCGTCTACGGGGGCCTCAGGACCACGGATGCCCGGGGTGCGGTGGTGACCTCGAGGCTGCGGATCCTCCACGGTTCGGTACAGATCGTGGTCGACGTGGCCCGCACGACGGCCTATCCGCTCGACATCGATCCCACCTGGACCAGTTCTTCGTCTCCCACCGCCATCCTGACCGACTCCGCCATCGCATCCGATAACTATTTCGGCACCTCGGTGGCCATGTCGGCGGACGGGACCACCGCCCTCGTCGGCGCCGACCAGGTCGATTCGGGGAAAGGCGCGGTCTACGTGTTCCACGTGTCGACTGACGGGTCCTGGGCTTCCACGTCGTCGCCACTCGCCACCCTGACCAACTCCACCGACGCCTCCGGTGATTACTTCGGGCTCTCCGTGGCCATGTCGGCCGACGGGACCACCGCCCTGATCGGCGCGTACGGCGCCCATACGTACAACGGAGCCGTCTACCTGTTCCATGTCCGGGGTGAGGGATCCTGGGTCTCGTCCTCCTCGCCCACCGCCACGCTGACCGATCCCGGCGCCATACCCTATGACGAGTTCGGCATTTCGATGGCGATGTCGGCCGACGGGACCACCGCCGCCGTCGGTGGTCCCGCCGTCGATCTCGCCGGATCCGCCAGCAGTTCGGGCAAGGGGGCGGTCTACGTCTTCCGTGCCCCCGGTGAGGGCTCGTGGGTTTCGTCCTCGTCGCCCACCGCCACCCTCACCGACTCCGCGGCCGCGGCCAATAGCGCCATCGGCTACTCCGTGGCCATGTCGCGCGACGGGACGACCGCCCTGGCCGGCGCCATCGGGGTGGACCAGGGGACGGGGTCGGCTTACGTGTTCCACACCCCGGACGAGAGGTCATGGGCCTCGTCCTCGTCCCCCACCGCCACCCTGACCTCACCGGGCGCCACAACCGATGACTTCTTCGGCGTCTCGGTGGCGGTGTCGGCGGATGGGACCACCGCCCTCATCGGCAACTACGGCGCCGAGTCGAACACGCCCGAGGCGGCCGTGTTCCACGTCCCGGATGAGGGCTCGTGGACCTCCTCGTCCCCCACCGCCACCCTCACCACCCCCGCCGGCCCCTCCAGTGATTTCTCCACCCTCCTCGTCGCCATGTCGGCGGATGGGAGCACCGCCCTGGTGGGCGCGGCCTTCGCCGCCTCCGACCGCGGGGCGGCCTACGTGTTCCAGGTCACGGGTGAGGGGTCGTGGACTTCTTCCTCGTCGCCGGCTGCCACCCTGACCAACTCCGGCGGCGGAGCCGGTGACCTCTTCGGCACCTCGGCGGCCATGTCGGCGGACGCATCCACCGTCCTCGTCGGCGCTCCCGAAACCGACTCGAAGAAGGGGGCTGCGTACGTCTTCCACGTCGGGCCCCCCGTGGTCACTGCGGTCTCGCCGAACCACGGCACCACCGCCGGTGGCACCGCCATCACCATCACCGGCTCCGGCTTCCTCGGGGCCACCGCCGCCCACGTCGGTGGGCAGCCCTGTACCACTGCTTTCAGCGTGGTGAACGCCACCACGATCACCTGTGACACGCCGTCGGCAACGGCCGGGACCGTCGATGTCGGGGTGACCACCGCCCAGGGCAGCTCGGCGCCCAACCCCCCGGACGACCACTTCACCTACGTGGGCGGTCCGACCCCGACCACGGGCTATTGGGAGGTGGCTTCCGACGGCGGCATCTTCAGCTTCGGCACCGCCGGCTTCCACGGATCGATGGGAGCTGCCCACCTCAACCGGCCCATCGTGGGCATGGCCTCGACCCCCGACGGGCAGGGCTACTGGCTGGTGGCCGCCGACGGGGGCATCTTCAGCTTCGGCACCGCCCGCTTCCACGGATCGATGGGAGCTGCCCACCTCAACCGGCCCATCGTGGGCATGGCCTCGACCCCCGACGGGCAGGGCTACTGGCTGGTGGCCGCCGACGGGGGCATCTTCAGCTTCGGCACCGCCCGCTTCCACGGATCGATGGGAGCTGCCCACCTCAACCGGCCCATCGTGGGCATGGCCTCGACCCCCGACGGGCAGGGCTACTGGCTGGTGGCCGCCGACGGGGGCATCTTCAGCTTCGGCACCGCCCGCTTCCACGGATCGATGGGAGCTGCCCACCTCAACCGGCCCATCGTGGGCATGGCCTCGACCCCCGACGGGCAGGGCTACTGGCTGGTGGCCGCCGACGGGGGCATCTTCAGCTTCGGCACCGCCCGCTTCTCCGGTTCTGCCGGCGGCATCCACCTCGATCAGTCGGTAGTCGGCATGGCCGTCGCCTCCGGGGGCCGGGGCTATTGGGAGGTGGCCGCCGACGGGGGTGTCTTCAGCTTCGGCGGGGCCCGCTTCGCCGGTTCCATGGGTGGTGACCACCTCGACAAGCCGGTGGTGGGCATGGCGGCCACCGGCTGAGGCCCTCACCGCTTCGGGTGCGGCGGCGGTAGGTTGGTGGCGGGCCGTGTGCTCGCCCAACTCGGCCACTCGAGGAGGCCCCATGAGGATCTGGTCCCGATCCGGATTGTTCGTGCTGTGTCTGGCCATCGCCGCGGGAATGATGTTCACCACCGGCGTCTCCGGCGCCGCCGGCCATGCCACCCCCGGAACCAGTTCGGTCACCGACTGGGCGACCTTCTACGGCTGGGTGGACAACTCCCCACCCAGCAGCCAGATCGCCCACCCCTGCATCCACCGGACGGCAGGCGGAGTGGGAACCTACAAGAACCCCGTCACCTTCGCCGAGCCCATCGACCTCAACGGACCCTGGTGTCAGATCATCTACGTGCCCTTCCTCAAGAAGTACTTCATCCACGAGGACCAGTGCGACCCGTGCGGCGGTGTGAACACCGGGCATGTCGATCTGTGGATGGGCGGGGACAAGAACTCGAGCTCCAACCCGGAGCGAAAGGCCCTGCTGGCCTGCGAGGACAGGTGGACGCGTGATGCCAGGGTCGTTCTCAGTCCACCGGCCACGGAGCCCGTGGACCCGACCCCGCTCTTTTCCGCGCCGACGACGTGCCACGGGGGCCAGGGCGACTAGTGCCGCGTGATCTCCCAGGGCGACGCCATGGTCAGGGCGCGGTCAGCGAGGTCGACAACGGGAGATTGGACGAAGATTCACCCACCGACAGCTGATAGGTGCCGGGGACGGTGGTCCAGCTGCCACCGAGGTAGGCCTGGAAGGCCGAGGCGGGAACATTGAGGTCGACCGTCCTGGTCTGGTGCGGCTGCAGCGTCACCGGGTAGAAGGCCACCAGTTGGGCCGGGGGCTCGCCGGCCGACGCCGGATAGGTGAGGTAGGCCTGCGGCACGTCGGTCCCCGACCGCGACCCTTCGTTGGTCACCTCGACACTGACGGTCACGTTGTCTGTCGACTGGGCGATCGTGAGGTGGCTGAGCGAGAAGTGGGTGTAGGCCAGGCCGAAGCCGAACGGGAACAGGGGACTGATCCCGGTGGCGTGGTAGTAGCGATAGCCGACATCGAGACCCTCGGTGAAGTCCGAGGTGAGGCCGATGCCCGGCCACTGGGTCAACGAGTTGATCGGCGACTGGGCCTGGCTCGCCGGGAACGTGACCGGCAATCGTCCCGAGGGGTCGACGTCACCGTAGAGAACGGCGGCGATGGCCGAGCCGTCCACCTCCCCCGGATACCAGCCCTCGACCACCCCGGCCACCTTGTCGATCCACGGCATGAGGACGGGCCCACCGGTATTGAGCACGACCACCGTATGGTGATTGACCGCGGCCACCGCCGAGATCAGGGCATCCTCGTCGCTGGGAAGGGAGAGTGACGGCCGGTCGTAGGCCTCGGAGCTGAAGTCTCCGGCGAACACCACGGCCACCTTGGCCTGGCGGGCCGCATCCACGGCCGCCGTGATGTCCGGGGTCACGTACTTGAATCCGAGGGTCAAGATGCCGGGGGTGAGGGAAGGCACCCCGGCCGGCGTGAAATGGTCGAACGGCTGCCAGTGCAGGTTCACCTGGTAGTGATGGCCGGCAGTGAGGCGCACGGTCTGCGACCACCGCCCGCTGACGTGCCTGAGGGGATCGGATACCGCCGGCACCCCGTCGAGTGTCAGGGTGGCCCCGCCCGACCCCTGAAGGGAGAGGACGTACTGCCCGCTGTGGCGTGGGGTCAGCGTCCCCGTCCAGACCGCGGTCATGTTGGTCCACCCGGCGGGGAGCACCAGGTTCGAGGTGGTCTGGTGCGGTCGGTGCCCCAGGTCGAGAATCCCGTTGTCGATCCCCTGGTCGGCCGGACGTTGGGCGGCGGGCCGTTGGTCGACGGGCGCGGTGGATGCCAAGGGCGGCGGGCCGGCGATGACCGGGTGCGGGCTGATGGTGAGATCGGGGGTGGGCTCGACGCCTTTGAGGACGAGGGGGCCCGAGTCGGAATCGGTCCGGCTCAGGGTGAGCGTGAGCCCGTGCCCGACGCCGGACGCCGGGGTCAACAGATCGGCGGGGATCGGGGGAAGGTTTCCCGTCGTGCTCCCACCGTTGGCGTAGGTGACCGATGTGCTGGGGCCGGCCCGGTGCTCGATGGCGGACAGGGGTGTGGACGTGAAGGGGGCAACCACCCACGAGCTTCCGAATCCCGTGGTGACCGGATAGGAGCTGGCGTCGGCTCCGATGATGGCCACGCTCCCCGGCCGGTCACTCGACAACGGGAGTACCGAGTCGTCGTCTTTCAGGAGAACGGCCGAGCTCTCCGCGGTCCGGAGGGCGATGGCGGTGTGCGCCGGGGTGTTCACCGTGTTCCCGGGGGATCCGACCGGGCGGTCCCCCCCGATGAGGCCATGGGCGAACATCTGGGTGAGCACCTTGGTCACCGCGGCATTGACGGCGGCCATGGGAAGGAGGTGCTGCTGGACCAGCGAGGTCAGATCGGCGGCACTCTCCGGCTTGATCAGATCGGTGCCCGCCGAGAGCGCGGCGACGGGATCGTGCACGGCCCCGAGGTCCGATCGGACGAAACCATCGAACCCCCACTGACTGAGCAGTGCCAGCAACCCGGGCTGCTGGCACTGGAACGTGCCGTTGAGACGGGGATAGGCACACATGATGGTTGCGACGTGCGCCTGGGTGACGGCTGCCTTGAACGGAGGGAGGTACAGCTCTTGGATGGCGCGCTGGGATACCTCCTCGTTCAGCACACCCCTGTCGGTCTCCTGGCTGTAGACGGCAAACTCTTTGGCCATGGCCATCGACCCCGTCGACTGGATCCCTTCGATATTGGCCACTCCCATCGCCGAGGCCAGCACCGGGTCCTCGCCGAATCCCTCGTAGGTCCGCCCACTTTCAGGTACGCGGTCGATATTGAGGGTCGGTCCCTGCGCCGTGTCGTACCCCTTGGCCAGGGATTCGGCCCCCTCGACCTGCCCATACGCCGAGGCAATCGACGTGTTGAAGGTGGCGGCCACATTCAACGGGGCCGGAAGTTGGGTGACGTTCAGGGCGCCGTAGCCCACTCCCTGCGGTCCGTCCTGGACGGCGAGGGATGGGATGCACAGGCGGGCGACCCCCGTGTTGAGGTTCTCGTAGGGACCTGCGCTGTAGAGGACCACCTCATCGAGCTTCTCGGCCACGGTCATCCGGTCGAGCACGAGTTGGGCGAGGGCCGAGGGGGACAGGGCCTCGTTGATCCCCGCCTCGAGCCATGGGCACCTCAAGGCGATGTCCGCCCGGGTCCCCACATCGGAAGCTGTGCGGCCGCTGAAGTTCGTGCTTTGGATCTGGTGACCGGACGCCGACGTCCGGGACAGAACCAGGATGAATCCGACCACAACCACGATGGCGATGACCGCTCGTTGAAAGTTCAGCCTTCGACGAGGATGTGGGTTTGGCTGGTTGCCGGGCTTCACGGGCATGACGGTCGGGGGGCGCGAATCGACTCAGTGAGCCGACACCGTCTCGTTCGCTGCGGCTGTGTCGCCGCTGACATCGATCTGGCCCGGTGATGATCCCGGGGCAGCACGGAAGCACCGCCACGTGATGGAGGACGCCCCCCACGGATCGGTGTCAGCGCAGTGCACCAACACGACGCGGGACATGTCGGCATTCTTCCATACCGCGCCGGAGTTTCAGCGGTTCTGATCGGACCTTCCGGCGAAGCGTCGCCGCCGATCATCCGAAGTCGCCTTTTTGCTTACGGGATGGGCGGGGAGGTCGCAATCTGGATGACGGCCACGGTCATCATCAATCCGCCCAGGATCACGAGCCCCACCCGGATGCGGAAGAATCGGAAGTGGCCGCTGATCCCGATCAG
Organism: uncultured Acidimicrobiales bacterium; assembly: GCA_963713625.1. Classification (GTDB taxonomy): domain Bacteria; phylum Actinomycetota; class Acidimicrobiia; order Acidimicrobiales; family RAAP-2; genus Bog-756. Next base: position 739,001 of record CAVQMN010000004.1, on the reverse strand, counting down.
GAACAGGATGGTGGCCAGATAGATGGTGTCCCGGACGTAGTTGTCCGAGTTGGCTCCGGCCTGGACGCCGAGGGTGTATTCATCGGTGGCCTTCGTGTTCAGGGCCACCGAGCTGGCCAGTTCGGGCTGCTTGTACTGGGGCATGTAGGTGGGCCCGGGAGGCGCACTGGCATTGGTGAAGGGATCGGTGGCCAGCCAGGCATCGAAGGCGACCTTGAACGCCGGGCGGAAGCGCCGCACCGCCACCGCCTCTGCGGTGGTGTCCTGGGCCACGTAGGCGGTGAACCAGGTGTTGAAGGTGGTCGAATCGAAGTTACGGGTGTCCAGCGCATCCAGAGAGGCGTTGTTGGCCTCGATCCGAGCGGCTGACGCGCCCGCCAGGCGGACCGACGACTCCGTGGCCCATTTGGCCGAGGCGTACCCGGTGTAGGCGGCCAGGAGGGCGACCACCGCCAGCATGACCGCCTCGATGATCGACAGGACCCGGTCGTGGCTCCGGGTGCCATCGCCGGTGTCCGATCCGTCCTCGTTCTCCTCGTGTTCGGCGGAGTGCTTCTTGTGTCGGGAGATCTCCCCGGCCACATCGCCCGATGACAGCCCCTCAGCCATCCGGCCACCCCTGTTTGGCTCCGCTGCTCGTCCTCATTCTCCGACGAGGTTACTCAGGGCGCCCCGCTCGACCGTGCATGAACAATCCCCAATTATGACTATGGCCTCGCGGAAGGCACGGCTTTAACGTAAACCTTCGGCGGATTCCCTTGGCGGGCCTGCTTCCGTGTTGCTTCACGCTTCCCTACTCGTCGTTGAGTTGCGGCCGAAGTCGTTCGGGTACATCCGCCAGGCGGGTCGACAGCGAGAAGGCGGGAGAGCCAAATGAAGAATTCGCGGACAATGCGGGTGTTCACCAGGACGATCGTGGCGGCTGGTGTGGCCGTCGGTATCCTCGGCGTGGGTGTGCAGGCCGCACAGGCGCAGTCGAACCCGAGGCCCAACTACTATCTGTCGCCCTCCGGCAGCAACTCGAACACGTGTCTGGTGGCGGCCCATCCGTGCCGGACCATCGCCCGGGCCATCGCCGAGGCCACCGTGGTCGGACGCGGAGGGACAATCCATCTGGCCAAGGGCACCTACACCGGACAGGTCACGGTGGCCTCGACCAGGCTCGACAATCTGACCATCGAGGGTGCCGGCGCGGCGGACACGACCATTCGGCCCCCGACCACGCCGACGCTGACCGACATCGACACTGACAGCACCAGCATGGAGACGTACGACGTCGACGTCCACGGGGTCAGAGGATTCACCCTCGAGGACCTCACGGTGAACGGGACCAATGCCATCAATTCGTTCGACAGCTGCACGTTCGATCCCATCGGGGTCTACTTCCACGACGCCTCCGGCTCGATGAGCAACGTCGACGTGACCGGCATCGACATGCCGGCGAATGACTTCGGCTGCCAAGGGGGCCTCGGGATCTATGTGACCAGCGACACGGTCGGAGACGGCGCCGGAGCGGTGACGGCGGGAACCTCCACGGTGACGATGAGCCATGTCAACGAACTGTCACCGGTGATCGGCACGAGGACGACCTCCGCGCTGCCGGCGGGGACCCCCACGCCGGCACTGGTGGGCGTCGCCGCCCTGGCCAGTTCGTTCCACAGCGGCCCGGTCAACATCAGTGGGACCACCTATCAGGCGACGAAGGTCGGCCAGAGGACCCTGAGCGTGACCTACGGGTCGGACCAGCCGGTCCCCTACCGGGACGTCCGAGGTTCGGTTGTGCGCTTCAACCCCTACACGCCGGCCTACGACAAGAACGGGATCACCTGTGACGACCCGAATACGACGTGCGACATCTCGGACTCGACCATCCAGGGCGTAGGGCCCACCGACCAGATCGGACAGAACGGAATCCAGATCTGGGGAGCGGTGGCCAGCATCTCGGATTCGTCGGTCTCGGGCAACAGCTACACCGCATCGCCGGTCGGAGCCGCCGGTCTGCTCATCATCAACCCCGGCGCACTCAGCGTCACCGGCAACACCATCACATCCAACGACGAGAACATTTATGTACTCGGGAACTACACCGCCTACCCGCTGTCGGCCAAGACCCTCGGCCCCTGGAGCATCTCCGGCAACCACGTCAACTCGGCCACCGATGTCGGATTGGCCCAGGGCGCCTTCGAGATCGGTGAGGGTATCGTGCTCGACAGCGGATGCGCCGGGCCCAACTGCGGGGTGTCCGACCCGGCCACAGCCACCAGCATCAACGTGTCCCACAACACCCTGACGGACAACGCCCAGGCTGGCGTCATGCTGCTCGGTACGGTCGGTGCCACCATCGGGGGCTCGACCTCAGCGCTGGGCAACACGATCACCGGTGGCCAGATCGGTCTCTTTGTCGGTGGGCCCGGGAGCGACTTCAACGCCAGCACGAACAATGACATCTTCTCGAACACGGTCAGCGGTGCCGAGATCGGTGCCTTTGCCGGCGGCGCCTACTCGGGCAGCGCCACCCTTCCCGGTGGCCTGAGCATCCCCAGTGCCTCCGGAAGCGCGGTTTCCAACACGTTCTCGGGCAACCACTGGATGGGCATGACCATCAACACGTGGGACTCCAGTGGATGGGCGGGGGTGAGCCCTCCTCCCCAGGGAATCGAGAACACCTGGGCCGCCAATGTGGCTCCGGTGCTGGCCAACAACACCACTGATCCGAGTGCCAACGGGAACTCGACCCTGGGTCCGGACTTCTACGGTTCGTGACCCGGGTGCGCTCGTCAGTCGGGAGCGGCGCCGAGCCGCTTCACCCGCTGGCGCCCGCCCGCGGGTGGGAGCCGCTCAGAGGACTTTGGACAGGAACGACCGGGTGCGTTCGTGGCGGGGGTCGGTGAGTACCTGCACCGGGTCGCCGGCCTCCACCACGACCCCGCCGTCCATGAAGACCACGGTGTCGCCGACCTCCCGGGCGAAGCCCATCTCGTGGGTGACCACGATCATCGTCATGCCGTCGTCGGCCAGGCCGCGCATGACGTCGAGCACGTCGCCCACCAGCTCCGGGTCGAGGGCGGAGGTCGGCTCGTCGAAGAGCATCAGCTTGGGCTCCATGGCCAGGGCCCGGGCGATGGCCACCCGCTGTTGCTGACCTCCTGAGAGCTGGTTGGGGTAGCTCGAGACCTTGTCGGCCAGGCCGACCCGCTCCAGCAGGCGGTGGGCCCGTTCCCGGGCGGCCGGAGTCGACTCGCGGCGCACCCGGACCGGGCCCGACATCACGTTGTCGAGCACGCTCATGTGGGGGAAGAGGTTGAACCGCTGGAAGACCATGCCGATCTCGGCCCGCTTGCCACAGACCTCCCGGTCACGCAGCTCGTAGAGCTTGTCCCCGTCCAGCCGGTACCCGACCAGCTCGCCGTCGACCGAGAGCTCACCGCTGTCCACCTTCTCGAGGTGGTTGATGCAGCGCAGGAAGGTGCTCTTCCCCGACCCGGAAGGGCCGATGAGGCAGAGGACCTCGCCCCGGTTGACCGTCAGGTCGATGCCCTTCAGGACCTCGGTCCGACCGAAGGACTTGCAGACCTGGCGTGCCTCGACCATCGGCTCAGTCATGGGGTGCCACCCAGGGGGCCACGGCGAGCGGGGGGACCGGCTCGGCGCGCAGATGGAAGAGTGACTGCCGCAGTCGCTGGAGGGGAGTGGGCGGAAGCGCCCGGAGCGAGCCGCGGGCGTAGTGACGCTCGACGTAGTACTGCCCGACGGTGAGGATCGAGGTGAAGAACAGATACCAGATGCTGGCCACCAGCAGCAGTGGGACCGTCTCGTAGTTGGCGTTGGACACGTTCTGGGTGGCGGTGAAGAGCTCGGTCACCGCGATCACGTAGACCAGCGATGTGGTCTTGAGCATGGAGATGGTCTCGTTGCCGGTCGGCGGGATGATGACCCGCATGGCCTGGGGCAGGACGATGAGCCGGAGGGTCTGGCGCCTCGACATCCCGAGCGACTGGGCGGCCTCGGTCTGGCCCTCGTCGACCGAGATGATCCCGGCCCGGACGATCTCGGCCATATAGGCGCCCTCGTTCAGGCTGAGGCCCAAGGCACCGGCCACGAAGGAGGTCACCAGCACGTTGGCGTTGACGGTGACGAAGTCGGGGCCGAACGGGATCCCGAAGGACAGATGGGGATAGAGGTAGGTGATCCCCACGTACCAGAAGAAGAGCTGGACGAGCACCGGCGTCCCCCGGAAGAACCAGATGTAGATCCAGGCCGATCCGGACAGCAGCCGGTTGGGGGACAGGCGCATTACCGCCAGTACCACTCCGATGGAGATGCCCGCGGCCATGGCGATGACCGTGAGCTCCAAGGTGACACCGATGCCACGGAGGATCGGGTGGTAGAAGAGGTACTTCCCCACCACGCCCCATTGGAAGCGCCCCTCGCGTACCCCTCCCCGCTCGACGTGGGAGAAGAACAGGGTGTTGACCATCATGGCCACCACCACCAGCACCACGGCGCTGGCCACCCAGCGCCACGGGTGGCGCACAGGGACCACGGTCGGTGCCGAGCCTGTCGCCCTGGGCGGCCCGGACCCCGGCGGCTCGCTCATGGCTCGGGTGGTCGGGGAAGGTCGGGGGAACTAGCTGGTGGCGCCGTTGATCACCGAGCTGGTCACCGCACCGGCCTGCACGCCCCACTTGGTCAGGATCTTGGTGTAGACGCCGTTGGAGATCAGAAGGTTCACCGCTCCCTGCACTGGGGTGGCCATGCCGTTGCCCTTGGGAAGAGCCAGCCCGTAGGGGGCGACTTCGAAGGCGGTGCCGCTGTTCTGGAACACCCCGTTGGAGCTGGCCACGATGTAGCCGGCCACCTGCGAGTCGGCAAAGCCGACCTCGGCTCGGCCGCTGGAGACGGCCACGTTGGCCTCGCTCTGGTTGCCGAAGGCGAGGACGGTGACCGTCGGCTTGCCCGCTTTGGTGCAGGCCTTGGCCTCGGTCTGCGCGTCCGTCTGTTCGGTGGTGCCCGACTCCACCGACACGGTATGGCCACACAGCGAGGTGAGGCCGTTGAAGGCCAGGGAACTGCCGGTCTTCACGTAGAAGCCCTCGCCGGCGGTGAAGTAGTCGACGAAGTCGACCACTTTCTGCCGGGCAATGGTGTCGGTGAAGGACGAGGCCCCCATGTCATATTTACCGCTTTGGATCCCCGGGATGATGGTGTCGAAGGTGGCGTTGATCAGTTTGGGCTTGAGGCCGAGCACCTGGCTGATGGCGGTGGCCAGGTCGGCGTCCATGCCCACGATGGTCGACCCGTTGGGGGCGATGAACTCGTCCGGGGCATAGGTGGCGTCCAGGGCGATGGTGAGGGAGCCGTTGGACTTCACCGAGGAAGGCACCGAGGCCGCCAGCGTGGCGTCGGCCGGCTGGGTCGGGATGACCGTCGTCGGCAGTGCGGGGCCGGCCGCCGTCGTCGTGGACGAGCCTGCCGTGGTGGTGGGGCTGCTCGAGTTGCTCGAGCAGGCCGCGCCCAGGATGGCCACCGCCCCGATCATGGTGGCCACCGTTGCCTTCCGGATTCCCCGCTGGCTGGGCATGAACTGACCTCCGCTGTCGATCGTCGAGTGAGGGCCAAAGTGTGACACGTAGGTGACGGACGTGCGACTCTCGGAGACCGGGCTTCCGTTCCGACTTCTGGGGCACCGAACTCGTGACCCCCCTGAACGGCCTCGCCTGTCAGCCCACACCCTGTGACTCATAGGCGCCTATGTCGCACGCGCCGCGATCGCTGGCTTCATCGGGCCGGGGCCTTCCCCGCTGATCGATCGCCGGACAGCCGTCCACCGCCGTGCCGCCGTGGTCGATGGCCGGGCTTCCGGCCAGTACGGCCTGCGTCCGTGTCGGGCCCCCGTTGCTGGCCAGCGCCCCGAGTCCCGCTCCGGTTCCGGTGATGTCGCTCGGATCGGAGAACCCACATGTGGTACCGCTGTCGAGGTTGTATCCGGATCCTTCGCCGATCACCCCCGTGCAGTTGGCTGCCGCGGTGCTGTCCGCCACGATCGTCCCCTGCAGCGTGACCGCGCCCCCCAGGTTGGTAATGCCGTCGGAATCGTCGGCCACCGTCGAATACGACACGTTCAGCGAGCCTCCAGCGACGGCGAGCCCGCCACCCACTCCGCCTGGGGCCTGCCCGGCACAGGGGTTGAACAGATACCCGCCCTGGCCCGTCGAGTTACCGGAGATGGTGGTGTCCGTGATGGTGAGCACTGCTCGCGAGTAGATCGCCCCCCCGTCCCCGCCCACTCCGGGGGTGGAGCAGCCCGGGTCGACGGGGATCGCGTTCCCACCGGAGCCGCTGGCATTGGTGCTGAGAGTGTCTCCGATGAGCGTCACCGACCCCGAGGATGCGTAGAGCCCTCCACCGACACCCCCGTTGGAACTTCCCCCGCCGGTGCCGGCAGTGTTACCGGATACGGTCGACCCGGTGAGGCTCAGCGTGCCGGTGCTGGCGATGGCACCGCCGTTGCCTCCGGCGCCGCCGTTGCCGACGCGGCCGACCGTCCCCGCGCCGTTGCCCGCGAAGGTGCTCGTCCCGATCGTTGCCGTTCCACGGTTGAAGATCGCTCCACCGTTGCCATCGCCGCCCGCGCCCGACTCCCCGGTGTTGGACGAGAACCGGGTCGTGGTCACGTGCAGGACGGCCGAGCTCCAAACCCCCCCTCCGTTGCCGGCGCTCGGGAAAGGAGCCTCCCCGAGCGTGCCGGGGTAGCCCGCGGTGTTGTCAGACACGATGCTTCCCGAAATGTCGATGGAGCCGCCCGAGGAGTAGATACCGCCTCCGTTCCCGCCGGGGCCGGACGACTCGCTGTCCTCGAGGCCCATCCCGCCCGAACCGGCCGAATTGCCGCTGATGGTGCTCGACGTGATCGTCAGCGCGCCGCTGTTGGCGATACCTCCACCGTTGCCGCCGCGCCCGCCCGGGTCGGTGCCCCCGAAACCGCCTGACCCGGCGACATTTGCCGCGATCGCGCTGCTGGTCAGGATCAGAGAGCCTGCATTCATGATGCCGCCGCCGTTGCCTCCGCTCTGGCTGTTGGAGATGGCGTTGGGAGCTGCACCACCGGTCACCTCGAGATGGCTGAGGGTGACCTTGGCCGTGGTGGCAACGGTGAGAACCCGGCTCACCCCTTGGGCGGTGACGATCGTCTTGGCGGCACCGGCCCCGGTGACGGTGACGGGATTGTGCTTGAGATTGATTGCACCGAGGGTCAACCTGAACGTTCCGGCCGGCACGCGTATATCGACCGCCCTGTCGGCGGACTGAGCGTCGGCTACCTCGATGGCGGCCCGCAGGGTGCAGTGTCCCTGGGCGTCGAGACACGTTCCACTGGCGGGGTTCGCCGCGTTCGTGTCGCCCTTCGAGTTCACAGCCAGGCTCAGAGGAGATGCAGCCGAGGCTGTCGTCGCGGCCCCCAGAAGGAACCCGATGCCCACAAGGCCGGCAAGAAACGGGCGGACGTAGCGGATGAAAACGGACCGGCTCATGGTCGTCACCTCCATCGGTTTCCGGTTCTGACTTGGGAAATCATGAGGTGAGTCCGATGAGGGGCACTTCAAGCCTTTTGGCTTGTCGGCAAGGTAACAGATTCGCCGCGAAGTCGCCGTCCGCCGACGATGATCGCCGGGGGCGAGGCCGCCTGTCGTGGCGTCTGGGCCACTCCGTGTCGCGCCGTCCCTTCCGTCATGACGGAGTCATCCGGTGACCGGGTGGGTCGGCGTCGTGCCGTTCGGGAGGAGGTTGTCGAACCCGTCCGGTATCGACAGCGATCCGGGTGCCGTACCCGGCACATCGGTCAGCCCGTACTGCCAGACGATTGAGTAGGTGGTCGGGTCGATCACCACCACCCGGTCGCGGTAGTCGTCGTTAACCATGATCAGCCCGTTGGGCAGTTGCTCGGCCAGAGACGGCTTCTTCAACATGGCGTCACCATTTTGCGCGTCGTAGAGCCAGGCGACGCGCCCTTCCCGCGTGAACTCGAGGATCCGGCCCTCGGCCGGGGGGTCGTAGTCGGTCATGAGATAGAGGTCCGGTCCGATCTGTTGGGGATCAGAGGGGTAGTTGACCGTTGGGATGTGCACCGTCCACACGAGCTTCCCGGCCGGTGTGTACTCGTCGACCCACGATCCGTTGATCTCCGAGACCAGGACATTTCCATCGACGAGAGGCGTGTCCCCGTTGGGATAGGCGATGGAGACGGGTGGGTTGTGAACGTCGGCGCCGTTGCCGATCTGACCGACGATCTGACCCTGGGGCGAGATGAAGAGGATGCGGTTGTTGGAAGCGTCCGCGACGGTGATCGTGCCCGATTTCAGGAGGTAGGCGTCGTCGGGCTGGTCGAGATAGCCCGGGGCCGATCCCGGTTGACCCGGGTGACCGTACTGCCAGAGGACCTTCCCCGATGGGTAGCCGATCTCGACGATGGTGTGGTTGTCTTCTTGATTGGAGATGATGCCGGTACCAGCTTTGATGAAGAAGGCGTCGTCAGGGAAGTAGAAGCCTCCGGGTGGCGGCGGCATGGTGGCCGACGGGTACTGCCAGGTGATCTGGCGGCCGGCGTCGAGGGCGATCAGTCGATCGTTGCCGCGATCGGCGATGAGCAGCGTTCCCGAGTACGGCGAACCGGCTCCAGTGGAGCCAGCCGGTCCCCCGTAGCGGCTCGTGCGCAGTGAGATGACTGACTGCAGTGAGCCGGATCCAATTCCCGCCTGGTCGACACCGGCCTGTGCGGCCACCTCCCCCCCGACGATGTAGCCGACGGCCCCATGTTCCGATGCGACGGTGGTGTAGCCGCCGAAGGCCTCGGCCTGGGGGAGGAGACCGGCATTCAGAACTTTGCCGGTGGAAGGGATGAACGCATCGATCTGGGTCAGTGTCGGGCCGCCGGGGACCTGCCCTCCGGCAACATAGAGGGTGCCGGCAATGGCGAAGGCCGCCGCTCCATACAGTGGCTGGGGGAGATGGCCCACCACCGATACGGTGTGCGTCGCAGGATCGATCCGTTGGATGTCGTTGGTCGCGGTCACTGGCGCCCCGGTCGCCGACGTCTCGCCACCGAAGGCATAGACCACTCCACCGTCGGCCACGACTGCCGGATAGCGGACCGGAACCCGCAAGTCCGCCACCGATGTGAAGTGGATGCCGTCGGTTGTGCTGAGCACCGTGGGAAGGTAATTCGTTCCGTCGTACCCTCCCACGATGTACGAGAGAGCCCGACCGGCTCCAGTTGGCCTCCTGACGGTGGCGACCGCCAGGTCGGAGCGCGGCTGAGGGAGGTTGCCGGTCGTCATCCCTCGGGCCGATGACCGGCTGCTGGAGCCGGTAGACGACAGCCTCTGTACGGTGGACACCGTGTCGGGCGATCCGCCTCCGAAGACAACGGCGGAGGACCCGATCACCACCGCCGCCGCGTCGTGTACCGGCTCGGCGAGCTCACCGGCGGAGCTCACTGCACCGGTCTGGACATTGATCGCAGAAACCGTCGAAAGCGAGTTGCCAGCAGGTGTGATCCCGCCGAGGACCATGAGTCCGGTGCCACCGGCGACAACCGATTCGCGGGAGAGGGGGGCATCCATCTGCCACGGCTCGACGCCGGCCTCCAGCGAGTCGGGTTCACTGGGCCTCGCCGTCCTTGTCGTCGTCGCGCCACGAATCGGATGAGAAGGCGAGGAACCTCCGCCTGATTCGAAAGCGACGATCGTGCCGACGACAACCACCGCTGTGAGAACGGCGACGGTTGCAGCCCGTCGGCGGTTCCGTCGCACTCTTTGCGCCCCGTCAGGTCGGCGATTCACTGCGGCTCATCCTCTGGCGGGCCGACCCGCCGCCACCGGTCGTCGCGGTCGCTCGGTCGCCTGGCTGCTCGGTTCACGGCCGCGGATCGGGCCCGGATGGCACCGTGATGAGGGTGCGGGCCCACCACGGCCGGAAGCAACCAATGGACCGCACCGTGTGCCACCCCTGGGTGGTGTCGCGGGCTTCGAGGCCAGGCACGGACTGGCTGCCTTTTACGACGAGTTCGGGATTCGGACGAACGTCTCCGCCCGGGCGGGGTTCGCCCGCGGCTGGCTGGTCACAACTGAAACCCACGGTTCGAGGGTACGAAACGATCCTGACGGTTACGTGAAGCGGGCGGTGACCACCCAGCTGGTCGATCAGAATGGGGGTGGCCGTGGGTTGGTAGGTGGGCTGCCGGTGTGACCGATTCGACCGAGGCTGATGCGGGAGCTTCCTTTTGCCCTCCCGACATCATTGTTCTGGATCTTTGCGTATAGTTGCCCAGGCAACTAGATGGGTGAGTAGCTGAGGGGGTCCGGCGGGCCATATGTTCGGCACGAACGAGAGGCTTGCATGTTCGCAGAATGGTTCAGTCGGGCCCCGATGGCCCCGATGGCCCCGCGGTGGCGCTTCCAAATGACCTTTGCCCCACAAGGGTCTAGTGTCTGTCCGAAGGCGGAAAGCGGTAGGCGGGCCCGGCGGATGGGGCGGCGGCCGGGGCGGCGGATAAGGAGCGATGAACGATGCTGAAAAGTTTGCGTTCGACGAGGCCTCCAGGACGGAAAGGGCACCCGGCCCGGCGGAGTGTGGCTGTCCGTTCCCTGGTGGTGGTGATCGTGGCCGGGGGTGTTTTCGCAGCCGCAGCCCCGGCTGCCCACGCCCTGAGCTCCTGGGCCCAGGCCACCGAGGTCGCCGCGCCAGCCAATGCCGGAAGCAACCCGAGCGCAACGCTCGTCGCCATCTCGTGTTGGTCGGCGGGGAACTGCACGGCCACGGGACACGACCAGGACAGCTCCGGGAACACGCAAGCCATCGCGGCAATCGACACCGCGGGTACCTGGGCGCAAGCCACCGAGGTCACCGCCCCGGCCGGTGCCGGAAGCGATCCTTACGCCGGTCTGGTCGGGATCTCGTGTTCCTCTCCCGGGAACTGCACCGCCGACGGAGGTTACTTGGACGGTTCCGGGAACTATCAAGCCATGGCGGCCACCGAGAGCTCGGGGACCTGGGCGCAGGCGATCGAGATCACCGCCCCGGCCAATGCCGGGACCGACCCGAGTGCCTATCTGTACGGGATCTCGTGTTCCTCGGCCGGGAACTGCACCGCCGCCGGCGACTACAACGACAGCTCCGGAGACGGCCAAGCCATGGTGGCCACGGAGACCTCGGGCACCTGGGCCCAGGCCACCGAGGTCACCGCCCCGGCCAATGCCGGGAGCGACCCCGGCGCCTCCTTCTCCGGGATCTCGTGTTCCTCTCCCGGGAACTGCACCGCCGCCGGGGACTACAACGACAGCTCCGGAAACGGCCAGGCCATGGTGGCCACGGAGACCTCGGGCACCTGGGCCCGGGCCACCGAGGTCACCGCCCCGGCCAATGCCGGGAGTGACCCCAGCGCCTCCTTCTCCGGGATCTCGTGTTCCTCGGCCGGGAACTGCACGGCCGCCGGGGACTACACGGACAGCTCCGGAAACGGCCAAGCCATGGGGGCCACGGAGACTTCGGGCACCTGGGCCCAAGCCACCGAGGTCACCGCCCCGGGCAACGATGCGGCTGACCCCTACGCTTCCCTGTCGGGCATCTGGTGCTCATCGGCCGGGAACTGCACCGCCGCCGGGGCCTACTTTGACAGCTCGGGGAACTACCAGGCCGTGGCCGCCACCGAGAGCTCGGGCACCTGGGCCCAAGCCACCGGGGTCACCGCCCCGACTGATGCCGCGAGCGACCCTCTGGCGTATCTGTTCGGCATCTGGTGCTCGTCAGCGGGGAACTGCACCGTGGTCGGGAGCTACTTCGACGGCTCCGGAAACGAGCAGGCCATGACGTCCACCGAGCTCACCGTGACGCCCACGATCGACGGGGTGACGTTCGGCGGCAACCCCGCCAACCCCACGGTCACCGTGACGGGAACCGGACTGGGCAGCCTGGCCGACCTCGGGAGTCCGACGGCCCCCAACGGCGGTGGGACCGGTGAGAACTACGGCAACAACCTCTACTTCTCCGACCTCACCGGCTCATGGCAGGCGGGCCAGGGCCCGAGCGACGCCGTGGGGCTGATCATCTCGTCGTACTCGAACAACCAGATCACCTTCACTTTCGGCAACCAGTACCCCGTGGTCGGTCCGGTGGAAAACGGTGACAGCTTCTCGCTGACCCTGTTCGGCACCACCTTCAACGGCTCCGCCTCCCTCGGGACCGGCTACTCGTGTGTGGTGTCCGGCATGTCCGGCACCACCAGCTTCCCCATGGTGGTTTCCGAGTCCCCGGCCCCTCCGGCCAGCATCGATGCCGGGGGGACCTTCCAGACCGACCCGGCCGTCCGCTTGACCATCCCGGCCTCGGTCATCGACCACTTCCGAAACCAGGGGGCCACGTCACTCACGGTCAGCTCCCAGACCACCACACTCGACGGGCTCAGCGCGGTGGGCGGGTCGCCGAGCGGAGCGGTGAGTCCGAACACCGAGTCGGCCTCGGCCTCCAACCTGCCCCAGAGTGACACCACCCTGGTGGCCGACACCCCCTACTCCTACGCGACCACCTACAACCCGGTGGTCTGGCAGACCGGCCCGGGGACGGGCCAGGTCTACTTCAGCCCGGGGGGCATCGACGCCGTCGCCACCTTTGTGATCAGCGGAACGCCGACCACCGAGACCATCGCCTGTTCCCCGCCGTCCGGGGTGGCCGCTCTCGGTTCGACCACGGTCAACGCCCCGCCACCGACCCCCACCTTCCAGGTTCCCTCACCCACCCCCCCACTCCAGAACCAGGTCAGTGCCGGTACGGATGGCGGATGGGCCACCACCATCTCCAACACCTCGACGGCGACCGTCACCGGGCTGACGGCTCGTGTGAATGTCAGTGACGGCGGGGCCGCACTCACCTACGACCTGGCCGGCATGGCCGCCTCCGGGACCAACTGCGCCACTGCCGGCTCAGGCTCCCTGACCTGTACGGTGCCGAACCTGGCCGCCGGCTCCTCGGACACCCTTGACGTGCTGGTCGACACCACGGACCTTGTGGCCCGCACCACGATCACCGGCTCGGCCACGGTGAGCTCGACCAATGCCGGGTCCCATGCCACCACCCTCGGAGCCATCGGTGTGGTGGTGGTGGCGAGTGGAACCGACACCAAGGCGGTGGCCGCGCCCGGCATCCCCTTGATCAGCACCAAAAAGCGCCTCAAGGTGGCCAGAGCGTCGGTGACCCTGACGTTGCCCAAGCAGAAGATCAGGAAGCCCAAGGGTGCCGACCGCGTGGCCCTGGGCTCGGCGGAGGCCGGCACGACCTCGGAGAGCCCACCACCGGTGGCCGTGACCCTCGAGTCGCTCGCCCCGTCAGCCGAGCCGGCCCTCTGCCCCCCGACCGGGAACCTCAAGTGCGAGGGCAACATCGTGCAGGCCTTCGGCAACTTCTCGGCCTACACCAACAACAAGGACCCCATCGTGGCCGTGGTCAAATTCTTCTACGGCCTCAAGGTCCCAGCCGGGAGCGTCTACTTCTTGAAGCCCAACGGGAAGACCGTCGACAAGCTGTCCGCATGCAAGATAAAGGCAGGAGACTATGACACCCCGTGCCTGGCGGTGCCCGAAAAGATCTTCGGATCCGCGGCCCACGACAGCCTCTACGCGCAGGACACCGTTTACTTCACCGGAAACGATCCGGCCATGGGCCGGCGCTGAGCTGGTGGGACGAGCGCAGATGCGAGGCAGCGCACGTGCTCGATCCCGGACGTCGGGGGCGCGTCGGAGCACTGTCCGACTCACGGTTTGCGCCCTGTGCACCGTGGTGGTCGGTTCGGCGCTGGCGGTGGGAGTTGCGGCTCTGCATCCCGTGCCGTCCGGGGCTGCACCGGGCGCCTCCATCGGTCTCCAGAAGTTGGCCGATGTCGCCGGGTATTCATCGGCGGGGACTCCGATCACCTACAGCTACATGGTCACCAATACCGGAAGGGTGACGCTGACCTCGGTGGGTGTCACCGACGGTATGCCCGGGCTGTCGGCGGTCAGATGTCCGACAACGACGCTGGCCCCGGCGGCCAACGAGACCTGCACCGCCACCTACACGACCACCCAGGCGGACGTGGATGCGGGAAAGCTCAAGAACACCGGGGTGGCGACGGGTACCCCCCCGACCGGGCCCAATGTGACGGACTCGTCGTCGTTGACCATTCCGGCCGCTCAGAATGCGTCGATCGGGATCGAGAAGTCGGCCGACGTCACCGACTTCTCGACTCCGGGCACCGTCGTGGACTACGGCTACCTGGTCACCAACCAGGGCAACGTGACGCTGCATTCCGTCGGGGTGACCGACCCCATGTCCGGGCTGTCGACGGTGAGCTGCCCGGTAACCACGCTGGCCCCGGCGGCCGATGAGACCTGCACCGCCAGCTACACGACCACCCAGGCCGACGTGGATGCCGGCGGGATCACCAACACCGGTACGGCCACGGGCACTCCCGAGGTGGGCCCCTCCGTGGACTCGACATCGACGCTGACCGTGGCCGCCACCCAGAGCCCCTCGATCGGGATGGTGAAGTCGGCCGACATCGCCAGCTTTTCGGCCGCGAATGTCCCGATCACCTACAGCTACCTGGTCACCAACACCGGCAATGTGACCCTCACCTCGGTGGGGGTGACCGACCCGATGGTCGGGCTGTCGGCGGTCAGCTGCCCCGACGCCTCCCTGGCCCCGACCGCCGATGAGACCTGCACCGCCACCTACACGACCACCCAGGCCGACGTGGACGCCGGTGGCATCACCAACACCGGCACCGCCACCGGCACGCCCCCTGCCGCGTCCGACGAGGCCGATGTGACCGCGAGCGATTCGCTCACCATCTCCTCCAGCCAGAACCCCTCGATCTCCGTGGTGAAGTCGGCCGACGTCAGCAGCTTTTCGGCCCCGGATGTGCCGATCACCTACAGCTACCTGGTCACCAATACCGGCAACGTCACCCTCATCTCGGTGGGTGTCACCGACGGTATGCCCGGGCTGTCGGCGGTCACCTGCCCCGCCACCAGACTGGCCCCGGCCGCCCACGAGACCTGCACCGCCGCCTACAGCACCGTCCAGGCCGACGTGGACGCCGGTGGCATCACCAACACCGGTACCGCCACCGGTACGGCGCCCACCGGCTCCCACGTGTCCGACTCGTCCTCGTGGACAATCGCGGCGGTCCAGACCCCGTCGATCGGGATCGTGAAGTCGGCCAGCATCGCCGGCTTCTCAGCTCCGGGTGTCCCGATCACCTACAGCTACCTGGTCACCAACACCGGCAATGTGACCCTCACCTCGGTGGGGGTGACCGACCCGATGGCCGGGCTGTCGGCGGTCACCTGCCCTGATTCCACCTTGGCCCCGGCGGCCACAGAGACCTGCACCGCCGATTACACGACGACCCAGGCCGATGTCGATGCCGGTGGGATCAACAACGCCGGCACCGCCACCGGCACGCCCCCGGCCGGACCCGACGTCACCGCCACCGACGCCATCGCCGTCCCGGCCACCCAGTCCCCTTCGATCGAGATCGCCAAGTCGTCCAGCATCTCCAGCTACTCGACGCCGGGCATCCCGGTCGCCTACACCTACAAGGTGACCAACAACGGGAACGTGACACTGGCCTCGGTGGATGTCACCGACCCGATGGTCGGCCTGTCGGCGGTGACCTGTCCCGATGCGACCCTGGCCCCTGGCTCAGACGAGATCTGCACGTCCAGCTACACCACGACCCAGGTCGATGTCGACAATGGCTCCATCACCAACACCGGCACGGCCACGGCTGTGCCGCCCTCAGGACCCGGCGTGATGGCCGACGACTCGGTGACCATCCGGGCCATCCGTTCACCATCGATCAAGGTCGTGAAATCGGCCAGCGTCTCCAGCTTCTCCGGTGCGGGAACGCCGATCACCTACAGCTACCTGGTCACCAATACCGGCAATGTCACCCTCACCTCCGTCGGCGTGACCGATCCCATGCCCGGGCTGTCGGCGGTGACCTGCCCAGATTCCACCTTGGCCCCGGCGGCCACAGAAACCTGCACGGCCACTTTCACCACCACCGCCGGCAACGTGAACGCGGGGAGGATCACCAACACGGGGACGGTCACCGCCACGCCCCCCTCCGGACCCGCCGTCTCCGACGCGTCCTCGCTGACGATCCTGTTCACCGCGCCCAGCTGCTACGTCGGTCCGTGGCCGACAAAAGTCACCGGCTATCCGGTCTTCTCCCGGAAGTACCTGCACACGCCTGAGGGCTTCTACATGGGCGAGGTGAACAACAGTTGGGTCCTCCACGCCTCCCACCCCTCGCTCGGCCTCGTGGTGATGTCAGGCACCATCGTCACCAACGGCACCTTCACCAACGTGCAGCGTCTGATGGACGAGTCGGACGACGTGGTGCGCCTGATCGGCAACAACGAGATCTCCTTCGCCTTCCACAACTACGGTGGTCTTGACGGCCTCGGATTCACCTCGACGTGCGGGAGTCACGTGACCATGGAGAACTTCGAGCTCAACGGGAAGGCAGCCCCGTTCGATGAGATCGACCTGGGAAGCCCGACCACGCACGCCACCTCGAACCCGGAGACCTTCGCCCGGAAGTACTGATGCTTGGTCGAGCGAGGGGCGCGCGGTAGGAGTGGTTGCCCGCGTGAGGTCCTGGTGTCGGCTGGTGGGTAGCGACTGCCCACGGGGCCAAAATAGGCGTCGACGACCATACACATTTCGCCTCACTGGCCTACGATGACCACGGTAAAGGTGGGTGAGGAGCACCGTGGCCGTGCTGGTGGAACGGTGACTCTTTGGAGCGGAACGGATTCACATCATCGGGATCACGAGTGGAGGCACCCCGTAGATGGCGGTCGTCGAGAACATCACAGTGCTCTTCACTGACCTGGTCGGTTCGACAGAGCTGGCGTCATCGCTCAGCCCGGAGGCCGGTGAGGAGGTCCGGCGCCGTCACTTCTCGACCCTTCGCCGGGCCATGGCGGAAACCGGGGGCAGGGAGCTGAAGAACCTGGGTGACGGTGTCATGGCCGTATTTCCCACCGCCTCTGCTGCTCTGACATGTGCTGTGGCCATGCAGCAGGGCGTCGACCGGGACAATCGGAAGGCGGAGCATCCCCTGGGCCTTCGTATCGGGCTCAGTGGCGGAGAGGTCTCGAGGGATGCGGACGACTACTTCGGAGATCCGGTGATCGAGGCCGCCCGACTCTGCGCCCAGGCCGAGGGGGGCCAGATCCTGGCCGCAGACATCGTCAGGGCCATGGCCGGTCGACGGGTCCGCATGGAGTTCCGTCCACTCGGCGCCATGCCGCTCAAGGGTCTGCCCGAGCCGGTGACCACCGTGGAATTGCTCTGGGAGCCGCTCTCCGGTGCTGAGCCGATCTCGTCTGTCCCGTTACCGGAGCCCCTGCGCATACGCCCCAGTCTGGGGGAGGTGGTCGGCCGGCAGACCGATCTGGCATTCATCGCTGACGCGGTCAAGCGGATCTCGACCGGAGAGGGGCGTGAAGTTCTCCTGGTCTCTGGTGAAGCCGGGCTGGGAAAGACGACGTTAATGGCGGAAGCGGCGCGCTTGGCCTTCGACAACGGTGCCCTCGTGCTGTTTGGACACTGCGAGGAGGACCTCACCTCGCCCTACCAGCTCCTCGCCGAGGCACTCGGCCACTATGTCACTCACGCACCCGAAGACCAGCTCCTGGCCCATGTCGAGGCCAACGGGTCCGAGCTGGCCCAACTTGTCCCCGACCTCGCCAGCAGAATTCCGGACCTCCCAGCCTCGAAAGCGACCGACGCCGACACCGAACGGTTTCTCCTCTTCGCCGCCGTGGTGGCTCTCTTGAATGCGGTCTCCCGATCCCAGCCCGTTGTGCTTGTCCTGGACGACCTGCAGTGGGCCGACGCCGGCAGCTTGCAGATGTTGCGCCATCTGGTCTCCTCGGCGCCGTCCCTGCCCGTCCTCGTGCTCGGCAGCTTTCGCGACGACCTGGTGCCACGGCCTGAAGCACTCTTCGAGTTGCTGGGGGCGCTCCATCGATACCAGGGGGTCTCCCGTATCGAGCTGGCCGGACTCGACGACGCCGGCGTCGTCGCCCTCATGGAGGCCGCCGCAGGGTACGCCCTCGACGAGGCCGCGTTCGGCCTCGCCCGCGCTCTCCATGAGGAGACAGACGGCAACCCGTTCTTTGTGGGCGAGGTCCTGCGCCACCTGTCCGAAACCAGAGCCATCTATCTGGACTCCACCGGACGGTGGGTGACAGAGCAGCGGCCCGACGAGATGACGCTGCCGGACAGCATCCGAGAGGTGATCGGGGCCCGAGTCGGACGGCTCGGACCCGAGGCCGGGAAGGTCCTGTCGACGGCGGCAGTCGTCGGTCGTGATTTCGACTTCGAAGTCCTGGCCCTCGCTACGAATACCGACGAAGACGAACTGCTCGACATCCTTGAGGCCGGTGCCAGAGCGGCCCTGATCAGAGAGGTGTCCGCTGCTCCTGGCCGCTACAGCTTCACGCACGCCCTCATCCAGCACACCCTGTACGCGGACTGCGGCGTCACCCGCCGGACGAGAGCGCACCGGCGCGTCGCCGAGGCCCTGGAGGAACTGTGGCAGGACCGTTCCTGCGCCCGGCTGGGCGAGCTGGCTCGCCACTGGGTCAATACCTCTCAGCCCGTCGACCTGCCCAAGGCACTCGACTATTCCCGGCAGGCAGGAGACGCGGCCCTCGAAGCCCTCGCCCCCGCTGAGGCCCTCCGCTACTACAGCCAGGCACTCGACCTCTACGCCGACGCCGACCCTGCCAACCCGGTCCTGGGACTCGACTTGACCATCGGGCTCGGTACGGCACAACGCCAGACCGGTGATCCGGTATTTCGTGAAACCCTCCTCGATGCTGCTCGACGAGCAGACGAGATGGGCGACACCGAGCGGGTCGTAGCCGCGGCGCTGGCCAACGACCGCGGCTTCTACAGTGCTGTCGGCGCCACTGATGTCGACAAGGTCGAGATCCTCGGTAGGGCACTCGACTCGCTCGACTCCGACACCCCTGACCGGTCACTCGTGCTCGCCACCCTTTGTTCAGAGCTGGCCCATGGCAGCTCCCTCGAACGACGGGAGGCCCTGGCCGAGGAAGCCTTGGCCGTGGCCGAGCACTCCGGCGACGACGCCATCGTCGTCCGGGTGCTCAACCACCTCTACGTCCCGCTCCAGGTCCCTGCTCTGTTGGCATTGTCGTTGGCCCGCACAGCCGAAGCGCTCAAGCGCGCCGAACGAGTCGGGGATCCAGCCCTGCTCTTTTGGGCGGCGATGTGGCGTGCTGAATCCGCCGCCCGCACCGGAGATATCGAGACCATGGACCGGTGCATCGGGATCCAGGCGTCAACGGCTCACCTGCTGGATCAACCGATATTCGCCTGGGCCCACACGTTCTTCCTTGGTTTACGGGCTCAACTCGACGGGGACACCGATCGGGCGGAGGAGTTGGCGTCCGAAGCGCTCCAGATCGGCACTGACGGAGGCCAGCTCGATGCTGGCGTCATCTTCGGTGCACAGCTCATGATCGTGAGCGGTCAGCGGGGCACGATGAGCGACCTGGTCCCGCTCATCGAGCAGTTGGCCGCCGATACGCCGGATATCTCGCAGTGGTTGTTCGGGTCGCTCCTGGCCAAGGCCCACGTGGAGGCGGGCCGAACGGACGAGGCGCGGTCCCTGCTGGAAGCGTTCGCGGCGTCGGGGTTCGACCTTCCCCTCGACCAGGTATGGCTTACTGGCATGGTCGACTACGCCGAGGCCGCAATCGAATGCCGGGACCCGGAGTACGTAGCGCCCCTGTTCGACCGGCTCAAACCGTGGGCCGGTCAGCTTCCTGTCACCGGTGCATCGGCCCTCGGCCCGGTCAGCCACTACCTCGGTGGCCTCGCCGCCGTGCTCGGTCGTTACGACGAAGCGGAGGCCTACTTCACCGAGGCCGCCGAATTCAGTGACCGGGTGGGCGCCAAGTTCTTCCTCGCCCGGGCCCGACTGTGGTGGGGTCGAATGCTCGTCGGGCGCCTCGGTCCGGGCGACGCTGAACGAGCCCGTGACCTCCTCGCCGGAGCTCACGATGCAGCCGTGGAACACGGGTACGGAGACGTGGAGCGGCGGGTCGCCGAAGCGAGACGCGGGCTGGGGGGCCGACCACTGTCGCAGTAGTGGATTGGGCGTCGGGGTAGGGCACGACGCCATTGCTCTCGATCACCTGCTGCTCACGAATCACCCACATGGGTAGGCGCTTCCGCTTGATCAACTCCTGGTTCAGCTGGTGCCCCTTCATGTGGACGACCCTTGGCCCACTGAAGTCCGACCTCATAGACGGCCACGAGAACGCCGACGATCAGGAAGCTCAACCAGGAAATGCTGATGATGAGTAGGAGGATCCCGGCAACGACAGCTCCCACCAATTGGAGGGCGTCCGCATGGGCCTTGACCCAGGCCACCGAGCGCCCCCGTCGCTCGCCGCTCACTGCCGCGATGCCCTGATGCCAGGTCCGGGCCACGAAGCGTCGCAGGGCAACGGCCCATCGGTAGGAGCCGGTCAGCAAGCTCACCACCAAAATGACGAGAGCAACGACGAGTAGCCAGGTGGTCAGGATGAAGAACCCGTGCAGCAGTTCCCCAAGAACTGTCTGGGCCACCTGGGGGTTGTTGGCCCCGTTGGCCAGTGCATTCTGTTCGTGAATGACGACACGTCGCACCACGATGAGCAGGAGCGAGCTACCCACCAAGAACTGCACCAGCGTTCGCCGGCGGGACACGGAGAGCCAGAAGGTGAACGCGATCAATACCAGCGTGAGCAGGGGGAGGAAGATAGTCAGCCGGTCGAAGGCTTTCACTCCACGCTGTGCGACGGCGAGGTTGGTCGATCTCACCAGCGTGATCTGGCCATAGTTGGAGGGCAGCTGCACTCCGAGCGCCTTCGAGAGCTTGTCAACTGCTTCTTTGGGAGGCTCGGCCGAGGTAATGGTCGGGAGAGACACCCTCTTCCCGGTGATATTGGAGGCCAGTCCGGATACCGACCCCAGGGCCTTGTTGATGATCGGGACGGTATTGAGAACGATGTAGCCGTGCGCGGTGGAGATCGTCGAAGTCTTCTGGCCCCGCAACACGGAAACAACCGTCGCATGGGTCGAGGTCAGTGTCTCGGTCCAGATGGCCTGAAATCTTTCCGAACCCAGAACCTTTGCCAGTTGGCCCGACACGTAACTCTCGGTGGCACTCGTGATCGGCCCGGCGGCAAAGCTGACCTTGGCTGGCAGGGCATCTCGAAGGCGCGTCTCCAGGTGGAGTTCGAGGAAGAGCTGGTTTGTCGCCCGGGTGGCAACGGCGGTGTCCACCCCCGGGTACTGGAAGACCGGTCCGACGGTGCCCACGAAGGTGTCAGTGTTGAGCACGGTCCGGTGTGCCCACACGACCGTGGTGGACAGCACGACCAGGAGACAGGAAAGGCCGACCAGGAGGCCGACGACCGCTCGGCGGAATCGCCGTTTCCGGGGGGTCTTCAGCCTTTCGACCTCTTGGGCCAGCGCGTCCCGCTCCGCCGTCAGGCGCTCGACCTCCTCCGCCGTGGCGACTTCGGTCTGCCCGGGCTCAGAGCCGGGATTGGTATCGCTCATCTGGCTCCGACCCTAGGCCAGGAAGCGTCCATGCCGTGGATGAGCGCTGCGGAGGAACGCGAGCGCGTTTCCTCCGCCATCTCACATGGAAACCTCACGCACGTCCAGACCAGCGGATTGTCCCGCACGAGGGTTCGTGTGTCCACGATGACCCGCGACATCACCATTGGTTGGTTGGTGGGCTACCGAAAAGACCCACTTCACCTGCGTCAACGTCTACCCGGTCCGAGCCATTTTCCCCGTTATCCCTCTTGATTTTTCCACATTGTTGTCACTGCAATTACATGTCGGGAATCCGTGATCAGCAGCACCAGATGACCTTCCGCCACCGAGAGGTCACAGAAACCCGACGATCGACGCGTCGACTTGAATTTTCTTGACGGTGGCTAGACCAACGCTTCACCCAGCGCCCTGGTGCGAGCCACGAGTCGGGTTTCGGACGCTACGGGACGACGATTCGGGGACCCGGTCGCGCTCTCCGTGCCTTTGATTTCACACAACGTTCACTGGCAATGGCACCGTTCCCGTGAGAGGGTGGATTCAGGCGGTTTGGCGGTTTGGCGGTTTCGGCGGTTTCGGCGGTTTCGGCGGTTTGGCGGTGAAGAGGCGGATTCAGGGCAGGAGCCGGTTGGGCGATCGCGGTCATTCCCAGTTCGGAGGAGTGCGAATGCGCGGCAACTCAGATGCCCGGTCCCGGTTGTTGTCCATCCATCGGAGCACTGCCCGATTGACCGTCTGTGCACTCTGCACCGTGGTGGTCAGCACGGGACTCGCCATAGGAGCTGCGACACTGAATCCGGTGGGATCCGGTGCCGCGTCAGGCGCCGCTATCGGTATCCAGAAGTCGGCCGACGTCACCGGGTATTCGTCGGCGGGTACTCCCATCATCTACAGCTACGTGGTGACGAATACCGGAAGAGTGACGCTGACCTCGGTGAGTGTCACAGACGGTATGCCCGGGCTGTCTGAGGTGAGCTGCCCGGAGTCAACCCTGGCCGTGGCAGCCAGTGAGACCTGCACCGCCACGTACACGACCACCCAGGCCGACGTGGACGCGGGAAAGCTCAAGAACACCGGTGTGGCGACGGGGACCCCACCAACCGGACCCAAGGTGACGGACTCGTCCTCGTTGACGATTCCGGCCCACCAGAGCGCGTCGATCGGGATCGAGAAGTCGGCGGATATCACCGACTTCTCAGCTCCGGGTGCCCTGGTCGGCTACAGCTACGCAGTGACCAACCTCGGCAACGTGACGCTCAATTCCGTCGGGGTGACCGATGCCATGCCCGGGCTGTCGGCGGTCACCTGCCCGACCACGACCCTGGCTCCGGCGGCCGATGAGACCTGCACCGCCAGTTACACGACCACCCAGGCCGATGTGGATGCCGGCGGGATCACCAATACCGGGATCGCCATGGGCACTCCTGAGGTCGGTCCCACCGTGACCTCTACATCGACGCTGACCGTGGCCGCTACGCAAACCCCTTCGATCGGAATTGTGAAGTCGGCCGACGTCGCCAGCTTTTCAGCACCGGGCGTCCCGATCACCTACAGCTACGTGGTCACCAACACCGGGAATTTGACTCTCACCTCGGTAGGGGTCAGCGACCCCATGGCCGGACTGTCCCCGGTCAGCTGCCCCGACGCCTCCCTGGCCCCTGGAGCCGATGAGACCTGCACCGCGACCTACACGACGACGCAGGGCGACGTGGACGCCGGTGGCATCACCAACACCGGCACCGCCACGGGTACACCCCCCGCCGAGTCCGACGAGGCCGATGTCACCGCGTCCGACTCGCTGACTGTCCCCGCCAACCAGCGCCCCTCGATCGCGGTCGTGAAGTCGGCCGACGTCAGCAGCTTTTCGGCACCGGATACCCCGATCACCTACAGCTACCTGGTGACCAACACCGGCAACGTGACCCTCACCTCGGTGGGAGTCAGCGACCCGATGGCCGGGCTGTCTCCGGTCAGCTGCCCCGATGCCACGCTGGGGCCGGCTGCCGATGAGACCTGCACCGCTACCTACAGCACCACCCAGGCCGACGTGGACGCCGGCGGCATCACCAACACCGGCACCGCCACCGGGACACCGCCCGTCGGCTCCAATGTGTCCGACTCGTCTTCGCTGACCGTTCCTGCCGTGCAGACCCCGTCGGTCGGGATCGTAAAGACAGCCAGCATCTCCAGCTTCTCGACTCCGGGCGTCTCCATCACCTATAGCTACAAGGTGACCAATACGGGCAACGTGACCCTCACCTCGGTCGACGTCACCGACCCTCTGCGCGGACTATCCGCCGTCAGCTGCCCCGATCCGACGCTGGCCCCTGCAGCCACTGAGACCTGCACCGCCACGTACACCACCACCCAGGCCAACGTGGACGCCGGCGGGATCCACAACACCGGTACGGCCACGGGTACACCCCCGTCGGGTCCCGACGTGACGGCCAAGGCCTCACTGTTCATCCGCGCTCACCAGCACCCCTCGATCGGGATCGTGAAGTCCGCGGACGTAGCCAATTTCGACGCACCGGCTACCCTCATCACCTACAGCTACGCCGTGACCAACACCGGCAACGTGACGCTCACCTCCATCGACGTCACCGACCCGATGGCTGGACTGTCGGCGGTGAGCTGTCCCTCGGCCACCCTGGCCCCCGCCGCCTCCGAGACCTGCACGGCTACTTACACGACCACCCAGGCCGATGTCGACGCCGGCGGGATCACCAACACCGGCACCGCCACGGCCACACCGCCCCATGGTGCCGGTGTGACCGCGTCGGATTCGCTGACCGTCGCGGCCGTCCAGTCTCCGGCAATCACGATCTTCAAGTCATCCAGCATCAGTAGCTTTGCCGCGCCGAACACCCTCATCACCTACAGCTACCTGGTGACCAACACCGGCAACGTCACCCTCACCTCAGTAGGTGTCGGCGACCCGATGCCTGGGCTGTCGGTGGTCAGTTGTCCCACGGCCACCCTGGCCCCCACCGACAGTGAGACCTGCACCGCCACTTACACGACGACCCAGGCGAATGTCGATGCTGGCTCGATCACCAACACCGGGACGGCCACCGGTTCGCCTCCGACCGGCCCGGCCGTGACGGCCTCGGACTCGGTGGACATTCCGGCCATCGAGTCCCCCTCGATTGGCATTGTGAAGTCGGCCAGCATCGCCAACTTCTCCTCCGCCGGTACCCCGATTACCTACAGCTACGAGGTGACCAACAGCGGGAACGTGACCCTCCACTCGGTCCACGTCACCGATCCCATGCCCGGATTGTCGGCAGTCAACTGCCCGACCGCGACCTTGGCGCCGGCGGCCGATGAGACCTGCACGGCCAGCTACACGACCACCCAGGCCGATGTCGATGCCGGCGGGATCACCAACACCGGCACCGCCACCGGCACGCCTCCCAGTGGGCCCGACGTGGTGTACTCGTCGCAGTTGACTGTTCCAGCCGAACAGTCCCCCTCCGTGGGCATCGTGAAGTCGGCCGACGTGGCCAGCTTCTCCTCTGCCGGTACCCCGATTACCTACAGCTACGAGGTGACCAACAGCGGGAACGTGACCCTCCACTCGGTCCACGTGACCGACCCCATGCCCGGATTGTCGGCGGTCACCTGCCCCCATACCGACCTGGCTCCTGCCGCCGATGAAACCTGCACCGCCACCTACACCACCACCCAGGCCGATGTCGACGCCGGCAGCATCACCAACACCGGTACGGCCACGGGCACACCTCCCAGTGGACCAGAGGTGATGGCCGGTGACTCGCTGACCGTACCGGCCAATCAATCACCGTCCATCGGCGTCGTGAAGTCGGCCAGCGTATCCAGCTTTGCTGCGGCCACCACCCCCATCACCTACTACTACGTGGTGAGCAACACCGGCAACGTGACACTGACCTCCGTCGGTGTCACCGATTCCATGGCTGGGCTGTCCGCGGTGACCTGCCCCGACGCCACGCTGGCTCCTGCCGCCAGCGAGACCTGCAGTGCGGACTACACGACCACCCAGGCCGATGTCGATGCCGGCGGCATCACCAACACCGGCACGGCCACGGGCACGCCTCTCATCGGGCCGGAGGTGACCGCCAACGACTCGCTGACCGTTCCGGCCGTCCAAAGCCCGTCGATCGGCTTGACGAAATCAGCCGACGTCGTCAGCTTCGCTTCGGCGAACACCTCCATCACCTACTACTACGTCGTGACCAACACCGGCAACGTGACGCTGACCTCCATCGGTGTCACCGACCCCATGCCCGGGCTGTCGGCGGTCACTTGCCCCACCGGGACCCTGGCCCCTGGCTCCGACGAGACCTGCGCGGCCGACTACACGACGACCCAGGCCGATGTGGACGCCGGCGGAATCACCAACACCGGTACCGCCAGCGGTACCCCTCCTTCCGGTCCGCCGGTGATCGAATCGTCCTCGCTCACCGTCCCGTCCAGCCAGTCTCCCTCCATCGCCGTGGTGAAGTCGGCCAATGTCTCCGGCTTCTCGGCTCCAGGGACCCTGATCACCTACAGCTACGAGGTGACCAACACCGGCAACAAGACCCTCACCTCCGTCCATGTCACCGACCCCATGGCCGGGCTGTCCGCGGTGACCTGCCCTGACGCCACCCTGGCTCCGGCGGCCTATGAGACCTGCAGCGCGGACTACACGACAACCCAGGCCGATGTCGACGCCGGCGGGATCGCCAACACCGGCACGGCCACCGGCACGCCCCCTTCAGGCCCCGACGTCACCGCGACCAACTCGATCACCGTCCCCGCTGTCCAGTCCCCCTCGATCGAGATCGCCAAGTCGGCCAGCATCTCCAGCTACTCGGGAGCGGGCACTCCGGTCACCTACAGCTACAAAGTGACAAACAACGGGAATGTGACGCTGACCTCGGCGGATGTCACCGACCCCATGGCCGGTCTGTCGGTGGTGACCTGCCCTACGGCCACCCTGGCCCCTGGTTCGGCTGAGACCTGCACGGCCGACTACACCACCACCCAGGCCGATGTCGACAACGGTTCGATAACCAACACCGGAACGGCCACGGCCATGCCGCCATCAGGTCCCGGCGTGACGGCCGACGACTCAGTGACCATCCGGGCGGTCCGCTCGGCATCGATCAAGGTCGTGAAGTCAGCCAGCGTCTCCAGCTTCTCCGGACCAGGCACTCCGATCACCTACAGCTACGCGGTGACCAACACCGGCAATGTGACGCTCACCTCGGCCAGCGTGACCGATCCCATGCCCGGGCTGTCGCCGGTCAGCTGCCCGAGTTCACCCTTGGCGCCGGCCACCACTGAGACCTGCATCGCCACCTACACCACCACCGTCGGCAACGTGGACGCCGGAAAGATCGCCAACACCGGGACGGCCACGGGTACCCCCCCTTCCGGCCCCACCGTCTCCGACGCGTCCTCGCTCACGATCCCGTTCAGGGCGCCGAGCTGCTATGTCGGCCCGTGGCCCGCAAAGGTCAGCGGTTACCCGGTCTTCTCGCATTGGTACGGCCACACTCCCGAGGGCTACTACACGGGTGAGGTCAACAACACGTGGACCATGCATGTGTCCCACCCCTCGTTCGACCTCCTGGTGATGTCGGGAACCATCGTCACCAACGGTAGGTTCACCGACGTCCAGCGTCTGATGGACGAGTACAACGACGTGGTGCACCTGATTGGCAACAACGAGATCTCCTTCTCGTTCCACAACTACGGCGGTCTTGACGGCGTCGGATTCACTTCGACGTGCGGGAGTCAGGTAACCATCAAGAACTTCGAGGTCGGTGGAAAACCGGCACCCTTGGATGACATCCACCTGGGCAGCCCGACCACCCACGCCACTACGAACCCGGAGACCTTCACCCGGAAGTACTGACGCCCAGGTTGACGGCATTCTCTACGCTGTTACTCTCGATTTTCCACATTGTCGTGGATACAGATCAAGGTACAAAAGTCCTCATCAAGAGCCGACAGATGGAAGTCCTGGCACCGGCGTGGTGCAAGACTTCTTCTTTGCAACTCGGAGTTGCATAAAGAGACAGACCGCGTTTTGGCGGCCAACATCAGCAGCGGGGGGCGGACTCCTGTCGCTGTCGGTCGGAGTCCACTCATTTCGGCCCGATTGGTCCGGCAAGCCCTCACCGCCAGGGTTGAACGGTCCAGGTCCATCGAGCCGGTGTCGGCGGCTCGCTCCTCTCGCCGACAGAGGATTGCCACTGGAACATCCTGACGAGGGTGAGGTCGGGGCCGAGCGAGGCAGCGGAAGGAGCTGTCATGGCGCGCGCCGAAAGGGGAGCCGCGGGGCAAGTAGACAGCGAGAGATTCACCGTAGTTCGACTGAGGTGAACGCCCGTTCGACGAGCCCGGCCATATCGGCCATCCCCAGAGCACTGGGGTGCAGTGGGTAGCTGCCTGAAGAGAGAACGATCGGCTCAACCCAGCGCGAGTCGGCGGCTGCACAGGCGTCGTGCGAGACGCTCGGCGTGGCCAGGTCGACATAGGTGTCACCCGCCGCCGCGGCATCGTGGGCCAGGGCCGCATTGAGTTCCGTCTCGATGTTCCGTAGGTAGGCAAGATCGTGCGCCGAAAACGGGAGCCGCGGCCAACAACCCGACCCGCTGGAGGGGAAGATATCGGGATAGCCAATGACGAATATCTTGGCGTGCGGGGCCCGGTCTCGGATCCCCTGAAGCGATACGGCCACCTTGGAACCCACCGTGTGGACGGCCGCGGACAAATGATTGACGCCGTCGACGATGTAGTGCGACCGGCAGCTCCATCCGACTCTGGTCATGCCCCACGGTGTGGCCGCAACACAGTTGGCGGCGATGCTCGAGAAGCCGAGGTCATTCCCACCGATTCCTATGGAGACCAACGAGGTGGAGGAACGGAGGGCAGACAGCTGAGCCGGGATTCCCGGGCCTTGGGAAGCTTTGAGATCCTGGGTCGTTGCACCGGCGCAACTCGCGTCGTTCAGAGCCAGCCCGAGGGCCCGAGCGACGAGCGAAGGGTAGTTGTCCGACGAACGCATGCATTGGCCAGGTGCGCTCGGCTTCGTGTCGGGTCCGAGTTGGACCGGAATTCCCGGGCCCGATGTGAAGGAGTCACCCAGTGCCACGTAGGAGTGAGGGACGATGGCCGCCGAGGTCGCTTTGGGGGACCCGGCCATCGCAGGTATGACGAACACCGTCACACTCAGCACGAGCCCAAAAAGTGCGATACCGACGGCCAGGGGTCGGTGATGGGACCAATGCCGGAGCGCTCCGAAACGATTCCTAGCCATGGGTCTGTTTCGGCGGGATACGGGTCATGGTTGCACGATGGTAGGTGGCCGGACGCTGTTGTGGGCTTCGCCCCGCCTTCGACCAGGGAGAAGTGAACACGGTAATTGTGTGGACCCGCGCCGTTGAAGGAAACCAACTGGATGACATCGCGGCATCCGCAGACCCCGAATAGTGAGTGGGCCACGGACGAATGGACCGAAGACTCGAACCGGGCCGCAATCGTCGACTTTGCATTCTTGAATCTGTTCGCCCGGCCAAACCCGGCCTGACATCCGATCCGGAAGGTGCAGGTGATGCGAGTGACCGGTGTGAGAAGGGAACCCGAACCGTAGAGAAGGTGCACCCTGAAGGGCCGATGGCCGTGCTCTTCACGCGACCGGCAAGGATGGCACGACCGGTTGAGTTCGGTTCCCTGCATTGTGGGGACCTTTGGCCCTATCCGCTTGCCGAGGTGCCGCGTACCCTGCAGTGATCAGCAGTTTGCCTTTGGACTGGGTGGCCCTGAGGGATCCGGGGACACTCACCCGAGCAAGAGACAAGGATCCTGGGGTCGACTCCTTTGATCGAGGTTCGGTCGCACAGAGCGAAGGGAGAACACAGTGGCTTTCATCTTTGGTGCCATTTACATCGTCTTATTGGTGACGCTCGGCATTATGTCCATCCGGAAGGGTCACTGGGTGATGTTCATCATCGGACTGTTCATCCCACTCTTTTGGCTGATTGGGGCCCTCATGCCCCGTAGGGCGGAGCTCGTGAATTGATCGAGGTGTCGCTCCCCGGCTGTTCGAGCCCGGGCAGGGGATCACTGTCCGATTGATGCTGCGCCGGGATCAAAGGTTGGCCGAAATCGGGGATGGTGACCACCGGCGACGGGATGAGACTTGAGCCAGAATCGGGGGAGAGACGATGGACAAGAGGCACAAAGGAGACCGGATGGCGGATGTCAGCCCTCATCTGAGCGCCGAGGACCGAGTGAGACAGGGCAGGGATGCACGCGCCGTCGCGCCACGATCATCCCAGGCGGAGTTCAGCCCGGCATCTGACCGACCGGACCCGGTCGCTCTCCTCGAGCGGCAGGCCGCGACCCGGGTGCCGGAGCTGGTCCCGATCCGCTATGGGCGAATGCTCGTATCCCCGTTCACGTTTTTCCGCGGCGCAGCCCTCATCATGGCGTCCGACCTGGCGACCACCCCCAACTCGGGCCTCAGGACACAGGTCTGCGGCGACGCCCATCTCTCCAACTTCGGCCTCTTTGCGTCACCGGAACGGAAGATGATGTTCGACGTCAACGACTTCGACGAAACCCTTCCCGGACCGTGGGAATGGGACCTGAAGCGGTTGGCCGCCAGTGTCGTGATCGCCGCCCGGGACCAGGAGTTCACGGCCAAAGAGGCGCGTACCGCTGCCATCGAGGTGGGAAGGTCCTACCGCCACGAGATGGCCCATCTCGCCGGTCTTTCCACGTTGGACGTCTGGTACTCATCCATCGACGTGGCCGGTCTGCTCGCCGATCTTGAGGCCGAGGCCAGCAAGACCGGGTCCAAGGCCGACAGACACATGGCGACGCGGACCGCCCAGATCATCACCAAGGCCCGTACCCGGGACAGCCTGCAGGCCCTGAGCAAGCTCGCCACCGTGGTCGACGGCCAGCTCCGTCTCGTCAGTGACCCCCCGCTCCTCGTCCCGAGTGAGGAGTTGTTTTCCCAGGAAATGAGCGATGCCCTCCGCAACTCGTTCCACCAGCTCGTACGTGGGTACCGGCGCAGCCTCCAGACTGACCGAAGGCACCTGCTCGAGCAGTTCGAGTTCGTCCAGATCGCCCGCAAGGTCGTGGGTGTGGGAAGCGTGGGTACCCGGGCCTGGATTCTGCTCATGATCGGAAGGGGCAACGATGACCCGCTGTTCCTCCAGGCCAAAGAAGCTGAGGCATCGGTTCTCGAGGGGTTCGTGGGCAAGAGCGGCTACGCCAATCACGGGGAACGGGTGGTGGCTGGCCAGCATCTGATGCAGGCGGCCAGTGACATCTTTCTCGGCTACCAGCCGGTCGTAGGTACCGATGGGGTCACTCGGGACTTCTACATCCGCCAGCTGCGGGACTGGAAGGGGAGCTTCGACATCGAGGGGTCGATCCCCCAGGGCCTGACCAGGTACGTCGGAGTGTGCGCACAGGCCCTGGCCCGGGCCCACGCCCGCTCCGGCGACCGCGTGGCCATTGCCAGCTACCTCGGGAGCGGGCCGAGCTTCGACCGGGCTCTGGCCGAGTTCGCCGAGACCTACGCCGACCAGAACGAGCGGGACTACGGAGCACTCAAGGAAGCTGAGGCGGCAGGGCGGATCACCGTCGAATCTGGACTCTAGATCGTCGACGTCCGACACGACTCGAGGCTCTTCCACATCGCCATCGGGCGACGCCACAAAGGCACACCGAGCCGCCTCTGCGTCGCTGATCTCGACATCCGTATCGTGACCCTCGACGGCGCGCTGCTCCGCCATCTCACCTTGGACCCTTCACGCACCTACCAGCCCAGTGGGTTGTCCCGCACGAGGGTTCGTCAGGTTCGCGTGTCCCACGATGACCCGCGACATCACGATGGTGGGCTACCGACAAAACCCACTTCACCTGGGTGTACCGCGGCCTCGTCGGAGCGATTCTCCACATTGTTGTTGATGCAACTAGCTGCGGAACTTCGTATTCGGGAGCTGAGGATCAGGGCACGATCGCCGGGCTCATGGGCGGGAGTCTTCGATGGGGATGCCGACGGGGGTTGGTGGCTGAGGTGGGCCGACCTCTGCCGGCTGCGATCACGACATCAGTAACATTCATTTGCCAGTCTTCGTTTGTAGAGATTGGAGGAGCTTTTCGGCCGCTTTCTGGGGCTTGGGAGGCAAGGACTCCGGCGAGGGGGTCCTCGGCGAGGGTCCGGCCTGCGAACTCCGGATACAAGCAAGGGACAGATGAAAATGGTCATGCAGCCCGAATTTCCCACCGGCCGAATCTTGCGCCTGGTGGCTACGGCCTTCGTGGCCATCGCCGCCCTTGTTGTTGCGAATCCGGTCGACGCGGGTGCCGACACCGTTACTCCGCCGACGAGCATTTCCTCCGATTGTGGGGCCAATGCCGGTGGTGCCCTGGGTACCTGGCTGAACGGTCTTCCCGACAATTCCACGGTTGAGTTCCCGACCGATGGTTGTTATCTGATAGCTACCTCCCTGAAGATTCAATCCACAAGTGGATTGACCATCGTGGGAAACGGGACAACTTTCCGTCAGGCCTCGCCCGGACCGAAAACCACGATTCGGCCCATTGTCTTGCTGACGCTCGATCACGATCTCACCATGAACGGTCTGGACATCGATGGCGCGTACGACGGGGCCAACGGTGGGGTGAACTTCGAGGGTAACTATGGGTTGCTCCTCGAAGCAGACAGCAGCGTGACGTTGACTGGCCTGAAGGTCGATGACATCCAGGGGGACTTCATTGATCTCAATGCTCCCAATTCCGGATTTACCGGGACAAGTCACGCGCTCAACACGAATGTGTCAGTGACGGGCTCCACGTTCCGGAACGCGGGATACCACGGCGTAACTGTTGAGGCCGCCGATGGAGTGCTGTTCAGTGGTGACACGTTTTCGAACATCGGTGTCGATGCCATGGATTTTGAGTACGACATCTACTCGACGGCATGGAAGAACGGAAAGCCGACTGAGGCAGCTGAAGATAACGTGACCATTACGAACGACACCTGGAATTCATTCGGTGACGATTGGTTCGCGTCGATCCAACCTCAGTCGCCGGGCGTGGATGAAGAAAATGTCGTGTTGAGCGACAACAAGGTCGATTCTGCCAGCCCCCTCATTCAAGTCAACGGGTCGAAACTGAATAGAGGTTTGACGATCACTGGAAATACCGGGACGAAGCCAGCCCGCTCAACGAGTGGTGGGTCAATCACCAAACCCTATGTGGGCAGCACGATGACGGTCAGTCATGTGGATGATGTCGACATTGAGAACAATGTGTTTCCGGTATACGACGGAACCGCAAATTACTATCCCAACCATCCCTATTTGGCGGCGCTGACCGCCGCGGATTTGAGCACCCTCGACCTTCAGGACAACAACTTCGAAGGCGCTCTGGGAGTGCTGAACCCCTCCTCGTCGGGGAATACTGCGGTGACCGAATGCGGGAATCTCTACGGTGTGAACGGGAAACGATCTGATGGCGCCTGCTGACGGCGAGCTCGCGGGCGGCGACAACGGTCGCTGAACCTGGTTGGTTGGTGGGGTGGTGGTTGCTTGGTTGGTGGGCGAGGGGGGACTTGAACCCCCACATCCTTTCGGACACAGGAACCTGAATCCTGCGCGTCTGCCAATTCCGCCACTCGCCCGAGCGACTGTCAGAGGCTACCCGATGATCCAAACGACCTGTTCACCGACGGCAGGAATCGCCGCGCCTGCTCAGCCTGCCCGGCGGCATCCGGGCAAGGGTCGGAGGCCCGGAGCGACCCTACCCCCTACCAGGGGGTTGACACCGGTAGGCTGACCGCAGCATGGGACTCCAGAAGTTCGAAGGGCGCCTCGAGCGCATGGTCGACGGCACGCTCTCCAAGGCATTTCGGGGCGAGCTCCACCCGGTCGAGATCGGTCGCCGGCTGACCCGGGAGATGGATCTCCAGCGTCGGCTGGGTGTCCACGGCCTCATCGCGCCCAACTCCTTCGTCGTGCACCTGTCGGCCAATGATTTCGACCGGTTCGAGAGCTTTCTCGACGCCCTGGTGCGGGAGCTGGAGGAGGCCGCCCGGGAGCACGCCCGCACCGAGGACTACGTGTTCGTCGGTCCGGTCACGGTGTCGGTGGTCGAGGACCCCCGACAGCGCCGGGGCCGCTTCGACATCGTCTCCCAGGTCCACGAGGGACCGTCGGGCCTGCCCGCCGCCTCGATCGTGTTGGCTGACGGGGAACGGATCGTCCTCGGTCCTGATCCCATCACCATCGGCCGCCTTCCGGAGAGCGCGGTGATGGTCACCGACCCGAACGCCAGTCGCCGCCATGCCGAAATCCGGAGGGCGGGCAACGACGTGGTGCTGGTCGATCTGAATTCCACCAACGGGACCCGGGTCAACGGGGCCAATGTGCGGGAGCGAAAACTGGCTGACGGAGATGAGATCGTGATCGGCACCACCGTCCTCCGGTTCGAAACTTCGTGAAAGCCGGCGTCTGAACGCCAATGCACCTGATCCTGGCCTCGCTTCCCGGACCTGCAGACAACACACCGGTACTCCGTGCTCTGGAGTACGGGGTCATCATCCTGCTCTGGCTGTTCTTCATGTGGGTGGTCAGGGCCGTCTGGGTGGAGGTCCGCCCCCTCAAGCGGCGTCGGGTCCGGGGCGCCGATGTCGAGCCCATCGGCGATGACAAGGTGCGGAGGGGGAAGCGGCTCCGCCTCCACGTCATCCGTCCCGAGGACATGGCCGGAAGGACCTACGACATCGGCGACGAGGTGACCGTCGGCCGTGCCGCCGGGTGTGGGGTGCCGATCGACTACGACACCTACTCGTCCAACCTGCACGCCCGGCTCTTCCGGCTCGACGGGGATCTGTGGGCCGAGGACCTGGGATCGACCAACGGTACCTGGGTCAACACGGTGCGCATCGGCGAGCGCACCCGGCTCGAAAAGGGTGATCTCCTTCAGATCGGTGGCACCGTGTTCGAAGTGGGGAAGTGAGATGACCCTGCTCCGGTCGGGCTCCGCCACCGACACCGGCCTGGTGCGCTCGGTCAATCAGGACCTGGCCGTCGAGTCCTCCAACCTGTTCGCCGTGGCCGACGGGATGGGTGGCCACGCCGGGGGTGAGGTGGCGGCCCGGATGGCCGTTGACGCCGTCAGCTCGGCGTTCAGCCGGCAGCCGACCGGGGCCGGTCTGGCCGAGGCGGTCACCGAGGCCAACACCGTGGTATGGGAGCACAGTCTGGAGAACCCCGAACTGCGGGGGATGGGCACGACCTTCACCGCCGTGGGGCTGGTCAACGAGGACGGCAGGGATGTCCTGGCCCTGGTCAACGTGGGTGACTCCCGCTCCTACCGGTACCATGACGGCGAGATCACCCAGCTCACCACCGACCACAGCCTGGCCGAGGAGATGGTCCGGTCCGGGGAGCTGACGTCGGTCGAAGCCGAGGTCCATCCCCATCGACACATCCTCACCCGGGCCCTCGGCGTGTCGGCCGATGTGGCCGTCGACCTGTGGCGCATCGAGCCGGTCCGCGGCGATCGCTACCTCCTCTGCAGCGACGGGCTGACCAACGAGCTCGACAACGATCAGATCAGCGAGGTCCTGTCCTCGATCTCCGACCCCGGGAAGGCGGCCGAGCTGCTGGTCCAGGCGGCTCGGACCCACGGGGGGAGCGACAACATCACCGCCGTGGTCATCGATGTGGTGGTGGGTGACGGGGATTCATCCGCGCCCGCCGTGGCCGCGGTGGCCGCGGACTTCACCCCGCTGACCGGGGGGCAACCGGGCTCGACCGACGGGGCCGAGCCTTATCCGGGGTCGGTGCCCGAGGATGCGGGCCCGGGCCGACGGGAGCGCCGGCGGGCCCGGCGGCGCGAGCGGCGGTTGGCGCGGGGACGCCGTCTGATCACCTTCCGGACACTGATCTTCGTGGTTCTGCTGGCCGCGGTGATCGTGGGTGCCTTCGCCGCCGTGCGCTGGTACGACATCAACTCCTACTTCGTCCGGACCCAGGGCAATGAGCTGGTCATCTACCAGGGCCGGATCGGCGGTCTCCTCTGGTACCACCCGGTCGAGGTAGATCGGACCGGTGTCACCACCGCCGACGTGCCCGCCAGTTACCTGGCCGCTCTCGAGTCCGGTGTCGAGGAGACATCGGTGGCCAACGCCCGCGCCTACGTGGCCAACCTGGTCAACTACGAGGACAGCCAGAACAACGGATCGGGTCTGACCACCCCGACGACGACGGCGCATTCGACCGCGCCGACCAAGCCGGCTTCGACCAAACCCTCGACGAAGCCTTCCACCACGACCACCGTCAAGGGCTTCTGATGGAGAAGCGCATCCGACGGTTGGGAATCTTCATGCTGCTCTGCTTTGTGGCCCTGTTCATCCAGTTGAACAACATCCAGGTGATCAAGGCCAACTCGTTGGCCAACAGCCAGGACAACCCCCGGGTCCAGCTCGCGGCCCGCAGCCAGAGCCGGGGCAGCATCTTCTCGTCGGACGGGACGGTCCTGGCCTCGTCGGTCCTGGCCCCGGCAGGCAGCCTCTACAAGTACCAGCGGGTGTACAACCCCAACACGGCCACGCTGTTCGCCCAGATCATCGGCTTCGACTCGTCGATCTACGGGAACTTCCGGGGGATCGAGGCGGAGTACAACAGCTTCCTCACCCCCCACACCCCACCGGCCAAGACGTTGCGGGATCTGCTCACCAACCGCACCGAGGTGGACAACGTGACCCTGACCGTCAACGAGAACCTGCAGTTGCAGGTGGCCCAGACCCTGGACGAGGACGCCCCCGGCGTCAACGGGGCTGCGGCCGTCGTCTACAACCCGACCACCGGTGCCATCCAGGCCATGTACTCGAACCCGTCCTTCAATCCCAACCCGCTGGTGTCCCAGAACACCAGCGTCCAGAACTTCGCCTGGAAGGCGTACCTGGCCCAGGCGGGCAACCCGCTGGTGGCCGGGACCTACGACCAGACCTACCCCCCCGGTTCGAGTTTCAAGGTGGTGACCACCTCGGCCGTGCTCCAGAGCCGCCCCGACCTGGCCGGCATGACCTATCCGCAGGTGCCGTTCGTCACCCTGCCCAACAGCGGTACCCCGCCGCAGGTGCTGACCAACTACCACTCTGAGAAGTGCGGCGGAAACCTCGAGGAACTGCTGATCCAGTCGTGTGACGCCGACTTCGCCTCCATCGGTCAGTTGCTGGGGGCCAACGCGCTGGTCAAGCAGGCCGAGGCCTATGGTTTCAACGGGCAGGTCCCCCTCGACGTGCCCTCCGACACCGTGGCCACCTCGAACTTCGGGACGGTGGCCGATTTCGCCGACGACATACCCGGCCTGATGAAGTCGGCCATCGGTCAGGAGAACGTCACCGCCTCGGCCCTGCAGATGGCGCTGGTGGCGGGGACGGTGGCCAACGGCGGTGTGGAGATGGTGCCCCACCTGATGGAGCAGATCCGTGACTCCCAGGGCGACCTGGTGGAGACCTACCAGCCCAAGGTGTGGCAGACGCCGATCTCGCCGCAGACGGCCGCCACCCTGACCACCTTCATGAAGGGCGTGGTCACCTCGGGGACGGCGGCCCAGGTCGGCTTCCCGGCCAGCTGGGATGTGGCGGCCAAGACCGGCACCGCCCAGACCGGCTCGTTCGGTCCCGATCCCCAATACACCGACGACTGGCTGATCGCCTTCGCCCCGGCCGGCAACACCAAGGTGGCCATCGCCGTGGTGCTTCCCAGTCAGCCGGGCAGCGCCACCGGCGCCGAGCGTTCGGGGCCGATCGTGAAGCAGATCCTCGGCGACGTGTTGGCGGACCAGGGATGAGTTTTCCAACCGAGCAACCACGCGTCGGCCACCAGACCGGCGATGACAACTGCCGCACAGACAATGATGAGGACCCGATGAGAACCCCGGAACCGGACGAACGCAGGCCTAGGCTTTGACCCACATGGACCCGAACCAGACGCCTCGTGTGTTCTCCGAACGCTACGAGCTCATCCACCTCATCGCCCGCGGCGGTATGGCCGAGGTCTACCGGGCCCACGACCGGTTGCTCGACCGTCCGGTGGCGCTCAAGGTCCTCTTTCCCGAGCTGTCAGTCGACCGTTCCTTCGTCGAGCGCTTCCGCCGGGAGGCCCAGGCGGCCGCCAACCTCTCGCATCCCAACATCGTCCCCGTCTTCGACTGGGGGGAGGACACCGGCACGTACTTCATCGTCATGGAGTTCGTCGACGGCCGACCCCTGTCGTCCATCCTGAAGACGGCCGGCTCGCTGTCGGCCGAGCGGACGGCCGACGTCGGCTCCCATGTGGCCGCCGCCCTCGGCTACGCCCACAAGCACGGGGTGGTCCACCGCGACGTCAAGCCGGGCAACGTGCTGATCACCGACGAGGGGCAGGTGAAGGTCACCGACTTCGGGATCGCACGCGCCATCAACACCGAGGAGAGCCTGACCCAGACCGGCGCGGTCATGGGCACGGCGACCTACTTCTCCCCCGAACAGGCCGAGGGCATCGGCGTCGACTCCCGCAGCGACATCTACTCGCTGGGCGTGGTCCTCTTCGAGATGGTGACCGGCCGGCCGCCCTTCCTCGGGGACACCCCGGTGGCGGTGGCCTCCAAGCACGTCCGGGACCACCCGCCCGCACCGCGTGAGCTCAATCCGGCCATCCCCCCGACGTTCGAGGCCATCATCCTCAAGGCCATGGCCAAGGACCCGGCCCACCGGTACCGCACCGCCGAGGAGCTCCGCGCCGACCTCCTCCGCTTCAACGAAGGCCGGGCCGTGCTGGCCATGGACGATGCCACCGCCCTGCTGGCCGCGGGCGGCGCCACCCAGGTGGTGGGTGCGGTCGATCCCGACCGGACCCGGGCCGTGGCCGTGACGTCCGACCCCCCCGAAGAAGAAGAGCCGGCCGAGGACGGCTCGAACCGGACCCGGACCTACGCCATCATCCTGGCCATCCTGATCCTCCTCCTGTTGGGCGCCGGGTTCCTCCTGGCCCGCAACCTGGGCTATCTGGGCGGCGCCTCGTCGTTCAACCTGCCCAACGTGACCGGCAAGCCGGTGGCCCAGGCCACGGCCACTCTCAAGGACGACGGACTGACCGTCACGACCCAGAGCCAGACGTCTCCCGACGTGCCCGGGACGGTGATCTCCACCGCGCCGGTGCCCAACTCGCTGGTCAAGAAGGGCGACAACGTCACCCTCAAGGTGGCCGAGCCGGCCACGATTACCAAGGTCGACGTTCCCGCCGGGCTGGTCGGGGCCACTCAGACCGAAGCCCAGTCGATCCTGGCCGGAAAGGGCCTCCAGTCCTCGGTCGTGATGAAATCGAGCTCCACCGTCCCGCAGGGGACGGTGATCAGCACCGTCCCGACCTCCGGCACCAAGGTCAGCGAGAACAGCACGGTGGCACTCACCGTCTCGTCCGGCCAGCCCAACGTCTCGGTTCCGTCGGTGGCCGGCCTCAGTCAGGCCTCTGCCGGCAACATCATCGGCAATGCCGGCCTCACGGTCAGCGGCACGGTCAGCCAATCGTCGACCCAGTACGCCGCCGGGGTGGTGATCGGGACCAACCCGCCGGTGGGGACCTCGGTCTCGCCGGGGAGCTCGGTGCAACTTCTGGTGTCGACCGGCCCACCGCCGCCCTCGACCACCACGACCACCAGCCCGCCCAGCTCGACCACCACGACCTCGAGCACGCCCAACTCCTCGACGACCACGACCCTCAAGTCGAAGAGTCCCTGACCCGCCCGCCGGACCGGCTGGCCATGGGCTGCGGCCCGGCGATGATCCTGGTTCCGCTCAGGGGCGGCCGGTGGCGGCCAGGAAGTTGGAGAGCAGGCTCGGGCCGCTCGGGGTGAGGATCGACTCGGGGTGGAACTGGACCCCTTCCACGGGCAGCGTCCGGTGTCGGAGGCCCATCACCACCCCTTCGGATGTGGTGGCCGTGACCTCGAGGACGTCGGGCACCGAGTCGGGTTCGATGACCAGCGAGTGGTAGCGGGTGGCGACGAAGGGGTCCGGCAGTCCGGCGAAGAGCCCCTCGCCGTCGTGGTGCACCGACGAGGTCTTGCCGTGCATGAGGGTGGGGGCGGCGACCACCTTGCCTCCGTAGACCTGCCCGATGGCCTGGTGGCCGAGGCACACCCCGAGGATCGGGTACTCGCCGGCCAGCTCCGAGACGACGGCCATGCTGATGCCGGCGGCTTCGGGCCGACCGGGGCCGGGCGAGATGAGGATGGCGTCAGGGGACGAGGCCCGGATGCCGGCGATGTCGATGGCATCGTTGCGGTGGACGACCGGCTCGGCTCCCAGCTCCCCGAGCTCCTGGACGAGGTTGTAGACGAACGAGTCGTAGTTGTCGATGACCAGTACCCGCGTGCCCATGGCCTGTTGATCGTACAGCCGGAGGAGCGGTGGGAGTCCCCGTCGTCATGCTGTCGCTGTGACTGACTATCCTTCGGTCATGGCAACCAAGGCCAAGGCCGGACCGGGGAAGGCACAGCACAAAGGGCGTTCCAGCGGGCGGACCACCACCCCGGGCGCCTCGGTGCAGAGCAACCGGTACACCCCGCCTGTCCCGAAGAACGCCAAGACCAGCCCCCGCTGGATGGGGATCCTGATCATCGCCCTGTTCGTGCTCGGGGTGCTGGTGGTGATCCTCAACTACGCCGGCGTGCTGCCCGGGGGCGTCAACAATCTGTGGCTGATCGCCGCCATCGGCGCCATCTTCGTCGGCCTCATCCTGGCCACCCGCTACCACTGACCACCCGGGTTCGACCGGGCAGCCAGTGGAGGGGCAGTCGTTGGTGGGTGCGGTCAGCCCAGCCGCTCGATGATGGTGGCGTTGGCCATCCCGCCGCCCTCGCACATGGTCAGGAGACCGTAGCGGCCCTGGGTGCGCTCGAGCTCGTTGAGCAGGGTGGCCATCAACTTGGCCCCGGATGCCCCGAGGGGATGGCCGAGGGCGATGGCCCCCCCGTTCACGTTGACCTTGTCGAGGTCGGCACCGAACTCCTTCTGCCAGGCCAGGACGACCGAGGCGAAGGCTTCGTTGATCTCGATGACGTCCATGTCGTCGAGGGTCAGCTTGGCCTTCTCCAGCACCGACCTGGTGGCCGGAATCGGCCCGGTCAGCATGGTGATGGGGTCGCTGCCGGCCACGGCGAAGCTGTGGAAGCGGGCCCGGGGGGTGAGCCCGAGCGAGTTCGCCTTCTCCTCGCTCATGATCAGCACACCCGAGGCGCCGTCGGTGATCTGCGACGAGTTGCCGGCGGTGACCTTGCCGCCCTCCTGGCGGAACGCGGGCTTGAGGTTGGCCAGCACCTCGACCGAGGAATCGGGACGGATGCCCTCATCGGTGGCGATCAGCTCGTCGGTGTCGGCACGGTCGTCGTCCTTCACCGCCACCGGGATGATCTCGCGTTCGAACCGTCCCTCGGCCGTGGCCTGGGCGGCGCGGTGATGGGAACGCACGGCGAACTCGTCGAGGTCGTCGCGTGAGAGGTCCCACTGCTCGGCGATGAGCTCGGCCCCTTCGCCCTGACCCACCAGACCGCCCCGCTCGGCGTAGCGCTGCATCATCCGGGGTCCGAAGGGATAGCCCAGATCCCGCACGACCGACGAGCCCATCGGGGTGCGGGTCATGACCTCGACGCCCCCGCCGATGACGATGTCATAGGCCCCGGCGATGACCCCCTGGGCTCCGAAGTGGAGGGCCTGCTGTGAGGAACCGCACTGGCGGTCGATGGTGGTGGCGGGGACCGACTCGGGATAGCCGGCGGCCAGCACGGCATTGCGCCCCACGTTGAGGGACTGCTCACCGACCTGCATGACGCATCCCATGATCACGTCATCGACCAGGGCGGGATCGAGATCGTTGCGCTCGACCAGGGCCTTGAGCGGTTCGGAGCCGAGGTCGGCTGCGTGCCAGTTGCGCAGCTTCCCGTTGCGCTTGCCCCCCGGTGTGCGGACTGCGTCCACGATGACGGCGTCGGTCATGATTCTCCTTCCGAGGTCCGGCGGTCGAGTACCTGCCGGCCGAATTCGGTAGTTATCGGAACTGCTGACGGTCGATCAACTGCACGGCAACAAACTTGACCGTCCGGTCAAGAATACTGTCCAGGTAGATGGTACTCGCCCCTGGAGTGGCGTCAAACGGGCCTCGGGGGCCCGTTCTCCGACGACGGCACAGCCCGTTCTCCGACGACGGCCCAGCCTGTTCTTCGACGACGACCCAGCCCGTTCTTCGACGACGGCACAGCCCGGCACTACGGTCGGAAGGGTGACGGGTCGGATCAAGGACATGGACCGCTGGCTGGGCGACGGGGGCATGGATCTCATCGGCGTGGTGGGCGGGTCCTTCGACGACTACGGCGTCGACGGGGAGGACCTCGGCTGGGTGTCGGGCTCGTTCGCCCCCGCCCCGATGGCCGGGAACCCCCACGGCGTGGTGCAGGCCGGCGTGCACGGCCTGTTGCTGGATGCGGCCATGAACTTCGCCATCAACTCGGCCCTCCCGGGCCGGGACCGGACCCGGGCCACCCTCGAGATGAAGATCGAGACCATGCGGCCGGCCCTGGTCGGCCAGACCTACCGGCTGCGGGGGGACGTGGTCAGGATGGCCCGGCAGGTGGCCTACGGCGAAGCCACGGTGACGGACGGCGAGAACCAGCTGGTCAGCCGCTCGACCGGGACCTTCCTGCTCAAGCGGTCCGACGACCAATCGACGGCCGCTGTCGATCCCGCCGGGGCCTGAACCCGGGCCGCACGGCCATCGCGGCACCGCTCCCGGCGGCGCCGCCACCATCGGAAAAGCCGGTTCCGTCCGGTTCGAAGAAGACGAGGCTGCGGTGGCCCTACCTGCGTTCGAGATGGCCGTCTGCCGGGTGTGCGGCGGCCGGGCCCACGCGGCGTTCGCCCACTGCTTCTGCTGCGCCACGCTCGTCGGCCAGCTGCAGATGCCGCTGACCCCGTTGGTGGCCATGGCCGACTACCGGGTCGGGGGTGGCCTGCACCGGCGACTCCGCGGCTACAAGGACGCGCCGGTGGCCGAGGTCCGACAGGCCTGTGCCGCCGCCCTCGCCGGAACGGTCCGGCGGTGGATGGCGGTCAACCGGCCCCGGTTGGAGGTCCGGTTCGGGTCCCCGTGGGACCTGGTGGCCACGGTGCCTTCGACGGTCCGGCCGGACGGGATCCCGGTCGACGCCCTGGTGGCCGGGGTGCCGGCGCTGGCCGCGTGCCACCGGCGGCTGCTGGTGCGGGGTCCGGAGCCGACCGGTCATCTGTGTGCCGCCCGCAGGGGATTCGAGCTGGCGCCCGGGGTCGACCGGGAGGTGTTGGCGGGCCGGCGCCTCCTCGTCTTCGACGACAGCATCGCCACCGGGGCGCGATCGCAGAGCGCGGCGGCCGCTCTGCGGCTGGCCGGGGGTCGGGTCATCGGCATCGTGGCCGTGGGCCGGGCGGTGGTCGGCCCCAGGTAGTGCGGTGGTCGGGCCCGGGTGGCGGAGGTCCGGGCAGCCGTCCCGGGGGTGGGCATCCGGCGCGGTGCTGCACTAAACCGTGCTCATGCTGCTGCGCATCTTCACCGAGCCCCAACAGGGCGCCTCCTACCACCAGTTGCTGGCCGTGGCCCGGACGGCCGAAGCCCTGGGCTTCGACGCCTACTTCCGGAGCGACCACTACCTGGCCATGGGGAACGCCGACGGCCTGCCCGGCCCCACCGACGCCTGGGTCACCCTGGCCGCCATCGCCCGGGAGACCTCGACCATCCGGCTCGGGACCCTGGTCACCTCGGCCACCTTCCGGCTCCCCGGCCCGCTGGCCATCTCGGTGGCCGAGGTCGACGACATGAGCGGCGGCCGGGTGGAGCTGGGCCTCGGGGCCGGCTGGTACGAGGCCGAGCACACCGCCTACGGGATCCCGTTCCCGCCTCTCGGGGAGCGCTTCGAGCGCCTCGATGAGCAACTGGCCATCATCCGCGGGCTGTGGTCGACGCCGGCCGGGGAGCAGTTCACCTTCAGCGGCCGGCACTACCAGGTGCGGGACAGCCCGGGTCTGCCCAAGCCCGTGCAGCGGCCCGGGCCGCCGATCATCATCGGGGGCGGTGGGCCCACCCGGACGCCGCGTCTGGCCGCCCGCTACGGATCGGAGTTCAACCGGGCCTTCCGGCCCCTCGACGAGACGGGCGAGCAGTTCGAGCGGGTCCGGGGTGCGTGCGAGGCGGAGGGGCGGGATCCGGCGTCACTGGTGCTGTCCGCCGCCCAGGTGGTGTGTTGCGGGCGGGACGACGCCGAAGTGGCCAGGAGGGCCTCGGCCATCGGGCAGCCGGTCGACCAGCTCCGCCAGAACGGGCTGTGCGGCACACCCGACGAGGTGGTGGCCAAGCTGGCCACCTACGC
The DNA here is from genome assembly GCA_963713625.1 of uncultured Acidimicrobiales bacterium. Taxonomy (GTDB): domain Bacteria; phylum Actinomycetota; class Acidimicrobiia; order Acidimicrobiales; family RAAP-2; genus Bog-756. The sequence goes on along the minus strand of CAVQMN010000004.1, from coordinate 694,874 downwards.
CGGGGTGGGCGCCTCCCGCGTCTACCTGCAGATCCTCGATCTCTCCGACCTCGACCATCTCGCCCTCCTCGGTGAGGAGGTGCTGCCTCACTGCGCGGCCCTGTGAGCGCGCCGTTCGACCGGGCGGTCGGGTTGGGGATCCCAACCCGGCCCGGCTCAGGCCGCGGTGGTGGATGTGGGTTCGGCGCCGTCCGCCGTGGGCCAGCGCTCGGCGATGAGCGTGAGTGACTGGACCCGGGACTCGAAGGAATGGGCCCGGGTCGACAGCATGAGCTCGTCGGCCCCGGTGCGCGCCTGCAGGTCGACCAGGCCCTGGTGCACCGACACCGGGTCGCCGATCAGGTGGGTGGCCATGGTGGCGTCGACCAGCGCCCGCTCCTGAGCCGAGTACTGATAGGTGGCCGCCTCCTCGGGAGTGGCGATGGGTCCGAGCCGGCCGGTCCGCAGTTGGAGGATGGTGAGGGCTGACGGGCCGGCCAGCCAGGCGGCTTCCTCGGCGGTCGGGGCGCACAGCACGGACACGGCCACCATGGCCTGGGGGTGGTCGAGCAGGATCGAGGGGCGGAAGTTCGACCGGTACTGCTCAAGAGCCTGGTCCACCTGGGCGGGGCTGAAGTGGTAGGCGAATGAGAACGGGAGGCCGAGCATGCCGGCCAGCTGGGCGCTGAAGGTCGACGAGCCGAGCAGCCAGGTCTCGGGCAGGTAGCCGCGCCCGGGCACCGGCGCCGGCCGGGTCGGTGGGCCGTCACTGTCCACCAGGTAGTTGATGAGCTCGACCACGTCCTCGGGGAACGAATCGGCGCCGGCCACCGGGTCGCTCCGGCGGAGGGCACGGGCGGTGAAGGGGTCGGTGCCCGGGGCCCGTCCGAGGCCCAGGTCGATCCGGCCCGGATGCAGCGCCTCGAGGGTGGCGAACTGCTCGGCCACCACCAGCGGGGAGTGGTTGGGCAGCATGACCCCGCCGGCGCCCACCCGCAGCCGGGTGGTGGCATCGGCCAGGTGGCCGATGAGCACGGCCGGAGCGGAACTGGCCACCGAGGGCATGCCGTGGTGCTCGGCCACCCACATCCGTCGGTAGCCGAGCTCTTCGACCACCGCGGCCAGGCGGGTGGTGTCGGCCAGCGCCTCGGCGGGGGATGAGCCACGGGACACCGTGGCCAGATCGAGAACGGAGAGCGGCACCATGCCGAGGACAACGCCGGGTCGGCCCCGGACCTTCCCGTGGCGGTCCTTCCCGGTGGACCCGGTGGACCCGGTGCGCGAGCCGGTCGGTTACGGGTGGGCGGCTGGGGCGGTCAGCTCCTCGATGCGGACCAGGGTCTTGTCCATGTTGGACTTGGTGGTCTCCGCCAGCTTCCCGAGGCGGAGGAACGACCGTTGATGGTCCTGGCTGATGTCCCAACTCTCCCGCACCCGGGTGCCGCCGTCGACCGGTTCGAGCTCGTACCGCCAGATCCGTCCTCCGATGAACCGGCCCAGGGGCCCGGAGATGGTGGACTGCCAGGCGATCCTCCGGTTCTCCTCGAACTCGATCACCGTGCTGACCATCGAGTAGCCGATGCCCTGGTGCATCGACATCCCGAACCTGTCCCCGAGCCCGAGTCGACGGGACTCCTCCTTGGCCTTCTTCACCGTTCCCGAGCCGTCGATGTCCGGATGGCGTGATGCATCGGCGAGCAGGGCGAAGATGGCGTCGGGCGGGGCGTCGATGGTGCGCTCGGTGCTGACAACGTTTCCGTCCATGGGTTCCTCTTCCGGTCTCATCGGGCTGTCGTCGACAGCGGTGGCATCATCTTTGTTCGTGGCCGGACCGACGTACGCCGACATCATCGCACTGCTGGCCGGGCGGGACCCGGTGCTGGCCTCGCTCGTCGACCGGCACGGCCCTCCGCCGCGCCGCCGGCCCGTCCGTTCGTCGGACCGGTTCGCGGCGCTGGCCGAGATCATCGTCTACCAGCAGCTGGCCGGCAAGGCCGCCGCCACCATCCACGGTCGCTTCGAGTCGGCCATGGGCGGTGCGGTGACGCCCGAGGTGGTGCTGGCCTCCGCCCCCGACCTGTTGGCGTCGACTGGGCTCAGCAGAGCCAAGGCCGCGTCCATCCGCGACCTGGCCGAAAAGGTGGTGACCGGGGAGGTGGCCCTGGAGCGGATCGGCCGCCTGTCCGACGACGAGGTGATCGACCACCTCACCCGGGTGCGCGGCATCGGCCCCTGGACCGCGCAGATGTTCCTCCTCGGCACCCTGGGTCGGCTCGACGTGTGGCCCACCGGCGACTACGGGGTGCGGGCCGGCTTCGCCGCCGCCTGGGGCCTGTCCGATATCCCCACGTCGGCGGAACTGTCGGCCCTGGGCGAGCCCTTCGCCCCCTATCGGAGCCTGGTGGCCTGGTACTGCTGGCGGGTGCTCGACGCCAAGACCGCCGCCTCCTGATCGGGGCGCCCGTCTCGTGACCGGCCGTCCGCCCGGTGACCGGACCGCCGGTCGCTCGTCGGGCCGCGGTGCTCAGTCCGGATTCCGCCAGGCGCGCTCGAACGGCAGCCGCCAGGTGTTGGGGGCGATCAGATCGTGGATCCGGGTCGGGCCCCAGCTCCCCGCGGGGTAGAGCTCCACCTCGGGCGGGTGGTCGAGCAACGGGGCCGACACCTCCCACAGCCGCTCGATGTCCTCGGCCGAGGTGAAGAGGGTGTGGTCGCCGGTCATGGCGTCGTGGATGAGCCGTTCGTAGGCCTCGAGCACGTCGACTTCCCACCCCGTCTCGTGCAGCGCGAACTGGAGGCTCAATTTGTCGAGCCGCATCCCCGGCCCGGGCCGCTTGCCGTAGAAGGAGAGTGAGAGCTTCGAGGAGTCGGCCAGATCGAAGGTCAGGTGGTCCGGGCCGTGGGCGCCGATGCCCGACCCGGCCGGGAACATGCTCCGGGGCGGCTCGCGGAAGGCGATGGAGATGATCCGTGCCCCCTGGGCCATGTTCTTCCCCGTGCGCAGGTAGAAGGGGACTCCGGCCCACCGCCAGTTGTCGATCTCGCATTTGAGGGCGATGAACGTCTCGGTCTGGGAGTCGTCGGCCACGCCCGGGATCGACCGGTACCCCTCGTACTGGCCCCGCACCACGTGGGAAACGTCGATGGGCATCAGCGACCGGAACACCTTGTTTTTCTCTTCGCTGATGGCCCTCGGCTCGAGGGAGGTCGGGGGCTCCATGGCCATGAAGGCCAGCACCTGGAACAGGTGGGTCACGACCATGTCCCGGAAGGCGCCGATGTTCTCGTAGAACGAAGCCCGGGAGTCGACCGAGAGGGTTTCGGGCACATCGATCTGCACGTGGTCGATGTGGCCCCGGTTCCAGATGGGTTCGAACAGTCCGTTGGCGAACCGGAAGGCCAGGATGTTCTGCGCCGCCTCCTTCCCCAGGAAATGGTCGATGCGGTAGACCTGCTCGGGGGAGAAGACCCGGTGCACGGTGTCGTTGAGTCCCTGGGCCGTGCGCAGATCGACGCCGAACGGCTTCTCCATGATGATCCGCGCCCGGTCGACCAGGCCGGCTTCGTGCAGGCTCTGGACCACCGAACCGGCGGCCGACGGGGGGATGCTCAGGTAGTGGAGCCGTCGGGGCTCCCGTCCGAGCATCCGCTCGGCCCGGTCCACGGCGGCGGCCAGCGCGCCCGGTCCGTGGGCCTGGGACACGAAGTGGACCCGCGACCGGAAGGTGTCCCAGTGCGAGTCGACGATGTGGGGTGGCGCGAACTCGCGGCATGCGGCGAGGGCGAAGTCGTGGAACTGCTGATCGCCGATCTCGTCGAGTGAGGTGCCGACGACGTGCACCTCGGGAAGCAGCCCGGCGTGGGAGAGACGGAGCAGGCCGGGGAGCAGCTTGCGGCGGGACAGGTCGCCGGTCGCCCCGAACAGGACGATGACATGGGGCGGCAGGCCTCCGGGATCGGCGATGGACCCGAGCTCGGATGGGCCTTCCCGGGTGAGCGTGTCGGAATCGGTGATCCCGGTCATGAATTTGGTCGTGGGATCATCAATCCTCTATCGGGAATGCCCCTGGTCCGAACCGCTCTCAGCAGGTTACCGACCGCATGTTTCCATTCCGTGTCGGGCGTGCATGTGGCGTGTGAACTGACGCCACCTGCGCTCAGGGCAGGCGTTCGGAGATCAGCTCCGACACTTCCTGGACGGTGGGCGTGTCCATGATCTCGGGCGTCTCGAGGCGTCCGACCATCAGTCGGGGCCAGCCCACCCAGACATCACTGATCTCGATGGGTGAGGCGAACCCCCACTCCGCCCGGGTCAGGCAGAGCAGGGCATGGACGGGGACTTCCGATCCCCAGGGCGCCGAGCTCACCGCCGTCCGGACGATCTCCACCTGGTGGGAGAGGTCCACCACCGCCTGGGTGCAGTTGCGCCGGCCGACGTGGAGCTCCACCGGCCCCAGCTTCTGGATGGGCCCCGGCCGTTTGGTGTGGACAAGGCCTTTGTAGCTCTTGGCGCCGATGACGAAGACGCCGGCGGGCGAGATGGCGATGAGCCTGATGCTGGACTTCGACCCCGGGATCCGCCGGTCGTTGAGGACGATGAGGCCCTGGCTCTCGATGATTTGAAGGCGGGCGATGGCCCGCCGGTCGCCTTCGGCCCGCTTGACCCACTTCCGTGAAGGCTGCGAACCGCCGGCCCCTGACACCGGAAGTTTGGCCGCGGCCTCGTGCTCGGCGGCCGAGAAGTCGGCGCTGCGGGGTCCGGCGAGGTCTTCGGTCAGCGCCGGCCTGCCCGACCCCGGTTCGTCGGCCGATGCGGACTGGAGCGGACGATCCGGCGAGCTGCCTGGTTCCGGGGTTCGCGCCATGGGCGACATCGTAGAAGAACCAGCGGAGGGGTGGCCTGATCTCCGACGTGCCTGCTCAGCCGCCCGTTTCCGGTCCGCCCGCCTACCGACCCCCCACGGCGCCGCCGCCCCGGCCCCCCGGTCGCGGGTCCTGTCGCCTCCCGGCGTCAACTTCGTTGCAACTTGGGGTCACCTGTTTCATTCCCACGGTCCGAGCGCGAAGATGTGGCTGCGGTCGGACCCACGGCTGCAGGAAGGACCGGTCCGGGGGGACTCTCCATGTCGGCAACGTCGAACGTTGAGGGAAGACCCTGAAAGGGGAAGTCGATGCTTGTTTCGGACGTACTCCAAGGGAAGGGCACCGCAGTGGCCACCATCACCAGCCAGGCCACGGTCGGATCGGCAGTGGCCGAGCTGGTCCGGCACCGGGTCGGGGCCCTCGTCGTTTCTCCCGACGGGATGCATATCGAAGGAATCGTGTCGGAGCGGGACATCGTGCAACGCCTGAGCGAGCTCCACGACGACTTCCTCGATGAGACGGTGGCCTCGATCATGTCGACCTCGGTGCGGGTGTGCTCGCCCGGCGACGACGTCGAGTCGATCATGAACGTGATGACCGAGCACCGGATCCGCCACGTCCCGGTGGTGGAGGACGGTGAACTGGTCGGCATCATCAGCATCGGCGATGTCGTGAAGAGCCGGATGGGGGAACTGGAGAAGGATCGCGCCGAGCTGATGGAGTACATCACCGCCCGGTAGGACAAGGCGGAACGGCACCCCGCCGGCGGCTCCTAGTGTCGCGTGGATGGATCCGTCGTCCCCAGGCCGTCCCGTGTCCGCGGGCGATGTCCCGCCGATCGATCCGGGCCTGGCCGTGGTCATCGTCGATCACGGGTCTCGCCGGCAGGAGGCGAACCGTCGGCACGAGGCGTTCGTGCGGGAGTGGCGCGACCGGGGTCACTACCGGATCGTGGAGCCCGCCCACATGGAGCTGGCCGAGCCCTCACTCGGGAGGGCGTTCGATGCGTGCGTGGCGGCAGGCGCCACCCTGGTGGTGATCGCCCCCTACTTCCTCTGGCCCGGTGACCACTGGGACCGGGATATCCCGGCCCTGGCTGCCGAAGCGGCGGCCCGCCACCCGGTCGTCCGCTATCTGGTGTCCGCGCCCCTCGGGCCACATCCCCTCCTCGGCGACATCGTCGAGGAACGGGTCACCCACTGCCTGGCCCATGCCCGAGGTGAGGGCCCCGGTTGCGACCTTTGCGCAGGGTCGCCACAGTGCCTCCTCCGCTGACGACGCCCTTCCCGCCCGACATCCACTGACGCCCCCGCCCGACATCCACTGACGCCCCCGTGCAACATCGCCTGACGGCGACGTGCGACAGCCTCTAACTGCAGCGGTCTCCCAGCCACGGCTGCTCACCGTCGAGGGCGTAAAGGGCCACGGCCAGCGTGTCCTGGTCGGCCTTGGAGGCGGTGTTCGGCGGCACACCGACCAGGCCGGGGAGGCCGGCATCCTGCGCGGCCACGTTCCACGTCGACTGGCTGAACTGGAAGGCCCCCATGTACATGCCGTTGGGTGACACCGCCCCGTAGTTGCCGCCCGACTCCGCCTGCACCACGCACTGCAGGAACGGGTTGAGGGCGGGGTCGCTGGTCGCTCCGCCACCCCCGCCCGAAGACGGCGATGACGGGCCCGAGGACGACGCCACCGCCTGTACCGGCGCCGACGGACCCGACGAGCTCGAGTTGGATGCGGCCGAGGCGGCATGTTGGGCCGCCGCCTGCTGGGCGGCGGTGATGGCTCTGGTGGCCGCCGCGGCCTGGGCTGCAGCCGCATTGGCCACGGCCACGGCCAGCTGGCCGGTCACCTGGGCCTGTGACGCCTGCAACTGGCTCTGGGTCTGGTCGGCCTGGTCGAGGTACTGGGCTTGGCGGGCCTGCTCCGACCGGTCGGCGGCCTCCTGGCGCTGCAGGGCACCCTGGCTGGCCTGGAGGGTCCGTTGCGCGGTGCGGAGCCCGTCCACGGCGGTGGTGATGTTCCCGACCGCGATGCCCGAGTACTCGCTGGCCTCCTGCGCCGACTCCTCGTTCCCCGAGAAGAGCGTGCTCTCCGGTCCCGAGGATCCGCTGCCGTAGTTCGTGTACGAGGCGATGGCCTGCTGGCGGACGGCCCCTGTCTTGCGGCTGATCTGCTGCTGGTCGCGGGTGATCTGGCTGTCGAGCTGGGCGATGGCCCGGGCGTCAGCCGCCGTCTTGGCGGTGGCCACCGAATACTGCTGTTGGTAGGCCCCGACCTGCAGCTGCTCTCTGATCAGCTGCTGGGAGAGCGCGGTGGCCTGGGCCTTCAGGCTGGAGATCTGATCGGCTTCCGCGGGTCCACGAACGAAGACCACCGTGAAGGAGGTCGAAGCGACGAGAGCCGAGAGCAGCACTGCCAATCCGGTCGATCGGCGGCGAGCTCGTGCGTTTAACTCCGCCATCGGTGAAAACCGGGCGTGAAACACAATGGGATGAAAACTTAGCCGCTCAGGGCCCCCCGGCTCAAACCCCCAGGTCGTTGGGCAGGGGCCGGTCCGGACCGACGACGTCGGCCGGGCGTGGCTGTTCCTACTCGATCCGACCCTCGCCCTGGGCTTCCGCACCGAGCTCGGCCATCTCCGAATAGTGCTGGGCCACACTTTTGCGCTCTTCCGCGCCTTCCTCGGATAACTCCTGCTCAGCTGCGGTTTCCTCGCCGGGAGTGGGCGCCCGGTCGGCCGCGTGGGCCTGGGTGGCATCGGAGTCCTCGGCCTGGCGGGTACCCGGATCGGGTTCGGTGTGACTCATGGCTGGACCTTCCTTGATCGGTCGGAGACGGGCCGCCGGTGCGGAGGCGACCATCGGGAGGATGCCCGACCCTATCCGGAGGCAAACATCCATGGCTAAGATACCCTATAGGGGTATGGAGTAACTGGGAGGTTTACGTGCAACGTGGCTACCGCGATCACAAAGAGACGGTCCAACAGCGCCTCCGGCGCATCGAGGGACAGGTCCGTGGGCTGCAGCGCATGGTGGAGGAGGACCGCTACTGCATCAACGTGCTCGAGCAGGTGTCCGCGGTCACCGGCGCCCTCAACTCGGTTGCCCTCGTGCTGCTCGACGACCACCTGGAGCACTGCGTGGCCGATGCCATCCAAGCCGGTGAGGGGGATGCCACCGCCAAGCTGAACGAGGTGTCGGCGGCCATCGGGCGCCTGGTGCGTTCGTGACCGGGGCGTGAAACTGCTCGACGCCATCGGGCACGCCCTGACCGTCACCGGATCCATGGCCTGGCAGATCCTGTGGGCCCTCATCCTCGGCTTCGTGCTGGCCGCAGTGGTCCAGGCGGTGGTGCGCAGAAGCACGGTCGTCAAGCGCCTGGGGGACGATCGGCCTCGGACGGTGGCCGTGGCCACCGGCCTGGGCGCGGCCTCGTCTTCGTGCTCCTATGCCGCCGTCGCCCTGGCCCGGGCCTTGTTCAGGACCGGGGCCAGTTTCACCGCGGCCATGGTCTTCGAAATCGCGTCGACCAATCTGGTGGTCGAGCTCGGAGTGATCCTGGCCGTGCTCATCGGCTGGCAGTTCACACTGGCCGAGTTCATCGGCGGACCGATCATGATCGTGCTCATCGCCGTCGCCTTCCGGCTCTTCCTCCGTCAGCGGCTCATCGACGCGGCCAAGGAGCAGAGCGACAAGGGCCTGGCCGGGTCGATGGAGGGGCACGCGGCCATGGACATGAGCATCGGCGAGGACGGCACCTTCTGGCAGCGGCTGCGGTCGAAGCAGGCCCTCACCTCCGTCTCCCACATCTTCATCATGGAGTGGGCCGCGGTCATACGGGACATCGTGGTCGGGCTGCTGATCGCCGGAGCGGTGGCCGCGTGGGTGCCCGACAGCTTCTGGCGCCACTTCTTCGCCGTCGACCATCCGCTCCTGTCGAAGGTGTGGGGCCCGCTCATCGGTCCGGTGGTCAGCATGCTGAGCTTCGTGTGCTCGGTGGGCAACGTCCCGTTGGCCGGCGTGCTGTGGAACTCGGGCATCAGCTTCGGGGGCGTCATCAGCTTCATCTTCGCCGACCTGATCATCCTGCCCATCCTGGTCATCTACCGGAAGTACTACGGCACCCGCATGATGCTGTTCATCCTGGCCAGCTTCTACGGGGCCATGGTGGCCGCCGGGTACATCGTGGAGATCCTGTTCACCGTGCTCGGACTGGTGCCCACCGAGCGCGACGCCAAGGTGGGCGAGGTGTCCATCCAGTGGGACTACACCACCGTGCTCAACATCATCGCCCTGGTGGTGGCCGGACTCCTCACCTACCGATTCGTCCGGACCGGGGGCATGCCCATGCTCAAGATGATGGGCGGAGACCCACCCGGCGCGCCCGCCGAGGGCCACGCCCACGGCTGACCGACGCCGGGTGGCGGCTCCCGGTGCACCGGGGCGGAAACGTCAGGCCGCGGAGGCCTGCCGGTCGGCGGCCGCGGCCAGGTCGGAGACCACCCCCGGAAAGAAGGCGCGCAGCCGGCTGTGCACGACCCGGCCGAGCAGGGTCCCGTCCCATGCGGCCGACCACCGGACACGGGTGCCGCCGGCGGTCGGGGTCAGCACGACCTCGGCGCGGTAGTTGCGCACCGGGATCCCCTTGACGACCGTGTAGGCCAACCGCCGGCCCTCCTCGACCTCGACCACCCGCTCGAGCGTCGTCGTCCGCCGGTAGCGGATCCGTCGGACGGCACCGACCCCGTGTTCGGAGCTGTCGCCCGGCCGCTCGTAGCCGCTCTCGTCCCACGGCCCCCACTCCGAGTACCGGGTGGCATCGGCGACCAGGGCCCAGACCAGGTCGGGGGCGGCCCGGGTGGTCTCCTCCGCTTCCACCTGCAGCCTGCTCATCGCACCACGCTCCTTCCGCTCCCGGCCTCGGGGAGATTCTGTACCAACTGGAACATGTACCAGATGGTACGGTTCGGTGTGCCCGCGCCGCAAGCCCGCGACCGACTGCTGGCCGCCGCCGTCGATCACGCCCTCAGTGCCGGCATCGCCGACCTCAGCCTGCGCCAGCTGGCCGCGGCCATCGGCACCAGCCATCGCATGCTCATCTACCACTTCGGGTCGCGGGAAGGCCTCCTCGTGGCCGTGACCCGGGCCGTCGAGGAGCGGGAGCGCCAGACACTGCTCGGGGAGGGGGCCGAAGAGGTCGACCCCAAGGAGAAGTGGCGGCGGCTCAGCAGTCCCGATCTCTGGCCCCAGGAACGCCTGTTCTTCGAGCTCTACGCCTACGCCCTGCGCGGCCGGCCGGGCACGGAGGGATTTTTGGCCGGGATCGTCGAATCCTGGGTCGGGCCCATGGCTGACGCCCTGATCGAGGCGGGCGCCGACCGGGACACGGCGCGGGCCGACGCCCGGCTGGGTGTGGCCGTCGTCCGGGGCCTGCTCCTCGACCTGCTGGCCACCGGTGAGCGCCGAGCCGTCGACGAGGCGTTCGAGCGGTACCTGGAGTTGGTCCGATGACCGGACGGCGCGAGGCCACCCGGTTGCGCCGGCCCGAACCCGCCCGGGCCCTCGACCGGCGCCAGTTCCTGCGCCGGGGCGGAGCCACGGTGGCCGCGCTCGGCGCCGCCGCCGCCCTGGACGGGTGCTCGACGGCCGCCCCCACCGCCGGATCGAGCACGACCGAGACCACCGGGGCGTCGGGTCCGCCGGACTGGTCGGCCCTGTCGGGCATGTTGAGCGGCCGCCTGGTGGTGGCCGGAAGTCCCACCGCGGTGACCAGCGCCGAGCTCTACAACACCCGTTTCGACGGGACGGTCCCCGAGGCCATCGCCTACTGCCGCTCAGTCTCCGACGTCCAGCGCTGTCTCGGGTTCGCCCGCGACCACGCCGTCCAAATCGCGGCCCGGGCCGGCGGTCACAGCTACGGGGGCTATTCGTCGTGCCCGGGTCTGGTCGTCGACGTCACCCTGATGGCCACCGTGGCCACCGTGGCCACCGGTCCGGCCGGTGCCGGTTCGGCCACGGTGGGAGCCGGGGCCCGGTTGATCGATGTGTACAGCACCCTCGGGTCGGCCGGGGTCCTGCTCCCCGCCGGATCCTGCCCGACGGTGGGGATCGCCGGACTGACCCTCGGCGGGGGTGTCGGTGTCTTCGGGCGCAAGTACGGGCTCACCTGCGACAACCTGCGGTCCCTCGACATGGTCACCGCCGACGCCCGGGTGGTGACCGCCGATGAGGGAACCCACTCGGATCTGCTGTGGGCCTCGAAAGGCGGAGGGGGCGGCAACTTCGGGGTGGTGACGTCGTTCACTTTCGATGTCCACCCGATTCCCGACATCGCCCTGTTCACCCTCGAGTTCCCGTGGGGCGCGGCCGCCGACGTGCTCGGCGCCTGGCAGCACTGGATGCCGGGCACCCCGCCCGAGCTCTGGTCCAACTGCCAGCTGCTCTCGTCGGGCACGGCCGGCGGTGCCCAACCCCTCGGCGTGCGGGTCACCGGTGTGCTCGTGGGCACCCCCTCCACCCTCACCGGTCTCCTCGGCCCGCTCATCACCGCGGCGGGCACCGCGCCCACCTACCAGTTCGTCGGACCCGAGCCCTATCTGAAGGCCATGCTCGTCGAGGCCGGGTGCAGCGACTCATCGGTGGCCGCGTGCCACCTGCCGTCGCAGAACCCGGCGGGCACCCTGTCCCGATCCGGTTTCGCGGCCAAGTCGAACTACATCGACACGCCCATGCCGTCGGCCGGCCTCCAGGCCGTGGTCGAGGCGGTGGCCTCGCTGGACCGGACCCAACCCGGTTCGGGTGGTGGGATGGTCTTCGACGCGTACGGCGGCGTCATCAACGAGGTGCGTCCCGACAGTACGGCCTTCGTGCACCGCGACGCGGTGGCCTGCATCCAGTACAGCGTGAGCTGGGGCCCGGGAGCATCGGCGGCGGTGATGACCGAGGCCGACACCTGGCTCCAGACCACCCAGGGGCAGCTGGCCCCGTACGTCAACGGGGCGTACCAGAACTACATCGACCCCACCCTGACCGACTGGCAGCAGGCCTACTACGGGGCGAACCTCCCCCGGCTGGTGGACGTCAAAGGGACCTACGACCCCGATGACGTCTTCCACTTCGCCCAGTCCATTCCCACGTCGCTCTCCTGACCGCGGCTGGAGGCGGTCCGGTTCAGACCAGGCGCCGGTCCGTGGCCCACTTGGTGAGCTCGTGCCTGGTCGAGAGCTGCAACTTGCGCAGCACCGAGGAGACGTGCGACTCCACCGTCTTGGCCGAGATGGTGAGGTCGCGGGCCACCTCTTTGTAGGTGTACCCGCGGGCGATCAGGCGGAGTACCTCGCGTTCGCGGGGCGAGAGCTGGTCGAGCTCCGGGTCGAGGCCGGGGACCACCGCGCCGGCCGACCCGGCGAAGGCATCCAGCACGAAGCCGGCCAGGCGGGGTGAGAACACGGCGTCGCCTGCGCTGACCCGGTAGACGGCCTGGAGGAGCTCGCTCCCCGAAATGGTCTTGGTCACATAGCCGCGGGCCCCCGACCGGATGACGGCGATGACGTCTTCGGGGGCGTCCGACACCGACAGGGCCAGGAACTGCACCTCGGGATGGTGGGGGGTGACCCCGGCCAGGACGGCCTGGCCCCCGCCACCGGGAAGGTGGACATCGAGCAGGACGACATCGGGAACCCGTTCGTTGATCAGCTCGACGGCCGCGGCGACCTCGTCGGCTTCCCCGATCACCTCGACGGCGTCCCCCAGCTCGGCCCGCACTCCGGACCGGAACATGGCGTGGTCGTCGACCAGGAAGATCCGCGGCCGGCCGGGCCGGTCGTCCCGACCCTCCGGGCTCACTTGACCAACTCGTGCCGGGGCATCGAGAGCTCGACCTCGGTGCCGTCACCCGGGACGGAGCGGATGACGGCCGAACCGCCGAACCGGGCCATGCGGGCCCGGATGGATGTGGCGATGCCCTGCCGGTCCTCGGGCACGGCGTCCGGATCGAAACCCTGGCCCCGATCGCGGACGTAGATCATGGCGGCGTCCCGATCGACCTCGCCGTAGAAGGAGACCTGGGGCGCACCGGACCATTTGGCCGCGTTGACCGTGGCCTCCCGCGACGCGTCGAGGAGGGCCCGCATGCCTTCGTCGAGTCCGCAGTCGCCGACCACCACCACCTGGACGGTGATGCCGTGATCGGCCTCGATCTGGCGTTGGATCACCCCGATGCCCTCGGACAGCGTCGATGCCGCCTGGCCGATGGTGCCCGGGGCCCGGCCCTCGAACAGCCAGGAGCGGAGCTCACGCTCCTGGGCCCGGGCCAGGCGCACCACGTGCTGGGGGTCGTCGGCCGAGCGTTGGATGAGGGCCAGCGTCTGGAGGACCGAGTCGTGGACGTGGGCGGCCATCTCGGCCCGCTCCTCGGCCCGGGCACGCGCCTGGCGCTCCGACATCAGATCGCGGACCAGGGAGATCCACCAGGGACCGAAGACGACCACGATGGCCGCAATGACCAGGAGGGCGCCACCGATCGGCCGCACCGCCGCCGTGCTGGTGTGCCCGGAGATCAGGATCCAGAGCCCGATGAGGCCGAGCACGACGCCGCCCCCGATGCGCACCACCAGCGTCCGTCTGGTCTGGCGGTCCCCGCCGGCATGGAGCATGGGGATGAGATCGTCGTTGATCCACACCCGTTCGCCGGCGCTGGCATTGCGCCGGATGAGGATGAAGCCACCGGCGGCGAGGAACACGGGCCAGCTGAACGACCCGAGGTATCCGATATGCAGCGCATCGGCCAGGACCTGCACCACCACCAGGGCCGGGATGATGGCGATGACCAGCCTGATCCCCCGACGGTCGTTGACGGCCCTCGAGAAGATGGTGCTGGTCTCGCCCTGCAGGGGGAGGAGGAGCCAGGCCAGGGCGTAGACGGGAATGCCGATGCCACTGCCGAGGGTCAGCAGGACGAACCCGATGCGGATGAGCGTGACATCGATGCCGGTGGCCTGGGCCAGGCCTCCACACACCCCGGCCAGGACCCGGGCATCCGAGCTCCTCCGGAGCGGCCCCCGCAGTCGCCGGTGCAGGCGGGGGCCCCGACCGCCGTGCCGGGAGGACCACCACTCGGCGCCGCCCCATGACGACGACCACCCTCCCGGTCCGGATGGGTGGGGCGGTTTCGGGTCGGCTTCCGAATCTGGGTCGGGCGTGGTGGGCACATTCACCCCGGTGTCGGTGAATTCAGCGATACCACGATGATCGCGCGCCCCCGGTGCCCGGGGCTATCAGGGATGTCCCTGATCGGAACGGCGCCGAGTCAGGGTCCGACCAGGGTGATACCGGATTCCGCTCCGCCCCGCCCCCCGGCAAGCTGGCGGCATGGACAACACGACCCCCAATCCCACGCCATCGGAACCCACCGCTTCGGGCCGGGAGCCCACCGGCCCGGAACCCGCCGGCCCCTCGGCCGCCGCCGGCGAGGAGCACCTCCACCGCTGCCGCCACGGCCGGATGCTCGCCGGTGTCGCCGCCGGGCTGGCCGACTACTTCGACATCGATCCCACCCTGGTGCGCATCGGCTTCGTGGCCCTCGCCCTCCTCGGTGGCTTGGCCCTGCCGCTGTATGTGGCCGGATGGCTCCTCATCCCCGAGGAGGACGCCGACCAGTCCGTGGCCGAGGAGCTGCTGGCCCGCGAATGGGCGCGCTGACCGCACTGACCGCACCGGGCGAACCGACCGCGTCGAACGAACCGAGCGTGCCGACCGCGCCGAGTCCCACCGGACTTCACCGACCCTCTGACCCCCAACCTTCCGAGACTTTCCGAGAGGACTGACCATGCGCTGCCGATGGGATCCCCCCTACCCGAACTCCGGACGTCGGACGAGTACCGCCGACTCCACCCTCCGAGCCTCCGACGCCGAGCGGAACGATGTGGCCGACAAGCTCTCCCGCCACTTCGCCGATGGACGCCTCGACCAGACCGAGTTCAAGGCCCGGCTCGACCGGGCCATCGGAGCCACGACCCGGGGCGATCTCCACGGGCTGTTCGACGACCTCCCCCCGCTCGCCGATGAACCACCGCCCCCCCGGCCGCGCCGTCTCCGGTTGGCCTCCTTCGTTCTCATCGTCGCCCTGGTGGCGGTGGCGGCCGGGTCCACCCTTTCGTACATGCATCTCCCCTGGTTGCTGTTGGTCCTGGTCGGGCTGTTCATCTGGCGACAGGCCGGCGGGCACCGTCACCTCCACCGCAGCCATGAGACCCATGCCGAATTCCACCAGTAGCATCGACAGCCAGGATCCGGCCCGTGGCCCGGAACCGACACACCCCCCACACACCGCACACGTCGAGCGGGCCACGCCGCGCCTGACCTCCAAAGGACGGAGCATGACGTTGACCGAGCAAACCCCGAACCCGGTGGCCGTCTCGCCTGCAGCCCGGGCCATCGACCTCGTCAAGACCTACGGCAAGGGCGACGCCGTGGTCCAGGCCCTCGACGGTATCGATATCGAGTTCGAGCGGGGCCGCTTCACCGCGGTCATGGGTCCGTCGGGTTCGGGCAAGTCGACCCTCATGCACTGCATGGCCGGCCTGGACTCCCCGACCTCGGGACGCACCTTCGTCGGGGACCTGGAGATCGGCCTGCTCGACGATGCCGGCCTGACCCAGATGCGCCGCGACCGGATCGGCTTCGTCTTCCAGTCGTTCAACCTGGTCCCCACCCTGACCGCAGCCGAGAACATCACCCTGCCCTCCAACCTGGCCGGGGTGAAGGTCGACCAGGACTGGTTCGACTATCTGGTCGACCAGCTGGGGATCCGCGACCGGCTCTCCCACCGTCCGAGCGAGATGTCGGGCGGTCAGCAGCAGCGGGCCGCCTGCGCCCGGGCCCTCATCGGCCGCCCCGACCTGGTCTTCGCCGACGAACCCACCGGCAATCTCGACTCGAACTCGTCGACCGAGATGCTGGCCTTCCTGCGCCGGTCGGTCACCGAGTTCAACCAGTCGATCGTCATGGTCACCCACGACCCGCGGGGCGCGGCCTTCGCCGACCGGGTCGTGTTCCTGGCCGACGGCAAGGTGGTGGGCGAACTGGTCTCGCCCACCGCGGACCTGGTGCTCGAACAGATGAAGCAGTTGGGGACCTGACATGTGGAAGGTCACCGTCAAGGGGCTGATGGCCCACAAGTTGCGGCTGGCACTGACCGCGCTGGCCATCGTGCTCGGGGTGACCTTCATCTCGGGGACCTTCGTCCTCACCGACACCCTCCACAACACGTTCACCACGCTGTTCGGCCACGTGTACCAGAACGTCGACTTCGTGGTCCGGGGCAAGGCGGCGTTCAACGACACGTCCGGCACCGCCGACCGCAAGTCGGTCCCCGAGTCCGTCGAGTCGACCGTCCGCCGCATCCCCGGCGTGGCCGAGGCCGACGGCTCGGTCACCGGCTACGCCCAGTTCATCGCCCCGGACGGAAAGGCCATCACCACGGGAGGGGCGCCCACCCTCGGGTTCTCCTTCAATCCCAACGACCGGCTGTCGGTCCTCACCGTGGTCGGTGGCACCGCCCCGACCGGCCCGAGCGACGTGGCCATGGACGTGGCCACGGCCCAGAAGTACCACTTCAAGGTGGGCGACCACGTGCGCATCCTGCTCCTCGGGCCGACCCGGACCTTCACCATCTCCGGCCTGGTCAAATTCGGGTCGGCCGACAACCTGGCCGGAGCCACGCTGGCCGCCTTCGACCTGCCCACGGCCCAGCAGCTGTTCGGCGACGTGGGTCACCTCGACTCCATCAACGTCGTGGCCCAACCGGGCACCGACAAGGCCGCCCTCCAGCGCACCATCGCCGCCGACCTCCCCCCCGGGGTGGAGGTGGTGTCGGGCCAGACCGTGGCCAACGAGCAGACCAGCTCCATCAACCAGGCGCTCGGCTTCTTCTCGACCGCGCTGCTGGTCTTCGCCTTCATCTCCCTGTTCGTGGGCGGCTTCACCATCTTCAACACCTTCTCGATCCTGGTCGGGCAGCGGACCCGGGAACTGGCCCTGTTGCGGATCGTCGGAGCCAGCCGGCGGCAGGTGTTCCGTTCGGTGCTCGTCGAAGCGGGCCTGCTCGGCCTGGTCGCCTCGTTGGTGGGGCTCGGGCTCGGCGTCCTGGCCGCGGTCGGGCTCGAGGCGCTGCTGAAGGGTTTCGGGGTGACCCTGCCCACCGGCCCGCTGGTCTTCGAGACCCGCACGGTGATCGTGGCCCTGGTGGTCGGGGTGGGGGTGACGGTGGTGTCGGCCATCAGCCCGGCCCGCCGCGCCGTGCGCATCCCTCCGGTGGCGGCCATGGTCGACCACCAGGGGGACCAGGAAGAGTCGTCCCGCCGCCGGATCGTCATCGGCACCGTCATCGCCGTCCTCGGCATCGTGGCGCTGGCCATCGGGTTGAAGCAGCCGGCCATCCAGTTGGTGGGGGTGGGGGCGGTGGCCATCTTCATCGGCATCGGGATGCTGGCCCCGGTGGTGGCCCGCCCCATGGCCAGCGTGCTCGGGCGTCCGTTGGCCCGGCTGCTCGGGACGTCGGGGAAGCTGGGGCGCGAGAACTCGATGCGGAGCCCGCGGCGCACGGCCCAGACCTCCTCGGCCCTCATGGTGGGACTGGCCCTGGTCTCGACCATCGCCGTGTTCGGAGCCTCGTTGTCGAAGTCGGCCACCAGCAGTGTCGACCAGGCCATCAGCGCCGACTACATCATCACCAGCTCGGGGTCGGGCCCCGGCGGGTTCAGCAATTCGGTGGCCGCGGTGGCGTCCCATGTCCCCGGGGTCACCGCCGAGTCGACGGTCTACTCCGGTCAGTTCGAATTCCGAGGTTCGGTGTCGGGGTTGACCGCGGTCTCCACCGACCACCTGCCCCAGACGGTCATCCTCCGGATGGACAGCGGAACCGGCGCCCCCTCGCTGGTCAGGGGTGATCTGCTCATCGATACCACCACGGCCACCAGCGACCACCTGTCGGTCGGTTCGGCGGTGCCGGTGAAGTTCGCCCAGACCGGAGCGGCCACCATGCGTATCGGGGGCATCTTCAAACCGAACGCCCTCATCGGCAGCTTCCTGGTGGGCGACGCGTTCTTCCTCTCCCACTTCAGCAACCCGCTGCCGGTGGCGGTGCTCGTGCGGACGGCGGGGGGACCGGGGGCGGACACCCAGGCCATCAACACCCAGCTCGCCTCGTACCCCAACCTCAAGATCCAGACCCTGGCCCAGTTCGAGAAATCGCAGCAACAACAGGTCAACCAACTGCTGGGCCTGGTGTACGCCCTGCTGGCCCTGGCCGTGGTCATCGCCCTCATCGGCATCGTCAACACGCTCATGCTGTCGGTCTTCGAGCGGACCCACGAGATCGGCCTCCTGCGGGCCGTCGGGATGAAACGCCGTCAGGTGCGGGCCATGATCCGTTCCGAATCGGTCATCCTGGCCCTGTTCGGCGCCATCATCGGCGTCGTGGTCGGCACCGCCCTCGGAGTGGCCTTCGCCGCCTCGTTGAAGCAGCAGGGCATCACCGACATCGTCGTCCCGGTGGCCAGCCTGGTCGTGTTCCTCGTCCTGTCGGCGCTGCTCGGTCTGGGCGCGGCCACCTGGCCGGCGCGGCGGGCGGCCAAGCTCGACGTGCTGGCCGCCATCGCGGCCGACTGAGGCCCGCCGTCTAGCGCGAGTGCTGGCGGGAGGTGAGGGACTCCGACCGCATCTCGCGTGCCGTCGGGTAGTGCATGTGGGTCGGCGACCGGTCGCCGGGGCTGCTCTCGTCGTTCCACTCCTCGGCCAGCAGCCGGTAGGAACGGATCCGGTCCTCGTGCCGGTGGGTGATGGTGGTCACCACCAGCTCGTCGGCGTCGGTGGCGTCCCGCAGCCAGCCGAGCTGGGAGACGACCGACCGCCCGGAGCCGACGAACTGGGTCTCGGTCCGGTCACGGACCAGGGCCCGTTCGGCCCCGGTCCAGTGGTGGCGCCGGGCCTCCTCGGGACTGGGGAAGGGGATGGCCCCCTGCCCGGTCCGGACACTCAGGACCCACAGCGGGTACCCCTCGGCCAGTTGGTTGGCCGCGTCGTCGTCGGGGCCCACCACCACATCGGCGGAGACGGCGACGTAGGGCTGATCCAGATGGACGGACGGGACGAAGGCCTCACGGTAGGCGTCCACCGCTTCGAGCACGGTGGCCGGGCTCACGTGGTAGTTGGCCGCGAAGCGCAGGCCCAACCGCCCGGCCACCGAGGCGCTCTCCCCGGCGCTGCTCCCGAGCACCCACAGTTCGACGCCCGCACCCGAGCCGGGGTGGGGCCGGGCCGCCAGTCCTTCGGCCGACCGGTAGGTCCCATCCAACAGGCCGACCACGTCGTCGAGCAGCTCACCGTACCCGGCCGGCTCGGCCCCGGCTTGGCGCAGGAGGTCGGAGGTCATGGCCAGCAGCGGTGAGCCGGCCAGCTCCCGGAGCGAGGGGCGCTGGGGGATGAGCAGCCCTTCGACCGTCCGGTACGAGCGGTTGGCGTTGCGCCGGGGACGCCGGACCCCACCGTCGGGCGGCTTCGGGCGTGCCCGGAGTTCATCGAGGCCCGGGGTCCGCCCGATCCCGAGGTCGATGCGCCCCGGGTACATGGCGTCGAGGAGGCCGAACTCCTCGACGATCGACAGCGCCGTCCGGTGTCCGCTCTGGACGCCGCCGGACCCCACGCGTATCCGCCTGGTCACCGCGGCGGCCATGGCCATCAGCACCGGTGGCGAGGACCCGGCCACCCCCGGACTCAGGTGGTGCTCGGCGAACCAGTAGCGGGCGTAGCCGAGGGCCTCGGCCGCCCGGGCCAGGTCGATGCTGTTGTGCAGGGCGGTCGAGGGCTCGGACCCCGAGCTGATCGGCACCAGGTCGAGGACCCCGAGCGGGACGCGTCGCGGTGCCATCAGCTCGACGACCCTCGGGCCGCCACCCGGTTGCGCCTCTGGGCCGGCCCGAGTCCGAGGTGGTGGCCGAGGGTCGGCCCCGCGTACCCGGCGCGGAAGCGGCCGTCCTCTTGGAGGACGGGCACACCGGGGAGCCGCCGGGCCGCGGGGTGCCACCCGGCGCCTTCCAACGCCACGGCCAGCGCTGTCTTTGGGGAAGTCTCCATGGAGGACCTTGGTCCACTCGGCCCGGTGTGGTGTCCAACAGCGTGGACTGAAGTGGCAGATCCGGCGGTGCTGGGGCCGAGTGGCGATGCGAATCTGCCAGAACGGACTTCTACCTGGTTGGGCTGTATAACTGAGCGATCTGGTCAACTATTCGATCAGACCAGGCATCCATCTTTCCACCTTGCCGACACCGATCGGTGGATTGCCAGGCCCGGGGCCTCGCGGCACCCGGCCGATGGCAGTACCTTTTCGACGGTGAGCAGCCCGGCATGGGCGTCGGCGCCGCCATCGTGGGGCGGTGAGCACCGTGGACGCACCAGCCTGGGCGTCCCGCCCGGTGGGCTGAGAAAAGGAGGCCGTCATGGATCTGGGTCTGGATGGGGCATCGGCGGTGGTCACCGGTGGATCCAAAGGCATGGGCCGGGCCATCGCCCAGCGTCTGGCCGATGAAGGGGCGAGGGTGGCGGTGGTGGCCCGGGGTCAAGAGGCGCTCGATGCCGCGGTGGACGCCCTCCACCGCGCCGGGAGCACCGGATCGATCGGCCTGTCGGTGGATGTGACCGACCGGGACCAGGTCGACGCGGCCTTCGCCGAAGTGGACCGGACGTGGGGCTCGCTCAACGTGCTGGTCAACACCCTCGGTCCGGGTGCCGGTCGCTTCGAGCAGCTCGACGACCGCGACTGGGACGCGTCCTTCGACCTCGGGGTCATGGCCGCCGTGCGGTGCGTCCGGGCCGCGCTCCCACTCCTCCGCCGGGCCGAGTGGGCGAGGATCGTCAACGTCTCGGCCCACTCCACCCAACGCCAGAGCCCGCTCATCGTGGCCTACACCGCGGCCAAGGCCGCGCTGACCAGTGTGTCGAAGAACCTCTCCAAATCGTTGGCCCCTGAGGGGATTCTGGTCAACACCGTGAGCCCCGGATCCATCGTGACCGCCAGCTTCAGTGAGGGGCTGGCCGAGCTGTTCGAAGCGGATGGGCTCGATGCCACCGACCCCTACGACGTGATGACCTGGATCGACCGGAACTTTCACCAGCCGGCCGACCTGGGCCGGGCCGGTCTTCCCGAGGAGGTGGCGTCCCTGACCGCCTACCTGGCCTCGCGGACCAACGGGTATGTCACCGGTGCCGACGTCAACGTCGACGGCGGATCGGACTTCACCTGACGATGGCCGCAGCTCAGGAGAGCGCCCGGGCCTCGACGGCGGAGAAGTCGCGAATGACGATGGTGCGGCCGCTGGCCTCGACCCACCCGAGCTCCCGCAGACGGCGCAGGCCCTTCACCACCGCCTCGCGGGAGAGTCCGGTGAGCTCGGCCAACTCCTTCTGCGCGATCGGGAGGCTGACCGACGGGACGTCCTCGTCGTCCCCGAAGCGTCCGATCAGGATCAGGAGGCAGCTGCACAGCCGGGCCAGCGCGTCGCCGGCCCCGAACTCCAGCTGGCGCTGGGAGGTGCGCCGCAGCCGGGTGGCCACCACCTCGAGCAGTTCGGTCGCCACCCGGGGCTGATGCTCGAGGAACGACCGGAAGTCCTCGATCCGCAGGACGATGGCGTCGACGGGGGTGACGGCTTCGGCCGAGGCCGACCGCGGTTGGCCGTCGATGGCTGACAGCTCGCCCAGCACCGAGCCCGCGGATTCCAGGCCGAGGATGACCTGGCGGCCGGAAGCCGCGGTCATGACCACCTTGACCAGGCCCTCGACCAGGACGTAGACGTCCCGGCCCTCCTCGCCCTCGAAAAAGAGGGTTTGGCCTGCGCCGAAGCGCCGGTGACGACCGGCTGCCTCCAGAGCGTCCCGTTCCGACCGTTCCAGGCGGGCCAGGAAGACTTCATCGGCCACGGCACGACGATACCGTCCGCGGTGGCCGTCCCGGGAGAGCCCGTATCCGGCGGCGTCGGCCATGGCCGCGCCGGCGGGCCAGCTCATCGGTCCTTCCCCTGGTCGGATCCCGGGTCCCGCCGGACCGGTGGCTTGGGCAGCAGGGCCGGAGACCCGGGTGGGAGCACGTCCCGGCTGTGGAGACCCTGCAATCGGGACAAGCGCCGGATGCGCCGGATCTGCCCTCTCTTCGTCATCGGCCCGTTGCCCTCCGGTCGTCGCTCGTTGACTAGGAGTATGCGCCGGCCACCTCGGGCTGTCAGCGTCCGCGTGCGCAACAGCCCTGGGTATTCGTACCCAGCGACGCCACCAGTTCCGTGGCCCGTCCCGCAGGAGGCCGCCTCCGGGCGAGGGTGGGGACGCCCGACTACGGCGACGGCGCCTCGTGGCCCGCATCGAGCGCCCGGCGCCACGGATCGAGGTCGAGCCTCGGGTAGCGGACGGCGGTCCGGTGGATCAGGGCGTCGTCCCAGACGGGATGGCCGGGCGGGGGAAAGCCGAACAGCTCGAGGTCACGGGGCGTCGACTGCTCGGCGAAGGCCGTCCACTCCGGCTGGGTGGACTTCGACTGGGCCTGGTTGTAGCCGATCCACTCCACCTCGGCCCGCTTGAAGGCCAGGGCCAGCATGAACCGGGCCCGCCCGTCGGCGCCGAAGGGGGCGCCGCGGTGGAAGACGTCCGACCGGTAGGCCAGGTACGAACCCCGGACCCCGGTGGCCCGACGTTCGGACCGGTACAGCCCGGGGTCGCGATCGGGCATCACGATCGGCCTCGTCTCCCGCACATGGGTCGAGTCGGTGACCGAGACCACCCGGGTGGGATTGTCGGCGTCGGTCACGTCGGTGAGATAGAGGAAGCCCTCCAGGTTCCACCACGGGGCTGCGTGGCTGGGCGGGAGCCACGAGTGGTTCCGGTCCATGTGCATGGGCTGTTCGTAGTTGACCAGGCCCGAGTAGGAGGCGGTGGCATGGCTCTGGTAGAGCCGCACGTCGCGGGTATCGAGGGCGCGTTCGACGAAGTCGACGACCGACGGGTGCACGCACAGTCGGTTGAGGATCCCCGAACCGGAGAACGGGAACTCGGTCACCCACACGTGCTGGTCGGCGCGGAACCCGGGGCCGTCCTCGGGCCACCTCAGGTCGTCAGCGGAGTGGCGGAGCGCCCGCTTCCACTGACGGAGGGCGCCCACGGGATCAGCGTGGTACTCCTCGGGGGTCGGGAACAGCCCGTGCACGTCGGCGGCGGCATCGTCGATCTCCTCGGTGCCCACCAGGCCCTCGAGCAATACCCACCCGTGTTCCTTCCAGGTGTCGACCTCGGCGTCGGTGGCGCGTCGCGGGGTCAATGGACCGTCCTCCTCCTCAGGTCGCTCGGAACCGGTTGCGCCGCGACAGTACTTCGACGGCGGGCAGGCCCCGCCCGTCGGGGCCGTCGGCCGGGCGCGCCGCCGTCTTGGCCTTCGCCCACCGGACTGCCTATGGTCGGAGGTGATGGCACCGTGGACCACTGCAGACATTCCGCCCCTCGACGGACGGGTGATGGTGGTGACCGGGGCCAACAGCGGGCTCGGATTCGAGACGGCGTTGGCCGTGGCCAGGGCGGGGGCCCACGTGGTGTTGGCCTGCCGGGACCAGACCAGAGGAGCCGCGGCCGTCGCCCGGGTCCTCGACCAGGCGCCGGGGGCCGAGGTGGAGCTGGCCGAGCTCGACCTGGCCGATCTGGCCTCGGTGCGGAAGTTCGCCGGCGGCTTCACCGCCGACCACGACCGTCTCGACGTCCTTATCGACAATGCCGGGGTCATGGCCATCCCGCGCCGCGAGACGGCCGACGGATTCGAGATGCAGTTCGGCACCAACCATCTCGGCCACTTCGCCCTGGCCGGCCTGCTGCTCGACGTGCTGCTGGCCACGGCCGGGGCCAGGGTGGTGACGGTTTCGAGCATGGCCGCCCGGGGCGGCCGGATCCGCTTCGACGATCTGCAGGGCGTCCGGCACTACGGCAAGTGGTCGGCCTATGGGCAGTCCAAGCTGGCCAACCAACTGTTCGCCGCCGAGCTCGACCGCCGGTTGGCCCGGTCCGGCGCCGGCGTCATCAGCGTCGCCGCCCATCCCGGCTACGCCGCCACCAACCTGCAGCTGGTGGCCCCGCAGATGGAAGGGTCGGACTTCTCCGAGCGGGTGCTCCGACTCGGGAACGTACTCCTGGCCCAGAGCGCAGCCGCCGGCGCCCGACCCAGCCTGTACGCGGCCACGGCCCCCGACGTCAGGGGCGGGCAGTTCTTCGGTCCCGACCGGCTCTTCGGCATGCGTGGCCATCCCAAACGGGTCGAGTTCCTGAAGGCGGCCACCGACACGGACACCGCCTCCCGGCTGTGGTCGGTGTCCGAGGAGCTGACCGGCGTCCGGTTCGGGCCCCTGGACGGAGCACGCTGACCGGGTCGGCGCGCCCGAGGCGGTGCCCGACCGGCGGTGTCGCAGCCGGTCGTTAGGTTGACGTGGTGACGAACCCCGCACCACCGGAGCTCGGCCGTGGGGTCGTCGTCTCCCCCGGGTGCGATCCTCCCGACCCGTGGGCCCGGTATCCGAGGGTCGCGGTCGGTCCCGACGAGCTGGCCCGACCCGGACCGGTGCTCGACGTGCTCCATCAGCGGTGGCTGGCGCGGCAGCCGGTGGTGGTCGAACTCGGGGTGGACCCGAACGTCCTGAAGGCGCCCGAGCGCTCGGACGGGCCGGTCTACGACCTGACTCCCGGGTTCGAGTTCGGGGTCGAACGGCTCCACTTCCTCGTGTGGGCCAACAACTACGACGCCCGGGCCGGTGCGCCCGTCTGGTGGCACGGGCGCAAGGCGGCCCGCGCCGCCGCGGCCCGGGGGGTGGTCGAGGGCGGCCCGGCCGACGTCACCCTGGCCGACGGGACGCCCCTGTTCATCGACGGCGGCCCCCCGGATCCCCCGGCCCGGGCCGCCGGGGTGGGCGTCGTCCACCGCTGGAGCGCGGAGGCGGGCCGGCTGACCCCGGCCACCCCCGGCCGGCCCGAAGCCGAGCTGGCACCCGACCAGCTGGCCGCGGTCGGCCATGGTTCCGGTGCGGCCCGGGTGATCGCCCCGGCCGGGTCGGGCAAGACGCGGGTGCTGACCGAGCGGCTGCGCCATCTGGTGGCCGACCGCGGCGCCCAGCCGGGGACGGTGAGCGCCCTGGCTTACAACACCCGGGCCGCGGACGAGATGAAGCAGCGATGCGCCGGGATACTCACGCCGGACGGGCCCCATATCCGGACCCTCAACAGCACCGGCCTGTGGATCTGCAGTGAGTTCGGGCCGGTCGGACGGCCTCGGGTCCTCGAGGAGCTCGAGGTGCGCGACGTCCTCCAGGGGCTGTTCGACATCCGCCGACAGGCCAACGCCGACACGGTCGCCCCCTACATCGCCGCCCTCTCGGCCGTCCGGCTCGGGCTCACCCCGCCCGACGCGGTGGAAGAGGCTATGCCCGACGCGCCGGGTCTCGCCTCGGGGTTCGACCGGTACCGCTCGACGTTGGCCGAGCTCGGCGCCGTCGACTTCGACGAGCAGATCTACCAGGCCATCGAGATCCTGGTCACCGATCCCGGGGCCCGGGCCGCGGCCCAGGCCCGGTGCCGCCGGCTGTTGGTCGACGAGTTCCAGGACCTGACCCCGGCCCACCTCCTCATGATCCGGCTGCTGGCCGCCCCCGGCTACGACTGCTTCGGCGTGGGCGACGACGACCAGGTCATCTACGGCTACTCGGGGGCGACCCCGGAGTTCCTCATCGGCTTCCCGCGCTACTTCCCCGGTGCCGCCCATCATCCCCTCGAGGTCAACTACCGCTGCCCACCCTCGGTGGTCGACGCGGCCCGCAACCTCCTCTCCTACAACCACCGCCGTCTCGCCAAGACCATCCGGTCGCCCGAGGGACGGGGCGACGGGGAGGCCATGGCCGCCGGCCCACTGGCCGGGGCGGGTCCGGTGGCCGTCCGGACCGCCACCGGCGACAGCCTGGCCGCGCTGGCCGTGGACATCATCACCGGGTGGCGGGACGCCGGCATCGGACCCGGCGATATCGCCGTGCTGGCCCGGGTCAACTCCGCCCTGCTGCCCGTCCAGGTGGCGTGCTCGGAGGCGGGTATCCCCTGTGCCACGCCGCTCGGGGCCAAGGCACTGGGTCGCACCGGGATGCGCACGGCGTTCGCCTACCTGCGGATCGGATCGGACCCCGGGTACATCCGGCGGGAGGACGTGCGGGACACCGTCCGCCGGCCCTCCCGCGGCATCGCCCCCATGGTGGTGGACATGCTGACCAAATCGCGGTCCACCTCGGTCAGCGACATCCGACGGCTGGCCGGCCGGCTGTCGGGCCGGGATGTGCCGAAGCTGTTGGCCTACGCCGACGACCTCGACACGGTGTCCGAAGCGGCCGGCCTGTCGACCACTGCGGCCCTGCGGGCCGTCCGGGTCGGGATCGGCCTCGACGGGACCATGGACGTCCTCGACTCCTCGCGCCGGGAGGCCGACCGCTCGACCCACACCGACGACCTGGTGGCGCTGGAGGCGGTGGCCGCCCTCCACCCCGAGGCATCCACCTTCGAGGAGTGGCTGCGCCGCGTCCTCGCCCGCCCGCCGGTCGAGGGCCCGACGGTGCTCCTGTCCACGGTGCACCGGATCAAGGGCAAGGAGTGGGGCAACGTCATCGTGTTCGGTGCCTCCGAAGGGCTCTTCCCCCACCGGCTGTCCGACGACGAGGAGGGGGAACGACGCGTGTTCCACGTGGCGCTGACCCGGGCCCGGACCCGGGTGGCCGTGCTGGCCGACGTCGACGCCCCGTCGCCCTTCCTGGGTGAGCTCGACGGATCCCGGCCGCACCCGGCCCCGGCCCCGCCGGGCCCGACCGGTCCGTCGGGACGCCGGGACCCGCGGCCCCCGACCCGGCGCACCCCGGCCGGGGCCGCGCCGCGGGGCCGGGACGGGGCCCGGTCGGGGGAGGTGAGCGGGGCGGAGCGCTCCCTGCGCGAGTGGCGGTCGGCGGTGGCCAGAAAGGATGCCGTGCCCGCCTATGTGGTGTTGACCGACAAGGACCTGATCGGCATCGCCACCGATCTCCCCCGCACCCTGGCCGAGCTGTCCCGGTGCCGCGGCATCGGGCCCCTCCGTCTCGAGCGGTGGGGCGACGAGATCCTGGCCGTCCTCGAGTCGGCCGAGGCCTAAGATCGCCGGTCACCTGGCCTGCACGGGCTCGGGCGACAGTGGACACTGGGTTGGGCCGAGCGTCGGGGGAACCTGAGCTCCCGGGGAGATGAGGTGGCAACGATGTCGCTCAGTTACGACGAGGCCACGGCCCAGGTCACCGGGCCCGGCTCACTGTTCGAAGTGGTGGAGGCCCCGGTCGGTGGCATCGACTACCGCCTGTTCAAGAACGCCCCACCCCACCTGGGCCAGATCTTCGCCGGGGCCCGCGGGGCCGACGGCACCTTCCTCGTCTACGAAGACGAGCGGTGGACGTTCGACGAGACCATGCGGCACGTCGATGCCCTGGCCAGTGCCCTCGTCAACACCTACGGCATCGGAAAAGGCGACCGGGTGGGCATCTCCATGCGGAACCTGCCCGAGTGGATCGTCTCGTTCGCCGCCATCGTCTCCATCGGGGCGGTGTCGGTCTCCCTCAATGCATGGTGGACGGAGACCGAGGTCGACTACGCCATCGACGACTCCGGACTCTCCCTCCTCATCGCCGACCCCGAGCGGATCGAGCGCGCCCACCGCGCCGCCCATTCGAGGAACATCCCCATGGTCGTGGTCAGGTCCGACGAGATCGAACCGCTCCCCACCGGCGTCCGCCGCTACGACGAGGTGGTCACCCTGGGCCAGGCCATGCCCCACGTCGACGTTGACCCGGACGACGACGCCACCATCCTCTACACGTCGGGGACGACCGGGTTCCCCAAAGGGGCGGTGTCCACCCACCGGGCCGTCACCCAGGCGCTGATGGCCTTCTGGGCCGGCGCCACCATCCAGACGGCGCGCCATGGCAAGAACCCCCTCGGTCAGGGCGGCAACCCGCCGAGCTTCATCCTCATCGTGCCGCTCTTCCACGTGACCGGGTGCGTTCCGGTGATGCTCTCCTGCTTCGGTATGAAGATGAAGCTGGTGATGATGCACCGTTGGGAGCCCGAGACGGCGCTGCGCCTCATCGAAGCGGAGAAGGTGACGGCCTTCGTCGGGGTGCCCACCCAGAGCTGGGACCTGCTGGAGAGCCCGGCCTTCTCCAAGTACGACACCTCCTCGTTGGCCACCATCGGCGGGGGTGGGGCGCCGGCCCCGGTGAAGCTGGTCGACCGGGTCGAGAAGGGCTTCACCCGCGGCCGGCCCAACATCGGGTACGGGATGACCGAGACCAACGCCTTCGGACCGGGCAACACCGGCGACGACTACGTGACCCACCCGACGTCGACCGGTCGGGCCCGGACCACCATCATGGACACCGAGGTCCGCGACGAGGACGGGAACCCGGTGCCGGCGGGGGAGCGCGGGGAGATCTGGATGAAGGGCCCCAACCTCATCCGGGGGTACTGGAACAAGCCCGAGGCCTCGGCCCAGACCATCGTCGACGGCTGGCTGGCCTCGGGGGATCTGGGCCGGATCGACGAGGAGGGGTTCCTCTATATCGAGGACCGGGCCAAGGACATGGTCCTCCGGGCGGGCGAGAACGTCTACTGCGCCGAGGTCGAGAGTGCCATCTACGACCACCCCGGCGTCTACGAGGCGGCGGTGTTCGGCGTCCCCCACGAACGGCTGGGTGAGGAGGTGGCCTGCGTCATCCAGCTCCAGGCTGGATCGACCCTCACCGCCGACGAGCTCAGGGACTTCCTGGCCGGGACCCTCGCCCTGTTCAAGATCCCGAGCCGGATCGCCTTCACCACCGAACGGCTGCCCCGAAACCCCTCGGGCAAGATCCTGAAGCGGGAGCTGCGGGAGAGCTTCTTCGGTGACGCCGGGTAGGAGCGGTCCCGGCCCTCACCGCCGGCGCAGGCGTCTGTCCTCGATGGCCGGTGACGTGGCGAAGTAGTTGTCGGCCGGGTTGAGCTCGGTGCCCGGGGGGACGATCTCGTCGATCCGGTCGAGGATGCCCCCGTCCAACTCGACGTCCGCACCGGCCAGGAGGTCGTCGAGCTGGGCCGGCGTCCGGGGGCCGATGATGACCGACGTGACCGCCGGATGGGCCCGCACGAAGGCCGTGGCCAGGTGGGCGAGCGGGAGGCCCGCATCGTCGGCCAGCCGGGTGAGGTGGCCCATGGCGTCGAGCTTGGCCTGGTTGCCGGGGTCGGTGAGGTCGAAGTTCCTGGCCCCGAGGCCCTGGTTGCGGTGGCCCTGGGTCGGGTCGGCCCGTCCCGACAGCCAGCCGCTGCTCAGGGGGCCGTAGGTCAGGACGCCCATCCCGTAGCGCTGGGCGGCGGGGAGGACGGCGGTCTCGATGGTCCGCGAGAAGATCGAGTACCGCGGCTGCTCGGCCCGGAAGCGGTGATGGCCGTGCCGGTCGGCCGCCCACTGGGCTTCGATGATCAGATCGACCGGGAAGGTGGATGAGCCGATGGCGCGCACCTTGCCCGAGCGGATCAGGTCGGACAGCGCGCCGAGCGTCTCGTCGATGTCGGTGTCGCGGTCCGGCCGGTGCAGCTGGTAGAGGTCGATGTGGTCGGTGCCCAGCCGGCGCAGGCTGTTCTCCACGGCCCGGGCGATCCAACGGGGCGACGCCCCGCGTTGATTGGGGTCCGGACCGACGGGCAGGCCGAACTTGGTGGCCACCACCACGTCGTCGCGGCGTCCCTTGAGCGCCCGGCCGACGATCTCCTCGGACTCGCCCAGTGAGTAGACGTCGGCCGTGTCGACGAAGTTGATGCCGGCATCGAGCGCGGTGTGGATCATGCGGACCGACTCGTCGTGGTCGGGGTTGCCCATGGCACCGAGCATCATCGTGCCCAGCGCGTACTCGCTGACCCAGATGCCGGTCCCACCCAGAACCCGTTGTCTCATCGCCCTCTCCGTTCGACTGGTATCCGGCTGTGCCCCGCACCGCCGGCACGGAACGGCGCCGGCACGGAACGGTGCCGGCACGGAACGGCGCCGGCCGGATGGGCTACGCCTTCTTCTTGTCGACCTTCTTCACGCTGCCGTAACCCTTCTCCATGGCCGACACGATGATGGCTTCGAAGTCCTTGTCGGTCAGCACGGCGGGCGTCCCCATCGACGAGGCCCGCCAGTAGAGCTCGGCCAGCCATTCGAGGAGCTCGAGGCGCTCCACCGCCTCGGCCATCTTGTTGCCGTAGGCGATCGAGCCGTGGTTCCGCATCATCGCCGCGTTCCGGCCCTTGAGGGCCTTGATGACATTGTCGGCCAGCTCCTGGGATCC
The DNA here is from genome assembly GCA_963713625.1 of uncultured Acidimicrobiales bacterium. Lineage (GTDB taxonomy): Bacteria > Actinomycetota > Acidimicrobiia > Acidimicrobiales > RAAP-2 > Bog-756. Next base: position 664,600 of record CAVQMN010000004.1, on the reverse strand, counting down.
GAAGGTGGCGTACGGCGCGGTCCGGGGCGCTCCGCCCAGGCCCAGGCAGCTGTAGTGGAGGGGCGGCAGCTCGTCGTGGGTGCACGACAGTGCGGTCGAGGCCATGGCGTGGGCATGGGTGATGGCCAGCGCGTTGGTTTTGGCGTAGATGCCGGTGTGCAGCGGAACCTCGGAGGTGGGGGCGAACTCGCCGTCCACCACCTCACCGTCGAGATCGATGACCGTGATCATCTCGGCGGTCAGCTTGCCCAGGTCGGCCCCGGTCGGAGTCACGGCGATGAGATCACCCTGCCGGGCCGAGATGTTGCCGGCCGTGCCGATGACCAGGCCCGTCTCGGCCAGGTGCCGGCTGGCTCCGGCCACCGCCTCGCGTTCGTCGGCCAGCAGCAGATCGCTCATGTTCAGTTCCTTTCCGAAAAATCGAACTCTACTGCCCGGGTCGATGCGCCGTTCCAGTCGAGGTCCCGGCGTGCGGGCGCCACCGGAGGGCGGGCACGCACACGCCGACGCCCATCCCCGGCCTCACTCGAAGCCGAAGAACCTCATGGTGGCATCGATCACCCCGAAGTCGGATGGGGTGGCGAAGTGGTCGACTCCGGGCACGGAGACGAAGGAGGACGAGGGCAGTGCCGCCACCAGCCGTTCGGCGGTCGTGGTCATGTCCCGTTCGCCCAGCACCACGAGGACCGGGCAGGTGACGGTGACCAGCTCGTCCTCGCGGAGTGGGGGCCGCGGCCTGCGGAGGAAGGCGGACAGCGCGGCCGGGTCGTTTCCTGATGATGCAGCCATCCGGTGGAAGAGGCGCGCTTGTATGTCCTCGGGCTCGGCCTCCCCTTCCAGGGAGGTGGCCAGGGCGGACGGGTCGGAGGTGTCGAAGACGTTGTCCCCCAGTCCGAGAAGAGCCAGTCGCTCGAAGGAGCCGGGGTGGGCGATGGCCACCCGCAGCAGCAGCTCCGCCCCGGCCGAAAATCCGACCGCGCCGGTCGGGCGGGGCAGGAGGGAGTAGACGTCCTCCACCACGGTGGCGTAGGCGGAGGGATCCACCTCCCGCGTCGACGTTCCGTGACCCGGGAGGTCGATCGGGGGAGCCGAACACCCGAAGTCGGCCAGGATGTCCACCCATCCCGACTGCCGCCAGTTGTGGTCGAACGTCGATGCGAACCCGTGCAGGAGGACGAGCGAACCCGGTGCCGACCCGGTGGCCACCCGCGTCAGGCCCGTCAGGCCGCCGCGACCGGAGCAGCCACGGCGTCGTGCAGGGCGATCGCACCCGCGGCCAGGGCCTGGCGCTGGGTATCGTCGAGGGTCTCCAGCAGGACGGCCATGCGCTTCGAGGTGTCGGCTTCCGCGGCCAGGCGGGTGGCCACCAGCTCGTCGGTCTCCTCGGCGCGGTCCTCGTCGCGGTAGCCGTGCAGGGCGAAGGAGAGCCCTCCGTGGTCGAGTTGGCAGGCCTCGGCCGCAGTCAGGCCGGCGTCGACGACCGCCTCGGTGTGCACGCCGCCCCGCAGCTCCCGGAGCACGATGGACCAGTAGTAGGCCTCGTGGACGGGATCGGTCGGCACCGGCTGGGCCAGGTACCCGTCGACCAGCGGCCACCTGCCGTGGGGGAGCGTGCCGGCCAGTGCCGAGGCGGCCGACGAAAAGGCCCGGAGGACGGCGGTGGGGATGGCGCCGAAGGTGGCGGTGGCATAGTCGTTGGCCGCGTCCAGATGGGTGGTCACCGTCTGCCGGCGGTCGGCCCCGGCCCGGGCCTTCTCGACCATGGCCGCAACCAGGCCCGTCTTGAAGAAGTAGAAGATCCGGTCGACCTCCACGGCGTCGATGTCACCGAGGACACCGCCGCGACCCCCGGCGTAGAAGGTGACGACATCGAGCTCGATACCCTCACCCTGGGCGATGGCCTGCGGCGAGAAGTAGAAGCTCATGCCCACCGTGCCGATGGGATCGGCGATCGTGTCTGCCAGCTCGAGGGTGTCCATGGCCGCAATCTATTACCAACCCCGGACCGGCCGCCCCGTCTCAGTCCTTGGGCGGAAGCGAGCGGGCGTACGCGACGCCACGGCCGGCCCATCGGGCCAGCTGCCGCTTGGTGCGCAGGTGTTCAGGACCGACCCGGAGCCACCCTTCCATCGGGCGGCCACCCATCACGGCCAACTCGGCGTTCGACGTGGCCATCAGCCTGTCCGTTTCCCTGGGATCGGTGCGCACGAGAACGCCACCCCGGCCGCTGGCCGTGATGGCGATGTGCCCACCGATCAGGAAGGCGAGTCCGCCGAACATCTTCCGCTCGGTCAGGCGGGGCTCTCCGTCGAGCACCTCGCGCAGCCGGAGCGCCAGCTCCTCGTCGTAGGCCACGTGGGAAAATCTACCGCCGCCTCTTGTGGGATGGGAGAGAAAGTGATATCTATTAGATATCACTTTCCAAGCCTGTTGTCGGAGGAAACCATGAGCCAGCCAGACGAGCAGTACACCGACCGGGGCGCAACGCCGGTCGGTCATTCGGGAACCCGTCTCCAGATCCGGGAGCGGCCGGCGTGGGCCATCAGCGGTTGGTTCGGGGTGCTCGTCGTCGCCGGCTGCACCGTGGCCGCCTACTTCATCGCCGGAAGCTCGACCAAGGCCCTCATCATCCCGCCCGTCTTCGTGGCCGTGGTCATCTTGGCCTCGCTGGTCATCGTTCAGCCCGGCCAGACCAGGGTGGTGCGGTTCTTCGGAAGTTATGTGGGCACCGTGCGCCGCACCGGCCTGTCCTGGATCCTGCCCTTCTCCGACCGGCGGAATGTCAGCGTCAGGGTCCGGAACTTCGAGACCAACCACCTGAAGGTCAATGACGCGGAAGGCAATCCGGTGGAGATCGCCTCCATCGTCGTCTGGCAGGTTGCCGATACGTCCCGGGCCCTCTACGCCGTCGACGACTACCTCAACTTCGTGCGGGTCCAGGCCGAATCCGCGTTACGCCACGTCGCCACCACCCATCCCTACGACGATCCGGCGGGCACCGGTCTCTCCCTGCGTGGATCGACCGATATCGTCGCCGGCGAACTGGCGGCGGAGATGGCGGAGCGGGTGGTCATCGCCGGAGTGGAGATCGTCGAGGTGCGGATCAGCCACCTCGCCTACGCCTCGGAAGTGGCCCAGGCCATGTTGCGCCGACAGCAGGCCAACGCCATCGTCGGTGCCCGCACCCGAATCGTCGACGGGGCGGTGGGCATGGTCGAGCTGGCCCTCGATCGGCTGCGGGAGCGAGATATCGTCAACCTCGATGAGGAGCGCAAAGCGGCCATGGTGAGCAATCTGATGGTGGTGCTGTGCAGCGACCAGCCGGCCTCCCCGATCGTCAACACCGGCACCCTCTATACGTGATCCGTGAGTGACCGCAAGCCGGTACTCCTGCGCATCGACCCCACGGTGCATGATGCCCTGGCCCGTTGGGCAGCTGACGACTTCCGCAGTCTCAATGCCCACATCGAGATGCTCCTGCGACGTGCCCTCGATGATGCCGGACGAATGCCGAAAGCGGTCGGGCCCCTACCCAAACGGGGCCGTCCTCCTCTCTCCTGACGACGTGTCACTCCTGACGACGTGTCGCTCGAACCCGCTGGTGAGAGGTTCGGGCCCATCCGGCCGGGAAACTTCATCAGATATTGCGATGCGTCGCCGATGGCGCTCGTGTACGGTGCCGACGAAGGCAGAGTTCTTCCGCGCCGACGGCGGCACGGAGGAGGCGGGAATCGGCGGCGCCAGATCCGAGGCGGTTGCGCCGGGGCCCGCCCGAAAGAAGATGAGGTCAACTGGTGAGAACGTTCCTCCGAGTTTCGTTGTCGACGGCACTGGCCGCGGGTGTTCTCACCGGCGTCTCTTTGCCGGGGATCCTCAGCGGTTCGGCATCAGCCACCGTGCCCACCCTCTATGTGGCGACCAACGGGACAAACCACGGGAACTGCACGCTGAAGCCCTGTAAGACGATTCAGTACGCGGTGAACAGGGCCATTCCGGGCGACACGGTGAAAGTGGCGGCAGGCACCTACCATCAGACGGTCGCCATCACCAAGGCCATCCAGTTGGAGGGCGCCGGTCCGGCCAAGACGACGATCGACGGCAGCGGCCTGGATACCACGGGAACCGTCTATGGCGTCGTCTACGTCGGGACCACCGGAGGAGCAAGTTCGGTCAGCGGGTTCACCATCACCAACCCCTACCCCTACTCGTACACCGGGGGAGAGCCGGAAGGAGTGGCCCTGGCCGATCAGGCGGCTGCTGATTCGGTGACGATCTCCGACAACGTGATCTCGGAGGGCACCGCGGACGCCACCCGAGGGACCGACTTCCCGATCGGCATCGACACGTTCAAGAATGCCGCCCACACCACCATCGAGAGCAACACGATCACCGGGTTCTTTCAGGGTGCTCTTCTCGAGGACAACGGGCCGGCGTTGTTCAAGAGCAACAGGTTGAGCGGACTGATCGCCAATACCCAGGCACCGACGACGTATCCGGCCGAGGGGGTCTTCTTCCTGTCGGATCTGAGTGGGGCGATCCACGGGCAGTACGCCTCGTTCAACAAGTTCAGCGGCTACGCCGGCTATGGAATCATCATGGAGGCCGGGTACGACAACGGGAACTGCTCCTCCACGCCGTGCAACGGCTCCATTTCGGGAACGATCGCGGCCAACACGTTTGCGCTGGGCGGGAAAGCCGGGGCTATCGGCATCGACCTGGAGTCCAGCTATGCCGGCAACACCCTCACGGCTTCCGTCGAGGACAACAGCGGCTACGTCACATCCCCGGACAAGGGGATCGTCTCCACCACCACGGCCGGGGCGACCAGCTCGGTCACCCGGTCGGGCAACCACATCGCAGTCAACTAGGCCGATCGCTCCCGCGCCGATCGGGGGTCAGGGTCGGTCGTCCAGGGCGGCGCGCACCAGCCCGCACAGTTCGTCATCGGAAATCCCGTCGGCGGCCTCGGGCGTGAGACGGATCGTTCCTTTGCCCGCCTTCGCCTCGGGGTGCGACGACACGAAGGCCGCTTCCCCTCCCTGTTGCCATCCGTAGACCGAGAGGCCGTGCTTCCACGCACCCACGTGCAGTCTGCGCTTCCCGACGCTGTAGGTCGGCATCTTGTACGACAGGACGACCGTGGCCTCGGGGTGCACGGTCAGAACGAGGCGGTGCAGCCGGTCGAAGAGCGGTCGGTGCCCGGGCGGGATGGCCTCGATATAGCGCCGCACGTCCTCGTCCATGTCGGTTGGCTCCACGGGATCCTCCAAGCTGCGCTCGTCTTGTGCCGTCGGGAGCAGTGACGGGGCCGATGGGCACAAGTCATCGGCACCGAGGTTAGGCCGACGGCCTTCCCGTGACTTGGAAGAGCTGCGGGCCGGCGGCAGATTCGACCGCGGCCGCGTCGTCCGGGGTGGTAGAACCGGACGTATGGAACTCGACCTCCACATCCCGCGATTCGACTGGGCCGGCGGTGCGGCGGGCATCGGGCCGGGTGTCTCCGAGCTGGCCCAACGGGCCGAGGCCATCGGCGTCCGCACCCTCTCGTTCATGGACCACTACTTCCAGATGGACTGGATGGCGCCGGCGGAAGACCCGATGCTCGAGGGCTATACCGCTCTGGGTTTCGTCGCCGGCCGGACCGAGCGGCTGCGGTTGCGTCTTCTCGTGACCGGCGTGACCTATCGCCACCCCGGGCTCCTGGCCAAAGCGGTGACCACCCTCGATGTGCTTTCCGGCGGCCGGGCCGAGCTCGGCATCGGAGCGGCTTGGTACGAGCGTGAACATCGGGGCCTGGGCGTGCCGTTCCCGCCCCTGGCCGAGCGGTTCGAGCGGCTCGAAGAGGCGATCCAGATCTGCCTGCAGATGTGGAGTGATGACAACGGTCCGTACCAGGGCCGCCACTACCAGCTCGAAGCGACGCTGTGCAGTCCGGAGCCGGTCAGTACGCCTCGCCCGCGGATCCTGATCGGAGGGAGCGGGGAGCGCAAGACCCTGCGCATGGTCGCCCAGTATGCGGACGCCTGCAACCTTTTCGGCGGTCCCGACGAGGTGGCCCCGAAGATCGATGTCCTCCGCCGCCACTGTGACGAACTCGGCCGCGACATCACTGAGATCGAGGTGACGGCCATGTACCGCGAGATCCCGCCGGATGCCACCGTCGACGACGTGGTCCGGGGGGCGGAGGCCTTTGCCAACATCGGCGTATCGACCCTTGTCACCGGGGCCATGGGTGACAATCCGGGCGATTGGCTCGAGTCGACCTTCGGGCCGGCCATGGACCGGTTGGCCGACGTCGAGCCCGCACCCCTGCAGTAACCCGGCCTCACCCACGACGAACCGGCGGCCTCCCCGGTGAGGGGCCGGGTTCGGCCCGTGCCCCACGGGCCGCGGATCCGCCGGTCCCCGTCAGGGTACAAAGACCTTTCTTTGACCGGTCCCTGACCCTGAGCAGGTGACGTGGGACGTTCGGCCCTACTGGACCACGCGGTTCCGGCCGCATCATGGGACCAGTGCCCAACCACGGGCAGCGTCCAAGGCATAAGGGAGCAACGTTATGAAACGAAAGCTATTCGACGTCCTGGCCAGTGCGATCGGGTTGGCCATGGTCGTCGTCCTCGTCGTGGCCGGTGGCCTTTTGATGTGGGGCTACAGCTTTGCCAACTCGAACGTGCACAACCAGTTGGCCCAGCAGGGGATCACCTTCCCGAGCCAGGCCGCCTTCGCCCAGGCCAAGGTGGGCACCGAAATCGAGCCGGTCATGATTCCGTACATCGCGAAGTACGCGGGTCAGCCGCTGACCACCGGCCAGCAGGCTGAGGCCTATGCCGACCACTTCATCGCGTACCACCTGCAAGAGATCGGCGGCGGTCAGACCTATGCCCAGCTGTCGTCCGCAGCCCTGGCGCTGCCGAAGGGTTCACCCGCATACACGGCCGCCGAGGCCAAGGCCCAGACCGTGTTTCAGGGCACGACCCTGCGCGGCCTGCTGCTGGAGGCCTATGCCTTCTGGATGTTCGGTCAGATCGCGTTGATCGCCGGGATCGCCGCGTTCGCCCTGGCCTTCTTGATGGCCCTGCTGGTCGCCCTCGGGTTCTGGCACGCCCACAAGACCAAGGACACCGACGAGTTGCAGGTGCACACGGCGCCGGCGGACAAGGTGCTGGTCGGGGTGTAAGCCCCAGCGCCTCGTGCGCCCGTCGTACCACCGGATGCCCGGCCTGCCTCTCGGCGGTCGGGCATCTGGCCGTCCGGGCGTGGACAGGTCCGGGATTCGAGGTGGTGGTTTCTGTGTGGCACGGCCCGGTCGCATGCACCCCGGGTGGTTCAGGCCGAGGGGCGTTCGCCGCCGAGCAGCGCATGGTGCAAGAGGGTGCACCACGCGCACTGGACCTCGTCGCCCTGTCGCCGGCTGCGTTCGGAGACCTCCTCGATGGCTCTGACGGACAGGAGCAGCGACCGTCGGCGGTCCGCGGCGCGGGCCACCTGCAGGCAATGCCCGAGGATGTCGTCGGCCGCGTCGGCGACAACCTGTAAAGCGGTGGCGGTGTCGTTGACAGCACTGAGTTGGCCGAACTCGGCCGCCAGGTGACGATCCTCGGCCACCTGCCTCGCGTACTCGTGGGCGTCGACGGGCTGAGCCGCCAGCTGTTCCTCCAGCACTGTGATCCCGCCTTCCCGTCCGATGATCTGCCTTCTCTCATCGACGGGCGGGGCCCGGGTCTTTAGCCGGGCCGTGAGCGCCGGGCCCCCTTCCGGTAGCGTCAATGAGGGGCTGCGAAGGCGGGAGTGGGAGTTGATGGACATGGGGGAAGGCAAGGACCACGGACGCTTCGGCGCTCGGGCCGGATCCGGAGCGAGGTCGTGGGGCGTCCTGGTGGGGGCTCTCGTCCTCGTCGCCTCGGCCGCGGCCTTCGCCGGATGCTCGGCCGATTCGTCGGGTGCCTCGCCGACCACCCAAACGGCATCGTCCCGCATCACCACGGTCAGCCTCACGTCACCGACCTATCGTCCGAAGGCGGCTGCCGGCACGACGGACGACTATCACTGCACGCTGCTCAACCCGCACCTCAAGGAGAACTCGTACGTTATTTCGAGCCAGTTCTTCCCCGGCAGCCCCGAGGATCACCATGCCGGGCTGTTCCTGTTGCCCCCCTCACTGGTCGCCGAAGCCGAGAAGGCCAACGTCGGGGGGAAGGGGTGGACGTGCTTCGGTGAGGCCGGGCTGCCCAACGAACCGATCAACGAAATCGGGAGCACGCCATTTCTGAGCGTGTGGGCGCCCGGTCACGGCGTCGACGACCTCCCGAAGGGGACAGGCATCGAGCTGCCGGCGGGCACCATGGTCATCATGCAGGTGCACTACAACCTGCTGGTCGGGGACAAGCCGGTCACCAACAAGCTGGTGGTCAAGACGGTGCCGATGTCCACGCCGCTGTTGCCCCTCAAGCTGGATCTCTCGTTCGCCGCTCCGGACCTGCCGTGCCCGGCCGGGGTCACCGGGCCTCTGTGCAACCGGGCCGCCTCGCTGGCCCATCAGGGGCAGGAGTTCGGACCGATGGCCGTGACCTTCGTCAATGCCATCGAGGCCGCCTGTGGCCGCAATCCCACCGACCCGCCGGCCGGGGATACGACGTCCTGCACGTTCCCGGTATCCAGCACCGGGTACATCGTCCGGGCCCAGGCCCATATGCATCTGCTCGGGCAAAGCTTCAAACTCGTCCTGAATCCGGGGACCCCGCAGGCCCAGACCGTGCTCGACGTGCCCAACTACAACTTCCACTACCAAAAGGCCTACAACCTGGCCACGCCGGTCCACGTGACGGCAGGGGAGCCGCTCCAGGTGACCTGTACCTACGACCCGACGCTGGCCCAGGAGCTCCCCATCCTCCGGAAGGCACCACCTCACTTCGTGACCTGGGGCGACGGCTCATCGGACGAGATGTGTCTCGGCCTCTCGTGGATTTCGGCCAGCCTGCCCGACCCCCACGCCTCCCTCTGAGGCGGGGTCGTCAGATCAGCGGGCCGGCGAGGCGGCGAACCCGCTCATGCGGGACCGGGACCGGGTAGACCCGGAACCTCGTACGGTGCTTCGGGGAGACCGGGCATGGGGTTGTCCCACCACAGCGTGTACTCGATCCGGTCGGCGATCCTCCAGCCGTCGGATGTCGGCACGAGGTGGTCGTGGTACTGGCCGCCGACGGTGAACTGCCACGGCTTGCCCCCGACCCGCAAACGGTTGACATTGAAGAAGCAGGACCTGGCCCGGCAGCCGCGTTCGCCGTGCTCGAACCGGCGGTTGACCACGAGGTGCTGGGTCACATCGAAGATGGGCAGCACGTCGGCCAGCCATTGACGGACTTCGGGATAGGCCCCCTCGAGTCCACCCGCGGTCCGGTAGTCGAGGTGCGCGTCCTTCGTGAACACCGTGTCGAGCAGCACCCAGTCACGGGTGTCGATGGCGGTGGCGTAACGGGTGAGGAGATCGTCCATCTGGATCCGGTCGGCGATGGCGATCTCGTGTCCGTCCATACCGTCGAGGTTACTTCCGTCCGCTCGACGGCGACCCTGGGCCGGAGGTGGCGGAGAAGCCGGAGGCCGGCGGCGGCCCGGGTTACAGTCGATCGGAAGCGACGGGGAGGGCCATCACCCCACCTCTCGAGGAGGCCACGTGAGACCACCAGCCAGCATGGACGCCACCACCCGCGAGCCGACCGGCAGCAGGGATGCCGGCATGCGTCGCCGCGTTCCACTGGCCGGCGTCCTCCTCCTCCTCCTCCTCCTCCTCCTCCTCCTCGGCTTCACCGTCCTGGCCCCGGTGTCCCTGGTCGGAGCAACCCCGTCCCCACGGTCGGCCAGGGCCCATCTGACCGTCGCCCCCAGTCAGACCCCGGCCTTCCCGGGCGACGCACCCGATCCGGACGTCGTCTACTCGGCCGGCACGTACTACGCCTTCACCACCGGCACCGCCCTCGGGAATCACCTCCAGGCGCTGGTCGACACCACGGGCAGCCCCGCCTCCGGGTGGCGTTCCTACACCGGGCTCTCCTACGGGTCGAGCGCCCTGCCGGTCACCCCGTCGTGGGAGACGCCCAACACCCAGACCTCGCCCGGTGTCTTCTTCTTCGACGGCCGCTGGATCATGTTCTACGACGCGTCGGTCAATCCCTACCCGGGGGACAGCGGGCACAGCTGCCTGTCCGTGGCCACGGCCACGTCGTTGAGCCCCGGCGCGCCGGTGTTCACCGATTCCTCCACCGGTCCCCTGTTCTGCGCCCCGGGCGGGGTGCTCGACCCGAGCCCCTTCCTCGACCCGACCACCGGCGCCGCCTATCTGCTGTGGAAGTCGAACGACGGCAGCTCGGCCGAGCCGTCCCAGATCTGGTCGGTGCAGCTCGCGGCCAGCGGGACCTCCTTCTTCGGCACGCCGAACGTTCTGCTCACCGTCGACCAGGCCGCGCTGCCCTGGGAGACCACGGTGGACGATCCCCAGTTGGTGTACGCCAGCGGGACCTACGACCTCCTCTTCTCGGTGGGGAACTTCGAGTCGGCCGGCTACGCCCAGGCCCTGACCACCTGTTCGGGCCCGCTCGGACCGTGTACGCAGCCCGCCAGTCCCTTTCTCACCTCCTACGGGAGTGTGGCCGGCCCGGGTGGAGGATCATTGTTCTCCGACGCGGCCGGCAACTGGTGGCTCGTCTATGCCGGGTGGTCGAGCTCGTGTACCAACTATTCGTGCGGTGGGGTGCGGCAGATGTTCGTGGCCCCGATCAATCTGAACAATGATCTCTCGGTGCCCTGCCATCCTCCATCCGGGGCCCCGACCGGCTATCGGTTGACCGCGGCCGACGGCGGCATCTTCAATTTCGGCAATCTCCCCTTCTGCGGTTCGACGGGGGGGATCGTCCTCAACCAACCGGTGGTGGGCATGGCCTCGACCACCGACGGCGGCGGCTACTGGACGGTGGCCGCCGACGGCGGCATCTTCGCCTTCGGTGACGCCGGCTTCTACGGCTCGATGGGCGCGGTGCACCTCAACCGACCCATCGTGGGCATGGCCACCGCCCCCGGGGGCGCCGGGTACTGGCTGGTGGCGTCCGACGGCGGCATCTTCGCCTTCGGTGACGCCGGCTTCTACGGCTCGATGGGGGGTACGCCCCTCAACCAACCCATCGTGGGCATGGCCGCCGCCCCCGGCGGGGCGGGCTACTGGCTGGTGGCCGCGGACGGCGGCATCTTCGCCTTCGGTGACGCCGGCTTCTACGGCTCGATGGGCGGTACGCCCCTCAACCAACCCATCGTGGGCATGGCCGCCGCCCCCGGCGGGGCGGGCTACTGGCTGGTGGCCGCCGACGGCGGCATCTTCGCCTTCGGGGCCGCCCCGTTCCACGGCTCGATGGGGGGCACGCCCCTCAACCAACCCATCGTGGGCATGGCCGGCACCTCCGACGGAGGCGGGTACTGGCTGGCCGCCGCCGACGGGGGCATCTTCGCTTTCGGCGACGCCGGCTTCTACGGCTCGATGGGTGGGATCCACCTCAACCAGCCCATCGTGGCCATGAGCGGTTCGTGACCGGGGGCGGGCCGGGTCGCCCGGGCCTGACACCGTCGCCGGCCTGAGGGGGCATCGTGGAACGGTGGGAGCTGGTGGCCAGGGAGAGCATCCGCGACCTGGTGGCCAGGTACAACGCCAACGCCGACTCCGGCCGGTTCGATCAGGTGCTCGAGTGCTTCGCACCCGACGCGGTCATGGAGCTCGACGGTCGTCCCTACCGCGGGCATGAAGAGATCCGCTCCATCTTCACCGGAGCGGCCGACCTGGCCGGTCGGGGGCCGGGCCCGGTGATGGTGCGCCACCACACGAGCACACTCCAGATCGACGTGGCCGGACCGGACGCCGCCACCTCCCGCTGTTACTACCAGGTCCTCGGGGCCAACGGGCTCGACCACTGGGGCCGGTATCTCGACACCTACGGGGTGATCGGGGACGGGTGGAAGTTCACGCACCGGCGCGAGTTCCTCGACGGGTATGTGGCCGGGAGCTGGACCCGTCCGGCCCAGCCGGGCTAGCTCCTCGGGCCCCGCCCGCCGCCGGTCAGGTGGTCTCGCCCACCCACACGGCCTTGAGGTTGCAGAACTCGCGGATCCCGTGGGCGGTCAGCTCCCGCCCGTAGCCTGAGGCCTTCACCCCCCCGAACGGGAGCTCGGGATAGGAGGTCACGTTGCCGTTGACGAAGACCATCCCGGCGTCGAGCTCGGTGATCAGGCGCTCCCGTTCCGCGGCGTCGTTGGTCCAGATGTTGGCCCCGAGCCCGAACTCGGTGATGTTGGCCAGCTCGACGGCTTCTTCGGCGGTGTCCACCCGGTAGAGGGTGGCCACGGGTCCGAACACCTCTTCGAGATGGACCCGCATGTCCGGGGTGATCCCGCTCAGCACGGTCGGCGGGTAGTACCACCCGGGGCCGTCGGGGACCCTGCCCCCGCACAGCACGGCCGCCCCCTTGGCCACGGCGTCGTCGACCAGCTCGGCCACGTCGGCCCGCTGCTGCTCGGTGGCCAGCGGCCCGATGTCGGTTCCCGCCTCCATCGGATCCCCGACCACCTTCGAGGCCATCTGGGCCACGAAGAGACGCTCGAACTCGTCGGCCACATCGGCATGGACGATGAACCGCTTGGCCGCGATGCACGACTGCCCGTTGTTGAGATTGCGGGCCGTGGCCGCCACCGCGGCCGCCCGGTCCAAGGTGGCCGACGGCAGCACGATGAAGGGATCGCTGCCGCCCAGCTCGAGGACGGACTTCTTCACCTCGTCGCCGGCGATGGAGGCCACCGACGAGCCGGCCGGACCCGATCCGGTGAGGGTGACGGCCACCACCCGGCGGTCACGGAGCACGCCTTCGACCTTCTTCGAACCGATCAGGAGGGTCTGGAACGCCCCGTCGGGAAAGCCGGCCCGGCTGAACAGTTCCTGGAGGTAGACCGCGGTCTGGGGCACGTTGGAGGCGTGCTTGAGCAGGCCCACGTTGCCGGCCATGAGGGCCGGGGCGGCGAAGCGCATGACCTGCCACAGCGGGAAGTTCCAGGGCATGACGGCCAGGACGGGCCCGAGGGGCTGGTAGCGGGAGTAGGCCGAGGTGGCGCCGACGGCATCGGCGTCGGCCGGCTCGTCGGCCAGGAACTCCTCGGCGTGCTCGGCGAAGTAGCGACAGGCCCGGGCGCACTTCTGGACCTCGAGTCGCGCCGCGGCCAGCGTCTTCCCCATCTCCGAGGTCATCATCTCGGCCACCCGGTCCACCTCGGCGTCGAGGAGACCGGCCGAGGCGGTCATCCATGCCGCCCGTTGGGCGAAGGACGTGCGCCGGTAGGTCAGGAACGTGTCCGCCGCTCTGGCCAGGGCCTGGTCCACCTCTTCGTCGGTGAGCTCGGTGAAGATCTTGAGCGTCTGGCCGGTGGCGGGGTTGATGCTGCTGATGGCCATGGAGAACTCCTCGTTTCGCTCGATGACATCTGGGATCTACCCACGGGGCGTGGATCGATGCCGGGACACCCCGGTGCCGGCCGGTGGTCCGGTCAGCTCCTAGATTCTGCCTCTTCGGCGAGGGCGAGCCACCGCTCCTCGGCCTCGTCCAACGCCACCTGGGCCGCGGCCAGCTCGTCGCCCAGCCGCACCATCTGGCGGTGATCGGAGGTGGTGGTCAGGGTGGCCGCCAGCTTGTCCCGTTCCCGCTGGAGCCGGACCATCTGCTTTTCCGCCTCGCGCAGGAGCCGGCCGAGGGGTGCCGCCTTCTCCGTCCGGCCCGGTGGGCCGCTCCGCTCCGCCGGGCGGGCGACGGGTGTGGTGGACGGGAGCGGGCCGGACCGACGGGGGGCATCGTGGCCCACCCGCTCCAGCCACCCGGCCACCCCGCCCCGCACCCCGGTCACCGCGCCGCCGGCCTCTACCGTGACCAGCCGTTCGGTCGTCCGCTCCAGAAACGTCCGGTCGTGGCTGACGGTGACCAGGGCGCCGGGCCAGTCCTCGAGGAAGTCCTCGAGGATCCGGAGGGTGTCCAGATCCAGGTCGTTGGTGGGCTCGTCGAGGAACAGGACGTTCGGCCGTCCGGCCAGCACCAACAGCAGCTGGAGGCGCCGCCGTTCGCCACCCGACAGCGATCCCGCCTTGGCGAAGGTCAGCTCCCCGGCGAACCAGAAACGCTTCATCAGCTCGACGTCGGCCAACGACCCGGGGGCCCGGTGGGGTCCGGCCACCAGGTTCTGGACCCGGGCCTCGGGGTCGAGCTCCCTCCCCTGTTGGTCGTAGTACCCGGTGACGACGGTGGGCCCGGTCTCCACGGTGCCGGTCGTGGGCCGACGCCGCCCGGCCAACAGGTCGACCAGGGTGGATTTTCCCGTGCCGTTGGCCCCGACGATGCCCAGTCGCTCGCGGCGGCCGAGGGCGAGGTTGACGTCGGACAGCACCGTGGGCCCGTCGCCGTAGCGGAAGCCCACCCCGATGCACTCGATGACCTTGTCGCCCAGGCGGGGCGTGGTCCCGGCCAGCTCGAGCTCGGTGGCCCGGTCCGGTGCGTCGGGCCCGTCCTCGATGATCCGGAGGGCGGCGTCGATACGGGCCTGGGGTTTGCGGGACCGGGCCTGGGCCCCGCGCCGCAGCCAGGCCAGCTCGTGGCGGGCCAGGTTGCGCCGGGTGGCCTCGGCCGACGCGGCCTGCACCTGGCGCTCCGCCTTGGCCTCCAGGTACGACGCGTACCCGCCCTCGTGGACGAAGGTGCGGCCCCGGTCGATCTCCAGCATCCGGTTGGTCACCCGGTCGAGGAGATGGCGGTCGTGGGTGACCAGGACCAGGCCGCCGTGGAAGGTGCGCAGCTGCTGTTCGAGCCAGGCCACCGCGCCCAGGTCGAGGTGGTTGGTGGGCTCGTCGAGGACCAGCAGCTCGGCCGGGTGGGCCAGGACCCGGGCCAGCGCCACCCGCTTGGCCTGGCCCCCCGACAGGGTCCCCACGTCGGCGCCGGCGGACCCGGCCATGCCCAGTCGGTCGAGGGCGGCCTCCGCCTCCCAGCCTGGCCCGACGGCCTGGGCCACCGTCCCGGGAGGCAAGGCCGGCACCTGCTCGAGGAA
The DNA here is from genome assembly GCA_963713625.1 of uncultured Acidimicrobiales bacterium. Taxonomy (GTDB): domain Bacteria; phylum Actinomycetota; class Acidimicrobiia; order Acidimicrobiales; family RAAP-2; genus Bog-756. Next base: position 649,486 of record CAVQMN010000004.1, on the reverse strand, counting down.
GCCGACACGCGAACCCCGCCCCCGCCGCACCTGACCCTCATCGGGACGGTCGACCCCGGCCACGATGCTCAGCAGGGTCGATTTCCCGGTGCCGTTGATACCCACCACCCCGACCCGGTCGCCGTCGGCCACGGTGAGCGAGAGCCCCTCGAAGAGGACCCGGTGGGCATGCCGCACGGCGACGTCCTGGAGATCGACGAGCACGGCCACGAGGGGTCCAGGGTACCGGCGGCCCGGCAGGGCCGGCGCCGGCGGTCAGGCGGGGGCCGGCGGTCAGGCGGGAGCCGGCGGTCAGGCGTCAGCCTTGCCGGGTCGGCGGGGTGCCGGTCACAGAGGCGGGGCGGGCACGGTGATGGACGGGGCTTCGGTGCCTCCGTCCACCTGCAGGATCTTTCCGGTCACCCACCCCGAGGCCGGGGAGGCCAGGTAGAGGGCGCAGGCGGCGATGTCCTCCACCGTTCCCGGCCGGCCCATGGGGGTCCCGGCCATGAACTGGGCGCGGAGGTCCTCGTCGGTGAGGACCACCTCCAGGGAGTCGGTGGCCACGCCCCCGACCGAGATGGCATTGATCCGCACCTTGGGCGCGAACTCGGGGGCCAGGTTCCGGGTCACCATGTTGAGCGCGGCCTTGGCCGCGCCGTAGGCCACGAACGACTCCTGGACCATGTCGCTCGACCGGGACGAGATGTTGACCACCGCCCCGCCCCCGGCGGTGGCCACCATCCTCGGCGCCACCAACTTGGTCAGGAGGAAGGCCTGGGTGACGTTGAAACGCAGGGCGGTCTCGAAGAACCGCTCGGAGGTCTGGAGGGCCGGAGCCGGGTAGGTCCCGCCGGCGTTGTTGACCAGGATGTCGACCTTCCCGAACTCGTCGATGGTGGCTTCGACCAGACGGTCGAGATCCTCGCTGACCATCACGTCGGTGACGACGCCCAGGGCCCGCCGGCCGCGGTGGCGCACCTCGGCGGCGGTCGATTCGATATCGGCCGCGGTGCGGGCCGCGGCCACGATGTCGGCTCCGGCGTCGGCGAAGCCCAGGGCGATACCCCGGCCGATGCCCCGGCCGGCCCCGGTGATGATGGCGACCTTGTCGGTCAGGAGGAATCGGTCGAGGAGGCTCATGGCACCGTCCTTCCGGTCAGCGCAGGTGGGCGGCGGCCCGGCCCGTGTACGGCGGGAGGTCCAGGTAGCTCTTGATCCCGGGGCCGGCGGCCACCACGGACGGGACGGCGCTGACGCAATGGGTGGCGGTGGCCACCACCCCCGGATTGCGGACCAGGCCGGCGGCGATGGACTCGGGATGCCAGCCGTGGAACGTGACCTGGCTGGACGGATCGCCGGTGATCTCGACCTCGAAGCGCTGCCCTTCCGGGCCGAACGTCCAGGCCGGGTCGAGGTGGTCCTGGCCCATGAACCAGTTGGTCCGGACCGTGATCACCGGCGTGCCCCGGACGGTGCCTTCCCAGCAGAACTTCTGGGCGGCGATGCGGCCCGGGGCGATGGGCCCGACGGGGGAGTCGATGGGCGCGGTCGCCAGCGCCACCTCGTGGGTGATGCTCAGTGCACCGTCCAACGCGAAGCCGAGGGCGTGGGCCACCATGGCCACCGACTGGCCGAACCCGTCGCCGAGGATGGCCGGCATCATGCTGGACGCCGCCTCTTCGGGGGTCTTGCCGAAGAGCATGATGTCCCCGACCACGGCCGGCGCGTCGTACGAGCGGATGTCGGAAAACTCCTCGGCCCGGACGTGGGTGATGGACTGGGACAAGGCGGACACCATCAGCGGGAAGCGCTCGGTGATGCCACCGGGATGGATCCCCGTCCCGTGGATGGAGGTGCCCCCCTCGGCGCAGGCGGCCTCGATGCGCGACTCGTCGCGCCCGCCGGGGAAGAACCAGTTGAGTGGGGTGACCACGTTCTTCCCCGAAGCCAGCAGCCGGGCCACCACCGCCGGATCGGCCATGACCGGCGCGTAGATGACGCACTCGGCGTCGAGACCGATCAGCTGGTCGACGTCATCGGTGGCGAGCACGCCGATGGGAGGACCGCCGCACAGCTCGCCCACGTCGCGTCCGGACTTGTCCGGGCTGTGGACCCAGCACCCCACCAGGTCCAGTTCGGGGTGGGCCAGCACACCGGCGATGGCCGCCCGACCCACGCCGCCGGTTGCCCACTGGATGACGCGAATGGCCACGGGTCTCCTCTCGGCGATGCTGCCCGATCGATGCCAGGGGGCACGGTACCACCGTGAAGGAGTTCGCCCCGGGTGTGGCGGACCGGTGCGACACCCCGGGTGTGACGGGCCCCGGGGTGGTGTGAGTAAGTGCGGCCGCCGGTGCCGGTCTACACCGACGCCGGGTCGACCCCGATGCCGCCCGCCGCGCTGCTGGCGTAGGCAGCCAGGGCGAAGCGCAGCACGGACACCGCCTCCTCGCCACTCCACAGCAGCGGTCCCTCGCCGGTATGGAGCCAGCGCAACCAGTGACGCCCGGAGTCCCTGAAGCTGCTGGCCCAGTCGTCGTCGAGGGCGTGGTACGAGCGCATCTCCCCGTCGGCATAGACCTCGAGACTGGGCTGCTGGATGCCGCGACCGGTACAGCGGTTCACCCGGGCGAACCCCTTGTGTCCGGTGACCTCCCAGCGCTCGTCGTTGGTGTAGTAGTCGGAGCGGAGGTACATCTCGGGGGCCAACGTGATGTCCCACACCCCCCGGATGCCGTTTTCGTGCTCCCACACCAGGGTGGAGGGCGCGTCGATCTCGATGGTCGGCACCACCTCGGTGCCCCCCACCCAGGCCCGGACCTCCCGGATGGGGCCGAAGAGCCAGAGGGCGGTGGACAGCTTGTGCCAACCGTCGTCGAACACGAGGATGCCGCGGCCCTTTCGCATCTGCTTGAACTGCCACTCGTAACTGCTGGCCGGGACGTCCCAACCCCCCAGCGCGCTGGCCACCATCTTCATGTGGTATCCGCTGACCTCGCCGATCTCGCCCGACCCGACGACCTCCTTGAGCCGGACCAGCGGTTCGTAGAAGATGTAGTTCTCCATCACCCGCAGCTGACGGTCGGCGGCTGTCGCCGCCTCGAGGAGCCGGCGGGCGTCGGCCAGGTCGTTGCACATCGGCTTCTGCAGGTTGACATGCCAACCGTGGCCGAGGAGCTCGCTGACCCCGTCGACGTGGAGCGGGATGGGCAGGAGCGCTTCGACGGCGTCGACCTCGAGGCCGCTGGCGGCCAGCTCGTCGACGGAGGCGAAGGTGCGGGCCTCCGGCCAGTCCGCCTGCCTCTGGGCCCGACGTTCCTCGCTGGGGTCGACCAGCGCCACCACGTCGACGTCGGGATTGTCGACATAGGCGCGCATATTGAGGTCGTAGATGCGACCGAGGCCGACGAACGCGGCCCGCACGGCACGGTCAAAGGGGGTGAAGGTCATGGTGACCAGACACTACAGAACGGGAACTGAAGGGCCGTGTGGGAGCCGGCGTGGGGAGCAGAAGCCGGCACGGCCACCCGGCCCTGGCCACGCGGTGGCCCGACCGGGACACGTGTGGTAGCGGTATGACGGCCCACGCAGTGGGCGGAGTTCGAACGACCGGAGCCGGGGGAGAGCGTGCAGGATTCGAGCGTCACCGATGGAGTCAGCTGTTTCGTTCCCGACGTCCTGGCCGGCCAGGTGGCACTGGTGACCGGCGGAGCCACCGGCATCGGCAAGGAGATCTGCCGGGTCCTCGGCAGCCACGGGGCCCGGGTCACCATGGCCAGCCGCAAGCGGGAGAACCTCGAAGCCGCGGTGGCCGAGCTGCGCACCGAGGGCATCGACGTCTCCTTCGGGGTCTGTGACGTCCGGGACGCCGCCGCCGTGCGGACGGTGGTCGACCAGGTCGTGGGGGACGGCGGACGCCTCGACATCGTCGTCAACAACGCCGCCGGAAACTTTCCCGCCCCCATGTCGAAGATCTCGCCCAACGGGTTCAAGGCGGTGGTCGACATCGACCTACTGGGAACGTACAACGTGACACGGGCCGCCTTCGACGCCTGGCTCCGCGACCATGGTGGGGCCATCGTGAACATCACGGCACCCTTCGATCAGCGGGGGGTCGTCTACCAGGCCCATGTCGCCGCGGCCAAGTCGGGAGTCGACTCCCTCACCCGGACGTGCGCGGTGGAGTGGGGGCCCTACGGGATCCGGGTCAATGCCATCGCCCCCGGTTCGATCAGCGGCACCGAAGGGGTCCGCCGGTTTGCCGATGCCGTCCCCGGCACCCCGGATCCGTCCGACCGGCCGGGGAACCCGCTGGGCCTCCACGGCCACGGCACCGACATCGGTGCCCTCGCCCTCTTCTTGTGCAGCCCGGCGGCCCGATTCGTCTCCGGCCAGGTGATCGCCGTGGACGGCGCCGGCTCGACGGACATGCTCAGGATGCAGGCCGGCCGGATCTGAGCCGGACGGCGGGTCAGGGCAGGATGCCGGTGGGCCGGGGCCGGCGGGGGGCGGTCTCCCTCCCCGCGGCCAGGTGCAGGCCGGCGAGCAGGGCGTTGCGCAGGTCGCGGGGGTCGATGACCTCGTCGTAGGAGAGCCGGGCCCCGGCCACCACCGAGGCCCGGGCCTGCTCGGCGGCCAGGCGGGCCCGCTCCTCGGGATCGTCGACGGCGCTGGCCGACGAGTCGGCCGGAAGGGCACCGAGGGTGATCGACGGGAAGGCCAGGGTGATGGTCTGGCCGTCGAAGGGGTTCATGGCCATGACCGAGGAACCGAATCCGAACGCCTTGCGCAGGGTGACGTGCAGCTTGGGCACGGCCAGGCGGTGCTGGACGGCGAAGAGGCGGGCGGCGTGGCGGAGGATGCCCTGGCGTTCGGCCGCGGTGCCGGCCAGCACCCCCGGGTTGTCGGCCAAGAAGACGCACGGCAGCCCGAAGGCCCCGGCCACGTCGAGGAAGTGCGCCGCCTTGTCCGCCGCGTCACTGTCGATGGTGCCGGCCAGCACGCTCGGGTCGTTGGCCACCATGGCCACGCTCCGTCCGCCCAGGTGGGCGAGGACGGTCACGATGGAACGGCCGAAGCCGGGCTGGACCTCGAGCAGCTCGCCGTCGTCGACCACCTCGGCCAGCACCGGGCGGATGGGGTAGGGCCGGCGGGGGTCGGGCGGGATCAGCCCGAGGATGTCGACGGGACGCTCACCGGCGTCGGGCCCTTGGCGCCGGGGCGGACGGTCCCAGGCGTTGAGGGGGAAGTGGCCGAGGTAGCGGCGGGCGAGGTCGATGGCCATGCCGTCGTCGGCCACCACGTTGTGCACGACACCACCGGCGTCGACGGCCACGCCCGGGCCGCCGAGCTCTTCTTTGGTCACGTCCTCCCCGGTGGCCGAACGCACCAGCGGGGGTCCCGCAGCGAAGATCGAGGCCGTCTCGGTCATGGCCACGAAGTCGCACAGTGGCGCGGTGAGGGCACCGTGACCGGCCGAGGCTCCGAGCACCAGGCTCACCAGGGGGACGACGCCGGACAGCTCGGCCAGGCCCATGAGGTCGCCGGGCCGACGTCCGCCCGCGGTGTCGGTGACCCGGTGCCCGGCCCCCTCCAACATCATGACCAGGGGTACCCGCTCCTGGCGGGCGAGCTGGCACAGTCGGTACCGCTTGTCCGACGTGCCACTTCCGATGGACCCCCCGAGCACGGTCACGTCCTCGGCGCCGGCCACGGCCGGCCGGCCGTTGACCAGACCCGATCCGGCCACCAGCGCATCCGCGGGCACCGGGGGCTGGTCGGTGGTGCCGACCAGGGCGCCGATCTCGAAGAAGGTGCCGGCATCGAACAGGCGGTCGAGCCGCTCCCTGGCGCTGAGCCGCCCCCGCACGTGCTGACGCTCGAGACGGGCCTCGCCCCCCATGGCCCGGACTTCGGCTTTGCGGCGCCCGATCTCGTCCAGCGCCGGACCCCATCCGTGGAGCTCGTCGGGCACCCCGGTCACCCGCGACCGGCGAGGCCGGGGGCGCCACCCGGTTGGCCCAGCGCCTCGGGGCTGAACGGCGACCAGGTCCCGGCCCCGACGTGGTTGCCGGCGTCCACGTCGAGCAGGACGCCGGTGATGGAGTCCGCCTCCTCGGACAGGAGGAAGGCCACGGCGGCGGCGACATCCTCGGGTTCGGTCAGCCGCCCGAGGAGCAGGTTGCGGCCCGCGGCCCGTCCGTCATCGTCGCCCCAGATGTCCCTGGTGCCGTCCGTCCTGGTCAGCCCCGGGCTGACCGCGTTCACCCGGACACCTCGACCGCCGAGGTCGTTGGCCAGGGTCCGGGTCAGGGCGTTGAGGGCCGATTTGGCCGCGGCGTAGGCGGCCATGGTGGGCGTGGTCTTCTTCGGCGACCCGCTGGAGATGTTGACCACGGCCCCGCCGCCCTCGGCCAGTCCCCGGGCCATGGCCTCCTGGATGAGTGAGACGGCCGGCCAGGTGTTGAGGACCACGGTCCGTACCAGGTCCTCCTGCTTCATGGTCAGGGCCGAGCCGATGAAGGGGGCGCCGCCGACGGCGTTGACGAGCAGGTCGATGCGACCGAAGCGGTCGATGGCGGTGTCCAACAACCGGGCCGGCAGGGAGTCGCTTTCCGCCGAGCCGGGGCAGGCCACGACGTCGAGTCCCTCGTCCCGGAGCGCGGTCTCGGTGGCCCGAAGGCGCCCTTCGGCGCGGGCGTTGATGACCACGGATGCCCCCTCCAGCGCCAGTCGACGGGCCGACGCCGTCCCGATGCCCGGATCGGTCGAAGCACCGGTCACGATGGCGACCTTGCCCTCGAACCGCCGACCAAACGTGCGCTCGTCCACTGCTCTCCTCCGGAAGGGTGTGGTGATGGCTCCCGGGGAGGAACCTACCGGGCATTCCGTGGTGTGAGAAGTGGCGCTGCCGTCGGGCGCCCGGTCAACGGACCCCGCCGGGCCCGTCGGTGGAACGTGCGCTCAGTGCAGCACCGGCGCGTCGAGCGCGAACCGGGGGCGGGGCACCATAGCGGCCAGACCGAGGGCCGCGTCCGTCGTCAGGGGCGCGGAGAAGAAGTAGCCCTGGGCGATCTCCACGCCGATGTCGCGCAGCACCTCGACCTGCTCGGCCGTTTCGACGGCCTCGGCCACGGTGCAGATACCGAGGGACCGGCACAGTTTCATGATCGTCTCCACCGTGGTCCTGCTCTTGCCGCCGGCGGTGATGTCGTCGATGAGCGATGCATCGATCTTCATGGTGTTGACGACACAGTTGCGCAGATTGTTGAGGATGGACCAGTCGGCGCCCACATCGTCGACGGTGAGTTGGATGCCGAGCCTGGTCATGACCTGGAGGTCGGCCGCGGCCTCGCTGTTGGACACCGACGACTCGGTGATCTCGACGGTCAACCGGTCGGGATTGAGGCCGGACTGCTCGAGGGCGGTGGCTGCGGCCATGGCTGCGGTGCCGCGCTGGAGTTGGAAGACCGAGCAGTTCACGGCCAGTTGCAGATCGGAGGGCCATCGGACGGCCTGCGCGCACGCCTCGGACAGGACCCACGCATTCAGATCGTTCATGTGGCCGTGGTCCTCGGCCCACGGGATGAGCACGTCGGGGGGGATGGGCTCCCCGTCAGGCCGGTGCCAGCGCAACAGGGCCTCGAAACCCAACAGGCTGCCGGTGGACAGGTCCACGACCGGTTGGTAGACGAGGGACGGCGACCCCTCCATCTCCATGGAGGGAAATGGATTTGTCGACGGGGTCTCCGACGCCGCCTCGCCGGGAGCCGCGACCGGAGGAGCTGCCTCCAGAGGAGCGGCCGCGGTGGGAGCTTCCTCTGACGGGGGGGCGTTTCGAGGCGATCGCTTCAGCCGCTTCACTGTTGCCGTATCGACGGAAGAGGCCAGGATCTTGAGTGGGAATCAGGCGCCGCCGGGCAGAAATCCCGATCCCGAAACCCCGAAATCGCTAAAGATCGCCTGGCCAGGTGCCGAGCCAGGAAGAATGGCACTACGACCCTTCGGACGAAACCCGAAATCGGGTGAAGAGGCTGAGCCCACCCCGGACGAGGAGAGTGAGGTCGATCAGTTCTTCTCGGCCGAGCGCCGGCGCCGCGGGAACCGCCCGGCCGACGACACCCACCCGTCCGAGACCGGGCAGTCGGGCGACGCCGGGCCACGGGATGACGCGGCCGTGGCCGGGCAGGTTCCGGCCATCGCCGACTACGGGGTGGCCGGGTGGTATCCGGATGCCGACGACCCGGGCCTCATGCGGTACTGGGACGGATTCCATCTCACCGGCCAGGTCCTCCACGTCCATGCGCGGGCGAGTGACGCAGAAGAGGGCGGCGGGCCGACGCAGGCTGATGGCTCTGGGGCAGCGGGCAACCGCCGGGCGGACGACGGTGCGCAGGCCCGGGATTCGGAACTGGCCTCATCGATCGAATCGCTGCCCGCGCTCAACCAGGAGGACGGTGTGTTCCTCCCGCCGTCCCTCACGCTGGTCGAGCCTCGAGCCGGGGGGTCGCCGGCCGTTCCCGACTCGCTGTTGGAATCAGAGGAGGACGCGGTCCCGGGTGGATCTGTGGACGACGAGGAGATCGAGTCCGACGGATCGATCGACGGCGAGCTTGACGACGAGTCAGCCGACGAGTCAGTCGATGAGCCAGCCGACGAGTGGGTCGAGCTGGAGGACGAGTCCGCCGACCACCCGGTCGACGAAGCGGTCGACGAGTCCGCCGACTTGCCCGCCGACGAGCCGGTCGACGAAGCGAAGGACGGCCTGGAGGACGAAGAGCTGAACGCCGACCCGCCGGCCGTCGCCGGTTCCGGGGATACCGACGGCCACGGCGAGCCGGAACAGGACCGCAACTCGCCACCGCAGCTGGGAGCCCGGCCCTTCTCACCGGTTTCTCCAGGTGGCGGCTCCGTCGCCGGAGATGCCAAGGGTGAAGCCAACCGGTGGGCCAAGGAGGCGGAAAAGGCCGTCGCCCGGGCCACCACGGCCGGCTCCCCCGAGACGTGGCGGGAGGCGGCCAGGCTGGCCGTCGTCGTCGCCGAGATGACCCAGACCCTGCAGGCCGCAGCCGAGGCGGACCAGGCAGCGGCACAGTTGGCTGAGGCGGCCCGCGAGGCGGCCCGGCGGGCCCGGGCCGCAGAGCAGAAGTCGACGGCCGCGACCCAGGCGGTGCAGCAGGCCCAGCGCGCCGCCCAGGAGGCCGATGACGCAGCCCGTAAGGCCCGGCAGACGGCCGTCGAGGCCCAGGCCGAGGCCGAACGGGCGTCCCAGGCCGTCCCCGAGTTTCTCGAGGCCGAGAAGGTGGCGGTGAAGGCGGCCGCCGACGCCCAGCGCAAGGCGCAGTCACTGGGAGAGATCGTGGGAACGGCCAGTCAGTCGGATACCGCTCCGGCGTGGAGCGAGGCCCTCAGACTGGCCTCGGCCCAGGTGGCCTAACGCCGTCGAGGGTGAGGACGGGCGCCGGCCACGGCCGTGGCGGTCGATCTGGCCGTTAACATGCTGCCGACTGTCGAAGCGGTCAGGAGCGGGGTCCCATGCCATACGTCGAAGGCCGGGTCGTGCACGACGCCGACGCCCACCTCATGGAGACGCCGACCTGGCTCCGCGATCACGCCGAGGAGCGGTTCCGGGCCGACCTACCCGTCCTGACCTACGCCAGCGGCAACGAACTGCGCCAGACCGGCAGCCCCGAGGAGCAACGCCGGGATCTGCTGGCTTCGTTCGACCGCCTGCGGGAGACCCACGCCTCGGAGGAGTACCGGGCCGACGAGGACATCGAGATCATGAAGCGGAAGAACTTCGCGGCCACCGGAGGGTTCATCGCCGACGACCGCCCACGCGCCCTCGATCTGCTCGGGTTCAGCAGCCAGTTGATCTTCAACACCTTTCACAACAGCCGGCTGCACGATTTCGAGCACGGGACCGACGTCGACCTGGCCTATGCCGCGGCACGGGCCCACAACCGCGGGATGCTCGACTTCTGCTCGGTGGACGAGCGGCTGCTGCCGACGTATTACGTGCCCCTGGTCGATCCGGACCGCGCCATCCGGGCCACCGACGATGCCCTGACCGAGGGGGCCGCAGCGCTGCTGGTCGCCTCGGGCTGCCCTCCCGCCTTCTCGCCGAGCCACCGCGATCTCTTCGGCGTGTGGGGCCGGGCCGAGGAGGCGGGCATCCCCGTCGTGTTCCACGTGGGTGGCACCGGCCCACTGATCGACCCGCACTACTTCGTCAACGGCTTTCCCGTCCCTCATGACTTCCACGGCGGTGACGAGAACTTCCGTTCCGTCGACTACATGGCCATCCCGGTGCCCCCGGCCCAGACGCTGGCCACCCTCATCTTCGACGGTGTGCTCGAACGTTTCCCCGACCTCCGCATCGGGGTGATCGAGCAGGGGGCGATCTGGGTGCCGTCCTGGCTCCGCCAGATGGAGTCGGCCTTCGAGGCCTTCGGTCGGCACGAGGAGCGCTTACAGTCGCTGTCGATGCGGCCGTCGGAGTACGTGCATCGCCAGGTGCGGTTCACGCCTTATCCCACCGAGGACGTGGGGTGGATCATCGAACAGGGCGGGGCGGATCTGGTCATGTTCTCCTCCGACTACCCGCATGTGGAGGGTGGCCGCAAGCCGGTCGAGCGGTTCGAGGCGTCACTCGGCGGAGCAGACGAAGAGGTGCGGCAGAAGTTCTACGTGGACAACTTCTTGTTCCTGATGGGTTCAGCCGGCGCCCACCTGGCCTCGGGCGCCGGGGGGCACGGGTCGCAGTGACGCGGGAAGGGACCGACTGAAGCGGAAGGGATGGACTGAGGCGCGAGGGATGGCATCGATGACCCGCTCCCGCCCCCGAACGTTCCTCCCGGTCGGCCCGTCGGGCTGTCGGGCACGTCATCGATCCCGGGAGGCCGACGGCCTACGCTCCGGCAATGGTGCGCGTCGATGACGAGGGGGAGCTCTACCGCGCGCCTCCCTGGTTGAGCTACGTCTGGGCCGTGCTGGTCCTCCTCACGCTGTTGGAGGCCATCAACGAGCTGTTCCGGGTCGGGGGCCCGTCCAGCCTGTACGAGGTCTGGGACCACGATGCCATCGTCGGTGCGGCCGCGGTGCTGTTGCTGGCCCGGGCCGTCTACGAGCCGACCACCCGGAAAGCCTGGCTGGCATTCGGACTGGCCTTTGTCGTGTGGAGTATCGGAAGCATCGCCTGGAGCATCGTCTACGCAGGGCAGGCCCACGTTTCCTATCCCAGTTTCGCCGACATCTTCTGGCTCCTCTGGTACCCGTTCATGGCCGCGGGCGTCGTGTACCTGATCCGGTTCCGCGTCAGGGGATTCGAACTCCACCGCTGGCTGGACGGGATCGCCGTGATCCTGGTGGTGCTGGCCGCGGGTTTCGCCCTCGTCGTCCAGCCCGCGGCCCACCACACCCACCAGGGGCTGCTGGGCACGGTGGTCAGTTTCGGCTATCCGGTGCTCGACGTCATTCTCATCGGGTCCATTCTCGGCGTCTACGGACTCCTCGGGTGGAGACCGGACGGCATGTGGGTCCTGATCGGGACGGGCATCATGATGATCGCCGCCGGCGACGCGGTGTTCGCGGTGCGGGCGGCCCAGGGTTTCGTCAACGACGGGCACTACGAGTTCATCTGGACGGTCGGCGCCCTGATGATCGCCGCCGCGGCCTGGGACCAGAGGCCGGCCGGACCCGGCGAACCCAGCCGGGTCACCGGCCTGCGGGCCATCGCCCTGGCCCTCATGGCCCAGGGCCTGGCCATCGGGATCCAGATCTATGCCATCTTCCACGAGATCGGCGTGAGCGAGCGGGTGGTGACGGTGATCGTGTTGGTGGTGGCCACGGTGCAGATCATCCTCACCCGGCCCCGTGCCGACCAGTCGGAACCGGCAATACCGGCCGAGGCCATCCCCGACCAACCGATCCCACCGACCAGGGGGTGAGCGCGCGCCACGGCCCGAGCCGGCCCCGGCCTCCCCGCCGACGTCAGGTGGTGGGGATGAGGCCGAGGCCCTTCTGGCAGTGGGGACCGCCCCAGTGCTCGACGATCTGCCCGTCCCGGATCCGGAGGATGGCCGTGCCGTTGATGGTCACCGGTTCGCCGGAGGGCGGGACATCGTAGAAGGGCGTCCCGGTGTGGGTGCCCTTGACCGTCCAATTGGACACCACGAGATCGTCCGATTCGATGAGCAGGTCGACGGTGAACTCCATATCGGGGAACGCGGACCGCACCTGCTCCCACCACACCTGTTCCTCGCCGCGGACGTCGGTCCCCACCCGTTCCGGACTGACCCGTTCGGTCACATGGCTGTGGAAGTCCTCCGACCAGAATTCGTAGACGGCGTGGCTGTCGCCGGCGTCCATGGCCTCGCTGTACTTCGCCAACAGCCGAAGGTTGTCTGACACGTGTTTCCCTCCCCCGATCGCCACCACGCCGGGCAGGACTGCCGGACGCACCGCTGGATGATCATCTCGCCACGGCGGCATCCCGATCATACGGCCCGGCGGGGTCGGTCCGAAGGGCCGGCCACCCCGGCCGCGGGACCAGGTGCGCAAACGGGAAAATTGTGCTCAGATTGGATCAGACGTTGAAGTGGGGGTGATGTTGTGCAGCAGACCGCCCGAGGAGGGAAAGGCGGCGACGGCATGATGCTCCGTCGCCGGACGCGAGCTGGCGGGCGCCCATGAGCGCCACTGACGTCGCCCGGGTCGGACACGTCAACCCGGAGCCGGCCCCGCCCGGCCCACCCGGCCAGAACGGTTCGCACCAACTGTCCCTGACCGGCATCCGCAACGTCGCCCTCGTCGGCCACAACGGCTCGGGCAAGACCACGCTGGCCGAGGCGCTCCTGTTCGCCACCGGGGCCATCAACCGGCAGGGCAAGGTGGACGACGGCTCGACGGTGAGCGATTTCGAGCCCGAGGAGATCAAGTACCACATGTCCCTCTCGCTGGCCCTGACCCCCTGCCAGGTGGGCGAGGTCAAGCTCAACATCATCGACACCCCGGGGTACGCCGACTTCTTCGGTGAGGTGCGGGCGGCCTGCTCGGTCGTCGACCTGGTGGTCGTGGTGGTGAGTGCCGTCGAGGGTGTGGAGGCACAGACCGAAGCCGCTTGGGAACTGGCCGCCGAACTCGGTCTTCCCCGCCTGATCTTCGTCAACAAGCTCGACCGCGACCAGGCCAGCTTCGACCGCACCCTGGCCGCGCTGCGCGAACGCTTCGGTGCCGGCATCGCCCCGCTGGAGCTGCCGGTGGACGGGGAAGCCGGCTTTCGGGGGATCGCCGATCTGCTCACCGATACCGCCATCATCTACGAAGGCGGCAAGGCCACGTCCGGGCCCATCCCCTCCGACCTGGCCGAGACCGAGCATCAGGTGCGGGAGCAGCTGGTCGAGGGAATCGTGGTCGGAGACGATGAGCTGATGGAGCGCTACCTGGAAGAGGACATCCCTTCCAGCACCGAGCTCGAGGCCACACTGGCCACCGGCGTGGTCGACGGTGTCGTGTTCCCGGTGGTGTGCGGGTCGGCCGCCACCGGGGTGGGTATCGATCGTCTGGCCTCGCTGTTGGCCGAGATCGCCCCCTCGCCCGAGGCCCGGCCCCCGATCGAGGTTCGGGCCGGCGACTCGGTGCAGGCCGTGTCCTGCGACCCGGCCGGGCAGCCGCTCGCCCGGGTGTTCAAGACGTTTTCCGATCCCTATGTCGGCAACATCTCGATGCTGCGGGTCCTGTCGGGGACGATCCACCACGACGACGTCCTCACCAACTCGCGTACGCACCACGACGAACGCCTCCACGTCCTGCAGCTGCTGCGGGGGAAGCAGGCCCAGCCGGCCGAGGAGGCCACGGCCGGCGACATCGTGGCCGCGCCGAAGTTGGCCGGTGTGGCCACGGGTGACACCCTGGCCCCGAAGGGTGTGCCCGTGCTGGTGCCGTCACCCCGACCCGAACCGGCGGCCCTGTCCATCGCCATCAGGCCCAGGTCGAAGGGCGACGAGGACAAGCTGATGACCGGGCTCCACCGTCTCCAGGAGGAGGACCCGACCCTGATCGTCGAGCGGGTCGACGAAACCCACCAGACCATCCTGTCGGGCACCGGTGAGACCCATCTGGCCATGTCGGTCGAACGCCTGGCCCGAAAGTTCGGCGTCGAGATCGAAACGGAGGACGTGCTCGTCCCCTACCGCGAGACCGTCACGGCCAAGGCGGAGGCCGAGGGGAAGTACAAGAAGCAGACCGGCGGTCACGGCCAGTTCGGCGTGGCCTCGATCCGCATCGAGCCCCTCGGGCGCGGGGAGGGATTCCGCTTCGTCGACCAGGTGGTGGGCGGGGCCATCCCCCGGCAGTACATCCCGGCGGTGGAGAAGGGGATCGTCGAGTCGATGGGCCACGGCGGCGTCCACGGCTACCCGGTGGTCGACGTGCAGGTCGCCTGTTACGACGGCAAGCACCACCCCGTCGACTCATCGGAGATGAGCTTCAAGATGGCGGGTTCACTCGCCTTCAAGCAGGCCATGGCCAACGCCGGCCCGGTGCTGCTCGAGCCGGTCTCACTCCTCGAAGTCACCGTCCCGGCCAGCATGCAGGGCCACGTCCTCGGCGACCTCAACGCCCGTCGCGGGCGGGTGCAGGGCACCGACACCCTGGACGGTGGTCTCCAGAAGATCATCGCCCTCGTTCCCACCGCCGAGATCCAACGGTATGCGGTGGATCTGCGCTCGCACACCGGGGGCAGAGGCCGGTTCCGGGCCGAGCACGACCACTACGACGTGATGCCGTCGAACCTCGTCGAGCGGATGGTCAAGGCCCGGGGGGGATGACGCCGGGCCGGCCTCGGTGACGTACTGCCTCGCGTGGCCGGCCGGTACTGTCGGCATGTGCCGTCAGGAACCGCCCAGCGGGCATCGTCGTTCGGATCGGTGGCCGAACAGTACGACCGCTACCGGCCCGGCCCCCCGCTGGCGGCCATGGAGTGGATCCTCGGGTCGAGGTGCGGAACGGCCGCCGACCTCGGTGCCGGTACCGGCGCCCTCACCCGGGTGCTGGCCCAATGGGCCGACCGGGTCGTGGCGCTCGAGCCCGACGCCCGGATGTTGGAGGTGCTGACACGGCGGTCGCCCGAGGTCGCCGCCCTCCGGTGCCGGGCCGAGGAGCTCCCCATCGGATCCGGGGCGCTCGACGCGGCCATGGTCTCATCGGCCTGGCATTGGATGGACCCCGACCGCACGGTGGCCGAGGTCGGTCGGGTGCTCCATCCGGCTGGCGTCCTCGGCGTCATCTGGAACGGGGCCGACCGGTCGGTCGAGTGGGTGGCCGAGCTGCTCGGCCGGCGGGACCCGTCACCGGGCGACCGGGGTCGTCGGAGCCGTCATCAGTTCGAACTTCCTCCCGGCGCACCCTTCGTCGATCTGGACACCCGCATGATCACCTGGTCGAAGTCGATGACACGCGACGAACTGGTGGGTCTGGCCGGTACCTACAGCTCCCTGATCACCATGGCTCCCGCCGAGAGGGAACGGGAACTGGATCGCATCCGGACGATCACCGAGTCCGTGGTGGGCGGGGATGTCGTCGACATTCCCATGGGCTGTCGTTGCTGGCGCATGGTGCGTCGGTAGCCGGTAGCCGGTAGCCGGTAGCCGGTAGCCGGTAGCCGGTAGCCGGTAGCCGGTAGCCGGTAGCCCATCGGCACATTCGCCCGTCGTCGGCCGCCGGCCCCGCTCGGCGGCGCCACCGAACCGACGGCCCGGGGCCCCTCTTACTGACGTGTCTGTTCGGGGCTCACCGGTGCCCGGAAGGACTCACCCTGAGCGACCGTCGGGCCGCCGGTGTCCGTCGTCTCCGGATCGCCGGGCTCCGCTGCCGCCCCGTGTTCCGCGGCGCGTCTCTCTTCTGCTGCTTCGTGATCGCGGATCACCGCTTCGGCCGCGGCCAGTGTGAGGCTTTCGGGGCGGGGACCATCCCAGTCCAGATACCAGTGCCTCGTCATGCTGGCGATCCAGGTGTCGCCCATCGGGGTGAGGCCGAACCGCGAGATGGTCCGTTGGCGTCCGACCTGGTCGGAGTAGAGCAACTCGACGGTGATGGACTGGCCGGTTTCGATGGCGTCGACGATCTCCGCCCGGGCCTGGTCATCCGGGTTGCGCAGCGCTCCCTGCCACATGCCGATATCGCCGGCCGGGATGTAGAGGTCCCTTGATTGCAGGCGGAACTCATCCAGCGGTGCATGGGTGGGAGCTCGCAATGCTGAACCCGCCCCGGCCATGGCCGTCCAGCCCTGGCAGACCGCGATCCCACTGCCGACGTTTCTCAGGCTGATGGCCAGATACACCAGACCGTCCGTGTGCTCGACCACACCGCGCCCGCCGGAAGCGTTGACCCAGTTGCCCTCGAGGAACATGATCTTCTGCTTGGGATCCTCCAGGCGGGACGGGGCCAGGAGTGGTCGCCGCTGCTCTTGCAGGGCCACTTCGGCGATCCGCGCCGAGCGGTTGGACGAGCGCACCGCGGAGAAGGTGGCCACGGCCAACACCAGGGTGCCGGCCGCGGTGGCCAACGAGGCGATGGTGGGCCAGTCAACCGAGGAGAGGATCATCGCCCGCCAGTCTGCCAGCGCGGTTTCCTGCACGCCACGGCTGTGGCGCCATGGTTTGCCGATGGAGCAGCGGGCCTGCGTTCCCGACTAGACGAACACCGTCTCCAGCCGGCGGGGGCCTCTGACCTGTCCGCCCGCCCACACGACCTCGGCCCCTTCGGCCAGGTGGAAGACGGGCACCCGGGCCAGCCACTCCTCCAGGGCCACCCGAAGCTCCATCCGGGCCAGGTTCGATCCGGCACACCGGTGGATGCCCGAGCCGAAGGCCACGTGCCGGTTCTCCCGGCGGTCGAGGACCACCTCGTCGGCCCGGGGGAAGGCGGCCGGATCCCGGTTGGCGGCCGGGAAGTTCATCAGGAGCTTGTCGCCCTGCTTCATGGGGCATCCGTAGTCGGCGACGTCCTCGGTCACCAGCCGGGCCATGGTCACCGGTGAGTAGGCGCGGAGGAGCTCTTCGACGGCCGTGTCCATGAGCGCCGGATCGGCCACCAGGCGCTCGCGGTCCTCATCGTGGGTGGCCAGGTGCCAGAGGGACGAGCCGATCGCACTCCAGGTGGTGTCGATGCCGGCGATCATGGTGAGCATCCCCATACCCAGGACGACCATGTCGTCGACAGGAGCACCGTCGACCTCGGCGTGCAGCAGGTAGGTCAACAGGTCGTCGCCATCGGTCCGGCGCCGTTCGTTGATCCGGTCCCAGAGGTAGAAGCCGATCCCGAACATGCCCCGCTGGCTGCGCTCGGCGTCATCCGCGAACTCCAGCGCGTCCCGGACCCAACCGGTGAAGGTGTCGGCCATCTCCTCGGGGATGCCGAGGATGGAGCCGATCACCCGGACGGGGATCTGCTGGGCGTAATCGGCGGCGGCATCGGCCCGGCCGGCGGCCAGGTGGGCATCGACCAGCGAGCCGCACAACGCTCTGGTCATCGGCTCGTACGCTTCCACCCGGGCGTGGGAGAACCACGGGAGGAGCAGTCGACGGGTCCAGGTGTGCAGCGGTGGGTCGGAGGTGATCGGAGGCAGGCCGTAGGTCAGGATCGGGGTCTCGGGCTCGTCCACCGGATCGATGACGCTGGTGTTGGCCGAACTGAAGCGGTCGATGTCCTTGGCCATAGCCGTGACGTCCGCATAGGTGGTCGGGAGCCAGGCCCGGCCGCGGCGGTCGGTCCGTGCGATCGGGCACTCCCGGCGCAGTTCGTCCCACCGGGGGAAGGGGTCGCGCACGTAGGACTCATCGAGGACGTCGAAGTCCGACGTCCAGTCGCTCACCGGCTCGGTCCTCGCCATGTGCCGTCCCCCTGTCCAGGTCGGACTGACCTGCTGCTACCAGTATGGCCAGTCGCTCGTCGCGTCGGCGCCGCGGCCTCCCGGATCGGGGTGCCGGGCCGGGCTCAGCCCAGGGTGGCGTTGATGGCCTGGAAGAGCCGCTCGAACCGGTCGAGGGTGGTCGGCCGGAGCACGAAGCTGGCCGTCTTCCGGTTCCTGAGGAACCAGTTCGACGGGTCGCTGCGGTTGAAATCGCCCACGGCCCCCCGGATCCGGTCGGTGATGCATTCCGTGTCGCCGGTCAGCTCCTCGACGGTGAGGGCGGCATCGAAGGTGGCGTTGTAGATGACCACGTAGTCGTCGGGGAGGAACAGGTCCTCGAAGTCGGCGGTCTTGATGCCGGCGATCGGCCCGAGGGGAACGATGCGCTGGGCGTCCAGAAAGTCGAGATCGGCCAGTTCGTTGAGCCGGAGGGAGACGTTGCTGCTTCCGTTGGTCACCACCGTCACATCGAGTTGCCGGCCGAGCAGGGCGACCGCGGCCGCCATCGTCCCCACTCCTCCGGCCGGAAGCACCCGCCACCTCGGATCGAGGTGCTCGCGGTCCTTTTCCCGGAGCACCTCGGACATCACCGTCATGTACGTGTAGTCGGAAAGCTCTTCCACCACCAGATTGTCCGGACCGGTGAAGATCTGCTGGGCGATGTCGTAGCCGAGGATCCCCTCGAGGGGCGAGAGGGTGTCCGGGTCGCGGGACACCAGCCGGGAGCTGACCTTGGTGCCTTCTTCGGGTCCGAGGTCCTCGACGATCCGGACCCGTTCGAGGTGACTGGCGTCGATCATGAACGGGGAGTGGGTGGTGTAGACGATCTGATGTCTGTCGCCCAGGGTGTCATCGATGAAATCGAGGAAGTCCCGTTGGGCCCGGGCGTGGAGGGCGAGAGCCGGTTCGTCGAGCAGGACGATCACCGACTTGTCCGAGTAGAACTCCTTGAAGGCGGCCAGAAAGGAGATGAACCACCGGAAACCTGATGAGCGCGCGTCGAGGTTGTTGGTGAAGTAATGACGGTCGTCCTCGACCCGCAGCTGGAGAAGCTGCACGTTGGTTCCGTCTGCGCGGAGGTCGGAGGTGGGCTCGATACCGATCTTGAGTCGGAGATGGTCGTTCTGGTGCCAGTAACGGCGCACCTGTCGGGTCAGGTCGGCGGCGACTGCCTCCATCTCGCCGGTGCTCTTCTCGTAGTCGGGGTTGACCAACTCGTCGGTGGCGAACCCGAGCTTCAAGAGGGCGAGCGCCGTGCGCTGGGAGTCGTCCAGCACCGATTCCGAGTTGGAACGCAGCGCATCCAGGAGGGGACCGATGTCCGTCCGGCCCATCAGCTCGCTGTACTCGTCGAAATGGAAGAACCGGGGCATCAGCTCCGACAGCTGCCGGTTGAGGGATTGCTGCACCGATTCGGGATAGATCTTCTTCAGATCGGCGATGGCCTGGCGAGCTCTGACGGCGGCGGGCGTCGGCTCCTCGGCGCTGTCGGCGTGGTAGGCGGTTTCCTTGGACACTTCATCGAGGCGCATGCGCAGCTCGTCGAGGTCCAGGGCACCGGCCTCCAACTCGTACTGGGATTCGAACGCCCGACAGGCCGCAGCTTCGTCGATGTCGACGGTGAACGCCCTGACGTTGTCGTAGCTCACGCTGAGGGTCCACTGCTTGGCCAACAGGACCCCTTCGCCGAAGCGGGCGCTGATCTCCTGGGTCTCCTGGTCGGTCAACTCGAAGGTGGCCGAGATGGGGACGGCCGACTCGAACTCCCCGGAGCGTTGGTGTTCTTTTTGGAGCCACCGGGGATACTCCTGCTCGTCGAAGAGCCGGTCGTTGAGGGCCGGATTCAGCGCATGCAGGGCATGGAGGATGTTGGTTTTCCCGGATTCGTTCTTCCCGACCAGGCAGGTGATCCTGGGATCGGCTTCGATCGTCCCCGAATCGAGAATGTTCCTGAAGCGCACGGTCCGGAATGAGATGAGATTCACGGTCGCTCCACGTCCGTTGCCGCCGGCCTCAGGTCGCCGGGTCGATGCGGCTGACGCCGTCCGGTCCCCGTCCGGACAGGCCACGGCCACACTCTCGGAAGTCCTGCCTGGCCTGCCTTTCCGGTCGGTTCCCCATCGGGGCTTGTATCGGCATTTCCGGGTCGGCGCTGAAGGCCGAGATTTGGCCGCGTGGGGGCCGGTCCGGCCCGCCCGGGCCCTGCCTTCGGGGCGGAGGCGGGCAGGCCGGGGCGCCGACGGCCCGATGATGCCCCTGGCCTGGGGATTCTCCGGCTGTCCCCGGGCGCCGGCCAGCGGGAGGCACACGTACCCGCCACGTGTGAACGACACCTTTGTAGTTCGACACGCGGCACGCCCGGTTCTGTGCCCACCCCTTGTCAGCCCGACATGGGGACGGGTAGCCTTCACAACCAGTGGATACAAATGAGTACTCAGTGGAGCCACCCGATGGCCTCGCCGAGCGGCTCCGCTCCTATCGTCTGCAGCACGGGGTCACCCAGCGGGAACTGGCCGATCAACTGGGCGTGACCCAGCAGTCGGTGGCCCGGTGGGAGCAGGGCTCGCCACCGAGGCGGTACATGCTCCGCGTCATCGAATCGCTGCTCGGGGAGTCCGACCCGGGTGGGCGATCGGCCGATGACCTGGCCGAGATCATCGGCATCCGTCCGCCGACGTCCGGCCCGGTCCGGACACGGAGCGTCGAGGACGCCCGGAAGGTCTACGTGCAGGGTTGTCTCAAGCTCCTCGAGCGCGGCGAGCGCCTGCCCAACCGGGTGCTCCTGCTCCTGGCCGACGAGCTGGGCTGGGACGCCGACGACAGCTGATCAGCGGCTGGATCACTACGGCTGGATCACCGGTCCCGGATCAACCCGGGGCCGCATCATGACCGGTAGGGGCCGATGACCGATTCGCCGTAGCGGCCCAGGCCCTCGAGGGCCTGAGCCAGCGAGGCGCCGGGAACCGACACCCCGGCCCAGGTGACCCCGAGCTTGGCCAGCCCGTCGAGCCCGGCCATGTGGGCGTCGGGGTTGAAGTGCTCACCCAGGCCGCCGCCCTCGGGGGTCCCGAAGGCCACGTCGATGTCGGACCGGTCCCGTCCCTCCTCATCGACCAGCTGCCACAGCTCGTCGAGCATGGTGGCCAGGTCCTCGACGGTTTCCAGCGCCGGCGTCTTGGTGGTGGTGGAGAGGGCCCTCGGGGCCGGGAAGGGCGTCCACCCGTCCCCGTACCGGGCCACCCGGCGCCGGGACAGCCGGCTGTTGCCCCCGATCCAGATGGGCGGGGCCGTGCCGGGCTTCGGGTTGGCCGTGAGGCCCTTGGCGTCGATGCCGATCCCCTCGAAGGAGAAGTCATCCTCGGTCCACATCCCCCTGAGCACCTCGACGGCCTGGTCGAACAAGGCGTTGCGCTGCTCGAAGTCGATGCCGAGGCCCCGGTACTCGCCCCGCAGGTAGCCGGTGGCCACGGCCAGGGTGAAACGGTCCTCGGACAGCATGGCCATCGTGGCCACCGTCTTGGCCACGATGAGCGGGTGCCGGTAGGGGAGCACGACGATATTGGGGATGAGCCGGATGCGCTCGGTCACCGCGCAGCAGAAGGTCAGCGCCACGAAGGGATCGAGGGCGTCGTGGCCCCCGGCCTTGAGCCACCGGTCGGTGGGTGCCGGATGGTCGGTGAACCCGATGCCGTCGAACCCGGCGGCCTCCGCCGCCCGGGCGAACTCGGTGACGGCCTGCCTGGTCATGAGCTCCGGACTGGCGGGATGGGTGATGAGGGGATAGGTGACCGAAAACTTCATGGGCGGGCCGTCGAGGTCGGGGCGGGAACGGCTGCAGCCACATGGGGAAGGGCGAGGATCAACTCGAGCGGATCGCCGCTCTCTCGACCCAGGGCCCGGCGGGCGAAGGCGGCCAGCGCCTCTTCATGGGCCACGTAGGCCTCGGCCACGCCCCGCTCCATCTCGTCCCCGGCGAGGTCGACCAGCTGGTGGTACTTGGCCAGGAACTCGTCGGTGACAGGCAGGATGGAGGCCACGAAGTCGTTCCAGGGGATTCCGGCCACGGCCTCGGCCAGCTCGACGGCCGCGGTCACGCTGGCCGCGGTGTCACCGCGATCGAGGGACCGCCGCTCGAAGACCGGATCGGCCAGCTCCTTGGTGGACCGTTCGAGGAGCGTGAGCACCTCCAACTGGTGACGGCGGTCGGCGTCCTCTTCCCGTCCGGCCAGCGACCCGAAGAGGGTTTCGCCGAGCACTTCGCCCTGGTAGGACTCGACCCACAGTTCCGTGGCGCTCATGTCCGCACTGTATCCGGCCCGAACCGGCCGGCGAAGGCCCGGAGGGGGAGGTCGGCGCTGGTGACCAGGCCCGGAGGTGCGTCGCACACCGACCCGATCGAGTTGAGGGCGGGCAGCCCGGTGATGGTCATCCCGATGGAGGCGAAGGTGCGGGCGTCGAACGGGGTGCCGTCGGCCGGGAAGATCATGTGCCGGTTCACGATGTTCGGATCCCCTTTGACGGTGGTGACGTAACACCCCTGGATCTTCCAGCTCGGCTCGGTGTCCGGCACCATCTGCCACTCGAGGTGGGTTTCGATCCTCGGCTCGCCGTCCACCATGCCCTTGAACTTGGACAGGCTGGCTCCCACCGATCCCTTGGCCAGCTGCCACCAACCCAGGTCCACATCTTGTTGGCACGCCCCGAGCTCGCACTCGTAGACGATGTCGTCGATGGCCAGTCCGAGGCAGTCGGCCATCAGGTGGAGGGCGTCCCCGAACACCGTGCATCCCTTCTCCAGCATGGCGGGCACACGCGGGTCGTCGACCGGCAGCCCGTAGCCGCAGTTCTTCCAGGTGTCGACCGAGTGATGGCAGGACACGTCCACCGACTCGAGCACGGTCAGATGGTCGACCCGGCCCATGCCCGCCGTGCTCACCACCGAGAGGATGTTGGCCAGGCCCGGGTTCATCCCCGTCCCGTAGAAGGTGGCGCCCCCTCGGCGGCACGCCGCCTCGATGACGTCGGTGGGCCGGCGGCCCGAGGGCAGGGGGAAGTTGCGGTCGCGGTGGTGGCCGGTGATCCAGTCGGCGGTGGACACCACGTTGATGCCGGCGTCCAGCACCGTCTCGAACAGGTCCATGTCGGGCCAGACCCCGTTGAAGTTCACGCAGTCCGGGGCCGCCGACACGATGTCCTCCACCCTCCCGGTGGCCACCACGCCGAGCGGTCCGATGCCGACGATCTCCCCGGCGTCGCGCCCGATCTTGTCCGGCGTGTAGCAGTGGAGGCCGACCAGCTCCAGGTCGGGATGGTCGCGGAGTCGGCTGATCATCTCCGAACCCACGTTGCCCGTGGCCACCTGGAAGACGCGGCGTGGTCGGTGTGTGGGCATGGTGACTCCTCCTCGGTGCGGGCGGTCCGATGCTTGCAGGTCCGCCCGGGCCGTGCTCGGCCCGACCCCGCCGACGGCCGACGGCGGTCCGACTCGGGAAGAGACTTGGCAACCCTCCGTTTTGCGGCAACGATGTCGGGATGCGCGGGAACCCAGCCCCGGTGGAGTGGCCGGCCCTGGCGAAGAGGCCGTGAGCGAGCCGGCGGTGGCTCCGGGGACGTCGAGGAGCCTGCCGCTCATCCTGGCCCGCGAGCTGGCCTCGAATCTGTCGACGCCCATGTTCCTGCTCGACACCCACGGCATGCTCGTCTACTTCAACGATGCCGCCGCCCAGCTCCTCGGGAAGGACTTCGCCGAACTGGGCGAGATCCCGGCCGAGGAGTTCGGCCAGTCCCTGCAGCTGGCCCTGCCCGACGGGCAACCCCTCCGCCGGCGGCAGTCCCCGGCCGGTATCGCCTTCTTCGAGCGTCACCCGGCCCACCGGAAGCTCGTGGCCACCTCCTACGACGGTGCGCGGCGCCAGTACGAGGCCACCGCCTATCCGCTGTTCGGGTCGGCGGGGGAGATGCACGGCGTCATGGCCCTGTTCTGGCCCGACGAACCGGCGCAGACGGAACCGACGGGCTGATGCAGGCACGGGTGTGGGGATGCCGGGGCTCGGTGGCCGCCCCCGGACCGGACACGGTCAGGTACGGGGGGAACACCTCGTGCGTCGAGGTGCGCCTGGCCAGCGGGCACTCGCTGATCCTCGACGCCGGGACCGGCATCCGGCCCCTCGGGGTGGTCATGCAGGAGCACCTCCCGTCCGAGTTCCACATCCTGCTCACCCACCTCCATCTCGACCATCTGCAGGGACTCGGGTTCTTCCGGCCCCTGTTCGTCCCCGGCCTCGACATCAACCTGTGGGGTCCGACCTCGCCGGTCCAGCACCTCTCCGAGCGGATCGCCATGTACCTGTCCCCTCCGCTGTTCCCCCTCCGCCTGGAGGATGTGCCGTCGCACCTGACCTTCCACGACGCCCCCGAAGAGCC
Organism: uncultured Acidimicrobiales bacterium; assembly: GCA_963713625.1. GTDB lineage: Bacteria > Actinomycetota > Acidimicrobiia > Acidimicrobiales > RAAP-2 > Bog-756. The sequence continues at coordinate 625,170 of CAVQMN010000004.1, read as the reverse complement.
GGTGACCATCGGCTCGGCCACCATCCGGGCGGCCAAGGTCACCCACCAGGGTCCGACCGTGGGCTACCGGATCGAGGAGAACGGCCGGGTGCTCGTCTACATCCCCGATCACGAACCGGCACTGGGCGCCGATCTGGCGTCGATGCCGGAGACCTGGGTGAGCGGGCACGACCTGGCCGACGGTGCCGATGTCCTGCTGCACGACGCCCAGTACCGCGACGAGGAGTACGACGCTCACATGGGCTGGGGCCACTCGGGGATCGACGCCGCCATCCAGTTCGCCCAGAAGTCGGACGTCGGCCATCTCGTCCTCTTCCACCACGACCCGTACCACACCGACGCCGAACTCGAGGTCCTGCTCGGGGAGGCCCGGGCCAAGTGGCTGGGCATGGAGGAGCGCATCAATCTGGCCTTCGAGGGCATGACCATCACCCTCGAGGGCACATCGCCGACCCGGGTGGAATCGGCGCTCTGAACCCGGCGGTCGCCGGTCCGGTCAGTCCCCAGGCCGGTCGGCCCCCGTGCCGTCGGCCGGTCACGCCCCCTGGTCGAGGTACGACGGATTGGCCACCGCCAGCTGGTCACGGGTCCCCCCGGCCAGGACCGCGCCCAGCCCGGCCAGATCCTGGTCGTACCGACCGCCCCGGATGGCCCGGGCCAGCGCCGGGTCGTCGGGGAAGCCGAGGGTCCGGAGGCGCTGATCGTGGGCGGCCTGCGCGGCCGGGCCGAGGTCCAACTCACGGCCCACGACGGCCAGGACGTTGCGGGCCACACGCGCCTCGAACCGGGCCGCGTCCTCGGCCGAGGTCATGACCTTGTCCAGATAGTCGCCCACCGCCTCCACCAGCTCGGCCGCCGAGGGCCGGCCGAAGAGCGGGCCGGTCACTGGTGGCCGGCCCGGCGCCCCTCCGGATCCCCCGGCCCCGCCGGGCTGCACATCCGACCCCGGCCCGGACGGCTCGGGCACGGCCACCCCCATCAGGGCCAGCAGATCCCACTCGCTCTCGCACACCCGCCGCCCGATGGCGGCCAGCTCCACCGACCGGGTGGCGCCGCTCAGGTGGGTCGAGGCCTGCAGCAGGCAGATGACCGCCCATTTGAGGGTGGCGTACGCCTCCCACCACCGGACCCGGTCGACGTCGATCGTCCTCCCACTGGCCGCGGCGTAGGCGGACAGGAACACGTCGAGGTCGCCGAAGCCGCCCACCCGGCCGGCCCCACCGAACCGCCAGGCCCGGGCGCAGAGCCAGCCGATGTCCTCGGCCGGGTCACCCTGATGGGCGAGCTCCCAATCGAGCACGGCCCGCAACCCGGACGGGTCGACCAGGAAGTTGCCCATCCGAAAGTCGCCGTGGACCACCACCCGTTCGTCCCCGGACGGCCCGTCGTGGGCCAGCCACCGGGCCCCGAGTTCGAGGACCGGTCGCGCCTCGTGGAGGGCGTCGAGGAAGTCGAGCGGGCGGCCGAGGGGATCGGCCGGCGGCAACCCGGGGACCGACGTCGGATCGAGGGAGTGGATGGCGGCCAGGGCCCGGGCTGTCTGGTCGGTCAGGAGCGGGACCGCGGCGGCGAATCCCCCGTCCCGCAGGATCCGCCGGGGGATCGTCTCCCCTTCGAGTCGTTCGACCACCAGCCACCCCGGGTCGAGTCCGTCGGCCACCCCGGCCGCCACCACGTCGGGCACCGGCACCCCGACCCTCCGGGCCGCCCGGAGCAGGTCGGCCTCCATCCGGATGTCGGGCGGAGGGGCCGGGCCGCCGCCCCGCACCTGCTGGAGGATCAGGGCCCGGACCCGGCCCGGGGCCGTCTCGAGATCGAAGGCGCTGGTGACCCGGGATGCCCCACCCGAGAGCCGATGCAGCCCGGTCACCCGACCACCGAGCGCCGCCTCCAGCGGCCCGGCCACAGTGGTGGAGTCGGTGGGCACCCGCGCACCCTATCCACTCGGCACCTGCTCCACCGGAACGCGTACTCCACCGCAACGCCTACTCCACCGGAACGGCTGCTCCACCGCAACGCCTACTCCACCGGAACGGTGGGCCGCCCCTCGGGGTCGAGTTGGTGGAGATACTCGGCGATGCCGTACCCCGGCACCGGGGTGCCGCCCTCGGCGCGGTAGGTCCACCTGGTCAGCCCCTCGTTGACCACCGTCCCCTCCGACGTGCCGATGTTGGCCACCCGCAGCACCTCCCCGGTCAGATCGAACGAGCGGCCCCGCTTGTCCGCGGCCGTGAGATGGACCACCCGCTGGGTCATCCCGTCGTCCGCCGTCTCGGTGCGAAGCCGCCACTCCCTGATACTGGTCACCCGGCCGTCCTCGTAGACCCAGCCACGGTGGAGATCGCCGGCCGCCGTGCCGAGCCGGATCCCGCCGAAGTGCATCGACGCACCGAGGTTGATACTGAACCAGCGCCACATCGGAGGACCACCCCAGCGCCTCGGTCCCCACGAACGGTCGCGGTTGCCGTGGGCCGTGGTCCAGGTGTGGGTGACGTCGTCGACGGTCAGGGCCCCCGACCACCGGCCGGCCTGTTCGAGGTGACCCTTGCCGGTCGTGCCCGCGGCCGCCGACGCCTGATGGCTGCGCGGGCCACCGGTCTGCTGCCCGTCGGTCCCCACGGCCGGGGAGACGGCGTCGAACCGGGTGTCCATCGACAGGTGGACCGGGTGGGCGCCCGTTTCCGAAGGGTGGCAGGGGCGCGCCCTGGCCTCGACGTCGGCCACGATGCGCCAGGTCGTCCCCGCCTCCACCAGCTCATAGCGGACGCCGCCCACCACCAGGGGCGGTCCCACCATCTCCCGTTGCTCGACCGTGTGCCGGTACTCGGCCAGCTCCCCGCCCGGGAGCCACACCGACAGGCCGACGTCCATCGTCCCTTCGTGGGGCCGGACGCCGATCCGGGTGAAGAACCCGCTGTCGGACGTCGGGTCATAGGCGTTGAAGTAGTAGGACTCGCTCCAGGCGGTGTCGGATTCGACCGGATGGGCGTAGTCGTGGTCGGGGGCGAGGATGGGCATGGTTCCAACTCTGACCCATGGCATCGGGCTCCACAACGCCGGGCACCGGTGAGGTCACGGTGCCGGTGCAGGTGCCGGCCTCGGGAAAGGACCGGACCGACCCAACTGGCCGGGGACGGGGTGGTCCACCACGCCTTCCAGCCAGCGCGAGGTGGTCAAGATTCGGTCCAGGCTCACGCCGGTGGTGATGTCCATGCGATCGAGCAGGTGGACCAGGTCCTCGGTGGCGATGTTGCCCGTCGCCCCCGGGGCGAACGGGCACCCGCCGATGCCCCCGATGCTGGCGTCGAGGGTCGAGGCCCCGGCGGCGATGGCGGCCAGGGCGTTGGCATAGCCGGTGTTCCGGCTGTTGTGCAGATGGACCCGGACGGGAAGCCCCGTGTCGGCCGCCACCCCGCGGACCAGCGCATCGACCTCGGGCGGCACCGCGCACCCGATGGTGTCGGCCAGGGCGATCTCGATGGGCCCGTCCCCGGCCACCCGTCGGGCCAGCTCCCGCACCCGGACCGGGTCGACCCGGCCCTCGTAGGGACAGCCGAAGGCTGCGGACAGCGTCACGGTGGCCCCGATGTGGGCCCCGGCCGCGGCGGCGGCCACCCGGCTCCACATATGGAGGGCCTCGTCCACCCCGAGGCCCTGATTGTGCCGGGAGAAGGTCTCACTCACCAGGACCACCACGTTGATCTCGTGCACCCCGGCGGCCAGCGCCCGTTCCATCCCCCGCTCGTTGAGGACCAGGCCCGACAGACGGGAGCCGGGACGACGGACCACCCCGGCCAGGACGGCCTCGGCATCGGCCATGGTCGGGACCCGGTCCGGACGGGCGAAGCTCACCGCCTCGACCCGCTCCACTCCGGCGTCGAGGGCCTGCTCGATCAGCGACACCTTCATGTCGGTGGGGACGATCACCGCCTCGTCCTGCAGCCCGTCGCGAGGGGAGACCTCGACGATGCCGACACTCACCGGGACCACCGGCTCACCGGGGCGGGAGGGCGATGTCCCGACCCACGTCGCGTGCCTGGTCGGACCCCTCCACCGTCACCTCGACGACCGGCTCCACCCGGTCGTCGAATTCGGTGCGCAGCGCCCGGGACATGACGGCGTGCTGGAGGTAGAGCGATCCGATGTAGGTCAACTCGAGAACCTCCTCGTCACCGAGGTGACGACGGAGGGCGTCGAACAGGCCGTCGGGCACCCGGCCCCGATCGAAGACCAGGCAGTCGGTGTAGGCCAACACCAGCCGCTGCACGTCGCTGTAGCAGGAGGCGGCCGCCCAGTGCGGGACGGCCTCGACCAGGGCTTCGCCCACCCCGAGGGCCCGCAGGGATTTGCAGTGTTGGGAGAAGACGAACTGGCTGCCCGCGGCCCAGCCGGCCCGGCACTGGGCCAGCTCCCGGAGGGTCGGATCGAGGAGCCGCTTCGGACTCTGGTAGAGACCGAACCCCTGGACCGCGTGTTCGAGCACGTCGGGCACCAGGGCGAACACCGTCCACCAGTCACCCGGCGACCCGGTGGCCGTCCCCGGTTCGGCCACCGGGTCCCGTCCATCGAACAGGTGGTCGTACATGACGGTGACGATGGGCGCCTCGGCCTCGTCCTTCCCCACCTGGCGCAGGCGCGGCATCGAACCGCCTAGAACGCGGCCGTGTCGCCGGGCCGGGGCCCGACCGGGTGACGCCGCGCCGCATGGGCGGTCCCGCCGATGCCCAACCCGTCCTCCGCACCTGTCACTGCGCCCTCCCGTCGGTCGAAATCCACAGTACCTGGTCGGGGTGGGCGGCTTCCGTCCCCCACACGCCGCCGGGCACCGGTCGCCGCCGGTCGTCATCGGGCGGGCGCCGTCGCGGCGGGGATGACCGGTCCGGCCGTTCCCTACAATCCTGGCTATGGCCGACCCCGAACCGTCCGCGCCCCTGTCGGGGCTGCAGGTCCTCGAACTGGGCAACTTCATCGCCGGACCCTTCGCCGGCCAGCTTCTCGGCGACTACGGGGCCGAGGTCATCAAGATCGAGACGCCGGGGGAGGGCGATCCCATGCGGAGGTGGGGCCTGACCCGTGACGGCCAGGGCCTGTGGTGGCCGGCCATCGCCCGCAACAAGCGGTCGGTGGCCGTCGATCTGCGGGACGGGGCGGGCCGGGACGTGGTGCGGCGCATGATCGACAGGGTCGATGTGGTCCTCGAGAACTTCCGACCGGGTCGACTCGACGAGTGGGGCCTGGGCTACGAGCAGATGCGGCCGTCCAACCCGGGCCTGATCGTCGTCCACGTGTCGGGCTTCGGCCAGACCGGCCCCCGGTCCGCCGACGCCGGCTTCGGGTCCATCGGTGAGGCCATGGGCGGCATCCGGGCCACCACCGGGGAGCCCGACCGACCGCCGGCCCGGTGCGGCATCAGCCTCGGCGATGCCCTGGCCGGCCTCTTCGCCGTGGTGGGCACCCTGGCCGCCGTGGTCGAGCGGTCGAAGAGCGGATCCGGTCAGGAAGTTGACGTGGCCATCTACGAGGCGGTGGCCGCCCTGATGGAGTCGACCCTGGCCGACTTCGAGGTGGGCGGGGTGACCCGGGGCCGCACGGGGAGTGTCCTGCCCGGGGTGGCCCCGTCCAACGCCTACCGGACGGCGGAGGGATCGGAGGTGCTCATCGCCGGCAACGCCGACTCCGTCTTCGCCCGGCTGTGCACGGCCATGGGCCGGCCGGACCTGGCCACCGACCCCCGCTTCGCCGACCATTCCTCCCGGGGCCGGAACATGGCCGAACTGGACGGGCTCATCGACGGGTGGACCGGTGGCTTTCAGGCCGATGACCTGTTGGCCCTGCTGTCGGCCCACGGTGTGCCGGCCGGACGGGTCTACACGCCGGCGGACATGCTGGCCGATCCCCACTTCCAGGCCCGGGACATGCTGGTCCGGGCGGTGTCGAGAGCCGGGTACGACGTGCCCATGGCCGGTGTGGTGCCCAAGTTCTCGCGGACTCCGGGCCGGATCGACGATGTGGGACCCGGGCTGGGTGAGCACACCCGACAGGTGCTGGCCGAGCTGGCCGGGGTGGACGACGCCGAGTGGTCCACGCTGCGCTCGGCCGGCGTGGTGGCCTGACCGTCGGCGGGGTCGGACCCCGGGCCCGGCCTGGATATCGGGCCGACACCGGAGCCGTGTCGCCGGTAGCGTGCCCACCATGAGCTTCGTACCGCTGGGAAGGTCCGGACTGAAGGTCTCGCGTGCGTGTCTGGGCACCATGACCTTCGGCAACACCGAATGGGGAACCGACGAAACCGAATCGAAACGGATCGTCGACGCCTTCATCGACGCCGGCCACAACTTCATCGACACCGCGGACGTGTACAACGCCGGCGTCTCCGAGGAGTTCGTCGGCCGGGCCGTCGCCGGCAGGCGCGACGCGGTCGTCCTGGCCACCAAGGGCTACAACCACATGGGCGACGGACCGAACGACCGCGGCTCCTCCCGCGTCCATCTGACCCGTGCCCTCGAGGCCAGTCTGCGCCGGCTGGGTACGGATTACATCGACCTCTACCAGCTGCACAACTGGGACCACGACACACCCGTCGAGGAGAGCATGGCCACGCTCGACGACTTCGTCCGCTCGGGGAAGGTCCGCTACATCGGGTGCTCCAACTTCTACGGCAGTCAGCTGGTCGAGGCCCAGTGGGCCGCCCAACGCCAGGGAGGGACCCCGCTGGTCAGCCTGCAGCCGCAGTACTCACTCATCTGGCGCGACATCGAGCTCGACATCCTGCCCACGGCCACCCGCCACGGCATGGGTGTCATCGTGTGGAGCCCGCTCGGAGGAGGGATGCTCACCGGCAAGTACACCACGCGGGACGATCTGCCGGCCGACGGTCGACTGAGCAAGGGTTCGGACATGGAAGCCGAAGGGATGCGGATGCTCACCCTCACCGACCACAACTTCGAGATCGTGGCCGAGGTGGGCGCCGTGGCCGCCGAGCTCCGGACCACCTCCACCGCGGTCAGCCTGGCCTGGCTCCTCAACCGCCCCGGCGTCACGTCGGTCATCATCGGTCCCCGCACCGTCGAACAGCTGGAACAGAATCTGGCCGGGTTCGAGGTCGACCTGCCGCGTGACGCGGCCAAGCGCCTCAGCAAGGTCTCCCGGCCGCCGGTCAGCTATCCCTGGTACATGCAGCTCCAGATGTGAACGGCCAGTCCGGATCTCTCCCGGGGCGGCCGGGAGGGTGACCGCCTCCCGACTCGGCCGGGAGGGCGAGTGGCGGGACAGGCGACGCTGCGTCGGTCGGGTCCGCACCGCGTCCCTCCCGTTTCGGGTGTCTGTCACACTGGGCCGGTGACCAGACGGCTACGCGTCACCGTCATCGCCGCCCTCATCGGCACGGTGGGCGTGGTGGCTCCGGCGGGGGTGGCCGCCGGCATGATGCTGAGCGACCCTGTCGTGGGCATGGTGGCCACCCCGGATGGAGGCGGCTACTGGGAGGTGGCCTCCGACGGCGGCATCTTCGCCTTCGGCGATGCCGGGTTCTACGGGTCGATGGGCGGCCAGCACCTGGCGGCCCCGGTGGTGGCGATGGCCGCCACCCCGGATGGAGGCGGCTACTGGGAGGTGGCCTCCGACGGCGGCATCTTCGCCTTCGGCGATGCCGGGTTCTACGGGTCGATGGGCGGCACCCCGCTCAACCGGCCGGTGGTGGCGATGGCCGCCACCCCGGACGGCAAGGGCTACTGGGAGGTGGCCTCCGACGGCGGAATCTTCGCCTTCGGCGACGCCCGGTTCGACGGATCGATGGGGGGCACCCCGCTCAACCGGCCGGTGGTGGCGATGGCCGCCACCCCGGACGGCAAGGGCTACAGGGAGGTGGCCTCCGACGGCGGAATCTTCGCCTTCGGCGACGCCCGGTTCGACGGATCGATGGGCGGCACCCCGCTCAACCGGCCGGTGGTGGCGATGGCCGCCACCCCGTCCGGTCAGGGTTACTGGGAGGTGGCCTCCGACGGTGGCATCTTCAGCTTCGGCGACGCCCGGTTCGACGGATCGATGGGCGGCACCCCGCTCAACCGGCCGGTGGTGGCGATGGCCGCCACCCCGTCCGGTCAGGGTTACTGGGAGGTGGCCTCCGACGGTGGCATCTTCAGCTTCGGCGACGCCGGGTTCGACGGCTCCGTGCCCGACCTGCCGCCACCCGGGCCACCCCGGATCGCCCTCTACGGGGACTCGCTGGGCATGGAGGCCGGTCCCTACTTCACCTACCTGGCCCAGGAAGCCGGCGCCTCCACCCTCGTGCGCACCTACGGCGGTCTGGCCGTGTGCGACTTCCTCCAGGACATGGCCAGCGATGCCGCGTCCTGGCAGCCGACGGCGGCCGTCCTCGAATTCAGCGGCGACAACTTCACCCCGTGCATGGACGGTGATCCGATCGGGTCGGCCCAGTACTACGCCAAGTACCGGAGCGACCTGCAGTCGGCCATCGACATCTTCCGCCCGTATGGGACCGAGGTGTTTCTGACCGGCGTTCCCTACGACGCCCTGCCGGCGGCCAACGGCAACGTCTCCAACCTGAACCAGCTCTTCGCCTCGGTGGCCGCGGCCAACCCCGGTGTCACCTACGTCGACGCCGGCCAGGCCGTCATGGCCAACGGGGCGTTCACCCAGACACTGCCGTGCCTCCCCTTCGAGCCATGCACCGGACCCTCGGGCACCAACATCGTCCGCTCGCCCGACGGGGTCCACTTCTGCCCCACCGGGGACACCACCATCGAGGGCTACTTCGAAGTGTGCAACGTCTACTCGTCGGGCGCCTTCCGGTTCGCCGCGGCCATGCTCGGCCCTGCGCTCCATTCGTGACCTTCGACCCGCCGACCTGAGGACCCACCCTTCCCTCGAGGGAACGGCAAGCGTCAGCCGCTCCCGTTCCGGTCCGCCAAAGCCGGATCAGGCACCGACAGAATGGTCGAACATGGCCGAACGAATCGACAGGCGCGCCTTCCTGGCCCGCGGCGCCGCGGCCGGAGCCGGCGTCGCCGCCCTGGGCGCCGCCGGAGGAGGGCTGGCCGCGTGTGGTTCGAGATCCGCTCCGGAGTCGGGACCGAGCGGCACCAGCGGTCATCCGAACGGTGTCAGCACGGCCACGGCCCAAAAGGGTGGCCAGCTCATCTTCGGCACCGAGGCCGAGGAGAAGGGATTCAGCACCACCCAGGGCACGTTCGACACCACCGGCATCATGTACGCCCGCACCGTCTTCGACCCGCTGGCCATCATCGATGCCGACGGCAACGTACAGCCCTACCTGGCCCAGTCGATCCTCCCCAACGGCGACTACACGGTGTGGACGATCACCATGCGCCCCAACCTCGCCTTCCACAACGGGGCCCCGTGTGACGGGGCCGCGGTGGCCGAGAACTTCGCCCTCCAGCAGTCCTCCGGCCTGACCGGACCCGAGTTCACCACTATCTCGAAGGTCTCGGTGCCCAGCCCGCTGGTGGTCACCGTGACCATGAAGTCGGCCTGGGTCCCCTTCGATTTCTACCTGGCCGGCGGCGTCGGCGGCCAGATCGCCTTCATCGCCGAGCCCAACTGGCTCAAGTCCGGCAGCCAGACCAACCCCATCGGCACCGGCCCGTTCGTGTTCCAGGCGTGGAACCCGGACGACTACTTCACCGCCACCCGGAATCCCCACTATTGGAGGCCCAACCTCCCCTACCTCGACAGCATCACCTACAAACCCATCCCCGACAGCGAGCAGCTCCTGGCCAGTCTCGAGTCGGGCGGTGTGGACATCATCCACACCTCCATCTCGCAGGTGACCGGCGGACTCCGGGCCAACACCTCGCTCGGCTACACCGACGATTCGGTCCGGGTGGCCGGGGAACCGGACATGCTCTGTCTTCTCCTCAACCTGTCCAAGCCGCCATTCGACAACCTCAAGGTCCGCCAGGCGGCGGCCATGTCAGTGAGCTCGGCCCAGTACTCGAAGGTCATCGAGAACGGCATCTGCCCGCCCTCCACCGGCCCCTTCGTGGAAGGTTCGCCCTATTTCGCGCCCACCGGCTATCCCCGACCTGATCGAGCCACGGCCAAACAGTTGATCGAGGAGGTACAGCGCCAGACCAACCGGCCCGTGTCCCTCACCCTCAACCACACCCCCGACCCCGATGCCACGAGGGACGCCGAGTACTTCCAGGCCCAACTGCAGGGGTCAGGGATGCAGGTCTCACTCAGCACCGTCCAGCAGGCCGAGAGCATCAGCGTGGCCGTGCTCGGCAATTTCCAGGCCCAGGTGTGGAGGCAGTTCGGCGCCGTGCACCCCGACCTCAACTACATCTTCTGGAGCCCGACCGACGCATCAGAGGCGGGCTTTGCCGCCAACATGGCCCGCAACACCGACCCGAGGATGGAGACGGCCCTGCTCCAGGGGCGCCAGTCGCCGGGTGCATCGGACAGGGCCCTCGCCTACCAGGAGGTGGGCAAGCTGATGGGCTCGGACATCCCCTACATCTGGACGGCCCGCGCCGTGTGGTCGATCGGCGCCCAGGCCAAGGTCGAGAACTGGAACAACCCGACCACGCCGGCGGGGAAGCCGGCGTTCGGCATGATCACCGGGGCCATCTGGCCCACCCAGATCTGGTTGAGCCACTGAGCGTCAGCGGCTGGCGGCGAAGGCGTTCAGCCCGGCCTCCCAGATCGGCTTTCCGGCGCGGCCCTGCAGCGCGGCGTCGACCAGCATGAGGGCCACGCCATCGGCCGTCTCGCGATCGAGGGCCACCGCTTCGGACTGGGAAAGCGCCTCGGCGATGTGCCGGCGGGCCTCGGCGCAGAATCCCGTGTCCCGGCTCTGTTGGAGCACCTCGATCAGCAGCGGTGTGGACGTGGCCTGTTGGGTGGTGGCGATCAACAGGTCACGAATGGCGGCCAGCTCCGCCCCTTTGACGTTGACGGCGATGGCCTCCACCTCGACCGAGCTTCCCACCGCGTAGTCCATGCACCGTTGGGCGATCGCCGCCTCGGTGGGGAAGAGGTCGGTGATTTCCTCCACCGGCACTCCGCAGCTGTGGGACAAGCTCTCGAAGGAGGGTACGAGACCGTCCGAGAACGTCACCAGTGCCGCCGCGACCAACTCGCGTTCGGTCGGATTCAGTTCGCTGGGCGGATCGAGCAGCCCCGGCTCGGTCAGGCCCACGATGATGCTGACCAGCGTGTCGACCACAAGATCGGCGGTCATGGCGTCCGGTTGCAGCTTGTACAGGATGGTGGCCCCTTCGCTGGCCACGGTGACGGCCAGCACGATGTCACGGAGGGTAGAAGCCGCCCGCGGCCGCCGGCGGAGGCGACGAAGGGCGATGGCCAGTCCGGCGATGTAGCCGTCGGTCTCCGCCGCCACCATCTCCCGCCGTCGTTCGACGACCTCTTCCGCCGCCGCGGTCTGTTTCGGGAGCTCGTTGTTCCCACTCTCGAGGTGAGCGCAGGCGGCCAGCTGGATGACGAGGGCGGCCAGGTAGCCCTCGTCGGCACAGCCGTTCAAGTAGTTCGCCATCAGGAACACCCGGAGGGTGGCTTCCATGTCATCCGTCTGACGGAAGCTCTCCTCGACGGCCTCGAAGACCTGCTGGAGGGCGGAACGGAAGAAGCCGTCCGTCCGGCTCAGATGGTGGGAGGCCAGGTCGAAGGGGGTCCTGTCCGTGTCTCCCCCGAACTCCCTCTTGACCGAGCGGTCGACGGTGGAGACATCGACGTTGGTGAATGCGCTCCGGGGAACGGCGCCGCGGCTGTTGGGGCCCCGGAGAGCGGCAAAGGCGTTGCGCCTGAAGACGTGCACGGCCTCGTTGGCCAGGCTGGGGCCGGGTGGCCGACCCCGGGTCGGCTGGTCAACGCTCATGTACGCCTCCGGCATCCGGTTCCGCCAATTATGCAACGGTACTACGTGAGAATAGGGGAAATGTTCCCAGTTGCTTCTGGCCGTGGCAGCGCGATGATTCGCTCAGGCGGGAGTCGGAATCCCGACCGGAGATTCCAATTTGGGCGCATAGGGCGGAATGCTCCGGCCTCGGTGCCGGGTCATGATCGCCCAAATTGGAAGTTCCGGGCGTCTCCGATTCGAGCGGGCGGCGGGTCGTCGGGCAGGGGTGCCCACGGCCCGCTTCCGCGTCCAGGCCCTTCCGTCGCCGGCCTCCCGTCCCGAGATCGGGGACCGTCACACCCGCCGCGTACCTTCGCCCCTGGAGGTGCACGACATGGAACGAACCGGAACCCTTGACCAGGTGGCAGCGATGACCCATGTCAGTGTCGACGTGGCCCGGATCCACTCCTATGAGGCCCTGTCGGTCTCGGCCGGTCCGTATTACGCCACGTTGTTCTTCAATGCTGACGCAATCGTCGGCGAAGTGGTGAGTAACGTCCTGCTCCCGGCCGACCACGCCCTGAGCCCCGGGCAGGAGCACAGGTTGGAGACACTCGGATGGATGCAACCGGACGACGAGTTCCGTCCGTCCTTCCACCGGACCTGGTCGACCGGAGCGAGCTCGGAAACCATCGTCCGCGACCTGCTCGCGGCCTTCGTCTGCGTGGCCGATCTCGAGGAGGGCGACCTGGTCAACTTCTCGAGGAACTTCTGGTGTGGAGCGCCGGGCGGGGGATACCCCTGCCGGTGCGCCGAGGACGGGGAAGCTTCCCCGGGTTCGGGAGACCGGGGTCCGTCGGCCGCGTAGCCCCGATTGCCCGAGAACCGGTACACGATATTTACACCTAACGTGTAGATTAGGTGTATGAGTAGGGTGCGAACGAACATCGAGATAGAGGACGACTATCTGCAGGCGGTCATGGACCGATATGGCCTCCGGACGAAGACCGAGGCCGTCGATCTCGCCCTGCGTCACCTTGCCGGACAACCGATGACACGTGAGGAGGCCCTCTCGATGCGAGGAGCACGTGCCCTCGGGAGCATCCCTGCCGATACCGGGCCCTGGTCATCGTGATCCTCGCAGATACCTCGGCCTGGGTGGAGTACGACCGCGCCACGGGGAGCACGGTGGATCAACGGCTGGAGGAGCTCATTCGTGATCAGGGGCAGCTGGCCGTGACGGAGCCCGTCGTGATGGAGGTCGTTGCGGGATGTCGGACCGACGAGCGTGAGGGGGACGTGCGCCGACTCCTGGCCCGGTTCACTCTTCTCCGTTTCGATGCCATTGCCGATTTCGACGCCGCAGCCAGGATCTACGGGCAGTGTCGCCGGGCAGGAATTACCCCCCGGGGCATGGTCGATTGCCTGATCGCCTCCGTGGCGCACCGGCATCAGGCGACGCTCCTGGCCGCCGACGGCGATTTGAGCCGGGTCGCCACGATCGTCGGTATCGACCTGGACGGTGCGTCGATCAGCCTTTGAGCGGTGCCGGTGCCACCGTGGTGCCAACACGGCAATCCAGCTGCACTCGAGGTCCGGTTCAACGATGCGCGGTGTAGCCGCCGTCGATGGTGAACGTCTGGCCGGTGACGAACGCGGCATCGTCGGACAGCAGGTAGGCGACGGCCGTGGCAATCTCTTCGGGGTAGCCGGGCCGGCCGACCAGGTGACCCTCGCTGATCGGCGCCAAGGTGTCACCGAGCGGTCCGCCGAGCGCCAGTTGGAGCTCACGATCGACCACGACGCCGGGCGCAACGGCGTTCACGCGAATATTGCGGTCGGCATAGGCCGTGGCCACATAGCGGGTGAGGGCGACGACACCGGCCTTGCTGGTGCCGTAGGCGGCGAGGGAGCGGCTGCCGTAGGTGGCGGCGACAGATGCGCTACTGACGATGGCGCCACCGCCGCGTTCGAGCATGGCCGGGATGGCGAAGCGGCAGCCGAGCATGACGCCGTCGAGATTGACCCGCATCACGGTGTGCCAGGTATCGAGCGGCATGGTGACGATGTCCTGGTCGGTGAGGTTGAGCTTGATCGCGGCCGCGTTGTTGTGGAGAAGGTCGAGCCCCCCGTACGCGGCGACGGTGTCGGCGACCATGCGTTCAACTGCGTCCGGCTCGGCGACATCGGTGGATTGGGCTCGGGTGGTTCCTCCATCGGCGCGGATCAGCTCGACGGTGGCGCCGGCGCCTTCCTCGTCGATGTCGGCGACGGTCACGGCGGCACCTTCAGCCGCGAGGCGGAGGGCGGTGGCGCGCCCGATGCCGGAGCCGGCGCCCGTCACGATGGCGACCTTGTCCTGGAAGCGTTGCATGATCGAAGTGTCGCGCGACCGCGCCGTCACCGTCCTGGCCATCGGTCGAAGACCCAGAACCGGGGCGGTTCGCCATGGTCCTCAGATCCCGAGGCTGAGGACGCTCGAGATGCCGAACGCCTGACGATCACGGGTCGACCCGTTCAGCCCGGAAATGTTTCGCCGTCTCGATGGCCGCCACGGCGATGACCAGGCCGATGGCGGTGTTCACCAGCCGGGTGATGGAAATGTCCCAGCCGTAGAAGCGAACGGTCGACGTCATGAGCAGGGCCGTGGGCGTGAGCAGCATGGTGAGCCAGAAGTAACCCCGCTCCTTTAGGGCGAAGAGGCCACCGGACACCAGAAAGATGATCACCACCAGTGCGCTCTCGTTCCGGGTGGCTACCGCCACCACAGCCACGATCGCGGTGCCGACGAGGGTGCCCGCCGTCCGTTGCAGCGCCCGTACCCGACTGCTGTGTGAATCGGGCTGGAGTACCGCGACCGAAGTCAGCGGGATCCAATAGCCGAAGGTGAGACCGAGAGCCCGGTACAACGCAGTGGCCGCGCCCGCCACCAGGCCCACCCGAATGGCGTGACGGCGGACGGTCCCCGGCGCCCGTATGGCTCCGGTGATGGCCGACCAGGGGATCGGGCCCGATCGGGAGCGGCCCGTGGTCGACGCCGGAAGGGACAGGAGCACCAGGGCCAACAGGCTGCCCGCGGCGTACTCGAGCATGCGGGTCCACCATTCACCCGGGGTTCCCGGTAAACCGATGACGATGACCATGACCGCGGTGGTCGTGAAACCCACCAGGGTGCCCTCCGGCCCGAGGGCGCGCAGGAAGGCCCAGGCCGTCGACCAGACGAGCGAGACCAGGACGGCCAGCCATGCCGGTTGATGAGCCAGTGTGGCCACGCCGACGGCTGCGGCGCCCGACACAGCGGTGATGACGCCCCAGGTCATGCGTCGCACCCGGGCGATCGGAGCCATCACGAGCGCGGTGTTGAGTCCTCCGATCGCGCAGATGAGGCCGAGGGTATGCCGGCCGGTGGCCACCCCGAACACCAGCGGCGCGGTGGTGGCGAGGGCCCCGGCGATGGCCAGTGGAATGTTGACCGTCCGCTCTTCGGCCCGGAAGGCATCCCGCTCCAACGCCTACCATTCCTTCTCCACGGACTCATTATGGGGGACCGTCATCCGGTTGAAGGTCTTCCCGCCAACCGGGCCTTGTCCGCGGCGCCGGACGGGTAGAGAGTGGTCCGTGTGCTGACCGGTCCGAAGTCCGACGAAACCGGAGGCCGAGGAGGAGTTGTTATGGACGATCCTGTGCTTCGTACGATGTCCCTCGGATTCCCGTGGGTGACCGAAGACCCCTTCCTGTTCTGCGTGCACCACGTGGACCACTATCCGGCGGCCAACGAGCACATGGGGCCGGTCGCCTCCCTCGAGGCACGGGACCTGGGTATGGACTTCTCCGGGGCAGACGGTTGGAGCATGTACCACGGCAGCACGGTCCCCGGGTTTCCACAGCATCCCCACCGGGGATTCGAGACGGTGACGTTCATGAGGCAGGGGACGATCGACCACTCGGACTCCCTCGGTGCGGTGGCTCGATTCGGACGTGGCGATGCTCAATGGCTGACGGCCGGACGGGGCATCGTCCATTGCGAGATGATGCCGCTGCTGGACCGGACGGGTCCGAATCCCTCCGAGTTGTTCCAGATCTGGCTGAACCTGCCGGCGTCCCACAAGATGGTCGATCCCTACTTCACCATGTTCTGGCGGGGCGAGCTCCCACAGATCGTGGTGAAGGACGATGCCGGTCGGACCGTCGAGGTGACCGTCGTGGCCGGCCCGTTCGGCGATGCCCTGCCGCTTGCCCCACCTCCCGACTCGTGGGCGTCGAAACCCGACTCCGAGGTCGCCATCTGGCAGGCCCGGTTTGAACCGGACGCACGGGTGGCGTTCCCCACGACCCTCCGGGCCGAGACGGTGCGGACGATGTACGTCTTCGGGGGAACGGTCGCCATCGGGGAGCGGATGTTGCCGGCACCGGTAGGGGCCGTTCTCCGGTCCGACGCCCCGCTGGAAGTCACCGCCGGGAGCGAGGGCGCCGAACTATTGATTCTCCAGGGGAGGCCGATCGGTGAGCCGGTGGTCCAGTACGGACCGTTTGTCATGAACGACCAGGCCGGGATCGAGCAGGCCTTCAGCGATTACCGGCGGACCGGGTTCGGCGGGTGGCCATGGCCGACCGATGATCCGGTGCACCCGGCGGACGCTCCCCGTTTCGCCGTCCATCCGGACGGGCATTCGGAGTACCCCGACGGTTAGATACGTCGGCACGGGCCGTTTGGCGACCGCCATGTCATGGTGTCAAATGTTGTCCGTGGGAGCGAACGGGCGGGAGTCAATGGTGGAGCGGCCCTGGACGGCGCTTGCCGCGGCCTTCACTGCTGCCCACCACGGTTTTGAGCTGTCGAGCGGTGTCGGGATCGTGGGTCAGCCGGAACTTGGTCTGGTTGGGGCCAGTGCCCTTTGGGCCGTCCAGATCCCCACCTGGATCACCCTGGCCGCGAGGGGTGGCAAGCGCTGGGACAGGCTGCTTGCCGTGTGGTCGGGTGCCGCACTCGGGGGTGCGGTCGTCCATTTCCTCATCTGGCCGTCGAGACGAGGCGCCCTCGGGCTTCCGGTTCTCGCCCGGGCGGAGGGCCTCGATGCCTCCAGACTTCCCGCCTACAACACGCTCCTCTACGGTTGGGCCGCAGCCTCGCTCCTCTCGATGGCGCTCGAAATGCCCCGGCGCGACCGCCGGTGGACCCTCCTGGGCTTCGCGGCTCTGCCGCTCATGCGACTTTCGGCCAAGCACCACTTCACGTGGATCGTCGATCAGGCGGCGACAAAGCCGGCGTGGTGGAATCGGGGTGTCCAAGCAGAGCCGCAGTCGTGATCACATGACCCCGGCGCGAGCAGTGGTCAGCTGAAGGCTTGGGGCCTCGTTCCTTCATCTCCGCCGAGTTGGTCGAGGAAGACCCCGGACCTTTCGCCACGCGGATCGACCGACGCAGATGGTCTGACGGTTGTTCTCGGGCGACGGAAGTCACTTCGTTCCGCTCGTCCGGTGAATGAAGGAGGAAGCGATCAAACTGCACCTGTCGAAACCGGACGAGCGGGGATAAACTGGATCGACGCGTCAGGACCACAGGGGCGAGGTAGGGGCATGAGGGCTACTCGGCGGCGTGGCGTCCGATCGACGGGGCTGCGGATAATTACCGGAGCGACCGTCCTGTTGGCCGCGGTGACCGTCGTCCCCTTTGCCGCTGCTGCCGCCCAGCCACCGATCCCTCGCATGGCGGCATCCTCGACGGGAGCACTGCCGCACGACGGCACGACGAGCACCTGGATACCCTCTGATGCGCCGATGCCCACATCGCTTCCGACTGGGCTGGCCCCTACGTCGATGACCCTCTACGCGACCTCGTGCTCATCGAGTGCCTTCTGCCTCTCCGTCGGCGAGGTGTTCGATGCGGGAAACAACGTGTTTCCGCTAGTCGAGACCTACTCAGGGGGAGCGTGGACAGCATCGGTGGCGCCGACACCGGAAAACTCCACCACCAACCAGTGGTTCGGAGCCTTCTACAGCGTGTCGTGCCCGGCTGACGGACAATGTGCCGCCGTCGGCAACTATTACGCCTACGACACGTCGGTACAGGGCTCACTGATGAGTGCGCTGCTCGACAATCTGTCCGATGGATCCTGGTCGACCGCAGAAGGTGCCGTGCCGGGGGGCCTCGAGCCCGGATCCGTCTTTGACGAGTCCGTGTCCTGCCCGTCGATCACCTCGTGTAGCTCCGCAGGGTTTTTCGACGGGGACACATCGGTCGGGCTCCTCTGGCAGTGGGGGTCGGGTGGCTGGGACATGACCGAGCTGCCGCTGCCCCCGGCATACCTCACGACCGCCAACTTGATGGTCAACTCGATCTCCTGTGCGGATGCAGAGGACTGTGTCGCCGTCGGCTGGTATATGGACGCGAACTACGCAGACCACGCCATGATTCTCACAATGACCGGCGGCCTTTGGACGGTCAACGATGCACCCGTACCGTCGAACTCGATTCCGCCAGGGTCACCTGGGATCAGGATTCCCAGCATGAGGCTCCTGGCCGTCGATTGCCCACAGGTTGACTACTGCGTGGCCGGGGGTCAGTACACCGACACCAACCTGACCATCCAGCCCCTCCTGGAGATCTGGGATGCCGGCGTGTGGACCGCAGTGGAAGGCCCGGTACCCAACGCTTCGGGCTCCCAATCCTCCGCTGTCGAAGGCATGACCTGTCCGGCCGCGGGTGCCTGCATCGGGACGGGGGAGTACGGGAACGTCGGCATGATCCTCTCCCAGTCGGGTGCGACCTGGAGCGCTGCCGACGCCCCCTTGCCGGCAATTCCATTCAGCCAACGCGATGGTGCGCACGCCGGAGCGTCGTCAACGTCCTCGTTGCAGGGAGTCGGGTGTAGCGCCGTCGGATTCTGTGCCTCCGCCGGAGCCGTCGGCAGCAGCGGGCTCTTGGAGGTGGGCAGACTCAAGGGGATTCCCAGCCTGTCGAGCATCTACCCGAACGCAGCAGCCCGAGGGAACATCGTGATACTCAGGGGTTCGGGGTTCACTCCTTCTACCTCGATTCGGTTCGGGAGCATCGCCGCGACCAGGATCAAGTATCTCGATCCGGATGTGGTGACCGCCGAGGTGCCGAGCGGCGTCACCTGTACGGTCACCGTGAGCTTCACCGACAATGGATTGACGACCCGTTCCTCACAAGGCTCCCTGTTCAAGGGTTCGTCGTGTGCGGCGCCCGGGTCGGCGACGAACGTGACCGCCGTTCCAGGCAATGCGGAGGTACGAGTCTCCTTCGCCCCACCCTCGAAGAACGGCGGGGCGAAGATCACGAGCTATGTGGTCACCGCTCGCGACGAACTCAGACCGGGTCGTGGGCACCAGACGGCCATCGGCACTTCCAGCCCCATCACGGTGAAAGGTCTGGAAAATGGAGACGTCTACTCGTTCACGGTGAGCGCCACCAACAGGGTGGGGGCCGGTCCAGCCTCGGGAGCGTCCAATTTGGTGAAGCCGAGTCCGACCATCTAGACCCGGCAGTCGCCTCGGCCGACGTCAGCTGGAACGGACCAACAGCCTTCTCCATGGGTCCTGGAGGGCGCAGCGGTGGTCTATTTTCAAAGACGCGACGGTGCGTTCTCCTCGTGATCCGGTATTTGACGCACCGCCGTGTGTAACGTCGACGATCAGGGGTCCCAGTGACTGTGAAAGGCGGACCGATGACTGTTGAACAACCGACGAGGGGAGCCGTAGGCAACGTGCGAAGTCCCGTCGCCGTGATCCTGCTCTCCATCATCACATTGGGGATCTACGCCCTCTATTGGGAGTATGCCTCGTTCAAGGAACTGAAGCAGTACTCAGGAGAGGGCATGGGTGGCGGCCTCGGTCTTGTCTTTGCCATCCTGCTGGGGATCGTCAATGCCTTCATGCTGCCCTACGAGGTCGGCAACCTCTACGCCCGTGAAGGGACACCGGAGCCGGTGAGCGCGCTCACGGGATTCTGGGTGTTCCTGCCCCTCGTCGGAGGAATCATCTGGGTCGTCAAGACGCAAGGTCGCTTGAATGACTACTGGATCGCCCACGGCGCCGCCGCTTGAGCTTCGGGTTGCCGAATGGACCGGACATCGCCGTGGTCTTGGAGACATCGTCCGGCGGTCCCCTCTCCGGTGTGATGACTCGACAGGACCTCACCCCGGGGGTCCTCAGCCCCAGGAGTTGCGGTGGTTCGTATCGCCGAAACGGGTCATCTCTTTCGCTTCGGTGAGTAGCGGGCTCAGCGCGAGGAGAGAGCGCCATGGCCCTCGATCGGCGTCCGACGTTGAATTTGCGGGCGCCCGGTGATAAGCAGGTCCGACCGGGGCGTGTCAGGTGGCGCCCCGGAGCGGAAGGCGGGATGGCATGCGCACGAAATTCAGGAAAAGCCTCAGGTCGGTGGTTGCCGGATCGCTGCTCTTCGGTGGCGCCGTCAGTGCCGCGGTGATCGGCGGCGCGACGCCGGCCTGGGCGCAGTCGTCTGTCACCTTGTACGTCGCCTCAGGGGGGAGCGGCGACTGCACGAGCCTGGCCAATGCCTGCGGCTCACTCCAGACCGCCCTCGCCACGGCCACGGGTGTCGCGTACTCCGGTGACGACGTGACCATCGACGTCGGTGTCGGCACCTTCGACGAAAACGACATCGTCGACGCCGCGGGTCTCAACTCGCTGACCATCGATGGCGCCGGGCGGTCGTCCACCATCCTGGACGGGACCGAGTCCGGCAACGTCCTGGTCATTTCCGGCGGCACCGTGAATATCAGCGGGGTCGCCGTCGAGAATGGCGACGGTGGCAATGACGGAGCGGGCATCGATATCTGCGACGGGGAGGCGGGCTGCGTGGTCACCGTCTCCGGCTC
Source organism: uncultured Acidimicrobiales bacterium (assembly GCA_963713625.1). Lineage (GTDB taxonomy): Bacteria > Actinomycetota > Acidimicrobiia > Acidimicrobiales > RAAP-2 > Bog-756. The sequence continues at coordinate 604,470 of CAVQMN010000004.1, read as the reverse complement.
GGCCTTCACCAACGACGACGCCCCCGCGTGGGGCGGCGCCATCGACAACGGCGACAACGGAGGTGACGGCACGCTGACGGTGACCGGCTCGACCTTCATCGATGACAACTCCGATGGCAATGGCGGCGGTGCCATCAACAACGGTGCCAACGGCGGTGCCGGCACCGTCACCGTGTCCGGATCGACCTTCAACGGCGACGAGGCGGTAGAGAGCGGGCGGGGTGGCGCCATCGACAATGCGGACAACTCCGGCAGCGGCACCGTGACCGTCTCGGGATCGACCTTCACGGACGACACGGCCGACTGGGGCGGAGGGGCGATCTCCAACGGAAGCGACCACGGAGACGGGTCGGTGTCGGTCACCAATTCGACCTTCTCGGGCGACGAGGTGAACCAGGGCAATTCTGCCAGTAGCGGCGGCGCCATCGACAACGGCAATGGTTCAGCGACGGTCTCCGATTCGACCTTTTCGAACAACGAAGCGAACTACGGCGGTGCCATCAGCGGCAGCGACAATGCCTCCCAGGGCGGCAACGGCACCCTCACCGTCTCCGGATCGACCTTCTCAACCAACTCGGCCATCGACGGCGGGGCCATCGATGGCCCCGACCAAGCGGGCAGTGCCGGCGGTATGACCGTCTCCGATTCGACATTTTCCGGCAACACCGCGGCGAGCGACGGTGGGGCCATCGACAATGCCGACAACGCCGGCGACGGCAACGCCACGGTCACCAGTTCGACATTCTCCGGCAACGGCGCCAGCATCAGCGGTGGGGCCGTCGACAATGCCGGGAACGGCGGCAGCGGGAGTGCCTCCTTCGGGGCCAGCATCCTGGCCGGGGCGACAGCGGGCGGGGAGTGCGCGGGAACGATCACCGACCTCGGCTACAACATCGATGACGGCAGCACGTGTGGATTCGCGTCCCCTTCCCTCTCCACCACCTCGGCCGACCTCGACCCTTCCGGCCTCCAGAACAACGGGGGGCCGACCCAGACCATTGCCCTCGAGGGGGGGAGTCCTGCTATCGGCCTGGTGACCAACGCGCCCCAGTGCCCGAGTACCGACCAGCGGGGTGCGGCGAGGCCCACGTCCGGCTCGTGTGACGCCGGTGCCTACGACACCAACGGAACGTCGTTCGATCCCTCCGTCTCATCGGTCGCCATCACGGGGGGCCTGATCGCCCCGACGGTGACCGTCACCGGATCCGGATTCGGCAACCAGGCAGACCTGGGTGCTCCCGCGCCGGCCACCGCCTGTTCGAATACGAACACCGGCTCGGACTTCGACAACTTCTCCTTCTCCGAGGTGACCGCGGGGTGGGGAGCCGGAGGAGGCAGCAACTGCACCGGGGTGTCGATCACGTCGTATTCGACCACCCAGTTCACCTTCACCTTCGGCAACGGTTACGGCAACGGCGGCAGCCCGGATGAGTACGGCGCCCTCGGCTATGGCGACAGTTTCGATGTGAACATGCTCGGTACCACCTTCAACGGCTCGGTTCCCGCCTACTCCCCCACGCCAACCATCTCCTCGGTTGCCATCACCGGGTCTCTGTTCAACCCGACGGTGACTGTCACCGGATCCGGATTCGGCACCGAGGACGACCTCGGTTCACCGGTGCCTGCCTACTGCGGGAATACCGGCTTCGACTATGACAACAACTTCTCCCTCACCGACGGGTGGGGGGCGGGACTGGGGTCGGGGCCGTTCGGGGACTGCACCGGAGTGTCCATCTCCTCCTACTCGGACACTCATGTCACGTTCACTTTCGGGAACGGCTATGGGAACGGCAACGGCCAATATGGCAGTCTTTCCTCTGGCGACAGCTTTCAGATGAATGTACTCGGCGCCGACTTCAACGGCACCGTCCCGACCCTGCCGCCGACCATCGAGGGGGTCACCTTCGGGGGCGACCCCACCAATCCGACGGTGACCGTGTCGGGGTCCGGGTTCGGTACTCTCGCCGACCTCGGAAGTCAGTCAGATCCCGACGGCGGTGGGAGCGGCTGGGACTACGGCAACAATTTTTATTTCTCCGACCTTTCCGGGTCGTGGCAGGCCGGTCAGAGCCCTGACTACGTGGGGCTGGTCATCTCGGCCTACTCGAGCACCCAGATCACCTTCACCTTCGGCGACCAGTACTCGGTGTTCGGCCCGGTGAAGAACGACGACAACTTCTCGATGGCCTTGCTCGGGACGAGCTTCAACGGGACCGCCTCGCTTGGGACGGGCTACACCTGCACCGTGTCCGGCATCTCGGGCACCAACAGCTTTCCGGTGGTGGTGTCCGAGTCCCCGGCTCCTCCGGCCAGCATCGATGAGGGCGGGACCTTCCAGACCGCTCCCGCGGCCCAGGTGACCGTCCCAGCCTCGGTGCTCGACCACTTCATCGGGATGGGGGCCACCTCGCTGACCATCGCCTCCCAGTCCACCACCCTCGACGGGCGGAGCTCGGTCGGCGGAGCGTTGAGCGGGGCGGTCAGCCCCAACACCGAGTCGGCCGCGGCCACCGATCTGCCCCAGAGCGACAGCCTGGTGGCCGACACCCCCTACACCTACAGCACCACGTACAACCCGGTCACCTGGCAGACGGGTCCGGGGACCGGCAAGGTCTACCTGACCCCGGGCGAGATCGATGCCGAGGTCACCTTCGTGATCCATGGGACGGCGACTCCGGAGTCGATTTCGTGCACGCCGCCGTCCGGGGTGGCCGCCCTGGGCTCGACCACAGTCGCTTCACCGCCGCCCTCCCCGACCTTCCAGGTCCCCGCCGCCACCCCTGCCCTTCAGAACCAGGTGACGGCCGGGACCGACGGCGGCTGGGGGGCGACCATCGCCAACACCTCGACGGCCACGGTCACCGGCCTCAACGCCACGGTGACCGTGACCGACGGTGGGGCCCCGCTCTCCTACGACCTGGCCGGCATGGCCGCCTCGGGGACCACCTGCGCAACGGCCGGGTCCGGCAAAGTCACCTGTTCGCTCAAGAACCTGGCCGTCGGGGCCTCGGACGCCCTCGACGTGCTCGTCACGACCTCCGGCCTGGGCACAGGCACCTCCATCACCGGGTCGGCGACCATCACCTCGTCCAACCAGACAGGCCACACCAGCCTGGGCTCGATCGGGGTGGTCGTGGTCCAGAGCGGGAACAGCGCCAAGGCGGTCGCCGTCCCCGGGATCGCCGTGACCAGTACCAAGAGGCCGCTGAAGACGGCCAAAGCCTCGGTCACCCTGACCCTGCCCAACAAGAAGATCAGGAAATCGGCGGCCGACCGGGTCGGGGCCCAGCTCCTGACCTTCCCGTTGGCCGCCACGACGTTGACCAGCCCACCTCCGGTGGCCGTGACCCTCGAGTCACTCGCCCCGTCGGCCGAGCCTGCGCTGTGTCCTCCGACCGGTTCCACGAAGTGCGAAGGCAACATCATCCAGGCGGTGGGCAACTTCTCGGCCTACACGAACAAGGCGGCCCCGATCGTCGCCGTGGTCAAGTTCTTCTACGGTCTGCATGTCCCGACCGGGACCGTCTACTTCTTGAAGCCCAACGGGAAGACGGTGGACAAGCTGTCGGTCTGTAAGAAGACCGCCGGCGCCTACGACACCCCCTGTCTGGGCGCACCTGAGCAGACCTTCGGCTCGTCCGCGCACGACAGCCTCTACGTCCAGGACACCGTGTACTTCACCGGGAACGATCCGGCCATGGGTCGCCGCTGACCGATCGGGTCGGCTGGCGGGCAGGTCCCCAGCTCAGCCCATCATCCCGAGTACGGCCGATGCGTTCTGTGGCCGATCGGCGTCGCCGGCCGGGTCCAGGTCACCGTTCCGGGACGAGGGCGCAACCTCGGGGTGCACTCCGGTGCTCCCGGGCGGCCACAATGGTGCTATCCGAACCAGATCGTGGGCAGCACCCCGAACTCGTCCTTCCTATGACGGAGGCACCACATGACCACCACGTCGGCGACCCTCGAGACGACACCGGGGCCAAATCGGCCGACGTCGAGGCCGGCGGAACAGAGCGCGCTGGCCCGGATCGCCGGATGGTGCCATGACCACCGCTGGTGGGTGCTGGTCATGTGGCTGGTCGCTCTCGTGGCCAGCAACGTGTTCGCCCAGATGGCCGGGAGCGCTTTCTCGAACAACCTCAGCGCAGGTACGCAGGAAGTCCAGCAGATTCTGAACGCCAACTTCCCGAACCAGGCGGGAAGTCCGGCTCAGGTGGTGGTGACCACGGGCACCCCGGTGACCGACGCCGCCAATCAGGCCCGAACCGCCAGGCTGGTGGATGCCCTGCGCACACTGCCACACGTCTCCGCCGTGGTCAGCCCGTTTTCGCCCGAGGGCGCGGCCCAGGTCTCCCGGGACGGGCATATCGCCTACGTGCGGGTCCAATTCGACGAACAGGCCGGGAACCTACCCACCCCGGCCATCAAAAAGGTGATCAGCACGGCTGATTCCTTCAAGGCACCGGGCTACCAGGTGGCCATCGGCGGCGAAGCCATCGGGCTCGTGGCCGGTGCCATGCCCGGCTCGAGTGAAGGGATCGGGATCTTCGCGGCCATCATCATCATGTTGCTGGCCTTCGGATCGGTGGTGGCCATGGGCCTTCCCATCATCACCGCGCTCTTCGGTATCGCCATCGGGTTTGCCGTTCTCGATCTCGTGTCCCACGTGGTGACCACCCCCGTGTTCGCACCGGAGATCATGGCCATGATCGGACTCGGTGTGGGCATTGACTACGCCTTGTTCGTCGTCACCCGCTACCGCCAGGGATTGGCCGAAGAGAGGGAGCCCAGGGAGGCCGTGGCCATGTCGCTGGCCACCTCCGGGAGAGCGGTGGTGTTCGCGGGCCTCACGGTCATCCTCTCGCTGCTCGGGCTCTTTCTGCTGCAGCTTCCGTTCATGCGGGGCCTGGCCATCGGTGCCATCGCCGCGGTGATCCTGGTGATGGCCGCGGCCATCACCTTGCTCCCGGCCATGCTGGGCTTCGCCGGCCGGGCCATCGACAAGCTCCACGTTCCGGGACTCCTCCAGAGCGCGGCTGAGCCCTCGGCCCGCGGGTTCTGGTATCGATGGAGTCGCACCGTCCAACGTCACCCCCTGGTGGCCGGGGTGGCCGCGTTGGTGATCCTGGTCAGCCTGGCGCTGCCGTTCTTCTCCATGAGACTCGCCTTCACCGATGCCGGCAACGATCCACCCAATCTCACGACCAGACAGGCCTTCGATGCTCTGGCCACCGGATTCGGACCCGGATTCAACGGACCGCTGATCATCGCGGCCAAGGTCCCCCCGGGTGGGCAGTCGGCTGTCGGGCATCTGGCCACCGTCCTCGGGCGCACGGACGGGGTGGCTCTCGTGAGTCCCGCCCAGTTCAGCCCATCCGGCCAGGCGGCCATGATCTTCGCCATCCCGACGACTTCTCCCCAGGCAGCCCAGACCCAAGCGCTCGTGCAGACGCTTCGCAACCAGGTGATTCCCGCTGCCACGTCCGGCACCGGGGTGCAGGCCTTCGTCGGAGGAGAGACGGCCGGCTCGGTGGACGCGTCGTCGTATCTGTCCTCGCGCCTTCCGCTGGTGATCGGCGCCGTGCTGCTGCTCTCGTTTCTCCTGTTGATGGCCGTGTTCCGGTCGATCGCCATCCCGGTGAAGGCCGTGGTTGTCAACCTGCTGTCGGTCGGAGCCGCCTACGGGGTGATCGTCGCCGTCTTCCAGTGGGGTTGGCTGGGCGGCCTCATCGGCATCGGCGCCACCGGCCCCATCGACCCGTGGATCCCACTCATGATGTTCACCATCCTGTTCGGCCTCTCCATGGACTATGAGGTATTCCTCCTGTCGAGAATGCGGGAGGAGTGGCGGCTCACCCATGACAATTCGTCGGCGGTGGCCGATGGACTGGCCAAGACGGCCCGGGTGATCACGGCCGCCGCGGCCATCATGATCTGTGTGTTCGGATCCTTTGTCATCGGCGATCCCTTGCACGTGCTCAAGGTGTTCGGACTGGGTCTGGCCGCCGCCATCCTCATCGACGCCACGTTGGTGCGAATGGTGCTGGTTCCGTCGGTCATGGAGCTGCTCGGGGACACCAACTGGTGGATGCCGTCGTGGCTCGACCGGGTGGTGCCCAAACTCGGCATCGAAGTGGACGTCTCGCGATCGGCATCACCACCGACGGACGCTCCCTCTCTCGAGGGAACCCCGGCCTGATCGGCGTCGTCGATGGTAGCTCAAGAGGTGTGCGCAGCTGCCTCGGCCGGTGCCGTTGCGGGTTGGCGGTGACCGTGTCACCGGCCGGGATCGACCGGTGAACCCGGGGGGCATCTCGGGACTGCTGCTGGCCCCGGGGGCCGGTGCCGGCCGGGACCAGCCGGCGCTCGTGGCCGTCGACGCGGCGGTGACCGGTCGGGGTCTGACCGTCGAGCGGGTCGAATTCCCGGGACGGGCGGCCGGGCTCCGTCGACCCGATCCGCCGGAGGTCTGCATCGACGTGGTGCGGACGGCCACGTCGGGGCTGGCCGAACGACTGGGGGTGCCGACCTCCGCGGTCGCGGTGGGCGGCCGGTCGATGGGCGGCCGGATGTGCTCCATGGCCGTGGCCGAAGGGTTGGAAGTCGCGGCGCTCGTCCTCATCAGCTACCCGCTCCACCCGGCGGGGAAGCCCGAGCGGCTCCGGACCGGGCACTTTCCCGCGCTCCGGGTGCCGTGTCTCTTCATCAGTGGCCGCCGGGACGCCCTGGGCAGCCCCGACGATATGGAACGGGAAACCGCCGCCATCCCGGGCCCGGTCACCGTGGTGTTCCTGGACGGCGATCATTCACTCCGACGACGCGATGCCGAGGTGGCCGGCCTGGTGGCCGACTGGCTCACCGCCACCGGGCGGGCCTAAGGCGGCGGCCCGTCGCTCAGGGTTCGATGTCGAAGGCGGCGTAGTACGGGGCGAAGCGTTCCCTGATCTGGTCGGGCTCCAGGCCGAAATCGGAAAGCTGGTAGGAGTGCGTGCCCTGTGCCCCCGGCTCATGGGTGCCGGCCCACTCGGCCACTGCGGCCCGCGACCGGTCGTCGAACGGGAGACCGATCTGGGTCAGGCCCTTGTCCAGGGCGGCCACCGGATCGGTCTGGAGCTCGGCGAAGGAGATGTCGGCGAACCGGTCGGCGCCCGTCCGTTCCCGGAAATCCATGGCCCGCCGGACGGCGATCCACCACCGCTCGAGCTCCTCGGGACCCATTTCGAGGGAGTCGTCCCGATCGCTGCTCCAGCTCCGGGTGTAGTGGATGAGGCTGCAGACCGAGCCCAGGACCTTGGCGGGATCCCGGTGGCTCCAGAGGAAACGGGCGTTCGGGTAGGCCTTGACCAGGTCGTCGAGCGCGAACATGTGTACCGGGGTCTTCAGGTGCCACAACGTGGGCGGGCAGTGCCACTGGAGCAGGCGGAGCACCCGTCGGTGGTACCGGTAGGTCTCCTCCATGTCGGTGTCGATGACCCACTCGAGGTAGGACGGCACCCGGGCGAAACCGTCGAAGTGCACCGTCCGGAAGCTCATGCCCATGAGGTCCTGGCATTCGGTGGCCGAGGTGGCTTCGGTGTTGTGCATGGTCTGCATGAGCGGGAAGGCCTCGTTCATCATGGCAATGCCCTCGACGGTGGCGGCGATCCTGGGGTCGGTGTGCTCGGTGTCCTTCTCCGGAGGCGGGACCGGCGATCCGGATTCCCACGTCCGCAGCGACCGGAACTGCGGGTCGGCGGCCACCAACTGGCTGAGGGCGGTGGTGCCGGTCCGCGGCAGGCCGATGACGAACACGGGACCTCCGACGACCTCGTCGTCTATCTCGGGGTGGAGCCGGTAGGTCTCCTCGACCCCCAGCCGGGCGGCCAGCAGCATGCTGAGGCGCATCTGCTGCATGGCCTCGCCCATCTCGGTGAGCCCACCCTCCTCGTTCATCGACGTGACCAGGCGTTCGAGCCCTTCGCGGTAGTAGTCACCGCCGGTATCCTCCAGGCCGGCCTGGGCCCGGGCGTCCTTCTCGATCTCGTCGACGTCGAGGCTCACCGGGAGAACCGCCTGCTCACGGCCTTCTGGCGGATCTCGATGGCGGCCGCCCGCTCGCCCGGGGACACCCGTCGGATGCCCGGGGGCAACTCGTCAGCCAGTCGGTCGAACGGGACCACGCTGGTGGTCGGCACCGGGGCGGTCTCCGTGCGGACGCAACGCAGAATGATCGGACCCTCGCTGTGCCCGGCGGTGTCGAGCCAGTTGGCCACACCCGGATCCTGATGGGCCACCACCACCCTGACCTTCCCGTCATCGTCCACCGTGGCCTGATAGCCGTTGAGGCTCGACTGGTGATTGCCGTAGTCGATCGTCTCCCACCAGATGTTCCCCAGTGAATAGCTCCAGTACAGGCCCTCTGGCGGCTCGACCTCGATGATCAGCGCCTCGTCGGGGGCCAACTTCCACGAACCGATGACGGGACGGTTTTCGGCCGCGGCCCCCATGGCCGTTCCGTCCAGGGGCGGGAGGAACGTGTTGGGCGCTTCGGGATTGGAGAACCCCAGGAAGAAGTTGAGGTTTTCCTCCACGAAGTCACCCAGAGCGATCACCTGACGGGCCATGGCTGCTTTCGGCTCCTCCGGTGGGTGTTCCACGAGTTCGGCCGGACCCGAAAGGGTCTCGATGGACATGGTCACGGGGACTTCGTGCTCCCAGTCGTAGAAGAAGTGACGAACGACCAGCATGGTGGCGCCGTCATCAAGGGGGAGCCAGTTGCCCTCGTGCGGCTCGGCCGAGAGGATGATCTCGAACTCCCCGTCCGGGCCCAGCTCGAACTCGTCGATCAGGGCGTTCGCCGTGGATCCCATGCCCGCCATGATCTGCAGTCCGACATACCGTGCCGTGCCCCGGTTGCCCCACAGCCGGTAGGTGGAGCCGCCTCGGAGCGCCGAGCCCACATAGATGCAATCGGGGCACTCCATGCCCCACTTGTAGGCGGCGTCCATGCCCGAGGGCTTCACCGCCGGCACCTTGTCCAGACCTCGTCGTAGAAGCTCATCGATGCCCACACCGAGGAGGACGAGCAGGTGACGGAAGCCGGAGGCCCTGTCGACCGGGTCGCTCGGGACCGCGTCGGAGAGCACGATTTCGCCGGTGTGTCTCAGCCGGTCCAGCAGATCGTTCCAGGCCTGACCGGAATCGAGATCCTGGCCGGTGGCGTCGCCGGCGGAGGCTGCCTCGCTCACCGAGAATGGAAGCCAAGCCGGGTTCTTGAACGAACTCACGGTCGAACGACCCAAAATGGCGCAGCTGACACTGAAGTCCTCCCCTGTCTCGATACGCAACTACTCGACGGGAGTGATGCTCTCACAATGTCCGGCGCACGACGAGTGGAGTGAAGGGCCGGCCCTCGGCACCGTCGGAGCCCACCAGGAGCACGAGCCCCGGAGCCCCTATTGGTGGTGGCTGTCGGAGCCGGTCACAATGGGGAAGGAGGTGATCGCGTCATGAGACGGAAGCGAATCATTGTTGTTGTGCTCGGTGCAGGCGCTCTGGTGGCGGTCGGGGTGGCGCGCCGGAACAGGGCCGCCCGGGAGCGCTCCGGAGGCGGGACCGACCCCGGACGGGCCGGTGACGGCGCACTGGAGGTCGTCGAGGTCGAGACCGGTGCCGTCGACGATGACGGAAATCTCGTCATCGATGATCTGGTGGTCGCCGTCGACGGTGATGGAAAGATCGTTGCCTCCGATGAGACGGTGGCCGTCATCACTCCTGAAGGCGACGCCGTCGTCGACGAGACGATCTCCGTGGTGGGGGAGGACGGCGAGCTTCACGCCGTGGAAGAAGATGTCACCGTCCTGGAAGCCGAGGACGAGTAGCCGGCACGCAGCCCAACGGCGGCGATGGCTGAGAGCTGTGCCCGGCAACGCGCCGGAATCCCAGCCCTCCCACGACCGCTGTGTCATGCTTGCCACAGCACTTACTCCCCTGATCTTGGGGCTCGGCGAGCGGAGCAGTTCGCATGCATCCGACTCCGGTCCCAGCAGTTGCCCCTGCAGTTCGGTGCGCGCTTCTTGGCAGGGTGCGCATCGGACTGTAGGGGTTTTCTCGCTTGTCGTTCCGGTCGGGCCATCCGCGATCGCTCGGCGCATCCGAGGGCGTGGCCGCCACCCTCCGCGAGGTGCTGTCGGGCCGGGGCTGGGGTGAGTGGGAGACTTTGGCTCGTGGACCCACCGATCAGCGGGACCTGCGATCCGCGCTTTGGCATTGTCCGCGACGAGTTCGTGCGCAACTTTGCCGATCGGGGAGAGGTAGGAGCGGGAGTGTGCATCATCGTGGACGGCCGCACCACCGTCGACCTCGTGGGTGGTTGGTCAGATGCCCGACGGACGGTCGCCTGGCGCCCCGAAACGCTCGTGAACTTCTACTCTGTCGGCAAGGCCATCATCGCTCTCCTCGCCCTCCGTCTTGTCGACCAGGGGCTGCTCGACCTGGACGATCAGCTCGTATCGGTATGGCCGGAGTTCGCGGCCGCTGGCAAGGATGTCGTCACGCTGCGCCAGGCGCTCTGCCACCGGGCTGGAGTCCCGGCTATCCGACAGTCCATGACGAACTCCGACCTGTGGCGTTGGGGGCGGATGGCTGACGCGGTGGCGGCGACTGCCCCTTGGTGGGAGCCGGGGGCCCGGCACGCCTACCACACGAACACCTACGGTCACCTGATCGGCGAGGTCGTGCGCCGTGTCAGTGGGGAGACCGGTGGCGACCTGCTCCGATCGCTCGCCGACCCGCTGGATGCCGACGTCTGGTTCGGCGTCCCCCGGGAACTGCGGGCGAGATGCGCCGACATCGTGTGGCACGGGTCGACGACCATTGACATCGACTTTGGCGATCTGGCCGGCGATGAACTCATGACCATGATGAGCTACTTCAATCCCCCCGGTTACTCCTCGGTCGGTGTCGTCAACACGGAGAAATGGCGGAGTGCGGAGATTCCGTCGACCAATGGCCACGGTACCGCCCGGGGTGTCGCACGCCTCTATGCCGCACTCATGGCCCGACCCGGCCTCCTTTCGGCAGACCTCTTGGCTGAGGCCACGGCGCCTCAGTCGACCGGTTTCTGTCCTGTCCTGGGCGAGGACGTCACGTTCGGGCTCGGATTCACCCCGACCACCTCCCGAAGGCCCTTCGGGCCGAATGAGAAGAGCTTCGGCCACTTCGGAACAGGTGGTGCGGTGGGGTTCGCCGATCCTCAAGCTGGTGTCGCCTTCGGCTATGTGATGAACGACGTCATCCCGCGCTGGCAGAGCACCAGGAATCGAGCCCTCATTTCCGCCCTGTATGAGTCGCTCGCGACCTGAGGCCGGACGGTCGATATCGTGAAGCCCAGTTGATGAAGCCCTGGGGAGGACCACGCAGGCCACGGGCCTGGATGATCGGAGCCCTGGCCGCCGTGCTGCTCTCCGCCTGCAGTGCCAACGGCCCGGCCGCCGACGCCCACGGCCACTCGGCGGCGACCGCGAAGGTGGGGACGCCATCACACGAGACGTCCACGTCGGGCGCAGCGTCCAAGATCACGTCGACGACGACCCCGGCCCGACCTGGGCCGGCCGGCTGGTCGTTGGTCACCGAGCCCAACCAGGGGATGGAGCCCGTCTACTCACTGATGTCGAGTCCCCGGCACACCTTGGACATGACCATGTACGAGCTTTCCGATCCGATGGCGGTCGACATCATGGCGGCCGACGCCCACCGCGGAGTGACGGTGCGGGTGCTGCTCGACCGCGACGACGAGCGCACCTACAACCAGGCAGCCTTCGCTTCGCTCCGCGCCGGCGGAGTGCAGGTCCGCTGGGCGCCGGCGGGAACCATCTTCCACCAGAAGACGATCACCGTGGATGGCCGGACCTCGGCCATCATGACCCTCAACCTGACCAGTGTCTTCTACCCGACGTCCCGGGACTTCGCCGTGATCACGTCCGATGCCCAGGATGTGGCCGCCATCGAACAGGTCTTCAACGAGGACTGGAGTGGGTCCGACCCGCCGGCCGCGGGTCCGAGCGGCCTCGACCTCGTCTGGTCCCCAGGGGCCGAGGGCCCCATCGTTTCGCTCATCGACTCCGCCCGGACCTCCCTGCTCGTCGAGAGCGAGGAAATGGACGACTCCACCGTGACCAGTGCCCTGGCGGGCGCGGCGCGGCGAGGGGTCAAGGTGGAGGTGGTCATGACCAACTCGCCGTCGTGGGCCGACGCTTTCACCCAGTTGGTCGATGCCGGGGTGAAGGTGAGTACCTACCCGAGCGACGGTCCGCTCTACATCCACGCCAAGGTCGTTGTGGCGGACGGGACGTCGATGTTCCTCGGCAGCCAGAACTTTTCGGCGTCGAGCCTCGACGACAACCGGGAGCTCGGGATCATCACCACCAACCCCGCCCTCCTCGGCAACGTCTCCCAGACGGTCGGCGCCGATTTCGCAGGAGCGACCCCGTTTCAGGCCTCCGCCAGTGCGCCCAGCGCCAGTCAGCGGGCCACGAGCGGACGGCTGTCGTGCACCGCCACTGCCTCACCGGCCAACGATGGATACCCCGACGACTACGACGTGTCGGTCATGTCGAATCAGCCCGACGAGAGGGCGACGGCGTCGGATGCCAACGACACCTGGAGTGAGTACACAGACGGGTCCGGGTCGGCGACCATCCGCCTCTACCACACGAGTGCAGGCGAGGCCATCACCGTGACGGTCGGTGGGGCGCAATGCTCGACCAGCGCGTAAGCAGCTGTTCCGTATCCCAGGTCGGTCACCACGCTTGAAGCAGCACCGCCCCTCGTCACGGTCGGGTTACCTGTGGGCTACCCCTTCTCCGCCGGCTCTGCTCGTTGCACCTTGACGCCGACAAAATCGGGTTCCTCACGCCACCGCTCGAGGTAGCCGATGTACTCCAGCAGGCTTCCGGAGTAGGTGAGATTCCGGGCCGCCCTGACGTCGATCGCCTGCTGCTCACTGTTGTAGAAGCTCGGGGTGCAACTCTGGAAGTAGCGGGCGCCACCGACTCCGACGCCGTGGAGCACTTCGAGCCACTCGTCCTCCGCGGCCTCCTCGGGCTCGATCACCTCGATGTTCCGTTCGACACAGGTCTCCACGATCCTTGCCACGTGCTTGGCCGATTCGGAGAGAAGATGTGAGAAGTTCGTGCCGAACCCACCCTGGACGAGGCTGATCAAGAGCAGGTTCGGGAACCCACTGGCCAGCACCCCGTGCAACGTGTGGGCGCCCTCGGCCCACCGCTCCGAGAGCCTGACCCCGTCACGGCCGACGGGGTCGAAGCCGAGCCGCTGGTGCAGATCCGTGGTGACCTCGAATCCGGAGGCGTAGATGAGCAGATCCACCGGGTATTCCACATTGTCGACCACCGGGCCGCGAGCGGTGAGTCTGTCGACACCTCGCCCATTGGTGTCGACCAGATGGACGTTGGGCCGGTTGAAGGCCGGGAGGTAGTCGTCGTGGAAGCAGACCCGCTTGCAGTGCTTGCCCCAGTAAGGCTTGAGTTTCTCAGCCGTGTCGGGGTCCCGGACAATCTCGTCGATCCGGTGGCGGATCGCTTCCATGGTCTCGAAGTCGGATCGCTCGAGCGCCTCGGCCTCCTCCTCCGATGCCGCGTTCCCCCGGGTGTCGACCCACATCACCTCGGTCCATCCGTCATGGACGAGGTCCACCTCTGGCTGGGCGCCGGTCACCGCCTCGGTGAAGTTCACGATGCGTTTCTGCTGCCAGCCCGGTTCGAGGCTCCGGAACCACTCGGCGTCGGTGGGCCGCTGGTCGCGGACGCCCACCGCCCCGGGGGTCCGCTGGAAAACGTAGAGCCCCTTGGCCACGCGGGCGATCTGAGGGACCACCTGCACGGCGGTGGCCCCGGTGCCGATGATGCCGACACGCTTGTCTGCCAAGCCGTCCATGGGCTCACTGGGGCTCCCACCGGTGTAGCTGTAGTCCCACCTGCTGGTGTGGAAGGCCTTGCCCTCGAAGTCCGCGATCCCGGGGATCCCCGGCAATTTGGCCTTGTGGAGGATGCCCCCGGCCAGCACCACGAAGCGGCTCGACAGTCTGTCGCCTCGGGAGGTCGTGACCAGCCAACGCCGGGCTCCTTCGTCCCACTCGGCACCGGTCACATCTGTCTGGAAGAGGGCATGGGGGTACAGGTCGAAGGTGTGGGCCAGAAGCTTGGAATACTCGAAGATCTCCGTGGCGCTGGCGTAGCGCTCGGAGGGCATGAATCCGGTCTCCTCGAGTAGCGGAAGGTACGTATACGATTCGACATCGCACATGCAGCCCGGGTACCGGTTCCAGTACCAGGTGCCGCCGAAGTCGCCGGCCTTCTCGACGATCCGGAAGTCGTCAATCCCGTGCTTTCCGACGTCTATCGCCGTGAGCATCCCGGCGAAGCCGCCACCCACGATCACGACGGTCGTCTCCTCGACCACCGGTTCACGGGTGAAGCCGGGCTCGACGAACGGGTCCCGGTCGAGGTCCTCGAACTCACCCTTCAGCTCACGCCATTGGGCCATCCCCTCCGGACGCAGGCGCTTTTGCTGCTCCAGCCGGTAGCGCTCCCGCAGCTGGTCGATCGGGAGGCCCTCTGCGTTGTCGTCCTGCTCCATAGCTGTCGTTCTTCCCTTGTGGCTGGCAAATGCTGGCTGCCTCATTCCCGAGGCTCGATGATCCTGACACGCCCCGAGCCGGAACGAGACGCAGTCCGAGGCGCAACCCCTCATCGGCGGGGGTTGCGCTAGGCGGATATGCGGGCGAGCTAGGCCAAAAGGGCGCGAACCTCGCCGGCCAACTCGACCGACCGGGAGGCACCTTCGGGGCCGATCTCGGGTGGTAGTGGCGACATGGTCCGGATGATGACGTCGGTGAATCCGAGATCGCCGAAGACGGAAAGCTGGTCGGCGACACGCTCGGGATCACCGTAGGCGACGGCCGTCCGATCGAACCCTCGGTAGCCACCGGCAACCAGCGCATCGCCCACCCGCTCGGCCTCGACCCGGCTTTCGGCGATGAACACATCCTTTCGAATGGGGATGCGGACCGGCCGGCGACCGTGGCCAGCGCATGCCGCCCGATAGATGTCGATATCCCGGGCGGCAGTATCGGGGGTGAGATCGGCGTTGCCGTACCAGCAGTCGCCGAGCCGGGCGGCCCGGTCAATCGCCTTCGGTACTCCGCCGCCAATCCACCATTCTGTTCCCTCGGGCGGGAGGGGGGCGATTCTGGCCCCGGCAATGGCGAAGAGGTCCGAATTCACGGTCTCGCCCCGCAGCAAAGCCTGGGCGACCAGGATGCCCTCCTCGAGGCGGGTTGCCCTTTGACCCAGGTCGGAACCCATGGCCCGGAACTGGCCCTCGCCGCCCCCGAGGCCGGTCTGGACAATGAAGGGTCCCGAGGCCATGGCCGCCAGCGTCCCGACCTGCTCAGCCAACAACACCGGATTCCACAAGGGGACGAGGAACAGGCAGCCGACGGGGTGGGCGGTCCATTCCGCCAGAATGCGGCCGAGCATCGGCACGTTCTGCACATACCCTGCCGGACCGGTCGAGTGGTGGTCCCCGAGCGTCAACGTGTCGAGGCCGGCCCGGGCGGCGGCCTGCGCCTGGCTGAGCACCGTCCGAGGTCCGGCCCGGTCACCGCCGGGTTCGTCGGTCGAAAAGACGGTTCCGATGGAAATGCCGACTCGCATCATGCTTGACCTCTAGCCCGGGGACTGGAACTGGTGAACCGAGTGCGCCCGGTCGCGGTCCTGACCGTCGCAGCGGTGCCTTCCAATTTAGTGGGAAGGCCCGAAGGCCGGCACGGTCAGAACAGGTCCGCCACCTCGGGATCGATGTAGCGGTGAACGTCCATGCCGGCGAGTCCGAGGTCGCCAAGGCTGCCGCCAAAGGCCGCAAAATGCGGCGTGGCAAAGTGCTCGGTGAGCGCCTCTTGCGATTCCCACTCCTCGAAGATCCGGAACCGACCTCGGACGTCCGGGTCTGCCCAGAGGCCATAGGCGCGGCACCCCGGCTCCTTCAGGGATTCGGCCGACACGGTGCGGGCGAGCTCCACCATCCGGTCGTGGGACGAAGGGTCGACGGTCATGATTCCTGAAACGATGATCATGCCCGACTCTACGGCGGCGAGGCACTGCCGTGCAGGGCACAGCACTGGTACTCAAGGTGAGCGTTCCTCGCGGCCGCAGAGGCCCGGGCCACGCATCCACGTGGACCGTTCGACCGGACCCGCCAGGCCACGAGCATGGCGACTCCTCCGACCGCGGTAGCAGGCGCCATCGAACGATCCCCAATATGCTGTGATGGTGCTATCGGAGAACGACAAAGCAGCAATAAGGTCTGTCGAGCTGGTTATCGAGGCGATGCAGAACGTGCGTCGACTGCTCGAATGTCGGGAGGAAGCTCTTCGGCGGGCGATAAGCGTCCGTGAGGTGGCGGTCGACTACACCGAGGCGGTGAGGGCCGCTCACGTGTCCGAAGAGCGGGAGGATCTCCGTGAGGCCCTCTTTCTGCTCGAGCAGCGTCGACGCGAATCTCGCATCGCATCGTTTCGCTCCGCCCTTGACCACGGTGTCTCGATCAACGAACTGGCCCGCATGTGGGGCTTCTCGCGGCAAATGGCCTCTCGATACGCCAAAGAAGCCCGGGCAGAGCAGTAGGGAGCAACCATGGTTGCATGCAACCCAGGTTGTCGATACGCTCAGTCCAAGGGTCAGTCGCCGTGTCCGTTGAGACAGGGATCCGCCGCCTTGCTCCGACACGGCGACTGACCTCGATCACATTACCCATGGGCGATTGCGGTGCGTCGACTCCGGGCGGCGTCGGGTGCGAGCCGCTAGCGTTCTCTGTGGAGCGCGAAATCCGAGGAGACGCACATGCCAGAAGTAAACGCCTCCTACCCGGCGGCTTTCGGCTTCGATGCTCCGGACAAGGTCGCCAACTGGCGACCTCTCGTCAACTGGCTGCTCGTCATTCCGCATTTCGTGATCCTCTACGGGTTGCGGATCCTGTCGCAGGTTGTCGGCATCATCTCCTGGTTCGTGATCGTCTTCACGGGCGAGCTCCCTGAAAGCTTCGCCAACATCCAGGCGATGTACCTGCGATATGAGCTCCGTGTCTATACCTATTTCATCTTCATGCGTGAGGAGTACCCACCTTTCACGTTCGGGATGGCACCCACCGACACCGGTGAAGATCCCCGCGTGAGCGTCGAGTTCCGGCCCCAACTGGCCGATCGCAACCGCCTCACCGTCGGTTTCCGATTTATCCTCGTTATTCCGCAAGTGCTGGTCCTGGCTGTGCTGGAGTTCGGCTCGGCGGTGGTCATCGTGATCGCGTTCTTCGCCGTGCTCTTCACCGGCCGGTGGCCCGAAGGATTGCGGACCTTCGTCCTCAACGTCATGCGCTGGTATCTACGCGTTGAGACCTACTACTTGCTCCTCACGGACGACTATCCGCCGTTCGCACTCGAGCCGCAGAGCACGTAGCTCTCGGCACCGGTTGCCGTTGATCATCCGGGCTCAGCGTGGTCCGACGGTGCGAAGCATCCGCTGGTGTGATGATCACCCAGTTCTCTCTGAGCCTCGAGATCCGGCATCCTCAGCTGACGCAGCTGAGGCTCGGGTCACCGAAGTTTGATGAGGTGGTCTCGGTCCGAGGGAGGTCGACCGCCCGGCAGGTGCCCCGAGGGGCCAGCCAATCCGGTGAGCTCCGGATCCTCCCCGGGAGGGCCGTGGTCAGAGCAGGATCGTCAGGACACTGCCGACAAACACGATGGTGTAGTTGGGCCCGGCGGTGAGCGTGCCCTGTTCGATGGCGTACACGCCAGGCGCTTCACCCGGGGCCCTGGTCAGGGATCCGGTTGTGGTGTTCGTGCCGATCAGACCGACGGCCACGAAGGTGAGTGCGGGGTCCGGGCTGCCGGCCAGCTTGACCTCCGGATTTGCGGTGATGGTGAGAAGGGCCGGGCTCACCGTGGTGGTGCCATCGACATAGTCGACGGTGTAATTGGGGTCCGCTGCGCCCGAGCACGAGCTCAGGTAGGTGCCGAGCACCGGTGACAGGCTGGTGGTGCCCGGGATGCAGGTGGGCAGGCTGGCCAGGTCGGCCGAGGTGTTGCCGGCGACGAAGCCCGAGTACTGGGGTGAGATGGTGGGCAGCAGGCCGCCGAAAGTCTGGGTCGCGCTGGAGGCGGTGATGGTCAGGATCGCCGGCTTCACCGCTGTACTGCCGTTTACATAGGTGAAGGCGTAGTTGGGATCGGCTGCTCCCGAACAGGAGCTGGTGTAACTGCCGAGGACCGGTGACGAGGTGGTGGTGCCCGGGATGCAGGTGGGCAGGCTGGTCAGATCGGCCGAGGTGTTGCCGTCGACGAAGCCCGAGTACTGGGGCGAGATGGTGGCCAACAGGCCGCCGAAAGTCTGGGTTCCGCTGGAGGCGGTGATGGTCAGAGGCGCCGGGTTCACCGTGGTGGTGCCGTCGATGTAGTTGATGGTGTAGTTGGAGTCGTCTGCTCCCGAACACGAACTCAGGTAGTCGCCCAGGACCGGCGACGAGCTGGTGGTGCCCGGGACGCAGGAGGGCAGGGAGGTGAGGTCGCCCGGCGTGTCACCGGCGACGAAGCCCGAGTACTGGGGCGAGATGGTGGCCAACAGGCCGCCGAAGGTCTGGCTGCCATTCGTGGCGGTGATGGTGAGGAGGGTGGGGCTGACGGTGGTGGTGCCGCCGACGTAGTTGATGGCGTAGTTGGGATCGGCTGCTCCCGAACAGGAGCTGGTGTAACTGCCGAGGACCGGTGACGAGGTGGTGGTGCCCGGGATGCAGGTGGGCAGGCTGGCCAGGTCGGCCGAGGTGTTGCCGGCGACGAAGCCCGAGTACTGGGGCGAGATGGTGGGCAGCAGGCCGCCGAAGGTCTGGCTCCCATTCGTGGCGGTGATGGTGAGGAGGGCGGGGCTGACCGTGGCTATCCCGCCGACGTAGTTGATGGTGTAGTTGGGATCGACCGCTCCCGAGCACGAGGTCAGATACGTGCCCGATACCGGTGAGGAGCTGGTGGTGCCTGAGACGCAGGAGGGCAGGGACGTGAGGTCGGCCGGCGCGTTGCCGGCGACGAACCCCGAGTACTGGGCCGAGATGGTGGGCAGCAGGCCGCCGAAGGTCTGGCTGCCATTCGTCGCGGTGATGGTCAGCGGTGCCTGGTTCACCGTGGTGGTGCCGTCGACATAGACGATGGTGTAGTTGGGGTCGACCGCTCCGGAGCAGGAGCTGGTGTAACTGCCGAGGACCGGTGACGAGGTGGTGGTGCCCGAGATACAGGTGGGCAATGTGGTGAGGTCGGCCGGGGTGTCACCGTTGACGAAGCCCGAGTACTGGGCTGAGATGGTGGGCAACAGGCCGCCGAAGGTCTGGCTGCCGTTTGTCGCGGTGATGATGAGGGTTGGGTTGACGGTGATGCCGTTGACTGTGGTCGTGCCGTCGACGTAATCGAAGATGTAGTTGGGGTCGACCGCTCCTGAGCACGAGCTGGTGTACGTGCCCACCGGAGACGAGCTCGTGGTGCCCGGGACACAGGTGGGGAGAGTGGTGAGATCAGCCGGGGTGTTGCCGTTGACGAAGCCCGAGTATTGGGCGGAGACGGTGGCCAGGAGGCCGCCGAGGATCTGACTCCCATCCGTCGCCGTGATGGTCAGCGTGGCCGGATCGACCGTGGTCGTCCCGTCGACGTAGACGATCGTGTAGTTGGGGTCCAGCGCTCCCGAGCACGAGCTGCTGTAGCTGCCCACCGGAGACGAGCCCGTGGTGCCCGGCACGCAGGTGGGGAGGGAGGTGAGGCCAGCCGGGATATCACCGTTGACGAAGCCCGAGTACTGGGCCGAGATGATGGGGAGCAGGCCACCGAAGATCTGGATCCCGCTAGTGGCGGTGATGGTCAGGGTGGAAGGTTTTACTGTGGTGGTGCCTTCGACGTAGATGATCGTGTACTTGGGATCGACCGCTCCGGAGCACGAGCTGGTGTACGTGCCCACCGGGGACGAACTCGAGGTGCCCGGGACGCACGTGGGGAGTTTGGTGAGGTCCGCCGGGGTGTTGCCGTCGACGAAGCCCGAATACTCGGGCGAGATGGTGGGGACCGCGCCACCGTAGGTCTGGCTCCCATTGGTCGCCGTAATGGTGAGGGTAGCCCGAAGGTGGGGGGTGACCGACTTGGAGAGTGCCGATGCGGCCCCGGTTCCCCTGGCGTTCGTGGCCGTCACGTCGAACCGGTAGTGAGTGCCGTTCCTGAGTCCCATCACCGTGCAGGTGGTAGCGCGCTTCGTGCACGTCTTGGACCCGGGTACCGATTTCACGATGTACTTGCTGATGGCGCTTCCGTTATTGGGCGGGGCGGTCCAGCTCACCGTGGCCCGTGCGTTCCCGGCAGTCGCCCGCACGCCCCTGGGGGCCAGAGGCACACCAGGCTTGACCGTGGCCTGGGCCGAGACCGCACCCAATCCCACGTGGCTACGGGCTCGCACTTTCACTGAGTAGTTGGTGCCGTTCCTGAGCCCCCGGATTGTGCAACTCTTGGCTCCGGTCGTCTTGCAGGTCTTGGACCCCGGACTCGACTTGACCACGTAGCCGGTGACCGAACTCCCGCCGTTGTTCACCGGAGGTGCCCACCTGACGACCGCCGAACCATTGCCCGGGGTGGCGGCGACTCGGGTCGGTGCCCTTGGCGCGGTGACCGCGGCATAGGCCGATGGCACGAATACCAATGTTCCGAGTGCGACCGCGCTCACGGTTGGAAGGACACAGAGTGCCCGCCCCCGCCATCCCGCCCTCTGCGTCCCCATGACTCCCCCTGTTCCCCCAGATCCGCCTCTACCGCCCCCTGCCCTCACCTATTCCCTGCCCCGGCCCTGTCCAAACCTCGATTGCGTCCGAGATTTCACCCGATGTTGCGCTAGCAACTAAATCCACAAAATCCCTGGTCATCACCTGGGTGACCGGCGTTCATGAGGTCAAGGGGAACCTAGATCGTCAATGCGAAAATCTGCCCGTGGACGAAGTGGATGATCTCACCATCATTGAGGCTTGCGCCGCGGCTCACTGCCGAAGCGAAGATGGAGGGCAGGGACCGCACACGAGAGAGGGTGGGGAGACTCGAATACCGGACTCCCTGACCGGGCACCGGCGGGGCGCCCACCAGAGACGATTTTCACGAGCCGGCGAGCTACGCGGTTACTGCTCCCGACGAAGCCGAGCCGAGGCTCATACCCCGTGCGTTCGTTGCCGTGACCGAACACCTGTAGCTGTCACCAGCCGTTAGGCCGGCGACCGTAAGTGGGCTGGCCCTCCCAGACCCCGCACCCGGGGCGCCACCGCCGCTGGATGTGCACGAGGCGGTGAAGCCGGTAATCCGGCTGCCGTTGTCGGGGCCGGGGGTGAAGGCCACCTTGACCTGCCCGGCTGCCGTATGTGTGGCGGTGACCCTCGTCGGCGCGGCCGGGGACCCGACGACAACGGGTAGGGAGCGAGCCGATGCCAGCCCTTTGCCTCGGGCGTTGGCGACCGCGACCGTACAGGTGTACGTCTTGGCCGTTGTCACCCCGGTCACCTCTATCGCTGCGGCCTTCGTGCCGTGGTGGGTATCGGTCTTGGTGACACCTCCATTGCTCGATGCACATGTCGCCGTCTGACTGGTGATGGCACTGCCGTTGTTGGCACCGAGGGTGAAGCTCAACGTCAACGAACCCGTGGCGGTCGTAGTGGAGGCCGATACCACCTTCACCTTGGTCGGTGGTGCTGGTGAACCGACGATGACCGGTGCCGAGGCAACAGAGGCAGAACCGGTGCCGACGGTGTTGGTGGCTGCGACGGTGCACCGGTAGGTCTTCTTTGTGGTGACCCGGTTGACGGTAATGGCAGCTGCGGTAGCTCCGCTATGGGTGCCCGCCCGGGTCACGCCTCCGTTGGTCGACGTGCAGGTGGCACTGAACTGGGTGAAGGTGGCACCGTTATCGGAGCCGGGTGTGTAGGTCACGGTGAGCGAACCGGTGCTTGCAGTGGTTCGACCCGTCACCGCCTTGACTGCGGTTGGCGCGTTGGGCGTTGTCGCCGAGTACGGGATGGTCACCGAGGAGGCGGCGCCGACCGGATTGCCGTCCTGGTCGATGCCCGTGACGGTCCCGGTGTTGGAGATCGACCGGTTGGAGACATCGTTGGCCGTGGTGGTGTAGGTGGCCGTGCAGGTGACCGAGGCCGAAGCGGCCAGCGAGGTGGTCCCGCCGCAGTTGATCTCAGACAGCCCGGACATCGGGTCGGTCACCGACAGGT
Source organism: uncultured Acidimicrobiales bacterium (assembly GCA_963713625.1). Lineage (GTDB taxonomy): Bacteria > Actinomycetota > Acidimicrobiia > Acidimicrobiales > RAAP-2 > Bog-756. The sequence continues at coordinate 582,129 of CAVQMN010000004.1, read as the reverse complement.
CGTTCACCGTTGTGGTGCCGGTGTCGGTCACCAGGTAGGAGTAGGTGATGGTCTGGCCCGCTCCGGTGAAGCTGGTCGGATTGGCGGACTTCGCCAGGGTGATCTGCGAGTACGGCAAGGTCACCGAGGAGGTGGCCGACACGTTGGGTCCGACTGGTGGAGTACCGATAGCCGTACCGGTGTTGTTGATCGAGCCGTTCCCCACATCGGCCTCCGTGGCTGTGTAGGAGGCAAGGCAGGTAACCGAGCTGTTCGCGGCCATGGAGGCGATGACGTTGGAACCACTCCCGCAGTTGATCGCAGAGGAGGCCAACGTGTTGTCGGTAACGGTGACATTGGCCAGGGTCGCGTTGCCGGTATTGGTCACCAGATAGGAGTAGTTGATGGTCTGGCCTGCTCTTGTGAAGCTGGTCGGAGTGGCCGACTTGACCAGGGTGATACCGGTGGTGCATGTCTCCAGGCTGGAGGTGTTGTCGGCCTCATTGAGGTCGACTTCGTTGCCGGTGACCGTCGCCGTGTTGGTGAGGCAGGTGCCCTCGGTCGATGGCGCATTCCCTGTGACCGTGATGGGGAAGGTGCTCCCGTTGTTCAGGGCCCCCTCGGAACAGGTGACCTGATTGCCGACGACTGAGCAGCCTGGGGTGGTCGTCGCCACGTTGGTGACACCGGCAGGAACGGGATCGCTGACCGAGAAGGCCGAGCTGTTGCCGGGCCCATCGTTCGTGACCGTGAGTGTCCAGGTGATGCTGCCCGAAGGGGCGACGGTGACTGGGCCCGTGTTGGTGATACCCAGGTCAACATTGGATGTGCCGGTGCACGCTGCGCCGTCGTTGCTCTCCCCGGCAATGGGACCCGTGTACTGGTTCACCAGCGTGAAGGTAGGGGTACCTGAAGGATTGGCGACGGAGATCTCGAAGATGTTGCCGGTGTCGTTGTTGGAGAACCTCAGGTTGCCGCCGCTGGTCGTCAGTGCCGCGCCATACCCGGCGTCGGCACCATCGCTCTTGACGATGGCGCTCGGGGCGGCGTAGGTGTCCACTTCACCGGTCGAGAGGTTGAGACGGTAGAGGTATTTGGTGTTGTCGACGATATCGCCACTGGGGTTCCGGCCGTCGAGTCCCCACATATAGCCGTCGTCGAGCGAGAAGTCGAGCGGCTGCCAGGCCGCGCTGAGCGTCAACGTCTTGATGACCTCCGGCGGTGAGGTGTTCACGTTGATCTCGTAGGCTGTCGTCGAGCCGTTTCCGCCGGTGATCCAGTAGTTGCCCGACGCGTCGAAGGCACCGTTGCTGGGCCCACTAGCCGCCACCGGGTAACCGGTTATGACCCCCAATGACGTCGATGTCCCGGTGCTGTCGATCTTATAGAGGGTGCCAGGGGTACCGGCGCTGCCGTCACCGTCCAGATCGGTGGCGTACAGGTAATCGTTGGTGGGGTCGAAGCCCAGGGAGTTGTACACCTCAGGCTGCGCCGAACCCAGCTCGGTATAGGTGGCCGTTCCGGACCCATACGTCCCCTCGTATAGCTGGGTGTCGGGGTCGCCTTGGGACAAGAAGTCGACCTCACTCGAGCACGAGAACGGAGCCCCGACGGCGGCGCGGGCAGGCCCGGCCTGCAGAGCGCTCAAGCCGATGGTGGACACGGCGGACGCACCCACCAACATGACACCAACCGCAGTGATCCGCCACCCTGCACGCCTCCGACTGGACGGCCAGAATCCACTACCCATGATGAAACCCGCCTCCCGCTCATTTTCTATGCCCTGTCTCCGCCCAGGTTGGATTTCTCATGCAATCAGAGCATCGGTCGCTCGTCAACGCTCGGTGTGCGACTCTCGCTCGCACGATGCCCTATCCGATCGCCCGACGTGGAACGCCTGCCGTGCAAGATGCGACTGTAAGACGGATGGACTTGAAAGGGGCACTTGGTTACCATGCCGTCAATAGCGGTACGGCGGTTCCTCACGGGAGACAAGGTGGTGCAACTTGAAGAGCCAACTACACAAGTTCGTTCCTATTGCATCGGTGGTTGTACTCGGCCTGACCTTCGCCATGGCCGTGGGCGGTGACGCAGGGGCAGCGCCGGTCACGAAGCTCAGTCCCGACGAGCACACGGTCGGTTCGGGTTTCAAGGATCCACTGGGTGTGGCGGTCGGTAAGTCGAGCGGAATCTATGTCGCCGATACCGGCAACAACCGCGTCGTGAAGGTTCCGGTCGGTTCTGGGTCGGAGCACACCCTCGGCTCGGGCTTCAGTGGCCCATCGGCCGTCGCCGTCGACTCAGCCGGGGATGTGTACGTGGCCGACTTCGGTAATAACCGGGTAATGGTGCTGCCACACCAAGGCGGTGAGGACTCCATAGGAACAGGGTTCAAGAACCCGGCCGGAGTAGCGGTCGGCACGACCGGCAAGCTGTACGTGGCGGACTGGGGGAACAACCGGGTCGTCGAGGTACCGACCCCGAGCTCGGAACACACCATCGGATCGGGCTTCGATGGTCCGACTGGTGTGGCGGTGAGCGCCAAGGGCAATGTCTTCGTTGCGGACTACTTCAACAAGAGGGTCGTCGAAATACCAGCCTCGGGCACGGAGCACGCTGTCGGCTCGGGCTTCGGTGGGCCTGCGGCGGTGGCAGTAGATGCCGCCGGCGACGTGTTCGTGGCCGATGCCGCAGACAATAAGGTCGTCGAGGTCCCCGTCTCAGGAGCGGAGCGGACCATCGGGACCGGCTTCTATGGTCCGAACGGGGTCGCTGTCGACTCGTCTGGGAACGTCTACGTCGCCGACAGCGGCAATAACCGGGTGGTCGAGATCAGCTTCGGCGTGAGCACCGTCTCACTGGCCGATGCGACTCGGGGCGTCCGTTATTCGCAGCAACTCAAGGCTGAGCTGGGTACGCCTCCTTACAAATGGACCGCGACCTCGCCGTTGCCTAGCGGGCTTTCACTAAGTTCAACCGGTCTGCTTTCGGGTACACCTTCCATGAAGGTGGTTGGAGGCAGCCACACGATTGCGGTCAAAGTCACCGACTCTTCGAAGGTGGCAAAGGTGGGGACGGCGAAGTTCGCGCTGGAGGTGGGATAGGGATATCCCCCGACCGGGGTGGTCAGACCCGATCAGTGGCTCAGGGCAGATCGCAGATCGACCTGTTTCAGAGGCCGGATGCGTTCGGTTCGGATGTGGCGCTTGTGGCCGGCGGTGTCCAGGCGGGATCTGGCTCGAAGAACTTCTCGGCCAGAGCCTCGATCGCCAACCCGAACAAGGTCCACTCCTGTTGCTGGCCGCTGGGTCCGGTCGGACGCATGATCCCAACCATCTGCTTGCCATCCACTCGGTTCCTAAGAACGCAACCTTCGGTCAGCGCCGCCACCGCGATCGTAAATTGACGGATTGTGAGACCGGAGCGGACTCGGTAGCCGACTATTTCCATCGCAGCCTCGTACACTCTCTCCATCCGCTCGGTCACTGTCAGGTAGGACTGTTCGAGCGCACGCTCGATCTTTCGACGGCGCGCTGGCGCAGTCCCCACCGAAGTCACAGCCCAGACGCCGATCCATAACGACCAGTCCGTTGAATGGCTCAGCGCGGCCATGTTGGCGGCCGCGCCCACCCGGCACACCTCGCGGACGGTGGACCACCGGGACTCCACGGAGGATGGATCCGCGTTCAACAGGATTGGCGCAAGCCCATCCAGCGTCTCCTCGATTTCCGACGTGCTGTCATCGGCGGCAATCGTGGCCAAGACGTCGGTTTGGTAGTCGAACAGGCTCTCCCATGCCCGCCCGATGATGGAGCCGTTACCGATGCGGATGCCCGTCTCGGCTTCGACGCGTGCGCAGACCCGCCTGAACGTGAGCAGCTCTCCGCCGGTACCCAAGCCCTCCTCGCGGAGGATATCTCGTCCGGTCTCGACAAGCAGTGTGCGAAGCTCGTCCCTACTCAATTGGGGCCGACGAGCCGACACTAGGGCCTGCCGTCTGCGGGCCCAGCTGACTCTCGCTTCGGACGGGCTGCCCCAGTTCCCATGAAGCGAACTCTAGCGATTTCGTGGATTTCTGTCCGATCGGCCGATGTGGGAGGAGCGACTCGCAGTCGCACTTGTTGGTTGCCTCCGGAATCGGCAGCCGTCACACTGGGCAAAGGACCAGGAGGGCGCCCACCATGGCGGTACGGCTACACAAGGACGAGCGAATCGACCTACTCAGAGGGGTGGACCTCCTCGCGAGTTGCACCAAAGACCAATTGAGACAGATCGCCTCTATTTCGACAGAGATCGACGTCGGCACCGGGCAGGTCCTGGCCCGGCAGGGGGAGCCTGGGCTGGAGTTCTTCATAATTGTTGAAGGAACAGCGACAGCATCAAGGAATGGGGTCGTGCTGGCGACGCTCGCTCCGACCGACTTCTTCGGCGAACTGGCGCTTCTCGACGGAGGTGGCCGGTCCGCAACTGTGGTCGCCGCAACAGACATGCGTCTGCTCGTACTCACTCGCGCCGAGTTCAATCAACTGTGCCGTTCGTATCCATCGGTGGCCCAACGGATGCTTGCCGTGGTCGGGGGCCGGCTCCGGAGAGCAGACGAGATGCTCGGGTTGGAACGTCGGGCCGATTCTCTTGAGCGACTCATCGTGTAGCAATGGGATGCTCGGTGGTGGCGCACTTCCTACGGAGTGAACGCCAGGGATAACGCCGCGGAAATGGAGCCCATCTGGGTACTCCACCGAGCGGTTGGTTCACGCCCGGGGCCGTCCTAGTTTCTCAATGCGAAGATCTGCCCGTGGACGAAGTGGATGATCTCACCATCATTGAGACTTGCGCCGCGCCTCACCGCCGAAGCGAAGACAGCACTGCCCAGCCGATCTCGGAGTTCGTCGACGAGCGAACTGATCCGTTCGGCATCGGCGACCCCGAAGGGAAGGGCATAGGCCGTGCCAGCAGCAGAGAGAGCGCCGTGGAGCGTCGCGGCGCCGAGATCGGCTCGCAGCTGGACCAATATGCCGAATACGTGCCGAAGCGACAGCCATTGATTGGCCCAGTCTCCGCCGCGGTACCAGAGCTCGATGACGTCGGCGTACCGCTGGAGCGCTTCGCGGGGGCGCCCCTGGCTCGCTTCGAGCCAGAGCACCTCGGTGAGGGCAAAGGCCTGGATCCAACGATTGCCGGCATGGCAGGCAACGTCGGCCGCCTCCTGCAGGAGAGCCGTCGCCTCCTCCGGATTGGTTGCGGTGAGGGAGACTCCGGTGGCGTACAGCGCCTGCGCTCGGGCACTCGGTGAACCGGAGTCGGAGGCTGCAGTGCACGCCATCTCGGCGAATCGCATCCCGTTCACGCTGTCCCCCACGCTGGTAAAGGCGACCGACCTCATGTAATAGGCATGGGCCAGGCGGGCCGCCGAGCCCGTCACCGCCGAAGTGACCATGAGTTCATTCCAGTGCAGACCGCGTGCAGAATCCCCCTGGTAGAACCAGGCGTTACCGAGCGCCCTCTCGGCCAAGCCGGAACAATCGGCGCCGAGGCGCTCAGCGGCCCTCAGGGCGCGTTCCCCGAGGTCGATAGCGCCTTCCAGATCGCCACGCACGAATCGGCCGTAGGCGGCGACAGCGACGACGACGGGATACCGCATGTTCCCAGTGGCACCAGGAATGGCCATGGCGAGGTCGGCCCACCCCGTCATCTCGGCGTGCATGCAGCGAAATCCGTACTCCCGGAGGGCCGCAACCAGGCGGAGGGCAACATCGATTTCGGCATGCTCTATGGACCACAAGAGGGCGCCGCGAAGGTTGTCGAACTCACGGTCGAGCACCAAGACGGCGTTCGCTTCCTCCGGACCGGCCAATGCCAAGGCGCACCTCTCGGCCACCTCGAGAAACCAGCGTGCATGTCGAGCCCGTAGGTCCCCCTGCTGTGCGTCGCTCAGGCGGCCCCGCCCATACTCCCGCAACGTCTCCAGCAAACGGTAGCGAGGGGCGAGTTCATCTGTGAGCTGGACCATCGACTTGTCGACCAGATTGGCCAACAGCCCGGGCACGTTGACGAGGCCCAGATCCTCCCCGCAGACTTCTTCGGCGGCGTCGAGTTCGAAGCTTCCGGTGAAAACGCTCAATCGGGCGAAGAGAAGTTGTTCGTCCGCATCCAGAAGATCGTGGGACCAGGCCACCAGGTCCTCGACGGTCCGGTGTCGTGGGGCCAGCGAGGGCTGGGCTCCGGACAGAAGCTCGAAACCGCTCTCGAGTCGCTCCGCCAGCGCCGAAGTGCTCATGGCCCGGATTCGAGCGGCGGCCAGCTCGATGGTCAGCGGCATTCCATCGAGGCGGTGCACGATGCTCACGACGTCCGCCACATTGTCGGGGCCCAGGCCAAAACCGGGCCTGGCCGCGATCGCCCGTTCGACGAAGAGTTGGGCGGCCGGTGCCTCGGCGACGGCGGCCGGTCCGGAACCCACTGCGGGAACATCGAGGGGTCCAACGCGCCAGACCTGCTCACCGGGAAGACCGAGGACCTCACGGCTTGTGGCCAGCAGCGTGATCGTCGGACAGGAGCTGAGCAACCGATCGGCTAACGAGGCGACGGTGGCTCTCAGGTGTTCACAGTTATCGAGCACCAACAAGGCTCGACGCGATCGCAGATAGTCGACGAGCGTCTCCTCAACGGAGAGATGCTGCCGCTGTTGGATGTCAGTGGCGGTGGCGATGGCAGCGACAGTGGAAGCCGGGTCATGAACGGCGGCGAGTTCGGTGACGAAGACCTCCCCGTCGAATTCGTCCCACAACTCGTTGGCCAGTCGCTTGGCGAGTCTGGTTTTGCCGACTCCCCCGGGGCCGTTCAGCGTAACCATCCGCTGGGACCTGACCAGAATGATGATCGATTCCAACTCCCGATTGCGGCCGACCAATCGTGTCGCTTCGCCGGACCGTCCCCGCGAAGGTAATCGGCGGGGCTGGGGGTTGCCCCGGGCGAGGGTCGGATCGTCGTTGAGCACCCGCCCCTCGAGCTCCCGCAATGCGGGAGAGGGATCAAGGCCGAGTTCCTCCCGTAGGAGAACTCTGTATGCCTCGGCCCGCCGGAGGGCTTCGGCGGCACGGCCGCCCCGGTACAGGGCGGTGATCAGCTGGCACCAGAGCCGCTCGCGCAGTGGTTGCTCGGCCACAGCCGCCTCGAGGTCTCCAACCAGCATGGCGTCGACGCCGATGGCGAGACGGGCGTCGAAGAGATCCTCACTGGCTTTGGCTCTTCGCTCATCGAGCCTGGCCGCGGTAGGTGTGACCCATTCGCGCCCGACGAACTCGTCGAAGGCGGGGCCTCGCCAGCAGGCCAGGGCGCGCTCCAGTAGTTGGATGGCGGCCTTTGGATCCGAGGTGGTGGCCGCTTGCTCGCACAGCAGTTCAAAACGCCCAGCATCAATGAGGTCGGCGGGAGCGTCGAGGAGGTAGCCCGGCGGCTGGGCGACGATCGCCGCCTCAGGGCGAAGGAGTCGCCGAAGGCGGGAAAGATGACTTTGTAACACGGCCGCCGGATCGGCGGGTTGGCTGTCGCCCCATAGTTCGTCACAGATCCGGTCGGTCGACACGACCGAACCACGATGGGCTGCCAGGAGGGCGAGAGCCAGCCGTGGTTTGGGGCCTCCGACCGGAACCGGTACGCCGTCCCGCACGAGGGAGATTCCACCTAGGACGCGAATGTCGAGGCCAGCCTCCATGAAACCAGTATTGCAAGCCTCCTTGCAAGACACTTGCAAGGGGAGCTGAACGACCACAAGTGCCTGGCAGGCCGCCTGCAGGTGCCCTCGGGATACTGGACCTATCGCCAATCCCGGCGCTTAACAAAGGAGGGCACCGATGCCTCTCGTTGAAGTGAAGGTCATTAAGGGTGTGTTCGACGCAGGTCAGAAGCGGGAGATGATCACTCAGCTCACCGAAACCATGGTGGGAATCGAGGGTGAAGCCCTGCGCGGCGTCACGTGGGTCACGATTGACGAGGTCGAAAGTGGGGACTGGGGTATCGGTGGCAACGCCATCACGGCCGAGTACGTCAAGGGTTTGCAGAGGACCCCGGCAGCGGCCCGATAGGCCACGGCAACGAATCCCGCGTCAGGCCCGGATGAATGAACCTGGCCTGGCGCGGGCTCGGCCGTCAACGCCGAGCATGAGTGCAGACGATCAGAGAGGCATGATTCGCCACCTCAAGACCCTGCTTCAGATGAAACCCCGCTCGGGCGTACTCGTCCCTCAACAGGAGCCGTACGGCACCTGAAACGAGTAGATCGTCGTCTGCGTTCCGAGGAGTGGCCCAGTGAAGGTAAACGTCTGAGTAGTTCCGCCATCGATCGTCAGTGTTTGGGTAGTGGTGAACGAGCCCGTAGAGTCCGTCTCTACGTCAAACTGCTGCCCGTTGGAAAGGGCGATCGTGTAATACGAGTTCGCATCGAGTCCGTGAGCCTCCCATCCCTCCGTGGTGGCGGTGAACCGCGAAACGGGAGGCTTCACACGGGCAGGTTGCCGCCGACCGAAGCTCTTCGGCGAAGCCTGGCATGGGATGTCCTTGCCCATGGTCAGCTCTTTCGTTGGCGCATAGCGAGAGGCGTGATGGGCCTGGAGACATGTGGCACTCGCAGGGAACGGCGAAGATGGAGTTGCAGGGCTGTGATCGGTAGCCAGACAACCTGGCCAGGCCATTGTCTTCAGCCTTCGTCGCAGAGGACGCCCGCGCATCTGTCTCCCTTTGAGCCGCAGAAGGCCGACTGCTTTAGAAGTTTGAAGCGCGGTTTCTTCTCCACCTTCGCATAAGAGCTCCGAAGAAGTGTGAGCTGAAAGCCCCGCGTCTGCAGCGGCGGATAGATGCGATCGGAGGAGACTGGCGGTAGAATCCGGTACCCATCGTGGTGCGGGCGGAGGATGGAAGGTGCAAAGGAATCCATTGTTGAGACCGGGTCGGACGGCTCGATGATGAGCGTTCGCTCGAAATGGCGAGGTGCCGCGTGATCCCCCTTCACCGACAGCCTCCGTTGGGCTGCACGACTGCACCTTCCCGTCCGCATTTGTCGGGAGCGATCTGATGGTCGGACATTGCGACTGCTGCTCGCAAATGCTGCCAAAGGGTGCCCGCTTCTGCCCGGCGTGCGGAACCCGCATTGCCGAGGAGGAAGGTGTCGGCGGCCTGTCCGAATCGATGGATGTCGCTCTCGGGACCGAGCTACGCCCGATCAGTGTGGTCTTCTGCGACCTCGTCGGCTCGACCGAGCTCTCTGCGACAACCGATGCAGAGGAATACAGCGACCTGATCCAGGCCTACCAACACCGGGTCGTCTCGGTGGCCCGCAGCTATGGCGGGGAAGTCGAGGGCTACAGCGGAGATGGGGTGTTGTTCCGCTTCGGTTGGCCCGAGGCCCACGACGACGACGCCCATCAGGCGGTGGCTGCCGCGCTCGACATACTGGCGGCCGTCGATGGTCTCGACGGGCACCGTAAGCTTGCCGTGCGGGTCGGGATCCATAGCGGCCCCGCTGTGGTCGGGAGGATGGGTGGTGCCGACCGCAAGTCAACGATGGCCATCGGCGAGACCCTCAATGTCGCCGCTCGGCTGCAGGGGAAGGCCGAACCCGGCACGGCGGTTGCCAGCGCCGCCACGATGTCCATGGTCGGCGGTCTCTTCGAGGTCGATCCACTCGGTGCGCTCGACCTTCGGGGTGTGCCTCTGCCGGTGGAAGCCTTCCGAGTCATTCGCAGAGCAAGCGTCCGTGAGCGAACACGGGCCACCGGCCCACTGTCACCGCTGGTCGGTCGGGCCAATGAACTGGATCTGCTGTCCTCTTGCTGGAATCGATCCCGTTCGGGCAACGGGACCGCACTACTGATGACCGGTGAGCAGGGTGTCGGCAAGTCGCGGTTGGCGCTGCATGCTCGTGCCCTCGCGGGCGACGACTGCCTGTGGTTGGAAAGCTCGTGCTCCCCATATACCCAGATGAGCGTGCTGCGGCCGTTGGTGGCGCTCATCGAGAACTCGCTCTCCCTGGCCAGCGAGCCGACTTCTGAGGCCAAGGTGGCCCGCATCCGAACGGAGCTCCTCGACGCGCAGATCAGCTTGCCCGAGGGCGCCGAACTGGTGGCCGCCCTGCTCGGGATCCCCGGGGTATCCCTCCCCCCGATGAGCGGCGAACTCCGGCTGGAGCGGACGATCGAGGTGCTGGTCAGCTGGGTCTGTGCCCTGAGTCGGGCCCGGCCGCTGGTGATGCTGGTCGAGGACCTGCACTGGTGCGACCCCACCACCATCGACACGCTCACCCTGCTGCTGATCCGACTCGGTGAGTTTCCGATTCTGCTCCTCCTCACGGCACGTCCCGAGTTCAAACCCCCGTGGGAAGGGGCCGATCTGACAACGCTCTGGTTGGAGCCGCTCGGCGAGAACGACGTCCGAGAGCTCGTCGACAGGCTGGCCGGGGGCCGACGCCTTCCGGACCCGGTCGTCGACCGCATCGTGACCTCGGCCGCGGGGATACCCCTCTTCGTGGAGGAGGTCGAGAGGTCCGTCCTGGAGTCGGGCCTCCTGGTCGGAAGCGAGGGTGCCTGGGTCATGGCCTCGCCCCTGATGGACCTCGAGATCCCCAGCACGCTCCAGGGGTCGCTTCTGGCCCGGCTTGATGCGTTGGGCCCAGCCAAGTCGGTCGCTCAGCTTGCCGCGGTGATCGGCCGAACCTTCTCTGTCAGCCTTCTCGTACGGGTGTCCGGCATGGATCCGGCAATCCTCGCCGGCTTCCTCGACCGGGTCGTGGCGAGTGGGCTCGTCCGTCCTGAATCGGACCAGAATGACGACGGATTCATCTTCAAGCACGTGCTTGTTCAAGAGGTTGCATACGAGTCGCTCCTGCGCCGAAATCGGAGAACTATCCATGAGCGGGTGGCCCGCGAGCTCAATGCCCGCATCGCCGTGGGCTCGAATATCCCGGTCGAGGAGGTGGCCCGGCACTACGAGGCTGCCGGTCTGCTCAAGGAGTCTGTCGAACAGTTTCAACTGGCCGCGAGCTTGGCCGCCGAACGTTCAGGCCATCGTGAGGCGATCGCCTTTCTGCAACGAGGAATCGCTCTCGCCCGTCACCTGCCTGAGGTCGACGAGGGGCGAGAAGTGGAAGTCGAAATGCAGCTGGCTCTGGGGTCCGCCATTGCCACCCGCAGTTACTCCGATCCGGAGCTGGAGGCCGCCTACGGCCGGGCACGCGAGCTTTGCGAGTTGTTGGGGAGTGACCTCAGGGTGGCGCATTCCCTTGGTGGCTTGTCGGTCTTCTACATCAACAGAGGGGAGATTGCACTGGGAGCGGAGCTGGCCGAACGGGTCCTCTCCGTGGCCGATGTCCATCACGACGACGTCCTCGAAGTACTCGGGGCGGTCCAGTTGAGCTTGGCCCGCTGCTTTCAGGGGAGGGCCGAGGAGTCGCTGGCGCTGGCCGAGCAGGCGTTGGCGTCGTACCACCCCGACCGCCATCAGGCGCTGGGTTACCGCGTCGGCACCGACCAAGGCGTGGCTGCCCACGTCTTCGCCGGCTGGAGCCATCTCATCCTCGGCCATCTGGACCGCGGCCTCGAGCAGCTGATCCGGGCCGTCGACCTGGCCGAGGACATCGGCCAGCCGTTCAATATCGCCTATGCGTGGGCATTTCGGTCGACCGGCCATTGGGAACGGGGGGAGGCGGCGGAGACGTTGCGCTTCGCCGAACGGGCCCACAGCCTCGCCCAGGAGCAAGGCTTCGATCTCTGGGCCGGGATCAGTGGGGTGTGGGTGGCTGCCGAACGGGTGATTGGCCAGGGTGACCATACCGCCGTCAACTCGGTTCTTGAGGCAGGGCTCGTCGCTGGGGAAACCGGCAATCGCGGGGGTAGCTCCGCCGTCCTCGCCCGGGCAGCCGAGGCGACCCGGGCGGCAGGGGACCTCGACACGACCTGGGCAATTCTGGACATGGCCCGGTCCGTCTCCGAGGATACCGGGCAGCCGTGGTGGGACTCTGCGCTGCACCGTATGCGGGCCGAACTGAAATTCGACGAGGCCGACGCAGGCACGTACACCGACATCGCCGACCCTGAGCATCCGTGGAGCAAAGCAGCCCAGGAATGGGACCGATCCCTGGAGCTTGCCGATCAGTTCGGGTACCCGGTGCACGGGGCCCGGGCCGCGGCCGGGTATGCCCGGCTCTACGAAGCGATCGGCAGGATCGACAATGGTTGCCGGCTGCTCGAGTCCTGGTACCGACGCTGTACCGAGGGACACTCCACACCGATCCTCGCTGGTATCCGATCCGAGCTGGAGAGACTCTCAGCGGTTTAGCCTGCGGGCGCCCGCAGGCGGTCGTGACCAGACATCGGTCCTGGCGTAGATCGTGCACGCCCATGAATACCTTGGGAGTGAACCACGAGCACCATCGGTCGTGCGAAACGTCTCAGTCTGTGAAGCTGAGGGCAGGACCTTGCGCCTGAGGACACCACAACCGTGCCTGACGATCAGTCGCGTCCGACTCAGCTACCGCAGAAGTTCCGCCGTAGTCGCTCCATCGATCCGGCGAGCCCCAACGCCTCCATCTCGGGCTCGACCGAATTCCACCACAGCCGCGCTGGGCGACCGGCGGATCTGTCGACAACGATCCAATCACCGCGCGTGCGCAATTCCCAGGGACGAGCGCCAAGCCGGTCGCAAAAGTTGATGGCAGAGGCGAAATAGTGATCAGCTCGTTCGGCATCACCCCTAGCTGCGCTCAGTATCCCCAAACACCGATCCGTTGGCCCGAACTCACTGCTCAGAGTGCCGACAATCGCCAGTCGGCCGGAATATGGGACCAGCAATCGGCTGAGACGATCGATCGTAGAACCGTCCGCCCCTACCAGGCCCACGAGCTCGGCCGCTAGGCACAGACCCGCCAGCCAGATCTCTTCGGGCTCATCTGGCAATGCCTCCATTCCACGGACGAGCGTCGTTCGTGCCGCGTCCAAGTCACCATCGTCGGCATCGCAGAGTCCTACGCCGAATCTCCACGCCGCCACCTCGGGCACCAGATCGGCGAAGTCGCTGAGTACGGTCCGGAGCTCTTTCAGGCCGCCGCGGTGGTAGGCGTTGAGGAACGCCGCTGCCCCGACAGCAGGCAGGGCATCTCCGATCCCGAGGTTCCCACCGATTTCAGCTGCGGCGGCTCCGTGCTCCTCGGCGATCTCAAATTCTCCTCGCAATCGCGCACACGTGGCTGCGGCTAGCTCAAAAATCCATATGGCTCGGGGCGCACGGTACGTTGCGCAGGTCTGGCGGAGCTGGTCGAGCGCACGGTCCATTCCGGGCCCGTCCGCTTCAGCTGCGGTATCGATGAGTCTCGCGAGGTAACCTTCGAACAACCATTCGCCGACGCCGAGCCCCTCGGCCACTTCGACTAAATGGTCGGACAACTCCCGGCCCTGGGGCATTCGGTGCGCCCGGGCCATGACGTGCCGGATATGGTACGCGGCGGCAAGGGCATAGGGATCTCCGAGTTCGTTGGCCGCCTTGACGACCTCGACGACAAATTCTGGGCTGACGGCCCGTCGGTGCGGCAGCGCCGCCTCCATCAGCCACTCGCTGGCGACGAGCAGACGGAGCTGGGACCAACCGGGTCCCATTCGCTCCAAAACCTCGCTGAGCAACTCCCAGCGAAACTGGGACGAACCGGTGCTCACACGGCCCAGAGGGGCAGTGCCGATAGCGATCTCGGCGAGACGTCGTTCATCGCCGGTACCGCGGACGAGTCCCGCCGCCTTCGCCCAGGTCTCCTCTGCCTCATCCAGTCGGCCCATGAGCGATTGGGCCCTTCCCAAGCGAAGGAGAAGATCTGCCCGAGCACCCGGGGTAAGCCCCTGAGCGGGGCCGCCCAGTGCTTCGACGCACAGTTGGCTGGCGGTTTCGAACTCCAATGCGGAGAGCGCACTATCGGCACCTTGCAGCACCAATAGCACCGCATCTTGGGCGCTGATCGCGCTATAGCCGAGAAGGCCGTGCCGCGCGGCGTCGATGGCCGAACCGCGCCCATTCAGAACTGCTGCCGCTCTTCCATGTAGGCGGATCTGTCGGCTGGCGGAAACCGGCCCCGCAGCAACGTCGCGGACGAGGCCATGGTCAAAAGCCAAGACGTCCAGTTCGCCGGTCTCGACCACTATGCCGGCTTGGAGCGCCTCTTCGAGCAGCTCGGTCACGCGAGTAGGGTTTTGCTCTGTCACTGCCGCTAGGACTTCGACATCGAATCGCTGGCCAATGACGGCTGCCACCTCGAGCAACTCCACGGCATCATTTGACAACTCGTTGAGCCGATGGCCGATCACGGCCGACACCAGCGGAGTAACTGATCTTTGCCGTCCGCCTTGATCAGGGATGGCTCCGTCGATGTCGGTGGCTGAGGCAAGGACCTCGCGAACGAGAAGAGGGATCCCGGCAGTGCGCTGGCGGAGACGAACGGCGACGTTCTCTGGGTCGGCATCCGGGGCGCCAGTTCCAATGCGGCTGATCAGCGCGGCGAGGTCCGGCTCTGACAAGCGCCCCACCTCAACGATGGTCGTCCCCTCTCGGCCCAGTAGGTCGACGAGAGGACCCTCGATCTTCATCCGACGGCCGCCAGCCTCTGTTCGATACGCCAGCACGACCACAACGGGTCGCGCCCAGCGCCGATTGAGCAACGTGTGAAGAAGGGAGACAGCTCCCTCATCAATCCGATGCGCGTCGTCGACGAGGAGAAGGAGCGGCTCACCCGATCCTGCCCGTGCCAGCAACTGCAGTATCGACTCAGCGAGACGGGCGCGTGCCGTTCCGAGGTCTCCGTCAGTCACCGACGGGCGCGGGCCGAGTTCAGGTAAGAGCCAGGCCAGATCGGCCCGAAGATGGCCGACGCGTTCGAGCGCTGCGGGCCCTGTCGCGTCGAGCACGCCGCGGACCATTTCGGCAAACGGCCCATATGGCAGCGAATTCTCATGCTCGACCAGCCCCGTGACGGCCAAAACACGGTCACTCGTCACGCGACTCTTGAATTCGTCGAGCAGACGGCTCTTGCCGCACCCGGCTTCGCCCATGACGAAGGCGAGTCTCGGAATTCCCTCAATTGGCGCTTCGCTCACGATCTCGGCCAAGCGGTCCAGCTGGGTGTCGCGGCCGACGAACGGCAGAACGTCGGCGCCCGTCCGTGGAGTAACGAGGACAGTTCCGTTGATCGCTGGATCTTGCGAGCCGGCGACGCCGCTGGCTCGGGGGAGTGGCGTAGCTACGCTGCCGGTCGATTCTCGAGATACCGGCTGCCAGGCCAACTGGTCCGACTGTTCGAGCACCTGCCGCTCTAGAAGTCGAAGTTCAGGTCCGGGCTCGATTCCCAGTTCCTCGATCAGCGCATGGCGGACTCGTCCATAAGCCCCCAGAGCATCGGCTTGTCGCCCGCATCGGTAGAGAGCGGTCATGAGCTGTGCCCACAGCCGCTCGCGCATCGGGTACTCAGCCACAAGACCTTCGAGTTCAGCGACCAGCGAAGTGTGGCGGGCAAGGGCGAGATCGGCATCGATGCGTAGCTCAACGGCCTCGATTCGGCGCTCCATGAGACGCTGAGACTCGGTAGCGGCGAAAGGTTCATAGGCGAAATCGGCGAGTGCAGTGCCCCGCCACAGGCTCATGGCTTCACGAATCCCATCCGCAGCCGCGTCAGGTTGGCCGCTTCCAAGGGCGCTCGATGCATCCGCCACCATTCGTTCGAAACGGACGGCGTCAATCTGGGAATCGTTGATGGCCAAGACGTATCCCGGATTGCGACTGAGGAGCAGCTCTCCGATGGGGTCATTGTCAACTGAGGCTTGGAGGGCCCTCCTGAGACGCGAGACGTACGCGTGCAACGTCTTGAGGGCAGAAGGGGGCGGTGAACCGGCCCAGATCTCGTCGATGATTCGGTCCGACGACAGTACTTGACCTGGATAAATGGCCAGCAACGCCAAAACTGCCGCGTTGGCGAGATGCCCCGATGGGAATCGGACCATCGCCATCGTGTACCTCAAACGGACCCAGCAGGCGAAAATCCATCGCCGCTCCAGTGCTCAGCCTGTGGAGGATCTTAGCCTGGGCCGAATGATGCCTCAGGCTGTGGAAATTCACCGGGAAGTCGGCGATCTATGTCGGATGCAACCGGCGCACAACCAATCCACAAGCGGATCACGTCATCAATGGCTCTCGAAGAAAGGGTGGCTCAAGAGGCGCCAGATACCGAGACAAGGAGGGACGGCCATGGATACATGCGGACCGCCTGAGACCGGTGACGACACTGACGCCTCGGCTGCCGAGGTTTCAGGCAACAGGTCCGTCAGGGAGCATCCGCATACGGCGGGGCGAATTCTTCCTGTTGACGGAGGCGGACTCAGCCTGGACGGCGCAACTCCGGTTCCAGAGGACGCGGGTGAAGTCACCCGCGTCCTCGGACCCGGCGCCGATCCATTCGTCGCGACCCTGGTGAAGGCGATCCGGATCGCCCAGATCGAAGCCGGGTACACGCAGAGCAACATCGAGGCGATACGGGTTCAAGAGAATGTGACCGTGCTGTTTACTGATCTCGTCAGATCGACGCGCTTGGCGACTCGAATGGGGGACGAGTCCGCTGACCACCTACTGCGCCGCCACCTTTCGACGTTGCACCGAGCAATCATCTCGACCGGGGGGACGGAGGTGAAGCGCCATGGAGATGGTGTGATGGCGGTGTTCTCAACCGCCTCGGCTGCATTGGAGTGCGCCGTGCAGATGCAGCGTGACGTCGACATTGACAACCGGGCCTCCGTGCGTCCGCTGGGACTTCGCGTTGGGTTGAGTGGAGGCGAGGTAATTCGGGAAGGGACCGACTATTTCGGAGACCCGGTTGTGGAAGCGGCTCGCTTGTGCTCTTCGGCCTCGAGCGGAAAGATATTGGCGAGTCAGGTTGTCAAGGCGGTAGCGGGGCGGCGGGCGGGCTATCCCTACAGGGCCCTCGGTTTCGTGGAGCTCAAGGGGCTTCCTGAGCCGCTCGATACATTCGAGGTCGGTTGGGACCCAACGCCGGGCCACTCTGCGATGCCGCGGCCGTCCCTTGACGGCACAGCTGTCACAACGAAACGCGATTCTTGACCCCGCCGTCCCACCCTGCGGGGATGACTTCAACAAAAGCAACCCGTTCGTGAACAGAGGAGGAGAAGAAACATGTATAGGCGGTTTGGCGGAAGTCAACGAGTGGAAACGCTAAAGGGCGTTCCGGTATTCTCGGGATGCACCAACGGCGAGTTGCGAAGGATTGCGGCGCTGACGACAAGCATCAGCGCCAGAGCAGGTGAACCGCTGACGGTGGCCAGTGAGCCCGGCTGCGAATTCTTCATAATCATCAGTGGGACTGCCACGGTCTGGCGCAATGGCATACGGATTGACAGCATGGGCTCGGGATCCTTCTTCGGCGAATTGGCACTACTCAATAGCGGCATCAGGTCCGCCTCGGTAGTTGCCGAAACCGACATGAAGCTTCTCGTGTCAACAAGAAGCGAGTTTTACAATCCCGGCTTTCTTATTCCATCCGTGACGAGGAAGATGCTCGCGGTAACCAGCCAGCGCCTCTGCCGTGCGGTCGAAGAGTGGGCGAGGACGGCAGCCAGCGCCGAGCAAGAACCCGAAATCAACTTGGCTGATCGAGATAGCCGAGCGCTAGCAGTTTCAGGGCGACGCGACCAATGACCGTCGCCTTCTACGCCGAAGAATGTTGGGTCTGGGGCAGGTATCGTTGGTTCGTTGGTGGAACGGCGGATGAAAGGGTTGAAGGTGGTAGCGACCGAGAGGACCACCACGGACCCGGCCTTCTCATGAGCCAAAGCGGCAAAGTCGCGTGCCCTCAGAGCAACGTTGGTTCAAGCAAGGCGTCTGAGCGGCCGGCACTCGGGCGAACGAGGTCCATCGGCCGCCGGGCAATAGGGATCCCGCCAAGACTAGCCATAGGAGGATGATCGGAGATGGCCCATAGGTTTCAAACGTTCCATTTTCACGTCGAGCCAGGGATGGACCGTGAAGCAATAAATTCCGCGAGGGGAGTGGCTGGCGATAACGAGTTTGCCTCCGATGAAGAAGCCGCTCGTTTCTATTTGGCGGAAGCCATGGAGGGCGCAGACGAGGGCTTCAGGAACCTCCTTCCCCCGGAACGAATCTCCGGGCCGGAGTTGCAATTGCTGGATGAGACCGACTCACCGATAGAAGACAACCGCGTGATCAGGTTCACTCAGAGTCATGAAGGGGTGCCGATCTTTGGCTCGAGGATCGTTGTTGAACTCGGAGCCGGGCAGGACCTTGTTTCAGTTGACCTGAAGACGACCGACGTAGAAGACATGTCTCCTACCGCAACGCTTTCCTCGGAACAAGCGCTAAATCGGCTCGCCGAGTATTTAAACATCGATGCCGCTCGGATTGCGGACCACTCCACTCAGCTCGTGTTCTTTGATGGGAGCAGCGAGGATCCAGGAACAGACGACCGCATCGTACTGGCCTACCTCGTGGAGGGAGTCCCGCACCCGCCTCCCGAAGGGGACGAGGAAAGCGAAGCGCTAGCGAATATTCGCGGAACGCTGAGCCCCTTGCACCCATCAACGTGGACTTACTTCCTCGATGGCCACACCGGCGAAGTGGTGTTTGAATATCCTGATCAGCCGACGCTGGGTCCCCCCACGCGTTGCGGCGGGGTCGACGATCTTGGGGTGGATCAAGCATTTCTTGGGTTCAAGACGGGGTCAACTTTTAGAATGCTGGATCCGTCTAGGTGCATCGCCACTCTTGACCTCGTTTTCGGTCGCACGAGAGACGCTGATGGCGCGAGCACCGTAGAGAGTCCGACGACTGAATTCGATAACCGCGCTGCGGTGTCAGCACATGTAAACGCAACGAACGTTCACGACTTTTACGAGGCTGTCTTACATCGGTCTGGGATCGATGGCAGGGGCATGAATCTCGAATCTGTAGTCAATTGTACGAAGACGGGATATCGATCTGCGTGGGTCAACGCCTGTTGGGATGGAAAGCGGATGCTCTACGGTCAGAGAGAGATATCGCCGGGGAACTACCAAAGCCTGGCTGTGTTTCTCGATGTCATTGCCCACGAGCTAATGCATGGCGTCACTCAATACACCGCCGGTCTGGTCTACAAGAACGAGACCGGTGCCCTAAATGAATCCTTTAGCGACATTTTTGGAGTGATCATCAACAACTGGTACAGAGTCGGGCCAGACAGCGAACCAGAGGCGTGGGATTGGGAGATCGGCCCCGGCCTCGGGAGGGATGGCGAGCCACTTCGAGACCTGAGCAATCCAAATCGCCGGAATCAACCGGCTCACTGGTGCGACCGCGTCGTCACACGTCTGGATGAGGGCGGGGTACACATCAACTCAGGAATTCACAATCTCGCGGCCTACAATCTGTTGACATCCCGGGACGCCGATGGTCAGTACCGCTTTCCGGCAAAGGAACTCGCCGCCTTTTATTACTCGACACTTCAGCGGCTGACGGCCCAGGCAACGTTCTCGGAAACTTTGCAAACGATGCGAGACATAATCGCGACCTACCACGCCGGAGATCCGGAACTGGCAGCGACACAAATTGCTGCACTCGAGGATGCCTATCGTCTTGTTGGAATCGATTAGCGAACAGTGGGCTATGGAAGATCCAAATGTGGAGTTCTTGATGGGAGAAAGGGCGAGAGCGGCCAAATGGATGCGGAATATCGCCTATTGCATCACCCGGTTTGCCTGCTGCCGTGGGGCGAAGCTGAGGATCGGATTGCTCCCCGGAACCGGCCGTCCTGCGCCTTCGTTGAGCCGCTGTCACCAAGCGCCGCGAAGTTGTAGACGGGTCAGCGTGACTATAAATTGACGACAGTGCGGACACTCAAACTGAAGGCGGAAAACATCAAAGGTGAGGGCGAGTTCGAACTCGGACTCACCGAACCCAGTTCGGTGAATCAGACCGGAGTACTTGCCCGCCACAAAGTTGAGCTGGATGCGGACGATCCGCAATGGGAACGCCTCCGCAACCTTCCTGGGGCCTGGAAGGCACTGGGGACAAGGCCCGCCTGGGTAGAGGCCGAGGCGAAAATGATTGTCGAGCTGGGTGAATGGATCTCCGAGAAGATCCTGGGCCGGATAACCGAAAAGCTCGTTGAGCTCGCTCCAGCTGCCGTTTGGGTCGAACAGACATCCGACGAAGTTGCCTGGCTGGTCGAGGTCCCGCTGACCATGGCGTTCCAGAAAGACCAGGCACACAGCGGTGTTTCTCTGGCCGATCGACGGGTCATCTTCCCGGTGGAATTTCCTCCGCCTCAGTCCCGCCTGATGGGAGGAGATCCACGACCACGACCGGGCGAACCATTGCGAATGCTCGCGGCATTCTCTTCGCCTACCAACGAACAAGGGCTCAGCTTGAGACAGGAGCGCTACCAGTTAGCCTCAATGGCGCGGCGAATTGGTCGAGCGAAAGTCGAAGGCCATCGATCTCAAGGTTCTACAGTACGGCGCCACGGCCGAGCTCCTGAAAGAGGCACTCGGGGATGCTGAAGGGTGGGACATTGTCCACCTATCCGGTCACGGAGCTCCTGGTGTGTTGATGTTCGAGAACAAGTCAGGTCAAGCCATTCCCGTGGAAACCGATGATCTACTCGGCTGGCTCGAAGGTGCCGGGTCCCGTCTCAAGCTCGTGACACTGATGAGCTGCTCCTCAGCGGCATCGGTGACTCAGCCCTGGCTCGTGGCTATGGGGGTAGGCGACAAGGAAGTCGAGGATGCGACCGAAGAAAGGGTGCAACATGGCCTGGCCTCAAAAATCGCCGACAAGCTGGGCTGCACTGTCGTGGCGATGCGTTATCAGGCGCGGGATCGATTCTGCATAGATTTTAGCCAAGGCCTCTACACGAGCATGTGGAAACACAATCACTCCGCCATCAGCGCAGCGGCCACAGCCTTGAGAGACTCAGTGCCCAGACCTCCGACGCAGGTAAGCCCCTTGAGGTCAATGTTCACCCCAGCCGTCTTCGGAACCCCTCTTACAGCCGATGTCCGATTGGCACCGCCTGACCGAATTGGGCCAGAACCAATCCTGAACCCAAAGATGGCTGGGTTTCGTGATGAGCCGAAGGTCTTTGTCGGTCGCGTTGACGTCCTTGCTGCCGTCAACGTGGCGCTTGCGTCAGGAAGTGGGGTGAGTGGCGTCTTTTTGCATGGGGGAATGGGTATCGGCAAGTCGTATTGCGCTCGCGAGATTGCTCACGGCCGGCAGGACGATTTCAGTTCCCTTTCTTTCTTCAAATTCGACGAGATCGATGGTGGCGACGTGATACCGGATTTCAACCACCTCGCTGATGAACTCGTTCGTAAGTTGAATGTGGCGACCACGGATCGCGTTGCTAACCCCGAGCAGTGGCTGGAGCAGGTCACTGAAGCAATGGAGTTGCGGGGAGTTCTCTTGGTATTCGATCAGATCGAGTTGTTACTGACCGATGCCGGCACGTGGAAGGATCCCCGGTGGGCGAAATTGTTCAGCGCACTCACCAATCACCGAGGTCAGGGGCGCATTATCGCCACTTCGCGGGTACCTCCTCCCGCAATCGACAGAACGCTAAGCGTCGAGGTCAAAAGTCTCAGTCGTCGGGAGACCGTTCTCCTTGCTCAACAACTCCCTCGCCTGAGGACCGCATTTGATGCGCCAATGAACGGCAGGCCGGCAATGCTCGACATTCTGAGCGTCACGCGGGGAACCCGCAGATGTTAGCCCTGGCCGAGATGTTCACCGACGAGCCAGACGTACTCAATTCAATGATCCAAGAGGCGAGGGACATCTGGAACGCGTCTGGGGTCGATTTCGAGAGTTTCATGCGGGAGGATGTCGCCGATGGATGAGTTCGACCAGGTCATCAACTCGTGGCACAAGACGAGAGAGGAGCATCGATCTGTGCCCGATGCCCCCGTTGATGTCGATCCGGAGGCAGTCTTCCAGGAGGCTGAGGAATTGTGGGCTCAGGCGCGACCCGATGAGGCGAGGGAATCGTACGAACTGGCAGCTCAGACGGGTCACGCCCAGGCCGCTTTTCAACTCGGATGGCTGATACTCAACGAGGATGATGATCGAGAGGGCGCTCAGAAGTGGTGGCGACAGGCGGCATCGGAGCGGCACCCAGAGGCTGCCTACCGGCTCGGAGATCTCCTGTGGACAGAAGGAAAGACCGACGACGCCGAAGAGTTCTTCGAACAAGCGGCGAACGAAGGGTACGGCCACGCGGCATACCAACTGGGTTGGTTGGAGCTGAACGAACGGGACAACGAGTCGGAAGCAATTGAGTGGTGGCAAAAGGGTGCCGAACAGCAGGATAGTGACGCAGCGTTCCAACTCGCCGAACATCTTGTCGAGAATGAACCGGACACGGCGAAGCAGTGGTACACGAGTGCCGCCCAGTCGGGGCACGCGTTCGCGGCTTACCAGCTTGGTCGGCTATTGGATCGGGAGGGGAACCGCGAGGAAGCGATGACCTGGATGAACGTCGCCCGAGACCATGGCGAGCCGCAGGCGGCCACGGAACTAGGGCAATGGGAGGCCGAAGCCTGACGTTGCCTCTTCGCGATCGCTCTCGGCGTCCTCGTCCTCATCCCCACTCGATCGGATGAGAATTCAGTACTGCCTTTGTATCCGTTTGTAGATCCAATATTCGATGTGTTCTGATGTTCCGACAAAGGGATGTCGGAGTGAGCCACAGCTCCAGTATCGGGCCAGATGGTCGACATTCTTTCGATAGGAGTATCAGATGGCAGCGAACCCAGTCGCCATGACAGGGAGTGTCGAGGGGTTTATTAACAGCCTCAGAACTGGGGACATTCTCCTCTTCGACACGATTCATCCACTCAGTCAACTAGTCAAGTTTGCTGAGAATCGACCAGTGAACCACTGCGCGCTTTACCTGGGTGCGGGGGAGTTCGCGCATGTAGGGCGTCACATCCCTGATCCAGAGCGCGTCGGTCTGCCTATCAAACCGGCCGCGAGAACTGAGCGTCTCGTTGACTGGCTCGCGATTCTTCCCGGTCCACACGACCGGACTGTCACGGCTCTTCGTCACGGCAATGTCAAGAGCCCATCCGATGCCAGCACTATCGTCGCCCGAGCCCGGACCTATATCGATCCGCTCGACACCACCTACAACTACGTAAGCCTGATCAGTTTGATGGTTCCATCGCTGCTCAGGACCTACAAGAGCTACTTCAAAGATCAGGGAGCGCTGAAGCTGGTGGCGAGTTCCATGCGGGCGGTATCACGATCACTGGTCGACGTGATGGAGAAGAGCGCGAGTCAGACGGGTACTCATGCGCGAACTCTGACCTGTTCGGAGTTCGTTTATCGTTGCTTCGACGAGGCAGAAGGGGGATTCCGGCTTGAGGTGACCGAGCCACTCGGTCGCTGGCCCGATCCCTCAAATCTACGAAAGCACGATTCTCCGCAGGCGGGCATCGCCGGACTAACCCCCGACCTAGACCCCAGAATCGGCGAGGGTGACACCGGTGACGCTGAGGATCGAGCAGTTGGTGAGATGGGCGAATTTCCTACCGTCGATGGAGCCGGGCTGGTTGTTTTCGATGACAGTTTCCGGGAAGACGTTCTTGGCACTGCTGATGAGTCTCCCGGATTCTTTGACGAGGGAGAAGATAGAGACCTGTCGGCTGGCCTTGGTTTCTCTGGCACTCGATGGGACCTCGCGCGTCTGGCTGGCAAGACGATCATCGACATGATCCGGAACAATAAGGCCCTCGCCAAGTACGACGAAGCGGCGGGCCGAATGAGCAAGGGAGCGGTGTTCGCCGATCTGGTCACGCCCCGAGATCTTTGGTCATCGCCGTCACTCTCTGCCGTGGCCGTTCTCCACCGCCCTCCGGGGCCCGGCGACCAATACCTCGACGTCTTGCCGCCCACCAGCTCGGTGTTCGGAGACTAACGAGAGATCTCGGCCACCCGGATCGATTCATCAAAAAATTGCGGCCCTCTCATTGGTTACGATCCAACGCCCTTCATGCCCCAGAGTTATATCCCGCTGGCGCTCAATGCGAAGTACTGGTGTTGAAAGCTCCCCTGTCCTCAGCTTCATAGGCTGAGCCCTAAGAGGTGAGGTGCCGGACTAAAGGACGGCAATCGGATTCACCGGAGAGGCTGTGCCCTGATACAGCACAAGCGGTGCGACGGTGAGAAGAAAGCTCCAGCGTCCGGCCTCAGCACATGCCACCGATAGCTTGTCGAGATCGAGGTTGTCCAGAAGATGGATGCCCATGGCCACGATGGCCACGGTGTGAATTGGCATGAAGACGCCATCGACGCGCGACGGTTGTACGTCTGAGACACCGTCACTGCCGAGCACGGCTACCTCTCGATCGTGTAGCCAGGACAAACAGGAGGCATCTAGCCCAGCCAGGCCGTCATTCGGAGACCAGGGACCGTGGGTATCTCGCCACCGCCAGCGCCCTGTTCGAACGAGCAGGGCGTCCCCGCTCTGTACGGTGACGCCGGTCGTCCTCTCCGCCAACTCCAAGTCCTCGGGGAAGATGGGCTCTCCGGGCGCGAGCGCCTCTACACCTCGGACAGCGGGCACGTCGACAAGAACTCCCCTGGTGATTATTCCGGACCGCAGGTGATGAATTCCGAGTTTGGCTGCGCCGTGAGCCGTAACGGTCTCGGTTCCGTAGCCGTTGTAGAGCTTTCCTTCATGGAAGATATGACACAGCGCGTCTATGTGGCTGGTTGCGTAGCCATGCGGGGCGAGAGCGAAATAGTCAGCCCCGTAGCCCTCAGTTGCCGTACCGATCATGTGGTGGACGACTGGCGTCGGATTTTCCGGACCCGATTGGGTAGGTAAGGGACGGGAACACGACACGGTCCTCCCTGACAACACTGCTGATGCCGCGGCGGCCGTCACTCCCTCTGTAATGAAGTTCAGAGTTCCCCGTTGGTCCTCTGGTCCCCATCGACCCCAGTTGGAGAGTCGGGTATGGAGGGCCTGAACCTCGTCTGCACTCATAGGCTCCTGCGGCACGAACACAGAGTACCGGGGAGCTCTGCGCCTGGTGGACCGGCGGTCCCAGCCCCTGACTGATGGCCACTCCCCCCGGATCAAGGTGAGGCCCAACTCGCCCTGAGTGCCTCAGACTCCGTAGCTGAGGGTGAGTCGAGCCGCCGGCCGATCTCCGACGGTGCGCATTGGTGCGAGAATTCGTTCAGAGCTAGTGGAGGAGACTGGATACCACGTTGATGACGAGTGCCACGATTACGGCACCGAACAGGTACGAGAGCAAAGCATGGGAGAGAGCGATTCTCCGAATTGCCTTGGTCGTGAGGTTTGTATCAGATACCTGAAACGTCATTCCGATAGTCAGCGCCAAGTAGGCGAAGTCCAGATAGTTGGGCGGGTCGTCTTCGTTGAAGTCGATGCCACCCACTGGTTGGGAGTAGAAGGTTCGGGCGTAGCGCAGTGTGAACACGGTATGGACCAGACCCCAAGACAGGGCCACACTCACCAGACCAAGTGTGATCAGGTAGGCCTTCGTGGCCCCGGTGGCACTCCCGGCCCGAAGCAGCGCCAAGCCGACGGCCGCCAAGAGAGCGACCCCGGCGATGAGGACGATGAGCTCGGCCAGCCGGATGCTGGTGTCCTCCCTCGTCGCATGAGAGCGGGCCTCCTCCGGGCTCAGCGGTCCTACCGCCCACCAGATCCACGTTACGAGGACGATCGCACCGACGTCCCAACCGATGAGCGTTGCTGCCTGCCAGAACGTGAAGGCGGACACCACACCGCCGGCCACCACTCCCAGAGAGGCTGCGACAGCCACACGGACCCCGGCTCGTGAATTTCGCCAACGCTTCGGTGTAGGAGTATCTCGACTCATGAACGAAGCGTAGGTGCGCGCGATCTATCGATCGTGAACAACCTGGACTAAACCGTTCAGCGTCTCGCTTCGACCTCAGTGAGGTCCAGCGTCTCTGAATCCGGCCCTCCGACCTCATGGGCCAATTGCAGAAGATCAGCGACGCGCTGACGAGCACAGTGGCGAGTTGGTCCTCGGCCATGGCGCGGTCGGGAGTTGGGCACGATCAGACGGCCGATACCGTGATCCTCGAGGCTGAATCGGGACTGTAACGCTCTCGGGTCGGGTGACGTTTAGGACTTTGAAGCAGCATTTGGTCCGGCGCTGGCTCATCCGGATTGGCTCTCCGGTGTTGGCTCCGGCCCGAAGTCCGCTGGTCTGATGCAAGGAGGACGAGATGCGGTATCGCTTAGCCCTTTTCGGCGCGATCACTCTGGTCATCGGGACTGTTGCCGCTTTGTCAACATCCGGTGTCGGGCCGAGCTCGCAATCAGCCGGCGCATCAGCCGGCGCATCCTCCACTCCGATCAAACACGTCGTGGTGTTCATGCAGGAGAATCACAGTTTCAACAATATCCTCGGCGCTTTTTGTGTCCAGCAGAAGCGGTGTACAGGGACGACCACAGGCACCCTGTCGACCGGCAAGTCCATAGCGCTTTCCGCCGCACCCGACGTAGTGCCAAACGTCGACCATTCCATCAAGGCCCAGACAACTGGCATCGATGGCAACAAGATGGACGGTTTCGACAAGATCAACGGGTGCAGTGGCCCGAAGTATGCCTGCTACTCGGTCTACGAGCCGACCTTATCGAGTGGGAAACCCAACCCATCGGTCCAGAACGTCATGTCCCTGGCCAAGACATTTGCTATCAGCGACATGACCTTCGAACCGGGTCCGGTTCCCAGTTGGGGCGAACATCTGGCATTGGTGACTGCCAACGACCTTGACGGTTTCTCAGGCGACAACCCTTCGGGACCTGGGCCGGGGTGGGGATGCGACTCGGGAGACACCGCACCGTGGTCGTCGACCGGGCTTGCGCCGTTCATGATGGAACCTTCGTGCGTCCCGGCACCGAAGGGCAGCCCCGAAGTCAAAAAGGAGCCTACGGCAGTTCAGAACAGCCCGGCCAAGTGGGTGCCGACGATCTTGGACAGCCTGAAGAAGGCCGGCGACAGCTTCAAGATCTACGCCGCATCGAAATCGGATGACGACTACATCTGGGACGTGTGCCCGACATTTGCCGACTGTCTGTACACAAATGAGGCCAAGAGCTTGGTGCCCACAGCCAGTGTTTTGACTGACGCCAAGAACGGGACATTGCCGAACTTCTCGCTGCTCACGCCAGCCACCGGTCCGAGCGGCTCGACGTCGCAACACAACGGGACCTCCATGGCCACCGGTGACAACTGGATCGGCAAGGTCGTCTCGGCCATTGAGAACGGTCCCCAATGGCAGTCGACCGCCATCTTTCTCACGTGGGACGACTGTGGGTGCTTCTACGACGAGGTTGCGCCACCGACCGGTCTTGGCATCCGCGTGCCGATGATCCTGATCTCGCCGTGGGTCATCAAAGGGCATACCGACCACCACGTAGCAACCTGGGCCAGCCTTCTCGCCTTCACCGAGCACGTGCTCGGCATACCGCCGCTCAACGCCACGGACAAGAACGCCTACAACTATCTCAAGTCGTTCAACTTCTCCCAGACGCCGAGCCAGGTGGCAAGCCATAAAGCACCCCTCTCCCAGCATGTCGTGCCGCGCTCCTCCACCGCCTGGATCGCGAAGCACCCACCAGATCTCAACGATCCGACCTGACCGCATCCGAATGATGGAGTGAGCTCGCGGTATTGCTGCCATTGGCCGTTGATCTGCTTGCATGAACACGTCTTCATCAGTCGGCTTACGCTGACCTGGTGTAGAGCTGCGGTCACAACCCGGAAACCAGGGCGATGACCGTGTCGATCCCAGCCGAAGCCCCAAGGGCCAACCGCGGGCAGATCATCCGGTGGGTGGGCTTCGGAAGTTGCCGTTTACATGGTCTCCCATCAATAAGTCTGAATGGGGGGTTATTCGGGGGTCTTCTGGGTACAGCTTGAGCTTTGGAAGGCTCGGGAGGCTCAGTGAGTCCGGCAAGGCGAGGGAAGCGGAATGCGGTATGGGGAGCTGTGCTAGCTGGCACGCTGGCCGTTGGCTTCGCCAGCTCTGCCCACGCCACTACGCCATCGCCGCCGCCGGGTGCGCCGGCCGTCGAGTCCGCCCCATCCAGCCTGACGGGACTCAGCCCGGAGTTGCCGGGGAGCGTGATCACCGCCAGCGCTGCGCCGAAGAGCACGTGGACACCGGAGAGCGCGGTCTATGGCACCGCCTCCACCAACGACATCGCCGTCTCTGGCGCCGACGGGACACAGATCCGGGTCAACGAGATCTACCCGACTTTGGCCTCCGGCGCACCCGCTCCGGGCAAGTTCCCGGTGCTGATGACCATGACCCCCTACGGCAAGGGCCAGGGCGGCTCGTCCGCTCCCGGATCTGCATCAGCCCCCGGGGGTGGTTCGCCGACGGGCGGAGCAGACAACTACCTGGTGCAGCGCGGCTACATCGAGGTGGTGATGGATGTCCGCGGCACCGGCGACTCCAACGGACAGTGGGGGCTGTTCGATCCGATCCAGCAGCAGGACGCCATCAAGGTTCTCGACTGGGCGGCGCACCTGCCCAACTCGACCGGGTCGGTAGGCACCTACGGTCCGTCATACCTGGGCATCGACCAGCTCCTGTTAGCGGGTGCGGTGGGCAAAAGATCCCCGCTCAAGGCCATCTTCCCGCTCGTCTCGGCCAACGATCTCTACCGCGACACGTCCTTCATGGGCGGGCTGCTCGACTTCGAGTTCTCCGAGACCTACCTGGGCCTGACCGGTGGACTGAACACGGTCAACCCGATCGAGGACACCGCCACCGATCCCCAGTTGCTCGCCGACCTGGCGGGGATCGAAGGCGACCACCTCAACGGGCTGGCCAGCTACCACGCGGCCACCACGCTCGATATCCTCAGCGGGGGCGACGAGGCCTACGATGGCACCTACTGGCAGCAGCGCAACCCGTCGAACATCCTGTCCAAGATCGTCGCCAACGGCATCCCCGCCTACCTGCTCGGTGGCGAGTTCGACATCTTCCAGAACGGCGAGCCACTCAACTACGCCGCTCTGCAGAACGCCTACGACCACCGTCCGACGAGCGCCCCGATGCTGCCCGGTCAGCCCGTGACCGGGCGCTACCAGCTGGTCGATGGGCCTTGGGAGCACATCAACGGATCCAGCGTGGACGTCGACCCGCTCGAGCTCGAGTGGTTCGACACCTGGCTGAAGGGCGAGAAGACGGGAATGGCCACCACGCCCACCCCGCTGCACTACTACGACCTGGGTACCGGCAACTTCGATGAGACCACGACGTACCCGTTTACCGGATCGGACCCGACGATGCTGTACTTCGGCGCCGGGGGCTCGTTGAGCTCCACGAAGCCAACGGCGGCCACGGCCGGGGCCGACACCGTCGACTGGAGTCCGGTGGGCAGCATCTGTGGCCGACCGATCGACCAGTGGTCGATGGGCGGTATCTCCATCGCGTCGAGTGAGGCCGGCATCCTTGCTCCTTGCGCTGACGCGGACAACACCACCCAGCTCGGACCGTGGCAGACCACCTACACCACCGCTCCTATGGCCAAGGCGGCCACCGTCGCCGGGCCCATCACCGCCACCGTCTATGCGAGTGCCAACACGACCCAAACAGAATGGGTGGCCGAAGTCGACGAAGTCACGCCGGACGGCACCTCGTACCCGGTCACCGAAGGGGCGCTGCTCGGCTCCCTGCGGGCCACTGAACCCTCCCTCTCATGGACGTCGCACGGGGTCACCGTGCTGCCCTACCACCCCTATACGGAGGCCTCGGCGCAGGCGGTGGTGCCCGGAGCGACCGAGAAGTACCAGATCCAGGTGTTCCCGACCCTGGTGACGCTGGCGGCCGGTGACCGCCTCCGGGTGACCATCTCAACCACCGACACGCCCCATCTGGTGCCGATCCCGTCCCAGCTCACGCAGCTCATCGGCGGCCAGTACAACATCCAGCGGACGCCGACGTCACCGTCATCCCTCACCGTCGAGCTCGATCCGGCTCTCCACTGACCTGTCACCGTCCTCGGCAGACAGCCACCGAGGCAACAGAAGATGGGGCTGGCGTCCTCGCTGCGGGCCACAGGACTTCGCCCGGGCCTGCACCGTTCGGTCTGCCGACCGGATCAGTTGGCCTTACCGCTCGCGCATGAGTCGGTCGAATTGTTCCCAGCTCAGCTGAATCGGAATCTTTGCGTTCGACGGAGCCCAGTCGATCGTTCCTCTGCTGATTCGGAGTTCGCCGAGCTTCTCATCGTCGCTGCGAATCTCGAAGACCACGTCAGCGCTCAGGACCACCTTGGTCGTCGGGATACTCATTTCCACGTCGTGCTTGGGCAATCTGGCTCCTTGCTCGTCGAGGCCTGAACACGTTCACAATACGCGGAGCGGCGACGGCGTGGCTTGAGCTCGCAGTTCGCTGGTCCCGGCGAGAACCCCGCATCTGTCGGAGATGAGCGTGATTCCGGTCCCAGACGAAATCAGCTGAAACCCGAATCGACCCGCCGTCGGCGGGCGGGCGCTTTCTTCAGGCGTCGGTCTTCCGCATCTGGCGGATGCCCTCTTCGATGCCTCGACATAGAACGTCCAGATCCTCGGTCGTGTCGTAGTCGCCGGTCACCCCGAAGCTCACCTCGCCGTTGTAGGAGAAGATGGCGATTCCTATCCGCATCTGGGCGCCCAGAGGGACGTAGGGAAAGGCCCTGATCATTTTCCGGCCACCCATATACAGCGGGATCTGGGGCCCCGGTACGTTGGTGGTGACGGTGTTGACCTGGTGCTGGGCCATCCGGGTGGAAAGCCGCATTCCCAACGCCAGCAGCATGGGCGGAGCGAAGCCGGTCATCGAGGTCAGGGCCTCGCCGGCCACGGCCTGGCGGGAGTCTTTGACCCCCGCCATTTGCCGACTGACGGCTCGGAGTCTCTCGGGGGCGTCTTCGATGGAGACGGGCAGCTCAGCGAACATGGCCGACACTCTGTTCTCGAGCGTTCCGTCGCCGACGGCCAGCCCGCTGTTGTTGCGCGGGCGGACCGATACAGGGACGAGCGTTCGTACGACGCGATTTACCGACTCTCCCCGCGAGAGGAGCAACTCTCGAAAGCCGTTGGTGATGGCAGCCAGGACGACATCGTTGAACGTCCCGCCCAGGTCATTTCGGATCGCCTTGATGTCGCTGACGGTGGTCGAGGCCCATCCGTAGCGCCGATGGGGGCCGAGCGGACCGTTGAGACTGGAGGTGGGCGCCCGCTTGGTGGCCAATCCTGTCATGGCCATCAGCCCTCGTAGGATCGACACCCCTTCCTCCAGAGCCTGTCGAGGCACCGAGACCGCATTCCGGAGGGCGTTCAGCTGTTCGTACGGACTCCGCAACAACTCAAGAGATGCATCGACGGCCAGCCCGAGCGAAGACGGGGAACGTCGCGGCTCCCAGGTGACGGGGGGAGGTGGTTGCTGATCAGGCGAAAGATCCATGATCACGGCCAGGACGTCCGTTCCCGAGACTCCGTCCACCAGGGCGTGGTGAGACTTCGAGATGACCGCCCAGTTGCCCTCGTCCAGCCCTTCCACCACCCAGATCTCCCAGAGCGGTTTGGACCTGTCCAGGGGCTGAGACATGACCCGGCCCACCAGCTTCCGGAGCTCGGCCTCACCCCCCGGGGAAGGAAGGGCCGTGTGCCGCACGTGGTAGTCGATGTTGAAGTGCGGGTCATCGACCCACACCGGTCTGCCCAGCTCGAAAGGTACGTTCCGCACCACGCACCGGTAGCGGGGAACCAGGGCCAGTTTGCCTTCGATCATGGACTGGAGCTCGAAGAAGGGAGGTGCCGGCCCGCTGAAGATGCCCACCGATGCGATGTGCATATGGCTGACGCTGTCCTCGATGTGAAGGAATGACGCGTCCAGCGAACTCATGCGGTCGACCTTCATACGAACCACCTCCTACACCGTCACCAGGCCTCTGAAATCGAGGCTACTACTGGGGTGAGCCCGGCCTCCGGCCGGCTCACTGGTGAAGACCCGGTCGAGACTTTCGCAGGTGTCGGGATCGGGGCGAAGAGTCCCTTATCGATCCGGCGGAGGGTCTCCCGATAGGCGGATTCCGCCACCTTCGCAGCACGATTCTCATCCATTGGCCGCAGGCCCATGGCGTCGAGGCAGGTGGGCTCCGGCTCGACCCTGATCACCGTGCAGCCGGCTGCACTGAGGCGACGAGCTTCCCGCTCGAGGCGGCGATGCGCCGACCACCTCATCAGTGCGTCGGCTCTCCGGGACGGGAACCTTGACGCTGACATCGGCGAGATGACCAAGACCACCTCAGGACGAAGCCCGAGAAGGACACCGGTATTGGTGGGGGAATGGACGCCGCCGTCGAAGTACTCGACACCGCTTATGACCACTGGAGCGAAGTATGCGGGGATGGCGCACGAGGCCAGAACTGCGGCGGCGAGCGAGGCGGGGGGCGAACCCGGCCGGCCGAAGACCACGCGGCCACCGTCATCCCGGCGGACGGCACAGATCCAGAGATCCTCAGGCCACCGGTCGCCAACGAAGCGGTGCAGAGGAGCGGCGCGTTCGGAGAGGTCGATCCTGCCGGCAGGGAGCATGGTCATGGCGGCCACATCTGGCCGGAAGGTCCACGGCCGCTTGGCAATTCTCGAGACGAGCGCGGGGGTTGGAGGCCGCCACGGTCTGAACCAGGACGATGGTGTCGGCACGGGGAGCACCGATGAGTTCGGGAGGATGCGGTCGACCAGCTTCGAGCCACTTTCCGACAGTGGTGAGCCTGTGGCCATGGCGGCAAGATCCGTCGCTCCGACACCGAGCCGGAGCATGGTGCCCGTGATCGAGCCCGCGGAGGATCCGACGATGATGTCGGCGGAACGGGGATCCCATCCCGAGGACCTGTCCAGGGCGGAGAGAACGCCTGCGTGGTACGCCTGCCCGACCACGCCCCCGGCACCAAGAACCAGTCCCACTTCGGTCATGCTTCTCTCACTCCCCCATTTGATGCAGGCTGTCTCGCAACCATCGAGTCAAACTGACGCCCACATGAGCGTAATGGTCGGGACGGGTCTGAGAACGCGTGCGCGGCCGAAACGGTGCTCCCCCACGCAGAGACCCGGCTGGTTCACGCTCAGAGAAGCCGCACCCAGTCACCTCCATGGCCGAACACTCGCAAGTGGCAAGCGCAGTCAGCAGGAGTTGAGCTCCATTTCCAGTGGTCTAAGCCGGTCAGCTGGGGTCAACCGAGACGGCGACATGTCCGGCGGACCCCTACGATGTGGCGATGCGAGCGCTCATGTACGGGGTGGAGCCGGAGATGCAGCCGATCGGCGAGACGGACAACCGCCTGCTGCGGATGCTCGCTCGGACACCGACCCGCCTTCTCGACATCGACGAGCCCGGGTTCCTCCGCCCGGACTGGGTGGTGACCAAGCCGAGGCTGGTGGGGATCTGTGGATCGGAGTCCAAGGCGGTGTTCCTGGACTACGCCAGCCTGGTCGACC
Organism: uncultured Acidimicrobiales bacterium; assembly: GCA_963713625.1. GTDB lineage: Bacteria > Actinomycetota > Acidimicrobiia > Acidimicrobiales > RAAP-2 > Bog-756. Next base: position 548,563 of record CAVQMN010000004.1, on the reverse strand, counting down.
CGGCCAACGCGTCGGGCATGCAGCAGAATCCGATGAAGGGTTTTGTCTCGTTCCCCCACGTGATGGGCCACGAGGTGATTGCCGAGGTGGTCGCCGTCGGCCCTGAGGCGGAGGGGCTCGAGCCGGGAGACCGTGTCGCCCTCAATCCGTGGCTGACCTGCGTGACCCGGGGGGTCTCGCCCATCTGCCCGGCGTGCGAGGCTGGTGACCTGAGCCAGTGCCACTCGTTCGGAAAGGGTTCATTCGCACCGGGGATCCACATCGGCATGTGCGCCGACGTCAGCGGGGGATTCGCCGACCTCATGCCGGCGCACGACTCGATGCTCTTCAAGGTGCCGGATAATCTGAGCGACGAGCAGGTCGTCATCGCTGACCCGTTTTCAGTTTCACTCCATGCCGTTACCCGTCATCCGCCACAGCCGGGAAGCAAGGTGCTCGTCTATGGCGCCGGCGCCCTCGGCCAGTGCGCCGTCGCCATCCTGCGGGCACTGCACCCATCGGTTGAGGTGATGGTGGTCGCACGGTTCGATGCGCAACGCCGGTTGGCCGAGGCGTTCGGTGCATCGACCGTTCCGTCTGAGACGCGCCTCGAGGTCATCGAGAGGGTGGCGGACTGGTCGGGCGGCGTGCTGCAGCCGGCTGATGGGCTACCCATGGCCTTTCCGGGCGGCATCGACGTGGTCTACGACACGATCGGGGCAGCCGAGACGTTGGAGGTGGGCTGCCGGGTGCTGCGTGCCCGGGGGACCCTGGTAAAGCTGGGCATGCACGGCGCCGCCAAGTGGGACGACACGCCGGTGTACTCCAAGGAGATCTTCTATACGGGTTCCAACGCCTTCGGAATCGAGGAGGTCGAGGGGGTACGCCAGCACGGCATCGCCCACTTCCTGGACATGGTCGGCTCCGGCCGGATCGACCTGACTCCCATGCTCACCCACACCTTCCGGCTTGACGAGTGGCGCGATGCCTTCACGGTACTGGCCGACCAGGAAGCGTCAGGCGCCATCAAGGTGGCGATCGACAGTCGCTAGAGTCCTGTCACCGCGGCGTTCGCCATGGCAAGGTCGAGATTCGACCGGCCGACTCGTCTACCGTCGTCCCATGGCGGGATCGTTGCCCGTGAAGTAGACGGTGTCCTGGGCGTAGAGGCTGTCATGGGCAGCAGAGCCACCGTGGGTCTCGGGACTGGCAAGGCATGGTGTGTCGTAGCCACTCGCGGTCTTCTTGCAGGCCGACAGCTTGTCCACGGTCTTGCCGTTGGGCTTCAAGAAGTAGACGGTCCCTGCCGGGATGCGTAACCCGTAGAAGAACTGGACGACGGCGACGATGGGGGCTTCTTTGTTGGTGTAGGCCGAGAAGTTGCCGACCACCTGAATGATGTTGCCCTCGCACCTGGTGGCCCCGGTCGGTGGGCACAGGGCCGGTTCGGCCGAGGGTGGCAGGGACTCGAGGGTCACGGCCACCGGGGGCGGCTTGACGGTGGTGGTGCCCGAAGCCAATGGACGGGACCCGTCGGCTTCGCCACTGGCCTTCTTGGCGATCTTGGCCGTGGGCAGAGTCAGCGACACCTTGGCCTTGGCCGACTTCAGCGGCTTTGTCGTGCTGGAAAGTGGGGTTCCTGGGGTGGCCACTGCCTTGGCGCCGCTGCCGGCCTCGATCACCACCACTCCGATGGCCCCGAGAGCGGTGGAATGCGACCCGGCATGGGAGGAGTCGATGGTGGCCGAACCCGTGATCGAGACCCCGTTGGCCAGGCCGGCGGTGTCGATCAGCAGGTCGAGGGTGTCAGTCGCTCCTTCGGCCAGCGCACCGATCGAGCAGGTCAGCTTGCCCGCTCCTGCCGTGCTGCAGGTGGTCCCTGAAGCTGCCATACCGGCCAGATCGAAGGTCAGCGGAGTCCCGCCGTCGGTCACGCTCACCGTGGCCGACAGCCCGGTCACCGGCACCGTCGAGGTGTTGGCGATGGTCGCCCCCCACCCGCCGTCGGTGCCCGCACTGATTTGGTTCTGGAGAGGCGGGGTGGCAGTGGGTACCTGGAAGGCAGGGGTGGCCGCTCGTGCATTGACCGTCGTTGTGCCCAGGGCCCCCACCCCGGATGGTGGCGTACAGGTCATCGATTCGGAAGTTGGGGTCCCCCCAATCACGAAGGTGACTTCGGCGTCGACGTCTCCGGGGGTCACAGCGACGGTTCCGGTCGCCGGCCCGGTCTGGAAGGTGACCGGATCGTATGTGGTGTTGAAGGTATAGGGGGTGTTGGCCACCAGGGTGTCGCTCAGGGGCAGGTTGGAGGCCGAGGCGGACTCGGTGTTCGGCTGGACTGCTCCGCTCAGGGGTCCTCCCACCGAGCTCCGCCCATCGAGGGTGGTGGTCTGGGATGCGACGGTCAGGGAGGTGGCTCCGGCTCCAATGAACTGATTGATCACCGAGGCCGGAATAGTCACCCGAGCGGCCGGTGTGATTTCGAACGTCCCACCGGCATCGATGCTGGAAGGAGGGGCTGGGGACGCGCCCACAACGACCGGGACGCTCGTAGGTCCGAGGACACCGGATACGGCACAGGTGTAGGTGGCACCGACGCCGGGTTGCAAGGAACCGGCGTTACATGGTTGGTTGGCGGGGCTCGGAAATCCCCGTTGGTCGGCGGCCACGGGGCACAGTCCCGCTGTCGGGTCGGGAATGATCCCGATAGCCGGGTTTCCGGTCAGGAGCAAGGTCGTCTCGGTGGAACCCCCGTTGTCGGCGAGGGGCCCGAGCAGGTTTGCCAGATTCGAGCCAGCCGAAGAGTTGTCACCGGTGCCGCCGTTGAAGCACGAGGCGTCAGAGCCGACGTTGTAGCCTTGATCGGTCCAGGTACCTCCAGCCTGACTACAACTTCCTGCAAATACATTCGCGGCGACAGTGGCTGCAGCACTTCCCCCATCATCACCGCTGTCGATGGTCAGCCCATGCGACGAGGCGAAGTTCCCCGAGAAAGTCGAAGTCGCTACGTCGAGGGTTCCCAGTCCACCGGGGAAGTAATTGTCGTTGAGGTCTCCATTGTCGATGGCCCCTCCGTTTGATTGAGCAATATTGCCCGAGAACGTTGATTCGCTGATGGTCGTTGTTCCGGAACCGTCGTCACTACTGTCGATGGCCCCTCCGTCGTTGTTCGAGGTGTTGCCGGAGAAGGTCGAGTCGGTGACCGTCACGGTACTGGGAGTGCTCTGGGCTTCCCGTCTGTCACCGTTGTCGATGGCACCGCCGTCGTAGCCCGTATTTCCGGTAAACGTCGAGTTGGACACCGTCACGACCCCGGTCCCGTCATCGTCGGCGTTGTCGATTGCCCCTCCGTTGAAACTGGAAATATTGTCCGCGAACGTGGAGCCGGTGATCGTGAGGGTGGCCGTGCCCCCTCCGTAGTCGCCGTTGTCGATGGCCCCGCCGTCGTTCGTTGCGATGTTGTTCGAGAAGGTCGTGCGGGTGACGCTCACCGTTCCGCCCGAAGTGTTGGTCAATCCCGCTCCGTTGTTGGAAGACCCTCCACCGTCTTGGATGGTGAGGTCTGACAGATTGAGGTAGACATCCGTTCCCACCGTGAGGACGTCCTGGGTATGGCCACCATCCAAAATCGGGTCGGAGACCGCGGGGGCGGGCTGGATGGTTATCGGCGCGCCGGCCGAGGTCCCCGGGGTATCGACAGTGAATCCGCCGCTGTAATACGAGGAAGAATCGCCTTCGGTCCCCGATTCCAAAAGGTCGATGGTGTCTCCGGCAATGGCCGTTGACAGTGCATCGCTCAGCGTGCACGCATTGGCGGGGGACAGACATGTGGCCAAACCCTGAGCGATGGGGGTCGCGTAGAGCGTGATTCCGGCGGCCCCGGCCGCATTGGAGACGGCCACTACCGCGAGTCCACTGAGGAGCAGGCATGTTCCGGCGAGCACCGCGCCGATCCGCGTGACGTGGGACACGAGATCTGGGCATACATGCATGCACCTTCGGTTTCCGTCTTCGCGAACGGATCTCGACCGCTGTGTCGGACTCATCGTTGTACCTCTCCTCGCCAGAGATGCCACCGACGACGACAGGTTGAATCCGCCGAAGCCCAGCAGTCTGAGCAATCGCCCGCTATTCGAATGCACAAACGCCGCCAACTACCCAGAGAGGCGTCTGGTGGGATTGTAAGGTCACCACCCCTCGAATTCAATCCTCCGAGGCAAGCGCACTAGCGACCTTTTGACGCAAGAAAATAGCGACAGATTGACGCAAACGAGGTCGCGGTTGAGCTAACGTTCCCGCTCGGTTGACGCCGAGATAAGCGTTGCTCCTTGGCCCGGCGGAACCCAGTGAGGGTCTGGTTCGAAGAATTCTCGTGTCAGCGCGTCGAGTGCCAGGCCGAAGAGGGTCCATTCCCTGGCCTCTCCGCCCGGTTCGCTGGTACGCCAGATCCCTTTCATCTCTTCTGTGTCGACGCGGTTCCGAAGCACGCACCCCTCGGTCAGCGCGGCGACAGCGATCGCGAATTGGCGCACCGTCAGCCCGGGGCGTGGGCGGAAGCCGACAAACGCCATGACCCGCTCGTAGACGTCCGCCATGTGCGCTGTCGCAGAGAGGTACGACTGTCTCAGAGCTTCTTCCACCCTGCGGTGTCTCGTCGTCCCCACTCCGGTGATCGCCCAGACACCGATCCACATCGACCAGTCACGATCCCGGCTCAGCGAGTCCATCGTGGCCGCAGCCCCAACCCGGCACAGTTCATGCACGGTGGACCATCTCGACGCCAACGTGGTGGTGTCCACGGTCGCAACGATCGAGTTCAGCAGGGTTGTGACATCTTCAAGTTCTGAATTGCCTTCGTCAGTGGCGATCGCCACCAGCACATCAGTGTGGTAGTCGAACAGGCTGGCCCAGATCCGGCCGATAATCGAACCCCGCGTCACCCGTATCCCTGCAGTCGCCTCGACCCGGTCGGCAACGCGCCGGAACGTCAGTACCTCGCCGATCGACCCCAATCCCTCGGTGCGCAGAATCTCTCGGCCCGCCTCCACGAACAGGGCGAATAGGAGATCCCGGCTCAGTCTCGATCGACGAGTCGCCGTCAAGAGCCACTCCTCTGCAGCTCGGTGCAATCAGTCTTCTCGACGTGAACCTTCACCCGGCTCATCCTGCCGGAATACTAGAGCGAGCGACTGCTCGGAGCAGGACAGGCGCGGTCACGGGATTTGGTAATGGCGTCAAGACGGCGGAACATCACCACGACACCGTGCGGGCAACGGATACATGGAGCCATCGAGACCACCAGCTGCGCCAGCTCAACTCTCAGCCTGACGAGCTGAGGACCGGCAGGCACGAACCGCTCAGTTCAGAGGTTGAGGATGAGGTTGCGATGGCGGTCGGTCCGGCGAACGAAACATGTTGAAGCAACCAAGGCGCTCGGTACGGAACTTCAGACCTGAGGCTTCTGGACAATCATCAACCGGTCCGTGCTGGAACTTGTTGGTCCGATTCCGTGGTCATAGGATCCTGGGAGGCACTGGGGAAGGGGAAACAAAATGAAACGCTGGCTGGGCCTCGCTACTGTCGCACTGCTGCTACCGGTGGCCGTCGGAGGACTGCCCCGAGTGGCCGGAGCAGCGGCGGCTGCCTCCGGACAGGCTCCCTTGACGGCCGCTCAGGCTCAGGCCCTTTCGGCCAATGTCACGGACAAGGTCATCGTGGTCTTCAAGAATCAACTGCCGGCAACTCCGGACTCGCCCCGCAACGCAACTGACCGTGCCGCGGCCGTCGGTCAGGTTCAGGCCGGTGTCGTCCATGAGCTTGCCCAAACCGGAGCCCGCCAGGTCAAGCGCTTCCAGATCATCAATGCCGTGTCGGCGACAGTATCGCCGGGAGAAGCGACCCGCCTCACGGCCAATCCGGCCGTGCGGGAGGTCGTCCCCGACGAGGTGATTCCCGTGACCCCTTCCTTGCCTGTCCTGTCCCGGACGAAGGCAAGCGGTATCTCCCCGCTCCCGGGTGCATGCACGACAGGCAGCCAGGTGCAACTGGATCCCCAGGCGATCGAAGACATCCACGCCGCCACACAATCAGGGCAAGGCCAATCCGCCCAGGCCCTCGGCTACAACGGCGCAGGCGTGAAGGTAGCGTTCATCGCCGACGGGATCGACACCGACAATCCGGATTTCATCCGGGCCAACGGTCAACACGTCTTCATCGACTACCGGGACTTCAGCGGGACCGGAACCGGATCGCCCCAGGACGGCGGCGAGGCCTTCCTCGATGCGAGTTCGATCGCCGCCCAAGGCCGGGAGACCTACAACGTCGCCAATTACGCCGTCGGGCTCGACAGACCGTGCAATATCCGCATCCTCGGCGTCGCCCCCGGGGCGAGCCTGGTCGGGTTGAACGTGTTCGGAGCTGCGCCGGTGGCGTTCAACTCGGTGTTCCTCGAAGCGATCAATTATGCGGTCAATGTCGACCATGTGAATGTGATCAACGAATCGTTCGGCTCCAACCCCTTTCCCGACCGTGCGAGTCTCGATCTCACCGACATGGCCAATGAGGCCGCGGTGGCTGCCGGCGTGACCGTCTCGGTCTCCAGTGGCGATTCGGGGGCAGCTGACACCATCGGGTCCCCGGCCACCGATCCCGCCGTCATATCGGTCGGAGCCTCGACCACCTACCGGGCCTTCGCCCAGTCAGGACTGGCGGGGATCACCCTCCCCGGCGTCACCGGTTGGCTCAACGACAACATCAGCGGACTCAGCTCGGGTGGGTTCGACCAGTCCGGGCACACCGTTGATCTCGTTGCTCCCGGCGACAGCAACTGGGCACTGTGCACCCCTGATCCGGCAAAGTACGCCGACTGCACGAACTTCGCCGGTCAGGGCTCGCCGGTCGAGTTGACCGGAGGGACCAGTGAGTCGTCCCCTCTGACCGCCGGGGTTGCCGCTCTGGTCATCCAGGCCTACGCCAAGTCCCACCATGGCTCGGTGCCATCTCCAGCAGTGGTCAAGCGGATCATCGTGTCGACCGCAGAGAACATTGGCGCACCCGCCGATCAGCAGGGAGCGGGTCTACTCGACGCCTATCAGGCCGTCGAGGCGGCGGCCTCCTACCCGGGCACCAGCGCACCATCCAGCGGAACAGCCATCCTGAAGGGCTCCACCCAGCTGAACGCCGTCGGGGAGCCGGGCAGCGACCAGACGTTCACCGACACGCTGAGCAATGACGGTAGTGGGACGGCCACCGTGGGACTGGCAAGCCGAACGCTCGGCACGTATCGGAGCTTGAGTGACACCACCGTCACCCTGGCTGACGCGACCGACGACGTCGGTGTGGTGAAGTTCACCGAACCACCCGGCCAGGCCCGGCTCGACACATCGATCGCCTATCGAGGAGCGGGCCCGTCCACGGATTACAACGCGGCCCTCAACATCAGTCTTTTCTCACCGTCCGGACAGTTGGCCGAGACCAGCAGCCCGCAGGGCACCGGCAATTACAGCGATGCCCAGGTCGCCAATCCCGCCCCTGGTACCTGGACGGCCCTCGTCTTCGGCAACCCGTCCTCCGAGGGGGGAACGGTCGGTCCGGTCAAATTCGGGGCGCGCACGGCAAGTTGGGTCGGTTTCGGCAGCCTGTCCGCGTCACTGCTCACCCTTCCACCGGGTGGCTCCAAGTCGTTCACCTTGGATGTCGCCACCCCGGACCAGCCGGGGGACGAGTCGGGGTCCGTGGTGCTCACCGACCATGGCGGTCCGTCATTTGCCGCAGTGACCACCATCCCCGTCACTCTCCGCTCGCTGGTGCCGACCCCAAACCCGTCCTCGACGTTCACGGGTGTCCTGACCGGGGGGAATGGACGGCAATTCAACTCCGGTCAGACCGCGTACTACGAGGTGTCGATCCCAGCTGGGACCCCGGTGCTCAACGCTGAGATCACCACGCCCAATGCCACGAACACCTTTCTGGCCGAACTGATCGACCCGGTCACCGGTGAGGCCGCATCGACAGCCAGCAACATGCTGGCGACAACTGCGGCGAGCGGGACCGCCCTGGTGCCCCAACTCGGGACCCAGCTCCATGTCCTACGCCCCGATCCGGGGCTCTGGACGTTGGTCATCAACTTCTACAACCAAGTGGCCGGCACCGCCCTCACGCAGCCGTTCAGCGTCACCCTGGACCGGACCCCGGCACCGGACAGCGTGTCGTGCCTACCCGACTCGCCGTCCACGTCCCTACCCGCCGGGAAGGTGACGGTGGTCCACGTGAAGGTGACCAACCCGGGCACCACTCCCGAGGCCTACTTCGTCGACGCACGACTCAACCAGTCGGTTCAGCTGAGCCTGGTCAGTTCTACCGGATCAGCGGTGACCGTCCCGGTGCCTTCGACCACCGTGCCCCAGTACCTGGTCCCGAGCCACACGACCTCGATCACCGCCGCGGCATCGGCGAAACGGCCGATCTTCTTCGACTACTCATGGGCGTTCGGAGACCCCGACCTGATCTCCTCCTCTGCACCCTTCGGTGACTCGGCCAGCGGTTCCTACAGCGCGGCGTTCATCGCTCCCGGGGACTGGATCATCACGCCGTTCCAGGATGGACCCGACGGGGTGAAAGGTTCGCCGCCGGTCAAGGCGGAGACGTCTCTGTCCGCCGTCACCGCCGCATTCGACCCGGCCGTCACGTCGACAACCGGCGACCTGTGGCTGGCCAGTACCGACCTTTCCGCACCGCTCAAGGCCGTTGTCGTCGACCCAGGTCAGACGGCCGACCTTTCAGTCACAATCACGCCGTCGGGCTCGATCGGGAGCACGGTGAGTGGCACCCTCTACATCGACGACTTCTCGCCGTCCGATGCCAATGTCACCCAGAACTCTCAACCGGGGATCTCGCCCAGCGCCAGTGATGTCGCCGCCTTCCCGTATCAGTACCGGGTCGGCGCTCCTCCGCCGAAGCCTTGATCGCTACGACGCAGCGAAGAGTATCCGCACCGACTGACGGGTCGGCGGGCTGGAACTGATGTGGATCAAACTTGTAGTTCGGTGGTGCTGCGAGTGTGCCCCGACGTCCTCAGCCGTTAAGCTGAGACCATCAGGCGTGACCTCGCCATGGTGGGCGCGAGTCTGAGAACGATTGTCCGGCGGAAAGAGCTTCGGCCTGGTGGAACCGGTCCGGTTGACGCGGGCCCCCTTTCTTGTCACCGAGCGGTAGCGAATAGTCACCGCATGTTGCCGACCCACCACCGACTGCGGCTCGAATCGAAGGCGTTATAGGCCGGCAGGGCAGTTGACCGCTTGCTCAGTATCGGATGTCGTGATAAGTGTGAAAGATCGGATTTTGGCGGAAGGGTGTGGTGATGGCGGAACGATTGCAATCGAAGCGGTTGGTGCTGTTTGCATTGTCGGCGGTAGGTGCGCTCGCATTAGCAGTCTGTGCTTCAGCGCCTGCGGCCTATGCGTCGGTCACCGTCCCCGGTGCGCCGACAGGAGTGTCAGCGACCCCAGGAAATGGGACGGCCGTCGTCAAGTGGAATGCTCCAACCAGTGACGGCGGCAGTGCGATCACTGGCTACACGGTGACGGCCACTCCCGGGACAAAGACATGCACCACAACAGGTACCAAAACGTGCACGGTCCATAGCCTGACCAACGGCACCACCTACACGGTCACGGTCAAAGCCAAGAACTCGAAGGGGTTCGGCGCTGCTTCGGCTCACATCACGGTGAAGCCGGGTGTCCCACTGGCCCCCACGGAGGTGGGAGCGTCCGCCTCAAGTGGAAAGGCGTTGGTGGACTGGGCCCCAGCGGTCACCAATGGGAGTGCCATCAGCCACTACACGGCAACATCTACGCCTGGGTCCAAGACCTGCACGACGAGTGCAGATTCGTGCACTGTGACCGGATTGAGCAACGGCACTCGCTATACATTCAAAGTGACCGCTACCAATGCCAAAGGTACGGGGGCGGCTTCGGCACCATCGGAACCCGTCACACCTGGCTCGTTCAGCACCCGTACCGTCTCTGTCGGCACGGAGCCCGAAGCAGTCTCCTCAGATGGCACCGATGTGTGGGTCGCGAACTCTTCAGCCGACACGGTTACGGAAATCGACGCTACAACCGACGCGGTGCTGGCCACGATCCCTGTTGGCAACGATCCGGTGGCAGTGTCCTCGGATGGCACCGATGTGTGGGTGGCGAACTACAGCGGCGCTTCGGTCACTGAGATCGACGCTTCCACCAGTTCTGTCGTCAACACCATCGACCTCCCCATGGGATTCGATCAGACCCCGCAGCCTGACGGCATCTCTTCGAACGGCACCAGCGTCTGGGTGGCTGATCTCGTGAACAAACTCGTCTGGGAGATCGATGCCTCCACTGGGGATCTCGTGAACGTGTTCGATACCGGTGTTTACCCGGATGCAGTCTCTGCGGACAGCACCCATGTGTGGGTGGCGAACTCAGGCGGCAACTCAGTGACGGAGCTCAATACGTCTGACGGCTCGTTGGTCCGCACCATCAACCTGGGCAAGAGCCCGCTGTCCATCTCATCGGACGGCACCCATGTGTGGGCTTCGAACAACAACGGCACAGTCAGCGAGATCGACGCATCCACAGGGGCCATTGTCCGAAGCATCTCGGTCCCCAGCGCCGGCAATATCTCGTCGGATGGCACCCATGTCTGGGTGACTGCAGGTGAGGGTGTGAGCGAAATCACCGCCTCAACGGGATCCCTCGTCAATACTCTTTATCTAGGCCCGGGTTTACTCGGTGGCGTCTCCTCGGACGGCACGGACGTCTGGGTCACGAACTTTACGGCCAACACGGTGATCAAGCTGACTGCATAAGGCGGACCAGTCGGAGGCCATGCCATAAAACGTGGAGTCGGTCTGGTCGGTCTGGCGCCATGGGTTACCGCAATCGCTGCCTGCATGGAAGGGTTCGTTCTCAGCAATCCAGAATCAAGCGTTGGGTCGTCGTCTAATGCAGGAAAACCGTGGTGAATCGGTCTACCTACGTACTACCCAACCTGGCTGGACAGTTCACCCCCGGGCAGGCTCGCGCCTGAAGACCGACCGTGTCCTCACCGGGCGAGAATGGTGACCGCGGCGGTGCCGGGAGCCCCGTAGACCTGGGCATAGCCGACGTGTGGGTCACCCTGGACTTGGCGGTCGCCGGCCTGGCCGCGGAGCTGGAGCACGAGTTCGTGAACTTGGCGGAGGCCAGAGGCTCCGATTGGCTCTCCGTTGGCGATGAGGCCGCCGTCGGTGTTGATCGGCATGGGGCCCGTGATCTCGGTGGCGCCGTCGGCGAGCAGCTTCTCCTGATCGCCGTCAGCGCAGAAACCGTTCTCAGCCATATGGATGACCTCAGCGCCGGCGTCGGTGTCCTGGACCTGAATCACGTCAACGTCCTCGGGCCCGATCCCTGCGTCTTCGTAGGCGGCGCGCGATGCGTACACAGTCGGGGCAACATCTTCCACAACAGGAGCCCAGGTGGTGTTGACCTCGTAGGATCCGTAGTTGCGTGTGCGAATAGCTGTCGCCTTTACATACACCGGCGCATCCGTGAAGCGGTGAGCTATGTCGGCGCGACAGAGAACCACCGCTGCGGCGCCCTCGTCTGGAGCGCAGAACATGTACGAGGTAAGCGGGTAGTTGAGCATCGGGGAGCTGAGAATCTCCTCCTCAGTGATTGGCTTTCGGCGGAAGGCCTTCGGATTGAGAGCGCCGTTGCGGTAATTCTTGGCTGCAACCTTGGCCAACGTCGTCGGGGAGACGCCATGGTCGTGCATGTACTTGTTGATCTTCATGCCGAAGAACTTGGTGGTGACGTACTGCCCGTTCTCCCGATACCAGGTGGGCACGTTTGTGGTCGTCGGATCACCCTTGAATGAGCCGCGAGCGTGCTTATCCGTGCCGACAGCCACTACGATGTCCCCATTGCCGGAGCGAATGGCGTTTGCGGCCTGCTGGATCGTGGCAGCCCCGGTCGCGCACGCGCTGAACACGTGGATGAACGGAAGGCCGCTGAGGCCGACCAGACCGGTGAGCGGATCGGTCCAGACCCCCCAGCTCCCGCCGAAGGCGCACTGGACGTCGTTCCACGTCACACCTGCGTCGGCCAACGCCAGCTCTACGGCATCGGCGGCCATCTCGTACGGGGACTTGTCGCCGTGCCGTCCGAAAGGGTGCAGCCCGATACCGATGATGGCGACGTCATCCATTCAACGCTCCTCACTGTTTTGCGCGCCGACGGGCGCGAAGGCGAAGGTCATGATCTCGTTGCCGTCGTTGTCGACATAGAACGGGACGATTCGGAGCACGACGTCCATACCGAAGTCGAGCTTTTGGGGATCGGACGTCGTGAGCCGCGACTCGACGCGCACCACATCGTCGAGTTGCACCAGCCCCACCCCAAATGGCTCGAAGGACTGACCAGTCGGATCATTCGCGTAGTCGACGCTTGGCGGGAACTCCTGGGTCGTCCAAGACACAAGGGTGCCGCGCCGGGGTAGGGGGAGTTCGGCCATGCTCTGGGTGCCGCAGCGAGGGCACCGCGACTGCATCGGGAACGTGACCGCCCCGCATCCCTTGCACTGGCCTCCGAGCAGCTGCGGATCATCGGCCGGCCAAGTGAACATGCTCGCGATCGGATTCTGCATCAGTGCCCCTCCACCGTCGGACTCACAGGGATGACGCTAGCCCAAGTTGGTACAATCGCGCTTAAGATTTTGAGCGCGAATGGCCAAATCCAACAGCGACCTTCCGAGCGTCATTCCGCAATTCGTCGCCCAGACCGGCGGGAAGGCGAGGACAGCCAAGTCGGCTCTCAACTATGCCAGCTGAGGCTGAGTCGCAACTCACCCACCGCCGACTAGGAAACCGGGACCTCTCCCAATCCTTTACTAGCGTTACTCTGCACCTGGACTTGGAGGAGTTCGTATGCAGTCTGAGGTGGACACCGCCCGAGCAGAGCTGCGTTCCGGCGAACTGCACTCATTCAGTGAGTGGCCGCCAGTCGACATCGAAAGGGGTCGCCCTGGCGTCTATGCCATTTGGCGCGGGGATCAACTTACCTATATCGGAATGAGCTGGCAGGACAGCCTGGTTGCTGTCGGAGCCCCCGGCGTCCTCGGTCGACTCAAGAGCCATGCGAGCGGCCGACGATCCGGGGATCAATTCAACATATACATCTGCGATCGATTCGTGGTGCCCGAGTTGACAGAGACCCAACGGACCGAGCTTCGGTCGGGTGCACGGATTCTCGACGGGCTGACCCGCGATTTCATTTGTTCTCATCTTGCTTTCCGCGTTTGGATTGCGCCGGATGGAAACACGGCACGGCGGGTAGAGCTGATCCTCCGTTCGGAGGGTCTGGGAGAGGCAGGCACTCCTCAACTTAATCCCGGCCCCCCCTTACTGCCGAATCTTTAGAAGGCTACTGGCTCGTGAATGAGGTCTCAACGGTGCCAGCCACCGGGCTGCAGTGACCCTGCCACCTCAGCCTGAGAAGCTGAGATCGGAAGCACAACGAGGCACCGACTCATTTTGAGCAACTGGGTGTCGGCCAAAACCAAGGCCAATCCGACTGTCGAATCGGGTGGCCGCGAAGTAGCCGATTAGAGTTTAATTGAGTGATGGACGAGGCGATTTTCGTTCCTTCAGCCACTACACCAGAGCATGCCAGTCCGTCTCCACCCGCGTTCTCCTGGGAGCAGCGGACAAAAGGGGTTCTGCCCATGCCTGGCGGATACGACGGATACCTGAACACGTTGAGGATCATCTGTACAGACGTGGACGATTTGAAACCGACATCAAGTGAGCTTGTCTCGCAGATGTGTCGACGATTCAGCATCACTGACACTGCCAGTCGACTGAGAGAGTCATTTCTTCGAAAGGCTGGATTCATCGAGGTTGAGGCTGGCACATGTCAAACGGGATCGTGGGCTCGTGGGTGGCTCGATTCGGGAGACGATTTCCTGGCGATCGCCCTACTTCACAGTCGTTGTCGATTTATCGGCGAGATGATTGCTGAACTTCAGGAACCCAAGACAACCGAGGATCTTCTCTACATCGTAAATTCAGCGTACGGATTGGTGTGGGATACGAAGACGCAGCTCTCAAATCGACGGGGGTGGCTGCAATCGGCTGGATACATTTGTGCAGACGCTGATGGCCGCTTAGCCGCCACCCCTGCTGGATTGGAAGCGATCTCGCGGCTCGAGATCTTTCGGCCTGAGACGGGATCGCAGGTCAACGAAAATGTTTTTCCAAGTCAGCCCTCGAGCTATCACCCGGTAGACGAACCAGTACCAGCGCCGGGACCAGCCGACATCCTGTCAGCTGAATTGATCAGCGCGTCGATCGATAGTTCTGACCCAGACCGATTCGAACGGGCTGTTCGAGACGCCTTCTCCTTTATGGGGTTTGAGGCCGAATGGTTAGGAGGCTCAGGAAAGACGGATGTCTTGGTGGATGCCCCGTTGGGAAGAGATGAGGCTTACAGATCAACCGTGGATGCGAAGACAACAGCCTCAGGCGCCCTAGGAGAGCATCAAGTTGATTGGACGACCTTGGTGGAGCACCGAACAAAACATGATGCCGATTATGCGTTGTTGGTTGCACCAAACCCTTCGGAGGGTCGACTGATGAATCGCGCTTGCGATCACGGGGTGGCTGTTCTGTCGGCGGTACAGCTCGCCGGGTCGTGTAGGCAGCATGCCCGTTCCCTCTTTGCCTTGCGGACTACAGATCGATCTTCGATACAGGTGGACCCGTTGACACTCAGGCCATCGACGAGTTGGCCGACAACGGAGAGCGGATGGCTCGGCTCGCCGCGTCGGTGTGTGCCTGTCTATCGAACAACTGCATGGAATTGGGCCGTTTAACGGCCCGTGACGTTTGGATCATGCTTAGAACGGCGGACTCATCCGAGGCGACGAGCGAATCCGAACTTCAACAACTTCTGGATACCCTTGCCAGCACCCTTGTTAGAGCGGTTGACGGAGATCCGAATATCGGATACGTCCTTAGTTCCTCGTCGACAGTCACGAACATGCGCCTCATGAACCTCGGAATCTCGCTGACTTCCGACGAGGCACTAGTTGACGCTTAGGGGCAACGAACGCAGAACTTCGCTCTCAGCCGCCCTCACCCTGACTGGGGAACGCAGCCAGGTGGACCAACCCCTTGTCATAGGAGAGACCAACGCCGGACAGTTGGCCCTGCAGAACGATCTCTTCACCCAGACCTACGCCGGCACCGCCGTCCTGCGCACTGGCGTCGACGTTGGCCAGAAAGCGCTCGATGGCCCGAATGGCGTCTCGCGAGTTGGTCGATCGGTGGGCGTCGAGAGCGTGGCCGGCCACGATGCCCCGGAGATACCGGGCCAGGGTTGTGGGCTTGTCGAACAGGTCGAGACCGACCACCTCGCCGTCGATGGTGCAGACCACGCCGATCTGGTTTGGCACGGGGGTGATGCGATCGAGGTCATCGGCGATGCTGAGCTCGAATTCCTCCTGAACGTCGTCGATAGCTGAGGTATTCGAGTGGACGCGATGGGCTTCAGACTGCCGGGTGACCTCTTCCCATACTCGTGCCTGGTTTGACCGTCGATCAGAATCGTGCTCGCCTCGAGCCTTGAGCGTCGACGTCTTGATTGACCGGAGCGAGCCGGGAGCATGTCTCGACGATGCCGACATGGCTCGCCTCGCGCCCCAACGGCCGGCTTCTACGCAGGAGACTGGAACAACGATGACCGACTTCGGGGGGCAGAGGACCGTCACGTTCATCGTCCGGTTCTGATCGCCACCCACCAGCATTTCGCCTTCCACCAGCAGAATCGGCATCTCGCCAAGGTTGGAGACCAACAGCGAGGGAACCTCCGGTGGATCGAGTTCGCTCACCTCGATGAGACCCGTCTCGAATGCTTCCGGTCCGGTGAGATAGGGCGGACCGGCGATTGGGGTTCCGGTGAGCGGGAACACGCCCAGACCCCCGATGTCCTGATGATCGCCCACCTCGAGCTCAATAGTGAATACCTGCATGGTCCTGGCTCCTTCCGCCATTGGTTGTCTCCCAAAGGATGCGAGGGCGGTGTGACAATTACAGAGATGTGGTTTGAAACTCCCAGCTCAACGTGCCCATCTGCCTGGGTACCGCCGCCGGCCAGGCCCCAGCAGTTACGGTCAGGTCCGAACCTATGGCTGACCCACTTCTCTCTCCGTCGACCATCTCAGCCTGGCTGGAGTGCGACTTCTATCTGACCGTCAAACTCGGCGGCCAACCGGCAGCGCGGAACCATCCGAACTCATTTTCCGAGCTGCTCATGGCCAAGGGGCTGGCCCACGAGGAAGCCTGCCTGGCCGAATTCGAAGCCCGTGGTCTGAGCATCTTCCGGACTCCGGGGCGGGAGGACCACGAGACCTTCGCCCAGTGGGTCAGCCGGGTAGGCAATCCCATGGGTGACGGTTGGGACGTCATCTACCAGTTCCCGATGGTCCACGATGGCCTGCGAGGCATCGCCGACTTCCTGGTCCGGGTGCCGGAACCGACCGAGGGCTATGCGCCCTACGAGCCCTACGACGCCAAGCTGGCCCGGCTGGAGGCGAAGCCCGCCCATGTCCTGCAGCTCTGCTTCTACGCCGACGCCATCGAGGCGCTGACCGGATCAGCACCGAACAAAATGCACCTGTGGCTCGGATCTGGGAACGTCGAGTCGCTCGAGGTCGAGCAATTCGGCGCCTACTGGAGACGACTCCGTCACCGGTTGGCCGCGGTGCTGGCCAACCCCACAATCGATGGGGTGCGCCCGGAGAAGAACTCGCACTGCGAGTTCTGCGAGTACTCCCAGCGGTGCGAGAACACCTGGCGGGCCGCCGACTCGCTCGAATTTGTGGCCGGCATCCGGAAGACGGAGAGGCACGCGTTCGAGGATGCCGCAATCGTCACGTTGGTCGAGCTGTCCGAGGTAGCTCGACCCACGCCACCTGTCTCAGCCGCCCGGCACGATCGACTCCGCCGGCAGGCCGAGCTCCAGGTGGTCTCTCGAGCAGCTCCGGGCGAGGGGCCGGCTTTCCGTGGGGTTCCCCCCGGGGAGGACCCGGTGTGGGGACACGGCTACGCCTACCTCCCCGAACCTGACCCCGGCGACGTCTACTTCGACCTCGAAGGCCATCCCTTCTGGACGGCCAGCGCCGGTCTGTTCTTCCTGTTCGGCCTCTGGTACCAGGTCGATGGCCAATGGATCTACGAGGCTCGATGGGCTCACGACCTCCACGCCCAGGATGCGGCGGCAGATGCCCTCGTGGAGTTCTTCGACCAACGACGCCAGGAGCATCCCGACTTCCACGTCTATCACTACAACCACACCGAGCGTTCTGCGCTGGCATCAATGACGTTGGGACGGCCCAGCGAGGCCCTGTTCACCCATCTCAATGACACCGGCCTCTTCGTGGACCTGATGAAGGTGGGCACCAACGCCTTTCAGGTCGGTGTGGAGTCCTATGGATTGAAGTCGCTGGAGGTACTGGCCGACTATCAGCGCCACGGTGACATCGAGGGGGGTGCGGGAGCCGTCGTCGACTACGACCGATACATGACCACTGGCGATGCCGACCTCCTTGCAGCCATCGCCCGGTACAACGAAGACGATGTCCGTGCCACCCAGGCGCTCCACGGCTGGCTTCTTGATCACCGCCCGCAGGACGTCGAGTGGCGCGAGTCGGTGCTCGATGGGTACGCCGTCGACCCCGAGCTGGATGTTCTCGTTGAGCAGTTGCTGGCCTCGGATCCGGGGACTATGGAACACCTCCTCGGGCAGCTTCTCGGGTATTGGCGCCGGGAGCTATCGGCGGACGTTGTACCAAAGTTCGCCAAGCTTGAGTCGGACACCCACGAGTTGCTGGAGGATCCGGATGTGGTGGCCGGCCTGTCGTTCCTAGAGCTTCAGGATCAGCAGGGGAAAAAAGGCGATCTCACGAATGCGGTGTTCTCCTGGCCGGATCAGCCTTTGGCTGACGACCTCACCAGCGGATCCGTTCTCATCGCTGGAGGTCCGGGTGAGAGTGACTTCGCCCAGCTGGTGGGCTCCGACCGAGACCAGCACACGCTCACGCTGCGCTGGAACGAGAAGCAAATGGATGCTGGCTACTATCCGCGGGCTCTCACCCCCAATGACTGGGTCAGTCCGGATCCCAAGCCAGCGGTGTTGGGTGAGCTCGGCCGGCAGGTGCTGGGGGTGCCAGGTGCCGGTTCGCCCAAACCGGTCACGATCGCTCTGCTGGAGCGGGCAGAACCGAAGTTTCTTCCGGGATCCGGCCCCATAGACGGTCTGTTCCGAGATGACGTCGAATCCATCCTCGGCTGGGTCGACGATCTGGACTCCAGCTTCGTCGCCATCCAGGGGCCTCCGGGGACGGGGAAGACCTATCGGGGGGCGCACATTATCCATTCGCTCATTTGCTCAGGCAGGAGAGTGGGGATCTCGGCGTTTGGTCACGCCGCCATCGACAACTTGCAAGCGGCCGTTCACTCAGTGTTCGAAGAGAAAGGGCAGCTGGAACTCCTGTGTGCCAGTAAGAAGGTATCGAACAAGTCACAGGTCGGACCTCTGGTGGGAGTCAAATACCCAGGCTCCAATGCGGCCGCGGCCAATGCCAAGTACAACCTGGTAGCCGGAACTCCTTGGTTCTTCGCTTCGCCGCAGATGAACGACGCCCCGGTGGACGTGTTGGTGATCGACGAAGCCGGACAGCTGGCATTGGCTGACGCAGTGGTGTCGTCCAGATCAGCCCGGAACATGATCCTTCTGGGTGATCCGCTACAGCTGGCCCAGGTCTCCAAGGCCGTGCACCCGGATGGTGCCGGGGCCAGCGTGCTCGAGCATGTCCTTGGCACAGCTGCGACCATTCCTCCTACCCGAGGGGTATTTCTTGCGGTGACCTGGCGACTACATCCAGCGATCTGCGATTTCATCTCAGCTCAGTTCTATGAAGGACGGCTCAGCAGCCATACCGGATGTGCTGTCCGCAATATCGACGGCGTTGAACCGGGGCTGGCGTGGATCGAGGCCCATCACGAGGGGAGATCCACCGAGTCACCGGAGGAGGCTGCGCTGGTGGTCAACGCCATCCTTGATCTGCTCGGAAGGGAGTGGACCCATGAGAATGGGGAGCGTTCCGTTCTCTCTCCTGCTGACTTCATGGTCGTCGCCCCGTACAACGACCAGGTCCACCTGGTACGAGAAGTGCTCGCTGAAGACGAACGCACTGCAGCTGTCAAGGTTGGCACGGTGGACAAATTCCAAGGGAGAGAGGCACCCGTGGTCTTCTTCACCATGGCCACGTCGACCGGGGACGACATGCCGAGGGGACCGGAATTCCTATTCTCCCGCAACCGGCTGAACGTGGCCCTGAGTCGGGCTCAATTCCTTGCCTGCGTTGTGTGCAATGAAGACCTGCTGGACAGCCGAGCTCGAACCGTTGAAGACATGCGCCTCATCGGGACGATCGGGGCGTTTGTCGAATCAGCCCGTCGGGGGATCCTGGCCTGAAGATGGCAAATGCACTCCGCCATGCGAGCTGAGCGCCGTCGTCGTACTCACCCCTTCCGACCCTCCGCCATTGTCACACCCTCCCCGTAAGGTTACGAACGTTCCGCGGGTGGAGGGGCTGGGCTATCAAGCCTCCGCCCACGTCACGCTGCCATGCACGATGAGGAGGTAGCCGCGATGGTGTCGAAAACTGTTGCATCGCTGGACCAGTGGGTTTCTCAGGTCGACCAGATACTTGAAGAGGAACACGAGACAGCACTGTCACCGTCGCTAGCCGCAACCTCGGAGGGAGTTGAACGCGAGTGGACCGTCTCCCTGCGTTCGTTTGGACTCGGGCTTCCTGGCCTGCTCGAGAGGCTCTGTAGTCGGCCCGGACGGTGGATACTCATCGCTGAGGACGCAAGGCGATGCTACCGATTCTGGCAGGCGATGGCCTTTGAAGACGGGTCGCTGGTTACCGAAGCAGGAAGTGGCACCGCCTCGAAGAAAAGTGAGAGGTTGACTTCCGACCAGGAGCTGCAGCTAGCCGATCTCAACTGGTCTTCGCCGGACCGGCATTACAGCCCCAACTGGCAGCGAATCGAGGCAACTACAAGCCCCGATATCGCCAACGTGGCGGAACAAGCCCTGTGTACCCTCCGGGATGTCTACGGCATCGACGACCGTAGTCGGCTGTTGCTCAAGCTCTTCGCATCGCCTCACCGAGGCGACACACCGGCGAGCGTGCAGGTCCACCCCGACGTGGCGAACATGTAGGGTTCGCCCTGCTACGGGCAATCGTGGGTCGGAATGACCAAGCCCCGCTTTTGCGATACTTTGTTTTGTAGTTGTTTGCAGTACCTCCCCACAAGTGAGTCTCGGCCAAACGGCCGAGCAATCAATGAGGTCCGTCTATGGCATCGGGAGGCGACGCCTTTGGTCAGGCGCTTATGGATTGGATGCGGGGCGGAAGCGATCCCGAGATATATGAGCGTCGTGACGGTTTCCTGGATATTGGAGCTGGAAACGAGCTGTTTCTCGCCGACTTTCCGAATTGGCCTTCCTCAGAGCGACAGGCGATGAGGTATGTGCGAGGCCGAGTCATCGATGTGGGAAGCGCCGCAGGCAGGGTGTCCCTGTACCTGCAGAAGAGGGGATTTGATGTCGTCGCGTTAGACAATTCACCGCTCGCGGCGAGGGTCTGCCGTATGCGTGGGGTTGGTGAGACGTGGTGCACCACGAGCGAAAAACTCACCGAGAACGTCGGCTCGTTCGACACTGTGGTGCTCTTCGGGAACAACTTTGGTATTTTCGGGACCCCTCAACGACTTCGACATGTGCTCACCCAGTGGTCAGTGCGGATGGCTCCGGGAGCCCGGATTCTGGCCGAGAGCACCAATCCCTACTCTGGTGGGGCTCCCGCCCTCGATCGGAGTCAGTACCTTCGGAACAAAGAGCAGGGACTTATGCCCGGACAGTGCCGCCTTCGCGTCAGGTATCGCAGTCTGACCACGCCTTGGTTCAACTGGCTTTTCGTATCGCGGCAGGAAATGCGACTTCTGCTGCGCGGGACTGGGTGGCACCTGAGTCGAACCCTTGGAACGGCGCCCAGGGAGGCATTTGTTGGAATCTTGGAAAAGGATTGATCAGATTGGGTCGTGACCAGGTCGGAGGCCAAGGCGGTGTTCTTCGACAAACCCCTCTGATCGACCCGGCCAAACGCGGCGGGTCAGAATGCGATGGTCACGGTAGGCCGTCAATGGCCACTCGTAGGGGTGGGAAGAGGTCCAGTACCGCCCGCGGGAACTTTGCGAGATAGGGCAAGGCCGTGCGCAATGCTCCCGAGTAGTCGATCCAGGGGAAGAAAAGAGGTGCTCCCTTGCCGGCCTTCTCCTCGATGCCCTTCCTGATTCCAAAGATTGACGCTTTCTCCATCTTGATCTGATCGAGAGTGACGGGCGGAGTTACAGCGGTACTAGGACCGAGGGCTACGTGGATACCTTCGTTCCACCCCGCCTTTTCCCCGGCATTCGCCGAGAGCCATTCGTATTGTGTTGGCTCGGGGTTTCCAACGACTCGACTGACAAGGATAATTGCTTGACGACCGCTGTCGTAATGAATGATCGTGTCACCCACCTTGATCATCTTGGCGAGATTGTACGCCGTCCCACCCCCGTTTCTCGCTTCAGGAGCGAGGATGTCATCTCCTATGTTGGACCGCTTAGTCACCTCCATGAAGAGGTTCTCATTCGGGTCGTTGTCCCAATAAGGCATCGTTTCCACCCTTCTCGTCGTTGTTGCATTACATCAGATGCGCAGAAGCCACGGCCTAACTTGTCGCGGAGCAATTCCACCTGAGTAGGTAAGAAGTTCGCACCTGGGGCGGAACTCAGCGACGTGAAGCTTGGATTCGTGTTCTGACTGTACGGCAACCCGACAGCAAAATTGGTTCTGATCATGCTTACTGACGGACTGTGAAAAAATCTCAGCTGCTGAAGCGCCGTCCTCAGCTGCGTGAGCTGAGGTACTGGATTGAAGACGTCGGGTCCTCAGCTCAGCCGACTGGAGCCAGAAGCAGTTAGCTGAGGTCCATGTCCGATCTCAGGGCATTGGGGTCGATTGGCCTCGGGTCCACCACCGACGGACAACCGGTAGCACTCGGAGATGCAAACCGACTGGGTCCCCGTGAGCGCAAGTATCGCCGTCTAGCCTAGCGAGCCGACGGTGGGCTCGGGGAGTGCCTTGCGTGCCCGGCGGATCCTAGTGAGGAGCGATCTATGGCATCAGCTACCCTGTCGAACCCGCACAAGAGGATCGCTTTTGGCCTGGCCATGACGCTTCCGTTGGCCCTGACTGTCGTCAATCTTTCCTCCGCCTCTGCGGCACCGAAGGCACCTCGCGCCGTCGTTTCCCACCGCAAAGCCAAGCTATGCCCCGCCGGCGACACGGTGATGTCCTTCGTCAACAAGGCCGGTTTGAAAACCTACGGCGCCGTGACTCTGACCGGCGCCGCCAGCATTACTCCAAAGAAACTGGTGAACGTGTCGAACTTGATCGCCGACTATCCGGTCGACCCCAACGATCCGAGCGGTCAGACGCACTACTTCTGCAACCGCCACTGGAAGGGGTCGGGCGCCGGCAACTTCTGGGTGTCGATCGGGCATCCGATCGTCGGCTTGCCGGCGATCCAGCCGACTGTCACCTCGCCCTACCGGTGGGCCGAGGTCGAGTTCGGAGCGCCAGGAGTTGGAGGCACCACCGACTTGACGAACGTCAATGCCTTCTCCTTCCCCCTGGATATGCAGGCGTACTCATCCCCAGGTGGTTCGAAACCCGAGGAGAGCTCGTTGTTCAGAGGAAATACTTGTCAGATCGTGAAGGCGATGCATACGGCGATCGAACGAGCCGGAGCGGGTGCCGGCTGGAAATCGATCGAACAGACGAACGGTGGACTGTTCACCCGGATCATCGGTCCGATCACCTACAACGGCACCAAACAGCAAGCCAACTGGCCGAGCATGAATCCCTACATCAACGGGTTCAAGAAGACGCTGCCTATCGTCACCAGCGGGAAGTACTCAGGCGATCGGGGACCGTTCATGGTCGAAGGCTATTACTCAAAGAATAAGCCAGCGCCCGGCTGGTTCTACTACCAGGGGTACATCGCACCTGACAACAGCCTCACCATCGCCGGCCGTATCAGCCAGAAGACACCCGCGCCATCGGGCGGGGTTGTCGGAGGGAGCATCACGATCTCCGATCTCGCCGCGGCCATCTACAGCGAGGCCCAAGGGCCCCACGCCACCGGCGGCTACAACGTCAGTCCGACACCGCCGTGGTGGCCAGATTACAACGATGTCTACGCCGTGGTCGTAAACGACACGCTGAGCGCCTTCAACTATGGCTACTGGGGTAGCAATTACGGGACGGGGAAGGACAACAAGTTCTTCTGGAAGGACTGGAGCCCCCCTATTAGTCCAACCATCGGGCGGCCGGCGTACCCGTCCAAGCCTTCGGCGTACGGTCGGGTTCCGTACAACATCTACGCGAAAGTGCTGAATGGGTTCTCTCGCAACTATGCGTTCTCGTACAACGAGCAGTACGGCGGTGGCGGGAACGGCAATCCCTTGCTCACCCTGCCCACCAATGGCGAATTTCGAGTGACCCTCCCGTCTGATGGCTTCGCTCGTGGGTCCAAGACCCAGTGCGTGACCGGGGGCGGCGGGCAAGGAGGAGGTGGAGTTGGAGTCGGTCTCGGTGCCAGCTCGGGCTACTGGGAGGTGGCCGCCGACGGGGGACTGTTCGCTTTCGGCGATGCCAAGTTCTACGGCTCCATGGGCAGCCTGCCCCTCAACCAGGCGGTGGTGGGTCTGGCCGCCACCCCGGACGGTGGCGGCTACTGGGAGGTGGCCGCTGACGGCGGACTGTTCGCTTTCGGCGACGCCAAGTTCTACGGCTCCATGGGTGGCCAACACTTGAACGCCGCGATAGTGGGTATGGCCGCCACTCCGGACGGTGGCGGCTACTGGGAGGTGGCCGCCGACGGCGGACTGTTCGCTTTCGGCGACGCCAAGTTCTACGGCTCCATGGGCAGCCTGCCCCTCAACCAGCCGGTGGTGGGTCTGGCCGCCACCCCGGACGGTGGCGGCTACTGGGAGGTGGCCGCTGACGGCGGACTGTTCGCTTTCGGCGACGCCAAGTTCTACGGCTCCATGGGTGGCCAACACTTGAACGCCGCGATAGTGGGTTTGGCCGCCACCCCGGACGGTGGCGGCTACTGGGAGGTGGCCGCTGACGGCGGACTGTTCGCCTTCGGCGATGCCAAGTTCTACGGCTCCATGGGCAGCCTGCCCCTCAACCAGCCGGTGGTGGGTCTGGCCGCCACCCCGGACGGTGGCGGCTACTGGGAGGTGGCCGCCGACGGCGGACTGTTCGCTTTCGGCGATGCCAAGTTCTACGGCTCCATGGGTAGCCAACACTTGAACGCCGCCATAGTGGGCATGGACTCCAACGCGGGGTAGGGATTCGGCCGCACGGCGTGGCTACTGTCACCTCGAGGTTCGGCCAATATCATCAGACACGGTGAACACTCGAGAGGTAGGGGGTCCACTGGCAGAGGACTTCGCCGCCCCGCACCCCCGGACACCGGACAAGTGGGCCGACATCACCCGCCAAACAGTGAGGTCGCATCGGCCTCATCAAGTTGAGATGGGGAACCGGATTGAAGGTTGCCGAGTCCTCAGCTCAGCGTGCTGAGGTCCATGGATTGAAGGACGCGGGTTTCAGCTGAGCGGGCTGATGCGCAGGTCCCGTCGTACACAGCTGGGCTGAGATCCCTTCTCATGACGAGCCTCAGTTCAACTGGCTGAGTTCGGGAGGACTGTTCGCCCTGACCCACAACCAGGCACCTCATGGGTTCGCCCACTTCGTTCCCTAGGAGGTCCGCAGGCCGGATCCAGTCTCAAGGAGAGTCTTGAGACTGCTCAGAACTGAGGGCCAGCCCTCAGAGATGCCCAGAAGAACCTGGCTTCCCGGCTCGAATCCGTCGTGGACGACCGTGAGGCAGGCGGTGCCGTGGCCAACGTCCTCTATGTCGAAGGCAACCTTCGAGCGGGGCTCACGTCGCCATTTGTCGGCGGTTTCGTCGTCCATACCAACCGCCGCAGCCCACTCGGGTGTAATCGTGTGCCAGGTGTATGCGAGTCTCTGGTAGGGCTCTGACTCGAGAACAACCTGTTCGGGATCACGCACGACGAGCCCGACCTCATGGTGCTCCATTTCGTATGTTGAGCCCTTCTCCCAGTCTGAACGGAAGGTTTTCTCGCCGGCCTTTTGATGCCGCCAGTAGCCCCGCATGTACGAGGGGTCGGTGAGTCCGTGCCAGACCTTTTCAGGCGTGGCCCGGATGTAAATCGTGTAGCTGAAGCTTCTCTCCTGATCGCGTGAAACCGCCATCGCCCACCTCCAGTCGTCGTCAAGGCGTGGGGTTCTGTACTCCCCGATTCTCTACCCGACTTCGAAAGGCCCAACCTTCCGATGAGAGTTGCCTGTCGCCGGATTAGCCCTGATCCGAAAGGGGTGCGGGTCGCCCCATGGCCGATCAGAGGGGGACGGATCAGACCAGCTTCAAACCTTGTCGTTCGTCACCTATCCCCTTCAAAGACCCAGGTGGAAGGGTCTGGATGAGGTGGGGTCGCACGACGTAGGAACTCGATTCGGAACCCGGTGGCGCTCAATCTCAAGCTCGGCGCCTTTGGTGTCGACAACCATACGATGAGGCGAATTGGGGTCTTCTGGCGGGACCGCGAACGTGTGCGGGCTTCTGACCGGCTTACTCGAACCGAAGTCGTCGTGTGGGTGATATTGGCGCTGTTGAGCATGGTTGTTGTGGCCTACCTGGCATCGGTGGTCCTGCGGGGACCTGACTCTTATTGGACCTGGCTCGACGGCTGGGTCGTTTGTGGCATCGAGCTAGTGGCGAGCGGGCTATGCATCTCCAGGGCGTTCGTCAAACGCCCAGGGCGCATTGTTGCGGCGTTCCTCGGCATCGCCTTGTTGTCATGGACAGTTGGCGATGTGGTGCTCACCGTTCAGGCGATCGGGGGTGGCACCCCTCCGTCGCCGTCCTTGGCGGATGTCTTTTACATCGGGTTCTATCCGTTCGCCTTCGTCGCGGTTGTTCAGCTCATCCGGGTACAGACGCGGCAGGTGACTGTGGCCAACTGGCTTGATGGGGCCATCGCCGGTCTCGGCGCAGCCGCGGTGTGTGCGGCGGTCATTCTTCATGGATCATCTGGACTGGGTGGAGCAGCCACATTGGTCAACCTCGCCCTCCCGATCGGGGATGCGTTGCTCCTGGGACTCATCGTGGCCGGATTCACCATCCTTCCTGACCGAACCAAGGCTCCGTGGATGCTCATGGCGATCGGTACGGCATTGAACATCTTTGGCGACTCGTCGAACTTTCTGCAGGGCTCATTTGGGTCAACCAGAATCGGGATGGACCTCAACGCGATCGCATGGCCCATGGCAATCGTCTTGATGTCCATGGTTGTGTGGCTGCGCCTCAAACCCGCCAGTCCGGTGGAGCTTGAGAGGCCGACCAATATCGCGCTGCCCACCTGTGCCGCCGCCGCCGCTCTCGCGCTCCTCCTGATAGGCAGTTTTCTTCCTGTCGATCGATTCTCGGTCTTCTTGGCGACAGCCACACTGTGCTTCGTGGGGATTCGGCTTGTTCTTTCGGTGCGGGGACTCGAAGAACTCAGTCAGGAGCGCCATCGCCAGGCCGTCACCGATGAGCTGACCGGTCTTCGGAATAGACGGTATCTGTTCAAGGTGCTCGACACATTCTTCACCGGATACCACGAACACTCAGAGGAGAGCCTTGCCTTCTTGTTCGTGGATCTTGACCGATTTAAGGAGATCAACGATTCATTTGGCCATCCGGCCGGTGACGAACTGTTGCGTCAGCTGGGCGAACGGCTCGAGGGATCGCTGCGCGAGGATGATCTGCTCGTGCGGCTCGGTGGTGACGAATTTGCCGTGGTCCTCTCCGGTGGGGATGTCGACTACGCGATGTCGGTAGCCGAGCGTCTGACCCAGGACCTCCATCAGCCCTTTTTGCTGAACTCCGTCAACGCCAGCATCGGCGCCAGCATCGGGATTGCCCTCGCTCCAACCGATGCCACCGATAGTGCCAGGCTCATCTGGTGTGCCGATGTGGCCATGTATCGGGCAAAGCTTGGAAGGGTGCCGTTCGCAAGGTTTGTCGAGAACCTGGATGAAGGCCAAGACCACATGCGCTTGGCCGAAGAACTCCGTGAGGCTATCGATCTCGACCAGTTGGTACTCCATTATCAGCCCCAGCTCGACCTCCGCACCCGTAACGTCCAGGCCGTCGAGGCTTTGATCCGCTGGGTTCACCCCCGATTGGGCCTTGTGCCTCCGGATCAGTTCTTGCCATTGGCAGAAGAGGCCGGTCTCATGCCAGAGATCACCGCATGGGTCCTCGACACCGCCGTTGCTCAATGCGCCGCCTGGACAAGGGCGGGGCGCTCGATCTCCGTTGCCGTCAACGTCTCGCCCTCCAACCTGCTCGAAGTCGGCTTTGTTGACATGGTTACGGATCGGTTAGCGCATCACGCGCTGCCTCCGGCGGGGCTCGTTCTCGAGCTCACCGAGGCAAACGTGATTGCAGAGTTCGGGACCTGCCAGAGGGTGATTGAGGACCTACGCGACGCCGGCATCATTGTCTCGATCGACGACTTCGGGGCCGGGGTTACTTCGTTGGCCTATCTGAGGGACCTGGCGGTTCAGGAACTGAAGTTGGATCGTTCGTTTATCAGCCGAGTGGCTGACGGCCATCAACACCGCGATCTGGACGTCGTCCGCTCAACCATAGAACTCGGACATGCCTTGGGTCTGCGCATCGTCGCAGAGGGCATTGAGGATGTGGAGACCCTCAACTTGCTGACCGAGTTCGGATGTGACGTGGCACAGGGCTACTGCATCAGCAGACCGAAACCAGCCGACGAACTCGCCTTCCGCAGACAGATCCCGGAGGAATCGACTCCCGTCGCCGAGATGCATTCGGACTCATTCACGTAGACCACCACGACGTCACGCGCCGGTATCGAGTCGCTCCGGGTGACCCGAACGCCGGACCCGGGTCGTGTAGCACCGGATCAGTGAGAGAGCTCAGCTCTTACGGCTGGTTGCCGCCTTTGGCGGCGTACACACACCCTGTTACCCAATCACCACGGTTGTCACCGCGAGGCATGACGTGTACCACCTGAGCCGAACACGCTTCTGTCAGGGAATCCCCGTGCTTTTGGAGGGTCTTGATGATGTCCACGCCATCTGCTCTATACCAGTAGTACCCGTCTTGGTGGGACGGGTCTATCAGGGCCGATGAGCACGCGGTGGCCATCAGGCCAGATGCCAGCAGGACCAGGATGACTGCCCCACGACTCCATCGTCCAACCCCCACGTCGTGAATCTTATGGCAGCGTGATTGCCTGATCAGGAGCCTCCCTGCGCTGGACAGATCACTGTGGTCGAAAGAACCGATCTCATCTGGCCGCCCCTGAACTCCGGGTCTGGACGCCAGGGCGATATCACACCGCAGGTGGCGGAAATCCTTCAGCTCATCGGGCTGAAGACCCACTGCCGTTCTCAGCTCAGCCGACTGAGGGCCAGATCGCGAATACCGAGTGTCCCGACCTCGACTGGCTGGGTTCGGGAAGACTGTTCGCCCTGACCCAGGCGCTTCTGCGTGTGTGGAAATCGCCCAATCGGGTGATGGCGGTTATCGGAGTCCGAGTGGGCGGATCGGGCCGTCGACAGGGTCTGGACGGGAATCGGGTACCGGATTAGCCGGCATCCGCCCCGGGGCGACTACACATTGGTCGCCGCGACCGCTACAGTGCCCGGGTCTGAATCAGGGGCTATCCGTCGGCTTGCCCCCACGAGGAACGATTCACGTTCCGCCGTGGCGACTGGCACCGGCCGACCGGGCAGGAGAACACGACGTAACCATCACTTCGTACCGGACGTTTACACCCGCTAGCACACCCGGCTTTTTGTAGCCAGGCCGTACCGCCCTTCCCGGCGCTCGGCTGGGGCGTTGAATGCACAGATGTGGGGTCCCCCCAACCAACAGAGAGTCCGGCCCGCTTTGCGATGACGCGAGCGAGTCATGACCGACCAAGGAAAGGTCACCCCCAGTGCCTGTATCGCATCTCACCCCGTCACGTCCGCGCGCGGCGCGGAAGCCCGCCTCCAACACGACGGCCGCTGAACATCGAAAGAAACGGTCGGGCAGTTGGTTGGCCGTCCTGCTCCTCGCTGCAACCGTCCCGGCCCTGGTCGTCTTGGCGGGCCATACCGGGACGGCGTCTGCGGCCCTCCCCACCGGAACCGGTATCGTCCTCAACGCTCCCATTGTGGACATCGCCTCCACGCCCAGCGGGCACGGCTACTGGGAGGTCGCCGCCGACGGGGGTGTCTTCACGTTCGGCCAGGCCGGATACTACGGATCCACCGGATCGCTGACCCTCAACAAGCCCATCGTGGGCATGGCCTCGACCCCGGATGGACGGGGTTACTGGCTGGTGGCCTCAGACGGGGGCATCTTCGCCTTCGGGGACGCGGCCTTCTACGGCTCCACCGGATCGCTGACCCTCAACGAGCCGGTGGTGGGCATGGCCTCGACTCCGGGCGGCGGCGGTTACTGGCTGGTGGCCTCGGACGGTGGCCTCTTCTCGTTCGGGGATGCCCGCTTCTACGGGTCGGCCAGCGGCATGTCGCCCGACAGCCCCGTCGTCGGCATGGCCTCGATGCCCGACGGGCACGGCTACTGGGAAGCGGCCGCCGACGGGTCCGTCTACGCCTTCGGTGACGCCCAGTTCGCCGGAGATGCGCCACCCGGCCAGCCGTTGGTGGCCATCAGTTCGAGCGGTGCCGGCTACCGCCTGGCCGGCCAGAACGGTGGCGTATTCACGTATGGCGGCGCGAGGTTCTTCGGCTCGCTCACCGGTCCTCTCAACAGGCCGATCATCGCCATGTCCTCAGGACCTCACGGCTATCTCACCGCCGCCTCGGATGGAGGCGCCTTCGCCTTCGGCAGGTCCGCCTACTTCGGCTCGCTCGCCGGGAGCACGGTTCGCAGCGCCCCGGTTGGCCCTGGCGCTGCTATCGACGGCGTCACCCCCTTTCAGCGCGGCGCGTGGGACCGGGTCAACATGTGCGAAGAGGGCGGGGACTGGAATGTGGACGGGCTCGTCTACAGCGGAGGACTCGGATTCAGCCATACCAACTGGGACGAGTTCAACACCTTCGGGTATCCCGCCGACGCCGCCTACGCCACCCCCGATCAACAGATCCGGGTCGCCGTCGCCTTTGCCACCCGCTACTGGGGCAATCCGAACGCCGCCCCGGATCAGAACGGCTGTACGGGCGGCTACTGACCGGAGCCGCTCGGACCTGCCCTCGACCGTGGGTCGACCCGATCACCCCGCCGGTCGCCGCGTGCTGAGGTGGTAACTCTCGCCCCGAGGTCGGCCAGCCCATTGCCGGCGGGTCCCATGCCCCACTGTCCAATTGCAACTTGGAGTTGCATTAAGTACTATCAAGGTGGCGGCGGGAACCGGTTTTCTCGGGCACCCGGACCGGCGGATCCGGTGGCCCGAGAGGCCGACGATCGATCTCGTGGCCAGAGTCCAGCGGGAGGTCGTCAATGGCCACGGATCGGCGCCCGAGGCAGAGCCGGGCGGACCTTCGAGCACTTTTGTTGGCCACCGGACGTTCCATCCTGCTCGAGGAGGGGTTCGGCACCGGCACCGACACCCTGAGCTTCAAGCGTGCCTTCGATCGGATCGAGTCGGAGACAGGTATCAGACTGTCCAACGCCTCGGTGATCGGACGGGTGTGGGCGAACCTCGACGACTACCAGACGGACGTGCTCGTCGAGCTGGCATCGGATACGAGCCGTTCCAACGTTTCCGAGGTCGCCGACGTGGTGGCCGCGGTGCTGGCAGACCGGGACCTGTCAACGGACGGTGCTCGCTCAGAGGCGTTATCCGAGGTGTGCCGGGTGGCCGGTGAAGCTCTCGGCGATGCGTTGCGTCGCTCGGCGAGTTGGTCCGTGTGGATCAACGTGTGGACCATGGCCACCTCGAGTGACCTGCCTGACCGATACCAACGAGTGCTTTCTGCACTCATGCAGAGCTATGACGCCATCAATCAAGAAGGGGAGGAAGCGTTCGGAAGCCTGATGAATCTCTTCGGCTACCGGATCAAGAAGCCGTTGACGGTGCCGCAGTTCCTCAATGCCGTCGGGGCCCTCTCTGAAGGGTGTTCTCTTCGGGACCGGGTTGACACCAAGATGCTCGGGATCGTCCGTCCCACGGGTCCGCAGGGAGAAGATCAGCGATGGACGATATTCGGCATCGGACTCCACGCCCTTGTCCTCGAGTTCTTCGAGCTGGATCCGAACCGCTGAAGGGTCGGGTTGTCGGTCGAGACACCGCTGTATCGTGCCGAGCCGGCGGCTGGGAACGATGGGATCCCTGCGATAAGGGGGTGGGCCGGTCATCGTCCTCGGCGGGCCGGGCTCAGATCCGTCGGTCGTCATCGCCAGCTCAACTCGCCGTACCCGGGGGAGAATTCGCCGTGCACCGCAACGACCTGCATCCAATCGTCGAGCATGGGAGGAGACTGTCTGACCCGGCCTCCACGGGCGTCTACCTCAGTCGGGCAATGGGGGTTACGCAACAGATGTTGACAAATCACTCGAGACGACACGAACGCGACCGATATCACCGGCATGACAATGCATCCGGTGTGGGGTCGGGGGCTACCACTGCCTGTCACGGGATCCGCTGTAGGTCGACTTTGGAGCGTTAGCCTTCCAGGGTGTCGAAACAGCGCATTGCCGGGCTCAACGCCATCGATGAGGTGCTCGATGCCGCCAAGGAAGCTCGGCAGGCCCTCGGTCGCTCAGAGGTACTGACCCGTCGGTTGCGGCGGAAGATTGCCGACGGGACCCCGGTTATGGAAGCGATGACTTTGCTTGGAATTGGTGACATCCGGCGTGATCTCAGCAGCCGGCTCGATGCGCTGGAATCGGCTCGCCATCGGGCCCAGCATGTGATCCTGGATCTGGCCGTATCCGAAGGTGGGAGTCAAGGTGAAGTCGCCCGGCTGTGGGGAGTTTCTCGACAATTGGTGTCTCGATTGGCCAAAGAGGGGCACAGCCAGGAACCCTGATCGATCTTTGAACCGCTGGAGTGGTCAGTCGCTGCTCAACTGCGGGTAGATCCAGCCGCTGAGCAGGCGGACCAGAATCAATCATTACTGCCGACCCGGTGAACTCGGGCACCCTGCCGCATCACCCCGTCGAGGTCAAGATCAGCGGGTCGGTGGCTGGGCCCTGATCTGACAGGATGGGCGATCTCGGGAACCTCGTCCGTTCGGCACTTCGTACGGTCGCCGAATCGAACCGTCGCCCGTACAGGAGAGCCGATCATTCACTGCGGCGATACAACCTGGCCACCATCTGCCTCGAAACGCTGAGACGACGGCCCACTTCGCTGAAGCTCAACTTCTCGTCATCGACCATGGCCTGGATGAGGCCGACCCGGTAGACCATGATGGCGTGTTCGAAAGCGTTGATTGCGGCCGAGGACCTCAGACGGGTCTCCCGACCGCCTTGGGCAACGAGGTCGTCGACGATCTGCGAAACAGTGGCCCCGCCCAGCAGCTTCTCCCTGGCCCTGTCGATCGAGGCGACCCCCTCGCCAATTGCTACCTGCGCAGCTCTGCCCGTCTCCTCGACTCGCATGATCGCTTCCAACAGCCGGTTTGTGGTCGCCACGTGGGGCCCTCGCAGATCCGCCTACGGACAACTATTCGCGCCGGTCGATCGAGAATGCAAGCAAAACCGTCGTCGGTGGGTGGCGCATATCGCCTGCCAGGAGAGAGCGCTCGGCAGTTATGACCACGTTGGCGACAAATTGCCGCAACCCCCCGTTGCGCCGTTAGCTTGCCGCCGAGGCCGGGCCCGTTGAGTGGGGTTCCGCCGCCCCGCTCCGGGCTCGGCACTCAACCTGAGGGCTCCCTCGTCCGATAACTGACGTGGGTATCTTGCAATCAACCGGTGACCGAGAGGCTGACGTGCCCCAACTTCGATCTGCGCTTGCTTCAGCACTCACACAGCTCTGCGACTCAAACCGCGCCCTGCAGCTGCAGCTCAAAGAGAATGAGAGCCTCATTCGCAGGGCGATGGCGATGACGAGCGAGAGCGTGACTGCCTCTGCGGTACTCGAGGAGATCCCCGTCCATGCGGCACAGATGGCCGCCGACGAAGCCATGATCGACCTGTTCGATGCTCGCGACCGGGTGCGAAAAGTGATCATATGCGAGGGGCTCGAGGACGGAATGACTATTAAAGAGCTGGCCACCATGTTCCACCTATCGCCAGATCAGATCAGCTCCTACGTAGCGGAACGCTCCAACAAATTCTCGCTCGATGTTCAGTCTGGAGTGAAAGCGGTACCCACGCGCCTCAAGTATCTGGACGTGACGGACGGCGAGGAGGCCGGCCGGCTCGCCCGCTGAAGTTGGGCCTTTCTGGTACCTGGCGCTGGACACTGGGGCTTGGCGGAACTTGCCGGTGCGCCGTGGTCGGATATCTCGGCTCATCGGCTGGGTGCACTGGCACCCCATCGGTCCGAGCAACCTGGTCACCGAGCTGAACGCCTCGAATGGCTCCTTCGTCCAGGCCATCGGCGTCACCCGTCACAGGCGACCCCAATGCCCTCTACTCCGACGGCACGCACGTCTGGGTGGCCAAACACTCCGGACGGTACGGTGACCGAACTCATGCCTCGGACCGATCGGTGGTCCGGACCATCACGGTGGGCGGGGATCCGGTGGGGATCGCTTCCGACGGTAACCACGTCTGGGTGGCCAATCAAGAGAGCGACACCTTCATCGCGTTCGACGCCTGATCCTCACCCAACGCCGCCCGATCCTCGAGGCCGGGTCAGCTACACCGTCCATCGAAGTCCGAGAATGGCGATGTCGTCATCGGAGCCGGCCGAGGTCAGGTCCTGGACGGCGTCGGACAGGACCTGATCGAGCGGTCGGTCGCTCCGGACCACGGATTGCCGTAGTTTTTCGAGCCCGTCGTCGAGGAGTTCGCCCCTGCGTTCGACGAGGCCGTCCGTATAGGCCAGGAGCGTACAGCTGTCGGGAATTCCAATCGATGTCGACGAGTACGTCGCGTCGGGCGCCGTTCCGATCGGTGGACCGACTTCAACATCCACGAAGGTGCCGTGCCCGCCACTGACCAGGAGCGGAGGTAGGTGTCCGGCACTGGACAGCGTGATTGTCCGCTGGTCGTTGTCGACATGACCGCAGAGGACCGTGGCGAAGTGGCCGTCCCGGCCGATATCGAGGAGGAGGCACAGTTTCTTCAGGATCTGGCTGGGCCTGTCGCCATCGGCCGCGTAGGCAAGGATGGCAAAGCGGAGCGAGGCCATGACCACCGCGGCCTGCATGCCCCGACCGGAAACGTCACCCACCACAAAGATGAAGCCGCCATCGGGGCTGGATATCGCGTCGAACCAATCGCCCCCGATCTCCATTACGTCGATACCGGCCACGTACCGGGTGGCCACCTCCACCCCGGCGATGTCCGACGCCAGGCCCGGAAGAAGGGCATGTTGCAGCGAGACGGCGAGAGTCTGTTGCTCGTCGTACAGCCGCTCGTTCTCGTCGGCCAGGGTTTCGGCCGATCGGCGCCTTCTGACCAGGCGCTCCGTCATCACCGCCGCCCCGATGGTCAGCAGCACTCCGATCAGGATGACGACCGGCGTGACTCTGCGGGAGAGGCTGCCGCCCAGGGGTTGGGTCGACATGCCCACCAGGGTCAGTTCGGTGTTGCCGAAGGGGATGGTGCTCGTTGCGTGCACGCCGCTGATCGGCAACTGGCCGGTGGTGGCTTCCAAGAGGTTCTCTTCTTTCACCTCCCGGCCGAGGTACAGGGCGAAATTCAGATTCGAGAACAGCGTCGACTGGGAAAAGTCGATGCGACGATGCGGCGGCAGGAGATATTCCGCGTAGACACCCATTGGCGGAACCGATCCCGGCGACGTATACGAGAGGCCGACCCGACTCCCGTCATCGAGCACCGTCCCGACGGAAAGAGCTGAAGAGGCGTGAGGCCCGGTAAGGAAATCACACTGGGTCGACCCCTTGGCCGACGCCTCTGCGCTGGGCGTTCCCACGGAGGCGAGTACGGCCGGAGCCCCACCCTCCACTCCGCACAGGGCGGCGTAGGCGAAGGGGCCGCCAGTGCCGACGTACGGGCTCATGAACTGGGTGAATGGGGCGGTCTGGCCGGTGGTGACCCCGGCAATGGCCGCGGCGGACGCCATGGGAATCTCCAGGGTCGGGAGCACACCGGAGACGACGGTCCCCGCTTCGTTCACCTGCTCCTGCAACAGCCGGCTCTCGTTCCGGGCATTGACGGTGGAGGTGACCCAGGCGAGGACGCCGGTGATAGTGAATCCGAGCACCAGGACGAGGAACGCCATCGTGGCCGCGGAGCTTCCGATCCGCCATCTTTTCGCGTGCGTCCGGTTGTCAGACCTCTTGTCCGCCGATCCCTTCCCCGCCGACGTCGTCACCAATCGGTGCAGGCGCTCGACCGCCCCCTGACGGGCCTCAACGATCCCATGCCATACCGTACAGCCTGGCGCCTCGACGGCGTAGGTCTGTCGCTGTCGGACGGGTCAGCAGTTCACTGCGGATTCATGATCGGGAGAATCCACCCTCGCCGAGGTGAGCTGAGGGAGGGGGCCTGGTTTTGTGCGGTTGGCCGGTGAGCAACCGAACTCCGGCACCAATGGCGCCAGCGATCGGACTGGCGATGATGGCTGGTGCCGCCACAGACAAGCTGGCGAGCGTGAGACCCTGGGGGTCTGTCCATGGACATCGTGCGAAATACTGACGGCACGCTTCTCGTGCCGGTGGTTCCTGAACGGAAGCACCCGACCGATGACACAGACAGCGATGCAACTGTGCCCACGGAAGGTGAGTCAGCCTAATCGGAGACCGATCCGACCTCTCGGCTTCTCCCGCCCGGCGAAGGCGGGTACGACGAGGCGCTGGCCGAATGGGACCTCCAGCAGAACCCTGATCGCCAGCCGGTTGTTTCGACGGCCAGTGGTCGACGGGAAGCGATGACCCTGATCCACGCCGTGGCTGCGTCTCCAGACCATGCTGTCGCCCCGGCGGTGGATGCACTTGATGACCCGGAAGCGAGCGGTGAGGCCCTTCGCCACGTTCTGGTCGGTGGAGTGCATTCGGTCGAGGACTTCTCCGCAGAGGTCGCCGCAGCCGAGGGCGGCGAGCCGCTTTCCGCTCACGAGACCACAAAAATCATCGGTGAGGTTCTCAAAGAGCTTGATTGACCGATGGCCGGGAGCGACGGCCCGGCTACGAGAGCGTGGATCTGAGTCCGAGTGATCCGAACAGCGGACACGCCTCGTCCGTGAGCTCGACCGATCGGGGAGGCATCTCCGGGGCTGAGCTCGGGCGTTCGGGTGACCATCCACGAAACAAATTGGCGAAATAGTCATCCGGCAGTCAGTCGACACCGAACCGTCATGGAGAAACGGTCGTTTCTGTGATGAAAGGTGAACCCTGTGAACCGAGAGCCAATGGAAGCGCGAGATGGACGAGGACGATCCGGACGGTCTCGGGCGACCAAGCTGGTCGTCGTCGGCGTGGCGGCCATCACCATGCTGTTGTTCGGGGCCAGTGGGGCGCTTGTGGCAACGTCCGCCGGAGCATCCGCGCCCCATGCGGTTCAAGATCCGGCACCAAACGGTGACAACGGAACGACCATCGATCCGCTCCAGTACAACTGTGGCAACGATGCTCCGACCTGCGGCCAGGTGGGGGAGTCCAATGGCTTCTACAACGGGACCAACGTCGATCTTCTCTATAGCGAGAACTATTACTGCGATGCCCATGTATCCTCGGCCGCAAAGACCGGATGCGAGGCCGGGGCCGGCCCCTCGGCCCACCCCAGTGCCACTTCGGCCGGCAACTCAGGGACCTCCCTCGGGAACACGACCCACGGGGACACGCTCTACATCGCGGTGCCGCTGTTCGCCAACGCTCCGGCCACCCAATGCACGGCCACGGCGACCTGCATCGATCATCCCCAGACCATCGACCTCTCCCGTATCGCCTCGGCCCTGCCGGGTGATCCATCTGGCGCCAGCGTGTCGAACGTTCCTATCCCGGCCCACAACCACATCGTGGGCACCCGTAGTAACGGTCTCCCGGAGTGGTGGAACGTACAGGTCATCGCCACCGCAGACCCGGCCACGTTCAATGCGTTGACCAGCGTCTCTGCCATCAACGCCGCGGTCAGCGGCGGCAAGGCCGTTTCCGTCCCCACCAATGTCTTCCTGTTCTTCCAAGTGCTGGCGGGCACCGAGTCCTCGGCCATGGCTTCGGACAACACGGCCACCGCCCCCCCGGGCCCCGCCGTGGCCGCAGCCCCCGCGGCACCGCCGGCCAGCCAGGTGGAGCCGGGATCCACGTTCAACAATCTGAAGAACGACTGCGGGGCCACCGCGCCCAACTGTCAGGGCATCGGCATCAGTCGTGACTGGATCGACGGCCAGGATGTCGAGGCGCTCTACACGGAGCCCTTCTACTGCGGCTCCACGTCAGTGACGGTCCATTCATCGTCGGGCTGTGAAGCGGGCTCGGATCCGACGTCGGTACCGCCTGGAGTGGCCGACAGGACCCCTCCCACCCCGACTCGGACCAACAGTCAGATCGATCCCCTGTACATCCCGGTTCCGCTCTACTCCAGCCCGGCTGTCGGATACAACCAATGTGCAAGTGCCATTACGTGTATCGATCATCCCGCGACCATCGACCTTTCCCAACTGGCCTCGGTCCTCGGCGCTCCGGCGGCAGCCCTGGACAATGTGCCGCTGCCGGGGCACGACCATCTGTTGACCACCCGCAATGGTGACCAACCGGAATGGTGGAACGTCATCGTCATCCCGGTCACATCGCCTGCCGGCCTGGCCTCCGTCGAAAGCTCCAAGAGCTACGCCGCGGTCAAAGTCTCTGGAAAACGTCTCCGGTAGCGGCATCGGCGTCGATGGCGTCGGTGAAGTTCCGACCAACGCCTATCTGTGGTTCCAGACGCTCCCCGGGGGCAGTTCCCCCACCCCGGGGCCTGTGCAGACCGACTGCATGGCGAAACTTCCGTCGGGTTCGGTCGTGGGCGCAGCCTCACTCGATGACGGTACGGGGTACTACGAGGTGGATGCGCAGGGCGATGTCGCCGCCTTCGGCGCGGCGACCTGTTATGGCGCCCTGACCGGCGTTCACCTCAACCAACCCATCGTGGGCATGACCGTTGACCGGAATACCGGTGGCTACTGGCTCGTTGCCGCCGACGGTGGGGTGTTCTCCTTCAATGCCCCCTTCCTCGGTTCCATGGGTGGAACACCGCTCAACCGACCGGTGGTCGGAATGACGGCGACACTCAACGGAACCGGCTACTGGTTGGTCGCTTCCGACGGTGGGGTGTTCTCCTTCGATGCCCCGTTCCAAGGCTCGACCGGCAATATCGCCCTCAATAAGCCCGTGGTGGGTATGGGTCTCGACCGATCGACGGGTGGGTACTGGTTGGTCGCGGCCGACGGTGGGGTGTTCTCCTTCAGTGCCCCGTTCTACGGCTCCGCCGGAGCCCTTACGCTCAACCAGCCGGTGGTGGGGATCGCTCCGGTCTCAGACGGTAGTGGCTACCGCCTCGTTGCCTCCGATGGCGGTGTGTTCTCCTACAACGCACCCTTCTTCGGATCAGCCGGGAATATCACGTTGAACAAGCCGGTCATCGCCGGACTCAACAACAACTCGTACGACGGCTACTGGCTGGTGGCATCCGATGGTGGTGTGTTCACCTACAGCCCACCCGGCGAAGGCATGCCGTTCTACGGGTCAGCGGCCTGAGGGAGACGGCTTCTGACACGTTGCGGGGTAGGGGGACCCTCCCGCCCTCTACCCCTGCAGCGCCCTCTACCCCTGCAGCGTCGTGTTGCCGAATGCGTGGACTGTCCGATGACCAATCCGATTACCCGAAGCTGAGGTCACGGTGACGACAACCGCCCAGTTGCCGGTGACACCCGCAGCCGGGGACCGCCCGGTCTCCCCGGCTGCGCCAACGGTCCGGGTACGGGCATGCGGCGTATCTCGACCAGCTATCCGTATCCTGCTCGGGCTCCTCTGGCTGCTCGACGGGGCCCTCCAGCTCCAGTCGTTCATGTTCACCAAGGGCTTTGCTCTTGCCATCGTCGCCCCATCAGCCAGCGGGCAGCCGTTCTTCGTGGCTGGGCCTGTCGAATGGAATGCCCGGGTGCTTGCGGCCCATCCCGTGGCGCTGAACGGTCTCTTCGCTTCCATCCAACTCGCTCTCGGCTTAGGTTTCCTGTTCCGGCGCACGGCTCGGCTGGCCATTGTGAGTTCGGTCGTATGGGCGGGCGGTGTTTGGTATCTGGGCGAAGGACTGGGCGGTCTCGCTGGCGGCCACATGACGGCGCTCCTCGGCGCCCCCGGGGCCGCAGCTCTCTATATTGTGCTGGCCCTTGCGGCGTGGCCCGGTCCGAGAAGTGGTGGGCCTCTCGAGGGCCGAACCTCCCGGATACGGCCCCCTCGATGGATTCTCTGGATCTGGGCGCTCCTGTGGGCCGGCTTTGCCGGGCTGAGCATGTTGTCGGACGGCAGTTCGTCCCGGACGGTCAGCAACGAACTCACCACGAACGCATCCATGGTTCCTTCGTGGTTGGCGACAATCGATCGGGGTGTGGCCTCGTCCGTGCGGACTGTGGGCTTTGCCACCCTCGTCATCACCGTGGCGTTGGAGCTGGCCATCGGCTTGCTTGTGTTGCGGGGAGGTACTCTTCGGGCGGTGGCCGTCTGGTCAGGGGTGGTGGTGGCCCTGATCTACTGGGCAGTGGGCCAGAGCTTCGGACAACTCTTCAGCGGTCAGGCCACCGACCCCAGCACTGGTCCACTGCTCATCATCCTCGGTTTGGCGGTACTGGGTGTCGCCGGAGAACAGACACGGCCTGACGGGCAGGACGATGGTCACCGGCAGGGGCGCGCGGTCACGGCCAAGAGCACCGCCAGTCACGAGCGCGCCGAGGAGGCAAGAAGCGAAGGACGGCAACGGGCGGCCGGGGCCACGCGGAGCTGACGGACAAAAGGTCCACAAGTCCCCGGCAAGAATGACGGCCGCTTCCGAGGCCCATAGCTGAGCAGTTCCTCCGGCTGGCAACAGTCAACGTGGCCTGGTCATCCAAAGAGGCTGTCCAGACGAATAGAAGTGTGACCCTCACCCATCTCGGCAATCGGCCCAGCCAGAATTCAGATCGAGCCAGGGTGCCATCGGTTGTCGCCTTTGTGGTCGGCGGAGCACTGATCATCTGGTCGAGCTATATCCATTTCCACCTCTGGCAGGATCTCGGCTACCGCCACATCCCGACCATCGGCGCACTATTTCTCGTGCAATCCACGGTCGGAGTGCTGGTGGGCCTCACTGTTCTGGTCTTCCGCCGGGTCTGGGCAGGACTGCTGGGCATCGGGTTCGCTCTGGCAACGTTGTTGGGCTTCCTCGTGACGGTGACCCATGGCCTCTTCGGATTCAAAGACGCCTGGTCAGCTCCGTTCGCCCATCAGGCATTTGCGGTTGAGGTGGCGACGATCCTCGTGCTCGCGCTGGCCGTGGTGCTCTGCCTCGTCGGAGCGGCGCCGGCAGAGGATCGGATCGGGTCTGAGGCCATACGTCCCGCCTGAAGGTGGGCGCATGGCGCGACAGACGACCGACATCGATTCCACGACGTCGCGTCATCCGGATTGCCTTCGGTGGCGAACACCATGCAATGAATGAGAACCGAACTCAGGACGGAAGCACGCGTGTCGGTGGTCCGGGGCGATTCAGCCGGAGCAGGTACGTTCTTCCTGCCGCGCTGGTCGGGTTGGCGTTTGCCCTCACCGCCTGCACCTCGAGCGGTGGCGCCGCGTCATCTCTGGCGTCTACGGGCGCAGTATCGACGGTGGCGTCGTCATCTGGCGCCGCCTCGATCACCATCCACAATTTCATGTTTGCCCCTGCGACCCTCACCGTGAAGCCGGGCGCCACCGTGAAGGTCACCAACACGGACCAGGTGACGCACACGCTCACCGCCACCAAGGGTGGGTTCGACACGGGGAACATCTCGGCGGGTCAGTCCAAAACGTTTACCGCTCCGAAAACCCCTGGACGGTACACCTACATCTGCTCGATCCATCAGTACATGACCGGAACGATCGTCGTCTCAGGTTGATCGTGGGACGAGCCCGACCCCCAACCACCGACACAGGAGGAAGACCATGAGAGGAAGGCTCAAGCGGAGCCGACTGGACCACGAAGAAGGTCCGGTCGACATCGACCCGCAGGCCATGGCCGCGGTGATGGAGGAGTCGGCGGACCTTCACCACGACGCCATGGTCACCACCACTGTTGCGCTCGATGAGATGGTCGAGAACGGTCTCGACGCCCGGGCCCACGACGCCCTCGATCCGGAGGAATCACACCGTGTGGCCGATCGGCGCTCGCAGCTGATGACCGGCGCCCTGTTCGGTGGCGGAATCCTGGCCGCCGCGGGTGTCGCCGGTGCCTTCGAGGCGCTCTTCTCCTCGCCGGCGTTCGCCTCTTCGGCCACCGACGTCCAGATACTGCAGACGGCCTCGTCCATCGAGGTCCTCGCCGTCGCCACCTACAAGACGGCCCTGACCCTCCCGTTCATCGGCGGGAGCACGGCCAACCCGGTGGTCAAGACGTTCGCCACCACCACCATGCAGCAACACAGTCAACACCTGTCCGCCTTCAACGCGGCCATCACCGGCCTCGGGGGCAAGCCCCAGACCAACCCGGATCCGGTCCTGGGCAAGGTGGTCCAAGCCGCGGTTCCCGGGCTTACCTCGCCCGGGCCCGTGGTGGCGCTGGCCCTCGAGCTGGAGCAGGGGGCGGCGGAGACCTATGTGGCCGACGTCGCCGCCCTGAGCGACGCCAACGCCAAGAAGGTCACCGCGTCGATCATGGGGGTGGAAGCCCAGCATGCGTCGATACTTCTGGCCGTGCAGGCGTTGCTGGCCGGAAATGCTCCGCAGTTGATCGCTCTTCCGCCTGATGCCGGGTCGCTCCCGGCTGCCGCGGGCTCGGTCGGCTTCCCCGATGCGTTCTATCCCACCCAGCAGGCCCGCCCGGCCACCGAAGGAGCACTCTCATGAGTCGTCGACACCGCACCCCCGAGGTCATGGCCATCTCCGAGCACGAGCTGACCGTCATGACCAATGATCTCGAACAGATCCATCACGACGTCGGCGTCCCGGCGATGAGCTCGGCCATCAGCCGGTGGAACGAGCAATCCCGGACCAGCCGGCGCGGATTCCTCATCGGAGCCGGCGCCCTGGCCGGTGGAGCGGTGCTCGCCGCGTGCTCATCGGGCTCGTCCAGCTCGACCACCACTTCCGGCGCCGTCACCTCGGCCAAGTTGACCGGAGACCTGGCTGTTGCCGCCTTGGCCGCCAGTCTGGAGAATCTCGCCGTGGCCGCCTACGGGGACGTCTTGACCGCGGCGACCGCCGGCAAACTCGGTACGGTACCCCCGGCGGTGGCCACCTTCGTCACCACGGTGAAGGGACAGCACACCCAGCATGCACAGGCGTGGAACTCTGCCATCGTCGCCGCCGGCCACAAGGCCATCACCAAGCCCGATCCTGTCCTGGTGCCGGTTGTGACCAAAGATTTTGGCAAAGTGACCGATGTCACCGGCGCGGCGAAGTTGGCCCTGATGCTCGAGGACATCGCCGCCGCCACCTACCAGTCGGCTGTCTCGGCGGTGAAGGCGACCTCCTCCATCAAGGTGGCGGCGAGCATTCAACCGGTGGAGATGCAGCACGCCGCCATCTTGAACTTCGTCCTGGGCCAGTATCCGGTGCCGAACGCCTTCAGCCCGCTGGCCCTCGCCCGTCCCCTGACCGACTATTCCAACGCCTAGATCCAGCACAGACGGAGTCCCGATCTCGGTGCCGGAGGCCCAGGGGGTCGGGCCGACCAGTCGGTGCCACCGCCCCCGTGACCAGTGCCGTCGGGGTGGTCCCGCCTGACCCCCGGACCGATCACTCGGAAGCCGCGATTCCACCGCCGCGGGTCATGGTGGAACTGGAGCCGGCGTCCGGACCACGACACTGGTTTTCCCCCGGAAGCAGATTTACTGCTAAATTAGGGGAGCTGCAGGCCAGAGTCGAAAGCGCAGGGGATGCCCGAAAATTCGTTGACCCTGCTGCAGGCGGCGGAAGAGCTGGGCGTCCATTACATGACGGTCTACCGCTACGTCCGCACCGGCAAGCTCCCGGCCACCCGCGTTGGGGGCGGTTGGCGGGTCGACCGCCGCGACCTGACCGGGTTGAAGCCGGCAGTTCCCGGCCGCCCCTCGAAACCGGCCACCCGA
Source organism: uncultured Acidimicrobiales bacterium (assembly GCA_963713625.1). Taxonomy (GTDB): domain Bacteria; phylum Actinomycetota; class Acidimicrobiia; order Acidimicrobiales; family RAAP-2; genus Bog-756. The sequence goes on along the minus strand of CAVQMN010000004.1, from coordinate 504,957 downwards.
ATGGCTGTCACCCAACAGCTCGAGGCTCGATTGCTGGCCGGCGACGAACCCGGTGCCTGGGCTGTGCTCGAGACCGCCCTTGCCTCTCACCACCACTCCCATTCCCAGGTATTGCTCCAACTGATGACACCGGCCCTCGAGTCGATCGGGGACCGCTGGCACGCAGGCGAACTCACCGTGGCCGACGAGCATCGGGCAAGTGCGGTGGCGGTGCGGCTCATCTCGCGCATCGGCGCCAGATTCGTCCGCCGGGGGCCGAAGCGGGGCAGCGTTGTCATCACGACGCCACCGGCCGAGCAGCACGCAGCCCCGGTGGCCATGGCCACGAACCTGCTGCGCTGGGCCGGTTTCGACGTCGTCGAGCTCGGGGCTGACACCCCGGCCGATGCGCTGGCCCAGGCGCTGGCCGGCGTGCCCGATCTGCTGGCCGTCGCCATGGCCTGCACCACCCAGGCCTCGGCTACCTCGGCCCGCCGCGTCATCACCCATCTGCACAAGGTCCGCCCCGGAACCACGGTGTTGGTCGGGGGGGCCGCCATCAACGACGCCGATCATGCCCGCCGCCTCGGGGCCGACGGCTTCACCGGCCGCCGGGGTGATGACCTGGTCCGGGCCATCGAGGAACTCGTCGCCGCCCGTTAGCTCCACTCACCGGCAGTCGGCTGCCGAGGTCGTCATCCGGGTCGGGTGGCCAATCGTCCGGCGCGGCCGGGCTTGGCCAGGATGAGCTGGACGTCACTGATGTGGCGTTCGAGGAAGGAAGCCTCGCAGTAGGCGAGATAGAGATTCCAGAGTCGGTGGAACTCCCGGCCCATCCCGAGGGCCTCCACCGCGTCGGCGTTGTCGGCCAGGTTGTCCGCCCATCTCCGCAGGGTCTCCGCATAGTGGCGGCCGACATCCTCGAGATCCACGATGCGCAGATCGGTAGCCCGGGCCAGGCTGCTCGTGAGCGAGGACACCGAGGGGAGGCACCCGCCGGGGAAGACCATGCGGCGCACGAAGTCCTGGTGACGCTTGGCCCGCTCGAAGCTGCGGTCGTCGATGACGATGGCCTGAATGGCGGCCAGCCCGTCCCCGGCGAGCAGGTCGGAGCACTTGGCCAGAAACCGGTCGTGCCAGCGCCAGTCCACCGCCTCGACCATCTCCACCGAGACCAGCTTGTCGAACCTGCCGTCGAGATCCCGCCAGTCGAGACCGAGCACGGTGATGCGGTCGGCCAGCCCGGCCCCGGCCACCCGCTTCTCCACGTAGGAGCGTTGAGCTTCCGAAATCGTGGTGGTGGTCACCCGGCAGCCGTAGTGGGTGGCGGCGTGGACGGCCAGGCCGCCCCAACCGGAGCCGATCTCCAGCAGATGGTCGGTGGCCGCGAGCTCGAGCTTGGCGCAGATCCGCTCCATCTTGGCTTCCTGAGCTTGGGCCAGGGTGACGCCGGCCCGCTCGAACACCGCGCATGAATAGGTCATGGTTTCGTCCAGCATGAGGGCGAAGAAGTCGTTGGAGAGGTCGTAATGGTCGGCAATGTTCCGCTTGTCCTCCTCCCGTCCCGGGGCGGCCAGGCGGGCCGGCACGTCGAGGGCTGCGCCCCAGACCCGTCCCAGGCGGTCCAGGCGCTCGCGGAGGGGGCGGGTGTCGCGGGCCAGGGCCCGGACCACCCCGGTCAGGTCATCGGTGTCCCACCAGCCGGCCACGTACGAGGTACCGAGGCCGACCGACGCCGACCGGAGCAGGGCGCCATAGGCGCGACGGTCGTGCACGACCACCCGGGCCATGGGCTCACCCCGACCCAAGCGGATGGTCTCGCCGCCCTCGGTGACCTCGATCGCCGCGCCCCGGGCGTGCCGGCCGGCCGCCAGCACCATCCAGCGCGCCACACCGCTCGTGCGGCGGTCAGCCGAAGAGAGACCAGAGGCCGGGGTCATCGTCCGGTCCCCGTGGCCGCTGCGTCGCGTGGGCACGAACCGGCGGCCTTGACGGGTGCACCTCCGCTCCGGCGCGGATGACCGAAGAAGGGAGCACCCTTCAGCCGGAGCCGGGTCGCCTGGGCATAGATGCCGCCGCTGACGCGATGCGTCATGGCCGGGTATCTCCAGAGGAGACGGCCGAGTGCGGCTCGATCGAGGGCACGACGACGTAGGAAGAGGGTGGCGGTGAAGAGGCGCTGGTCGCCCTGGAGCACGTCGAGCCCCACGCGGAGTTGTGGGCCCGGGGCGGTGTAGCCGAGTTCGTACTCGAGGCGCGGAGGGAGAAAGGGTGACACGTGGAGCTCCTTGGCGAAGCGGTGCCTCCCCGGGGGGCCGACCGCGTACGCGTGGCGCTCGTGCCAGGGCGTGTTCTCCACCTCGGCCACCAGCGCGGCGGTCCGTGGCGGTTCGCCCGGACGGTCCGGTGGTCCGGCACAGAAGTAGAGGCTGATGGGGTTGAACAACCAGCCCCAGGTACGGAGGTTGGCCAACACGGCAACCGGACCACCGGGAGGGCGCCCGGTGCGTTCGGCCACCAGGTCCCGCACGGCCTGGTCGAGGGGGACGGCCGGGTCACCCAGGAAATCCTCGCGCCGGAACCGGACCGGGGTGGCCCGGCCGGCCGACCAGGCAGGGTGGAGGCCCATGACGTCATCGATTTCGGCCAGGTCGAGGAGGGGCATGGCCACCTTGTAGCGGAACGAGTGGGTCGGCCCGGGACCGAAGCGGGCGTGGACGAGGACGCCTTCGTACATGGCGCTGCGTAGTCCGTTTGTGTCCGGATGGGGCCAGACGGGCAGGGCGGCCGGTGCGTTGTCCGGCTCCATCCCCTCAGCCCGGGTCGACCCGCCGGGGGTGTCCGTGAAGGTGGCGACGGTCACCACGCCACCCCCATGGCCCGACATGTGTCCACCGCGCTGCGCACGCCGTCCTCGTGAAACCCGTAGCCCCAGTAGGCGCCGACGAACCAGGTGCGCCGGGTGCCGTTGATGGCACCGTGCTGGCCCTTGGCCCGCGCCGCTGCCGGGTCGAGCACCGGGTGGGCGTACTCCATGCGGGCCAGTACCTTGTCGGGATCGATGGCCTCGTCACGGTTGAGGGTGACCAACACCGGTGTGGTCGACTCGATGCCCTGGAGGCGGTTCAGGTAGTAGGTGAGCGTGGCCTCGTCCTGCCCGGCCTCGAGTCGGTGGTAGTTCCAGCTGGCCCAGGCCCGGCGCTCGCCGGGCATCAGGCTGGTGTCGGTGTGCAGGGTGGCCCGGTTCGTCTGGTAGCGCAACGCGCTGAGCGTCTCGCGTTCCTTCCGATCGGGGTCCGAGAGAAGGGACAGGGCCTGGTCGCTGTGGGTGGCCAGAACGACGTGGTCGTAGGTGTCGACCCCGGTCTCACTCACCACCTCGACACCTCCGGGATCCCGACGGATCTTTCCCACCGGGGTCCCCAGTCGGAGGCGGCCCTGGCTGTGCAACGGGTCCAGGATGGCATCGACGTAGCGCTTCGAGCCGCCGGCCACGGTCCGCCACCGGGGCTGGTCTCGTAGCTTGAGCAGTCCGTGGCGTTCGAAGAAACGGACGAAGGTCGCCGCCGGAATCTGGGTGAACGTGGACGGATCGGCCGACCAGATGGACGAGCCCAGCGGGACGAGGTACCAGTCGCGGAATCCGCCTGACCAGCGGTGCGGGGCCAGCACCTCCTCCAACGTCACGCTGTCGGGCGGCGGATCGGCCAAGAGGCCCCGGGCCAACCGGTTGAAGCGGGCCACGTCGGCCAGCATGCGCAAGAACTCCGGGCGGGCCAGGTTGCGTCTCTGGGCGAAGACGCTGGAGAACGACGTACCCCGCCACTCGAGACCGGTGCGCCGGTCAGCCACGCTGAAACTCATGTCACTGGGCTTGGAGACGACCCCCAGCTCGTCGAGCAGGCGCGAGAACAAGGGGTAGGTGCGCTCGTTGTAGACGAGGAACCCGGTGTCGACATCGCAGGTCAGCTCGGGCATCTCGATCCGGTGGGTGTGGGAGTGCCCCCCGGGGCGCACGTCTGACTCGTACAGGACAACATCGTGGTGCCTCTGCAGGATGTGGGCGGTGACCAGGCCCGATACCCCACTCCCGATGATGGCGATCCGCATGACATCCCTCTTTCGCGTTGTCGAACACCCGGTGTTCGGACCCAAACCATTCTCGGGATGGTATTTAGTACTAAACTAGTCGGATGGCGACCTACCGTGCACGCGTCACGTCTCCACGGCCGCCGGCCGAGGTGTTCGACTACATGGCCCGCTTCTCCAACGCGGCCGACTGGGACCCTGGAGTGACCGAGGCCACCGAGGCCGAACCCGGGGCGCCCCGCCTCGGCAGCAGGTACCGGCTCGTGGTCCGGTCCTTCGGTCGGGCCGTGACCCTCGGGTACCGCATCGAGGACTTCGATCGGCCCCACCGGGTCGTGCTCAGTGCGGAGAACTCGATGGTGCGCTCCACTGACGTGATCGAAGTCTTTGCCGAGCCCGGAGGCGGATCGGTCCTCAGCTACGACGCGACCTTGGGGCTGAAGGGTGCAGCCATCCTGTTCACCCCCGTACTCGGCCTCTCGTTTCGGCGCATCGGGGATCGGGCCATCGTGGGCCTACGCGCCGCGCTGGCGGCTTGAGCGTGATGCACCGCGCCCGGCACGTTCTGGCCCAGGTCACTGACACCATCCTCGAGACAACGGTGGCCCCGAGCTTCAGCCGCGTGGGCATCGGGCTCCGCCGTCGGTTGGAGGAGTGGGACGACCCACCCCCGATGGAAGGACGCATCGCCGTCGTCACCGGCGCCACGTCGGGCATCGGCCTGGCCACCGCCACCGCGCTGGCCCGCCTCGGTGCCGATGTGCATCTGGTGGGGCGCGACCCGGCCCGGGGGGCCACGGCCTTCGACGTGGTGGAAGCGAGTGGGCCGGGTCGGGCCTGCCTCCACCTGGTCGACCTTTCGGATCCCACGGCGGTGGCCGCATTCGCGGGCGACCTCGGCAACGGCGTGTCCCGTCTCGACGCCCTGGTCCACGGGGCCGGGGCCCTCACCGCCACCTACCAGACCACCGCCGAGGGGGTGGAACGCACGCTCGCCACCCACGTGTTCGGTCCCTACCTGTTGACCGCCGCCCTGGCCCCGCTTCTCTTCTCCTCGGCCCGGGATACCGATGGGGCGACCGGTGCTCCGGCCACCATCGTCACGGTGAGCTCGGGGGGCATGTACTCCCAGCCCTTCGATCTCGCTGACCTCGAGGCCGGCCCCGACGGGTATGACGGCGTCGTCGCCTACGCCAGGGCCAAGCGGGCCCAGGTGGTGCTGGCCCACGCATGGGCCGCCCGCTTCGCGCCGGGACAGGTCGCCAGTTACGCCATGCACCCGGGCTGGGTGGATACCCCCGGCCTGGCCGAGGGTCTGCCCAGGTTCCGCACCTTCATGCGCCCGCTGCTCCGCACCCCCGAGGAAGGAGCCGATACCGCGGTGTGGCTGGCTGCCGGAGGGCCCACGGTGGCGGCGCGGTCGGTCGGAACCGAGCCGGTCACCTCGGGCTTCTTCCACGACCGCCGTCCCCGCTCCGATCACCGCTTCCCGGTCACCCACCCGAGCGGTCCGGCCGATCCGGAGCGCCTCCTCGCCTGGTGCGCGACGCGCACCGGGACCGAGACGCCCGTGCCCGAGACGCCGCTATCCGGAACAAGGCCATGACCGATCCGGTGGCCGTCGGGACCGGAAGAAGGGAAGAGGGTCGCTTCATCGCTCCGGTGTCCCGGATCGCCATTGCCGGAGCGAGCGGCTACGTGGGACGACTGCTGGCGGACCGGCTGGCCGGGGCCGGCCACCAGGTGTCGGTCCTGGGCCGGCATCCGGACACCCTGCCCACGGGTGACCGCATCTCACCGGTCACGGTCGACGTGGCCGACCCCGAGGGCACCGCCCGGGCGCTGGCCGGGGCCGACGCCGCCTACTACCTCGTCCACGCCATGGCCGACGGCACCGGGTTCGAGGCCCGCGACCGCGAACTGGCCGCCGCCTTCGGACGGGCGGCAACGTCGGCCGGTGTCGGACGCATCATCTACCTGGGTGCCCTGGGCCGGGGGGATCTCTCAGCCCACCTGGTCAGCCGCCAACAGGTGGGCGCGGTGCTGGCTGCCGCCGGTGTCCCGGTCGTGGAGTTGCGCGCCGCGGTCATCCTCGGGGCCGGCAGCATCTCCTATGAGATGCTGCGCTCGCTCACCGAGCGCCTGCCGGTCATGGTCTGCCCGCGGTGGATCACGACCCGGCTCCAACCGCTGGCCGAGAGCGATCTGCTCGACTACCTCGCCGGCTCCCTCGTCGTTCCACCCGGCATCTACGAGATCGGCGCGCCCGACGTGACCGATTACGGGGCCATGATGCGCACCTACGCCGAGGCGAGAGGGCTACGGCCCCGGCGCATTTTCACCGTTCCCTTCGTCACGCCCTCGCTGTCGGCCCGCTGGGTCGACCTGGTGAGCCCCGTCGATCGGCGCGTCAGCCACGCCCTGATCGAGAGCCTGGTCAACGAGGTGCTCGTCCACGATCCGGAGCACACGTTCGCCGCCTTCGGCATCACCCCACTGCCGGTCACAGAAGCCGTCCGCCGGGCCATCAGCGACGAGGGGGACCGGGTCTCGGCCGGCCTCCTCGACCCCACCGTGTCCCTCGGCACCGGCATCTACGTCATTCGATGTGCGGCACGGCTGGAACCCGACCGCGTCGAGGCGGCCCGAGATGATCTGGCCCAGGTGGGCGGGGACCTGGCCTGGTACGGCGTGGCCTGGGCCTGGGCGCTGCGGGTGGCCATCGGCCGGCTGTTCGGCGAGCGGCTCCGAACCCAGCGGCCCGACGGGGTCGCGCCCGGGGCCCTGGCCGACTGGTGGCAGGTGGTGCGGGCCGACCCCGACCACCTGGTACTGGCCTCGGTGGGATGGTTCTGTGGAGACGGCTGGCTCGCACTGCACATCACCGATGCGCCGCCAGGCGTGGAACAGGCCGCCGCCTTCCGGGCCAAGGGCCTGGTCGGTCTCATCTACTGGTGGGTGTTGTGGCCCGTCCACCAGGTGGTCTTCCGGGTCATGGTTTGGGGCCGGGTCCGCCGGGTCCGGGCACCGGGGACGCCCGGTGGCCATCGCCACCCCGGACGCCGGCCGGGTCGGAAACACCAGGCTCCCGATCGATGACCAGGTCGGTGCTCTGGTTCCGGCGGGATCTGCGCCTCGACGACCTGCCTGCCCTTGCCGTCGCGACCGAGGCCGGTCCCGACGGCGTCGTCGCCCTCTTCGTGGCCGACCCGGCCCTCCTCGGGCCGGCCGGTCCGAACCGACGACGCTTCCTGGCCGCGGCGGTGGCCGATCTCGATGCCGAACTCGAAGGTGCCCTGGTGGTCCGGTGGGGCGACCCGGTCAGCGTCGTCCCCGCCGTGGCCGACGAGGCCGGAGCGACGGTGGTGATCGCCACCGCCGACTTCGGGCCCCACGGAGCCGGGCGCGACGAGGCGGTGGCTCAGGCCCTGTCGGCGCAGGGGCGACGTCTTATGACGGTCGACTCCAACTACGCCGTCGCCCCGGGCCGGGTTCGAACGGCGGCGGGCTCGCCGTTTAAAGTGTTCTCCGCCTACAAGAGGGCCTGGGAAGCAAACGGGTGGTCGGCCCCCACTCCCACGCCTGACGTCCGGTACTGCCACCTCGGAGGGGACCAGGTCGACCTCTCCTCGGAGCCCGTCTCGGCCACTCCCGGATCCCACGGTCTGCCCGACTGGTGGGAGGGCCTCCCACTCGGTCCCGCGCCGGCACTCCCCGGGGCCGGTCCCGCCGCGGCGTGGGACCGGCTCGAGCAGTTCGTGGCCGGGCCTCTGGCCGACTACGACCGGGACCGTGACCTGCCTGCCGTGCCCGGCACCTCGGGCCTCTCGCCCTACCTGCGCTTTGGCTGTGTCCATCCGCGCACGGTGTTGTCGCTCCTCGGCCCCGGGGCCGGGGCGGAGCGGCTGCGCACAGAGCTGGCCTGGCGTGAGTTCTATGCCGATGTACTTTGGCACCGGCCCGATTCGGCACGCGCTCCTCTCCTGGACTTCGGCGCCCGGCTTCGCTGGGACATGGACGGGCGGGCACGGGAGCGATTCGCGGCCTGGGCCACAGGGACGACGGGCTACCCGTTGGTCGATGCGGGAATGCGCCAGCTGCTCGCCGAGGGCTGGATGCACAATCGGGTGCGGATGGTCACGGCCAGCTTCCTCGTGAAGGACCTCCACATCGACTGGCGGCTCGGTGCCCGCTGGTTCATGTGGCACCTCGTCGACGGCGATCTCGCCTCCAACCAACACGGCTGGCAATGGGTGGCCGGCACCGGCACTGACGCCGCCCCATTCCACCGGGTGCTCAACCCGTCCCGCCAGCTGGAGCGCTTCGACCCGACAGGCATCTACGTCAGTCGGTATCTCGACTCGGCGCACCAGCCGGGCCACGTCACTCAACGGAGTGATGGGTCACGTTCGGCCGCCCCCATCGATGTTCTGGTCGACCACGCGGCCGAGCGTCACGAAGCGCTGTCCCGCTTCGCCGAGGCCCGGCGACAGTCCGACCCGCGAGGGTGAGCCCCGCCAGACGGTCGCTTCACCCGGACGATGCGCTCGACGTCCTCAGCTCAACCAGCTGAGGTCTCGCTCGAGTTTCGCTGGTGCCCTCCAACGCCGGACCCGGACCGGCCTTGCGGGTCCGACGCCCCCCTACGGCATCCCACCCCTTGGCGGAGGTGCCTACCCGCATTCGGGTGGATCAGTGAGCCCCCACCGGGATTGGACAGCCGGCGGAATGGCCGACTTCGTTGGGCAGAACGGCTCCCCACCTTCACTGAGCATCATCCAACCGCCTCCTGCCTGCTGCTTGAAGATGCCGATATTTCCCCCGTCCTGAAGGCTGACCAGGGTGCGTTGGCTGGCCGACGGGCTCGGGAGAAATCGCCCGAAAGCCCAATACGTCTGGGTGGCGGGCAGGTATGCGTAATAGACCGAACCCGGCTCCGTCCCCGCGATGTCCGATGGCGGATCGTGGGTGAAGGCGACAAATGCCGCCACGAGGGCCGCCTTGTCAGCGGGGGTAGCCGGAAGATTTTGTGGGGATGTGGCGGCACCGGCGGCGGTCGATGTCTGCGTCGACGACGCGTCGACGACGTCGTCGGCGACGTGGATGGAGTAGTCGTGAGGGATCGGGGTGTCGTCGTGGTCACCGCATGCTGTTTCGGGGCTGAGGTAGGAGACGCGCCGCACCCCGCCATCACCATGGCCACGAGGACGACCCCTACAGCCGACCGCTTGGCCGGGTTCATCGTCGGTGACCGCAGACTCGATGGTCTCGTTGGCCGAATTCCCGATCAACCACATCGCCAGGCTAGCCACGCCAGCACGACGAACCCGTGACCGGGCACCGAGAACGTGCCCGGTCAGGGTCGCAGAGCTGACGACCGGGCGTGGACCGAGTCGTGGATGAGCATGAACCGCATGGGCCAGTACCCCGGCCGCGGTTCGGGAAGCTCGTGCCGGGCCCGGATGAACCCCGTCAAGGTGACGACGGCCGCGGCAAGCCAGATGATCACGCCCACGGCCAGGACCCACGGCGTCGATCCCAAAGGCAGCATCACGATGAGACCTGCGACGCCGACAACCAGCCCGACGTACCCCACGCGGAGGGCCCAGACAGCCATCCTCCAGTGTCTGTTGTCTTCCAACTCCGCCGGCTCGTCCACGTCAACGATTGTCCCACGCTTCCGCGGGCCGGTCACCGGTTCTCACGCCTCTCGGGTCCGGGCGAAGGACGTGGGCATGGCGGTCTTCGATCTCTGTGCGTTACCGTCGTCACGGCCGGCTCGGTCAGGAGGAGTCCATGCCCGCAGTTCCGCCGATTGCCCACGTGACCCTCACGGTACGCGACCTCAATCGCAGCATGTCGTGGTACCAGACGCTTTTCGGGACCGAGATGTTCCTGGACGAGACACCCGGTCCGTTCCGACGGGCGGTCTGGCTTGTCGAAGGTCAGACGCTGATCGGATTCCATCAGTTTCCCGGCACGCCCGATGCGTTCAGCGAACGCCGAATAGGTTTGGACCACCTGGCCTTTGGCTGCAGTAGCCGAGCCGAGATCGAAGCGTGGTCGCTCCGGCTGGAAGAACTGGGGATCGCCAACGGCGGTATCGTCGACGTCGATTACGGGTCCGCACTCTCCTTCCGGGATCCCGACGGCATCGCGCTGGAACTCTTCGCTCCCCCCGCATAGCCGCCTGCGGTAGCTTCTCCGGCAGGGATTGGACCGGTTAGTCGGACCCCTCTTCTTCGATCAGGTCCTCGGCGGGCGGAGGAAACGGTGATGCCTTCGCCCCACCGTTGTCGGAGCCCGGCCGGTCATGGATGGGGTTTCGAACGGCGTCGAGCACTCGTTCGCACTCTTCCATCGTCTCGGGATCGCCCCCGTCCCTCGCATGGGCATCGAAGTAGTCGCGCGCCTCACCCACGGTCGGTGGCCTTCCCTCCCGTACCCAGGCGAGGCCCTCTCGGAGCTCGCTGGAGGACACGGCAGCCGCCTCCGGTGGATCACCGGGTCCGTCCTTCGCCGTATTCGGCCCGTCGCCCACACTGCTCATTGTTTTCCCACGATCTTCGAGGTCCGAGCTGATCATACGCGCCCGCGCTGCTCAACCAGATGGGAAGCGGCCCCGCCGTTCTCATCGGCGCCGTGGTTCGCTGGTCGTTTTTGGCCGTTCTTTCCGCCGGGTGCCCGATCCGTCCCGCCCAACGGCTACGGCTCGGAGACGTGTGGTGGTGTCTGCCGCAGCGAGAGGACCCGGAGATAGACCTCGCCGGCAATGGGATCGTGTCTCATCAGTTCGTGGTAGTGCTCACGCTCATTGACGGTTGCCCCGGCCAGTACGGCCTGGAGGTCGGGCGGCTCACCGTCCATGTTTCGGGGGTGGCTGCGGGCCGGACCGATGTGCGCGGGCGAAACGTACGAGCCTGGCAGGTGGAGTGTGCCCGGACTCGAGAGACATCAAGCGGCCTGTCGGTGCCCAGGCGGCTTTTCGGCGCTACTTGACCGCACGGCTCGTAGCGAACTCCGTCCTGCTCGACGCCAATGCACGACGAGCATGGAGTACGTGCATGCTGCACACGACGGCGAGGGAACAGCTCTCCCGGCGTTGCAGCAGGAGTGCATGGGCATACCACGTCTATACCCGATGGGTCGGTACCTCAAACGATCGTTTGGTGAGGCAGCCACCGTCGCCATCGCGACCGGGCTTCCGGGCTTTGCGCCGAGGACGAGTGGGGCTGGGCGGCCCGGCGCTGGCCGGTGGTGAGCGCGGTCCTGGGCGGGCGACGGGTTCTCCCGTGGACCCACACCTTGTGCGCAACGACCACCATCCCCGGTGCGTCGGTCCTCGATGTTCGCCGACCTCGATGCTGGCTGAGCGCGCCCGACCAGCGCTTCGGGAGGTACCTCCCCCCTCGGCATTCGTTACAGTTTGGCGATGATTGCCGCCGATATTTTTAGGCCTGAGCAGTGGACGAATTTCTTTCTTCTGGTCGGCACAGGCGCAGTCACTCTCACCGGTTTGGTCTTTGTGGCCATGTCGCTGAACCTCAAAGCCATCGCCATCGACGCCACCCATCGTTATCGAGCCATCAACACCCTGACCGGCCTGGCGCTGGTCTTCATGAGATGCGCCTTTGTCCTGATGGGAGGCCAGAACCACAGAGCGATAGGCGCGGAGCTCTTCGTCGTCTCCGGGCTCTCGGCCGTCATTTTTGTCAGGGGCTACGCCAGTGCCCTCCGGACGAGCAGCAGCCTCAGGTTCTCTCGGATAGTCGGCGGAAGCCTCATACACCTGGCTGAGATGATCGGTGCAGCAGTATTCTTCTTCGGGTACCTTCCCGGTCTTTATGTTGCGGCTGTGGCAATCGTGATCAATACCTGTTACATGATCACGGCGGCCTGGTTGCTGGTCATCGGCGCCTTCGATCCTGACGCCAGCCCGAGTCTCTGAGCTGCCGGACTGCTGGGCTGTCTGAGTGCCGGGTCTTCGTGATCGTGGCCACCCGCCTCTGAGTTCGTGTCATCAGACAGAGCATCACGTCATCAGACAGAGCATCACGTCATCAGACGGAGCATCACGTCATCAGACGGAGCGTCACCCGCATGAGAGAGAGCATCACCGATCTCCCTTTCCGGGCCGGGCTAGGCGAGAGGAAGGGATAGCGTCGCGGTTCCTGCGACGTGTTCACCGAGCGAAGTGACCGCTACGAATTCGACGTTGACGCGGCCGTCGTCACCGTTGCGTTCCGTGCCGGTCACCCGGCCGGTGAAGCTGAGGGTCGAGTCGGGAAAGACCGGCACACCGATCCGGACAGCCAGCTTCATGATCATGGCGTCGGAACCGGCCCAGTCGGTGAGGAACCGGCTGCAGTATGCGGTCGATGACAGGATATTCATGAAGATATCCGGGGAGCCCTGGCTGTTCGCGTAGGAGCGGTCGTGATGGACCGGCATGAAGTCCCGGGTGGCGATGGCGCCGGCCACGATCCTGGTGGCGGTCATCTCCACTTCGAGCGGCCGAATCGGATCGCCAACGCTGATTGTTGACCAATCGAGCGTCATCGGATGGCTGTCAGCACGAGATGACCACCGAGAGAGGCATGGCGGCGCAGACTGGTCACGGCGTGGCCCCGGCCGGGTTGAACTTGAGGATGCGAAAGCGCTGCCGGCCGATGACCGTTCCGTCGGCATCCGAAAAGGTCGTCAACCAGGTGACGAAGTAGCCCGGACCAAGGCGGGTCTGCTTCCGCTCCGAGATCGATTCGATCCTGGTCGTGGACGAGACGGTGTCGCCGGGTTGGAGGTAGCGCTCGAACTCGAACTCCGAGTTGGAAGCGACCGTCCCGGTGAAGCCGGCCCGGTCGAATATCAAGATTGGGCTCTCGTCACCTTGTTCGGTCGGTGATCCGCCTCGTTCAGCCATACCGGTGATCGTCGGGGTCGGCAGGGTCCAGGTCTGGAGCATCAAGGGGGGAGCGACCACCCCGCCAAACCTCGAGGCGGCGGCCGCGACGGGGTCCGTGTAGACGGGATTGTTGTCTTCGAAGGCAGCTGCCCAGTGTCTGATCATCGGCTGATTGACCGGATCGGGGCCGGGGCTTCCGTTCGGCTCGCCCAGCACCCGGCCGACCAGTGAACGGATGCGGTGATCGAACGCCTCGTCGGTGGTGTCGGCAGTCACGGATCCGCACGATAACGCGTGCTCAACGTGCTCCGGAGGGACGAAACTCAGGCGGGCGACGGTGGCTCGGCCCGAGCGGGCGATGTGGGCGGGCGACTATGCGATGGTGGCGTTCACGGGGGCGAGGTCGTCCGGAGCGTCATCGGCGCCCGGGTCGGGGCCGGATCGGCTGACCCCGTTCGACCCCAACCAGAACCCGAAGGCCGCCAGGCACAGGCCCAGAGCCTCTGCGGACTCGCCGGCCACGCCCGAGCGGTAGTAGGGGTCCGCCCCGGGACTGTGAATTCGAAAATGTACGAGCTGGTAGAGCGAGACGAAGTATCCAGCCGAAACGATGACCGAAGCGGCCGACAACATGAGCGACGTGCGGCGGAGCAACCGTTCGGCCGCGGCGTTCGCCTGGGTGAAGCCCGCCCACTGCCACCAGGCCCAGCCCACGAAGGCATAGGCCACGGGCGGGGTGAAAATCCAAAGGATCCCCTGCCAGGACGAGGCGGCTTCTGCACGCCAAAGCAAACCGCCACCGATGATCATGAAGACGAGTCCGGTCACCAGGAGCGTGCGGGGAACGCGAAGGCCGCGGTTTCGCATTGTGTGGACTCTACTTCTCGCGTTACCGGCGTGACTGCGCCACTCTTGCCGTTCCGGGCGGGGCGACCGTCCCCGGGTTCGAACTCGTCGGTCCACCCGCCCCTGAAGCCCGAGGTGTCCAGGGTTCCGGGCCGTGCTGGCTGAGACCGGATCGGGAGATCAGACGACCGCCGGCGAGCGGGAGCTTTCACATACCGTCCTCATCCGACCGCGCCTTTTCAGCCCTCGGCGTCCCTCTTCCTTTCCGTTGCGACAGGGACATGCACTCGATCCGGCAGCCATGGACTGGATCTGTGGCGCCCTGTCCCGCCTGGTGGACGAATCAAGACAGGCCGCCTGATCGTTCCGCTCAGCTTCGGGACGGAATGCGCTCTCCGACCCGGTACGTCGGAGACACCGACCGGTCCCGACCTCGTAGGCCTGAAACTGGCCCGGAAGCCTAAGCTCCACTCTGAAACAGGACAGTGAAGGTGGATGCGTGGGCGCTCATATCGCAGGGCCTGCAGACACGGCGGGAATCACCACCACGTTGGTGGAGGCGTTCTTCATGGATCCGGTGTGGGGCTGGGCCTTTTCTGATCCGACCCACCGGAAGTCCCAGCACGGAGCTTGGTTCCGAATCCTGATCGGCAGTGCGGTCGGGCATGACTGGGTGTGGATGACACCCGCCTATGAGGCGGTGTCCGTGTGGTTGCCACCCGGATGCCCTGAGTTGGGCGAGGCAGACGAGGAGCGTCTCCGGCAGATGCTCGAAGAGATGTTGGGGGAGCGCGCCGAGCTGGTGTGGGAGGTGTTCGGCCGCTTCGAGGCCGCCCATCCCCGTGATCGGGACCATTACTATCTCAGCTTGCTCGGAACCCATACGGACCACCGGGGTGCAGGGATCGGGATGGGACTTCTTGCCGCCAATCTCGCCCGGGTCGACGCGGCCCGCATGCCTGCCTATCTGGAATCCACCAACCCCCGGAACCTTCGACGATACGAATCGGTTGGCTTCGAGGTGTGCGGAACCTTCGACCTTCCCGACGGTGGACCCGGTGTCACGACGATGTGGCGTGAACCCGCCGAGTAGTCACCCCGGCCGGCGGTCGGGCTTCGAGCTCGAATCGAACTCGAAAAACTGCAGCACCAACCCTTCGAAGGCGATGCCGAAGAGGGTCCACTCCTGGGTCTCACCGTCTGCCCCGGTGGCTCGCGGGATGCCCTCCATTTTGGAACGATCGACCCGGTCACGCAGCCCGCAGCCCTGACCCAACGCGTCGGCGGCCATGGCGAACTGATGGATGGTGAACTCCTCACGGAGCCGGAGGCCCAAGAGCTCGGCCATTGCCGCGTAGACGGCGGCGGCCTGATCGGTGAAGGCGTCATATCCCGAGGCCAGAGCCACTTCGATCTTCTTCCGTTGCCCGGCTGGTTCGTCGAAAATGGTCAACGCCCATATGGCGATGGACAAGGGCCAGTAGCTCGATTGGCGCACCGCGTCCATGTTGGCCGCAGCGCCAACCCGACACAGCTCGCGCAGGGTCCACACGCGGGACTCCTGCGTCGTGAGGTCAACGGTGGCCAGGATGGGCTCAACGGCCTCCATCGTGCGATCGAGCTCGTCGGCGTTGTCGTCCTGGGCGATGGCCACCAGGACGTCGGTCTGGAAGTCGGCCTGGTTCTCCCACAGCCGGCGGATGACCGAGGCGTTGGTGAGCCGGATGCCGGCATCCCTCTCCACCCGGTCGAAGACCCTCTTGAAGGTCAGAACTTCGGCTCCGGTCCCGAGCCCCTCCTCACGCAGAATGTTCTGGCCCGTTCGGAGGAGTAGTTCGCGCAGCTCTTCCCGGTTATGCCTGGGCTGCTTCGCCGCCACGGTGGCCAATCCCCTCTCCTGCCCGAATACCCGCCGGGGAATTCTCGACCTTTCCATTTTCGATCAGACCGGCCCATAGTTCAACCCGGCCATTGGAGGCCGGACGGCGACGCAATCGGTGACCCCGGGACGACGTTGGCCCCGGTGTCCGGGGAGCCGCGCTGGCATCCTCGCCCGGTTACCGATTGGCCATCCACTGCCTGGCGTGGGTGAGCCGTCGTTCCAACTGGTCCGAGGTGGCATCGCCGATCCGTCTGAGGCCGGCGAGCCGATTCAGCTCGGCGTTCACCTGGGCGTGGGTCATGCCGGTCCTGCGGGCCAGATCCCGGACGAGCGAGGTGTTGACCGCCCGGAGCCGGGTCTTGTGCTCCATGAGGGTCTCCCCACCCGCGGTCGAGACCTCGGCGGATCTCCCACCTCCGGGCAGGAGTGGGGGAGCCGGGAGCTCGAGGATCAGTGCCGGATCGGGGTCGCCGTCCTCCGGGTCGTCGTGGGCCTCGTCTTCGGGCATGAACGGGTCCGTGGCCACCGCGGAGATCACGGCGAAGAGTGAGAGCTGTTCTTCCTCGGCTCCGACAGCGACGGCCTCGGAGCCATCCTCTTCGGACACGCTGCCCACGTGAGCGGGGCGGTCCACCCGGCGGAGGCTGTGGCGACGGTCGGTGGCGATGTCGAATGCCGCGGCGCGCAGCCGGACATCATCGGGAATGAAGAGGTGGGCCGACTGTCGCCTGACGCCGGGCTGCCAACGGACGAAGCGCCCGACGACCTGTCGGAAGAAGAGCTCGGTCGTGGTGGTGGTGGCGAAGACCCCGACACGCAGGCGGGGAATGTCCACGCCCTCGGAGACCATCCGCACCGCCACCAACCATGGATCGTCGGAGGAGGTGAAGTCCAGGATCTTCTGCGAAGCGGTGGGGTCATCGGACGTGGCCACGACCGCCCGGGCCCGGAGCCGGCGGCGAATCAACTCGGCGATGCCGTGGGCGTGCTCCTGGTCGGTGGCCACCACGAGCCCGCCGGCCTCGGAGTGCTGTTCCCGCACGGAGCACAGCCGCGCGTGCGCAGACCGCAGGACGTCAGGGAGCCACTCGCCGTCGAGGGACAAGGCCGCCCGCAGCCGCTGATTGGCCCGGGGTCCGTCGAGCGCGTCGTCGAACCCGGCTGCGTAGACCGAACCGTCGGGGGCGGACCATTCCATGTTCCCGTTGGTCCGGGGAAAGTAGATGGAACGCACGACTCGGCGGTCAGCCAGGGCCGGCCCGTAACCGTATTCGAAGTCCGGAACGGCTTCGTCGAGGGCGTAGCGCACGAAGGGGATGGAACGCGTGTCGGACCGGAAAGGAGTGCCGGACAGGGAAAGACGCCGTCCGGCCCCCTCGAAGGCGATCTGCAGTGCTTCACCCCAGGCGCGGTCATCACCGGCATGATGGATCTCGTCGAGGACCACGAACGCCCCGGCCGACCGGCGGGCCATGAACTCGGGCGCAGAGGCGACCTGTTGGTAGGTGGTCACGACCCCGTGCATGTCGGCGGGGAACGCCCCGTGAGCGGGGTTCCAGCCCGCGTCGAGGTGCAGGTCGAGCGCGGCCCCAGCCCGGGCCCACTGGAATTTGAGATGCGCAGTCGGGACGACGACAACCAAATGCGCACGGGAGCGGGCCAGGGAGCGCCGCGCTGCGGCCAGGGCGAGCGTGGTCTTCCCGGCTCCGGGGGTGGCCACAGCCAAGAAGTCCGCGTTCCCGGATCGCTCCAACTGGTCGAGGGCGGCGAGCTGCCAGGGCCGCAGGCGTATGGATTTGGCCATTCAGGAGAGCGGGACGTCGCAGTGGAGACACCGGTCCGGTGGGTGGGCTGCGGTGGCGTGGTCGATCATGGCGATGGGCATGGTTGAGGAAGGAAACCCGAGGGGGAGGGTGATCGTACCGATCGGATACGACTGACAGGTGGAATCCAGCGTTGGCACGGCGCGTGACCCGACGATGACGCTGCGGGCGAGTCGTGACTGCAGCCCCGCTCACGGCGAACGGCCGGCCCGATCGTCAGATGTTCCGGGTTGAGGTCCACGATCCCTCGACGGTCACTGCGGCCCCGCTTGTCGTGGAATCGCCGACTGGGGTAAGTTCAGCCGGGTCGGCGGGCCTTTGCGGATGCGGGATCCCAAGGATTGAGGAGGGGTAGATGGCGGGGCGTTCAGATTCTCGACGCTGGAGCGACGCGCGAGCCCGGTGGGGGTTGGGGCGCTCGGTGCTCTCGGTGACCATCCTGCTCGCGGTCATGGCCGGTGTGGTGGTGACGCCCGGGATTGCCCAGGCGGCCACCGGGGTCTCGGACGTAACGGTGGGCGTGTCCCCCCCGACCTCGGCCGCCGGCGGGCTGACCACCTATGTGGTTTCGTTCACCACCTCGTCGACCGGCTCGCTGGACGGCAACGCCGGGGACACGGTCACCATCGCCCTACCGGTGAACACCGGTCTCGACTCCTTGAATGACGTCGACACCAGCACCCTTGACGTTGGCAGCTCGCAGGTGGGCGACTGCGAAGCCACCGACACCAGCACGAGCACGCCCACCGTGACCTGCACGGTCTACGGCGGCTACACGGTCCCGGCCTCGACCACCGCCACGGCCACCCTCACCGGGGTGACCAATCCGCCGGCGGGCTCGCCCACCCTGGCCGTGTCGACCACCTCGGACGTCACCCCGGTGACGTCATCGACCTACACGGTGACCGGTGACCGATCGGTGAGCGCGGTGGGCGTCGACATCACGTCCCCCACGTCAGCGGCGGGGGGACTGACCACCTACGTGGTCTCGTTCACCACCTCGTCGACCGGGGCCCTGGACGGCAACGATGGGAGCACCGTGACCATCGCCCTCCCGGCCGACACCGGCCTCGGGTCCTTCAACGATGGGGACTACTACTACTGGGGCTACAGCCCGCTCGACGTCGGAGGTATCCAGATCGGCTACTGCGACGCCACCGACACCAGCGCCAGCACGCCCACCGTGACCTGTTACGTGTACGGAGGGGACACCGTTGCCGCTTCCACCGCGGTGACGGCCACGCTCACCGGGGTGACCAATCCTGCGGCCGGCTCGCCCAGGCTTTCGGTTTCCACCACCTCCGATGTCACTCCGGTGACGTCACCGTCCTACACGGTGACCGCCGACCGGTCGGTGAGCGGGGTGAGTGTCGACATCACACCCCCGACATCGGCCACCGGAGGACTGAGCACCTACGTGGTCTCGTTCACCACCTCGCCGACCGGGGCCTTGGACGGCACCGCCGGAAGTGGGGTCACCATCGCCCTGCCGGCCAACACCGGCCTCGGTTCCTTCAACAACGGGGCCTCGAGCACCCTTGACGTCGGAGGCTCGCAGGTGGGCTACTGCGACGCCACCGACACCACCACGAGCACGCCCACGGTGACCTGCTACCTCTACGGCGGGGACACGGTCAGTGCCTCGACCGCGGTCACGGCCACCCTCATCGGGGTGACCAATCCGCCGGCCGGCTCGCCCACCTTGGCTGTGTCCACCACTTCGGATGTCCCGGCGGTGACCTCACCGTCCTACACGGTGACCGCCGACCAGGCGGTGAGCGGGGTGAGTGTCGACATCACGCCCCCGACATCGGCGGCCGGAGGGCTGACCACCTACGTGGTCTCGTTCACCACCTCGTCGACCGGGGCCCTGGACGGCAGCGCCGGAAGCACGGTCACCATCACCCTGCCGGCCAATACCGGCCTCAGCGACTATTACTACTACTACGGATACAGTCCGCTCGATGTGGGGTCCACCCAGGTCGGCGCCTGCGAGGCCACCGACACCAGCGCCAGCACGCCCACCGTGACCTGCTACGTGTACGGAGGGGACACCGTCGCCGCCTCGACCACGGTGACGGCCACGCTCAGCGGGGTGACCAATCCCCCGGCCGGGACACCCACCCTGGCCGTGTCGACCACCTCGGATCTCACCCCGGTCACCTCATCGCCGTACACGGTGACTGCCGACCGGTCGGTCAGCGGGGTCAGCGTGGGACTGTCACCTCCGACATCGGCGGCCGGAGGGCTGACCACCTACGTGGTCTCGTTCACCACTTCGTCGACCGGGGCCCTCGACGGCAACGATGGGAGCGCCGTGACCATCGCCCTGCCGGCCAACACCGGCCTCGACTCCTTCAACAACGGGGCATCCAGCACGCTCGATGTCGGGAACACCCAGGTCGGCTACTGCGACGCCACCGACACCACCACGAGCACGCCCACCGTGACCTGCTACATGTATGGCGGGGAGACCATTGGCGCCTCGACGACGGTCACGGCCACCCTGATCGGGGTCACCAATCCGTCGGCCGGGACACCCACCCTGGCCGTCTCCACCACTTCGGATCTCACCCCGGTGTCCTCATCGCCGTACACGGTGACCGCGGCCCAGGCGGTGAGTGGGGTGAGCGTCGACATCACCCCCCCGACATCGGCGGCCGGAGGACTGAGCACCTACGTGGTCTCGTTCACCACCTCGTCGACCGGGGCCCTGGACGGCACCGGTGGAAGTGCGGTGACCATCGCCCTGCCGGCCAACACCGGCCTCGACTCGTTCGACAACGGGGGCTACAGCTCCCTTTCGTCCGGGGGCTCGCCGATCGGCTACTGCGACGCCACCGACACAAGCACCAGCACGCCCACCGTGGTCTGCTATCTCTCCAGCGGGTACACGGTCGGCGCCTCCACCCCGGTCACGGCCACTCTGACCGGGGTGACCAATCCTCCGGCGGGGACACCCGCCCTGGCCGTGTCCACCACCTCGGATACCACCCCGGCGACTTCACCGACCTACACGGTGAGCGCGCCCCAGCCGGTGAGCGGGGTCACGGTCGGCGTGTCGACCCCGACCTCGGCGGCCGGAGGACTGACCAGCTATGTGGTCTCGTTCACCACCTCGTCGACCGGGGCCCTGGACGGCACCACCGGGAGCACAGTCACCATCGCCCTGCCGGCCAACACCGGCCTCGACTCGTTCGACAACGGGGGCTACAGCTCCCTTTCGTCCGGGGGCTCGCCGATCGGCTACTGCGACGCCACCGACACCACGGTCAGCACGCCCACCGTGGTCTGCTCTCTCTCCAGCGGGTACACGGTCGGCGCCTCCACCCCGGTCACGGCCACCCTCACCGGGGTGACCAATCCTCCGGCAGGGACACCCACCCTGGCCGTGTCGACCACCTCGGATGTCACCCCGGTGACCTCACCGGCCTACACCGTGACCGCGGCCCGATCGGTCAGCCAGCCGGCCGTCTCCTTGTCCAATCCGGTGGGAGGGAGCACGTCCACGTACCAGGTCACCTTCACCACCTCGTCGACGGGTGGGCTGACACCGGACGCCGGCAGCGCCGTCACCATCGCCGTCCCCTCGGGAACGGACCCGTCGGGTGCCACGGGCACGCTGGATGTGGGTGCCACCCAGGTCGGCAGTTGTTCCGATCAGTCGTCGACGACGGTGAGCTGCCCCGTCGACACCGGCACGGTGGGGGCGGGGACCACGGTGACGGCCACCGTCTCCGGCGTGGTCAATCCCGGTGCCGGCTTCGACACGCTTTCCGTTTCGACGACCTCGGACACGACCCCGGCGGCTTCGACGGGCTACGACATCGAGGCCCAGGTGGCGGCCACCGACTCGTGCACCGTGCCCGGGCTCGCCACCACCGACTTCCCGACGGTGGTCTCGGCGTCCACGGCCCCGACCGCCAGCGTCGACGAGGGCGGGACCTTCCAGACCACGCTCGGATCCCAGATCACCATCCCGGCGTCGGTGATCAACCACTTCCGGAGCCTCGGGGACACCTCCCTCACCGTCAGCTCGCAGACGACCGGCGAAAACGGCCTCACCTCGGGGGGTGCGCCGAGCGGAGCGGTGGACCCGGACACCGAGTCGTCCTCGGCCACCAACCTGCCGCTGAGCGACACGCTGGCGGCCAACACCTCGTACAGCTATTCCACCACGTACACCCCGGTGATCTGGCAGTCCGGTCCGGGGTCCGGGGTGGTCGACTTCAGCCCCGGGACCCTCACCGCCGCCGTCACCCTGGTGGGCAGCGGAACGCCGACGACCGTGACCATCACCTGCACCCCACCCGTCGGCGTCGCCGACCTCGGCTCGACCACCGTCAACCCCCCTCCGGCCACGGCCACGTTCCAGGTTCCTCCCACGCCGCCCCTCCAGAGCCAGATGAGCGCGGGAACCGACGGGGGATGGGGCGCCACCATCGCCAACACCTCGACAGCCACCGTCACCGGCCTGTCGGCCACCGTGCACCTGAGCGATGGGGGGGCCGCGCTCACCTATGACCTCACCGGCATGGCCGCATCGGGTACCAGCTGTTCGTCCTCCGGGTCCGGAAAGATCACCTGTCCGATCGGGACCCTGGCCGCTCAGACCACGGACCCTCTCGACGTGCTGGTCGATACCACCGGCCTGGCCCAGAACACCACCATCTCCGGTTCAGCCACCATCACCTCGTCCAACGCCGGGAGCCAATCGAGCACCTTCGGGCCCCTCAGGATCATCGTGATCCAGGGTGGAAACGGGACGGCGGCGGTGGCGGCTCCCGGGATCGCCCTGGCCAGCACCAAGGCTCCCCTGGCCACGGCCAAGGCTTCGGTCTCCGTCACCCTCCCGACGGCCAAGATCAAGAAGGCCGGTCGGGTCGAAGCCCTGGCCTTCGAGGCCTCGTCCGGCACCACCCTCGTCACCCCACCACCGGTGCCGGTCACCCTCGAGTCCCTCGCCCCGTCGAAGGAGCCGGCCCTCTGCCCACCGACCGGTTCCCTCAAGTGCGAAGGCGACATCGTCCAGGCCGTGGGGAACTTTGCGTCGTACACCAACAAGCAGGTCCCGATCGTGGCCGTGCTCAAGTTCTTCTACGGGCTGAGCGTCCCCGCCGGGACGGTCTACATGCTCAAGTCGAACGGCAAGACCGTGGTCAAACTGGCGGCCTGTCACAAATCGTCCAGCGGGTACAACACCCCGTGTGTGTTCGGCAAGGAAGTGATCGGCGGCACGGCCGGCCACGACAGTCTCTACGCCCAGGACACCGTGTACTTCACCGGCACCGATCCGGCCATGGGCCGGCGTTGAGGCGTGCGTCGACCACCGTCACTGCTCGCCCGGGCCCGACCGGTGCCCACCTCGTCACTGTTCGATCATCCGCATCTGCTCTTCGTTGTGGTGGCCTCCGGCTGCGGGCGTGATCCTGTCGAGGCGGGAGAGTTGCCCCGTGGTGAGCCGGATGTCATCGGCGGCGACGTTTTCCTCCACCCTTGAGACCCGTTTGGTGCCGGGGATCGGCGCAATGTCGTCGCCCTGGGCCAGGAGCCAGGCCAGCGATACCTGTGCCGGTGTGCACCCGACCTCGTCGGCCACCGATTGGACCTCGTCGGCGCTGCTCAGGTTGCGTTGGAAGTTGTCGCCGGTGAAGCGCGGATTCGCCCGACGAAAATCGGTGTCGTCCAAGTCGTCGATCGAGCGCATCTCTCCGGTCAGGAAGCCGCGGCCCAACGGTGAGTAGGCCACGAAGCCGATACCCAGCTCGCGGAGCACCGGGAGCGTCCGCGCCTCGGGATCCCGGGTCCACAGCGAATATTCGGACTGCAGGGCGGCGATCGGATGGACAGCGTGCGCCCGGCGTACGGTGTCGGGCCCGGCCTCGGACAGCCCGATGTGGCCGATCATGCCTGCCGCCACCAGTTCGGCCAACGCCCCGACCGTGTCCTCGATGGGTGTGTTCGGGTCGACCCGGTGCTGGTAGTAGAGGTCGATGGCGTCGACACCGAGCCTCTGGAGCGACCCCTCGAGGGCAAGGCGGATATTCGCCGGCGAGCTGTTGAGAGGGCCTGGGCCTCCGCCGGTATGCGAGAGCATGCCGAACTTGGTGGCCAGCACCACCTGATCACGCCTCCCGCTGATGGCCCGGCCGACGAGCTCTTCGTTGGTGAACGGACCGTAGACCTCGGCGGTGTCGATCAGCGTCACCCCGAGGTCGAGCGCCCGGTGGATGGTGCGGATCGATTCGGCATCGTCTGAGCCGGCTCCGGTATAGGCAGTCGACATACCCATCGTGCCCAGACCGATACGGGACACCCTCAGGGTTCCCAGGTTGATGTGCCTCATCGTCGTGACCTCCCGTGCTTGCTTCGATCCTCGGGTCCGTCTCTTCCACCGTCTCTTCCACCGTCTCTTCCACAGTAGGAGGACGGAGCGAATAGGTTTCCACCCTCCTTCAGAACCGTCCGGGCCGGAAGGGCGTGAGCAGCTCGTCAACGGTCCCCTCGGCGATTTCGCGGGCGAGCAGACGGCCGATGATGATCCCGAGGGTGATGCCGCTGTGGGTGATCGCTTCGTAGTACCCGTCCAGTCCTTCGACCGCGCCCACGGACGGGAAACCGTCACCGGGTATGGGACGCATCACAACCTTCGACCCGACCAGCTCCGAGGTGGCCAGCGCGGGCACGGTATCGATCGCCAGCCCACGGAGGCGGCTCGCCAGTTCATCGGACCCGGCGTCGGTACCGACCAGGGCATCGATCTCCCGGCTGTGGATGGCGACCAGGTCATCGCCGTCCGGACGCAACTCGACGTGGGGAGCATGCATGGCCCGATGGATCGGCACCCGTTGGCATCGCAATCTGGCCACCATCCCGGGCTCGTCCCGCATGGGGAGATCCCGTCCGACCAGGGCGGCCACTCGGCCCCCGGCCGGGCCGGCCGCGTTGACCACGCCGTCGACCTCCACGCTCCGCCCGTCGGCCAGGGTGATCCCGCCGATTCGGTTGCGATGAAGAACGAGATCGGTGACCGTGCTCCCACCCCACAGCTCGGCGCCGCGCCTGTGGGCATCACCGGCCAGGCGGTTGGCGAGTGAACGGCCGTTCACCCAGCCCTCGTCGCGGAACACGGCCACCGGCGCGTCACGGAAGGGGAAGTCGACGGCAGGCTCGAGAAGGCGCCGGACCTGATCGGCCTCCCAGAGGGCGGCGTCGTAGCCCCACGATGCGAGGAGGTCGACCTGCCGCCGGAGCGCCCCGGTCCCGACGGCATCGTCGAACCAGCGCAGATGGCCGCTCGGGTGCCACCAGGCCCCCGGGGGGAGGGCGGTCGCCAACTCGGCGTGAGCGGCCAGGCCGGCCACATTGAGGTCGAAGTACTTCCTGGTCTCGGTCTTGTTCGAGGCGTTGACCCAGGAGAAGGTCCAGTTGGTGACTCCCTCTCCCGGCTGTCCGGCGTCGATCATGACGACGTCGACGCCCCGCCCGGCCAGGTGCCAACCGATGCTGGCGCCGACGATGCCGACTCCGATCACGCCGATTCGCATCTCGCTCGCTCACCTTCCGGCTCCGGCCGCCTGTTCTCGAACAACCGGGTCGGTTCGTCCCGGCCCCGGGGCGGGTCACCGGTCTGGTGAGCATAAGCTTTCCTCGTGGAGGACACCCTGGGTGTGCGGCGAGGAGAGCGGGAAACCCTCGAGGGTTCGCTCGACTGGTACCGGGCGGTGGTCGAGCGCAAGGTCGATGGTCTCGAGTTTGACGACGCCACGCGGCCGCGGACGGCCAGCGGCATGTCTGCGCTCGGGGTCGTCAAACATCTCGGCTGGGTCGAGCGGGGCTGGTTCCGCGACGTCTTTGCCGGTGAGGATGTCGAGGCGATCGACGAGGATGGTGACAATTCGCCCGAGTTCGCCATCGGCGGCGACGAGACCGTCGAATCCGTCCTCACCTTCTACCGGGCCGAGGTCGAACACTCGAGGCGGGTGGCCCACCGGACCCTCTCACTGGATGCCCTGAGCGCGGGGGAAACGAGGTTCGGCGACCGTGTCAGCCTCCGGTGGGTCATGGTCCACATGCTGGAGGAAACCGCTCGCCATGCCGGCCACCTCGATCTCATGCGGGAAGAGATCGACGGCCAGGTCGGCGATTGAGGCACCCTGGGTCAGTCCGGTGACCCGGCTCGTTTTGGCCGCGCCCCGGAGCCGGCGGGCGCCCCGGGTCCAGCCGGCGCCATCGACCTCAACCCGCCCGGTAGTAGGTCCCGTCGCAACGGAATCCCTTGGTTGAGCTGTTGATCGGGGGGTCGTCGAGCCGCTGGAACGTGCCCCCCTCGACCTGGCCCAGGATGTAGCAGGTGATCGGCACCTTGCCGGCCGGGTTGCTCACCGGGATGAGATTGCCGCTGTCGAAGGCGGTGATCTTTCGCAGGGCCTGGAGGACCGACCCTCGGCTCGGGTCGGTTCCGGCATGGCGGAGGGCATCGACGAACAGTTCGGCACACAGCCACCCGCTGAGCGTGAAGAAGTCAGGCGTGAACCCCGGGGAGACCTTCTGGATCCAGGTGTTCAACGTGGTGATCGTCGGAATCTGGGATGCGTCCTCCCCCAGGTAGAGGGAGGCGGCCTGCTCCAGGTAGGCCCCGTCGACCGCGTGAGGTCCCCCGGCATTGCCGATCAGCTGCGAGCTGTAAGAGGCGGCGCCGAGTACCACCACCGGGTGGAAGTTCTGCTGGTCGAGGTCCCGGAAGATGGCCGAGGCATAGTTCTGCGGTTCCTGCTCGAGAAAGAGGATCTGCACGCCGGCGTTCTTCATGGCCACCACCTGTTCGGTGAAGTCCGTCGTGGTCGGCGACAGCGCCGGGTCATAGAGGACCTTGTAGCCGAGGTGGTGCATGGCGGCCAGCTCGTTGCTCCAGGCCAGTTCCGTCGACGGCAGGTCGGCGATGATCGTGGCCGCGTGGGCGATCTTCGTCGGGTACTTCTGCTTGAAATAGAGGAGCGGGCCGGTCGGCCATCCGTTCGAAGCCGGGACGGGGCTGAAGTTGTTCGGGAGCTTCTCGGTCGCCGGGTCGAGCGACGCGGTGATGTCGGGAAATCCGGGATCGGCGGCGATGAGCGGCTCGCTGTAGCTGTCCTCGAGCGAGAGACCGCCCACGCTGGCGAAGTCGGACTGGATGACGCTCTGGACGGCCTGCTTGTTGAGCGCCCCTTCGAAGTGGTCGTCGGCGCTCGACACCACGATCTTGCGGCCGTTGACCCCGCCCTGTGAGTTGACGTAGGCCGCGTAGGCCTCGGTGCCCACCGCGGCGCCGGTGAAGAGGCCGGCCGTCTGGGTCGACACGTTGCCGATGGTCACCGACGTGGATGTCACTCCGGTACGGTCCTGGAAGGCCGACGTCGGGATGGGTGGAGTCGAGGAACCACTGGCCACGGTGTCCGCCGAGTTGGTCGAGGAACAGGCGGCGAGCAGGGCGGCGACGACCAGACAGACGCCGGCCGTGGCCAGTGGAGACCGCCGCTTCCGGACGCTCATCTGGCGCTGTCGGTCCACGGTGCCTCCGCTCTCCGATGTCATTCGAACCTCCGCCCGGTGACCTCCATCGGGACCATACAGGGTTGGTAGCCGCCTTGCCGGCGGCATCATCCGCAGTGGTGAGCGCCGACCCGACCAGGCTGGCCGGTCACCGCCTCAATCGGGGAGATCGAGGAACCGCCGGGCCAGATGCAGCAGTTGCGATCGGAGGGTGTCGTCATCGAGATCGGCCACCAGCGGGTGCATGACGGCACCGCCGATGGCGGCGGAGAGCATGGCCGCGGGGACCCGGCCGTCGGGCCCGGCGTCATCGCCCATCAGGAGTCGGTAGAGGCGGTCCATGACCAGCCGGAAGGGTTCGTGGTGGGCGAAGTAGCGGATGATGACCGGATCGCCGAGCAGCGTGCTCTCCATGCGACGGCGCTCCACGGCCAGGTCGACGATGCGGGTGATCAACACGTCGCGTGCCCGGTCCCGGGTGGGCTCGGCTTCGGCTGCTTCGATGGCCGCTTCGACATTGGTCAGTTCGACCTCGGCGGCAGCCAGCACGATCTCTTCTTTGCTCGGAAACTGGTGGTACACGGCGGCCTTGGTCACGCCGATGGCGTCGGCGATCATCTGGAGGGAGGTCCCGCCCACCCCGTGTTGGGCGAACAGGTCGAGGGCGGCGCTGATGACCCGTTCCTTCGCCGCGCTGCGCGGCACGGGCTCCGAGTCCCTGGTGTCGACGTCGCGTGCGGGAACCATCCCACCAGGGTAGCCACCGTTGTCACTGCCTAGCCGATCGGCTACCCTCTCGGACGGCTGGTCGGTGGGGCTCGTCGTCCCCGTCCGTGGGCCGGTCCGTCGGCCGGCGCCGGGCCGCCGGCACCAGACAAGGGAGGATCACCGTGTCAGAACCGACCGACTCGCAGCTCGACGAGTTCCTGGAGATCCGGAAGCCCGGTGCCCATCTCGACGAGGGTGTCGTGGCCGACGATTTCGTCCTCATGCTGGGGGTCGACCTGACCGATTTCCCCAAGTTCCCCCGGGTGGACGACTCCGTCACCTACAAGAAGGGCGACCTCGACATCCGCCAAGAGCTCGATGTCGACTCCGGGGCCGAGCTGCCCGACTACAGCGGTCCCTACCGGGCGGACCTGCGCTTCACCGACTTCTCCACGAAGGCCCTGGCCACCAAGTTCCTCCCGTGGAGCGAACGGTACCTGCAGCTGGTGCTCGACGGATGGGCCGCCGAGGTGGCCAGGCGTTACGGCGACGACACGATGGCCGACATCGAGTGGACCGCCTGGAACGACCAGATCAGCCCGGAGCTGGAGCGCATGAGGCGCGAGTTCCTGCCCACCGACACCCACTACGACGACCCCAACCGACTGGTCCCCGCCGAGGAGCGGGTCGGTACCCGGGTCGTCTACTCGGGGCTGTTCACCACCGGCCCGGAGGCCGCCGACCTTTCGAAGACCCAGCTGGTCACCTGGTTCCTCGGCAGCCACGAGTACCTGCTGCAGTGCATCGAGGCATGGGCCACCCAGATCACCGTGCGCTACGGGCTCGACACCATGTTCGACATCCAGTGGACGCTGTGGGGTGATTCCGTGCTGCCCGGAGTGAAGGAGCTCAAAGCCGAGTACCTGGGCATCACCGGCAACACGGTCGCCGACTGGATGAAGGATCTGCAGATCGACGCCACCGCTCTGCCCGGCAAGGCCTTCGACCTCTCTTTCGAGATGCCCGAGCCCGAGGTGGGCATCATGACCTTCAACCGGTGCGTCGCCGCCGATCAGTGGGAGACGATGGGGCGACCGGACATCCTGGAGAAGAACTGCCACTCCACCTGTCCGAAGTCGATGATCAAGACGACCGAGATGTACAACCCGAATATGAAGGTCGACATCCTGGCCATTCCACCCCGGAGGGACCCGGGGGATGTGTGCTGCAAGTGGCGCTTCAGCATGCGCAGCGAGGACGATCCCGCCTACGTTCCCGTCGAGTTGGGGAGAAAGCGGATCGACACGGACGAGCGCCCTACCGATTGACCGCATTTTCCCGTGGCCGTCGGGCGATGGTTGAGGGCGCAACAACAGAGCAGGGTGGGCCGATGACCGTTAGCCTTCGCGGGGCCGGGTGATCGGACCGTGTCGACTCGGGGGAGGGCTCGCCGACCCCGGGGGGGAGAGACGTGATGCCACAGTGCAAGAGCCGGACGCTCGCCGCCGGACTGTCCTGCATCGTCCTTGTCGTCCTCACTTCGTGCAGTGGTGGTGGCGGGACGGTGAGTACGACCACCGGCGCGGGCTCCGGAGGCTCGAAGACCTTCACCGTCGGGGTGCTGACCGATCTCTCGGGACCGGCGGCGTCCGAGTTCGCCTCCTCGGTCAATGGGGTCAAGGCGGGGGTTGGGGTGGCTGCCACCGACGGCTACAGGATCAAGTACATCCTCGGTGATTCCCAGACGACCACCACCGGGGTCCTGGCCGAGGCCCAGAAGATGGTGCAGCAGGATCACGTCTTCGCGGTGATTGCGCTGTCGGCCCTGACCTTCGCCGCCGCGCCCTACCTCACCTCCAACGCCGTCCCGGTGGTGGGGGCGGACTTCGATGCCTCGGAGTGGTTGTCCCCGTCGAGCACGAACATGTTCTCGGTCATCGGCAATCTGGACTTCACCAAGGTGTACACGACCACAGGCCTGTTCCTGAAGAGCCAGGGGGTCACCAATCTCGGATCGCTGGGGTACTCGGCCTCACCCAGTTCGGCGGCAGCCGCCCGGTCGTCGGCCGCCTCGGCCGAGGCCCAGGGCATCAAGGCCGGGTATGTGAACGACAGCTTCCCCTTCGGCAGCACCAACGTGGCCCCGGTGGCCCTCGGGATGAAGAGCGCCGGGGTGAACGCCATCGTGGTGGACACCGAGCCGAGCACGGTGTTCGCGCTGGATACCGCGCTCAACCAGCAGAACGTCCACCTGAAGGCGACGGTTCTCCCCACCGGCGGTGGGGGTGACCTGATCAGCTCGGGACCGGCCGCCATCCAGGCCGCCCAGGGGGACGATTTCGAGTCGGCCTTCGAGGTGCCCGAGATGCACACCGCGGCCACCGAGGCGCTGCAGAAGGCACTGGCCACCTATGCCGGTGTCCACACCGATGCCACCTTCGCCGAATACTGCGGCTACCTCTCCATCCTCGGTCTGGTCCAGGGCTTGCAGGGCGCGGGGGCCCATCCGACACCGAGCTCCCTGATCACGTCGCTCTCCCACATCACCGATTACCAGGCTTCGGGGCTGTGGGGCGGCCACTTCTCCGTCGACTGGAGCCAGCGCCCACCGGGTCCGACCGAGTGCATCTGGATGACCAAGCTCTCCGGATCCACCTTCCATCTCATCGCGGGTGCGGATCCGGTGTGCGGCAAGGTCATCCCGGGCAAGAGCGTCTGATATCAGGGCCGGCATCTCGTCTATCGGGACCCGGTCCGGCCCCGGCCCCACCGATATGCTGTGCGAGTGCCAAATATTCCGCCCTACCGGGTCGTGCAGTGGACGACGGGAAATGTCGGGAAGAGCGCCGTCCAGGCCATCGCCGCCAATCCGACGCTCGAACTTGTCGGTTGTTACGCCTGGTCACCGGAGAAGGTCGGTCGTGACGCCGGTGAGCTGAGCGCCATCGGCCCGCTCGGCGTGCCGGCCACCGACGACGTGGACGCCCTGCTCGCCCTCCAGCCGGACTGCGTGGTCTACAACCCGATGTGGCTCGACGTCGGTGAGCTGGAACGCATCCTGTCGGCCGGGGTGAACGTGGTGGCCACCGCCGCCTTCATCACCGGACACAACCTGGGGGCCGGCCGCGACCGGATCGTGGCGGCCTGTGAGCGGGGTCAATCGACCATCTTCGGCACCGGCATCAGCCCGGGGTTCGCCGAGCTGCTGGCCGTCGTGTCGGCCACGATCTGTGACCGGGTCGACAAGATCACCGTCGATGAGGCCGCGGACACGACGTTCTACGATTCGCCGGCCACGGAAATCCCGGTGGGCTTCGGTAAGCCCATCGACCATCCCGAGCTCCAGTCGATGACCGCGCAGGGCACGGCGGTGTTCGGCGAGGCCGTCCGTATGGTCGCCGATGCCCTCGGGGTCGAGCTCGACGATGTCCGCTGCCAGGCCGAGTATGCACAGACCACCGCCGATCTCGACCTCGGATCATGGACGATCCCGTCCGGGTGCGTGGCCGGAGTGGCCGCCAGCTGGCAGGGAGTGGTGGCCGACAACGTGGTGGTGGAGCTCAACGTCCGGTGGCGGAAGGGCCAGACGCTCGACCCCGACTGGAAGATCGACCAGGACGGCTGGGTGATCCGGATCGACGGCCGGCCGACGGTGACGGCCAACATCAGCTTTCTGCCGCCCCCCGATTTCGAAGCCGAGACGATCGCCGACTTCATGGTCCTCGGACACATCATGACGGCGGCACCCCCGATCAACGCCATCCCCGCCGTGGTCGCCGCTGCTCCCGGCATCGCCACCTACAACGACCTGCCGCTGGTGCTGCCCCGCGGCGTCATGGTCCTCGAGTAGCGGGCCGGATCTCCTCTCAGCCCGGTGGTGGTACCAACCGGTTCGACCGGGCCACCGACCCGAACCACGCTGCGCTGGGCTTGGGCCGCCGGTCGAATGTCTGCCGATCGACGCTGTGGAGCCCGAACTTGGGCCCGAACCCGTGGGACCACTCGAAGTTGTCGAGCAGGCTCCAAACGAAATACCCCGGTATGTCCACACCGTCGTCGAGGGCGCGCCGCACACCGCGCAGGACCTCGGCGAGGAAGATGATGCGCTCGGTGTCGTCGTCGGTGGCGATCCCGCTCTCGGTCAGGAGCACGGGCAGGCCGGTCATGGCGGCGGCCCGACGGGCGCAGTACTCGACGCCCTGGGGCCAGTACTCGTAGCCCATCTGGGTGGTGGGCACGCTCGGATCGTTGGGAGCCTGGCCTTCGGGGCCGAAGTGCACGCGCGAGTAGCACTGCACCCCGATGAAATCGTCGCCCTCGGTGGCCCGGAAGAACCGGTCCTCCAGGACTTCCTGCGCCGCCTCGAGCACACCGTCGCCCCCCGGGTCGGCGACCATCTCGTCCATGGACAGGGTCAGCCCGACGGGAAAGGTGCCGGGGCCCGAGCGCAGGGCGTCGACACCCAGCCGGTGGGCCCGCACCAGCGCCTCGTTGATGGCCATGTGGCGGGTGAAGTTGTCGGTGGCCGCGGCCTGGGAGGCACCCGGATCGTAGGCCTTGACGCCGATGAGGTTGAGCTCGTTGATGGTGCAGGCCCAGCCGACGAGGTCGCCGAGGTGGGCGCCGGCCCGGGTCACGAAGCGGGCGAACAGCTCGGGCCCGTCGGCCGCCTCCCACCCGCCGCGCCGGGCCAGCCAGGTCGGGGTGGTGAAGTGGTGGAACGTGACCACCGGCACGATGTCCCGTTGGCGGCACGCCGCGCAGATCCTGCGGTAATGGTCCAGGGCCGCGTGGGAGAACTCGCCTTCGGCCGGCTCGATCCGGCTCCATTCGAGTGAGAACCGGTAGGCACCGAGCCCCATGGCCGCAACCAGCTCGATGTCCTCGGGCCAACGGTGCAGCGAGTCACAGGCATCGCCGCTGGACTCGGCATACCCGGCGTCGGGGTCGTGCTCTTTGACCCACGAATCGTTGTTGACGTTGCCGCCCTCGATCTGATGGGCGGCGGTGGCCGCGCCCCAGAGGAAGGCCTCGGGGAACCGGATCTCCCCCCCGGTGTCGGCTCCGTCCACGGACGGTCACTGTAGCGTCCGGCGGTGGCGCCACCGGCCTGCCGGTCGTCCCAGATCACCCGTGACCGGCTCGTCACCCACCCGGGGGGCGGCGGCGGCCCGCACCCATCGGAGCCGTGCGCCGGTGTGGTCACGCCCACCGGGTCGACTGGTCCGCCGGGCGTCAGCGCCAGAATCCGCCGAGCGGCCCGGCCAGCGCTCCACCTTGGTCGTACCCGGCTCGAGCGGCGGGAGGGCGCGTCGACGGATCCATCATATTGACGCCGAAGGCGTCGCGGGAGTTGCGGTCCGGGAAGACGGTCTCGACCCGGCTGCCGCCGGCGCGTAGTTCGTCGACCTGGGTCGTGAGGTGCATGCGCCACTCCGGCGGATGCCGTGATCTGCCGCCGAACGGCGACAGCACCAGCACCCGTGCGTACCCGGCGGCCAGGTCGGCATTCTCGTTGCGTCGGTAGCCGCCGTCGATGTAGCGGCTGCCGCCGATGCCGTACGGAGGGACACCGAAGCCATTGGCACAGCTGGCGGCGACAGCATCCACCAGGTCGACACCACTGTGGCGGTCGAACACGACCGGCTCACCGGTATGGGCATCCACCGCCACGATGAGCACCGGTTGCTGCGGCCAGTGCTGGCTGGGCAGTCGGGCGGCGACGGTGGCGCGCCACTGCGCCTGGGCCGAGCCGTCCGACCCCGCGTCCATTTCGAGCGCCGCCGCGCCCATCCGGCGGCGCATGTCGGTCGCATCCCCGGCGGAGCCGATGATGGCGCTCGTCCGTTCCATGTGATCCGCCACCGGCGCATTGGGAACGCGTCCACCGTCGGATCCGGGCGGACCGCTCCGGGGCCGGGGCGCGGCGGCCAGGATGGTGGCCAGCAGCTCGGGCGGTTGGGTCCCGCTGGTTATCTGGGCCGCGGCCGTCGATCCGGCCGACGTTCCCACGATCAGGTCGGCCTCGGTCACATCCACGCCGCCATCGAACAGGCCGGCGATGACGCCGATCTCCCACGCGTTTCCCGCGGATCCGCCACCATGAAGGACCAACGCTCGCTCGTGCACGAGCGTTCACGTTACGCCCTCATCTGTGACCGGCCCCGTACAGTGGCACCCGAGAGTTGAAGGGAGGCAACGGTGCGCTACACGTACAGTGCCCTGGCGGTAAGTCTTCGCGACCGTCGGTTCGAGAAGCGGGTGCAGAGCCATCTGAACACGTACGCCGAGGCCGGCTGGCGACTGGTGTCCACCGGTCAACGCGACGAGGAGGACACCGTCGAGTTCTCCTTCTTCTGGGAAGCCGGCGCCTGACGCCGATCATCCGCCGGCCCGTGAGGCCGGGGTCGCCGCACGGGCTCAGGCGTCCCGCTTCACCATCCGCCAGGCACCGAGGGCGGTCCAGCCCACCAGCCAGGCGATGATGACGAAGACCGAGACCGTCCTCGACTCCGGCACCAGCTGGGAGGTGCCTTGGCCGCCTCCGGGCCCCCCGCCCCCTCCGAAGACGAAGCCCAGTCCCGACGGTTCGAGGTGGTCGACGGCCAGCCCCACCACCGACCGCTGGAGATTGATCAGGTGGGGGATGTTGGCCCGGATCACGATGGGCGTGAGGACGATCTCCAGGACGATCATCAAGATGACGGCGACGGTCCGCTGCCCGAGCAGCGATCCGAGTCCGAGACCGACGATGAAGCCCACGGCGACCTCGAGCTCGACCCACAAGCCGGTGCGGATCATGAGCCCGACCGACGGGGACAGGT
Source organism: uncultured Acidimicrobiales bacterium (assembly GCA_963713625.1). Classification (GTDB taxonomy): domain Bacteria; phylum Actinomycetota; class Acidimicrobiia; order Acidimicrobiales; family RAAP-2; genus Bog-756. Next base: position 470,373 of record CAVQMN010000004.1, on the reverse strand, counting down.
AGATCCTCGAATAGTCGGCGTAGTTCTGCCTGGCCATCAGGACCGCCGCCGTCCTGATCATGGCCGGGGTCGGCGGCGGAGTCGTTGTCGAACCGGGAGGGCCTCCTTTGGTGATCACGACTCCACCGCCGCGGCCGTTGCACGGGACGTCGTCGGAGCTGAGGACGTTGGTGACGGCAGGGGAGCCCCCCTGGTAGTCGAAGTCGCAGATCACCTGGTCCGGGTGGTCGAAAGCCCAGTGCTGCAGACCGGTCTCGGACAGTCCGGCGGGCACGGCCGCGCCCTGGTAGTTCACCTGGGTGGGTGCGGCGAACACGCAGACGGCACACACCAGGGTGAACCCGATGGCCACCAGCGGCACCACGATGGCCAGGCCCGCCGGTATCCGGGCCAGATAGAGCGCCAGTCGCGAGCGCCCGGTCACCACCAGGTGGCGGAACATCCCCTCGGTGAGGTCGATCGACCCGGCCGTGCAGCCCAGGGTGGCGGCCACGATGAAGCCGAAGACATAGATCACGCCGGCCACCAGGGCGTTGAAGATGGCCTCCCCGCCGGCCGGCCCGTAGGACTTCGGGGCGATGGCGTGGGTCAGGAGGCGGATGACCAGGAAGACGGCGGGGATGACGATGGTGACGAAGATCAGGGCCACCATGAGACCGCGCCGCTTTCGCAGCTCCATGAACCGGGTGGTGATCATCCCGCCGGTCGGGATCCACGACCCGCGGCGGTCGGGAGCCCGGCCGAGCTGGATCGGAGCCGGCGCCGAGGAGATCACATCAGATGTCGTCGTCATTCGGACGCCCCCAATCGGCTGGTGACCTGCAGGAACCATGACTCGAGCGAGGTCTGGACCTCCTGGAGCCGGTACACCGAAACGCCGCCTCCCACCAGGATGCGGTTGATCTCGGCGATGACGTCACGCCCGGTGCCCGCGGGCAGGGTGATGCCGAGGCCCTGGGGACCGATCCGGACCTCGGCACTGACGGCGATGCCGTTGACCAGCTCGCCGGCCCGGGACGGCTCGGAGCACTCGACATCCACCACGAAGGAGGACCCGGCCAGCAGGTCGGCGATCGCCCCCTGGCGGATGACCTTCCCCCGGTCCACGATGGCCACCGCGTCACAGGTGCGCTCGACTTCGTCGAGCAGGTGGGAGGAGAGCACGACCGTGCGGCCCTCGGCCACCAGGGCCAGGATCATGTCCCGCATGTCCTGCATGCCGGCCGGATCCAGCCCGTTCATCGGTTCGTCCAGGATCAGGAGCTGGGGGTCACCGATCAGGCAGGCCGCCACCCCCAGACGCTGGCGCATCCCCATCGAGTACTTGGCGACCTTGTCGTCAGCCCGGTGGGACATCCCGACCCGCTCGAGGGACGGCCCGATCCGCGGCTTGGCCGCCGGCTCCCGGGCCGCGGCCAGGATCTGGAGGTTCTGCCGACCGGTCAGATGTCCGTGGAACCGGGGCTCGTCGACGATGGCCCCCACCCGGGCCAGGGCGGTGGCCCGGTGCCGGGGCACGGCGTGGCCGAGCAGGTGCATGGTGCCGCCGTCGGCCCGGGTGAGCCCGAGCAGGGTCCGGATGAGGGTGGTCTTCCCGGCGCCGTTCGGACCCAGGTAGCCGAAGGCGCAGCCCCGGGGGACCAGGAGCTCGACGTCGTTCACCGCGATGTTGTCGCCGAACCGCTTGGTCAGTCCGTGGGTCTCGACGGCCCAGGCACCGCCGGCATCGGGTCGGTGTTCCGTCTCCGTGGACATGGTGAGCGTCATGGGGCGAAGCCGGGGATGAGCATGGATCCACCGTATGACGGCGCCTCGGCCGATGGAATGTGGCTGTCCGGTGATTCGGGGTGGGGCTATCCCCCCGGTTGCCGTCCCACGCCTTCGCCCATCACCCGGCCCGCCAGGCCGGCTTTGTAAGGTTTTGCGGGTGGAGAACGGGGTGACGAACGGATGACGGAACGAGGCGGGGAACGGCATCTGCTCGCCTCGGCCGGATGGATCGAGGGCGTGCTGACCACGGTCACGGAGGGCGAGTTCCAGGTCGACGACCGTGCCGTTGCCGCCTTGGACGTGGTGAACTTCTTCGTGACCGGTGCCGACCTGCTGGAAACGACGCAGTATCTCTGGAGCGAGTTCGAATGCGTCCGACTCCAACATCGATCGGACCTCGACCGAGGCGCTCTCGACCTCCATGCGCAACTTCTGGAGCGATCTCCGGGTGACCATGTGCTGCTCGGCTACCTGACCAACTCCGAACAGTTCGTGTGGGCTCCCATCAACTGCCGGGCCGAACGCCTCCTCGAGGTATTCGTCCGCGCCGACGTCTCCGTCACCAGCTAGCCCCGTCGACATCACGTCGCCGTCGACGTCACGTCGGCATCGGCGGCGGCATCGGCATCGGCGTCGGCATCGGCGTCGGCGTCGGCGGTGCAGTCGTTGCTCGACGCAGGCGCGCCTCCGTGCCAGACTCGACCGGTGCCCTACGCTTTCGATCCGGACCTCGCGGCCATCATCGAATTCTTTCCGGCCGGGGACCTGCACGACGTGGCCCAGGCACGCGCCGCCTTCGGCGAGCTGCTCGAGCCGCTCAACCGCGGGGTCGACACCACCGGGGTGACGATCAGCGACCATCTCGCACCCGGCCCCGGGGGAACGGTACCGGTCCGGGTGTACGCGCCGACGGCCACCAGCCCCACGGCCAGGCCGTCCCTTCTCGACATCCACGGCGGCGGCTTCGTGGTCGGTTCCATCGACATGGAGCACGCCTTCGCCACCCAGGCGGCCCGGGACCTCGATGCCGTCGTGGTCACCCCCGAGTACCGGCTGGCTCCCGAGCACCCGTATCCGGCTGCCACCGACGACTGCTACGCCACCCTGCAGTGGATGCACGCCAACGCCGCCACCCTCGGTCTCGATCCGGACCGGGTGGCCGTGGGTGGCCATAGCGCCGGGGGTGGACTCTCCGCCGCCGTGGCCCTGCTAGCCCGGGATCGGGGCGGGCCGAAGATCTGCTTCCAGTTCCTCGGGATCCCCGAGCTCGATCACCGCCTGGAGACGGTCAGCATGCGCACGTTCATCGACACGCCGGTCTGGAACCGGCCGAACGCCGAACTGAGCTGGCGCTACTACCTGGGTCCCGATGCCGGTGACGTTTCGCCGTACGCGTCGCCGGCCCTGGCCCCGGACCTCGGCGACCTGCCACCGGCCTACGTGACGACGATGGAGTTCGACCCCCTCCGCGACGAGGGCATCCTCTATGCGCTGCGGATGATGCAGGCGGGGGGCACCGTCGAGCTGCACTCGTACCCCGGCACGTTCCACGGCTCGGGCATGGCCATCACCGCCGCCGTCTCCCGACGTGGGCACGAGGAACTGATGATCGCCCTGCGCCGGGGACTCCGCATCTCTTCGACGTAGCGCCGTCCGGCCCGGGGTCCGAAGCGATGCCCAGGTCATCCGGGCCAGTGTGTTTGGCCCTCAGCCCTGTCCGGCCTACATTGAGGCGACATCGAGACGCACGTTCGACGTACAACCCGAGGAGCGGCACATGAGCACCTACGCACCGATCGAGGCCCAGCACCGTGGATCCACCGATCTTCCCTTCGTGGAGATGGGTGGAGGCAACAAGCTCAAGGTGATCCAGGTCGACGTGGCCGAGGGACTGTGGATCGTGGAGAACATCTTCCAGGCCGGGTACGCCGTGCAGACCCATCGCCACACCGGCCCGGTCTACGGCTACACCATGTCCGGTGCCTGGCGGTACCGCGAGTACGACTACGTGAACCGCGCCGGCTCGTTCCTGTTTGAACCGGCTGGCTCCGTGCACACCCTCGAGTGCATCGAGAACGACACGCAGGTGTGGTTCCAGATGTACGGGGTCAACCTCAACCTGGACGCCGACGGCAACATCGAGAGCGTCTTCGACGGCCCCGGCACCCTCGAGGCGTACTACGCACTGTGTGAGGCCGAAGGTTTCCCCCGACCCGATGTGCTGGTGAGCTGAGACCGCCACCCCGGCGGGGCGGGAGCGTCCCGGGTCACCGTTCACCTCTGGACGGGCCGACCGCGTACGAACACCGGGGAAAGGCGGGCAGAATGGGTGGAGAAGAAGGCCCCCGGACCCGTTCCGCCACCGAGGTGGGACCCGGGAGCCGCGGTGCGCCACGGCGGCGTGCCCGAGACAGGAGAAACGTCACGATGGCCGCAGCCAACAACCGGGGATCGTTCGGATCCGCCTCGAACTACCAGCGCATGGTGGAGGCCTACGGACCGCCCCGTCCGGGCGGTTCGACCGCCGTGCTGGACGCGCCCGCTCCCGTCGCCCCGAACCCCATGGCTCCCACCCCGGCCGTCCCGGCCGTCCGGACGTTCACCGCTGACGGTGCCTTCAACAAGGCCGGACTCCTCGGGGCCCTGGCCTTCATCGTGGGCGCCGCCGCCTATGCCGTCAATCTCCCGCTCGGCGTGATCTGGCCGTTGCTGATCGTCGCCTTCGGAGCCGGCCTGTGGGCGTCGTTCCGGCCGGCGCGGGCCAAGGTGCTGGCCCCCGTGTTCGCCATCTCCGAAGGCGCGTTGTTGGGTGTGCTCTCCCGCTTCTACGCCGACCAGGGTCAGCACGTGGTCACCCTGGCCGTGGCCGGGACCCTGGCTGTGGTCGGGGGCGTGTGGTTCTGCTACCGGACCGGCCTGGTCCGGGTGGGCCACCGGTTCATCCAGACCACGATGGTGGCCTCCCTCGGACTGCTGACGGTGATGGTGGTGGCCATCCTGACCGGATGGGGAGCGTCGGGACTGGGCGGGGTGATCATCTTCGGCGTGCTGTACCTCTTCCTGGCCGTGATGAACCTGTTCGTCGACTACGACTTCGCCTACCGGGCGGAGGCCAGCCACCTGAGCGCCGATGCGGAGTGGTATTCAGCCTTCTCCCTGCTGCTCTCCTCGGCCATGGTCTACCTGGCCCTGTTGCGCATCTTCGGCGGCCGAAGCTGAGGGCAGCGGCGTTCGCCCCCGCTCCGCTCCCGCCGCTACCCCGCTGACAGCCCGGCCTGCAGGTCGTCGAAGAAGGTCTTCCAGCCTTCTTCGGCCTGGGCGTAGTTCTCCGGGGGCATGTTCCCGCCCGACTGGGTGAAGGTCATCTCGGTTCCCGCGCCCACGCCCTTCAGTTCCACGGTCACCAGTTCGAACTGGTCGCCGGGGCGGTCGCTCAGGGTCATGACCAGTCGGGTCGGGGCCTCGACCTCCTGATAGGACCCGTGCCAGCCGATCTCCATGCCGTCGGGCAGGACCATCCGTGCCCGCCAATCACCGCCCACCCGCAGATCCATGGAGACGTCCTCCACCGTGGTGGCCGCCGTCCCGAACCAGCTGCCGAAGATGGCCGGCGTCGTCCAGGCGCGGAACACCTCGTCGGGTGGGGCGTCGAATGTCCGGGTGATCGAGATGTAGGTGCCCTCGTCGGTCATCGTGGTGATCCTTTCTGACGTTTCAGGTGGTCATCGAGGTTGTCGAAGCTGGCCTCCCAGAGCTGGCGGTACCCGTCGAGCCACCCGCTGGCCGAGGCCAGCGTCTCCGGCCGGAGCCGGCACGGCCGCTCCTGGGCCCGCCGGCTTCTGGTGATCAGGCCCGCCTCCTGCAGCACCCGGAGGTGCTTGGACACGGCCTGGATGCTGATGGGGAAGGGCTGGGCCAACTCGCTGACCGTGGCCTCACCCGACGCCAGCCGCTCCACCATGGCCCGGCGGGTCGGATCGGCCAGGGCGGCGAACACCGCGCCCAGCCCGTCCTCCATCGCCAGGGTCCCGCTTCCGTTCTCAACCATCGGGTTGAATACTAGGCGGGCCTCCGACCGTTGTCAACCAAACGGTTTAATAGCTCCGTCGTGCTCATGGAGCTCCGTCGTGCTCATGGAATGGCACGGTGGTGCCACGGTCACGGACGATCGAACCGGTCCTCGTTCTCGTCGATCCAGGCGATGAGATCGTCGCGACCGTCGAAGTCGATCTCCCGGTCATCGTCGGGGAGATAGGCCGAGTGGACGCCGTCGATGACCGTGGCGCTGAGCCGGATCTCCCCGCCGACGACGAGACACCACGACGGCTGGACCCCCGGCGTGGTCGATGGTTCGTACCTCCAGGCCGGGCGAGGCTCGAGGACCAGGCCCAGCTGATCGAACAACTCGTGGTCACTGGCCATGGTGAACCTCCTGGGCCGGCCGGGTGTCTCGCCTGCCCATGCCGTGGCGGCCGCCCCGGTGGATCGATGTCCAGCCGTCGTCTGGACAGGTGTCCAAGGCTACCGTAGGGGGGCGATGGCCTCCCGGTATCCGTTTCCCGCCGCCCCCAACGGCTGGTTCAGTGTCGGGGCCGGGGCCGATCTGGGGCCGGGCGGCGTGGAGGCGGTGTCCTACCTCGGACGCGAGTTGGTGCTCTTCCGGGGTGAGGACGGGGTGGCCCGGGTCTTCGATGCCCACTGCCCCCACCTCGGCGCCCATCTGGGCGTCGGCGGTCGTGTATGCGGTGACGGCCTGGCCTGTCCCTTCCACGGCTGGCGGTTTGCCGGCGACGGCCGGCTGGTGGAGGTGCCGGGCCTGGACCGGACGCCACGGGCCGCGGCCCGGGCCTGGCCGGTCTGTGAGCGCAACGGTCGCATCTTCGTCTGGCATCACGCCGAGGACGCGCCGCCGAGCTACGACGTGATCGGCTACCGGCCCGACGAGGACGACTGGACGCCCTGGCGGTGCAACACCTACCGAGTCCGTGTCCATGTCCAGGACCTGACCGAGAACATCATCGACCGCTCCCACTTCCTGGCCGTCCACGATATGGAACGACCGGATCGCGACCACTTCGAGGTGCGGTTCGACGGTCCTTCCATGGTCGTCGAGCAGAGCCTCAAGGTGACCGCGGTCGACGTGGCCGGGTATGAGATCCAGACCACGACGACCACGTGCGGACCGGGGATCGTGGCCGTCGAGGTCAGCCAGGACCCGATCGAGATGCTCACCTACATCACCCAGACCCCGGTCGATGACCAGATGACCGAGGTGAACCTGCTCTTTTCGATGAGGTCCCTGCCCGACGAGGCAGACACCCAGTCGATCAGCGAGCTCAACGACCGGATCACCAACGAGCAGTTCACCCAGGACGTGCCCATCTGGGAGCACAAGATCTACCGCGAGCGTCCGATGATCACCAAGGCCGACGGACCGGTCGTGCCCTACCGCCGGTGGTTCCGGCAGTTCTATTCCGAGCCGGGCTGAATGGTCGCCGGAGCCGGCGCCCCGGTCGGGCGCCCCGAACTCCGGTGTGTGGTGGACTGAGTCATGTTCTACGTGCTGATCTTCGCCATCCTGGCCGTCGTCCTCGTCGCCGGGGGGATCGCCGGTATGTCGCGTCGGCGCAAGAACCTCGAACAGGAGGATCGCCACAGCGCCACCACCGACGCCACGCGCCGGAACCGGAAACAGAAGCGGGCCCAGTCCCGCCACGACCGCCGCCAGCGGCACTGATCCGAACCGTCCCGGGCTAGGGGAGTGACCGGCCGTTCCGCCGCACGTACCGTAGCGGGCACGGCGCCGCCGAGCGGGCCACTCCTCCGATCTGGGCCCGGACCGGAGCCGGTGGGTCGTCCCAACCGGCCTGGAGGTCGTAGGCAGCCAGGAGACGGCCCGCCGCCGTGGTCATGGCCGACAGCGAGAAGGGCTGGGCCGGGCAGGTGTGCCGACCGTGCCCGAACGCCGTCACCAGTTCGATGGCCTCGAGCCGCACGCCCCCGGCCAGGCGCCGCCGGTTCCAGTGGTTCGGATCCCAGGTGGCGAGGTCGGGTGCGGCGCTGGTGTTGGTGAGCGGCAGCAGCGTGGCGATGGTGACTCCCGCGGCCACCTCGTGCCGGGTGGCGCCCACGTCCAGGGTCACCGGCTCCAACGCGTACCGGGCCATGATCGAGCGCTGGGCCAGCCGGATGGATTCGAGCGCACAGGTCTCGGCCAGCTTGGCGTCCCCGGCCCGGACCTGCGCGGCGGCGTCGGGATGGGCCACGAGGTCGACGAGGTACCACCCGAGGGCGGCGAACAGGTTGGACATGGATGCGATGTGGATGAGGGCGGCGTCCAGCGCCACCCCGACCCTGCCCGCCTCGTCCGGCTCGTCGGCCCAGGCCGAGGCCAGTCGGGCGAAGAGCGGGTGGTCGGCCTCGCCACCCGGGAGCTCCTCCAGGCTCCGGCCCAGTTCGTCGAGGACGACGGCCAGGGCTTCGTACTCTGCCACCTTGCCCGTGCGGGCCACCTCGGCCATCGACCCGGGGTGGACGAACGACTCCGATCCGTCCAGGGCGTCGAAGGCCCGGGCCAGCCGGTCGAAGCGCTCCCCGGTGGCCGAACCGGGCCCGCCCCACGATGCCAGGCCCACCCGATGGCCCAACCGTCGGGTCAGCTCGAACACCTCGACGTCGCCGGCCGCGCCCAGCTCGACGATGGTGTCGTCGAGGGCCCGTTCGACATTGGCCAGGTAGGCGGCCACGTCCTCCCGTCCGAAGAGCTGGTGGGGAAGGGTCCGGCGTCCGTCGAACATCTCGTCGGGCAGCTTCCGCCGCAACATCCGCCAGTCGGCGACCCCTTTGCTGGCCCGCTCCTCGGGGAGGGCGTAGAAGGACTGCACGCCGACGGGGGAGAAGGTGAAGAGATAGCGGTCCTCGCCGCTGTCGACGACGAAGGTGTCGCCGAGGGCGCGCCTGGCGTCGGCCAGCGCACCCACCGGATCCTCGATGGGGACATCCCAGGGCAGGCCGACGGCGGTCGCCACCGGGGGCATGGGGGAGACGGTCGGGGTCCTCACGCCGGCCTCACGACACCGTCGGGTCGACCCCGACCAGCACCTTGCCGCACGCTTTCGAGCCGCGCAGCAGACCCAGGGCGTCGTCGAACTGCCCGAGCGGGAACCGGTGGGTGATGAGGCCGGAGAGGTCGCGCCGGGCCAGCAGGTCGATGGCGTCCCCGAAACGGTCCGGATACTCCATCGAGCCCCGGATGGTGAATTGCTTCATGAGCACCATGAGGTAGTTGGTCGGGATGGGCCGGTAGTGCAGCGCCACCACCGACAGCCTGGCCCCGACCGGGCCGTGGTCGAGGACGTCGGCGATGACCCGGTCCGATCCGGAGGCCTCGATGAAGGCGGCGGTGGCCGGTGTCGGCCCGAAGGCGAACGGCGTCGTCCCGTGCAGGCGGGCCAGCTCGTCCCAGACATCGGTGGTGGTCGGGTCGAGTGCGGCCTGGGCTCCGATGCCGAGGGCCAGGTCGAGGCGGGTGGGGCTGAGATCGACGGCCACAACCCGCTTGTGGCCCCGGTCGACCAGGGCGGCGATGGCCGACAGCCCGATGGGCCCGCACCCGAACACGGCCACCCCGTCCCCGGGGGACACGTCGGCCTGTTCGGCGGCCCGCATGCCCACGGCCAGCGGCTCGGCCAGGGCGGCCACCTCCAGGGGGAGCGCATCGGGAACCGGGTGGAGCCGGTGGCTGTCGGCTTCGGTGACCAACAGGTGGGGGGTGAGCCCACCCTCGGGGGAGCCGTTGCCGATCCGGCCCAGCCGGTCGTCTCCGGGCTGGACCACGACCCGGTCACCCACCCGGCTGCCGGTCACCCGCGGCCCGGCCCACTCGACCACGCCGGCCATCTCGTGGCCGAGGCACATCGGGGTGCCGGTCGGGCCGGCCACGCCACCCATCGTGATGTAGGTCAGATCACTGCCGCAGATCCCGCACGCCGCCACCCGGACCACGACGTCGTCGGGGCCGGGATCGGGCTCGGCCACCTCGTCCACCCGGACGTCGTCCGGTCCGTGGACTCGTACCTGGAGCACGGACCGGGTTCCGTCAGGATCCGTCGGGCCGGAAGAGGAACTCCATGGCCTCGCGCATGGCCGTGGCCACCACTTCGATCCGGACCCCGGACCGGTTGCGGTGGTAGGCGAAGGACACCGGGGCCTCATCCCCGGCCCGGCCGCAGAGCTGGAGTGGGCAGCCGATGCCGGCCAGCCGCGAGGAGTCCGCGGGCAGGTCGTCGCTCCAGAAGCCGATGTGGTGCAGGTTGGAGTGCTCGTTGCACTCCCACACCGACCCGGGCAGCTCCTCGATGAGCTCCATCCGGGGTTCTTCGACCGAGTAGCAGAAGGTGGTGGGCAGCACGATGTCCCGGCCGGTGTGGTCGCGGTACTCGACCTGGTCCAGCGTGAGCACCGGCCCCCAGGTGACCCCGAGCTGTTCGGAGAACTCGGCCCGGGCCGCGGCCAGGTCGGGTACGACGATGCCGACGTGGTAATGGGGGGCGAGTGTGCTCATGGTTCAGCTGAGAAGGTAGCCGCCGTCGACGACCAGCGTGTGGCCGGTGATGTAGGCCGCGGCCGAGCTGGCCAGGAACTGCACGGCGCCGACGATCTCGTCGGGGGTCCCGAGACGGCCCATCGGGATGTGGGCCAGCTCGGCGTTGAGCAGTTCGGGGAAGGCGGCCATGGGTGCGGTCATCGGGGTGTCGATCACCCCGGGGGCGACGGCGTTGACCCGGATGCCCCGGGTGTTCCACTGCTTGGCCAGGTTGCCGGTCAGCGCGGCCAGCCCGGCCTTGGCCGATCCGTAGCCGGGCACGATGGGGATGGCCCGGAACACGGCCAGCGACACCATGTTGATGACGCTGGCGCCGCCGGCCATGGTGCTGGCCGTCAACAGCCGGCGACAGCCGGTGGTCAGGCGCATGGGGCCGATGAGGTTGAGGGCCAGGGCCGCGCCGAAGGTGTCGGGCTCCCACTCGTCGCGGCCGCCGGGGAAGTTGGCGCCGGCGTTGTTGACCAGGATGTCGAGGGCGTCGAGCGAGGCCACGAACCGGTCGACCGATTCGGGCTCGGTCATCTCCACCTGCCGGTAGGTGAAGGGGCTGAGCTCGGTGTCGTACTCGTCGGCGGTCGCCCGGGTGCCGGTGACGGTCACGCCGGCCCCGGCGGCACCGAAGGCGGTGGCCACTGCGTGCCCGATGCCGCTGGTGCCCCCGGTGACCACCACCGAGGCCCCGCGGAAGTCGAACGAGAGGTGGTTGTTCATCGGGTCTCCAGTCGGTGCAGGGCGCGGCGCAGCCAGGCCTGCTCCCAGAAATTGTCGCTGGCGTCGAGCAGCCGGCGGGTGGCGGCGGCAGCCGTGGCCCGCGCCTCGGCGTGGCGGGGCTCGACGGCCAGCACCACCTCGGTGAGGTGCAGGGCCGCCACCGGTTCGCCGGCCTCGAGCCGGTCCCGGGCGGCCACGGCCAGGACGTCGGCCCCGGCCGCCGCCACCAGGTCGGGGGCGATGGCCGCCGGGGGCAGGTCGTAGAGCTCGGTGGTCGACCGGTGGTGGAACCAGCCGGCGTAATTCTCCCAGATGGCCCGCACGTTCCAGCTGGTCTTGCCGTAGCCCTCGCCCACATCCAGGTGCCCGGGGACCCGGACCTCCCGCATCAGGGTATGGACGTCGGTGTCCGCGTTCATCCCCTCGACGGTGCGGTCGTGGACCCACTGCATAGCCTCCCGCATGGCGGTGACCTCGGCGGCGATGAGGTCGGCGCCTTCGACGGGATCGAAGTGGCCGGTGATCAAACGCTCCGGGGCGAGCTCGAGGACGGTGTCGAGCGAGGCCAGGTAGGTGAGCACGTCCCGGTAGCGGTCACCCCGCATGGTGACCAGATTGGGGACGTGCCCGAAAAGGGCGCCGAACATGTTGCCGGTCAACGCGGTGCGGCTGTCCTCCATCCAGATGATCAGCGAGTCGGTGGTCTCACCGCCGGGCGTCGACAGCAGCACCAGCTCACGTCCGCCGATGGTCACCTCGAGCCGGTCCTCGAAGGTGACGGTGGGCTCGGGCCGGGCCTGGGCCACGCCGCCGGCTCCGAGGGATTCGGCGTATTCGATGGCGGCCACGATGGCGTGCATCCAGGCGAAGGCGGCATTGCGCGAGCGGAAGGTCTCGAGGCGCTCGTTGTCGTCGCGCCACCGGGCGAAGTCGGCCTGGGCGATGACGTCGGTACCCTCGTCGCGGAGACAGTCGACCCCGCCCACGTGGTCGAAGTGGCCCTGGGTGAGGATGATGGCCCGGGTGGGGGCGTCGTCGACGGCGTCGAAGGCCCGCCGGTGGAGCGGTCCCTCGAAGCCCATGCCGGTGTTGACGATGATCCGACCTTCGTCGGTCTGGAGGAGGTAACTGTTGGACAGCCCGGGTGACATCCAGATCCCGTCGCCCAGGTCGACGGCGGGCTCGCCCCTGGTGGCGGCGATGGCGTCGGCTCCCGGTCGCTGCCGGTGGATACCGGCCACGATCACTCCACCTCCCTGGCCACCTGGGGGAAGGCGTCGAAGTAGAAGGCGAACCGCCGGTAGAGGTCGTCGGGTTCGAGACCGAAATCCCCCCGCAGGTCGTAGACCATCCGACCTTCCTTGTCCCGGGGGTTGCCGGCCAGGTAGGTGGTGAGCTCGGCTCGGGCCCGGTCGGTGACCCCGAGACCGGCGGTATCGAGGATGGTGACCGCCGTGGCCAGATCATCGGCCATGAACCCGCCGAACTCCACGTCGACCCGCTGCCCGGCCGGGATCAGGTGGACGTCCCGGACGGCGGCACGCAGCAGGCGTTCGATGCGGTCGGTCCAGTAGGCGGCGAGCTCCCCGGCCTCGATGTGCACCCGGCGCATGCGGTCACCGTAGGCCAGCATGGTGACGGCCGACTGGAGGACGGCGACCGGATCCCGGAGGGTGAAGGCGATGGTGGCGTCCGGGAAGGTGGACAGCAGCGGGCCGATCTGCTCGAGGTGCTGGGGGGTCTTGAGCACCCACCGGTTGGGCCCGCGCAGGTGGGTCAGGACCTGCAGCTCGCGGCGGAGGAACTGGTAGTGGTGGCGTTGGTCGAGGCCCAGGTAGTAGTCCCGCCACGAGGGGACCCGGGCGTGCCACTCCAGGGTGTACGAGCACAGGTCGAGATCGACCAGCTCACAGTCTTCCTCGATGCTCCACGGCGGGCGGTCGTGCATGAGCCTGGTCAGGGGGGCCATCTTCCTGGTGATCTCGTAGGTGGCCTGGCAGCGGAGGTAGCGGGGGTCGATGCCGTGGGGACCGGGACCGTCGCCGGTGACCGGGACGGGTTCGATGACCTCCCACCACGGCATGGACCGGAACCGCGAGTCGGCGGCCAAAAGATTGACCAGGTGGGTGGTGCCCGAGCGGGGCAGTCCGACCACGATGACCGGTGGCTCGAGCTCGACGTCGAGCGCCTCGGGGTACCGGGCGATGTAGTCCTCGAACCGCAGCCGGGCCCGGAGGAGCCCGACCAGGCGGTCCCTCACGATGTAGCGACCGAGTCCCGACAGTCCCCGGTCCGCCGCCACCGCCGCCACCTGGGCGCCCAGCCGGTCGAGCAGGGTGGGGTCGCCGAACCGGTGCAGCCCGGTGCCCTCCTCCGCATCCTTGACGATGCCGTCGAGGTCCAGGTCGACCTCCATGGACAGGGCGAACTGGTAGGAGGACTCCTCCTCGGGTGTGCGCAGAGGCTCCCGCAGGTCCTTGATCCGCACCTCGTCTGTCACCGGTCCCCGGTCCCCCGTCGCTCCTGGTGGTCGGAGCCCTCCGACCACGGTGGACACTACCGAGTCGGGCCCCGCCGGGGACGGCCGGTCGCCGGCGTGCACCCCGATAGTCTCCGGCCCATGGCCGAGACGGGGGAGCGGAAACGGGTGGCGATCGTCACCGGAGGCTCGCGAGGCATCGGCCGCCGCTGCGTCCAGCGCCTGGCCGATGACGGCCTGACCGTCGTCGTCAGCTTCGGATCCAATACGGCCGAGGCGGACGCCGCGGTGGCCGACGCCGTGGGCCGGGGAGCCAGGGCCATGGCCGTGCAGGCCGACGTGGCCGACGAGGAGGAGGTCGAGAACCTGTTCGACGTGGCCGAACGCCGGTTCGGCGCGGTCGACATCGTGGTCAACGCGGCCGGACGCCTGTCACTGGCCCCCCTGGTGGATCTGGACCTCGACGTACTCGACGACCTCCTCCGGACCAACGTCCGCGGCACCTTCGTCGTGAGCCAGCAGGCCGCCCGCCGGCTGTCGTCGGGCGGATCGATCCTCAACTTCTCCTCGTCGGTGATCGGCAGGCTCCTGCCCGGGTACACGGCCTACGCCGCCACCAAAGGCGCGGTCGAGGCCATGACCCTGATCCTGGCGGCCGAGCTCGGGGACCGCGGCATCAACGTGAACGCCGTTGCGCCCGGTCCGACGGCCACCGAAATGTTCCTCGACGGCAAGGACGAAGAGACGGTGGCCCGGTTCGCGGCGGCCATCCCACTCGGCCGGCTGGGTACGCCGACCGACATCGCCGAGGTCGTCGCCTTCCTGACCAGCCCGGCCGGTCACTGGGTCAACGGCCAGACCCTCCGGGCCAACGGTGGGATCAACTAGGACGACGGAGGGCGGTGTCGGCCGCCTCGTTGGCGTCGGCGGCGCGGTTCAGAAGTCGGTCCCACTCCGCGGGGACGGCCGGGTGACGAGGAGGGCGTCGGCCACCGACAGGCCGCCCGCCCTCAACTCCTCGATGCGGCCACCGGCGGCGAGCAGCGAGGCCGGAAAGCCACCCAGGTAGAGCGATCCGAGGGCGGGCAGATCGAGACGGAGGTCGGGCTCCTCGCCGGCGCGGGCCCGGCGGCACGAGGCACCGTCCGGTCCGGCCTCCAGCACCCAGCGGCCCGGGGCCGGGTCGGCTTCGCCTTCCGATGTGCTCGGGGGCAGGACGTCGAGCACCAGGCGGCCCTCGGCCTGGTAGCCGCGGGCCTCGAAGGCCGCGGCGGTGTCCAGGATCCGGAGGTAGAGGCGGTCCTCGATGCCGACCAGCCGGAGTTGGCGGGGATCGGCCAGGCGCCAGCGGACGGGTTCGTCGACCGGTGCCTTCTTGACGGTGACCTGACCGACGAGATCCAGGTCGAGTACGAACCGCCACAGCGCGGCTTCGACGTCGGCCGTGTCGCCCCGCAGCTCCTCGACCATGATGTCGGTGCGCTCCCCCCGGAACACGCTCGACCCGAAGCGGGACCGGTAGAGCACGTAGCCTTCGTCGCACACCGCGTGGAAGCGGGCCGAGGTGCCCTGCCGGTGGTGGGGGAGATCGGCCAGCAGCTGGGTCCAGTAGCCCGGGCTCCGGTTGGGCTCACCGGCCCGGGTGCGCCGCTGCCGGTCGAAGATCTCGGGCAGGACCTTGGCGGCCTCGTCCTTGTCGATGAGGGCCAGGTCGACCGGGGGTGCGGGGACGGCGAAGGAGGAGGCCCGGCTGTCGATGGAGTACTCGGCCAGGGTGGCGGCCATCCCGTACCCGAACCTCCCGTAGATGATCGACTCCGACGCCTCCAATCCGGCCACCGCTTCGCCGCGGTGGCGGGCGTCGTCGTGCATGGCCTTCATCAGCTGGCGCAGGAATCCCCGCCGGCGGTGGGTGGGATGGACGCCCACCGCGGTGACTCCGCCCATCGGGACGGTCGGACAGGGCTGTCCGGGGGCGGCCGGGAGGGTGACGTCCATGCTGTAGATGGCGGCGTTGCCGACGAATCGGTCCCCGGTGTCGACCACCCAGGCCCGGTCGAGCTCGGACTTGGGCGCCCACAGCTCGAAGTCGGCGATCTGATCGGGGTCGCCGGCATAGGGGTCGAGGAACGGAACCGTCACCGACTGGCGGAACGCCGATGCCTCGTCCGGGCCTATCTTCCGTACCACGGGGTCCATGGGGCCAGTCTGCCCAACCGGTGCCCGGGCCGCCATCGGGTTGCCCGGTGGCCTCGGGTTCTACCGGTATCTTCTTTTGGTATCTGATCTGATACCATAGAGGGATGGATGCGGCATTGATCATCCGGACAGCCCGAACCCAGTCGAACCTGAGCCTCCGGGCCCTGGCCGACCGGGCCGGTACCTCCCACGCCACCCTTTCGGCCTACGAGAACGGCCGGGTGGACCCGACCACTGCGGTGTTCCTCCGGATCGTGGGCGCCGCCGGCCGGTCTTTGGAGACCACCCTCCTGCGGACGCCCACCGCCATCGACGGGATGTCCCGGGGTGAGGAGCTGGTTGCCGTGCTCGAGCTGGCCGAGCAGTTCCCCGCCCGGCATGCGCCCCACCTCACCTTCCCTGTCTTCGGGTCGGCATGACCTCGATCGTCGACAAGATCCTGGCCATCGACGCCACCCTGGCTGCACGCGGGTTCCCCTACGCGTTCGGCGGGGCGCTGGCCCTGGCCTTCTGCACCGAGCGGGCCCGGGGCACCATCGACATCGATGTGAACGTGTTCGTGGACCAGCGCCAGGCCGGAAGGGTGCTGGCCGCGCTCCATCCACCGGTCGACCACACCGAGGCCGACCTTTGGACCCTCCAACATGACGGCCAGATCCGGCTGTGGTGGGACAAGACCCCGGTCGACGTCTTCCTCAACACGACGGAGTTCCACACCCAGGCCGCCCAACGCCGCCAGCTCCACCAATTCGGCGGCCGGCCCGTGCCCTTCCTCGGCTGTTCCGATCTGGCCGTGTTCAAGTCCTTCTTCAACCGGACGAAGGACTGGGCCGACCTCGAGGAGATGATCGCCGTCGGCAGTCTCAACGTCGATCAGACCCTCGGCGTGCTGATCCGCTACCTGGGTGAGGATGACGAGCGCGTGGACAGGCTCCGGTCGCTGACCGCTCCCGACGGGTGATCCGGGTCGTCGGTCGCCAACCTCTGGCGGCCGCCTCTGCCGCTACCGCTACGGCCACGGGAGTGGCTACGGCTACGGCTACGGCTACGGCTACGGCTACGGCTACGGGAGTCGTCGGTACCAGAGCCGCCACGGTGTCTTGTGCCGCTGCCAGACGTCGGGGCCCTTGGCGTAGGGGGGGCCGGTGTGCCGCCGGTTCGACGCTCCCTGCTCGTCGACCTCGTAGGCGGCCAGGAACTGCGGTGCACCTTGGTAGGGTGCCTTGACCTCCCGCACCAACTCGTAGCGGACGGCCCGCAACGCGTGCCGGCGTTCGGCCACCTCGGGCAGGTGGACGTTGGTGTAGAACTCGTTGAACGTGTCGAGGTCGTCGTCCGTGGCCCCGGCCGGGGGATTCACCCCGAGGAGGTAGATGGCATAGGGCGCCCGTGGCGCGGGGCCCGTCTCCGCCACCCGGCGGTACTCGAGGGACCAGGTCTGGCGGAGCCCTTCAGTGCCGACCTCCTCGACCCCGTCGACCTGGGCATCGGATTCGCCGTCCCCGGCGACGGGCACGGTGCTCACGAACCGGGGTGGCCGGAATCCCCGGGCGGCGACGGCGATGAGCTCGTAGTGAGCGTGCTCACCGGGACCCGACGGCGCCGTTTGTGTGAATACCTCGGCCGGGCCGGGGCCGGCGGAGGCACCGCCCCGTACGTCCCATCCTGTCCACGAGACCCGCGACCCGGAAGGGGTCACGGTTGGAGCACCAACCCGGCCAGCAGGTCCATCGACCGGAGCCAGTCGTCGATGTCCCGTCGCCACGGCGCCGCGACGACGTGTTGGATACCCGCCTCGGTGAACGCGGCCAACTCGTCGCGTATCCGGCCCGGTTCCATGCCCTGAGGGTCCCATCCCGTCCGCAGCGATATGGGGAAGGCGACGTCGGGATGGTCGCGTCGGATCCGGTCCACGACCGGGCCCACCTGGTCGACGGAGAGGCCGACGGCCTGATACCCGTCGCCCCGGACCGCAGCGCGCCGGTAGGCGGGTTCGCTGCTCCCTCCGATCCAGATCGGTATCCTCCGCCCCGGCTGCGGAAGGATGCGCAGGTCGTCGAAGGAGGTGAACGTACCGTGGAAGGTGACCGGGTCCTCGGACCACGCTTTCCGGAACAGGTCCACCGCCTCGTCGAGCCGCCGGCCCCGGTTGTGGAAGTCGTAGCCCAGGGCCGCGTACTCCGCGGCGGACCATCCCACGCCGACGACCACGGTCAGCCGGCCGGCGGACAGAACATCGAGACTGGCCAACGAGTTGGCCAGTTCCAGCGGGTTGTGCATCGGGACGACGAGGACGCTGGTGCCGAGCCCGATACGGTCGGTCGAGGCCGCAGCCCAGGTCAGGGAGACCAGGGGATCGAACAGGTAGGGGGACGGATAGCTCTGGGCCGCGGGGTGGACGATGTGGTCGCTGACCCAGACGTCGGCGAAGCCGAGCTCTTCGGCATGTCTGGCCGCCCGGGTGATGGCATCCGGGCCCGCCACTCGTCCGTACTGGGGTAGGTGGACTCCGACACGCATCGCAGCCGACCCTACCTGTCGGCCGTGGGAAGGCGCGACGCTGTGGCTTCCCGGTGGCGTCGCATCCTCTAACGTCGTCCGGGTGGAGGAGGAAGTCGACTGGGATCAGGAGGCCGACAACTGGACCCGGTGGGCTCGGACGCCCGATCATGACGCCTACTGGCAGTACCGGGACGCCTTCTTCGACCAGATCGTGCCGAAGCCCGGACGGTGCACCGTGGAGATCGGATGCGGGGAAGGTAGGGTGACCCGCGACCTGCAGGAACGAGGCCATCGGGTGGTGGGGCTCGATCGTTCGGAGCGACTGCTGCGCTACGCCCGGGACGCCGACACGTCGGGCTCCTACCTGCTGGCCAACGCCGCCCGCCTGCCCATCGCCGATGCCGGCTGCGATCTGGTGGTCGCCTACAACTCGCTCATGGACGTGTTGGACATGCCGACGACGGTGGGTGAGGCGGCCCGGGTGCTCGAGCCGGGAGGCCACCTGTGCGTCTGCGTGACCCACCCCCTGAGCGATGGCGGCCGCTTCGTGAGCTCGGAGGAGGGTGCAACGTTCGAGATCACCGGTTCCTACTTCGGCCGCCGGAAGTTCGAGGAGACCTTCGAGCGCGACGGCCTCACCATGACGTTCCGGGGCTGGAGTACGGCGTTGGAGGAGTACATGCTCGCCTTCGAAGCCGCCGGGCTGCTGGTCGAGGCCTTACGCGAGCCGCGACCGGTCGCCGGCGGTCGGCACGCCCCCTGGCAGCGCATCCCGTTGTTCCTCACCACCCGGTTGGTCAAGCCCGGCCTCTGACTGCTTCGGCCCCGCCCCGGATGGCGACCCCGGATCGCGGTTCGGGATTCCGCCCGGGATCACGGTCCGGGAAAGGCGGCGGTGAAGGCTTCGCCGAAGGCGCGATCCCCGGTGATGCGAGGGGCGCGGAGCAGAGGACGGTCGAGCAGCAGGGCGAGGAGATCCCGGCTGCTCGCTTCGATCACCGCCGTCGCCGGGGTGGTCGGCGGAGCCGGGGCGGACTCCACGTCGATACCTCGCACGACGATCCGGTAGGTGGGCCCGTCGGTGGCGACCAGGAGCCAGCTCCCTTGGAGGCCGGCGTCAAAGGGGCGGTGGTTCGACCTCCGCACATTGAGGCGGTCCAGCCGCATCGGAAGTGCTGTCCTGATGAACGGTTCACTCCAGTCGGCCAGCCCCAGTCCGAGGTCCGACCCGTGGATCTCCACCTCGGTGCACCGGAGCACAGGGAGCTGGGCCAGCGCCATCCGTCCGAGGTCGGGCTTCCCCGGTGGTTCGATGAGCTGTCGGTCCCATTGGTCCGCTCCGAGCGACGACCACAGGCGATGGAGCTTGTCACCGTGGTGGGCCAGGGAGTCGAGGACATCGAGGGGATCCTCTCCGTCGTCGGGCACCAGCGTCCCGGGCCGCTGCTGCTCCCGGCCCCCGGGGTAGAAGGCCACCGGTTGACCGGACAGCCCTCCTGCCGTCATCCGCCGCAGAGTGATCGCCCCGTACCGGAGATGGCAGGCGATGGTCAGGCGGCTCCACTGCGGGAGCTCGGACGGGGACCGGAGCCCATCGTCGTCGAGAGAGCGGAGGGCGGCCACGATCTCGGCCGTTCTCGCCTCGATGACCACGTCCAGCCGTCGGGCCCGATCTCCCGCGTCCTCCACGGATTCAGTATGGCCCGCCCGCGCCCGGGTGCTCAGGAATCCGGCGGTCACGAGAAGGTCGGCCCTGACCGCTGTGGCGTCGGTAGCCTGCAGCCATGCCCGGTCCACGACTGCTCACAGAGGAGCTGGCCCACAGGTGGAGAACCGACGGTTGGTGTGTCATCGCCGGCGCCTTCTCGGGCGCTGAACTGGCCGATGCCCAACAGGCCGGCGGCGCGTTGTTCCCCACGGTGGAGGAGATGGATGCCGGTGTCGACGACGAGCGCACGTCCAGGTGGCGCGACACCGACCGGGCCGTGTGGCCGGAGTTCCCCTTCGACAGCGCGGCACTGAACGGGTTGGTGGTCAGCGAGGCACTCATCGACATGGCCCGGGAGCTGCTGGCGGTGGAGGACGTCCGTCTCTACCAGGCCACCCTGACCGCCAAGTATCCGGATCAGTCGTCCGGTTACAACCAGCTCCTCCACACCGACTTTCCCAACCACACGATCCTCGTGCCCCGTCGGGACGACGGCTACCAACAACTCGAGACTTACATCTACCTGAGTGACGTCTCAACGCACAACGGTGCGACCAGGCTGGTTTCCCGTCGTTCGACCGAAGGAATCGCCGTCGAGCGACACACCCTCCGTTTCGACGAGTACGCCGACCTCTACGAGGAGTCCGGTGACGCCTCCGGCCCCGCGGGTTCCGTCGTGGCCTACCGGCCCGATGTGTACCACCGGTCGGTCGACTTCTCGGAACGGGGGAGATCCAGGTTCATGCTCCATGTCGCCTACAAGGCGGCGGGAGCCGAGTGGGCCGGCTACCAGGCCTGGCCCTTCAAAGGCTTCTCTGCGGCCTGGCACGATTTCGTGCAGGGCGCCAGCGTCCGTCAGCTGAGCGTCGTCGGCTTC
Organism: uncultured Acidimicrobiales bacterium; assembly: GCA_963713625.1. GTDB lineage: Bacteria > Actinomycetota > Acidimicrobiia > Acidimicrobiales > RAAP-2 > Bog-756. The sequence continues at coordinate 449,522 of CAVQMN010000004.1, read as the reverse complement.
CCCGCTCCGGGTCACCCGTACTGGACGGAAGAGACCCTGGGTGGGGTCCAGGCCCGTTATCCGAGGCTCGACATGGGTCCATGGAGGACGGCTTTGGAGGTCCGACCCTCGTAGCCGGACGGCCCCCGTGGATCTCCGACGCCGGCCCGGACTACGGAGTGTCGAAGCGAACCGGGAGCGAGGTGGGTGAACGGAAGATCATCCCCCGGATGTGCGGATCGGTATCGCCGGGCTCGAGGGTGAGATTGCCCAGGCGATCGAAGACCTTGTTGACCAACGTCCGGGTCTCCAGCCGGGCCAGGTGCATCCCCAGGCACATGTGGGGTCCGTGGGCAAAGGCCAGGTGGGGGATGGCCGGCCGGAAGATGTCGAACTCCTCGGCGTTCTCCCACCTGGTCTCGTCGTGGTTCGCCGAGCCCAGGCAGGTCGAGACGCTTCCGCCTTCGGGGATCATCACCCCGGCCACCTCCACATCGCGGGTGGCGGTGCGGTTGATCTGTAAGAGGGGAGGTTCGAAGCGCAGCGCCTCCTCGATGGCCTGGGGCAGCAACGATCGGTCGGCGACGACGGCATCGAGTTGATCGGTGTGGGTGAGCAGGAGGTAGAGCAGGTTGCCCGACGACCGGTAGGTGGTCTCCGCGCCGGCCGGGAGCAGCAGTCGCAAGAAGGCGTAGATGGCCTCGTCGTCGAGCATCTCCCCGTCCACCCGGGCCTGGACGAGATCGCTGATCACGTCATCGCGGGGCTGCTTGCGACGATCGGCGACGATGCCGGCGAAGTACTGACGCAGGCTCTCCGACGCCTGCAGGCCCCGATCGATATCGGCCCCCAGGCTGATGAGCTCGATCGACCAGCGCTGGAACTGGGCAAAGTCCTCTTCGGGCAGACCCAGGATCCTGGCGATCACCCGGACCGGGAATTCGAAGGTCAGCTCCCGCACCAGGTCGGCGTGGCCGCGCTCGATGAAGCGGTCGATGAGTTCGTCGACGATGGGGGCGATGAACTCCGGCTCCCAGCGGGCCAGCGACCTCTCGCGGAACGCCTCCGACACCAGGTTGCGATTCTGGCGGTGCTCGGGGTCGTCCATGCCCAGGATCATGTGTCCCATGACCACACCGATGGTGGCGTCATAGCCCGTCGACGTGAATGTCTTCGGATCGCGGAGGACCCTCGAGCAGTCGTCGTAGCGGAAGAGCATCCATTCGTCGGACAGCTCGATGCCCGGCGGCAGCAGCTCCGGATTCATGAAGTTGCCCGTCCAGACGGGGGTGTCCCGGCGTTTCTCTATGAAGTCGGGATAGGGGTTTCGGGCATCCCCCCCGACCACGTCGACGAACGTGTCGTACGGGTTGTACTCCGGGTCCGCAGTGTCCTGAAGTGCCATGCTCGGACCTCCTCGGCGAGTGTGGTGGGCGGTGGGCCCGGGTGCCACTGTACCGGCCCGGTTCTCCCGGCGTGGGTCCGGCGCCCGGCGACCGAACCCACCGACGTCACCGTGCGGGCGGGGGGTGGGCGCCGTTCCCGTACCCGTCGACGGCGGCGAGATTCCGCTCCTTGTCGGCCCGGGAGAGGAACGAGGCGGTGAAGGAGTGGCGTGCCAATTGCACCTGGCTGACGCGGTCGAGACCGAGGTCGGCGGCGGCGAAGTTGTCGGCGATGTACCCGCCGAAGTATGCGGGGTCGTCGGAGTTGACCGTCACCAGGAGCCCGCGTTCGAGAAGGGTCGGCAGCGGGTGGTCTCGCAGCGAAGCGAAGACGCCGAGCTTGACGTTGGACTGCGGGCACACGGTGAGCGGGATCTGGTCGACGCGGAGTCGCTCGACCAGCGCCTCGTCCTCGAGGCAGCGGACGCCGTGGTCGATCCGGGCGACGTGGAGTATGTCGAGTGCTTCCCAGATATAGCTCGGAGGACCCTCCTCGCCGGCGTGGGCCACGGCCAACAACCCCTCACTCCGGGCCGCGGCGAACACCGCCTCGAACTTCGATGGGGGATTTCCCACTTCCGATGAGTCGAGGCCCACCGCGCTGATCCACGAACGGAACTCGAGCGCCTCGGCGAGGGTCTCCATGGCGCGTTCCGCACTGAGATGGCGCAGAAAGCAGGGGATGAGCCGCCAGGAGATCCCGAGCTCTCCTTCTCCCTCTTCGAGGGCACGGTGGATGCCGGTGATGACCGTTCCGAACCGGATGCCGCGTTCCGTATGGGATTGGGGGTCGAAGAAGAGTTCGGTGTGCACGACTCCCTGGTCGGCGGCCCGCCGGAGGTAGGCCATGGTGAGGTCGTAGAAGTCGCGTTCGGTGACCAGCACGGCACAGCCCCGGTAGTAGATGTCGAGGAACGACTGCAGATCCCCGAACACGTACGCCCGGCGGACGCTGTCCACGTCCGGGTAGGGCAGGGAGACATCGTTGCGGACGGCCAGTTCGAACAGCAGCTCCGGCTCCAGGGTGCCTTCGATGTGCAGGTGGAGCTCGGCCTTGGGCAGGTGGCGTGCGAACGGGTCCATGATGGCTGGTGAGGGTCGATCGGGGCCGGCAGCGGAGATTACCCGAACGACCGGTGGGCCCGGCCCTGAGCCTGACGGGACACGGCGCCGGTCAGGCCCGTCGGAAGACGATCATCTCCGCGGTGGCCTGACGGAGCTGCTCGGTGGCCGGCAGCGCCCGGAGGGCCTCGACGGCAGGCCCGGTCACCTCTTCGATGGCATCCTCGTCGAGCTGGCGCAACGCCGGCCATGCCCGCTTGGCGATGGCCGCCAGCTCGTCGGCGGGGGATGAACGCCACTGGCGCTCGAGCTGGTGGACGGTTCCGGCGAAGCCCGCTTGCCCGGCCCACCCGAGCACGTCGTCGACGGACACCCGGCGTGGACGCTCGGCCTCCCGTCGGGCATCGGCTCTGGCCCCCATCTCCTCGATGATCATGCCCACCCGGTCATCGGGAGACGGGTGCTGGGTCGCGCACACGACATAGCTGCCGCCGGGCCTGATCACCCGGACCGCCTCCCGGAACACCCGGACCGGCTCAGCCACCGAGTGGAGGACCCACACCGACACGGCGTGGGCCACGCTGGCCGGGGCCAGCGCCATGGTCATGGCGTCGGAGAGGACGACGACCGGCCCGAGCCGCATCCGGGCCCGACGGAGCATCGGAGCCGAGAGATCCAGTCCGAGGACCGTCCTTCCCCGCCGGCGGAGACCCAGGGCCACGACGCCGGTGCCCACACCGATCTCGAGAATCGGTCCCTCCCCGGCCGGAAGGTGCGCGTCGATGTCCCCGGCGTACTCCTCGCCCCGCTGCTCACCCCCGCGGGTCTCGTCGTAGTGCTCGGCGATTCCGTCGAACTCGGTCATGGCCAGGGTGTCCGTGCCGATCGCCGGTCGCTCACCCTTCGGTGCAGAGTTGGTCGAGCCGCTCCAGCGTCTCGGTCATGCCCGTGATCCACCGCCTGCCGTTGTCCAGGGAGTGACGAACCTCAGCGGAGCAACCGGAACAGTCGTAGGTCTCGGTGACCACGGTGGCCGCCGGGCCGTCGGCGGTGAGATCGAACCGCCAGCGTGACCCGTTCGGGGTCAGGTCGCCCTCGGCCCGGTCGGCGTCCTGTCGGCCGGGTTCCCAGGCGATGCACCGGTCGGTCTCGTAGGCCACGACGCGGTTGTGCATTTCGTAGTCGCCCATGGCCGTGAAGTGCATCTTCATGACGAAGACGTCCCCCACCCCGGAGACGGGCTCACGACCGGCACCCGGCCGCAACATTCCGGAGCCGTCGAACTCGGGGTGCCGGCCCGGGTCGGCCAGGACCTCGAAGATGTCGCCGATCGGAGCCTGGATCCGTCGGGATACCGACACGGGTTCGCATGCCTCATTTCCCATGGCGCCTCTCCCGGGCTCGTCCGCCGCGTTGTGCGTGTCCCAGCGTAGACCGGGTCGGCCCTGCCAACCTATGCCGCTGAGGAGACCGGCGCTACGGAGAGGGACAGGTCGGTCCTGTCGCCCTCCCCGGCGTCACGCCTGGTGGCCGGTCCTGCTCGTCAGCTCCCGGCGGTGGGGAAGGGCCCGTCCGTCGACCGGGAGGTGCCCGGTCGGGTACGGTCGATGTATGACCCCCGAGGAGATGGCCGATCTCGTGCACCTGCGTCGGGCCCGCGATCACGTGGACCGCAACTACGCGCTGCCCCTCGATGTCCCGGCCATGGCCCGAACCGCTCTCATGTCCCCGGCCCACTTCTCGCGCAAGTTCCGGGCCGCCTACGGCGAGACCCCCTACTCCTATCTCATGACCCGACGCATCGAGCGGGCCAAGGCGCTGCTGCGCCAAGGGAAATCGGTGACCGACGCCTGCGTGGCCGTCGGGTGCACGTCGCTCGGCTCGTTCAGCTCACGGTTCACCGAAATTGTGGGCATGACCCCGTCGAACTACCGCGACCTCGACCACCGCGACTTCGAGGTCGTTCCCTCGTGCGTGAGCATGTTCGCCACCCGACCCCAGCGGGTTCTGGCCGGCGTCTGAACGTCGGCTGACCTCCCCGGCCAGGTGGGCGGCCGACCGGGTGCGGCCGGCGTCCGTCGGAGGCCGAATGGCGCGAAGCGAGCAGGATCGGAGAAGCCAACGGCTGGTTGCCGCTGTTACGGTGATCGCATGCCAGTCTCCGTTTCCGCCATGTTCATCCCCGTGCATGATCCCGACGCGGCGCTGGGTTTCTATCGCGACGCGCTGGGCCTCGAGGTGCGTGCCGATGTCGCGTCCCAGGGCTTCCGATGGGTGACCGTCGGCGCCTCCGGGCAGGACGTGGACATCGTCCTGTTCCAACCCCATGGGGGCCGTTCGCAAGCCGAAGGTGACGCCCTCTTGTCGCTGGTGACCCAGGGGTCACTGCAGGCCGCGATTTTCCGCGCCGACGACCTCGACGCCACCTTCGAGAAGGTCCGGGCCTCGGGCGCGGAGGTGCTCCAGGAGCCGGCTTCCCAACCGTGGGGAGTGACCGATTGCGCTTTCCGCGATCCCTCCGGCAACCTCGTCCGCATCGCCCAGGCCTGAACCTCCGGGCTGACCCGGACCGAAAGGAGGCGCATCCATGAAGACAATGACCTGCCAACAGTTGGGGGGACCGTGCGATTTCCCGCTCCAGGGCAAGAGCGCCGACGAGGTCATCAAGACACAGGACAGCCATCTCAAAGAGATGGTGGCCGGGGGGGACGAAGCGCACGAGGCGGCGTTGAAGGAGATGAAGGGTCGGTGGAAGAATCCCTTCTCGGGGCTGGGGTGGTACCGGAAGACCAAGCGTGAGTTTGCGTCACTCCCTGACGATTGATCAGCGATCCGCGCCCCGGTGGCGTCGCCGCCGTGGGCTGTCGCGGCTGATCGGCCGTGCAGGACAGGCGGGCAGGTCATGACCAAGGGGGCGAAGGCGGGCCCGAAGTCGGGTGCACCTCATGTCGCTGACAGCCACGGTCTGATCCGCGTCCACGGAGCGCGGGTGAACAACCTCAAGGACTTCAGTATCGAGATCCCGAAGCGGCGGCTCACCGTGTTCACCGGCGTCTCGGGCTCAGGCAAGAGCTCGCTCGTCTTCGGCACCATCGCCGCCGAGTCGCAGCGGCTGATCAACGAGACCTACAGCGCCTTCGTGCAGGGCTTCATGCCCACCCTGACCCGGCCCGAGGTCGACGTCATGGAAGGGTTGACCACCGCCATCATCGTCGACCAACAGCGGATGGGAGCCGACACCCGTTCGACGGTCGGCACGGCCACCGATGCCAACGCCATGTTGCGCATCCTGTTCAGCCGACTCGGTCAGCCCCACATCGGTGCACCCAGCGCCTTTGCCTTCAATGTCCCCTCGGTCCGGGCCAGCGGCACGATGACCGTCGAACGCGGCGACGGCAAGGCCGTGCGACAGACGTTCTCCCGCACCGGAGGGATGTGCCCTCGGTGCGAGGGCCGGGGCGAGGTCTCCGACATCGACCTGACCCAGATGTTCGACGACTCGAAGTCGCTGACTGAGGGCGCGCTCTCCGTGCCCGGCTACACGGCGGGGGGTTGGAATGCCCGTCTGTACCGATCGTCGGGTTTCGTGGACCCGGAGAAGCCCATACGCAAATACACCAAAAAGGAGCGGCACGACTTCTTGTATCACGAGCCCATCAGGATGAAGATCGAGGGCATCAACATGACCTACGAGGGGTTGATCCCCCGCGTCGAGAAGTCGATCCTCTCCAAGGACCGCGAGTCGATGCAGCCGCACGTCCGGGCCTTCGTGGACCGGGCGGTCACCTTCACCCCGTGTCCCGACTGCGGCGGCACCCGGCTCAGCGAAGGGGCCCGGTCATCGCGGATCGGCGGGGTCAGCATCGCCGACGCCTGCGCCATGCAGATCAGCGACCTGGCCGAGTGGGTCCGCGGCGTCGATGAGCCGTCGGTGGCACCGCTGTTGCAAACGCTGCAGCGGACGCTCGACTCGTTCGTGGAGATCGGGCTGGGCTACCTCGCCCTCGACCGAGCCTCCGGCACGCTGTCGGGCGGCGAAGCGCAGCGGGTCAAGATGATCGGCCACCTCGGCTCCTCCCTGACCGACATCACCTATGTGTTCGACGAACCGACCATCGGTCTGCACCCCCATGACATCCAGCGCATGAACGACCTGTTGCTCCGGCTCCGGGACAAGGGCAACACGGTGCTGGTCGTGGAGCACAAGCCCGAGACCATCACCATCGCCGATCACGTCGTCGACCTCGGTCCCGGTGCCGGAGCCGCGGGAGGCGAGGTGGTCTTCCAGGGCACCGTCGACGGATTGAGGACCAGCGGCACGCTGACCGGGCGTCACCTGGGCGACCGGGCCTCGGTGAAGCCGTCGGTGCGGACACCATCGGGCGTCCTGGAGGTCCGGGGGGCGGCCACCCACAACCTGCATGACGTCAATGTCGACATACCGCTCGGGGTGCTGGTGGTGGTGACCGGCGTGGCCGGGTCGGGCAAGAGCTCGCTGCTCCACGGCTCGGTGGCGGGGCGGGAAGGTGTCGTGTCCATCGACCAGACCCCGATCCGTGGCTCCCGCCGAAGCAATCCAGCCACCTACACCGGCCTGTTGGAACCGATCCGCAAGGCGTTCGCCAAGGCCAACGGCGTCAAGCCGGCCCTGTTCAGCGCCAACTCCGAGGGAGCCTGCCCCCACTGCAACGGCGCCGGGGTGATCTACACGGATCTGGCCATGATGGCCGGGGTCACCTCCATCTGTGAGGAGTGCGAGGGCCGACGGTTCCAGGCGGCCGTGCTGGACTACCAACTCGGAGGGCTCAACATCGCCGACGTGCTCGACCTGTCGGTCGGTGAGGCGGCCGCCGTGTTCGGCGACGGCGAGGCGCGCACACCGGCTGCCGTCGCCATTCTCGAGCGGCTCGAAGATGTCGGGCTCGGGTACCTCACGCTGGGCCAGCCGCTCACCACCCTGTCCGGCGGTGAGCGGCAGCGTCTCAAGCTGGCCACCCACCTGGCCGAGAAGGGGGGCCTCTACATCCTGGACGAGCCCACCACCGGCCTCCACCTGGCCGATGTCGAGCACCTGCTCGGTTTGCTCGACCGGCTGGTCGACTCGGGCAAGTCGGTCGTCGTCATCGAGCACCACCAGGCGGTCATGGTGCATGCGGACTGGCTCATCGACCTCGGTCCCGGCGCCGGACACGACGGCGGCCGGATCGTCTTCGAGGGCACACCCGCCGAACTCGTCGATGCCCGCTCGACCCTCACCGGCGAGCATCTCGCCGCCTATGTCAGAACCCGAGCGGTTCACTCACCAACACGACGGTGATCCGACCGGGGACGACCGTTCTGTTGATGATGAGAACGTTGTTGACCCCGCTGGGTACGCCGTAGGCCTGCCTGGCTCGGCGATCCTCGAGAGGGAAGCAGTACTCCTCGATGCGTCGCAGTCCGGTATCGAGATCGGGAACGATCTTCTGCGCTCCCACCACGACGACCACGTGGCCCGCTCCCGAGACGATGGGACCGAGCTGGCTGCCGCTGGCCGAGGCGATGAGAAGCGAGCCGTCTTCGGTCAGGGCGTGGACGCTGCCCACGACCCAATCGGGTGACGCCGACAGCTGGCGCATCTCACGACCCTGCATCTCGCGATCCATCCGGTAGAGGCGGGGGCGGAGCGGCTGATACTGCCCCGAGCGCTCGATGTCCTCGGCGACACCGATGACTTCGAGGGTACGGGACGTGTTGTTGTAGACCTCGGCTCCCACCGGGAGGATGGACCGGACGGCCGTCCTCGCCTCTCCGCCGGAGCCGGCCATCGTGCAGGTCATGCCGTTGCCTTCGAGGGCACGGGCGACGGCGCCCAGCTGCTCCGCTGACGCCACCCGTGAGAACTCCGCCTCCGCCGCCTCGGTCGGGCCCACCATGGACTGGTCCCCGGTCGGGCCGGGCGCGGGGGAGATGCCCACGTCACTCACCGCCGACTTCGGCGAGGCGCTGGTGGACCAGGGCCACCGACATCGACCCCTCACCGATGGCCGCCGCGCAGCGTTTGATCGAACCACTCCGGACATCACCGGCCGCGAACAGCCCGGGACAGTTCGTTTCGAGGGGCAGGGGCTGACGGTCGAGCGCCCACCCGTCAAGGTCGGAGGGTGATGCGCCGAGTTCGGCTCCGGTGCGGACATAGCCGGCCCGGTCGAGAGCAACGCCGGCGTCGGCTGCTCCCTGGGTGCGGGGCACCCCTCCGATGCAGACGAAGAGGGCGTCGGCGTCCACTCTCGACACGGTGTCCCCGGACGAGACCATGAGGGCCCGGAGCCGGCTATCCGATTCCAGGCTGACCACCTCCGATTCGGTCCGGACCTCGACATTCCCGAGGGCCCGCACCTGGCTGATCAGGTACTGGGACATGGAGGACTCGAGGGCGCGACCCCGGACCAGCAGGGTCACCTGCGAGGCGTAGCGCGAGAAGCGCACGACCGCCTGGCCGGCCGAGTTCCCCCCTCCGATGATGGCGACCCGGCAGCCACGGCAGGTGACCGCCTCGCTCGGGCCGGCGCCGTAGTACACGCCTGAGCCGAGGAGTTCCTCGATGCCGGGAACCTCGAGGCGTCGCCAGTCGACGCCACTGGCCACGAGCATGGCCCGTGACCGCAGGGCGGTGCCGTCGGAGAGTCGGGCGACATAGCCCGGGCCGTCTCTCGTGATGTCGGACAGGCGCCGGGCGAGAAGGACTTCGGCCCCGAACCGCTTGGCCTGGGCCGTCGCCCGTGTCGCCAACTCGCTTCCGCTGATGCCCTGAGGAAATCCGAGATAGTTCTCGATCATGGAGGTCGTCCCGGCCTGACCTCCGGGCGCCACCGCCTCGATGGCCACGGCGTGCAGCCCTTCGGATGCGGCGTACACGGCCGCGGCCAGTCCGGCGGGGCCGGCGCCCACGATGGTGAGGTCGTACTCCGACAATGACGGGGCTGTCAGCATCCCCAGCCCGGCCGCGATGCCTTCCAGGGTGGCCGGAGCGAGTCGGATGCCGTTGGGGAGGACGCAGACGGGGAGCTGGTCCGCCGTCCGCTCACCCTCGGACAACAGCCCGGCGACCCGCTGGTCGTCGTCCACGTCGACCCACTCGTAGGGGACCCCGTTGCGGCTGAGAAAGTCGCGGATGCTGTAGCCGATCGAAGACGCCCGTTGGCCGACCAGCAGCACCTGAGGGGTGACGGGCCTGGCGTCGTAGTCGATCATGGACATGGCGTGTATGCACCCCCATCATGGCGGAACGCTCACCGAACCGACAGCTCGCGCCCGGCTGTCGCCTTCTCGGCGCGGAGCCGGTCTCCGATGGCCTGCCGATTCTATGGCTGCCCGGCCCGGCCCGTGCTTCCGCAACTCGTGGACGTCGTGACCACGGCGAAGGATCGTTGGCCGCCGTCCAGGGCCGCAGCTACCGTTGGGCCCGGCAATGGATCCGAGTGGTGAGATCGAGTGGGGTGTGGCCCGGATGGGTGATGGACAGGTTCACGAGGGTTATCCCTGGGAGCCGGCGAGAGGGCGGGACGCCGCCGGTCGCCTGCCCATCGGACGGCGGTGGCCGTCGATGAGTGATCCTCACCCCTCCGGGATGCGACGGATGGCCGCTGTCGTGGCCCTGGCGTCACTGTTGGGCGCGGTGGCGGCTCTGTTCGTCGGCGGGATCATGAACCTCGGGCCGCTGCTTCTTCTCCTGGTCGGGCTGGTCGTCGTGGTCCTCGGCGCCTGGCATGCGCTGACCCGGAGGGGCGCATTCCGATTTGGCGCTGTCCTCGTGGTCCTGGTCGGACTCGGCCTGCTGGTCGCCGGCTTCCTCTGGGCTGACCACCGCCTCCTCCGGATCGTCGCCGTCGTCCTGCTCGGGGTGGTGTCCGTGGCCTCGGGACGCGTCGCCCTCGGCCGGGACGACCGGACGGCTCATGCCGGGAAGGGTGCCGCCGCCCGTGGCGGCCCATCGCACCATCCCGTCCTGATCATGAACCTGAAATCGGGTGGGGGAAAGGCGGAGCGGTTCCACCTGGTCGAAGAGTGCGGGAAACGGGGTATCGAAGCCATCGTCCTCGGTCCCGGAGATGATCTGGTGCAGCTGGCCGAGGATGCGGTGGCACGGGGCGCCGACATCATCGGTATGGCCGGCGGGGACGGCTCCCAGGCCCTGGTCGCCACCGTGGCCATCCGTCACGACCTTCCCTACGTGGTTGTCCCGGCCGGCACGAGGAATCACTTTGCTCTCGACCTGGGTTTGGACCGCGACGACGTCGTCGGTGCTCTCGATGCGTTCGACGAAGGGTTCGAACGGCGGATCGACCTGGCTTGTGTGAACGGCCGCACCTTCGTGAACAATGCCACCCTCGGCCTCTATGCCAAGGTCGTCCAGTCACCCGACTACCGGGAGGCCAAGCGCAAGACGGTCGCCGACATGCTCCCCGATCTCCTCGGACCGGGGGCTGCGGGCCCGGATCTGCGGTTTACCGAGCCCGACGGGACGCCCCACTCGACGGCCGACGTGATCCTGGTTTCGAACAACCCCTACGAATTGCACCGATTCGCGGGCAGAGGTACCCGTGAGCGCCTCGATGAAGGAGTGTTGGGTGTCGCCGTGGCCACGATCGACGGCGCCAACGATGCCGCCAGATTCGTCTCCCTCGAACTCGCCGGCCAGCTCCATCGCTTCTCCGGCTGGGCCGAGTGGACGGTGAAGCGATTCGAGATCAGCGCCGACGGACCGGTCGAGATCGGTATCGACGGGGAAGCGCTGCGCATGGATCCACCCCTGGTGTTCGAAGTATCCCCCGCCGCGCTGCGGGTGCGAATTCCTCTGCATGCTCCGGGTAGATCTCCGGCCGCCCGGGCCGTCCATCTCGTGTCACGCAGCACCATTGTCGCCCTGGCCCGAGTCGCCCGGGGGAAACCAGGCGGTGATGTCATCGGGGTGGATGGCGACGAAGCCCACGGGTAGAACGCCGCGCCGGATCTCCCTGACTCCCCTTTTCATCTCGTGTCCCCGGTGGCGTCGGACCGCCGCCGGGTCCGCTGGCAGTCCGTTCTCCCCACCGGGCGCGCCCACTCCGGCAGTTCCGCTTCCGCTCCCAGGCCGTCGCGTAGCCTCGTGGCCGTCGCCCGTCGCGGGCCCGGTCTGCTCCCCGAGGAGGATCCATGAGTGCAGCGCTCTACCGGCTGGGTCAGTGGTGTTTCCGGCGACGCCGGTACGTTGCGGCCGGCTGGGTGCTGGTGATCGTGGTGCTGGCCGTGGTGGCGGTCAGCGTGAAACAGCCGACCAGCAACGCCATCACCATCCCCGGCACCGAATCCCAGCAGGCCCTCAACCTCCTCGACCAGAAGTTCCCGGGTACCGGCGGTGCCCAGGCCCAGGTTGTCTTCTCGGTGCCGGCGTCGAAGTCGCTGACCGATGCCTCGGACCGCCAGGCCGTGGAGGCGACGGTGGCCGAACTGCGCACACTGCCCCAGGTCGTGGGGGTCACCGACCCCTATCAGTCGGGAACGGTGTCGAAGAACGGAAGGATCGCCTACGCCGTCGTCGCCTATCCCGTTGCCGTGGCCGACGTGACCACCAGGGCCCAGGCCGCGCTTCTCGCCTCGGGCGGCCCGGCGAAGGCGGCGGGGATCGACGTCAACTTCGGCGGGGCGGTGGCCCAGGCCACCACGAAGACGGACACCGAGTTGATCGGCGTCCTGATCGCCTTCTTCGTGCTGTTGATCGGATTCGGCTCCGTCGTGGCGGGCCTCCTGCCGCTCTTCTCGGCCATTGCCGGGGTGGTTCTCACCAACCTCGCCCTCCTGGCCCTCACCGCGTGGATCAGCGAGTCCAGTACCACGCCGGTCCTGGCCACCATGATCGGTCTGGCCGTGGGCATCGACTACTCGCTGTTCGTCATGAACCGCCACCGCCAGCAGGTCGCAGAGGGCATGGAGCTGCACGAGTCGGTGGGCAGAGCGGTCGCCACCTCCGGTTCGGCGGTGTGCTTCGCCGGTATGACCGTGCTCATCGCCCTGGCGGCCCTGAGCGTCGTGAACATCCCGTTCCTGACCGTCATGGGACTGGCCGCGGCCGGGGCGGTGGTGGTGGCCGTCCTGGCGGCAACGACCCTGATGCCGGCACTCCTGGGCTTCGCCGGTCGCCGGCTCATCGCCCCCCGCTGGGCCCGCCACAAGATCGAGAAGGCGGAAGCTCCCGGCTACGAACCTCTCTCCTGGCGCTACGTGGTCACCCTCAAGCGGGCGCCGATCCTGGTCGTCCTGGCCGGAATCGTCATCCTCTTGTTCGTGGCCACCCCGTTCTTCAACATGAGGCTCGGCCTGCCTGACGCCGGCTCGCAGCCGACCAGCCAGACCACCCGACGCGCCTATGACCTCATCAGCGAGGGCTTCGGGCCCGGGGCCAACGGACCGCTCCTCATCGTGGTCTACGCCCCCGGGGGGATGACCCCGACCCAGAAGCAGGCCTTCATCACCTTCTACGAGGCACAGACGAAGCACCTCCCTCCCGACGTGGCGGCCATCGGCGTGCCCATCCCCAATCAGGCCAAAGACGTCTATCTGGTCGAGGTGATCCCGAAGACCGGCCCCAACGCCGTCGCCACCACCAACCTCATCCACGGCATCCGGATGGTCGTGGCCGAGGGGAAGGCCAAGTACGGCCTCGACACCTACGTCACCGGCCAGACCGCGCTCAATGTCGACATCTCGGCCAAACTCTCGTCCGCCCTCCCGCTCTATCTGGCCATCATCATCATCCTCTGCCTGTTCCTGCTCATCCTGGTCTTCCGCTCCCTGCTGGTCCCCCTGGCCGCGGTGGTCGGTTACGTGCTCAGCATCCTCGCCACCCTGGGCGCGGTGACCTTCGTCTTCCAGGAGGGGCACCTGTCCGGGATCTTCGGCATCGCCAAACCGGGGCCGATCCTCAGCTTCCTGCCCATCATCCTCCTTGGGATCCTGTTCGGTCTGGCCATGGACTACGAGGTCTTCCTCGAGTCACGGATGCGGGAGGAGTCCCTGCGGAAGGACGCCACCACGGCCGTCACCGACGGCTACCGCGGCAGTGCCAAGGTCGTGGCGTCAGCCGCCATCATCATGGTCTCGGTCTTCGCCAGCTTCATCGTGTCCCCGGACCCGACGACCAAGTCACTCGGTTTCGCTCTGGCCCTCGGAGTCCTGATCGACGCCTTCGTGGTCCGCATGACGGTCGTGCCGGCCAGCATGTACATCTTCAAGGGGACCGCGTGGTGGCTGCCGCAATGGATGCGTCGTGTCCTGCCCGACCTCGACATCGAGGGAAGCAAGCTGGCCCAGACGGACCCACCGCCCTCGCTTGCCCGGTCACAGTAGGCAGGGTCTGGGCGGCCGGGTCTCCAGCGTGGTCCGGTCGCCCCGGGGCCGGTCTCTGCCGTCGAAAAGGGGATCGACATCGAAAAGGGTCCCGGACGATGTACCGCCCCGGCGCCCCGTTGGCCGCTCAGGTTGATCTGTGGGGACGCTCATCTGCGGGGAATTGGGACTCGCGGTGACGCAGGACGGCGCACAGTGTCTCGTTGTAGGGCGCCGCAAGTCCGAAACGGCGGCTGAGGGTTACGACCTGGCCATTGATGACCTCGATCTCCGAGCGTCGGTGGGCGAGGTGGTCGAGTCGCATCGAAGGGCTGGCGTTCGGAATCGTCGCCGCGAATTCTGAGACGTATGGCAACGGGTCGTCGAATGAGAACTCGACCCCCATCGCCACCGCCAGCCGGTAGGCCTCGGACGTGCAGGCCAGGGCGATTCTCCACGACTCCTCGTTTGCCATCAGCTCCCCGACAGTGGCGTCGAATACCGCACACGGGGCGCTGAGCGTGACGTTGCAGAGGAATTTCTCCCAGACCATGAGATTCACATCGGCGTAGGCGCGGACGTTGAAGCCGGCATTTCGCCACGCCAGCTCGATGTCCTCCAACCGGGGGGTGATCCCTCCATTCATCTCACCGATGCGTATGAGGCGCATGCCTTCGTGGTGCACGTGCCCCGGCTCCGGGATCGACGACCCGAACCCTTCGGCGATGCCGATCAGGATCTGGTCCGCCGGTACATGGCGCGCGATCCGCTCACCCGCACCAAGGCCATTTTGGAACGCCATGACTACGCTGTCGGGCTGGAGCAGTGGGGCGATCCCCCTGGCCACCCCTTCCACCGCAGCTGCCTTGGTGGCGATCACCCACACATCGCAAGGGCCGGCATCGCCAGGCTGGCGGCCGGTGTTCAAACTGTCGACGACGTAGGTCCCGCTGGCGCCTGAGACCATCAGCCCGGCAGTGGCGATGGCATCAATATGGTCCTGCCAGATATCGATGGCCCATACTTCGTGTCCGGCCTTGCCGAGGAGGCCGGCATAGATCGACCCCATGGCTCCGGTTCCCACAATGGCGATTTTCAATTTCGATTCCCCACAGAAGTAGCTGGGTCGGCAGTGACCTCGAGATGATACTTGGATTGCCCGGCCCCGATCGCACTGGATCCGCCTGCCGGGAGGGGGTAGACAACCGGCATGCAGTCCTCGGCCACCATCACCCTGCGATCCATCGTCCTCGACTGTCCGGACCCTCCTGCCCTCGCCAGCTTCTATGCCGATCTTCTCGACGGCCAGGCGGAACTCGATGATCCGGAGTGGTGTGAGGTCCACGTCGGCGTCTCCACCTTCAAGTTGGCATTCCAACGGGCAACGCCCTATTCACCCCCGGACTGGCCGGATGGGTCTCCTCAGCAACTCCATCTCGACCTGGCCGTTTCCGACCTGGAGGCCGCCTGTGTACGAGCGGCATCCCTCGGTGCGACCGCCCTCGGCGGTCGGGTCGAGGAATCTGGCTGCGTCTTTGTTGTTCATGCCGATCCGGCCGGTCATCCCTTCTGCCTCTGCCAAGCGCGCTAGATGTAACAACCATCCACGTTGGTGACTCGGCTGATGGGTGGTCCTCCGACGGCTGTGTGGTGCCGATGATGGTTGTAGGTATGAAGGAACCGGTCAAGCCCCTTGACCCGAGCCGCCTCTGACCGCCAGAGCCGGTTGTCGGCCGATGGGGCCCGACGACGGCAACGTCGTCCGGGTCGCCCCAGATGGTGCGGGGCCCGGCCTATTCGATCGCCTGGCGGGCCATGGCCGACGGCTCGCGGCCGGCGAACACCCAGCCGACGATCGCCGCAAAGGCCGGCATGCCGAGGAGAAGGAGGAGCAGGTCGACAATGGGGATATTTCCGAGCGCGGCGACACCGCCGTTCAACGAATTGCTCCGTAGCCATCCGATCATCCCTATGTAACCGCCCATCACCCCGAGGAGTGCGCCGAGAAAGCCGAGTGCCCCGGCGGTGACGGCCGTCAGTGTCCGCCGGGTGTAGCTGGATGCACCGGCCGCGGCCAGCGTGCGAAGGTCATTTGACGTCTCGCTGCGGACGAGCCCGACGGACATCCCGAGTACACCAAGGGCGATGATGATCCCGAAAACCGTCGCCCAGCCGATGACCGCCGACGACGATGGCTGATCGTTCTTCGCCTCCACCGAGATCTGCGTGGTCGAAGCTGCGAGCTCGGCATTGCTGATCTGGGCGGCGGTGAACGGCTGCGAACCCTGAACGAGCCAGTCGCTCGTACCCGACGAGATGTGGAACGCTCGCATCGCGTGCTCGGTGATCACCGTGTTCGGCGCCGAGGTACCCGCAGGCAGTGCTCCGATCTCCTGGATGACCGGATGGGCGAGACAGTCGGCCGCCGCCGTGCACCCCGAAGCTGACGACGGCCCGGAACCAGGGTTCTGAGAGGCATCTGGGCCGGAGGACCCGTAGGTGAATGTCATCCCCGAAACACCGGCCAGGCCCGGGCGTGAACTGAGGACGTCCGCGTTCGGGTCGATTTCCGACGCCTTGATCCCGAAGGCCCGCAGCAACTGCGGCGTGGCGACATAGATCTGTCCGTCCCAATTTCTCCCACCCTGGGTGGCGTTGAGACTGGCATTGGGGGTGTCGAGCGCGATGAGCTGTGCGCCGAGTCCCCGTGCGATCGCTTCCGCATGCGCGGGCGCCTGGCGCAGGGCGGCGGCCATGGAGCTGGTCTCGGGACCTTGCACATGGACCTTGCCGCTCGGCGACTGGATCTCCGTACCCGGCGGTGGCGGGATGTTGGCATGAAGAGCTATTTCGTTGGAGGAAAGATTCGGGCCGGCGTAGTCGAGGACGTTTCCGTACCGGGCCGCGGCGGCCAGCATGACGATCACCGCTACGAGCACGCCGATGCTGATGGCGGCCAAGGCCGAACCCGAACGCGCCCGATATCTGGCCAGATCGCGCAGTGGGAGCCGAATGGCAATGGGGGCATGGCGCCCGACGAGCGCGGTCAATGACAGAAAGAACGGGGCCAGCAGGATCAGTCCAGGGATGAGGAGGACGATGCCAAACAGGAGCTCAGGTGTACCACCGCTTCCATTTCCGCTGTTCGTGCCACCGGAGTATCCGAGCAGCAAGAAGGCGGCGACGAGGAAGATGATGCCGGGAACTGCCGAACGGTGGATCTGACGAGGTGGGGCGGGTCGGCCGGACAGGGCTTGGACGATCGGCACCTTGGTGATAGCCCGTGCGGGGCGGGAGGCGGCGAAGAACGCGGCCACCACGGCGAGCACCATGGCCGCCACGACCACGGTCCAAGGGAGGGCCAGCACGCTGATCGTGTGATGCGAGCTCTGCTCGAGTATCGGACGGTAGAGGAGCCAGACGATGAGCCCCAGCACGAACCCGAGAATCGCACCGACAGCGCCGACGACGGCGCCGTTGGCGCTGACCACCAGTCGGACGTGGCGGTCCGTTGCGCCGGTCGACTCGAGCATCCCGATGGCGCGCATCCGACGCTGGGCGAGCACGGTAAAGCCGCCGATGGAAACGAGGGCGATGAGCAGCATCCCGAGTACCAATGCAGTGAGTGAGATCGTCTCCGGGTTGAGGGGATTCGACTGTGCCACCGATCCAGGTGTCTCTATGTGGACACCTTTGAACGAACCGATCGGGGACGGGAGGTCGTCGAACAACACTGTCACTCCGGTGGGATTCGCCACTTGCCCGGGGGGGACAAGCGCGAATTCGTCGAGCAGGCTCTGGGGGTTTTCGACGATGCCCACGACGTGGCGCTCGACACCGCCGACCCGCCAGGTGTCCCCCATGGACAGGTGAAACGTGGAGGCGACACCGCTGGTCACGGCCACCTCGTCGGCACCGGATGGATAGCGCCCGGAAACGAGGGAGAGCATCGGACCACCGAAGGGTCCGTGTGGGTTCTGGGCACGGAGCTGATAACTGTTGATCGAACCCGGAACGGCCAGCGTTTCGTTCTCGATGACGTCGACGGGACCGGCGTGTCCCAGCCTGGCGATGGTACTCACCGTCTGGGCGTCATAGGAAGTGAAGGCCGCCGAATACCGTGCCGTTCCGAATCCGGCGTCCTTTTGCGGGGGATCGTTGATGGCAACGGCCGAGCCCACGATGGTGGCGGCCACGGCGACGGTGATGAGCGCGAGGATCAGGAACTGCTGGCGCCACTCGCGCCAGAACAGACGCCACGACCATCGCATGACCGCCCGGCGCGCCGACAGGCCGCCATTGTCGGGGAGTGGGTGAGCGGTTGGCCGATCGAGCGTCGTGGTCATGAATTCGGAGCGGGCTGAAGCAGCGACTCGGGGCTCGGGGGCGACATGGTCTGGTCGACGACGCGCCCGTCCCGGAGGAAGACCACCCGATCGGCCCACGAGGCCAGCTGGGCATCGTGGGTGACGATCACCGCGGCCACACCGCGCTTGCAGGCGGTGAGGATCATCCGCATCACCACCTCGCCGTTGGTCGAGTCGAGTGCTCCTGACGGCTCATCCGCCAGGAGCAGGTGGCGATCGCCGACGACGGCCCGGGCGATGGAGACCCGCTGGCGCTCACCGCCCGACAGCTGATCGGGGAAGTGCGCTGCCCGATCGGAAAGGCCGAGTTCTTCGAGGATGGCCATTCCCGCGTTGTGGGCCTTCTTGGCCGAGATGCCGTCGAGCTCGAGGGGAAGCGAGACATTTTCGACGGCACTCAACCCGGCCAAGAGGTTGTAGTCCTGGAAGACGTAACCGATCGATCGGCGACGCAGCCGGGCCTGGTCGTTGCGGTTCATCTTCGAGAGCACCGCACCTCCGACCAACACCTCACCGTCGGTCGGCGCCTCGAGGCTTCCGGCGATGGTCAGCAGCGTGCTCTTGCCCGATCCACTGGCTCCCATGACCGCCACCAGCGATCCCGGGTCGACCCACAGATCAATGTCCCGCAGGGCCTGGACCTGGGCCGCACCCTCACCGTAGACCTTCGAGACTTTCCGCAGCTCGAGCATGCTCATGGCCGCACCCCGATTCTCCGTCGCAGCTTCGGCAGGGGGAACGACTCGACCCGCGGAGGTTCGGACCCGGCGCGCTTGATCCGGCCGTCAGCCGCGTCCAACCACCGGACCAGTGCGTCCAGGCGGAACAGTTCGGCGTCGACGACCAGCGCGAACCCGAGGTCGAACTCGGCTTCGTCCTCTTTGAGGCGAGTCCACTGCTGCATGAGCTCGACCAGGTAGCGACGATGGACCTGGATGACCTCATGGACGTCGGCGCCGGGCATCCGCAGCGCCACCATGACCTTGATCACCAGCTCGTCGCGGGGCGGTGAGCTGAGATCGGGCGGCGTACGCAGCCACCGCTGCAGCTCATCCTGACCCTCGGGCGTGAGGTGGAATCCCTTCTGGGGGCCCTCCTCGGCCTCGTCCTCGGATTCGACCAGTCCGTCCCGCTCCAGCCGTTGCAGGGTCGTATACACCTGGCCGACGTTGAGGGGCCAGACTTCGCCGGTCCTGGCCTCGAACTCCTGGCGCAGTTGGAGACCGTACTTTGGCCCCTCGCTCAGCAGCGCCAGCAAGGCGTGGCGGACGCTCATTTCACCTTCAAACGGGATAGCATACTGGGTATCGTACCCCATAGACATCGAGGTGTCCACCCCTCTGACCCAGATGGGCGTGGCCGGCCGGACTCGACGCATCACCGTCGGCCCCCCGTTCCTCAGCGGCTGTTTCGACCCCGTCGGCCGACAGGTGCGGCTGTCATACCGGGGTCAGGGGCCAGGCCGATGGCGACAGATCTAGGGGGAGCCCTCAGCAGAGACGGTCTCTTGAATGTCCGGTCGAGCCAGGGCCAGATAGGTGACGAAGACCAGAACGGCCACGGTGAACACGAGGGCAGTGGGACCGTCGCCGAAGCCGAGTCCGCTGGTGTTTGTCGGTTTGCTGATGTAATCGGCGACCGAGGCCCCGAGCGGACGGGTGACGACGTAGGCCATCCAGAAGGCCGCGATGCTGTTCAGGTCGAGACGCCACCAGGCCAGGGCCGGGACCAGGATGACCACCCCGAAGAGCACGGTCGATGCCAGGTAGCCGAGGCCCAGCGACATGGCGGTGAAGTCCCCGAGTGCGGTCCCGAGCGCAAAGGTGGCGAACACCGTCGCCCAATAGAAGGCTTCCCGTCGTTGTGTCGTGATGCTGTGGATGGAAAGTGTGCCTTCGCTGCGGTACCAGATCAAGAAGATGGCAGCCAGGATGACTGCCCACAGCAAGGTCGTACCGGCATAGGGGATGCCCACGTCGAGATGGAGGAAGTCCGAGACACCCGTGCCGAAGATGGCAATGGAATAGGCCAGGAACCAGTAAGCGAAGGCCCGGTACCGCCGTGTCGAGAACTGGATGACGAGGCCGGCCACGAACAGGCCGATTTCGGCGCCTCCTCCTCGGATGTTTCCCCAGGTCTTCAGGTAGTCGGACGTGGCTTCTCCGCCGGCGGTGGTGAGGATCTTGACCACCCAGAAGACGAGGATGACCTCGGGAACCTTCGCCGCCACCGGCGACGGGAAGATCGCACCCACGAGCGGGACCTGACCCGAGCCTCCCGACGCTCCGGCTCCCGGGCCCGGTGCCTTCCTTCGGGAAGGGCGTGAGGATGTCATTCGACCGCGTCCCCGTGCTCGGGTGGGGCGCTTCGCAGGTCCTGGCGTGCGGACCCGGTCGGGCAGCCCGTGACGGCGGCGGTCCTCAGGGGCCCGACGTCGATGGTCGACATGCTCACCGTTGCCGGCTGACACGACGAAGGGACACCGTGAGGAGGATGACGACTGCTACAGGCAGGACCCAGAACCAATTCCTCCCGTGGTGGGTGGCAAACCAGGTCACGGCGAGTGCCGCCACCACGCCAAGCGCCACCGTCCAGTCGTCGCCGACCACGAAGTCGTACCAGAAGTGGCCGAATCGGCGGAGATAGGTCATGCCTGATCCGAGGAGGCGAGGACCCGTCCGTGCTGACGGCGGAGGGCGCCGACAAGAAGGATGGCCGTGCCCGCCATGAAAACGATGAGGACGGGGATGGCACTTTCACCGCCGGGCCACGCCACTCCCGCCCCCTCGGCCGACCAGAACATTCCAAAGGACGTCAGGAGTATCCCGACGATGAACTTCAACGTGTTCTCGGGCATACGGCTCAGGGGCCGATGGACAAGGATCCCCACTGCGGCCACCACGACCACGGTCAACAACGCAGCCAGGGCACTGAGCGCGATCCGATGTTGTGCGGCCCCGAAGGTGAGGACGATGAAGACCACTTCGAGACCCTCGAGGAAGACGCCTTTGAAGGCGACGGTGAAGGAGTAGCCGTCGAACGATGCCCCCCGAGGCATTTCCACGGCGGAACCCCGCGTCGAGTCAAAGATGGCCTCCTCGTCGTGCAGTGCCTTGTACCCACTCGAGCGGAGAATGGCCTTTCGGGTCCATTGGATGCCGAAGATCAAGAGGAGCCCGCCGACGAACAGGCGCAACGGGGTGAGGGAGAGATGGGTGATCGCCGGACCGAGCGCGGCCACCACGATGGCCAGGGTCACCAATGCCGCTCCAACCCCGATCAGGGTGGCGCGCCACCCACGGGTCACCCCCACGGCGAGGACGATGGTCAGCGCCTCGACCATCTCGACCGCAGTGGCCAGTACAACCGCCAGAATCAGGAGGGTCTCGTTCTTCACGTTCCAACCTTGTCGCACGGTGTAGCATTTGCTACATATGGCAAAGCATTCTGACGAGAACACTACATCGTCGACCCTCGCCGCGAGGTCGGCGCTTCTCAGCAGCCCCATCGAGCGGACCGTGGCGGAGTTCCTTCTGGCCGCGGGGCCGCGGGCAGGGGCGATGTCCGCTCGTGAGATCGCCCAGGCCATTGGGACGAGCGACGCCACGGTGATTCGCACGTCCCGGTCCCTCGGTTTCGAAGGCTTTCGAGAACTACGGCGATTCGTCTCCGGCCAGACGGCCGAGGTGCCCATCGAAGAACGGCTCCGCACGAGTCTCGATGCCGTTGAAAATCCCGATTCCGAGTTGCGGGCGAATATCGAACGTCAGCGTGGGGATCTGATGACGATGGCGGAGAGGGTCCCCGAGTCCGAGTTTCGTGAGGCAAACCGGATCATCGCCCGGGCTCCGTATGTCTGGTGGAGTGGTGTTGGTCCCTCCGCCTTTCTCGCCGGCTATGCAGCCTTCCTCTTCCGGCGGCTCGGGAAGGACTCCGGTGCTCTGACCCATGCGGGGTTTGACGGCGCCGACGACCTGTTGAGCCTGAAGGGGGGCCACGCCGTCGTCGTTCTCGCCTACGGCAGGCTGCACCGGCACGTCCGGGTACTCCTGGAACGAGCGGAAGAGGTAGGGGCCGATGTGGTCTTCGTCACAGATTCCGTGTCCGTGTCCCCGGAGTGGAGGGTTCCCGTGCGCCTGTTGAGCGGACGCGGCCGCCAGGCGATGTTTGCATCCCATGCCACCACGATCGTCCTCATCGAGGCCTTGGCCCTTTCGATGGCCGCGAGCCAACCGGCACGGGCCCAGGCCTCGGTCGAGCAGCTCAACGCCCTGCGAGGAGCAATCGCCGGCCGACCGCTGGATGTTCATCCCTGACGGTTCCGGCTGTCGTGACGGACTGCCTGCTGCCGGAGCAGGGACCAGGTATGGCGTCAGCCATAGGAACGAGGCAGTCTGTCTCCTCTCCAGGGGCCGTGTACTTGCGGTGGATACGAGCGCCTTGACCCAATGATGGCGGTCAAGGCGCGCCCCCTGTCCGGCGGGGGGGTCCGGCGGGGGCCCCGGCACCGCGATCTCGGGCCACGGCGGGGGCGGAAACGCCACGGGCGGAGCGGACAGGGGACGCGAAGGGGACGATCAGTGCGTCGTCAGAATCGGCTCGGTGGATGGCCATGGCCAAAACCACTGCTACAGCAAGGTCCCGCACGAGAGTGATTCCCTCCCGTCGCAGTCACCCGTCGTTTCGAAGGTTGCCGCAACAGCCGATAGGGACAAGCTAACCCGCTCGCGGGCGGCCCGCCACTTTCCGGGGGGCACGCCCTCCGGTCGATCGGGGGACACGCGGCGCCGGTGGGTCCTCGGAACCCTCCCCGGCACACCGATGACGTCCGCGGGCCAGGCTCAGCCAGGCGTCGACCACCCAAGGTCGAGCCGGATAAATCCCCGGGTCTCCGGATCGATGATATCCACGGGCTCCACGATCACCACGATGAGCGTCCTCATCATCTACGACGGATGGCAACACCTGAAGCTGATCAATGTCGCCGCCGTCATCCTCGGGCCGATACTGGCAATGTTTATCGCTCACGACTTCTCTGGGGCCTTGGCCCGGCACATCGAAGTGGGTCGCATATTGAGTCGCAGGGAGTGGGGAGGAATCGTTGGGACTGAGGCCCCATTCCTCCTTCTCTGGGTGCCGCCCATCGCTGTCGTCTCTTTCCTGTATGCCTTGGGCACGTCACTCAGCTGCTGCATCCGCGTCACGGTGCTGCTCGGTACGGCGTCCCTCGGCTACTGGGGGTTTGTCGTCGGTCGGCGGGCACACTTCACAGGGTGGCGCCTGGTCGGCGCGGTGATGGCGGGGTTACTGATCGGAGTCGTGATCCGGCTGATTCAGGTGTTTCTTCAACCCGGCAAAGTCATGTCCGGCGGGGTGGCGCTGGGGCCGATCTGACCCTTCTCGTTGGTGCGGAGCATCAATGTTCATCGACGCTACGTAGCGACGGCTTCACCATCTGTGTTGCCTATGGACGCATACAGGAGTTGCGTCCGCGCGGCGCGCGTTCAACCGAAGTGACCAGACGGAGACGACGAGGACGCGCGCTTCGCGGCGGATGAGCACCATTTGCGAGAGCCGACACGTCGAGGTGTGAACCGGGAGAAACGTTCGCCCACTCCCCGCGTCAAAGGAACAGCACTCTGTGAACACAAATTAATTGGTTCGAGGTCCGACCGATGACACTGGGTTGGATCCGGTGTTTACCCTCTCGGCCCTCCGAAGACAAGACAAATTCATCCGGCAACGGCGGCGGTGAGCTTTGGAAAAAATCACACCCATTGATATCCCTGGTCCGTCACCGGACGCCGAGAAAATCGAGCAATGCCCGACGTCCACCGGTCCGGCGTGACGCCGTTCGGTCGGACCTATTCTTTGAACCTGCACCATCCAATTGTTGATAGCCAGCTGAAGTCGCGGGCCCCATTGACATCCGGCGCAAAGGAAAGTCTCGCCCGGGCTGCTGCTCCCCACGCCACCACTCCCCCCGGCCCCTGCGCCTGAACAGCACAAGGCGCAGCTGAACGGGTCTTGCGCCCCGACCCGTGGCCGAAATAGAAGGGTCAATGGCCCCGTGGGCCCTGGGACAGGCAACCGATTATCGGTGGCCCACCACTTCCTTGCGGCGAACCTTGTTCATATCCAAGAGACCTCCCACCTTCGGGTCGTTCGACCCGTTTTTCGGTCCGTCCCATCGATTGTCAATGGCGGGACCTAATTCCAGAATGGAAGATATGTCTCAGGACCCAATGCCTGGGGAGGTAATGCGTAAATACCCGCAGGCTCAAATGACGGTCTCCAAAAGGGCCCTTTCGTTCGGTTAACACACCGTTCACCGCGGAGATCCGTCGTCACTCTTGCAACGGCCATTCGCATGTCTCAAGATCACGTTGGGGTTGGCCCGAACCATCGGCGGCTGCCCGGCGGGCGTCGGCACAACGGATCGCGTGTCGACGACTGATTAGCACTCACCCTGCCCGGGTAGTCGGGCGCTAGCGATGTCGGAGCAAGCGATGACGAGCCAGGTTCTTGGAGGCACAGCGCCCACACTCGGTGACGGTTCCGGGCGGCACTCGGTGTCCTTTGTCCTTCCTGCCTACAACGAGGAAGAGAACATCATGAAAGCCATCGAGGACACGGTGACCGTCGCGTCCCGCCACTGCCCCGAATTCGAGGTCATCGTGGTGGACGACGGGTCGACCGATCGGACGGCGGAACGGGTGGATGCGTGTTCGGCGCGGTTCCCCCAGGTTCGCCTCGTGGGCCATGCCACCAACGCCGGGTACGGGCAGGCGCTGCGCACCGGATTCGCGGAGGCCACACAGGACTTCGTCTTCTACACGGACGCCGACAATCAGTTCGACATGGACGAATTTCCCCTTCTGCTGGCCTGGGCCGACAAGGCCGACGTGGTGGCCGGCTATCGCAGAGTCCGCAATGACGCCTTCATGAGACGGGCCAACGCCTGGTGCTGGAACCGACTCGTCCGCGCCCTCTTCTTCGTTCCCGTCCGGGATATCGACTGCGCGTTCAAGCTCTACCGCCGCGAGCCGCTGGCCGCCATCGAGATCGAGAGCCGCGGGGCCATGATCGACACCGAGACGATCGTCAAGCTGGCCCGGAGAGGGTCGACGATCATGGAGGTGGGCGTTTCCCACCTGCCGCGTACGGCGGGGACCGCTCGCGGGGCCAAGCCGATGGTCATCCTGAGGGCCCTGGGCGAGGTATGGCGCATGTATCCCCAGCTGAGCAGACTCGACCCCGGTCGGCCGCCGGTTGTGGCCGAGCCGATCGTCGAACCCGCTGTCCGTCTCGATGGGCGCCGACAGGGGGCCACCCTTTGAGCCGGGTGCCTGACTTCGTCGGCCCACGGACGCCTGCGGAGCGACGATGACCGCTGTCGTCCCAGACGAATCGGCGCCTCCGGCGCGCCCGCGCGGACGGGTGGTCAGATCCCTGGCCCGCCCCGAGGGCCCTGACCCTTCGGTCGGTCGTGCCACCGAATCCGCGGCATCGGACCGCTCCCTCTCTCCGTCGGTCGCTCCGACCGTGCTGTCGAGGGGCCAGAAAGTGGGAACCCTCCTCGGAGTGGTGGTGCTGGCGGTCGGCTTCGCCGTGGCACCGGTGGTCACCCTCGTGGCCCTGAACGGAGCCGTCGTGGCCCTGTACATCGCGTCCAACTCCATGAAGGTGTTCCTGATCAGCCGGGCGCTCAACGAACCGCGCCCCACGCGGATGCAGACAGCCGACGACCGGATTCCCGACGACGAGCTTCCCGTCTACACCATCTTGTTGCCGGTGTACCGTGAGGCCGCTCTCCTCGCGCAACTCGTCGAGGGTATCCGGGCTCTCGACTATCCGGCCCGCCGTCTGGACGTGAAGCTCCTCCTCGAGGAAGACGACCTCGAGACACGCGGGGCGGTCGCCGACATGGACCTCCCCGACTGTTTCGACGTCTCGGTGGTGCCGGCGGTGGGCCCGACCGGGAAGCCCAGGGCGTGCAACCACGGCCTGGCCAATGCCCGCGGTGAGTACCTGGTGATCTTCGATGCCGAGGACCGGCCCGAGCGGGATCAACTGCGAAGGTCAGTCCTCGCCTTCCGGGAGGCACCCGCCGAAGTGGTGTGCCTGCAAGCCCAGCTCAACTATTTCAACCGGACACGGAACCTGCTGACCCGCTGGTTCACCGCCGAATACTCGGTGTGGTTCGATCAACTGCTTCCGGGTCTTCAGGCCATGGATGTCGCCATACCCCTGGGAGGCACGTCCAACCACTTCATCACCGCGAGGCTGCGTGCCATCGGGGGGTGGAATGCCTTCAACGTGACCGAGGATGCCGATCTCGGCCTGCGGATCTTCCTCCGCGGTTGGAAGACGGCGATCCTCGATACCACGACCTACGAGGAGGCGACCAGCCGCTATCCCAACTGGATCCGCCAGCGGAGCCGGTGGGTCAAGGGGTACTTCCAGACCTACCTGTACCACATGCGCCGGCCGTTCCAACTGGCCCGGCAGATGGGTCCGAAGGCTTTCGTCGCCTTTCAGCTCTTTTTCGGTGCCACCACCATCTGCCTCCTGCTCAATCCCGTGTTCTGGGGGCTCACCATCGTGTGGTTCGCCACGCAACTGCATCTCATCCAGACGGCATTTCCCGGTCCGGTCCTGTACCTGGCCATGATCGGGCTGTTCATCGGCAACGCGGCCTGCGTGCTGTCGATGGTGAGCGGGTGCTTCGGCCGGCGCAACTACGAAGACGTGAAGTACGCGTTTCTGGTTCCCCTGTACTGGGTGCTGATGTCGGTCGCGGCGTGGAAGGCGCTGGTGCAGCTCTTCTACAAGCCGACCTACTGGGAGAAGACCGACCACGGCTTCTGTCTGTACGAGGAGGATGAGGCAGGGCGGGCGACGACGGCCGAGCCGGCCTCGGTCGACGTCCTGTCGGCTTCCTGAGGAGGGGATCATGCGATGACCCTCATCCCTTTCATCAGACTCCAGCGGGAGAAGCCACCGGTGGTTGCTCCCCGGAGGTACCGGGCGTCCCTGGTGGAGGTGGCGCGCTGGTGGGAATCGTTTCCGCCCCCCATGGTCTGGCTGGTCGCGGTGGCGGCCGCGGGTCTGGCCACCGCGTGGTCGGCCGCCACTCATTCGATGCTTCTGTACGGGGACGCCAGGGCCCACCTCGACGTGGCCCGGCGGGTCACCGATGGGTTGAGCCCCGGCCTGGCCCAGCTGGGAAGCGTCTGGCTCCCACTTCCCCACATGTTGTTGGTCCCCCTGGTGGCCGTCACGCCCCTGTGGCACAACGGAGCGGCCGGGGCCGTCGTCGGCGGCGCCTGTTTCGTCTATGCCGCCCTTCGTGTGTTCTCCCTGGTGGAGGAGGTGTCCGGGAACCGGTTGGCGGCCTGGTGCGGCTTCGCAGTTTTCATTCTCAACCTCAACATGTTGTACCTCCAGTCCACCGCACTGACCGAACCGGTCCTCCTCGCCTTCTCGATCGGCGCGGTGTACCACCTGGCCCGATGGATGCGGACCCTCGGGGTTCGGGACCTGTTGTGGGGCGGGCTCCTTGTCTTCGGCGCGACCTTGTGCCGCTACGAGGGCTGGGCCCTGCTCGCCGCCGCCGCGATCGTGGTGGGTCTGTGGGCCAGGTTGAGCGACAGGCGCCAAAAGTCGCCACAGGCCAACCTGGTCCTGTTCGGGGTCGTCAGCAGCTACGGAATCGTCTTGTGGATTCTGTACAACCTCATCATCTTCCACGACCCGCTCTACTTCTTGCACAGCGCCTACAGCGCCCAGGCCATCAACAATGCGCAGGCACAGTACGCGGGCACCAAGGGGGACGCATGGACGAGCATCCTCACCTACGGGTGGGACATGGTCGACATCCTCGGTGCCCCCGTGCTCATTGCCGGAGTCGTGTCGTCGATCCTGCTGGTCGTCGTCCGGCACCCCGGCCGCCGACGGACGCTATTCACGCTGGCCCTCTTGGCCGCGCCGGCGCTCTTCGAGTTCCTGTCCCTCTATGTGGGACAGACCACGGTTCGGGTCCCTCAGCTCTTTCCCCACGGCATGTGGAACGACCGGTACGGCATCATGGCCCTGCCCTTCTGCGCGGTGGCCATCGGCGTGCTGGTCGGACGCTGGCGCTGGGCACTGGTCCTCGCCGTTCCCGCCATGGCCGCCTCCCTGTTGATCATGGCCCTGGGCACCCCCCTGACCATCGCCGACGGGCGCACGGGAACCTCGAGTGCGGCGGGCGGGCATCCGGAGACCGCGGCCGCCTACCTGGCCCGCCACTACCGTGGCGGCGAGATCCTGGCCGATGACTCGGCGGCCTCCTCCTTGATCTTCGCATCCAACCTCGACCTGCGACAGTTCGTGTCCCCGGGGTCCCAACCCTTCTGGGAGTGGGCCCTGGCCTCACCGGCACGAAACGTGGGATGGGTTGTCGCCTATCCCGGAGACGCGGTCACCGCGGACATGACCACCCACCCCGACCGCTTCCGCGACTTCCGCATCAAGTTCTCGCAGGGGAAGATCAAGGTCCTCGAGCGCCTGCCTTCCGGAACGGCGACCTTCTCCGCGCACCTGGCGACGGACCCGCACGGAGGGACCTCGGCGCCGGCACCCGTCACCGGATCGGGACCCGTCCTCAGATCGGGCCGGGCCGGCGCTTGGACCGCATCCTGTGCGACCGGCACCTGCCTGACGGCGGCACGAAGGGGGCCGATGCGTGAGCACGCCTAGCCACGTCCCCCGCCTGACCCGATCGTGGATCCTCGTGGCCGCGGGGATCATTGCGCTGGTGGCCCTCCTGCTGGTGGCGAGGTCGTCCCGAAGCCACCACTCGGCCCCGGCCCACGCCACGCCGTCTGTCCTGGCCGGCCAGGTCAAGGTTCCGCCGGCGGCCTACATTCCCGACGCCCCCATCCTGCCGCGAACGGGATGGACGGTTACGGCCAGCGACCAGGCGGCCGGACATCCCGCTGATGCCGCTCTCGACTCCAACGCCTTCAGCTACTGGGACAGCCGTGGCCCGTTGTCCCGGATCGGACCCTCGCCATCGATCACCATCGACATGCACGCGTCCCGGGTGGTGTCGGCCATCATGTACGAGCCACGGCAGGCCGACCACCCGGTCGGCGCGATCGGCCAGTTCGAGGTGGCCATCAGTGCCGACGGCGTGCACTTCAAGACGGTCGCCACGGGCACGTGGGCCGACACCACCGCCACCAAGGAGGTGGGCATCGATGCCGTGACCACCCGCTTCGTCCGGCTGACGGCGCGGTCCGCGGCGGCCGGCGCCGGCTCCGACATCGCCGCGGCCGAGATCTACCTCCGGGGCACGCCCCATGTCACGCCGGCGTCGAAGTCGGACGCAAAACTCACGGACGCCACCCTGAGCACGAATCCGGGGGTGGTCGGCCAGTGGGGACCGACGATCGGTTTCCCCCTCGTCCCCGTGGCGGCGGCGCTGCTGCCGGACAACGAGATGTTGGTGTGGTCGGCCGACCAGGACCTGGCCTTCGGGGCGACCGACCCCGACGACTGGACCCAGACCGCCATCTTGAACCTGACCACCGGGGCGGTCAGCGAAGACACCGTCACCAACACGGACCACAACATGTTCTGTCCCGGGGTGGTCCTCCTGCCCGATGGGGACGTCATGGTCACCGGCGGCCTCAGCGACCAACAGACCAGCATCTACGATCCGCAGACGAATGCGTGGAGCGCGGGACCGCCGATGAACATCGGGCGCGGCTACCAGGGCATGACCTTGCTGTCGAACGGACAGGCGTTCACCCTGGGCGGCTCGTGGTCGGGCGGCCTCGGCAGCGGAACCGACGGAAAGCTGGGTGAAGTGTGGTCGCCCAGCGGCGGCTGGCGGGAGCTGACCGGTGTCCCGGCGACCCCGATGTACACCCAGGACGCCCAGGGTGTCTATCGGGCCGACAACGAGGGGTGGTTCATCGCCACCTCGGGCGGGAATGTCCTCCAGGCCGGGCCCTCGTCCCAGATGAACTGGATCTCGACGAGCGGCACGGGCAGTATCACCCCGGCCGGGACCCGAGGCGACAGCGCCGACGCCATGAACGGCGACGCCGTCTACTACGACATCGACAAGGTCATCACCATGGGCGGCGCTCCCGACTACCAGGACGCCGACGCCACCAACAGTGCCTACGAAATCCAGATCGGCACCCCCCCGAGCCCTCCCCAGGTCACCCAGGTGGGCTCGATGAACTACGCCCGGGCCTTCGCCAACAGCGTGGTCCTGCCCACCGGTCAGGTGGTGACCATGGGGGGACAGAGCTACGCGCTGCCCTTCAGCGACGAAGACTCGATTCTGAACCCGGAACTGTGGGACCCGAGCACCGGCGACTTCACCGTCATGGCCCCGGAGGCCGAGCCCCGCAACTATCACTCGGTGGCCCTCCTGCTGCCCGACGGGACGGTGTTCTCCGGGGGCGGTGGGTTGTGCGGCTCCTGCTCGACCAACCATCCCGACGGGCAGATATGGAGTCCGCCCTACCTGTTCAACGCCGATGGCACCCCTGCCACCCGACCGACCATCACCACGGCGCCGACCTCGGCGGCCACCGGCCAGACGATCTCGGTCACCACCGGGGGACCGGTGTCCCAGTTCTCCATGGTCCGCTACGGGGTGACGACCCACACCATGGACAACGACCAGCGACGCATCCCGCTCTCGATCGTGTCCTCGAGTGGGGACACCTACCAGTTGGCCATCCCCTCCGATCCCGGGATCGCCCTCCCCGGTCCCTACATGCTCTTCGCCATCAACGCCGCGGGCACACCGAGCGTGTCGACCACCATCTCCGTCACCAACGTGTCCACCCCACCGCCGGCCGACAGCTACGGCCAGGCCGTCTTCGGCTCGGGACCGGCGCTCTACTGGCCGCTCGACGACGCCTCCGGGCCGACGGCCGCTGATCTGAGCGGCAACGGCGACACCGGCAGTTACAGCAGCGGAGGGATCACCTACGGAGCTCCCAGCCCGGTGGAGGGTGCCTCGGGCAGCGGCGTCACCCTGGACGGTGCCAGTGGCCAGATCGTGGCGTCACAGCCCATCACCGACCCCACCACCTACTCCGAGGAGATGTGGTTCGACACCACCACCGACAACGGCGGCCTCCTCAGCGGCTTTGGGACCTCACCCAGCGGCATGTCCGACAGCCGGGACCGGATGGTCTGGATGTCGAACGACGGGCAGCTCAACTTCGGGGTCTACAACGCACAGACCGAACAGACGGTGGTCGTCCAGTCCCCGCAGTCCTACAACAACGGCGCCTGGCACCACGTGGTGGCCACCCAGGGCCCCGACGGTATGAACCTCTACGTCGACGGACAGCTGGTGGGGAGCAACGACAACACCCAGGCCCAGAGTTACCTGGGCTATTGGCGGGTCGGCGGCGAAAACCTGGCCGGCTGGCCCGACTCGCCCACCAGCAATTACTTCGCCGGCACCATCTCGGACGTGGCCTTCTACAACTCCGAGCTGTCCGCCAGCCAGGTGCTCACCCACTACCAGGCCACCGGCTACAGCTGCCCGACCGGCTGGACCTGCACCGACATCGGTGGCCCGCTTCCGCTCGGCCAGCAGACCCAGACCGGATCGAACTGGTCGGTGAGCGGTGGCGGCGGAGACATCTGGGGGACGGCCGACGCCTTCCACTTCGTCGACCAGAGTCTGGCCGCCGACGGCACGGTGACCGCCCAGGTATCCGCCCAGGCCGCCACCGACCCCTGGGCCAAAGCCGGTGTGATGCTGCGCGCCACTGCGGACCCCGGCTCCCCGTACTATGCGGCCTTCACCACGCCCGGCCACGGCGTCGCCGTCCAGTGGCGGTCGGCCCAGGGCGGCTCGTCCTCGCAGGTGACGGCGGCCGGGACGGTGCCCACCTACCTCCGGATCGGTCGCTACACCGCCGGGAGCACCGTCTACTACACGGCATACACCTCGCCGGACGGAACGACATGGACGGCCGTACCCGGCTCGACCCAGACGGTCACCGGCCTGACCGGCACGCTGCTGGCCGGCCTGGCCGTCACCTCCCACGACCAGGGAACGAGCTCCACGGTCGGCTTCGGCACCGTGTCGGTGACGGCCACCGAGTACCCGCCGCCGGGCTACAGCTGCCCGACCGGCTGGACCTGCACCGACATCGGTGGCCCGCTTCCGCTCGGCCAGCAGACCCAGACCGGATCGAACTGGTCGGTGAGCGGTGGCGGCGGAGACATCTGGGGGACGGCCGACGCCTTCCACTTCGTCAACCAGAGTCTGGCCGCCGACGGCACGGTGACCGCCCAGGTATCCGCCCAGGCCGCCACCGACCCCTGGGCCAAAGCCGGTGTGATGCTGCGCGCCACTGCGGACCCCGGCTCCCCGTACTATGCGGCCTTCACCACGCCCGGCCACGGCGTCGCCGTCCAGTGGCGGTCGGCCCAGGGCGGCTCGTCCTCGCAGGTGACGGCGGCCGGGACGGTGCCCACCTACCTCCGGATCGGTCGCTACACCGCCGGGAGCACCGTCTACTACACGGCATACACCTCGCCGGACGGAACGACATGGACGGCCGTACCCGGCTCGACCCAGACGGTCACCGGCCTGACCGGCACGCTGCTGGCCGGCCTGGCCGTCACCTCCCACGACCAGGGAACGAGCTCCACGGTCGGCTTCGGCACCGTGTCGGTGACGGCCACCGAGTACCCGCCGCCGGGTTTGGGACCGCTCCCGTCGCCGTGGGCGTCGACCGATGTGGGCGGTCCCCAGGTGGCCGGGGAGTCCACCTATGCCGGCGGGACGTACACCGTCAACGGGTCCGGATCCGACATCTGGGGCGGCATCGACCAATTCCAGTACGCCTACCAGCCCCTGGATGGCGACGGGACCATCGTGGCCCAGGTGACCTCCCAGACCGATACCGACCCCTGGGCCAAGGCCGGGATCATGATCAAACAGTCAACCACCGCCGGTGACCCCTACGCCCTGCTCGCCGTCACCCCCGACAACGGGATCAACATGCAGTACGGCTTCGACGCCAATGTCGCCGGGAGCAGCGACAGCTCCGACGCCTGGCTGGAACTGAGCCGAAACGGCAACACCTTCACCGCCTACGACTCCTCCGACGGGTCGACCTGGACCGAAGTGGGCTCGACCACCATCTCCATGGCCACGGACGCCACCGTGGGGTTGTTCGTCTCATCCCACAACTCGGGCCAGCTGGGCACCGCCACCTTCGACAACGTGACCGTGACCCCCGGTGACGGCGGACCGCTCCCGTCGCCGTGGGCGTCGACCGATGTGGGCGGTCCCCAGGTGGCCGGGGAGTCCACCTATGCCGGCGGGACGTACACCGTCAACGGGTCCGGATCCGACATCTGGGGCGGCATCGACCAATTCCAGTACGCCTACCAGCCCCTGGATGGCGACGGGACCATCGTGGCCCAGGTGACCTCCCAGACCGATACCGACCCCTGGGCCAAGGCCGGGATCATGATCAAACAGTCGACCACCGCCGGTGACCCCTACGCCCTGCTCGCCGTCACCCCCGACAACGGGATCAACATGCAGTACGGCTTCGACGCCAATGTCGCCGGGAGCAGCGACAGCTCCGACGCCTGGCTGGAACTGAGCCGAAACGGCAACACCTTCACCGCCTACGACTCCTCCGACGGGTCGACCTGGACCGAAGTGGGCTCGACCACCATCTCCATGGCCACGGACGCCACCGTGGGGTTGTTCGTCTCATCCCACAACTCGGGCCAGCTGGGCACCGCCACCTTCGACAACGTGACCGTGACCCCCGGTGACGGGCTTCTGTCGTTGTCCACCCTCCTGGGTGACCTGACCTTCTGAAATCAGCGCCGTCGAGCGGGGGCTTTCGCCGCCGCGTCGGCCCGGAAGCCGAGTCCCGCCGGAAGGCGGCATCGGGGTTGATCAGGCCGCTCCACCTCAAGGTCGGGGCGCGATGAGCCGATACACCGGTGGTGAGGGGTCTGGCACCGACCGAATCGCGACCGGCGACGTGGTGGCCGGAACGACTCCGGACGGGCTCGGTCCTTTCCGGCCGGGTGCGAGGGCTTCGCATCGTCGCCACCATCGTGGTGACGGTGATGGTGGTCAGCGGCTGCACCCAGGTCGGCATCGGCCGAATCACCGAGGGAGGCAGCCGCACGGCCGCGGCGGTCACCGTGGCGCTCCGTCCGGTGCAGGGCGGCTGGCAGGCGAGCGCGGACGGCAGCGTGGCGCCGTTCGGTGGGGCCGGGTCCTACGGGTCGATGAGCGTGGGGTTGAACGAGCCCATCGTGGGCATGGCCGCCACCCCCGACGGCCACGGCTACTGGCTGGTGGCCTCGGACGGCGGCGTCTTCGCCTTCGGCGATGCCGGCTTCTACGGGTCCCTGGGCGACATCCAGCTCAACAAGCCCATCGTGGGCATGGCCGCCACCCCCGACGGCCACGGCTACTGGCTGGTGGCCTCGGACGGCGGCGTGTTCGCCGTGGGCGATGCCGGCTTCTACGGGTCCCTGGGCGACATCCAGCTCAACAAACCCATCGTGGGCATGGCCGCCACCCCCGACGGCCACGGCTACTGGCTGGTGGCCTCGGACGGCGGCGTGTTCGCCGTGGGCGATGCCGGCTTCTACGGGTCCCTGGGCGACATCCAGCTCAACAAACCCATCGTGGGCATGGCCGCCACCCCCGACGGCCACGGCTACTGGCTGGTGGCCTCGGACGGCGGGATCTTCTCGCTCGGCAACGCCGGCTTCTTCGGATCCGAGGGCGGCACGACCATGGCCGGCACGATCGTCGGGTTGGCCGCCACCCCCGATGGCCGCGGGTACTGGATGGCCGCCACCGACGGCACCCTCTACGCCCTCGGGGATGCGTCGTCCATCGTCCCGGCGGGGGAGCAGGCTCCTGACTCGCCGGTCGTCGCCATGGCCAGCATGGACAGTCCGACGGCCGTGCCGCCCTCGTCGACCGACAGCGACCCCGCGCCGCCACCGACCACCGTTCCGCCGACCACCACGTCGACGACGACGGCGACCGATCCGTTCGTGACGGTCTGCGGCAGCCGACTCTGCCTCCACGGGCAGCCCTGGTACATGAGCGGCGGTACGGCGTACGGTCACTACGACGACCCGACCGGCGAGGCAGCACTGCTCACCCGGGGCAACATGAACACATCCGAGCTGGTCAACTTCGACTCGCAGTACCGGAGCATCGGCCAGACCGAGAACGCGACGACCTGGAGCCAGGTGGAGGCGTACATCGGGCAGATGGGCACCTCGGGCCATCACATCGTGTTGAACCTTTCCGAGTTCTTCGCGGCGATGGAGACGGCGGGGATGAACCCATACAGCCCGACAGCCGGTGGTGGCACCAACTTCAGCTACCAGGAGCAGTATCTGAAGTTCGTCGCCGACCAGCGTGAGAACGGCGTGCCGAACTCGGACGATCCGACCATCGCCAAAGTGGAACTCTGGGGCGAACCCGTGACGCCAACCGGCGAGGACTGCATCAGCTCGCCCTGTCAGGTGCCCGCCAATCCCCGGGCCATGCTGAACTGGTATTCGGCGCTGGAGGCGTACTGGCACTCCTTGTCGGCCATCCTCATCTCGTCCGGTGGGTTCTCCCACCTCAACGACGGCAACAGCGGCTGTGTTGCCGGGGATGGCACCTATCCGTGCCCGGCCGGCATCCCGTGGCGGCAGATCATCGCCCTGCCCTTCAACGCCACCGCCGACATCGAGGACAACTCGACGGATGACCAGAAGCTCATCCCCGGTTTCGCCGACTACGCCACCTCGATCGGCAAGCCCTGGTACCTGTCGGCCTGGTCAGCCTGCCTCCAGGACAGCGAACAGGACGGCTGGGACAACTACACCTCGGACGCCGACGCGGCGCGACATGTGGCCGACATGCTCAATCTGGCGGCGGGCAGGGCCATCACCAACTACCAGCCGCACGGCCACACGACGGTGGAGGCCGCCGGCTTCTCGTTCTGGAACCTCGGCAATCAGGCGCCGACGACCTGCGACATCGGGCCGACATATGCGCCCCGCTCGTTCGCGGCACTGACGACCGGGGCGCGGTAGCAGGCAGCCTGAACCACCGGATCGAGCCGCCTCTTCGCTCTGTGGGCCCCCTGTGGCCACCGGCGAAGATCATTGAGCCGGCTCGCGTGAGGTCTGAAAAGGGCGATGGTGACGATTCGGTGCAACCGATCGACCCCCTCGGACGTGTAGTAGTTGTGGTCACTGTCCCAGCGGACCGAGCGGAGGCTGTCGTGAGTGCATCAGCGGATGAGGCTGCGGACTCCTTCGATGCCTATTTCCGCACGTCCAAGCAGCCGTTGGTGTCGATGGCGTACCTCCTCACCGGCGATATGCAGACCGCCCAGGATCTGACGCAAGAGGCACTCCTCCGCACCTGGAGTCGGTGGAAGCGCATCAGCAGGTACGACGATCCTCGGGCCTGGACGAGGCGCTGTCCTCTACAACCTGGCCGTGAGCCAGAGCAGGCGCAACAAGACCAGGCGTCATGCGGCGGTCCTCCAGCGCGCTGTCCCTGCACCGGACGAGTCGCACCTCCTGCTCGCCACGGCCCTGCGCGCTCTCCCCGAGAATCAGATGAGGGCACTCGTTCTCCATGACGGGGCAGGCATGTCGGTGAAAGAGGTGGCGATCGAGATGGGCGTGGCGGAGGGAACGGTCAAGTCGTGGCTCAGCCGTGGCCGGTCAGCGGCCGCCTCCGCACTGACCTCCTCCACCCACCTGGCAAAAGGAGAGGCATGACGACTGAACAGGAAAGGGTCCAGCAGCTCGTGCGGGAGATGTATGAATTCGCCGGGGACACACCTTGGGATCTGTCTCCCGAGGACATTCGTGCGCAGCGCCGACGTTCATCGGTGCTGTTGCCGGACCCGAAGGCCTTCGCCGTGGCCGCCGCCGCCGCCATTCTGGTAGTCGCCGGATTCCTCCTTTTCGGTGGACAGGCCACCCACAGGCCCGCAGTCGTCGCG
The DNA here is from genome assembly GCA_963713625.1 of uncultured Acidimicrobiales bacterium. GTDB lineage: Bacteria > Actinomycetota > Acidimicrobiia > Acidimicrobiales > RAAP-2 > Bog-756. The sequence continues at coordinate 412,277 of CAVQMN010000004.1, read as the reverse complement.
GGTTCCACAACGACGACCACGACCGCGACGATCAACCCCAATGCGCTGAGGGCCACCCTCGCCTGCCTTCAGGAGTTCGCCCCCGGGACATCGCAGTCAGACGACGAACTGATTGGCCGGCCCCTGTCGGCTGCAAAGACCTTGACGGCCGCTTCGGGTCAGACCTGGAGGATCGTCGCCCAGGACGGCACGTGCCATGCCGTGACATCAGATCTTCAGTCGGGGCGCGTCGATCTCTGGGTGGTTGATGGTCGGGTCGTCAAGGCAGTGGTCGAAGGACCCTCCTCGACAACGACATCCAGTCCGACGAATCAGCGGGCGCAGTCGGTCGTCGTCCCGAACGTCGTCGGTCTGAGTCAAGCCCAGGCGAGCGCCGCTCTCCTCGATGCGGGCCTCCGCGCAGGAAACATCAGCACGGTGCCGAGTGCCGTCGTCGGCGCCGGCAAGGTGGTCAGCGAAGCCCCGGTTGCCGGAAGCTCGGTGGATCGTGGATCATCCGTCGGACTCACCGTCTCTGCCGGACCCTGATCCGTGCCGTTCTGAACCGCGAATCGGCGGTGCGATCGTGTCGCCCCTGCGAGATCGTGGCGCTGACCGTCGCTCTTCGAGCCAAGACCCTGACCGCCAAGTTGGCCGTGACGTTTCAGCAGCGGACGACAGCCATCACCGTGTCCTCCGCCACGGACGTTCCATGGCCCGGTCCGGATGTGTCCTCGAGGAAGAAGACGTCGCCCGACCCCCAGGCGCGGATCTCGCCACCCACCGTGCTCTGTCCCCGGCCCGACAGGACGAACATCCACTGTCGGGCCGGCGCAGGATGGGCCGGGTCATTCCAACCGGCCGGGAATCGGATGAACATCAATTCCCGGACCACTTCTGCCGCCGAGACGTCAAGGGGTGGTGCTGGTGGCGCGAACATCGCCGGTGCAAACGAAGCCTGGCAATCCTCGAGGCGGGTTCGGCCATCCTCGTCGTTATAGACATGGATGTAGTTCATCGGTTCTGTCTACCATTTCGGGCGCCGCCGTCCCCAGTTTCCGGCCCCGGCGCCGAGCCCGGCGGTCAGGTGGCGGCGAACTCAGTCGAGACAGAACTCGTTGCCTTCGATGTCGTGCATCACGAGGCAGGACTCGTCGTGGCCATCGGCAGGCAGTAGTCGCACGCGTTCCCCTCCGAGCGCCACCAGTCGTGCGCATTCGGCCTCGAGTACGGCCAGGCGCTCATCACCCACGAGACCGGTGCCGACCCGCACGTCAAGATGCAGCCGATTCTTGACCACTTTGCCTTCGGGAACCCGTTGGAAGAAGAGTCGGGGACCCACACCCGAGGGATCAACACATGCGAACGCTGAACCCTGGCGCTCAGCGGGCAGCTCCCGATCGAACTCGTCCCACGTGGAAAATCCCTTCGGTGGTGGTGGCACGACGTACCCCAACACCGCGCACCAGAAACGGGCGACCGGCTCAGGCTCTGCGCAGTCGAAGGTGACCTGGAGTTCCTTCACCGACGTCATGACTCCACCATAGAGGCGCAGGCCAGACCGCCGCCGGGCGGTCTCGGCCTGGCGTTCCATGGGTCGAGACCCGTTCGGCCCGGTCCGCCGAGGGCACGGCGGTAGTGGTCCGAGTCATTCCCTAGTGGCACCAGGGTGCCACTAGGGCAGTTTCATGCCGAGGCCGAAGGAGTAACTGTAGAGATCCCAGGAGAACGGCCCGACCCCCGAACTTCCTGACTTCCGCCCGAACTCGCTCCCCAGCGTGATGCTGTCCAGGTAGTACTTCGAGAAGGTGGGCCATGCGCTCGGGTCGTATGCCTTCAGCGCCGTCTCCACCTGCCCGAACGAGTCGTTGAGGTCGATCCCCACCTTGCCCGCGCCGATCACCTTTGTGAGCACCAACTGCACCGTCGTCGTGGCTCCCGACCCCTTCGGCCCGCTTGAGATGTACACGCCCCACCGGCCGACCTCGGTGACACCGTTGACGCTGAAGTCCATCGAAACTGTCTCTCGGTAGCCAGGAGGCAACGCCTGGTTGCCGTCATCCGTCCAAACCATGACTTCCAGGGTCCCCGACCCTGGAGCTTCGACCGCTTTCTGGGGCTCCAGCCAGATGTCGTAGGAGAAGTCGAACCTCGTGGTCGAGGTGCCCGCGAGTTTGTAGTTCGTGGTGGCGATCACATCCTTCGGCAGCGCGTCGAGCTTCATCGGGAGGGGAAGACTGGATGACGGTGCCGGCGAGCTTTGGGCAGCCTGCGGTTGGATGCCGTACGTGACGTTCGGGTCGCCAAGGACCCACGTCGACTGCGACGCCTGGGGTGCGGACCTGAAGTCGGCCGACACGCCCATGGCGCCCGCGGCAGTGTCCCGAATCACCACGCCGCCCTTGGCCGTGCTGGCGAGATTCCAGAGGTCTCCGTTCAGAACGACTGGGCCGAAGATCGGATCGGAACGCTGACATCCGGCTCGAGGCGATGGGGGAACCTTCGATGAAGGTATGAAGCGACAGGACTGGTACCACTCCCACGGACCACCAGCACCGGACTTTGGATAGATCGATATTCTGTTCGCCAGGAACTCGACCCCGGCAAATGAGCGAAGTCCTGTCCGGTCGGCATCGGTGGCGATGACCCCGAGTTCTCTCGGTGGCGAGATCACCGACGGTTGCGTCAGGATCACCTGGGCCTGACCGGAGGTATCAGTTCTCCCGGTCAGCGTCGACAAGGTTCCGCCGGTCGTGCTCCAGTGAATCGGCAGATTCGCCACCGGATCGCCGCTCGAGGTGGTGAATGTGGCGGTGACCGCCGACGTGGCCTTCCCACCGGCCGATGTCCAGACCTTGGCCGGAGACGCCCTGACCACGACGTGGGCCGCTGACGGTGACGCCATCCCGACAACCGGTTGCACCCCGCTCACCTGGATGGCCGCGGCCGAGGCGGGCGGCGCGAGAACGCCCGCGCCGAATGATGCCGTCGCCACCAGGCCCGAAAGGGCCAATGAGAGTCGCCCAACGGCGTGGATCCGACGGTCGTCGACGCGGTATCGATGGGTCACGTCGGTCGGATCTCCTTGGAATCTGGTCCTACGAATGAGGAATCGCAAAACGGCGAGCCGTTAACACCTACCCGACAGAGGGAAGACGAATCTGTGCCATCTGGTCGCACCAGGATCGCCCAGCGCCCCCGTCGAGTGATCGCACCCGTGCTTGCCGTTTTAACACCATCCCGGTACTGCTGACGTCAACGAAAGCCTAAGAGCACATGAACTCTGCGTTGCCGTCGTTCACATCTTTGACACCTTGGGCTCGCTTCCGCACTTTCCGCCGCCCTCCTGCGCCTGCTTACCACTCTGCATGGCGGCAGTCGCACAATCGGTGGCGGTTTGTGGGCAACGCGGTTTGTGGAGACGGGGCAGGGACAAACTCCGAAAGCGGGCATCTCGATCCACCACGTCTGAGCGACACCTATGCCGGCGCGGCCCCAGCGCCAGCTCACTCCCAGGTCCGAGGAGGACCATCGGGGTTCGACGGCGCGGGTCGGCAGGCGATGCACACATGCCGCCGAGTGCTCCCGGCCGAGGACACGCCAGGTGTGATCAGGTCATTGTCGGAGGGGTTTCCAGCGTGGACAAGCCCCGGACGGGACGCCCATCGACCACAGATTGGGGGTGGCTCCCACCCACGGTGGTCAGTGGATCGTGCCGCCAGCCAACTCACGCGTCACTGGCGCTCCGAATCACCAGTCATTCCGCCGACGAGATGGTCAGCCACCTGTTCAGCGAATCGCCGGGCTTCTTCCAGGTGGTAGGCCTGCAGGTTGGTGGGTGGGATCTTCACTCCGTGGTATTTCTCTCGGTACTCGCCGGTGCCCAAGTAGCTGAGCAGCGAAAAGAGTGACCGGACCTGGCCTCCCTGGTATCGAAAATGAATGCCGTCGTTGTAGACGCCACCCACTTTGGTTCCGAGCCGCCGCAGTGTCTTGAGATTGTGCTTCCAGTACCGCCGGCAGGTGACCACTCCGGTAAAGGGCTTGCCCTTGAAGAGGTCGGCCGCCTCGGCTGACTCCATGAACGATCGCATGGGAACATCGGTCGAGAGCCACCACGTCGGAGCGCCCACAACAATGAAGTCATACGTTCCCGACGTGACCGCGGTGGGGATCCCGATAGCCGCCGGCCTACGGCGCAGTTCGGCCGGAATCATGGCCACCACTTCGAGGAACGGGCGCTTCATCGGGAAGTGCTCGAACCTGCTTTCGTACCGGGGATCGGTGAACTCGATCGCCGCCTTCGTCACATCGCAGCCACGCTGCTCAAGAACGTCGCTCATACCCTCCACCAGCTTGAGAGTCTGCCCGGTGTAGGTGAAGTAGACGAAGAGAACTGCCGGTCGCTTGGCAATGTCCATCTGATCTCGCCCTTCCTATTGCCGAACCATGGCGACCTTCATGCGGTCTTCGGGGGAGATGAGATGAGATTGGTCGTCGTGGCCCTGGTCGAGCTGAATCCAGTTGACACTGCCGGTGAACCGGCTGGTGTCCGGGGTGTAGTCGTCGCTGACCGAAGTCCCGAAATCCACCCCGATGTCGAGCGTCTCGTCGCCGGAGAACAGCATGGGGATACTCGCCTCCTGGCGGGCCGTCCCCACCGGGGCCCCGTCGACGAACAACGTCGTCGTCGCCCCTTTGGCCAGGCCGCCGCCGTCATAGACAAACTCGACCCGGACCTGGTGCGAGCCGGGGGGAAGGGGTTCGACCCCGGTGGACTTGACCCGATTGAGGCCGAGCAGGTTGTAGCAGTGGATCGGTATGCCGTCTTTCAGGTACAGGCACCACCCGCCGAAGGCGCCGCCCTGGGCCACGATGACGCCATTGGCGTCTCCTTCCGGGACGACGATGTCGGCCGTCACCGCATAGGACTTGTTTTTCAGGTTCAGCACGGTGTTCTCCGTCAGACGACCCATTCCGCCGAAGAGCAACTGCGAAGGGCCCTTCGGAAGCGCCGGTCTCCCGGCGATGTCCGAGTTGAACCGCTCGATCCTGCGGTCGTCGAGCGGAAGGACGTTGTGCTTCACCGCCTCGATGAAGAACTGACGCTGCAACGCCGCCAGCTTGTCGGGATGTTGAGCGGCGAGATCGTGGGCCTGGGTCCAATCCGTCGTCGTGTCGTACAGTTCCCACACGTCGTCGTCCAAGGCCGGAAGTTCGGCCCCGAAGAGCCAAGGGACACTGTGACGGGTCACCGCCATCCAACCCTTGTGGTAAATCCCCCGATTGCACACCATTTCGAAGTACTGCGTCTGGCGTCGGTCCTCAGCATCCGGGTGATCGAAGAGATAGGCCATCGAGACTCCGTGCAGGGGCTGCTGCTCGAAGCCGTTGACGATGAGAGGCTCCGGGATGTTGGCCACGTCAAGGACCGTGGAGGCGATATCGATCAGATGGTGGAACTGGTCACGGACTTCGTTCTTCGCACTGAATCCGTTGGGCCAATGCACGATGGCGCCATTGCGGGTCCCCCCGAAATGGGAGGCAACCTGTTTGGTCCACTGATACGGGGTGCACATCGCGTGGGCCCAACCCACCGCGTAGTGGTTGTAGGCCTCGGGAGTGCCGAATTCATCGAGATGGCCGGCCATGAACTCGGCGGTTTCGAAGGCGGCTGCACCGTTCAGGGAGAAGAGCTCGTTGAAGGTGCCCTGGGGGGTGCCCTCGGCGCTGGCTCCATTGTCCCCGATGAGGTAGAAGACCAGCGTGTCGTCCAGAACCTCGAGCTCTTCGAGGAGATCGAGCACCCGACCGACGGCGTGGTCGGTATGCTCCAGGAACCCCGCATACACCTCCATCTGGCGGGCCAGCACCGGCTTCAATGAGTCCGGAACGTCCTCCCAGGCCTGGATATCCGATGGGCGGGGAGTTAACTCGGCCTCGGCCGGCACCACCCCGAGTTCCTGCTGGCGTGCGAAGATCTCGGCGCGCAGCGCGTCCCACCCGCTGTCGAAGCGGCCCTTGTACTTCGCCGACCACTCGGGAGCGACATGGTGTGGCGCATGGGTGGCGCCCGGGGCGAAATAGGCGAAGAACGGCTGATCGGTCTGCATCGAACGCTGCTGACGGAGCCAGGCAATCGCCTTGTCCGTCAGGTCGTCGGTGAGGTGATAGCCCTCAGCGGGAGTGGAAGGCGGTTCGACGGGCGTGGTGCCCTCGAAGAGCGCCGGGTAGTACTGGTTCGTTTCGCCACCGATGAATCCGTAGAAGTAGTCGAAGCCGCTCCCGGTCGGCCACAGGTCAAAGGGTCCGACGGGACTTGTCTTCCAGACCGGGACCTCATGGCATTTGCCGAACTGAGCCGTCGAGTAACCGTTGAGCTTGAGAATTTCGGCCAATGGCGCGGTGGACTTCGGGCGAATGGACGTGTAGCCCGGGGCCGACGTCGCCACTTCGGGGATGGCGCCCATCCCCACCGTGTGATGGTTGCGCCCGGTGAGCAGCGCCGCCCGCGAGGGGGCGCACAGGGCCGTGGTGTGGAACCGGCTCAGCTTCAAACCACCGGCGGCCAGTCGGTCGGCGTTCGGTGTGTTGACCGCGCCGCCGAAGGTCGAGGCAGCCCCGAAACCTATGTCGTCGAGGAGGACCACCAGCACGTTGGGCGATCCTGCCGGTGGCCGGACATCGGTGATGGGCGGGAAGGAGGTCTCCGGGTCCTTGGCATCGTAGGTGGTGATACCGATGTGCTGACGAGCGTGGATAGGAAGGACGTATCGATTGACATCATCGGTGTCGGTCATGGAGCTCTCCCAACGAAGCGGCTTCTGGACAGTCACTGTCTCAGGAAAGGGAGGCCGCCGCATCACCCCCGCAGGGTGATTGGCCTCGGGCGGCGACCACCGACCCTGGCCACGCTCGGGCTCAGGCCGGCGATGACGTTCTCCAGGCGGGAATGACCGAGCGGGTCACTCATGCCGCGGTTCCGAAATCATCCTGATCGGGTGAGGGCGACCGCCGTCGAAGGATGGAAGATGATCCCTCGGGGGGACGGCCCGGACCGGCGACATGGATTGTGTCTCCGACCCGGGTTCGTTGGCGGATCGGGATCGGTCCGATCAATGCCACTTCAGAGTCGAGGTCCCGACGCCGGGACTCAGGAAGGTGTGAACGACCATGACCGCCGCTGAAGCCCTGCCCACCGAGGGCCCCCTGGCCCGCTACGAGCAGAACATCATCGATCGCATTACCGACTTCAATGATCCTCGCCAGGAATGGCGTCGCCTCTTCTCCGAGCTTCTGGGTACGTTTCTCCTGGTCATGGTGGCCGCCGGTGGTGGCATGATGAGCCAGGCCTTCCCGGGAGCGATCGGCAGGTCGGCGGCGGTCGTCGCCCCGGGCCTCATGGTCATGGGCATCATCCTGTTCATGGGCAAGGTCTCCGGTGCCCATCTGAACCCGGCGGTGAGTATCGCCTTCGCCCTGCGTCGGGACTTCCAGTGGCGAAGGGTTCCCGGCTACATCGTCGTGCAGCTCATCGGTGCGAGTCTGGCCGCACTGGTCCTCCACGAGGTCATCACCGTGTCGGCCAAGTACGGCAGTAACTATCCGGCTGCCGGCCATTCGACCATGGCCGCCTTCTGGATGGAGCTTCTCCTCACCACCGGTTTGGTCAGCGTGATCCTTGGCACCGCGTCGGGAGCCCAGAACGTCGGGCTGTTCGGGGCCATCGGCGTGGGGGGTTACATCGCCCTGGCCGGTCTGTGGGGAAGCCCCATCTCGGGCACCTCGATGAATCCGGCCCGAACCTTCGGGCCCGATCTGATCAGCCGGACCTTCACCGACTACTGGGTCTACATCGCCGGTCCGATCGCCGGTGCTGTCATCGCCGTCGGGATCGCCTTCGTACTCCGCGGGCCCGGTGGTGGGAAATCGGGTTCTGGTGCAGCCCAGGGGGACATTTTCACCGAAACCTACGAAGCTGGGAAGTCCTGAGGGGCTGGAGGGCGGGCAGATCCTCGCCGCGGCCGGCATGCCGGCGAGGACGTACTACGGTTCGGCTCCTGCGACCTGACGGGACTATCCCAGAACACCAATGATGTAGCCTGCTCCGGGTAGGCGATCGGTGGTAGGTAGGACGGATGGCGTCAGCGGGGACCGGCGGCGACTGCGGGCAGGCGGGGGCCGAGAACAGCTACCTGCGCAGCCTGGTGGACCAGTTGCGCAGTGAGCTGGAAGAAGGTGCCGCCCTCCTGGGCTCCGAGCGACAGCGCTGGGCGGTCGAGCGGGAGGCCGATCGGGTGCAGGCCCGCGAGGCGGTCGACGCCCTGCGGGTCGAACTCGAATCGTCGGCCCTCGAACGGAACGCGGCGGTGCAGGCGGCGGCGGTGCAATCGGCGGACGAGGTGGCACAGCTCAGGGCGACGATCGACGAGTTGCGCAGCACCCTCATATCGGTGCAGGTGGAAGCGAAGCGGGAGCGCGTCGTGCTCGACCGCAGGTTCCGCGAGGAGCGGGAGCAGCTGCAGGGGACCATTTCCGCCCTGCGCACCCAGATGGAGACGACTGATGGCAACTGACATGTCGGACGCGACCAACGTCACGGAGCAGGCCAAACGCCTCCACTTCGCCGAGACCCTCCTGCACGTGTCGCGGACCGTCTCGGCCATGGAGACGCTCGACGACGTGCTGGCCGCGCTCATCGACATGACCGTGGTCGAGACCGATTCCGACCGCGGGACCTTGTTCCTCAACGATCCTGCCACGGGTGAGCTGTACTCGCGGATACTGCAGGGCGAACAGACCCTCGAGATCCGTCTGCTCAACGACGTCGGCATCGCCGGGCGGGTCTTCACCACCCACGAGTCACTCATCATCAACGACGCCTATGCGGATCCGCGGTTCAACCGGGAGGTGGACGAGCTCACCGGGTACGAGACACGCAACCTCGTGTGCGCACCCATCACCACCGCTCTCGGCGTCGTGATCGGCGTGGCCCAGGTCCTGAACAAGCGCGCCGGCGACTACGACCTCGACGACCTCGCGCTGCTCGAGGCCATGACCGGCCAGGCATCGGCGGCGCTGGTCAGCGCCTCCCATCTCGAGGACGTCGACGTGCGCCGTTCGGAGGAGATGGAGTTCCTCCGTCTGGTGTCGGACATTACGGCCGAGCTCGACCTCGATGCGCTTCTCCAGCGGGTGATGGCCGAGGCCACCCGCATGCTGCGTGCGGAGCGTTCGACCCTGTTCCTCTTCGACGAGCGGACCGGTGAGCTGTTCGCCCGGGTCGCCGAGGGCGACTCGGTCGGGGAGATCCGGTTCCCGGCCACCGAGGGCATCGCCGGCACGGTGTTCAACTCGGGGGAGAGCATCAACATCGCCCACGCCTATGCCGATCTGCGGTTCAATCCCGAACTCGACCGACGGACCGGCTTCTTCACCCGGTCGATCCTGTGCGTTCCCGTGATCAGCAATGACGGCCACATCATCGGCGTGACCCAGGTGCTGAACCGGCGAGGTGGCCGGTTCACCCCGGAGGACGAGCAGCGACTCAAGGCCTTCACGGCACAGGTGTCCATCGCACTGCAGAACGCCAAGCTCTTCGACGATGTCCAGAACATGCGCAACTACAGCGAGGCGATGCTGGCCAGCATGTCCAACGGGGTCATCACCCTCGACATGGCGGGCACGGTGGCGACGTGCAACGACGCGGGCGGTCGAATCCTGGGTACCGACGCATCATCGCTCGTCGGGTCCCACTACTCGGAGGTCTTCGGTAGCCCCGAGGAGATCATCGGGGCCATGGTGGCGCGGGTCGCCGACGACGCCATCCGCACACCGGAGATGGCGATGGACGTCGACATCCAGCGACCGGGCCCGGCGGGCCCGGGTGCTACGAGCGCTGTGGTCTCGGCGAACGTGAGCGTGCTCCCCCTGGTCGGCGGTATCGGCGAGCACCTGGGGACGATGGTCGTGATCGAGGACATCAGCGGCGAAAAGCGGGTTCGCGCCACGATGGCCCGGTACATGGACCCGGCCCTGGCCGACGAGCTCGTCCGGGGGGACGAGGACATCCTCGGCGGGCGGAGCGTGGAAGCGAGTGTCCTGTTCTCCGACGTGCGGAGCTTCACCTCGCTCGCCGAGGAACTCGGACCACAGGCCACCGTCACGCTCCTGAACGACTACTTCACCATCATGGTCGAGTGCATCCAGGAGCAGGAGGGTATGCTCGACAAGTTCATCGGCGATGCCATCATGGCGGCCTTCGGGCTGCCGGTCGCCCACGGGGACGATGCCGACCGCGCCGTGCAGTCTGCGATCTCCATGATCTCGTCGCTCTTCGAGTGGAACAAGGAGCGGGTGCAGGACGGTCGTCGTCCGATCGACATGGGCATCGGCATCAACACCGGGACCGTGGTGGCGGGCAATATCGGGAGTCCAAAGCGCATGGACTTCACCATGATCGGCGACGGGGTCAACCTCGCGTTCGCGACTGGAGAGCGCCTGCAAGCAGTACAGCGCACGGATCCTCATTAGCGAATACACCCTGGGACAGCTCAACGGCGTGTACCGGACACGCGAAGTCGACCACGTGGTGGTTAAGGGCAAGACCCAACCCGTGGCCGTGTACGAGGTCCTCGACTACCACACCCCGGAGACGTTCCCGAACCTCATGGACGCGGTGAACCACTTCCGGGACGGGATCGAGAAGTACCGAAGTGGCAACTGGGAGAGCGCCGTCAACGCCTTCCGTGAGACGCTCCGGGCCAACCCCGACGACACCCTCGCGGAGACGTACATCGATCGGTGCCTGGTCCTGAAGGAGAACCCCCCTGCCGCCTGGAACGGCATCTGGGTGATGACCTCCAAGTAGTCCACGTCGAATCCTGCTCCTCGCCCCGGACGAGACGACGGCCAGCCCGAGATGTCGGTGGAGGTTCTGGCACGACGGCCAGAAGCAGTCCCCGACCTGTGCCGCCCGAAGGGGCCGGCCAGGTCCGAAGTCGGTGGTTTGGGGGCTCGTGCGTTCCTCGATGGGAGCCGAAAATGTCGTCGTGTCGACTGAGCGTGATCGGGGAGGCATTATCTGAGGGACGGAGGGATGGAGAAAGCAAAACGTGGAAGGCAGGCGTAATGAACCCAAAAGACCAGGCTCGCCAGTGGCTCGCCGAGCGAAGTGGTCGAAACGTGCACGTCGAGACGCGCTTCGCCGACTCCGCCGCGACTTCCCTTGTCAACACCGGCCTTCTCAGGAGTCAGCCGGCAACGAACCCTGAGATCGAGAAAGATCCGGAGGGCCGTCCTGGCCCTCGGGATTGGTTCGAGGTCGGGACGGTTTCGTACAACCTGGCCGATCTTCCCGACGAAATTGAGGTTCACGTCCGCACCGAACCGGCCGAACAACTCGAATTGATCTTTGATGGCGGGACGTCGCTCTCGATCACGGCCACGATCACGGCCACAGGGAAAGAAAGCGAAGATTGACGCGGCTGCTCCCGGACCACCACTGCAGATACAGAGGTGCCAGCGTCCGGGTGCGGCCCGAACCGGGTCCGATTCAATGGGGCTGCCGTGGCTCTCGGACCCTCCCGAAGGAGATTCGTTGGCTTGGCCCAGGGATATTCAGGCGCCACCAAATGGTCGGACGGCGTGACCCCATGGTCCTACAGCAAACTCACGGAACGAAATGGCACGGCAGCGCATACGACCAGAGGGGCAAGCATGAATAGGCCGTGACCGAAGTACCCTCCCGATGCGCGGCGTCGTCAGGAGCCCGGCGGCTGAGGCCAACGAACGGGGAGCCGATCACGGTGCTGGCTCTGGCCTATAGGTCAAGCCCACAGTGTGGTCCTGGCCCTCGGTATTTGGGGCACCCCAGTGCCCGAAAAGCGGGTCCGTATGAGGATCGACGACCGGTCACACGGCGCTGGGGGGCTGTGGGCGCCCATTCAGATTGGTCAAGGGAAAGCTGAAGGCTCGGCGAGGAAACAGAGCGAAGCGGCCATTCGGCAGACACAAGGACTCAAGTCTGGTCGCGCGGAACGCCCGCAATGGCTCGCGTCAATCGCGCAAATTCGGCTATCGCAGCCGATCTGTTGTGCACGCCTAACTTGCGATACGCATTCGCCAGGTGTGACTCCACGGTCCTCACGGAGAGAGTCAGCTGGTGGGCCATTTGGGAGGCGGTTTCCGTCTCTTCCAACAGCTCAAGGATCTCCACTTCTCGACTCGTCAAGCTCGCGAGTAGCTTATTGGCCGTTTTCGCGTGGGCGACGAGCTCGCGCTCGAGCATTTTGCTGTTCGTTATGTCTTCGAAAACCCAGAGGTAGTGCATCGGTACGCCGCTCTCGTCCTGGATCACCGACGCGGTAACACTTGCAACAACGACCTCGTGGGTACTCGATTCGAGGCGAGTCTCCGTCTTGTGGGTTGTTGCTGGCTGCTCGACAAGCTTTAGGCTAACGGCCCGGACTCGCTGGACGTCATCTGTGTGAACGAACGAGGTAAATGCCGAGCCGATGATTTTGTCTGACGGCCGGCCGATAAGAAGGCAGAAGGCGTCGTTGACATCGATGATCCTGTTTCCGAAGTCCGTGAGAGCAATGCCGAGAGGACCCTGATTGAAGGCTCGGCGGAAACGTTGCTCGCTTTGGTGCAACTCTCTTTCGGCGGCCGCCTGCGCCGTAATGTCGTGAGCTGAGACAACGAAGCCACCGACGGTTGGATCGTCCACAAGATTGACAAATGCGAACTCGAAGGGTATCGGCTCTCCAGTCTCATGGCGCGTGAATCTAACCCGAGCCCTCAGAGGGTCTGAGGCCGTGGCACCCTGCGATGCCGCGTGGAGTGAAGCGAAGAAAGTGGGCTGATCCTCTTCGACCACGAAGGCAACGAGCGGTCGACCTTCGATCTCTTCCGGGTCGTGTCCGAGGATCCGGCTCAGCGCTCCAGATACCGAGTCCACGATGCCTGACTGGGAAAGCAGGATCGTCATGTTGGGAGAGTTCTGAACCACGGTCCTGAACGTCGAATCCTTGTTAGATGCGACCTCAAAACGCCGTCTCTCGGTCAGGTCCCGCATGGAGAACAACACGGCATGTGGTTCGCTCGACCAGCCGATGGGAGTTCCGATCACCTCGAGAAGGCGCCAACCTGAAGGAGTCCTCGCTCGTACTTCGATGAGAGTTCCGACGCTTTTGCGCTGAACACTCTCCAGCGAACGAAGCACGAATTCCAGGTCGTCCGGATGAACGAGCTCGAGGGCTGAAAACCCGATTGAGTCAGATAACGGCCGGCCGAATAGTCGTTCGGCCGCTGTGTTTCCCCACTGGACATGGCCTGACCCGCTGAGGACGAGCACACAGTCCGGGAGCTCGTTCAGAAGCTCGGTCGTGTCCACTTTGTCAACCTTTGCAACCATCATGGCTGCTCGTAAGTTTGCCACTAGCGGCCGCTCTCATAGGTCACGGATTACCTAGGAATTGTCAGTAAATACGGATAGAAAACCCGTACGACACGACGTCAAGTGGTTCTGCGTGACAGCCGATGTTCCCTCTTAGTCGAGAGTCCTTCAGGAGGTTCCGAAATGCCGATCAGCAAGTCAGTGTCCGGCCGACGCCGAATCGTAGCCCTTGTAGCGACCCTGGTGTCCATCACGGGGCTCATCGGTCTGACGCCGGCATCCGCTTTTGCTGGAACGCTGACCAAGACGAGTTGGTCGGTCAGCAACTCCCAGACTGCCAAGACGGGAGTCACCTACGCTTACGCCTTTACGACGGCTACGTCTGCAGCTCTGTCGACGATTACCATGACGGTGCCGACCGGCACGACGGGAACCGTTGCCGCAGGCACCGTCTACGGGATTGGAGCGGGAACGGTCTCGCTTGCGGGTACTACTCTGACCTACACAGTCACGACCCCGGCCACCGTGGCTGCGGGGCTACCCGTCTACATCTCCTTCACCGGACTCACCAATACGTCGACCGCTGGCTCTTACACCTCGGTGATCACAACCAAGGCTGGAGCGACCACCGAGGACACGGCTACGACAGCGGCGGTGACCTTCGGCTCCAAGTCCACTGGAGTGACAGTGACCGTGGGCCAGACCCTGACCTTCACCAACAACACCCCGTCGTTCTCGCTGGTGGTCGATCCGACGTCACTGAACAATGTCCAGAGTCAGCCTGTGGTGCTCACCGTCCAGACCAATGCGGCCAGCGGGTACACCTTGGCCGCCTCGGACACCGGCCTGTCGAGGTCGGCTCCGGCCTACACCATCCCGGCGGTGAGCTCGGGGCCAACCACCGGTGTCGCCACCTTCCCCTCGAGTGGATGGGGAGCAAGTGCCACGCTCACCACCGGGGGAACGGACGGAGCCGCACTCGCTGCCGGTCTGACGGGTGGCCAGTTCGTGGGCTACCCGAGCACGGCAGCCAACTTCCTGACCGCTACCGGCCCTACCGGAGCCACCGCCGACACCCTCACTCTCACTGACCAGGTGGCAGTGGACTATTCGGTCCCGGACGGCACCTACAGTGACACCATCACCTACGTCGCCACTCCGAGCTTCTAGGCCATCCTGAAAATGGAGTTCGACGAGGGGGCGGAGCGCCGTCATGGCGCCCGCCTCAACCCGAAGTGGGTCTTGGTCGTGGTGGCCGCCTTCGCCTTCTTGGCTTCGGCGGTAGTCGCAACGGCGGGTACGGCGAGTGCTGGGGCCCCGCCCAGTGACCTATTCGTCACGTCACCGCCAAGTCCCATCACGGCTGCCCCGGGAACCATGGCAACCGCGACGCTCACGGTCGGTAACCTCGGGTACAGCCCACTCGCCGTTACCATAACCACCAGGTCGGTCACGCTCCTGGACAACGGGAAGACCCGGTTCGGCGCCAGTCCGGATCCCCGCTTTGCCGGAGGAATCACCATTACTCCGAACGATCTGACCTTGGCCGGGCGTCAGGAACGTGTGGTCCACATCAGCGTGGCCATGCCGCCTGATCTTGCCCCCGACGACTACTTCCTGGGGTTCCTGGTCAGTCCCGTGATCAGTTCTCCCTCGGTGGCTGTTCAAAACGATATTGGCGGACTCGTCGTGCTCGATGTACCTGGACCACGCGATCGGGGTCTCACGGCACAGTTTGTCGGACCTCAATCGCTGAGCCTTTCGCTGTCGAGTTCGGCTGCCGGGATAGTCCGAGCCACCAGCGTGGGAAAATCGACCGTTGCCTTCACCACGACCGTCGAAACCAGCGGGTGGCCGGCCTCGAAGCCTGCCTATGTGGAAGTGAACTCACAGCTGCTTCCTCCTGGGCTGAGCCGGGACATACCGGTCCATGTGTCGTCCTGGCTCGGACTGGGCTGGTACACATTCCATACCACCCTTGTCTATGACCGAACAGGTAACACCACCTCTGAGGTCACTGCCTCCCGGACGGTCATAGTCGTCAACCCTCTGTGGCTTCTTCTAATTCCTACGTTGTTTTCGATGTGGATGTGGCGGAGGCGGAGACGAAAGGCGGGACGGAGGAAGGGGTTGCACTCGGCCCCACGTTCGAGGGGTCGCACCCTTCCTGCTAGAACAGAAAAGCCTGTGCCCGTACCCGTTGGGGTCGATTGAACAGTGCATCACCGTGTGTTTGAAAGCCACAACACGGGGCGCGAGGACGATCCCACAGCTCCTATGACGACAGCGTCACAATTCCTCTCGTGTCGATGTTGAGACGAGAGGAATTGTGAGCATTGAGAATCTGGCAGATCGCCTGGCTGAGACGCAAGCGGTGAGTGCTCAACGACCTTCGACACCTCACTGACGACTCTGAATGCCCCATCGACGTCGCCACGACTCACGGTCACTTGGACCCGCTGCAACGTCAAAAGTAGGCTGCTTCTGGCCAGGGAAAACGTTGTGATTCCGACAACTTGGTGGAGATGATGGTGGAGGTTATGCGACTATGTTCGAACCCCTCTTGGCCCGCTGACCAGGGGCAATGTGGCATGAGAGTCTGAGCTCGAGCGGAATTCGGGTACCGGCGGCCCCCCGCAAGGTCGCTTCCAGAAGTGATGGGACTATGTTCGAACCCCTGCCAAAGGCCAACCCGCGTCGCACGATCGCGGCGGTGACCCGGTCGAATCGGCCGGCCTACCGGGGATGGAACCGCAGCCAGTTCGCCAGCGTCGTTGCCCGGACCTTGTCCTCGTAGACAAGCTCGGCACTCACAACGATGGCCAACTCCGAGTCCTCCACGGATTCGGCCCGTAGCGACAGCGGCGGTCCCAACGGAGTGGGCCGCAGGAATCGCACGTCGAAGCCAGCGGTGATGAAGGGAACTGGTGCTCCGTCGTCGGCCGCCCAACCATGGCGATCGGCTTCCCACATCACGACAGCCGCCGTGTGGCAATCGAGCGCCGTCGAGATGATCCCCCATTGAGGAAGCCGAACCCATTGTCGTGTTCGGGCCGAGGAGTGAATGTGGCGACGGTGACCTCGTTCTCTCGATAGCTACGCAGGTGAAAACCGTCAGGGCTGGCATGACCGCACCCCAAGCACGTGAGATCGGGATACAGGGACTCTTGAATACTCAATTGCGTCATGGCATCATGCCGATCCTGTCGATTCCGACTCAGTGTCTGTGGTGAGACGACCGTAGAAACGTAGTCAGTTCTTGCGTCGCAGCTCCCTGGTGGGAGAGGCGCGGCCGATCTGGAGGGACGACGACACCGTCGATCGTTGCAGGACCCGCGTGAGATCAGTCGGCACGTGCGACGATCCATCCGAACTCGGAGGTGATCCGGATGCCGACGTCCCGATCGCACAATGGCGAGATGACCTCATGTAACGCCTCGCAGAACGCCTCGTAGCCGACTGCCTCGATCGCAGGGACGGACGGTCCTGCCGCCGCCAGAGCACGGACGGCCGTTGCTGTGTCGGGCCACTCATTGACGACGTCGACGGCTCCGCGCTCCACCATGGAGAAGCCTGTAGCTGCCAGCATGTCTTCCACGACGCCTTCACGGCCGGTGTCCCCATGTTCCATGTTGGCTGCCCCGTGTTCAGGTGGAGACAACTCGATGACCTTGAGGAAGTACGGCATCAGACCGAGGTGTTCGTATCGCCCCCAGAAGGTGAGTCCCAGTCGACCGCTGGGCACGAGCACCCGCTTAGCCTCCTTCAACGCACCGTCGCATCCTTTCCAGATGCCGTTGAAACTCGTAGCGACATCGAAGCTGTCATGTTCGAACGGCAGTTCGAACATGTCCCCGACGCGGAAGTCCCCGCTCGGCGTTCTCGTTCGTGCAATTGTCACGAGGGCCTCGGCTGCGTCCAGTCCAGAAACTTGGGCCTCCCGCTCGGCGGCAAGACGAGCCGCGAATCCAGACCCACATGCGATGTCGAGGAGGCGGGCGCCGTCCCCGATTCCTAGACGGTCAAACAGCAACTCGTTCGCCGGGCGTGCATAGGGCTCGAACAGGTACGCCCACTCCTCGGCACGCGCCCCCCAGCCTCGACCGGCTTCTTCCCAGTTCACGGTAGACATGGGTGCCGTCCTCCTCTAGACGAACGATCGTACAAGAACTGTAGACGATCGTGCGTCTAAGATGCAAGGGGTCAGTCAGGCGAAGGAGAGAAGACGAGTCGATGCCGGAGGATGAGGTACCGAAGAAGCAGACCCGAGCCCCCGGAGAGCGTTCTCGTGCCCGCATCGTGAAGGAGGCGGCAGAGCTGGCGACGATCGAGGGCATCGATGGGCTTTCGATCGGCCGACTCGCTGAGGCCACCGGGATCGCGAAGAGCAGTGTCTATGCACTGTTCGGCTCCAAGGAGGAGCTCCAGCTCGCGACCATCAACGCAGCTCGCGACAGCTTCATCACCGAGGTGGTCGCACCGGCGCTGGGCGCGACGGAACCGGGGCGCGAACGACTGCTCGCCCTCTGTGACGGATTCCTTTCGTACGTAGAGCGGCGCATATTCCCCGGCGGCTGTTTCTTTGTCGCCGCATCCGCCGAAGTCGGGGCGCGCCCCGGACGCGTCCATGACGAAGTGGCCCGTATTCAACAGCAGTGGCGAGACCTGCTCGGGCGCCAGGCCAGCGTGGCAGTGGAGAACGGCGAACTTCCGCCAGGCACCGACCCCGGGCAGATCGCATTCGAACTTGGTGTCATTCTTGCCGGAACCAACATCGTGAGCGTCCTGCACAACGATCAAGCCGTCGTCGCCCGTGCCCGTTCGGCGGTCAAGAGTCGGCTCTCCGGCTAGTTCGTCGTAGCCCTCGGCTGATCGAGTTGGAGAGCGTCACTGCGTCGACCGGGCGCCTGAGCTGCTCCCCTCCTGGGCCGCTGGCCTGGGGTGATGCGCAGCGAAGTTCTCAGCAGGGGCCGAACTCGGGCGCTTCGCGACCCATCGCAAGGTCGGCAACTGAAGTGATGGGACTACGTTCGAACCCCTTCCGATCCCGAGCGCACCCGCTCCCCTGAACAGTCGAATTATTTTGCTATTACTTTCATCCTTGTATTCTCCTGCCTAGATGATAGGATGCTTGTACTAGTAAAGGAGAGTCGGATGCAGCTCGCACCAATGACAGCGGTCGGACGCGTCGTCGGCGGCCGATCAGAGGTCGTGGACGACAACTGGGGCTCGGTGTGCGCGCACATCGAGCTGCATGAAGAGATTCTGGAGAAGACGGCTACCCGAGGTCTCGAGGCGTTCTCCCACGTGGAGGTCGTGTTCGTCTTCGATCGGGTCGGCGAGGACTCCATCTGTCGAGGTGACCGGCACCCCCGAGGGAGACAGGATTGGCCGAGCATCGGCATCCTGGCCCAGCGGGCGAAGGATCGTCCCAACCGGATCGGAATCACGACATGCGAGTTGGTCGACGTTGGTCCGGGCTGGCTCGAAGTTCGGGGCCTGGACGCAGTCGTGGGCACTCCCGTTCTCGACATCAAGCCGTTCATGCGAGAGTTCGGACCGCGGGGTCCCGTTGTCCAACCGCAGTGGGCCTCGGAATTGATGAAGGGCTACTGGTGAGCGCCCCCGAGAGTACCGTTAATCCGCTGCGGTTCTGTGCAGTGGTCACCAACCAGCACGCTCTCGGGGGCGACCTGACCGCCCAGATCGCTGGCGAACTGAGCATCGCCGACGCGGCACGTGATTTCGGATGGGACGGAGTGGCGGTTACCCAGCACTTCCTCACTGGAGCGTGGCTGCACGGGATCGACCAGGTCGCCATGCTGGGGCGCCTGATTGACCGGACGGGTGACATGTCACTGGTCGTCTCTATCAGCTTGCTGGCCCTTCACAATCCGGTGGCCACGGCCGAGCAGTTTGCCTCCATCGACGTGCTGTCCGGCGGGCGGCTCGTCTTCGGGGCCGGCCTCGGCTATCGGGATGAGGAATACCTGGCCTTCGGAATCGACCGAAAGAGCATGGTCGAGCGGTTTGAGGGAAACCTCGCGGCGCTCAAGGAGCTGTGGACGAGCGACGAGCCGGTGGTCGATCTCCCGTGGTGCCAAGTGCAGGGCACTCCGATCTCCACCCGGCCCGTCCAGAAGCCACGGCCCCCCATCCTGATGGCCGCCAACGCTGACAAAGCGGTCGTCCGGGCGGCTCTGCAGTCGGACGGATGGATGATCAATCCCCACGCCACCTATTCGACGGTGGCCCGGCAACTCGATCTCTTCTCGGTAACTCGTCAGGAAGCTGGACTTCCTGCATCGTCTCGGACATCGGTGGCCCGGGAGATCTTCTGCGCGCCGACCCGACAGCGAGCGCTCGAGATCGCCCGGCCATTCCTCGGTGCCAAGTACGACGCGTACGCCGCCTGGGGTCAGGACAAGGCGCTTCCGGGCGACGAGAGTTTCGCCATCCCCTTCGAGCTCTTGGAAGATGAGCGCTTCATCATCGGCACGCCCGACGACTGCATCGCCATGCTCATCCCCTGGATCGACGATCTTCACATGACGGACTTCGGATTTCGCACCAACTGGTTCGGCATGCCCCACGAGTACGCCGTCGAGTCGATGGGGCTCCTGACCACCGAGGTGTTCCCCGCGCTACGAGAGGGTCGGTAAGGGCAGATGGGTAAGCGAACGGACACCCGTCAACGCATGATCGATGCCGCCAAGGTCAGTTACCGCCACCACGGGGTGACCGCGACCGGATTCACGGAAGTCCTGGAGCGTGCCGGGGCTACTCGAGGCACGATCTACCACCACTTCCCCGGCGGCAAGGAGGAACTGGCCGTTGCCGTGGTGAAGAGCAGCGGTGACAACGTTGAACAGATGATCCGGACGCTCGGAGATCGTTCCACGTCGCCACTTGAGGCGGTCAATGCCTTCGTCGACGTGTGTGTCGCCGCACTGGAGGGAACAGGCGGTGCATTCGGCTGTCCAATCGCGCCCGCTGTTCTCGAGTCCCCCGATGTGGATGCCGTGCTCGACGCGGCGGCGAAGGCGTTCGATCAGTGGAAAGCTGCCATCGAGGAGCAGTTGAGCCAAGCGGGAGTCGACAGTGCGCATGTCGCGCAGCTCGCGACACTGCTCATCGCGGCCGTCGAGGGCGGGTTCGTCCTGGCCAGGGCCACGCGGTCGGCAGGTCCGATGCGCGACGTCGGGTCATCCATCGGTCGACTTCTGGACTTCGAGATCGAAGGTGCCCGTTGATTCGGCACGCCACCCGTCGTGGGCCGTTGGGATCGATGGGGAGCTCCCGGCGATCGCAGTCCGACATCGTCCACCCTCAGACGTCAAGCGATCAAGGAGGTTCCCATGACCACTTGGGCCGTCGGTG
Organism: uncultured Acidimicrobiales bacterium; assembly: GCA_963713625.1. Lineage (GTDB taxonomy): Bacteria > Actinomycetota > Acidimicrobiia > Acidimicrobiales > RAAP-2 > Bog-756. Next base: position 391,519 of record CAVQMN010000004.1, on the reverse strand, counting down.
ACTACCCCCGCATGGCAGAGCGACTCGAGCCTGCCGCGCATCGTGTCGTGGAGGCTGCAGGGATCGAGGCGTCCGACACAGTGCTCGATGTCGCCACCGGGACCGGCAATGCGGCACTTCTGGCCGCAGGTCGGGGGGCCGACGTCGTAGGTATCGACTTCGAGCAGACATTGCTGGACATCGCCTCCAAGCGGTGCTCGTCAGAGGGCTTGGTGGTCCGTTGGATGAATGCCGACGTCGGAGACCTGCCGGTTCCGGACCAGTCTGCATCTGGCGTCCTCTCCGTCTTCGGGGTCATGTACGCCGCCGACCACGAGGTGGCCATGAGGGAATTGGCCAGAGCCGTCACTCCCTCAGGGCGTGTTGTCCTGGCATCGTGGGTGCCTGGCAGCTTCATGCCGGCCATGGGCCCGGCCCTTTCGCCGTACCTACCACCACCCCCCGCCAGTTCCGGACCACCCAGCAGATGGGGAGACGCTGATTCCCTGGGGGAACTCGGGGCCCGCCACAGCCTGCGCTTGACGGATCATTCTTTCGAGCGGCTGGAGCTGGACTTCCCGACCGTGGAGGAGGCAGCGGAATTCGTGGTCAAGACTGCTGGCCACGTGATGGCCGAGAAACCCCGGCTCGTTAGCGAGCAACGGTGGGATGCTCTCCTTGCCGACGTCGGTTTGCTCACCGAAACGATGGCACTTCAAACAGGAGCGGGAATCGCCATTCCGTGTGACTTCCTCATTGCAACGCTTTGTCCAACCCGTTCTGGTGGAAACGAGATCTGAACCTCCCGACAGGACCAATGAACTGGTAAGGGCGTTCTCCCTGGTCAGCCGGGGGTTCGAATGTCGATATTTGCCTCGGTTGCGAACGGAGCACAAACATGACCATCTACCAGGGAAAACGTTGTGAATCCGACAACGGGTGGAGATGATGGTGGAGATGATGGTGGAGATGTTGGTGGAGATGATGGTGGAGATGATGGTCTGAGATGATGGTGGAGATGATGGGACTCGAACCCACGACCCCCTGCTTGCAAAGCAGGTGCTCTAGCCAACTGAGCTACATCCCCGTGTGGCCCCAGTGAGCTGCCGGTCAGGTCGACTGGGGGTGGTCGGACTGCCATCGACGACGGTGATCTCCCGCCATGGCACGCCGGATTGAGGCGTCCAGAGCCTATACGGCACACCGGCGTCCGCTGGTCCAACTGACATCGAACACCGGAGGCCCAGGACGGCCCGGCCCTGTCACACGTCGGACGTAGTGTGCCGTCGACGGACGACGTGGATGTCCGGGCCGGTACGCCACCGACGGGGTCACACCCGACGGTGCGTGGCACCGATTTCCCCTGGGTGGGGCCTTCGAGGGCGATGGCAGGCGGCCGGCGCCGGTAGGCCCGGCAACCCAGTCCGCATCGCTCGTCCGACCTTGAAACGGAGCGACCATGGGCGCGACCGAACGCCATTCAAATCTGCTCGTGCAGCTGAGTGAGGGGATCACCGCCCTCACCACCTCGGAGGAGTGGATCCGTCACCTGAACGTGCAGAGCAGATTCCACCGGTACAGCTTCGGCAACGTGGTGCTCATCGCCTCGCAGCTCCCTGGAGCGAGCCAGGTGGCCGGATTCCGGGCCTGGCTGAAGCTCGGGCGGAGTGTGCGAAAAGGGGAGAGGGCCATCTGGATCCTGGCCCCGATGGTGGCGAAAAGGGCCAAGGGTGAGGACGCCGGGGAGGATTGCGTCATCGCCGGCTTCAAATACGTGGCTGTCTTCGACATCTCCCAGACCGAGGGCGCGGAGCTCCCCGCACCCTGCCGGAAGCTGGTGGGCGAGGAACCGTTGCAGCACGTCGGCCGGTTGACCGAGGTGGCCGACTCCCTCGGCTTCTCGGTCGAATCGCTCGAGCTGGCGGACGGGGTCAACGGTGACTGCTCGTTCGAGCTCCACCGCATCCGGATCGAACGGCGGAACGCCCCGGCCCAGCGGGTCAAGACCCTGGCTCACGAGCTCGCCCACGCCCTGCTCCACCGCGCCGCTCCCGACCGCCGGTTGGCCGAGCTGGAGGCGGAATCGACCGCCTACGTGGTCTGCCACCATCTCGGGCTCGACTCCGCCTCCTACACCTTCGGCTACGTGGCCATCTGGGCCGGGGGCGGGGAGGAGGCCGTCGCCGGTATCAGGGCCTCGGGCTCCCGCATCCAAGGAGCGGCATCGACGATCATCGACCTGGTCGGAAGGAGATCGGGCGACCAGGCCTCCGATGGTCCGGCCGTGTCGATCGACCTGCCGTCCGTACGTGTTCGATCCGTCGCGATCCGGTAGGGTGACCGGGACGCCAGCGGGTCTGTCCCGACGAGGTCAGCACCGCAGCAGGCGCGAGTGTCCGGAACCACAAGTGGAGGAATGACCATGGCCGTCTCATCAGGTACCAGCGACGTTCTGATCGGCGTGGCCCAGCACGACGCCAGCGCTCTCGAAGGACTCTTCCAGGCCCGGATCGACAACCTGGAGGCATCCGGGTTGGACCCACGGACCTACTCGCTGGTCAACATCGCGGCACTGATCGCCGCCGATGCCGCGCCGGCCTCGTACGTGTTCCAGGTGGCCTTCGCCCTCGAGGCCGGGGTCACCCCCGAAGAGATCCTCGGGCTGCTGGTTGCCCTCAACCCCACGGTGGGCAATGTCCGCATCGTGTCGGCGGCGGCGGAGATCGCCTTTGCCCTCGGCATCGAGCTCGACGGCGACGAAGGCTGAGAGGAGCCGGATATGCCGTTCGTCCGTAGACGCCCGTTGCTCCGTATGGCCGCCGTCGGGGGCGTCGCCTACATGGGAGCCAAGGCGGGTACCAATAAGGCCAACCAGGCCCAGGCGGCCCAGGCCCAGGGTGAGCAACCGGCCGCCGCGGCGCCAGCCGCCCCCGCTCCGGCCGCCGCCCCTGCGCCCGCCCCACCGGCCGGGGACGACACCATCTCCCGGTTGACCCAGCTGGCCTCCCTGCACGATTCGGGCGCGCTGACCGACGAGGAGTTCGCCGCGGCCAAGGCCCAGGTTCTGGGCTGAGCGAAGCGCCGGGTCATCGGCCCCGGCCAGCCGTCGGACCCGGCTCAGGCCTCCGCTTTTCTGGCGCGGGCGAACGAACGGGCGATCTCGTCCCACGCCGCCTCGACCCCGTCGAACCCGCCCACCTTGGTCAGCTTGCCCGGCTCGAGGTCTTTGTAGACGTCGAAGAAGTGGGCGATCTCCCGGGTGAGAAGAGGTGGAAGGCCCTCGAGGTCCCGCACCGATTCCCACATGGGATCGCCGCACGCCACCGAGATGATTTTGGCATCCGGTCCCTTTTCGTCGGTCATCCAGAAGACTCCGACCGGGCGGCATTCGACCAGGCATCCCGGGAAGGTGGGTTCATCCAGGAGGACCAGGACATCCAGCGGATCCCCGTCCTCGGCCAGGGTGTCGGGGACGAATCCGTAGTCGGCCGGATAGAACGTGGCCGAAAAGAGGCGCCGGTCGAGCCGGATGACGTCGCGCTCGTGGTCGTACTCGTACTTGTTCCTGCTTCCCTTGGGAATTTCCACGATCACTTCGATGGTGCGGTCATCAGTCACGGCGTAGGCCTTTCATCACCTCGGGGCGGGGCTCCCATTGTCCCTCACGGCCACCACCGACCGCACCGGCCCCTTGGTGGGTGCCGACCGGATCCGGACTCAGTCCGGCTCGATCGGGACGGAGAGCCGGCGGCCGAACGACGACCCCGCTGGGCCGATCGGAGCTGATTGCTATCGTTGGTCAATGAGCATCGAGACCGTGCGGGGCCTGAAAGAGGAGTTCGGGCAGGGCCCGGATCCTCGGTACTTTGCCCGGCAGCTGTCTGACCTCGACTTCAACGACCGCCTCCTCGACCTGGTCGCCGATCCCGACGTGCCCCTGCTCGAGCGGGTGAAGTTCCTCGTCCTGTTCAGCGAGCGCATCGATGAGTTCTTCCAGGTGCAGGTGGCCGGTCTCCGCCGCCAGGTGGTGGCCGGTATCAAAAGCCTGGCCCTCAACGGCAGCACGCCCGACAAACTGCTCCGTGACGTCCGCGACTCGTTGGAGCGGATGGTGCGCCGCCAAGAGGTGCTGCTCCTCGAACAGCTGGGCCCGAGCCTGAAGAGCGAGGGCATCGAGCTGTGCGACTGGGCGGCCCTGGATGACGCCGACCGCACCTACCTCCACGAGGTGTTCGATCGGCTGATCCTTCCGGTGGTGACCCCGCTCACCGTGGATCCGAGCCATCCGTTCCCCTACATCTCCAACCTCTCGCTCAACGTCGGCGTCGAGGTCCGCAACCGCAAAGACGGCACGTCACGGTTCGCCCGGGTCAAAGTGCCGCCCAATGTGGCCCGGCTGCTGCCCCTGCCCGGCGGCGATCGGTTCATCCCGCTCGAACAGACTCTCGTGGCGTTCATCGATGAACTGTTCCCGGGGATGGACGTCGGCGCACCGTGCATCTTCCGGGTCACCCGTGATGCCGACCTGGCCCTCGACGACGACGCGGCCGACGATCTGCTCCTGGCCCTCCAAGAGGAGCTCCGCCGGCGCCGCTTCCTGCCCGTGGTCCGCCTGGAGATCGACTCGAGGACGTCCGAAGGGCCGGTGGAACGCCTCACCGAGGAGCTCGGACTCGACCGGGACGACGTCTACCGCTTCGCGGGGCCGTTGGGGCTCGAGTGCCTGTGGGCCATCCACGCCCTCGACCGTCCCGAGCTGCACGACGAACCGTGGACGCCGCTCATCCCCCCCGCCTTCGCCACCGTCGACCGGGAGGAGGTGGACAGTATCTTCAGTGTCCTCGACCGCCAGGACGTCCTCGTGCACCACCCCTACGATTCGTTCTCCGCATCGGTCGAGGAGATGATGAACGAGGCGGCCGACGACCCCCACGTCCTGGCCATCAAGCAGTGCCTCTACCGGACCTCGGGCGACAGTCCGGTGGTGGCCGCGCTGGTCAGGGCGGCCGAGCACGGCAAGCAGGTGGCCGTGCTGGTCGAGGTGACCGCCCGCTTCGACGAGGAGGCGAACATCGGTTGGGCCCGTGCCCTGGAAGAGGCCGGCGCCCACGTGATCTACGGCCTGATGGGGCTCAAGACCCACGCCAAAACCACCCTGGTGGTCCGTCAGGAGGGTGATGCCGTCCGGCTCTACTGCCATGTGGGCACGGGCAACTACAACCCGAAGACGGCCCGGATGTACGAGGACCTCGGTGTGCTCTCGTCGAGACCGGCGCTCGGAGCCGACGTCACCCGTTTCTTCAACTACATCACCGGGTTCAGCCAGCCGCCCCACTACCAGGAACTGGTCACCTCACCGGGTGGCATCCGCGACCGGGTGGTCGAATCCATCGACGAAGAGGCCAAGGCGGGACCCGACGGCCGGATCGTGATCAAGGTCAACGGCCTCGACGACGTGGCGGTCATCGACGCCCTCTACCGGGCCTCACAGGCCGGCGTGCCCATCGACCTCATCATCCGCGGCATCTGCTGCCTGCGACCGGGAGTGCCCGGCCTGTCGGACACCATCCGGGTCCGCTCCATCGTCGGCCGGTTCCTCGAGCACTCGCGTATCCTCCGTTTCGGCGGCGCCGGCGGGCGTCCGGCCAGCTACTACATCGGATCGGCCGATCTGCGTCGCCGCAACCTCGATCGGCGGGTCGAAGCCATGATTCCGGTGGCCGACCCTGACGCCGTGGTCCAGCTCGGAGAGATCATCGAGCTCAACCTGGCCGACGACCGGCAGTCGTGGTCGCTCGAGTCCGACGGCAGTTGGCACCGGATCCCGACGGTGGTGGGCGTGGCCACCCAGGAGGCCCTGGAGGCCGCGGCGTTGGAGCGCAGCTCGCTGCTCGACGATGCCCGCCGTTCCCGTCCCACCCCGTGACCGGCGGGCCGGCCCCGGCAACGGCTGACGGGAGTCAGTGGTGAGCGACGCGGCCCACCATCCGCCGCGGTCGGACCCACCGGTCGGGGTCCCTCCCGAGAGTCGACGCCGGGCCCGTCTCCTGGCCTGGCTCTACACCGGAGCGGCCGTCATCCTCCTACCGTGGATCGGGTTCCTGGCCGTGACCCTGCCCCGACGGCAGTTCGACCTCCACTACCGGGCGGCCTGGGTGGGATTCGACCTGTTGTTGGTGTTGGCCATCATCCGCACCGCCTATATGGCGTTCCGGGTGGATCAACGGGTGCAGTTCGCGGCCACGGCCACCGCCACGCTGCTCGTGGTCGACGCCTGGTTCGACATGACCACCTCCGGGCATCGCGACCAGTTCTTCGAGGCCTTGCTCCTGGCCGTCTTCGTGGAGATCCCGGCCGCGGTGTTCTCGGTATACGTGGCCCGTCACGTCAACCGCACGGCCCTGGCGCAGGCCCGTCTGGCCGGCCGGGATCCCGACGGCGACCGGGGCGGCTGACCCTTCGGATTCAGGCGATGGTCGCCTCGATGCGGGTCATGACCTCGTCGGTGAGCTTGGGCAGGACAGCCAACGCGGCCAGATTCTCATGGACCTGTTCGACCTGGCTGGCGCCGGTGATCACCGAGGAGACGTGCGGGTTCTTGGCGCACCAGGCGATGGACAGCTGGGCCAGCGAGCAGTCGAGCTCGGTGGCGATCCCCTGGAGGTTGCGCACCTTGGCGTTGCGCTCCGGGTCGGTGAGCATCTTGGCCAGCCACTCATAGCCGGGAAGGGTGGCGCGCGACCCCTCGGGCACCCCGTCGAGATACTTCCCGCTCAGCAGGCCCGAGCCCAGTGGGCTCCAGGTGGTGAGACCGAGGCCGATCCCGTCGTAGAGGGGGGCGTACTCCTTCTCCACCCGGTCGCGCCAGAACAGGTTGTACTGGGGCTGTTCGACCACCGGCTTGTGCAGGTTGTGCCGGTCGGCGATGTCCCACGCCTCGCGCACCTCCTCGGCCGACCACTCCGATGTCCCCCAGTACAGGGCCTTGCCGCTCGAGATGATGTCCGAGAGGGCCCAGACGGTCTCTTCGATGGGCGTCTCCGGGTCGGCCCGGTGGCAGTAGACGAGATCGACGAAGTCGAGACCGAGGCGCTCCAGCGAGCCGTCGATGGCCTGCATCAGGTACTTGCGGTTGAGGGTGTTGCGCATGTTGACGCTCGGGTGGAGCCCCCAGAAGAGCTTGGTCGACAGTACGTAGGAGTGGCGCGGCCAACCGAGACTGGCGATGGCCTCGCCCATGATGCGCTCGGATTCCCCCGCCGAGTACGCCTCGGCATTGTCGAAGAAGTTCACGCCGGCGTCGTAGGCCGCGGCCAGACAGTCTTCGGCCAGGTTGCCGGACAGCTGCGGCCCGAAGGTCACCCACGATCCGAAGGAAAGCACGCTGACCTTCAGGCCGGAATGGCCCAGGCGTCGATACTCCATGTCCATGGTGATTCCTCCCGGGTTGGCGTTTCGACGGATCCTACGGTCTGGACGACCGGCGCCGCGCGCCGCCGAACCCTGGTGGGGTCAGGCCACCATCTCGACGGTGGACACCGTCACCGCCTGGCCCCCGAGGACGACCCGGTCGCCCTCCCGGCGCATGTGGACGGTCCCACCCCGGGCCGAGGCCTGGTGGCCCACCAGCTCGGTCTGGCCCAGGCGATCGCCCCAGTGGACGGCCAGCGTGCAGTGGGCCGACCCGGTCACCGGGTCCTCGGGGATACCGACGTTGGGACCGAAGACCCGGCTCTCGCAGTCGACCCCGGCGCGATCGCCCGGCGCGGTGATGATGACGGCCCGGCCCCCGAGGGCGGCCAGCTCCACCAGGTCGGGCTCGAACTCCCGCACCGTCCCGGCATCGGCCAGCTCGATGAGGACGTCGAACCGGCCCCGGCCGAACCACTTGATCTCCTCGATGGAAAGATCGGGTGGGGGATCGGCTTCGGACGGCGGGGTGGCCGGGAAGTCCATCTCGATCCGGCCCGAGGCGGCAAAGGAGCAGGAGAGGACGCCGCTCCGGGTGTGGAACCGGGCCGGACCACCGAGCACGTGGGCCGCGGCCAGGGTGGCATGGCCGCACAGGTCCACCTCGACCGCAGGCGTGAACCAGCGCAGGTCGTGGTCGCCGTCCGACCTCGGGACCACGAAGGCCGTTTCGGCCAGGTTCATCTCTGCCGCCACCTGCAGCATCCGGGCATCGTCGGGAAACTCGTTGACGACGGTGACCGCCGCCGGGTTGCCGGTGAACGGCCGGTCGGTGAAGGAGTCGACCACGGTCAGCTCGAGGGCCATCACGAAAGTCTAGGGACCTGCCGACGGCCCCGGAGGCCGGGCGTAGTCGGTCAGGTAGCCGGGGGTGGCCGCTGCCACCGGATGGTCGGTGTCGGCGACGGGGGCGGAGGGGACCATCCGCAGCGGCACCAGGCCGGCCCACACCGGGAGGGCGAGATCCTCGGCATCGTCCTTCGGCCCACCGGCGCGGATCTTGGCCGACGCTTCGTCCAACGGCACCCGGACCACGCGGGTGCCACGCAGCTCGGCCGAGGTCGGAGGTCGGGCATCGGCGCCCCGACCGGGCACGATGTGCTCGACGACCGCGGCCAGGGCGGTCCGCTTCTCCTCGATGTCGGTCACTTCCGTGCCCGTCCCGTAGACGACCACCGACCGGTAGTTGATCGAGTGGTGGAAGGCGGCGCGGGCGATGACCAGGCCGTCGACCAGGGTCACCGTGACGCAGACGGGCAGGTCCGACGAGGCGTGGCGGAGGGTGGCGTTGGCCGGCGCCCCGTGCAGGTAGAGCCGGTCCCCGATCCGGGCGTAGGCGGTGGGGATGACCACGGGACCGGTGTCGGTCACGTAGCCCACGTGGCACACGAAGCCCTCGTCCAGGATGGCCTCGATGGTGGCCCGGTCGTACCGGCCCCGTTCGGCCAGCCGCTTGACCTTGACCCTGGCCGTCGGCGGGGTGACCGGTGCGCCGACCGGCTGAAATCCGGGTCTGCCGGGGGCTCGGCCGCCTCCGGCCAGGTCTTCGGCAGTCGGCTCAGCCATGCCCCGACTCCGGTGTGGATTTGTTATAGTACAAACTGTGAATCATGCAGTACAATACCGCGTGACCGGGGAGACCGCCAGGGACATCGCCCGGAGCGTCGAGGACGCGATCCGGCGGGGCGAGCTCGCACCGGGGGACGGGCTGCCCACGGTGCGGGGCCTGGCCGCCGACCTCGGCGTGAGTCCGTCGACCGTGGCCAACGCCTACCGCGAGCTGCAGCGGCGGGGGGTGGTGGTCGGATCGGGACGCCGGGGCACCCACGTCCGGCGGCAACCGCCGGTGTCTTCCCGGCTGCCTATGGCCGTGCCCGTCGGGGTCCGGGATCTGCGCACCGGTGGACCTGCTCCCGATCTCCTGCCCCGGTTGACGACTCCGGCCACCGTCTCGCGGGGCTACGGCGCGCCGCCGGTCTCACCCCGGCTGGCCCGGGTGGCCGGCCCGCAGCTCGAGGCCGACGGGATCGACGGGAGGGCGTTGGCTGTGGTCGGTGGAGCCCTGGACGGCGTCGAACGCGTGCTCGGGGCGTGGTTGCATCCGGGCGACCGGGTGGTCGTCGAGGACCCCGGGTACACGGCCTCCCTCGACCTGCTGGTGGCCCTGGGCATGGAGGTGGTCCCGGTGGCGGTGGACGAGCGGGGCATCCGTCCCGACCGGCTCGATGCCGCCCTGGGCCGGGGTGCCGATGCCGTCCTGGTCACCCCACGGGCGCAGAATCCGACGGGCACGGCGTGGGACGCGGCCCGGGTCGTCCGACTCGAGGCGGTCCTGTCCCGGCATCCCGATCTCCTCGTCATCGAGGACGACCATGCCGGCCCGGCGGCGGGGGTGCCGGCCCGGACGGTGTGCAGGGGCAGGGAGCGCTGGGCCACGATCCGCTCGGTGTCCAAGTGGCTCAGCCCCGATCTTCGGCTCGCCGTCCTGGCCGGTGACCCGACCACGGTGGGCCGCGTCGAGGGCCGTCAGGCGCTCGGTGCCGGCTGGGTCAGTTACCTGTTGCAGGACACGGTGGCCGAACTGTGGGCATCACCCGAGGTGGGCGACCTCCTGGCTCAAGCGGCCGCCACCTACGGGAAGCGTCGTGCCGCGTTGGCCGCGGCGCTGGCCGGCCGCGGCCTGCATTCGACGGCGACGTCGGGCCTGACCACCTGGGTGCCGGTGAGCGACGAGCAGGCCGTCGTGTCGGGCCTCCTCCAGCGGGGCTGGGCCGTGAGCCCCGGCGACCGGTTCCGTCTGGCGTCGCCGCCGGGCATCCGCATCGCTATCGCCACCTTGGAGGTGGACGAGTCACCGCGGTTGGCCGACGCGCTGGCCGAATGCGTCCTGTCGCGGACCGTCCGCACCGACTGAGACCTCACCTCCTGACGGCTGCCCTGACCACCCGGACCGCGGACCGCCGGTGCCCACGAAGGGTGGCACGGGTTGCTCCTCGGCCAGCCTCAGCGCTTGGCGCGCTTGGTGGTCTTGCCCGACCTGGTGGGCTTGCCCGACTTGGCCACGGCGCTCGCCATGGGCTTGCCGGTGAGGACGCTGAGGACTTCGCCGATGGCCTGATCCCGATTGGGAACGTTCGGGAGGGGCAGGTGGAGTTGGATGTGGTAGCGGTTCCGTCGCCCATCCCGTTCCTTCACGATGTAGCCGGCGTCGGCCAGATCGCTGACGATGCTGTAGGCACTGCGTTCGGTGATCCCGAGGGTGTCGGCGATCTCCCGCAGACGAACCTCGGGATCCTGGGCGATGCACAGCAGTGCCCGCCCGTGGTTGGTGAGGAAGTTCCACTCGGCCATCGGGAAACGGTAACAGACATACGAAAATAATTGCTAGTTATGGAATACCAGAGTATTGTCGGGAGTGCACCCCCGGACGTCCGTGACCAACGGTTATCTATTTCGGGTCTGCAGAAGGTCTTCCGACATGCCGCTTCTCCGTTCCAGCTCTGCGTACCTGTCGCGCTTGTCGCGCCCAACCCGTCGGTCCCGGCGGTGCCGACAGCCGGTGCATCCGGGCCCCCGCCCCGATTCCAGACGCGGGCGGCTGGGCGCGGCGTCCGTCCTCGGTATCGCCGGCGCCTCGCTCGTGCTGGTCGGGACCGCCTTCGTCCCGCTGTCCTCGGCCGCCACCACCGTCAACCTGGCCACGGCCGCACCCTTTGCCGTGTTGGGGGGATCGGAGGTCACCGACGTTCCCACCTCGTCCATCACCGGCGATGTGGGCCTGAGCCCGGCCGCGGGCAGCTACTACAGCGGACTGACCCAGCTGCAGGTCACCGGAACCATCTATTCGACCAATGCCGCCGGCCCCCTCGGTTCGATCAATGACCCCGGGCTGCTGACGACGGCGAAGACCGACCTGACCAACGCTTTCGTGTCCGCCCAGAATCAACCGGCGACCACCAGCTACGCCACGACCGACAACCAACTCGGCGGCAAGACGCTCACCCCCGGCGTCTACGACTTCGGCGCCGCGGCCACGGCCAACATCACCGCGGCCAGTCCCCTGGTCCTGAACGGCAACGGGGTCTTCATCTTCAATGCGTCCTCCAGCCTGATCACCGCGTCGGGGAGTGTCGTCCGTCTCGAGGGTGGTGCCCAGGCCTGCAACGTGTTCTGGACGGTCGGCAGCTCGGCCACCCTGGGCTCCGGCAGCACCTTCGTCGGGACCCTCATGGCCCTGCAATCGGCCACGCTCGACTCCACCGCGACGGTGCAGGGACGGATCCTGGCCCGGAACGCCGCGGTCACCCTCGACGCCAACACCATCACCGCGCCGGCCACCTGTCTCCCGGCCACGGTCTCGGCCACGACCACCACCACGACGCCGGCCACCACCACCCCCACCACCACGACCGGTGGAACGGGCGGGACCACCGGTGGAACGGGCGGGACCGGCACCGGTGGATCGGGTGGCGGTTCGGGAGGAACCGCGGCGGGGACGGCCGGCACCGGGGCCACGACCGCCGGATCGGCCGGGACCGGATCGGGGACGTCGGGCGGTGTGGGCACGACGGGTTCGGGCGCGACCGGCACCGGCGTGGTTCCCGTCGGCTTCCCCCACACCGGGCTCGGTGGCGCCGCCCACGCCCGTGACAACGGCCTTGTCGTCCTCGGCGCGCTGGCTCTGGCCGGGGCGGCCGGGACGGCCGCGCTCGCTGTCCGCAGGCGCCGGGTGCTGCCGGCGCCGGTCGGGACCTCTGGAGATGCATGACGTCGACCGACCCGACCGGACCGGGGCGCCGGCTCCGGCCGAGACACCGGCTGTGGTGGGTGGCCACGACCACGCTGCTCCTCGTCGGCGTCGTGACCCTCACCGTGGGGCTCCGGGGCAGCGACCACCCGCTGCCGGCGCCGGCGCCGTCGGCCGCAGCCAGAAAGGCGGCGGTCCGGGTCCCGGCCATGGTGAAGGCGCTGTCCACCGCCCGCTCGGTACCGGTGGCCCTGCACATCCCGGCCATCGGTCTGTCGGTGTCGTTGTCGTCCCTCGGCGTCAACCCCGACGGGTCGGTCCAGGTTCCGGACAACATCGTGCAGCCGGGTTGGTTCCGGCTGGGCCCGACCCCCGGTCAGCTGGGGTCGGCGGTCATCCTGGGCCACGTCGACAACTTCACCGGCCCGGGTGTGTTCTTCGAGTTGCGGACCCTGGCCTCCGGCGACCTGGTCGATGTGAGCCTCACTGATGGCGTGGTGGCCCAATTCGTCGTCAACGCCGTCGTCCAGTATTCGAAGCCCGACTTCCCCGCCGACCGGGTCTACACATCGCACGGCTCCAGTGCCCTGCAGCTGGTGACCTGCGGCGGCACGTTCGATCACCAGACGGGCAGCTACCTCTCCAACGTGGTGGTCTACACGTCGCTGGTGGCCGTCGTCCCGACGTCGGCCGGGGTGGGCGGCCTCTCCGTGCCGCATGTGACGGCCGGCCCCACCTGAGCCCCGGCGGCGATTGACGGCTGACCCGCGGGGCAGGCACCCGTCAGTTCGCCGCTCCAGGGGACGAGGCGGCCGCGGTCCCGTGGATGTCCGCGGCCACCGTCGAGGCCAGATCGGCCGGGCACTGCCAGGTCCCCGCGGCGTTGTCCTGGAAACCCATGAAGTGCTCGACCAGACAGGAGGCCACCGCGTCGATCGGCGACCATGAGGTCCCGGCTTCCGCGGTGCTGACTTCGGTTACCAGGCTGGGCACGGCATCGTTCTCGGTTTCCGCGTTGGCCAGCTCATGGGCCACCAGCGCCAGGGTGGGGGACCCGCTGAACACGGTGGTGGCCGCGCCGGGCGCGCCGGACGTGCATCCGGTGGCGACGGTCGGGTCAGGGATGGCCCCGCAGGCGGTGGACGGGTTCCCCATGCTCCAGCTCCAGTTCGGCCCCGGCTCGATCCCGGCCTTCTCCACCTCGCCAACCAGCGCGGCCACGTCCGCCGCCGCCGGTGTGACCGCGGCGGTCGTGGGGGCGGGAGGAGGTGCTGTGACCGGTTCGGTCACCGTGGTGGGCGTCGGAGGGGCCGCCGTGGACGGGGTCGACGGAGGGACCGTGGAGGTGGTGGCGGACGTCGGGGCGGCGGCGGGATGGGTCCGTCGCTGAGGGACGGCCGCCGGTCTGGGCGCCGGCCGCACCGGCGTCCGCTCGACCGTGTCCTTCGTCACCAGGCCGGCGGACCTCGGAACGGAGCCGCGCCCCGGGGAGGCCGAGGCGTCGGCGCGGCCGGTTGTCAGGGGGGAGCCGGTGGCCAGGACCACAAGCACCAGGGTGGTGACCATCACCGCCAACCTGGTGATGAGGATCCGGGGACTGCACCGGTTGGGGCCTGCCACCCCCAGCTCAACCATGTGTTGAAGCCTAGAGATATCAACACATGGTTGTCAACACATAGTTGAAACCCCGACGGGAAGGCGTTACGGTGAGCGGGTGCCCCCAACTCCCCAATCGATCGCCGACCTCTGTCTCGAGCGCGGCCGGAACGAGGCGGTGGCGGACGCGCCCGGTCAGCCGGCGGCCTCGTTGGCCGCCCTGCGATTCGCCGACCACCTCCGCCGCTCGGCTGAGCGGCTGTGCCAGATGTCGGCCGAGGACGCCCGACGGGACGGGGCCAGTTGGCGGGAGATCGGCGAGGCGGTGGGCGGCATCACCCCACAGGGTGCAGAGCACCGGTTCAGTCCGGCGGCCAAGGAGCGGAGGTCGAAGGCCTCGAAGGCCGAGTGGGCGTCGAAGGAGCGGCGGGCGCAGTAGGAACGCGGCCCGGGTTAAAGCAGGAGGTCCAAGCAGCCGATCTCTCTGGGATGGCGACCGATGCTGCCGTGGCACCAGCGCACCACATCTCGGGTCTCTACACCAACATGTTGATGGACTCGCTGCAAGCCACGTTGTCGGAGGAGGCCATCCGGGATGTGCTGCACCGGGCCGGGGATGAGCGAAGCCTCGATGAGCTCAAGACCTCGTCGTCCTGGAGCTCCTACGATCAGTTCAAGCGGCTGCTCCAAGAGGCCAAGGTCGAGCTGGACGCCACCCCCGGGGCCAGGGAGCGGCGGGCCGAACCGATCCGGCTCATCGATACGGAGATCGCCGAGACGGTCCAGGCCCTCGGCTCACCCGGGGACGTCCTCGCCGGCACCACCGACTCGAACGCGATGGTGCCGATCCGGCGCTATGAGACCACCGAGATCGGGCCGACCGAGTGGACCATCCGTGAGCACTTCATCGACGGCTTCGAACCCTTTCCCGAGTTCTGTGAGTTCGCGGCCGGACAGTATGCGCTGATCCCGCTCTTCTTCGGACTGAAGCCGGCCAAGGTCGTCGAGGAGGAGTGTCAGTGCCGCGGGGACAGCGCCTGTCTGTTCCGCCTTCGTTGGGAGGAAGGGGACGAGGCGGCGGCGCGTGCCGAGTACCTCGAGGTGCGCACCCAGCTCCTCGAGGCCCGACTCGAGCAGCTGCAGGGCATGGTGACCGACCTGGCCTCGAACGAACGCTACGAGGACGTCCTCCAGGGCATCGTCCGCTCGTCGATGCGGGCCGCCGGGGCGGGCGGTGCACTGATGGCGCTGGAACCCCGCGTCCCGGGGAGCCCCAGCAAGATCTTCTCGGTCGGACTCTCCCAATCAGAGGCGGCGGAGATCGCCAACGACCTGTTGGCCGGGGGCGACAGCCGCCACGACGTCGATGTCGTCGATGTCGTGTCCGCCCGGCACCACTATGGCGTGCTGGCCATCGGCATGCACGGCGGCATCTTCACCTCCCAGGCCCGAAATGCCCTCGAGACATACGGCCGCCTGGCCGCGGCCGCCCTCGATGCCGGCGATGCCCTGGAGGAAGCCCGCCACCAGGCCAACACCGCCCAGGTGCTCCTCGAGCTGTCCCGGTCGTTGGCCGAGATCGTGAGCACCGAGGAGATGGCGGCGAAGGTGGTCCGGGCGGTTCCCGACGTCATCGACTGCGATCGAGTCGCCCTGATCCTGGACGACGGGAGCTGGCAGGGTTCGGGCAACGGTCGGTTCCGACTGGTCGCTTCCCACGGCTACCCCGACGAGGTGCTGGCCTCGATCAGCGACCGGATCTTCACGGCCGACGAGGTGGGGGCGGTGACCGAGTACGGGCTCGTGGAGCGGGCCCCGTCCGAGGTGGGGACCCTGACCGCCGTGTCTGCGCCCATCAGTGTGTCGGGAAACACGATCGGCTACATCGTGTCGAGCGTGATGTCCAGCCCGGAGCGACTGGCCATCACCCCCCGGTTGGCCGATCGGATGAAGGGTCTGGCCGCCCAGGCATCCATCTCCATCAGCAATGCCCAGCTGCTCGACCAGATCGTGTTCCAGGCCGTGCACGACACGCTGACCGGGCTGCCCAACCGTGCGCTGATCCTCGACCGGACCGAGCAGATGTTGGCCCGGGCCCGCCGCACCTACGTGCCGGTGGCCGCCCTGTTCATCGATCTCGACGGGTTCAAAGATGTCAATGACACCCTCGGCCATGCCGTGGGCGACCAGCTCCTGCAGTCCGTGGCGGCCAGGCTGTCGGCCGCCATGCGTGAGAGTGACAGCATCGGGCGTCTGGGCGGCGACGAGTTCGTCGTGCTCGTCGATGGGACGACCATGGACGCGGGGCCCGAGTTGGTCGCCGACCGCCTGCTCGAGATCCTCCGTGCCCCGTTCGAGCTGGAGGTCGGCAACCCGCTGCGGCTGACGGCCAGTATCGGGATCGCCGCCGGCCTGCGGCCCTCGGCCACCGAACTCCTCCGTGACGCAGACATCGCCCTCTACCAGGCCAAGGCGGCGGGCAAGGACCGCGCCGTGGTCTTCCGGCCGGAGATGCACACGGCGGTCCAGGACCGGCATCTGTTGGAGATGGACCTCCGCGTGGCCTATTCCGGCCGGCAGTACTTCCTCAACTACCAACCGATCTTCAATCTCAGAACCGGTGAGACGATCGGGGTCGAGGCCCTGCTGCGCTGGCGGCACCCTGACCGGGGTGTCGTCCAGCCGGACGCCTTCATCCCCATCCTCGAAGACTCCGGGATGATCACCGATGTCGGACGGTGGGTCCTCGAAGAGGCGTGCCGGCAAGGGGCACGGTGGCGCTCATTGGGCTACGACCTTCACGTCTCCGTGAATGTCTCGGCCCGGCAGCTGGAGACCGACCAGTTGATCGGAGACATCCGGCGCGCCCTGGAGTCGTCCGGATTCGATGCCCGCTCCCTCATCGTCGAGATCACCGAGACGTCCATCATGAGAAACGTGTCCGCCGTCGTCCCCCGGTTGGCCGCGCTCAAAGAGACCGGCGTGCGTATCGCCATCGACGACTTCGGGACCGGCTACTCCTCACTCGCCTATCTCCAGCAGTTTCCCATCGACATCCTCAAGATCGACCGGTCGTTCATCTCGACCATGGCGGACTCGCCGGAGTCCGGGGCGTTGGTTCGGACCCTGGTCCAGCTGGGCAAGTCGCTCGGCCTCGAGACCCTGGCCGAAGGGATCGAGGAGACGGAACAGCGGTCGCAGCTCGAACGGGAGCAGTGTGACAGCGGCCAGGGGTACCTCTTCGCCCGACCGCTGGACGGCGACGCCATCGAGGCGTTTCTGGCTGGTCGATCCACCGCCGCCGACGGGGGCCCGCGGGAGATGCTCGAGGCCAGGTCGCGCTGACCGGCCTTGTCGGTCCGTGCGGCCCGGGACGCTTCTGACCGGCACCGCCGGCCCCTCCCCCCGCCGGGCCGCCCGACCGCCCACCGCCCGGCCCGGCTCCGCCGCCCCCCGCTTCGGTGGTGTCATCAGCGGGTTCATGAAGGTCACCCACCCGGAGCCGGATCGACTCTAGAGTTCCACTGACGGCGAGTCCTGCGCAGGGGCGGAAGGCGAGATCGAGGCGGCAATGACTGACGTAACGGCTCCATCGGGTTGGTACCCCGACCTGCACGTTCCGAGCATCCTGCGGTGGTGGGACGGCCAGACCTGGACGGGTCACATGGCCCGGGCCGAGGCCCGGGTGGCCTCGACGGCACCGTCGACGCCGACGGCAACCCGGGTCCGCCCAGCTCCGGCACGGGTTCCGGAACTCGTGCCTCTCTCCGGTCCTGAACCGGGGGGAAACCGGGGAGACTCCGGGAAGCCCGATCTCGATGCCGAGGCGGCCGCGCTGTTCGAAGCCATGGCCGACCCGGCGGTCAAGGAACGGGATGACCTGCGGAGCGAACTGCGTGATCTGACCGCGCAGATTCCCACCCTGCGGCGGCAACGGGACGAGATCCGGGCTGAGGTACGGGACCTGGCCAGGCAGGTGCCGACGATGCGGCAGGAGCGGGACGTCCTGCGGACCGAACTGCGCGACCTGACCGGGCAGCTTCCGGCCTTGCGCCGGGAACGGGACGATCTCCGGACGACAGTGCGCGATCTGGCGGGAGAGGTGCCGAGCCTGCAGCGCGAACGGGACGATCTGCGCGCGGAGGTACGGGACCTGGCCCGGCAGGTTCCGACCATGCGACAGGAACGGGATGCCCTCCGGACGGAGCTGCGCGACCTGACCGGGCAGGTTCCGACGCTGAGGCGGGAGCGGGACGACCTCCTGGCCGCCGCCGGGCCTCTCAGCGCCGAACTGTCCGAGCTTCGAGGATCGGAGGAGGAGTTGCTCGCCCTCCGATCCGAGATTCAGTCGCTCCGGCAACGAAAGTCCGCACTGGACAAATCGCTGGCCACTCCTCAGAAGCCGGCCCCGAAGTTCAGGATGGGCAGAACCAACAGCCAGAGGTTTCACGATTCGTAAGTGACCGCCGGGCCACCGCGGCTCCACCGAGGGTCGGAATCGGCTTCGCCAACGGCAGCGCCCCGATCATCCCGATCACCTCTTCCCGGCGGTAGCCCTGGTGGCGGGCCAAATCGACGAGTTCCCGGACCTGGCGAAGGACGGCACCCCGATGGGCGCGGTTCCGGCGACGGTGATGCCGTTGCCGTGCCCGAACTCGACGAGGCCTGCGTCTCGAAGGATGTGCAGAGCTCTGAGCACGGTGTTCTCGTTCACCCCGAGCACGGCGGCGATGTCTTTGGCCAGGGGGGGACGTTCGCCCGGGCCCGCCTCTCCGTCGGCGGTGGCCCGGCGTATCTCAGCCGCGACCTGATCGTGGAGGGCAACCGGTTCTGATCGATCGATCTTGACACAGAGCATGGTACTAGTCATAGTAGTCCCATGGACTCCGACAGGCGAGGTCGGCCGTGACGACCATCGATGCTCCGCCACGGAGTGGGAGCGACGACACCGACGCGACCCCGAGCCATGAGGCCCAACTTCTCTTTCGGGAGGCGAAGCAGCGCCAGCGGCGGAGGTGGCTGGTGGCCGGAATCGTGTCACTGGTCCTGTTGCTGTTCATCGGCCTCACGTTGGGCTTGGTCGTGGGACGCGGCGGCGGGGGCTCGGTGAAGCCGACGGCCCTTCCCGCCTCGGCTATCGGAGCCGGGCATCCTCACGTCAACCTCACGTTTCGCCCGGCGCTCTGTTACGCCCCGCCATTTGCCTTGGCGTCGGGTCAGGCGCCTTCCACCGGCCCCCTGCCCTCCTGCTCGCCCTCATCTGCGCTGACCGCCTCGAACCTCTCCGTGACTCCGCAGTCCGGCAATGTCAACGGCTATAGCGTCAGCTCGTCTGTCCCGGAAGATCCTCAGTTCGCCACCTATCCCTCCACGGTACCGGCCCGTGTGGACAACGGCTCGACCGTCCTGCTTCCGGGGACGGCGGCGATGGGGACCACTCGCTACGTCCTCGGCCCGGCCGCGGTGACCAGTGCCGCCATCCAGTCGGCCACCACCCAACACGTCGACGGCCAGTGGTTGGTCGACGTCGTCTTCACTCCCCGCGGCTCCGAACGGTGGGATGCCTTTGCTATTCGGGAATTCCATCAGATCATCGGGGTCGATCTCAACGGCCAGGTGATCTCAGCTCCGATCACCCAACCGACCCAGTCGTCGTTCAGCTTGTTCAACGGACAGGTCCAGATCTCGGGCTCATTCACCCAAGCCCAGGCGAAGCGGCTGGCCTCGGAGCTGTAAAGCGGCTCGACATTCCTGCCGCGCTCTCCGCTCCGCAGCTGAAACCCGTCAGACCGAACCTGTGTGACATCGTCGGCGCCGATCCTGGCGACTCCCGAAGAGCGGCCAGAATCGGGCCACTGACGCATCCGGGGTGCTGGCGCAGGTGATCTCCGTGCCGGAATCGCCCCCGGAGGCGAAGAAGAGGTTTGCCGGGCCACCGGGACGCCTTCCAGGTGAAGGCGCCCGCCAGCCGGTAGGTGGAACCGGTCGGGGAGCCCCCGCCCCTACTCCTTGTCCTCAGCCTCGAGGACGGTGATGTCCTCCTCGATGGCATGCAACTGGCCATCGTCACCCACCACCGAGATGGTCTCGTCGATGACCACATCACCGTCGGCCGTCACGATGGCGACCGTCTCGTCCGAGGCGACGACCTTGCCGTCCTTGTCCACGGCCACGACCAGATCGTCGATCACGGCGTTTCCGTCGTCATCGACGCCCCCGCTCTCGACTTCTACGACCTCGAGGTCATCGCCGTCCTGTGCTCCACTGGTCTCGCTCACACTTGCCTCCATGGCCGGGGCAGGATCTCCTGCCTTCAGATCATGACACGCGGCAGGTGGACCGACGCCTGTGGCCCGTCACCCGGTCCGAACCCCGGGCCGGATGACGGGCCAGGTCGACCATCGAAGACGACACCACGCCACCTCCAACGGCACCTCCCGGACCTCGGGAGCGCTTTCCTCCTGGGTCAGACGGAGACGCCGCCGCTGGTGATCTTGAAGGCGGTCGTCGCTCCGACACAGTGCAGTCCGGGTGCCGGGATCGTGGTGACAAGCTTGGTGGTGCGGGGGGCACCAGCCGCGAAGGACCCCGCTTTGGTCGCCACCGGCGCCTTCAACGTGATGGTGTCGTATCCGTTCACGGGGCCCGCCACTGACGCGACATTGTTCGTGTAGGTGATCAGGGTGCCGCCGATCGGTGGTCCGGAGGTGATCCAGGCGATGGTGACCTTGATGTTCCCCACTTTGTCAGGCCCGTCGAACTTGACGCACGAGCTTCCGTGGGCTGTTGCGGTGGGGGGGTTGTAGTAGCCCGTTCCCTTGAGCGTGCCGCCGAGGACATGGTCGCCCGGTGGCGTGACCACCGCTCCACCGCAGGTCGCCGTGCTGCCAGGGTGGCCCAGTACGGCCTTGAAGGTGATCTTGACCCCGCCGACGTGGCCTGCCGCTGATATTCCCGGGCTGAGGGTTCCCGATCCACTGGTGACGGGACAGACGGCCGTCCCGGTGGCGAGAGGCACTGCGACCGCAGCCTCCTGAGAGGCGACGAACAGCACGCCGAAGATGGTCACGAGGACCGCCGTGAAGAGGAGCGCTTTACGAAACATCGTGGGCCTTCTTTCGATGATCGAACGAATCCGATGGGGATGTTGATCCGCCCCGCCTCCGCCCCCCACGGATTCTGCTGGCCAAGGTAGGCCAAGACCTTGGCACCGTCAACCGACTTTCCGCCAAGGAGGGATGCTCGAGAAAAGGCTCCAAGATGCCCACCTGGCCGTGGGCACCCATCGCCGAAACGGGGCACCAACGGGCACGTTCCGAAGAGGCGCGTGAGGCGGTGCGGTCCGGTCCGGATGACCAAGCTCCAGAATGCTCGGCGGGCCTTTTGACCCGGGCCCGGGGGCTTTTCGGCATCCATCCGCCGTACGGAACGACGACCTAATCTCGCCGGACACCAAGGCACCTGGAGTCGGGGATTCGGATGGACGAACGTCAGTGGATCGGGGTCAGATCGCCGGAGTTCCGAGCCATCTTCGAGCGGATCGAGGTGGCCACCAGACTTTCCTCCGATCTCAGTGGGCTCCGCATGGACGACGCGGATTCGGTTCGAGAGATCTTCGAGGAGCTGATCGGCAAGCCGGTGGGCGACAGGTTCACCCTCATCCCTCCCTTCTATGCGGATTACGGGCTGAACATCACCGTTGGCCGGGCGGTCTTCATCGGTTACCAGTGCATGTTCACCGGTCACGGGGCCATCTCCATCGCCGACGAGGTCATGATCGCCAACAAGGTCAATCTGGTCACGGCCGGCCACCCCGTCGAGCCGGACAAACGACGGGCCTATATCACCGTCGAGCCCATCACGATTGAGACAAATGTCTGGATCGGGACTGCCGCCACGGTCCTGCCCGGCGTGACCGTTGGCGCTGATTCCGTCGTGGCGGCCGGTGCGGTGGTCACCCACGATGTCCCGCCGGCGACCCTTGTGGCTGGCGTCCCGGCCACCGTCATCAGGCAGCTTTAGGGGCATTCGGCCGCCGGTTCGGTTCGTGCTCGGCGTGTCCGGCGGCTGAGGGCTCTACGCTGGGGCTCGGACGCGGCTCTCATCGCCGGCGACACCAGGTACCCACGGTGCATCAGGCCACCACCCGTGGCCCGGAAGACGGGTGACCGCACCGACACTGCGAGAGCTGGCATGATCGCACCCGTTGGTCAAGGTTCAGGGGCTCGACCCTCCGTTATCCACGGTTCGACAGAGGAGAGACGACAATGGCCGCATCCACTCGTTCGCCATCGCCGTCGCCATCGCCGAAACCGGGCGGGCGCCGGCTGCCAGTCCTGCGGGTGGGGCTCGTGCTGACTGCCCTGGCCATGGTCCTACTCGGTCTCAGCGCCATCAAGGCGGCACCTGCATCAGCCACGGTCGGGTTCTCGGGCCCCCCGGTCGTGCGCGTCTCCGGCGACCACTTGGTGGACGGCAGCGGTCGGGCCATCCGGTTGATCGGGGTCGACCAAGCGGGCGCTGAGTCGGCGTGTGTGGCCGGGCAGGGATTCGGCCTTCCGTTCAAGGCCGGCACGCCATCGTTGATCACCAAACTGAAGAGTTGGAAGATAAACGCCGTCCGCATCCCGTTGAACGAGGATTGTTGGCTCGGCATAAATCTTCCATACCCCCAGTTCGGCGGAGCTGCATACCGGGCTGTCATCGTCGACTACGTGAACAGTCTCAACGCGGCCGGGCTGGCCGTGATTCTCGACCTCCACTGGGGTGCTCCCGGCCGTCAGCTGGCCAAAGGCGGGGAGGTCATGGCCGACGAGGACCACTCGCCCAAATTCTGGTCGTCGGTGGCCGGAACCTTCAAGGGTCACCAGGGGGTGGTCTTCGATCTCTTCAACGAGCCCCGAGAGCTTCCCTTCCCCTGTCTGGTCCACGGGGGGTGTGTTGTGGGCGGCGTGCAGGTGGCCGGTTACAACCAGCTCATCCGCGACGTGCGGGATACGGGAGCGAGCAATGTCATCATGGTGGCCGGGACCGACTTCGCCACCAACCCGACCGGATTCAGCAAGCTCATGCCGTCCGACCCACGCCATCAGCTCGCCATCTCGGTGCACGTCTACAACTTCAACGGTGCGAAGAAACCAGCGACGTGGAACAAATGGGTGCAGATGGGTCTGCTGTCCAAGGTGCCCTTCGTGACCGGCGAGCTGGGTGAAAAGGACTGCACCGACAAGTTCATCGACACCTACATGAGTTGGGCCGACGCCCACCGGGTGTCCTACCTCGCCTGGGCCTTCGACTCCGGACAGTGCGACGGTCCCTTCCTGCTCAACTCCAGCGGTCGTCCCACTCCGTACGGGGCCGGATACAAGGCCCATCTCGCTCGTCTGGCCTCGTCGTAAGGTCGCCTCTTCGCAAGGTCGCCTCGTCGTAAGGTCCGATCAGTGTCGATCGGCGCATCGGAAGATGTCCCGTACCGTGGGTGGGCCCGAGCTCGCACCGGTCACCTCCCTTCCGGGCGCGTCCGTTGTTTAGTACCCTGACCCTGATGAGGTGTGGGTCATGACAACCGCGGTCATCGGCAGTGGAGGGATCGGATCGGCCATCGCCCGTCGGCTCTCCTCTGGCGGGGAGACCCTGCGGCTGGCGAGCGCCGACAGTGGGTCGGTGCAGAAGCTGGCTGCACAGCTCGGCCCGGGTGCGGCCGTCGCCACCGACAACGTCGACGCGTTGCGGGGTGCCGACGCCGTCGTCCTCGCACTGCGCTTCTCCGTGCTGCAGTCCGTCATGGGGGAGATCGCCGACTCGCTGGCCGACACCGTCGTGATCGTTCCGAGCAACCCGGTCGGCATCGACGCACAGGGCAATCTCGTGCACCTCCTCCCCGAGGGGCAGACCTCCGGCGAGGTCATCGCCGGGTGGCTGCCGGCCGGGACGCACCTGGCCCTGGCCTTTGGAACGATGTCGGCCGATCTCTTCGAGTCCTCGGCCAACCGGTCACCGGAGGCGGCGGTCCTCTTCTACGTGAGCGACGACGACCGTGCCCGGACGGAGGTCGAGCGGTTGATCCGGGCCGCCGGCTTCGAACCGGAGCGGGTCGGTGGGATCGACCAGTCGGGTCGCCTCGAGGTGGGCGGCGATCTTCATGATCTCGTGGTCGGGCCCGCCGAGGCGCGGTCATTGGTCGGTGGGGCCTGATGGCGACGCCACCCTGGACGGTGTCGAGGCCGTAGCGAATCTGCGGCGTCCGAGTCACCGTGGGCGGAGACTCGCTCCGAAGCGGAAGCAGGGAATCGACGGCGCGGCCGAGGGACGTCTCTCTGGTGGCCGAAGAGGTTCGATCTTGAGGCCTCGATGCCCGCGTACAATCCATTGGTCTCTTGCACGTGGCCTGGAGGGGTGAACGGCGCCCGAACGAGGGAGGATCTTCGAGTGGCACTGCATGAGGACGCAGACATGGATGCGCAGCTGTCGAGGACTCTGATCGGGGCGTACCTGGGTGCAGCCGACCTGGGCGAGTCCATTGCCACCGCACAACGAGTTGAGCCCGGGGACTACGCCGGGTGGTACGTCGAATGGGATCGGACAGCCGGTGATGCCAGTGGCGCGGCAGAGCGAGCGGCCAAGGACGGGCTCTCTGCGCTGGCTCGATCCGGCTATCTGCGAGCGGCTGAATACCGGCGGCAGTCGTACTTCTTCCTCCGGCATGATCTTTCCGACACGCGGGTCCAAGGCGGCTACCGGGGCCAACGGGATCTCTTCCGCCGCTCCTTCCCTTTCCTGGGCGTTGTCGCCGAACCCATTTCGATCCCGTTCGATCCCCACCCGCTCCCGGGCTACGTGTTTCGTCCGGACACCGACGACGATCAGGCCCGGCCCACCGTCCTGATCCCCGGGGGTTTCGACGGCACGTGTGAGGAGATGTTCAAGTTCGGGGCGCACTATGCCTTGGCCCAGGGATGGAACGCCGTCACGTGGGACGGTCCGGGCCAGGGTGGGCTGTTGGTCGAGCACGGTGTGACCATGCGGCCTGACTTCGAGTCCGTGCTGACCCCGGTGGTGGACTGGGCGCTTGGTCAGCCGTACGTGTCGGCCGATGCGCTCGCCCTCGTCGGCCGCAGCCTGGGAGGTTATCTGGGGCCCCGTGGCGTAAGCCGCGAGCACCGAGTACGTGCCTTGGTGGCTGACCCCGGCCAATATGACTTCACATCCCGATTTGTCGACATGTTCAGTGTCGAAGACTGGGAGAAAGTCCAGCTCGCTGATCCGGCGATGGACTCCCAACTGGACGGGTTCCTTCTGGGTGACCGAAACCGGGAGTTCTACGGGTCGCGCATGGCGGCCATGGGGGCCGAATCCTTTGGCCACTGGCTTCGCCTGCTCGGCTCTTACACCTTGGAGGGGCACGCCGTGGATATCTCCTGTCCGACGCTCGTCACCGAGGGCGAAGGAGACTTTGCCAGTCAGAGTGGCAAGCTATTCGAGGCTCTCACCTGCGAAAAGGAGCTCCACCGCTTCTCCGATGCCCAAGGGGCGGGAGGCCACTGCGAGGGCATGGGGCAACTGGTGTGGCAGGAGATGGTGTTCTCGTGGCTGTCCGACAGGCTCGCTGTTCCTGGGTGGCGCTGAACGCCCTCCGGAGCTGGGAACCCCCCCTGACGGCCCGATGGCGGCGGTCGGGTCATCGCCGACCACCGGAGAAGCCCTTGGACCGTTCGTCGCGGCCCCGGACGCGTCGACCGTCGGCGCGGGTCCAGACAAACGTCAGGACCACGACGACGACGGGCAGAAGGTTGGATGACTGCTCGGTTGTATAAAGGCGGGCTCGGACGGACGAGCATCACCGTTCCCCCCGTCCTCGACTGCCTCGGCCACGTCGCCAATCTTGCCAGGACCCGTCTCTCACTACCCGATCCTGCCCAGGCCCGGCCGTCGGTTCGAGGCGGGGCGCGGTCAACGGCAAGGTGGAGCCGGGAGGCGGGTGCTTATCATGGTGCCCGGGGGAGCACCCGCCTCCCGAGCGGTGGTTGGAGCTCCGGGTCAGGACGTGGAGGTAGTCACATGATCAGCAGGCCGAATGTCGTGTCGGCGGAGGAGTGGCAGAGCGAGCGGGACGACCTGCTCGTTGCCGAAAAGGAGGCCACGCGTCACCTTGACGCCCTTGCCGCCCGGCGACGTCGCCTGCCCATGGTCCGCTTCGACAACGAGAAGTACCTCTTCGAAACCGGTGACGGTCCGAGACGGTTGTTGGACTTTTTCGAGGGGCGTCAGCAGTTGGCCGTCTATCAGTTCATGGACAACGGCCCTGATGCCTTCTGCCCCGGTTGCACGTATTTCACCAAGAACGTGACCGACCTGGGAGCGCTGGCCCGCAATGGTGTGAGCTGGCGGACGGTGTCGAACATGCCGCTCGCGCAGATGGAGTCGTACTGGGCCAGCCAGGGTTGGAGTGTCCCGTTCGCCTCCTCGCATGGGACCTCATTCGCCGATGACTGCGGGGCCAGCCAGGGCTTCATGCTCAGTCTCTTCTTCACCGACGGCGACGAGGTGTATCGCACCTATGCCACCAATGGTCGTGGTGTGGACCGACTGTTGTTCGCCAATAACATCTTCGATCTTGCTCCCTACGGCCGTCAGGAGGACTGGGAGGACTCGCCGCCAGGTTGGCCCCAGCATCCGACGTATGGCTGACACCCGCACCGGCCCGATCAGGGTTCGTCCGCATGAAGTGGGATGTCGACGGATCTGACCACCGGATGAGGGGCGAGTACCCGCCCCAGGGACCGGCGCAGTGGCGGTTGAGCACTCGGGGGGTGGAGCATAGAGTGCCGACATGGAAGACAAGGACGTCAGATCTCCTCGGTCGGTGCAACTGGAGCGGACAATGGCGGCGAGCCCGGAGGAAGTTTGGGCCCTCGTGGCCGACGTCACACGGATGGGGAGCTGGTCTCCGGAGGCCACCGGCGCCGAATGGGTGGGTGGCGCGGCCGGGCCTGCGATCGGTGCCCGATTCAAAGGTACAAATCACAGTGGCTCCAAGTCGTGGAAGACAGACTGCGTGGTGACGGCGTGCGAACCAGGCGAGCGGTTTGCGTTCGACGTGAAGGCCGGACCCTTCAAGGTCGCCCGGTGGACCTATGAGTTCAAGGCCACGGCGGACGGATGCGAAGTGATCGAGCGATGGGATGACCATCGCAGCTGGCTGAGTATGCAGATGTCTCCGTTCGCCACAGGCGTGAAGGATCGGGCGGCGCGCAACCAGCAAACCATGAACGAAACCCTGGAACGAATCGCGGCCGCCGTCGAACCGCCCTCCAGCTGACCTGTCTCTGCCGGGATGACTCAGACGATGCGCCTGCGGACCCACCAGAGACTCAGGACAATCAGGGCCACGGTCCCGACCCCGAAGATCGCCGCCTCGGTCCACTGAAAGGCCCAATACCGGCTCTGTGGCTGATAGGTCACAATCGTGCGCAGGTGGAAGCTGTCGGCACAGCGTTGCATGGCCGTGTTCAGTGGCGTGGATTGTCCAACCGGTCGAAGCGATGGGAACCGGTTCGGGCACGGGCCGACCCCGTCGAACGCCACACCTCCGTTGGCGGTGTTGGTGAAGTTGATGGCTCCGTTGGGGCCGATGGCCCCGTTCTGACCGATGACTCGGCCCGTCGATGTGACCACCTCTTCCGAAAGGAGCCAATCGCTCGGGCCGACGCTGGACGGAACGGTGAAAACGTTCTGGACAGTGGGAATGGTGAATACTCCTGTCGCGTGCAGCGGTGCGATGAGCCGAGGTCGAATCCAGGAGCCGAACCCGATGCGGACCCCGACGAACACGGCGAGGGTGGTGGCCATGGCCGGAAGTGTTCTGCGGATCAGGACTCCTGCCGTGACACCGAGCGCGAAGGCGAAGAGCGCGTAGGCGACCGGAACGATGTCTCGCTGGTCGAATACCGAGTAAGGGGAGCCCTTGAGGGCGTCATAGGGTCCGGCCCACCACGTGATCATCAGGCTGAGCAGTCCTGAGGCGATCACCGTCCCGCTGCCGACCAACACCACCTTGACGATGAACCAGCTCGACCGGGTCACGCTCTGCGTCCAGGCGAGCTGGTTGGTCCTCGTCTCGATCTCTCGGGCTATGAGCGGTGCCCCCCAGAAAATGCCGATGAGGGCGGGGGCGGCCAACATCAGGACATCCAGTGCGTGATTCCATTTCGCCTGAGACTCGAAGTTCTGGGTGACCGAACCGCAGTCGCTGTGCTGGGTACACGGGAGCACACTGGTGTCGTAGAGGTGGAGCAGATGAGATCCATTCACCGCCAGCACGATGCTCAAGGTGACGAGGAGGGCAACGACGACGAGCACTTGCGTGCGGAACTGACGCCAGGCGAACCAGATCATGGTTCCACCTCGCTGTCGGCGTCGCGGTAGGGGCGTTCATTCTTTCCTCGCGCCATATAGGCCAGCACGAGATCCTCGAGGCCAATGGGCTCGATGGTCCACGCCGCCTCCAGTACGGGGCCATCGCTCCTCACGATGAGGATGCTTTGTCTGTCGGTGTGCTGGGCGCCGATCACTTCCTGGTTGGCGGGATAGTCCGGGGGATCACATCGCGGTCCGATGAGTCGGTGATGCGAGCTGACGATCTCTTCGACTTCGCCGGCGAGATGGACCCGTGAGTCGGCCAGGACGATGAGGTAGTCGCAGACCCGTTCGATGTCGGAGACGAGATGGGACGAAAGAACGATGCTGACCTCCTGTTCGGCGGCCGTCTCCATCAGGACCTGAAGAAATTCGCGGCGGGCCAGGGGGTCCAAACTGGCGACGGGCTCGTCGAGGAGCAACAGCTGCGGGCGCTTGGCGATCGACAAGGTGAGCACCAGCTGGGAGCGTTGTCCACCAGAGAGCTTCCCGGCCCGCTGATTCGGATCGAGACCGAGGTCGTTGATCCGACGTTCGGCCAGCGAGTTGTCCCAGGTCGGGTTGAGGCGAGCACCGAAGCGGAGGTGGTCGCGGACGCTCAGGGAAGAGAAGACCGGAGGATCTTGGGCGACGAAGCCAACTCGGCCCAGCGCAGTTGCGTCACGGGCCGGGGTCCCGCCCGCGATGTAGATCCTTCCCGAGCTTGGACGCAAGAGCCCCGCAGCCAGGTTCAGCAGTGTCGATTTCCCGGCACCATTGGGACCGACAATCCCCACGACGTGGCCTTCTGGGATACGCAAGGTGCATCCGCTGAGTGCCCACCGGCGGCGATACCGCTTCCCGAGATCGGTCGCCTCGAGGACGGTGGTCATGAGGTGACTACCGCGGTGGCGCCCCGAAAGGACTCGATGAACAGAGCTTCGATGCTCTCATCATCGAGACCTGCCTCCCGTGCTCGGACGAGCCATCGCTGGAGGTCACGCCGCAGAGGACTGAGTCCGGTAGCGGGTTCGTTCCCCGGGATGACGGTGACGAAGGTCCCCACCCCGGTCCGAGCAACGACCAACCCCTGGTGCTCGAGTTCTCGATATGCCTTGGACACCGTGTTGGGATTGATGGCGACTGACCCCACGACTTCCTTGACGGTCGGCAGCTGGTCACCGTCGTGGAGGAGCCCGAGCTTGATAGCCCGCCGGACCTGCTGCACCAATTGCAGATAGGGGGTCACCCCTGACTTCTGGTCCAAGTAAAAGTCGATCACGATAGCTCCAATTCACTAGGTAGCTAGTTAAATATACACCTAGATTCCCATCCGTCAAGCCGGCGGTTCGACCTGTGGGTCGTTGGGGTATGAGTGGGCCTATCCCTATTCGACCGGTACTCAAGGCACTTCCGGATCTTGACGATCCAAAGGAATGGCGAAGGATCTGACTCGTAGCCAGAGGAAGAAGCTGGGAAGCGCCCGCAAGGTCGTCGGAGCCTCCACAGAGATCGTCGGCTACTGGAGTGGAAAAGGGCACACCCGAGCGGCGAAGGCGCTCCTCTATCTCGGGATCGGATACGCCGTGGCCTTTGTTGCCGTCCAAATCCTTTTGGGCCGGTTCCTCATTCCTGGAGTTCTGCTCATTGTTGCCGTCTACTACCTGGTCCGTCCGCTGCGAGGGATCGCCGTTACCCCTGTCGGTGTTCTCGTTCTCCACGAAAGCATGATGAACGGACAGCCGAGCCGGGTCCTCTTCGTGGCACCGCCTGGTGCACTTGGACCGCTCGACGAACACCTCGAAGGAAAGCGGCACGTGCGAGTCCAGATCGGCTCGGAGTTGATTCGCTTGAAGCGAGATGACTACCAATCACTCCTCCTTGCCACCCAGAATCTTCCCTCCCGGTGTGGACCCGATGCCGTGTCGCCATCTGCTGGACTGTCACCACCAGGTTGGTTCGCAGATCCTTCATCTCGGTTTCACCTCCGCTACTGGGACGGGAAGGGGTGGACGGAGCACGTCTCCCTGAACGGCATCGTGTACTCGGATTCTCCGGTCTAGAGCGTCCCCGTCCTCCGAGTGCGGTGCGCCGGCAGCTCGACCAAGTTCGGGCACATCGCCTTCCAACCGATCCCGTCGCACACGTTGAACCTCTCAGCACCCAGGGCAAGGCCCTCTCGTGGGCGTCTGGCGACAGATCACGATTACGTGGCGGGGCCGCTCTCGACCAAGCCGTTCTGTGTCGAGCCATGTGCGGAGTATCCGACTGCGGTGCAGACATCGGCCACATCACAGGTGACGTCTTGCAACAGACTCGTCGTACTTCCGCTCGGGTTGGGGCTGGATAGCTTCGACCAGGTATGACCGTTCCATGATTCGACCAAGGTCTGGATGTCGGTCCCATCGAACACCGACCCCACCGCCGTGCACAGGGTGGTTCTGACGCACGAGACACCTTCCAAGCTTGGATCGTCCCGGCCCGAGGGGGCGGCCTTTTCCGTCCAGTCAGACCCATTCCAGGATTCGACAAAGGTCCCACCCACGGCAAGGCAACTGTTCGTGCCCGAGCACGAGATATCCATCGAGTCTCCAAAGGGAGCCACCGCAGGGCTGTCGGCAATGGTCCACTTTGCTCCATTCCAGTTCTCGATGAACGAACCGATTTCGGAGCTACCCGTCGCCTTGCAGTCTCGTGCACCCACGCACGAGACGCTCTGGAGGTACGAACTGGGGACACCCGTATCTTGCTCGGGACTTGGCGTCGGAACGATCTTCCAGTCCGATCCGTTCCAGAACTCGGCAAGGGTTTCGTCGTTGTGGCCACCGAGAGCCTGGTAGCCCACCGCCGTGCAACGATTCGACGCCGGACATGAAACTCCATTGAGCCCATCCCTGCCGCCGACACCATTCGGGCTGGAAACGATCTTCCAGACAGCCCCGTTCCACGTCTCGACGAGGGTCTCGACGCCCCCTGGAATGTCCGACGAACCCACGGCCGTGCAGTGCGAGGTGCTGATACATGAGACACCGTTTAGGGATGGGATGGTTCCTCCAGCAGGATTGGGGCTACGGACGGTCGACCACTTCGATCCGTTGAAGGATTCGGCCAACGTCCCAGTTGAAGTTGCGCCGACCGCCATGCACCACTTGCTACCCACGCACGAGACACCGTTGAGGAAGATTCCTCCGGCGCTCGGGTTGGGGCTGGCAACGACGGACCAGGCAGTGGTCGACGCCTCTGCCGATCCGACTTGCAGAGCCACGCCGCCCAACACTCCAACGACGAGAACGCCGCACAAGAAAGCCGGCAGCCATCGACCCCGGGATGTATCAGCCGGTCGTCCGACGCCGCCTTGGGTTGCATCCACCTTCCGCCTCCTCGCCGTTCCGCCGCCTCTGGTTCGAAAAGTAGCCGAACTCGTAGAGAAGGTGCCGTGCAAGCACTCTGAGCGATTGCCAAACCACTCTCCGTTCGAGCCCTCAGGTATCGAGTTCGAAAACCACATTGGCTGCGCCTTGTAGCCGAACGAGTCTCGCCGGCCCCGAGGGACGTAGCAGTAGCCATAATTGAGGGGGGTGAGGTTGCCTGCGGACGAGGGCGATGGAAGGAGTGGCGATGCGGAATGGCGTGGTGCCGGAACATTGGGCGGGCTTCTACGAATCGACCCATATCCCGGCGGCAGTTCGGGACGGCAATCGATTGTATGTGACAGGCCACACCGGCGAAAATCCAGATGGGAACTTCGCAGCAGAGGCGGAGACGCAGATCCGCCAGACCTTTCGTGCCATTGCCGCCACGCTCTCGGCGGGGGGTGCGAGTTGGGCTGATGTCGTGGAACTCAGCTCGTATCACGTTGAGCTTCACGCTCAAGCCGAGATACTCATCGCCGTGGCTGGTGAGTTTCTGAGCGATCCTTATCCGGCTTGGACGGCTGTCGGTGTCACTGAGCTGTTCGATGAAGGAGCAGTGGTCGAAATCAGCTGTGTTGCTGCGGTGGAGCACGGACCCGAATTCGGCTTCACCCTCACCTAGCGATCCGTCCCGCTCATCCCTGGCCGGTTCCCGGTGCGGTGACAGTCGGCCCTGGCCGGATCGGCCGCGACCACACCGACCGTGTGGTTGGAGCAATATGGCGGGATGGAGCACCAGCTTGACCACGTCTCGATCCACGGCCACGACGTGGCGTACCGGATGGAGGGAGATGGGCCGGCTCTCCTGCTCCTGCACGGCATTGCCGGCAGCTCCCGGACCTGGCGAGACGTCATCCCGCGCCTGACTGATCGCTTCACGGTCATCGCGCCCGACCTCATGGGCCACGGTCAGTCCCAAAAGCCTGTCGGAGATTACTCACTCGGCGCATTCGCCAGCGGAATCCGCGACCTGCTCGAGGTCCTCGATATCGACCGAGCCTCCGTCGTTGGTCAGTCTTTCGGTGGCGGGGTGGCCATGCAGCTCGCCTATCAGCATCCCGAGCTCTGTGAGCGGCTGATCCTGGTCGACAGTGGCGGCTTGGGGCGAGAAGTGAACTGGATGCTTCGGTTCATGACCTACCCAGGGAGCGAGTATGTGATGCCGGTGATCTTCCCGGGCTTTGTCCGTGACTGGGGGGACAGCCTGTTCCGGAGGATCAACGACAGCGGTATCCGGCTCGGTCGCATTGCCGAAATGTGGAGCGCGTACGCGTCACTGGCGGAGGCAGAGAACCGCCGGGCCTTCGCCTGCACGATAAAGTCCGTGATTGACCCCGGTGGTCAGACGGTCAGCGCCATGGATCGGCTCTACCTGGCCGCTTCGATGCCGACTCTGATCGTCTGGGGGGACCGGGACGACATCATCCCGGTGAGCCATGCGTACGCGGCACACGAGGCCGTTCCGGGGAGCCGGCTGGTGATCATCGAGGGCGTAGGTCACTTCCCCCAGATCGAGGCTCCGGAGCAGTTTGTCGATGCGCTGGTCGACTTCATCGCCTCGACGGAGCCTGCGGCGCTCGGCGCGGAGGACCGCAAGAGGGTGCTCCAAGAGCGGTCCGATCTGTTCGAGCCGTAGATCATCGACTGCACGGCGCAGGACTCCGCCGCCGCGGCAACCTCGGGTTTTCGGGATTGGGTGTCCCCGTCAGCTTCAGCGTCTCTGTGGCGGTAGCCGGTGCGGCCCACCCGATGGGGTCAACCGCACGTGGTCGGGCTGCCCGGATTTGAACCGGGGACCTCTGCGTCCCGAACGCAGCGCGCTAACCAAGCTGCGCCACAGCCCGTCGATCGGAACCGATACGAGGAAAGGTTCCGGACCTGGGTGATGCTACCCGACGTGGGTGCGCTCGTTTCCCCCGCCGCCACCCGTCGGCTCCGATGGTGAGGGTGGGGGATCCGGTCGCTTGGCCACCACTTTGGCGATCCGGCGCTTGTCCATCTCCGCCACCCGGAGCTCCCAACCGTCGACGTCCAGGGACTCCCCTTCCTGGGGGATGTGCCCGAATCCGTCGAACAGGAATCCACCGATGGTGACGTACTCCCCTTCGGGAATCGAGATGTCCAGCCGGTCCCGCACGTCGTCCACGCTCATCCGGCCGTCGACCAGCCACCGGGTCCCGTCGACCCTGACCACGTCGGGCTCATCGTCGGTGTCGAACTCGTCGGGCAGGTCGCCGACCAGGGCCCCGAGGAGATCCTTGACCGTCAGCACCCCCTCGACGCCGCCGTGCTCGTCGACGACCACGGCGAAGGCCCGCCGCTGGTGGCGCATTTCGGCCAGAACGTCGAGAACCAGCCGGGACTCGGGAACCAGAAAGGGCTGACGGAGCCGCCTCGAGATGTCGATCGGCCCCGGGGCGGGCCGCACGGTCACCTCATCCGGTGCCGGCCGTGCCGGCACCCCTCCACCGTCGGCCGGCACCCCACCGCCGTCGTCCGCTCCGCTCACCTTCCACCCGGCCCGGAAGAGGTCGTTGACGAACAGCACGCCGATCAGGTCATCGAGGTTGTCGCCGTAGACGGGGAAGCAGCTGTGGCCCGATTCGCGCACGGCCTGGGTGATGGCGTCGACGGTGAGCGGGATCGAGAGCGCCACCACGTCCACCCTCGGTGTCATCACCTCACGGACCGCGGTGTCGTGGAGATCGTTGAGGGCGTCGAGGATGAACTGCTCCTGGGCCTCGGCGCCTCCGTCCGACTGGCGCCCGTTGAGTCCGGCGCCCTCCTGCCGGTTCTCCCCGGTTCGGTCAGCGGCGCGGCCCTCTCGGCCTGACGGGGATGCGTCTTGTTTATGGCGTCGGAACACGGACACGATCGTGACGCTGTCTGTTGGTTCGGGCCGTCAGGTGCCGGCGGGTACGGGCGTGGACACGACAGAGAGGGGCTGGTAGGACTCGTCGTAGTAGGTGCCTCCGTCGAGGAGGGACGTGATCGCCCGCCGGAGGCGGATGGGATCGAGCGGCTTGACCACCCAACCCTCGGCACCGGACCGTCGGGCCAGAAACACGTCCGGCCGCCGGTCGAGCAACATCAACACCGGCACGTGGCCGAGGTTGCCGTAGGAGGCCTCGAGCCGAAGCTCGAGGCAGACGGCCATTCCGCCCATGTTCCCCATCTGCAGGTCGACAACGACCAGATCGGGGATCGACTCGGCCACCTCGGCCATCACCGCGGGTCCGGACCGGGCCTCCTTGATGGTGACGTCGGGCCTTCCGGCGATCGCCGCCACCTCGGCTCGAA
This sequence comes from uncultured Acidimicrobiales bacterium, assembly GCA_963713625.1. GTDB lineage: Bacteria > Actinomycetota > Acidimicrobiia > Acidimicrobiales > RAAP-2 > Bog-756. The sequence continues at coordinate 356,620 of CAVQMN010000004.1, read as the reverse complement.
CCGACGGGGCATCGCTGGCCACAAGGATGGTACGCACCTTGACCAGGTTAGCGCTCCGGGTGAACCCCACCCGATCCGGCCGCCTCCACCCCGGAGAAGAGGCGGTCGGCGATGGTGCCCAACCCGTCGAGGTCGTGGACATCGCTGTTCAAGAGGGGCACGCGGTACACCGGGGCCGGTGAGACCTTCGTCACCAGATCGCTGAGGGCCTGTTCCTCCCGGTCCGAAGCATCCGTATAGCCCCGGAGGTTGTCGACCAGCTCCTCCAGCGGGGCTGCAGAGGTGCCGACGGGCCCGCCCGGGCCGGAAGTCCCGGCCGACACCGCAGCCGACAACGAGGCCAGCTGGGCGTCGTCGGCGAACCGGGGCTGGACCCGGTTGACCACCAGGGCGGTGACCGCCATGTCCGACTCGGCCAGCTTGCCGGCGAAGTGGACGGCTTCGTCCACGGAGTCGGGTCGGGGCGAGGCCACCAGGATGAAGGCGGTGTCCTCTTGGACCAGCAACTCCCGGACCCGCGCCGCCCGGGTCCGGAATCCTTCCTCCATGCCCTCGAAGGCCTGGAAGAAGGCGACCGCGTCGTGGACGATCTCGGCGCCCGCCACCCGTGAGATGGTCCGCAGCAGGGCCTGGGCGGCCACACCCACGAACTTGAGCCCGGCCCTCGTGGGCTTCATCAGCGCCTGAAACACCCGGTTCTCCAGAAACCGGGTCAGGCGGCGCGGGGCGTCGAGGAAGTCGAGGGCATTGCGGGTGGGGGGGGTGTCCACCACGACCACGTCGAACGCCCCTCCCTCGACCAGCTCGTAGAGCTTCTCCATGGCCATGTACTCCTGGGTGCCCGACAGGGAGCCGGTCAGGTTCCGGTAGATCCGGTTGACCTTGATGTCCTCCACCTGTTCGGCACTGTCCGAATAGCGCTGGATGAGATCGTCGAAGGTCCCCTTCGGGTCGAGCATGAGGGCATGGAGGTCACCGGGCCAGGGCCCGTCGATCCGGGTCGGCTGGTTGTTGAGGGCGTCGAGCCCGAGCGAGTTGGCCAGCCGGCGCGCCGGATCGATGGTCACCACGCAGGCCCGGCGACCGAGCCGAGCCGCCTGGAGGGCGAAGGCGGCGGCTGTGGTCGTCTTCCCCACCCCGCCGGAACCGCAGCAGATGACGATCGAGCACGTGAGGACCACGCCGTCGATGGCGCTCTCGGGCGCCCCGTCGTCCGTGGTGTCCGTACCGCCCTCGACGCCCGGCCCGTCGGTCATGAGTGGACACCGGACGTGTCGTGGAGGGCCCCGATCCCGGCCTCCAGCGCTCCGCTCAGGGCGTCGAGCTCGGGCGGGCCGATCGAGGCGGTGAACAGGAACGGTACCCGCAGCTGGGGCAGGGGCAACTCGCGGGCCAGCCGTCCGAGCTGGTCCTCTTGGAGCTCCTGGCGGGTGAGTCGGAAGGTGCGGGCCCGATCGAGGGCGGAGACCAGTTCGGGGTCGAGGGTCACCCCGGCCGCTTCCGCCGCCTGCCCGGCCGGCACGGTCAGCCCCGCCCTGGGCGGGTAGCACCCGTTGACAATGACCGGGCCGAGGGCGATGCCCACCTTGTCCTCGAGTTGGTAGGCGGCTTCGATGGTCTCGTTGATGGGCATCTCCTCGGGCAGGGTGACCAGGGCTACCTGACAACGCGCCGGATCGGACAGCAGATCGACGACGTCGGCGGCCTGGGCGCGGATGGGCCCGCTCCGGGCGGCATCGAGCAGCCCTCCGGCCGAGGAGAGAAAGGTCATGGTGTGCCCCGTGGCCGGCGCGTCGACCAGGATCAGGTCGGCGATCCCGCTCCGTTCGAGCTGCTTGACCTTGCCGAGGACCAGGACATCCCTGATGCCGGGGATGGATCCGGCCACCAGATCGACGATCCCCGAGGACATCAGCCGCTTGGACACCCGCCGCAGGCCGTGGTCGGCCAGGTACTCGAGCAACGCGTCATCGGGGGTGATGGTCCGGGCCCGGACCGTGCCCGGTGGGATGGGTGGGGCCGAATCCCCGTCGGTGTCCCCGATCGGGGCCGCGCCCGCGGCCTTCAGCACGGCGCCGGCGTAGTCCAACGGGACGCTGTGCCCGAAGGCCGAGGCCACCCCGGGACGCCCCTCGAGCTCGACCACCAGCACCGAAAGGCCGGCCTGGGCCGCCAGGTGGGCCAGCGCCGCGGTCATGGTGGTCTTGCCCACCCCACCCTTGCCGGCCACGATCACGACCCGGCTCTGACGACAGAAGGCGGCGACGTCCATGACGTAGTGGAGCGTAGTGTCCGGTTCCGGCCCCGCTGCCCATGTCGCTGTCGGCCGATTCTCGCTGGTCGGTCCGACCTCCGTCAGCCCGGGACTTGGCAGTTCGCTGAGAAATGCTGGTCAGACCCCTTGTCTCCGGCTTCGGGGGCGAGTACCTTCGCTTGCGGAGGACTTCAAGGGGGAGTTGGGCACAGTGGAGCAGGCGCTTGATACATGGCAGCTCAAGGCGTCGTGTCGTGGACCGCAGGCGGAGATTTTCTTTCCGCCCGCCCACGCCGAACGCAAGGACGAGAAGCTTCAGCGTGAGGATCGAGCCAAATCGATCTGTCGATCGTGTGCGGTGCGGGTCGAGTGTCTCGACTACGCCATCCGCATCCACGAGCCTCACGGCATCTGGGGCGGCTTGAACGAGATGGAGCGGAAACAGCTGACGGACCGCCGGGTCGGCTGAGACACGGTCCCGGGCCGGCGACGGCCGGATGGACGGCGTCGCTCGGCCCACGTCGGTTCAGGCCGAGCCCAGGGTCCGCGCGGCCGACTGCACCCCCTTGGAGGCACACACCGAAGCCGGGTGCTGACCGGTCGCCCGGCAGATGCCGGCCGTGAGGTAGTTGGCCGATGCCACGATGGCCCCGCCCACCGGGTCGTGGAGTTGGCTGAGATCCCCGGCGATGGCTGACTGCGAGTGACCTTCGATGACTCCGGGGCTGAACCCCGAGGTCGAGGTGACCATCACGTTGCCGATATCGACGAAGGGGAAGGCGCCGGTGCGCGGTCCGCCCGCTCCAGCGCTCCCATACCGGGCCACGAGGGCGGACTGCGCCGGGGTGAGCGTGGCGATCTGGGTGAAGGCGCCCTGGGTGTTGACGGAGTCCGAGTACAGCTCCACGCCGGTGAAGGTCACATACCGGCTGGAGTACGACGTCCCCACGAAGCTGAAGGTCTGGATGGCGGGGAACACCGAGAGCTGGGCCGACTGCATGTTGTGCAGGGTGGTGAACCGCCCGAACCGGGACAGGGCCACGATGAGGGGCCACCGCTCGGCGGCGCAGAACGGGCAGAAATCCGCCCCGACGAACAGGACCTCGGGCTTTCCCGACGCCTCCAGCGGGGGCTGGTGGTTCAGCACAGTGGGCGCGACCAGGGGGAAGGTCGTGGTCACGCCGACCGAGTCGAAGACCGAAGTCGGGATCCGGCTCACCTCGGCGATCACCGCCGACGAGGTGGGGACCCGGTGGACGACGCCGGATGATGATGTCGGAGTGCCGGTCAGGGCGTAGACGATCAGGCCGACCACCCCGATGAGGATGACCACCACCGCACCCCAGGCGAAACGGATGGTGCGGCTGATCCGGTCGTCCGGCGGTTGATGCTGAGTCTCGACCTGGCCGGGGTTGGAGCTCCCGTCGTCCACCGGTGCCTGGGCCGGTGCCGATGCCTCCGACCCCTCGTCGGTCACGGTGTCGCTCGCCAACGGATGCGACTACGCCCCTTCGAACGACTCGTCGTACCCCTCGGCCACGTCCGCTCCGAACTCAGGTGCCAGCACCACGGGGGAGGCGGTCACGATGATCACGAACAAGATGAAGGTGACGATGTGCACCGACGAGCACCACAGGCAGATCGCCTTGATGATGAAGAGCTCGGCAATGACCAGATAGAGGATCATGCCCACCCCGACGATCGAGAGGATCAGTCGGGCCAGGTGGACTCGTCTGTCGGTCGAACGCCATGACACCGGGAGGCACAGGACGATCATGGGCACGAAGTAGAAGAGCCCGAGCATGGCCACCGGAATCCCGAATACCTCCGACTGGGGGCTGGTGGTGACCTTCTCGCAATTGAAGGTGCTGTTGCTCACGCACACCAGGGCGTGGGGGCTGAAGTGGGTGATGGTCAGGTAGATGGACACCCCGAGCCCGAAGAGGCTGAGGATCAGGGTGGCGATCGGTTGCCATCGCAGGGTCTGCACTGGAGGTCCTCGGGCCGGGGGGTTCAGTCGCCTACAGCGACTTGGCGGCGGCCATCACTCCGGGACTCGAGCACACCGAGGACGGGGAGTTTTTGGTGCTCTGGCACACGGCGGCGGAGATGTAGTTGGACGCGCCCACGATCGCCTGGGTCACCGGGTTGCTGGCGTCATTGAGCCCCCCGGCGATGTCCGTCCATGTGAGCCCGGACAGGATGCCCGGGTTGTAGGTGGCTCCGGAGATGAGGGCCACGTTGCCGATGTTGATGAAGGGGAAGCCGACCTGGCCGGGTGTCGCCCCCGGGATGCTCTTCTGCCCGTTGTTGATGATGGTGCTCTCTTCTTTGGTCGGGTTCTGCAGCGTCGTGTAGGCCCCCCCGGACGTCGGCACGTTGCTGTACTGCTCCACCGTGGCCAGCGTCAGGTACGGGCTCGTGAAGGTGGCCCCGTCGAAGCTGAAGGTGTGGGTCTGGGCGTAGACGTCGGTGTGGGACGACGCCGTGATCTTGAGGTTCGACCAGGTCCCGAAGCGGGAGAGTGAGGCGACGATGGCCCACCGTTCGGCGGCACAGTACGGGCAGTACTCGGCCCCGTAGTAGAGCATGGCCGGCGATTTCCCCTTGATGGACAGCGGAGGCTGGTTCTTGAGCTTGATGGGAGGGGAGACCGGCTGGGCGGCCGAGGGGAAGTTGACCCCCACCTTGTTGTAGACGGACGCGGGGATGGTGGTGACGTCAGTGACCACCGAGGCGGGCGCCGCCGTCACCGGGGTGTACGCGGTGGGGGTGGACGAGCTGCCGGTGGTCACCTTGACCACGACCAGCACGGCCACGATCACGATGACAAGGCCCACGGCACCCCAGGCCAACATGGCACCGGACACCCGTCGGGGTGCGGCCTGGGGCGCAGGACGTGCACCCGGTCGCGGCGTGTTCCCACCTTTTTTTGCCGTCCCGCTGGCCTGGCCCGCCTTGCCGGTCGGCGCCTTGCCCGACACGGGCCGGCTCTGGGCCTTACTGCGATCCTTGGCGCTCTGCGACGTCCCGCCGGAACCGGCCGGGGGCTTCGGCTTGTTCCCTCCGGTGGTGATCTTCTTCTGGTCCTGAGCCATCGTGGGTGTTCCCCGATTCGTGAGCGTGCCGGAGTGAGCGTAACTGCTCCGACTGAGGCATTGGGTTCGGTCCGATCCGGTGGCGCGTCCACGCCGACCCGACGGCCGAATCTGGTGCGGTATCAGGCTACAGGAGGAATTTCCCGCCTACACTTATCTCCCCATGTTGCAAGATGCCATGTCGGACGCGTCTGGCGCCGGGGACGAGCCCCACGGGTCGGACCCGAATGGTGGTGACGGTCAACCCGCGCCCGGTGTCGCGTCTCCGGCCGGATCCGGCCAGCCCGCCGGTCCCGGCTCCATGAGCTGGGGCTCGGTCACCGTCGACGGCCACCGGGTCCGCTACGGGGTGGTCGGGAACGGTCCCTCGGCTCTGTTCATGCACGGGTGGGGACTGCGGCCCAACGCCTATCGCGGACCGATCGAAGCCATGGCCTCGGCCGGGTGCCGTGTCTATGCCCCCTGCCTGCCCGGGTTCGGCGGCACCCGCGAGCTCGACCACGACGAGCGCACCTTCGCCGGCTACGGCCGGTGGGTGGGCCACTTCCTGGACGCGTTGGGGGAGCGGGAGGTGGCCCTGGTCGCCGGGCACTCGTTCGGCGGCGGTGTCTCCACCGCCTTCGTCGATGCCCAGCCCGAGCGGGTCTCGGCCCTGTTGCTGGTCAACGCCATCGGCAGTCCGACCTGGGCGCTCTTCCCCAACGAGGTGCGGACCACCATGCAGCGGCCGGTGTGGGATTGGGGGAGGCATTTCGGGACCGACATCTTCCACTCGCCCCACCTGGTCCGCATGCTCCCCACCCTCCTCGAGGACTTCATTCCCAACCTCTTGGGCAATCCGCTGGGGATGTTCCGGACCGGCGAGTTCATCCGCCGGGCCGACCTGGTGCGCGAGGTCCGGACCATCGCCGAGCGCGGCATCCCGGTGAGTGTGGCCTGGTCTGATCGCGATCGGCTGGTGTCCCGATCAGCCTTCGACGAGCTGCGCCATGCGGCCGGTGTCGAGGGGGTGGTGATCGAGGGGGCCCACGCCTGGCTCATCGCCGATCCCTCGACCTTCAGGGAGCTGGCCATCAGCGCCCTGGTCGACTCCGGCGCCCTCACGGCCCGGTCGGCGGCGATGACGACCACCTCGGGCCCGGCGACGGTCACCCCCACCCCCGGCTCGGCCAACGGGTCGGCGCCCGACCGTGTCGGCACCTGCCTTCCTCGGGCCTGACCCCGTCGCCCGACACCCGCACCCGACCCCCACGCCCGACATCTGAGCCTCTCGCCTGACCTCCGGAGTGGCCGCTCGGGCGGACGGTAGCCTGACCTCATGAGCGTGACCCTCCGCGATGCCGCCACGGTGATGCTGATCCGTGACGCCGACGACGAGGAGGGGCGACCGACCATCGAGGTCTGCATGCTCCGTCGCAACCTGGCCTCCGAGTTCGTGGCCGGGGCCTATGTGTTCCCCGGTGGGTCCGTGGATCCTGAAGACCATGGCCCCGAGGCGGAAGCGCTGTGCCAGGGCCTGACCGACGCCGAGGCCAGCGCCGTCCTGGGCGTCGACTCGGGTGGTCTGGCCTTCTGGGTGGCCGCTCTCCGCGAGTGCTTCGAAGAGGCCGGTGTGCTGGTGGCCCGGCCGGCCGGGGACGGGTCGAACGGACGACGTCAGCTGCTGGATACGACCGATCCGGCCGTCGCCGGTCGCTTCGCCCGCTACCGGGACGAGGTCAATGAGCAGCGCACCGGTCTCCTCGACATCTGCCGCCGGGAGGGTCTGGTCCTGGCCGCCGACGAGGTGTTCTACGTCAGCCACTGGATCACCCCCGAGCTGGCCCCTCGGCGCTACGACACCCGGTTCTTCATCACCGTGGCCCCGTCCGGTCAGATCGCCAGCCACGACGACGGGGAGACCATCGCCAACATCTGGATCCGCCCGACCGAGGCGCTGGCCAGGCAGGAGGCCGGAGAGATCGAGCTGCTGCCCCCGACCATCGCCAACCTGCGGAACCTCCAGGACTACCGGACGACGGGCGAAGCCATCGAGTGGGCCAGCCAGGTCACCGAGGTGCCGACCGTGCTGCCCATCGTCCTCATCCAGGGCGACCAGGTCCTCATCCTCCGGCCCGGCGACGCCGGCTACGAAGAAGCCTTGGCCGATCGACTGGCTTCGGGACCCGAGGTCGACCGGGGGCTGGCCGACGCCGTCCGGTCGGTGTGGGGGCCCAAAGCGGGCACCGCCTGACCTTCGCCCCCTAGCCCTCCCGCACCGCCGCCTCCACCCGCTCGAGGAGGCGCACGCTGCACCCCTCCATCGACACCACCGGGGCGACGGTGGTGATGACCGCATCGGCGATCCCGTCGAACACCTCGGCCAGCGGCTGACCCACATCCAGGGCCACCGGCGTGCCGGCGTCGCCGCCGGCGGCCACCGAGGGGTGCAGGGGTATCTGTCCGATGAGCGGGACGCCCACGTCGGCGGCCAACCGGGCGCCGCCCCCCGATCCGAACAGGGCGTAGGAGGTGCCGTGCTCGCAGGTGAAGTCGCTCATGTTCTCGATGACACCCGCCACCCGGAGATAGCCCTTGCGGGCCATGTCGGCCGTCCGGGCCGCCACCTTCTGCGCGGCCACCGGTGGGGTCGTCACCACGATCACCTCGGTGCGGGGGAGCATGCGGGCCAGTCCCATCTGGATGTCGCCGGTGCCCGGGGGCATGTCGATGAGCAGGTAGTCGAGGTCACCCCAGTGGACGTCTTCGAGGAACTGCTGGACGGCACGGTTGAGGATCAGCCCGCGCCACATGATGGCGCTGTCCTCGTCGGCCAGGAAGCCCATGGACAGGACCCGGAGGACCCCGTCGCCCACGGCCCGCTCCAGCGGGACCATCTTCTTGTCGCGGGCCTCGACCTCGCCCTGCATCCCGAGCAGGCGGGGCACCGAAAAACCCCAGATGTCGGCATCGAGGACCCCGACGGTCAGGCCCCGTCGGGCCAGGGCCACGGCCAGGTTGACGGTGACCGAGCTCTTGCCCACCCCGCCCTTGCCCGAGGCGATGGCGATGATCCGGGCCGTGTCGGGGATGTCGGTGTCCGGTGCCGGGTCGCGGGCGGCCAGGCGGGCCTTCTCCATGACCTTCTTGCGCTGGTCGGCGTTCATGACTCCCGTGGTCACCGACACAGCCCCCACCCCGGGCAGGGCCCCGACGTGGGTCTCGACGTCACTCTGGATCTGGGTCCGCAGGGGACAGCCGGCCACGGTCAGGGCCACCCCGACCGTCACCGTGCCCTCCTCGCCGATGTCGACGGAGGTGACCATGCCCAGCTCGACGATGTCCGCACCCAGTTCCGGATCGACCACGCCCCGGAGTGCGGCCCGCACGGCCTCGGCGGTCGGCCGGGCGTGTCGCCCGGTCCCTGGCCCGACCCCGTCGCCGGCCGGTTCGCTGGCCCCGTCGCCCGCCCGGGCGCCGGACTGGGAACTGTCGGGCCTGGTCACTCGGCCAATTCTACCGGCCGGTCGGGGCCGGCCACCCGCTTCGATGTACCACCCGTGACCAGACGCGGGTACGCTTTGGGGAGTTCGTGATCCAGGAGGAGCGCCGATGAGTGCCACCATGCAGACCGTCAGCATCGGGAAGAAGCCGAATCCGGTGACGCTGACCGACGTCGCCGCATCCAAGGTCGCCGAGCTTCTGGCCCAGGAGGACGTCGAGGGACTGGCGCTCCGGGTGGCGGTGCGGCCGGGCGGCTGCTCCGGGTTCAGCTACGAGATGTTCTTCGACGCCGACATGGCCGAGGACGACATCGTCCGCGAGTTCGGGACCGTCAAGGTGGTCGTCGACGCCACCAGCGCCGACCTGTTGAAGGGCTCGACCCTCGACTACAGCGACGGGCTCCAGGGCGCCGGGTTCCACGTGACCAACCCCAACGCCTCCCGGACCTGCGGCTGCGGCTCCTCATTCAGCTGAGCCGCTGAACCCCTGATCCAGCTCCGCGTCGATGGCGCCGACGTCGAGGTGGCGGACGACGGATCGTCGCTGCTCGATGTCCTGCGCGACCAACTGGGCGTCCACTCCGTAAAGGACGGCTGCAGCCCGCAGGGGCAGTGTGGCTGCTGCACGGTCTGGGTCGACGGTTCCCCCCGGGTGGCGTGCGTGACGCCGGTCCGGCGCCTCCAGGGCCGCCAGATCACGACCCTCGAAGGTCTGCCGGCGCCGGAAAGGGAGCGGTGGTGCGCGGCGCTGGTGGCCACGGGCGGCAGCCAGTGCGGGTTCTGCACGCCGGGCATCGTGATGAGGCTGGCCGCTCTGGCCCCAGGCTCGTCCGCCTCCGCCCCGCCGTCGGCCGAACAGATCGACCGGGCCCTCCTCGCCCACCTGTGCCGGTGCACCGGGTGGCAGACCATCGAAGAAGCGGCTGAGCTGGTGTTTCGCCCTGATCTTTCGGATGCTCTTGATGGGGATGGTGCGGCGGGTGGGCATGGACCCGCACCACGCGACCTGGATCGTGCCTCGGCCCGGGCCACCCTCGAGGGCGGGGTCCCCCAGCAGGTCGGACCGGGTACCGTCCTCGGCCGGGCTGGATTCGCGGACGACACCTGCCCGGCCGACGCCCTGGTCGCAGTGCCCGACGGTTCCGGCGAGTACGTCCTGGCCGAATCGGTCGGCGCCGCCCGCGCCCTGGCCGGCAAGGTCCAGGGGCGGCGGACCAGCCTGCCCCCGGACCACCCGGTGGCCGTACCGCCGGGTGACTGGGATCTGATCCTCCAGACCACCTGGGTGGAGCCGGCCTACGTCGAGCCGGATGCTTCGTGGTGCGAGCCCCGCGGTGCGCCGGCATCGGCCTTCGGGAACGGCGGCGCCTTCGGGGGGAAGCTCCACTCGCCGGTGGGTGCCGATGCCCGCCGGTTGGCTGACCGCAACGGGTGCCCGGTCCGGGTCCTCTGGTCCCGTGAGGATGTGGTGCGGCTCGGCCCCAAGCGCCCCCCGGTGGCCGGCGGCATCGACGCCGACGGGTCCGGGGTGTTGCGGGTCGGGGTCCCCACCGACGGTTTCCCCGCGGAGGCCTGGGAATCGCTGGGGGCCACGGTGGCCGGAGTGGCCCCCGGCCTCACCCTGGAAGCCGTCCCGCTCTACGGTCCGTCCGTCTCCCTCGATCTGCGTGCCGCGGTGTGGGCGGAGGCGGCCGTCCTGGCCGCATGTGCCCAAATGGCGGACACGGCCGACGGCCGACCGGTCTTCGACGTCCCCGTGGAGATCACCGCACCCGCCGGGGGCCGGGCCGTCGTCCACTGCCGTCCTGACGACGTCATCGACGTGGCCGTCGACGCCGGCGAGGTCCTCGACGAGGTCGTGCTGCGTTCCTACTGCATCGGCGCCGCCCACCAGGCCGTGGGCTGGGTGGCCACCGAGGGCATCGCCGTCGATGCCGCCGGGGAGATCCAGGATCTGACCATGCGCTCGTTCGGGATCCTGGCCGCCCGGGACACGCCCAGGGTCAGTGTCACCGTGAACGGGACCGAGCGATCGGATGGCCGACACCCGCCGGTGAACGGCTCCGACGCGGTGTTCGTGGCCGTGGCCGCCGCCCGTTGGCTGGCCATGGGCCTACCGCCCCGGTGGCCGGCCCAGGGGTCGACCGGCGACTGAAGATCGGGTGCCCCGGACGTCCCATGGGCCATCGTGGCCGGTGGAAAATTTGGAGGTTTGGCCTCCCCGCGGCGCGGGTAGTACAGAAGACGTCAGGCCGTTGAGTACGGGGCTTCGCATGCCCCCGAACTCCGACTGATGGTGTGCGCCACTCCTCTTCCCGCCGAGGGGATTGGCGCGCCTTCAGTGGAGCAGGAAAAGATCGCCCGGCGGTCCCCTTTGTCTTCCTGCGTTGCCCTGGCCGTGCGCTTCTGGGCGTCCACGACCCGTGGGCACGCGAAATCAGGCCGAATTATCGTCTGGAGGCGATAATCAGGGCAGATCCGCCAAATGCACCTGCCCACAGCGGAGAATCGGCATCGGCTCAACGCAGCAGGCCAGAATCGACGATCGAACCGGACCCCTCAACCGTCAGGAGCACGCCATGAGTACCACCATCGGACCGGTCGGCCCCTATACGCCGATCGTGCGGGCCGGACCCTGGTTGATCTGCTCGGGCCAGCTCGGCCTGCACCGGCCATCCGCCCCATCTTCGGGATCAGGCCCGGCCGGCAGCGCGGCGCCGGTCCTGATCGGGGGAGGAGCGCCGGCCCAGATGACCCAGGCCCTGTCCAACGCCGAGGGACTGCTCACCGAGGAGGGCGCCACTCTCGATCAGGTGGTCAAGACGACCGTGTTCGTGACCGACGCCGATCAGTTCCCCGCGGTCAACGAGGCCTATATGGCCTTCTTCGGCGATCACCGCCCGGCCCGGTCGATGGTGGCGGTGTCCGCCCTCCCGGCGGGAGCCGCCGTCGAGGTCGAGGTATGGGCCTACGCCCCGACCTGACCCGGAAGCCCGCCCGGGGGTTGATCGGTCAGGGGGTCCAGGCGGTCTGACCGAACCGGTAGCCGACCGAGCGCACCGTCTGGATCAGATGGGCGTGCTCCTCGCCGAGCTTGGCCCGCAGTCGGCGCACGTGGACGTCGACCGTCCGGGCCCCGCCGTAGTACTCGTAGCCCCAGACCCGGCTGAGCAGGGTTTCCCGGGTGAACACCTTGCCCGGTCGGGCGGCCAGAAAGCGGAGGAGCTCGTACTCCATGTAGGTGAGGTCGAGCACCTTGCCGGCCACCGCGGCCTGGTAGGTCTCCAGGTTGAGGACCAGCGGGCCGTGCTCGAGGAGATCGGGACGCAGGCCCCGGCCGGTGCGCCAGAACAGGTGGGCCAGGCGGGCACTGAGCTCGTCGGCGTTGATGGGCTCGAGGCACAGATCGTCGAACAGGTCCTCGCGCAGCTCGAGCTCGCCCAGTTGGTCGACAGGGACGACCACGATCACCGGGGCGAGGGGGACTTCGCGCTTTCGCAGATGCCGGCAGAGAAGGAATGCCCCGATGGGATCATCGCTGCTGCAGATGACCGCACCCGACCAGCCGTCCTCAGGCTCCTCGGACTCGGCCGCCTCGGCCTTGTCGATACCCAGCCAGGGGTAACCGGCGCGGTCGAGGACGGCGGTGACGACACTCGAGGGCGTGGCGGGGAAGCACAGCAGCGGTTCGATGGCGGTCCCCCCCTTCCTGACGAGGTGCGGTTGGTATCGGCCCTCTATTACAGCAGGGGCAGGTATCGGTCGAGCTCGAATTGGGTGACGTGGGCCTTGTACTCCGCCCACTCCGCCCGCTTGTTCCGGATGAACCACTCGAACACGTGCTCGCCGAGCGTGTCGGCCAGGAGCTCGGACGACTCCATCAGGCCCAGTGCCTCGTTGAGGCTTCCCGGCAGGTGGAGGATCCCCTTGTTGGCCAGTTCCTCGGCGCTCACCGTGAACAGGTTGGCGTCGGCCTCGGGAGGCAGGCCGTACCCCTTCTCGATGCCCTCCAACCCGGCGGCCAGGATGACGGCGAAGGCCAGATACGGGTTGCAGGCGCTGTCCGGCGACCGGTACTCGATCCGGGTGGACTCGTATTTTCCCTGCTTGACGACGGGGACACGGATCAGCGCCGATCGGTTGTTGTGGGCCCACGAGACGTGGATGGGGGCTTCGTAGCCCGACACCAAGCGCTTGTAGGAGTTGACCCACTGGTTGGTCACCGCGGTGATCTCCGGGGCGTGGCGCAACAGACCGGCGATGAAGCCCTCGGCCACCTCCGACAGCCCCCCGGGACGGTCGAGGTCGATGAAGGCGTTGGTATCCCCCTGGAAGAGGGACATGTGGGTGTGCATGCCCGAACCCTGCACGCCGGCCAGCGGCTTGGGCATGAAGCTGGCGAACACGCCCTGCTGGCGGGCCATCTCCTTGACCACCAGCCGGACGGTCATGACCGTGTCGGCCATGGTCATGGCGTCGGTGTAGCGGAGATCGATCTCGTGCTGACTGGGCGCATCCTCGTGCTGGGCGTGCTCGACGGGAATGCCCATCTCCTCGAGGGTGAGAACGGTGCGCTGACGGATGTCGCTGGCCCGGTCGGCCACGGTCAGCTCGAAGTAGGAGCCCGAGTCGAGGGCCACCGGCGCGTGGGCCGGGTCGGCGTCGGCGAAGTAGAAGTACTCGATCTCCGGGGCGGCGAAGAAGGTGAAGCCCCGATCGTGGGCCCGGTCGAGGGTCCGGCGCAGCACGTGGCGGGGGCAGCCCTGGAAGGGCGAGCCGTCCAGGTTCACGATGTCGCAGAACACGCGGGCCACCTGGACTTCGGGTGTGTCGGTGGCGGGAGCCCCCTGGCCGTGCCCGTGCCACGGAAGGAGCTGGAACGTGTTGGCGTCCGGCCGGGCCAGCACGTCGCTCTCCTGGACCCGGCTGAAGCCGTCGATGGCCGATCCGTCGAAGGTCATCCCCTCGTCGAGGGCGTTCTCCAGTTCAGCGGGGGTGATGCTGAAGGTCTTGGGGGTCCCGAGCACGTCGGTGAACCACAGCTGGACGAACCTGATGCCGCGCTCCTCCACGGTCCGGAGGACGTACTCCTCTTGACTCCTCATGGCGTCGGAGACCTCCGGGACCTCTGAGGCCGGGGTGGAAGGGCGGGATTCGTCGGTGCTGATGCTGCCATTGTCGCAGGCCCGGAGGGGGTGGGTCGACGGAGGGCCGGGAGGTGCGAACAGAGCCGGATCCGAAGGGACCCGGCTCTGTTCGCCTCAGCTGATGACCGGTGGGCCGGATGGAGGCAGGCCGGGGGGGTAGGCCGTGCCTCGGACCCGGTCAGCCGTCAGCTTCCCGCCGCGTCGCCGCAGACTGTCTCGACCATGACCGCCGTCACCTGGTAGGGATCCATATTGGCATTGGGGCGACGATCCTCCAGCCAACCCTTCTTGGCCTTGGCCACGGCCCAGGGGATGCGGATCGAGGCGCCACGGTCCGACGTCCCGTAGCTGAACTTGGTGAAGTGGGCGGTCTCGTGGGCCCCGGTCAGACGGCTCTCGATGCCCACGCCGTAGACGGCGATGTGCTCGTCGACCTTCTTCCCGATGGCCTCGCACCCGGCGATGATGGCGTCCCAGCCGCCGTCCTCGCGCATGGCCTTGGTGGAGAAGTTGGTGTGGGCGCCGGCCCCGTTCCAGTCGCCCATGATGGGCTTGGGCTCGAGCGTGGCATAGACCCCGAAGTCCTCGGCGATGCGGAAGAGCAGCCACCGGGCCACCCACAGGTGGTCGGAGACGTCGAGGGGCGAGAGCACGCCCACCTGGAACTCCCACTGGCCCATCATCACCTCGGCATTGGTGCCTTCGATGCCGATGCCGGCGTCGATGCACGCCGCCGTGTGCAGCTCGACGATCTCGCGCCCGGGCATCTTGTCGCCGCCGACGCCGCAGTAGTACGGACCTTGCGGGGCGGGGTAGCCGAGCGCGGGCCAGCCGAGCGGACGACCGTCCTTGATGAACGTGTACTCCTGCTCGATCCCGAACATGGGCTCCTGGTCGCCGTATTTCTCGACCACCTGACGCAGTTTGGCCCGGGTGTTGGTCGGGTGGGGGGAGAAGTCGGTGAGCTCGACCTCGCACATGACCAGCTTGTCGTCAGGACCCCGCAGGGGGTCGGAGACCATGAACACCGGCCGCAGTACGCAGTCCGAGTCGTGCCCCAGCGCCTGGTTGGTGCTGGATCCGTCGAAACCCCAGATCCCCGGTTCCTCGCCGTCCGGAATGACCTTGGTCTTGCTCCGGAGGAGCGGTGACGGCTCCGTCCCGTCGATCCAGATGTACTCAGCTTGATAAGGCACATGAACTCCTCTATTGCTCGTTTGCTCTGGTACTTCAGCGCCCTCCGCTCAACGTGCCTCTTCCGTCCCGGTGGGAAAGCCACCGGTTCAGAGTGCTGCCGTGCGATGGCAGACGAGAGTTCAAGGACAACTCACTATCGCAGTGAGCCATTTCTCCTCCGTTACCCGACTGTAAACGGAGCATGAACTGAGCGATTGGTCGCCCGTCGAGCGTACCGGAGGGGAATGCGGGCCCGCCTGTCGCACGGGTGGTCAGAACCCGGGTGGAGAAAAGGCCAGGCAGCACCGCCGGTAGTCTGACGGCATGCCCCGAGTGCGCGTGGCCGCGTGCCAGATCAATACGGTGGTCGGCGATCTCGAGGGCAACGCCCGCCGGATCGCCGAGGCCCTCGGCACCGCCGAGCGGGGCGGCGCCGACCTGGCCGTCTTTCCCGAACTGACCGTCACCGGCTACCCACCGGAGGACCTGTTGGGGCGGCCGGCATTCGTGGCCGACAACCAGGCCGTCTTCGCCCGGATCGCCGCGGCCGCGGGGAGCTGTGCCGCGGTCATCGGCTACGTCGACTGCGACGATGCCGGCCGACTGTTCAATGCCGCCGCCCTCTGTGCGGAGGGCCGGGTCCTCGGTCGCTACCACAAGCGGCTGCTTCCCAACTACGGGGTCTTCGACGAGCAGCGGTGGTTCGTCTCCGGCGACGAGCCTCCGGTCCCGTTCGTCGTGGCGGGAGTGCCGGTCGGGATCACCATCTGCGAGGACATGTGGGTACCGAGGGGCCCGATGGTCAGCCAGGCTGATGCCGGCGCCCGTCTCCTGGTGAATCTCAACGCCTCCCCCTACTCGCGGGGCCGGCGCCAGGAACGGCTGGCCGTGCTGGGTGACCGGGTGGCGGAGACCGGCTGCGCCGTGGTCTACGTGAACCAGGTGGGAGGCCAGGATGAGCTGGTGTTCGACGGTGCGTCCCTGGTCATGGGCCCTGACGGCTCGGTGCTGGCCTCGGCCGCCCAGTTCGTCGAAGAGGTGATGCTGGTGGACGTGGACGTGGACGTGGACGTGGACGTGGACGGCGGACGGCCCGGCCGACGGTGGCCCCGACCGGCCCGTGGTCGTCACCACCGTTTCCCGCCGTCCGTCGGGCGCCCCCGCCGCCACTCCCAGAGCCACCGCCCTCGATCCCGAGGCCGAGGTCTACGAGGCGCTGGTCCTCGGTACCCGCGACTACGTGGGCAAGAACGGGTTCACCGACGCGGTGATCGGGCTTTCCGGCGGCATCGACTCGTCCCTGGTGGCGGCCATCGCCGTCGACGCCCTGGGCCGGGAGCACGTCCACGGGGTGACGATGCCGTCCCGCTACTCCAGTGAGGGATCGGTGGCCGACGCGGTGACCCTGGCCGCCAATCTCGGGATCGACGTGGCCACCGCACCCATCGAGGCCGCCCACCGGGCCCTGGCCACCACGCTCGACCCCCTGATCCCGGGCCAGCCGGTGGGGCTGACCGACGAGAACCTGCAGTCGCGGATCCGGGGGGTGCTGCTCATGGGCCTCTCCAACGCCAAGGGATGGATCGTCCTGACCACGGGCAACAAGAGCGAGATGGCCACCGGCTACTCCACCCTCTACGGCGACTCGGCCGGCGGGTTCGCGGTGATCAAGGACGTCCCGAAAACCCTGGTCTACGCCTTGTGCCGCCACCGAAACCGGCGGGAAGGATTCGATCTCATCCCCGACCCGGTGCTGACCAAGGCCCCTTCGGCCGAACTGCGGCCCGACCAGCGGGACGACGAGTCCCTGCCTCCCTACTCGGTCCTCGACCCGGTGGTGGCCGGGTACGTGGAGGAGGACCGCTCGCCGGACGATCTGGTGGGGGCCGGGTACGACCCCGACGCCGTGAGCCGGGTGGTGGGCCTGGTCGACCGGGCCGAGTACAAGCGCCGGCAGATGCCCCCCGGGGTCAGGATCTCGGGCAAGGCCTTCGGGAAGGACAGGCGGATGCCCATCACCAACCACTACCGGTCCGAAGCTGCCGGCCCCGGCCGACCGGCCGGGCCGCCCTCGGCACCGGCACCCGCACCCCCGCCCGGGCAGCCCGGAGCACAGCACGGGGAGACGCCGGCGGTTGTCTGAGCTCGCCGGTCAGGACGAGACCGTCACCACCGTCGGCCATGAGCCCGTCGCCGACCCGGATCGGGGGTCGCTGCCCCTGACCCTCGGGGTCACCGCCGCCCTGGTGGGGGAGTACCGGTGGATCGAGAACGCCCTCTACGGCCTGCTGGGTTCGTGGGTCACCGACATGCCCGTGGCCGCGGTCAAGCTGCACCTGGACCGACAGAGCCTGCGCCACGCCTGGCACGCCGACCTGTGGGCCGACCGTCTGCCCGTCCTCACCGGGGCCGATCCGATGAGCCTCACCGTGCCCTCCGCGGCCAGCGGCGCGCTGTTCGCCGCTCTCGAAGGGTACGCACCCACGTCGGACATGCCCGGCTCGACCTGGCCCCCGGCGGGGGAGGAGACGGCGGGCCGACCCGGTGCCCTGCCCCGATTGGCCGGCCTCTACCGGGTGGTTCTCCCACGCCTGGTGACCACCTATGAACGCCACCTGGCCGTGGTCGGCCAGGTGACCGACGGACCGGTGGCCCGGGCCCTGCGGCTGGTGCTCAACGATGAGATCGAGGACTGGCACGCCGGCGAGCGCCTGGTGGAGCGCCTGGTCACCCGGCCGCACGATGTGGCCGCCGTCCACGAGTTCCTCCAGCTCCTGGAGACGGCCGTGGTGGGGACCGGGACCCGTTCCGGCCTGGTCATCTTCCCCGATTCCGTGCCCGAGGACTGACACCGGAAAAAGGCCCTGCCACCGGCCCTGTCGCTCGGAGGGCTTGACGCGTCCGGTAAACTTCGAAAGCAGCAATCGTTGCGCCCGAAAACGCCGGACCTGAGTCAGCGAGTACCGATTTCGTCGGTGACACTGAACGAAGGTCGGCCGTCCCCCACGTGGTGGGGAAAACGAAGGACCTGGTGAAGTTGGCAAAGGAGCGCCTCGAGCGAGACGACGAAGATCTGGTTCGGTTGTATTTGACCGATATCGGCCAGTATCCGTTGCTGACCAAAGACGACGAGGTTCGCCTGGCCCAGGCTATCGAAGCCGGCCGGGAAGCGGACGCCCAGCTGGCGGCGGCACCCAAGGGCCTGACCCCGGCCAAGAAGCGCGAGCTGCGACGGACCACCCTGCAGGGCGAGGGGGCCCAGCAGACCTTCGTGCAGTCGAACCTCCGGCTGGTGGTGTCCATCGCCAAGAAGTACCAGGCCTCCGGCCTTCCCCTGCTCGATCTCATCCAGGAGGGGAACCTGGGCCTGATGCACGCCGTCGAGAAGTTCGACTGGCGGAAGGGCTTCAAGTTCTCCACCTACGCCACCTGGTGGATCCGCCAGGCCATCACCAGGGGCATCGCCAACACGGGCCGGACCATCCGGCTGCCCGTCCACGCCGGTGACACGCTGGCCCGGGTGCAAAAGGCCCAGGCCCGTCTGGAGCTCAAGTACGGCCGGCCGGCCACGTTGGCCGAGCTGGGCGCCGAGGTCGAGATGCCCGAGGACAAGTTGGTGGAGGCGCTGCGGTTCCGGGCCGAGCCCCTTTCGTTGTCGGAGCCTCTGCGCGAGGACGGCGACGCCGAGCTCGGCGACGTGGTCGAGGACCGGTCGGCCGAGTCCCCCTTCGAAGTGGCCGCCGTCTCCCTGCTGCCCGAGGAGATCGGACGGCTGCTCTCACCGCTCGACGAGCGGGAGCGCGAGATCCTCCGGCTTCGCTTCGGCCTCGACCGGGGGGAGCCGCGCACGCTCGAGGAGGTCGGCGAGCACTTCAACCTGACCCGCGAGCGGATCCGTCAGATCGAGGCGCGGGCCATGTCCAAGCTGCGCCACCCTTCATCGGACACCGGAGCACGGGACCTCCTGACCGTCTGAGCCGAGCGTCTGCACGGGAGCGGGCCGACCCGGTCGGCACCCCGGGAGCAGGATCTGATCGGACCGGTTACCATCTCTGCTCATGAAGAAGCTTCTGATCCTCGCCATCATCGTTGCCCTGGGTGTTGTCGCCGCCAAGCGGCTCCGTCCTTCCTGAGCAACCCTGGGCGCCCGCGGTTGGGCGCCTGAGAGCAACGCCAGGGCGCGGCCCCCACTGCGCTCACGCCGGCACCGGCTGAACGGCCGCCCGGGCTCGGCCTACCGCTGCGGTCGCCGTGCCAGGCGCCAGGCGACGAGCGCGCCCACCGACGCCGCGGCGGTGATCCCGCCCACGGCCGCGGTCATCGACCAGCTGGGCACGCTGACCCGGTCGCGCAGGCGCACCGGTTTGGTGAACTGCATCACTTCCCAGTCACGCTGGCGGGCCACCTTGGCCAGCACC
This sequence comes from uncultured Acidimicrobiales bacterium, assembly GCA_963713625.1. Lineage (GTDB taxonomy): Bacteria > Actinomycetota > Acidimicrobiia > Acidimicrobiales > RAAP-2 > Bog-756. The sequence goes on along the minus strand of CAVQMN010000004.1, from coordinate 337,045 downwards.
CGGTCGGGGTTCACGACCACCGGATGGCCCACCGCCTCGAGCATGGGCAGGTCGGTGTAGGAGTCCGAGTACGCCGAGGACTCCTCGAGGTCCAGCCCCTGCTCACGGGCCAATTCCTGAATGGCTTCGGCCTTGAAGGGGCCGTAGGCGTAGAACTCCATCTCCCCGGTGTAGCGACCGTCCTCGTCCACCACCGGTCGACTGGCGATGGCACCGTCCACGCCCAGGTGTTCGGCCAGGGGGGCCACGATGACCTCGGGCGACGCCGACACCAGGTACACCTTGTAGCCGGCGGCCCGGTGAGCCTCGATCAGATCGAGGGCCTCGGCGTAGATGATCGGCTCCACCGTCTCTTCGAGGGCCTCGCGCACGATCTCTTTGATCTGCTCGTGCTCCCACCCCTTGGTCAACATGAGCATCGACTCGCGGATCCGGGCCAGCTTCTGTTCGCTGGCCCCGAGGTGGAGGTAGATGATCTGGGTCACGAGGGCCCGCGCCACCAGACGTCGGTTGATCAATCCACCCTGGTAGAGGGGTCGGCCGAACGCCGGGATGGACGCTTTGGCGATGACCGTCTTGTCCAGGTCGAAGAAGGCGGCTCGCATCATCGCACCCGCATCATGTCAATGACCCACCAGCAGTTGTTGGACCACATCCTCGGCGTCGGAGGTCACGAGCACCAGCACCTCGTCGCCGATGGCCAGCCGGGTGTCGCCGCGGGGCACGATCAGGCGGTCGTCGCGTACCACCGCCACTACCGTGGCGTCGCGTGGGACCCCGAGGTCGACCAGGGTCACCCCGGCGGCCGGCGAGTCGTCGGCCAGCGTGACCTCGACCAGATGGGCGTTCCCGCCCTCGAACCGGAGGAGCCGGACCAGACTGCCCACCGACACGGCTTCTTCGACCAGCGCGGTGAGCAGCTGAGGCGTGGATACCGACACGTCGACGCCCCAGCTCTCGTTGAACAACCACTGGTTCTTCGGGTGGTTGACCCGGGCCACGACCCGGGGGACGGCGAACTCCTGCTTGGACAGCAGGGAGATCACGAGATTGTCCTCGTCGTCGCCGGTGGCGGCCACCACCACGTCGACGGTGGAGAGCCCGGCGGCGTCGAGGGACGAGACCTCACAGGCGTCGGCCACCACCCAGGTGATGTCGAGATCGTCACGGATGCGGGCCACGAGGTCCGGGTCCTGCTCGATGACCAGCACGTCATGCCCACCGGCGTGGAGATCCGAGGCGATGGCCGTCCCCACGCTTCCGGCGCCGGCGATGGCCACCTTCATGACCGATCACCGCCCTCGGCACCGTCCACGCCGGTGCCGTTCCCGCTGGGGCCGGCTGCCCGGCCAGGACCGGCGGATCCGGCGGCGGCGGCCTTGGCCTCCCCCTCGAGCCGGGAGCGGAGGCGCTCGAGCGCCGTGTCCGACACCACCAGGTGGAGGACGTCCCCGTCCTGGCCCACCAGGTCCCCGAAGTCGAGCCGGGCCACCCCGGCCCGGGTCACCGCCACCACCGTCATCTCGCCCGGCCTGGTGATGTCGGCCAGCCGCTTGCCCGCCCACCGCTCGGGCAGCTCGCGCTCGACCAGCGAGAAGGTCCCGGTCGGATCCGACCATTCGGGCTCCAGCTCACCGGGGACGAGGCGCCGGCGCACCTGGTCGATGGTCCACGACACCGTGGCCACGGTGGGAATGCCGAGACGGAGGTAGATCTGGGCCCGTCGGGGGTCGTAGATCCGGGCCACCACGTTCGGGATCTCGTAGGTCTCGCGGGCGATGCGGGCGGTCAGGATGTTCGAATTGTCGCCGCTGGTCACCGCAGCCAGGGCGCCCGCTTCGCCCGCCAGGGCCCGGTCGAGGTCGCCCCGGTCGAAGCCCGAGCCCACGATGGTGGTTCCGGGCCAGTTCGTGGGAAGCCTCCGGAACGCCTTGGCGTTGCGGTCGATGATGGCGACCGAATGCCCCTGCTTGACCAGCCCTACGCCCAGGCCGGAACCGACCCGACCACAGCCAACGATGACGACGTGCACCCGAACCATGCAACACGTATCGCCACGTGATCACAACTCACCCCCTGAATCGAGCGACTCGTCACGGTTTCGGGTGCCGCCGATCGCGGCCGAGTCGGCCGGCGCCGTCGGCCACAGGCTACCGACCGGGGCCGACACCCATGATTTACTGAGGGGGTGGACCCATCGGTGACCGGAGGCGTGGATCCGGCCGCCACGTCGGGAACGGGTCCGGGGTGACGGTCACACCGCCCATGCCGTCCCCAGCGCCCGCCGGACGTCACCGGCGGCAGCACCGGCGATCGAGTCTCGACCTCCCTGAGACCCTCCGCTATCGGGTGAAGAACATGCTGCTCGGGCCCCCGCTGGCCACGAGCGCCAGGCCGGGAACGGCTGGGCAAGCCGTCGGCCCTGGCAGTGCTCTCGTCCGACGTGCATCTCCTCCTCTGCCTACGCCACCGAGCAGATGCTGACCCGCTGGTCATCGCCATCGGGCCGGCCGCCTATTCGCCCGGTCGTGCCGGTGACCTTCGCGGTCATCCTCGGCCTGCTGTTCTTCGTCACCCTCTCGTACCTCGAAGTCGTGAAGGTCTACACCAAGGCCGGCGGAGCGTATGTGGTGGCCCGGGAGAACTTCGGGCTCGAAGTGGCCCAGGTGGCAGCCATGTCCCTGCTGATCGACTACACGCTCACCGTGGCGGTCCAGTCGCGGCCGGGATCGGCCGCCTTCGACCACTGCCTTCCCCGGCGCTTGCACCCCAACTCGACGTGGATCACCGTCGCCCTGGTGCTCCTCTCGCCTACGCCAACCTGCGGGGCATCCGGGAGGCGGGTCGGGTTCTTCGCCGTGCCAACCTACTTCTTCATCGCCAGCCTGGTCATTCTCATCGCCTGGGGCGCTTACCGGGCGATCAGCGGATCGCCTCCACGCCCATCCCGTCCGGCCACGCCTCCGGTTCCAACCCGCCGTCCATGTCGGATCGATCCGGCAGCGGGCTTCTCTACGGAGCGAGCATCATCATCATCCTTCAAGGCTTTCGCCTCCGGGGGTTCGGCGCTGACCGGGACCGAGGCCATCTCCAACGGCGTAAGCGCCTTCCGCGGCCTGAGGCGCGGAACGCCCGCATCACCATGGTCCTCATGGCCACCATCCTGGCCTCTCTGGTCCTCGGCGTCTCCGTCCTCGCCCGATCACCCACCCCGTTCCCTACGTCTCGGGCACACCCACGGTGGTCTCCCAGGTGGGCAAGTTCGTCCTACGGGATCGGCGCGATCGGCAAGCCTCTTTTCCGTGCTCCTCCAGTTCGGGACCACGTTGATCCTCACCCTGGCCGCCAACACCAGCTTCACTGGCTTCCCCTTTCTGGCCAGCTTCGCTGCGGAGGACTCATACCTGCCCCGACAGCTGACCAAGCGTGGGCACCGGCTGGCCTTCTCCACCGGCATCATCGTCTTGACGGTGGTATCGCTGGCGCTCCTTATCGTGACCCAGGCCAGGGTGGACAAGCTCATCCCGCTCTACGCCATCGGCGTGTTCACCGGTTTCACCATGGCCGGCGCGGGCATGGCCAAATACCACCACACCCACAAAGAGAACCATTGGCGCCGCCGCTTCGCCATCAACGGCACCGCGTCGTGCTCGTCGGCAATCGTCCTGGTGATCATCGCCGTGGCCAAGTTCACTGAGGGTGCCTGGGTCATCTTGGTCATCCTGCCCCTCGGCGTGCTCGCCCTGTTCGGCCTCCACCGTCAGTACATGGTGGAGGAGCGCCAGCTCGAAGAGGGCGCGGCCGAAGCCGCCGAGGCGCCCGTCCTCAACCGACACGTTGTGGTCGTGCTGATCGACCGGCTCGACATGGCCACTGCCCGGGCGCTCCAGTACGCCAGGACGCTGCATCCGGACGAGCTGCGTGCTGTGCACTTCACACTGGACAGCCAGGCATCGGCCACGCTCGAGTCGGAGTGGAGCCGACTCGGACTCACCCGGCTCCCCCTCGACGTCGAGGAATGCGAGGACCGCCGTCTGACCCGGGCCACCCTCGAACTGGCGGCGGAGACGGTGGCCGACCACCAGACTGAGTTGACCATCCTGTTGCCCCGCCGAGGGTTCGCCGCCGGGTGGCACCGACTGCTTCACGACGGCACGGCCGACGAGATCGCGGCCGTGGTGGCCCAACTGCCCCACGTTAACGCCACCGTGGTGCCCTACCAGCTCACCGGAGGCTGGTTCTCGAGGCGGCGCGAGTGGCGCCGCAAGCCGGATCAGTCCGCGGACGCAGGCCAGACTGCTGTGCCACCAGGGCGGCACGAGCCGCGGACCGGGCGTCCGACCGGGAGGCGGCGGCCAGAGCCTCGTTCGACCGCACCGCCTTCGGCGAGCGCGGCCGGGGGACGACGCCCATCGGGGACGCCCAGTGGCGTACCCGGGTCCGGGTGGCCGGGCGGATCAAGTCGGTCCGGGTCCAGCCCCGGGCCGGGACCTCCAACCTCGAATGCGTCCTGGTCGACGACTCCGGCAAGCTCCTGCTCGTGTTCCAGGGCCGTCGACGGATCCCCGGCATCCAGCCCGGCGCCCGCCTGGTCGTCGAGGGAATGGTGGGTGACTGGGCCCGCCGCCAGGCCATTCTCAACCCCGACTACGAGCTCATCGCCGGCCCCGAAGCGGGGGTGGAGCCGACCTGAGCGGCGTTCCGGGTGGTCGTCTCGACCCGCCCCGGGCCGCCGGTTCCGAGGCTGCCGGCCTGGCTTCCTTGCTCATTGACCCCAATTGTCGGTATCTTCTGCCCCCGTTGCCGGGATCGGCGTGCCTTGACGGCGCGCCCCGGCGTATGGCCATACGGCCGAGGCCTCGCAGGGGGACAGTGTCCTTGATGTCTGCGGTGGGTCGCGGTCGCTGCAGCCGGCGTTTGATTTTGTTTCAAGACGACTCTGACCATCCAGGATCCTGACCATGCGGATCCTGACCATGCAGTACACCGAAGGGAGCCTCACCGATGACCCACCTCCTGGCTGAAGGGGGTTACCAGATCTTCTCGCTGCACAGCACGGAGAAGACCTGGCTGTACTTCGCACTCGTGTGTGCGGTGGCTGCCATCGTGGTGGCTCTCTTCCTGGTGCGGGGCGTGCTCGCCGCCGACCAGGGCACGGCCACCATGAAGGACATCGCCAAGGCCATCCAGGAGGGGGCCGAGGCGTTCCTCGCCCGCCAGTTCAAGACCATCGGGATCATCATCATCCCGCTGGCCGTCCTCATCTTCTTCACGGCCACCAAGGTCACCCACCCGGTGTACCTGTGTGCCGGCCTGGCCACCACCACCACCTTCCACATCGGCTGCATCACCCACACGGTCACCGACCTCACCTTCGCCCAGGCCGGCATCTACCGGGTGATCTGCTTCCTCGCCGGGGCCCTGTGCTCGGGCCTGACCGGCTTCATCGGCATGAGCATGGCCGTCCGGGGGAACGTCCGGACGGCGGCGGCCGCCCGTGAGGGCAAGATGGCCCCCGCCCTCAAGGTGGCCTACCGCACCGGCGCCATCACCGGCCTGCTCTGTGTCGGCCTCGGCCTGCTCGGGGCCACGGTCATCGTGCTGATCTTCCAGAACACGGCCACCTCGGTCCTCATCGGCTTCGCCTTCGGCGCCTCGCTGCTGGCCCTGTTCATGCGGGTGGGCGGCGGCATCTTCACCAAGGCGGCCGACGTGGGCGCCGACCTGGTGGGCAAGGTCGAGGCCGGCATCCCTGAGGACGACCCCCGCAACGCGGCCACCATCGCCGACAACGTGGGCGACAACGTGGGCGACTGTGCGGGTATGGCCGCCGACCTGTTCGAGTCCTACGTCATCACCATCATCGCCGCCGTCATCCTCGGGGTGACTGCCTTCTCCTCCATCGGGCGGAGCGGGGACGCGGCCAAGACGATCATCTTCCCCATCGCCATCCCGGCCATCGGCATCCTGGCCACCATCGTCGGCGTCTTCGTCGTCCGGGCCGGCAAGAACGACAAGAACGCCATGGCCCCCATCAACCGGGGGGTGTGGACGGCGGCCATCCTGACCATCGCCGGCTCGGCCGTGGTGGCCGGGGCCTACCTCCACTACTGGAAGGCGTTCTACGCCGTCCTCACCGGCGTGGTCCTCATGCTGGTGGCCAGCCAGATCACCGAGCACTTCACCTCCACCGAGCGGGGACCGGTCAAAGAGGTGGCGGAAACAGCCCGCACCGGGCCCGCCACCCTCACGCTCTCCGGCCTGGCCCTCGGCCTCGAGTCGTCGGTCTGGGCCATCATCGCCATCGTCCTGGCCATCGCCGTCTCCATCGGCCTCGGCGGCGGGAACATCGAGCTGACCCTCTATCTGGTGGCGCTGACCGGCATCGGCCTTCTGTCGACGGCCGGGATGATCGTGTCCGAGGACAGCTTCGGTCCGGTGTCCGACAATGCCGCCGGGGTGGCCGAGATGTCCGGGGAGTTCACCGGCGAGGCCGAGCGGGTCATGGTCAGCCTCGACGCGGTGGGCAACACCACCAAGGCGGTGACCAAGGGTGTGGCCATCGGCTCCGCCGTCATCGCCTCGGTGGCCCTGTTCGCCTCCTTCATCGAGACCATCGGCGAGCAGCTCAAGCTGCCGCAGCTGGGCAACGCCCTCTTCAACCTGCCCGAGACGTCGATCAACGTCTCCCACCCGACGACGTTCATCGGCGTCCTGATCGGTGGATCGATCGCCTTCATCTTCTCGGCCCTGGCCATCCGGGCGGTGGGCCGGTCGGCCGGCACCGTCGTCCAGGAGGTGCGCCGCCAGTTCCGGGAGCACCCGGGCATCATGGACTACACGGAGAAACCCGAGTACGGGAAGGTCATCGCCATCTGCACGACCGCCTCCCAGCGCGAGTTGGCCACGCCGGCCCTGCTGGCCATCCTCAGCCCGGTCATCGTGGGCTTCGGCATCAACTACTTCGCCCTCGGGGCCTTTCTGGTCGGCGCCATCCTCACCGGCCAGCTCATGGCCAACTTCCTGTCCAACTCCGGTGGGGCCTGGGACAACGCCAAGAAGTACATCGAGGACGGCCACGAGGGGGGCAAGGGGTCCGAGGCCCATAAGGCGGCCGTCATCGGCGACACCATCGGCGACCCGTTCAAGGACACCGCCGGCCCGGCCCTCAACCCGTTGATCAAGGTCATGAACCTGGTCTCGCTGCTCATCCTCCCGGCCATCATCAGCCTGCACCACCACACCGGCGCCCGCCTGGCCATCGCCGGGGTGGCCCTGGTCGTCCTGCTGGCCGCGATCGCCTTCTCCAAGCGCAAGACCGACGCCATGGACGGTGACCTGCCGGCCTCGGAGGTCGCGGCCCTCGACGAGGCCGCTACGGTGGCGATGGAGTCTTCACACGACTGAACCCGGCCTCCACCGACCCTGTGAGGACCCGGTGGTGGCTCCCCGGGGTTGACAATGCCTCGCCCCACCGTCCACCCTGAGGCCAAAGCCCATGGCACCGACCGACCTGACAGAGACGCCTCCAGACGCTGACGCCGGCAACGGCGCCACCGGGGGCACGCGTGCCCGACGGGGGGCAAAACCCCTGGTCATCGTGGAGTCGCCGGCCAAGGCCAAGACCATCGCCGGGCTCCTGGGCTCGGGGTATGTGGTGGAGTCGTCCATCGGGCACATCCGGGACCTGCCCCGCCGGGCCGACGAGGTCCCCGCCGCCTTCAAGGGCGAGGCCTGGTCGCGGCTCGGGGTCGACGTGGACAACGGGTTCAAGCCCCTCTACGTGGTCTCCTCGGAGAAGAAGTCCCAGGTGGCGAAGTTGAAGCAGCTGGTCAAGCAGGCCAGCGAGGTCTATCTGGCCTCGGACGAGGACCGCGAGGGCGAGTCGATCGCCTGGCATCTCTTGGAGGTGCTGGCCCCGACCGTGCCGGTCAAGCGCATGGTCTTCCACGAGATCACCCGCCCGGCCATCGAGCGGGCGGTCAACGAGTGGCGTGACCTCGACCGCCGCCTGGTCGACGCCCAGGAGGCCCGGCGGATCCTCGACCGGCTCTACGGCTACGAGGTGTCACCCGTCCTGTGGAAGAAGATCATGCCCCGGCTGTCCGCCGGCCGGGTCCAGAGCGTGGCCACCCGCATGGTGGTCGAGCGTGAGCGGTCCCGCATGGCCTTCCGCTCCGCCGGTTGGTGGGGGATCGACGCCACCTTCACCGCCCCCGAGACGGCCGCGGCCCCCGAAGGGACACCCCGGTCGTTCACCGCCGCCCTGGTGGGCGTGGACGGTGTGGCCCTGGCCTCGGGGCGCGACTTCGACGAGCGGGGGGCCCTGGCCTCGCCCGGCTCGGTCGTCGTCCTGGCCGAGGCCGAGGCCCGGTCGTTGGCTGCCGGCCTGGTCGACGTGCCCTTCACCGTCAAGTCCATGACCCACAAGCCGTTCCGCCGCTCGCCCTCGGCTCCCTTCATGACCTCGACGCTGCAGCAGGAGGCGGGGCGCAAGCTCCGGTTCAGCTCCAAGCGGGCCATGCAGATCGCCCAGCGGCTCTATGAGGACGGCTGGATCACCTACATGCGCACCGACTCGACCACGCTGTCGAGCCAGGCCCTGTCGGCGGCCCGGGCCCAGGCGTCCGCCCTGTACGGCGCCGAGTACGTGCCGGCCCAGCCCCGCCTCTACGAACGGAAGGTCAAGAACGCCCAGGAGGCCCACGAGGCCATCCGGCCGGCCGGCGAGTCGTTCCGGACACCCGACGAGGCGGCCCGGTCGCTGTCGGGAGACGAGTTCCGCCTCTACGACCTGATCTGGAAGCGCACGGTCGCCTCCCAGATGGCCGACGCCACCGGCACCAGCGCCCAGGTCCGCCTGGTGGGGACGGCCGCCGCGCTCGACGGGCAGCCGTCGCGGGAGACGGAGTTCTCGGCGTCGGGCAAGGTCATCCAGTTCCCGGGGTACCTGCGGGCCTACGTGGAGGGGGAGGACGATCCGGAGGCCGAGCTGGCCGACCGGGAGGTCCACCTGCCGGCCATGTCCGAGGGGGACCCGGTGTCGGTGGGCGATCTCGAACCGGGGTCACACGCCACCCAGCCGCCGGCCCGGTACACGGAGGCGTCGCTGGTCAAGGCCATGGAGGAGTTGGGGGTGGGCCGCCCCTCCACCTATGCCAGTGTCATCGCCACCATCCTCGACCGCGGCTACGTCTGGAAGAAGGGCACCGCCCTGGTCCCCTCGTTCACCGCCTTCGCCGTGGTCGGGCTGCTCGAGCGGTACTTCGCCGACCTGGTCGACTACGGGTTCACGGCCTCGATGGAGGACGACCTCGATGCCATCGCCTCGGGGAACGAGGAGTCACTGCCCTGGCTGACCCGCTTCTACTTCGGGGGCGGCAACGGCAACGGCACCGGGTCCGGGTCGGCCGACGGCGAAGCCGTCCCGGTGGCCGGTCACGTGCGGGGCCTCGGCCTCAAGCGGGAGGTCAGCACCTACCTGGGCGAGATCGACGCCCGCGAGATCAACTCGATCCCCATCGGGGTGGGCTCCGACGGCCAGGACATCGTGGCCCGGGTGGGCCGCTACGGGCCGTACCTGCAACGGGGCGAGGACCGGGTGTCGATCCCCGACGACCTGGCTCCCGACGAGCTGACCGTCGAGCGGGCGGAGTCACTGCTCGAGGCGCCGTCGTCGGACCGGACCCTGGGCCAGGATCCCGAGACCGGCCTGCCGGTGCAGGTCCGGGCGGGACGCTTCGGTCCCTACGTGCAGCTCGGCGAACTGGTGGAGGGAGGCCCGAAACCCCGCACCTCCTCACTGTTCGCGTCGATGGCGCCGGCCACGGTCACGTTCGAAGAGGCGCTCGACCTGCTGCGCATCCCCCGGGTCGTCGGTGCCGATCCGGAGACCAACGAGGAGATCGTCGCCCACAACGGCAAGTTCGGGCCGTATCTCAAGAAGGGCACCGACACCCGCAGCCTGACGTCGGAGGACCAGATCCTGTCGGTCACCGTGGACGAGGCCCTGGCCCTGTTCGCCCAGCCCAAGACCCGGGGCGGCCGCAACGCCAAAGGACCCCTCCGCGAGATGGGGGCCGATCCCGATACCGGGCTCACCATGGTGGTCAAGGACGGTCGGTTCGGTCCCTACGTGACCGACGGCACCACCAACGCCTCCCTGCGGAGGGGTGACGACGTCGAGTCCCTCACCGTGGAGCGGGCCGCCGAGCTCCTGGCCGAGCGACGGGCGGCCGGGCCCTCGACGCGGAAGAAGGCGGCGAAGAAGGCCCCGGCCAAGAAGGCGGCGGCCAGGAAGGCGCCGGCCAAGAAGAGCGCGGCCAAGAAGGCGCCGGCCAAGAAGAGCGCGGCCAAGAAGGCGGCCGCCAAGAAGGCCCCGGCCGAGCAGGCAGAGGACCAGTAGCGTCGGGTGACCGAAGGTCGACGGGGCCGGTTGATCGCCCTCGAGGGGATCGACGGCTGCGGCAAGTCCACCCAGGCCCGCCGGTTGTCGGAACGGCTGGATGCACTTTTGACCTTCGAGCCCGGCGCCACCCGGTTGGGGGTCACCCTCCGGCGCCTGCTTCTCGATCGCGACCAGCCTCCGGTGAGCGAACGGGCGGAGGCCCTGCTGATGGCGGCCGACCGGGCCCAGCACGTGGCCGAAGTGGTGTTGCCGGCGCTGGAGGCGGGGCGCTGGGTGGTGACCGACCGATTTTCGGCGTCCACGCTGGCCTACCAGGGCTACGGGAGGGAACTCGACCGGTCGGAGCTGGGCCGACTGATCGGGTGGGCCACGGCCGGCCTCCAGCCCGACCTGACCGTGCTCATCGACGTGTCCGTGGCCGTGGCCTCGGCGCGCCGGGGCGGCGACCCCGGCGACCGCCTCGAGGGGGAGGGCGACGCCTTCCGGCAGCGGGTGGCCGAGGGCTACCGGCGTCTGGCCTCCGAGGCCCCGACCCCGTGGTTGGTGGTTGACGGCGCAGGATCGGAGACCGAGGTGGCCGCGGCCGTGTGGTCGGGCGTGACCGACGTGCTCGGACCGGTGCCGGACGGCGAACCCGATGGCGATCGGTAGGGTGCCGGGATGGGCGATCGACATGGGTGACCGGACGAAGGTCAGCCCATGACCGCGGCGACCGACATCTCGTCCGGGTCGCCCGGCGCTCCCGACCCGTCGCCGGTGCCGGTGCCGGCCCTGTTCGAAGCGGTGGTGGGTCAACCGAAGGCGGTGGCCCAACTGACCGCGGCGGCCCGGCGGCCGGTGCACGCCTACCTGTTGCACGGTCCGACCGGGTCGGGCAAGCGGGCGGGCGCCCGGGGCCTGGCCGCCGCCCTCTTGTGTCCGCAGGGCGGGTGCGGGAAGTGCAACACCTGTCGGAGGGCCCTGGCCGGGACCCACCCCGATCTGGTCGTGGTGGAGCGCACCGGTGCCGCCGTCGACGTCGAGGAGGCCCGGTCCATCGTGACCAGGGCCCAACGCCGCCCGCTGGAGGCGTCCCGCCAGGTCCTGGTGGTCACGGATGTCCATCTGGCCGAACGGGCCGCTCCCGCGTTGCTGAAGACGGTGGAGGAGCCACCTCCGTCCACGGTGTTCATCCTGGTGGCCGACGACGTTCCGCCAGCCCTGTCCACCATCGCCAGCCGGTGCGTCAAGGTCGCCTTCGACCCGGTTCCCGACGGTGTGGTGATCGACTGGCTCGTGGCCCGGGGAGTGGATCCCGTCCACGCCGAATCGGTGGGCCGGGCTTCGGGGGGCCGGCTGGACCGGGCGCTCCTGCTGGTCAGCGACCCCGGCTTCGTGGCCCGCCAGGACCAGTGGCGCTCGGTTCCCTCCCGCCTGGACGGCACCGGCGCGGTGGCTGCCCTGATCTCCAGCGAACTGCTGGGGTCGGTCGATGAAGGCCTGGCCCCGCTGCGCGAACAGCACACGCAGGAACTCGCGGCTCTGGCCGAACAGGCCGAACTGATGGGGGCCAAGGGCGTGCAGGGGCGAAAGCAGATCGAGGATCGGCACAAGCGGGAGGAGCGCCGGTGGCGGACCGAGGAGCTGCGATTCGGCCTGGCCCTGCTGGCGGAGATGTTCCGCGATCGGCTGGTGGCGGTGGCCGAATCTGGCCCCGCGGCGGACACGCACGGTGGTGCCGGCGAGAGCCTCCGGGCCGTCGGGCACGTCGCGGCCATCGACCGAGCCTCCGAGGCTCTGGATCGCAACGCCAACGAGTCGCTGTTGATGGATGCACTGATGGTCGAGTTGTCGGGGATGACCGAGTGAGCAGCACGTGGACCTGCGTCCACCTCGGCCGACCTCTCAGCCGTGGGGGGATCGGCCGGGTAGCCGGGGCCATGTCCTTGTTCAGATAGCCTGTCTCACCTCGCCTGGGTAGCTCAGTCGGTAGAGCAACGCACTCGTAATGCGTAGGTCAGGAGTTCGATTCTCCTCCCAGGCTCCACTTTTGGCTCCACTCTGGTGAGGTGGTGCATCGTGGCTCCGCCGACACTGCCCTCAAGCCCGAACAGACCCTTCTCGTCGGCGTGAAGATCGGGCGAGTTCAATGGCCCCACCCGAATCGGATCAACCGGCGCCCATCAGGGCGTCGGCCTGCTCCCGCAGCTTGTTCTTGGCCACCTTGTCCAGCGTCGCCCGGGGGAACTCGTCGACGACGTAGACGGCACGCGGCACTTTGAAATCGGCGAGCACCGACGCGCATTGCTCGATGATCGCCTTCTCGAACACCGCATCGTCCGCCTCGGCCATCGGCCCCTTGATCACGAAGGCCACCGCCACCTCGCTGAGCATCTCGTGGGACTGGGCGACCACGGCCACGTCGCCCACGCCCGGGACCTGTCGACAGGCGTCCTCGACCTCGCGGGCCGAGACGTTCTCGCCTCCCACTTTGAGCACGTCGCCGTCACGGTCGCAGTAGACGAAGTTGCCGCCCTCGGCCACCCGCACCACGTCTCCCGTCTTGAACCAGCCGTCGGTGGTGAAGCTCTTGGCCATGGCCTCGGGATTGTCGTAGTACTCGAGGAACAGCTGTATCCCGCGTGTGCCCCGGACCCACAGTTCGCCCGGTCGCCCGTCCTGGCATATCTCGCCCGTGTCCCGATCGACCACGAGCAACTCGTAGCCGGGCGTAGGCTTCCCCATCGAACCCTTGGGCACCTGACGCCCGGGGTTGTCGTTGGTGGCGTGGATGACCGTCTCGGTCATCCCGTAGGCGGGGACCACCCGGAACCCGAGCCACTGTTCGAGCTCGGGAACGATCAGCCCGAATACCCCGACCTTGACCGTGTGCTCGGGGATCGGCTTTCCGGCCACCGCGTTGTAGACGAATGGGATGAGTGAGACGTGGGTGACCTTGTGCTTCAAGATCACCTCCCACAGGCGGGACGAGGAGAACTTCGGTTGGAGCACGATGGTCCCGCCGACCCCCAACGTGGTCCAGAACGACCAGCTCTGGGCATTGACATGGAAGAACGGGAGGAAGACGAGGTAGATGTCGTCGCGTTCCATGGAGATGTTGGTCGGTCCCACCTTGCCGGCCCACAGGGCGTTGGCATGGGTGTGGACCACCGCCTTGGGCTGCGATGTGGTCCCCGACGTGAACAGGATGCCCGCCGGGGCCATGGGATCGGGATCCCGGAGCTCGAAGGAGGCACCGTCACCGACCAGTGAGTCGAAGCGGTCACCGCCGTGGTCGAGCTGCTCCGCCGGAGCCGCCTCGCCACTGTTGTCCCCGGTGACCACCGTCCATCCGAGCGCGGGCCCGGCCTCGGCCACCAAGCCTGCGTACTGGGGCTGGGTGATGGCCCCCACACAGCGGGTCTTCTGGATGAAGAACTCCAGCTCGGCGCGGACCGATCGGGTATTGGTGGTCACCCCCACCGCCCCCACCGTGGCGCAGGCGTACCAGGCCAGCACCATCTCCGGACAGTTGTCGGCATGGATGAGGACCTTGTCGTCCACCGACACACCCTTGGCGGACAGGCCGGCGGCCAGGTCACGAACATCGGACCAGAACTGCGCATAGGTCCAGGTGCGGTTGGTGCCGTCCCTGGGCTCCCAGATCAGAAAGGACTTGTCGGGCTGGCTTTCCGCCCACGACGCCAACAGCCAGGGGATGTCCTGGCCTGCGAACTGGAATGCTGCGGCACGTCCCTCGTCCATGATTCTCTCCTTCGTGGGTTCCGGCCGGCGGCCCCTTGCCACCCGGTGGAAGCCGGTCCTTTTCCTACCATCGCTGGCGGGTGCCCACGACCCGGGACCGAATCGGACCGCTCGAAGCTGGAGTGCCGGTCAATAAGAACCTGGAAAGGCTGTCAGCAAGACCTACTCAGGAGGGCCGAGTCGTCTACAGACACCGCCAGACAGGGACCGGGACCCTCGTACTGCGTAGGTCAGGAGTTCGATTCTCCTCCCAGACTCCAGTTGCGTGTGATGCTCCGGGCGGTCTTAGGACGCCGGCTACCAGAAGCGAAAGCCGTCGGGTGACGACGCCTCTAGCGATCTGGCTCGTCAGAAGACGGCGGATCGGGAGCAGCCTGCCGGGGCAGCGCCACGAGCACGAGGGCCCCGGCAGCCAGGGCGACAACGGCCCCTACCGCGAGCGCCACACCGCTGCCGTTCATGAAGGCGGCGCGCGCGCTGCGGGCCAGTTCGACCCCAGTTGGGCCTCCGACGCGTCCCGCCACCGCAAGGGCGGCACCGAGGGATCCGAAGATGGTCTGGGCGACCGATTGCGGCACATGACGACCCGCCAATGCCGCCGCCATATGTCCCCGGTAGCGGGTCAGCATCACGCTGCCAATGGCGGCGACGCCGAAGGCACCTCCGACTTGGAGGGCCACGGTGTTGCTGGCCGATCCGATCCCCGAGTCACCCCGCGGCACCGACCCGATGACCGAGTTCGTGGCGGTCGGGAGCATGAGTCCGGCTCCGAAACCGATCAGGAGCAGGCCCGGGACGACGTTGCCGTACGTCGTGTCGAGCTGCGAGGAGGCCGAGACCTGCCACAGGCCGGCGGCGATCGACACCAGACCGGCCGCCACTGTCAACTTGATGCCCGCCAGTCGGCCGGCGACGGGGGATACGGCGGCGCCGACGACAACCATGACGGCGATCGGAAGGATCCGGAGACCGGCCTGGAGCGGGGAGTACCCCAGGTCGAACTGGAGCAGCTGGGTCGACAGGAACAGCGCCCCCATAAGCCCGAAGACGCCCAGGCATTCCGCGGCCAGGGGGACAGAGAATCGGCGATCGCGGAAAAATTGGAGCTTGAGCATGGGATGCGTGCTGCGAGACTCCCAGAGGACGAAACCACCGAGCACCACGAGACTGGCCAGCACCGCCGCCATCACGGTCCCCGAGGCCCATCCCCGGTTCGGGCCCTCGATGATCGCCCACAGCAGGAGCCCGAGACCGGCGATCGACAAGGCGGCACCGACGGGATCCGGTCGCTGCACCTGCGGGTTCTTCGAGTCGGGGACCACCAGTGCGGCGCCGACGAAGGCCAAACACGCGATCGGGACGTTGACGAAGAAGATCGAGCCCCACCAGAACCTCGACAGCAGGAGGCCACCGGCGATAGGACCGATGGCGATCCCGAGCCCGATGGTGCCGGCCCACGCACCGATGGCACGAGCGCGCTCGCCCGGATCACGGAAGACGTCGTTGATGATGGCCAGGGAGGCCGGGATGGTGAGCGCGGCACCCACTCCCATGAGAGTCCGGAAGGCAATGAGCGTCGTCACCGAGTTGGAGAGCGCGGCGCCGACCGACCCCATGGCGAACACCGTGAGTCCGATGAGGAAGAGCCGCCTGCGGCCGAACCGGTCGGCCAGTGTCCCTCCGACGAGCAGAAGACCGGCAAAGGCGATGGCGTAGGAGTCGACGATCCACTGGAGCTGGCTGGACGTGGCCTGCAGGTCCCGAACGAGCGTTGGGAGCGCCACGTTGAGGATAGTGTTGTCGACATTGATGATCAGGGCCGCGAGACACACGATGACTAGGGCCAGCCGCCGGTGTCCATCCCGCTGACCGGGTATCACTGTGTCGGATTGGGTGACCAAGCTCACCGATCCATCTAAGTGTGGGACGTGCCGCCCAGCCAGGGCCAAAGGTCATATGAAAGGCCAGGGGACTCTCGCGATCAGTGACCCCCCGACCTAGCCGAGCTGCCCTTTCCGGTAGATCGCCTCTCCATCGCTCGAGCAGTCGATACACCCACCGGAGCGGACGGACCGCAGACAAAGTGACCAAGGGCCCTAGAAGTCGAGTCGGTGAGCGTGGACGATGTGTGCAAGGGCCACGGAGCCGCTTGGCCTCCTGGTTGCGTCGATCTGATCGGAGGGGTTGCTATGGCGATGCTGGTCCTGCTGGCAGTGTGGGTGGTGTACCTATGGCTGGCCCGAAGGTGCCTCCGAATATCGGCCGCTGGCAAGAGGGTCGGAAGCCCCAATGGCATTGAATTGTGGGAAGAACCCTCTTGTATGGAAGTTCCCCACACTGTGCCGTCCGAATGGGTCGAGGCCTATCGAGCGGAAACCGATACCTAGTTCTTGACCGATCAACTCCCATTCATAGGCAGAGAGCCCTGTTGACATGATCAGCGATGAAAGGAAGCAGGAGTATCGCCGAGTCAAGCACTCGGTGTTTTCCTGGTCTGAGAGGCACCCTGACATCAAGGGAATCGCCGTCGTCGGGCCATGGGCTCGGAGGGAGGCTCGGATGGATTCACACCTTGATCTCGTGGTGCTGACCCTCGACAAGAGGTACTACGCCCCCTCCGATTACTGGATCTGCCAGGCGCTACCGAGCCCATGCGTGATCACTGGAGCACAGACGTGGGGCTTCCTGACCGAACTCGAGGTGCGGTTGCCGTCGGGACTCGTCATCGACTTTGGGTTTGTGCCACCGTCTGTGGCCTCGATCAATCCATTCAATCCAACCATGGTTCGTCTTGTAGCCACGGGCTGCATTCCGCTCGTCGATCCAGAAGGCATGATCGAACGGCTGATCGAATCCGTGTTGACGGGCGTTCGGTAGATGGGGAACTCCAGTCTGCCTCCAGCGCAAGTGCGGCACGTGCGGATATCGCTCAGGGGGGACCGTGGACCGACGTTGACCCGAAGAACGCGGGCCGCGCGCACCTGAAGGTGCAGGCTACAGCGGAGGCCGAAGGTTAGAAATCGGGTGGTGCATCAGACCCGACACCACGGCCATGGTGTTCTTAGAATGAGGACGAGGGTTGCACGCCGACCGTTCGCACGGTGACATCACCTAGGAAGGTGTGGCCCACGATCTTGATCACATGGTCGTCTCCGGTCAATGGGCTGTCCGTGACTTCGTCATTCAAATGGTCATTGTGGGCCCGACCAGACAACTCGACGCGAGTTCCTGGCCGGACGAGCACTTCGACATCTCGACCAATCGCATACGCCCGGATGCCGATTTCGGCTGGCATGGTCCTGGGGTTCGCCAGATCGATCGTCACGTCTCCAAGCAGGGCAACCGCCCCCAATTCCTCTTCGACGTCCCATGATCGAGATCGAATCCCTTTGTGGAACCAGCCCCCTTCAAAAAAGGGTTCGATTCCGAGCAACCACCGGTGGTTCGGCTTGTTGGTAGCGGTATCAGGCATGAGGAGCAGCTTGTTGCGGTTCCTTTGTGGTCGATAGGGGCGAATGGCCCAAATCGCCGGGTGCTCAGCGCCGACGGCGGACGGGGTGGTCCCGCTCCTCGCGCTCATCCGGCTCAAGGCGTCCTGCATTGTCTCGACGACCTCCATTGCTCATGGGTCAGCGACGACAGGCCAGTCGGGACGACGTGCTTCGTCGAGAAGGGCCGGGTGTGGACATCCGAGTAGGCCTTTTCCCATCCATAACCCAGTTCTCGCCCCCAGGGCAGGGCACGAACTGGGCCGTTGGGCCCGAGTGCGGGCCTGCCCACGACCGTTTGGTTCCCCGAGATGGACGAGATGTGACTTTCGCCTCTCGCCACCGTGGGGGAATGAGCGGAGGATGAGGTGAGAGGGACTCGTGAGGAGGCGAAAGGTGACGGATGTGACTGAGTCGAAGGATATGAGGCGGAAGATAGAGCACCTGATCGAGCGGGCACAGGACGAATTGTTGGATGCCAGCCGCGAGTTGGGTAGAGGAATCAGCCGAGAGACGGAGCGATTCGTGCCACCGGTCTCGAACGACATCGAGCGCCTGGTGGACGAGGTATTCGACTTCACCGAGCGCGTGATCAGGGGCCAGCGCAAGATGGTAGGTGACGTCGTCAAGGCCATCAACGAGCAGACAGATCGGGCGGCTCAGGCCGGCCGGACCGCCACGCGGCGGGTAGCCAAGAAGACCGCAGCCAAGAAGACCGCAGCCAAGAAGACCGCAACCAAGAGGACCGCAGCCAAGAAGACCGCAGCCAAGAAGACCGCAGCCAAGAAGACCGCAGCCAAGAAGTCGGCGGCGACGAAGAGGGTGCCCGCGAAACGCGTATCGGCCGAGCGGTAGCCCGATGGCCGAGGAGAGGCCTGAGAAGCGAGTAGCGGACCGGGACGGTCGGCCGGATCAGGCATTTCCGGTCAGGCAGATCACCATCCACGGTCGGCAGATCGCCTACCGCGTGGCGGCGAAGGCCCTGCCCTCCTTTTCCTGCACGGGATAGCGGGCAGCTCGCAGACCTGGGTTCCCGTCATGGAACTCCACCGGGCGGAGTACACGATGGTCGCCCCGGACTTCCTCGGCCACGGGCGTTCGGACAAGCCAATGGGCGATTATTCGCTCGGAAGCTTCGCCAGCTCCATGCGTGACCTCCTGCAGATGTTGGACATCATCGGGTCACCGTGGTCGGCCAGTCGTTCGGGGGCGGTGTGGCCATGCAGTTCGGACCCGGGCGGTCAGACGGTCAACGCCATGGACCGTCTCTACCTGGCCGAACGGACGCCGACCCTCATCGTGTGGGGGGGAAAGACAGGATCATTCCCCTGTCCCATGCACTACGGGCGCTCGAAGCAATACCCAACAGCCGGTTGGAGGTACTCCCCCCATTTTCCTCAGGCAGAGGACCCCGCCAGTTCGTCGAGGTCCTGAAAGACTTCTTATGCAGCGCTGAGCCCGGGGAGTTCGCCCCACAGGAGACGCGAGAGCGGCGCCACCGGGGTCGGCCCGGCCCTGATCAGAACTCCCACCGATCGTAGAATGACCCACCCGCTTCACGCACCTCGTCGGCAACGATCCGACGGTGGTCGGGATGACCAACGGGGGCGGCCTGACCCCGCCCTGATATACGCCTGAAGGCGAGGTCGACGAGGTCGGCGCGGCACTCGCCTGACCGATGGCTCGAGACCACGTTGGCGAGTTCATGGCATGGCCGGGGAATGGGACTTTCGGCTCTGGCCCCCCTCCGCTCCCGGTTGCACACTGAAGCGGGGGAATGACCAATGACCGATGAGCCAGGGCGTATCGCCGACACGATGAGCGGTTCCGATGCCCTGCTGTGGACGGTCGGGCGGGATCCGGTACTGCGCCCGACGGTCGTCGCCGTGATGGCACTGGACATGGCCCCGCGTTGGAAAGCCGTCAGAGATCGGGTGACAGCGCTGGTTGACACCGTCCCGAGGCTCCGGTCCCGAGCCAGGTCCCGACCCCTGGGCCGCGGGAGGCCGCAATTCGTGACCGACGACCGGTTCGATCTCGACCTCCACCTTCGACGCATCCTGCTGCCGACCGGCTCCACGCTCAGGGACGTACTCGACCTGGCTCAGGGGATGGCCACTTTCGGATTTGATCCGGAGCTCCCACCCTGGGAGGCAGTGGTGGTCGAGGGAGTGGATGGAGCAGGTGCCGCGCTCGTGATCAAGTTGCACCATGCGCTGGTGGATGGCGTTGGAGGTGTCGCCGTGCTGATGCATCTCTTGGACGACGTTCGCCATCCGGCATTCGAACCCCCATCGGCGTCCGGGACGACGGCGCCTCCGGCACCGCCGGGGCTCCTCGGACGTCTGCCCACTCCTCGGGACGTCATTGAAACCGTTCTGCACACCTCGGCCCACCCGATCGAGGAGGTGGGGCGTATGGCGGCCACGGCGGCCTCTGCCGGGCGCCTCCTGGCCCCCGCGGGCAGACCGCTGTCGCCGCTCATGACCGGGCGCGGCTTCAGACGAACATTCGAAGTGATCGATCTGACACCTCAGACGCTGGGCCGCGCCGCCACGGCAACGAACGGGACGCTCAATGACGTCTTCGTCACTGCGGTCGTGCGCGGGATCTCCCTCTACCACGGGTTCCACGGCGTGCCGCTGGAGGCCCTCAGGGTGCTGATGCCGATCAACGTCCGCACCGCCGCCGATCCCGCTGGGGGGAATCACTTCGTACCGGCACGCTTCGTCGTCCCGACACCGTCGGACGTAGAGGAGTGCGTAGCCCAGGTGCAACGGATCACCGGATCGTGGAAGCACGCCCCCGGGTTGGGGCTCAGTGAGATGTTGGCGACGGGTCTCGATAAAGTGCCAGCTCCCGTGGTGACGGCGATGTGGGGGTCGATGCTCAAGGGGGTCGATTTCTGTATCACCAACGTTCCCGGCCCCCCCTTCGAGACCTTTCTGGCGGGCGCTCGTGTCGAGCACATGTACGCTTTTGCCCCCCCGTCGGGAGCAGCAGTGAACGTATCGCTCGTGACGGCTGCCGGTCGGGTGGGTATTGGCATTGTCGTAGACAGCGCGGCTGTCCCCGACAGTCCGCAACTCGCCGCCTGCCTTGTCGATGGCTTCGAAGAGGTACTTCGTCTCGGTTGCACACAGGATGGGCAGTGACCGTGAACTCAACCTCGCAGGTCCTTGCTCCCCTTGAAGCAGGATTCCTGTACTGCGAGTCGGATCGGACCCCGATGCACATGGGTTCGATCGGGATCTTCGAGGGCACTCCTCTACGCGCTGAGGGTGGAGCGATCCGAACAGAGGCATTGCGGACAGAGATCGGCAGTCGCTTGCATCTCGTGCCCAAGCTGCGACGGCGGGTGCGCTTTACGCCCCTCGGTATGGCCTCTCCCGTGTGGGTGGACGATGTGGCCTTCGATATCGCCCATCACGTGCGAGAGGTGGCGCTCCCACAGCCTGGGACCGAAGCATCGTTGAAGGATCTGTGCGCAGAGCTCATGGCTCGGCCACTGCGGCGGGACCGACCACTGTGGGAAATCTGGATCATCGATGGGCTCGAGGACGGACGGGTGGCCATGATGGAGAAGCTCCATCATTCAATGGCCGACGGCCTCGCCGGTGTCGAACTGGTGACCGTGTTGTTCGATCTGGACCGGAACCCGGTGAGAGCCGACCCCTCTCCTCACTCGTGGGGCCCGACTCCTCCTCCACGTCAGGGATCGATCATCGCCCATGACCTCGGCCGTCATCTGGCCACCCCACTGCATCTCGTCGCGAACGCGATGGGATTCTTGCGCCATCCGATGGGAGCCGGTCGTGATGTCGCCCACTACGCCAGCGCCCTCAGGAGTGTCATCAGGTGCCAAAGCGTCGCTACTTCCTTGTCGATCAATGTCCCGGTTGGCGAGGGTCGGCAGGTGGAATTTGTTCGTCAGCCCCTCGACGACCTGCACTCACTTGCCGGGTGCTTCGGGGTGACGATCAACGACCTCCTCCTGACGGCGGTGGCGGGGGGCGCCCGTTGTCTCCTGTCCGCACGGGGCGAAGGAATCGAGGGCCGATCCGTCCAGGTCCTCGTGCCGGTCGGGGCGGATCATCATGGCGACCACCAGCTCGGAAACCGTGTGTCAGCCATGCTCGTCCGGCTCCCGATCGGGCCCTCGGATCCGGTCGATCGATTGCGGTTGGTGTCGCGGGCGCAGGCTTCGTGCAAACACCACCACCAGGCGCTGGCCACGGCTCTTCTCCTCGAGCTGCTCGACCCGCTGCCGCAGCCGGCTCTGGCGGCGGTAACCCGATTGGTCCACCGTCAACGCTTCTTCAATCTGGTCGTTACGAACGTCCCCGGCCCAGGGGTCCCGCTGTATGTCTTGGGTGCTCGCATGCTCGAGGCTTTCCCGTTCGTTCCAATCGCTGGAAACCTGAGTGTGGGCGTGGCTGCGCTTTCTTATGGAGAGCAGTTGACCATAGGCCTATTGGCCGACCCTGGTGCGTGCGCCGACCTCGCCGTATTCGCAGATGGCATCGAGCGGTCGTTCGCTGAGCTGGCCGCGGTGGCGGACAGGCAGCCCCCAACAGTCCCAACCTCTGAGAGAAGTCACCTCAGAACCAATGGAGGTTCAATGTCATGAGAGAACTTGTGTATCCGAGGCTCTTACTGCCCCGCGTCGAGCAACTACCCGACAAAGTGGCGGTCATCGATGTGACGAATGACGGTATCCGATACCGGGGAACATTTGCCGGGCACCTCGACCGCCTCTTGCGACTGACGGATTCGATACGAACTGTGCTTGCTGTGGAACCGGGTGACCGGTACGGGGTACTGGCCATGAACGGCCACGAATATCTTGAGCTGTACCACGCCGCCATGTTCGGTGCAGGCATCATCAACCCTCTCAACATACGGTCGAATCCCTCCGAGTTGGCCTATGTGCTCAACGACTCGGGTACCAGGGTGGTCTTCACCGATCCGGTGTTCGCCCCTCTCCTCGACCGCGCCCGGGCCGCAGGAGCAATGATCGACAAGGTGGTCATCGTCGGTGGGGGACCGGGCGACGGCGGGCCCGTCTCTGCCTCCGGCACGGTGGGCTACGAGGACCTGCTGGCGGTGGGCAGGCCGGTCATGCCGCCCGAGCCGGAGGAGGACGACGCCGCCATTCTCATGTACACAGGTGGAACCACCGGCTTTCCCAAGGGCGCTCTGCTCGAACAGCGGGCTGAAGTACTCAACGTCTACCACGTGCTCTCACAGATAGGGCTCCGCGAGGACCGACGCTTCTTATTTCAGTCACCCATGTTCCATGCCGCGCTCGTCGCCGGTGTGCTCGGCATTCCCGCCACCGGAGCAACCTCGGTAACCATCCCCCTCTTCGACGTCGGGTTGGTGCTGAGAACCGTCGAGGAGCAGAGGATCGACACGACCATGGTCATCCCGATCATGCTGTCGATGTTGGAGCGAGCCGACGGGTTTTCACCAGAGCGCTTGAAGTCGCTTCGCCAACTGGTCTACGGAGCATCACCGATCTCGCAGGATCTCATCACCCGATGGCTGGAAATGCTTCCTGATACCGACTTCATCCAGGGATATGGCATGACCGAGGCGGCTTCAGCGCTCACCTTTCTCGGCCCAGAGGATCATCGCCGGGGCGGTGACGCGCTCACCGCCTCGGGCAGGCCATTGTTCGGAGTCGAGTTGCGCATCAGTGATTCGCTCGGCACGGCGCTTCCCCGAGGCGAGGTCGGGGAGGTGTGCGCCCGAGGTGGGAACCTCATGCGCGAATACTGGAAGAATCCGGCCGAAACTGAAGCGGCAATGCGCGACGGTTGGTATCACACCGGCGATATGGGCTTCATCGACGACCACGGCCTCTTGCACCTGACCGATCGGATGAAGGACATGATCGTGACCGGCGGAGAGAACGTGTATTCCATCGAGGTGGAGAACGCTCTTGCCTCTCATCCGGCCGTGGCCGAGGTCGCGGTCATCGGAATCCCGAGCGAAAGCTGGGGAGAGGCCGTGCATGCAATCGTCGTGCTTCGGCAAGGCATGGTGGCGACGGCTGAGGAGTTGATCGAACACGCACGTCAGATTCTCGCCGGGTTCAAGGTTCCGAAATCAGTTGAAATCCAGGCTGGTCCACTCCCCCTGTCTGGTGCCTTCAAGCCTCTGAAGCGAGAACTGCGACGCAGCTACTGGGGGAGCCGAGAACGCCAGGTGAGCTGAGTCAGCCCGCAGGGCGATCCGGTGTCGGGCCGCGCGCTGGGGTCAGCACGGATCTTGCTCACGGCCCGGCGAGGTCAGACCTCGGTAGGCATCCAGCGGCCGAATCTCGCCATTGACAATTCTGTTGATCATTCTGCAAATGGGCAGATCGAGAGAGTGCCGGTCTGCCAGTTCGAGCGCCACGCTCGTGGTATGCACACCTTCAGCGACCATATGCATCTCGCCCAGGATGTCCTCGAGCCGTCGCCCGTGGCCAAGTTGTTCGCCCACGGCGCGATTGCGGCTGTGAGGGCTCATACAGGTGGCTATCAGATCCCCCATACCCGCCAGCCCTGCAAAGGTGGATGGTTGTGCACCCATGGCCACACCGAGCCGGGTGAGTTCGGCCAATCCCCGCGTGATAACGGCGGCACGTGTGTTGTCGCCGACACCGAGTCCTTCCCCAATTCCTGCTGCTATGGCGATGACGTTCTTGAGTGCCCCACCGATCTCGCAACCGATGACGTCGTCGTTGAGATAGACCCGGAAGACCCCTCGGGTGAACACCGCCTGGATGGCATTGGCCACTTCGAGATCATCGGTGGCGATGACGGCCGCCGCCGCCTTACCCCTCATGATCTCGAGTGCGATGTTCGGACCGGTCAGCGCTGCGACAGGGTGCCCGGGGACCACCTGCCTGATGACTTCGGTCATCCGCAGGAGCGAATCGCGCTCGAGTCCCTTGGACAGACTGATCACCGGGATCCAGTCACGGATGCACCCGGCTGTCTTTTCGAGCACGCACCGGAAGCCGGAGGTGGGCACGCCGACTACCAGGAGATCAGCATCGCAGACGGCCTCCTCGAGGTCGGCCGTGGCTGCCAGCGCTGGCGCCAACGCGAGACCGGGCAGGTAAGCCGGGTTGACATGCTCGGTGCTGACCGATCTGGCAATACCGGGATTCCTCGCCCAAAGCACAGTATCGTGCTTGGGGGCCACCAGCGAAGCCACGGTGGTGCCCCAAGAGCCAGCTCCGAGTACAGCGATTCTCATCGAAGACCGTCCACGGCCCAGGCGGAGATTTCGTTCCTACTCTGGGGGTGTCGAATGGATCGATCCCAAAGGGGGGCACAACCACACTCGGTCATCCTCCAATCGAACCGCCGGGGTCGGCCTGCTCGGCGGAGGGAAGGAGCACTTCCGCCCGCGAAATCGGGAAGCAGGCGAGCCGATGCAGCTTCAACCGAAAGGGTGCGGAAAGCCATCTCAGCGGGAGAGCACGCTCTCAGTGTCCGGCGTGAGCTGGCCGTGCAAACGCCTCATCAGCTCATCTACGTCGGTGTCGTCCCGGGCCGCCAGAACGGAAACCATCTTCCACGACTTCGAGTCCAGTCCTTCAGAGACGAGCGGCTTCATCGTGTTCTCCTCGTGAAAGGCGTTAGACATCTAGTGTCGAGTCCAACACCGGCATTGGCTAGGGCCAAAGGTCACACCGGGCCGGTCCGCACCAGATCTGTTGGCGGGATCCGAACAGCCTGGCGCTTGTCGGCCGGAGAAAGGTCGGTTCGGGTGGAGGTTCTTCGTGATTCCACCTGCTGGCCGGTCGTCGCCGGCCTTCGCTCTGCCGGTTTGGCAAACGTTGCCATCGAACGCAACGGCCCGCCCGTGTCTCCCGGTGGCGGCAGCTCTCAGGGACCCGGATTTCCGGGCCGTCGGGTCTGACCGCGTGCGAATCGTCTCGGTCGAGGAGGTCATCAACTGTCTAGGTGGACTGTCAGGCGAAGAACCACGGGTTGTCGTATCGGGAAACTTCGCTACCCCGATGGGTCTCTTGCACGCCCTCGTGGCCTCCCGCGAGCGGTGCCGGGTGTTCGCCATCAACGCCCAGGCAGATTGGCCCCTGCGCCCGGGCCTCATCAACGAGACACCGTTCGTTGGGCCAGGTATGCGTCATGACCCTTTGCTGGATTACCTGCCCATGCGCCTGTCGCTCGTTCCCCGGTTGTTCGACACCTTGCGCCCCGTCGATGCTGTCCTCATCCACACCTCGGTCCCCCGTGGCGGCAAGGTCTCGCTGGGAATCGAGGTCAACATCCTTCCCGCGGCCATTGAGCGGACCAGGGCCCAGGGTGGATTGGTCATAGCCCAGCTGAATCCGAACATGCCTTACACATTTGGCGACGGTGAACTGTCCGTCGACTGGATCGACTTCGCCATAGAGTCAGACCAACCTCTCCCAGTAGCCCCGCTCCGACAACTAAGCGACACAGAAAGGAGGATCGGCGAGCAGATCGCGCGCTTTGCCGACGATGGCGCCACGTTGCAGCTCGGGATCGGGAGGATCCCGGATGCGGCCACAATCGAGCTCGTCACTCGTCGACATCTCGGCATCTGGTCCGAAATGATCAGTGACGGGATTCTGACGCTCGACAAGGCCGGTTGTCTCGATCTGGGGCGACCCATTCAGACGTCGTTTCTCTTCGGTTCGTCAGAACTCTACGAGTGGGCCGACGCAAACCCCCGACTTCAGATGATACGGACCGAGGTCCTGAACGACCCAGCACGCATAGCCAACAATCCGGCCATGGTCTCGGTCAACATGGCAATGCAGATCGATCTCTTCGCCCAAGCCAATGCCAGTTTCGTCGGTGGGGTGGTCCACTCAGGATTCGGTGGTCAGGCTGATTTCGTCATTGGCGCTCTTCACTCGCCCGGCGGTCATGCGGTGGTCGCCTTGCACTCGTGGCATGAAAAGTCTGACTCTTCTTGTGTGCTGCCGATCCTCGACAATCCGGTCACCTCGTTTCAGCACTCAGCGATTGTCAGCGACCAAGGTTGTGCGGAGATCTTCGGTCGATCAGAACAGGCCCAGGCTCGACTGATCATAGAAAGGGTGGCCGACCCCCGAGCCCGCGACAAGCTTCTGGATGCGGCCGGTACCCTCGGTCTTCTTCGGCAATGAGTGGGCCGTCAGGTCACTCGGCGTAGCGTATGGGCATGGGGACCGTGAACACCTCCGATGCGTTCGGGGCTGGACTCGTCGTGCTCTTCATCCTGTACGGCGTTGTCATCATCGGCTCCCTGGCCATGCTCATCGTCGCGCTTGTCGACATCATCAAGCGGCCAGACTGGCAATGGAAGTTGGCTGGACAGGAGAAGGTCCTGTGGATCTTGCTGGTGATCCTGGTCAACGTCCTGGCCATTCCCTCGCTCATCTACTGGTTCAAGATTCGCAAGAAGCTCATCGTGGTCGAGAGAGCCGCGGCATCGGGTCTGTATGGACCGGGGCACTTGACCTACTCGGGCTGGGAGCCGACACCTCCGCCGATGGCACCGCCGGGATGGCACCCGGACCCGAGCGGTCAACACCGGCTTCGATGGTGGGATGGGACTCAGTGGGGCGAACAGACCTGGAACGAGGACGTCCCTGGTCAGAGGTAGGACAACCGGACCGCTCCCGTTCCGAGACGACGGGTGGAGGCACCAAGTACGTACCGGTATTCGTGGACACCCTCGGGTGCTCGAACCTGCTGATTTAAGTTCACCCTCTGCTCGGTCCGATGCTTTGAGGGTGGACACCACTCACGGAACGCCCCGATCTCTTCTGAATAATGGCCAGAAGTGATGTCGGTCCTGGGCGCTCCCAACATCGCAGAGCGGGAAGTGACGAGGAACGCATGACCACCGAACCGAAGTCGGCTGTCCGATCACTAACCGTGACCGAAGCGGCGAAGGCCGCCGGGGTAGACCGGCGCATGATCACTCGTAAGCTCGATGCCGACATGTTCCCCAACGCCTATCGCGCTGCCGGCAAGAGCGGACCGGGCTCCGGGCCATGGATGATCCCGACCGACGATCTGATCGCAGCCGGCCTGCAGGTACAGGTAGCGTCGTCGCCAGACGAACCGCAGCCGAGTGTTTCTGAAGTCGAGATGCTGCGGCTGGAGGTCGAGCACCTGCGGCAGCGCCTGGCCGACAAGGACGCCCATCTGACTGACGCTCGGGCTGCCCTGGCCCTGGCGCTACGGCAGCTTGGAGCTGGTCCGTCACCAGACTCAACCCCGGACGCAGCCACCCCGGAGAAGGCCACAATTCCGGCCACGGCACCAGCGACGGCATTCGACACGTTGGACCCTTCCGCCCCGTTGTTCTGGGGGGACCTTGGGGAGGAAATCAAGCAGAGGCCAAAATGGCTCAGACGACTCTTCGGAGACGACTGACACGGTGTGACGACCCGGAGGGCGACCGACGGGAAGTCACTTGGGCGTGCACCCGGGTCGCTCTCCCGTGTGACGCCGTGGCCGGGACCGGCTCCGGTACGAGACTCCGGATCTGCTGAGTGACCTCCCCGGCGGAGAACACGCTCGCCCGAAGCGGCCGACAGGGCAGGGCGATCAGCGTGAAGGATCGCGGCCCGTGTACCCCAGCAGTCTGTCCTGGGAGGATGCTTCGGGGGGTACCTGGACTTCGGGCTTGAAGACGCCGGCTCGCTGGTCGTCGGTGAAGCGGCCGAAGATCGTCTTGTATGCCGCCTCAGCCAAGCCCTCGGGCATGGTTGTGTCTTGTCCAGTCGCCTTTGCCAGATCCCAGGCGTGAAGGAGTTGGTCCGAGAATGCGATACCAAGCATGGGGCCCATCTTTTCGAGCACCTCGGGGTCTTCGAACGTTCTCAGCGTCTCGTCACGTGCCCGTTGGAAGTCGGCGACCGGATCACCGCTGACGATGCTCGGTGGGTTCGGTGCCGGGGGAGCAACGTCCTCACCCCGCGCTTGTCCCAGGAAATAGCGCTGCGTGTCGAGCATATGGTTCATCAGCGTCCGGACGTCCCACCCATCGCATGGCGTCCCCGCATTGAGATTCTGTGATGCGCCCTCCGCCGTCGAGACCGCCCACTCACTCCCACGTCCGTAGAGACTCAAGAGATCTTCCATCACGTCACCTCCCGTGACACAGCAATTTCCTTCCACCTTCTATACCCAATTCGCCCGTGATTACTCAGGCCTTGCCATGGATATCTCGATCCCGGGAAGTGATACGCCCGACATGGGAGCACAACCGTTTACCGCGAGCTGTCTACTTCGCCCGGGGCAGGCAGTTCGCGGCCAGCCGTTGAGCTGCCGGAGAGTAGTCGACGATGAAGGCTGCGCCTCTAGTGGGATCTCGCCTCCGTGCTTGGTGGACACGGGTACGACGCGGTGATCCTGGCGACGTCAATCACACCCGAAGGGGTGAGGTCGTGAGTGAAGTCGTGGTAGTAGTCGAGGATCGCCGTGCGCGACGCCGGGGTTGGCGCGGCGTTCGCCATCGACGAGATGTACAGGGCGTTCTGCCCGAGTGGCGTCGACAGCTCACCCAGGCCGGCGCAGTAGTAGCCCGCGTTGGCCTTCCACAACGATGCCTCGACCTTCGGGGTGATACCCGGGTGGACTGCACCGCGGCCGACAGCGAGGGTCACCATGAGTACGGCGACGAGGGCGACGGCGGCGATGAGTGCTGCCGCGATGTGCTGTGTCCACGGACCGGGCCGCCACTGTCGATGGCCCCCGCGCTCCTCTCCGTTCACCGACGTTATGGGCTGGTCCCTTGTGGCTGTCAAGGTCCCGCCTCCTTTCGGTGCAGTCAGCACCTACACGGTAGACCCAAGAACCTCTGGAAGGACACTCAGTTTGGCACCGTCCGTACCCGACGGGTACGGGTTGGGCTCGGTCTCCCCGAACGCCCTCACGACCGAGGCGCCCGAACGCCCATCGTCCGCCGCCACCGGATTGCCGTCATGCGACAACGACTAGTGGCGACTTCTCAATAACCCCTCAAGGTCTGAGACCCGGAACGAGTGGTCCTCGAGTTCCGAGAGGAGTCCCCGGTCGAGGAGATCGCCCAAGGCTTGCTCATACCAGTACGAGCTGGCAACTTCCTCCCCCGCATCCGGGTGTCCCGGAGGATCGGGCAAGGCCTCCGCCTCGGCGACGAGGTCCCAAGAAGAAGCGAGGTCGTCCGGTGAGAGGGTCAGGGCCGCCCCTGGTTGATTGACCTTCCGTTCTGCGAGCAGTTCGAGCACGGAGGCAAGAAGTGCTCTGGGGAATCGGTCCAAGCGCTCGATGTTGGTCACTGTTGGAGAAACTATGCGGATCGTGAACCACCATCAAGTGCTTCGGGCCGACCCGGTACGTGGTCGGGCTCTCCAGCCACCGGGCCGCCCCCGGGGTGGGAACATCCCGCCTCGTCAGCGATTCGATCCCCCGGGCTCCACGGCTTCCGGCGGTACGACTGCCCCACCATGCGAAAGACAGTCTTGCCATCTCGGGGTCGATGCTGGCCCGACGGCCCGAACCGGTGTCAGAGGCCCTAGGAGAGGTGGCGTGCGAAGAAGTCGAGCGTCCGTGACCAGGCCACGTCGGCCGCAGCTTTGTTGTACATCGACGGGGCGTCCCAGTTGCTGAAGGCATGCCCGGCCTCGTAGCGGAAGAACTCGATGTCGGGCCGCCCGGACACTGCCCTCTCCACCGCGTTGATGTCCTCGGTTGGGATGAAGGGGTCATTGCTCCCGTAGTGGAATGCGGTCGGGCAATCGAGGGTGGAGACCTGCTCGATCATGTCATTGATGGCCGAGCCGTAGTAGCAGACGGCCGCATCGATTCCGCGACCGTCGACACGGCTCAGGGTGGCGGCTGCGAAGGCCAGGCCGCCGCCGAGGCAGAACCCCACGGCCCCGATCCTTCCCGTACATTCGGGCATGCCCAGCAGGTGAGCGTGGCTGGCCACGATGTCTTCGACCGCCTCGACGAAGTCGAACTGCTGGACCATCGCGAACGCGTCTGCCATCCCGGACTCGTCCTGACGCTCGAAGCGGCGCTCGATACGCCAGAACATGTCCGGCGCCAGTGTGGTGTAGCCGGCTTCCGCGAGCTGCTCGGCCACCTGTCGAATGTTGTCGTTGACTCCGAAGATCTCCTGAAACAGGAGGATGCCTGGACCGCTGCCCGATTCGGGCACCGCGCAGAAGGCGTCAAATTGGCCGTCACCATTGGAGATGGTCTCGTATCGAGTGATCGATGTCATGATCGCCGATTATTCCATCAGCGCCGGAGCCGCATGGAATCGACGTCCGACCGGTGCGCCCCCGGTGACCGCGGGTCGGTCACAGATCGAGCACGATGTCGTCACGGGGCTGTGAGCAGCAGATGAGCACGCTGCCGGCCGCGGGAGGTTCAACGGGGGCGGGGTTGTAATCGACATCCCCGGCGATGAGGGTCGTCTCGCAGGTCTGGCAGACGCCCGTCCGGCACGACCAACGGACGGGTACGTCGCAGGACTCGGCCAGTTCGAGCAGGGAGCCGTAACTACTCGTCCACGGGATGGTGAGATCGCTGCGGGCGAAGGCGATCGCCGGGCCTTTTCCAGGCTGGCCCGCCGGTGGGTGGGGCGCCCGCACCGCCGTCGCAGCGATGCCCGGCGTCTGGCCTGCTGCCGGCCCGAAGGGTTCGGTGTGGATCCGCGAGACGTCGAAGCCGAGGGCGGCCAGACCCGCGCTGATGTCGTCCATGAAGCTCGTGGGCCCGCAGAGGTACGCCTCGGCATTGCGGGGTGGGTCCAGATCGGCGAGCGACGACGCGGTGAGCCGTCCGGCGCTGTCGAAGTCGCGGCCCTGGAGGTCGTTCGGTCCGGGCCGGCTGTAGTAGACGTGGGCCCGCGCCGCCGGCAATGAGCTGAGGAGATCACGGGCCTCGGCGGCGAACGAGTGTTCACGCCCGCTGCGAGCGACGTGGAGCGCCCAGATCTCTCGATCGGAGTGCTCCTGGGCCAGTGACTCGAGCATGGCCAGAACGGGGGTGGCGCCTATTCCGGCGCTGATGAGCAGCACGGGGGCATCCGTCTGATCGAGGATGAACGTCCCGCGCGGTGCGGCAACATCGAGCTGGTCACCGACAGTGACACGGGTGTGCAGATAACCGCTGGCGGCGCCGTTGGGTTCGAGCTTGACGGTTATCCGGTAGTAGGCCGCTCCGGGCGGACCGGACAGCGAGTAGTTGCGCAGCACCGGTCGGTCCCGGCCCTCGGGCTGGACCCGTAGCGTGAGGTACTGACCTGGGCGGGCCGCGGGTAAAGGGGAACCAGTAGGGTCTTCGAGCCGGAGCGAGATCACCGAGTCGCTTTCGTTGGTGATCGCTTTGACGGTCACCGGACGAAAGCCGGACCAGGCCGGTGGTGGGCTGGTTGCGGTCAGACCGGCATTGCCGCTCCCGGGTTCCTCGTTCAACAGGGCTCGGAACGAGCCCTGCCAGCCCGGGCTGAGGGCGGGAATCCTGAGCGCTCGGAGCAGCCCTTGGCGCGTGTGGCCGGGGAGGTAGAGCAGCGCGTCGACGTCGGCGACCGTCATCTGCTCGGGTCCCGAGGCGACCTTGGTGATCTCGTCCCCCGCCTGCACATCGCCTTCGTGGAGGACCCGCAAGTAGAAGCCCGGACGGTGGTGGGAGACGAGCAGCGCGGGAATCTGCGGGTCGTTCATCCGGATGCCGACGCGGTAGCAGGTCACCCGAGGTTGCGTCACCTCGAAGACCGCGCTCCCGATCTGGTAGCGGTCACCGATGCACACCTCGTCGTCGCCCAGTCCCTCCACGGTGAAGTTCTCGCCGAACTGCCCGTACACGAAGTCATGTCGTCCGAGCTCGCGTTCCCAGTACCGGTACGAATCGATTTGGTAGACGAACACGGCCCGCTGCTCACCGCCGTGCCCGCTCAGATCACCTTGGCCGTCGCCGTCGACGTTGAGCTTCCCGACCCGGCGGGGACCGGAAACAGGGTCCTTGAAGACTCCGGTAAAGACCGTCCGCCCCTGCCAGGGCACATCCTTGGGCAATCCGACGTTGACCGACAACAGGGTCCCAACGGGTGGGGTGGGGGACGGGGGTGACGCAACTCCCTCCGGCCGGGAATCGGTGGGTATGGCAGAGGGGGGGATTCCGTTGGCCATCGTTCCTCCAAATCGATGGTGCGACCCGCCGGCCTCGCGACCGTGTCGCCGAGCTGGGTACGGGAAATCAAAAAAATCAAAGCTGTGGTTGCGCCCGACGAGGGACGACTCCGTGAAGCTATCCCATCTCAATCCCCAGAGGCAGGGAAAGACCCTGGTCCACGCTTTCCTCCTGTGGCTTCGACGGCGCCGCCCGGGCCTGTCGAGCCCGAAGCAGGGTGGTGCAATAATTGATCCGTGGGCCGAACCTACGAGGGCATTGACGGGCGACTGGCGGAGTGGCTGGCCGCCCAGCCGGTCTTTTTCGTGTCCACCGCCCCCCTCGATGGTGACGGCCTCATCAACTGCTCACCCAAGGGCAATCGGGATGAGTTCGCCGTCGTTGACGAACGGACGGTGGCATATCTGGACCAGACGGGCAGTGGGATCGAGACCGTCGCCCACCTGCAGGAGAACGGGAGGATCGTCCTCATGTTCTGCGCCTTTGGCGGGCCACCCCGCATCGTCCGCCTTCATGGCCGGGCGCGATCGATTCCCGTGGGGGCGCCGGAGTTCAACGATCTGGCCACTCGATTTCCCGGTGGCAGGGGAGTCGGCGTGCGCTCAATCATCCTGGTCGACGTGGCCCGCGTCGCCGACTCCTGCGGGTACGGCGTTCCACTCATGTCCTTCGAACAGCACCGGTCGACCATGGACGAATGGTCCAACCGGAAGGGACCGGAAGGCATCAGGGACTATTGGTCCCAAAAGAACACCACCAGCCTCGACGGTCTGCCCGGTCTTCCGCCCCGATGACCGAAGCGCATCCGCGGCCGGCCGGGCGGAAGGTGTTCGGCTTGAGCGGTTCGGGCTCGACCGGTGGGCCGGCCCGACCAGGCTCCACCGGAGTCCTCGGGGGCTGCC
Source organism: uncultured Acidimicrobiales bacterium (assembly GCA_963713625.1). Lineage (GTDB taxonomy): Bacteria > Actinomycetota > Acidimicrobiia > Acidimicrobiales > RAAP-2 > Bog-756. Next base: position 303,330 of record CAVQMN010000004.1, on the reverse strand, counting down.
TCCTGATGACCGAGCGGGACAAGCGGCTGCAGCACGCCGGAACCGCTACGTACGATCATCGTCGTAGACGTCGATCTGGGTAGCCTTCACCGACGCCCACACGGAGGATCCCTCGGTCAGGCCCAGTTCGGCCAGGGACACCGCGGTGATCTCCGCCGCCATACGGATCGGCGCATCGAGCAGCACCCGCGCCCGGTCGCCCATGAGGTGGATCTCGGCCACCCGTGTGACCCATGTGTTGCGGGGACTCCCCTCGGGGGGCGCCAGGTACAGCGCGATGTCCCGGGGGGCGACCACGGCGAGCATCTCACCGGCTACCGGACTGGCCACCTCGAGGATCGAACCATCGGGGAGCACCAGATTGGTACCCCGGCCCCGGCCCCGGAGCAGGTTGAGTCCCATCAGTTGGGCCACATAGGTGGTACGGGGCCGGGTGGTCACCGCGGCGAGCGTCCCCTGCTGCACCATCCGTCCGCCTTCGATGATGACCAGACGGTCGGCGATGGCGGCGGCGTCGAGGGGGTCGTGGGTGACCAGCACGCACGATCCGCCGAACTCGCCGAGGTGGCGGCGGAGCTGGTGCCGGACCGATCCGCGAGTCGAGACGTCGAGGGCGGCCAAGGGCTCATCGAGGAGGAGGAGCCTCGGCTCGGTGGCCAGGGCCCGGGCCAGGGCCACCCGTTGGGCCTGGCCTCCCGAGAGCCGCCGGGGTTTGGACTGGGCCTTGTCGCCCAACTCCATCCGGTCGAGCCACTCGGCGGCCAGCCGCTCGGCGTCGGCCCTGGGTCGGCCCCGGCTCCGCAGCCCGAAGGCCACATTGGCCAAGACCGTGAGGTGAGGGAAGAGCAGGTACTCCTGGAAGACCATGGCGCACGGCCGCCGTTCGGGGGGGACCAGCACGTTCGACGCCGGGTCGTCGAGGACCCGGCCGTCCAGGACGATACGGCCGGCCGACAGTGGCTGCAGGCCGGCCAGCGACCGGAGCAACGTCGACTTGCCGCTGCCGTTGGGGCCGAGCACGGCCACCACCTCGCCGTCGGCCACCTCGAGCTCGAGGCACTCCTCGAAGGTCCCGACGGTGACCCCGATCTCGGCCACCAGACTCACGAGCTGACCGCTCCCAACCACCTGCCCCGCAGCGACACCAGCACCACGATGGAGATGGCCAGCAGCGCCAGGGACAAGGCGATGGCCACGGGTTCGTTCTCCTGCAGGGCCAGATAGACGGCCAGCGGAAGGGTCTGGGTCCGGCCCTGGATGTCACCGGCAAAGGTGATCGTGGCACCGAACTCGCCCAGGGCCCGGGCCCAGGTCAGCGCGGCCCCGGCCACCAGGGAAGGCGAGATGGTGGGGAGGGTCACCCGGAAGAAGGTGGTCCAGCGGTTGGCGCCCAGGCTGGCGGCCGCTTCCTCGTAGCGGCCGTCCATGGACCGGAGGGCGGCCTCGACGGTGATGATGAGGAAGGGCATGGCCACGAAGGTCTCGGCCAGCACCGCCCCGGCGGTCGAGAAGGTCAGTTGGACACCGAACCAGTCGTAGAGCAGCCGCCCGATGAGGCCGTCGCGTCCGAAGGCCAGGAGCAGGGCCACGCCCCCGACCACCGGCGGCAGCACCATGGGCAGCGTGGTCAGGGCCCGCACCAGATTGCGCCCCGGGAGGCGGGTGCGGGCCAGGACCCAGGCCAGAGGGACGCCCAGCACCAGCGAGAGGGCCGTGGCCCACAGGGAGCAGATGAGTGACAGCTTGAGGGCATCGACCGCCACCGGATTGGTGAGGTCGGACCACAGGGTGGACCAGGGGGCCTTGCTCAGGAGGCCGATCAGGGGGACGGCCAGGAACGCCACCGTGAGGGAGGCGACGGCCAGTACGAAGACCGGGGGGCGACGACCCCGGGTGGGGGAGGTCATCGACCACCGGGCCCGGGTCTCGGCGTGGTCAAGTGGCGGGCAGGAAGCTGGCCTGACGCAGCACCTTCTGGGCCGACGGGCTGAGCACGAAGTCGATCCACGCTTGCGCCAGTGGTTTGTTCTTGGTCGACTTGACCACGGCGATGGGATAGCTGGTGGTCACGTTGACAGAACTCGGAATGGGAACACCTTCGCCCTCAGTGCCGACACTCTTGGCATTGGTCACGTAGACAATGGCCGCCTCGGCATCACCGGTGGTGACTTCGGCCAAGGTCGTGTCGACGTCCTGGCCGAGCGTGACCTTTGACGTGGGTATCGTGACGTGGGCGTTCTTGAGCGCCTGCTCGGCCGTGGCCCCGCAGGGCGCGCTTGGCACGCAGATGGCCACCACGTTGGCCTTGTTCAGGTCGGCCAGAGAGTGGATGCCCAGCGGATTCCCGGGCTTCACCACGATCTCCAACGAGTTGCGGGCGAAGATGACCGGCGTCCCGTCGATGTCGCCGGATTTCTGCACCGTCTGCATGTCCCCGGGGGAGGCGGAGGCGAACACGTCGGCAGGTGCCCCTTGTTGGATCTGGGTGGCCAATGTGCCCGACGAACCGAAGTTGAACGCCACCGTGGTCCCGGGATGATGGGACTGGAAGGTCGCACCCAGCTGTGTGAATGCCTTGGTCAACGAGGATGCGGCCGACACCGTGATCGAGCCGGTGACCTTCGCGGCGGCCGTGGTTGTGGTGGAGGTCGACGACGAACTCCCGCAGGCAGTGAGAGCCAGGGCCAGAACGGCGACGCTCCCGGCGATGAACCGGGCTCGCCGAACGGCGTGGGCGGTCGGATTGGTCATTGCGGGGGAACCTCCATGATCACGTCGGTGGATTTGACGACCGCGGTGGCGAGATCGCCCTCTTGGAGCCGGAGGTCGTCGACGGCCTCCCGGGTGAGGAGCGAGACGATGCGGAAGCGCCCGGCCCGGATCTCGATGATGGCGGTGAGTGCGTCACGCTCCACTCTGGTGACCACGCCGCTGAAACGGTTGCGGGCCGACTGGGTCAGGAGCTGCTCGGGCTGGTAGGCGTCCTGCTGCTCGCGGACGAAACGGGCCAGCGAAGCGCCCTCGACCATCCGGTGCCCACCCTCGGAGCGCACCGTCTCCAGCCGGCCCTCATCGCACCATCGGCGTACCGTGTCGGCGCTGACCCCGAGGAGTTCCGCCAGCTGACCGGGCCTGTACTGGGTCATGACGGGTGAAGTTAGTCATCAACCTCGCAAATGTCCATTGAACGTGCCCATTGGGTCAGTAGATACGAGGAAAAATGACAAAGGCTATCGAGGACGCGAGGATCCATCCGCTGTCCGCATCTGGCCGTCCGCGGCTCGCTGCCACGAGCCGGAACGGCCACCGGTCTTGCGCCACAGGGTGAGCTCTTCGATGGAGGTGCGGGGATCGACGTCGAGCAGAGGTTGGAGCAACACCAGGGCGGCGGCCGTGCAGGCGGTGAGGGCCTCCATCTCCACCCCGGTGCGGTCGGTGATGGCCGCCTCAGCGATGATCCGAAAACCGTCCGGAACCTGACGGATGTCGACGGCCACGCCGTCGAGACGGATCGGGTGGCAGAGGGGGACGAGGGAGGCCGTCTGTTTGGCAGCCAGGATCCCGGAGAACCGGGCCGATTCGAGCAGATCTGAGCCGATCGCCGGGTCGGCGAGCACGGCGGACACATCGGCCGTGGTGCGCACGGAACACCGCGCCTCGGCAATCCTGAGGGTGGGTACCTTGCCGGTGACATCGACCATGTGGGCCTTGCCGTGCTCGTCGACATGGGTCAGCCGCCCGCCTTCGAGGCCAGACGGCCCGCCCACCGTCATCCGCCCGACACCGGGGGGATGACCGCCACCTCGTCGTCGTCGGCCACAGGTATGGCAGGGGTGGCCGACTCCCCGTTGACCCAGATCCTCGAGTTGGCCACCACGCCGGCGAACGCGGCGCCGAATCGGGCCTCGGCCACGGTCAGCACCTGCCCGACCGTGCTCCCGGCGATGTCGGCATGGGCCACGCCGGCGGCCTCCCGCGCCGGCCCGAAGAGCCGGAGGTGCGCCATGGCTAGCCCCCGATCATCGACATGGAACGAGCCGGCCGGAGGAACCCCGGATCGTTGATGCCGTGTCCCGGCTGCTTGCCCCAGGCTGCCGCTCGCAGGTGGAACTCGACATCGCCGTCGGTACCCCCATGGCGGAGGAGCTCCCGGAGCGCGTGTTCGTCGTCGGAGAAGAGGCAGTTGCGAACAGCGCCGTCCGCGGTCAGGCGGAGACGGTTGCAGGTGCCGCAGAAGGGCTGGGTCACGCTCGAGATGAGCCCGATCTCCCCGCTCCCGTCGACGAACCGGAAGCGCTCCGCCGGTGCCGGCCCCTGCGCTTCGTCAGCCGGTTCGAGGGGCCACGCCGTGGCGATCCGGTCGAAGACCGCCCGGCCGGGAACCAGCTGGTCGCGTTCCCACCGGCCCTGGGCATCGAGTGGCATGAACTCGATGAATCGGACGATCCGCCCGGTCTCCCGGGCGAAGGCGGCGAAGTCGAGGATCTCGTCGTCGTTCTGTCCTCGCACCAGGACGACGTTCACCTTCAAAGGGGTGAGGCCGGCATCCTCGGCCGCGTCCATGGCCGCCAACACGGTGGCCAACTCGCCGTGCCGCCGGATGGCCGCGAACCGTTCCGGCTGGAGGGAGTCGCAGCTGATGTTGACACGGCGCAGGCCCGCGCCGGCCAGTGTCTCCGCCTGGTCGGCCAACAGCATGCCGTTGGTGGTCAGAGCCAGGTCCTCGAAGCCCAACGCGGACAGGCGACCGACCAGTGTCGGAAGGCCCTTGCGCACCAGAGGCTCGCCGCCGGTGAGCCGGATCGAGGTGACCCCGAGCGACCGGGCCACGCCCGCCACTCGGACGATCTCGTCGAAGGACAGCACCTCGGTCCTGGGCAGGAAGGTCATTCCCTCCTCGGGCATGCAGTAGGTGCAGCGCAGATTGCAGCGGTCGGTCACCGAAATTCGCAGATCGTCGTGGACCCGGCCGAACCGGTCCACCAGAGGGCCGCCGGTCGGCATCCCGGACGGCACCACCGGCCCGGCACCGGACCCGGTCCGGGCCCGGACGGGGGGAGGGGTGATGCCGACCGGCACCGCGGTCACCATGGTGGATCGATCTCGTCTGTCCCCGGAGCGAAGCCCTCGGGGTCGGTCAGCAGTACGGCGACGGTCGCATCGGCGCCGACGCCCTCGCCGTCGGGGAGGACGGCCAGGGCGTTGGCCTCGGCCATGGCCAGAAGCTGATGGGAGTCCTGTCCGACCATCGGTCGCAGACGCCACCGTCCGTCCGCCTCCAGCCTCGCGGCCGCCCTGACGAAATGGATCTTCCCGTCGGCCGTCCGGGGCAGGCCGACTTCGGTCAACGCCGGGACCACCGCCCGGTGGAGGACGCGGTGGCCGGCGATGCGTCGGAGGCCGGGTCGGACGAAGAGTTCGAAACTGACCATGGCCGAGACCGGATTGCCGGGCAGCCCGAAGACGGGTGTGAGCGATCCCTCCAGGGTGCCGAAGGCGAACGGCTTGGCCGGCCGGATGGCCACCTGCATCCACCGCATGTTTCCCCCGCTTCGCTTCTCCAGGACGACCTTCACGATGTCGAGGTCGCCTACGCTCACTCCGCCGCTGGTGATGACGGCGTCGCAGTCGACGGCGGCCCGGTCGAGGGCATCGCCCAGTTGGTCCTCGTCGTCTCCCACGATCCCGAGGTCGACCGCGTCCCAGCCTTCACGCCGCACCAGGGCCACAAGCGTGTGGCGGTTGGCGTCGCGAATCTGGCCCGGGGCGAGCGGGCCGGGACCCGAGACGAGCTCGTCACCCGTGGACAGGACGCCGACGCGCGGTCGGGGATGGATGTGGACCCCCTCGAGTCCCTGGTTGGCCAGGACTCCGAGGTGACCGGGTGTCAGGACGGTACCCACCTCGATCACGACGTCCCCCACGCGGACGTCCTCTCCGGCATACCGGACCGCCTCCCCGACGACCAACCGCTGGCCGATCACGACCACCGCGCCGCCTTCTTCGAGCGTGCAGTCCTCGAGCATGCACACGGCGTCGGCCCCCGGTGGGAGTGGGGCCCCGGTCATGATGCGGACGGCCTGCCCCGAACCGATCGGCCGGTCGAGGGCGGAGCCGGCCATGATCGATCCCACGACGTCCAGGCGCACCGGTCGGTGCGGATCGGCCGTGGAGGTGTCATCGGCCCGGAGGGCGTACCCGTCCCTCGAGGAGTTCGTGAAGGGCGGGACCGGCTCGGCGGCCGTCACCCGAGACGCGGCCACGCAGCCCAGGGCCTCGTCGATGGGGACGAGCCGAGGCGGTCCCGGCGGGCAGGCTCCGAGCACGAGTGCCTGGGCTTCGCCCAGAGGGATCACGTCCCGACGTCCTGGGCTTCGTGGGAGCAGACGCTCCAGTCTGTTCCGCCCTGCCAGGTTTCGCGCTTCCAGATGGGGACGGTGTGCTTGAGGGTGTCGATGCAGTACCGGGCGGCATCGAAGGCCTCGGCGCGGTGGGGGGTGGAGGCGGCCACGACCACTGAGACCTCGCCTACTTCCAGGCGTCCGATCCGGTGGAGCAGCGCCAGCCGGCCAATCATCGGCCACTGCACCCGAGCCGAGATTGCCACCTGCTCCATGCGGACGACTGCCTGTTCGGGGTAGACCTCGTACTCGAGTGCCGTGACGCCGGGCCGACCTTCGGAGAAGTCGCGCACCGTGCCGCAGAAGGTGACGATGCCCCCGCAGTCCCGACGCGATACCCAGGCCAAGGCCTGTGCCGCGGGCAACGGGGACTCGGAGACGGCGACCCAGTCTGATTGGTCACGGGCCGTCGGTGGTTGGATCAGCTCGTTCTCGCCCACCCCTCCACCATAGGGTCGTGCGTCGTCAGGCGGTAGGTAGGTCCGGACCGAGCCTCCGCCGGATTCGACCGGCTCATCGTCGCCGGCACCGACTCCTGGTGGTCAATGGGGATGGCCACCGGCCAGGAGTTCGAGGGCATGGGGAATGACGTCGATGATGGCGCGTATCGACTCCACCGCCCCGCTGGGCGAGCCGGGAACGTTGACCACCACACAGGCGCCGATCGTGCCGGCGGTGCCCCGCGACAGACGACCGAGGGGGTTCGTGTTCCGCATGGCCTCGGCCAATCCCGGGGCCTCCCGCTCGAGCACGAGGTGGGTCGCCTCAGGGGTGAGATCGGTCGGCGAAAATCCGGTGCCGCCGGTCGTCACCACCAGGCCGTGGAACCCGGTGGCCAGCTCGGTCAGCGCCGCGGACACCGGGTGCAAGCCGTCGGGAACGGTCTGGCTGGCCACCACCTCGAAGTCCTGCTCGGCCAGAAAGGCGGCCAGAACAGGCCCGGAGCGGTCTCCTCTGGTGCCGGCGCTCACCGAATCGGAGACGGTCAGCACCTTGGCCCGATGTGCCATGGCCCCGATGGTATCGGGACGTCCCTGGAGCCCGCCGCCTGGGCCCGGCCCCCGCCGCCGGGGGAACGGCGCTACGTTGCCCACAAGAAGGCGTTGGCCTTCGTCGGGTTGGGAGCCAGCGATGTGGACTCGAGGCGTCATCGGGGTGGTGTTCTGCCTGGCCGGACTGGTTTGGATCGGCCAGGGCACGAACGCCCTCAGCAACTCGAAACTGATGAGTGGGCACGGTCAGTACACCGCGCTCGGGGTCGTCGTCCTGCTGGTCGGCCTGGCCTTGTTGGCGTGGGCGGTCCGGATCCGTGGGAAGGCGGTCGAAGACGGGACGGACACAGGACCGGACGGCTCCACGGGGCGTTAGCCGTGGAGGGATGGCTCCCGCTCATTCGGGGCTGCCTGTTCCTGGCTCAGCCATCCTGAAGCATGGCGCCGGGCCCACGATTCGGTCACCCATCCCCGGAACATGGAGCGCAGGGCATCCCGGTGGGTGAGGGCGAACGCGATGTGAGCGGACACGACGACGAAGATGGCCAGGGCCAATACGTCGTGGACGAAGGTCGCCCCCGTGCGCCAGTCGAGAGGGAAGAACCGATACCACTTGAGGATGGAGCCCGTCGCCAGCATGACCACGATGGCGCCGGCGGTGAAGAGAGCGTTGAGCTTCTGGCCCGGGTTGAACTTGTCCGGATCGGCGATGGAGCGGCGACCCAGTGACCACAACCACCGGAGCTCGGCGGCCGTCCAGAGATTGAAACGCCGCACGTCGTGTCGCAGCCGCTCCCCCCAGGGCCCGGCCAGTGAGATGATCAGGGGAACGGGAAGTGCGACACCCGACCAGGTATGGATGTTCTCGACCAGAACCCGGCGCCCGACGAACTGGTCGATCTGCACGAAGTACAGCGGGAGGGCGGTGGCCATGAGGATGCCGAAGAGCACGGCATTGGCCCAGTGAGCGGCGCGCTCGACCCGGTCAAAACGCAGGATGCGGCGGGATCCGATGACCGACGCGGTTGCCTGATTGCCGGTCCCCGCGCCACGGGGTCGGTCAGTCAACGGGCTGCTCCGTCCCGCCGTTGGAGCTGCCGATCCACGCGTTGACGGCATAGCCGTTCTGCTCCCAGTAGCCCGGTTCGACCCGGTCGACCACCCGGATGGCCGACAACCACTTCAGCGACTTGTACCCGTACATGGGGGCCACGTAGAGGCGCACGGGCCCGCCGTGCTCGCTGGTGATCGGGGCCCCGAGCATGCGGTAGGCCACGATGACGTCCGGCCGGCGGGCCTGGTCGAGGGTGAGACTTTCGGTGTCCAGACCGTCATAGGAGTCGAAGGCGAGGGCTTTGGCGTCGGGTTGGACCCCGGCCATGTCGAGGATGTCGGAAAGCTTGACGCCCTCCCAGTGCACGTCCGGGACCCTCCAGCCGGTCACGCACTGGAAGTCCTTGACCAGCTTGACGCTCGGCAGCGCTTGGATGTCGCTGAGCGTGAGGGTCACTGGGTGGTCAACCAGCCCGGCAATCTGCAGCCGATACGTCGAGTCGGGGATGTCCGGGAACGAATTGGTCACGGTGTAGAGCCGAAATCGGTCGCCTCCGGGCAGCAGCCCTCCGAGTCCCGAACCGACCGCGTCCCCCACCACGTTCTGGATCCGAGCGCCGAACACGATGCCCGCGGCCCCAGCGGCGACCATGCCGATGAACACCCGTCGTCCCACCCGCTTCGGACGATCCGAGCGGCGGATCCGGGGTTCAGACACATCGTCATCGTACGAGAGGATCCGTGAGAACCGGTATCGCCTCCTCGCCGGAGCGACCACCGTCGTAATCCAGGGGTCGGTCCGGCCCTCGCGTAAGATCCCACTATCACCGTTCAAGGCCGGGGTCAGACAGACAAGCAGGGCGAACTCCCTGCGCGCGGCCACGAAGAGGAAGCGGCGGGACGCTCCTCTCCCGGCGTCTCCGGTCGCGACCAGGGGCCGTTCTCATCGGCCAGGTGGCGGAGTCCGGTGCGCGGCCCCTGGCTGACCTCGATCTTCGGCGTCGTGCTGTTGGTCGGCATCCCCATCGAGTTCGTCACCGGGCTTCTCTCCTATGCCGCCTACAATCCCCGGCTGGGCAATCCGCCCAATTCGGCTAAGGGGATCTTCGGCCTCTATCTGTTCAACTGGGTCACCAAGCCCAGCTGGCTGTACCGGGTCACCGAGAGCACCCACGTCTTCCTCGGCCTTGTCCTCGTCCCGGTCGTCCTGGCCAAGCTGTGGTCGGTCATGCCCAAACTGTTCGAGTGGCCGCCATGGCGGTCGGTGGCGCAGTTTCTCGAGCGGGTGAGCCTGGTGCTGGTCGTCGGCGGCATCGTCTTCGAGATGGTCACCGGAATCCTGAACATCAACTACTTCTCCCAGATCAACTTCTACTCCGGGCACTTTTACGGGGCTTGGGCCTTCATCGCCGGTTTCACCGTTCACGTGTGTGTGAAGTTCGCCGACATGGTGCGCGCCCTCCGGTCCCGGTCCCTCCGGACCGAGTTGAAGACGGGACTGGCTGGCACCCGACCCGAGGCCGTCGACAGCGACCTCGTCGCGCCCGAACCCGCGCCACCGACCATCTCACGACGGGGGATCCTGGCTCTGGTGGGCGGCACCTCGTTCGCCGTCTTCATCCTGACCGCCGGCGAAACCATCGGCGGCGTCATGCGCGAGTTCGCCCTCTTCGGGACGCACTACCGTTCGCCGGACCGCGGTGCCAACCACTTCCCTGTCAACCACACGTTCGCCTCGACGGGGATCACGGTGTCGAGCACCGGCCCGAACTGGCGTCTGTCCCTGGTCGGCACCAGGCACGTCTCCCTCAGCCGCCGCCAGTTGTTGGCCATGGCGCTGACCACCGCCGATCTGCCTATCGCCTGTACGGAAGGATGGTCGACCCAACAGCGTTGGACAGGAGTGCCCCTCGCCGACCTGGCCCGTCTGGCCGGTTCAGAACACCCGGGCACTTCTCAGATCAAGTCGCTCGACGGCGGGTCGATCATTCTCTCGGGGACGCAGGTGTCGGCGGCTGATTCGCTGCTCGCCCTCCGGGTCAATGGGGCCGACCTCTCGCTCGACCACGGATACCCGGCCCGGATCATCGTCCCGTCCGCCCCGGGCACCCACAATCTCAAGTGGATGAGCGAGATCGTCTTTTCGGTGGAGGCCTGAGATGCGATGGCTCCAACGCCACTACGGCGCCGGACCGGTCCACCTCGCCGGCCTGGCCGCGTGCTTCTTCGTGGCCGCGTATGCACTGGCAAAGGTGCTCGGGGAGACCGGGTGGAAGGAGATCCTGGCGTTGTTCGCCGTCTGTGTCGTTGTCCACGACCTCGTCGTGTGGCCGGTCTATGGGATCGCCGACCGGATGGCGCTGCGGGTGCAGAACCGATCGCAGGGGAAGCCGCCGTTGGTTCCCTGGATCAACCACGTCCGGGTCCCCACCATCATTTCGGCGCTGTTGCTGGTGATGTTCTTCCCGTTGATCCTCCGGCTCTCGAACCCCTACTACCAGCAGGTCACCGGCTTCAACGAGAACGTCTACGTATTCAACTGGTTGGCGGTCACCGGCGTTCTTTTTGCCGGGTCGGCAGTCTTCTACGCTCTCCGCCTGATCGGAGCTCGGAGACGGGTGGGGGCCGGCCGGTCCCGGTCCATCGGTCCGGTGGAGGGGGAAGGCTGATCCCATCCGAGGGGGTCCCGCTGGGGTGCCCTGGATTCGGCCGCGCCTTCCCTTTCTCGGCCCCACTGCCGGTCCGGTCCCAAGAATGAGCACCCGAATAGGAGTCAGGCACAGCCAGTGCCCCCTCGTGGTGCGGAGATGCGGAGCTCGATTCCGGCGCCAGGTCGGATGCGGAGGGTTGCCCGTCTCGGCCGTTGGGTAGTGGATTGGACATGGAACCAGGTCCGACGCCCGATCACGAGAGCACCGACGCCTCGTTGGAGCTTTTCACTGTGGCGTTGGTGGGTACCCTCGCCGTGGCGGTCGCCATCCTCGTGGGGGTGAGCTGGAAGCATTTGCGGGCAAAGGCCATCGCTCCGGCGGATGCCCCCATCGTTGTGGAGTAACCAGGAAGCGCCCTGCCAACCTCGTTGACCATGCCGGCGACGAGGTCGGTCCTCGGTCCCCTCCTCGGATGGCCCGGCCAACCGGCGTTTGGCCGCCGCCAGGACGGGTATCTCGGAGAAGGTGGCGCGGATCGCGGGTCCGACCGGAGGCCGCAGGGCACCTCGGACGGAGCCGCAGGGCACCTCGGACGGAGCCGCAGGGCACCTCGGACGCAGGAGTGAGGACAATGGCATGTAGCAACTGTGGGGCCGAGGACGGCGTGAAGGGAGTGATCCGGATCGTGGGCGACGATGCCGAATTGAGAGGCCACCTGATCCGGCGGTGTCGCTCCTGCAGCTGGGAGGAGAGTTCTGAGGCGGTTCCGCGGGAGTGGGTTGACACTCTGCTCGGCCCGACGCCCGTTTCGATTGCCCGGCCCGGCGGATGAATTGCCGCAGGCGGGAGGAGGATGCGCCGATCCGGTGCTTGTGGCCCTGTCTCCGCTACCGATGACCTCAGGGGGTCCGCGCCGCACGGCCCCGGTGCCGATCATGCGGGGGAGAGGTATCGGTGTTCGGCTCGAACCCTGAGGCCCGCAGGGCATCGTCGACCAGCTCGGCATGGTGGTTGGTCTCTTCCAGGTAGAGGTCCCACTCCTGGCGAACGTCCTGATGGCGGGCGCAGGCCAGGGCGGCTTCCCAGACCGGGACCCCGCCGAGCTCCTCTGTCTCTAGGGTCTGGCGCAGCAGATCGAAGAGTTGATGCTCGCGAACAGGCAAGACGGCCCTCCTCATCGATGGGTGGTGTAGGCAGGCGACCGATCCAGATACCCAGGCCGAATGGCGATTACACGTCCCTCTTCGGTCCCCCCGCCGTCTCCGGGTGGCCGCTGATCATCCAGGACGGGACCAGCGGCTGATCGGCACGGCGGCGTCGACGGGATCAGGAGGCCGGCCCGGAACGTCCGGCTCCAACGGCGGCTGCGGTGGGTCGGCGGGCACGGGCTCGCCCGGAGGGGGAACGGTCACGTCTCTGCTGCTACCCCACCGTCGGGCGATCGAAACGTGATCTCACCTCATGGGTGATGACAGACCGCGATGCAGGCTGCCGTTGGGCAGGTTCCACGTCGGAGGACGACGGCCTTCGCTCGCACATGCCTGCCGCGTCGATGATGGCGGTGCATCGCCGCCCATCTCTGTGGGACTCCTTGTTGCTCTTTTAATCCCGCGAGAACACTTCTGCGGCGCGTCCGCCAGCCGTCGTCAAGAAGGGCTCGACCAACCCGAGTCCCGCATGCACGACACCCTGCGCCACCGGCTCCAACTGATGGGCCGCCTGAGCGGCCACCGATGCCGACTGATGGAGGGCATCGTTGGCAGGACCGGCGGAGAAACGTGCAGCATCTGATGCCGCTTCCTGCACACGCTGGAGACCCTTCTGCACGGCGGGGGCGGCAATCTGAGCGGCGGCGGAACCCGCCGCCGCCAGTGCGTGACCGGCATCGACTCCCGCCCCATTGGCCCGTCGTCCGGCGCGCCGAGCGGCAGCTGTCCCGTTTCGAACCCTGCGCCTGCCGGTCCTGTTGGCACCGGCCGCGGTTGCCATGGCCTGTCCCCCGGCTCGGTGGACCTTCGAAGTGCCGGCGGCGCGCCCGAGGGCCACCGCCGCTTCGAGTTGGCGGCCCCGGCGCCGGGCTCGCCAACCGAGGGAGGGCTCTCCTTCGGTGTCTACCGCAGCGAGGATGAGCCCACCCAGGAGAGCCAGATTCTTGAAAAAGTGCATCTGCTGCTGCGCCCGCATCGCCTCATCCTCCTCCTCCCAAAATCGGTGGCCGGCCAGCGTCGTCGGGATGATCGATCCGCAGAGGGCCAGCGAAGCGATTCGTCGGAACCTGCCCGTGGCCAGGAGCAGTCCTGCGCCGACCTGCACCGCCCCGTTGATACGTACCAAGACCTCGGGGTCGCTCGGAATGAAGTCCACCTGCTCGCTCAGGGGCCCGGTGACGCGCTCCGCCTTTTTGACCTTGTCCGCCGGATTCCGAAGAGCATCGATGCCGCCGGCAACGAAGATCGATGCGAGGAGGGGTCGGGCAATACGTCGGGAGATAGCCATGTCGGTGTTGTACCCAGGTTCTCGCCGCCCTATCCATCGCACCTGGAAAAGATCAGACCGAACAGTGGACCTCGTGGTCCCAGGAACGCTGCCCCCGCCTCTTTGGAGTGACGGGCCCGCGTGCCCGGGTGGTTTGTCGGTCCCGCGGGCCGGGTATCCATGTGGCGACTGCATCTGTTGGCTCGGTGGTGCCGGCAGCCGTCTTCTGCTGCTCCGCTCTTGGAAAGGTTGCCCCGTGGCCCGTGCCCACCGTCGAACGTCATTGCGCCCGAGTCACTGTGCACCGGGGAAGGGCATCGCTGTCGCCGTATCCCTGATCGAGGCCAGCAGCTGCCATCGGCCGTGGGATCGGGCCACGGTGATTTCTGGCGGGACGGCGTAGTTCCGGCATGGGAATCGTGGCGTTTCCTGATCGTGCGGGACCGGCCATTTGCTCGAGCGGACCGGTTCGATTCGGTGTGGTGCTGCCGGTCCATGACGAGGAAGAGCTGGCCCTGGCCGCCTTGGCCTCGATCGACCGGGCCATCGCCTCCGCGTCGGGCCTCTTCATGGTGAGTGGCATCGCCATCGTGCTCGACGCGTGTACGGATCGGAGCGCCGAACTGGTCGCGGAGTGGCGGCAACGGTCTCTCCACCGGATCGGCAACCGGTGCATCGAGATAGTGGCCACTGATGCCGGGAGCGTCGGTCACGCCAGAAAGTTGGGATGCGCGGCACTACTCGAGGTCTGGGCCGATGCCCCGACAGCAACCGTCTGGTTGTCGACGACAGATGCTGACTCGCAGGTGCCCCGAGACTGGACGTCCGCCCAGCTGCGGATCCGGAGCGAGGGGGGACAGGTGTGGGTCGGCCCCGTTACCGTCGATGATTGGTCGGGTCGATCTGCCGGGACGGGGGAGGAGTGGCGCCGACGATACGAAACCGAAGGGCTTCCGATTCACGGCGCGAACTTCGGCATCGATGCCGCGACGTATCTCGAGGCAGGCGGATTCGCCGACCTGCCGACCGGAGAGGATCGAGATCTGTTCGAGCGAACCGTGGCCCTGGGGGCGGTCATCCGGCACGACCCACAGGTGCGTGTCGCTACCAGTTGCCGTCGGGTGGCACGGGCTCCCAGGGGGTTCGCCCACGCGCTGAGCTCCATCGAAGCCACGATGGGAACGTCGACACCCACCGGCCAACCCGAACTCACCGCCTCATGAGCACTCTCCCAGACAGACCCGTCCACCCGAAAGGAACGTGAGCATGGACCAGCAGAAATTCATTGCCCTCCTCAACGAGGATCTCAGTAGCGAGTACCAGTCGATCGTGCAGTACAACCTGCATATCTCGACCGTGACCGGGCCCGAGTTCGTCAGCACGATCGCAGAACTGACCAAACATCTCTCCCAGGAGCTCAACCACGCCCGGGTGCTCGCGGCCCAGGTGTCATTCCTCGGTGGCGAGCCCACCACGGCGGTCCGCGAGGTTCCGGCAACGACAGATTCCCGTGCCGCCCTCGAGGCCGACCTCCACCTCGAGCAGGAACAACTCGAACGGTATCGGGAGCGATTCAGCCAGGCCAACGAGTTGGGCCTGGCTGATGTCGGTGAGGCACTCCGGCCCCTCCTCGAGCAGACCCAGGAGCATGTCCAAGATCTCCTCACGGCGCTCGGCAAATAGTCGCCGGAGCCGGTTCGGGCAGCACCTCGGTCGGCAGAGAGGCTCACGTTATGGTTCAAGCACGCTCGAGGTCGAAGGTCTCCGAGAGGTTCGTCGAGATCGTCCCCGGTAATTGACCGGCTGCCGATTCCGGGACGCGGTGACACCTGGGAGCGATTTGAGATCCTCGCTTCGCTCGCCGAGGAGGATCTGTCGCTGGCTCGTCTGGGAGAGGGCCATGCCGATGCGCTGGCCATCCTCGAAGAGTCGGGTCGTCCGCGCCATCCACAGGCCAGCTACGGAGTGTGGGCAGCACGTTCAGGGAGCGGTGGTGTGACCGCCACGCCGGTGGCGGGGGGTTGGGTGCTCGCGGGTCGCAAGCCATTCTGCTCGGGAAGTGGCCTCCTCGACCGGGCCCTGGTCACAGCCGAGGCGCCCGACGGCTACCGGCTGTTCGACATTGCGGTGGCCGATACCGTGGTCGACACGATCCCGGATTCGTGGCCGGCGGTCGGAATGGCCGACTCGCACAGCGAGACGCTGACCTTCGGTGGGCCGACGGTGTCCGAGGACGACGTCGTAGGACCGCCCGGCTTCTACACCGCCCGGCCCGGCTTCTGGTTCGGTGCCTGCGGAGTGGCCGCGTGCTGGTACGGCGGAGCCCGCGGCCTGGTGACCGGGGTCGTCGGAAGCATCAACCGCGACCCGGGTGAACTCGTACTCTTGGAGATCGGTAAGGCGGTGAGCGGACTGCAAGCCATGGGCGACGCTCTCCGGAGCGTGGCCGTCGCCATCGACACCGATCCCGACGACAAGCAGGATCAGGCGCGGGCCCGGGCCATGGCCGTGCGCCAAATCGTCCACGACACATCGAGGGCCATCCTCGGCCACACCGCCTCCGCCGGCGGCGCCCGTCCGCTCTGCCACGATGCCGCTCAGGCGCGGCGGGCTGCTGATCTCTACGTCTATCTGGCCCAGCACCACGGGGAAGCGGACGCGGTCAGCCTGGGTCGCCTGACCCTGGAAGGGCGGCGATGGAGTTGACCGCCGTTCCCCCACGGCCGGCTGCGGCCGGAGCCGTGGCGGAAGGGAAATAGTCATGGTGTCGATGGACCGCGCCTACTTCGACGAGATGTACAAGTCGGATCCGGATCCGTGGCAGTTCGAGTCGAGTTGGTACGAGCGGAGAAAGTACGCCCTGACGATGGCCACCCTTCCGGATCCCCGGTATCGATCGGCCTTTGAGCCGGGGTGCTCGATCGGCGTCTTGAGTTCGCTCCTGGCCGGACGGTGCGACCGGCTGTTGTCGACGGACATCGTGCCCGCTGCTCTGCACCGGGCCCGCGAGCGGTGTCGGAGCCAGGGAACTGTCCGCTTCGAGGTTCGGGCGATTCCCGAGGAGTGGCCGACGGGACCGTTCGACCTCATCGTGCTGAGCGAGATCGCCTACTACTTCGATCGCCCCACTCTGGGTGAGATCGTTGCCCGTCTCGTGGCTACCGCCAGTCCGGCTGCCACTGTGGTCGGGGTCCACTGGCGGGGAGCGACCAACTATCCGCTGACCGGCGATGAAGCACACGAGATCATCGATTCGTCGGCCCGGCTCCAGCGAACACTTTCCCATCGCGAGCCGCCGTTTGTCCTGGATGTGTGGCGTCTCTTGCCATAGTTGCGCCCCGTCGTCCGCCAGGTGGATATCTCGTGGCGGAGGGGGTCGGCAGGGTCAATCCGTTTCGTAGCCTGCGAGCAGCTCGAGGGTCTGGTCCCGGATGACGTCAACGCTGGCCCCGAGGTCCCCGAGGACCCTCGCCGCCACCGAGTCCTCGTCACCGAACAAGCCGAGGAGGAGGTGCTCGGTTCCGATGTAGTTGTGGCCCAGCTGCAGGGCCTCTTCCACCGCCCCCCGGAGTACCGCCTTCGCCCTCGGGGTGAAGGGCAGCTTCCCCCCTTCCGAAGGAGTCGATCGCTTGATCAGCTCCAAGACATGCTCTTCGACCATGGACTTGGTGATGCCAGACTGAGCCAGCGTGCGAAACGCCACGCCTTCCCTGACCTCGAACAGGGCAAGCAGAATGTGCTCGGTCCCGACGAATCCGTGACCCAGATGACGGGCTTCGACTTCAGATTGAGTGAGGGCCATCCTTGCTCGCTCCGTGAACCGCTCGAACGTCGGGACTTCGAACGTGAACCGCTTGTGAGCCGCTTGCTTGCTGACGCCGAGCGCCGTACTGATCTCCGACCACGAATGCCCGCTCCGGCGGCACTGGTCGACGAAATGGCCGAGTAGGGCGTCACTGACCTGTTCGAGATCACCGACCGTCTTTGAGGCCTGAGAGAGCTGGGCCAGGGCTTCCTCGCCCTGAGCATCGGCTTTGACTCCGTCGATCAAGGCCTGCAATGTGGGGGATGGGGTCATCCGTCAACTCTACATTGACGAGTCGTATCTGTCAACCAGCAATTGACGAATTCAGGCCCATTCAAAATGGGGCTGAACGCCGGTCAGGCGGGCTGAATCCTCGTCGCCCCCATCCCCACCACCGGCTCGTTCAGCCGAGCACCTCCCATCGAACCGTGGAACGTGGCGCTTCCATAGGAGAAGACACCACCGTCGGCGGCCACCAGCCAGTAGCCGCCGCCCATCGGATCGGCGGCCATACCCACGACGGGTTGGTCGAGGTGCGATCCCCCGTGTGAGCCCTCGAAGGGAGCCCCGTAGGAGAAGACACCACCGTCGGCGGCCACCAGCCAGTAGCCCCCGCTGGATGGGGTGGCGGCCATGCCCACCACCGGAGCGTTCAGGTGCGAACCCCCGTGGGAGCCATAGAACGTGGCTGCGCCGAAGGCGAAGACGCCACCGTCCCGGGCCACCAGCCAGTAGCCCCCGCTGGATGGGGTGGCGCTCATGCCCACCACCGGAGCGTTGAGGTGAGAGCCCCCGTGGGAGCCGTAGAACGTGGCGTTGCCGTAGGCGAAGACACCACCGTCGGCGGCCACCAGCCAGTACCCCCGGCCGTCGGGGGTGGCGGCCATGCCCACCACCGGAGCATTGAGGCGTGAGCCCCCGTGGGAGCCGTAGAACGTGGCGTTGCCGTAGGCGAAGACACCACCGTCGGCGGTCACCAGCCAGTACCCGCGGCCGTCGGGGGTGGCGGCCATGCCCACCACCGGAGCGTTCAGGTGCGAACCCCCGTGGGAGCCGTGGAACGCGGCTGCGCCGAAGGCGAAGACGCCGCCGTCCCGGGCCGCCAGCCAGTATCCGGTGGAGGCCACCGGAGGAGCGGGGAGGGCCGCAACCGAGAACGTCCGGGAGAGGTGGGCCGACGGCCCCCCGTTGTTGCTGACCGTCTGGCCGGTGAACGTCTGGGTTGTCGACGTCCCCGCCGAGTCGGTCACCGTGAGGCTCGCGGTGACCGATCCCGCCCTCGTGTACGCGTGGTTGATGGTCGGTGCGGAGGTGGTGGCCCTCGTGCCATCACCGAAGTCCCAGGCGTACGTGGCGATGGTACCGACCGGCGCGCTGGAAGCCGAAGCATCGAAGATCGTCGGCGAGCCGACGGTCCCCGGCACGTCGGTGAACGAGGCCGTGGGCGCCTGGTCCGGGGTGATGACCATGCTGTTGGGCTGGCTGTTGGTTGCCACCGGGATGGCCGTCCCCACCGTGTTGGTGGCGACGTGGATGGGGGTCAGTGTGCTGTCCCCGTGGTTGGCCACGTAGACGGTGTGGCCGTCGGGGGTGACGGCGATGGCGTCAGGCGCCGAACCGACCCCGATCGGAGCTCCTTCCGTATTGTTGGCAATGTCGATGGGGGACACCGTGCCCGTGTTTCCGTTGGCCACGTAGGCGACCTGGCCGTCGGGGGTGATGGCGATGGCATTGGGATCGGCGTTGATCGGCGTCGACACGATCGGGCTCTCCGCGGTGTTGGTGGCGATGTCGACAGGGGTCACCGTACCGATGCCGTTGGCCACGTAAGCGGTCTTCCCGTCCGGGGTGATGGCGACGGCATTGGGGTAGGCAGCCGGATAGGTCGGGGTACCGAGGGAGATGGGAGTGCCGGCGGTATTGGTGGCGAGGTCGATGGGGGTCACCGTGCTGCTTCCGTAGCAGGTCACGTAGGCGGTCTTCCCATTGGGGGTGATGGCGATGGCACTCGGGTCGCTTCCCACATCGACCGGGCTCCCCGCCTGGTCGGTGACGAGATTCACGGGAGTCACCGTGCCGCTGTTCCCACCGGCTCCGACGTAGAGGGTCTTCCCGTCCGGGGTGATGGCAATGCCTCCGGGGTTGAGCCCCACCGGGATGAGCGGTCCTGCCGTATTGGTGGCAGTGTCGATGGGGGTGATTCCACCACTGGGCCCACCGTCGTCGACGTAGGCGGTCTTCCCGTTCGGGGCCACGGCGATGGCGGCCGGGTAGTTCTCCACGCCGATGGAGCTCGACACCAGGTTGGTCGAGAGGTCGACCGGCATCACGATCCCACTCACCCCTCCCCCGGTGACATACGCAGTGGGGGGAAGGGCGACAGCCGCGGCCGACTCGGCCCCCACGACCGCGATCGCCGGCGCGAACGTCATCAGAGGCAGGGCGACGGCTATCCATGGGCGGATGCTGCTTCGTGCGCCACGCGGCTTCTTCGTCGTCGGCACTGGTGCAGCGACTCCCATGTGATCCTCTTTCGTTGTCAGGTGAACGCCGCGAACCATAATCAGTTGCAGTCGGGAGATAGCGGATCAGTCGGAGGCCCGGCAGACACGGGTCCAGCTCGCACCTGGTACCCCGTTTTCCGCCGGTCCGCGTCTAGCGTTTCGCCGATGCGGACCCCCTTGCTTCGAATCGAACCCACGGCGCTGAACACGGCGCCGACGGCAGCCTGGTTCTGGAGAGCGGCGCTCTGCGCGGTGCTCGGGTTGGGTTCGGTCGTCGGCGCGGCGGGATGGAGCGGTGCCGCGGTGGGTGCGCAGACCGGTGCCGCGACGGGGACGCCGGAGCTCTCCTGGTCGAAAAGCCTTCAGGAACCCCCTGTGCAGGATCTCAAGGCGATCGCCTGTCCCACCGCCGCCGTCTGCGAGGCCGTCGGCGGTGGCGGATCCGGCGCCACCATCCTCCGGAGCACGGACGGAGGCAACGCCTGGGCGAGCCAATCCCTCCCGTCCGGCGTGTCGGAGCTGACGGGCATCGCGTGTGCCTCGACCCGCGTGTGTGAGGCCGTTGGGGACTACAACAATTCGAGGAGCTTCCTGCAGTACGGCATCATCCTGGGCACGACCAATGGCGGGAATTCCTGGTCGCGTCAGTCTGTCCCTCCGAAGACCGGCAGCCTCAACGGTGTCGCGTGTTCCTCGACCAGTGACTGCACTGCCGTCGGGTCCGCCTACAACGCCAGTGACGAACCCTACGGCATCATCCTGGGCACCACCGATGGGGGCGTGGGGTGGAGGACTGAGCAGGCGCCCGCGGGCAGTGACGTGGTGGACCTGTTATCGACCTCCTGCCCGTCGACCGCTACGTGCTACGCGGGTGGGTCCGCGGGAGCAGGCCAGTCGGGAGCGATCATCGACACCCGGGACGGAGGGGCCACCTGGACCACCATGACCCTGCCTCCCGCGGCCAGCAGTGGGGAGATCACCGGCGTCGCGTGCACCTCGCCCGTCGCGTGCCGGGCTGTGGACTTTTCTGGCACCGCACTCGGGACGACCGACGGATCCACGTGGACGAGCCAGGCGGTGCCATCGGGGATATCCAATCTCGGCAGCATCACCTGTCCATCGACCGGTACGTGCGAGGCGGTGGGGTCGGGCTTTCAACGGGCAACGATCATCGGCGTCACGCCGGGCGGTGCGTGGACCAGACAGGCCGCGCCGTCAGTGACGAGAGTGCTCGACGCCATCGCCTGTGGCTCGGCCACAGCCTGCGAGGTGGTGGGATCTCCTGACGCATCCGGGGCTGCAGCTGCACTCGGTACGACGGATGGAGGGACGACGTGGAGGTTGCAGACCCTGCCCTCGGGCGTCGACTTCTCTCGGATCTCGTGCCCATCGGCCACGGTCTGCGAAGCTGTCGGCAACGACGGACCCACCATCGCCTTGTTCGGCACCAGTGATGGGGGGCGAACCTGGATGGACCAGACCGTTCCATCGGGCCTGGGCCTCGGCTCGCTCCTCACGGCCGTTTCCTGTGCTTCGATCTCTGTCTGCGAGGCCGTGGGCTACCAGACGGGCCGAACCCCTGAACCAGTCATCCTGCGCACCACCGACGGGGGTACGACATGGGTGAGCCAACCTGCACCGGTCGGGGTGCCTCCGCTCAACGGGGTAGCTTGCCCTTCGACCACGACCTGTGAGGCGGCCGGTGACAGTACCGCCGGCGCGGCGGTGATCCGCACGACGGACGGGGGGAGCAGCTGGGCGTTTCAGAACATCAATTCCGGGGCGGGCAGCCTGAACGACATTGCGTGCTCCACGGTCGATGAGTGCGATGCCTTGGGGGTGAGCGGGAAGTACACCGTGGTCCTTCGCACCGCTGACGGAGGAAACTCCTGGACGTCGGCACGAGTGTCAGGGTTGCCGTTTCCGACCAGCATCGCCTGCGCCTCCCCGGCCGTGTGCGAGGCGACCGGCTTTGACTACGACTTCTCAACCGGGGCCGACGTCGGTGTCGTCCTCGGGACCGCCAACGGTTGGGCGACCTCGACGAACCAGCCCGTTCCTTCGGGGACGACCGAACTCGACGATGTCACCTGTCCGTCGGCGACCGTGTGCCAGGCCGTGGGCTACGGCCCGGGCGGTGGCGCCGTACTGGTGACGGACAACGGAGGGGCGACCTGGTCGGCGCAGACGACTCCCTCCGGCGTCAATGGGCTCGCTGGTATCAGCTGCCCTTCGACGAGTGCCTGCGCTTCGGTCGGAGCGGACAGCACGAATGGCGGACTGGTCCTCATCGGCAGCCCTGCTATGGGCTATGACCTGGCCGCCGCCGACGGCGGCGTGTTCAGCTTCGGTGACGCCCGGTTCTACGGCTCGATGGGCGGGACGGTCCTCAACCAGCCGGTGGTGGGCATCACGGCCACACCCGACGGGAAGGGCTACTGGGAGGTGGCCGCCGACGGCGGCGTGTTCAGCTTCGGTGACGCCCGGTTCTACGGCTCGATGGGCGGGACGGTCCTCAACCGACCGGTGGTGGGCATCACGGCCACACCCGACGGGAAGGGCTACTGGGAGGTGGCCGCCGACGGCGGCGTGTTCAGCTTCGGTGACGCCCGGTTCTACGGCTCGATGGGCGGGACGGTCCTCAACCGACCGGTGGTGGGCATCACGGCCACACCCGACGGGAAGGGCTACTGGGAGGTGGCCGCCGACGGCGGCGTGTTCAGCTTCGGTGACGCCCGGTTCGACGGCTCGATGGGCGGGACGGTCCTCAACCGACCGGTGGTGGGCATCACGGCCACGCCCGACGGGGAGGGCTACTGGGAGGTGGCTGCCGACGGCGGCGTGTTCAGCTTCGGTGACGCCCGGTTCGACGGCTCGATGGGCGGGACGGTCCTCAACCGACCGGTGGTGGGCATCACGGCCACGCCCGACGGGGAGGGCTACTGGGAGGTGGCCGCCGACGGCGGCGTGTTCAGCTTCGGTGACGCCCGGTTCGACGGCTCGATGGGTGGGACGGTCCTCAACGCTCCGGTGGTGGGCGTCGCCGCCGAGGGTGCGAATCAAGGAAATGGCTGAGAGGCGACGAAGGATGCGACGTCCTGTCGCCGCTCTGTTCTTGCTGGTGACGGTCGCCTGCTCGGCCTGCACGAGCGCTTCGACGACTCCTCCGGACACTGCGAACGCGTCGCCCGGCGTCGCCCCGACCGGATTCATCAGTCACCGAGGCCGTTGGCTCACCGATGCCGAGGGTCGGATTCTCCTTCCTCACGGGGTCAACTACGGCGTCAAGCTCGCTCCGTTCGATCTTCTCAAAGGCTTCGGGGCCAGGGACGCGGCGTTCCTCGCCACCAACGGGTTTCGGGCGGTCCGCCTGGGCGTGCAGTTCCAGGCGTTGATGCCCAAGCCCGGGAAAATCTCCGCCACCTATCTGAACCAGATCGTGCAGGTGGTCGACCTGCTGGCCAACGACCACATCTACACGTTGATCGACATGCATCAAGACGAATACGGGCCTGTGACCGGCGTCGACGGGTTTCCGGCGTGGGCCACCATCACCGACGGTGCCGCGAATCCGACGCTTGCTTTCCCAGACGGGTACTACAAGAGCCCCGCCGTCCAGGCTGCATGGGCCAGTTTCTGGGCCGACAAGCCCGGACCCGGTGGCGTCGGTCTCCAGGAGCGCTACATCGCCGGACTGGTGGCGTTGGCCAACGTATTCAAATCGAATCCGTCGATCCTCGGCTACGACGTCATGAATGAGCCGTGGCCGGGCGCGGCGTACACCACCTGCGAAACCGACTCCGGATGCCCGGCTCTCGAAGACAAGGTGCTGGTCCCGTTCTACACGAAGGTGGCGCGAGCCATTCGTACCGTCGATCCGCACCACCTGATCTTCGTCGAGCCCTTCCTCACCTTCGACTACGAAGGCGGGACCTCGATTCCAGCGTTCGGCTCACCAGCCAACGGACTGTCGTTCCACCCGTATGTCGCCCAGTTCCCGGGACAGACGGGCAAGGCGGTCACCCTGTCGGCGGCCAACGGCGATGCGCTGCTGGCCACTGAGTTCGGCGCCACCACGGACGTCCCGACGATCAACCAGTTTCTCGACGGTTTCGACTCGGACCTGATTCCGTGGTTGTTCTGGCAGTATTCGATGATCACGAAGCAACCCCGGACATCGGGTGAGACGAACGGACAGGCATCGGCGGCCCTGAAGGCACTGGCCCGCCCGTATCCCCTGGCCGTAGCCGGTGTTCCCGTCAGCTACGGATACGACACCACGTCACGGCAGTTCAAGTTGGTGTACACCTCGCAGCGTCTGGACGGCGGGTCATTTCCGACCGGCACGGTGACCGATGTGATCACGCCGCGGATCACCTATCCCGACGGCTATGTGGTCGACGCGGCCGGAGCCGTGGTCACGTCGGGCCGGTGCGCGCCATCGCTGACGCTGCGGGCCACGGCACCGTCGGTGACCGTGACGGTTAGCCCTGGCGGGGGGTGCGGGTAGGTCGCACCACGGGGGTCGCAGCCGACGGCCCGCTTGTCAGGCGTCGCCTGACAAGGTAGATTGCGCCCGACGAGGCTGACGCATCCAGACTCTGACGACCCGAGGAGGCCCCATGGCTGTGGCCGAAGACAGCGTGAGGGCAACTTGTTCGTTCTGTCTGAAACCCCATGACGAAGTTGCGAAGGTGGTCGCTGGCCCCGGGGTCTACATCTGCAATGAGTGCATCGACCTCTGTGGCCAGATCATCGACAGCCCGCCGTCGTTGCCGCCGGGTTTGACGACCTGGGAGGAGGGCCTTGACCTCGATGGGGTACTGGCCAATCTTCCTCGGATGGCGGCAGCCGGTGCGCAGGTCGAAAAAAATCTTTCCCGCTTCGTGCTGCGAGCAAGAGAACTTGGCGCGACGTGGGCCGCCATCGGAGCGTCCTTGGGGATGACACGACAGTCGGCGTGGGAGCGATTCTCGGGCGAGGAGTAGCCGTTCTTGACCCATCCCGATCCTTGACTCAGCCGACGGTTGCCACCTTGAAGCCACCCACACCGTTGCCCCGAACGCTGGAGCCGGAGTCACTGGCGAATCGGTAGAGCCGCTTTCCCTTGTAGGTGACCTGGAGATCGTGGTTGCCGGCGATGGTGACCTTCACCGTCGACAGGCCACTCGAACCGGTCGGCTTCGTCTTGCCCTTCGCCATCAGAAGCGGGGGCCAAATGTGAAGACACTCACCCGTGCAGGCACTGGCGGTCGTGTACAGGCTGGCTCCGCTCACCGTGGCCAGCATTTTGCCGAAGGGGGCCCGATCGACGACTTTCACCACAGCCTCGGTCGACGTCGCACCGGCCTGGGCCGACGCAGACGGAACCGAAGCCATGGCGCCACCGAGAGCAATGACGCCGACGACCGTCCCGGCCCACCAGGTGCGCTTCGGACGCCTCGAGTTCCGGCCTTCGTCGTGTGCCTGACGTTTCACGTTCACCTCTCGCCTCTCGGGGAAGCGCTCCACCGAGCTCGACGGGAAGGAGTCAGGTCGGGGAGGCTTCGTCGTTGATCTGTCGTGTACTACGTCAGAGGAGGACGAGACGTTCACCGCCGAGGGGAATCGCCGTCCACCGGCTCGACCGGCGCGACAAATGGACCGTGGCCGTGACCGTACGGCGACTCAGACCGCGACTCAGACGGCGACTCATACACCGACCCAGACGGCGACTCAGACACCGACCCAGACCGATCGGGGGTGGACGCGGCTCGTCCTGCCGTCCAGCCGGGCGGTTGTGGATCCCGCCCTGACGAAGGGCCGGTGATGCTCAGGTGCTCAGAGCTCGGCCGTCGCGGGCTGATCCTCCACCGAGAAGTGGAGCTGGTGGCCTTCCTTCACCCGCTCCAGGTGGAGCTTCCGACCGTAGACGGTGGTGAGGGCCAGGACGGCTGAGGCCAGGAGGAGAACGCCGGCGATGTTGAGCGAGAGGTGCAGGCCGCGCCCGAAGGCCCCGTAGGCCGCGGTGGTCACCTCCTTCACGATGTGGTCGATGGCCGGGCTCTTGGTCGTGGCCGACTTGGCCTCGCTCTGGTAGGCCCCGGTGGTCACGGCCGACACCACCAGGGACTGGTAGGCCTTCGGGATGCCGATGGCGGTGAGCTTCCGGACCAGGTTCACGGTCAGCTGGCCGTTGACGATGGACCCGAGGACGGCCACGCCGACCACGGCACCCAGCTCCCGGAAGGTGTTGGTGGTCGATGCGGCCATTCCGGAGTGCTCGGGTGGGACCGAGCCCAGAGAGGCCGAGGTCACCGGCACGAGCGCCATCCCCACCCCCACCCCGGCCACGAACATGGTCCACCCGATCTGGCCGATGCCCACATGGGGGGTGACCATGGAGTTGGTGAGCAGGATCCCGATTCCGGCCAGCAGACAGCCCGTGGCCATGGGCAGGCGGGGGCCCTGGGCCGCCACCCAGCGCCCGGTGAAGATCGACGATGCCACCATGCCGACGGCCAACGGGACGAAGTTGAGGGCCAGGCCCAGGGGGGAGACCGACACCACCACCTGGAGGTAGAGGGCCACCATGAAGAAGATGGCGAAGGTCCCGAAGTAGACGGTGAAGGCGATGACCGTCGAGGTGGCAAAGGCCGGTTTCTTGAAGTAGCGGACGTTGAGCACCGGGTTCTTGGCCCGGAGCTCGGCCAG
Organism: uncultured Acidimicrobiales bacterium; assembly: GCA_963713625.1. Classification (GTDB taxonomy): domain Bacteria; phylum Actinomycetota; class Acidimicrobiia; order Acidimicrobiales; family RAAP-2; genus Bog-756. The sequence continues at coordinate 276,756 of CAVQMN010000004.1, read as the reverse complement.
AACGAAGGCGAGGGCCATGAGCACCGAGGTCAGGAACAACAGGTCGATCCACCAGGTCCGGTAGCCGGCGGTCTCTCCCAGGATGACGGCGAAGGTGAGCGACCCGAGGGTGAGGGCCCCGAGGATCAGGCCCGGGAAGTCGAACCGGCCCCGGATGGGATCGGAGCTCTCGGGGAGCACGATGATGGCGCTGATGAAGGCCAGCACGCCGAAGAAGACATTGGCCCAGAAGATGGCCCGCCACGACCAGCCGAAGACCAGCAGCCCGCCGATGAGCGGACCGAGGGCCAGCCCGAGGCTGGAGACCGCGGCCCACATCCCGAGGGAACGGGCCCGTTGGGCCCGGTCGGGATAGAGGTGTCGGATCATCGACAGGGTGCCCGGCTCTGAGGCCGCGGCCCCGATGCCCATGACCACCCGGCCGGCGATGAGGATGTCGGTGGTGGGGGCGAGGGCGGCGATCACCGAGCCGGCACAGAACACGGCCACCCCGAACAGGATCACCTTCTTGCGCCCGAGCAGGTCGCCGATGGTGCCGAAGCTGAGCATGAGGCTGGCAAAGGTCAGGGCGTAGCCGTTGACCACCCACTGCAGCTGGCTGACCGAGGCGTGCAGGGCGCTCTGCACGTTGGCCAGCACCACCGTCACGATGGTGTTGTCGAGGAAGGTCAGGAAGAGGACGAACAGGAGCGTGGCCAGGGCCAGCGAGCGTGACCGTGACGACAGCCGGCCGACGTCGGTCCCCTTCTGGCCAGCCGGTGCCTGCAGGGAATCGCTCACGGGGATAGCCAACCACAACAGGACCGCCATCGGTCCCACCGAAGTCAGGAGAGGAGGTCCCCGGCCGGGCCCGGCGGTGATGCCTGGTGCTCAAGTGAGCCGCCAAGATGGCCGATGGGGTGAGTGGCTCGTCGGAGGAGCGGTCTCCGCCTACTGGCCTGGTAGTTCTGCCCATCGCGACCGTTCGGCCCCGTTCCCTGTCCGTTTTGATCGGGTCCGAGTGGTCGGAAGACCTGCGAGATCGGACCGGTGCCGTGAGAAGCCCAACGAAGACCCTGCCCGACGGGAGCACTCCCGTCGAACCCACCGTAGGACCGGCGACCGCCGGATCGGCCGACCGTCCCGAACCCGGTACCGGGACGTCACCACTCGGGAATCGCCAGATGGCTCGTTCGATCGGCCTCCTCGGTGCCGTCGGACTCTCGCTGGCCCTCGTCGCCCCGAGCCAGGCGGTCAACATCAACCCACAGGCGGCGGAGCCCTTCGTGGGTCGGGCCATCCCGGTGGCATTCCTGTTGGCCTTCGTCGCCGTCCTCTTCGTGGCGTACTCGGTCACCCGCCTCTGCCAGCGCATCCACGGCTCGGGATCACTGTCGACGCTGGTCGCCCAATCCCTCAACTCCCATGCCGGCGCGGTGACCGGTTGGCTGCTCTGTGGGGCCTACATCCTCTTCGTGGTGGTCCAGGCCGTCACCTGTTCCATCTTCTTCGGCGCCCTGCTCGAAGGCCTCGGCCTTGTCCACTCCATCGCGTCCTGGGTCTACTTCGCAGTGGCCATGGGGCTGGTGCTGATGGGAACGGCCATGGCCAGCGTGCAGATCCGACGGGCACTCGGGGTGCTCATGTCCTTCGAGTTCGGCACCATCATCCTCATCGTCGTCGTCATGGCCATCGTGGCCTGCACGGTGATCTTCAGTCACGGACCGCAGGGCCAGCACTTCACCTGGAGCGTGTTCAAGCCCACGGGCGGCGGGAACCTGGGGGAGGCGGCTGTCTTCGGGTTCCTGTCCTTCGCCGGGTTCGAAGGGGCGGCCGCACTCGGGGAGGAGACGAAGAACCCGAAGCGGGATATTCCCATCGCCGTGACCGGCAACGTGCTCTTCGCCGGGGTCTTCTTCGTCACCGTCATCGCCTTCGAGGTCATGGGCTTCGGCACCACCGCATCGGGGCTGCACTCGCTCTACAACTCGGGTGCACTTGTGGGCTCGCTGGCCCAGATCTACGCCTCCAGCTGGGTGGCCAACCTCATTCGCCTCGGGATCGTGGTGGGGGCCTTCTCCGCGCTGAGCGGGAACATCCTCGGGTCCTCGAGGATCATGTACGCCGTCACCCGTCACGGCTATCCCACCCTGCCGACCTCACGCCTGCAGCGCCGGTCGGTGCCCATTGCCGGAAATCTGGTCATCGGGTCCGCCGTCTTGCTGTTCATCGCCGTCTGGTGGGGTGTGCTCCACGAAACCCCGTTCGCCACCTTCGCCGCCGCCGGCACGGCCGGCACCCTCCTCATCCTCGCCGCCTATGTGCTCACGTCGGCCGGGGCCATGCGTCAGGTCCTCCGCCGGGTCGATCCGAAGGTGCCCCGATGGCAGGCTGGCATTCCGGTGGTGGGCATCGTCGTGCTGGGCTATGTCTTCTACAAGAGTGTCGTGCCCTGGCCCCATGGTGGTGAGGCCTGGGCCCTTCTCGTGGTGGCCGCGTGGACCGTCGTGGCCATCGCCACCTCCATCCATCCACCCCAACGGTTCTCGAAGTTCCTGGGAACCGAGGACGCGGTCGAAACCACCTCCTGAGGGAGGGTCGAGCTCCCGGACTCAGCGGGTGGACGACGCCCTCCTCATCCCGTGCCCGCGTTCGTGCCCGTGGTCGGCGGGGGCGAAGCGACCACCTCCGACGGCGCCGGGCCGGCCAATGAGGCTCGAGCCGTCTCAACCAACTCGTCGCCCCAGGTGAGTCGGCCCGTGCGCAGGTCGTCGATCGTGCCCCGCACCCAGTTGAGCTCGGCGGCGGTTATGGCGCGGCGGTACTCGTCCTCGATGAGCGCCACCCGGGGAATGGTCCCCGAATAGGTCGTCAGGCCGGTTTCGATTCGCGTCAGCTCCTCGGCCAGATGTCCCGCCCGCATCTCCAGAGCCGCCAGCGTCCCCTCGACACCGAGCACCATGGTGAACGAAAGGGCCGCGGGGAACTCGGGGAACTCCTGGCGCGGGGTGGACAGCATCTCCTCCAGCCACACGACCCCTTCACGCGTTCCCTGCTCGGTCAGCTCGTACACGGTGCGCTCGGGGTAGAGCGCATCCCGCTCGGTGAGGCGAACGGAGATGAGCCCGGCGTCGGCGAGCCGCTTGATCGTCTTGTAGAGGTTGGCCCGGTTCCCGACATTGACGACCTCGTCCTTCCCCCACTCCTTGATCAGGCGCTGGATGCCGTAGGGGTGCAGGGGCCCGACCCGGAGCAAGCTCAGCACGGCCAGGGCCAGCGGTGACGACCGGAACTTGTTCTCCATCGCCTACAGGTTACTAGTTCCCTGCGCCCTATCTCGGGGCCACGCGGTCGGATCCATCGAACCGGCCGGCCTCGCCCGAGGCCAGACTAGTTTCCAAAATATAGGTTGACAAGAAACTAGTCTCTATGAGACGCTACCCGGGACGCGGGAGCAGGTCCTGCGTCGGGTACGGAGGGAGTCACCGGCATGGAACTGCGGACCAGCCATCAGCGGGATCGGGCCGGGGCCAGGCGGAGCCGGTGACCACGCCCACCGATTCCGGGGCGACCCCCCTCCTCGAGGCCCGTGGGCTCACCGTCCGGTTCGGGAAGGTCACCGCCCTCGACGGGCTGGACCTCGATGCCCCGACCGGTGAGGTGCTGGCCATCCTCGGCCCCAACGGGGCGGGCAAGACCACGTTCGTCCGCACCGTGGCCACCTTGGTGCCGCCCACCGCCGGTGAGTTGCGGGTGCGGGGGCACGATGTCGTGCACAACCCGACCGCCGTGCGCCGGGACATCGGCTTGGCCGGACAGTTCGCCGCCGTTGAACCGACCATGACCGGACGTGAGAACCTCGAGATGACGGCACGCCTGTTCGGCCACCCGAAGGCCGGCGCCCGGCGGGCCACCGACATGGTGATCGAACAGTTGGGCCTCGGTGAGGTCGCCGACCGACACTGCAGCACCTACTCGGGAGGGCAGCGCCGGAGACTCGACCTGGGTGCGAGCCTGGTCGGCGCCCCCCGACTGCTGCTGCTCGACGAGCCGACCACCGGCCTCGATCCCACGGGTCGACGAGAGGTATGGGATGCGGTCCGGACCCTGGTCGAATGCGGGACCGACGTCTTGTTGACCACCCACTACCTGGACGAGGCCGACGCGCTCGCCGACCATGTGGTGGTCATCGACCACGGTCGGGCCATCGCCTCGGGCACGCTCGGCGAGCTGAAGGCGAGCGTCGGGCTCGACGTCATCGAGATCGCGGTCAGCCGGTCCTCCGAGCTGGATGCCGTCGGACGGATCCTCGAGCGGGTCACCTCGGTCCCGGCTCGACTCGATCGGGGCGGCGGGCACGCCTCCGCACCGGCCGCGGATGGGGCCGCCGAGCTGGCCGCCGTGCTCCGCGGCCTGGATGACGAAGCCATCCCCGTCGATGAGATCGGCCTGCGCCGCCCCACGCTCGACGAGGTCTTCCTCAGTCTCACCGGTGACCGCACCGGTCCCACGGCCATACCCGCTCCCATCCCGGAGGGAATCAGACGATGACGACGACCGTGGCCACCACCACGGGGGCCATCCCCCGACCGAGCGCGCCGCCGGGGCTGGGCCGGTCCACCCTCGAGGTGGCGCGACGGGTGCTGCGGAAGTACTACCGGACCCCCGGCCTGTGGGCCATGGGCATCTTCCAGTCGGTGTTGTTTCTGTTCATGTTCCGCTATGTGTTCGGGGGAGCCGTCTCCACCGGAGCATCGAGTTACGTCGACTACCTGGTGCCTGGGTTCGTGGCCACCGTCGTGCTTTTCACCGGTGGTGGCATCGCCGTGGCCGTGGCCGAGGATCGCGTCCAGGGGTTTACCGACCGCATGCTCTCGCTTCCGGTCTCCCGGTCCTCATTGGTGCTGGGCCGCACGGTGGCCGACTCCGCCACCAATGCCTGGTCGATTCTGGCCACCACCGGGTTCGGATTCCTGTTCGGATTCCGGCTCGAGGGAACCACGGCCGACGGCCTGGCCGCGCTCGGCCTCTGTCTGATCTACGGCATCGTCTTCACGGTCGTCTTCGTGGTGATGGGACTGAGCGCGCCCAACGTCCAGGCGGCCCAGGGAATGTCGATGGTGGCGTTCGTCTTCGCCTTCATCTCGAGCACCTACGTTCCGGTGGCCACGATGCCGGGCTGGATGCAGCCCTTTGCCGAGTACCAGCCCATCACGCCCATGGTGGATGCCGTTCGCTCGCTGCTCACCGGGTCCGGAAGTGACGTCGCCCTGGCGCTGGCGTGGTCGGCGGGGTTGCTCGTCGTCTTCACGCCCATCGCCGTCATGCGCTACCGGCGGGCTCCCTGATCCGCAGCCCGCGATGACCGACAGCCCCCGATGACCGAGCCGGGCGCTCACGGGTCCGGAGCCGACTCGCCGGCCAGCGTGTCGGTGACCACGGTGACGTCCTGGCCGCCGAGGCCCTGCTTCACGACCCCCTCCCATTCGCGGGCCAGAGCGGCGAGCACGGTGAAGCGATCGGGATCGGCCTGCTCGAGGGCGAGATGGACGTCCTTCAGCGCCAGGGCCAAGGGGAACTCGGGTGAATACTCCCCGTCCTGAATCCGCGAGAACTTCCCGGCCATCCACGGTGAGACGAGCGGACCTCCTGCGAAGGCGTCACGCACGGCGTGGACCTCGACGCCCAGTTCGTGGGCCAGGGCGAGGGAGTTGGCCACCCCTTCCGCGGTGAAGGCCAGCAGCGTGTTGTTGACCAGCTTCATGCGCGAGCCCATGCCGGCCGGCCCGAGCCAGACCGTGCGTTGACCGATGGCGGCGAAGACGGGTTCGACCAGCGGCCGGGCCGCTTCGGAACCGGACGCGAAGATGGTGAGCTTCCCCTGCTCGGCCGGGACCTTGCTCCCCGACACCGGTGCATCGAGGAACAGGACATCGGGACGTCGGCCCTCGACGATCGAGCTGATGGCCTCGGTGCCGTCGATGCCGATGGTGCTCATCTGCGCCCAGACGGCACCCGGCGGAAGGGCCTCCAGCAGGCCGAGGTCGACCGCGATCGACGTCACCGCGTCGGTGTCGGTGACCATGGTGATGGCCACGCCCACGCCCTCCACCGCCTCGGCCACCGAGGAGGCGACCTCGGCGCCCAGATCGGCGAGGTCGCGGGCCCCTGCGGGATTGCGATTCCAGACGACGGTGGGAATGCCGTTGCGGAGCGCGGAAGCGGTCATGGCCCGGCCCATCGTTCCCAGTCCGAGTACGGCAACCTTCGGTGCGCTGCCCGCCACGTCGATCCTCCTCCGGCCCACTCGATCCGTCCTTCATGGTCGCGCCGGCCCGGACATCGGACAAGGGCCGCCCGCGGCGGGGGAGCAGGCCCTGCCTCGCGCCGGGACCCGACGGTTAACGTGGACCGGTGCGCGTCCTCGTCACCGCCGTGGCCCATCACTCCTTCGGTGCCGAGCTGTCCCGACCGGACGTGCAGTGGCTGGTGATGAACGGTGACGGGAGCCTCGAGGACGGGCGGGGCACGGCGGTGGCCCGGGAGGATGCCAAGCCCGACATCGCCTGGGGCACGTCGGACCTGTTCCGGGCCGGGGCCCCGTTGGCCCCCTTCTTCTCCCTCCTGCTCGAGGGTCGGGGCTTGAGCTGGTTCCAGTCCCCGGGCGCGGGCTACGACGATCCTGTGTTCGGCTTGCTGGTGGGCCATGGGGTGCGGGTCACCAATGCCCACGTGAACAGCCTGCCCATCGCCGAGTTCGTGATGCGCTCGGTGCTCGACGAGTTCCAGGGGGCGGCCCAGTGGCGGGACCAGGTACAGGAGCGACGTTGGCACATCCACGACTGGCGTGAAGTGTCTGATACCACCTGGGTCATCGTCGGGCTCGGAGGGATCGGCACCGAGGTCGCCCATCGGGCCCGGGCCTTCGGCGCCCAGGTGATCGGGTGCCGTCGGCATCCGTCGCCATCGGATCCCACCGAGCGGACCGTTCCCCCCGACCAGCTCCACCGGGTGATCGGGCTGGCCGACGTGATCGTCCTCGCCGCCCCGGCCACGCCCGAAACGGAAAATCTGGTGGACGGTTCCTTCCTGGAGCGGACCAAGCCCGGATGTCTTCTGGTCAACGTGGCCCGGGGGTCACTGGTCGATGACGAGGCCCTCATCCGGAGCCTCGATGCCGGGCATCTGTCCGCCGCGGTCCTCGACGTCTTCAGGACGGAACCGCTTCCCGACGACCACCCGTTCTGGTCCCATCCCTCCATCCGGGTCACCCCGCACAACGCTGCCGGCGGTACCGGGCGGCTCCATCGGCAGGCCGAGCTCTTCAAGGACAATCTCGACCGGTATCTGGCCGGCCGCCCCCTGCTGAACGACGTCACCGAGGCGATCGCCGACGCCGAGCGGCGTCGGTCATCGTCCGCGGGACCGCCATCGTGACGGGATTCGTGGTGCACGACGCCCAAGGGTGCCGTTTTCGCCGACGCCCGGGCCGACCGACGGTCGCTCAGGCGCTCAGGCGCTCCGGCGTTCCTGGAAGGCGCGCCGGTAGGCCTGCGGACTGGTCAGCACCACCCGGTTGAAATGTTTGCGGAGGTTGCCGGCGGTGCAGAAGCCGCTGCGTTCGGCCACGACCTCGACCGGGAGGTCGCTGCCCTCGAGCAGCTGTTGTGCGAGCTGGACCCGCTGCCGCTGCAGCCACTGGTGGGGTGTGGTTCCCGTGGTGGCGAGGAACCGGCGGGCGAAGGTTCGGGGGCTCATGGCTGACCGGGCGGCGAGATCGGCAACGGTGAGGGGTTCGTTCAGGTGCCCCTGCACCCAGGCCACGGTGTCGGCGAAGAGATCAGAGTCTTCGAAGACGGCCATCGGACTGTCGATGAACTGGGCCTGGCCACCGTCACGTTGCGGGGGCACGACGAGCTGGCGGGCCAGTTGGCCGGCGATCTCGGCGCCGTAATCGTGCCGGACGACGTGCAGGCAGAGGTCGATGCTGGCCGCGCTGCCCGCGGACGTGAGGATGTCACCCTCATCGACATAGAGGACGTCCGGGTCGACCGACACCTCGGGATACCTTCGGGCCAGGTCTTCGCATTCTGTCCAGTGGGTGGTGGCACGACGACCGTCGAGCAGGCCCGCCTCGGCCAGGACGAAGGCGCCGGTGCACAACGAGATGATCCGGCAGCCGCGGGCGTGGGCCCGCTGCAGGGCTCCGATGACCTCGGCGGGCACGCGTCCAGGGTGTTGGGTGGGCGGGACCACCACCGTGCCGGCCCGCCCGATCCGAGCAAGCCCATGGGCCGGCTGGAGCTGGAACCCGGCGTCGACGGTCACCGGTCCCGGCCCGCACACCGAGAGTCGGTACCACCCGATGCCGAACTCGGCCATGTCGGTGTTGCCGAACACCTCGCAGGCCACGCCGAGCTCGAACGCGTTGACACCGTCGTAGACGACGACGGCCACGTCCGGGCCGGGTGCAGCCCCGACGGAGGGCGTTCCCCGGGGGCGAACGGGTCCGGACCGCCCGGCACCGAGACTGGCAGGTTTGTCGCGCACCATGTCAATCATGCCACTTTTGATCGGCGGCCGGCGGGTGCAGAGTCGAAGGGTGACCATTTCGCTGCGATCCCGAACCGTTGTCCAGGACCATTCGAGGGCCGAGCGCCGGAACACCCGCCGCCGACTCCACCAGGCCAAGGAGTACCAGCGGGTCTCGTTCGACCGGGGCCGGTCCGGGCCCTCCGCCCTCCTCCTGTCCGGTCCCGTCGATGGTGGGGGATTCGCGCCGCAGGCCAATCACTGGTGGATCCGACTGCTGGCCCGCCTGTTCTCCTCCCGCCTCGATCGCCGACTGGCCGCCGGGGTCCTCCCCGAATCCAGCCCTCTGACCGCCGCCCGGGCCGAGAGGCTGGTGTCGTTTCCGGTGCGCTCGGCCCTGGCCCAGTGCTGGCAGGGCCTGTTGGCCGAGGCCGCCGCCCCGCCCGGCAACCGCTGCCGGTCGGTCCCCCTCTGCCGGGAGAGGATCACCGGCTCCCGCCCCGAGGTGGCGGCCATGGTCGATGCCCTCTCCATGCAACTCCCCGTTCCGGCCGGCGGCGTGGCCGCGGCCGGCCGGCTCCTCACCGACGGGACCGGGCCGCTGTACAACCCTTCGTGCCCGACCGACCTGTCCGACACGGTCAGGACGGTGGTCGGACAGCTCGACCCGGCGACGGCCCTGCTCCCGTCGGGGTGATGGAGGCCCCGTGCCCGTGACCCTGCTCCCGTCGGAATCGGTCGAGGTCAGCGGGCATCTCCGCCCCTGACCCGGTGGCGGTAGGCCGACGGCGTCCCGCCGGTCCGGCTCGAGCATGTCCGGGCGAAGGCGCTACTCGGCGTCGGGCGAGCGCATGGCCTCGAAGGCGCGGGCACCGGCGTGCCAGGTCCGATCGAGATCCGATCCTGCGGCGAACCGGTGGTCGAGCTCGAGGATCATGGTGCCGTGGGCGAAGGCCCACAGCGCCTGGGCCAGGTAGGGCTCACCGGTGGCCAGGAAGAACGGCTCCCCGGCCCAGTCCTCCAGTCCGGGCATCAGCGCCGCTCTGGGGAAGGCCGACGATGTGGTCAGTCGGTAGAGGTTGGGATGCCCGGAGGCCACCGACCGGTAGGCGGCCAGGAGGGTCGGGACGGCCCCGCCGGGTCCGGGGTCCTCGACCGCCCGGTGCAGCGCGTCGCCCGACTCGAACAGCCCGTCCTCCACCAGGCCTACCTCCACCCCGGCCTTGCCGTCGAAGTGCTTGTAGATGGACGGGGCCCGAATGCCGACCGCCTCGGCCAGCCGCCTCATGGTCAGCGATTCCTCCCCCTCCGCCTCGAGGAGCAGGCGGGCGGCGGCGATCAACTCCTCGACCCTCGGCGACCGGTCGGCGGGCACAGGCCGGGTTGGGTTCGCCACCGGTCCCGACCGGCGGTGCGCCGCCGGGGAGCCCCCGGTGCCGACGGTGTCCACCCGCATCTCAGCCGGCCGCTCCGGACAGCTGGAACACGGGATGGTCGGGAGCGATCCGTAGGAGCTCGGCGTCGTCGGAGTCGGCCGTCACCCCGTCGAAGAAGACACCGACCTCCATCTTCCACCGACGCAGGTAGGCCCGGAGGATGGGCGACTTCTCGCTGTCCGGGAGCTCGTGGGCCACCCGCTCGTCCCGGCGGCGGCCCAGGATGAGGACCAACCGGCCCTGGTCGGCGCGCACGTTCTTGACCCACTGACCCTCGCCCCTCGGGGCCACCAGGAACTGGCGCCCGTCGACCTCGAGGAGGTTGACCGGCGTGCGTCTGGGCGTCCCGCTCTTGCGTCCCCGGACCTCGAGGATGCGGCTGCCCCAGACGCTGATCCCGGCCCGCATGGCCAGGACGATGAACGGGTTCAGGATCTTCCTGGTGAACATCCCAGGCTTCCGGTAGTGCACCTCTTCGACCATCACCGTCTCCTTTGTGCCCATGACGCTCCTCCTCCGATTGTGCCCTCTGGTGTGTGGCTAACGTTGTTAGCTAGTGTGGCTTACAGCGTTAGCCTTGTCAACCCCGGACCTCGCCTCCACGAACGACGCCGCCCGAGCGGACTTCGTCAGGATCTCCGTCGGTGGGCTACGTTCCGGGGAGGTCGGAGCCGCGGCGGCGCCGGCCAACGGACGGGCCCGACGAGAAGCCCTGCCGCGCTGGAATCGAGACCCGACAACCCGAGAAGGAGTGCCCGTGGAGTGGAGCCAACGATCAGCCATCGTGACCGGTGGTGCCGGCGGTCTGGGTGCCGCCACCGTCCGGCGGCTCAGCGCCCTCGGCCTCCAGGTGGTGATATTCGACCGGGCCCTCGACGCCGGACTGGCGCTGGCCGCCGAGCTCGGCACCGGGGCGGCGGTGGGCGGCGACGTCAACGATGACGGCGACGTCAATCGGGCCATCGATGCCGCCTCGGCCCTGGCGCCGTTGGCGGTCGTGGTGAACGTGGCCGGCGGGGGAGCGGGAGGGCGGACCCTGTCCCGGGACAACACCCCGATGGGCATCGAGCCGTTCCGCTCCACCATCGAGCTCAACACCATCGGGACGTTCAACGTGACCAGGCTGGCCGCGGCCCGGATGGCGGCCAACGAGCCCGACGAATTCGGTCAGCGCGGCGTGGTGGTCAATACGGCTTCCATCGCCGGCTACGAGGGGCAGACGGGTCAGGTGGCCTATGGCGCGTCGAAGGCGGCCATCCTCGGGATGAGCTTGCCGTTGGCCCGGGACCTGGCCCCGGTCGGGATCCGGGTCTGCGCCATCGCCCCCGGCACCATGGGCACCCCGTTGATGCAGAGCGCCCCCGAGGAGCTCAAGACCAAGTTGGTGGAGAACATCGTCTTCCCCAAGCGCATGGGAGAGCCAGACGAGTTCGCTCTGCTGGTCGAGAGCATCGTGTTGAACCCCTACCTCAACGGGGAGAACATCCGCCTCGACGGGGCGCTCCGCTTCCCACCCAAATAGGCTCCGCTCAGAGGATGGCGCCCGCTTCCTTGTGGGCGATGATCTGATCCCAGTCGAGTCCGAGCTCGAGAAGGATCTCCTCGGTGTGCTGGCCGTGCTCGGGAGCACTGGTCAGCCGATCGGCCGTTTCGTTCATCTGCACCGGATTGGCCACCAGCTCGAAGTTGTTCCCGTCCTCGCGTTCCACGGTGGACAGGTAGCCGTTGGCCCCGACCTGAGGGTCGTTGACCAGCTCGCTCGGCATCTGGCCCGGCGCCCACACGCCCTCCAGCGTGGCCAGCTTCTCCTTCCATTCGGTGAAGGTCTTCGAGGCGAAGACGGCATCGATGATCTCGATGCACTCCTTCGAGTTGGCGTAGCGTCCGGCGCCGTCGGCGAACCTCGGATCCTCGATCAGGTCGGGCCGGTCGATGTGCCGGCAGAAGTCGGGCCAGAACCGGTCGGACTGGAGCATCATGAGGGTGATGAACCGGTCGTCGCTGGTCCGGTAGTTGCCCACCAGGGGGTTGGGTGACGAGGTCCGGTCGAACTTGGGCATGGGGTCCCCTCCGTACAGACCGGAGGCCACGATGTCGGGGGACAGCTGCCACATGGCCAGGCCGAGGAGCGAGACGTCGATGATCGGGGCCTCACCCGTCTTCTCCTTCTGCAAGAGCCCGGCGGCGATCCCCCCGGCGATGGCCATCCCCCCGGCCAGGTCGCCGAAGGCCGGGCGTCCGCCGATGGGGTAGTCGCTGTCGGAGGGGGTGAGGGCGTTGGCCACGCCGCCGCGGCCCCAGTAGGAGCAGCCGTCGTACCCACCCTTTTCACGGTCGGGACCGAGCGGTCCCTGACCCGAGCCCCGGGCGTAGACGATGCCCGGGTTGACGGCCCGGATGTGCTCGACGTCGATCTTCAACCGCTGGCGCACGGCGGGAAGGAAGCTGGTGAGGAACACGTCCGACGACTCGGCCAACTGGTAGAGAAGATCGCGCCCGCCGTCGGTACTGATGTCGATGCCGATGCTCCGCTTTCCCCGGTTGGGCTGCTCGATGATGTAGTTGACCGCACCGTCGCCCCCGGGGATGAGCCCCATCGAGACCAGGCCCCGTTGGGGATCGCCGGTCTGGGGGTGCTCGACCTTGATGACATCGGCGCCCCAGTCGGCCAGCACGGCGCCGGCGGCCGGGACGAACGTCCAGGCGGCTACTTCGAGAACGCGGAAACCAGAGAGTGCAGTGCCCATGGTGGCCCTTCCTTCGATCGGTGATGCGGCAGGTTGGTGGGGTGGCGGAGCGGCGGAGCGGTCGGGCCGCCCGCCGTCACTTCTTGGCGATGGAAAGGAGGTCGACCGACCGGGTCCCTCCCTTACCGATGCTCTCCCTCAACTGGGACTTGGTGGACACGTCGTGGCCCACCGCCTGCTTCCTGAGGGCGCCAACCGTGCAGTTCGCCTTCCCCCCCAACTCGGTGAAGGGATCGTAGTGAAAGTGACGCATGGCGTTGAGATGGGTGATGCGGTCGATGTCGTAGTCGGACACCCCGTCCAGGCTCTTGGCCAGCGTCTCGGGGGCCATCGGCCATGTCGAGTCCGAGTGGGGGTAGTCGCACTCCCACATGACGTTGTCCATGTCCAGGAACTCGCGGCTGGCCACACCGAAACGATCGTCGATGAAGCAGGTGAGCACGCTGCGATTGAAGACCTGGCTCGGGAGGGCGTCGCCGAAGTCCTGGCCCGTCCAGGCGTGGTGGCGGTCGTAGTTGTAGTCGACCCGCTCCAAGAAGTACGGAATCCAGCCGATGCCGCCCTCGGACAGCGCCACCTTGAGGTCGGGGTACTTGCGCAGCACCGGCGACCACACCAGGTCGGCCGCGGCCTGCACGATGTTCATCGGGGTCAGGGTGATGAGGCAGTCGATGGGGGCGTCAGCCGAGGTGATCACGATCTCCGACGACGAACCGATGTGCATGCACACCACCACGGCCTCGTCGCTACACGCCTTCCAGAACGGATCCCAGTAGTCGGAGTGGATGCTGGGCCAACCGAGCTTGGACGGGTTTTCCGAGAAGGTCACCGCGTGTGCCCCCTTGGCTGCGGTCCGTCGGACCTCCGCGGCCAGCACCTCGGGGTCCCAGATGGCCGGGAGCGGGCAGGGGATGAAGCGGCCCTTGTGCGTGCCGCACCACTCGTCGATGTGCCAGTCGTTGTAGGCCCGGATCATGGCCAGGGCGACGTCCTTGTCCTCGGTGCGGGCGAAGAGCTGGCCGCAGAACTGCGGGAAGGAGGGGAAGCACAGTGATCCGAGGACGCCGTTGGCATCCATGTCCTTCACCCGCTCGTCGACGTCGTAGCAGCCGGGCCGCAGCTGGTCGAACGAGGTGGGCTCGAGGCCGTACTCCTCGCGGGGACGGCCGGCCACCGCGTTCAGGGCCACGTTGGGAAGGACCTGGCCTTCGTACAGCCAGGCGTTGGTCCCGTCGTCGTTGGTGATGAACTTGGGGGCCAGGTCGGCGTACTTGGCCGGAAGGCGCCCGGAAAAGAGGTTCGGGGGTTCTACGACATGGTCGTCCACGCTGACCATGACCATCTCGTTGATATCCATCGCGCTTCCCCCTTGTCGGTTTCCTCTCCGAAGAGTACCGGGGGAAGCGGCATCCCGTGAAGCCGGGGGCCCGGGTCCCGCCGGCCATCCCCCCGTTTTCCGGCCGGGCGGACCCGGTCAGACGATCCCCAGCTCACCGAGGACGGTGCCCGTATCCGCACCGAGGTCGGGGACAGGTCCATGCTGGTCAGGGCGGCACCGCGGGGGTGCGGGGCGGAGGCCGGCGACTCCGAGCGCGGGACCGGTGGCTCCCCCGGCGATGTCGGCCATCGACGCCTCGATGATCCACGCCCCGTCGCTCTCGAGAGCGGCCAGGACGGCGGCGGTGCCGGCCAGTCCGGTCAGCGGGTCGGCCACGGCATCGCCGCAGAAACAGGGCGTGGGTCCGTCCCACGAGACCAGTCCACCGGCCACGGCCGCGTCATCGCCGAACGCCACCCGGTGCGACGAACCGGGTGCGCCCCCGTAGCCCGAGATCATCAGCCATACCCGGGGCCGGTGGTGTGCGATCAGGTCCTCGGCGTCGAGGCCGAGCTGTTCGAGGGCACGCGGTCTCGAGGCGGTGATGACCACGTCGGCCCTCGACAGGATCCGGACCAGCAGCTCGCTCCCTCCCTCCCGCCCGAACTCGATGACCACCGATTCCTTGCCCGCGTTCATGGCCGCGTGGAACCGCGGGTCCCCCTGTCGGACCCCGTCGGGGCGGGATGCGGACTCCACCTTGATGACCCGGGCGCCGGCCCGGGCCAGCAGGCGGCCCACCAAGGGCCCGGCCCACAGGGCCGAGAGGTCGGCCACCACCAGTCCGGCCAGGGACGTCACCGGCGACGCCGACCGGATGCGCGTCCGGTCGATCCCGTGGACGGTGGCGGACCGCACAGGAGGGCCGACCGGAGGCGGGCGCCGTTCGCCCAGTACGGACAGGGGAAGGCCGACCAGCTCGGCCCGGGCCGTGAGCTCGGCCCCCCCGACGGAAGCCACACCCATCTGCAGCGTGGTCCACTCCCCGGCGGGGATGGGCGAGGAACGTCCGAGGAGGGCGGCCAGGAGATCCCAGTCGGCAGGCCGGGCCAAGGTGGCCGCCACCCATCCGTCGGCGCAGGGCATCAGTCGGGAGGAGCCCCCACAGCTGACCCGGCCGCCCCGTCGGTGACCGGCGATGGCGGCACGCTCGGCCATCACGGCCAGGGGGTCCACCGTCACCGGCCGGCCCAGGCGCGCCGTCCTCCGGCCGATGTCGGCGGCGACGGTGTACCCGAGGTCGACGAGGGCGGCCGGCGCCCCGAGAGCCGGGCCGTCGGGCCGTCCGGTCAGGAACATCATCCCCGAGGCGGCCCATGCCGCAGACGCCTGGGCCGGACCCCGCGCTCCGTCAGTCACCGGTTGCCTTCCTTTGTTCGGGCGTCAGGCTGGTCGGGCGTCAGGCTACGCCGATTGCCCCGAATCGTTACCATCGTCCGATGACCCCCGTGCGGCTCTCCGGTGAGGAGTTCGCCGGGGTGCTGGCTATGGGGGAGCTCCACACCCGGGTCGTCGACGCCGGGCAGGCCGCGGTGGTGGTCGACGGTGACGATCTTCCCGACCGGCTCACCGAACCCTCGATGGAGCGACTGCAGTCCCTGGCCGCGGTGGTGGTGGCCACGGTGGAGGATCCGACGGCCCGGACCCCGCGGTGGGCCGACGTCGTCGTCGGACGAGGGAGCCGGAACCTCGAGGCGGTCCTGGACACGGTCGGCCGGAATCCGATGGCGTCGACCACACTGGCCGTGCTGCTCCGCACCGGCGAGGGCCGGTCCGTCCCCGCCGGTCTGGTGGCCGAGTCGACCACCTACGGCCTCCTGCAGGGCGGTCCTGAGTTCGACCGCTGGCGAAGCAGCACCCCGGCCCGGACGCGGCCGGAGGTCTCCGGTCCGGTGGTCCTGGTGTCCCGGCACGACCACGAGCTGTCCATCACCCTCGACCGTCCCCATGTGCTCAACGCCTTCAACGCCCGGATGCGTGACGAGCTCCTCGACGCCGTCGGGGTGGCGACAGCCGACCCGACGATCACCTCGGTCACCCTGCGGGGCTCGGGTGGGTCGTTCTGCAGCGGGGGGGATCTGGGCGAGTTCGGGTCACGCCCGGATCCGGTGTCGGCCCATCTGGTGCGCCTGCAGCGCAACGCGGGCCGGGCTCTGGCTGAAGTGGCCGACCGGACAACGGCGTACGTCCACGGATCGACGGTGGGCTCAGGTATCGAGTTGGCTGCCTTCGCCCACCGGGTGGTGGCCCATCCCTCGACCCGCATCTCGCTCCCCGAAGTGGGCCTCGGACTCATCCCGGGGGCGGGTGGTACCGTCAGCCTGCCCCGGCGCATCGGCCGTCACGCCACCGCACTGCTGGCGCTCGGCCAACCGGTCATCGATGCCGCCACCGCGCTGGACTGGGGACTGGTCGACGAGCTCGACGGCTGACCTCGGCCCCGGACGGCGCCGGCGTGGCCGGGTCGGACCGGGGTGGGGGATTGTCCCGCGACGACGGGAATCGTTATGGTTGGCCCCGCTTTCGGGCGACCGACCGCCTTCCTCCCACCCCATGGACACCGAACCATCCCCCGCCGACCGATGAGAACCGCACCGACGGCACCGACCGTCCCGGGATGCCCGTCATGAACATCGCCATCCTCTTGGACCTGATCGCCGACTCATTCGGGGACCGCACCGCGCTCACCGACGGGGCGGAATCGTTGTCCTATGCCGGTCTGCGCGACCTGGCCCGGGGGGCGGGGGCTGATCTCGCGGCCCACGGGGCCCACACCCTGGCCTTCGCCGACGCCTGCTCGGCGGCCGTCCCTGCCGCGCTGTTCGGGGCCGCATGGGCGGGGGCCTCCTATGCCCCGCTCAACTTCCGGCTGCCGGTCGACGCCCTCCAGGCCCAGGTCGAACGGCTGGACGCCCCCCGCGTCGTGGCCTCGGAGCCACTGGCCGCCGCCCTGCGACGCCCGACGCCGACCCTGACGTCGACGTGGGTGCGTGGCCTCGGCGCCGACGGCGCCGACGGGCCCACGCCGGCCGGCGGGTCCTTCGCCGACGATCCCGACCGGGCCGCCGTCATCCTGTTCACCAGCGGATCGTCGGGCACCCCGAAGGCCGCCCTCCTCTCCCACGACAACCTCTCGTCCTATGTCATGGACACCGTGGAGTTCGCCGGTTCGGGGGAGGACGAGGCGCTCCTGCTGGCCGCGCCACCGTTCCACATCGCAGGCGTGGCCGCCGTGCTCACCTCGGTCTACTCGGGGCGTCGCATCCTGCCCCTTCCGACCTTCACCCCCACCGGGTGGCTGGACCTGGCCCGCACCGGTGGCGCCACCCACGCGTTCGTCGTCCCCACCATGCTGGCCAGGATCGTCCAGTGCATGGAGGCCGATGCCGCCCTCCGGGTCCCCACGCTGCGATCGCTGTCCTACGGCGGGGCCCGCATGGCTGCTCCCATCCTCGAGCGGGCCCTCGAGCTGTTCCCCGAGACCCAGTTCGTCAACGCCTACGGGCTCACCGAGACGTCGTCGACCATCGCCGTGCTCGGACCTGACGACCACCGGGAGGCCCTGTCCAGCTCCGATCCGGCGGCCCGTCGTCGCCTCGAGTCGGTGGGCCGCCCGTTGCCCGGGGTCGAAGTGGCCATCTTCGACGAGTCCGGTGCCGTGGCCCCTGAAGGGGCCAGAGGGCTGATCCGGGTCCGGGGCCCCCAGGTCGGGGGGCAGTACCTCGACAGCGCCTCCAGCCTCGATGCCGCCGGATGGCTGGTCACCGGGGACGTGGGATCGATCGATGGCTCCGGCTACCTGTATGTCGAGGGTCGGGCCGACGACGTGATCATCAAGGGCGGGGAGAACCTGTCGCCGTCGGAGATCGAGGACGCGCTGCTCCGGCACGACGGCGTCCACTCCGTGGCCGTGGTCGGCGTCCCCGATCCCGAATGGGGGGAGTCGGTGGCCGCCGCCGTGGTCCTCGGCCCACCGCTGGCCGGGCGCTCCCCCGAAGCGATCGCCGAGGAGCTCACCGGCTGGGTCCGCCAGAGCCTGGGCTCCCTCAAGACGCCCGGACGCATCGCCGTCTACGACGAGCTTCCCACCACGGCCAGCGGCAAGGTGCTCCGGCGGGTGGTCCGGGACGAGCTGGCGGCCGACCGGCCCGCTGATCCAGGCTCTCCGGTGTCCGACGAGTCGATGAAAGGGGTTTCGTCATGAATCTCAAGCCCGGGTTGCGGCTGAAGAGCCAGGTCAGCGAGACCGAGATCGTGGTCATCAAGGGCACGGGGGACCACGAGCTGGCCTGTGGCGGGGTGGCGGTGGTGGCCCTGGACGAGCCGGCGGCCGAGGGCGGGGGACCGGCCGATCTGAGCGGCAGCACCCTGCTGGGCAAGCGCTACACGGACGCCGCCGACTCGGTCGAGGTCCTGTGCACCAAGCCCGGCAGCGGGGGACTGTCCTTGGACGGGGAGGCGCTCGAGGTCAAGTCGGCCAAGGCCCTCCCGGCCTCGGACTGAACCCGGGCCCCGCCGGGCCGGCCACGGGCGGCAACGACCCGGCGGCGGCTGGCAGAGTATCGAGTGGTTTCTGCAACCGCCGTGTGATCATCTAGTGGCCGGCTGACCGTCCCGCCCGAGAAAGTGGAGCCCTCAATGGCCAACGTCCATGCCGTCGACCTCGCCCTCTTGGTGTTCAGAGTGGCCATCGGGGCCGTGTTCATCGCCCACGGCGTCAACCACATCATCGGCGGCGGGAAGATCGCCGGTACCGGGCGCTGGTTCGAGAGTCTGGGCATGAAGCCGGGTTGGTTCCACGCCTGGACGGCGAGCATCACCGAGATCGGGGCCGGGCTGCTCCTCGTCCTCGGGCTCCTGACCGCGTTGGGCGGGGCCGGTGTGGTCGGGGTCATGGTCGTGGCCTGGGTCACCAACCACCTCCGGAACGGGTTCTTCATCTTCCGCCCCGGTGAAGGCTGGGAGTACGTCATGGTGCTGACCATGTCGGGCTTTCTCCTGGCCACGGTGGGGCCGGGCGGATGGAGCATCGACAAGGCCGCCGGCCTGACCTCGCTGTGGGGGTGGACGGGCCTGTGGATCGCCCTGATCGGCGGTGTCGGCGGGAGCGCCCTCCTCCTGGCCACGTTCTGGCGGCCCGGGCCCCGCACGTGACCGCCGTCTTCGACCCCTTCTCCGAGGTCTTCTTCGACGACCCCTACGACCTCTACCGCCAGCTCCGCGACGAGGCACCCGTCCACTTCAACGAGCAGTACGGATTCTGGGCCCTGGCCCGGCACGCCGACGTCCTGGCGGCCAGCCACGACTGGCGGACGTTCACCAGTACCCACGGGGTGGACCTCTACTCCCTCTCGCTCGACGAAGGCATGATGGGCGGGCTCGGGATGATGATCATGCAGGACCCGCCTGATCACCACCGCCTCCGCAGCCTGGTCAGCAAGGTGTTCCATCCGCGCTCCATCCAGGCGCTCGAACCGATGGTGACGGAGGTGATCAGCGGTTTCGCCGACCAACTCGACGGCCGGCCTTCCTTCGATGCGGTGGAGGAGTTCGCCGCTCCCTTCCCGGTCGAGATCATCTCGCGGATGCTCGGTGTGCCCCCGGCCGACCGCCAGAAGATCCGGCACTGGATCGACCTCACCCTGCAGCGCGAGCCGGGCGAGCCCGGCCCCTCACGGGAGGGCCAGGAGGCCATGCTGGAGGCGGTGGTCTACTTCCAGGCCCTGGCCCGCACCAAGCGCGCCGATCCCGGCGGGGACATGTTGAGCCAGCTCACCCAGGCCACCATGGAGCGTGAGGACGGAACCACCACCGCCCTGGCCGACGACGAGATCGCCGGGTTCGCCGCTCTGCTCGGGGGGGCCGGGGCCGAGACGGTGACCAAGCTGGTGGGGAATGCCTTCGTGCTCCTGGCCCGGAACGGCGACCAGTGGACGGCGATGGTCGACGACCCCGGCCTTGCGTCCGGAGCGGTCGAGGAGATCCTCAGGTTCTGGCCTCCCTCCCAGTACCAGGGTCGTTTCTCGGTGCAGCCGTCGGAGTGGCACGGGACGACCATCCCGGCCGGTTCCCCGGTCCTCCTCCTCACCGGTGCGGCCACCCACGACGAGCGCGAGTACCCCGACCCGGACCGGTTCGACATCACCCGGGCCTCGGGGCACGCCCTCGGCTTCGGTTTCGGGATCCACACCTGCCTGGGCGCGGCCCTGGCCCGGATGGAGAGCCGGGTGGCGCTGCAGGAGATGATCCGCCGCTGGCCCCGTTTCACTGTGGACGAGGGCGGTCTGCGCCGGGTCCAGATGGCCAACGTCGCCGGCTACTCGGGCGTTCCGGTGCACGTCGGCTGAGGGGCCGTGTCGCCGGGAGTCTCCCCCCGGGACCCGAGGGCGGAGCTCGTGGCTGCGGCGCCGGGGGCCGGGCCGGGTGTCAGGCCGGTGCTCGAACTTGTAGGGTTCTTGCATGGCCGATCAGGCGATGTTCTCCGATCTTGCAATGGAGTACATGCCTGCGCTGTACACGGCCGCCCTGCGTATGACCCGCAATCCGGCTGACGCCGAAGACCTCGTGCAGGAGACCTTTCTGAAGGCGTACCGGGCGTTCGCCAGCTTCGAACTGGGCACCAATCTCAAGGCCTGGCTCTACCGGATCCTCACCAACACCTACATCAACACCTACCGGGCCAAGAAACGGCGCCCCGAGATCGCCGACGTCGAGGACGTGGAGGACCTGTACCTCTACCACCGCCTGGGTGGTGACCAGGGCGGGGGCCTGGGTCGCAGCGCCGAGGACGAAGCCCTCGACCGCTTCACCGACACCGACGTGAAGGAAGCCATCGAGGCCCTGCCCGACACGTTCCGGATGGCCGTGCTCCTGGCCGATGTCGAGGGTTTCTCCTACAAGGAGATCGCCGAGATCACCGATGTGCCCATCGGAACGGTGATGAGCAGGATCCATCGCGGAAGAAAAGCGCTGCAGAAGGCGTTGGTCGATCGTGGGAGTACAAGGGGCCTCGTCGGGGCAGGGGACAAGGCAAGGTAGGGAGAGTGCGACCAGTGGGAGATCGGGACGTACCGGGGGATCCGGCAGCGGCGGAGGGTCACGAAAAGGAGGAAATCGCGGGTTTCGTTGGTTGCAACGAGACCATCGAGCGCCTCTACTTCTACCTCGACGGTGAGCTCACCGAGCAGCGCCGGATCGAGATCACCCGCCATCTCGACCTGTGCGGACCGTGCGTGGGGGCCTACGGCTTCGAGGCCGAGCTCCGGAAGGTCATCGCCATGCGCTGCAAGGACCATGTGCCCGATGCCCTCATCGAGCGGGTGGCCAAGGCGCTGGAGAACGAGAACACCCGCCAGGCCAACTAGCCGGGATCGATTCGCCGCCGGCAACGCCATCGCCGCGCTGTCGGCCCGGCTGCCGGCGCTGCCCACCTCCCGTCTCCCATGAACAGCTCCCGTCGGCGGTGACCGGGTCCGGGGCGGGAATCGCAGGCCGACCAGGGACGGGAGGCCCGTGGGCCGGCGGCCCGGCGGCCCGGCTGCCGCCCCCTTCCCCCGGTACCTACACTGGTCACCGATGACCGATTCGGAGCAGGACGGCAAGAGCAACGCCGACGGCAACGGGACCGACGGCAACGGGACCAACGGGAGCGGGACCACGGGAGCGGGACCACCGGCAGCGGGGCCGTGGCGTGGGACACCGCCGAACGGGTGGCCGGATGGGTGGGGAGTCGCAGCCACCTGCCCGCCCCGTACCGGCCCGACCTCCTCCAGGCCGACTTCGAGGAGCTGACCGCCCAGGCCGAAGAGCTGGTGGCGGCGTCCACCGGGCTCCGATCCGCTTCGGGCCCGGCCCGGGCCCGGGTCACCGACCGGGCCGGGTGGGTGCACGCCAACGTCTCCAGCTTCCAGCGCCTGGTCGGGCCCCATCTCGAGCGGTTGGACCCGACCCGCGTGGTGGCCACCAACGAGGTGACCAGGCGGCTGGCCGGCCCGTTGGCCAGCGCCGGGCGGGTGGCCACCGGAACCCAGATGGGCCTGGTCCTGGGCTGGCTGTCGACCAGGGTCCTCGGCCAGTACGACCTGCTGCTCACCGAGGACGCCGTCGAGGACCAGGACCTCGTGTACTTCGTCGGGCCCAATGTGGTGGCCCTCGAGCAGTTGCACGGGTTCGAGCCGCGCCAGTTCCGGCTGTGGCTGGCCCTCCACGAGGTCACCCACCGCTGCCAGTTCACCGCCATCCCCTGGATGCGCGACTACTTCGTCTCTCTGGTCGAAGAGGGGATCGGTTCGCTCGAACCCGACCCGTCGCGGTTCGCCGAGGCCCTCCGCCGGATGACCGACGAGATCCGGGCCGGGCGGAATCCGCTCCGCGACAACGGCGCCCTCGGCCTGGTGGCCACCCCCGAACAGCTCGAAGGGCTGCACCGGATCCAGGCGCTGATGAGCCTGCTCGAGGGGCATGGCGACGTGACCATGGACCGGGCCGGGGCCTCGGCCATCCCCAGCGCGGCCAAGTTCTCCGAGGTTCTGCGACGGCGCCGCAAGCAGGTCCGGGGTCCCGCCCGCCTGCTCCAGCAGCTCATCGGCATCGAGGCCAAGCTGCGCCAGTACGAGGAAGGGGAGCGGTTCATCGCCGCCGTCGAGGGTTCCGGCGGCCCCGAGCTGCTCGACCGGGCCTGGCGGGGTCCGGAGTGGCTGCCCTCGCTGGCTGAGATCCGCAATCCGTCGGAATGGATCTCGCGTGTCGGCGCCACGACCGCTCTGTCCGGCTGACCCGTCGTCCGAGTCCCTGATCGGGGCCCTGCTCGACCGGTGCACATTCCCGGACCCGGGGTCGTCCCTGGTGTGCGGTGTCTCCGGGGGTGCGGATTCGCTCTCGTTGCTGGTCCTGGCCGTCGCCGCCGGGTGCCGGGTGACTGCGGTGCACGTCGACCACGGCCTGCGCCCCGGGTCCGAGTCCGAGTCCGGCGTGGTGGCCGCCGCGGCACGGCGGTTCGGTGCCTCGTTCCGGGGCGAGCGGGTGGCGGTGGGCGACGGTCCCAATCTCGAGGCCCGGGCCCGGGCCGCCCGCCAGGCGGTCCTCGGTCCGGACGTCGCCACCGGGCACACGGCCGACGACCAGGCCGAGACGGTGTTGGCCAATCTGCTGCGAGGATCGGGGGTGAGCGGTCTGGCCGCCATGCGGGCCGGTCCCACCCACCCCCTGCTCGGGGTACGTCGATCGGAGACGGTGGCCCTCTGCGCGGTCCTGGGTCTCGAGCCGGTCCACGACCCGAGCAACGACGACCCCCGGTTCGTCCGCAACCGGGTCCGTCACGAGCTGCTCCCGCTGTGCTCGGCCATCGCCGGCCGCGACGTGGTCCCCGTCCTCGCTCGCCAGGCCGCGGTACTGGCCGGTGACGCCGACGTCCTCGACGCGGTGGCCTCGCTGGTCGATCCCGAGGCCGCGGCCGCCCTGGCTGCCGCGCCGGAGGCGGTGGGACGGAGGAGCGTGCGGGCCTGGCTGACCGGTGACGGTCCCTACCCGCCCCCGCTCGCCGCCGTCGACCGTGTGCTCGAGGTGGCCCGGAAGAGCCGGCGGGCCACCCAGGCTCCGGGAGGTCGGACGGTGAGGCGGAAGAACGGGCGGCTCTCGGCCACGCCTCCGCTGCCGGTCCCCGGGGCTCCCGGGCGCGGCGCTCCGATACAGTCAGGCCGGTGACCGCGCACCCCGAAGAGGCGGCCGGCCCCGTGGGGCGGCCCCGGCTCCACCACCTGGAGCGCGCCCCCGACGTCGGGCGGGTCATCGTCTCCGAAGCTGACCTCCAGGCCCGGATCGCCGAGCTCGGGGACCGGATCACCGCCGACTACGCCGAGCACCCGCCGCTGCTGGTCGGCGTGCTGAAGGGCGCCTTCATGTTCATGAGCGACCTTTCCCGGGCCATCGATCTTCCGGTCGAGGTGGACTTCATGGCCGTGTCCTCCTACGGCAGCGCCACCCGCACCTCGGGGGTGGTCCGGATCGTCAAGGACCTGGACGTCGACCTGCTCGACCGCCATGTCCTGGTGGTCGAGGACATCGTCGACAGCGGTCTGACCCTCAACTACCTGCAGCGCTATCTGCTGGCCCGGCGCCCGGCCAGCCTCGAGGTGTGCGCACTGCTGGTGAAGGACGGCCAGCAGCGCACCGAGATCGACCTCCGTTACGTCGGGTTTCACATCCCAGCCGAGTTCGTGGTGGGATATGGCCTTGATGTCGACGAGCGCCTGCGCAATCTCCGGGCCATCCACGCCCACACCGACGTTTCGCCCTAGAGCCGTCCCGGCCGGGTGACCGTCGACACCGCCCGCGCCGAACGGGCCATCACCGAGCTGCTCATCGCCCTGGGCGAAGATCCGTCCCGCGACGGGCTGGTCAAGACGCCGATGCGGGTGGCCAAGATGTACGAGGAGGTCCTGGCCGGGTTCGGCGAGAACCCGGCCGACCACCTCGAGGTGACCTTCGCCGCCGAGCACGACGAGATGGTGATGGTCAGGGACATCCCCTTCGCCTCCCTGTGCGAGCACCACCTCATTCCCTTCATCGGCAAGGCCCATGTGGCCTACATCCCCGGCGAGGACGGGCGGATCACCGGGCTGTCCAAACTGGCCCGTCTGGTGGACGGCTTCGCCAAGCGGCTCCAGGTCCAGGAGCGGATGACCACCGAGATCGCCGACGCCATCGAGGACGCGCTGGCCCCGAGGGGCGTGCTGGTCGTGGTGGACGCCGAGCATCTGTGCATGTCGATGCGGGGCGTGAAGAAATCGGGCACCTCGACCGTCACGTCGGCGGTGCGGGGTCTGTTCCGCAACGACGCGGCCACCCGGATGGAGGCCATGCAGTTCGTCCGCGGCCGCTGAATTCCACGCTCGCACCGGGCGCGGACCCCGGCCGGCTGGTTTACTCTGTGTCGTCATGCCCAGCCCGACCCGTGAGGACCGTCCATTGGTGATGGGGATCCTCAACGTCACCCCCGACTCGTTCTCGGACGGCGGGAAGTGGTTCGAGCGGGAACGGGCCATCACGAGAGCCCGGGCGATGGTGGCAGAGGGGGCCGACATCGTCGACGTGGGCGGCGAGTCGACCAGGCCAGGGGCCGAACCGGTCTCGAGCGAAGAAGAACTGCGCCGGGTCATCCCGGTCATCGAGGCGGTGGCCGGCGAGGTCCGGGTGTCCATCGACACCACCAAAGAGGTCGTGGCCGAGGCCGCGGTCAGCGCCGGGGCCACCATGATCAACGATGTGTCGGCCTCCCTGTGGCCGGTGGCTGCCCGGCGCGGGGTGGGGTGGGTGGCCATGCACCGGAAGGGGACGCCGGCCACCATGCAACAGGACCCCCACTACGACGACGTGGTGGCCGAGGTCGCCGCCCTGCTGGCCGACCGGGCCGCCCGGGCCGGCGAGGCCGGGGTCAGGGAGGTGTGGATCGATCCGGGCATCGGCTTCGGCAAGACCGTCGACCACAACCTGGCCCTGCTCGGTTCGCTGGGCGACCTGGTGGCCACCGGGTATCCGGTCATGGTCGGGACCAGCCGGAAGAGCTTTCTGGCCTCGGTGAGCGCGCCCGGCGGGGGCTCCCCGGTGCCGGCCGAGGGGCGCCTCCCGGGTTCGTTGGCTACGGCGACCTGGGCCATGTCCCAGGGCGCCCGGATGGTCCGGGTCCACGATGTCGCCGCCACCGTCGAGGCCGCGGTGCTGGTCGGGCGGGTGGGCTTCGAGGCCGCGGCCGGCCGGGAGCACCCGGGGCAGGGGCAAACCGTCGAGCGCGCCGATCAGCCGGAGGTGGGAATGTGAAAGGCAAGTGGGCGGCGGGGATACCTCCCCGCAACTTCACCTGGGTCATCAAGGACCGACTGGCCATGAGCGAGCGGCCGGGCGGCTTCGCCCCCAACCACCGCAAGGTCCGGCGCCAGGAGGAGATCATCTGGCTGCAGGTCCAGGGCTTCACCAGGGTGATCTCGCTCCTGCCCTCCTCCCACAACCTGCAGGCCTACGAGGAGCGGTCGATGGCCAGCGTGCACTTCCCCCTCCCGTCCAGCGGCGACACGCGCGGAGTGCTGGGCGATGTCTACCGCGAGCTGCACGGGTGCCTGACCGGGGGCGAGCGCATCCTCATCCATCAAGAGGAGCTGGGCGACCGGATCGTCGGTGTGGTGGCCGGCTACCTGCTGTGGTCGGAACGCCTGCCCAGCGGGCCGCAGGCCATCACCGTCCTCGAGCACATGACCGGCCACCCGATGGGTCCGAGCGGCCGCGAGCTGGTGGCCTTCGCCAGTGAGCTGTCGCCGACCGCCGTCCACCCGGGGGCCGGTGACGATCCATCCGTCGCCGGGTGACGGACTGCCGGAGCGGTCGGTGACCGGCGGCCCCGGCGGCGGGGGCGACCGGATCCAACTGCGGGGACTCAGGGCCATCGGCACCCATGGGGTGCTGCCGGAAGAGAAGAGCCGGGCCCAGCCCTTCGAGATCGACCTGGACCTGGACGTCGATCTGGCCCCGGCCGGCCGCAGCGACCTGCTGTCGGACACCGTCGACTATGCGGGCATCGCCGAGACGGCCGTGGGCATCGTCTCGGGGCCGTCGTCGTTCCAATTGCTGGAGGCGCTGGCCGGTGCCGTGGCCGACGCCACGCTGGCCCGCGACGGTCGCATCGCCGCCGTCACCGTGCACCTCCGCAAGCTGCAGCCCCCGCTGGCCATGGACATCGCCACCGTCGGGGTCCGGATCACCCGGCACCCGTGACCGCCCCCACCAGCCAGCCGCTGACCGAACGGGCGTTCCTCTCGCTGGGCTCCAACCTCGGGGACCGGTGGGGCCACCTGCGACGGGCCGTCGACCAGCTGCGGGCGGGGAGCCGGGCACCGGTCACGGCCGTGTCCCGCGTCTATGAGACGGCCCCGGTCGGGGGCCCCGACGACCAGGGTGCGTTCCTCAACGTGGTCGTCGAGTTGGCCGTGGCCCCGGGCGCCGATCCCTACGGCCTGCTCGAGGAGTGCCGACGGCTGGAGGCGGCGGCCGGGCGGGTGCGGGCGGCCCGGTGGGGCCCGCGGACGCTGGACGCCGACGTGGTGTGGATCGACGGTGTGGTCCTCGACGACCCCGAGCTGACCGTTCCCCACCCCCGCTGGCGTGATCGCCGGTTCGTCGTCGCCCCCCTGCAGGAGCTCGCCCCCGACCTGGTCGACGAGGCGGCCGTGTCCGTCGCTGGTGGCGAGGTCGCCGTCGTGGGTACACTCTGAAGAGCAGCACAAGGATTCTCTGATGCGAACGGCACCCTCCGGGGCTGGAACGTCGAAAGGGGACACGTGACCACGTTCCGTATTATCGGGCCGGGCCGGGCCGGCCGGTCACTCATGGCGGCGCTCGACGCCGTGGGGGACTTCGAGTCGAGGGGCGCGTTCGGCCGCCACGACCCGGTTCATGACGCCGCCGCCGGGGTCGACCTGCTGGTCATCGCCACTCCGGACGACCAGGTGGGCCGGGTGGCCGCGGCGGTCGTCCCCGTCGAGTCGACCGTCGTGGTCCACCTCTCGGGATCGCTGGGGCTCGATGTCCTCGACCCCCACCCCCGTCGGGGGTCGCTCCACCCCCTGGTGCCCCTGCCCAGCGCGTCCACCGGCGCCGAGCGCCTCCGGTCGGGGATCACCTTCGCCGTGGCCGGGGACCCGATGACCGGCGCCGTGGTGGCCGCATTGGGCGGACGGGCGGCGACGGTCGAGGACCGGGACCGGGCTTCGTACCATGCCGCCGCATCCATCGCCGCCAACCACATGGTGGCGCTCATCGGGCAGGTCGAGCGGGTGGCGGCGTCGGCCGGGTTGCCCCTCGACGCCTTCGCCGACCTGATGCGGGCCGCCCTCGAGGACGCTGTCGACCTCGGGCCCGGGCGGGCACTGACCGGTCCCGCTTCCCGTGGGGACTGGGACACGGTCGAGCGCCATCGGGAGGCCCTGTCCGCGCTGTCCGGCCACCGCACCGAGCTGGCCGCTTACGACGCCATGGTGGCGCTGGCCCGGCGGCTGAAGATGGAGTCCGAGCCGGCGGTGGCCGGCACGGGGCCGGACGGCGCCGCACCGGTCCCGGACGTGGTGGCCGAGGCCGCGGTGGTGGTGGCCGAGGCCGCCGTGGTGGTGGCCGAGGCCGCCGTGGTGGTGGCCGAGGAGCGGGTGGCATGAGCACCGTCACGACCGAGGTCCCGACCGGGGCGCGGATCGGGGAGGCGCCCGACAGGGCGCGGGCCGTCGTTCCCGTCTTCGAGACGGTGGCCGGGTACTCGCAGGCCCTGGACGAGGTCCGGCGGTCGGGCCGGTCGGTGGGCATCGTGCCCACCATGGGCGCACTCCACGAGGGCCACCGCTCACTGATCGAGCGGGCCGCCCGCGAGTGCGATGTCGTGGCGGTATCCATCTTCGTCAACCCGACCCAGTTCGGTGATGCCGTGGACCTGGCCCTATACCCGAGGACCCTCGAGGCTGACCTTGCGGTGGTGGCCGCGGCCGGGGGCGCGCTGGTGTTCGCCCCCTCGGTGGAAGAGATGTACCCCGAGCCGGCCGGCGACGCCCACCTGATGCCGGCACCCGAGTTGGCCGCCCGCTGGGAAGGCGCGTCCCGGCCCGGGCACTTCGACGGCGTGGCCACCGTGGTGGTCAAGCTGCTGGTCGCCGCCGGGGCCTGCCGGGCCTACTTCGGCGAGAAGGACTTCCAACAGCTCGCCCTGGTCCGCAGGGTGGTCGATGACCGGTCCCTGCCCACCGACGTGGTCGGGTGCGAAACCGTCCGTGACCGGGACGGCTTGGCCCTTTCCAGCCGGAACGCCCGGCTGTCGGCCGAGGAACGCCGGGCCGCGTTGGTCCTGTCCCGGGCCCTGGCCGCGGCCGCGGCCCTGATGGCCGGGGGCGAGGACCGCCCCGCCGCCGTCGAGGAGCTGATGGCGCGGGTGGTGGCGGCCGAGCCCTCGGTGGCTCTCGACTACGCGGTCCTCGTCTACGCCGACGACCTCGAGCCGGCACAGAGCTGTGCCACCGCACGGGCCCTGCGCCTGCTGATCGCCGCCGAGGTCGGCCCGGTGCGGCTCATCGACAACCTCGATCCTCGCGGTGCCGCCACTGCCCTCGCCGACCTGAGCGCCTGACCTTGCCCGTGACGGGGAGCGCCGGGGACACCGGCACCCTGGACGTCCTGGTCCTCGGCAGTGGGGTGGCGGGACTGTCGGCCGCGGTCAGGCTGGCCGCACCCATGCCCATGACCGGAGCCGCCACCTCCGGCCCGGCCGGGCTCAGGGTCGGCGTGCTGACCAAGGCCGAGCTGTCCCAGTCGGCCACCCGGTGGGCCCAGGGCGGGGTGGCCGCCGTCCTCGGCGGCGACGAGGACTCGACCGATCTCCACCTGGCCGACACCCTGGCCGCCGGGGCCGGCCTGTGCGACACCGACGCGGTCAGGGTCCTGGTGGACGAAGGGCCGTCCCGGGTCCACGAGCTGATCGCCATGGGCGCCGTCTTCGACCGGCAGCCGGGTGGGGCCCTCGACCTGGCCCGTGAGGGCGGCCACTCGACCGCCCGGGTGGTCCACGCCGGAGGGGCCGCCACCGGGGCCGAAGTGGAGCGGGCCCTGGTCGATGCCACCCGGGCCACGGCGGCGGCGGTGCTCGAGGAGTGGTTCGCCCTCGACCTCCTGGTCGAGCACGGACGCTGCCGGGGCGTGCGCGCCCTGAGCGCGGATGGCCGGCTGGTCGAGGTCCGGGCATCCCACACCGTCCTGGCCACCGGGGGTGCCGGACAGCTCTTCGCGGTGACCACCAATCCGGCCGAGGCCACCGCCGACGGCCTGGCCATGGCGCTGCGGGCCGGGGTGCCGGTGGCCGATGTCGAGTTCATGCAGTTCCACCCGACGGCCCTCCATCATCCGGCCATGCCCCGTCCCCTGCTCTCCGAGGCCCTGCGGGGGCACGGCGCGCTGTTACGGGACGCCCGGGGTGACCGTTTTGTCGACGAGTTGGCCCCGCGTGACGTGGTCAGCCGGGCCATGGCTGACCGCATGCGGGAACAGGGGGTCGAGAGCCTGTGGCTGGATGCCACCGGCCTGGCCGCGTTCGACTCCCGTTTCCCGACCATCGCCGCCTCGCTCATGGCCATCGGACTCGACCCGTCGCGCGACTGGCTCCCCATCGCTCCCGCCGCCCACTACCTCTCGGGGGGTGTGCTCACCGACCTGTCGGGAGCCACCGCCCTCCCCGGCCTGTGGGCCGCGGGCGAGGTGGCCTGCACGGGGGTGCACGGCGCCAACCGTCTGGCGTCCAACTCCCTCCTCGAGGGCATGGTGTTCGGCGCCCGCCTGGCCGAGGCGATCATCGGGGGGGCGGACGGGCCCTCGGCCACCGGGCCGATGGGCGCCTTCCTCGCCAGTGGTCGGGCCCCGTCGGATCCGGCCGGCGGCCCGACGGCCGCCGCGCCGTCCGGGGACGGGCGCCCCGACGACTCGGCGGGACCCGACGGACAGGGACCGGACGCGGTCAAGGCCCGTGATGAGCTGCAGCGGGCCATGATCGCCGGGGCCGGCGTGGTGCGCAGCGCCGAGTCGCTCGACGCGTCCGACGGCGCCGTCCGGGCCATCGCTTCCCGGCTCGGCGGAGGGGTCCCTCAGGACCGGGCTCACGGCGAGCTGGCCAATCTGGTCACCGCGGCCACCAGCGTGCTGTCGTCGGCCACCCTTCGGTGCGAAACCCGGGGTGCCCACGCCCGGAGCGATTTTCCCGAACCCTCCGACCGCTGGCGCCGGCGCATCGTCCACAGCGCGGACGGAGTCCTCCTCCTCGACGTGCCGCCGCCGCCGGCCGACCACCGCTCCGGGCCCGAACCGGGTCCGCCCTCCCGTTGACCACCGACCCCGACCACGACACCGCCGGCACCGGCGGGCCCGCCGTCGACCCTCCCCGCCCGGCCGTGGTCGAGGCGGTGACCCGGGCCATCGCCGAGGACGTCCTCCCCCTGGGCGACCTCACCGCCGCCCTCGTGCCCGCCGCGGCCACGGCGACCGTGGCCATCGTGAGCCGGGCCCGAGGGGTCGTAGCCGGTCGGGCGTGCGCGGTGGAGACGTTCGCACAGATCGACCCGGACCTGGTGGCCACATGGAGGCTGGATGACGGGGCCGAGGTGGGGCCCGGGGACGTGGTGGCCGAGGTCAGTGGGTCCCTTCGCTCCCTCCTGACGGCCGAGCGCACCGCCTTGAACTTCCTCTGCCACCTCTCCGGGGTGGCCTCGTTGACCCACCGCTACGTGGTGGCGGTCCGGGCGGCCAATCCCTCGACCCGGGTGTTGGACACCCGGAAGACCACCCCCGGTCTGCGGGCGCTGGAGAAAGCCGCGGTCCGGGCCGGCGGCGGCCACAACCACCGGGGCAGCCTGTCCGATGCCGTGCTGGTCAAGGACAACCACCTGGCCGGCATCTCGATCGCCGAGGCCGTGGCCAGCGCCAAGCGTCGCTGGCCGGGCCGGATGGTCGAGGTCGAGTGCGACCGCGCCGACCAGGTGGACGAGGCGGTCGCGGCCGGGGCCACCATCGTCATGCTCGACAACATGGTTCCCGACCAGGTGCGCCGGTGCGTGGCCCAGGTGCGGGCGGCCGGATCCGGAACCCTGGTGGAGGTATCCGGGCGGCTGGGCCTCGACGGTGCCCCGGCCATGGCCGCGGCCGGGGCCGACCTCGTCTCGGTGGGGGCCCTCACCCATTCCGCGCCCGTGCTCGACCTCGGATTCGATCTGCCGCCCGGTGTCGGCGGGAAAGGCTGAACCATGCTCCTCGCCATCGATGTCGGCAATACCGAGACCGTCGTCGGTCTCTTCGCCGACGACCTGACCGCACCGCTCGGTGCCACCGGGCCCCGGGACGGGAACGAGCCCACCGGTCTCGCCCACCACTGGCGGCTGTCGACGGTGGCCGAGCGCACCTCGGACGAACACGCTCTGCTGCTCACCCAACTCCTCGATCTCGACGGCCTGGACATCGACGATGCCGTCTCCGGCATCGCCGTGACCTCGTCGGTCCCCCTGGTCACCGCCAACCTGCGCCAGATGGTGGCCCGGTGGTTCGACGTTCCTGCCGTGGTCCTGGAACCGGGCGTGAGGAGCGGCATGCCCATCCTCTACGACAACCCCAAAGAGGTCGGCGCCGACCGGATCGCCAACGCCGTCGGTGCCCACGATCTGTTCGGCGGTCCGTGCGTGGTGGTCGACCTGGGCACGGCCACCACCTTCGACGCCATCTCCGCGGCCGGCGAGTACCTCGGGGGGGCCATCACCCCGGGCGTGGCCATCAGCCTCGACGCCCTGTTCGCCAACGCCGCCGCCCTCGGCCGGGTCGAGCTGGTCGAACCGAGGAGCGTGATCGGCAAATCGACGGTGGAGTCGATCCAGTCGGGGGCCCTCTACGGGTTCGCCGGCCAGGTCGACGGACTCTGCCGGCGGTTCGTGGCCGTGCTGGGCGAGTGCACGGTGGTGGCGACCGGGGGACTTTCCGAGCTCATCTCCCCGTATTCGGACGAGATCGAGTACGTGGAGCCGTGGCTGACCCTCCACGGCCTCCGGATCATTTTCGAGCGCAACTCCCCCAAACCTTCGCCGCGGTAGAGGGAGTCCGCTCGGCTCCGAGACCTGCCCCACGCTCCTCCACCAGCGGCGGAGCCAGCCGGGGATCCCTCAGAGCAAGTAGCAGGGCGACTGACAATTGTTTCTCGAGGCGACCCGGGGTGTGCCTGCTGCGCTCCGACCGGTGCGCCCCCGGCCGTGGCGGCCGGGGTGGCTGGCCAGGAGCGTCGTGAAATTGTGGGGGGGCGATGGTGAAAGGGGCGAGACGGACGGTACAGTTGGGTTCCGGATTGGTGCCGCCGACTGAGGCGGCCGCCACAGGGGCACGGGGGAGAGGAGCACCAGAGCTATGCCGACGAGGAAGTCGCTACGTCGATTCTCCAGGAACTCCCTGATCGCGGCGGTGGCGGCGGCGACCATCTCGATGTCGACCCTGGCCCTGGCCGGTGGTGCCGGGGCCGCGGCGCCGACGTCCACAACGGCCGCATCCACGAAGGTGGCCACATCGAAGGCCGAAAAGTCGAAGACGGCGAAGTCGAAGGCGGCAAAGTCGAAGGCTACGAAATCAAAGGCTACGAAATCAAAGGGCAAGATCGCCATCACCCCTGAGATCCGGGCCGCGGTCCGGCGTTTGGAGATCAGGAAAGCGGAGAACTACGCCTGTGCCAGGACTGACAAATGGGTGAAGTCCCAGCAGGGGCTGAAGACCCGTTACGCCAGGCGTTTGGCCAATCTCAAGCGGTGGGAAGCTGAGGCCACCGCCACCCGCGATGCCCGCAAGGTGGCCGGTCTGAAGATCGACATCGGCCGGGTCGAGGCGCGACAGGCGCTGAACGTCCAGTCCAAGTCCGTGCTCAAGCATGATGGGCACGCCCGGAAGCTGTACGCGTGGTGTAAGGCCAGAAGCGCCAAGTTGCACGGATCGGCGAAGTCGCACAGCGCCAAGGACAAGGCGGCCCGGGCCAAGATGAGGGCGGCCGAGGCCAAGGCAGCCGAGGCGAAGGCGGCCAAGGCCAAGGCGGCCAAGGCCAAGGCGGCCAAGGCGGCCAAGGCCAAGAGCGCCACGAAGCCGACCACCACCAAGCCGACCACCCCGACCACGGTGCCGAGCACGACGACCACCAAGCCGACCACCCCGACCACGGTGCCGAGCACGACGACCACGACGCCCAGTACGACGACGCCGACGACCACGCCGAGTACGTCCTCGACGTCCTCAACCTCGAGCACACCGACCTCGTAAGCCGGCGGAGAGGGGCATGGGGCGGCGGCGCTCGGGTCGGTGGCCGTCCTCTGCAGCCCGTCGGCCGGTCAGGCCGGGCTGTTCACTCGGTCGGCAGGTCGTCGACCAGCGAGTGAGCCAGGTTGGCAAAGGCTCCCGCCAGCTCGACGGATGGGCCCGAGCGTGCGGCCGAGGCCGCCAAATCGGCGTATCGCCGGGCCACGGTGGCCGCACCTCCGATGGCCCCGGACTCGGCCACGATGGAACGTGCCTTGTCCCGCTCCGGCTGTCCGAGCGGCTGGCCCAGCAGCGGGCTCAGTTCGGGACCGGCGACAGGGTCGGCCAGGGTCAACAGGACCGGCAGCGTGTAGATACCCTCGGCCAGGTCCTGTCCGGCCGGCTTTCCCAGCTCCGCCTCGGTGCCCACGACATCGAGGATGTCGTCCCGAACCTGGAAGACCATGCCGAAGTAGCGGCCGAACTGCGTGAACGCATCCACCTCCTGGCGGGGGAGCCCGCCGGTCAGCGCACCGATCCGGCACGACGTGGACATCAGCGATGCCGTCTTACCGGCGATGGCCGTGGTGTAGCTCTCTTCGCTCCGACCCACCTGGAAGGCGGAGTGCACCTCGGCCACCTGACCCTGGCACAGCTGCCCGAGGGTGGCGGCCAGCAGGGCGGCGATCTCCGTACCCAGTCCTGCGGCGATCTCGGCCGATCGGGCCAGGAGGAAGTCGCCGGCCACGATGGCCACCAGGTTCCCGAACCGGGCATTGACGCTCTCCACGTTGCGGCGGACCGTGGCCTCGTCCATGACGTCGTCGTGGTAGAGGGAGGCCAGGTGGACGAGCTCGACGGCCACGGCCCCCAAGAGGTCCTCACGGGTGGCTCCAGGGGACCCGGAGGTGGCGGTGGCCAGGGCCAGGACCGGGCGGAGCCGCTTTCCGCCCGCGGCCAGCAGGTGGGTGGTGACCTCGTCGAGGAAGCCGTCGCCCGTCACCACGGACTCGACCAGCAGGGGTTCGAGGCGTTGGAGGTGTTCTTCGAGTGCGGGAAGCCCAAGGAGCTCTACGACGTTCACTTCCTACAGACGATAGGCCAGGATGCCGATGACTGAGAAAAGGGCCTGGAAAATGGGACGGTGCGGGTGCGGGGTGTACCGGCACCTGTAGACTTCGTATCAGTTGCCGACCGCAGATGGAGGCGGTGGAGTGTTCGAACGATTCACAGACCGGGCTCGTCGAGTTCTTGTGCTCGCACAGGAGGAGGCGCGTCTTCTCAATCACAGCTTCATTGGTACCGAGCACATCCTCTTGGGGTTGATCCACGAGGGTGAGGGTGTCGCGGCCAAGGCGCTCGAGTCCCTCGGCGTCTCGCTCGAAGCCGTACGCGAGAAGGTCGAGGAGACGATCGGGCTGGCCGGAACGGCGCCGACCGGGTCCCCGCCGTTCACTCCCCGGGCGAAGAAGGTTCTCGAGCTGTCACTGCGCGAGGCGCTGCAGCTCGGCCACAGCTACATCGGCACCGAGCACATGCTGCTCGGTCTGGTCCGCGAGGGTGAAGGCGTGGCCGCGCAGGTGCTCCAGAGCTTGGGCGCCGACCTGCCCCGCGTCCGCCAGCAGGTGATCCAACTGCTGTCGGGGTATCAGGGCAAGGAGTCGGTGGGCGCCGGCGCTCCCGGATCGCAGGCATCCGACGCGCCGACCGGGTCTCCCGTCCTCGATCAGTTCGGACGCAACCTCACGGCATTGGCCAGAGACCACAAGCTCGACCCGGTCATCGGCCGCGAGAAAGAGATCGAGCGCGTGATGCAGGTCCTGTCGCGCCGGACGAAGAACAACCCGGTCCTCATCGGGGAGCCCGGTGTGGGCAAGACCGCCATCGTCGAGGGTCTGGCCCAGCGCATCGTGGCCGACGACGTCCCCGAAACCCTGACCGGCAAGCAGCTCTACACCCTCGACCTCGGGGCCCTGGTCGCCGGCAGCAGGTACCGCGGTGATTTCGAGGAGCGCCTGAAGAAGGTGTTGAAGGAGATCCGCACCCGGGGCGACATCGTCCTGTTCATCGACGAGCTCCACACCCTGGTCGGTGCCGGTGCGGCCGAGGGGGCCATCGACGCCGCTTCCATCCTCAAGCCCATGCTGGCCCGCGGCGAGCTCCAGACCATCGGTGCCACCACCATCGACGAGTACCGCAAGCACCTCGAGAAGGATGCGGCTCTCGAGCGGCGCTTCCAGCCCATCAAGGTCGAGCAGCCCAACGTGGCCCTCACCATCGAGATCCTCAAGGGCCTGCGCGACCGGTACGAGTCGCACCACGCGGTGACCATCACCGATCAGGCACTGGTGGCCGCGGCCAATCTGGCCGACCGCTATCTGGCCGACCGGTACCTGCCGGACAAGGCCATCGACCTCATCGACGAAGCGGGCAGCCGGCTGCGCATCCGCCGCATGACCACGCCGCCCGCCTACAAGAAGCTCGAAGAAGAGATCACCCGCCTCCGCGCCGACAAGGAAGCGGCCATCGAGAAGCAGGCCTTCGATCAGGCCAAGAAGCTCGCCGAGCAGGAGAAGTCACGGCTCGACAGCAAAGAGGCCATGGAGGCCGAGTGGCGGGCCGAAGGCGTCGACCTGTTCGACGTGGTCGACGAGGAGGTCATCGCCGAGGTGCTGGCCAACTGGACCGGCATCCCCGTCTACCGCCTCACCGAGGAGGAGACGGCCAAGCTGCTCCGCATGGAGGACGAATTGCACAAGCGGGTGATCGGGCAGGAGCCGGCCATCGCCGCGCTGGCCCGTTCCATCCGCCGCACCCGCGCCGGTCTGAAGGATCCCAAGCGGCCGAGCGGCTCGTTCATCTTCTTGGGGCCGACGGGTGTGGGCAAGACCGAGCTGGCCAAGACGTTGGCCGAATTCCTCTTCGACGACGAGGACGCGCTCATCCAGCTGGACATGTCCGAGTACATGGAGAAGCACACGGTGAGCCGCCTTGTCGGCTCGCCCCCGGGCTATGTCGGCTACGAAGAGGGCGGTCAGCTGACCGAAGCGGTGCGGCGCAAGCCGT
The DNA here is from genome assembly GCA_963713625.1 of uncultured Acidimicrobiales bacterium. GTDB lineage: Bacteria > Actinomycetota > Acidimicrobiia > Acidimicrobiales > RAAP-2 > Bog-756. The sequence continues at coordinate 239,800 of CAVQMN010000004.1, read as the reverse complement.
TCTCGGTGGTGCTGTTCGACGAGGTCGAAAAGGCCCACGCCGACGTGTTCAACACCTTGCTCCAGATTCTGGAGGACGGTCGGTTGACCGATGCCCAGGGGCGTTCGGTCGACTTCAAGAACACCGTGCTGATCATGACGTCCAACCTCGGCACCGCCGACCTGCGCAAGTCCTCGGTCGGGTTCGCCAAGACGTCGGAAGCGGTCACCTACGAGCGCATGAAGTCCAAGGTGAACGAGGCGTTGAAGGCCCACTTCCGTCCGGAGTTCCTCAACCGCATCGACGAAGTGGTCGTCTTCCACGAGCTGTCCAAGGTCGAGGTGGTCGAGATCGTCGACCTGATGATCCAGCGGGTCTCCAACCAGCTGGAGCTCCAGGGTCTGAGCCTGGTGCTCACGCCGCCGGCCAAGCAGCTGTTGGCCGACAAGGGCTACGACCCCCAACTCGGGGCCCGGCCACTGCGACGGGCCATCCAGCAGATGATCGAGGACCCGTTGTCGGAGCGCATCCTGTGGAAGGAGTTCCGGGTCGGCGAGACCATCATCGTGGATGTCGAGACCATCACGCCCGAAGCTGCTGCGGCCTACGACGTCAAGGGTGCCCCTCCGCTGGTGGCCGGTGAGCAGCAGCTCACCTTCACCGCCATCGAAGGGATCGAGCCCCCTCCGGTCGAGCTGGCCGGCGCCGATTCGTCTGCCGACTGAAGGGTCGCGACCGGGCCCACCGGCCTGAGGGAGCGGGCCGGGCCTGCGTACGAGGCCGGGTTCGGGGGTCCGCCGAGGCCGATGATCACCCCGGTTGGCACAACCGGTCCCTACCATCGGGGTCATGGCAAAGACGGCCAAGCGCCACCGCTGCATTGACTGTGGATCGACGACCGCGAGGTGGGCCGGTCGCTGTCCCTCCTGCGGCGAGTGGAATACCCTGGTCGAAGAGGCACAACTCGGGCCGCTGGTGAGCGCGGTCGACGCCCTCGACCTGTCGTCGATGCCCATGCCGCTGTCGTCGGTGGACGTCTCCGACGCCGTGCCCGTGCCCACCGGTGTCGACGAGTTCGACCGGGTCCTGTCCGGTGGCCTGGTCCCGGGCTCAGTGACCCTCCTCGGCGGCGAGCCGGGGATCGGGAAGTCCACGCTGCTCCTCCAGGTGCTGGCGGCGCGGGCGGCCACCGGGCATCGGGTGCTGCTCGTCTCGGCTGAGGAGTCGGCCCACCAGGTGCGGCTGCGGGCCGAGCGCCTGGGCCCGATCCCGCCCGGGCTCCTGATCCTGTCGGCCACCGACATCGGAGCGGTGATCAACGCCGTGGTCGAGTCCGCCCCCGAGCTGGTGGTCATCGACTCCGTCCAGGCCGTGTCCATGGGTCCCTCGACCCTGGGCGAGCGGCGGGCCACCGGTGTGCCCGGCAGCGTCACCCAGGTGCGCGAGTGCGCCGACCAGCTGATCGGGATGGCCAAGTCCCGCCAGGTGGCCACGGTGCTGGTCGGGCACGTAACCAAGGACGGTTCCCTGGCCGGCCCACGCGCACTCGAGCACATGGTCGACACGGTGCTGAGCTTCGAGGGTGACCGGCATCACGCCCTCCGGCTCCTACTGGCCGTCAAGCACCGGTTCGGCCCCACCGGCGAACTCGGGCTGTTCGAGATGGGGGACCAGGGCCTCAACCGGGTCGACGACCCGGGCCGGCTCCTCCTCGGGGACCGGCTCACCGGTGTGCCCGGTGGCGTCGTGCTGCCGGCCGTGCAGGGTCGGCGGACCCTGGTGGTCGAGTTGCAGGCGCTGGTCACCCCCATGGCCCAGTCCCCGGCCAAGCGGTTCGTGGTGGGCCTGGACAGCGGCCGGTTGGTCATGACCCTGGCCGTCCTGGCCCAGCACGCCGGGCTCTCCGCGCTCGGGGTCGATGTCTTTGCCTCGGTGGCCGGGGGAATCCGGGTCACGGAACCGGCAGCAGATCTGGCCGTGGCGCTGGCCGTGGCCTCGGCGGCGACGGGCCGGGTCCTGCCGGCCAACCTGGCCGCGGTGGGCGAGGTGGGCCTGGCCGGCGAAGTCCGCCAGGTCACCAACCTGCCCCGCCGTCTCGAGGAATCGGCCCGGCTGGGCTTCGACCGGGTGGTGGTCCCGGCGTCGTCCCCGGATGGACCTCCCGGGGTCGAGTTGGTGAGGGTGGACACGGTGGCCGAGGCCGCCTTCCGCTTGGGCTGCCTCGGCCCTGGCTGACCGGCTCCCCGGGGCGCCCGGTTCCCCGGGGTGACCCGCTTCCCGCCTGACCCCGATGGCCGGGTGGCCCGGGCCCCCGGATAGACCGCCTGGGTCCGCGCCGGCCCGGAACGATCCGGAGGACGGGCCGCCGGGCCTGGTGACGCGCCGAAAAGGTACGATTCTCCTGTGAACACCCGGCAGAGCTCACCGCTCAGTGATGCTCTGGCCATGGCTGCCCCCGGTCGGCCGCTGCGCGACGGTCTCGACCGCATTCTCCGGGCCAAGCGGGGCGCGCTGGTAGTGGTCGGTGACGGTCCCGACGTCCTGTCGATCTGCTCGGGGGGGTTCCTGCTCGACGCCGAGTTCAGCCCCCAGCGCCTGTCGGAGCTGGCCAAGATGGACGGCGCCATCATCCTGGCCGCCAATGCCTCGCGGATCGCCCGGGCCAACGTGCACCTGATGCCCGAGGCCACCATCCCCACCTCGGAGACCGGCACCCGGCACCGGACGGCGGAGCGGGTGGCCCGCTCGATCGACGTCCCGGTCCTGTCGGTTTCGGCGGCCATGTCGGTGATCGCCGTCTACCGGAACGACGTCAAGCACACCATCCAGCCCACCGGCTGGCTGCACGATCGGACCGACCAGGCCCTGGCCACCATGCAGCGGTTCCGGAACCGTTTCGACGTGGCCATCAACGGCCTTTCCGTCCTGGAGGTCGAGGACACCGTGTCGGTGGGGGATGTGGTCGGGGTGGTCCAGGCTGCCGAGATGCTCCTCCGCATCGCCGAGGAGGTGGACGCCTACCTGATCGAGCTGGGCGACGACGGGAGGCTGGTCGGGCTCCAGTCGACCGAGCTGGTCGACGGGGTGGCTCCCGTCCTCCATCTGGTGGTCCGCGACTACTGCGGGTTCGCCCCGGCTGTGGGCGCCGATCGGCACGCCACCGTCGACAAGGTGGTGGACCAACTGGCCCATCTGGCCTCGGACGAGCTGGGTGACGCCGGCCGGGTGGCCTCGATCCTCGGTCTGCCCGAGTCGTTCAGTGACACCGAGTCGGGCATCGAGCCCAGGGGCTACCGCCTCCTCTACCGGCTGCCCCGGTTCTCCGACACCATCATCGAGCGGATCGTGGACCGTTTCGTCAACCTCCAGCAGATCATGCGCGCCTCGCTCGGCGAGCTCGAGCAGGTCGAAGGGGTGGGACAGGCGCGGGCCCATTCGGTCAAGGACGGTTTGGCCCGCCTGGCCGAGGCCAGCATCTTCGAGCGATACCAGTAACCCGGGGTCCGGGTCTCCCGGGTCGTTCCCGTGGGCGGTCGGGGCGCTGTCGGGAAGGGCGCCGTTACCATGTACACTTGCGTGCTCCTTCTACGCGGTCCCGATGTCGCTCAACCAGCCCGGGACCAGCACGCAATGCCAGGAGGCATGGTGTTCGACATCGGTGACAAAGTCGTCTATCCGCACCACGGCGCGGCGGTGGTCGAACGACGTGAGACCAAAGAGGCATTCGGGAAAAAGCAGGAGTACCTGGTCCTGCGCCTGGCCTACGGTGACCTGACCCTGATGGTGCCGGCTGACAACACCGACGGGGTCGGCCTCCGTGAAGTGATCAACGACGAAGAGGTGGAAGAGGTCTTCGCCGTGCTCCGCAAGAAGGAGGCCCGGATGCCGACCAACTGGTCGCGCCGGTACAAGAACCACTCGGAGAAGCTCCGGTCCGGCGACATCTACCAGGTGGCCGAAGTGGTCAGGAACCTCTCCATCCGTGACAAGGACAAGGGGCTTTCCGCCGGCGAGAAGCGCATGCTCAGCCGGGCCCGCCAGATCCTGGTGTCCGAGCTGACCTTTGCGTTGGGCGTGGACGAGGAGACGGCTGAGGTCCGGCTCAACGAGGCGCTTCCCTGAGCCGAACGGGGTCCGTCTGGGCCATCGTGGTGGCGGGCGGATCAGGAAACCGGTTCGGTGGTCCCAAGCAGTTCTCCGAGCTGGCCGGCCGTCCGGTGGCCGCCTGGTCGGTGGCCGCGGCACGATCGGTGGCCGACGGGGTGGTGCTCGTGGTCCCGGCCGGGGATGGCGGGGCTGGAGCCGGGCCCGGAGGCACGGTGACCGACCGTGACCCACAAGGCGCCGGATTCGGTGCCGATCAGGTGGTGGCCGGCGGCGCCTCCCGGGCGGAATCGGTGCGGGCCGGGCTGGTCGCCGTCCCCGACGACGCGGCGATCATCGTGGTCCACGACGCGGCCCGCCCTCTGGCCTCCGCCGGCCTGTTCAGGTCGGTGGTGGCCGCCGTCCGGGCCCCGGGGGTCGACGGGGCCATCCCGGTGGTCCCGGTCACCGACACCTTGAAGCAGGTCATCGGGGACACCGTTGAGCACAACGTGGACCGCGACGGGTTGGTGGCCGTGCAGACGCCCCAGGCCTTCGAGGCGGCGGCCCTCCGGAACGCACACGGGACGGGCGGCGAGGCCACCGACGATGCCGGGCTGTTGGAGGACCTGGGCGCCACCGTGCGCACGGTCATGGGGGATCCGCACAACGTCAAGCTGACCCGGCCCGAGGATCTCGTCCTGGCCGAGGCGCTGATGAACATGGCCGACCGGTGAACGGCGGAGGCGTGGCCATGCGGATCGGCCAGGGGCTCGACGTGCACCGGTTCTCCGACCGGCCGGACCGGCCGTTGGTCCTCGGTGGGGTGGTCATCACCGGCGACGGCGTCCGGGGGCTCGACGGCCACAGCGATGCCGACGCGGTGGCCCACGCCATCGCCGACGCCGTGCTCGGGGCCGCCGGTCTCGGCGATCTCGGTCGTCACGCGCCCGATACCGACCCGAAGTGGCAGGGGGCGGACAGCATGGAGATCCTGTCTCATGCGGTCGAGTTGGCCCGCGGGGCGGGATGGTCACCGGTCAACGCCGACTGCACGGTGGTGGCCGAGCGTCCGCGGCTGGCCCCGTTCGTGGACCGGATGTCCGATCGGCTGGCCGCCGTGCTCGGCAGTCCGGTCAATGTGAAAGCAACCAGGGCCGAGGGGCTCGGGGCCTTGGGCCGAGCCGAGGGGATCGCCTGCACGGCCGTCGTCCTCATGTCGTCGACTGCTGGACACGGGGACGGCCCCGCCTGATGGCCGCAGCCCCACGGGGAGGGCGCGGTGGCGGCGCCGGGCGAGGCGGCGCCGGACGCGGCAGCGGCGGCGGCAGCCGGGGTGGTGGCGGCACCCGGGCCGGCGGCGGCACCCGGGGTGGCAGTGGTGGCGGTGCCGGACGGGATCGGGGACGGTCCGCAGCCGGTTCACGCCGCGCCGGGCCGGGTGGGAAGGGGCAGGCCGGGGCCCACCGCACCGGTGGTCGGCCCGACCGTCCGGGAGGTCCGGGCCGACAGGGTGCCGGCACCTCGGGCCTTGGCGGCGATCAGGTCGAGGGGCGCCAGGCCGTTCGGGAGTTGCTGAGGGCCAACCGGCGCCAGGTCAGATCGGTGACCATGGCCGAGGGCATGGACGCGGCCGCCATCCTGGATGAGATCGAGGCCTTGGCCGCCACCCGCCGGGTGAAGGTCGAGTACGTCAGCCGGCGCCGGATCGATTCGCTGGCCCGGACCGACGCGCCGCAGGGGGTGGTGGCCCTGGCCCGACCGGTCGAGGAGACACCGCTCGAGGCACTGTGCGAACCGGGCCGGCGCGGACGGGTGCCCTTCCTGCTCGTCCTCGACGGGATCACCGATCCCCACAACGTCGGGGCCCTGCTACGCAGTGCGGAGTGTGCCGGGGTGACCGGTGTGGTGTTCCCCCGTCACCGCTCGGCCCACCTCTCGCCCTCGGCCACCAAGGCCGCCGCCGGTGCCATCGAGTACCTTCCCATGGCCCTGGTGGCCGGGGTGCCCGCCGCCCTCGTCCGCCTCACGGCCCTGGGTGTGTGGACGGTCGGGCTGGTGGGCGAGGCTCGCCAGCCGCTGCACGAGTTGGACCTCGGCGACCAGCCGGTGGCCTTGGTCCTCGGGGCCGAGGACACCGGGTTGGCCGCGCTGACCAGGAAACGCTGCGACGCGCTGGCCTCCATCCCCCAACACGGTTCGCTCTCGTCTCTCAACGTGTCCACGGCCGGTGCCATCGCCTGTTTCGACGTGGCCCGCCAGCGCTCACACTGAACGGCGACTCAGCCTTCGGCCACTTCTTCGACGATCACGCCCTTCCAGAAGGCCACCCGGCCGGTGATCTCCGCGGCAGCCTCCTTGGTGGACGGGTAGTACCAGGCCGCGTCGTCGTTGCGCGAGCCGTCCACCACCACCGACCGGTAGCTGGCCTCCCCTTTCCACGGGCAGGTGGTGTGGGTGTCGCTGGGCTCGAAGTACTGGGCCTGGACGTCCTCGGGCGGAAAGTAGTGGTTGCCCTCCACCACGACCGTCCGGTCGCTCTGTGCCAGTACCGCACCGTTCCATGTCGCTCGTATGGTCATGACCATGGCAACCCCGCCGCTCCCGTCCATCTTCCCCCGACGAGGGCGCACGGGAAACGGGACCGAGCCAAGGAGCAGGGATGCGTGAACGAGCCGACGCGGTCAAAGGACCTGGACCGGGCATGAGACCCCGGCGACGACTCGGGGATCACGACGAGGGACGGGCCAGGGACAGCAGGAACTCGTCGCCTTCCGAGGCCCACGCCGACTCGACCACGAATCCACACTCGCTGAGTTCGGCCCGGAGGGCTTCGGGGGAGAACTTGGTGCTGATCTCGGTCAGCATCTCCTCGCCTGACCGGAACTCCACGTCGAGTCCCAGATCGCCCACGCGGATGGTCTGGTCCTCGAGGGAGCGCAGCCACATCTCGATGCGCTGGTCCTCCTCGTTCCAGCGGGCCACGTGTTCGAAGCGCTGCGGGTCGAAGTCGGCGCTGAGCTCGCGGTTGAGTACGAGGAGCACGTTCCGGTTGAACTCCGCGGTGACGCCGGCCCCGTCGTCGTAGGCATTGACCAGTCGTGTCCGGTCCTTGACCAGATCGGTGCCGATGAGCAGCCGGTCATCGAGGGCCATGACCTTGCCCAGCTGGATGAAGAACTGGCGGCGCTGGCCGGGGTCGAGATTGCCGATGGTGCCGCCGAGGAAGGCGAACAGCCGCCGTCCGTCGATGGGCAGCTGGTCGAGATGGCGGTGGAAGTCGCCCACCACCGCGCTCACGGCCACGCCCGGGTACTCCTCGGACAGGGCGCCCGCCGCATCCCACAGGGTGGTGTCGCTCACATCGAGGGGGACGAACCGGTGCAGGCGACCGGCCGACCGCATGGCATCGAGCAGGACCCGTGACTTCTCGCAGGTACCGGCACCCAGCTCGATGAGCGTGTCCGCCTGGGAGCGCTCGGCGATGTCCCGGGCGTGGGCGTCGAGGATCGAGCGCTCCGACCGGGTGGGGTAGTACTCGGGGAGCCTGGTGATCTCGTCGAACAGCCGGCTGCCGCGGTCGTCGTAGAAGTAGACCGGCGGGATGCTCTTCGGTCGGCAGGTGAGCCCATGGCGGACGTCCTGTTCCATGGCCGCGCGCAGATCGTCACCGGTCAGGTGGATGTCGATGGTCGGGGGGATGACGGTGGTCATGAGCTCTCCGGTCCTTGGGCGCGCCGGTAGGTGGGGATGAACGACCCCGAGGTCAACAGTTCCGGGCCAGTCGCAGACCGGTGAAGGCCCAACGAGCGGAGGGTGGGAAGAAGTTCCGGTACGTGGCCCGGACGTGGTCGGGTGGGGTGATGCACGACCCACCCCGAAGGACGTACTGGTTCACCATGAACTTTCCGTTGTACTCGCCGACCGCCCCGGGGGCGGGCTCGAAGCCCGGATACGGACTGTAGGCCGAGGACGTCCACTGCCAGACGTTGCCGAACGGTGTCGTCCCGGCCGACGAGGCCGAGTCCGGCGTCGGATGCAGTTTGGTCTGGTCCAGGAAGTGGCCCTGGACCTTCTGAGCGACGGCGGCCAACTCCCATTCGGCCTCGGTCGGGAGCCGCAGGTCCGCCCAGCGGGCGAAGGCGTCGGCCTCGTAGTAGCTCACGTGGCACACGGGTTGCGCCGGGTTGACCGGGGTGGACCCGCCGAGGGTGAACTCCTGCCAGTCGCGCTCCGGACACGACCAGTAGAGCGGGCACTCCCATCCTTCCGACTGCACCGTGGCCCAACCGTCCGACAGCCACAGCTCGGGCCGGTGGTAGCCCCCGTCGTCGATGAACGCCAACCACTCGCCACAGGTGACCGCCTGTTCGGCGATGGCGAACGCACCGAGATAGGTGCGGTGCCGGGGCAGTTCGTTGTCGAAACAGAAGCCGCGGCCCGGGTGCCCGATCTCGTAGGTATCGGCCGGGTACTCGCGCCAGGTGGTGGCCTGGGTGGCGGTGGGCGCGGGCAGACGCACCGCGTCGTAGGCCGGGGCCAGGGGATTCATCGACAGCACGTGCTTGATGTCCATCAAGAGGAGCTCCTGATGCTGCTGCTCGTGCTGGATGCCCAGCTCCACCAGCCCGGCCGACCCCTCCGAGGTCGGCCCCTCGAGCAGTGCGGTCATGGCCCGGTCGACGTGGTCCCGGTACTCGCCGATCTCGGTCACGCCGGGACGGGAGACCAGTCCCCGGTCGTTCCGTGGGTACCTGGCCCCGACCCCCTCGTAGTACGAGTTGAACAGGTAGCCGAAATCAGGATGGAACGGCCGGTACCCCTTGAGGTTCGGGATGAGGAGGAAGGTCTCAAAGAACCAGGTGGTGTGGGCCCGGTGCCACTTGGTGGGGCTCACATCGGGCATGGACTGGACCGTCTGGTCCTCGGCCGACAGGGGGGAGGCCAGCGACTCGGTGAGCGACCGGGTGGCGACGAACCGATCCGTGATGGTCAGATCGTCCACGGTCATCAGCAGATCCGTCATACCTGCTCCTCCGTACCCCGTGGGGATCGTTAGCGATGGCCTGCCGGCAGGTCCGGCGTACCGTCAGCACAAGACGTTAGTTGGAACTTCCTCGACCCGAGCGCGCCAGCCAGCCACAGCCCTACCCGGAAGCCCCACCGGCTACACGGGCGAGGGCACGGACCGGGGTGCCGGCGCCCGCCCGGGGCGGGAGGCCACCCCGCCCGGGCGCCGGCCGACCGCGGCCGGACCCCGGTTTCGCCAGGTGGGGTGCGGATCTCGTGCCCATGACCGTCCGGTGCCCATGACCGACCGATGGGGAAGGGTCCCCGGGCCGGCCGGCCTGCCCGAGGGGCGGGCGCCCGTCTGCCCGTTGCACGACCGAAGCCGTGCAGGTACAGTTCGCTCGGCGAATCACGGCACGAGCGGGTGAGGTCGGATGGCGTACGAAGTCATTGTGGTCGGTACCGACGGCTCGGAGCGGGCCATGGCGGCGGTCATCGAGGCGATGAGCCTGGCCAAGGCGTCCGGAGCGCTGACCCACGTGGTCACGGCCGTGCACCCGGCGGTGGGAATGGGCTATGTCGAGTCCAAGGCGGGCCAGCTCCAGATCGACAAGCTCCGCGAGGGCGTCGACGCCATTGCCGCCCAGGTCCGGGCCGAAGCCGACCGTCAGGGGGTGGCGGTCAAGATGCACACCCCCGGGAGCACCGACGCCGCCGACGCGCTCATCAGCCTGGCCGAGGAGGTCGACGCCGATCTCGTGGTGGTCGGGAATCGGGGTATGAGCGGTGTCAAGCGTTTCGCACTGGGCAGCGTTCCGAACAAGGTGGCCCACCACTGCCCCTGCAGCGTCCTGATCGTGAACACCGAATCCGGCTGACCGGACGGATCGCAGCCGGGTCCCGCCCCGGCTAGGAAGCGGGTCCGACCACCGGTGTGGGGCCGGAGAGATCCAACCGGCGCAGGTACAGGTCCCGACTGTTCGGATAGCCGACGGCGCCGGCCGTCCAGGCGTGGAAGGCGATCCAGTACGACCCCGAGCCGTCGGCGAACACGTCCTCGCCGCCCGGGCCTTCCATCTTCGAGGTGCCGGCCAGGATCGGCGAGGCCAGTGGCTCGGTGCACGGCCCGAGGGGGCCGGTGCAGGTGGCCACGCCCACGGCATAGTTGGCGCTGTTCCAGTTGTTCCCCGAATAGAAGAGGAAGTAGCGCCCGCCGCTGGTCACCAGATCGGGAGCCTCCACGATGCCGCCCTCCCACGCCTGGTCGGGGACGAGCAGCTGGGTCGGGGTGGCGCCGGCGACGAATCCGGTGCCGGCCGGGTCGAGCTGCTCGGACCAGATGGTGGCCGGTCCTGTCCCGCCGTTCGACTTCCACACCAGGTACACGTTCCCGTTGGTGTCGATGAAAGGAGACGGGTCGATGGAGCCGGCCAGTGCCGGTTGGCACTCGAGCGGGGCGGTGGAACTGTCGATGAACGGACCCTGGGGCTGGGAAGCCGTCGCCACCGAGATGCACTCCTCGCCGCCGCCCGGACCGGCCACCAGCGCGGCGTAGTAGAGCAGGTAGGCGCCCCCGATCACCGCCACCGCCGGGGCCCAGGTTGCATCCGGAGCAGCCCAGCTGGGAAGCGAGGGCAGGGCGTTGCCCACGGCATTCCAGGTGGTCAGGTTGGTCGATTGGATGATCTGGATGTTCCCGGCCACCGAGTTGGTGGCATAGGCGAAGTACGAGTTTCCGGCCACGATGACGTCCGGATCGGGGAAGTCGAAGGGGTAGACGAGGCCGTCGCCTGATCCCCCGTCCAGGGTCAGACAGGCGGCGGACACTGCGGAGATGTCCTCGGCAGCCAGCGCACTGTTGTGCTGCGCGATCTGCTTGAACGAGCTCTGCACCCCGCCGAGGCAGTTTTCGAGGGTGCCGATGTTGGCTCCCTGGAAGAGGGCGTCGGCCGTGTTGTCGGAGAGCGCCTTCTCGTTCGCCGCCAGCTGGGTCAGGGTGGAGGCGACGGACGCCTGCAGGGCGGCCCGGTGGTTGGTGGTGAGTACCTCGTCGTAGGACGTGTCGGCCAGCTCCGATCGCGAGGCCGACAGTTTTTTGGTGGCCGCGGTGAGCTCGGTGTGTTCGCTCCGATCCCGGGCGTGGGCCTGCAGGTCGGTCGCGGTGGTGGCCACCAGGGCAACCAGGATGACAAGAGCGAGGGCGACGGCGGCCAGACGTGTCCGCCGGGGACTACCCATCCGTGGCCACCGCCTTCGCACAGCTGGCCTGCACCGCGTCCAACGCGGCGATGGCGTGGTTCTGATCGGCGACGGCCAGCGCGTTCAGTGCCTGCTCGACTCCCCCGAGGCAGGTGTGGAGGTCACCGATGGTCGAGGATTGACTGGTCACGTCCACCTGGGCACTGATCAGGGCGTGTTTCACGCCCTGCAGTTGGGTCGTGTCCTGGGCCAGGGCCTTGGTGGCCGCTGCCACCTGGCTGTCGACCACGGCCAGTTCGTGACGAACGGTGGACAGGTCGGACAGGACCGTGTCGATGTGGTGCCGGGTGCTGTCCAGCGAGGTGTGGGTCTGGTCGAACTGGGTATTGGCCTGGACTTCGTTGCCGGCCAGATAGCCGAATGTGGCGACCAGAACGGCCAGGGCCAGGGCCACCGCCACCCACCTCCGCCGTCCGTGCCGGCGCGCTTCGGGCGGATCGGCGAGCCCACCGGCCTGCTCGGCGTCGGGAAGGTCGATGGTCACGGTAGATCCGCCTTTTTCTGCCGATTGCACAAAATATGGTGGCACGCCTGGGCGGCGAAGAGGGGTCGGGAGCCGGATACCCCGGGGGTTCGTCCGATATCGGCCGATTCCGGCCGCCGGACCTGGGCCCCGGCTCCCGCCCGGTTGTGGTCGTCTACTACCGGTGGTAGTAACTACCACACGTTGTCGTAGTACCAGATCGAGACCCTTCCCGAACACGCGTGGCGGGGAATGACCGTTGCCGAGGTCAAGGACGGCGCCGTGCCCGCACCAGCCACCGACACCAGACCATCGGCCCCGGTCGTGTGCCGGCCACCGCGGGACCTGCAGCGCACCTATCGGCTGGTGCTGGCCACGATCTGGCTCCTGGATGCGGCCTTGCAGCTCCAGCCCACCCTGTTCACCCGCGGGACGGGCGGGCTCAGCGACATGCTGCGAGGGACGGCGGTGGGCAACCCCGGGTTCCTGTACCACTCGGCGACCTGGAACGCTTCCAACGTCTACCACCAGCCCATCCTGAGCAACACGATCTTCGCCTCGATCCAGTTCCTGATCGCCTTCGGAATCGTCTACCGGCGGACGTGCAAGCCGGCACTGGCCCTTTCCATCGTCTGGGCTGTCGGTGTCTGGTGGTTCGGGGAGGCGGCCGGTGAGATCTTCCAGGGAGGGGCCACCCCCTTCGGCGGCGGACCGGGCGGCGTGCTCTTCTACGCCGTGCTCGCCGTGCTCCTCTGGCCGCGCCCCGGGTCGGACAGGCCGTTCGTCGCCGCCCGGACCGTCGGGGTCGGCGTGGCCAAGGCCATCTGGGCCCTGGTCTGGATCCTGCTGGCCGCACTGTCGTTGATCGGCTCCGGTCGGTCGCCTGAGGGGTTGCGTGATCTGGTGGCCACTCTCGACGTCGGACAGCCGGGGTGGCTCGCCCACGTCGATGGTTCCGCCGAATCCCTCTTCCTCCACCACGGGCCGGCGCTGGCCGTGGCGCTGGCCGTGGTGTGCCTGGTGGTGGCGGCCGGGGTGTTCGCCACCCCACCGGTCGCGCAGGCCGCGGTGGTCCTGGCCATCGTGGTGTTCGCCCTCATCTGGGTGGCCGTCCAGGACTTCGGGGGCATCCTGGCCGGGGGAGCGACCGACCCCAACTCCGGCCCGCTGGTGATTCTGCTGGCGTTGACCTACTGGCCGCTGGCCCCCGCCGCGGCCACGGCGGGCGGCCCCGAGTCGGACCCGCAACGGGTGACCGGGGAGGCCTGACCGGTGGCCATGTCGACCCCCTCGTGGCTGTACTACCTGTTCGGTGCAGTGATGCTCATCGTCGCCGCCTACTGCCTGGCCCTGCTGATCCTCTCGCTGGCCGCCCACCGGACGGTGGGCCGGGATGTCGAGGTCTCCCATATCTTCATGGGCGTGGCCATGGCCGGAATGTTCGTCGGCCAGTGGGCCTTCGGGCCCCGCGCCATGTGGGAGATCATCTTCGGCGCCCTCCTGGTCTGGTTCCTGGTGGAGAGCGTCCAATCGGTCGTGCGGTACGGCCTCCATCTTCCGCACGCGCTGATCCACGCCGTCATGAACTTCGCCATGCTCCTGATGTACCGGTTCCCCATGGTGCCGTCGGCCCGGGTGATGGCCATGTCGTCGTCTTCGACGGGAGCGAGGCTCGATCCGGGGCTCGCCCTGCTGGTGGCGTCAGTCCTGTTCGCCTCGGCCATCTTCACGCTGGCCTCTCCCAACAAGGGCGCGTCCCATTTCGGGAGCCACGCCCCGGCCTATGCCATGGCCGTCGCCCCCGGATCGCCCGCCGGCCCGGTGCAACCGGTGCGGGGGTCCGGACCGGCGGCCGCCCTCGACGGGATCGTGGCCACGCCGTGGCTGGTGGACGTGAGCCACGTCGTCATGTGCGTGGCCATGGGGTTCACCCTCCTCCTGATGATCTGAAACGGGACCCCGACCTGATGAACCGCCGTCCCTGTCCTGCCGGCACCACGATCGGATCTCGTCGCCGGGAAGTAGAATTCACCCCTCCGACACCTGATGAAGAACGAGGAAGCCCAGCATGAGCACGAGCTCGGCGTGCGACAACCCGATGTGCACGTGCGACCCTTGCGGTTGTGAGGACTGTGCCTGCGGTGTGGCCAGGCTCGGAGATCTGGAGCGCCGGGTGATGGAGATCGTGTGGGAGTCCGGGGCTGGCGAGGTCTCGGTGCGGGACGTCGCCGGTGCCCTGCCCGGGTACGCCTATACGACGGTGGCCACCATCCTGGACCGCCTCGTGCACAAGGGAATGCTCAAGCGCAGGATGGACGGCCGGACCATCCGGTTCACCACCGTCGGGAGCAAAGGGGCCCACACCGCGGTCCTCATGCGCAAGGCGCTCGGCGAGGACGGCGATCCGGATGCCGCCCTGCGCTGCTTCGTGGAGGGACTGTCCGAATCCGAGGCCACGCTGTTGCGCCGTGTCCTCAACGGACTGGATGGCAAGGCGCACCGGTAGCCATCCCCGGTCTCCGTCGGTCGGTGGCCCGACGCAGGGAAGTCAGACCGTCCCGACCTGGTGGTGACGCGCTACCGGTACGGCCAGCTCCGGCCATTGCGACCGGAGGGCCAGGAGGACCTGGCCGGCCACCGCGGCATGGCCAGAGGCGTTCCAGTGGCCGTGGTCGCCCAGGAAGTCGTCCCAGTGGTGGAGGTGCTCGTCGATCTCCGCCGGGATGACCCGCGGATGTTCGGCCAGCACCCGGTACCGCTGCGTCCGGAAGGGGACATTCAACGTGTGCTGCTTCGGGAAGACGTGCTGATCCACGTCGAAGAGCCCGATGCACACGACGACCGGGCTGATGCCCTCGAGGGCGGTCAGCAGCTGGTCGAGGGAGGTTCGGAACTCGTCCGGATTCGATCGCGTGAATCCTCCGGTCAGCAGGATCAGCGCCCGCTTGAGCGTCGTCTTGAATTCGGCGACCACCCACTGCCGGGCACGCCGCCGACGGGTTCCCGAGAAGTAGGCCCGTCGTTCGAGGCCGTTGACGCCATGCCAGGTGCTCGGGACGAACCGCTCGAGGAAGCGCTGCACCCGCTCCCCGGGATGGGGCAGGGAATCGCCCATCCCGGCCTGGACGATGACGACATCGGGTCGCAGGGCAGGGATCAGGGGCAGGTCCTCGTCGAGCATCATCTTGGTGGTCTGGCCGAACTTGGCGAGGTTCTCCACCCTGGTCGCTCCGAGGGCTTCGCCGACCAGGACGGGATACCCCCGGCCGCCGGTGCCGAAGCCCGAAGAGCTGCTGTCCCCGAGTACGACGATGCAGTCGGCGACGGGAGCGCCGGTCTGTTCCTCCGGTTCAAAAGTCATCTGAACTCCAAACTGTGCTTGTGGGGGTCTCGAAGAACGGCACGGTCAGCCCGGCCGGGCCTTACCATTCGGGGGCCATGGCCGTCAGGGGGACGACCGCTTGTACGGCCTCCCGGTGGTCGCCGGGGTCGGGCGCCGGGGTGGGGACGGCCTTGCCTCCGACCAGTTCCTGGTAGATCAGGCCCTGCTCGGCTGCGAGGTCGTCCCAACGCAGGGCGGCCACCCGGGCCGGTCCGGCGGCACCGAGATGTCGGCGCCGGGCCCCGTCGAGGCAGAGCGAACGCAGGGCGTCCGAGAACTGGCTCACATCGAAGGCGGTGACACACGCTCCGACCTCGTTGTCGATGAGGGCGCGGAGGCAGGGAATGTCGAAGGCCACCACCGGCGTGCCCACGGCCAACGATTCGGCGGCCACCATCCCGAACGTCTCGTACCGGCTGGGCATGGCCACCAGATCGGCGGAGGCCAGCCGCTCGAACCTGTGGTCGGCGGCCACCCGCCCGATGAACTCGACCCGGTCCCCGATGCCGAGGGACCGGGCCAGATCCCTGAGGGCCCGGTCATCGGGGCCGTCTCCGGCAATGACGAGCGCCTGATCGATATCGCCGACGACTGCGGCGAACGCCTCGAGGAGGAGATCGAGCCCTTTCTGGGCGATCTCGAGGCGCCCGAGGTAGAAGATGCCCGCTCGGGGGCATTCGTATCCGGTGAAGGCGCCGGCGTCCAGCCCGTTGGTGATGACGGCCACCCTGGCCCGGGGATTGAGATCGGACAGGGCGAGGCCCAGGTCCTCGGAGACGGCGATCATCTGGTCGTGGGAGCGCACGCCTATGCGCTCCATCCAGGAGAACGGCACGTGGTACTGGCGGCTCTTCTCCTTGGCGAACAACCATTGGACGACGCCGAGCACCGGACGCGTCGTCATCCAGGGAACGGCAACGCTCGAAAATGGAGCACCGAAGTCCTCGACGACCAGATCCGACCGGTATCGGAACAGGGCCCACGGAATGAGGGCGAAATACGCCAATCGCTCGGTGAAGTCCCCGCCGGGCAGGCCGGCGAGGCCGACGTGGACATAGCGGACCCCGTCTTCTTCCCGGGCGCGACTCTGCCGGAAACGGGCGCAGACCACGGTGATCTCGAACGAATCGGCCAGCCTGCGGTTGATCTCGTGGGTGCGCACCGACCCGCCCCCTGCGCCCGGACGCCGGGGGTCCTCGTACCCGAGATGGAGAACCCGGGGCCTCACCGGTCCCTCGGCGTGCCCGGCGGACGAAACATTGAGAAGGCCCCGGAGGCAGAAGAGCACTCCGCATACGCCCGCCCACAACACCCACAGCAGGATGTGGTCGCGCACCAGGACGAGCGGGAGGCACACCACCGTCATCACCACGCCCGCCCCGGGGATGCGCCGGAGGCTTCCGGGCCAGACGCGCCAGATCTCCCTGATCAGCACGGCGGCCATCAGCGTGCCGCCGACGGCGACGGCGATGGCCAAGCCCAACACTCCGTGGACCAGCAGCCCGCCGACGTCAAGAAGCCCGCAGACGGCGACCCCGAGAGCCAACTGGTAGGTCGTTCGCCGGAAGATGCCTGCTGCCTGAAAGTAGGTGGTGGTGATATTGACCACCCCCATCATGAATCCGGCGAGCGCCGACCACGGCAGGATGGCGGCGACATCGCCGTAGCGGGCCGGAAAGATGGCGTCGACGATCGACCGGGGAAGGGTCATCGTGCACAGCGTGAGCGGGATGCAGAGCTTCAGATAGAGCGCCATGCTCTCGCGGATCACGACGGAGGGATGGGCCCGACGGGCGATCATCCTGGGGAAGATGATGATCGAGAGGGCACCGCCGATGAAGACCGGAACCCGGCCCAGGACGTTGGCCGCCAGGTAGGTGGCCATGGCCGGCTGGGCGCCGAGGATCAGGCTGCCGATCACCACGTCCATGCTGGCCAGGATGGCCACGCCGGCCTGGATGGCCATCAGTCCCTGCGTGCTGGCCCACAGGTGGCGGCCGGCCACAGCCGACCAGGACCATTGGAGATCGGGGACCATGGCGACCAGTCCCACGCCGGCGACGACGCCGGCACCCAGGGCGAATCCGGCGATGGCGCCGCTGGCGCCGGTGCCGAGCAGCACCAGCCCGATGCCGGCACCGAGCTTCACCACCACCTCGGCCACCCGGAGCAGCGCGATGATGCGGAACGACTCGTTGCCCTGGAAGTACCCGGTCACGGTGGCGGCCACAAATATCAGGAGGACCGAGCAGAACGCGGCCATGAGCACGCCGTTGCTGCTGGCGTACCGTGCCACGATGAGACAGGTGGCCAGTCCCGCCGCCACCCCTTGGAGGACGGTGGCGAACAGGCAGAATGTCACCGCGGCGCGCCGACGTGGCCGGTCCTGCTTGGAGTGCAGCACCTCTTGGGCCAGCACCCAGGGGAGGGCGGCACCGGCGATGGTCCCGCAGATGAGGAGCAGCGCGGAGATGGATCCGACCTCGGCGAACTCCCGTGTCGGAAGCAGCCAGAGGATGATGAGGGTGTAGGCATAGTTGAGCAGGGACATCACACCGGCGGAGGACACCACCACCGCCTCGTCACCCACCCGCCTGGCGGGAGTCTTCGACCCTTGACCGGTGTCGGGCCGCCCGGCCTCGACGCCCGGTTGCGTGGCGGCCACCGAGGTCATCGGGAGCCACCCGTGATCGACCGCACGTCGTAGATGCGGAGACTGATGTCGGTGGGACCGTTGGCCTCGTAGACCAGATGGCCCTGATGCGCCAGGGCGGCTTCGAACGCGGGGCCGGCCAGCCCGTATCCCTGGTTGACGAGCGACATGTTGACGATCACGTAGTCGACGTGGTGTGCCTTGAGCTCGGGAACAGAGTTCCACTGGCCGATGACTCCCCTCGACAGCAGGAACTGGGACAGGTCCTCGGTGGCGGAGACGACGGCTGTCGGGGGAACGTGGACGGCCTCCCAGGCCAACATCTGCCGATATTCGTCGTCCTGACGCGAGTGGACATTGGCCCACACCGCCGCGTCGAAGAGCAGGGCCAGGGCCACCAGGACCACCCCGATCTTCCGCCATTGGCGGGGTCGGGGCCCGAACCCGGCCGCGAACCACAGACAGAGGCTGATGGCTGAAGGGAGCAGCAGGATGTAGTACATCTGCTCCTCGATGGTGCCGATGAGGGTGGCATAGACGAGATAGGCGGCGGCGGACACCGTCCACAGGGCCACGAGCACGGTCACCTGGGCTTGCAACTCCATCGGTGCGAAACGGGGCCGCCATGGCTTCAGCCTGATCAGGAGGCCGAGCGCAGCCCAGATCCCGAATCCGAGGATCAGGTAGCTCACGGCGAAGGTGGGAAGGTCGGCGAGGAACCTGGACACGATCGTGACATGCACCTGGGGAGAGTTGAATCCGGTGATCTGCTTGGTGCCGACGAGACGGGAGGCACCGCCGATCTGGTCCTGCCACCAGACTCCGAACCCGTAGGACAGGCCCATGGTGACGACCGAAATCCCGTAGCCGACGACCGCCACTCCGAGCACGACGACGGCCTCACGTCGGCTCACGACCCAGCCGGTGAGCACCATGAGAACGAGGGCCAGACCGACGACCAGACCGAAGGTCTCCTTGGTGCAGAACACCACGGCGGCGGCCACGCCCGCGGCCACCAGCCAGCGCCATCGGGTGGGGCTGGCCACGCGAGCGCTTGCGGCCGCCGCCAGCAGGAGAAAGGTGGTGATGGTGGCAAGCTGGGCCGGGGCCTCGAGCATCACCCGGCTGTCGTAGGTGATGGCCAGGGGGTCGATGGCCATCAGGAGGGCAGCGATCACCGCCACCCTGCGGGATGCGGCCCGGTCCACCAGGAGGAAGGTCAGCACGCAGGTAACGGAACCGAGGACGACATCGACGTTGCGGAGACTGAAGATGACCGATTCGGTTCCACCATGGAGTCCGAAGACCTTGATCACCAAGGCGAAGAGGCCGAAACCGGCCGGAGGATGGAGCTCGAACGGCTGGCCATAGAGGGTGACGCCGTGCCCGTGGGCGATGTTGATGGCGATGTTGGAGTAGGTGATCTCATCGATGAAGAGATCGTTGGACGTTTTCAGGGCGATGAGGCGGGCCAGCACCGCCACGGCACCGATACCGGCGATCACCACCACCCGGTGGTCGAGGAACCGTCTTCCGGCCGGCGGCCTCGTGCGTGGGCGGGCGCCACGGGGCACGGAGCGGCGTGGCTGAACCGGCGGCCAGGTGGCGTCGGGAAGGGAAGGGACCTCCCTCGGGGGGAGGAGAGCGGTGCCGCTCGGGCCGAGCTCTTCGGTCATCAGCCGGCAAGCGAGTTCTTGTGAAGGGGTTGAGGCTCCTCAGCCTTCGTCGATGCCTGCACCGTGGGCGACACCAGATCGATATGGCGGGCCACCGATATCTGCAGCCGTTCGTCGAAGATGCCCCGTCTGGAGAAACCGGCCCTCCTGAGTGCGTCCCTGGCCGCGTCCATGTCGGTGTTCCGGAGCAGGACCACGAGGTCGACATCGCCGACCTCGCACCGATCGGTGTGGCGGAATGTGGGGACAAACCCTTCCGGGAGGAGATCCACGGGCATCCGGACAACCGTGGCGAGGTCCGTCGCCGTGCGGCGGTTGTTGGGTGACTGGGCCAGACGGCCCCCTTCAGCCGCCAGGAGGAGGAGGATCTGGTCGGCCATCTTGTCCCAGGTGAACTGGGCCGCCCATTGTCCGGTTCTCGTACCCAACGCCGTGGCCGCCTCCGGGTCTCCCATCTGTCGGAGCGCATCGGCGATGGCCGGGCTGAGGTCTTGGGTTTCTTCGATCAGCCAGCCCGTCTCTCCGTCGCGTATGGAGTCGCGGAGGCCCGGTCGCCGATAGGCGAGTACCGGGACCCCGACGGCGTTGGCCTCGACCACCGAAAGTCCCCAGCCCTCTCCCTCGGAGGCATTCACCGACAGCCAGGCAGTGTGCAGGATCCGGTCACGCTCGGACGAAGTGACCGAGCCGTGGAGCGTGACGTGGTCCCCCAACCCGAGCGATTCGACCAGTGCCTCGAGTGCTGACCGCTCCGGGCCATCCCCGACGAAATGCACCTGGATGTCCGGAAATTGGCCCAGCAGTGGTGGAATCGCCTCGATGATCGACGCGGTGTGCTTGTGCGGGACCAGTCGCCCCACGCAGACAATGGATTCGTGCTCCGAACGCCGTCTCTTGGACAGAAGGGTCGAGACGATGGCGTCGGACCCGGGCGGGACCACGACGATGTCTCCCTTGAGCCCCAGCACCCGGCGCGCCCGCGCCCGGGTGGATGGTGAGACGGCCACGATGGTGCGATCGCGGTAGACGAGCCGGGACCCGTACCGTTCGAGCCAACGACCGACCATAGCCATGAGCGGAGAGAAGTAGAGCGAGAACTGATCCTGGTGGATGTGGTGGAGCAACATCAGAACCGGCGTCTTCGGACGCAGGGCAAACGGCGAGAAGAAGGGAATACCGTTTTGGGAGTCGATCACCCCGATGATCTGATTTCGGTGGAGGCGCAACCACAGCAGGGCCCAGGGATAGACGGTAAAGCGGCTGCCCCGTCGGATGATCATGTAGCCGTCGGTCCGCTCCCGGTGGCACTCGCCCCGCACCGCGGCGGACAACAGCACGACGTCGTGACCTTTCCCGACGAACGATCGGGCCAGCCGTTCGCAGACCACCTCGGCCCCTCCGCCGTCGGGGTGCTTCAGGTCGCGCCAATTGAGGATGACCAGCAACGATCGCTTCGGTCTGCCGAACATCTACGATTCCTTCGAGCGCGGACGGGCCAGTGCACTGCGGATCTCCCGCAGCTCGCGGAAGGACTTCAGGCCGTCGACGAGAGGCCGGAACGACGACTCGGGACTATCGCTCCATTGCACAGGGAGTTCGATCATCTGGTGCTTGCGCCGGTAGGCCTGGGCCACAACCTCGACATCGAACGCGAATCCGGTGAGCGTGGTGGAGGCAAAGAGGTCTTTGGCCACGTGCGAGTGGAACAGTTTGAACCCGCATTGGGTATCGGTCACCGGGCCACAGAGCTCGGACGCCAT
Organism: uncultured Acidimicrobiales bacterium; assembly: GCA_963713625.1. Lineage (GTDB taxonomy): Bacteria > Actinomycetota > Acidimicrobiia > Acidimicrobiales > RAAP-2 > Bog-756. Next base: position 218,535 of record CAVQMN010000004.1, on the reverse strand, counting down.
CTTCCGGAAGGCAAAGCTCCCCAGCTGGCGAAGGCCTCCCTGGGGAACGGCGTACTCCGCGCCGGTGCACCGACGCGAGCCGATGACAACCTCCCAGCCCGAGCGGAGCAGATCGACCCCTGATTTTATGGCCGCCGGCGGGGTGGACTGATCAGCGTCGTAGTAGCCGACGAACGGCGCAGTGGACCGTGCGATTCCGGTCCGGACGGCGGCGCCCTTCCCGCGGGTCCGACAGCTGATGACCTCTACCGGGACGTGTGAATTCGGGTGTCGGCTGGCCACTTCGGCCGTGGCGTCGACGCATCCGTTGTCCACCACCAGGATGCGGAGGCCCAGCCCGGAATCGACCGCCTTTTCGATGACGGCGTCGATCGTGGTGCCGATCCGCTGTTCCTCGTTGAGGGCGGGGATGACCAGATCGAGCTCGATCTCGGTGTTCCGGGGGTCAGCGTATTGTTGCCGTTCGGTCAGCGAATGCATGGAAATCAACTCGTCGCACTAGGTCCCCCTACGGATGGATATCTCTTGACTTGCCCCTGGACCTCGACCGCCTCACACCCCTGGACGGAGCTATAACCAGCATGTGAGGATTTGAACCATTTTTCAGCGAATTATTCGAACCCTTTTCACGTATGCAGAAGTATTGGGAGAGAAAAGAATGACGGGTAGAGAGAAGGAAGTGACCGGCTTCGACACTGCGTTGCTTTCCGGATGGGCGGATCACCTGCGATCGCCAACCGGCTGCACTCTCCGCCCTGACGGGGAAGTGCCGTCGACAAGGAAATTATCCAGGACCGTGGGTCCAACGCAAGGGAATCAACATGAACAGTTTGTTTCTGACATGAACAGTTGGTCGCCGACGCGTGTCAACCGGATGGCCAACCGGATGGCCCGCGGTGGCCCGCGGTCACCTTCGGCCGCGATGACGCCGTCACCTTCCAACACCCGGCAACCAACAGATGCGGGATATCGCCTCCGACGATTGGTTCGTGGCCGCGCCGGTCGCAACAGTTGTTGCGGGCGGCGACCCGCGGGACCAACGCGGTGGTCGATCCAGCGCCGTTGCCGAAGTGCTTACCCGACGGCTGCTCCAAGTTCAGCCAAGGTCGGGCCGGCGGGGTCCTGTCCTGAACCGGATGCGATCAGTTGGGCTGCGTCCATCCACTGGACGATGAAGAAGTGCAGGGTCTTGGCCCGCTTGGCACACACGTCCATGGCCGCCACGGTCCCGTTTCCCGTGTTCTCGCCTCCGAGGCGGATGGAGGTACCCGCCACCACCGAGGCCAGGTAGTCGGCCGGATCTTCGAGTTCGAGCGTGGGCAGGACCGTGGGTGCATCCAGGTAGGTCGTGTAGGCGACGGAGTGCTTGGCGTCAGGAAGGGAGTGCAAGAGACTGCTCCAGGCCAGTCCTTCGTTGAATTCGTCCATGTTCAGCGTCAGGAGGTGGGCGACCTCCAAGGCGGCACCTTGGGGTCGTTCACCCCACCCGGGAAGCATCACCAGCTGCTCGGTCCCGAAGTCGGCCTCGAGCTGGCCGTTGAGCCAGCGTCCGTAATTGTCGAGATCGCCGTTGTACGAGCTGAGGAACCTTGCCGCCTGCGCCGACGTCCCTGACCCCGGGACCCACCCGGCCACAGGCGAGGCGGCCTGGGTGCTGGCATCGTAGGCCCAGTAGCTGTCGGTGTGGCCGTCGTAGTCCGCATCCGGATACCGGAGCTCACCCAGCGGTCCACCGCCCTGTCGAATGGCCGTGAGTGAGCCGACCGGGATGTTCCTGCCCAGCCAGGCCAGGTAGGTCGATTCCGCGTTCCGGACGGCCATGTCGGTGACCGCATTGGCCACATTGTTTCCCGACGTCTCGGATCCAGTGAATTCGTCGCCGTACTGGTTGACAAACCTGGTGCCACCCGGAAGTGAGAAGACCCACGCGGGCGGATATTGCAGGCCGGGATCGAGGACAACGCCGAGTCCCGACGATTTCGCCGAGGCAATCTCGCTTTTCACCCCCTGCACGAATGAGGGAGAGAACGCTCCTGCGCTCGGTTCAGCGTCGTTCCAGCCCACGGCGATGGTGACGACGTTGACCCCTGCGGAGTGCTCCTGGCTGAAGTTCTGCTCGCTGGCCCCGAGCACACCGAGGAGTGGAGCCGGCACCGCCGGTGCCGTGGCCGGCACCGCGGCTTTGGCGTCGTTCATCCCTGCGACCAGAACGAAACTGGTCACGACGGCAACCACGACCGTGCAACTGGCGACTGTCTTCCGCAGATTCATGAAGCGGCTAACAGTTCCGGAGAACTTCCCTGCCCATAGCGCCCCCATCGGCATCTTGACCCTCGACCTTGAGGGGAAAATCGTTGGTGTCCTTGGGAGACGGGAGACGGGAGACGGGAGACGGGACACGGGAGACGAAGAGCATTGGTCAGGTCATCCGGTGCGGCCTTGTCCTTTGTCCGCAGACAGCCCCTCGGGGACCAGCAGGGCCCGGAGCGCCTGGGTGTAGGTCTCCAGGCCGGCCCGGCCGGCCGTGGTGAGTCGCACCGACGTGCTCTGCCCTTTGCGGCGGTCCGTCTTCTGTATCTCGATATACCCACCGCGTTCGAGCTTTCGGAGGTGGGTGACAAGATTGCCCGGAGTGAGATTGAGCAGCTCCTGGAGACGAGGGAACGTGAGGCGGTCGCCCTCGGCAAGAGCACTCAACGTGACCATCAGCTTGAGTCGGACCGGAGCATGGATCAGGGGGTCGAGCTCGGCGTCGACGGGCGGTGACTCGGCTGCGGTCATGGCTGCTTCGTACGCGCCTCGTACAGGGCGGCCACCAGAAATCCTCCGCCACCGAAGACGGCCATGAGCAGATCCAATGTCACGGCACCGAAAACCATGCCCACCCCGCTGATCAACGCCAGCCAGGCCCCGACGACGAACATGGTCCGATTGTTCCAGAGCGCACCGCTTGCCAGGTACATGATGCCGACGACCAATGCGGGGCCCACTGCAGCGAAGAGCCCGATGACGGCCTGTGACGCACCGGCACGGCCGAGGCCACCGATGATGAAGAAGAGGCAGATGAAGCTGATGGCCCATGACCACCCGTACAGTCGTGCCGAGGCGGACGACGACCCGACCACTCCGTGCATGGCCCGTCCGATGGTGGTGACGGAAACGGCCAGCGCCGCGGCCATGCATGTTCCCAACACCACGAAGACCCACGCCGGAGGAGTGTGGTAGGCGGAGTGTCCGCGAGCCGACAGCCAGATGGCGGTGTAACCGATCAGCCAGGCCAACCCCCACGCTCCGTACAACCGGGCCCCGTCGACCTCGAGGGAGCGCTTGGTCCTGTTGCGGGTTTCGGTGACGAGGTCCAACGCGGCCCTGGGATCGAGCGGCTCTGATTCGGTCGATGCCATTGAAGCCTCCTCCCGGGCACTTTGCGCTGCAAACTAATTTCAGTTTGTACTACAAAGTCCAGGCTGTCAATAGCGCTGCCATCCTTCAGGACCAAGCCCCACACCAGTGGGCGTCGTACGGTGGGCGGCATAGCCAGCCACCTCGTCCAGCTGACGTGGACGTCGGCGCCGGGTTTTGCGATCATGCCGGGGAGATGAGATGGCGGCGGAAGGAGAGTCTGCGGCATGTCGGATACCACCGGAGGAGCCCCCGAAGCCGGCATCATCACCAAGGTCAGATCGGGATCGGTGACCGATGCGGTCGACGCCCTCGTCGACCTCATCAGATCTCGCGGCATGCAGGTCTTCACCATCATCGATCACAGTGGCGAAGCCGAGCGGCACAAACTCCAGCTCCGCGAGACGAAGGTTGTGATCTTCGGCAGTCCGACCGGCGGTACGCCTGTGATGCAGAAGTATCCACTGGCTGCACTGGATCTCCCCCTGAAGATACTGGTGTGGGACGACCATGGTCGGACCAGTATCAGCTTCACCGACCCAGCGGTGCTGGCGGTTCGTTACCGGATGACCGATGATCTGGCAGCCCGGCTTGCCGGCATCGGTCCCCTCACTGACGCGCTGGTCGGCTGAGCGGCGCAGATCTGCCGTTCCGACGACCTCAGGTCGTGGCCGTCGAAGATCTTGCCTCCCTCAGTAGAGATTGCGCCCCTGTCGACCGCCCGGGCCCGAGTAGTCGGGTGCGACATGAACGGCGAGCAGGAAAAGAACCGCGCAGAACGTGATCCCCTCACCCACGCCGTGGAGGATCCCCTGCCGGTAGGCCCCCCAGGCCAGCAGCCCGATGAGCGCACCCCAGCCGACGACGAAGACGGAGGCGCGCTTCACGCCGTCTGCCAGCGAGTCGCCGGGGAGGAAGACCCTGCGCTTCACCCGCCTGGCGAAACCCAGCGCCATTCGCTTTGTCAGTCCAGCGGGCTTGTGCCCGACTGCGGGCTTCTCCGTCCGTTCCATGAGCACCTGCTCTTCCGCCCCAAGAGTAGCGGTCCGCCCAGTTCGCTGACGGCCCGGCCGGAGCAGACGTGCCTCACGTGACGGTGAAATCGGTTGCGCTCTTGATACTGCCGGCGGCCGTCGTGACCTGGATCCTGCCTGTGGTCGCCCCCTTGGGCACCTTGACCTTGACGATGGTCGTCTTGTCGCTGGCCACGGCGGCCTCCGCGCCGTTGAAGGTGACCTCGGTGACCCGGGCGAGCGCTCTCCCCTTGATGGTCACCGTGCTCCCCACCGGGCCCGAATGGGGGCTGAAGCCCGTGATGGTGGGCGCGGCGGCGACCTTCCCCGCAAATGCGACGCCGAGTACATGCAGCGTGAATGGATCGCCGCCCTTGAGGCTTCCGTAGGTGGGGTACTCCGACCCCAAGGTGAACGCAATCTGGGTGGCCGAGTAACGCGAGATGAGCAGGCCGTAGTAGTCGCATCCGGCCGGCGGTCCTTGTCCGGCGCTCCATGCTCCGGTCCATACCGACAGATGGAGGTTGCTGGCATAGTCATCCCCGGTGGACTGGCTGTCGCTGCATGTCGAGGACGGCGTGGGCGTTCCCAGGTTCGCCTGGGTGCCGAAGCCCCTACCGGTGACGATGACGGTGGGGGCGGTGGTCGCGTCCGAGAAGGCCACGGAACTGATGGTGGGATGGGGCTGGAGTGACCCGGCGTTGCACGGCGCGCCGGCCGGGCTCGGCCGTCCGGTCTGGTCGGCGGTCACCGGGCACAGACCACCGGTCGGGTTGGAGATGAGCCCACTGGCTTGGTTCCCCGGCAGAAGCGCCATCGTCTCGGTCGGCCCCCCGTTGTCGGCCAGGGGGCCGAGCAAGCTGGCCAACTTGGTATTCGACGCGTCTCCGGCTCCACCCATCAGGCAGGACGCATTGGAGGCGACGTTGTCGCCCAAGTCGATCCAGGTGCCGCCGGCCTGATGGCACGAACCGGCAAAGATATCGGCGACGGCGACGAGGCTCGAGCCTTTGCCGCCATCGGCCCCGTTCTCGATGGTGGCGCCGTCGGACGATGCGCTGTTGGCCGAGAAGGTCGAGCTGGTAACGGTCAGCATGCCCGAGCCGCCATCCCCGTTCTCCATCGCGGCTCCGTCGGGGGCGGTGTTGCCCGAGAAGGTGGAATCGGTGACGGTCATCTTGCCACTCCCGCCGTTGCCGTTGGCGATAGCCCCACCTTGGCAGAATGCCTTGTTGGCCGCGAACGTCGACCGAGTGATGGTTGCCGTACCGGTGCCGCCGTATCCGTTGGAGACCGCCCCCCCGAGGCAGGCGGAATTGTCGGTAAAGGTCGAGTCGGCCGCGGTGAGCGTGCCGCCGATGCCATTTTCGATCGCCCCGCCGTCTTGCGGGGCAAAGTTGTCTGAGAAGGTCGAGTTGGTCACCGTGAGGGAAGCGCGGGAATTGTTACTGATCCCGCCCCCGGACGATTTCGAGTCCGAGTAGCCGTCTTGGATGTCGAGGCCGCTGATTGTGAGGTGCATGGCCTTCCCGACCTCGAGTACGGGATGCTTGCCGTCACCGTCGAGGATCGGGGTCTGTACCCCGGGGGCGGGTTCGATCACCACCGGCGATGTGGCCGAGGTTCCAGAGGTGCTGATCGAGAACCCGGAGGTGCCACCCGAATAGTAGGAGGAGGCGGTGCCCTCGATCCCGGGTGTGACCAGCTCGACGGTGTCACCCGCTCGGACGTCGTCGAGGGCCTTGGCGAGCGTGCAGGCATTGGCGGCGGACGTGCAGTTGGCCCCACCCGAGGCACGCACGCCCGCGAACAGTTTGTTCGACGCGGCGCCGGCCGCGGCCGGCAGGGTGGCCGCCGACAGGCCGCTCAGAAAAAGACAGGCACCGGCCAGGGCGATGCCCGATCGTCGCGGCCCACCGCCTGCGTTTCTCTGCGCTTCCCTGGAGTCCTGCCGCATCAGGCTGCCCCCCTCTCTCGCCTACGGACAACGGCAAGGTACGGCGAACCTACCGCATCGGAGGCCTGGTCGGGCCGGTGGGCCACGCTCAGTAGCTGCTTCCACACCCGTGGCGTCTGACCCCGATCGGGGCTGGCGGCCTTGGTCCCTCGGGGCTCAGGTTCGGTGCCATCACCCCATGACCTGCGCGCTCTCCCGATGGCGCCGATGGTCCGAGGATGACGCTTGGGGACGCTGCCGGAACGCCGGGCCCGACCGGCGCCGGCTCCCTGAGGACAACGTACGTTCCGGTCGGGGGGTCGCAGGCCCTCACAGACCTGGCACATCTCCTGTCACTTCACGACCTGGCCCACCATGCCGGCGTTCGGCCCCTTGTCCGACGGAGCGCCAGGCGCGAAGATGTCGGCGTGGTCGGGCGTACCAAGAGATCCCCGGACTTGATCCATGAGCGGCCCAAGGAAGAGTGGCATCAGCTGCTCGACGAGCTCACCAAGGTCCGCACCGGCGACGACGTGACCATCGAATTGCTCGATGCCGAGTTCGGTGACTCCTTCGAGGCGGAGCGGATGCCGCTGGCCTACGTCGAGTACGACGAACACGTCGATGAGGCGTCGGTCGGGGTGGGCGGTCGTGACGGCCGGTACCCGGTCGTGCTTCGTCACTCGATCGAGCACCCGACCTCGATCCTGACGGACTCGAAGCCGCCGAGGCTCCCGCTCGTTCTACAGATCGTGGGGGCCGACGGATCCGAAACCCTGGTCACCGTCCTTCCCCGCTCGTAAGGGGGGCTGGTCGGGGACAGGGCCGTCGGCGACTTTCGGAACTTCCGGCCGGATGCCCCCCGCCATCGATCTGAAACGAAAGGGGGATGGTGATCCCGCTCATGCTGGCCACGCTGACCGACCGTCGCGACTTCGGCAATGATTGGCTTCTGGAGCGCAAGCTGGACGGTGAGCGCTGCGTGGCCCGCAAGGTGGGCGACGAAGTACGTCTTGCGTCGCGTACCGGCAAGAACCTCACCTCCACCTATCCCGAAGTCCGCGACGCGGTGGCGGCGCAACACTCCGACCTCCTCCTCGACGGCGAGGTGGTGGCCTATGACGGTGACCAGACATCGTTCACCCGACTCCAGCAGCGCCTGGGTGCGGCCAGACCCTCCTCGGAGTTGGTGGCCGAGTACCCGGTCGTCTACTGCGTCTTCGACGTGCTGGAGTTCGACGGGGAGGATCTCACCGACCGCCCGCTCGTCGACCGTCGCGCCGTGTTGACGAAGTCGGTCCGGTCGAGCTCGGCGTTGCAGCACACCGAGGCCTGGCGAGACGACTCGGAAGGGCGGTTCGCCGCGGCCTGCCGATCCGGGTGGGAGGGGCTCATTGCGAAGCGCGCTGACGCACCGTATGTCGCTGGCCGCTCGAAGGACTGGTTGAAGTTGAAGTGCGTCTGGGAGCAGGAGTTCGTGATCGGGGGCTACACCGATCCAGCTGGCAGTCGGACTGACTTTGGCGCGCTGCTCGTCGGCTACTACGAGGAGGGCAGCCTCCGCTACGCCGGGAAGGTCGGCACCGGCTACACCCAGGCGACGCTCCATGACCTTGGCATCCGGCTGCGAAAGCTGGAAAGGGCCGTGGCGCCGTTCGTCGATGCGCAGCCGATCCCCCGCGGCACGCACTGGATTCGGCCCACGATCGTCGCCCAGATCGGATTTGCCGAGTGGACCAACGACGCTCGGCTCCGGCAGCCGCGCTTTCTCGGGCTTCGGGATGACAAACGCCCGACCGACGTCGTGCGGGAGCGGCCCCAGTGAACACGTGCCGACCGCGGCCATCAACGAAGCCGGAAGATCGCCGCTACCGCCGAAGCGCTCGATCTGACCCGGTTCGATCTCAAGTACAGCGCCGGACGGCTCCCTCACATGAACCTCATGCGTAGCATCGAGCTGTACGGGAAGCGGGTGATTCCGCAGGTTCGTGACATTCTCAGCTGACCGGGCGGTTCCTGGGGGTACACGGCGAAAGGAAACGGAGATGATTGAAGCGACGAGCTGGCACCACATGGCGTGGTGGGAGTGGTTGGGGACGAAAGGCTGGCGGGTGAGCCCCGGGGCTGGGCGGGTATCGGTACCCCCGGATGCAGCCAGGACCCCCCGGCCATGAGCGACCTGACGACGAACGGGGCGGCGGGCGGTGGGGGAGAAGCGGCAGACCTGTCGAACCGGCCCCGGGCCGCCGATGACCGCGTTCTGCTGCTGCTCGCGGTCGACCACCGCAACAGTCTCGAGCGTGACCTTTACGGGCTGAAGGGGGCGATCAGTCCCACCCAGGCCGCCCGCATCAGCGCCGACAAGCTCCTCGTCTGCCAAGCACTGCTCGACGCGTTGCCGGGGTTGCCGGAGGGGGTTCAGCCGGGAATTCTGGTCGACGAGCAGTACGGTGCCTCCGTCGCCGAACTGACCGCACGCTCGGCAGGAGCCGTCAGCCTGGCCATGCCCATCGAGAAGAGTGGCGAGAATTGGCTCGAATTCGCCTACGGCGACGAATGGATTGAACACGCCGAGTTCTACGCCACCGATTACGCCAAGGTGCTCGTGCGTGACAACCCTGGGTTCGATCCGACCCGACGAGAGCAACAAGCGGCCAAGCTGGCCCAGATTTCGCATTGGGCTTCGAGGAATGACCGACCGCTGATCATCGAGCTTCTGATTCCGGCGTCGGACTCCGACACGGCCGCGGTCGAAGGTGATTCGGCCCGGTACGACCGCGAGATACGGCCCGGTCTTACCGTGGTGGCCATGGAATATCTGCAGGACCAGGGGGTGGATCCGGCCATTTGGAAGGTGGAGGGGCTCGACCGCCACGAGGACGCGGAGCGGATCGTCGATACGGCCAAACGTGACGGAAGGAATGCCGACTGCATCTTGCTGGGTCGCCATGCCTCCCATGACCAGCTCGACCACTGGATCCGGCTGATCGCACCGATCCCCGGATGGACGGGCTTCGCCATCGGGCGCAGTATCTGGTGGGACGCACTCCACGCCCATCTTCGTCATCACCGGACGGCGAACGAGGCCCGTCGCCACATCCGCAACACCTATCTGGACTTTGCCCGCTTCTACATGGACGCGCGAACCGGAGAGCTCCACGATGATCTCGATCCCCAGTTCTGGTGAGCTGTCGGGGGAGTTCCCCAATCCACGTGCGCCTTGAGTTCGTCACATGGTCTGAGCCACCGTGCCGCCCCGGATCGAGGAGCGATGCCCCCGAGTCGGATGTCCGAGAACGGCAAAACGGTAGGGTCGAAGCAACGGGACGTTGAAGGGAGTCGGAAATGGCCAAATCGCTGTACACAGCCCGCGCCCACGTGGTGGGCGGTCGGGACCAGGGCCACGGTCAGACCAGCGACGGGGCCTTGGATGTCCAGCTGCGCACTCCCGTCGAGATGGGCGGTGAGGGTGGAGGCACCAACCCGGAACAGCTTTTCGCCGTGGGGTACGCCGCGTGTTTCGAGGGAGCGCTCGCAGTGGTCGGACGTCGCGAGCGGGTCGACCTCGGGGCCGTATCCATCGATTCGGAAGTCAGCCTGATCACGACGGAGAACCGCGGTTTCAATGTGGCCGTGGAGCTCGATGTCTCGCTTCCCGGCATCAGCGATCCCGAACGGTCCACCGCAATTGTGGCGGCCGCACACCAGGTGTGCCCCTACTCCAACGCCACCCGTGGCAACGTGGAGGTGACCCTGAAGGCCAACGGCCAGCTGGTCCCGACCCCTGGGCCCGGAGACAACTGACCGCTTCGGCGCGTTGGCCCGGCTGCCGGGCTGACAGTCACGCCTGGTCGAGGCTCGCTCCGCTCACCTGCTTCACCACAACCTGCCAAGATCGGTGTACCACCTCCCGGACCCGGAGACGGAGCCAATGAGCGACACCGTTGATGCCAGTGACATCGCCGCCGCGGCCACGCGGCTGGCTTCGGTCATCAGTACCACGCCGCTCCACCGTTCGGAACGGCTCACCGCCGCCCTCGGTGTTCCCGTCTGGCTGAAGCGCGAGGACCAACAGATCAGCCGGTCCTACAAGCTCCGAGGTGCCTTCACGCTCATCTCTTCGCTCCCTGAGGACGAGCGGTCCCGCGGGGTTGTCTGCGCCAGTGCCGGCAATCACGCCCTCGGGGTCGCTTACAGCTGTCAGCTCCTCGGAGTGCGCGCCCGTGTCTTCCTGCCCATGACGACGCCGCGGCAGAAGCGCCAGCAGATCAAGGCAATCGGCGGTGACCTGGTGGAGACCATCGTGGCCGGGCACTCCTACGAGGAGGCCAGCGCCTCAGCCAAGGTCGACTCTTCTACCAGCGGCTCCATCTACGTCCATCCTTTCGACGACCCTCGTACCATCGCCGGCCAAGGGACCGTCGCCGTCGAGATCACCGATCAGATGGAGGAGCCGGTGGCAACGCTCCTCGTCCCCCTGGGCGGGGGAGGACTGCTTGCCGGGGTGGCCACGTGGTTCCGCGTGCACTCGCCCTCAACCCGGATCATCGGAGTCGAGCCCGCTGGCGCCCCCAGCATGACCGCCGCGCTCAGTGCCGGCCACCCGGTGGACATCGAATCGACCGACCGCTTTGTTGAAGGAGCGAGCGTCGAAAGGGTCGGGGATCTCACGTATCCGATTGTCCGCGATTCGGTCGATCAGGTGGTCATCGTGCCCGAAGGGGCCGTCGCCACGGAGATGCTCAACCTCTACCAGGTCGACGGAATCATCACCGAGCCCGCCGGGGCCCTGGCGACGACGGCCCTCCACCTCCTCGAGGACCTTCCGGACGGCCCGATTGTGTGCGTCGTGTCAGGTGGCAACAACGACGTCAGCCGATACGCGGAGACGATCGAGCGCTCGCTCGTCCACGAAGGGCTCCGCCACTATTTTCTGGTGACCTTCCCCCAAGAACCGGGCGCACTCCGTCACTTCCTGGACGAGGTCCTCGGAGAAGGCGACGACATTGTTCTGTTCGAATACGTGAAGAAGTCCAACAAGGACACCGGCCCCGCCCTGGTCGGCATCGAGCTCGAGCAGGCATCTGACGTCACAGGCCTGCTCGGCCGGATGGAGGCGAGCCCACTCTCTATCGAACGTGTCCCTGCGGACTCCCCCCTCTCGCTGTTCCTCATCTAGCGCGGACCGAACGTCGTGGTCGCGGTGTGAGGTCATGGGTTCAGCCGCGAGCCTGAACCGGCAACGCGCCAACGGTTGGAACGTTTGCCGCTCGTATCGGCGGTGATCCGGTCTTTCATTCTCCCGCTCGCCCCGCCGCCAGCCGGAGAAGGCCTGCCCATCGCCACCCGGAGATTGGGGTTCTCGAATCCCCAGTTCAGAGCGGGTATCGACCGAAAACTCGCTCCCATCTCCGTCGTCTTCCGGGTCCCGGACGAACTGTCGAAGCTTCGACGGATCCGAGGCCGGAAACGGGGCCGAAGAACCGGCCACCTTTGCCGTGCGCCTGCCCGGGTTCTTCGCTACCCTTTGGGCGGCTCATACGGCGAAGCTCCTCAGACATCGGAGGCGGACATGGCGAACAGCAATCCTGCTGGCAGCGTGCACATGCGGCGCACGAACCGGCCCACGAAATTGGCGGTGATTCGACAGGGTCGCCGTTACCTGGTTCCGGTGATGGCCGCCGCCCTGGTGGCGGGTCTCGGCCTGGTGGGCACCTCAGCCTCGGCGTCGGCCACCACACCGACTCCGTCCTCGTTCACCTGCGCGGGCACGTCCGCCTCGCCGGAGCCCCTCCCCGGCGGGACCTACACCTCGGTTTCGGTCACCGGTGTGTGCGCCGTCAACGATGGCCAGGTCGTGGTCACGGGCGATGTCACCGTGGAGCCCGGTGCGGCCCTGATCGCCGCGTTCGCCCACAATGATGTCGGCGGTTCGGGCACGTCGGGGATCACGGTGGACGGAAACATCGATGTGGACAGCGGGGCCAGCCTGCTTCTCGGCTGCGAAGCCTCTGCTTTCGCCTGCGTCGACGATCCCAACCAGAACAAGCCCACGCTCAACTCACCCGCCACCGTGAAGGGGAGCGTGGTCGCCACCGACCCCCTCGGGGTCATCATCCACCTCAGCACCATCGGAGGGGATGCAACGCAAGCAGGTGGTGGGGGTGGCGTCAACTGCACTCCCGCCGGGATCTTCGCCAAGTTCCAGTCCCCGGTCTACAGCGACTACGAGGACAACACCATCGGTGGCAATCTCGCCATTACCGGGCTCAACTCGTGTTGGGACGGGTCCCTTCGGAACAAAGTCGGCGGCAGTGCCACCTTCGCGGGGAACACCCTGGCCGATCCCGATTCCAGTGAGATGTTGACCAACCAGGTGGCCGGAAATCTGTTGTGTTCGGACAATTCTCCCGTCATCCAGTACGGGGACTCCGAAGGTTCTCCCAACGTGGTCGGGGGTTTCGCCACCGGCGAGTGCGCCTTCGCTGTCGAGCAGCCGAATCCGGCCCCAGTGCCCGGGAAGGGTGGCAATCCCGCCGGTCCGCTCGGCCACATCTCGGTGCACAGTTCGACACCGCAGGGGTATTGGCTGACCGCCGGTGACGGCGGCGTCTTCAGCTTCGGGGTGCCGTTCCTCGGATCCCAGTCCGGGGTCACCAGCCAGGGCGTCGTCGGCATCGCCGCGGTACCCGGCGGGAGCAGCTATAACCTGGCCGGAGCCAGTGGCGCCGTGTACGGGCACGGCACACATGCTTCCGACTGCACCGGGCTGAGCGCCATCCTCAACGCACCGGTGGTCGGCATTGCCGCCGCACCGGGAGGGAACGGCTGCTGGCTGGCTGCGGCCGATGGTGGAGTCTTTGCCTTCGGCGCCAACGCCCCCTTCTTCGGGTCTGCCGGTGGTCTCAGGCTCAACCAGCCGGTCGTCGGTATCGCGGCAACGCCGAACAACGACGGCTACTACCTGGTGGCGTCGGACGGTGGCGTGTTCGCCTATGGACCGGGTGCCGTCTTCCACGGTTCCATGGGGGGCCAGCATCTCAATCAGCCCGTCGTGGGGATCGCGGTGGATCCGGTAACCGGTGGGTACTGGCTCGTGGCCAAGGATGGGGGCGTGTTCAGCTTCGACGCTCCGTTCCTCGGTTCGATGGGGGGCACGGCCCTCAACAAGCCGGTAGTGGGAATCGCTGCTTCCCCAACGGGCGACGGCTACTACCTGGTGGCGTCGGACGGTGGCATCTTCTCCTTCGGGCCGGGCGCCACGTTCCAGGGCTCTACCGGTGGGACCACTCTCAACGAGCCGGTGGTGGGGATGTCGCTCGGCTGACCCGGGGCTTGAGCCGGTGCCCCTCAGGGGCCCAGCTCACCCCCGGCTCCATCGGCATGACTCTGGATCGGTGCAGGCGCCGCGGTGCCCGGAAGGCCATGTGACCGAGGGTCGGCGCCAGGTTCGTGAAAAAAAGTGGGTCTCTTCATGAACCGTAGGCCGAGGACATGGTGATGAAGTCACGCGCCCACCAGGGCTGAAAATAGCGCCCTGGCGATCCGGCCATTCCGGGTAGGAGCTCGCTCCCGTTGGAGGGTGTCGCTTGTCCCAGGGGTGTGGTGGGACGGTAGGTGGAGAAGTTGACCCAATCGGTATTGATGTCGAGCTCCATCGCCCGCACGGCGCCCGCCCTGACCAGGAGCCCAGCCAGATCCGTGATGTTGAGACCGGGGCCGCCCACATAGACGAGCGCACCGTCGGCGGTAACGCCCACTCCTGACCGCCACACGAAGACGGCATTGCCGAGAGTTGCCCCCCATCGGGTGGTGTCGGCGGCATTGAGACCTGGGGTGGCTCGCCCGCCGTTCACCAGAAGGTCCAGATTCTGTCGGACGGAGACGACACTCGGGCTCATCGACACGTCGGTGCCCCACGCCCCCACGGTGGCCGACCCGTTGGCGTAGACGACGAAGGACGCGGCCCCCTCCCGCAAGGGGATGATCGTCCTCCCATCGGTGTAGTAGCCACCATCGGCCGATGCCATCAGGAACCCGGCATTGAACGCAGCAACCAGGGAAGCGGCTGCGCCGTTGCCTATCGGGGCGGTGTGGGTGAACGGTCCCCCGCCGGGGATGATGCTTCCCGAGTACAAGGTGGCCTTGAGCAGCTTGGTGTCCATCCAGGCCACTCCGATCACGTAGCTCGTATGGACAGGATCGGGACGCAATGTGGTCTCGTAGACGGCAGGGATTTCGTCGACGAGGCGACCGGCCGGTGACCACTGGCCCTCACCGGGGATGGGTGGGCTCGCAAGCGGGACGATCGGTGCAGGTGCGGGAAGGTGGTCGGGACCGGCCTGCACCACTCTCGGAGGCAGTTTGGGCAGTCGGATCGAACCGGGCGGGGGTTTGCCTCCTTTCGGGGGCTGGTGATGCGCATACCACTGGTTCTCGATCCAGTTCACTGCACCCCCTCCGCCGTGCCCACGGGCCCACTCGGCCACGCGCGCCGACATCGACGTGCCGAGCGAGGGATTGGTCATCGCGCTCCCCAGCGAGATCCCCAGCCAGATCATGAGGCCTGCCAACCCGATGAGAATGACAGCAACTGTTCTGCGACGGACAGATTGGCGTCGCGTGGGCCGTCGCCCACGGTCTACATGGTCGTCGGTCGGTGAAGTGCGAACCTCTTCTTGTTTGGCGAGGTCAGTCAATGACCGGCCGGCAGACGTTGTTCCCGACCGCATCCGGGTCCGATCCCTTTTCCAGTTCGGCGACAGAAGGGACCGCGTTGGACGACCGGGGCCCGGCTTGCAATCCGACGTGAACGCCGGTCTCTGTGGCCCATGGAGTTCACCATATGGATCCAACCTGACAGCTGCGTGAAACTGAGGAGCGCCCGACGCGGTCTCTACGGCTCAGTTTCCGGGGTGTTCGACCGGGAAGGTCTCCTCTCCAGTGACGCTGTCCACATCGGGTACCGCAGATGAACCGGGCGGGGGGTCCGACCGATCGGCTCCCACGCTTGGACGGCTTGGCGGTAGCGCTGCCTCGGCACTGATCCGACGCCCGGGGACCCTCCGCCACGACACCTCCATGCGAGCTCCTCCAGACGGAGAATCTCTGACCGACCACGTACCGCCCGTTGCCCTCACCACCGAGTCGGCAATGGCCAGTCCGAGGCCGACGCCCCCGGGTTCGTTGCTCCCCCGATGGAAGCGATCGAACACCATCGATCGCTGTTCGAGCGGAATTCCGGGTCCCGTGTCGTCGACCTGGAGGAAGACCCGATTGGCGTTTCCCCGCACTCTGACCCTCACGTACCCCCCGATGCTCGAGTATTTGCATGCGTTGTCGACGAGCACCCCCAACAATCGGTCGATCCAGCTCGGGTTGGCCTCGATCCAGTAAGGGGTCGATCCCTCTACATCCACCAGCAGGATGACCTCTCGTCCGGCGGCGATCGGCTGGAACCGCTCGCCGCACACGAGAGCCACGGCGGCAAGGTCGGTCCGCTGCTCCCGGTGGGCGGAGGTTCCCTCATCGTCGGCTCGGGCCAGCCAGAGCAGTTCGTCGACGATATGTCGCAACCGGTGACCCTCGTTGGAGATGCGGCCGAGGACTGCCCGGTACTCCTCGGGAGACCGGGGCCGACTCAGGGATAACTCGACCTCTGCCTCGATGACGCTCAGTGGCGTACGCAGCTCGTGTGAGGCGTCCGCAGTGAACTCGGCCTGGCGGCGTTGGACGATCTCGAGGGGCGCCGAAGCCCGGAGGCCTACCACCAGCGAGCCGCCGTAGACGACCAGCAACAAGGCCAGCCCGAAAAGGATCTCGGGAGCGAGGAGTGCGCTCCGCACGCGGTCCAACTGGGCGAGGCTCTCGCCGCCGATGAGCCATCCGGACCCGGACCGCACCGCTTGGATCCGGAACGTCGTCCCCTGGACGTCGACGGTGTCCGGGGCGGTGGTCCAGGCATGACGGGGAAGTGGGGGAACGTCAGGGGAAATCGCCGTGGAGGTGCCAGAGCCGGTGCCGCTCCACAAGAAGATGGGGGCGTCGTCGAGGTCGCTGTCACCCCCGGCACGGATGGGCTGCTGCTTCAGGGCTTCCGGTGACGCCCGTCCCAGGGTCGACAGGCGGGCCGCGATCCGGGCATCCGCTTGTTCGGTGAGCCGGCGGGCCACGAGCAGGTTCAGCGACAGAACCGCCACCAGGTAGCACCCCATGACCACCACGGTCGCCACCGTGGCTACCCTGGCCGCGTGCCGGCGGGACCGCGTGGTCCTCACCCCGAACCGGCCCGGATCATCCCGACACCAAGCGGTAGCCCGCGCCCCGGATCGTTTCGATCCGAGCGGTGCTGTTGGCGATCTTTGCCCGCAACCGGCCGACATGGACGTCGATGGTGTTCGACCCGACGGCATCGGCCTCGTTCTCCCAGACATGGAGGGCCATCGCCCGTCGGGTGACGACGGAAGGTGCGCGTCGGATCAGGATCTCCAGCAGTCCCGCCTCGGTCCAGGTCAAGTCGACGGCCGTGCCGTTGACGGCTGCCCCCCGGAGGTCCGGGTCGAACACCAGGTCGCCGCATTCGAGGTGAAGGCCGACCGACAAGGCTGGTCGGCGCTGGAGCGCCCGCAGCCGGGCCAGCAGCTCCCCGAACTCGAAGGGTTTCACCAGATAATCGTCAGCCCCTCCGTTGAGGCCGGAGATCCTGTCAGCCGTCGAATCGCGTGCGGTCAACATCAGGATGGGAAGACGCGTTCCGCGACGCCGGGCCCGCTCGATGACCTCGAGTCCGCTGAGCCCGGGCATCCGCCAGTCGATGACCGCCACCTCGTAGTCGTAGGCGCTGAGGTAGCGATCGGCAGCATCGCCGTCGGAGACGGCATCGACGATGTAGCCGTTTTCGCGAAGGCCGCGGTCGAGAACGGACCGGAGCGCCGCGTCGTCTTCGGCGACAAGTGCCCTCATCGGTTCTGGAACCACGGCTTGGTCGCCTCCACCATTGCATCAACGGTACTTACAAATGATGACGGTTTGATGACGGAATCGGTGGCGAAGGTCGATGACCGGGATGCGGTCCTCATGGGATTGCCTGGGTTGAGCAGGAGCGTTAACCCCCGGTCGGAGAGGAGCTGGGGGCCTCGGGAGGGGATCAGTACCGTCGGGCCGGCTCTGCCTGCTGACGACGATTCTCTACGCCGGATCTGACCCGCCACTCAGGTGGCTCCGATCCCCCCGGGCGATACATGAGGGTGAAAGGAGAGCGCAGGTGCGTTTCCCGTCCCGCACCTGCTACCCCGCCGTGATCCTCTTGTACCTTTCCATCCCCCTGATGGTCATCGCCGCGGCCATTGCCGTCCTGCCCGTTCTGATCGGCTCATTCCGCCACAAGCGGTCCCTTGAGCATGGTGGCCTGGAGACTGCCGACTCGGTTTCACGGGAGTCGGACTTCTGGCATCACATGCTCGGCCATCACCGGGTCGATTACCACGGGGCGACGCCGGACCTGGTTGAAGACGGAGAAGTGCTCAGGGTGGTGCGTGCTGATCGCTTGGTAGGCACCAATCCGACAGTTTGGGGAGTTTCGCAGCCCGTGGGGTGAAAACCTGGCCGTCCATGTTCCAATCATCCGGTGTTGCGGTAACCCATGGGAGACATCGAGGCGTGGGGGGTCTCGTTGGCTGGCCGTGCCTGCGGCGGACGGTCACCCTCGGCACTGCCTTGCCCCCCGGGGTCCGCCGAAGGGGTCGCGGCGACCGAAATGGCCGAACCGACCACGTATGGAGCTTCAGAAAGGACTCCGGTTTGCCGATGTACCCCAGGTGAAGTCGATGACCGTGGTGGAGCACCTGGAGGCCACCGCCTTCCTCGCCGCCCTGGTCGCTTCATCCGACGATCCCATCATTGGCAAGTCGCTCGATGGAACGGTGCTTCTTTGGAACGGGGCCGCGGAGCGGCTGTATGGCTACAAGGCCGACGAGATCATCGGGCGCGATATCTCGGTCCTGATCCCTGCGGACCGGCCCGACGAATTCGAGTCGCTGATGGACCGGGTCCGCACCGGCGAGTCCGTGCGCCATCTGGAGACCCGGCGCCTGCGCAAAGACGGAGCCACTGTCGACGTGTCCATTACCGTTTCGCCTGTCTTCGGTCCTGACGGATCGGTAATTGGCGCGTCGACGATCACCCAGGACCTGACCTTCTATAGAAAACAGCTCACTGATCTGAGCGATGCCCGGCGGCGCGCCGATGAGGCTCTGAGCACGCTCGACACCCTCCAGGCCTCAGCGCCGATCGGCCTCGGGTTTGTCGACCGGGAGTTCCGCTTTGTCCATGTCAACCAGATGCTCGCCTCCCTGTCCGGCGCGAATGCAGAGGACTTCCTGGGCAGGAAAGTGGCCGAGGTCGTTCCAGATGTATGGCCGCAGGTCGAATCCG
Organism: uncultured Acidimicrobiales bacterium; assembly: GCA_963713625.1. Taxonomy (GTDB): domain Bacteria; phylum Actinomycetota; class Acidimicrobiia; order Acidimicrobiales; family RAAP-2; genus Bog-756. The sequence goes on along the minus strand of CAVQMN010000004.1, from coordinate 199,752 downwards.
TCTACCACCGCGTGCTCGACGGAGACGAGGCTGTCCTCAATGTCGATGTGTCTGCGCCGATCCCCGGTCTTGGCACGATCCGCCACTGCTTGGCCAGTTACTACCCGGTCCACTTGAAAGCCGAGACTATCGGCGTCGGCATCATCGTGGTTGATGTCACCGAGCGGCTACAAGCCGAGGAGTTCCGATCCATTGCCATGAACCAGATGGCGGAAGGCATGTTCATCACCGATGAACTGGGCCAGATGACGTACATGAATGATGCGGTGACAAAGCTGCTGGGGTGGACGGAAGAGGACCTGAGGGGACAGCACCTCCACGATCTGATCCACACCCACCGGGCAGACGGGACTCCGATCGTTTCCGAAGCCGAGTGCGAACATCAGAAGGTTCGGACCGACGGTCAACACATGCGCGGGGACGATGACGTTTACACCTGCAAGGACGGAACCCGACTTCCCATCGCTTACTCCGCCGCCCCGATCACCAGCGGAGCCGCCGGCGTCGGGACCGTCATCGTCTTCCGAGACATCACCGATGAGATCGCTGAGCGGCTCCGCGTGAGACGGGAGCTGGAAGGTCTCACCTGGGTCGGGAGGATCCGTGAGGCCCTCGATGAGAACCGCTTGGTGGTATACGAGCAACCCATCGTTCCCCTCCGGGGCGGCCGGCCAAGTGCAGAGCTCCTCCTCCGCATGATCGGTCGTGACGGCAACGTGATCGGTCCTGTTTCGTTTCTCGGAGTCGCCGAGAAATACGGAATGATCACGGAGATCGATCGGTGGGTGATCAGACAAGCCGTGCTCCGTGCGGCCAGCGGTCACCATGTGGGAGTGAACGTATCGGCTGAGTCGATCGGCAGCCCGGATCTGTTGGAGTACATCGAGAACGAGCTGCAGTCCTCAGGTGCCGATCCGGCGGACCTGGTGTTCGAGATCACCGAGACGGCCCTCATGAGCGACATCGAGAGAGGGCACACCTTCGCCTGTGGGATTGTCGGGCTCGGGAGCAGCTTGGCGCTCGATGATTTTGGCACGGGATACGGCACATTCACGCACGTCAAGAAACTGCCGATCAGCTACCTCAAGATCGACATCGAGTTCGTCAGGGGTCTCGTTGACAGTCAGGCCAATCAACATGTGGTCAAGGCGATCGTCAACCTTGCCCACGGTTTCGGATGTGAGACCATCGCCGAAGGGGTTGAAGACGGAGAGACGCTGGAACTCCTGAAGGAACTCGGTGTCGATTTTGGTCAGGGTTTCTACCTGGGCCGTCCTGCGCCGATCAAGGGCTGAGTAAGCACCGTCGCCACCGCGTAGAACGTCCTGTCGGCCGAGGATCGAGTCCTGCCGACCTGTCCCACGACTGTCTTTGTGCTGTCCAGAGACTCGGTGATGGCGAGGCCCGACCGAGTGGCTGCCACCTCTGTGACCAGTGCCTCTTGGAGCCGGCGGTGGGAATCGAACCCACGACCTGACGATTACAAGTCGTCTGCGCTACCAACTGCGCCACACCGGCGGGGTACCGGGATCCGCCCGGCGCCGACTCCATCCTACGATCGTTTCCCCGGATGCCGAGGCGTCCGTCCGGTGGCCGACTGAGATCCCGGATGGGCCCTCGGACGGAAACGCTTGCTTCTGCACCCGCCGGACGGCAGGCTGGCGGGCAGTGGCCAACCCTTCTGAACACGTCGGACGACCGTCAGGTGGCTCAGGTGGACGAGGCAGGGGGACTCCCGTGATTCGTGCCCTCCTCGTTCTCGTCCTGTTTGTGGTCGTGACCGTGGTCGTACTCAGCGACATCCACCCGACGACGACCAAAGCCGTCGCCGGATCGGCGACAGGACCGACCACGACGAGCACGACGGTCAGGCACTCGACCCATCCGACCACGACCACCACCACTGTGCCTCCGAGCAAGGTGCCGGTGCTGGTGGCCAATGCCGCAGGGATCAGCGGGGCCGCCGCCGCCGTCAGCGCCCAACTGCGGCCGGGCGGGTGGGCGCTGCTGCCGCCGACCAATGCCTCGGCGCAGGCCACCGTGTCCCACGTGTACTACCTGGCCGGCTTCAACCCGCAAGCCGACGCCATCGCCTCGCAACTGCAGCTCCCGGGCACCTCGGTGCTCCCGTACACGACTGCGGCGCCGATCAGTTCTATCGGGACGGCGGATGTGGTCGTGGTCGTCGGGCCGGACCTGGCCGACAAGACGTCGTCCGCCGCCACTTGACCGGAGATCCCACGGCGGATCCGGGTCCGGCGACCGGCCGGCGGCCTTCGTCGGAGGTCCGTCGAGCCTTGGCACCGCTCCTCGTCGATCCGGCGAACTCGGCCATCATCTCGGACTTCGACGGCACCCTCTCCCCGATCGTGGCCGATCCGGCGACGGCGGCCCCGCTGCCGGGGACGGCCGATCTGCTGGCGTCGTTGGCCCGACGGTTCGGTGTCGTGGCCGTCGTGTCGGGGCGCCCGGTTTCCTTTCTGGTCGGACAGTTGGCCGTGGACGGCCCTCCGGCGATGGATGGCGGGATCGGGTCGGCCAACGGCGTCCCGGGCCCCCGACTCATCGGCCTGTACGGCCTCGAGTTGGCGAACCAGGACGGCACCGTCATTCGCCCTCCGGAAGCCGAGCAGTGGCGTTCGACGGTGGACGGGGCGGTCCAGCGGCTGCGGGCCGACGCCCCTCCCGGCGTCGAGATCGAGCCCAAGGGCCTGGCCGTCACCATCCACTGGCGCCGAGCTCCTCAGGCTTCGGCATGGGCGACCGGAGCTGCCGCCTCTGAAGCGGAGAGAACCGGACTCAGTTCCCACCCCGGCCGGATGTCGATCGAGCTCCGCCCGGCGGTGGACATCGACAAGGGATCGGTCACCCGCGCCCTGGTCAAGGGGCTTTCAGCTGCGTGCTACCTGGGTGACGACATCGGTGATCTCCCTGCCTTCGCCGCCCTGGCTGACCTCGGCGCACACTCGGGCATGGCCACCGTGTCGGTGGCGGTGGTCGACGCCGAAAGCGCCCCCGACGTGGCCGCGGCGGCCGACGTCACCCTTTCGGGTCCCGCAGAGGCGATGGCACTGCTGCAATGGCTGGCTCAGGGCTGATCCGAAGCAACGACCGACCGGGTCGCCCGCCGACCCCGTCTGACCCGGCCGGAACCGGTCAGCGCGCCGCGTCGAGTTGGTCGTTCAGCCAGTCGACGGGCCGGCGCGACAAGATGATCTTTCGGAGCTCGTCGGCCCGTTCGGCCCGTTCGGCCCGTTCCATGTCCAGTGCCTGGGCCAGAACCGAGGCTGTCCCCGACACGTCGAACGGGTTGATCTCCAATGCGGCTGGGCCCAGCTCGTCGAAGGCGCCGGCCTCGCGTGACAGGGCCAGCACTCCGTTCCGGGTGTTGATCACAGGTCCTTCCTTGGCCACGAGGTTCAGTCCGTCACGGACCGGATTGACCATGAGGACGTCGTAGCGGGAGAGCGCGGCGAGTGACCGCTGGTAGTCGTCCTCCACCTCGAGGACGATCGGCGTCCACCCCGGCACCGCCCACCGGCGATTGATACGGGCCACGGTCGACTCCACCTCGTTCTGGTAGGCGAGGTACTCGGGAAGGCCCTGGCGGGTCGGGTAGGCCAGGGCGACGAACACCACCCGCTCCCGGCGGTGCGGTTGGAGCTCGAGCAGCTCCTCGAAGGCCCAAAAGCCCCGAAGGAGATTCTTCGACAACTCCATCCGGTCCACCCGCACGATCACCTGCCGGTCGGATCCACCGATCCGCTCTTCGATGAAGGCCAGTTCCCGGGACACGGCCGGGTCGGCCACCGAGGCACGAAGCCGGTCCGGATCGGTCGACAGCGGTGAGACGAATGTCGGGGCCGAGTTGTTCTCATCGGGGCCCAGGAGGGCCACCCCTTGTCGGTAGGCCGTGGCCCACCGTTCGGTATGGAATCCGCAGGCGCCGAAGCCGGCCATGCCCGTGAGCAGCTCGGTACCGACGGCTGTCGGCAGCATTCGAAGTTCGGACGGGTCGGCGAACGGCGTGTGGCTGAAGTGCGCGGTGCGAAGATCGGGTCGGAGCCGGGTGAGGGTGGAGCCCATCAGGGCCAGGTGGTAGTCCTGAACCAGGACCCGCCCGCCGACCGGTGCGACCTCGGCCACCCGCCGGGCGATCAGGTCATTCAGATCCCGGTACGCATCCCACGCCTCCATCCACCGGTGGTCGGCGCGTGGTCGGCGCGCCGAGTCGAACAGGTGGTGATGGCAGAACCACAACGTCGCATTGGAGACCACGTTGTAGGCCTTGGAGAACATCTCGGGATCAGGGTCGACGAGCTCGATGCGCAGGCCGTCTTCGCTCATCATTCCGGCTGCCGCGGCCGCCCTGTCCGCTTCGTCCAGGGCACAGGCCACCCACGTGGCTCCGGTGCCCCGCACGATGGGGTAGATCGATCCGGCCAACCCGCCGCCGGAACTGGTGGCCACCGGGCGGCCGTCTTGCATGCGGAAGGCCAGGGGGCCCCGGTTCGAGACCAGCACGGTATCGGCCAGGTGCCTCTCCCCGTCTCGTCGAGCGCCGTCGGTGGCCATGGAGGGACGCTACCCGTTGGCCCCACCGGTGGAGCGATCCGTGCCCTACTTGACAAGTTAGTGAGTGAGCACTCACAATGGAGCTGTGATGGTTCCGGGCCGACAGACTGCAGACGAGCGCCGCACCGCCGTGCTGGCCGCCGCCATCTCCGAGTTCGCCCGGTCCGGCTATGCAGGGACATCCACCGAGGCCATCGCCCGGCGGGCGGGCATCTCCCAGCCTTACTTGTTCCGCCTGTTCGGCACCAAGAAAGACCTGTTCGTGGCCACCTACGACCTCGTGGGTGATCGGATCATCCGCGAGCTGACCTCGGTCAGTGAAGGTCTCGAAGGGGAGGAGGCCCTCACCGCCATCGGTGAGGCTTATGTCGAGCTGATGCAGGACCCCGAGCTGCTCCAGGTCCAGCTGCACGGATTCGCCGCCGCTCCGTCGGATCCGGACATCGCCCGGAGCTGCCGGCGCACCTTCGAGGTGCTGGCCGACATGGTCTACGCGCGAACCGGGCTGTCCGATGACGAAATGCGTCAGTTCTTCGCCATGGGGATGCTTATCAACGTGATGTCCGCCATCGATCTGTTGTCCATCCCCGACCACTGGGCCCAGAACCTGTGCCCGACGCCGGAAAAAGCCCAGGCCATCAAGGTCGCAAGCCAGACTGTCCAAGCCAGGAACCGTGCCGATGAGGCCGAAAACGCGGAGGTACCCGCATGAGCCAGACCCTTTCCACCCCTCTCTTTTTGTCGCAGCTATCTAGTGATCACTCACAAACAAAGAGATGGCGGACCGCCCGTACGGACTCGGGCAGCGTCGGCTGGGGGGCGCGGATCACCCGGCATCGGGCCGCACCGATGGCCGGGACGGCGTCACCGGCCGCCACGGCCGAAGGCGCGGCGCCAGCGACCGCTACCGGAGGAACGTCGACGTCCTCGGGGTCGGAGGCATCGACCGACGGCCGCTCCCCGGCCCGATCGCGAGCCGTGTGGGCCATCGTGGTCACCGGGATGGCCCTGTTCATGTCCGGACTGGACAATCTGGTCGTCTCCACCGCGTTGCCGGTCATCCGGGTCCACCTCCACGCCGGCCTTTCCGGTTTGGAGTGGACGGTCAACGCCTACACCCTGACCTTTGCCGTCCTCTTGCTCTCGGCGGCCGCTGTCGGTGAGCGCTTCGGTCGCCGGCGGATCTTCGTCCTCGGCATCGCCCTCTTCACCGGCGCGTCGGCCGTGGCCGCGCTGGCCCCGAACATCGCCGTTCTGATTGCCGCCCGGGCCGTCCAGGGAGCCGGGGGAGCGATGATCATGCCCTTGTCGCTGACGCTGCTCAGTGCGGCCGTCTCCCCCGAGCGGCGCAATGCCGCCCTCGGGATCTGGGGGGCCATCGGCGGTGCCGCCGTGGCCATCGGCCCCTTGGTGGGCGGCGCCGTCACCACCGGATGGTCGTGGCAGTACATCTTCTGGTTGAACGTCCCGGTCGGTCTGGTGCTGATCCCGTTGGCCTGGTGGAAGCTGTCCGAGTCACGGGGCCGGACGTCACCGCTCGACCTGGCCGGGGTCGGCCTGGTCAGCGTGGGACTCTTCGGTGTGGTGCTCGGCCTGGTGCGGGGCAACGCCCATGGTTGGGCCAGCCCCTCGGTTCTCGGCTCCTTCGCCGTCGGTGCCGTGGCCTTGGCCGGGTTCATCGGCTGGGAGCTCCGGACGGATCACCCGATGCTGGACATCAGGCTGTTCCGCAATCGCGGGTTCACCGCCGTCAACGTCACCGCCATGCTGTTCAGCTTCGGGATGTTCGGATCCATCTTCTTCCTGACCCAGTTCCTCCAGACCGTGCAGGGCCTGTCGCCGTTGGCCGCCGGCATCCGGGTGCTCCCGTGGACGGCCATGGTCATGGTGCTGGCGCCGGTGGTCGGCCTGCTGGCCGAACGCTGGGGCGGCAAACCCCTGGTCGTGACCGGCCTGGTGTTCCAGACGGTGGGCCTCACCTGGCTGGCCACCATCACCACGACGACCACCCCGTACTCCGATCTGATCGTTCCCTTTGTGATCTGTGGCATGGGGATGACGCTCTTCTTCGTGCCGCTCGCCTCACTCGTGCTCGGTGCGGTGCCCACGTCCCTGGAAGGGGTGGCCTCGGGCGCCAACAGCGCCTTCCGGGAACTCGGTGGTGTCCTTGGGATCGCCGCGCTGGGCGCGGTCTTCAGCGCCCACGGTGGTTACAGCTCGGGTCAGGACTACGTCAATGGTCTCACCCCTGCGGTGTACGCCGGGGCTGTGGTCGTGGCCGTCGGAGCTGTGGCCGCCCTCGCCATTCCCGGGCGACGCCGGGCCCGGGACCGGCAGGCCGAGCCATCAGCCGCCCCTGTCGCTGACCTGTTGCCGGTGTCGAACCCGGATCACGGAGGCTGTCCCGAGTACGTACCCGACCAGGAGCCGGTCGGCGTGCCGGCGTAATCGGCAATGGCCACCGGGTCGACGTCCCGACGACCACCGGCCAGCCCGTGCCCGCCACCGGTCCGTCCGGTTGGATCGGTCCGATATCAGTCCGGCGTGATGAGTGGGGCCCGGGCCAACGCGGCACGGAGGATATCGGTGGCCTGGGGCCTGAGCTCGGACAGGGGCCGATTGCGATGGACGCGAACCCCGAGGTCCACCTGGGCGATGGCTCCCACGCCGAAGAGGGTGGCAACGTCGATCAGGAGGGCCAGTTCTACGGCGTACCCGTCGGCCAGGCCGCACTTCTCCAGCACGGAGCGCGGCGCGGCCGTCTCCCCGGCCAAGGGCTGCTCGATGGCGGCCAGAAACGGGAAGAGCAGGTCGATGAGCGGCTTGGCCATCAGCTCGGTCACCCGCCCGCCACCATCGGGCGCTCCCTGCAGCGGTCGACGGTAGAGGCCCTTGACCAGGGAGATCGAGTCGTCGGTCAGCAGCGGCCCGAGCAGTCCGGTCACGAAATGGGGTTCGAAATTCGTGACATCCGCATCCACGAAGACGATGAGGTCACCCTCGCTGGCCTTGAGCGCAGTGCGCATGGCCTGGCCCTTCCCTCCCTGGGCGGTGTCGGACGAGATCACCCGGGCTCCAGCCTGTCGGGCCACGTCCGCCGTCCGATCGACCGACCCGTCATCGACCACGAGGACCTCGTCGACCAGCGTTCCCCGGTCCGATGGGCTGGCCAGGGCCGAGACGATGGAATGGACGACCTGCCCGACCGTGGCTGCTTCGTTGCGGGCCGGGATACAGACCGAGAGACGCCGGTCACCTTTGGATTCGACGAGCATGACGGCGTCGAATTGGGTGTGCGAATACCGGCCCGGCTTGTCACCGGGCGTGCGCTCGATCGGCATGACGCCATCATCGCTCACCCGGAACCACCCCGTGGGAGCAGACGGAAAGCCGGCCTCGGAGCGAAGCCGCGCCGTTGCTGCCATCCCGTCGACGGGGAGGGCCGGACGTCAACATTGACGGCGGTGCCCTCCTTCGTCCAAAATGGACGTCATCATCCAGAGCGACTGAGGGACCGGGCCCAGTGACGTCGCGGCAACCAGCATGTGACTCCGTGACTGCCCAGGCAGATCGGAATCCACACCAGGTGCCAATGCCCGAGCGATGAGGAGATTGACGTGGATTCTGTAGCTGGGCTTCGCTGCCGTGAATGTGGCCGTACCTACCCTGCCGAGGCGTTGCATGTATGCGACTTCTGCTTCGGACCGCTCGAGGTGACCTACGACTACGAGCGGGTGGCCGCCACCATGACCAGGGAGCAGATCGCTGCCGGGCCCCGTTCCATCTGGCGCTACGCCGACCTCCTTCCGGTCTCCGACTCGTCGCCGGTCGACCTGGGCGCCGGCTTCACGCCGTTGGTCCGGGCCGATCGCCTCGCGGCCGAGCTGGGACTGGGTGAGCTCTGGATCAAAGATGACACCGCCAATCCCACCGGTTCGTTCAAGGACCGTGTGGTGTCGGTGGCCCTGACCAAGGCCCGTCAGCTGGGCTTCAAGATCGCCGCCTGCGCGTCCACGGGGAACCTGGCCAACTCGGTGGCGGCCCACGCCGCCCGGGCGGGCATGGACTCTGTCGTGCTGATCCCCCACGACCTCGAGACGGCCAAGGTGACCATGACATCGGTCTACGGCGGAAAGGTCATCTCCGTCGAGGGCAGCTATGACGACGTCAACCGTCTCTGTGCCGAGCTGACCAGCGAGCAGCCGTCGTGGGCGTTCGTCAACGTCAATGTCCGCACCTACTACGCCGAGGGCTCGAAGACGCTGGCCTTCGAGGTGGCTGAGCAGCTGGGGTGGCAGGCCCCCGACCATGTCGTCGTGCCCATCGGTTCGGGCAGCCAGTTGACCAAGGTGGCCAAGGGGTTCGACGAACTCTGGAAGGTCGGGCTGCTCGATGAGGCACCGTCGGTCCGTATCTCGGGAGCCCAGTCTGCAGGTTGTTCACCGGTGGCCACGGCGTTCGCCGAGGGAACCGACGCCATCCGGCCGGTGAAGCCGAGCACGATCGCCAAGTCCCTGGCCATCGGCAACCCCGCCGACGGTTGGTACGCCTTGGATACGATCCGCAAATCCGGCGGCTCGTGTGGTGCTGTGACCGACGATGAGGTGATCGAGGGCATTCGCCTGCTCGCCCGGACCGAGGGGATCTTCGCCGAGACTGCCGGCGGCGTCACCATCGCCACGCTGGCCAAGCTGGCCGCTCAGGGCGTGGTCCGCTCCGATGAGCGGGTGGTGGCTCTCGTGACCGGCCACGGGCTGAAGACGGTGGAGGCACTGGCTGGAGTTGTGGGAACGACCGCTACGATCGCTCCTACGCTCGAGGCGTTTGCCGAGGCGATGGAAAAGACGGCGGATTGATGAACGAGGGCGACAGGAGTAAACGATGAGCGTCAATGTCCGGATCCCAACGCAGCTGCGCACCCTGACTGGAGGGGCGGGGGAGGTGGCCGTCGAAGGCTCCTCGGTCGGTGAGGTCCTCAAGGCCCTCGACGGGACCTACCCCGGCTTCGGCGACCGCCTCTTCGACGACGGCGGGGGGCTGCGCAGGTTCGTCAACGTGTTCGTCGCTGACGAGGACGTCCGCTTTCTCGACGGCCTGGCTACCCCGGTGGCCGAGGGCCAGACCCTCTCGATCGTCCCGGCCGTCGCCGGAGGCTGACCGGGCGGTGGCCGGAGGCTGACCGGGCCGGTCAGGCCCCCAGGCCGCGCAGGACAAATGTGCAGATGCTGTCCGCCGCCGCCGCCGCCGGCTGGGGGATCACCTCGCCGGCTCGCACCGCCATGGCCCCGTAGATCTGCTGCCCGACCAGATTGACGGCTTCGTCCGGGTCGATCTCCCGAAAGATACCTGTAGCCACGCCGTCGACGTAGAGGTCACGGATGAGGCGGGCGATGTTGAGCCCGATGGTTGCCAGCTCGGTGCCGACCGCCTCTCCGCCCTGGATGACCATCCCCTGGGTCATCAGCGCCAAACGGAAGAAGGCCGGGTCGTCGTCGATCCGTTCGAGCATGCCTTCGATGAGCCGTTCCAGCCGGTGGACCGGCTCATCGTTCGCCTCCCATGATTCGGCGATGTCCTCGAGCAGTTGGTTGTGCATGCCCTTGAGACAGGCCCGGAGCAGTTCGTCGCGGTTGGCGAAGTAGACGTAGACCGTCGACCTGGCCACGCCGGCCTCGGCGGCGATCTCGTCCATGGAGACGTCGGTGGTACCGCGCTCGCCGAAGAGTCGACGGGCCACCTCGATGACCTGGTCCCGCCGGAAGTCCCTGATGACCTCTTTGAGGTTGTCGGCCGACCGGCGCGGGACCATCTAGGCAGACACGCGGGCCGCCGGCGGGAAGGCCACCGGGATGTGCTTCACACCGTTGATGAACTGCGACTGCAGGCGCTCCACCTTGCCATCGAGCCGGATGTCGGGGATGCGATCGAGCAGGTGCTCGAACATGACCCGGATCTCCATGCGGGCGAGGTTGGCCCCCAGGCAGAAGTGGGGACCACCGGCGCCGAACGCCAGGTGGGGGTTGGGATCGCGAGTGATGTCGAAGACCTGCGGATCATCGAAGACGGCCTCGTCGCGATTGCCCGATACGTGGAAGAACACGACCTTGCTGTCGGCCTCGATGTGCTGCCCACCGAGCTCGAAATCCTGCGTGGTCTGGCGGCGGAAGTTCATGACCGGTGTCACGTATCGGAGCATCTCCTCCACGGCCGACGGCAGGAGCGAGCGGTCGTTCCGGAGCAGTTCCCACTGGTCCGGATTGTCGAAGAAGGCGGCCATCCCGCCGGAGATCAGATTTCTGGTGGTTTCGTTCCCGGCCACGGTGAGCAGCAGGAAGAACAACTCGAGTTCCATGTCCGAGAGCTTTTCCCCCTCGATGTCCACACTGGTCAACACGCTCATCAGATCATCGTGCGGATCTGCCCGCTTGGTGGCGAACAGCTCTGAGGCGTAGGCGTACAACTCCATGGCCGCTTGTGGCGCTTCCTCCTCGCCCGACTGGTATTCGGGATCCTGGCTGCCGATCATCCGATTGGACCAGTCGAACATCCGGTGCCGATCCTCGTTGGGAACGCCGAGGAGTTCGGCGATGACCACCAGGGGCAGCTCGGCGGCCAGATCGGTCACGAAGTCCGCCTTGCCCTCTTCGATCACCGAGTCGATGATGCTGTCAGCCGCGGCGTTGATGCGCTCGTGGAGCTGGTTCACCATCCTGGGAGTGAATCCCTTGTTGACCAGACGGCGGTAGCGGGTGTGGAGGGGCGGGTCCATGTTCAACATGAGCAGCTGTTGCTGGGCCAGGTCATCGTCAGGGAGGTCCCAGATGAACGTGGCCTTCTTGGCTGAAGAGAAGTGTTCGTAGTCTCGATTGACCTGGGTGCAGTCGGCATGGGAGGTCACCGCCCAAAACCCGGGTCCGTCGCTCTCCTCCTGCCACCAGACGGGAGCGTTCTTCCGCAGGAAGGCGAACCAGTGGTGTGGTACGGCGTCGGCGAACGGCTTTGAGTCGGTCAGGTCGATGTCGCTGAAGTCGACGCCACTGAGATCGATCTCTTTGTCTGTCATATCGGATGCACCCTCCGGAGTATCGGACACACTGTCCGATGTCTTGGATGGTACGTCCGACCGCCCTCGGTGTCAAAGCTTTCGTAGGGGACCGCTGATCCGACCGGGTGCCGGCTGGGCCTGCCCATCGGGGAGGGACTGTGGTGCGAAGGATTTCCGGAATCGGCCCTTTTATCGGCTCTAGCCGATGTTCTGCTCCTCTGGCCCCGTTCTTATGGGCCACAGCCGATAAATGCGGTCATTTTGAAAACTGAACGTGGGTCGCTTCCTTCCTTGGCGGACAATCCTGCTCCAGGACCCGGATACCCGGATGCCTTGCTTCGACGAATCGGCAAGTTGGTCGCCTCCGCTGTGTCCCCAGGGCTCCCTCCCTGGTCACTGGGCGCCGCCATCGGAGACCGGCTGGGCCGCCGGGTTCCCCTGGTCTGTCATCCTGTCGAGGGCTGGGAGCAGATAGCCGAAGGCCGCGGTGATCGAACCGAGCAGCATGAAGCCGAATCCGACCAGTCGCAGTGGGTGGGCGACGGCGAGGAGCCCCCCCGCACCGGCGACCGCCACTCCGGTACCGCCGATCCATCCGCTCAGCCGGACGATGCGCCCCGAACCCCGGGAGCGCACCAGATACATCACCGCTCCGGCGGCGATCACGAATCCGAGAACGGCGTGGACGAGATAGACGCCACGTCCCATCATCGGCAGCCAGCCACTGGGCCGGCCTGTGGGCACCGACACCACGACCGCGATGCCGACGGCCGCATCGGCGATCACAAGCAGTACGAGTGGGGTGGCCAGCCGTGCGCTCGACCGCTGCGCCGGACGATCGGCTTCCGCAGTCACCGTGGAGCCCGTAGCCTCCGCGACAGGGGCGACCCGAACGAGGAGGTTGTAGGTCACGACGGCGATGGCGAGGTGCATGGCCATCAACACGACCACCGCACGAACCGGCTGGTGGCGGATGAGCAGGTAGAGATCGGGGATCCAGAGGATGAGGGTCACTCCGACCGCGAGTCGCAGGAAGAGCCAACGGGGCGCCCACGAGATGCGGGCCACGATCGGCCATGCCGCGCAGGCGATGAGCACACCGATGGTGGTGAGTAGGCCGTAGTCGGAGAAGCGGAAGTGCACGTATCCCTTGGTCGAGGGGAACACCCCGGTCCCGGCCCACACCAGCAGGGCGTCCGCACCGAGCGAAACGCCGATCGAAAGGACCGTGGCCAGGGCCAGGCCGACTGCCGAAGGCCCGGGATGGCGGTGCCTGATGTCGACGCGCGCCCATCTCAGTGTCCTCGCACCGACGGTGGCCAACGTCACGTCATCGACCGGGGGATTCAGCTGCTCCAGTCGACGGTTCCGTCGATGATGACCCTCGGTTCCTCAGTGAGAACGAAATCGAGATGATCGGTGTCGAGGAACTTCGGGATGTCGGCGAACATCTGAGGTGAGTCCACCTCGTTCATGTGCGCGTTGTACTCGTCCATGGATGCGAACCACTGCACCGTCACCCCGTCATACCCAGAACGGTCGTCGTCGCCGCGGTAATCAGCCAGGGGACGGGGGTTCTGCTCATAGCGGATGACGTGGCTCCCGCAGCGGCCGTTGGCGATCAGCGGGGCGTGATGATCCTCCCAGTAGGCCTGAAATTCGGCCGGGGTCATCCCCTCCTTGCGTTTCAGGAGACAGGTCAACTTGATCATCTTCGGTATCCTCCCTCGTCAGACGGCTCTGCGGGTCGCCGTTGGTCGCCCGGAGACGTGTCTCCAGGCATCAGAGGCTCCACCCTCCACCGGGCTTTGGCAAGCCGGGAACCCGAGCCACCGTCCGGCACCGACCCGGCCGGGGGCGGAGCTGGGCGGGTCAGGGGGACACCTGGGTGCAGAACAGATCGGTGATGTAGGGCACGGCGATCGGCTCCCCGAGCGAGGCACCGAAGTCCTTCACCTTGTCCAGGAGGGCACACCGCTCCCGATCGGACAGCACCTGGACGTAGCTTCGGGAGGCCACCTGCTCGACGAACGCGTCGAGGTCGAGCCACTGCACGAATGCGAACTTGGTGCGTCGGACGGGACCGAACAGTTCGCTGCTGTCGATGACCGTTCCGAAGTCCATCCCCACCGGATAGGGCTGGCAGAGATCCCACTTGCTGATCCTGACCAATTCAGCCATCACGGGATCGGATTCGTCCCGCTCGTTCCATATCAGGGCCAACCACCCGCCGGGACGAAGCACGCGCGCGATCTCGGGTAGCGCCCGAGGGGGGTCGAACCAATGGAAGGCCTGGGCCGCGACCACCGCGTCCATCGTCGCGGTGGCCACCGGGATCATCTCGGCGATCCCACCCGCCACGGCAACACCGGGCACCGCCCGCTGAAACACCTGGCGCATCGAGGCGGACGGTTCCACGGCCAGGCAGCTCGCGCCGTCGCCGTGGAGCTGGCGGGTGAGTTTTCCGGTGCCGGCAGCCAGGTCGAGGACCCGCGACCCGACGGCGATCCCGGTTGTCCCCTCGAGATGGGCGACCGCCTCCGGTGGGTACTCGGGACGAGCCCGCTCGTAGATGTCCGACCCCGTTTCGAACCCGGCCCGGCCGAGGACCTGTCGGTCGGTCGAATCCGGTGGATCATCGGTGGACATGGGATCACTCTATTGATGATCGGTGACGCTCAGGCGGTGATTGCGGCTCAACCGAACGGGTGCTCGGACGGGCCGACGCCGGTGGCGGACCACGCTCCAATCGCGGTCGGACCGGAGGATCAGATAGCGTCGGGAGGTGACCGATGGCAGCTCAAGCAGGGGCGAGGGCTTTGAGCGCGTCCGGGCGCTGACGACCCCGACGGGGCCCGAATCGCCGGCTCGTCCGAGGCACCCGGGGTTGATCCCGGCCGATGCGCCGGTTCGACGTCGATGGCTCAGTTCGTTGATCAACGGCGCGTGGGATTGGACATCCAGGCACGGTGCGGTCGGGCCGGGTAACCGCCTGGCCGACCGGTTCGGGTCGTTCGGCTCCGGCAGCTGTCTGGCCTTCCCGCCCGGAGCCGTCTTCGGTGAGCGCTGGATCAGTTTGGGGCGCGACACCCTGATCGGTCCGCATGTCAGTATCTCGGCCGGCATGGTGCCCGGCCAGAAGATGGTCACCGATCCGGTGGTGCGTATCGGCGACCGCTGCATGATCGGACGAGGGAGCCATATCGTCGGCCATTTCCAGCTGGAGATCGGGGACGACGTCCACACCGGCCCGTATGTGTACATCACCGATCAGAACCACGGGTATGAGGATCCTGACCAGGTGGTGCACGCCCAGTGGCCGAGCGATGTGCCTGTCCTGATCGGCAGTGGGAGCTGGTTGGGGACCGGGGTGGTCATCCTCCCGGGCACGGTGCTCGGCAGGAATGTCGTGGTCGGCGCGGGGGCCGTGGTCCGCGGGACGTTTCCCGATCACTGCGTCATCGCCGGGGTGCCGGCCCGTGTGGTGCGGCGCTATGTACCCGGTTCGGGGTGGGTCGACGGCAGCAGCTCAACCGCCTCAGCGCCGAAAGGTTCGAGGCTGTCGGCCGATCCGGAGCCGTCGGCCGGTCCTCGGCCCGCAGCCGGGCCCGGACCCGTGCCCTCGGTGACCGGAGGAGGTGTCGGCCCGGGGCCGGCGACCTCGGTAAAAGCCGCGCCAGGAACGCCCAGTCCGTAACGGCGCACCACTTCCGACGCCTCGTCACGACCCTGGGCGATGAGTGACTCGGTGGTGGAGAAGTCGTCGAAGTCACGCGTTCCACTCTGCTCGCCGCTGCATACGATGACCTCGACGCCGGGGGGCAGCCGGGCCATGTCACGGGCGAACCGCGAGTGGATGGAGATCAACAGGGCGTTGAGCATCGCCTCGACGGGCCGCCTCGGGGCGGACGGTGCGTACATGGGTGGGCCGCACAGGAGCACCACGATCCGGGTTGCTCCCGACTCGATGGCTCTGGTGATGGGAACGTTATTGACGACCCCCCCGTCGATGAACCGCTCGCCCTCGATCTCCACGGGGGGGAAGATGGCCGGGACCGCGGTCGACGCCAGTACCGCGTCCATGGCCGATCCGTAGGTGAACCACCGCTCCTGGCCGTCGGTGAGTGACGTGGCCACGACCTCGACCGGCACCAGTGCGTCCTCCAGCCGTTCGAAGTCGATTCCGTTCTCGATGACCTTCCGCAACCCGCTGTTGGGGTAGACCGAATCACGCTGCTGGAGATAGAGCCAAGGTCCGTGGAGCCGACCCTGCGGGTAGACGTCGTCGCGGGTGAGTCCCCGCCAGATCTCCGTCATCCGCTCGACCCCCTCTCGTGTCGGGTCGCCCGCGAACACCACCCCGTTGACTGCCCCTACCGAGGATCCGTAGATGCGGTCGGGAACGAAGCCGTGCTCGGTGAGAACCTGCAGCATGCCGATCTGGACGGCGCCGCGGGTGCCGCCGCCCGCCAGAACCAGCGCGGTCAGCTCGCGCTCCTCTTCCTCATCGTCCTCGGCCTCGATCTCGGGCTCGGAGGCGTCGGACTGACCGGCCAGCCAGTGGGCCCTCGCCAACGACGCCCGTTGGAGGGTGAAGCGGACGACCAGGACCAACAGGACTGCGGTCACCACCGCGAACAGGGTGAAGACGACGGCGAACGAGGTGACCGCAGCGTCGAGCATCATCGCTGCAGAGGCTACCGGCGGCCCGCCGGGGTCGGATGTAACACCCGCCGGGCACACTGGAGCCATGGTGGTTTTGGATATCGATCGTGCTCCGGTGGAGCCAGGTGGTCACCTGCCATCGAACGGTTCCGAAGCCGGTGGGGCACGACCCGCCGGGGAAGAGCCCAGGATTCTCCGCTCCCTCCCGGCCGCGCCCGACACCTGGAAGCCGCTGGCCGGTGCCGCTCTGCTCGACCGCCTACGGATCACCGGGCGGCCCCGCCCCAAAGCCGATCCGGAGCTGACGGCCAAGCTCCGGCACGATCTGGAGCAGGGTCTGTCGACTGGACCGGGCGGCTCCGAGGGTGGGTGTGAAGTGAGGCCTCCGGGTTCGATCCCGCGCCTGGTGGTCACCAAGGACCGACTGACCCGGGCCCTCTCGCCCGACGGGTACCCGGAGGGCGCCGGGTTCGGGCAACGCACACCGACTGTGTCCATGGCCTGCGGCGCCGTCATCGATGTCCTGTTCCGGCAGCTGATCACCGTCGGATCGATCGGCGACCCGATGACCGATGCCTTGGCCGCACTCTCCGTCGACGACCGCCAGGGGGAGATGGTCTCGTGGATCGAGCGCCTTCCGGGGGTCGAGCTGGCCGAATTGCGGGCGGAGGTGGAGCGCCAGGCCGACGGCCTCGTCCGACGGTGGCCCAGGCTGAACCCGGCCTGGTTGCCGCGTACGCAGGAAGCGCTCCGGGTCGGAGTGGCCGATGGTGCCGTCGAGCTGTCGGCCCGGGTCGACCTGGCTGTCGGCAGGCCGGGCCAGCAGTGGGCGTCGGTGGCCATCGTCGAAGTGAAGTCGGGTGCGCGGCGGATCGAACACCGCGCCGACCTGCATTTCTACGCACTGATCGAGGCGCTCAGGAACACCGCCCCTCCCTTCGTCGTGGCCACCTACTACACGAGGACGGGCGAGCTGGACGTGGATCCGGTGACGGAGGAGCTGTTGGTGGCGGCCGGCCGGCGAACGTTGGCCGGCATCCGCGCCCTGGCGTCAGCGACCGACGGGGGTCGCTGACGATGCGGGCCCTCGAGCTGACCCGCGAGTTGACGGCCCCGCCGCCCGTGTCGATCGATGATGGCGCCCGCCTCGCCATACGGGACCGCCTGGTGTCCGCCATCCGACCGGTGGTCGAGCGTCTCGCGCCTGGCGACGACGTCCTCGTGGACCTGCCCCTCCTCCGTCAGGCCCGGACCTGTCCCGAACGCCTGGCCGCACCGCCGGAGGCCTTCGCGTGGAAGCCGCTGTTCGTTCGTCGATCCCTCGGGCTGGCCATCGTCCGTGCCTGCGTCACCGGGCGCTTCCACACGCCCATGGAGGCGGCCGGCCCGATCTCCGGCGAGGCGGTGGCGGAGTGGGAGCGGACAGGCTGGCGGACCTTCCACTGGGAACCGTGGTTTGCCGGCCTGGCCGACGGAGCGCGGGCCTCTGTGCTCGCCGACGCCGTCACCTGGGCCACCCCGCTGTGGTTGGCCCTCGAGTGGACGTCCATCCCGTCACTGCCCGAGATCGGCGGGGTGGACGACCAGTGGAGCTGCCCGGCGCCGCGCCCGGTTCGACTCAAGGGCCGCTGCGAACTTCGGGTGGCACTGCCCGAGGAACGGGGAGGCCCGGGTGAAGCCGCCCGGCGCCTCCAACCGGTGGCGCTGGTCTCGATGGCCGGCGGTCGTCCGGGCGGGCCCTGGGCCGAGGAACTCGCGTTTCTGGCTCTGGCCGCCGGGCTCCGATCTTCCTCCCGACCGGTGCCCGCCCGTGTCCTCGGTCTGTGGCCGGATTGTGGTGCCCACGGCACGGTCGATATCACCGCCGATCTCTTGCTGAAAGCCGTCGACCTGGTGGTGGACACGGTGGACGCCGTCGTCGGAGCCCGACTGTCGAACACGGGGCCGGTCGTGCCGGGTTAGACATCCCACGGCCGAAGCCGTTGCCGGTCCGGCGCATCCCCGCTGTCCCCAGGTCGTCAGAAGAGGGCTTTGGCCGCCTTGGCATCCGGCTTCCCGGCTGCGGTCAGGGGGATCTCCTCCACAACCAGCAACTGACGGGGGATTTTGTAGCTGGCGATGTGATCGCGACAGTAGGCCCGGATGTCCTCGAGGTTCGGAGCGCGGGCCGGGTCCCGTGGGCAGATCACCACGGCCACCCGTTCGCCGAACCGGTCGTCGGGGAGGCCGACCACGATGGCGCCGAACACTTCCGGATGGGTCTTGACCGCGGCCTCGACCTCCTCGGGAAAGATCTTCTCGCCACCAGAGTTGATCGATGCCGAGCCCCGCCCATGGACGGTGATGGTGCCGTCGGTCTCGACCGAAGCGAGATCGCCGGGGATCGACCACCGCACGCCCTGCCCATCCACCGGGAAGGTCGCCTCTGTCTTCTCGCTGTCCTTGTAGTACCCGATGGGAATTCTGCCCGTGCGGGCCAGCCTCCCGATCCTCCCGTCCCCCGGGGAAAGGGGATCCAACTGCTCGTCAAGCACCGAGGTGTCGGCACTCATCACAAACCGTGGTCCCGAAGCGCCGTCCTCGACGGCTCCCTGGGCCCCGCTCTCACTCGATCCGAACCTGTCCATGATGATGACGGCGGGCAGCTGTTTCTTGAGCTCGTCCTTGACCGCTGAGGACAGCATGGCCCCGCCGGATCCGATGACCGCGAGTGTGGACATGTCGTAGGTCCCGGGAGCAGCGGACGCCAGTGCCTCGGCCAGCGGCCGGGCCATGGCGTCACCGACCAGGCCCACCGAGACCACACCCTCGTCCCCGATCAGCCGCAACACCCGGTCCGGGTCGTACCGGTGGTCCGTGTAGAGAACGGCCGTACCGCCCATCATGAACGCGTTCCACATCACCCACTGTGCATTCCCGTGCATCAACGGTGCCATGACCAGCATGGTCACCCTGTGGTCGTCCTCCGGGTCGAGACGGCCGGCGAGCTCATCGGCCGTCCCGATCGGTGCCGCACCCCACCCGCCTCCACCCATGGCCGCAAAGAAGATGTCCTCCTGTCGCCAGATGACACCCTTGGGCATCCCGGTGGTGCCACCCGTGTAGAGCACGTAGACATCGTCGGGTGATCGTGGTCCGAAGTCGCGATCGGGAGCGGCCGAGGCCAGGGCATCCTCGTACTCCACGACGGTGGACGGCAGCGCGGCCGCCGGCGATCCGTCGTCGATAGCCACCAGGTGGAGCGGTGGTGCGGGGGCCCGTCCGGCAGTCGACTCGGCCACCAGCGGTGACAGGGCCCGTTCGAACACGAGGGTCTCGAGATCGGCATTGTCGATGACGTAGGCCAACTCGGATGCGACGTATCGGTAGTTGAGGTTGACCGGGACCGTCCGCGCCTTGTAGCAGCCGATCATGGCCTCGGCCCACTCGGCACAGTTGTGGGCCAGTATGCCGACGTGGGCGCCGGAGCCGACGCCTTGGTTCTCGAGAACGTGGGCAAACCGGTTGGCCCGCTCGTCGAGTTGGCGGTAGGTGAGCCGCCGGCCGCCAGCCACCAGTGCGGGCCGGTCTGGGACGGTATCGACGACCTCTTCGAACAGATCGGCCAGATTGAACTGCCTGGAAGTCATGGATCCTCTCCTCATCCCCTGGAACCGCCCCTAGCATGCTGCCGTCAGGCAACACAGACGGTCACTCTGTAGCACGTCCCGCTCCGGGCGCGTCGCCGGGTGCCCCTCCACCGAACAAGGAGACAATCGAGTGATGAACGGCGAAGCCGGGCGCAGCAGTGGAATCGTCGGACTGTCTGCGCTGGTCACGGGCGGAGGAAGCGGCATCGGACTGGGCGCCGCCACCCGACTGGTCAGTGATGGGGCCCTGGTCACCATCTGCGGTCGCACGGAAGAGCGCCTGCAGTCTGCTGTGGCCGTGCTCGAGGAGGCGGCGGCCGCATCCGAAGAGGCCGGGGGGCCGAGGGGGACGGCCACCTATGTGGTGGCCGACGTCACCGTCGAGGACCAGATCGCCGAAGCGGTGGCGGTGGCCGCAGCCGGACGCGGCCGCCTCGACATCCTGTTCGCCAACGCCGGGGGTGCGATGCACATGGGGCCGATCTGTGATGCCGACCTGGCCCAGGTGCGGGCCACGGTCGACCTCAATCTCATCGGGACCTTCCTCTGCATCAAGCACGCGGCACCGCTCATGGCCACCGGAATCGGAACCGGAGTCGACGGCGGCGCAGCGCCCGGAGGATCCATCATCGGCATGTCGTCCGGTGCCGGCAGCTTCCCCCACCGCTACCTCTGGGCCTACGGATCGGCCAAGGCCGGCATCGACATGCTGTGTCGCTATGCGGCCGAGGAACTGGGACGGACCGGCGTACGGGTCAACACCGTGCAGCCCGGGATTGTCGACGACGAACTGATGGCACCGATCACCGCCGGTGGGCCGTTGCTCGACGACTATCTGGCCGAGATGCCGATCAGTCGCCTCGGGACCGTCGAGGACATCGCCGCCGCGGTCAGGTTCCTGGCCGGGCCCGAGTCGGCCTGGATCAGCGGCGAGAACCTGGCCGTGGACGGGGGCCACCATCTCCGCCGCGGCGCCAACTACGGGCTGCTGCTGGGCGAGTAGCGCCGTCGGCAGGGTGAAGGGACCGGGTGGCCCGCGGCCGCCTCGGCCCCCGAGGGCGTGGATAGGGTTGGGGTCGTGGGTCATCCCGAACCGTCCGATCCGGTTCGATCGGGGACGCGCCTCACCGGCTCGGAGGCGGTGAAGCTCCATCTCACGTTGGCTGCCGGGCTTGCCCTGTGCGCCGCCGCCTTCGTGTTCGAGGTGAAGCGTGCGCTGGGTGGGAACGAGTTGAGCTGGGCTTACGTTTTCGAATGGCCGATGTTTGCCGTGTTCGCCGTCTACATGTGGTGGACGACGCTGCACCAGAGTCGGCGCAAACACCAGGCCCAGGCCAAACCGAAGGTGGTCGCACCCGAGCACGTCGACATGCTGATCAAGTGGCAGGAACATCAGCGCTCGTTGGCCGAGGCCGAGGCGCGCGCCGAAGCGCAGCGGGCCGGCCCCGAAGCGGAATCCTCGCCCTGAGCCGGCCGACCACGGCGCCGGGGCCGGTGCTAGTCACGGAACCCGGTTCGGGTGGGCGCCGAAAGAGCGGTGGGAGAGGCACGTACAATCAGCCTCCGTGAGGCCGAGGGTACGAGTGATCCAGACGTCCGAGGTCCTGATGGTCGACCGCCCGACGGTCGTTCGGTAGCCCATGGTTGCCATCGACATGCCGGGAATGGGGTCGGGACTCCAGAACGGCAATCCCACCATCGTCACCGCCTTCCGCACCGATCTTGACCATCAGTTCGTGGCCGTCCTCATCCTGGCCGTGGTCCTGGCCCTGGCCTGGAATGTCATTCGCACCCTGAACTACCGGCACGCGGTGGCGGCCGGGACCCTCAATGCCAAGACGGTCGATCCGTGGCCGTATCCGGAGCCGCCGGCCCGCCGGCTGCTCCGGATCAGCTTCGGGCTGCTCTGGCTGTTCGACGGTCTGTTGCAGGTGCAGGGCTCGATGCCGGTGGGGTTGCCCGGTGGCGTCCTTACCCCGGGAGCGGCGTCGTCGCCGGGGTGGGTGCAGCACGTCGTCAATTTCGGCGCCACCATCTGGTCCAACCATCCGGTCACCGCCGCCGCGGCCACGGTGTGGATCCAGATCGGGATCGGGGTGTTCCTGCTCGTCGCCCCCCGCGGGTACTGGTCTCGGAGCGCGGGGGCGGTGAGTGCCGGGTGGGGCCTGGTCGTCTGGGTGTTCGGGGAGGCGTTCGGGGGCATCTTCGCCCCCGGGGCCAGCTGGCTGTTCGGCGCCCCCGGAGCCGTGCTCTTCTACGTGGTGGCCGGGGTGCTGGTCGCGCTGCGCGACTCGAGCTGGGAGACATCCGAGCTCGGCCGATGGCTGCTGCGGGGATCGGGCGTCTTCTTCATCGGGATGGGCGTCCTCCAGGCCTGGCCCGGCCGGGGGTTCTGGTCGGGCCAGGCCCACCCGGGAGCGGTGCCGGGAACATTGACGGCCATGGTCGGCCAGATGAGCCAGGTGTCCCAGCCGTCGGTGCTCGCCTCGTGGTTGCGGTCGTTCGGATCGTTCGACGCCGCCCATGGTTGGGCCGTCAACCTGGTGGTGGTGGTGGCGTTGATCGCCATCGGCGCATGCTTCGTGAGCGGGCGGGTCCGGCTCCTGCGCATCGGGGTCATTGCCGGCGCCGTCCTGTGCGTGGCCACCTGGGTCTTCGTGCAGGACCTCGGCTTCTTCGGCGGGGTGGGCACCGATCCCAACTCGATGATTCCGATGGCCATCGTGTTCGTGGCCGGCTACCTGGCCGTGGTCAGGGTGCCGGTTCGGGCCGAAGGACCGGTTCCACTCGTCGTGCCCGCGCCAGCGCCCGCGCCCGACCCCGATTCTCCGACGCCCGTTGCCGCGCCCACCGGCTATCTCGATCGGCTCAGCCCGTCTTACCTGGTGCGGGTGCTGGCCGCCATCGGGGCGGTGGGAATCGTCCTGTTGGGGACGGCGCCGATGGCCGTGGCCGCTACCAACCCCAACGCCGACCCCATCGTGACCGAGGCCACCGACGGGACACCCAACATCGTCGACCTTCCCGCCGCTCCCTTCACCCTCACCGACCAGGCCGGGCGCCAGGTGTCGCTCCGGTCGCTGGCCGGCCACACCGTGGTGCTGACCTTCCTCGACCCGGTGTGCACGTCCGACTGTCCGTTCATCGCCCAGGAGCTTCGCAAGACGGACCAGATGCTCGGATCCCAGGCCTCGGGGGTCGACCTGGTGGCCGTGGTCACCAACCCGGTCTACGACTCGGCCGCCATCACCACCGCGTTCGACAACCAGGAAGGGCTCGAGCATCTGCCCAACTGGATGTTCCTCTCCGGGCCGGTGGCCCAGCTCCACAAGGTGTGGAACGACTACGGGGTGCAGGCCGAGGTCGCTCCCGCCGGTGCCATGGTCGCCCATACCGACATCGTGTATGTCATCGACCGGACGGGCCGGACCCGGGCCATCCTCAACGCCGACCCGGGAGCATCCAGCCCTTCCAGCCTGTCCTCGTTCTCGACGCTGTTGGTCGGCCAAGTGCACGCCGCCCAGTCGTGAGTCGTGGAGCAGGCCGGCGGGGGGGACGCCGTGGACCGCCGCGCCGGGACCGGCCGCCCGGAGCGATCGCCGTTCTCACCGTGACCGCGCTGAGCGTGACCGTGCTGTCCGCCTGCTCGTCGGCGTCGGGCCTGCCCCCCGGAACCTCGCCGGGACCGTCGGCCACTGCGTCGTCGGAGGGTGCCCCCCTGGCCACGTCGGTGGCCACCCCGGGGGGTGCGTGGGCCGTCGTGGCCATGGGCCACCTCGACGACCCGGTCAACACCTTCTGGCAACTGGTCACCCTTCCCGAGGGATCATCCCGGTGGAAGCTGGCCACCCCGCCCGGGGTGGCCAGCAACGGCGGGCTGGTGGCGTCGATCACACCGCCGGCGACCGTCACCGCCGGGTTCGAACCCTCGATCGACCTCCTCTTCTCCCCGCTGGCCCAGCGGTCCGGCCAGGCCACGACGTGGACGTCAGGAGTGCTGCCGGGCGCACTGGCGCCGGTTCCCGATGCCCTGGCTGCATCGGTCGACGATGGCTACCTGGCCCTGCTGCGCGCCGGGGGCGGCACGGTGACGGCCAGCCGTGGCGACCTGTCCATGTGGTCGACGGTCACCTCCAAGCGGAGCCTGGCCGCCGACCCGGCGGCTTCGGCCTGCTCGATCACCGCGCTGACCGCCGTGGCCCTCGGCGGGGACGGCGATGCCGGGACGGGCGGAGCCGACCTGGTCGGCGCGGCCTGTGCCCGCCAGACGAGGGCCGGCATCTTCGAATCGGTACATGGATCGTGGCGGTCGATCGGGCCGATCCTGCCCCCGGGATCGTCGGGACCGACCCGGGTCCTCCGCCTGGTGGCCACACCGGCCGGCGTGGCCGCCCTGGTCAGTTCGGGCACCGGCGACTCGCGCACCCTCCGCGCGCTGTTCAGCGCCGATGGGCTGGGCGCATGGACGGTCTCCGGTCCCCTCCACCTGAGCGGGGCCGTGCTCACCTCGACCGGAGTCACGGCGGCCGACGGGCTGATCGTGACCACCGCGGGCGCAGGCGGCCGCGGAGACGTCCGTTCGGCATCGGTGGTCGGCCCGTCGGGGGGCTGGCAGCCGCTCGCCAGCCCACCCGCGGGCACATCCGCGGTGGTCGCCGGTCCTGGAGGCGCGTTCGAGGCGTTGATCGCCGACCAGTCGACCCTCGAGGTGTACGCGCTGGGGGCCGGCGGATGGCACCGGGTCCAGTCCCTGGCCGTGCCCATCCAGTACGGATCCTCGAGTTGACGTCGAACCTCGAGTTGGCCCCCGCCCGTCCGGACTACGTTGGAGTCGGAGTCGTCCGCGGGTAGAGGAGCACGACCGTGCACTACGTCACGCAGAACTGGTCGTTCGATCCCTTCGTCATCGTGGTGGCGGTCCTGGTCGTGGCCCACGAGGTCGGTTTGGCCCGTCTGCGTGCAAGGTCGGATCCCGCCCGGACCCGGCGCCGACGGCTCCACTCCCTCGCCTTCTACGGCGGCCTCGGGGTGCTCCTCGTCGCCATCGACTCGCCCATCGACTACTGGGCCGACGACTACTTCTTCGTGCACATGATCGAGCATCTGCTCATTGCCTTCTACGCCCCGATCCTCATCGTCCTCGGCGCGCCCTGGATCCCGTTGCTGTTCGCCCTGCCGGTGCGGACCCGCCGGAAAGTGGGCCGTTTCGTCATGCTCGGCGCCTGGTCGCGGGTGCTCCGGCCGGTGGGGCGGGTGGTGGCGAGCCCCTGGTTCGCGCTCATCTCGTTCAACGCGGTCATGATCGTCTGGCACTTCCCCGTGCTCTTCGACCTGGCCTCCGACAACCAGACGGTCCACATCTGGTTGATGCACGGGAGCTTCTTCGTCACCGGGGTGCTGTTCTGGCTCCAGATCATCCCCTCGCACCCCTTCCGGCTGAAGGCCAGCCCCATCTGGCAGGCCGGAGCCATCATCAGCACCAACATCGTGATGTTCGTCCTGGCCATGGCCCTGAGCATCTTCAGCGCGGCCAGTTGGTACTCCGTCTACGCCCACGTGCCGGGCGTGACGCTCTCCCCGTTCGCCGATCAGCAGATCGGTGCGGCCATCCTGTGGGTGTGCGGCGACTTCTGGGCGGTGCCGGCCCTGATCGTGATCATCAAGCGGGCGGTCGACCAGGAGGGCTCGCTGTCCGAAGTCCTCGAGCGGTTGGCCCACCGGTCGACGGGACCCGGAGCACCCGGGCTCCCGCCCGTGCGGGCCGAGGCCGCCGAACCGGGCTGAGGGCAGCGCCCGTCTGGCCTCCGGACCCGGCCGGAAAAGGTGCTTGACGTGCGAGATCGCTCGGCATACTGTCACGCTTGGAGGCTGAGGAGTGCCCCGAACGGTCGGGGAGCGAATGGCGCCACCGGGAACGGGAAGGTGACTGCACCTGACCGACCCCTCGAGGACATGGGGAGCGCAGTATGTCGTTTGGGGGAAGGGTATCGGTCGTTCTCGGGCTGTTCATCATCGCCGCCGGTTTTGCCGTGTGGGGCGTGCTCGGGTTCCTCCTGACCGGTCCTCCCACCGTCGACTTCACCTCGGCGCAGGCCGCCGGGGCCCCCGTCAATCTGGTCGTGCAGACGGTGGGTTCGATCGGCACCGGCTACGGCGACCATCCGACCTGGGTCTCCTACCTGGTCAAAAATCCTCAGGGCCAGTGGATCCACTCGACCATCTGGAAGGTGCCGGCCCATACCCGGATCAACCTCACCGTCGAGCAATTCGACTCGGGAAGCCCGCTCCGGAACCAGCAGTGGGGGCTGGTCCAAGGGACGATCGGCGGCACCGAGATCTACAACGGCAAGAGGATCTACGGCTACAACTCGAACGTCGGCAACGGGGTCGGACATACCTTCGCCATCCCCACTCTGGGCATCAACGTCCCGCTGATCGGGGTCTCGCCCAACGCCACCAACGTGTGCAGCCAGGCTCCGTGCTCCGCCCCCAGCTCGGCCATGAACATCATCAGGGCCTCCTTCGTCACGCCGGGCCCCGGTGAGTATCCGTGGCAGTGCTTCGTACCCTGCGGCCTCGGCTTCCTCTACGGGAACGGGGGACCGATGAGCACGGTCGGGTACATGGGCGGCTTCTTGGACGTCGTCTCGTGACCGACACCACCACCGAAGCCGACGAGGGCGGCACCGGAACCGAGGACGGCGGCTCGCCCGGTCGGGGCGATCTGGGTGACTACCGGCTACGCAAGGACCCCCACCACATCTGGCGCATGGTCATCATCTGGGCCGTCCTGTCCGCCGTACTCGACCCGCTCTTCTACTTCCTGGTCGGCCCCCACATCCCGCCGGGGGACATGACCTCGGCGGCGGTGGAGAACCAGTTCGACTTCAACGTCCTCTTCCTCATCGCCCTTCCGGTGATCCTCGCCGTCTGGGTCTTCCTGGCCTACTCCCTGATCATGTGGAGGGCCACCCGCAAGGGTGTCCCCGAGCCGGTCGGCGGGGCCCAGGCCCGCACCCATCTCGGGGTGCAGGTGGGCTGGATCCTCACCACCACCGTCATCGTGCTCGGCCTGTTCGTCTTCGGCACCGTCGAGCTGATCACCAACGCCGGAGCCGGAGGCGGCGAGGGGCCCAACCCGATCTGGACCCCGACCTCGTCCTCGGTGCTGCCCATACAGGTCATCGCCCAGCAGTGGAAGTTCACCTACCGGTATCCGACCTTCGGCGGTTTCGAGAGCCAGCAACTGGAGCTTCCGAACGACACCACCATCGCCTTCCACGTCACCTCCCTCGACGTGATCCACGACTTCTGGGCGTACCAACTCAGCATCAAGGCCGACGCCAACCCGCAGCTGGACAACATCGCATACACCACCACCCGGCAGACGGGGAGCGTCACCGTGCGGTGCGACGAGCTCTGCGGGCTGTGGCACGGCGCCATGTTCAACTACGGCAAGGTGGTGTCCAAGGCCGCCTTCTACGCCTGGGCCAAGGGCACCGAGCAGGCCACTGCGGCCAACACCAAGAATCTGCCGGCATTCGCGTGGACCTACGTCCCGGACGCCAACGGCGCCGACGGTGGCTACTATCCCGACAACGTCGACCCCTACAGCAATGCAGAGGTCTACGGTGCCACTCCCACGAAGCCGACCTCATCGGGGTGATGATCGAACCATGACGCTTGCCGCCGAACGAGACTCCGAGGTCGCCTACCCGGACCCGACCCCGCCCGTCCTCGGTGGGTTCCAGGGGCTGCCCGCCCGTCCGGGCTGGTTCAGCCAGCACCTCGGCACCGCGGTCATCGGCGCCGTCCTCGGCTACCTGCTCGGCCACTGGCTCGGGAACGTCGTGGCCAGTGGCTACACCAACGTCGCCAACAGTGGGGCCAACTCGATCGCCGTCACCGGGGGCCTGGTGCTCGGCGTGGTCGGCTGGCTCCTCGGCATCGGCGCCCTCAACTACCCCCTGGCCAAGATGGTGGGCCTGGAGCCCCGGCCCGACTACGAATCGACCAGTTGGACCCGGTACTTCCGGTACACCGCCGACCACAAGGTGGTCGGGCTCCAGTACGTCATCGGCGTCCTCACCTTCTTCTTCACCGGCGGTCTGCTGGCCATGGCCATCCGCACCGAGCTGCTCTCGCCGACCAGTCACGTCTTCGGCCCCGGGACCTACATCGCCGTGGTCAGCGAGCACGGCACCATCATGATGATGATGGCCACCTCGGTCATCGTGGGACCGCTCGGAAACTGGCTGATCCCCCTGATGATCGGGGCCCGGCGGACGGCCTTCCCGAGGGTGGAGGCCTTCAGCTTCTGGGTGTTCAGCGCCGGCTACTTCGTCATCCTCTCGGCCCTGTTCTACGGGGGCTTCCCTACCGGGTGGACCGGGTACGCGCCGCTCCAGACCCAGGCCGGGGTGGGCATGATGTCCTACCTGGTCGGCTTCGCCGTCATCGGCGTGGGCATGATGACCGCCGGCTTCAACCTGGCCGTGACCATCATCAACTACCGGGCCCCGGGCATGACCTGGAGCCGGATCCCCATCTTCGTGTGGTCGATCCTGGCCACCTGCGCCCTGCTCACCCTGGCCACCCCGACCCTGGTGGCCGCCGGCCTGTTCGGCATCCTCGACCACACCGCACAGACCGCCTTCTACGTCACCGAGCACGGGGGAAGTTCGTTCCTGTGGCAGAACCTCTTCTGGTTCTTCGGCCATCCCGAGGTGTACATCATGGCCCTGCCCGGGTTCGGCATCGTGGCCGAGCTCCTCCCGGTCTTCACCCGAAAACCGTTGTTCGCCTACAAGGTGGCGGCCGCCGGCATGGTCGGCGTGGCCCTGCTGTCGTTCTTCGTCTGGCAGCACCACCTGTTCCAGAGTGGGATCAACCCGGACATGCGGCCGCTGTTCATGCTCACCACCGAGCTGATCTCCATCCCGACCGGGTTCATCTTCCTGGTCGGGCTGGGAACGCTGTACAAGGCGAAGATCAGGTTCGAAGTGCCCATGCTCTTCTGCCTGGCCGTGTTCTTCAACTTCCTGATCGGCGGGGTGACCGGTGTCTTCCTCTCCGACGTTCCGGTCAACGTCACCGTGCACGGGAGCTTCTTCGTCCTGGCCCACTTCCACTACACGATCATGGGTGGGTTGATCTTCGCCTTCTTCGGCGGTCTCTACTACTGGCTCCCCAAGATGACCGGGAAGACGATGAACAAGAAGCTCGGGAAGATCCACTTCTGGTGCATGTTCGTGTTCTTCAACATGACCTTCTTCCCGATGTTCCTCATCGGCCTGCTCGGCCAGCCCCGACGGGTCTTCGAGTACGCCCAGAACCTGCAGGCGCTCAACGACTTCGCCTCGGTCAGCGCCTTCCTCCTCGGGGCTTCGTTCCTCATCTTCATCGCCAACTTCGTGTGGTCGATCTTCATCAAGCCCATCCCTTCGCCGAACAACCCGTGGAACTCACTGGGCCTCGAGTGGCAGACGCCGACACCGGTGCCGTACTACAACTTCGAGCGCATCCCCGTCGTGCTCAGTGATCCGTACCACTACAGCGAGGACGACGCTCCCGCCGTGGCCGATCTCGGATCCGGGGAGCTGGTGGCGTCCGGTGCCTCGTCCCCGGCGAGTGTCGCCGAAGATCCCCGCCCGCCCGTCCAATGAGTGGAGACAACGCGGTGACCGAAACGTCTGACGTTCCCCTTTATACGGACAACACCGACAAGCCCCTGTTCAGCGAGACTCCCGAGGAGCGGGAGTTCGAACTGCGGGCCGCGGTCAGCTCGTACTGGACGGGTGGCCGCCTCCTGATCGGCATGTTCACCTTCCTCTTCGCCTCGCTGGCCTTCGCCTACTTCTACCTGAAGTCGAACAACTCGGGAAAGCTGTGGCGCCCGGGCGGGGTCACCGCTCCCACCGGGATCGGTTGGACCATCTTCGCCGTCGTCCTGGCCTCGGTGCTGCTGGCCATCTACGGCCAGTGGCGGATGCGCTCGGGCTCACTGCTCGACTGGCAGGTGAGCGGCTGGGTCGCTGTGAGCGGCATCCTGTTGGCCATCGGCCTCCAGGTCTGGCAGTTCACCCAGCTCCCGTTCTTCCCCGGCTCGAGCGGCTACGCGTCGTGCTTCATCGGCTGGGCCGTGATGAACATCATGATGCTGGTCGGCGGCCTGTACTGGATGGAGACCAACCTGGCGCTCTCCCACCGGCTGAGCCGGCTCGTCCCCGAGGAGGGCTCACTGGCCACGTCGACCGGTCCCGCGGCCCAGCTCTTCCGGGCCAATGTGGAGTCATGCACCTACTTCTTCGGTTTCATGGCCGTGATCAGTGCGTTGTTCTGGGTGTTCTTCTACCTGATCTGAGAGGGCCTGGTGACCATGGCCGGCGTCCCGAGTACGATGGATGGAAAGCGATAGCGAGGTTGGTCCGCCCGTGAGCATTGCCACCGACATCTATATCGGTCCCGAGGTCCTGACTGTCGCCATCCCCCTCGGCACGCTGTTCCTGGTCATGCTCTGGGGTTTCTTCCAGCGTCGCACGAACCGGCGGTGACGCCCGGGGCCGAGCCAGACCGGTCCCGGCACCAGCCAGCCCAACCGCACCACTTCCTCCGGCGGGCCAGCCTGATCCTGGCCGGGCTTCTCCTGGTTCTGTGGCTCCTCCCGCCGATGGCCCCGTGGGCCCGTCGCTACGAGTTCGTCGAAGCCCTGCAGTTCGCCTTCTTCGCCGTGGTCATCCCGGCGCTGGCGGTCATCGGATCCCCCTGGGTGCTGCTCGGTTTGGCCTCGCGCCGACCCCCGCGACTCGACGATGATGGGCAGCCGCTGGCCCCCACGGCGGAGGCTGCGGGCCCGATCGACCGCCTGGCCCAGGGTCGACGTCGCCACCCCGAAACGCTGCGGACGGCGTGCTTCGCCTGCCTGTACCTGGCCGGGGCCATCGTCTGGCGGACGCCTCTGGCCGTCGACGGGCTGCGGCGGCATCCGTGGC
Organism: uncultured Acidimicrobiales bacterium; assembly: GCA_963713625.1. Lineage (GTDB taxonomy): Bacteria > Actinomycetota > Acidimicrobiia > Acidimicrobiales > RAAP-2 > Bog-756. The sequence continues at coordinate 168,847 of CAVQMN010000004.1, read as the reverse complement.
TTCTGGCCGTGGAGGCGGGCACGCTGATCGTGGTGGGTGCCGGGCTGTGGCTCGAGCTGGTCGAATCACCCCCGCTGACGCCGAGGCTGACCAGACCGGGCCGGGTGGCACTGGCCGCCCTCTCCATGTGGACGGTCTGGATCCTCGCCTACCTGGTGGGCCTGTCACACAGCTCGTGGTATCCGGCCTATCCCCACCACGCCGGTACCGGTTTCAGCCTGTCGGCCGACCAGCAACTGACCACCGGGCTGCTCTGGTTCGTCTCTGCCTGCGCCTTCATCCCGGTGGTCTACTGGAACCTGGTCCGCTGGCTGCAGTCCGAGGAGGACCCTGACGAGGAGCTCCACCACCTGGTACGCCAGGAACGGATCCGGGGCCGGACCCTGGGCCCCGGCCATCCGGCCCCGTAGTCGGGGGGCGACGGGTCGGTCGGGCCGGGCGGAGCGTCCGGTCAGGTCGTTCCGGGCAGCCGGGGCAGGTCGGGCAGCGCCGGCATGGGAAGCTTGGCTCTCAGGATGCGGTCGGCCGCGCTCACGTCGTCGTCGGCCTGGGTCCGGTCCCGGGCGAGGGCTGTCTCCTGTTTGGAGAGATTGGCGATGATGGCCGCGCTGCCCGGATCGCTGTGGAGGTTCTGGATGTCCTCGATGGCCCCGAGGGCGTCGGACGTCGCCCACAGGGTGACCACATTGACCACGTCCCCGATGTTCTTGCCCGCCGGGGTGCCGGTGCCCTCGACATTGGAGAGGTCGTAGATCTCGCTGCTGGTGAATGAGCAGGCCGTCTGGTCGTCCCGCAGCATGGACGGTGCCTCGGCCAGGTCAGAGGGACTGAGCGATCCCTTTTTGGTGTCCTGGTAGATGGTGAAGGTCTCCTTGACGCCATAGGCGCACCCGTCGATGTCACCGTTGATCTGCTGCATGATGCTGGTCTGGTCGGCGATGTCCGAGGCCACCGTGGTGTGGCTGGGCAGATCGACGGCGACCGAGGCCAGCACGACGACGGCCACCCCCGCGGTGGCCAGGACCCAGCCCCGCTTGTACCAGACGGGCTTCTCCGGGGCCTGGGCGATGATGGCGCCGATGGTGAACGGATCCTCGGGCCCGGGGGCACTCTCTTCTGTCATGACGACCCTTCGATCAGACCGGAGGCCGAGTTGGCCACCCCATGGGCGAACGCGTGGATGGTGGCGGGTTGCAGACTGTAGATGCCGAGCGTGCTCTCGTCGGCGAACGGCGAAGCCCCGAGCTCCAGCTGTCCGTGCGGACCGATGAAGTCCATCACGTCGTTGTGGGAGATCACCCGGTCGGTGTTGTCGACGGCGATGGTCACCCCGTACTGCTTCCAGACCTGGTCGAGGCCGGCGAGCGGTCCATTGAGAAACGTGATGTTCGGCTGCCGGGTGAGGCCCGTCCGGGTGATGGCCGGAGGGGAGGGGGCCAGCGAGGTCTCGAGGGGGTCGGAGTTCACCACCACGAAGTCCACGTCGGCCCTCCGGCTTCCAAGGAGCCGGTCGGCCTGGAGGATTTCCTGGGCCAGCACCGGGCAGATGTCGTTGCACTCTGCGTTGAAGAAGGTGAGGACGACCACCTTGCCCGCGGCGTCGGCCAGCGTCCACGACCTGCCGTTCTGGTCCTGGAGGGAAATGGCCGGGGCGGGGCGACCGGTGAGATGGGTCAGGCCGATCACCGCACTGGGAGATGCGTTGACCGGGGGAGTGTCGGGGGCGGTGGGGGTAACCGGTGCGGTGGCGGTGGTGGTTGCCGGACCGCCGGTGCCGGCCAGTGTGGTGATCGGGGTGGCGCCCAACGCTCCCACTCCGGCGTTGCCGATCAGCTTCTCGGCCACGATGCCTCCCAGTCCGAGCACGGCGAAGGCGATGATGACCCAGAGGACGAATCTGCGGGGTATGGGGACCGGACCGGCCCGCAGCGCGGCAGACCGGTCGAGCGGCGCCCGGCCGGTGGTGAAGGCAGCCGTTCGCTCCGACTCGGAGAGCGCGGACCTCCCGACGGAGGCGCCCCCTTCGGCGTTCGGCGTCATCGGCCCGTTCGGCGGCGCCGCGGTCGGCCCGTTCGGACCCGATTCCGCGGGTTCGCCGGTCATCACCCACGGGAGGCTACCCGAGGTCTTTCCCCCGCGTTCGGCGCCATGGAGGAACTCGGGGGCGCCGGAGGCGCCGCGGGCCGTCACCCCCTGGGCTAAGACGTTGGGCGTGCAACGGGAGCATCCACACCACCGGGCGACGCGGGGCCAGACGTATCTCGGCGCCGTGGGGCGTTGAGGGTGCCCACGCTCCTGGCCGCCCCGGACAAGTTCCGGGGGACTGTCACGGCCCAGCAGGTGGCGGCCTCCATCTCCCGGGCCGCATCGCCTCTCGGATGGTCGGTGCGGCAGCTTCCGCTGGCTGACGGCGGCGAAGGACTGCTCGATGTCCTGGTGGGACTGGGCGGGGCCCTGGAGTCGGTCGAGGTCGAGGGCCCCCTCGGGGATCCGGTGGATGCGGTATGGCTCCGGAAGGGCGACCTGGCCGTGGTCGAGATGGCCCAGGCCTCCGGATTGGCGCTGGTCGGCGGGGCCGCGGGGAACGATGCCGTACGGGCGACGACCCGGGGCACCGGACAGCTCATCCTGGCCGCCGCCCGCGGTCTGTCCCAGGGTCGGTCGTCGGCACCGGGTCGTCCCCCCGAAGGCCCGGAGCGGGAGGATCGGGGCACGGCCGCCACCGTCGTGGTGGGCCTCGGCGGGTCGGCCACCACCGATGGGGGTTTGGGGGCGCTCGAAGTCATCGAGGCGGCCGGCGGGCTCGGGCCGGTGGCACTGGTGGGGGCCTGCGACGTCGGGGTCGGGTTCGTCGAGGCCGCCAGCCGCTTCGGCCCCCAGAAGGGGGCCACGCCCGCCCAGGTCGTCGAACTGGAGGCCCGGTTGGAGGCGACGGCCGAGCAGTACGAGGACCGGTACGGGATCGACGTCCGGTCGATCGACGGGGCCGGTGCCGCCGGCGGGTTGGGTGGCGCCATCGTCGCCCTCGGCGGACGGCTCCGGTCCGGCTACGAGGTGGTGACCGAAGTGCTCGGCTTCCGAGATCTGCTGGAGCACAGCCAACTGGTGGTGACCGGTGAAGGGGCGCTGGATGCGACCTCGCTCATGGGCAAGGTCGTCGGCTCCGTTCTGGCCGATGCCTCCGAGGCCGACGTGCCCGTGCTGGTGGTGGCCGGGAGGGCATCACCCGAGACGGTGGCCGAGGTGGAGGGATCCGGCGCCACGGTGGTGTCGCTCAGCGAGCGGTTCGGAGCCGAGCGCGCCCTGGCCGACACGGCCCGGTGCATCGAGCAGGCCGTGGTCGAGTACCTGGCCGGCGGCGGCCGTCGGATCGGGTGAACGCCGTCCGCCGATCGGTCCGATGCGACGGCGCCTAGGCGAACTCGTAGGCGGTCGGATCCGGTGCCCGCATCTCGTCACGGAAGCGGATGAACGACCACGGCCAGCCCGTCGGCAGCCCCCGGTCGTCGAGGTACCAGCTCCGGCAACCGGTGACCCACACGGTCTGTTGGGCGGCCTGCTCGCGGTCCCGTTCGAACGCAGCCAGGGCGTCTCGGGTGGCACACACCTCACGGCACTGGCCCGACCGAAGGCGTTCGACAAGCTGCATGATGTAGTGGAACTGCAACTCGGCCACCTCGATGAGCGAGAAGTTCCCGACCGGCCCGTTGGGGCCGTTGAGCATGAAGAAGTTGGGAAAGCCGGGCACCGAGATGGACAGGTAGGCCTCGGGTCGGGGGGTCCAGGCCTGGTCGAGGGTGACGCCGTGGCGGCCGACGACCTCCATCGGGCGCATGAAGGAATCGGCCTTGAACCCGGTGGCCAGGACGAGCACGTCGAGCTCGTGGAGCCGACCGTCCACCGTGCGTACGCCGGCCGGTTCGATTCGCCTGATGGGCTCGGTGACCAGTTCGGCACCGGGTTTCTGGATGGCGTCGTAGAAATCGGGCGAGATGATCAGCCGCTTGCAGGCCGCACGGTAGTCGGGGCGCAGCCGCTCGCGCAGCGCCGGATCGTGCACGCTGTCCTCCAGGTTGGCCAGGCACGCCTGCTCGATCATCTTGATCTCGGCCGACTCGACGTCGACCACGGCGTTGGAGAAGATGTCGAACATGTCCGAGAGATCCTGGCGGGTCCGGGCCAGGTCATCGGGGTGGTGGCGCCACGCTTCCCGCTCCGCCTCGGAGTAGGCGGGATTCTCCTGGGGCATCACCCACTGCGCGGTGCGCTGGAACAGGGAGAGATGGGCGACACGGTCGACGATGGCGGACACGATCTGTACCGCGGTCGACCCGGTGCCGATGATCCCCACCCGTGCACCGTCGAGCGGCACACCGTGGTCCCAACGGGCGCTGTGGAACGTCGCGCCTGCGAAACGGTCCGACCCGTCGATCTCCGGGTAGCGGGGATGATGGAGCACGCCGGTGGCGGCGATGACCACGTCCACCTGGTCGCGGTGTCCGGCGGCTGTCTCCACCGCCCACCGTCCGTCGGTCGAGACGCAGGAGACGACCGGGTCGCCGAACCGGATGCGGGGCAGGACGCCCCGGTCCTCGGCCACCCGTTGGAGATAGGAGTGGATCTCGGCGCCGGGGGAGAAGCGGTGGCTCCACTCCGGCGTCGGAGCGAACGAGTACGAGTAGAGGTGCGAGGGCACGTCACACGAGAGGCCCGGATAGGTGTTCTCCCGCCAGGTGCCCCCGACGCCGTCGCCCTTCTCGTAGACAGTGAAGTCGGTGAGGCCGGCCTCGGTCAGCTTGATGGCGCTGAGAATGCCGGCCATGCCGGCGCCGACGACCGCACATCGCAGCCCGGGCCCGGTCCGATCCATGCAATGAGTCCATCACACCGCCGGAAACCGTGCGGGGGCGGTACCGTACAGCGATGATCCCCGACCAGTACACCCTCGCCGGCTCCGATGTGTCGATTCCCCCGATCGGGGTGGGCACCTGGGCCTGGGGCGACCGATCCACCTGGGGCATGGGCGGCTACGACGCCGACCTCACCCGGGAATCGATCAAGGGGGCGTGGGGTGCCTCCATCGACGCCGGCGTGACCCTGTTCGATACCGCCGAGGTGTACGGCCGGGGGGAGAGCGAGCGGATCCTCGGGGCCCTGCTGACCGAGGATCCCGAGCGGGCCCGGTCGGCCGTCATCGCCACCAAGTTCATGCCCTCGCCCTGGAAGTTGGAGGTCCGCGGCGCACTCATGAAGGCCCTCCGGGCTTCGCTGAGCCGCCTCGGTGTCCCCGCCGTCGACCTCTATCAACTCCACGGCCCGGTCAGTCTCCGTTCCCACTCGGCCCTGGCCGCCGCCCTGGCCGACGCCCACCAGGCCGGCCTGGTCAAGGCGGTGGGCGTCTCGAACTACTCGGTGAAGGAGACCCGGTCGATGGCCGAGGCGCTGCAGCGCCACGACATGCGGCTGGCCACCAACCAGATCGAGTTCTCACTGCTCAGGCGGTCCCCCGAGACCGGCGGATTGATCGCAGCCTGCCAGGAGCTCGGCGTCCTCCCCCTGGCCTATTCACCCATCGGCCAGGGCCGGCTGACCGGCAAGTACTCGGCCTCGAACCCACCCCCGGGCAAGCGGAATTTCTCCAACCACCCGATGGAGGTGGTCGACGGGGTGGTGGCCGAGCTGCGCCGTATCGGCGACAAGTACGGAGGAAAGGTGCCCAGCCAGGTGGCGCTGAACTGGGTCATGGCCAAAGGGGCGGTCCCGATACCCGGGGCCAAGAACCGAAAGCAGGCGGAGGAGAACGCCGGCGCACTGGGGTGGAGCATCGACGAGGATGATCTCGCCCGCCTCGACCGTGTCGCCCTCCGGGGGATCCAGAGCCTGCAGGGCCGTTTCTGGCAGCACGGATAGGCGATGGTGGAACGGGTCGCGGAGGCGATCGTCCGGGTTGGGGTGTCGCCGCTACAGTTTTTGGGATCCACCGTCAAAGGAGAGTTCCGGCTATGGACATCCGGTCGAACGAGGGCGTGGCCCCGGTCATCGAGCACAACGGCACCACCCCGGTCTGGTGGCTCGTCCCGCCGCAGGAGATGCGAGCTGCGACCGAGGGCGGATTCCTCGAACTGGTCAGCGAGTGGGAGATCGCCGGCGGTGGCGCCGTCGAGGCGCACTCCCACCCGACCCACGAGTTCTATTACATCCTGGCCGGCCACGGCATCATGAAGATCGCCGACGAGGAGCGGGAGGTCCACACCGGCGATCTCGTCTACACGCCGCCGGACACCACCCACAGCATCTGGCCGGCCAGCAAGAACGCCCCGCTGCGAGGCCTGGCCTTCGCCATCGGCACCCCGGGTGCGGGTCAGGTCGACTACAGCTGAGTGACGGAGGCGTGGTCGGTGACCCGGTGACCGGGATCGCCGGACCACCGGGGCTGCCGGGCGCCGGACTGCCGGGCCACCGGACCACCGGGGCCACCGGGGCCACACGGGCCACACGGGCCACACGGGCCACACGGACTGCCGGACTGTAGGGCTGTGATCGCGTGCGGGGATGGACCCCGGTAGGGTCGGTCTCGATCGGACGGGCGGAGATGAGGAGGAAGTCGAAGTGGATCTCCATGGACCCGGTGCGGACCCCGTCCCCGCCGTTCCCCTCAACGACGGCCGCTCCATCCCCCAGCTCGGCTTCGGGGTGTTCCAGATCCCGCCGGCAGAGACCGAGGCGGCCACGGCCAGGGCCCTCGACATCGGCTACCGGCACATCGACACCGCCGAGATGTACCGGAACGAGAAAGGGGTCGGCCGGGCCGTGGCCCGATCGGGTCTCGACCGGTCGGACGTGTTCGTCACCAGCAAACTGAACAACGGATTCCACCGTCCCGACGACGCCCGCCGGGCCTTCGACGAGACGTTGCTCGAGCTGGGCTTCGACTTTGTCGATCTTTTCTTGATCCACTGGCCGCTGCCCACGCTCTACGGCGGCGACTTTGTGTCGACCTGGTTGGTGCTCGAGGAGTTCCAACGTGACGGCCGGGCCCGATCGATCGGCGTGTCGAACTTCCAGCCCTCACACCTCGAGCGACTGCGGGCCCACACCGACGTCGTACCCGCGGTGAACCAGGTCGAGGTGCACCCCTATCTCACCCAGGGCGACGTGCGGTCCTACGACGCCGGACACGGGATCGCCACCGAGGCGTGGTCACCGATCGCCCAGGGCAAGGTGCTCGATGACCCGGCGGTCAGGGACATCGCCGCCGCGGTCGGGAAGACCCCGGCGCAAGTGGTGTTGCGCTGGCACATCCAGCGCGGTGACATCGTGTTCCCGAAGTCGGTCACCCCCTCCCGCATGCAGGAGAACTTCGAGATCTTCGACTTCGAGTTGGCGGCCGCGGACATGGACCGGGTGACGGCTCTCAACCGGGACGAGCGGACGGGGCCGGATCCCGACACGTTCGACTACATCCCGAACTGACGACAAGGACGAACGAGGATGAGGCATGACTGAGGACACGGCATCACTCGATCGCTGGCTCGCGGCGGCGACGAGCTCGCACCACCGGCTGGCCGCGCAGGTGGCCGACCTGACCGCCGAACAAGTGGCCGGTCCGTCCTATGCCGCCGAGTGGTCGGTGGCCCAGGTCCTCTCCCACCTCGGATCCGGGGCGGAGATCTTCATCCTGTTCGTCGAAGCCGGACGCCGGGGTGAGCCGGCACCGGGCCCGGACGCGTTCCAGCCCATCTGGGAGCGATGGAACGCCAAACCACCCGAGATGCAGGCCGCCGATGCCCTGGTCTCCGATCGCAAGCTCCTCGACGAACTGCACGGGCTGAGTGAAGCGGAGCGCCAGGGTTGGGTCCTGTCGATGTTCGGGGCGGAGCAGAGGCTCTCGGATGTGGTGAGGCTTCGACTGGGCGAACATGCCCTCCATACCTGGGACGTCGAGGTGACCCGCAACCCGACTGCGGTCATCGCCCCCGATGCCGTCGGGCTGCTCATCGACACGATGGGCTCCCTCGTGGCGCGGACCGGAACGCCGGTCGAGGCGCCGCTGCGGGTCAACGTCGTCACCCACGATCCGGCCCGGAGGTTTCTGCTGGTGGCCGGGGCCGAGGGGGCTGCGCTCGAGGGTCTGGACAACGGCCGCGGCCCCGACGCGGGGTCCTCGCCGGCAGCCGCCACGCTGGAGCTACCGGCGGAGGCGTTCATCCGACTCCTCTACGGTCGTCTCGACCCGGCCCACGCACCGGCGCTGCAGACCGCCGGGGTCGATCTCGATGTCCTGCGTCGGATCTTCCCCGGGGTCTGACCGGTTGGCGACGTACTCCCGAGGAGCGGACGACGACATCGAGGGCCCGGCTGAGCGGGCACCGTCGGTGACCGACGTGGAGACGGTGGGCGGCCGGACCGGGCCATCGGGGGCCACGTCCCGGGCCCACTGGTGGATCCTCGTCATCATCGCCGGCGCCCAGCTCATGGTGGTGCTCGACACCACCATCATGATCATCGCCCTCCCCTCGGCCCAGCGGTCGCTCGGGTTCTCCAACGCCGACCGACAGTGGGTGGTGACGGCCTACACGCTGGGGTTCGGCGGCCTGCTACTCCTGGGTGGCCGCATCAGTGACCTGGTCGGGCCCAAACGCACCCTGATCATCGGGGTCGTGGGCTTCGCGGTGGCCTCGGCCATCGGTGGTGCCTCCCAGGACACCGCCATGCTGATCGGAGCCCGCGCCCTGCAGGGGTCGTTCGGAGCCCTGTTGGCCCCGTCGGTCCTGTCGCTGTTGGCCACCACCTTCACCGATCCACGCGAGCGGGGCCGGGCCTTCGGGATCTATGTCGCCATCGCCGTGAGCGGAGCCGCGTTCGGGCTCATCCTCGGTGGTTTCCTCACCCAGTACGTCGATTGGCGGTGGTGCCTGTACGTCAACCTGCCCATCGCCGCACTGGTCGCCTTCGGCGCCGTCACCATGATTCCCGAGCGGTCGGGCAACCTCGGGGTCAAGCTCGACATACCCGGCGCCATTCTCGGCTGTGGCGGTCTGGTGGCCCTGGTCTACGGGCTGGGTGAGGCCGCGACCTCGGGATGGAGCTCAGCCCATGTCATCGTCCCGCTGGTCGTGGCTGCACTGCTGCTGTTCATCTTCGTGATCGTCCAGACCCAGGTGGCCAGCCCGCTCCTGCCCATGCGCATTCTGGCCGACCGCAACCGGGCCGGATCCTTTCTGGCCATCATCTTCGCCGTGCTGGCCATGTACGGGACGTTCCTCTCGCTCACCTATCTGCTGCAGACCGTCGACGACTACTCCCCACTGAAGACCGGTGTGGCCTTCCTTCCGCTGATGGCGGTCAATGGCCTGACCTCCACCCAGCTGGCCAGCCGGGTGATGCCCTACCTGCGCACCCGACTCCTGGTCGTCCCGGGGATGCTGATCGCTGCTCTGGGCGTGGGCCTCCTGACCCAGCTCACTCCCGACGCGTCGTACGCCACCCACCTGCTGCCGACCGAACTCCTGTTGGGCTTCGGGCTCGGACTGGCGCTGGTGCCGTGCATCAGCACGGCCACCAACAAGGCCGAGCCCAGGGACGTCGGCATCACCTCGGCGACCACCAACACCTCGCAACAGATCGGCGCCTCCATCGGCACCGCGCTCTTGAACACCATCGCCGCTACCGCCGCCGCGGCCTATCTCGCCTCGCACGTCCGGACTCCGGCCACGGTGCTGAAGGCCACGGTGCACGGCTATGCCGTGGCCAGTGCGTGGGCCGCCGGTTCCCTGGTGGTGGCCGCGGTGATCGGTGGCATCCTGATCGACGCCAACCCCGGTCGTGACCAGGTCGATTCGGCGGAATCCGGGGCTGCGGCCACCTCGGCCGCAGCCCACTGAGCGTCGTCGGTGGGTGGTGGGTCCGACCGCCGGGTTTCCGGCCGGGTGGGGAGGGTACCGTTCCTCAGGCCGGCTCTGAACGGGCCTTCGGTATAGTTCGGCTTTGCCGGGGGCTGAGACTTCACCAAAGGGGGGTGCATTGCGGTCGACGAGCAGTTCGATGACGCCGGTGCAGGACCCCACGCCGGGAGCCCACGACCGGGCCCGGGTCACCCCGCTCGACGGGATGCGTGCCTTCGCCGTCACCGCGGTCATCCTCTACCATGCCTGGCCCAGCTCGGCCATCGGCGGCTACTTCGGGGTCGACGTGTTCTTCGTCCTGTCGGGCTACCTGATCACCTCGCTGCTCCTGGTCGAGTGGCGCAGGACCGGGGGAGTGGCCCTCCGGTCCTTCTGGGCCCGTCGGGCCCGAAGGCTGCTCCCTGCCCTCTTCCTCATGCTGGGGGTCGTCGGGTTGACCGCCGTCCTGTTGCCCCAGGTGCTCGGGTCACCGGGTCTCCTGGGCGACACGCTGGCCACGGTCGGCTATTTCGCCAACTGGCATCTGATGGCGGCCCACACGAGCTACTTCGACACGGTGGCCAACCCGTCGCCGCTCCTCCACACCTGGTCCCTGGCCATCGAGGAGCAGTTCTACCTGGTGTGGCCGCTCGTCGTCCTGGCCCTGGTCGGCGGCCTCCGACTCCGACACCGCCGGGACGGGGCCCCGACCGGGGCCAAGGGGCGCCTGGCGGTGGTGGCGGTCGTGGCCGCGGTCGGAGCCCTCGGGTCGGCCGTGCTGATGGCCCTCATCACCCCGGTTGGGAGCGCCCTGACCACGACGGCCATCAACCGGGCGTACTACGGGAGCGATACGAGGGCCCAGAGCCTGCTGGTGGGTGCGGCCCTCGCCGCGGTGACCCTCCTCTGGGGTCCGGTCCGCACCCGCCGGGGACGGATAGCTCTCTGGTCGGCGGGCCTGGTCGGTGCGGTGGTGGTCCTGGTGATGTGGCGGACGGTCACCGAGACGTCCACCCTCACCTTCCACGGTGGATTCTTGCTTCTGGCCCTCGCCACCGCGGCGGTGATCGGCTCCGTGACACTGATCGCCGACCACCCGGTGGGCAAGGTCCTGTCCGTCCCTCCGTTGCCGTACCTCGGGCGCATCTCCTACGGCATGTACCTCTGGTACCTGCCCGTCCTTCTGGTCATGACCTCGGGGCGCACCCACCTGCAGGGCGTTCCCCTGCTGGCCGCCCGCATGGTGGTCATCGTGGTCATCGCGGCCGCCTCCTTCCACCTGGTCGAGATGCCCGTCCGTCGCGGCGCGCTGGCCGGGTGGCGTTCGTGGGTGGCCGTGCCCGTCGCCGCCGTGACCGTCTCGCTGATGCCGCTGCTCGTACCTTCCCTGTCGGCCTATGTCCCGAGCGCCGATGCCGCGGTGGGCCAGCACCAACTCCCGTTCCTGGCCGGGTCGACCGACACGCCCGGGTCCGCCCAGCCGGTACGGATCCTCATCGTCGGCGACTCGATGGCCGGCTCACTCGGGGTGGGGATGTCCACCGTCGCCGCCCGGTACGGGGCCCAGGTGGTGAACGAGGGGGCGCCCGGCTGCTCGCTGGCCGAAGCGAGCCAGGTGCGGGTGCTGTGGTACACCGTCCCCCCGGGACTGCCCTGTGAGGCGGGAAATCCCGGGCATCTCCTGACCGCCTATCGCTCCCTGGTGGGCGAGTTCGACCCGGACGTGGTCGTCTACCTGGCCCGGGCGGACACGCTCGACACCGAGCTCAACGGATCCTGGCAGCATGTCGGCCAGCCGGCATTCGACCGGTGGGCCGATCTCCGGTTCCGACAGGCGATCGCCGTACTCGGCTCCGGTGGTGCGCACGTGGTCATGTTGACCTCCCCGTACTACGACAGCGGGGAGCAGGGTGACGGGCAGCCGTGGCCGGAGAACGCTCCGGCCCGGGTGACGGCTGACAACGCCTTGCTGAAGACGGCGGTGGCGGGCAGCCCGTCGGTGGCCAGCGTGATCGACCTGGGGTCGTTGGTCTCGCCGTCGGGCCGGTACGCCGCCAAGGTGGACGGTGTCCCCCTCCGGTGTGGCGACGGCGTCCATTTCACCGTCCCGGGCGGTCAGTGGGTGGGTCAGCGACTGCTGCCGCAGCTGGTGTCGTTGGGCCGGTCCCATGCCAGCTCGCTGGCCCAGGCCCACCGGGCCACGCTGCCCCCACAGTCGCAACCGAGTTGGTACTCGAGCCTTCCCTGCGGCACCTGAGGGGTCGAGGCCCGACCTTTCACGGCCGGCGCCAGGGCGGCCGGACCGTCAGGCTGGCTCCGCACCCCTGAGTTCGGCGCTCCACTTCTCCTCGATCCTGCCGTAGCGCCAGATGAGCAGCGCCCCCGCCCAGGTCACGATGAACATGCCCACGATGATGAAGCCGGCCGTATTGATGTTGAATCCGGCCATGTCATTCCAGAACTGACCGTGGAGATGCAACTCGGCCGGCAGCAGGGCGAGCAGTTCGACGGTGCCGATGAAGAAGCAGATGGCCACCGACAGCCCGGTGATGGCCAGGTTGTAATAGACCTTGCGAACCGGATTGAAGAACGCCCAGCCGTAGGCGACGTTCATGAAGCAGCCATCGAGCGTGTCCATGAGGGCCATGCCCGCGGTGAAGAGAATGGGCAGGCACATGATGGAGTACCAGGGAAGGTGCTGGGTGGCGAGCACGGCGGTGGTGGCGAGGAGGGCGACTTCGGTGGCCGTGTCGAAGCCGAGGCCGAACACCACCCCCACCGGGTACATCTGCCACTCCTTGGTGATCGACCCCATCCATTTGCCGAAGAAGCGGTACATGAGCCCGCGGTTCTGCAGATGCTGCTCCAGCTCGGCCTCATCGAAGGTCCCTTTGCGCATGTCCCGGAACACCTTGACGATCCCGGCCAGGATGACGAAATTGAGGATGGCGATCAGGTAGAGGAAGGTGGCCGACACGATGGTGCCGAAGACGCCCCCGAACTGCTCCAGACCCGAGTGGGTGTTCGAGACGGCTCCGAAGACGGTCTTCTCGGCCACGACGATGCCCACCCCGATGGCCACCACGATGGTCGAGTGCCCGAGCGAGAACCAGTAGCCGACGCTCACGGGCCGCTTCGACCCCTCCACCCCCCGGCGCTCGTGCATGAGCTTGCGGGTGGTGTTGTCGATGGCCGAGATGTGGTCGGCGTCGAAGGCATGGCGGAGGCCGAGGGTGTAGGCGAGCACGCTCACCCCGATCCCGAGGCCCTTGTAGTGGTTGGGAACCACGAAGGCGATGAACACCCCGAAGCCGATGACGTGCAGGGCCACGATGGAGCCGAACATCCACCTCGTCCGACGCCACTCGGCCGGGCTGAGGGAGCGATGCAATCTGGTGAGCCGTCCGGCGGGGGGAGCCACGGGCCGCGCCACCTCGGTCATGACCATGAACGAACTCCTCCTCCTGACGCCCGGTCCGTCGTGGACTCGGTGCGTATCCTACCCAGTTGCAATCTATTCGCAACAAGTTACGTTCCCGGATGAGGTGCCGCCGTCTACCCTGACTACCAATGAGCAAGCAGGCCTCGTCCCCGGCCGCCGCCGGCGGGCCACCGACCACGGTCGATGACGTCTTCGCCCTGGTCCGGGCCCGGGGAGGCCGGGCCACGCCGTCCCGCAGGATCATTCTCGAGATCCTCTTCGAGACGGACAGCCATCTGACCGCCGAAGAGCTGACCGCATCCGTCCAGCGGCGGGCCCCCGACGTCCATCTCTCCACCATCTACCGGAATCTGGAGGAGCTCCAGAAGCTGGGCGTCATCGAACACGCCCACCTGGGTCACGGCCCGGCCACCTACCTCCTGGCCGCCCACGCCCACGCCCACTTCGTCTGCGACCAGTGTGGGAAGCGGGTCGAGGCCAGAGACGAGCTCTTCGCCGAGCTGGCCCGCAAGGCCAAACGGCAGCTCGGGTTCACCATCGACCCCCATCACTTCGCCATCCTCGGTCGGTGCGCCGAGTGCTCACAGAACTAGGCCGGTCTCCAGATTCGGCTCCGGCCGCACCACTCGTCGTCGCGGGATCATCCCCCGATGGGTGGAAGCAGCACGTTGGGGTTCAGCACCCGGTCGGGGTCGAGCGCCCCTTTGAGAGCTCGGAAGGCGTCGATCTCCTCCGCGCCGCGTGACAGGTGCAGCCACTGCCGCTTGGCTGTCCCGATACCGTGTTCGGCGCTGATGCTGCCGCCGAACGAGGCCACCAGGGCGACGACGGCCTCGTCGACCCGATCGTCGTCGGGCGGGAGACCGCTCACGTTCACGTGGATGTTCCCGTCCCCGACGTGCCCGAACAACCAGGTGCGGGCCTCGGGTGCGACGCTCCGCACCAGCCCGGGAACGGTGTCGATGAACTCGGCGAGCCTGGGGAGCGGCACGGTGACGTCCAGCTTGTGTGGTGGGCCCAGGGTGTTGATGGCCTCAGTGTGCGCTTCGCGGTAGCGCCACAACTCGGCACGCCGGGTGGGTTCGGTGGCCACGACGGCGTCGATCATCTGGCCGAGCGAAGCCGTCGCCGCGGCCAGCGCCTCCGTCGGGTCGGTGCGATCGGCCGCCTCCACCAGGAGGTAGACGGCGTGTGGCGAGGAGAACGGAGGGGCCATCCCGGTCACCGAACAGACCAGCTCGAGGCCGGGGGCGAGAAACAGCTCGGCCGCCTCCAGCGCGGGAATGGCCAACCGCAGCGAGACCGACGCGTCCACGGCCCGGGCCACGGTGGGGAAGGCGAGCACGGCGACGGTGCGGTGGGAGGTGGCAGGGACCAGGCGCAGCCGGGCTGCGGTCACGATGGCCAGGGTGCCTTCACTGCCACAGATCAGGCCGGGCAGGTCGTAGCCCGTATTGTCCTTGACCAGCCCGCCGAGGTGCGAGATCACCGAGCCGGTTCCGAGCACGGCTTCCAGGCCGAGCACCTGTGCCCGGGTGTCCCCGTAGCGGATGACGTGCGTCCCGCCGGCGTTCGTGGCCACCATCCCGCCCACCGTCGCCGATTGGCGGCTGGCCAGATCGACCCCGTACGCCCAGCCGGCGGTCCGGGCCGCCTCTTGCAGGGCGGACAGCACCACCCCGGCACCGGCGGTGACCTGTCCGGACATGGTGTCGATCGGCTCGAGGGTCTGGAGGCCTCGCAGGCTCATGACCACCTCGCCGTGGAGGGGAACGCCCCCGCCGACCAGTCCGGTGTTACCTCCTTGGGGGACCAGGGCGACGCCGAGTTCCCGGCAGGCCCGCACGATGGCGGCAACCTCATCGGTGGAGCCCGGCCTGACCACCACGGCCGAGCGTCCCGCGAATCGCCTGGTCCAGTCCGTCGTGTAGGAGGCGATGAGGTCGGGATCGACGATGACCCGATCGCCGGCGACCCGGCGCAGCCGATCAATGATCTCACGGTGGCCGGCCATGCCCATTACTCTGCCCGATGCCCACCACCGGTGCGGTGGCGCACCGTCGATCGGTTACCCCGCGGCGCTGTCGCGGCCGGAGTCCTCCGAGCGAGTTCCGCCACCGCCATCAGAACGCTTTGGCCGCAGTTCGCTGATCCTCGGCTCGTCGGCGACCGCCGGCAAGGCCCTGTTGGGGCAGCTCTTGGGGTGCCGGATCTTGGCGAGATGACTCAACCTCTCGCCGCAGCTGTCGCACTCCCACAGGGTGCTGTCCATGACGTAGGTGAACCCTTTGTGCGAATGGAGTCTGCTGGCCACAGCCTTGATCGGATTCATGCTCACCCTTCGGCTCGTTGACGAGCCTGCGACAACCCCCTGCCTGTCGACTATCCGATGCGCACTTAAATGCCAGCTGAGAGGCGCCTGCGGACCGGCTGGGCAGCACGTGAATTCCATGGGTCAAACCAGGCCCCGGGGAATGGGTGCGACAAGGAAACGACGACGGGGTCTTCGACCGGGAGCTCCATCTCCGGAGGTTCCGGGCCGGAGAACCTCCGGTCAGGACCGTCGTCGTCGTCGTCGTCGTCGTCGTCTCCCTATTCCCCCTTGTCGGCTGCCTCCCGCGGCTCGGGCCTCGGGGCGCGTCGCCACCAGGGGCGAGGTGCCTCCTCGGGCTCGGCCGGCTTGTTGGCGAGCAGGCTGTCCAGGGTGGTGGGCAGCGAGGCCGCGGCCCGCCGCTTCTGGGGCTTGGGCGGTTCCCGCCCGACCGGGGCCAATCCCGGTTGGGCCACCAGCGCCTCGGGCGTGGCTTTGGCCGGTGCTGTCCCGACCTCGGGGCCTTCCGGCCCGGCCCGGGTCGGTTTCGGTTCGGCATGGTCCTCGCTCCGCCCGAGGCCGCTGAGGGCAGGGTTCGGCGTGGTCGCGGGAGGGGCCACGTTCGGCACCGGGGTGGCGGATTCCGTCAGCATCGGTGGCGCGACCCGGCCGGCGGCGAGGATGGCCCGAAGCGATCCGAGGGCTTCGTCCTTGGCCGCGATCACCCGGTCCCGCTCCCGGGCCTCGGCCTCGGCCACCTCCACCCGAATCCGCAGCCCGGTCAGTTCGTCCCGTAGGGCCGCCAGGAGGGCCGACAGGTCGGACACCTCGGCCACCCGTATGCCGTTGGTCGCGGCAACCAGGGGATGCGGTATGCCGTTGGTCGCGGCAACCCCGGGGGGCGTCTTGCCGTTGGTCGCGGCAACCCGGGGGGGCGTCTTGCCGTTGGCTCGGCACACGGGACGTGTCGCCAGCCGTACCTGGCCCTTGACCGGCTTCGGACCTGCTTGCCGGTGTGAGTCAGTCGACCGTTTCGGACTCATGCCGCCTCCTGCGATGGCCAGCAATCCTACCCGTGCCAGTGCGGGAACGACATCGTCGGATTTGGCGAAGTTTTCGAATCGCGGCCCCCGCCGAACCTTTTTGGTCCCCCGAGCGTCACTATGTGTATGCGAACGGAAACTCCGCGTGGTTGAGCAGGGGGAGCCGAAAGGGTGAAGGGTCATACGGACGTGCACGACCTTGAGGTGTGGCTGGCCGAGGGCTATCCGCGTTCGTTCCGCACCGCGTGCCTGATCCTGGGCAACCGTTCCGACGCCGAGGAAGCCGTCCAGGAGGCCTTCTTGCGCGCCTGGCGATTCCGAGACTCCCTCAGCAGTGGGGCCGACTTCAAGCCGTGGCTCTACCGGGTGGTCGTCAACTCGTGCAACTCGAAGCTCCGCCAGGAGATCCCCCATCGGGACCGACGGTCGAACGACGACGAACTGGCCACCGCCCCGTCCGGCGAGGACACCCCGACCCGCGTCGCCCGTAAGCGGGACATCGTTCGTGCCCTGCACGACCTACCGGTCCAGTTGCGGGTTGTCATCGTCCTGCGTTACTACGCCGATCTCAGCGAGCGAGAGATCGCCACCGCCATCGGCCGGCGACAAGGAACCGTGAAGTCGCGCCTGCACGAGGCTCGCCGACTACTTGCCGAGCACCCGTCGCTGCAGTCGCAGCCCGGCGGAGCCAGCCCGGCATCGGAGGTGCTGTGATGACCATGATCGACGAGGAGGTTCTCGGCGGCATGATCGGTGAGGCCGCGGCCGGCATCGGGATCCCTGAAGGGGCCGCCGAGCGCATTCTCGACGCGGCGCGCGCCACTGCGCCGAAGGCTGGGACGCCACGTCCACGGCTCCCCGTGGCCGCTGGCAGCCGGGGCCGGAGGATCCTGGTGGCCGCGGCGGCCATCGTGGTGGTGGTCGGGGTGTCCGTGTCGTTGGTGGCCACCAGGTCGGGCTCGAACGGAGGCAACGTTGCCGGACCGGCAACGACCGGGGTGACCGGCGGCGGATCCTCAGCGGGCGAGTTCGCCCCGGCTCACACCAATGCGGGGACGGCGGCACCGACCCCATCGGGAAGCGCGACACCGGCGAGCTCCGTGCCGCCACTCCCTTCCGGGTCCGTCGGTCAGTCGGCCAAGGTCGAGGCCAACGGGTCGATCAGTCTGGCCATCGGCTCCGGGAAGCTGCAGTCGGTGATGGCCTCACTCACGTATCTGGCCGCGGCCAAGGGGGGATTTGTGGCCAGCAGCCAGGCCCAGGTCGGCTCGGCCGGCACGGGGAACGGAACGGCCGTCCCCTCCTCCGGCACCATCGTCCTGCGGGTACCCGAGTCGTCGTTTGCCACGGTGGTGTCCCAGGTACAGCGGTTCGGGCACGCCACATCGGTCACCACCAACTCCACCGATGTCACCGGCCAGGTCGTGGACCTCCAGGCGCGGATCACCGCGCTCGAAGCGAGCCGGCAGCAGTACCTGACGATCATGTCTCAGGCCACGTCGATCGGTGACATCCTGGCCGTCCAGAGTCAGCTCGACACCCTGCAGAGCCAGATCGAGCAGCTCCAAGGCCAACTCTCGGTGCTCGACAACGAGACCACCTACGGCACGCTCACGGTGACACTCGCCGAAAGCGGCCACCGCCCGCCCCCGCCCCAGCCGGCCCGCTCTGGACTGGACAAGGCGTGGCACTCGGGGATCGGTGGGTTCGTGTCCGGGGTGGAGTGGCTCGTCCGCATCGCCGGGACGACGCTGTTCGTGCTGCTCTTCGTGGGCGTGTTGTTCCTGGCCGGGCGGTGGGCGTGGCGGGCTTCCCGCCGCCGGATGCTCTGAAGGGTGATCCCCGGCGGATGGACCACCGGGTCGTCGCCCCTAGTGGGGCAGCCCCGCCTTGGTCGCTTCGGGCACCTCCACCAGGCGCCCGGTCGTGACGTCGTAGATGAAGCCGTAGATGACGATGCCCCCGGGGACGAGCGGATGGTTGCGGATGCGGGCGACGTCATCGACCACGCTCTGAGCGTTGTCGGCAATGGTCAGCCAATCGATGTAGTTCCCCTCCGCTGATCCCGGTCCGGTCCCCACGTCGCGGAAGCCGTCAGCGCCGAGCTCGGCGGTCTCGAGGCTGCTGGCCAGCAGATCGCGGATGACCCCATCGGTGAAGAACTCCATGCCGCAGTCGGAGTGGTGGATGACGAACCACTCCTTGGTGCCGAGGAGCTTGTAGGAGATGACCAGCGAACGGATGGCGTCGTCACTCGCCCGGCCCCCGGCGTTGCGTATCACGTGGGCGTCGCCCTCGCTGAGCCCGGCGTACCCGGCCGGATCCAGTCGGGCATCCATGCAGGTGAGAATGGCGAAGTGGCGTGCCGGCGGAAGGGCCAGGTCCCCTTTGGTGCCGAAGGAGGCTGCATAGGCCTCGTTGGCTTCGAGAACCTCGTCGTAGATCGACATGGCTGGACTCCTTTCTCGTGCTCGGCTTTTCGGGAAAATGCCCGGGCACAGAGGGATGGACTTGGGGTTGTTCCAATCCTTACAAAACCGACCGATTTAGTCAAGATAAAGCCGAAGGTGCCGGTCGGGCGCCCGTCCGGTCTGCGGGTCTTGGGTAATCTTCGACGGTGGCGGTTGGGCGGGTTGTCGAGGCGTCATGTACCACCCACAACGAGACGGAGGTCGCCGCATGGCGCTGAAGACGACGGACGAGTTGCTGGCCCAGGTTCCTTTGTTCGCCGGGCTCTCCCGAAAGGACTTGAAGCGCGTGGCCAATCTGGCCACACGCCTGGAGCTCCCCGGGGGCGCGAGCTGACCCACCAAGGGGGCATCGGTCACGAGTTCATCGTCGTACTTGACGGCACGGTCGACGTGGTGATCGACGGCGACGTCGTCAACACGTGCGACGCCGGGTCGTGTTTCGGTGAGATCGCCCTGCTCGGCGATAGGCGGCGGACGGCAACGGTGTTGGCCAAGACCGACGTCATCGTCGAAGTGATCGGCCGGAAGGAGTTCTCCACGCTTCTCCAGGACCAGCCGGGCATCGCCGAACAGCTCAAGGAAGCCATGGCCGCCCATCTGGCGGCCGACGACCCTCATTCGTAGCCGCCACGAAGAGCGCCGTTCTCTCACCGAACTGACCGGCGGGGCCGAAATCGCCCTATCCTCGGACCATGTCGCAACCGGCTCCCACCATGGAGGAATCCATCCCCGCGGCCGGCTTGAAGATCAGAGGTCTGCACAAATCGTTCGGATCCCAGGCCGTGCTCACGGGCATCGACCTCGATGTCCCCGCGGGCTCGTTGACCGCCATCCTCGGACCGTCGGGCAGTGGCAAGACCACCGTGCTGCGGGTGACGGCCGGGTTCGAGCGGGCCGACCGGGGCACCATCGCCCTCGGGGGTCGTCTCGTCGAGGACGGACACGTGGTCTTGCCTCCCGAACAGCGGGGAATCGGATATGTCCCCCAGGAGGGGGCGCTCTTCCCCCACCTCACGGTGGCTGCCAATGTCTCATTCGGCGTGCGTCGAGCGACCAAGCACAGAATTGGGCAGCAACACCGAGGAGCTGTTGGAGATGGTGGGTCTGGCCGGCCTCGGCGATCGCTACCCTCACCAGCTTTCCGGGGGTCAACAGCAACGGGTGGCCCTGGCCCGGGCGCTGGCCATCCGGCCGTCCGTGGTCCTACTGGACGAGCCCTTCTCCTCACTCGATGCCAGCCTGCGCTCGAGTGTCCGGTCCGATGTCCAAGACGTGTTACGAACCGGGGGCATCACCGCGGTGCTGGTGACCCACGACCAGGATGAGGCCCTGTCGGTCGCCGACCGGGTGGCCGTCATCCGGGACGGGGTCATCAGGCAGGAAGGGACACCCCAGGAGCTCTACGACCATCCGGTCGATCCGGCCATGGCCAAGTTCCTCGGCAACGCCAACCTCGTGCCGGCCACGGTGGAAGGGGACCGGGTGGACACCCCGTTCGGACCGATGACGCTGCGATCGGACGCCAAGGCGGGTGACATCACCGGGCCGGTGGTGGCCCTGGTCCGGCCCGAACAATTGGCCATTTCCACCGCCCTGACCGGCTCCGGGCTCCGGGCGGTGGCGCTGCGGACCCAGTTCCACGGCCACGACACCGTGATCACCCTCAGCCCGTTGGCCCAGCCGCCCTCCGACCTCATCAGCGTCCGGGCCGAAGGCCAGCTGGTGGTGGCGGACAACACAGAGGTCGAGCTGACCACACGGGGTTCGGCCGTGGTGTGGCCGGCGCCTGCCTAGCCACGGCCCGAGCCGCTCTTCTAAGGGCGTCTTGACAACACAAGTTAGGTGCGCCTAATAATGGCACCCATGGGTAAGGGAACCACCACCCGGGGACGTGGCGGGCGCCGGCACAGGGGGCGCCGGCTCTGTGCCGTCGGTGCGGGGGCCATGGCCGCCGGACTGTTCGCCGCCTGCGGATCGTCGGGTGTCGGTCAGGCCGCCAAGGACACCGTGGCCCGGGCGACCGAACAGGTCAACGCTCTCTGTCCCGGGGCGGCGTCGTGAGGGCCGTCGGTCGAAGGCGACCGCCATCGGCTGGGACCGGCCGGTTCGTGAAGACGAGGCGTGCGACCGCGGGTCTGGCCGTCCTGTGCCTGGCCGGGGGAGTGATGGCGGCCTGCGGCGGCTCGTCTTCGGCGTCGGGGCAGTCGATGACCCTCTACAGCGGCCAGCACGTCCAGACCACCGACTCACTGGTGGCCGGGTTCGAGAAGGCGACCGGCATCACCGTCAATGTTCGCAGCGACGACGAGGACACGTTGGCCGACCAGATCGTCACCGAGGGGAGCCGGTCTCCCGCCGATGTGATCTACACCGAGAACACGCCTGCCGTTCAGTATCTGGCCGACAAGGGACTGCTGGCCCAGGTCGACCCGTCGACGCTGGCCAACACGCCGAGCAAGTACAACTCGCCCGACGGGAACTGGGTTGGGGTGTCGGCCCGGGTGAGCGTGCTCATCTACAACCCCAGTCTCATCACCAAGAGCGAGCTCCCCACATCCGTGTTGCAGCTGGCTGACCCCCGGTACCAGGGCAAGTTGGCCTTCGCCGCCGGGGAGACCGACTTCCAGCCCATCGTGACCTCGGTCGACCATACCTACGGCCAGGCGGCGACCCTCAAATGGCTCGATGGGATCAAGGCCAACGCCGGAAGCAACGTCTATCCCGACAACGAGACCATCGCCGACGAGGTCAATCGCGGGGCCGTCGCCTTCGGCGTGGTCAACCAGTACTACTGGTACCGGATGCGGGCCGAGATCGGCGCCTCCAACATGCATTCGGCCATCGCCTACTTCGCCCCCCACGACCCCGGGTATGTGCTCGATATCTCTCCGGCGGCGATTCTCAAGTCGAGTACCCATCAGGCCGCGGCCCAGAAGTTCCTGGCCTACCTCACCTCGAAACAGGGCCAGGAGATCATCGCCCACTCGATCAGTTTCGAGTACCCGATCGCCTCGGGGGTCACCACCACACAACCGGAGACGCCGTTCGACCAGCTCCAGCCGAATCCGATCACCATTCCGGAGCTCGGTGACGGCTCGACGGCCATCTCCCTCCTGAAACAGGCAGGCCTGCTGTGAGGCATGTCCACGGTGGTCGTCACCGGGCATGAGGGAGGGCACATGGTGACGGCCTACCCGACGGCCGTGGCCGCGCTGGAGCCTCCGAGCGACGGCGACGCGCCGGTTCCCGCCCGCGCCGCCCGTCGGCCCCGGGTGCTGCTGGCGGCCAGCGCGGGCGTGGCCGTCATCCTGCTGATCCCCCTGATCTTCCTGGTCATCGAAACCACCGGCGCGGGTCTGTCCGAGGTCTTCCACCTCATCTTCCGGTCGCTCACCGCCACCCTGCTGTGGAACACCGTCCGGCTCACCGTCGTCGTCACCGTCCTGTGCGCCATCATCGGCACCCTGGCCGCGTGGTGTGTCGAGCGGACCGACCTTCCCGGGCGCCGGATCTGGGCGGTGCTGGTGGTGGTCCCCTTCGCCATTCCCGACTTCGTGGTCAGTTTCGGTTGGGCATCCTTGACGACGTGGGTCCACGGCTTCCGCGGCGCGGTCCTGGTCATGACACTCGCCGTCTACCCGTTGGTGTACCTGCCGGTGGCCGCCAGCTTCCGGGGCGCCGACCCGGAGCAGGAGGATGTGGCCCGCAGCCTCGGGGACGGCCGGGTGCGCACGTTCTTCCGCATCACGCTCCGGCAGGCCCGGGGGGCCATACTCGGCGGCTGCCTGCTGGTGGCGCTGGTGATGTTGGCGGAGTACGGGGCGTTCGAGATCCTCGGCTATCAGACCTTCACCACCGAGATCTTCACCGAGTCACAGGTCTCGTTCAACATTCCGGCCAGCTGCGCCCTCGTGGTCGTCCTGGTGCTGTTGGGACTGGTCCTGCTCGGGGCCGAGTCCATGACCCGCGACCGGGGCCGAGTGTCGCGGCTGGGACCCCAGGTCCAGCGGATGCGGCAGCGTCACCGGCTGGGCAAGGCCACCGCTCCCGTGCTGCTCGGCTTCGTGGCACTGGTCGGTCTGGCCCTCGGCGTGCCGGTGGCGGCCTGTGTCTACTGGACGTTCGAGGGAGGAGCCCACGCCCTGGCCGGCGTGAGCATCGTCAGCGCCGCCTGGCACACCGCTCTCTACGGCGGAGCCGCCGCCGCCCTGGCCACCTTGATGGCACTGCCCGTCGCCTTGCTGGCCATCCGCACCCCCGGCCGTTCCGTGCGGATACTGGAGCGCAGTACCTACCTGGTCCTGGCCATGCCCGGCATCGTGATCGCCTTCGCTCTGAGCTATTTCGTCGAACGGTACGCCGACTCCTCCGGGCTCTATCAGAGCGCTCCGCTCCTGATTCTGGCCTATGCCATCTTGTTCTTCCCGTTGGCCCTCGTCGGGGTCAAAGCATCGGTGGCCCATGCACCGGTCGGTCTCGAGGAGGTGGCCAGATCGCTCGGGGTGACCCGCCTCGGCGTTCTCCGACG
Source organism: uncultured Acidimicrobiales bacterium (assembly GCA_963713625.1). Taxonomy (GTDB): domain Bacteria; phylum Actinomycetota; class Acidimicrobiia; order Acidimicrobiales; family RAAP-2; genus Bog-756. The sequence goes on along the minus strand of CAVQMN010000004.1, from coordinate 145,168 downwards.
GGTGACGCTCCCCCTCATCGGGCCGGGTCTGGCCGCCGCCTTCTCTTTGGTCCTCCTGGCCGCGGTCACCGAGCTCACCGCCACCCTCATCCTCATCCCCACCGGGGTGCAGACCCTCTCGACCCAGTTCTGGGCCTACCAGCAGAACCTCTCATACGGCCAGGCGGCACCGTTCGCGTTGATGATCATCGCCATCGCCGCCGTGCCCAGCTATGTGCTGGGGCGGTACTTCGACCGCCTGCCGGCGAGAGCCACGTCGACATGACGATCGTCGCCGATCCGCTCCGGTAACGCCGCACGCCGGGTCGACGGGGCGGCGGTGCCGGTGCCCACCCCGGGCGGACACCGAACGTGCGTGAAAGACCGGCCCCGACGCGACAGACTCGGCAGCATGGGATCTTCTGGAGACGACGGGTCGAACCGCCTCCGATGAGGTCGGGACGGTGCCAGGGTCGGAGGCCGTCGTCCGTGAACGGATGGATGCGGTGCGGTGCACTGGCCCTCTTCGGCCTGGCGCTGAGCTCGTGCAGCGGATCGGCTCCGGCCACATCTCCTCCGTCCGCTCTTCCGACGGCCAATCCCGCGGACGGACCGGTGGGTCCACTGCGGGCACCCGGTGGCCCGGGGCTCGTCGACCACGAGGGACGCACCGTGCTGCTCCACGGGGTGGATCTGGTCTACAAGATCCCGCCCTACGAGGTCGAGGTGAACGGAACCGGTCGCAACGTGCTCACGCCGACGGAGGCCCGGCGCATGGCTCAGCTCGGATTCAACGTCGTGCGCCTGGGGATTATCTGGAAGGGGCTCGAACCGGGCACTGATCCGGTCAATGACCCGGCCATCTGTACGCCGGGATCCCCCGGGCACGCAGCCGCCGATCAGTTCGAGGCCAAGATCTTCGACGAGTACATGGCCCGCTTACAGGCCACGGTCTCGCTTCTGGCCACCTACGGGATCTTCTCACTCATCGATATGCACCAGGACGTCTACAACGAGGCCTTCGGCGGCGAGGGGGCGCCCAACTGGGCGGTATGCACCGACGGCGTGACCCCCGAGCCCCGCCTGGACATTGCCAACTGGAGCGTCAACTACACCGGCCCAGGCGTGGCCCAGGCCTACGGCCATTTTTGGGACAACGACGTGGTGGGAAATCTCCAGGGGCAGTTCGACTCGTTGTGGACAAAGATCGCCGCCGGGTTCCGTGGCAACCCCTGGGTGATCGGGTATGACCCCTTCAACGAGCCGTACGGACCGGGCCTCGCCGCTCAGCCCAACAACCCCACCTTCGACGCCCTGCTCGAGTGCTTCTATTCGGGCCGGGCCCATCCCGGACTGAACCAGAACGGACAGCGGGTCACCTGCCCGCCCGACGATCCCGAGGAGGGATTGATCCCCCAGGTCGAAGCGGCCGACCCCACCCATCTGATCGCCTATGAAGGAAACTACGGCACCGATTCGGGGGTGCCGAACCACATCGGCGCCATGGACTACCCGCGCCTGGTGCTCAACTTCCACGACTACTGCTTCCTGCACGTTCCCAACGGTCCCGAGCCCCCGAACTTCAGCTCCATCTGCGGCCCGCTCGAGCGCTATGTCTTCACCCAGCATGCCGAGGAGCGATCGGACGACTCCACACCACGGCAACCGGGCGGCCCCGGTTGGCTCCTGACCGAGTTCGGGGCCACCACCGACACCGCGGACCTGGCCCGGATCACGTCCGATGCGGACGCCAACCTCGTGGGGTGGATCTACTGGCAGTGGATCAACTATGACGACCCGACCGGATCGCACTCGTCGGCCCTCTGGCCGCCCCGGGCGGCCACCGCTTCGCAGCTGAACGTGCTGGCCCAGACCTACGCCTCCGCCGTAGCCGGAACGCCCGTGTCCATGACCTTCGACCCGATCACCGCTTCATTCCAGTTCCGGTACCGCTCGAACCCAACCCTCACCGCCCCCACCGTGATCGTGGTGCCGGTCTCCACCCACTATGCCCACGGCTACTGCCTCCGAGCTTCCGGGGCGCGGGTCACCTCCGGCCCGGGGGCCACGCGTATCGACCTGGTGAACGGGAAGACGGCCGATGATGTGACCGTGTCGGTCACGGCCGGCTCGTGCTGAGTAGATCCGGCGGATGACCCGATCCGGGCCCGATCCGCCGCCTGGCCGTGTCCGGCGCGAGCCGCCCCGGTTTCTGCCGGTGTCGGTGCAACGGATCGACCGGGCCAGCCCCCACCTGACCCGGCTCACCCTGGCCGGGCCTTCGCTCGGAAGCCTGATCGTCAGGCAACCGGCGGCCAGCGTGCGCCTTCTGCTCCCGCGGCCCGGCACGGACGATCTGGTCATACCCGACTGGAGCGGCAACGAGTTCCTCCTCCCCGACGAGAGACGACCCGTGATCCGGACGTTCACCCCGCTTCCTCTCACTCCCGGCACGCTGGGGATCGCCATCGTCATCCACGACGGGGGCGTGGCGTCGGAGTGGGTGGCAGCAGCCGAGCCCGGCGATCCGGCGGCGGTCTCGGGACCGGGCCGTGGATACACCATCGACGAGGAGGCCCCTGCCTTCTTGCTGGTTGGGGACGAGGCCGCCATTCCCGCCATCACCCAGCTGCTCCCGGCCCTGCCCGCGCACCGGCCGGTACGGGTGCACATCGAGGTGGCCCACCCCGATGCTCGCCTGTCCCTGCCCCATCACCCGCTGGCGACCATCGAATGGCATGACGTTCCACCCGGTGCCTCCCCCGGTGACACGCTGGTTGACGCGGTCGTCGACGCCGAGTTCATCCCCGGCATCCGGGTATGGGCCGCCGGCGAAGCTGCGGCGGTGCAACGTATCCGTCGGCACCTCTTCGAGGAGCGGGGGTTACCCCGGTCCCAGGTTTGGGCCCGGGGGTACTGGAAGCACGGCCGCATCGGCGATGCCGAGGACGTCTGATGGCGGCCGGAGGGGGAAGGCTGAGCGTGGGCGGACCGGGGTCCGGCACCTCAAGAAGCCGTCAGGACCTTCTCCATGTAGATCCGGTGGAAGCCATCCTCCGTCCGTCTGCCGATTTCGACGAAGCCGAGGTGGGTGTAGATCGAAACGTTCTCCGTCATCGCCTCGCTGGTGTAGAGAACCAGTCGGGCGAGGCCCCGTGCCCGGGCTTCCGATTCGGCGAAGTCCATGAGCCGGTGCCCCAGACCGGAGCCCTGGGCCGATGGGTGCACCGCCACGTTCTCGATGAGCAGCTGACCGCCTGATTGGACGAGCGAGACGAGGCCCACGACGGGGTCCCCGACCACCCAGATCAGGCCCTGCCCGACGGCTTCGTCGTAATCCCGGTCCATCGGAGCCGGCGCTCGGTCCATGCGACCCAGATACTTCCCATAGGCGTCGGCCACGACGGCGCGGATCTGGGGCAGGTCTGCCGCATCAGCCAGTCGGGGCGGCCCGTCGCGCACCCCGCCATTCTCCTGTCAACGGGTGCCCGGCGGACAACCCACCTACCCGCCCCCGCCGACCCTTCCCAAAAATGGGATGAGCTTGTCGAAGAAGGCGTTGCCGGGATAGGCGCCAGCGGGATCGTTGTGGGCGTACGTGCTCTGGTAGTCCGCGAGGGTCAGGTTCCCCATGGGAATGCCGGACTGTCGCGCCAGGATCTGCGCGGCCTCGGGCACGGATGCACCGCCCAGACGGGCACCGAAGGCGTAGATCAGCAGGCTTTTCGGGAGCTTGTGGCCCATGGTGGCATTGACGTCGAGCACCGCCTGAGCCGGATTGGCGTTCCCGTTGTCGACGGCCGCGGTGTCGTCGGTCAGGCGCTGAGGGAAATACCACTCGGTGCCGTTGGCGTTCTGGATTCCCCAGCCGGAGAACATCGTGGCGAAGCGATCGATCGGTGTGAGGGCACCGGCACCATCCCAACCGTGGACCGGACCCTGGGGGTCGAGTCCCTGGCCGAGGTGCGCCTGGGCGGCCGCCAAACTCGGTGGTGAGGTCGTGGTGTTGAGTGCGTATCCGTACTGGCCGAGGTTGGTGACCCGCACCGGCGGAACGACATCGGACGGAAGCAGTCCCGAAGTCTGGCCCAATGACGGGGAGTTCGGATCCGACAGGGCGGCGGCCGCCCCGGTGACCTCGAAGAGTCCGGCGTAGGGAGCGGAAATCCCACCGAAAGCCAACCAGGGGCTGGTGCCCGGAGCGTTGAGCGCCTGCAGCGTCTGCGTCGCCACCTGGGCGCTCACCGGGGTATTGCTGCTGGCGCCATCGATATAGACAAGTCCGGCCAACTGGTCGGCTCCCGCGTGGCCCCCGAAGTCCCAGGTGGCGTAGGCGGTGACCACCGATCCGCCCAGTGAGTGCCCGCCGAGCACGACCTTGCCGCCGAGCTTCTTTGCATCGCCGATCACCACGTGCAGATCCTGGACGGCGACGTTCATGCCCCACTGCTTGGCGAACTCGACGGTCGAGTCGGCGACGGGTTGATAGTGATGAGTGATGCCGGAGTTCTTGAGATACCCGAGGTAGAAGTCGAACAGCTGTGAGGTTGTGGCCTTGTGCTCTTTGTACAGGTTGAGCTCCGACTGGTCCTCGAGCAGGTTCTCCCGGCGTTCGACCGCCCAGACCTGCCAGCCACTGGCCTTGGCGACGATCCACTTGGCCAGGGGCACGAAGTAGCTGGCCGCAGCTGAGGTTCCCGGCTCCAGCACCAGGACATTCTTCGCGCTGCTCGGCCCGACCTTGATGACGCCGACCTTGTTGTAGCGGGCCGGGGTGTCGGGAGCGGTGAAGCCGGGCATCCAGGTCACCGCGAGCGGTGCAGTGGACGGAATCGTCGACGGGCTTGTCGAAGAGCTCGAACCGCAAGCTGTGAACAGCACAGCCACGCAGCTGACCGTCACGGCCGCAGCCAGCAGTCGATTCGGCCTCAGCGCAAGACGTGATGCGAGCATTGCCGAAGGTTACAGGCCGACGTGGGCCACGAGCCGACCCGATCGAACCGCCTGCACCAGTGCTTCATAGTCGCGTTCGTTCTGGTCCGCGTAGGCGGTACTGAAGTCGGCGATGGCGCTGTCGAAGTTCTCACCCTTGCCCAGATACGAGGCGATGGCGATCCGGTCGCCCCAACGGGCGTGCGCCCGGGCCAGGGTCTCCCCGCATATCCGGGCGTGGAAGGTCGCTCCCGAAACCTCCATGTCCTCCACCTCGGCGCTCCCTTTCCAGTCGTGGAGTTGGCGTACGTAGTAGTCGCGGGTCTCCCCGTCGAGTCCCCTCATGCGCTGCCAGCCCAGGAAGACATCGGTGGCGCCTTGCATGAGGCGCTGGCCGGCCACGACCCGTTGACCGTGATGGTCGTAGGCGCTCTTGCCGATGAACGGCTCCAGTACGGAGGGTTGGGCCTCTTTGACCTGAAGGACCAGGGGGTCGGTTTCGTCGCGGCCGATGAGCAAGAGGATGTAGCACCGGGTGCCCACACTTCCGACGCCGACCACCTTGTGGGCGGCGTGGACGTAGCGGAACTCCTCCAGCGGGTGGTGCTCGACGCCGAGGGTCTTCCGGTACGAGGAGAGCAGTTTCTTGATGAGGACATCCGTCTGTTCCCACTCCGAGCCCGGTGAGACCAGATCCTCGATGGGCACGATCAGGGGAGGATCGGCCACAAACCGGAGTTCCCCGCCGACCTTGTCGACCTGTCGGGTGAAGACGCGGACGCTGTCGCGGGTGCGGGCCTTGGTGACGATGCCCTTGGCCCTTCTGGCTTCTTTCCTCGGCAGTCGCCCCAGCTGTTCCTCGGTGGAAACCTGGTGGAGCAGTCGACTCACCTCGAGTTGGTCGTACCAGGCTTGGAGGGTGCCGACCCGGGCGGTCAGGGAGATGCGCTCTCGATACGCCCGCACGCTCTCCATGACGATGGATCGCCGGTCGGGTCGTGAGAACCCACGGAATCGTCCCAGGACTTCGAAACTTGCGGCCAGGCGCTTCACGTCCCACTCCCACGGGCCGGGCAGTGTCTCATCGAAGTCGTTGATATCGAAGATCATCTGACGTTCGGGTGTTCCGAAGACGCCGAAGTTGGAAAGATGAGCATCCCCGCAGAGCTGGACGGTCACACCGGAATGCGGGGTGGGATGGAGGTCGGTGGCCATGAGCAGGGCCGCGCCGCGAAAGAACGTGAACGGCGAATCGAGCATGCGACCGTAGCGAATGGGGACCAGGTCGGGCACTCGGTTCGCGGCCTGTTGTTCCAAGAGGGAGACAGGGTCCTGGCGATCGGGCGCCGGACGGAACTCTCGGTGGCTCGATCGCGGGACGTGATCCCGCGCCGCCTTGCCCCGGGCGACCCGCTCGGAGACGGAGAGATGCTTCCTCCTCCACGCTGATGCGAACGAGGGATCCGTCTCCGGCCCCATGGGGCCGGCTGCCGCCTTCGGCATCGATTCTCGATGGTCATCGACGTCCGCAGACCCCATCGATTCCCCTCTTCTTCAAGGCTCGAGGTGGACCAGAACCTCATGGAAGCGCCCCTGGGAGGTTCGCCCCCAATCGGTTCCGTCCACTCGTGTCAAACGCCAATGGCGGAGGGAGTGGGATTCGAACCCACGGTGCCTTGCGACACAACGGTTTTCGAGACCGTCCGATTCGTCCGCTCTCGCATCCCTCCAGCTGGACTTTCGTGTTCCTGCGGCCTTCCTGGCCTTCGTTTCTCTTCCTTCTCTACCGTAGGCCCGTCGGCACACGAAGCTCCAATGGTACAGGCACGATGGCACGGCCCCGACCCCGTCCACCCCGCTGGAGGGACCGGGTCGGCCTGCATCTCGACCCCGTCCACGGTCGAGCCGGTCATCGGCCCCGTCGGCTTTCCCCCGCGTCGTGCCCGACGGGGCTCTCCCTCCGCCGGCGGGCGCCCGACCGCCGACCTACACCAGGATGCGCTTCAGCTCATCGAGGGTCGTCTCGCCCTCTTGCACCTTGACGAAGGCGTCCATCTGCAGGGTCTGCATTCCTCCTGCCACCGCGGCCCGGGCGACGGCCTCAGCAGGCGCCCGCTGCAGGACGAGCGCACGGAGCTCGTCGTCCATCACCATGACCTCGTGGATGGCCAGTCTTCCTCGGTAGCCGGTGCGGCGGCACTGCTCGCACCCGACGGCCCGGGAGAGGGGGATCTCGGTGTCGTGGTCGTCGATGAGCGACATCGCCTCCAACTCCAACCGTTCTTCCGAGGTTGCCGTACCGGATGACTTGCACCGGCGACAGAGGCGGCGGACCAGGCGTTGGGCGACCACGCATCCCAGGGCCGAGGTGACGAGGTACGGCCCGAGTCCCATGTCGATCAGGCGCGTGGTACTCGAGGCGGCATCGTTGGCATGCAGCGTGGACAGGACCAGGTGCCCGGTCAGCGCGGCCTCGGTGGCGATACGGGCCGTCTCGAGGTCCCTGATCTCACCGACCAGGATGACGTCGGGATCGGCCCGCAGCGCGGCGCGCAATCCGGAGGCAAAGGTGTACCCGGCCTTCGTGTTCACCTGTGTCTGTTTGATGCCGGCCACCCGGTACTCGATCGGGTCTTCGACGGTGATCGTGTTCCGGCTCGGCACATTCAGCTCGTTGATCGCCGCATAGAGGGTGGTCGACTTTCCCGATCCGGTCGGTCCGGTCACGAGCACCATTCCCCACGCCTTCCGGAAGGACTCCCTGAACAGGCGCAACGACTCGGGGAGGAAGCCGAGGGCGTCCATGTCGAGCAGGCCCGTGTCCCGGACCAGGATCCGAAGCACGAGCGCCTCCCCGTTGATGGTGGGGATGCTGGCCGCCCGGATATCGACCGCCTTCCCCCGGATGGTCATGGACATCCGGCCGTCCTGGGGCCGACGGTGATCCGAGATGTCCATGTCCGCCATGACCTTGATCCGACTGACGACCCCCAGCCGGAACGAAGGTGGTGCGGTCATGGCGTCGTGGAGCATGCCGTCGACACGGAAGCGGATCCGCAGGCCGTCCCTCGTGGGCTCGATGTGTATATCGGACGCCCGCTCGGCCACTGCGTTCATCAGGACGTTGTTCACGAACTCGATGACCGGTCCCTGGTTCGGATCGATGACGGTCGGGCTGGACGAACCGACGTCCGGACGGGCCTCATCCACCGGGGCCTCGGACGCCTCGCCCGGGGGGGATTGGCCACCGCCGAGCATCCGGCTCGCGTAGCCGGATTCGATGGCCTTGCGCAGCTCGGCGCGTGCAGCCACGACCGCCGTGAACGGCATGTCGAGCAGCGTGTGGAGATCGTCGAACGTCTGCAGATCACGCGGATCCGAGATGGCGACGACGAGCGCACCGTCCTCCAGGTCCAGGGGGAGTACGCCACGGCGACGGCAGAAGGCCTCCGGGAGGTAGCCGAGGACCCGTGGATCAGGTGGGTCGAGGCCGAGGTCCCGGTAGGGCAGGCCTGAGATCTGGGCCAGCGTTCGGGCCAGATCGTCCTCGAACAGGACATCGTTGGCCACCAGGATTTCGCCGAGCCGCTTCCCGGACCTCCGCTGCTCGTCCAGGGCCAGCTCCACCTGCTCATCGTTGACGAGGCCGGCCGCGATCAACTGGGCCCCGAGCGACGGGGCACGCACGGTCCGCCGCTCCCCGGCCATCTCGGTCCCGCCGGGAAGGTCCTGCCCGGCCATCACGGTCATGCCGGCCACCGCATGCCCGTGCCGCAGACATGGCTCATCGGGTGGACGCCAACTCGGCCGAAGTGCCGGCCGTGTCTTTTACGAGTTGGGACACCGCCTGGGCGGTGAGCGGCTTGGCGTACAGGTACCCCTGGCCGCTCTCGACGCCTTCGGACTGGAGCCATGTCTTCTGGGAGTCGGTTTCAATGCCTTCCGCCGTCGTGGAGATCTCGAGGACCTTCCCGAGCTGGATGAGCGTGTGGACGAGCGCCCGGGACTCGGTGGAGTCGGCGATGTGGGCGATGAAGGATCCGTCGAGCTTGAGGACATCGACGGGCAGCTGCTGCAAGTAGGCCATGGACGAGTAGCCGGTCCCGAAGTCGTCGATGGCGATCCGCACCCCGATGGATTTCAGCATCTTGAGGCGGGCGGTGGACGCAGCCACGTTGCGCAACAGGGTCGTTTCGGTCAACTCCAATGTCAGCTGTCGGGGATCAAGTCCGCTCACGGTGAGGGCGCCGTGGACATCGTTGACGAACCGGTCCCGTTCGAGCTGGGCGGCGGCGACGTTGACGGACATCATCAGGCCGTGGCCCTCACGCTGCCATGCCGCGGCCTGTCTGGTTGCCTCCAGGAGGACCCACTTGCCGACCGGCACGATGAGCCCGCTCGATTCGAGGGCGGGGATGAAGTCGTCCGGGGGGACGACCCCCCGCACCGGATGGTGCCATCGCAAGAGCGCCTCCACCCCGGTGATGACCCCTGAGGTGAGCTCGACGATGGGCTGATAGAGGAGGAACAGCTCCCCGGCGTCAAGGGCGCGATGGAGGTCGACATCGAGGAACCGGTGCTCGTCGACGGCCGTCTTCATGGGTACGGTGAACACGACCGCGCAGTTCTTCCCGGCGCTCTTGGCCCGATAGAGCGCGATGTCGGCATCTCGGAGCAGTTCCTCGGGGGTCCCTTCGGCGCCCGTGGCGATGCCGATGCTGGCCCGGATGGTCAGAGGGACGGAGTCGCGCATGCGGAACGGGGCTTTCAACGCGTCGAGGATCCGATCCGCCACCGCCTCGGCCCCGGCGACCAGGGAGGCTCCCTCGACCAGCACCACGAACTCGTCTCCCCCGAGCCGCCCGACAGTGTCCGCCTCACGCAGGATTCCGGTCAGCCGCGTCGCCACCTCGGCCAGCAGCTGATCGCCGGACTCATGGCCGAGCGTGTCGTTGATGTCCTTGAAGTCGTCGATGTCGAGGAACATCGTCGCCACCGGTATCTGGTCCCGACGCGCCCGGGCCAGCATCGACTCCATCCTGTCCAGGATCAGGGCCCGGTTGGGAAGCCCGGTGAGCGGGTCGTGGAACGCCAGGAAGCGAAGCTCCTGGGTGCGCTGTTGGACCAGCAGCAGCGCCCGTGTCCGACTGGTGCCCAGCAGGAGGATCACCAGCGCCAGCAGCAGGGAAATGGCGATACCGCCGAAGAGGACGGCGAGCCCGCTCCCATTGGCGAACGTGTCACTGATCCCGGCCGGTCCGAAGACCACCACCGTCCAACCGTTGTGGAGGTCGATGGTGGTCGATTGGGCGCCGGCCGGGGCGGAACCCGCGTGGAACGTGACCTCGGAGTCCCCGCTCCGGTAGTGGAAGGCCACCGCGGTCGAGGGATGGTCCCTGAGGTCGGTGGCCAGGATCGGTTGGGGGGAGATCGAGACGCCCGTCCATCCAAGGAAGGCGGCACGCCGGGCCTGCACCGTGTCCGGGGTCTTCCCGCCGAGGTACAGCGGTGCCCCGAGCACGAGCTCTTCCCCCTTGCCCGTCTCGTAGGGGAGGTAGGCGGTCTGGCCCGAGTCGCGGGCGCTCAGCAGGGGGCCGCCCAGCTTGGTGGCGCAGAAGTCGAGGCCGGCCGGTGTCGTCGAGGCTCCGGTCCGTGACTCCGACACGGTGGCCAGGCAGTAGAAGGGGCGGTTCCCGGACGGCGTGACCTGAAACGTCCCACCCTCGGCGAGCGGACCCGCCGGATCTTGTCGGGCCCGCGCCGCGAAGGCGTCCAGCTGCGATGCCGGAACCACCACCAGTTCGGCGATCCCCTGAATTTCTGGGTATCGCCCGAAGGCATGAACCTCACTGGTCCACGTCACGAAATCGGTCTGGGACATATTCGGGCTGTCGACGATGGCCGCCCCGGCGGCCACCACGAGATCCTGCTCATGCTGGATGGTCAGCTCGAGCGTCGAGGCGATCTCCATCGACGATGTCACGAATGCCTGACGCGAACGCTGGCTCTCACTCCGGTCGACCGCGTTGGACCCGAAGATCGAGCCGATGGTGCCGAGGACGACGAGCACCGCGGCAGCCAGGAGCCAGATACGGTTTCGCGGGCTCGCCTGCGGTTCGCGACCTCTGCCCATGAACTGCCCCTTCCGTGCGAGCGCTGGTCTGTGGCCTTCCGGAGGGCCTTCAGGTCAACGAGCAGTCGATCCAGATGATCGCGGTGCCGAACTCCTCGCCCGACCGTCCCTCATACCCCTACCGTCGGCAGAAGTGGCCCGCTTCAGTAGGGTCAAAGGTCACAAGACGCCGATTCGACGCCTCCAGGCCCGGATCCGATCCCGACGCCGTGGATGCCGCCACCGGGGATTATGGGCGGCGGCGTCGGGCCGCGAAGAACTGGGCCAGCTGCTCGGAGGCTTCATCGGCTCGGACGCCGGCCGTGACCGCCACCTCGTGGTTGAGCCTGGGGTCGGCGCACAGGTTGTAGAGCGATCCGCAGGCCCCGGCCTTGAAATCGGCCGCGCCGTACACCAGACGACCCACCCGGGCGGCGACCAGACCTCCGGCACACATCGGGCAGGGCTCCAGCGTGACCACCAGGGTCACCTCCGACAAGCGCCAGGTGCCCAGGGCGGCGGCCGCGTCCGACAGCGCCAGCAGTTCGGCGTGTGCGGTGGGATCACCCCGCATCTCCCTTTCGTTGTGTCGGGCGGCGATGACCCGACCGCCGACCAGGGCGACGGCTCCCACCGGGACGTCGCCGTGGCTGACGGCCGAGGCCGCCTCGGCCAGGGCCATGCCCATGGCCGTCCCGTCGTCCAGCAGCGTCCCGTCATCGTCCCGGACCCGGGTCGGAGCAGGTGGGGGATTGGTCGCGTCGATACCCATATGGCGGAGGCGGTGGGATTTGAACCCACGGTGAGTTTCCCCACACACGATTTCCAGTCGTGCCGATTCGGCCGCTCTCGCACGCCTCCGGATGGCCGGGCCCCAGGACAACCGCCGGGGGCGCCGACAGCTTCGACAGGCTACTCCGCCCCTTTGGTCACCCTGTCGACCAGGTCCATGGCGGGGGCGCTCGGCCGGGTGATGGCCCCAGTCGCCGTCCGTGGCCGGGGCCGCCCCGGTGGGAGCTAGCATCGCGGTGCCCCGGCGTTGGGTGCGGCGGCTGGGTCCTGCGCAACGTTCTCCCGTGAATCGAGTCAGGGTCGGAAGGCAGCAGCTCTCAGCGGGTCAGGCCGTGTGCCGCAGTCAACCTGGCCGCCGCACCGAGCGCCGGGGCCGGCTATCCGCACCCCGGTGCCCGATAGGCTCACCGGACGTGGCCGACACCCCCGACGAGACCCACTACCAGTCGCTGTACCGGCGATTTCGGCCGTCGACGTTCGGCGAGGTCCGCGGCCAGGACCACGTCGTCCTGGCCCTCCGCAATGCGGTGCGGGACGGGCGGGTGGCCCATGCCTATCTCTTCAGCGGGCCACGGGGGACGGGAAAGACGTCGACCGCCCGAATTCTGGCCAAGGCGCTCAACTGCACCGACCTGCATGATGGCGAACCCTGTGGGGTCTGCACCTCCTGCGTGGAGATCGCCAAGGGCACCTCACTCGACGTCCACGAACTCGATGCCGCCTCCAACAACGGGGTGGAAGCCATGCGTGATCTGGTCTCGCGCGCCGCCCTCGGGACCCCGGGCCGCCAGAAGGTCTACATCGTCGACGAGGTCCACATGCTCTCGACCCCGGCTTCCAACGCCCTGTTGAAGACGCTGGAGGAACCGCCCGCCCACGTCATCTTCGTGCTCGCCACCACCGACCCGCAGAAGGTGCTGCCGACCATTCGCAGCCGGACCCAGCACTTCGAGTTCCGGCTGCTCGGTCCCGAGACGCTCGGGGAGCTCCTCCAGCAGGTTCGACGGGATGCCCACCTCGATGTGCCCGACCAGGCACTGGACCTGGCCGTGCGTCGGGGGCGCGGATCGGCCCGCGACGCGCTGTCCGTGCTCGACCAGGTGGTCGCCTCCGACTCGGTCGACGACGATCTTCCCGAGCTCGACGAGGTCGTCGAGGCCCTCGCCGAACGGGATGTCAATCGGGCCCTGGTGGCAGTGGCCCACCTGACCTCGGCCGGGTTCAGCCCGCAACAACTGGCCGGTGACCTGGTCGACTATCTCCGTCAGGGTTTCCTGGCCCTGGTCGCCCCCGATCTGGCCGCCGTGCCGGGAACCGCACTGGAAGCGATCACCTCGCAGGCGGAACGGGTGGGACTGGCTTCGGTGGTGCGGGCCATGGAGGTACTGGGACGGGCCCAGGTCTCGATGCGGGATGCACCCGATCCGCGGGTCGATCTCGAGGTGGCCCTGGTTCGGTTGGCCCACCCTGAGGCCGACACCTCACCGGAGGCGTTGCTGGCCCGGATCGAACGTCTCGAGGCTTCCGGGCGGGCAACGGCATCCCACCCCTCCCCGTCCGGTCCCTCCGTCGCCCCGGCCACCGCTCCCACGGCGGAGGCCCCGGTCGGCGCCGATACCGTGGCCCCCGAACCTGCCGCCGCGTCCCGCCCGACCGGGAAGACCCTGGGGGCGGTCCGACGCCAACGGGCCGCGGTGCCCGCCCCGGTCGAGACCGCGGCCGCCGATCCGACCCCGACGACCGCACCCGAGCCGCCGACGACCGCACCCGAACCGCCCCCGGACCGGCGTGAGGCGGCTTCGTCCATCCCCATGCCCACCCGGGACGAGCTGGTGCAGGCCTGGGGCGATCACATCATCGGACGGCTCCGACCCAAGGCCAAGGCCCTGTTCCAGGCGGGCCGGTTCGTCGGGGTGGAAGGCGACCACGCCGTCTTCGGGCTGCCCAACGAGATCCACCGGTCCCGCTGCGAGGAGGTGCGTGGTGAGATCGAGACCGCCTTGGCCGACCATTTCGGCCGGAAGGTCGGGCTCACGCTGGTGGTCGATGCCGACGCCGGAGCGGGTGAGCCTCCTCCTGACGCCCCGGCCGTGGCCGTGGCCCGGCCCGGTCCGGTGGCCGATTCCGGGGCTTCGGCGTCGTCGTCGGACAGTGTGGTGCCGGTTGGGCCCGGTCGGGCGCCGGAGACGGTGGTTCCCGACGACCTCGAGGACCTGTCCGCCTTCGACGAATCCCAGCTCGGCGATGTCGCCGATTTCGACAACTCAGTGGAATCCCGGGTGATGAAGGCCTTCCCCGGCGCCGAGGAGGTCGGCTAGATGGCCATCTTTTCCGGTCCGCTGCAATCCCTTATCGACGAGCTGGGCCGTCTGCCCGGTGTCGGGCCCAAGTCGGCACAGCGGATCACCTTCCACCTCCTCAAGGTGGCCCCGGAGGATGCCCTCCGGCTGGCCGAGGCCATCATCGCGGTGAAGGAGCGCATCACCTTGTGTACGCGCTGCTTCAATGTGGCCGAAGGCGGACTGTGCGCCATCTGCCTGGACGACCGGCGCGACTCGACGTCGGTCTGTGTCGTGGAAGACCCCCGCGACATCGTTTCGGTGGAGAAGACCGGGGAATTCACCGGGCGCTACCACGTCCTGCAAGGCGCGCTCAATCCGATCGAGGGGATCGGACCCGACCAGCTTCGCGTACGCGAGCTGCTCATGCGGGTCGATGAGGAGGGGGTCACCGAGGTGATCCTGTGTACCAACCCCAACCTCGAGGGTGAGGCCACCGCCATGTATCTGGCCCGCCTGCTGAAGCCGCTGGGGCTCAAGGTGACCAGGATCGCCAGCGGTCTTCCGGTGGGCGGGGACCTCGAGTACGCCGACGAGCTGACCCTCGGTCGGGCACTGGAGGGGCGCCGCGAGGTGGATGCCTGAGCGGAAGGCGCCCGTCGCCCCACTTGGGGCACGATGAAGGAATGCCGACGCCGAACCGTGCTCCCGTCCGCCAGCTGTGGGTGCTGCGTCACGGGAAAGCGGCTTCCGATGCGCCACGGGGAGGCAGCGACAAGGAACGGCCCTTGACGGCGCGGGGTCGTCGCGACGCCACCGCCCTCGGTCAACGGCTGGCCGGTGGTGTCCCGCTGCCCGGACTGGACGACGTGCCCATACCCCAGGCGGTCGTCTGTTCGGCCGCAGTGCGGACCCGGCAGACGGCCGACCTGGTCGTCAAGGCCATGGGCGACCCGGTCGAGCTGGATGCCTATCACTCCCTGTACAGCGCCGACCCCGACATCGTCCTCAGCTACCTGCGCGAGATCGACGAGGCGGTGCAGAGCCTGCTCCTCGTCGGTCACAACCCGACGATGTACCAACTCGTCTGGGAGCTCTTGGCCGATGGGGACGGCGAGGGGCCCGGGAGCGAGCAGGCCGCCCTGGAAGCGCACGGCTTCCCGACGTGCGCCCTGGCCGTGCTCGCCCTCGAGGTGGAGGCCTGGGAGGACGCCACCCAAGGTTGCGCCCGGTTGCTCGGGCTCTTCAAACCCCCGTACTGAAGACTTCCTTCGGGCGGGGGACCAACACGGTCAGCGTGAGCGAAGACACGCGGCCAGCGCGTGCGAGAAGACGCGGTCAGAGCGTGCGAAGAATGGCTGCGTCCCCCTGGCCGCCGCCACCGCACAGGCTCACCGCCGCCGTCCCCCCGCCGCGACGCTTGAGCTCGAACAGGGAGGTCAGGGCCACCCGGGTCCCGGACATGCCCACCGGATGGCCGAGGGCGATGGCGCCACCGTTGACGTTCACGATGTCACCGCTGACGCCGAGTGCCTCGGTCGAGGCACACCCGACGGCGGCGAAGGCCTCGTTGATCTCGAAGAGGTCGATGTCCTTCACGGTCAGGCCGGCATTGTCGAGGGCCGCCTTGGTGGCGTTGGAGGGCTGGTGGAGCAGTGACGGGTCCGGGCCGGCGACCTGTCCGTAGCCGATCAGCTCGCCGAGGGGCGAGAGGCCCAACTCCTGCGCTTTGGCCTTGGACATGACGATGACGGCGGCGGCGCCGTCGGAGATCTGCGAGGCGTTGCCGGCGGTGATCGTGCCGTTCTTGTCGAAGGCGGGCCGGAGCTTGCCCAGGGACTCGGGGGTCGTCTCGGGCCGTACGCCCTCGTCGGTGTCCACCACCAGCGGGTCGCCCTTGCGCTGGGGCACACTGACCGGGACGATCTCGTCGGCGAACTTCCCGTCCTTGATGGCCGCGGCTGCACGTTCGTGGGACAGGGCGCTGAAGGCGTCCTGGCGTTCCCGCGACACACCGTCGGCGCCGTTGTAGCGCTCGGTACCGAGTCCCATGGCGCAATTGTCGAAGGCGCAGAAGAGCCCGTCGTACATCATCGAGTCGACGAGGGTGCCGTCCCCGATCCGGTATCCGGCCCGGGCTCCGGGGAGGAGGTACGGGGCCTGGGTCATCGACTCCATCCCCCCGGCCACCACGATGTCGGCGTCGCCCGCATTGATCATCAGGTCGGCCAGGTAGATGGCGTTCAGGCCCGAGAGGCAGACCTTGTTGATGGTGGTGGCCGGCACGCTCATCGGGATCCCGGCATTGACCGCAGCCTGGCGGGCGGTGATCTGCCCGGCCCCGGCCTGGATGACCTGACCCATCAGCACGTAGTCGACCTGCTCGGGTTTCACCCCGGCCCGCTCGAGGGCGGCGGCGATGGCGAAGCCCCCGAGCTCGGTGGCGGCGAAGCCACCGAGGGCACCTGCGAGCTTTCCGATCGGGGTCCGGGCTCCTGCGACGATGACGGTTCCGGGCATGACGTCCTCCGAGGCCTGGTGGCCAGATCAGGCGGGGTCCCCAGGGGGCCGCCGCTGCGACTGCCACATGATACGGCGTCGTCCGCATGCCCGACCACAGGGCCGGCAACCCGCCCCGCCCCCGCCCGGCGAGCCCCGTTCCCACCCCGGACCCCCCTCGGCCCCGGGCCCTGCGGGCAAGCTAATGTCCCAAGTCATGCAGGAGTTCCTCTCAGCCATCCAATCGGGCGCATCGGGTGACGAACTGGAGGCCATCCCTCTCCCCGAGAGCTACCGGGCCGCCTTCGTGCTCCGTGACGAGGTGGGGATGTTCGAAGGCCTCGAGTCCGAGGACAAGGACCCCAGGAAGTCGCTCCACGTGAGCGATGTGGCCGTACCGGAACTGGCACCGGACGAGGCCTACGTGGCCGTGATGGCCAGTTCGATCAACTTCAACACCGTCTGGACCTCGATCTTCGAGCCGCTGCCCACCTTCGGCTTTCTCGACCGCCTGGGCAAGGAGAGCAGGTGGGGGGCGCGCCACGCCCTCGACTACCACGTGGTCGGATCGGACGCCGCCGGGGTGGTCCTGCGGACCGGTTCGGCGGTCCGGATGTGGAAGCCGGGGGACAAGGTCACGGTCCACTGCAACTACGTCGATGATCAGAGCCCCAGCGCGCACGACGATTCGATCCTGGCCGACAACCAGCGGATCTGGGGGTTCGAGACAAACTTCGGCGGGTTGGCCGACCTGGCCGTCGTCAAGGCCAACCAGCTGATGCCCAAGGCCGCCCACCTGACGTGGGAGGAGGCCGCCATCAACGCCCTGTGCAACTCCACCTCGTACCGGATGCTGGTGTCGAAGAACGGCGCCCATATGGCCCAGGGCGACAAGGTCCTGGTGTGGGGGGCTTCGGGTGGGCTCGGCGCCTACGCCGTGCAGTACGTGCTCAACGGGGGTGGGACGCCAGTGGGCGTGGTGTCGTCCCCGGCCAAGGTCCAGCTCCTCCACGATCTCGGGGTGGAGGCGGTCATCGACCGCAAGGTGGCCAACTACCGGTTCTGGAAGGACGAACACACCCAGGACGAGTCCGAATGGCGTCGGCTGGGCAAGGACATCCGGGGTCTGGTCGGCGAGGACGTCGACATCGTGTTCGAGCACCCGGGACGCCAGACCATGGGCGCGTCGGTGTTCGCGGCCAAGCGCGGCGGGATGATCGTGACCTGCGCGGCCACCTCGGGCTACATGATCGAGTACGACAACCGGCACCTGTGGATGAAGCTGAAGACCATCAAGGGGTCGCACTTCGCCAACTATCGGGAGGCGTGGGACGCCAACCAGCTGGTCTGCGACGGAAAGATCCTCCCGCCCCTGTCCGCGGTGCACACGCTGGAGCACGTCGGGGATGCCGCCGCCCAGGTGCACCAAAACCTCCATGAAGGCAAGATCGGGGTGTTGTGCCTGGCTCCCGAGGCCGGTCAGGGCATCGACGACCCCGAGTTCCGGGCCGAGGTGGGTGAGGACAGGATCACCCTGTTCCGCCGCCACGAAGCATGAGGAGATGGAGCCGTTGACCGCACCACTGCTCACCGAGATCGATCACGTGGCCATCGCCGTCAACGACCTCGAGGCCGCCATCGCCTACTACGCGGAGACCTTCGGGGCCACCGTGGACCACCGCGAAGTCGTGGAGTCCGACGGCGTCGAAGAAGCGCTCCTGAAAGTGGCCGACAGCTACATCCAGCTCCTCACTCCCACCCGGGAGGACTCGCCGGTCGCCGTCTACCTGGAGAAGAAGGGTGAGGGCCTGCACCATGTCGGCTACCGGGTGTCCAACTGCGCCGAGGCCCTGCAATCGGTCAAGGACCACGGCGGCCGAGCCATCGACGAGGCCCCGCGGCCCGGGTCCCGGGGCACCACCGTGGCCTTCATCCACCCGAAAGGTGCATTCGGCACCCTCATCGAGCTCGTGCAGGAGTAGCTCACGTCGATGGACACAGCCGAGGCGGTACCGGCCGGCCATCCTGACGTTCCCCCGGCCGTCGGGGTGCCGCCCATCGGTGTCGCCAGCCTTCCCGCCCCCACCGACCGGGACCGCCCACCCGCTCCCGTCCCCTCGGCCCCCGAGCCGGGCGGTGCTTCGGCCGTCCTTCCCCCGCCGGGGCCCGTCGACCACGACGATCCGCCGGGGACGCCGATCGGCGATGACCGCGGGACCGGATTTTCGGCCGACGTCTCGGCCAAGCTGAAGTGCTACGTCTACCTCTTGGTGGACCCCCGAACCGGCCGGCCGTTCTATGTGGGCCGGGGGCGGAACGACCGCTGCTTCCGCCACCTGCGGGCGGCCAAGGCCGGCGCCGGCCGTCAGTCCAAGTATCCGATGTTGGAGCGCATCCGCGAGATCGAGTCCAGCCGGCGCACGGTGCGCATCGACATCCTGCGCCACGGGCTGAGCCCGGACGAGGCCCTGCTGGTCGAGGCAGCCGCCCACGAGGCCCTCGGGCTCGCCGGGGCCCCCGAGCTCGGCTCCCAGCGCCGGACCTCGGTCGAGGTGGGTTCACTGCTGGCCAAGCGGGCCAAGATCAAACGCGGCCACCAGCTGGTGCTGTTGCGGGCGGGGGCGGCGGGTGCCGACACCTCCTACGAGCGGGTGCGCCACGACTGGCGGATCGGGCGCCGGTGGACCGACCCCGACTCCCCCCGCGCGCCCGGTGGGCCGCCGTCGTCGCCGGCGACCTGATCGCCGCCGTCTACCGGATCGAGCGGTGGCGCCCGGCGGGACCGGGCTCCGGTGGGGGCGGGCATCGGCCACCGGACCGGTTCTCCTTCGTCGGGGCACCCGACCCCGAGCTCGAGCGGCGGTATGTGGGCAGGAGTGTGGCCGCCTATGGAGCGGCCGGAGCCCGGAGCCCGGTCACCTATGTGTGGTGCGGGCCCCACTGGATCAACACGGCGGGCTGACCCGGCCTGGCCCCTCGCTGGATCCGACCCTGATGACGGCCCGATCAGGTCCCGTCGATCTGGCCCCCCGGTGCCGGTCCGGTAGCCTCCTGTCCATGGATCATCCGATGACCCAACGACTCGAGGAGCTGGCCGAGCGCCGCGAACAGGCCCGCAATGCGGGCTCCCCCCGGGCGGTGGAGAAGCACCACGCCAAAGGCAAGATGACCGCCCGTGAGCGCATCGACTATCTGCTCGACGACGGGTCCTTCCAGGAGCTGGACATGCTGGCCCGCCACCGGGCCCACGGCATGGGCCTCGAGGAGAACCGGCCGTACACCGACGGGGTCATCACCGGATTCGGCACCATTGAGGGCCGGCGGGTGTGCGTGTTCAGTCAGGACTTCACCGTGTTCGGCGGAGCGCTGGGGGAGGTGTTCGCCGAAAAGATCCACAAGGTGATGGATCTGGCCTCCTCCATCGGTGTGCCGATGATCGGTCTCAACGACGGCGCCGGGGCCCGCATCCAGGAAGGCGTGGTCTCCCTGCACTCCTATGGCGGCATCTTCCACCGGAATGCCGAAGCCTCGGGAGTGATCCCCCAGATCAGCGTGATCCTCGGCCCGTGTGCCGGCGGGGCCGTGTACAGCCCGGCCATGACCGACTTCATCTTCATGGTCCAGGGGACGAGCCACATGTTCATCACCGGCCCCGACGTGGTCAAGACGGTGACCGGCGAGGACGTGACCCTCGAGGAGCTGGGCGGGGCGATGAGCCATGCCACCAAGTCCGGCGTCGCCGCCTTCGTGGCCCCGGACGAGAAGTCCTGCCTCGATGACGTGCGCTATCTCCTGAGCTTCCTCCCGTCCAACAACCTGGAGGAGGCGCCGCTGGTGACGCCCACCGACGACCCCGAGCGCCTCACGCCCGAGCTGACCGACCTGATGCCGGCGTCACCCAACCAGCCCTATGACATGAAGAAGGTCATCGAGGCGGTGGTCGACGATGGGGAGTTCTTCGAGGTCAACCACCACTGGGCCATGAACCTGGTGTGCGGCTTCGCCCGTATCGACGGGCGCTCGGTCGGCATCGTCGGGAACCAGCCGCAGATGCTGGCGGGTGTGCTCAACATCGACGCCTCGGAGAAGGGCGCCAGGTTCGTCCGCACCTGCGACGCCTTCAACGTTCCCCTGATCACCTTCGTGGACGTTCCCGGATTCATGCCCGGCACCGACCAGGAGTACGGGGGCATCATCAGGCACGGGGCCAAGCTGCTCTACGCCTACTGCGAATCGACGGTGCCCAGGGTGCAGATCATCACCCGGAAGGCCTACGGAGGGGCGTACGTGGTGATGAACTCCAAGTCGATCGGCGCCGACCTGGCCTATGCCTGGCCGTCGGCCGAGCTGGCCGTCATGGGACCCGAGGGGGCGGTCGAGATCGTCTACCGGCGTGACCTGGCCGAGGCCGTCGACCCCGTCGGCCGCCGCAAGGAGCTGGTGGAGGAGTACACCGAGCGGTACGCCAACCCCTATGCCGCCGCCGAACGCGGGTACGTCGACGACGTCATCGATCCGGCCGAGACGAGACGGGTGCTGGTTCGGAGCCTGGCCCTGTTGGTCTCGAAGCGGGAGGACCTTCCCAAGCGCAAGCACGGGAACATGCCGCTGTGACCCTCGGGACTCCGACCGACCGGGCTTCGGCCGACCCCTCGCCTTCTCCCACCCCGGGCGTCGCCCCGCGGCCGGAGATCGACGCCGAGGTGCTGGCCGTCCTGGCCGCCGCCGTCGACCAGGCCTGGCCCCGCCCCCGGGTGGTCGTGGCCGAACAGCCCCAACGTCCGCCGGCATGGCGATTCAGCGGACGGTGGTGGTCGCGTCCGGCCACCACCCGGCGCGACCGGCCCTGGGCCGGGGGCTGAGGGCCGGCTGCTCCTCGGGGCTCAGCCGGGCCGGTTCGAGGTCGAACGCCGGTGTGGCGGCCCCGGCCGGACGGCCATCGGGTCGGGCCCGTCAGTGGGGATCGGTCACGAAGTCGATGAGTCGTTCCACTGCGCCGACCAGGGCGGGCTCCAGGTCGGCATAGGACGTGACCGAGCCCACGATGCGCTTCCAGGTCGCCGGCGGGTCCCCGAACCCGAGGGCCTGGCAGACCCCGGTCTTCCAGTCGAGTCCACGGGGGATGCGGGGCCATGCCGAGATGCCCAGCACCGATGGCTTCACCGCCTCCCACACGTCGACGAAGGGCGTGCCGGTGACCAGGACCTGGGGATGGCCGACGCCGGTGGCGATGCGCCACTCCTTGCTCCCCTCGACCAGGTGGTCGACCAGGACGCCGAGCTTGCGGGCCGGACCCGGTCGGAACGTGTCGATCGCCGAGCCGAGGTGGTCGATCCCGTCGAGGCGCTCGACGACCACGCCCTCGACCCGCAGATCGTCGCCCCACACCCGCTCGACCAGTTCGGCGTCGTGCACACCCTCCACCCAGATGCGCCCGGCCCGGGCCACCCGGGCCGACGCTCCGACCACGGCCACCGATCCGGAGGCGGTGACCGCCGCGGCCCGGGCGCCTGACGAGCTGTTCACCGCCGGCCGCACCAGGGAGACGGCCCGACCATCGACGAAGAACGCTCCGGGGGTCAGGCGGAAGACCCGTTCGAGACCGGTCCGCCCCCGGATCTCTGCACCCCCGCCCTCCACCCGCACCAGCACACCGCTGAACCCACTGGCCCGGTGACGCAGGGCCATGCCCGCCACCGCCTCGACCTTGGGGTACACCGTGGCCAGCCTGTCTGCGGGTGGTGCATCGATGGGCCCGGACAGGATGCCGGCCATGGGGTTGCGGCGGGTGGACACGTCGGGAAACTACCCGGTGGTCGCCGGCGATGGGTGGAGGCGGAACGGGAGGTGGAGCGGGAACGGGAGGTGGAGCGGGAACGGTGCCGGTCCAGGCAGCCACCGGGGGCGGTCCGGGCCCGGTGGCTCAGGCCTCCAGGCTGTCCCGGTACTCCTCGGCCAGCCGCAGCAGGTCGTCCATCATCGGCCCGATCTCGAAGTCCTTGGGCGTGTACACCCGGGACACCCCCTTGCCCAGCAGGATCTCCGCGTCCTCCGGGGGGATGATCCCACCGACCACCACCGGGGCCTCGACCCCGGCCGCCCGCAACCGGTCGACCACCTCGGGGACCAGCTCGAGGTGGCTTCCCGACAGGATGGAGATGCCCACCACGTCGACGTCCTCATCGCGGGCTGCCGCGGCGATCTCCGCGGGCGAGAGTCGGATGCCCTGGTAGACGACCTCGAAGCCGGCATCACGGGCGGCCACGGCGATCTGTTCGGCCCCGTTGGAGTGACCGTCGAGTCCCGGCTTGGCCACCAGCAGTTTGGGGGGGCCTCCGGACCGGGCCGCCATGGCCCGGGTGCGTTCACGTACCTCCCGGTACTCGACGGCCCGGTGCCCGACCCCTCCGGCGACGCCGGTGGGTGCCCGGTACTCGCCGAACACCTGGCGGAGGGCGTGGGCCCATTCGCCGGTGGTCCCGCCGGCGTGGGCCAGGGCGATGGTGGCCGGCATGATGTTGTCGGTGCCCAGCGCCGTCGCCTTGAGCTCGTCGAGGGCCCGCTGGACCTCGGTGGCGCTGCGGTTGGAGCGCCACGCTTCCATGTCGGCCCGCAGTTCGGACTCGACCGCCGGGTCCACCCTGAGGATCGAACCACCGCCCGGTTGACCTCCGCTGCCCGGGGCACTCTCGGCCTCGAGGGGCGAGGGGGCCGTCTCGGTGAAGCAGTTGACCCCGACCACCTGCAGGTCGCCGGTCTCGATGCGGCGGATCCGCTCGGCCTGGCTGCCCACCAGGCGCGACTTCAGCTCGTCGATGGCCTCGAACGCCCCTCCGAGCCCGAGCACGTTTTCGAGCTCGGCCCACGACGCTTCGGCGATCTCCGCCGTCTTCTTCTCGATGACCACCGAACCGTCGAAGATGTCCCCGTATTCGAGGAGGTCGGACTCGAAGGCCAGGATCTGCTGGATACGCAGCGACCACTGCTGGTCCCAGGGACGCGGCAGGCCCAGGGCCTCGTTCCACGCCGGAAGCTGGAGGGCCCGGGCCCGGGCCCGTTTGGACAGGGTCACGCCCAGGGCCTCGAGGACGATGCGGGGAACGTTGTTCTCGGGCTGGGCTTCGGTCAACCCGAGCGAGTTGACCTGCACGCCGTAGCGGAACCGCCGGAGCTTCGGATCGGTGACGCCGTACCGTTCGGTGCACACCCGCTCCCACAGGCCGGTGAAGGCCCGCATCTTGCAGGTCTCCTCGACGAAGCGGACGCCGGCGTTGACGAAGAAGGAGATGCGACCCACCACCGAGGGGAACTCCTCGTCGGGGATCTGGCCGGAATTGTGCACGGCGTCGAGGACGCCGATGGCCGTGGCCAAGGCGTAGGCCACCTCCTGGGTCGGGGTGGCTCCGGCCTCTTGGAGGTGGTAGCTGCAGACGTTGATCGGATTCCACCTCGGGACGTGGCGCACCGTGTAGGCGATGGTGTCGACGGTCAGCCGGAGGCTGGGGAGCGGAGGGAAGATATAGGTCCCGCGGGACAGGTACTCCTTCACGATGTCGTTCTGGGTGGTGCCGGCCAGAACGGCCGGATCGACGCCGTGGTCTTCGGCGTTGGCGATGTAGAGGCCGAGGAGCCAGGCCGCGGTGGCGTTGATGGTCATCGACGTGTTCATCGAGTCGACCGGGATCTGGTCCAGCAGCTGGGACATGTGGCCGAGGTGGGCCACGGGGACACCGACCTTGCCGACTTCGCCCACCGCCTCGGGCGCATCGGGGTCGTAACCGATCTGGGTGGGCAGGTCGAAGGCGATCGAGAGCCCGGTCTGGCCCTTGGCCAGGTTGGTCCGGTAGAGCTCGTTCGACGCCTTGGCCGTCGAGTGGCCCGAGTAGGTGCGCATCACCCACGGATGGTCGCGTTTCGGGGCCGAGGTCGGATCCGGCGACTTCCGGGTCACGCCTGCCTGCCCTTTCTCTCGTTCCAATCCGCTCACCTCCCCATTGTTGCCCCGGGATCGCCGTCTAGAGAAATGCACTAGAACACGCTCTCGTTTTGGCCGCCAGAGCGCCCTGACCCGCGAGGAACCTACTTTCGATAATCGAGAAATCCCTGGCCCGACTTGCGGCCCAGCAGCTCGGCGGCGACCATCCGGCGCAGGAGGGGCACCGCCGCGTAGTTCGGATCCCGGAACTCGTCGTAGAGCGCATCCAGGATGGCCAGGGACGTGTCCAGTCCGACCAGGTCCAGTAGAGCGAACGGCCCCATCGGGAACCCGCAGCCGCCCTTCATGGCCGTGTCGATGTCGGCGACCGAGGCCACTCCGCCCTCATAGAGCCGGACCGCGTTGTTGAGGTACGGGAACAGCAGGGCGTTGACGATGAAGCCGGCCTGGTCCTTGACCTCGACGGGGGTCTTGCCGCAGGCCTCGGCGAACGTTCGGGCCGAGGCCAGGGTCTCATCGGACGCGGTCAGCGGCCGGACCAACTCGACCAGATCCATCATCGGAGCCGGGTTGAAGAAGTGGACACCGCAGACCTTGTCGGGCCGGCCGGTCTGCATGGCCAGCTCGATGACCGGGAGGGTCGAGGTGTTGGTGGCCAGAATGGTGCCGTCGCCGGTGATGCGGTCGAGCTCGTTGAAGAGCTCCTTTTTCACGGCCAGATCCTCGATCACCGACTCGATGACCAGATCGACACCCTTCAACGCGCCCAGATCGGAGGTTCCGGTGACCCTGGCCAGGGCCCCGTCACGATCGGTCTCGGTCAACGTGCCCTTCTCGACCTTGCGGTTCAGCGACTTCTCCAGGGCGGCGAGGGTGGCGTCGGCCGTCGACTGACTCCGGGAACGGAGGACAACCTCGAACCCGTTGACGGCAGCCGTCTCGGCGATGCCTGACCCCATGATCCCCGAACCGACAATTCCCACTCGCGCGATTGACATGGAGGGGCATGTTACTGCTCGGTAGCTAAGGCCGCTCCGGCGGGGTCCGGCCCGACGTCCGGCCTGGTCAGCCCGGCCAGGTTTGCCTTGGACCGACCCTCCCGACACCATGGTGGCAATGGACAACGACAAGGACACCCCCTCGGCGACCGACCGGTCGAAGGGGAGGGATCCGGATTCGGCTCCCACCTCGACCAAGGCGTCGGCCCGGGCGACCAAGGCGACCAAGGCGACCGAGGCGACCGAGGTGCCAGCCAAGTCGACGAAGTCGCCAGCGAAAGCGGCCAAGGCGGCCAGGGCGGCCAAGCCGGCGAAGGCCACGGCCAAGCGGACGAGAGCAAAGGCCGCGGCCAAGGCTCCCGCCACTCGATCGGCCGGAGACGCGCACGTCACGACAGACGGGGAGGCGGCACCGGGCCCCGACCTCCGGCACTGGAGGCGGTCCCGCAACCGGGCCCTCTACAACCGCCGATTCCAACGGGCCGACGAGCACTGGCCACTGCCCACCCGCATGGCCACCTGGCTGTTCTCGCACCCCGAACTGGTACTCGGGGTGCTCGGCGGTCGGGAACCGGTGGAGATCGACGGACGGGTGCTCAACCGGAGCACGCAGGCCCTCCTCGAGGTGGCCAAGCGGTGGTCGACTCCACCGGACCGGGCTGGAGCGGATCCGGTGGTGATGCGGGCCCAACTCAGTCGGATGGCGGCCCTGGCCATGCCCGTCCGGACCGATGTGCACGTGACGGGAAGGGTCATCCGCACCGCCGGTGCCCCGACGGCCATCCCCATCAGGATCTACCGGCAGTTCGGATCCGGGATCGGCACCGGCCGGCGGGGGAGCCGACCTCCGGCCATCGTCTACTTCCACGGCGGGGGGTGGGTGACCGGCGACCTCGACTCCCACGACTCCTCGTGCCGGCAACTGGCTGCGGTCAGTGGATGCATCGTGGTGTCGGTGGCCTACCGGCTGGCGCCGGAGGATCCGTACCCGGCCGCGGTCGAGGATGCACTGGGCGCCTTCGCGTGGGTCCAGGAGCACAGCCACGAGGTCGGCCACCTCGAGGGGCAGGTCGGGGTCATGGGTGACAGTGCCGGAGCGAATCTGGCCGCGGTGGTGGCCATGCGGACCCGATCGGGGACCGGCCGCGTATCCGACATCCCGGCCCCCGTGGCCCAAGGCCTCGTCTATCCGGCCCTCGACGCCCGGTTCGAATCCGAATCGGCCCGGACGCTGTCCGACGGGTTCCTGCTCACGGTGGCCAGCATGGAGTTCTTCCGATCCAGCTATGCGCCCGACCGGTCGCAGTGGGAGAGCGGCGACATCTCCCCCCTCCTGGCCGACGATCACCGTGATCTCGCCCCCGCCCTCGTGGTGACGGCGGGATTCGATCCGCTGCGGGACGATGGTGCCCGCTACGCCGAAGTACTGGAGAAGGCCGGCGTCGAGGTCGAGTACCGGTGTTACGACGACCAGGTGCACGGATTCATGGCCATGGGGATCCTCCCGGATTCTCTGGCCCTGGCCACCGAGGTGTGTGACGCCATGGGTCATCTCATGCGTCGGTCGTCGGCGCCGATGGCGGGGGAGTAGCAGCCGGCCCTGCGTCGGCCCGGGGCCGGCCATCGGTTCCGGCGTTCCGATCCCGACCTCTACAGTTGCGTCATGGACAACACCCCCGGGATCCTGGCTCTGGTCGGCGGCGGCGAATGGAGCGCCGGGTGCTCCTTCGACGCCGAGCTACTGGCCGCCTCCGGATCGGACCAGGTGCTGGTTCTTCCCACCGCCGCCGCGTACGAACACCCCGAACGCCAGGTCATGTCGGCCGCCGAGTGGTTCGCGCCCCTCGGGGGCCAGGTCGAGGGGTTGATGGTCCTGTCCCGGTCCGACGCCGAGGACGGCGGCGCCGCCGCGGTGATGCGGGGAGCCCGGCTCATCTACCTGAGTGGCAGCTCCCCCATGCATCTGCGGAGCGTGCTGAAGAACTCGAAGGTCTGGGAGGCGCTGCTCCTGGCCTGGCAGGATGGCGCGGTGGTGGTCGGCTCGTCGGGAGCGGCCATGGCCCTCACCGATCCGATGGTGGACGCCCGGGGCGGCGGACTGACCATCGGGCTCGGCCTGTTGAGCGGTGTGGCCGTCGTCCCCCACTTCGGCGACGTCCACGAGGACGAGCACGGCGAAAAGCTCCACCGGTCAGTGCACCTGGCACCGACCGGGACCCCGGTGGCCGGCATCCCCGAACGGACCGCCCTCATCCGACAACCGAGCGGGCAGTGGCGTTCGGCCGGTGTGGGCGAGGTCGTCGTCTATCTCAACGGCGCCCGGGCCGATGCCGGGCTCGGCGCACTGCCGGCCTGACCCGGTCAGTCGGCTTCGGTGACCACCACCGACTCGATGACCACGTTTTCCGACGGCTTCCCCGACCGGCTGCCCACCGACTCGATGGCCTTGACCACGTCGAGTCCGTTCACCACCTTGCCGAAGAGGGAGTAGCTGGGCGGCAGAGCCGTCCCGTCCGGTCCGCTCACGATGAAGAACTGGCTGCCGTTGGTGTTGGGACCGGCGTTGGCCATGGCCAGCGAGCCGATCTCGTACCGACCCGGCGCCGGCAGCTCGTCGTCGAAGCGGTAGCCGGGGCCGCCCCGCCCCGACCCTTCCGGATCTCCGCCCTGGAGCATGAACCCGGGGATGATCCGGTGGAAGACGATCCCGTCGTAGTAGTGCCACCGGGCCAGGAACACGAAGTTGTTGACCGTCTTCGGCGCGGCACCGGCATCCAGGGCGATGGTCAGGGTTCCCTTGGTCGTCACCACGTCGGCGGTGTAGCGCTTGGCCGGGTCGATGACCATGGGTGGTGGACCGTCGAAGCGCTGGGTCTTCGGGCTCGATCCGTCCGTTGCCGGAATCTCTGGGGCCATGGCGCCTTCTCCTCGTGTCGTTGTCGGTGTGCGGATGGGTGGTGACGCTCGGTGGCGCCCGCGGAGCTAGGACGAGGTGACGGTCACCGAAAGCATGCGATGGATGACCTTGGGCGGCGTGCCATCGTCACTGGCGTCCCCGTCGGCGTTGATCTGATCGACCACGTTCTGCCCCGACGTGACTTGCCCGAACAGCGCATACTGCGGCGGCAGCGACTCACCTTCGCTGCCGGCCACGATGAAGAACTGGTTGCTCGACGTCCCGTCCGGTGCGGCGGAGGTCTTGGCCATGGCCAGCGATCCCAGTGGGTACTGGGGATTGGCCGTGGCCGGGACCCCACCCGGCACGGTGTAGCCCACGGCGCCGTCTCCGGTGCCGGTGGGGTCGCCGGTCTGGTCCATGAAGTTCGGGATGACCCGATGGAAGGTGAGGCAGTTGTAGTACTTGTGATTCACCAGGAAGACGAACTCGTTGACCGCGGCCGGTGCGGTTTTGGCGTCCAGCGCGGCGGTGATGGTCCCGACGTCGGTCTTGATGGTCACCGTGTAGTTCTTGCTGGTGTCGATGGTCATCGGGGGCGGCGACGTCCATTGCGGATTCGGCAGCTGGGCCTTCGGGTTCGAGGGACACCCCGCGGCCTTGGCGGTCTTGTCCGCGGTGGCCTGGGCCGCTGAGACGGGCACAGTGGTGGTGGTGGTCGTGGCTGCCGTGGCCGGCTTCTTCCCCGGCTTGAAGATGGCGTAGGAGATCCCGAACACGATGGCGGCCACGATGATGACGGTGATGGTGCGCCGGAGGGTCTGCTTGCGCTTCTGCGCCTTCTGCTGCTCAGCCAGGCGGGCCTGGCGCCCGGCCTTCTGACGTTGGCGTTTCTCGGTGGACACGGGGGATCAGGGTAGTCGCTCCCGTACCCGCCGAAGGCGTCACCTGCGTTTGGGCCCGCCGGGGTGCTGCGGCCGCACCTGTAGCCTTGGGCCCCATGTCGCTGGTGGTCCAGAAGTTTGGCGGAACGTCGGTCGCCGACGCCGAGCGCATCCGCGCCGTCGCCGATCATGTGGCCCGGACCCGGCGCTCGGGGAGTGACGTGGTGGTCGTGGTCAGTGCCATGGGTCACACGACGGACCAGCTGATCAGGTTGGCTTCCGACGTCAGCACCGTGCAGCCCATGCGGGAGGTGGACATGCTGCTCAGCTCGGGGGAGCGCATCTCGATGTCCCTGCTGTGCATGGCCCTGGCCGGGTTGGGCGTCGAGGCCACGTCGTTCACCGGCAGCCAGGCCGGCATCATCACCGACGCCGTCCACACCCGGGCGAAGATCGTCGAGGTCAGGGCGGACCGCTTGCGGGCCACGCTGGACGGGGGCGGGGTCCCGGTGGTCGCCGGGTTCCAGGGCATGTCGGTCGAGCGGGACGTCACCACCCTCGGCCGGGGTGGCTCGGACACCACGGCCGTGGCCCTGGCCGCGGCGCTGTCGGCCGACGTGTGTGAGATCTACACCGACGTGCCCGGGGTCTTCAGTTCCGATCCCCGCATCGAGCCTGAGGCCCGCAAGCTGAGCCGGGTCAGCTTCGAGGAGATGCTGGAGATCGCAGCCACCGGGGGTCGGGTGCTCAATCTCCGTTCGGTGGAGTTCGCCCGCAACCACGGGGTGCCGCTCCATGTACGTTCGAGCTTCACCTGGGAACCCGGAACCTGGGTCGTCGAGGAGGATGAAACCATGGAGCAGGCAATCGTCACCGCCGTCACCCATGACGTGACCGAGGCCAAGGTGACGGTGATCGGGGTACCCGACCGCCCGGGCCTGGCCGCCCGGCTGTTCCGTGGGTTGGCCGACCGCCATGTCAACGTGGACATGATCGTGCAGAACACCTCGCTGCACGGGACCACCGACATCTCCTTCACCGTTCCCGGGTACGACCTGGCCGTCAGCACAGAGGTCTGCGAGGGCCTGGTGACCGAGCTCGGAGCCACCGGCGTCAACTGCGATTCCGATGTCGCCCGGGTCTCGCTCGTCGGGGCCGGGATGAAGACCCACCCCGGGGTGACGGCCCTCACCTTCGAGACCCTGGCCAACGCCGGCATCAACATCGAGATGATCTCGACCTCGTCGATCCGGATCTCGTGCATGATCCGGGCCGAGGCCGCCGAGGAGGCGGTCCGCGCCCTGCACGCCGCCTTCGAGCTCGCCTGACGGTCGGCCGTTCCGTCCGCTCCGAGCGGACGCGGTCCGGCGGGGTGGCGACGGGCCCGTAGAATGGGGCCCATGCGCGTGGCGGTGGTCGGAGCGACCGGTCAGGTGGGAACGGTGATGCTGGCCGTCCTCGACCAGCGGGGATTTCCGCTCGACGACCTCAGACTGCTCGCCTCGTCCCGCTCCGCCGGTCGCCGGATTGCTTTCCGCGGCCAGGATGTGGTGGTGGAGGACGTGGCCACGGCCGACGTGAACGGCCTGGACCTCGCCCTGTTCTCCGTCGGTTCGGGGGCCTCCACCGAGTGGGCCCCGAGATTCGCGGCCGGCGGGGCCGTGGTCGTCGACAATTCGTCGGCGTGGCGCATGGATCCGGACGTGCCACTGGTGGTGCCCGAAGTCAATGCGGCCGCGCTGGCCTCCATCCGGAAGGGCATCGTCGCCAACCCCAACTGCACGACCATGGTGGCCATGCCGGTGCTCAAGCCGCTCCATGACGCTGCCGGCCTGGAGCGGATCATCGTCTCCACCTACCAGGCGGTGTCCGGCGCCGGGTTGGCCGGGGTGGCCGAACTCGAAGAGCAGCTCATCAAATCCGTGGACGGTGCTGCCGCCCTCACCTTCGACGGTGGGGCGGTCGAGTTTCCCGCCGCCGGGGTCTTTCCCGACGTCATCGCCCACAACGTGCTCCCCATGGCCGGGCACCTGGTGGACGACGGCTCCAACGAGACCAGCGAGGAGCAGAAATTCGGGAACGAGAGCCGGAAGATCCTGGGCATTCCGGATCTGGCCGTCACCTGCACCTGCGTCCGGGTGCCCGTGTTCACCGGGCACTCGCACGCCATCGTGGCCGAGTTCGCCGGCGACCTGAGTCCCGAGCAGGCCCGGGCGTTGCTGTCCGGAGCGCCAGGGGTCGAGCTCTCGGAGGTACCGACGCCCCTCCATGCCGCCGGGAAGGACCCCACCCTGGTGGGGCGCATCCGCCGGGCTGACGGCATGGGCAACCGGCTGGCCATGTTCATGAGCGGCGACAACCTGCGGAAGGGCGCGGCCCTCAACGCCGTGCAGATCGCCGAGTGCCTGGTGTCGGCGGGTGTGGTGACCTGAGCGTTCACCGTCCCTGTCAGGGTTCGGGCCGGTGACGGTCCCGGGGGCGAAGAGGTTGCGGCTCGGGCCGACGGTCTAGAGCGTGGCCCCGGTGGTCGGGGCCAGCACGGCGACCCGTTTGGCCAGGTTCACCGCGTGATCGCCGAAGCGCTCGTAGAAGCGGGCCACCATGGCCAGCTCCACCGCCACCGGCAAGGGCATGGTCCCTGCCACCACCTCGACGGTGAGGCTCACGTGCAGGTCGTCCATCTCGTCGTCGAGGGTGTCCACCACCGACGCAGCCATGGGTTGGCGCTCGGCATAGGCATCCGTGGTCGCCCGCCACATGTGGATGGCTACCTCGCCCATGCGTTCGACCAGTCCCCTGCTCCTGGCCGACAGCTCGCCACCGAGCCCACGCGCCGCCCGCCGGGCCACGTGCTCGGCCAGGTCACCGTTGCGTTCGAGGTCCGGCAGCATTCTGATGACGGTGACCAGGAACCGGAGGTCCTTGGGGGAGGTGATGCCGGCCACGGTGAGCTGTTGGAGGGTGAGGTGCTCGATGTCGTGGTAGAGGCTGTCCACGACCTCGTCACGGTCGGCGAGGGCCTTGGCCGCTTCGCGGTCGCCGGACAGCAGGGCATCCGTGGCCCCCGACACCGACTCGCCCACCAGGGCGAACAGCTGAAGAACCTTCCGGTCGATCAGTTCCAGGGTGTCATCCACGCTGATCACCGTACCCCTGGGCGCCCCCGGCGGTCAGCCCGGTGTGGGGAGCGGGGGGAACCCGGTGGCGATCAGGGGGGAGGCCGGGCCCCGACGTCCCCCAGCTCCAGGTCGTCGTCCACGATGAGCCGGGGTCCCGAACCCCACGACAGGTATCTCCACGACCAGTTGACCAGCACGATGAGCTTGTTGCGGAAGCCCACCAGGTAGACGAGGTGCAGGCCGAGCCACGACAGCCAACCGAGGGTGCCTTTGACCAGCACTCCGCTCGGGAACTGGGTGATGGCCGCCCGGCGGCCGATGGTGGCCATGGTGCCCTTGTCGTGGTAGCGGAAGGGCCGGGTGGGACGGCCTTCGATCCGGTGGAGGATCTCGGTCGCGGCATGGGCTCCCGACTGGATGGCCACCTGGGCCAGTTGCGGGCAGATGCGCGCCGCGTCGCCCGACTTCGGTCCCCAGGGCACGGCGGCGGCGTCGCCGATCGCATAGACGTCGGGTCGGCCGACCACCCCGAGATGGGCGTCGACCGCCAGACGGCCGTTGGCCGAGGCCTCGGCGCCGAGACGGGAGGCGACGGTGTCCTCCACCGTGACCCCGCCGGCCCACACCACCGTCCGGGTCGGGATCCGGTCACCCTTGTCCAGCTCCACATGGGTGCTCGTGACCGACCTGACCATGTGGCCCAGGCGGAGCTCGACGCCCCGGCCCTCGAGGGTACGGGCCGTGTACGCCGACGCGGCCGGCTTGAAGGCGGTGAGGAGTCGGTCGGCCCCGTCGACGACGACGATGCGGACGTCTTGGCGCGAGAAGCGGAAGCCGTCGTGGCGCACGGCCATGTCCAGCAGTTCGGCCAGGGCCCCGGACACCTCTACTCCGGTGGGGCCACCGCCCACGACCACGAAGGTGAGCGCGCCCTCCGACGCCTCGGTCCGATCGGCGTCGGCCTGTTCCAGCCGTCGCAGTACGTGGTCGCGGAGCTTCCGGGCGTCGGTGAGCGTATAAAGAGGAAAGGTGAACTCCCGGGCGCCGGGGATCCCGAAGAACATGGCCGTGGCCCCGCTGGCCACGATGAGCGAGTCGAAGGGCAGCGGTTCCGCTCCGTCGAGGGTCACGTGCCGCCGGTCCCAGTCGACTCCGGTCACCGTGGCGAATTTGAACAGGACGTTGCCGGCCCGACCGAAGATGGCCCGGATGGGATAGGCCACGTCGCCCGACTCGAGGCCGGCGGTGGCCACCTCGTACAGGAGCGGTTGGAAGGTGTGGAAATTCCTCCGGTCCACGATGGTCACCTCGACGGGCTTGCCCACGAGGGCTCTCGCCGCCGACAACCCGGCGAAGCCCGCACCCACGATGACCACGCGATGCATCGTCCAATGGTGGCACACGGGAGGACCCGTTCCCCGGGGCGGTCCCCGGCCCCTCCTCTCCCCGGTCCCCGGAGTTGTCACACCCCATCGGTACGCTGGCCAGTGTTGGGCCAGGTTGTCCCCCAGGTGGCCCGAGGAGGACAGGTCATGATCACCGGAGTCATCGTCGGCCTCGTGGTCGGCATCCCCTTGGGCGTGGTGGTGGGGCTGTTGGTCCGCGCCAACCACGTCACCGCGGCGAGGACCGCCGAGGCCCGGCTGGCCGATGCCTCGGCCCTGAATCAGACGTTGACCACCGACCTGGCCGCCCTGCGTGACGAGGCCGCCCGAGGCCAGCTGCAGCTGACCGCCCTCCGGGCCGACGCCGCCCGTCTCGACTCGGAGCTCCGGCACGAGCGCGCCGCGGCCGAGGAGCGGGCGGCAGGCTTCGCCCAGACCCGCGAGCAGCTGACCGGGGAGTTCGCCCGCCTCTCGGCGCTCGCCCTTCAGCAGAACAACGAGCAGTTCCTCCAGTTGGCGGATACGAAGCTCAGCGAGACCCGCCAGGCCGCGGACGGGGAGTTGGCCAAGCGGCAGGAGGCCATCGAACAGCTGCTCAAGCCCATCGGTGAGCAGCTGGGGAAGTACGAAGCAGGGATGCAGCGTCTCGAGGTCGAGCGGCAGCGGGCCTATACGACCCTGACCGAGCAGATGAAGCATCTGTCGACATCGCACGATCAGCTACAGAAGGAGACCCGCAACCTGGTCTCGGCCCTGCGATCGCCGCAGACCAGGGGTCGGTGGGGCGAACTGCAGCTCCGCCGGGTGGTGGAGATGGCAGGCATGCTCGAGCACTGCGACTTCGACGAGCAGGTGACATCAGACGCCGACGGCGGTCGCCTCCGTCCCGACATGGTGGTGCACCTCCCGGGGGGCAAGAACGTGGCCGTGGACGCCAAAGTGCCCATGCAGGCCTTTTTGGACGCCAACGAAGCCGATGACGAGGCCGTGCGTCGTACCCACCTGGCCAGCCACGGCCGCCAGATGAAGGCCCACGTCGACTCCCTCTCGAAGAAGGAGTACTGGAAACGGGTGGATCCGTCGCCGGAGTTCGTCGTGGCCTTCATCCCCGGTGATCCACTGCTGACCGCCGCCCTCGAGCACGAACCCGGCCTCATGGAGCACGCGGTGGCCAACCATGTCCTGTTGGCCACCCCGACGTCGCTGATCGCCCTGCTCCGGGCGGTGGCCTACGGGTGGCAGCAGGACTCACTGGCTGAGCATGCCCGCGAGATCCAGCGTGACGGCGCCCTGCTCTACCAGCGCCTGTCGGTACTGGGCGACCACTTCTCCGGGGTCGGAAAGGGCCTGAACAGCGCGGTGACCGCCTACAACAAGGCCGTCGGCTCGCTCGAGGGAAGGGTGCTGGTCACCGCCAGGCGGTTTGCCGAACGGGGTGTGGTCGGCGTGGGCGAGAAGGAACTGCCCCACCCGGTCCCGGTGGATGCCCTGACCCGGCCCCTCCAATCACCCGAACTGACCATTCCGGTACTCGACCGACCCCATCTGCTGGGCCTGGCCGGGTCGGCTGACGAGTCCGACAGCCAGGTCACCCGGGAGATCCCGAGGGAGATTCGGCACGGAGCGTCTCGGGGCGACAACCACTCCGCGTAGTTCACCAATTTTGTTGAGGTGGACATTTAGGGCAGTTGACCTGCGGTTTCACTCAGGGTTCCCCGTACCTTAACGAATCCTAAGGATTCTCTAAGAGCGAAAAGTGAGGAATTGATGGTAAAAAAGGTGCTGGTCAGGTGGTCGATGACCAGTCAGGTCTTGCTCTGAAGAGCGAACTGGCGCTGTCGGAGCGTAAGGTTCAGGAGCGAGGGGGGGACATGAAATGCAATTCCCGGTTCTCAGTGATGACGGCCATCCCGGATGGCTTCCAGTCCGGTTTCCTGACGGGCCGGGCCACTGTTTTGCCGTCGGCCGGCTCCGCCGTTCAGGCCGGGGTTCGGGAACACATCACACCCGGAAGCGCTGAGCGCATGGGTGATCACGCAACGCCGGGGCCCGTGGGAAACGTTTCTCGTTCCTTTGATCTCCGGATGGCACCACCTAGCATCGTCGAAGCCGAACACACGCATCAGGCCTGTTGGGTCGCGTCTTCGCAGAAGGAAGGATCAATATGAAGGTTCTCATTCTCGGTGGCGACGGCTTCTGCGGCTGGCCCACGACACTGCACCTTTCGCAGTCCGGCCATGACGTGACCATCGTCGACAACCTGAGCCGTCGTTTCATCGACGTCGAGCTCGAAGTCGAGTCACTCACCCCGGTGCGTCCCATCCACGAGCGGGTGGCCGTATGGAAGGATCACACCGGCAAGGAGATCGGCTTCGTCAATCTCGACCTGGCCCACGACTACGACCGGCTGGTCACCTTGCTCCTCGAGGAACGACCGGACGCCATCGTCCACTTCGCCGAGCAGCGGGCCGCCCCCTACTCGATGCGGAGTTCGAAGACCAAGCGTTACACCGTCGACAACAACATCGCCGGCACGCACAATCTCCTCTGTGCCATTGTCGAGTCGGGGCTCGACATCGCCGTCGTCCACCTCGGCACCATGGGCGTCTACGGCTACGGGTGGTCGGGCTCGGCCCCGATCCCCGAGGGGTACCTGACCGTGCACGTCACCACCCCCGACGGCGAGCTCGAGCGCGAAATTCTGCATCCCGCCAACCCGGGTTCCGTCTACCACATGACCAAGACGCTCGATCAGCTCCTGTTCGCCTTCTACGCGAAGAACGACGGCGTGCGCATCACCGATCTCCACCAGGGCATCGTCTGGGGCACCCAGACCCCCGAGACGGTGATCGATGAGCGCCTCATCAACCGCTTCGACTACGACGGCGACTACGGGACGGTGCTCAACCGGTTCATCATGCAGGCGGCCATCGGCCACCCGCTGACCGTGCATGGCACCGGCGGCCAGACGAGGGCCTTCATCCACATCCGCGACACGGTGCGGTGCATCGAGATCGCCCTCAAGAACCCTCCGGCCAAGGGCGAGCAGGTCTCCGTCTTCAACCAGGTCACCGAGACCTATCAGGTCAAGGATCTGGCCGAGCTCATCGCCAAGCTGACCGGCGTGGAGATCGCCTACCTGCCGAACCCCCGCAAGGAGGCGGCCGAGAACGACCTCAACGTGACCCGGGAGCGCTTCTTGGCCTTGGGCCTCAATCCCACCACGTTGTCGGAGGGACTCCTCGAGGAGACCAGGGAGATCGGTGCCAAGTATGCGAGCCGGGCCGACTTCTCCAAGATCATGGCCAAGACGGTGTGGAAAGCCGGCATGGAGGTCGCACCCGACCTGATGCGCTGAGCCCTTCCCTGTCCGGGGACCGCCCGTCGGCATCGGGCGGTCCCGGCCTGCTGGCAGGGCGGTCGCACCCAGGGCCTGGCGCCGACGGTGGGCACTATCGTCCACGGGATGCCCAGGGACCGACGGAGGCGCGGCCGCGCCGCAGCGAGGCGGGGCCGAGGCAGGGTCATCCTGGTCACCATCCTCGTCGCCGTGACGCTCGCCCTGGTCATCGGCTCGGTGGCCGAAATCCACGCCCAGTCGGCTGACTACCGGACCTCGATCGACACCGGGTACGGTGCCCTGGCCTCCCGGGTCGTCGATGCCTCCAACCAGACCGGCGGACAGCTGGCCTCCCTGATGGACACGGCGGCGACGCTGCCCAACTCGGCGGTTCCGGTCCCGGCCAAGAACGAGATCCAACAGGGTGTGGACCCGGCCGTGGCATCGAGCTTCTCGGCCCGGAACGAGATCCAGCAGGGCCTCGACCAGGCTGTGGCCTCGACCTCGGAACAGGCGTCCCAAGCCGACGCGCTGGTACCGCCCGATCCGACCGGCAGCGTGAGTACCCAGTTCACCTCCGTGATGTCGGAGCGCGCCCGGGCGACGTCCGATCTCCGCACCGCCATCGACGGGCTCCTGGGTATGGCGCCCCTGCCTCTGGCCGGCGCCCCGTCCGAGCCCACGACGCAGGCCCCGTCGGCGTTGCTCCCGATACCCAAGGCGGCCGCGGCGATGTCGGCCGCGGGTCTGCTGTTCCAACGGGCGGATGGCGACTACCGCCAGCTGGTGGCCTACGTCCGCAGACAGCACATCCCTGTCCACCTGCCGAAATCGGTGTGGGTGCCTTCGCCGGCGGCCGACGCACCGCTCAGTCCGGTTCGGCTCGGAGCTTCGGCCGCCGCCTTGTCCGCCTCACCGGCCCTGTACCCGTTCCACCAACTGGTGATCACGGCCGCCGGACTGAATCCGCCGGCCGTCCCCCCGCGCAGCAGGCGGTGGCCACGTCCGGGGGCCCGGGCATCGTCGGGGACAGCTGCAGCGACCCCGTCTCGGCCGTCCCCGGTCCCACACCGGCTGTGCTTCCGCCGACCGAGACGGTGCAGGTGTCGATGACCGTGACCAACTGCGGGACGGTGCTCGAGTCCGGGGTGGTGGTGAGCCAGACCCTCACCCCGGTGGTGCCGGCCGGCTCGGCGGCACCCCCGGCCGGCCAGCGCGGCGGGACGACACAGACCAGGGTGACCCTCCGCTCGGGCACGTCCGCGGCACTGACCATGCCCCCGCTGGCCGTCGCCGGTGGTTATGACTACGACCTCACCTTGGCCGTCGCCGTCCCGCCTCAGGCCAATCCGGCAGGATCGACCCAGAGGATCCTCATCCAGATCACCGGTTGAGGGCGGTGCGGGTTGGTCAGGGACAGGGGATGTCGATCTAGGATTGGATCGGTTGGGCAGACGAGACGTACGACAGAAGGGTTTGGGGATCAGTGGCTGAGAGCATCACGATCATCGACAATCGCAACGGCGAGTCCCTCGAGATCCCCTTCGAACACGGCGGCATCTCCGCCGCCCAATGGTCGAAACTGCTGCCCGGGGTCTGGTTCTACGACCCGGGGTTCGTCTCCACCGCGGCCTGCGAGAGCTCGATCACCTATCTGGACGGGGACGAGGGCATCCTCCGTTATCGCGGCTATCCGATCGAGCAGTTGGCGGAGAGCTCGACCTATCTGGAGGTGGCCTACCTGCTGTTGAACGGCGAGCTCCCCACCACCGACCAGTATGAAGTGTGGGAGCGCGAGATCACGCTGCACACCTTCATCCACGAGAACGTACGCAAGCGCTTCCTCGAGGGTTTCCACTATGACGCCCATCCGATGGGCATGCTGGTGTCGGCGGTGGCCGCCCTGTCCACCTTCTACGGGGACGCCAAGGACATCTTCGACGTCGAGTCCCGGGACAAACAGATCATCCGGCTGATCGCCAAGATGCCCACACTGGCTGCGGCCGCCCACCGGTTCAGCGTGGGCATGCCGTTCGTGTACCCGGACAACTCGCTGCCCTTCACCTCCAACTTCTTGTCCATGATGTGGAAGATCGCCGAACCGCGGTTCGAAGCGGATCCGATCCTGGCCCGCGCCCTCGACGTGCTCTTCATCCTCCACGCCGATCACGAGCAGAACTGCTCGACCACGGCCATGCGGGTGGTCGGCTCCTCGCACGCTGATCCCTATTCGGCCTGCGCCGCCGCCGCCGCCGCCCTGTACGGACCCCGGCACGGAGGAGCCAACGAGGCGGTCATCCGGATGCTCACCGACATCGGCACGTTGGACAACGTCGAGCCCTTCATCGCCTCGGTCAAGGAAGGATCGGGCGGACGGCTGCAAGGATTCGGTCACCGGGTCTACAAGAGCTACGACCCGAGGGCGACGATCATCAAGAAGACGGCCGATGAGGTGTTCTCGGTCACCGGCAAGAACCCGCTGTTGGACATCGCCCTCAAACTGGAGGAGATCGCCCTCTCCGACGACTACTTCCTGTCCCGGAAGCTCTATCCCAACGTGGATTTCTATTCGGGACTGATCTACCAGGCCATGGGGTTCCCGCTCGAGATGTTCCCCGTCCTGTTCGCCATCCCCCGCACCGCGGGCTGGCTGGCCCACTGGCAGGAGATGCTGGATCAGGACTCGAAGATCGCCCGGCCCCGTCAGCTCTACATCGGCGACGACGTCCGCGACTACGTGCCCATGACCGCCCGCTGAACCTCTCGCCCGGCTCCGGTCAGGAAGCTCCGCTCAGGAGTCGCCCGTCCGGTTGGACAGGCGCATCAGCCCTTCCTGGACCATCGACACCACCAGTTCGCCCTCCCGGGTGAACAAGAAGCCCCGGG
Organism: uncultured Acidimicrobiales bacterium; assembly: GCA_963713625.1. Lineage (GTDB taxonomy): Bacteria > Actinomycetota > Acidimicrobiia > Acidimicrobiales > RAAP-2 > Bog-756. Next base: position 105,131 of record CAVQMN010000004.1, on the reverse strand, counting down.
CCAGCCCCCGGGCGCCGAAGGCCGAAGGGCTGTCCATGTCGTAGAGGAGCCACTCGTCGGCCCGGAAGGGCCGGTGGAACCACATGCAGTGGTCGAGACTGGCCCCCATGAAATGGCTGTCCTCCCACCGGACGTCGTGGGGGGCCAACATGGTGTCGAACAGCGACATGTCCGAGGCGTAGGCGGCGATGCAGGCGTGGAGCAGGGGGTCGTCGGGAAGTGTCCCGTCGGCCCGGATCCAGAGGCGCTGGACCGGCTCCTTCCCCGCTCCATGACTGAAGGGCAGCTCGCCGATATGGCGTTGATCGATCGGGTGGGGCCGGGAGAACCAGTCCCCGAGGGTGTCCCGGTAGGGCTCGAGCCTGGTGGCCAGGGTGTCGAGGCTCTCGGGGGCGGGCACGTCGGGCATGGGGAACTGGTGGGACAGCCCGGGCTCGTCCACATGGAACGAGGTCGACATGTTGAAGATGGCCCGGCCGTGCTGGATGGCCACCACCCGGCGGGTGGTGAAGGAGCGTCCGTCCCGTATCCGGTCCACCTCGTAGAGGATGGGCACGTTGGGATCGCCGGGCCGTAAGAAGTAGGCGTGCAGCGAATGCGGCCGCCCGGCCTCGACGGTCCGCCCCGCGGCCATCAACGACTGGGCCGCCACCTGGCCGCCGAACACCCGCTGACGGTCCTCGTTGGGGCTCACTCCCCGGAAGATGTTGACTTCGATGGATTCGAGGTCGAGGAGGTCGACCAGAAAATCGAGGGCATCGCTCACCGCTCCATCCTGCCAGCTGGAGCGCGGTCCGGATGCGGCTGCGCCGCACCGGGCACGGCAGGTACGGCCCCGGTCCCGCTACGTTCTGGGTCATGCCCACCATCGTCTTTCCCGACCGCTTCGTCTGGGGAACGGCCACCGCCGCCCATCAGATCGAGGGCGGCAACGTCAACAACGACTGGTGGGAGTTCGAGCACGATCCCACCTCGGGATGTGTCGACGTGAGCGGAGATGCCTGTGACTCGTTCAACCGCTTCGACGAGGACATCGCCCTGGTGGCCGACCTCGGCCTCTCGGCCTACCGCTTCTCGCTGGAGTGGAGCCGGATCGAACCCGAGGAGGGCGAGTTCTCCCGCGTCGCCCTCGACCACTACCGGCGGGTGGCGGCCGCCTGTCACGAGCGCGGGGTCATGCCGGTGGTCACCTTCCACCACTTCACCCACCCCCGGTGGCTGGCCGCCGCCGGCACCTGGGAGGCGCCGCATGCGGCCGATCGCTTCGCCCGGTTCTGCGAGCGGGCCACCGCCCACATCGGCGACCTGATCGGGATGGCCGCCACGCTCAACGAACCCAACGTGGTGGCCACCATGGGCTGGCGGCTCGGGATCTTCCCGCCGCGGGTGCGGGACCGGGCGCGACGGGGAGCGGTCAACGATGCCCTGGTGGCCGCCCACCGCTTGGGGGTGGAGGCCATCCGGTCGGGTCCGGGCGACTTCCCGGTCGGCCTCACGCTGTCGATGACCGACTACCAGCTCCAGCCGGGCGGAGAGGACTGGCTGGAACGGATACGGCGCCCCTCCGAGGACGTGTTCCTCGAGTCGACCGGAGGGGACGACTTCGTCGGGGTCCAGACCTACACACGGATGCGGGTCGGTCCCGACGGTGCGTTGGCCGGTGAGGAGGGGGTGCCCACCACCCAGATGGGATACGAACTCTGGCCCGAGGCCCTCGAGGGCACCATCCGTCGGGCCTGGGACAAGACGGCACTGCCGGTCTACGTCACCGAAAACGGCATCGGGACGGCCGACGACGAGGTCAGGATCGACTATGTCCAGCGGGCCCTGGGCGGCGTCAAGCACTGTCTCGATGACGGGATCGACGTCCGGGGCTACTTCTACTGGAGCCTGCTGGACAACTTCGAGTGGGTGCTCGGCTACGGCCCCACCTTCGGCATGGTCGCCGTCGACAGCCAGACATTTGAACGCCGTCCGAAGCCGAGTTCCTCGTGGCTCGGTGCCGTGGCCAGGGCGAATGCCTTGTGAACGGCCCCGCCGCCACACCGGGTAGCCGCGCCGGTCCATGACACCCATGGCCGCTAAAGTTGCCCGGATGAACAGCCTGACCACCCGCGCCATCCATCTGTGGCAGAAGCGGGACACCCCCGAAGCCAAACGGCTGTTCCGCTACACCATGGTGTCGGTGGTGTCGACGGTGGTCGCCTTCGGAACGCTGGCCATCGTCTTCGGCGTGCTCCACCTGGCCGGGCCCATCGTGAGCACGGTGATCGCCAATGTCGTCGCCGTGGTCCCCAACTACTACCTCAACCGGAAGTGGGTGTGGGGCAAAGGCGGCCGCTCCCACCTGATGAAGGAGATCGTGCCCTTCTGGGCCATGTCGGCCATCGGCATCGTGGTGTCCATCTTCGGTGCGGCCATCGCCCGCCACATCGGCATCAAGCACCACCTCGGCCACTTCGAGCAGACGGTGGTGGTCCTGGCGGCCAACATCTTGTCGTTCGCGCTCTTCTGGGTCCTCAAGTTCATCGTCTTCAACCGCCTGTTCAAAGTGCACCCGCTCGAGGAGCTCGATGAACTGGTGGAGGCGGCCTGAGTCAGTCCCGGAAGTTGTTGAACTGCAGCGGGATGCCGAAATCCTCCGCCTTGCACGCGGCGATGACCGCCTGCAGGTCGTCGCGCTTCTTCCCGTTCACCCGCAACTGATCCCCCTGGGTCTGCGAGCTGACGCCCTTCAGGCCGAGGTCCTTGATGAACTTGTTGATCTTCTTGGCGTGATCGGATGAGATGCCGGCCTGGATGGTCAGTTTCTGCCTGGCCGAGCCACGGGATCCCTCTTCGATCTTCCCGACGTCGAAGGACTTGAGGGAGACCTCGCGCTTGACCAGCTTTTCCTGCAGGACCTGGTAGAGGGCGCGCAGCCGGTCCTCGGTCGAAGAGGCCAGCAGCAATTCCTTGTCCGAGAACTCGATGGAGGAATCGGTTCCCTTGAAGTCGAAACGGGTGGCCGCTTCGCGGTTGGCCTGGTCCACCGCGTTGCGCACCTCTTGCATGTCGACTTCCGAAACGACGTCGAAGGTGGGCATGCCGAAACAGTAGCGCCGCACCAGGCGATATCCTTCCGCCCTGCGGGTCGGTGCCCGAGTGGCCAAAGGGAGCAGACTGTAAATCTGCCGGTTCTGCCTTCGAAGGTTCGAATCCTTCCCGGCCCACCGCAGGGGATGCCCTGGTCAGAACGCTCAAAGAGCGTCTTGGCCAGGGCATCGTCGCTCACCGGACCACCGGTCGGTCGGGTGGTCCGCGTGGCGCCCGTCTCCGGGCCGTGTCGGCCTCGGATGTGGTGGAGACCCGGGACCGGCCCATGGAGCGAGCCCGGCCCTGGCGGCTCCGGGCGACGACGGGGACAGCGGCGCCGATCCACCGCTCGGCGGAGTCGGCGGGCCGCGGGGGAGTCCTCCGGACCTCGGTCACCAGGTGACTTGATCGGGTCCCCGGCTTGGTTACAATGAAGTTACGGAATGATTGCGGTAAGGGTGCCCCGCGGTAGGCGGGCATTGTCGGGGACCGCACGTGGAAACCAGTTTGTGGGGAGCCGGACCCGGCTCCACTGACCAGACGGATTCGACTGGCGTCGGCAGTCCGATCGAGGAGAAGCCCCGAAACCTCATGCCAAGCGAGACGACGGCAGCCGAGGTGCCCGAGGGGGGGCAATCCGGGCCACCGAGCTCCTACTCCTCCAGTCCACCATCGCTCGCCACCGAGGTCTACCGGGCCGGGCTCCGCGCCACCGAGCAGATGGTGGGGTCGATACGCGAGCGTTGGGACCGGACCTCCACTTCGGCCGTGGACCAGGCCCTCCCGGTCGAGGGTCAGGCCCAACCACGCGGATTGGTGCTCCGGCCGGCACTCCTCGGGTTCGTGGCCATGGTGGCCATCGCCATCGGCGCCTCGCTGCCCAGCTCCCCGTTCAAACTCGAGCTGCCCGGAGTCTGGTTCTTCGGCGTGCCGCACACCGACGTGCCCAGTACCTGGGGGGTCTACTTCACGCTGGCCGCCGTCTACGGGGGGCTGCTGCTGTTGATGCGGGTGTGGTGGGGCATGACCCGGCTCTACTCCCGATGTCCGGGGGTGCCCATCAAGCGGATGATGTGGGTGTTCGCCCTGTGGGCCGCGCCCATGCTGGTCATCGCTCCGCTGTTCAGCCGGGACGTCTATTCGTATGCGGCCCAGGGCGAGATGGTCAGCCACCATATGAGCCCCTACCTCTACGGTCCGGCCCAGCTCGGCAACAACTCCTACACCGCACCGGTGGACCCGCTGTGGGCCAACGCCCCCGCACCCTACGGCCCGCTGTTCCTCCAGATCGACGGCCTGTTCGCCCGCATCACCCTCCACAACGAGCTGGCCACCATCGTCCTCCTCCGCCTGCTGGCCCTGGTCGGCGTCCTCCTCATCGCCTCCTGCGTTCCCCGGCTGGCCCGTCTCTACCACCGGGACGGGGCCGAGCTCTTCACCCTCATGGTGCTCAATCCCGTGACCCTCCTCCACCTGATCGGCGGCGCCCACAACGATGCGCTGATGCTCGGGCTGCTCATCGCCGGCCTGACCGCCGCCAAGGAGAAGCGGCCGATCGTGGGCATCGTGCTGTGCGCGCTGGCCACGGCCATCAAGGCGCCCGCCGCCTTTGGCATCCTCTATGTCGGCTGGAGCTGGCTGGGACAGCAGGCGTCACTACGCGACCGAATACGGCCCGTCGTGACGGCCGGCCTCCTCGGGGCCGGGGTGCTGGGGTTCTTCTCCTATGTGAGCGGGCTGGGCTGGGGGTGGGTGACCATCCTCGGAACCCCCGGAGCCGTCCGGTCGTGGACCGCGCCGACCACCTCGTTGGCCCTGGCCTTCACCGGCATCGCCCATTTCGTGCATCTGGGTGTCGGGATCGGCGGCGTGCTGTCGGTGACCCGCTTCTTCGGGCTCCTGGTGGCGGCGATCGCCGGGCTCTGGCTGCTGTTGAACAGCGACCGGATCGGCACGCTCAAGGCCCTGGGCATCACCTTGTTGCTGCTGGTCGCCCTGGGGCCGGTGGTCCAGCCCTGGTACCTGTCGTGGGGCCTCATCCTGCTGGCCCCGGTGGCGTTGGGCCGGCTCCGCTCGCTGATCATCGGGCTGTCCATGGTGACGGCGTTCATCGAACTGCCCGGAGCCACCCAGTTGGTGCACAGCCTCATCCACGGTGACCCGCTCCAGATCGTCTTGACCCTCCTGTGGATCCTGTTCGTGCTCACGGTGCCCCTGGCCAGCTGGGAACGGCGGCCGGCCATGGCCGCCGGCGGCGCGGCCGAGGCCGTGGCCGCCGGTCCGGCCCAGGTGTCCGCGGCCACCTGAGAGCGGCGGAACGGAAACGGCCGGGCGGGTGCCGTCCGGCTCAGAGCAGGCGCTGGAGCACGGTGACGTCCATCCACCGGTTGAATTTGCGACCGACCTCCCGCTCGACACCCACCAGGGCGAAGCCGCAGGCCTGGTGGAGGGCGATGGAGGCCGAGTTGTCCCCGCCCACGCGGGCGATCACCGAGTGGAAGCCGTGCTGGGTGGCCAGGCCGATGAGGTGGAGCAGAAGGGCCCGGCCCACGCCCTCGCCGCGATGGGCGGCGTCCACGTACACCGAATTCTCCACCGTGGTGGCGTAGGAGGGGCGGTTCTTGTACTCCGACAGCGAGCCGAAGCCGAGGACATTGTCCCGGTCGTCGGTGGCCACCACCGCCGGATAGGGCCCGCGGTGGTCGGCCAGCCAGGCCAGCTGCTCCTCGGTCGTCCTGGGTACGAGGTCGAAGGTGGCGGTCGAACCGGTGACCTCGGCGTTGTAGATCAACCGGATCGATTCGGTGTCGGACGCCCTCGCCAAGCGCACGTGCATGCGCCGATGGTAGCGAGGAGGAAGAGGGCGCTCGGCAGGGCCCCAGCTTTGGCTATGATCGTCTCTTTGCTGCTCGCTCGAGCCGCACTGCCCCCTTAGCTCAGTCGGCAGAGCACAGCCATGGTAAGGCTGGTGTCGTCGGTTCGATTCCGACAGGGGGCTCGCCCACGGCGGCGTAGCTCAGTTGGTCAGAGCACACGGCTCATAATCGTGGGGTCGCCGGTTCGAGTCCGGCCGCCGCTACCAAATACAGGACATTTAGGATATTCGAGGAATCCGGGCACAACGTCGGAATCGGCCGGCCCGCACGGGCCGACCGCAAGAGGAGTCAAGATGGCAAAGAACGACAAGCGCATCCAGGTCACCCTGGCCTGTGAGCAGTGCAAACGACGCAACTACATCACCACGAAGAACAAGCTGAACGATCGTGAGCGGATCGAGATGAAGAAGTTCTGCCGGTGGGACCGGCAGCACACCCTGCACAAAGAAACCCGGTAGGGCCCGTCGGCACGGAGGGCCCGGGGCCGGGAATCATGCCTGGGAATCCTCACGGCCCCGGTGATAACCTTACGGACCGCCCCTGCGATCGGCTGGCCGCTCGCGGCTCGGCGGTCGACAGAGGGCAGTAGCTCAACTGGTAGAGCACCGGTCTCCAAAACCGAAGGTTGGGGGTTCGAGTCCCTCCTGCCCTGCTCTCCCCAGAAGGCAACAGCCGAAGGACACAGCACGTGAACCGAGAACAAAAGCGGATGGCGCAGCGTCAGGGACAGGATCCCGACGGTGAGGCCGCGCCCAAACGCACGGCTCCTCCGGCCCGGCGGCCGCCCAAGCGGGAGCCCTTCCGTCCGGGTCAGTTCCTCCGCGAGGTACGCTCGGAGTTACGCCAGGTGGCCTGGCCCAACCGGTCCGAGGTCATCAACTACACCACCGTGACGCTGGTGACGCTCCTGTCGCTGATGGTTCTCATCTTCATTCTCAACTACGCCTTTGCCAAGGGCGTCCTCTGGCTCTTCAAGACGTGATCGGTGTGACCGTGACCCATGACGATACCAATGCGCCCCTGAGCGACGACGACGGCTCCGAAGCCGTCGACTCCTCGCCGTCGGCTGACGCCGACCCGGTTGCCGGGGCGGAGACGCCCACGGAGCCCACTGCGGCCAGAGCCGAGGCGATAGCCACGGGGACCGCCGAAGAGGTGGCCCCGATCGACGCGGACATCGACGCCGACCTCGATGCCGCCGACGACTACGAGGACGAGGAGCCCTTCGTCGTCAGCCCCTACGACCAGCCCGGACGGTGGTTCGTGGTCCATACCTATGCCGGCTATGAGAACAAGGTGAAGTCGAACCTTCACAGCCGGGCCGTGTCGATGAACATGGAAGACCGCATCTACGAGGTGGTCATCCCCATGGAGGACGTCGTCGAGTTCAAGAACGGCAAGAAGGTGGTCGTGCAGAAGAAGGTGTTCCCCGGCTACCTCCTGTGCCGTTGCGAGCTGGACGACGACAGCTGGTCGGTCATCCGGAACACCCCCGGCGTCACCGGGTTCGTCGGGCCGGGCACCAAGCCCACCCCCCTGTCCCGGCGTGAGGTCGAGGGGATCCTGCAGGTGAAGGTGGAGGGAGTGGAGGCGCCGTCCAAGCGGAGCCGCCCGCGCCTCGAACACGAGGTCGGGGAGACCGTCCGGGTCAAGGAAGGTCCGTTTGCCGACTTCTCGGGCCAGATCGCCGAAATCAACGAAGACCAGCTGAAGCTCAAGGTCCTGGTCAACATCTTCGGCCGGGAGACCCCGGTCGAGCTCGAATTCAGCCAGGTCGCGAAGCTCTAGACCGGCGGGAACCAGGTAAGGAGAAGCACCCATGCCACCGAAGAAGCGCGTCCTTGCGGTCGTGAAGATCCAGCTCCCAGCCGGAGGCGCCACACCCGCGCCACCGGTCGGGACGGCCCTCGGCCCGCACGGGGTCCAGACCATGGATTTCTGTAAGCAGTACAACGCGGCCACCGAGAACCAGCGGGGATCGATCATCCCCGTCGAGATCTCGATCTACGAGGACCGGACCTTCTCGTTCGTCCTCAAGACCCCGCCGACCCCGGCCCTCCTGCGCCAGGCCGCCGGCCTGGAGAAGGGCGCCTCGACGTCCGGACGCGAGCAGGTCGGCACCGTCACCGATGCCCAGGTGGCGGAGATCGCGGCCATCAAGCTGCCGGACCTCAACACCGCCGACATCGAGGCGGCCAAGCGGCAGGTCGAAGGCACAGCCCGATCGATGGGCATCGCCGTCGCCGGCTGAAGCTGCCCATCGGCGGATAGTTCGAAGAAACGGAGAATCACATGTCACGGGGAAAGAAGTACAAGGCCAGCGTCGCCCAGTTCGACCGGCAACATCTGTACACGCCCGTCGAGGCGGTCGACCTGGTCAAGGAGTCGGCCAAGGCCTCGTTCGACGAGACGGTGGAGGTCGCCGTCCGCCTGGGCGTCGATCCCCGCAAGGCGGACCAGATCGTCCGAGGGACCTTGTCCCTGCCGGCCGGCACCGGGCGCACCGCCCGGGTGGCGGTGTTCGCCGCCGGTGAGAAGGCAGCCGAGGCACGGGCGGCCGGTGCCGATGTGGTCGGGGCCGACGATCTCGTGGCCCGGGTGGCCAACGAAGGCTTCCTCGATTTCGACATCGCCATCGCCACCCCCGACCTGATGGGCCAGGTCGGGACGCTGGGCCGGGTCCTCGGACCACGCGGCCTGATGCCCAACCCGAAGACGGGCACGGTCACCGACGACGTGGAGCGGGCCGTGGCCGAGTTCAAGGGCGGCCGGGTCGAGTACCGGACCGACAAGGTGGGGAACATCCACCTCCGGGTGGGGAAGGCGTCCTTCGACCGGGCCCAGATTCTCGAGAACCTGCACGCGGTGATGGAAGAGATCCACCGGGCCAAGCCGGCGTCGTCCAAGGGTCGCTACGTGAGGGCAGTGACGCTCTCTTCGACCATGGGCCCGGGCGTCCACATCGATCCGCTCCTGGCCCGCAAGACCGACGAGGAGCTGGCCACCACCGCCTGAACCGGGTCGGTGGCGCCGGGCACGACTGTCCTGGCCTGCGGATCCGCGCTAGAGTTTCACCTTTCCACACTTCACTGAACTGCCGTAGACCTCCGGTTGCACCGGTCACCCGGTGCCGAAGGGACCCGAGCGGGTCCGCCTGATGAGGCGTTCCGTCGCTGAGCCGCCGGCTCGCGACGAACACCACTCGATGGTGTCTACGGCCCGGATCTGAGCGCAACGCTCAGCGGAGGGACCATGGACAATCCGAGGGCCGAGAAGGTCGCTGTCGTCAACGAGGTCCGGGACCGCCTCGCCACCTCGGACGGGGCCGTGCTGACCGAGTACCGAGGTCTCAGCGTGTCCGAGCTGGCCACGCTGCGCCAGGGGCTGTCGGCGGCCGGCGGGGACTACAAGATCTACAAGAACACCCTGGTCCGCCTGGCTGTGGCCGATACCCCGCAGGCTCCGATGCACGACCTGTTGACCGGCCCCACCGCCATCGCCTTCGTGAGCGGGGATATCAGTGCGGTGGCCAAGACGCTGCGCGATTTCGCCCGGAACAACCCGAGCCTGATCGTCAAAGGCGGGATGGTGGGCACGGGCGTGCTCTCCGCCAATGACATCAGCGTGCTGGCCGACCTCCCGTCACGAGACACCCTGCTGGCCCAGTTCGCCGGGGCCCTGTCCGCCCCCATCCAGCAGCTGGCCGGCCTCATCCAGGCCCTGCCTCGCAATCTGGCCTACGGACTTTCGGCCCTGATCGACCAGCGCCAGGCTTCCGGCGAGGTACCCGAGCCTGCCCCGGCGGCCGCGGCCGAAGCGCCGGCCGAAGCCGCAGCACCCGAAGCCGCAGCACCCGAAGCCGCAGCACCCGAAGCCGCAGCACCCGAAGCCGCAGCACCCGAAGCGGACTCCGGGGACCCGGCCGGGGCCGAGGCGTCACCAGCCGAGTCGGCAGCCACCGAGACGCCGGCGGCCGAGTAGTACCGGACCGGCCGGGCAACCGACCGGATCCCCGTTCAGCACCCGCATTTAGAACCCGACCGAACCCAAGACCACAGGAAACAAGGAGTTACGACAATGGCAGGCACCCTGACCAAGGACCAGATTCTGGACGGCATCTCCGAGCTGTCCGTCCTCGAACTGAGCGAGTTGCTCAAGGAATTCGAAGAGCGCTTCGGCGTGACCGCCGCGGCACCGGTGGCCGTGGCCGCGGCCGCCCCGGCGGCCGGAGGGGGAGATGCAGGCGGTGGTGAAGAGGAGAAGACCGAGTTCGACGTCATCCTCACCGCAGCCGGCGACAAGAAGATCCAGGTGATCAAGGAAGTGCGTTCGCTGACCAGCCTCGGCCTCAAAGAGGCCAAGGACCTGGTCGACGGGGCCCCCAAGCCGGTGCTGGAGCGGGCCAACAAGGAAGACGCAGAGAAGGCGAAGGCTCAGCTCGAAGGGGCAGGAGCCACCGTCGAGCTCAAGTAGTCGGGGCAGGCCCCTGGTCATCGCGCCACTGCGGTGACCAGGGGACCTGGCCGGTCGGGGCGGTGCTCGGGCAGTTTCGGGCCGGGGGTGCGGGTGGTGCACTCCGGCGGTGCGGAAGGTTGGCGGCATGGACCCGGAGATCGCCGTATCCATTGGTGATTCCTTGACGGCGGACGGCAGGTCTTCTACCGTATGCGGGCCTGGGTCGGCGACCGCCGTGCCCGCGGTTGTGTTTCTCTGCGCGTCCGGTTAGGATAACTGGTTGCCGTGCCTGCTCCTTTTGCCTTCCTCAGTGTTTTGGCTGATTGACGCGCGCCCTGGCGCCCCCTCATACCGCTCCGGCGGTAGTTGTCGACCCCTGGAAGAGTCCCCGATTTGTGCCGAGAAGTGCCCGAGAAGTTCCACCCCGAATCGTGATCTACCGCAGTACCCCGCCGTCGCCCCATTCACCTTGCAACTGGGAGGAGTAGGCCGTTGCCTACACGGTCCAACAGCCCGGAACGTTTTTCATTTGCCAACATCGACGAGGCCCTGCCTTTGCCGGACCTCGTCGCCATCCAGCGCGACTCCTTTCAGTGGTTCCTGGACAGAGGCTTGGCCGAAACGTTCAATGACATCAGCCCCATCGAGGACTTCACCGGCCAGCTGAGCCTCGAGCTGGAGTTCGATCCGACCGACCCCGACCTGCGCCCGCCGCCGAAGTTCTCGGTGGAGGAGTGCAAGGAAAAGGACATGACCTACGCCGCGCCGGTCTTCGTGCGGGCCCGGTTCATGAACGCCGGCACCGGTGAGATCAAGGAGCAGACGGTCTTCATGGGGGACTTCCCGGTGATGACCGACAAGGGCACCTTCATCGTCAACGGCACCGAGCGTGTCGTGGTGAGCCAGCTGGTCCGCTCGCCGGGAGTGATCTTCCAGCCCGGGCGCGACGCCAAAACCGTCTTCACCGGCACCATCCATCCCTATCGCGGGGAGTGGATCGAGTTCGACGTCGAGGCCAAGCCGTCCAAGGACGTCACCGCCGGATGCCGTGTGGCCCGCAAGCGCCGGCTCTCGCTGTTCGTGCTGCTCCGCGCCCTGGGCTACGAGGACCAGGCCTTTCTGGAGCGCTTCGTCCGCCACTTCGACTTCCTCGAAGGACAGTGGGAGAAAGAGCAGAACCTGGCGCCGTCGCGCGAGGAAGCCCTGCTGGAGATCTACAAGCGGGCCCGCCCCGGAGAGCCCCTGTCGGTAGAGGCGGCCCGCCAGTACTTCGAGAACGCCTTCTTCAACCCCAAGCGCTACGACCTGACCCGGGTGGGCCGCTACAAGCTCAACCGCAAGCTCGGTCCGGAGATCGAGCGCATCTCCGACATCTTCAAGATCGACCTCGAGCGCCCGTCGCCGACCCAGGGCGTCCTCAGCCCCTCGGAGATCCTGGCTTCGGCCACCTACATGCTCCACCTGGCCAAGCACATGGCCGACGGTGAGTCGACGTACCGGATCGACGATCAGGACCACTTCGCCAACCGGCGCATCCGGTCGGTGGGCGAGCTCATCCAGAACCAGGTCCGGGTGGGCCTGTCCCGCATGGAGCGGGTGGTCCGCGAGCGGATGACCACCCAGGACGTGGAAGCCATCACCCCGCAGACCCTGATCAACATCCGGCCGGTGGTGGCCGCGGTCAAGGAGTTCTTCGGGACCAGCCAGCTGAGCCAGTTCATGGACCAGAACAACCCCCTCTCCGGACTGGCCCACAAGCGTCGTCTCTCGGCCCTCGGGCCAGGCGGTCTGTCCCGCGAGCGCGCCGGCTTCGAGGTCCGTGACGTCCACACCTCCCACTACGGCCGTATGTGCCCGATCGAGACCCCGGAGGGACCGAACATCGGCCTCATCGGCTCACTGGCCACCTACGCCCGGGTGAACGAGTACGGATTCATCGAGACCCCCTACCGCAAGGTGGTCGACGGCCAGGTGACCAAGGAGATCACCTACCTGGCCGCCGACGAGGAGGAGGAGCACGTCATCGCCCAGGCCTCCGCGGCCCTGGACGACGGCGGACGGTTCACCGAGGAGAAAGTGCTCGTCCGCCGAGGCCCCCAGGGCACCGGTGTGCGGGTGGGGGCGACGACGACGTCGTACGGCACCACCTCGGAGATCGACTTCGTCCCCCCGGCCGAGGTCGACCTGATGGACGTGTCCCCCAAGCAGATCGTGTCGGTGTCCACCGCTCTCATCCCGTTCGTCGAGCACGACGACGCCAACCGGGCCCTCATGGGGGCCAACATGCAGAAGCAGGCCGTCCCGCTGGTGGTTCCCGAAGCCCCCTACATCGGCACCGGGGTCGAAGCCCGGGCCGCCCGCGATGCGGGAGATGTGGTCCTGGCCGAAGGCGAGGGAACGGTGATCGACGTCTCGGGCGACCAGATCACCGTGGAGTACAAGGCCGGAACCAAGGACCGGAACGGCACCTCGTTGAGCAAGAAGGTGTACCGGCTGGCCAAGTTCCGCCGCTCCAACCAGAACACGGCCATCAACCAGAAGGTGATCGTGGAAGAGGGGCAGAAGGTCTCGGCCGGCGACGTGCTGGCCGACGGACCGGCCACCCACAACGGTGAGCTCGCACTGGGCAAGAACCTCCTGGTCGCCTTCATGCCGTGGGAGGGCTACAACTACGAGGACGCCATCATCCTGTCCGAGCGCCTGGTCAAGGACGACGTGCTCACGTCGATCCACATCGAGGAGCACGAGGTGGATGCCCGGGACACCAAGCTGGGGGCCGAGGAGATCACGCGGGACATCCCCAACCTGTCCGAGGAGATCCTGGCCGACCTCGACGAGCGCGGCATCATCCGCATCGGGGCCGAAGTCGGACCGGGCGACGTGCTGGTGGGCAAGGTCACCCCCAAGGGTGAGACCGAGCAGACCCCCGAGGAGCGCCTGCTCCGGGCCATCTTCGGTGAGAAGGCCCGCGAGGTGCGCGACACCTCGTTGAAGGTTCCCCACGGCGAGCAGGGCACGGTCATCGACGTGCGGGTGTTCTCCCGTGACGATGCCCATGAGCTGCCCCCCGGGGTGGAACAGCTGGTCCGGGTGTACGTGGCCCAGAAGCGCAAGATCAGCGAGGGCGACAAGCTGGCCGGACGTCACGGCAACAAGGGCGTCATCTCGAAGATCCTGCCCATCGAGGACATGCCCTACCAGGCCGACGGTACGCCGGTCGACATCATCCTCAACCCGCTGGGTGTGCCCAGCCGGATGAACGTCGGCCAGGTGCTCGAATCCCACCTGGGCTACGCCGCCCGTTGGGGCTGGGAGGGCGCCGGAGAGGTGGCCCGCACCCCCCTCCGGGGCACCGAGACCAAAACCCGTCCGCGGACCGACCCGGCCGTGTGGGTGTCCACGCCCGTCTTCGACGGTGCCCACTGGGACGAGGAGGCCGACGCCGGTCGCCATCCGACCATCCAGCAGATCTTCCGCAAGCTCAATGCCGACGGCGTCGATGGCGCCGTGCAGGTGTCGGACGACGGCAAGAGCGAGCTGTGGAACGGTCGCACCGGGGAGAAGTACGACAACCCGATCTCGGTGGGCTACGTCTACATCCTGAAGCTCCACCACCTGGTGGACGACAAGATCCACGCCCGGTCCACCGGCCCGTACTCCATGATCACCCAGCAGCCGCTGGGTGGGAAGGCCCAGTTCGGTGGACAGCGTTTCGGGGAGATGGAGGTGTGGGCACTCGAGGCCTTCGGCGCCGCCTATGCCCTCCAGGAGCTCCTGACCATCAAGTCCGACGACGTGCTCGGCCGGGTGAAGGTCTACGAGGCCATCGTCAAGGGCGAGAACATCCCGGAACCGGGGATACCCGAAAGCTTCAAGGTGCTGATCAAAGAGATGCAGTCCCTGTGCCTCGACGTCGAAGTCCTGGCACCGAGTGGAGAAGAGATTGAGATGCGAGAGCTTGACGAGGACGTGTTCCGCACGGCCGAGGAACTCGGTATCGATATCAGCCGGCCCGAACGCGGGTCGGACGAGGAAGACGCACGCCGCGCCGCGGAAAGGGGCTTCTGATGCTAGATGTCAACGACTTCGATCAGCTGAGGATCGGATTGGCGACCGCCGACTCCATCCGGGGATGGTCAAACGGTGAGGTGAAGAAGCCCGAGACCATCAACTACCGCACCCTCCGCCCGGAGAAGGACGGGCTCTTCTGCGAGAAGATCTTCGGCCCCACCAAGGACTGGGAGTGCTACTGCGGGAAGTACAAGCGGGTCCGGTTCCGGGGCATCATCTGCGAGCGCTGCGGCGTGGAGGTCACCCGTTCGAAGGTCCGGCGCGAGCGCATGGGCCACATCGAGCTGGCGGCACCGGTCGTGCACATCTGGTACCTGCGCGGGACAAGGAGCTGGCTGGCGTACCTCCTCATGGGCACCGAAGCCCGGGAGGAGCTGAAGGCCAAGCAGCTCGAGAAGGTCATCTACTTCGCCGCCAACCTGGTCACCTGGGTCGACGAGGCCAAGCGCCACGAGGACCTGCCCGATCTCGAGGCCGAGCTCCTGGTGGAGATCGCCGACATCGAGAAGAAGCGGGACGTCGACATCGACCGTCGTTTCAAGGCGCTCGAGGGTGAGCTGGCCGACCTCGAGAAGTCCGGGGCCAAAGACACCGAGGTCAAGGCGCGTCAGCGGAACACCGAGAAGGAGATCGCCGGGGTCCGGGAGCGCTACCAGAGCGAGATCGAACTGGCCCAGCGGTCGTTCGACGAGTTCAAGAGCCTGCACTCCCGCAAGATCCTCGAGGACGAGATGCTCTGGCGTGAGCTGCGCATCCGCTACGAGGACTATTTCGAGGGTGGGATGGGTGCCGAGACCATCTCCCGGCTGATCGACCGCATCGACCTGGACGTCGAAGAGGTCAAGCTGCGCGAGATGATCGACGCGGCCGACGGGCGCAAGCCCCTCTCGGCCCAGCGCCGCCAGAAGGTCATCAAGCGCCTCAAGATCGTCACCGCCTTCAACCGGCGTGACGAGAACGGGCGCCGGGCCAACGATCCGCGGGCCATGATCCTCGACTCGGTCCCGGTCATCCCTCCGGACCTCCGGCCGATGGTCCAACTCGACGGTGGACGGTTCGCCACGTCGGACCTCAACGATCTCTACCGCCGGGTCATCAACCGGAACAACCGGCTCAAGCGCCTGCTCGATCTGGGTGCCCCCGAGATCATCATCAACAACGAGAAGCGCATGCTGCAAGAAGCGGTCGACGCCCTCTTCGACAACGGTCGTCGCGGTCGCCCGGTCACCGGGCCCGGCAACCGGCCTCTGAAGAGCCTGTCGGACATGCTCAAAGGCAAGCAGGGCCGGTTCCGCCAGAACCTCCTGGGCAAGCGCGTCGACTACTCGGGCCGTTCGGTCATCGTGATCGGCCCGACCCTCCAGCTCCACCAGTGCGGGCTCCCCAAACTGATGGCACTGGAGCTGTTCAAGCCCTTCGTCATGAAGCGGCTGGTCGACGCCGAGTACGCCCAGAACATCAAGTCGGCCAAGCGCATGGTCGAGCGCCGCCGTCCCCAGGTGTGGGACGTGCTCGAAGGCGTGATCAAGGAGCATCCGGTCCTGTTGAACCGGGCCCCGACCCTGCACCGCCTGGGCATCCAGGCCTTCGAGCCCGTGCTGGTGGAGGGGAAGGCCATCCAGGTCCACCCGCTGGTCTGCACGGCGTTCAACGCCGACTTCGACGGTGACCAGATGGCCGTCCACCTGCCCCTGTCCGCCGAGGCCCAGGCCGAGGCCCGGGTGCTGATGCTCTCGGCCAACAACATCTTGTCCCCGGCCACCGGACGTCCGATCACCGTGCCCACCCAGGACATGGTCTTCGGCATCTACTACGTCACCCTCCCGGTTGACGGGGCCAAGGGCGAAGGTCGGGTCTTCCGGCACGCCTACGAGGTCGAGACCGCGTTCGACGCCGGGGACATCGATCTCCAGGCCAAGATCACCCTCCGACCCGAGGCCGGCTCCCACCTGGCCAAGTCCATCGCCCTGGCCAACGGGGCCGAGGTCGACGACGACGGCAACCTTGTCGCCGTGGACGAGGACGCCCGGGTGGAGATCGACACGACGGCCGGGCGCCTGTTCTTCAACACCGCCCTGCCCGACGGGTACCGCTACATCAACGACATCGTCGGCAAGCGGAACACCTCCATCGGGACCATCGTGGAGGAGGTGGCGGCCGGCTTCCCGAAGCGGGAGGTGGCGGCCAGCCTCGATCGGATCAAGGACCTCGGGTTCCGCTACGGAGCCCAGTCGGGTCTGACCATCTCCATCAGCGACGTGGTCACCCCGCCGGAGAAGGGCGCCATCCTCGACCGCTACGAGAAGGAAGCGGAGAAGGCCGAGGCCCAGTTCAAGCGGGGCATCATCACTGACGACGAGCGTCGCCAGAAGGAGATCGAGATCTGGACCTCGGCAAACTCCGAGGTCGGGAAGGCCATGGAGAAGACCATGTCCTCGATCAAGTTCAACCCCATCGACATGATGGTGGACTCCGGCGCCCGAGGGAACAGCCAGCAGATCCGTCAGATCGCCGGCATGAAGGGCCTGGTGTCCAACCCGAGGGGTGAGATGATCCCGAGGCCGATCAAGTCCTCGTTCCGTGAGGGTCTCTCGGTTCTCGAGTACTTCATCTCGACCCACGGCGCCCGCAAGGGACTGGCCGACACCGCCCTGCGCACCGCCGACTCGGGCTACCTCACCCGGCGTCTGGTCGACGTGGCCCAGGAGCTGATCGTCCGGGAGGACGACTGCGGCTCGGTCCGTGGTATCTGGATCGAGGGCATCGTGCCCGACAGCGCCGGATTCCGGTCGTATCTCGAGACCAGGGTGAACGGCCGGATCACCGCTGAGGCCATCACCTTGTCGGACAAGTCGAAGATCGACGCCGGCACGGTCCTCACCGAGGAGATCGTCAACCGGCTCCGTGACGATCCCGCCGTCGACCGGGTCCGTACCCGGTCGGTGCTGACCTGCGAGGCCGAGCAGGGCATCTGTGCCGCCTGCTATGGCCAGTCGCTGGCCACCGGCGAGATGATCGAACTGGGCGAAGCGGTGGGCGTCATCGCCGCCCAGTCGATCGGTGAGCCCGGGACCCAGCTGACCATGCGGACCTTCCACACCGGAGGCATCGTGGGCGAGGACATCACCCACGGCCTGCCCCGGGTGGTCGAGCTCTTCGAGGCCCGCACGCCGAAGGGTGCCGCCGTTCTGGCCCGGCACTCCGGTGTGGTCAGGGTCGACGAGGACGAGTCGGGCCGGCACATCACGGTCGTGGCCGACGACGGCGAGGAGCACACCATGCTGGTGGCCCAGCGGGCCCACCTCGAAGTGGTCGACGGCCAGGAGGTCGGCGCCGGCGACGCACTGGTCGAGGGCCCGAAGGACCCGAAGGAGCTCCTCGAGGTCAAGGGGATCCGCGAGACCCAGCAGTATCTGGTCGAAGAGGTCCAGAAGGTCTACCGCGACCAGGGTGTTTCGATCCACGACAAGCACATCGAGCTGATCGTGCGCCAGATGCTGCGACGGGTGCTGGTGGCCGAGCCCGGCGATGCCTCCTTCCTCCCCGGCGAGCGGGTGGACAGTCGGTCGTACGCCGAGGTCAACCGGCAGCTGGTCCAGGACGGCAAGCGTCCGGCCGAAGGCCGTCCCGAGCTGATGGGGATCACCAAGGCGTCGCTGGCCACGGAAAGCTGGCTGTCGGCGGCCTCGTTCCAGGAGACCACCCGGGTGCTGACCGAGGCGGCCATCGAAGGCAAGTCGGACCAGCTGTTCGGTCTCAAGGAGAACATCATCATCGGCAAGCTCATCCCCGCCGGCTCCGGCATGGAGCGCTACCGCGACATCAAGCTGGAGATGCCCGGGGCCGAGGCCATGCCGTTCTGGGCCCTCGGATCCGAGGGCGATGCCGGTACCGAGGACCTGGCCGCCTGGCTGCGGGACACCGGCGGCGACGCATCGCTCGGAAGCTTCAGCTCGGAGATCGATGCCAGCTGGCTGGGCGCGGTGCCCGCGGCGGAAGAGCCCGGTGACCTCGGGGGACCGGCCGTCTCGGACGGTCCCCTGGAAGCAGGAGCCTGAGCAGGTAGGAGCCGGGGACGTCGCCGGGCCCAACGGGTCCCGCGCCGTCCCCGTCCCCTTCCCGGTAGACTTCTGGACCGTCCCGCGCTTGCCCGGCAGGCGGGGATGCCGTAGCATTAGATCTTTGCGGCTGCGCGCCGAATGGCTTGTCCTGCCCGCCCGCAGCCCGCTGAAGTACACCTGACGAAGTCCTGAAGTATCCCTGCAGTCCACAACGTAGAGGTAACGCGTGCCCACGATCTCCCAGCTCGTCCGCAAAGGCCGGGCTACCAAGCCGACCAAGTCGAAGACCCCGGCCCTCCGGGGTGCTCCCCAGCGACGGGGCGTGTGCACCCGCGTCTACACGCATACCCCGAAGAAGCCGAACTCGGCGCTGCGCAAGGTGGCCAGGGTCCGCCTCACCAGCGGTCTCGAGGTGACCGCCTACATCCCGGGCGAGGGTCACAACCTGCAGGAACACTCGATCGTCCTGGTCCGTGGCGGCCGGGTGAAGGACCTTCCCGGCGTCCGTTACAAGGTGATCCGGGGCACGCTCGACGCGTCGGGAGTGCGCGAGCGCAACCAGGCTCGCAGCCGTTACGGCGCCAAGAAGGAGTCCTGAGATGCCGCGCAAAGGTCCTGCCGTCCGCCGCGAGCTCATGCCCGACCCCGTCTACCACTCGGTGCTGGTCACCCAGGTCGTCAACCGCGTCCTGAGCCGGGGGAAGCGCACCCTGGCCGAGCGCATCGTCTACGACGCGCTGTCGGACGTGGCGGAGAAGTCGGGCAACGATCCGGTGGCCGTCCTGAAGAAGGCCGTGGAGAACACCCGCCCCGAGCTCGAGGTCCGGAGCCGCCGGGTCGGAGGCGCCACCTATCAGGTGCCCGTCGAAGTCCGGCCCCGTCGGGCCACCACGCTGTCCATCCGCTGGCTGGTCGGCTACTCGCAGCAACGCCGCGAGAAGACCATGGCCGAGCGCCTGTCCAGCGAGATCCGCGATGCGGCCAACGGCATCGGCGCCGCGGCCAAGCGCCGTGAAGACCTGCACAAGATGGCCGAGTCCAACAAGGCCTTCGCCCACTACCGCTGGTAGGGAGGGGCCCACGGGGCCCACGTTCCGGCAGCGGGCACGAATTACACGTACGACCCGAGAGCTGATCAACCATGGCTGAAGCAAGCACCCGCCACCATCCCCTGGCCAAGACCCGCAACATCGGGATCATGGCCCATATCGACGCGGGCAAGACCACCACCACCGAGCGGATCCTGTACTACACGGGGAAGAACTACAAGATCGGCGAGGTCCACGAGGGCGCGGCCACCATGGACTGGATGGTCCAGGAGCAGGAGCGGGGCATCACCATCACTTCGGCCGCCACCACCTGCATGTGGCGCGACACGGTCATCAACATCATCGACACCCCCGGCCACGTCGACTTCACCGTGGAGGTCGAGCGGTCCCTGCGGGTGCTCGACGGCGCGGTGGCCGTATTCGACGCCGTGGCCGGGGTCGAGCCCCAGACCGAGACGGTGTGGCGTCAGGCCGACAAGTACGCCGTGCCCCGCATGTGCTTCATCAACAAGATGGACCGGACCGGAGCCGACTTCGACCAGTGCGTCGAGATGATCAAGGACCGCCTCGACGCCACCGTGGCCGTGATCCAGCTGCCCATCGGGGCCGAGGGTGGGTTCCGGGGCGTCATCGACCTGGTGAACATGCGGGCGCTGGTGTGGGACGACGGCATGGGCGAGGAGTGGACCGAAGAGGAGATCCCCGTCGAGATGAAGGCCGCGGCCGAAGAGGCCCACCACCAGCTCATCGACGTCATCTCCAACCACGACGACATCATCATGGAGAAGTACCTGGGGGACGAGGAGATCACCCCTGAGGACCTCCATCGGGCCATCCGCACCGCCACCCTGGGGAGCCACGCCGTCCCCATCCTGTGCGGCTCCGCCTTCAAGAACAAGGGCGTCCAGCCCATGCTGGACGCGGTGGTCGACTACCTGCCCAGCCCGCTCGACATCCCGCCGACCATGGGCACGGTCCCCCGCAAGGAGGGGGTCGAAGTCGAGCGCCCGCCCGACGACTCCGCACCCTTCGCCGCCCTGGCCTTCAAGATCATGACCGATCCCTACGTGGGGAAGCTCACCTACCTCCGGGTGTACTCGGGCACCCTGACCAAGGGGTCGGGGGTCATCAATTCGACCAAGGACCGCAAGGAACGGATCGGGCGCATCCTGCAGATGCACGCCAACTCCCGCGAGGACCTCGACGTCACCTACGCCGGGGACATCATCGCCGCGGTGGGGCTGAAGCAGACCACCACCGGGGACACCCTGTGCGACCCGGACAATCCGGTCGTGCTCGAGTCCCTGACCTTCCCCGAGCCCGTCATCCACGTGGCCGTCGAGCCGAAGACCAAGGTCGACCAGGACAAGCTGTCCCGGGCCCTGTTCTCGCTGTCCGAGGAGGACCCCACCTTCCGCGTCCAGTCCGACGAGGAGACGGGCCAGACGGTCATCTCCGGGATGGGCGAGCTCCATCTCGAGGTGCTGGTGGACCGGATGATGCGGGAGTTCAACGTCGACGCCAACGTGGGCAAGCCCCAGGTGGCCTACCGCGAGACCATCCGCAAGACGGTCGAGAAGGTCGAGTACCGCCATATCCGCCAGACCGGCGGCAAGGGCCAGTACGGCCACGTGGTCATCACCATCGAGCCGAATCCCGGCAAGGGGTACGAGTTCGTGGACAAGATCACCGGTGGAGTCATCCCGAAGGAGTACATCCCCTCGGTCGACCAGGGCATGCGGGAGGCGCTGACCGCCGGCGTGCTGGCCGGCTACCCCACGGTGGACGTCAAGGTGACGTTGACCTACGGCTCGTACCACGACGTCGACTCCTCGGAGATGGCCTTCAAGATCGCCGGGTCGATGGCCATCAAGAAGGCCGCCAATCTGGCCGACCCCGTCCTGTTGGAGCCGGTGATGGCCGTGGAGGTCACCACCCCGGAGGACTACATGGGCGACGTGATCGGCGACCTCTCGGCCCGCCGGGGCAAGGTCGAGGGCATGGAACAGCGGGGGAACAGCCATATCGTCCGGGCACAGGTACCGTTGAGCGACATGTTCGGCTACGCTACCGACCTGCGCTCGCGCACTCAGGGCCGGGCGACGTACTCGATGCAGTTCCATGCGTACAACGAGGTCCCTGAGTCGATCGCCAAGGAGATCATCGCCAAGGCGCGCGGAGAGTAGGCGGCCGTCGACCGGGGAGTTTCCCCAGGTTGTAGCCGGAAGATGTACCCAGCCACACACAACGTCACATCCAAGTCAGTACCCACAAGCAACAAACGCATCACCACCGATACACGAGGAATGACGACAGGCATCCGTCTGCGTCGTGGCGGGCCCGAGGGGGTACCGTCCGAGATCAGGGAGCATTACCCCAGCCATGGCCAAGCAGAAGTTCGAGCGCACGAAGCCCCACGTCAATGTGGGAACGATGGGACACATCGACCACGGTAAGACCACGCTCACCGCGGCCATCACCAAGGTGCTGTCCGAGTCCGACCCCACCACGTCGTTCACGCCTTTCGACCAGATCGACAAGGCGCCGGAGGAGAAGCAGCGCGGGATCACCATCCAGATCGCACACGTGGAGTACGAGACCCCCAATCGTCACTACGCCCACGTCGACATGCCCGGCCACGCCGACTACATCAAGAACATGATCACCGGTGCCGCCCAGGTGGACGGGGCCATCCTGGTCGTGTCCGCGGCCGACGGGCCGATGCCTCAGACCCGTGAGCACGTGCTGCTGGCCCGCCAGGTCGGCGTGCCCTACATCGTGGTCGCCCTCAACAAGGCCGACACGGTGGACGACGAGGAGCTGCTCGACCTGGTCGAGCTCGAGGTGCGCGAGCTCCTCAACGAGTACGAGTTCCCCGGCGACGACACCCCCATCATCCGGGTCAGCGCCCTCAAGGCGCTGGAGGGCGATCCCGAATGGACGCCCAAGATCATCGAGCTGATGGAGGCGGTCGACTCCTACATCCCCGAGCCGCAGCGTGACGTGGAGAAGCCCTTCCTCATGTCGGTCGAGGACGTCATGTCCATCACCGGACGTGGCACCGTGGTGACCGGCAAAGTGGAGCAGGGCATCGTCAAGGTGGGCGAGGAAGTCGAGATCGTCGGTCTCCGCGATACGCAGAAGACCACGGTGACCGGCATCGAGATGTTCCGCAAGCTCCTCGACGAGGGTCGGGCCGGCGACAACATCGGCGCCCTGTTGCGGGGAACGAAGAAGGAGGAGGTGGAGCGGGGTCAGGTGCTGTGCAAGCCCGGATCCATCACTCCCCACACCAAGTTCGAGGCCACCGTCTACGTGCTGAACAAGGACGAGGGCGGCCGCCACAAGCCGTTCTTCACCAACTACCGCCCCCAGTTCTACTTCCGGACCACGGACGTGACCGGGACCATCAGCCTGCCTGAGGGCACCGAAATGGTCATGCCCGGTGACAACACCGACATGACGGTGGAGCTGGGCAAGCCGATCGCCATGGACCAGGGTCTGCGGTTCGCCATCCGTGAGGGTGGACGCACGGTGGCCTCAGGCCGGGTCACGAAGATCCTGGCCTAGTCCGGCCGCCGTCAACTTCATCCACGAGAGGACACCGTTCCCATGGCCGCAGAGGGCCCCCGACAGAAGATCCGGATCCGCCTGAAGGCCTACGATCACGAGATCCTCGATCAGTCGACCGAGAAGATCGTCCAGACCGTGCTCCGGACCCAGGCCAAGGTACTGGGCCCGGTGCCGCTGCCCACCGAGAAGCACCGGTACACGGTGGTCCGGTCGCCCCACAAGTACAAGGACAGCCGGGAGCACTTCGAAATGCGGGTCCACAAGCGGTTGGTGGACATCGTGGAGCACACCCCGAAGACGGTCGACTCGCTGCAGCGGCTCGACCTCCCGGCCGGGGTGGACATCGAGATCAAGATCCAGACCGTCTAGGAGCCGCCCCCGTCGGAGCGACCCCCCCGGGCCGTCCCGACCCCCGTTGTCACCGGTGGCCTGATGGTATATAGTCACCAGTCGGCCTGATTCCGGGTCAACCCTTGTGAGTAGGACGTGTTCGAGCGCCCGCGGTAGGACGGCGGGGACCTCGGACCAAACCAGGCGAGCGCTCCGCTCGGGTTCTTCCGAGCGGAGCGTCTGCGTGCGAGCCGATGCGATCAGAGGCAGCGGCCACGCCTGCAGCGCAGGGAGTACAGCAGTTCGAGGTAGCGAGTTCGAGCGAAGTTGCAGCAACCGGTCGACGCCGGCCGGTGTCGACGGGAACGAAGAGTCGAGATGGAGAAGCTCCAGTGGCCACCAGGGCGATCGTGGGCGAAAAAGTAGGAATGACCCAGATCTGGGACGATCAGAACCGGGCGATACCGGTGACGATGGTGCGCGTCTCGCCGGTCCGGGTCGTGCAGGTCAAGACCCCAGAGCGCGAGGGCTACTCGGCCCTGCAGGTGACCTGGGGCCACCGGCGGACCTCCACGCTGACCAAGCCGGAACAGGGTCACTTCGACAAGGCCGGCGTCGACCCGGGCCGCAAGCTGGTCGAGCTCCGACTCGATGACGCCTCCGAGTACGAGGTCGGGCAACAGCTGACCGCCGACCTCCTCCAGGTCGGTGAGCTGGTCGATGCCATCGCCGTGTCCAAGGGCAAGGGCTTCGCCGGCGGGATGAAGCGCCACAACTTCAAGGGTCAGGGCGCTTCCCACGGCAACCACAAGAAGCACCGTTCACCCGGATCGATCGGCGCCTGCGCCACCCCGTCCCGGGTCTTCAAGGGAACCCGGATGGCGGGAAGGATGGGTGGCCAGCAGGTGACCACCCTCAATCTGGAGATCGTCCAGTCCGATTCGGAGCGGGAGCTCATCCTGGTCAAAGGAGCGGTACCCGGACCGCGGGGCGGGATCGTGGTCCTGCGGGACGCCATCAAAGCACCCCTGGTCAAGGGGGGTAAGGCCTGATGAGCGCGGAGACCGCCACCGTGACCATCGATCTCGAGACGGCCAGTCCGGCCGAGATCCGGCGCTTCCTGCGCGCCGCTCCCGAGCAGCGGACCGTGACCCGGCGCTCGAGCGACGGGACGGCACTGGCCGGGGTGGGACTCGACCCGTCGATCTTCGGGATCGAACCCAATCTGGCCGTGCTCCACCAGGTGGTCACCGCCCAGCTGGCCGCGGCCCGCTCCGGCACCCAGTCCACGAAGACCCGGGCCGAGGTGCGTGGCGGTGGGGCCAAGCCCTTCCGCCAGAAGGGTACCGGCCGGGCCCGCCAGGGCTCGACCCGCTCACCCCAGTGGGTGGGGGGAGGGGTGGCCCTCGGACCCAAGCCCCGTTCGTACGCCCAGAAGACCCCGAAGAAGATGATCCAGCTGGCCCTGCGTTCGGCCCTCTCCGACCGGGCTGCCCAGGGGCGGGTGGCCCTCGTCGACGCCTGGCCCTTCGAGGTGCCGAGCACCAAGGCGGCCGTCGCCTCGCTCAAGGCCCTGGGACTGTCGGGCCGGATCCTGGTCGTCCTGGGCGAGGAGGACGGGTACGCCGACCGGTCCTTCGGAAATCTGCCCGAGATCCAGACCATGGTGGTCGGCGAGCTGAACGCCTACGACATCCTGGTCAACGACTGGGTGGTGTTCACCGACGCCACCCTTCCCGGGGAGTCGACCGACGTTCCCCTGCCTGTCGAGGACACCGAGGCCGCTGACGCGGAGGCGGACGGCGACACCGGCACCGCCGAGGCCGGAGCCGAGACGGCCGAAGCCGATACC
The DNA here is from genome assembly GCA_963713625.1 of uncultured Acidimicrobiales bacterium. Lineage (GTDB taxonomy): Bacteria > Actinomycetota > Acidimicrobiia > Acidimicrobiales > RAAP-2 > Bog-756. The sequence continues at coordinate 79,789 of CAVQMN010000004.1, read as the reverse complement.
GCCGAAACCGATACCGCCGAAGCCGCCGGGGCCGAAGTCGCCGACGCCGACGCCGGTGCCGCCGACCACGGTACCGAAGCCGGTGCCGCCGACACCGAGGCCGATACCGAGGCCGACGAAGAAGGAAGCGGGTCATGAGGGATCCTCACAACGTGCTCATCCGACCCGTGGTGTCGGAAAAGTCGTACATGCTCATGGACAACAACGTCTACGTCTTCGTGGTCGATCCATCGGCCACCAAGATCGACGTCCGACACGCGGTCGAGCAGGCCTTCAACGTCCGGGTGGACAAGGTCAACACCCTCAACCGGAAGGGCAAGGCCAAGCGCAACCGGAAGAACAACTCGCTCGGCCACCGCCCCGATACCAAGCGGGCCATCGTCACCCTGCACGAGGGTGACTCGATCGACCTGTTCGAGAACTGAGAGACCGGGACCAGACATGCCACTCCGCTCACGAAAGCCGACCAGTGCAGGACGGCGCTTCCAGACCGTCTCCGACTTCGCCGAGATCACCCGGGATCGTCCCGAAAAGTCCCTGTTGGCCCCCAAGCCGTCCACCGGTGGCCGCAACAGCCACGGGCGCAAGACGGCTCGGCACCGCGGTGGCGGGCACAAGCAGCAATACCGGATCATCGACTTCAAGCGGGACAAGGACGGCGTGCCGGCCAAGGTGGCCGCCATCGAGTACGACCCCAATCGCAACGCCCGCATCGCCCTGCTCCACTACCTCGACGGGGAGAAGCGTTACATCCTGGCCCCGTCGCAGGTCCAGGTCGGAGATCTGCTCCAGTCGGGCCAGGGGGCGGAGATCCGGCCCGGCAATGCCCTGGCGCTGCGGTACATCCCGGTGGGCTCGGTGATCCACAATGTCGAACTGCGTCCGGGTGGGGGCGGGAAGATGGCCAGGGGCGCAGGCATGAGCGTGCAGCTGGTGGCCAAGGAAGGCGCCTTCGCCACGCTCCGCCTTCCGTCCACCGAAATGCGCCGGGTCCCGATCGACTGTCGGGCCACGCTCGGTACGGTGGGTAACTCAGAAGCCGAGCTGATCAAGATCGGGAAGGCCGGACGGAACCGCTGGAAGGGCATCCGCCCCCAGACCCGTGGTGTGGCCATGAACCCGGTCGACCACCCCCTGGGTGGCGGTGAGGGCAAGACGTCCGGTGGTCGTCACCCGGTGTCCCCGTGGGGTCAGCCGGAAGGCCGCACCCGGTCCCGCAAGAAGGACTCCGACAAGATGATCGTCAGAAGGCGCCGCACCCGCGGTGCCCGGCGGTAGGGAAGACAGAAGGAACGCCGCATGCCTCGTAGCCTCAAAAAAGGTCCGTTCGTCGATGACCACCTGCTGAAGAAGGTGGACGTCCTCAACGCGGCCGGTGACAAGAAGGTCATCAAGACATGGTCGCGTCGCTCCACGATCATCCCCGACATGGTCGGCCACACCATCGCCGTCCACGACGGCCGAAAGCACATCCCCGTCTACGTGACCGAATCGATGGTCGGCCACAAGCTGGGTGAGTTCGCACCCACCCGGACCTTCAAGTTCCATGCCGGCCAGGAACGGGCGGGGAGGCGCTGAGGTGCCCGGCGTGAAGACAAACGAGCGTGAAGGAACCCGTGCGGTCCTCCGCCACAGCCGTATCTCGGCCTACAAGGTGCGCCAGGTCCTCGACCTCATCCGGGGCCTGGACGTCGACCGGGCCGCGGAGACCCTGTCCCTCGGCGACCGAGAGGCTGCGGCCACGGTGGGCAAAGTGCTGGCCTCCGCGGTGGCCAATGCCGTCCACAACGACGGTCTCGACGCGGAAGAGCTCTTCGTCTCGGCCTGCTACGCCGACGAGGGCAGCACGCTCAAGCGGTGGCGTCCCCGGGCCCGTGGCCGGGCCACCCGCATCCGCAAGCGCACGTCCCACATCACCATCATCGTGAGCCGCCTGCCCGAGGACCGGATCGCCCGGCGCCGGGCCCGGGCTGCCGCCAACACCTCGCAGCGTTCGCGGCGTGTGGCCGGCTCGCGCCGCCGCCAGCAGGCCGAGGGGACGTCCTCGACCGGTCCGACCGACGAGCTCGACACCGGTTCCGAGGCCTGGCCCGAAGATGCGGTCCAGGCCGACGACGTGGTCACCGAGACGGAAGCCGGACCGCTGGAGGAGTCGGACCTCGACACCGACAGCGGCGACGAGGGTGCGACCGACGAAGCCGACGGGGTGGTCACCGAGACGGAAGCCGGGCCGCTGGAGGAGTCGGACCTCGAAGTGGAGGCCGAAGCCGAAGGCGACGGGGCGGCCGATCAGGCCGACGAAGAAGAAGACGGCGGAACAGCCGAAGAGAAGGGCAAGTAGATGGGCCAGAAGGTCAACCCGTACGGGTTTCGGCTCGGCGTCACCACCGACTGGAAGTCGCGCTGGTTCGAAGAGCGCAATTACCAGAACTGCGTGATCGAGGACTGGCAGATCCGCGATTACCTCATGTCGCAGCTCGAGTCGGCCGCGGTGAGCCGGATTGAGATCGAACGCACCCGCGACCGCTTGCGGGTCGACATCCACACGGCTCGTCCCGGAATCGTCATCGGCCGCCGCGGCGCTGAGGCCGACAGGCTGAAGAAGAAGATCGAGGAGATCACCGGCCTCAACAATCGGATCCAGCTCAACATCCAAGAGATCAAGCAGCCCGAGCTGGACGCGGCCCTGATCGCCCAGGGCATCTGTGACCAGCTGGCCCGCCGGGTGGCGTTCCGCCGGGCCATGAAGCGGTCGATCCAGACCGTGCAGAAGGCCGGGGCGCTGGGCGTGCGGGTCCAGTGCTCGGGGCGTCTGGGCGGCTCGGAGATGTCGCGCAAGGAGTCCTACCGTGAGGGCCGGGTGCCCCTGCACACGCTGCGGGCCGATATCGACTACGGCTTCCGCGAGGCGAAGACCACCTTCGGCCGGATCGGCGTGAAGGTGTGGATCTACAAGGGCGACATCCTCCCCTACAAGATCTCCACCGAGGACAAGATCACCCGCGAGGCGGCCATGGCCGTGGGCGAGACGTCAGGACAGGGGGGTGATGCCCCCCGCCGGTTGATCACCGCCGGTGGCGGGCGCCGCCGGGCCGAGCAGGGTGCTCCCGGCAGCGTGGTCACCGTGGACTCGGACTCGACCGGGGACACGGAGATTCCCGAGGGTCTGGTCGATCGTTCGACCGCCGACATCGCCGCCCCGCCTGCTGTCCCCGACGAGCTCGAGCGCATCCTCACCGAGGACGAGGAGATCGAGCGGCGTACCCGCGAGCACCACGAGACGCCCCACTTCCGCAAGGAGGTCGACTGACATGTTGATGCCCCGGAAGGTGAAGCACCGCAAGCAACAGCGGGGCCGGATGAGCGGCAAGGCCAAGGGCGGCAGCGACGTGACCTTCGGCGACTTCGGCATCCAGGCCCTGGAGCCGGCGTGGCTGACGGCGCGCCAGATCGAGGCGGCCCGAATCGCCATGACCCGCCATGTGAAGCGCGGTGGCAAGGTGTGGATCCGGGTCTTCCCGGACCGGCCGGTGACCCAGAAGCCGGCGGAGACCCGGATGGGGTCGGGCAAGGGCAACCCCGAGCACTGGGTGGCCGTGGTCAAGCCCGGTCGCATCCTGTTCGAGCTGGCCGGCGTGGAGCCCGACCTGGCCCGCGAGGCCATGGACCGGGCTATCCAGAAGCTTCCCTTCAAAGCCAAGTTCGTCATCCGGCCGGGGACCCACGGCACGCCTGAGGTGCAGGTCTGATGGTCACCGCCGCGGAGATCGCCGATTTCGACACCGAGGAGCTCGAGCGCCAGCTCGGGGACACCCGTCGCGAGCTGTTCAACCTCCGGTTCCAGCTGGCCACCGGTCAGCTGGACAACTTCTCCCGTATCAACCACGTGCGCAAGGACGTGGCCCGGATGCTGACCGAGCTCCGGAACAGGGAGATCGCCGAAGCCGAGGGCATGGCCCTCGAGGAACTTCCCGCCCACCTCGCCGCGGCCCGTCGCCGCTCGGAGGACGAGGCTCTCGGTCGGAGCCAGACCACGGCGTCGGAGCGCAGGGCCGCGGCCCGGGCCGCCGAGGAGGGCGAAGCCGCTGACGACGGTGAGGAGAACGGCGTCCCCGAAGAGGAGTTGGCGGAAGAGACGGCCGACGATGACGGCATGGCCCTGGCCGACGACACCGTCGACGACGAGGTTGCCGACGAGGTCGACGAGGCCGACGACGAGGCCGACGAGAGGCCGACGAGGCCGACCCAGAGGAGAAGAGCTGATGGCTGACGACAAGATCGTCGACGAGGCCGGAGAACGGATCAACCGCCGAAAGGTGCGCGAGGGTCTGGTGGTATCCGATGCCATGGACGCCACCGTGGTGGTGGCCGTCGTCGAACGGGTCCGGCATCCCCGCTACGGCAAGACCGTGCAGCGGACCAAGCGTCTCTATGTCCACGACGGTGACAACTCGGCCAAGGTCGGCGACCGGGTCCGGGTGATCGAGACACGACCCATGTCCAAGCTCAAGCGCTGGCGCGTGTCCGAGGTTCTGGAGCGTGCCCGATGATCCAGCAGGAATCCCGACTCCGGGTGGCCGACAACTCGGGCGCCAAAGAAGTGCTGTGCATCAAGGTGCTCGGCGGCTCGCGTCGTCGCTACGCCTCCATCGGCGACATCTTCGTGGCCACGGTGAAGGATGCCATCCCGGGAGCCGCGGTGAAGAAGGGCGAAGTGGTCAAGTGCGTCGTCGTGCGCACCAAGAAGGAGAAGCGCCGTCCTGACGGCAGCTACATCCGCTTCGACGAGAACGCCGCCGTCCTGATCAACGACCAGCAGCAGCCACGGGGGACCCGCATCTTCGGTCCGGTGGGCCGGGAGCTGCGCGACAAGCGCTTCATGCGGATCATCTCGCTGGCGCCGGAGGTGCTCTAGATGCCGAAGATGAAGATTCGGAAGGGCGACAAAGTCCAAGTGATGACGGGCAAGGACCGGGGCAAGCAGGCCAGTGTGGTCCGGGCCATGCCTGCTGAAGGTCGGGTCATCGTCGAGGGGGTGCACGTGGCCAAGCGTCACGCCAAGCCGACCCGCGCCACCATGCAGGGGGGCGTCATCGACAAGTTCATGCCCGTCTCGGTGTCATCGGTGGCCATCGTCTGTGGCGACTGTGGGCCCACCCGCATCGGGATGCGGATCGACGAGCAGGGCCGCAAGCTCCGGGTCTGCCGCAAGTGCGGGGCTGATCTGTGATGGCCACCACCACGGCCGGGACCCGTCCCCGGCTCAAGGAGCGCTACGACCGCCAGGTCCGGGCCGAGCTCAAAGAATCGCTCGGCCTCGACAACATCATGGAGGTCCCCCGGCTGGACAAGATCGTCATCAACATGGGCGTCGGCCGGGCCACCCAGCAGAAGTCCCTGATCGAGGGAGCCATGCGCGACCTCGAAATCATCGCCGGGCAGAAGCCGGTGGTCACCCGGGCCAAGAAGTCCATCGCCTCCTTCAAGTTGCGCGAGGGCCAGGAGATCGGCGCCAAGGTCACCCTCCGGGGCGATCGGGCGTGGGAGTTCCTCGACCGGCTCCTGGCCATGGCCATCCCCCGTATCCGTGACTTCCGTGGGCTCTCGCCCCGGTCGTTCGACGGACACGGCAACTACACCTTCGGGGTCACCGAGCAGTTGATCTTCCCCGAAATCGACTACGACCGCATCGACACCACCAGGGGCATGGACATCACCATTGCCACCACCGCACGCACCAACGAAGAGGGCCGGGCACTCCTGGCCGCCTTCGGCTTCCCGTTCCGACAGGAGAACCAGTAACCCCATGGCGAAGAAGGCCTTGATTCAAAAGCAACAGCGCACGCCCAAGTTCAAAGTGCGTGGATACACACGATGCCGCCGGTGTGGCCGGCCGAAGTCGGTGTACCGCAAGTTCGGGCTGTGCCGCATCTGTCTGCGGGTGATGGTCCACGCCGGTGAGATCCCGGGCGTCACCAAGGCCAGCTGGTGAGAGGGGGCGACCGACGATGACGATGACCGACCCGATTGCCGACATGCTGACCCGTATCCGGAATGCCAACACCGCCCATTTCGACACGGTCAAGATGCCCGGTTCCAAGCTCAAGGAGTCCCTGGCCGCCATCCTGGTGGACGAGGGCTACATCGTGGGCTACCAGGTCAATGAGGACCCGGCCAAGCCGGGCAAGACCCTGGAGATCACCATGAAGTACTCACCCGACCGCGAACGGACCATCTCCGGCATCAAGCGGGTGTCCAAGCCCGGCCTGCGCATCTACGCCCGGGCCGACAAGATGCCCCGGGTGCTGGGCGGACTGGGCGTAGCCGTGGTGTCCACCTCGAAGGGCCTGATGACCGACCGCGAAGCCCGCAAGCGTCGTATGGGCGGAGAGGTGCTCTGCTATGTCTGGTAACCGCTCTACTCCGGCCGGTCGCCGCTTCCGGGCCTCCGGCCCCGCGGCCGACGGGGGGAACCGCTGATGTCCCGCATCGGACGTTCTCCCATCCCCGTCCCCTCCGGGGTGTCGGTGGCTCTCGGCCGCGACAACACGGTGACGGTGAAGGGCCCGCAGGGCGAGCTGGCCCGTTCGGTTCCGGCCGCCATCACCATCCGCCAGGACGGGGATGTGCTGGTCGTCGAGCGGCCTGACGACCAACGTCAGAACCGGGCCCTGCACGGTCTGACCCGGTCGTTGGTGGCCAACATGGTCTCCGGGGTCACCGACGGATTCTCCAAGGAGTTGGAGATCGTCGGCGTCGGCTACCGCGCCGTCCCCAAGGGCCCGTCGGGCCTCGAGCTGGCCCTCGGGTTCTCCCATCCGGTCAACGTGAGTGCTCCCGACGGGGTGACCTTCGAGGTCCCGTCGCCCACCCGGATCATCGTCAAGGGAATCGACAAGGAAAAGGTGGGCCAGGTGGCCGCGGACATCCGCAAGCTGCGCAAGCCCGAGCCCTACAAGGGCAAGGGTGTTCGCTACCTGGGCGAACGGGTCGTGCGCAAGGCCGGGAAGGCAGCCAAGTAATGTCCAGGACCGATCACAAGCTCGAGCTCCGCCGGCGCCGGCACGCCCGGGTGCGCCGTCGGGTGCACGGCTCGTCCGAGCGCCCCCGCCTGGCGGTGTTCCGCTCCAACAAGCACATCTCCGCCCAACTGATCGACGACGATGCCGGCCGGACCCTGGCCTCGGCTTCGTCCACCGAGGCCGACCTCCGGGGATCCTCCGGTGGCAACATCGACGCGGCCGGCACCGTGGGCGGCCTCATCGCCTCCCGGGCCAAGGCCGCCGGTATCACCACCGTGGTCTTCGACCGGGGCGGATTCGCGTATCACGGGCGGGTGGCCGCGCTGGCCGACGCCGCCCGTAAAGAAGGACTGGAGTTCTAGACCATGGCCACCAACGAGCTGCAATTCGAGGAGCGCACCATCCGGGTCAACCGGGTGTCCAAAGTGGTCAAGGGCGGGAGACGGTTCTCCTTTGCCGCCCTCATGGTCGTGGGCGACGGCAACGGCAAGGTGGGCCTCGGCTACGGGAAGGCCAAGGAAGCCGGACTGGCCGTGCAAAAGGGCATCGAAGAGGCCCGCAAGAACATGTTCGACGTGCCCCTGGCCGGTTCCACCATCACCCACCCCATCGTGGGCGAGAGCGGTGCCGGACGGGTGATGCTCAAGCCGGCCGCACCCGGTACCGGCGTGATCGCCGGCGGTGCCGCCCGGGCCATCCTCGAGATGGCCGGCATCCGCGACATCCTGGCCAAGTCCCTCGGTTCGTCCAACGGCATCAATGTGGCCCACGCCACCATCGCCGGCCTGAAGGGCCTGAAGCGGCCCGATGAGATCGCCGCCCTCCGGGGCAAGCCGGTGGAGGAAGTGGTGCCCGCGGCCATGTTGCGCGCCTATCGCGAGCGGCGGCGTGAGGCCGACCTGTTCACGGAGGTGAGTTGAGGTGAGTGCGGCGTCGTCGACCGACCCGTCCACGGCCTGGTTGCGGGTGACCCAGGTCCGTTCGGCCATCGGCACCAAGCCCAAGCACCGGGGCACCCTGCGCGCCCTCGGGCTGCGGGGCATCGGCCGCTCCAACGTGCTGCCCGACCGGCCGGAAATCCGTGGGATGCTGGCCCGCGTCCCCCACCTGGTGGATGTCACCCCCACCGACCGAGACGAGAAAGGTCGATCATGAAGGTCCACGAGCTCCGTCCGCCTGCCGGGTCCACGAAGCGCCGTCGCCGGGTGGGTCGCGGTATCGCCGGCAAGGGCGGCAAGACGGCCGGCCGCGGCACCAAGGGCCAGGGGCGCGCGACACTATCCCCATGGGATTCGAAGGCGGCCAGCTGCCGCTGATGCAGCGCATCCCCAAGCTGCGTGGGTTCAAGAACCCGTTCCGGATCGACTACACGCCCGTGAACGTGGGCGTCCTGCAGGAGGTCGAGGCCGACTCGATCGATCTGGCCGGATTCGTCGCCCTCGGGCTGGCCAAAAAGGGTGCCCTGGTCAAGGTCCTCGGCGGGGGAGCGCTCAGCCGTCCGGTGCAGGTGGAGGCCCACGCGTTTTCCAAGTCGGCGGAGGCGGCCATCACCGCGGCGGGCGGATCGGTCACCGTGGTCCCCCTTCCGTTCGGTCACGACCGGCCACCGGCGCAGGGCAACGCCCTCACCAACCGGTAGCATCGGCCAACTGCGGCATCGAGGAGCCCAATGCTCGCCAGCCTGGCCAACATCTTTCGGATTCCGGACCTTCGCAAGAAGGTCGTATTCACGCTGACCATCATCGCCCTGTACCAGTTCGGGGCGAACGTGCCGGTGCCCTTCGTCAACTTCTCGAAGGTCCAGCAGCTCGAGGCGGCGTCGAAGTCGTCCGGGGTGCTCGGCTTCCTCAACCTCTTCTCCGGTGGGGCCCTGACCCGGATGGCCGTGTTCGGGCTGGGGATCATGCCCTACATCACCTCGAGCATCATCATCCAGCTCCTGGCCACGGTCATCCCCAAGCTGGAGGAATGGCGCGACCAGGGCGCGGTGGGCCAGAAGAAGCTGACCCAGACCACCCGGTACCTGACCGTGGCCCTGGCCCTGATGCAGTCGACCGGCCTCGTCTACCTGTTCCACAAGGGCGGCGGTGGGCTGTTCGGCTCCACCCAGCAGATCGACCTGATCCTCAACTACTCGATCTGGCGGGCGGCCTTCATCGTCATGACCCTGACCGCCGGGACCGCCTTCGTGATGTGGCTGGCCGAGTTGATCACCCAGCGCGGCATCGGCCAGGGCATGTCCATCCTGATCTTCGCCAACGTGGTGGCGGGTATCCCCTCCGGGCTGAACACCGTGCTGCAGGAGGGTGGCCGGGTCAAGTTCACCACCATCCTGATCGTCTCCCTGGCCCTGTTGGTGCTCATCGTCTTCGTCGACCAGGGGCAGCGGCGGATTCCGGTCACCTTCGCCAAACGGGTGGTCGGGCGCAAGATGTACGGCGGTTCGAGCACCTACATACCGCTGAAGGTGAACCAGGCCGGGGTGATCCCGATCATCTTCGCCAGCTCGGTGCTGTACATCCCTGTCCTGTTGTCCAACATCATCCCCTCCTCGGCCTTCCGGTCCTGGGTCAACGCCAATGTGACCCCGACCAGCCTCTTCTACATCCTCACCTACTTCGTCTTCATCCTCTTGTTCACCTTCTTCTACGTCTACGTGGCCTTCGATCCCCATCAACAGGCCGACATCATCCGAAAGCAGGGTGGGTACATCCCCGGCATCCGGCCCGGGCAGCCGACCGAGCGGTACCTGGCCCATATCCTCAACCGGATCACCTGGCCCGGCGCCCTGTTCCTGGGCGGTGTGGCCATCACGCCGTCGCTGCTGATGGCGGCGTGGAACATCACCAGCTATCCCTTCTACGGAACCACTCTTCTGATCGCCGTGGGCGTGGCACTCGAGACGATGAAGCAGATCGACAGCCAGCTCATGATGCGAAACTACGAGGGCTTCCTCAAGTAGGTGGTACCCGGAGCCAGGCTCGTTGTCCTCGGCAAACAGGGGGCAGGCAAGGGGACGCAGTGTGTGCGGCTCTCCCACCACTACGTGGTGCCCCATGTCTCCACCGGGGACATGCTGCGGGCCGCGGTCAAGCAGGAGACGGCCATCGGCCAGAAGGCCAAGGACCAGATGGACCGGGGTGAGCTCCTCGGCGATGACCTGATCATGGACATGGTGGCCGAGCGCCTGGGCGAGAGCGACGTCCGGGCCCGGGGGTTCGTGCTCGACGGGTGCCCCCGCACCGTGGCCCAGGCCGAGCGGCTGGCCGACATCCTGGCCCCTTTCGACCTCGACCTGGCCATCGACATCGAGATCCACACCACCCAGGTGCTCCGCCGGCTGGCCGCCCGGCGGGTGTGCGTCGACTGCGGGGCCAACTACTCCCTGTCGTCGCCGCCGCTCATCAACTGGACCTGTGACGTCTGCGGAGGCGAGGTGGTCCAGCGCGAGGACGACACCGAAGAGGCGATCTCCCGCCGACTGGAGCTCTACGAGAACCAGACCGCCCCGCTGATCGAGTGGTACCGGGCCCGCAACCAGCTCGAGTCGGTCCCCGGCACCGGATCACCCGATGCCGTGACCCGCCGGATGGTCAAGGTCATCGAGATCCGCCGCCAGCGGGGGAGTGGGTTCGGATGAGGCGCAACGCCGATGAGCTGGCCAAGATGCGGCGGGCCGGACGGGTGGTGGCGGAGATCCACGAAGCCACCCGGGCGGCCATCCGCCCCGGGGTGTCGACCGCGGACCTCGACCGGGTGGCCCGTGACGTGCTCGAGAAGCGGGGAGCGGGGTCGAATTTCCTCAACTACCACGGGTTTCCCGCGGTGGTGTGTACCTCGCCCAACTCGATGATCGTGCACGGGATCCCCGATCCGTCGGTCATCCTCGAGGAGGGGGACATCATCTCGGTGGACTGCGGGGCGATCATCGAGGGCTACCACGGGGACGCGGCCTACACCGTCGGGGTGGGTGCGGTCTCGGAGGAGGCGGCCCGCCTGATGGACGTCACCGAACGGAGCCTGTTCGCCGGCATCGACCAACTCCGGGCGGGGAACCGCCTGCACGAGGTGGGTCGGGCCGTGCAGGAGGTGGCCGAGGCCGCGGGATTCTCGGTGGTCAGGGAGTACGTGGGCCATGCCATCGGCACGGCCATGCATGAGGAGCCCCAGGTGCCCAATTACTGGCCCGGCTCGCCTGGGCCCACCCTCAAGACGGGCATGGTGTTCGCCGTCGAACCGATGGTGAACGCCGGGGGAGCCGGGACCGTCCAGCTCGATGACGGCTGGAGCGTGGTCACCGCCGACGGTCGACTCTCGGCCCACTTCGAGCACACCATCGCGGTGACCGAGAACGGCCCGGAGGTGTTCACCGTCCTGTGAACCGGCCCCCGGCCCCGGCCCTCCCGGCTGGTTCCGGGCCGATTCCGGCCCATTTGGGGCCGATTCCGGCTTTCTCTGCAGGCCGAACTGGCAATTTGGCGCTGAAGGGCTAGACTATTCATTCGGCTGGCCACGGGTGTGCTGTGGCGTGCCGATCCCGCTCCTGGTGGTGCTCCTGAGGTGTGCCCCCGAATGCGGTGCGGACGAACCATGACCGCGTGGTCCGTGACGCACGTCGGCCTTCGGGCCGAGCGGACAAGAACGACAGAGTATCGAGGAGATTCACCTGCCCAAGCCCAAGGAAGACGCCATCGTGCTGGAAGGCACGGTCGTGGAGCCACTACCCAATGCCATGTTCCGGGTGGAGCTCGAGAACGGCCACAAGGTACTGGCCCACAGCTCGGGGAAGATGCGGATGCACCGTATCCGGATCCTTCCCGGTGACAAGGTCCAGGTGGAGATCACTCCGTACGACCTGGCCAGGGGACGGATCACCTACCGCTACAAGTGAGCCGGGCCCCGGGTTCCGGGGCAGGGCAGGAATCCGGGATGGGTTGCGGCACCACAGGGCAGTGCAGGAACAGGCAGCGCAGGAACGCAGCGCAGGAACCAGGGCAGTGCAGGAACAGGCAGTAGAGAGACAGAGCAGTACGAGACAAGGACGAGCATGTGAAGGTCCGACCGAGCGTCAAGCCGATGTGTGAGAAGTGCAAAGTGATCCGCCGGCACCGGCGGGTCTTCGTCATCTGCGAAAACCCGCGCCACAAGCAGCGCCAGGGTTGATGCGTCCGGACATGGCGTAAGAGAGAAGGAAGAGCATGGCCCGTATTTCAGGCGTGGACATCCCCCGCGAGAAGCGGTTGGAGATCTCCCTCACCTACATCTTCGGCATCGGCCGGACCACCTCGCAGCAGATCTGCACGGCGACCGAGACGAACCCGGACACCCGGGTCCGTGATCTCACCGACGAAGAGGTGACCCGCCTCCGTAACTACATCGACGCCAACCTCCAGGTCGAGGGGGATCTGCGCCGCGACGTTTCGCAGGACATCAAGCGCAAGATGGAGATCGGGTGCTACCAGGGCATCCGCCACCGCAAGGGGCTCCCTGTCCACGGACAGCGCACCCACACCAATGCACGAACCCGTAAGGGACCGAAGAAGACGGTCGCCGGAAAGAAGAAGGTACGGAAGTAATGGCCAAGACGGCAAAATCGGCCCCCACGGCCCGGCGTCCCCGCAAGCGGGAGCGCAAGAACATCACCTTCGGTGTCGCCCATATCAAGAGCTCGTTCAACAACACCATCGTTTCCATCGCCGATCCCGAGGGCAATGTGCTGGCCTGGGCGTCGGCCGGCAACGTCGGCTTCAAGGGCTCGCGCAAGTCCACGCCGTTCGCGGCCCAGCTGGCCGCCGAGCAGTGCGCCAAGCGGGCCATGGAGCACGGTGTCCGGCGGGTCGACGTCCTGGTCCGCGGACCGGGTTCGGGTCGTGAGACGGCCATCCGGTCGTTGGCCGCGGCCGGTATCGAGGTCGCCGGCATCAAGGACGTGACGCCCATCCCGCACAACGGCTGCCGCCCCAAGAAGCGGCGTCGGGTCTAGGCCGGGACAAGGCACGAAAGGTTCACCTATGGCTCGTTACACCGGACCCGTCTGTCGGCTCTGTCGCCGGGAGCGCACCAAGCTCTTCTTGAAGGGGGAGCGCTGCTATTCCATGAAATGCCCGGTCTCCGAGGCGGTGACCGATCGACACAGCCGGGCCTACCCGCCCGGGGAGCACGGCCGCGACCGCATGCGCCAGGGCTCCGAGTACCTGGGTCAGCTCCGCGAGAAGCAGAAGGCCCGCCGCATCTATGGCCTTCTCGAGCGGCAGTTCCACAATCTCTATGTCGAAGCCAGTCGGGCCCCGGGGATCACCGGTGAGAACCTGCTGCGGATGCTGGAGCTGCGCCTCGACAATGTGGCCTTCCGTGCCGGCTGGGGGGCCAGCCGGTCCCAGGCCCGCCAGTTCGTACGCCACGGCCATGTCCTGGTCAACGGCAAGCGGGTGACCATTCCCAGCTACCGGGTGCGCCAGGGCGACGTCGTGGCCCTCAAGCCGTCGTCCCGGGAGCTCTTCCACGTCCGTCGCAACATGGACACCCTCGACCGGCAGCTACCGCCGTGGTTGGAGACGGTCGGCGACCGGTTCGAGGTCAGGGTGTTCTCGCTGCCGCTGCGCGAGCACATCGACGAGCCCGTCCAAGAGCAGCTCATCGTCGAGCTCTATTCCAAGTAGGTCCGCCACCGGCCAACGACCGATCAGTACGGCATCACCGAAGCCAGTACGGCATCACCGAAGTCAGCACGCATCACCGAAGTCCCATCACCATCGAACCCCGACCGACCCATACCGACACCGCGCACCACACTGCCGAGGAGCCACGATCAGCATGCTCATCATCCAGCGACCCACCGTCGAAGCCATCGGTGAAGAAGAGGACAACCGCCAGCGGTTCGCCGTAGGACCGCTCGACCCCGGCTTCGGCCACACCCTGGGCAACTCCCTGCGGCGTACCCTCTTGTCCTCCATCCCGGGCGCATCCATCACCCAGGTCCGGTTCGACGACGCCCTGCACGAGTTCACCACCCTCCCGGGCGTCAAAGAGGACGTGACCGACCTCATCTTGAACCTGAAGGACCTGCTGTTCCGGGTGCACAGCGACGAGCCGGTGACCATCCGCCTCGACAAGCGCGGACCGGGGGACGCCACCGCCGGCGACCTGCAGGTCACCGCGGACGTCGAGGTACTCAGCCCGTCCCAGCACATCGCCTCCCTCAACGCCAAGGGCCGGCTGGCCGTCGACCTCACCGTCGAGCGGGGTCGGGGCTACCTGTCGGCGGACAAGTCCAAGCGGGCCGCCACCATCGGGGTCATCCCGGTCGACGCCATCTTCTCGCCGGTCCGGCGGGTGGCCTTCACCGTCGAGCCGGTCCGGGTGGAGCAGTCGACCGACTTCGACCGCCTGGTGCTCGATATCGAGACCGACGGGTCCCTCACTCCCCGCGAGGCCCTGGCCTCGGCCGGCGACACCCTCCGCACCCTGGTCGGCCTGGTCGCCGACCTCGAGGACGAGCCCCTGGGCCTCGAGCTGGGCGAGGTGGGAACGGTCGGCACCGGCTCCCCCGACCTCGACCTGCGCATCGAGGACCTCGACCTCACCGAGCGGCCCCGCAACTGCCTCAAGCGGGCGCAGATCAACACCATCGGCGAGCTGGTCGACCGCACGCTCGACGACCTGCTCAACATCACCAACTTCGGGCAGAAGTCGCTCGACGAGGTGCTCCAGAAGCTCGACGAGCGGGGACTTTCCCTGCGGGTCAAGGACTGAGGTCACGCCATGCTCGGTACTCCGAAGAAAGGCCGCCGGTTCGGCGGCAGTGCTGCCCACCAGAAGGCCATGATGGGGAACCTCGTGGCGTCGCTCATCGCCGCCGAGTACCTGGTCACCACCGAGGCCAAGGCCAAGGCGCTGCGACCGGTGGCCGAGAAGGTCATCACCGCCGCGGCCAAGGGCGGTGTGGCCCGTCAGCGCCACGTGGTGGCATTCATCCGGGACAAGGACATGGCCCACAAGCTCTTCGTGGAGATCGGCCCCCGCTACGCCGAACGCCCGGGCGGGTACACCCGGATCCTCAAGCTGGGCAACCGGTTGGGTGACAACGCCCCGATGGCCAAAATCGAACTGGTGTGAGCCCGTCCCCCCGGGCCGGGGGGACGGATGACCAGTCCGTCCGGTGGCGGCTGAAGGTCGCCTACGACGGATCGGGCTTCCATGGCTTCGCGGCCCAACAGGGCCAGCGCACGGTGGCCGAGGCCCTGATCGGAGCCCTGAGCCGGGTCACCCGTTCGCCGGTGGCCCTCACCTGCGCCGGGCGCACCGACTCGGGCGTGCACGCGCTCGGGCAGGTGGTCCACTTCGACCTGCCGGCCGAGAAGTCGGCCGCCCTCGACCCCGAGGCGGTGGTCAAGTCGTGCAACAGCCAGCTCGCACCCGCCATCGTGGTGCGCCAGGCGGAGATCGCCCCGCCCGGGTTCGACGCCCGTCATTCGGCCACGGCCCGCCGCTACCGCTACCTGGTGGTCAACGCCCCGGTGGCCGACCCTCTGTTGGCCGGCCTGTGCTGGCAGGTGGCCGATCCGCTCGACCTTCGTTCGATGGCGGCGGCGTCCGACGCCCTCCTCGGGGAACACGACTTCCGGGCCTTCTGCCGCCGGGTTCCGGGGACGGAACCGGACGATCCGATCAACCGCCGGGTCATCGATGCCGGGTGGAGCAACCTCACCTCGCCCCCGGGGGCGCCCGGCCACCGGCCCGAACCCGGGCCCGGCCCGCGGTCCCGCTCCGTGGGCACGGCCACCCTGCTCCCGGTGGTCGGGAGCCTGCTGGCCTTCGAGATCGAGGCCAACGCCTTCTGCCACCAGATGGTGCGGTCCCTGGTGGGCACGCTGATCGACGTGGGTCGGGGCCGGAAACGCCCCTCCGACATGCTGTGGATCATGCGGTCGGCCGACCGCCAGCAGGCGTCCCAGCCGGCGCCGCCCCACGGGTTGACCCTGATGTCCGTCCGCTACGACGGCTGAGCGGCTTGCCCGCATGGTCCATTTGGTCGTATCCTGGGCGTTCGCCGGGTTGGGCCCAGAGTCGGTGTTTCGCGAGTGGAGTCATTGCTCGTGGCCGGGGCCGACGTTCCCGCTGGCCCTCGAACCCGAGGTGCAGCCGTTGCCCTGCACTATTGAACAAGGAATTCTCGTGCGTACGTACACTCCCAAACCAGCCGATATCACCCGCGTCTGGCGCATCGTCGATGCCGACGGCCTGGTACTCGGTCGCCTGGCCACCGAGGTGGCCTCTGTCCTGCGGGGCAAGCACAAGGCGATGTTCACCCCGAACCTCGACACCGGCGACCACGTCATCGTGATCAACGCCGACAAGGTGGTGCTCACCTCGGGCAAGGCGGAGAGCAAGCTGGCCTACCGCCACAGCGGCTACCCGGGTGGGCTCACCGCCACCCGGTACAGCGACCTGATGATCGACCGTTCCGACCAGGTGGTCCGCAACGCCATCACCGGCATGTTGCCGAAGAACCGCCTCGGGCGGCAGATGGCCACCAAGCTGAAGGTCTACGCCGGCGCCGAGCACCCGCACGCGGCGCAGTCCCCCACCCCGCTGGAGCTTCCGGACGCACGCCGCACGGCGTCGGCCCGGAGTGGCGCGTGAGTACCGTCGCCGACCAGGCACCCGAACGAACCGAACGCAAGGAACACACCGTGCCCACTGCCCCTCCCATCTGCCAGACCACCGGCCGCCGCAAGCGGGCGGTCGCCCGGGTCCGGATCCGTCCGGGCCAGGGAGCCATCACCGTCAACGGCCACAAGTTCGAGGAGTACTTCACCTCCGCCACCCACCGCATGATCGTCACCGAGCCTCTCCGGCTGACCGAAACCACGGAGTCGTGGGCCATCGACGTGACCATCGACGGGGGCGGCGTGTCCGGCCAGGCCGGTGCGTTCCGTCTCGGGATCGCCCGGGCGCTGTGCGAGCTCGACCCCGAGCTCCGGGCCACACTGAAGAAGGCGGGATTCCTCACCCGTGACTCACGGGAGAAGGAGTCGAAGAAGTACGGACTGAAGAAGGCCCGCAAGGCCCCCCAGTACTCCAAGCGGTAATCCGGTGGCCAGAATCCGGTTCGGTACCGACGGCGTCAGGGGCGTCGCCAATGTCGAGCTGACCACCGATCTGGTCCTCGCCCTCGGGCGGGCCGTGGCCCGCACCATCACCGCCACCACCTTCCTGGTCGGCCGCGACACCCGCCGCTCCGGCCCCATGCTCCAGGCCGCGCTTTCGGCCGGACTGGCCAGCGAGGGGGCCGACGTCGTCGATGTCGGAGTCCTGCCTACGCCTGCTCTGGCCTGGCTGTCGGCCACCCGGGACGTCCCGGCCGTAGTCATCTCTGCCTCGCATAATCCATTCGCCGACAACGGGATCAAACTGTTCGCCGCCGGTGGGCTCAAGCTCAGCGCCGAGGTGGAGGCGGCCATCGAGGACGAACTCGAGCGGGTGCTCGATCCGTCGGCCAAAGGCCCGCGGACGCTGGAGGGCCACAGCGTCGGCAGCCTGAGCGCCCAACCCGGCATCGGGGACTCCTATGTCGAGCACCTCTGCTCGCTGCTCGAAGGCCGCAGGCTGGACGGCATGCGGCTGGTGGTGGACAGCGCCAACGGGGCCGCATCGGCCCTGGCCGCCCAGGTCTACGAACGACTGGGGGCCGAGGTGGTGGCCATCGGTTGTGAACCGGACGGCACCAACATCAATGCCGGGTGCGGATCGACCTCGACCGCGACCCTGGCCACCGCCGTGGTCGAACACGGCGCCCACCTGGGTCTGGCTCTCGACGGGGATGCCGACCGGCTTCTGGCCGTGGACCACAGCGGCAGGGTCGTCAACGGGGACGAGCTGCTGGCCCTGTTCGCCCTCGACCTGGCCGAGCGGGGCCAACTGGCCGGCAACACCGTGGTGGTCACCGTGATGACCAACCTCGGGTTCCGTCTGGCCATGGAGGAGCAGGGCATCGTGGTCAAGGAAACGCCGGTGGGGGACCGCTATGTCCTGGCCGCCCTGGACAAGGACGGCTTCGCCCTCGGGGGCGAGCAGTCCGGACACATCGTCTTCCGGCGCCTGGCCACGACGGGCGACGGGCTCCTGACCGGGCTGGTGTTGTCCGACCTGGTGGCCAGGAAGGGAAAGCCGCTGGCCGAGTTGCTGGAAGGGCTGGTGGTCCATGTACCCCAGGTGCTGATCAACGTGCCCGTCCCCAACACCGAGCTCCTGGGCACGGCCCAGGCGGTGTGGTCGGCTGTGGCCGAGGAAGAGGAGCGGCTCGGAGACGGCGGGCGGGTGGTCCTGCGCCCCAGCGGGACGGAACCGCTGGTCAGGGTCATGGTGGAGGCCGTCGGCGAGGGAGTGGCCGAGGCCATCGCCAACAGGCTGGGCACCCTGGTCGAGTTCGAACTCCAGGCAGCCGCAGCCACCCACGGGTGAACCGGCCGGTCCGGCCGGGAGTCGCCGACCGAGCTGGCGCGGGCCGGGCGGTCCGACTCCCCCTGTGGTCAGGCCCCGGGGACTCCGGGTCGGGACGCCGAATTTCCGAATTCGGGAGTTTTATCGTCTCCAGCCGATAGTCAGGCGCCGGCCGGAGGAATGTCTCATCGGCTCGAGACGATAATTCGAGGCGTTCCGAAATTATTGCGTCGTCCTCTGCTCCGCCGGCCCGCCTTCGGACCTTGGACCTTCGGAGCCACCGAAGGTGACCACGTACCGTGGCGTTGTAGCCGCAACTACCCGACCACTAGCCTCGTGTGGCATGTGCGGGATCATCGGAATCACCTATGGGGCGGGCAGCTCAGGTGACGGAGGTGACGGCGAGGTGCTCGACGTCCTCCTCGAAGGCCTGTCCCGTCTCGAGTACCGGGGCTACGACTCGGCCGGGGTGGCCCTGGTCGGCGCGACGGGCGAACCAGGGGTGTGGCGGGCCCGGGCCGCCAACGGGACCCGGTCCCTCGACGATCTGGTCAAGCGGGCCGAAGAAGCCCCCGGTGGCCCGAGTGCCGGCATCGGCCACACCCGGTGGGCCACGCACGGCGGGCCGACCGAGGGCAACGCCCACCCCCACATCGACTGTTCGGGCCGGATGGCCCTCATCCACAACGGGATCATCGAGAACCACGTCGAGCTGGCCGACGAGCTCCGTGCCGCCGGTCACACTTTCGAGTCGGAGACCGACACCGAGGTGCTGGCCCACCTCATCGAAGGGTCGCTGGCCGCCCACCCCGACGCCGGCCTGGTCGGCGCGGTGCGGGCCGCCCTCGGGCGGATCCGGGGTGCCTTTTCGGTGGCCGTCGTCCACTCCGACGAGCCGGAGCTCATCGTGGCCTCCCGCCGGGTGTCTCCGCTCCTGATGGGTGTGACCGACTCGGCGGCCTTCCTGGCGTCGGATGTGCCCGCCATCCTCGGGCTCACCCGCGAGTTCTTCGTCCTGGAGGACGACCAGATCGCCGAGTTGCGACCCGGTTCCGTCCGGGTCACCACCGTGGACGGGGCCGAGGTGGAGCCGGACCGGCTGACGGTCGACTGGGACCTCGACTCGGCCCGCAAGGACGGCTTCGACGACTACATGAGCAAGGAGATCCGCGAGCAGCCCCGGGCCGTGGCCGACACCATGCTCGACCGGGTGCTGCCCGACGGGACCCTCGTGCTCGATGAGGTCCACATCACCAACGAGGAGTTCCGGGCCTTCAACAAGGTGTTCATTGTGGCCTGCGGCAGCAGCTACCACGCTGGGCTCATGGCCAAGTACGCCATCGAGCACTGGGCCCGGCTGCCGGTGGAGATCGACATTGCCAGCGAGTTCCGGTACCGCGATCCGGTACTCGACGCCAGGACCCTGGTCATCGGGGTCAGCCAGTCGGGCGAGACGGCGGACACCTTCGAGGCCATCGTGGAGGCCCGCCGGCTCGGGGCCAAGGTGCTGGTCATCTCCAACGTGGTCGACTCGTCCATGGCCCGCAAGGCCGACGCCGTCCTCTACACCAGGGCCGGGCCGGAGATCGGGGTGGCGGCCACCAAGACCCATCTGGCCCAGATCACCGCCCTCGAGATCCTGGCCCTCTACCTGGGCCAGGCCCGGGGGACCCTGCCGGCCGAGGATGCCCGCACCCTGTTCGCGGCGATGGGCGCCCTTCCCGACAAAGTGGCCCTGGCCATCGACCGGGCCGCGGCCGTCGAGGAGGTGGCCACCCGCTACCGTGACTCGCCCTCGTTCATCTTCCTCGGCCGCCAGGTCGGGTACCCGGTGGCCCTGGAGGGCGCCCTCAAGCTGAAGGAGCTGTCCTACCTCCGGGCCGAAGGCTTCCCCGCCGGGGAGCTCAAGCACGGGCCCATCGCCCTGGTCGAGCCCGGGACGGTGGTCATCGGGGTGGCCACCCGCACGCCCATCTGGGAGAAGATGATGAGCAACGTGGCCGAGGTCAAGAGCCGCGGGGCCACGGTCGTATTGGTGGCCAACGACGGCGACGAGGAGACGGCCCGCCAGGCTGACGCCGTGCTCTGGGTGCCCGAGACCCCCCACCTCTTCGCCCCGATCGTCGACGTGGTGCCGTTGCAGCTGTTCGCCTACTCACTGGCCCGCCTACACGGTCACGACGTCGACCGACCCAGAAATCTGGCCAAGGTGGTCACCGTCGAGTGAGCCCCGCCGACCGGGCCGGGCCACTGTCCTCCACATTGGCAGGGGCCGCCCGGGAGCTGGCCGGCCGGAGCGGGCCGGCCGGATCGATCGTCGGAGTGGGGGTCGACGCCGTGGACCTGGACCGGTTTCGGCGGGTACTCGGCAGGCGGACACGGATGGCCGACCGGCTCTTCACCGCCGGAGAGCGCGCCTATGCCGAGGCGGCGTCCGATCCTGTGCCCCGGCTCTCGACCCGGTTCGCAGCCAAGGAGGCGACCATGAAGGCCCTCGGTGTCGGTCTGGGTGCCTTCCCCTTCACCGACGTCGAGGTGGTCCGCCATGGACTCGGCGCCCCGTCGCTGGTGCTCCACCGCTCGGCCCTCGAACTGGCGGGTGACGCGGGCGTGGTGCGCTGGCATCTCTCGTTGACCCACACCGATCAGGTGGCGATGGCCGTGGTGGTGGCCGAGGGTCGGGGGCCCGCGGCCCCGGGGTCCTCCGCCGCTTCCCCGGCCCGGGCGTCCTCCCCCCGGCCCGTCCCGTGAAGCCGTAGCGTCGCGGGCATGCTGCCGGTCCTGACCGTCGCCCAGATGAACGAGATCGACGCCGCCGCCCTCGCCTCGACGTCCCTCGGCGTGCTGGTCGGACGGGCGGGACAGGCCGTGGCCGTGGCCGCCCTGGACATGCTGGGCGGGGCCTACGGACGCCGGGTGGTGGTCGTCGCCGGTGGCGGGAACAACGGTGCCGACGGACGCGTGGCTGGGGCCGTGCTCCGCCGGCGTGGTGCCCGCGTGGAGGTGGTCGAAGCCGGCTCGGTGGGGGCCATCGGACCGGTCGACCTGGTCATCGACGCGGCCTACGGCACCGGCTTCCGAGGCGAGTACCGTTCCCCGAGCCTGGCCGCGGGGACCCCGGTCCTGGCCGTGGACATCCCCTCGGGGGTCAAGGGCGACACCGGGGAGGCGGCGGGCAGCCCGAGCCCGGCGGCCCGGACGGTGACCTTCGTGGCCCTCAAGCCCGGTCTCCTGCAGGGCCAGGGGGCCCGCTTGGCCGGTGAGGTGGCGGTGGCCGACATCGGCCTCCCGACCGGCAGTCCGGACATCTCGGTCGTGGAGGACGGTGACGTCGGCGCCCTGCTCAGGCCTCGTCGTCACGGTGGCAACAAATGGTCGGCCGCGGTGATGGTGGTGGCCGGGTCGCCGGGGATGACCGGTGCCGCCGCCCTCTGCGCCCGGTCGGCCTACCGGTCGGGCGCGGGGATGGTCCGTCTCGGCGTCCCGGGCGCCGACCTGTCCGAGACGCCCGCATCGGAGGCGGTGAGTGTGCAGCTGCCCCGACAGGGCTGGTCGGCGGACGCACTGGAGGCCGCGTCACGCTGCGCCGCGGTGGTGGTCGGGCCCGGCTTGGGCCGGGAGGGGGCCACCGCGGCGGAGGTGCAGCGTCTGGTGGCCGAGTCACCGGTGCCGGTGGTGGTCGACGCCGACGGCCTGTACGCCCTCGGGAAGGTGGGCGGCGACGACTCCCTCCAGGCGCGGTCCCGGGTGGTCCTGACGCCACATGACGGCGAGTACGCCCGGCTGATGGGCGCCGACCCCGGCCCGGACCGCATCGCCGCCGCCCGCCGGCTGGCCGCATCGTCCGGCGCCGTCGCTCTGGTCAAGGGGCCCACCACCGCGGTGTCCGACATGGCCGGCCGCGTGCTGCTGGGCATATCCGGCACCAGTGCCCTGGCCACCGCAGGCACCGGCGACGTCCTGTCGGGAATGATCGGGGCCCTGCTCGCCCGCGGCACCGACCCGCTGGAGGCGGCCGCGCTGGCGGCCCACGTGCACGGCCGGGCCGGAGCCCGGGGCCGGGGCGAGAGTCTGATGGCGGGCGATCTGCCCGATCTGGTGGCCGACGAACTGTCGCGGCTGCGGGCTGCCGGCCGGGCGACCGGTGGCTGATCGCTGGCGGCCCGCCTGGGCCGACATCGACCTCGACGCCGTGCGCCACAACGCATCGATCCTGGCCCGCCTCTCGCATCCGGCGGCCCTGTGCGCGGTGGTCAAGGCCGACGGCTATGGCCACGGCGCGGTGCCGGTGGCCCGGGCCGCCCTCGAGGGCGGAGCCGAGTGGCTGGCCGTAGCCCTGGTGGAAGAAGGGGTCAGCCTGCGCGAGGCGGGCATCGGGGCGCCCATCCTGCTCCTGTCGGAGCCTCCCCTGGAGGCGATGGCCGAGGCGGTGGCGCGCCGGCTGGTCCCGACCCTTTACACCGACGGGGGACTCGAGCGCCTGAGCGCCACCGTGGCCGGCGGTTCATCGCCGCCGGTGGCAGTCCATCTCAAGGTGGACACCGGCATGCACCGGGTGGGGGCCGATGCCGCCGACGCTCCGGGTCTGGCCGCCGCCCTGGCCGCCGATCCGCACCTGAGCATGGGCGCGCTCTGGACCCATCTGGCCGTGGCCGAGGGCGAGAGCGCCATCGACCGGGAGTTCACCGCCGCCCAACTCGAGCGCTTCGACTCCGTGGTCGCCGCCCTGTCGGCGGCCGGGCACCGTCCGGCGATGACCCACGTGGCCAACTCGGCGGGCGCCATCGGCGTGCCGGCGGCCCGACACGACCTGGTGCGGTGCGGCATCGCCGTCTACGGGGTGGCCCCGACGCCGGCCCTGGCCGACCAGGTGTCGGCTGCCTCCGGGGGCCAGAGGCTCCGGCCGGTGCTCTCGCTGCGGACCCGGGTGACCTATATCCGGGATCTTGATTCGGGTGAACGCCCCTCCTACGGGCGCCGCCGAGCGTTGGAGGGGCGGTCGACCGTGGCCACCGCCCCGATCGGCTACGCCGACGGCGTTCCCCGCCGCCTCTTCGACCAGGGCGGCGAGGTGCTTCTCCGGGGGGTCCGCCGGCCCCTGGCCGGCACCGTGACCATGGACCAGATCATCATCGACTGTGGACCGGCCGGACCGGCCGGACCGGTCGACTCCACCGCGGTCGAGGTGGGGGACGAAGTGGTCCTGCTCGGGCGCCAGGGGAACGAGGAGATCACCGCCGAGGAGTGGGCCGGGCTCCTCGGCACCATCAGCTACGAGGTGTTGTGCGACATCGGGCCGAGGGTGCCACGCCTCATGGTGGAGGGCGGGGGCGGCCGTCCGGGCTGACCACGCCATCGCCCGGGCCCGGACAGGGATGTACGGCGGCGGGCCGGGCCGGCGACGGGAAGTACCATGCGCCCGTGGCACCGGGGACCGATCTGGCAGCACTGGCCCGGGAGGCCGCCGGCTGCACGCGCTGCCCGCTGTCGGGCTCCCGCACCCAGGTGGTGTTCGGCGTGGGCGACCCTGGCGCCGACCTGATGTTCGTGGGCGAGGCCCCCGGGCGCGACGAGGACCTCCAGGGGGAGCCCTTCGTCGGCCGGTCGGGCAAGCTGCTCGACCGGTTGGTCATGGAAGAGCTCGGTGTCGACCGGTCCCGGTTCTACATCGCCAACGTGGTCAAGTGCCGGCCGCCCGACAATCGGGACCCCAAGCCTGACGAGATCGCCGCCTGCCGGCCCTACCTGGCCGCCCAGATGGAGCTGATCCGGCCTGTCGTGGTCGTCAGCCTGGGGAACTTCGCCACCAAGCTGCTCCTCCAGACCGACCTCGGGATCACCAAGGTGCGCGGCAGGGCCTACCCCATGGGCGAGTGGCAGCTGGTTCCCACGTACCACCCGGCCGCCGCCCTGCGGTCGGGGGGAGTGGTGGTGGCCGAGATGCGGGCCGACCTCATCCGGGCCAAGCAGCTCCTCGGGTGGAGCGCATGAACCCTTCGCCCGCCCCCATCGACCCGGTGCCCGGACCCGAGGCCGTGGTGGCGGTCACCGCTTCCGCCGATGAGACCCGCCGGCTGGCCGGGGCGCTGGCCCCGCTGTGCGTGCCCGGCGACGTGGTCCTCCTGGCCGGGGACCTCGGCGCCGGCAAGACCACGTTCGCCCAGGGATTCGGAGCGGCCCTCGGGGTCACCGAACCCATCACCAGTCCCACGTTCGTGTTGGTCCACCAGTATCCCCTGGATGGGGCCGGGCCGGTCCGGGTGCTGCTCCACGCCGACGTCTACCGGCTCGACCGCCTGCACGAGATCGTCGAACTGGGACTCGGCGAGCTGGTGGAGGACGGGGGTGTGGCGCTGGTGGAGTGGGGGGATGCCGCCGAACCGGTGCTCGGTTCGGGAGCCCTGACCATCCGGCTGGGGCCGGCCGACGGTTCTGACGATGACGATGACGATGGCGATGACGAAGACAAAGACGACGGTGACGTCGACAGTGGCGACGAGCACAGGGTGATCACCGTCTCCGGGGTGGACGACGCCTGGGCCGGTCGGTGGGACGGGCTGGCCCACGCGTTGGGGCCGTGGCGGGTGGCCCGATGACCCTGCTGGCCATCGAGTCGGCCACCGACACCGTCGGCGTCGCCGTCCTGAGGGCGGACGGGGGCGCGGCGGAGCGGGTCCACGAGGGTGGCCGGGCCCATGCCGAACTGCTGGCCCCGGCCATGGTCGAGGCCTGCGCCCTGTCCGGGTCCACCATCGCCGACGTGGACCAGCTGGCCGTGGACATCGGTCCCGGCCTGTTCACCGGATTGCGGGTGGGCGTGGCCACGGCCAAGGCCCTGGCCCAGGCGCTCGGTATCGGGGTCCTCGGCGCCAGCAGTCTCGACGTGCTGGCTGCGGCAGCCGCCGAACGGTTCGGGACCGACGCCCCCGCCCGGGTGGTCTCGGTGGTCGACGCCCGTCGGGGCGAGGTGTTCGCCGCGTCCTATCGGTTCGAACAGACACCCGGGGCCAGTGCCCACGACAGGCCGGTCGACCCCCGGTCGGTCCGCGACGACCGGCCCGAGCCGGTCGGTCCCGACACGCTGGTGGCCTGGTTGGACGACCTGGTGGCGGAGGCCGGTCGGATCACGGTGGTGGGCGACGGTGCTGTGCGCTACCGCGAGCTCCTGTCGGCCAACCTCTCGCTCGACCTCGGGTGGGCCGAGGAGCTGTCGGCGCCGCCCCCACTGGTGTTGGCCCGACTGGCGGCCCGGCGTCTGGCCGACGGGGACCGCCCGTCGACGGCCACGGAGCTCCTGCCCGACTACCGGCGCCCGGCCGATGCCCGGATCAACTGGGAGCAGCGCGCCCCTCGGGCGGCGGAGCCGGCAGCCGGTCCCGGCGGTACGGGGCACCTCCGTTGACGCCGCGCCCGCAACAGCCCCGACAGCCCGGGGTGACACCGGTGCAGGTGATCACCGCTCCGATGCGTACCAAGGACCTGCGGGGCGTGCTCAGGATCGAAGAGGCCGTCTTCCCCCAGCCCTGGTCCCACCGCCTTTTCGTCGAGGAGCTGCGCCAGCGCACGTCACGGGCCTACCGGGCCGCGTGGGTCGGGTCGGTCATCGTGGGATTCGCCGGTCAGATGTTCATCGACGACGAGTCACACGTCAACAACATCGCCGTCGACCCGGGGTGGCAGGGACGGGGCCTCGGCGCCGCCCTGATGCTGGACCTGGTCCGCACCGGGCTCGGACGGGGGTCCCGACACCTCACGCTCGAAGTCCGGGTGGGGAACCAGCCGGCGCTCGCTCTCTACCAGCGGTTCGGGATGGCTCCGGTCGGGGTCCGGCGCAACTACTACCCGGTCACCGGGGACGACGCCCTGGTCATGTGGGTGAGGGATATCGACACACCGGAGTACGCCGAGCGGCTGGCTGCCATCGAAGCGTCACTTCCCGTCGACCTGGAGGTGACATCCCGCCGGTGATCCGTCCTCGACCAGGCAGGCCCTAGTGTCCCCGGGTATGGACGTGGACACCGGCACGGGTTCGGACACCGGCTCGGCCGACGTCCATGGAACCGGTCTCGGCCCCGTGCACCGCGTGCTCGGGATCGAGACCTCGTGCGACGAGACGGCGGCCTCGGTGGTGGACGGCGGCTCATCCATCGTCTCGTCCGTGGTCAGCAGTCAGATCGATCTGCACGCCCGCTACGGGGGTGTGGTGCCCGAGCTGGCCGGCCGGGCCCACGTCGAGCTCCTCACCCCGGTCCTGGCCGAAGCCCTGGAGCGGGCCGGATCGGACGCGTCGGGCACGGGCATCGATGCCGTGGCCGTCACGTACGGTCCGGGCCTCATCGGATCGCTGCTGGTCGGCGTGGCCGAGGCCAAAGCCCTGTCACTCGGATGGGGGGTGCCCCTCGTCGGGGTCAACCATCTCGAGGCCCATCTGTTCGCCTCGCTGCTGGAGCAGCCCGATCTGGGCTGGCCGCTGGCCGTGCTGTTGGTATCGGGTGGTCACACCCTGCTGATCGAGGTGCGCGAACCGGGTGCCTACCGGATCCTCGGAGGAACCATCGACGACGCCGCCGGTGAGGCGTTCGACAAGGTGGCCCGGTTCCTCGGCCTCGGCTACCCGGGCGGTCCGGCCATCGACAACATCGCCGACCAGGGGGACCCTGCCGCCTTCGCCTTCCCCCGATCGATGCCCGGCGACGGCTACGACTTCTCGTTCAGTGGGCTGAAGACCTCGGTGGTCAACACCGTCCGGAAGCATCCGGAGGCGTCCACCGTCGACGTGGCCGCTTCGTTCCGCCAGGCGGTGGTCGACGTGCTCGTGACCCGGGCCCGCCGGGCGGCTGCCGACATCGGGGCCACGGCGCTGTGCCTGGCCGGGGGGGTGGCGGCCAACTCCTTGTTGCGCCGGCGGGTCGAGGAGGCCTGCGCCGAGGACGGGATCGGTGCCTTCCTGCCCAGCCGAGCCCTGTGCACGGACAATGCCGCCATGGTGGCCGCGGCCGGATGGTGGCGGCTCAACCACGGCCCGCCCAGCCCGCTCACGCTGGGCGCAGACCCCAACCTCAGGTTGGTGCCCTCCCTCTGACCACGGTCCCGGCCGCCCTCCGGCTCCGCCCCGACCGCGGCCGGAAAAGATAATTTGCTGGCACTCGGTCCTGCCGGTTGCCAAGCGCCGCGGATATCGCTACCATTAGCACTCTCAACCCTCGACTGCTAATGCGTGCCACAGGAGGCCCGAACACATGAGTCTGCATCCCCTTGACGACCGAATCGTCGTCCGTCCTGGCGAATCCGAGGAGACCACCGCGTCTGGCCTGGTCATCCCCGACACCGCCAAGGAGAAGCCCCAGCAGGGCGAAGTCCTGGCCGTCGGTCCCGGCCGCCGCGCCGAGTCCACCGGAGAGCTCATCCCCCTCGGGATCTCCGTGGGTGACACCGTCGTCTACTCCAAGTACGGCGGCACCGAGATTTCGGCTGAGGGCGAGGATCTGCTGATCCTGTCGAGCCGTGACGTCCTGGCCAAGGTGACGAAGTAATGCCGAAGATCCTGAAGTTCGACGAAGCCGCACGCCGCGGCCTCGAGGCCGGCGTGAACAAGCTGGCCGACACGGTCAAGGTGACCCTTGGGCCCAAGGGTCGCAACGTCGTGATCGAGAAGAAGTTCGGAGCTCCCACCATCACCAACGACGGCGTGTCCATCGCCCGTGAGGTGGAGCTGGAGGACGTCTTCGAGAACATGGGCGCGCAACTGGTCAAAGAGGTCGCCACCAAGACCAACGACGTGGCCGGCGACGGCACCACCACCGCCACGGTGCTGGCCCAGTCCCTCATCAAAGAGGGGCTGCGCAACGTGGCCGCAGGAGCCAACCCCCTCGGTCTGCGCAAGGGCATCGACAAGGCGGTGACCGCCGCCGTCGCCTCCATCAAGGAGCAGTCCAAGGAGATCGACTCGAAGACGGAGATCGCCCAGGTGGCATCCATCTCCGCCGCCGACACCGCCATCGGCGAGGTCTTGGCCGATGCCATCGACCGGGTGGGCAAGGACGGCACCGTGACCGTCGAGGAGTCCAACACGTTCGGCATCGACCTCGAGTTCACCGAGGGCATGCAGTTCGACAAGGGCTACCTGTCGCCTTACTTCGTGACCGACGCCGAGCGCCAGGAGGCCGTCCTCGACGACCCGCTGATCCTTTTCGTCAACCAGAAGGTCAGCGCTGTCCACGACCTGGTCCCCGTCCTCGAGAAGGTCATGCAGACCGGCAAGCCGCTGCTGATCGTGGCCGAGGACGTCGAAGGAGAGGCCCTGGCCACCCTGGTGGTCAACAAGATCCGGGGCACCTTCACCTCGGTGGCCGTCAAGGCCCCCGGCTTCGGTGAGCGCCGCAAGGCGATGCTCCAGGACATGGCCGTCCTGACCGGTGCCCAGGTCATCTCCGAGGAGATCGGCCTCAAGCTCGACACCACGACCGTCGACCTGCTCGGGAAGGCCCGTCGGGTCATCGTGACCAAGGACGACACCACCATCGTCGAAGGCGGCGGTGAGGAGTCGGACGTGAAGGGCCGGATCGCCCAGATCAAGCGTGAGATCGACGACACCGACTCCGACTGGGACCGCGAGAAGCTCCAGGAGCGTCTGGCCAAGCTGGCCGGAGGGGTCGCCGTCGTCAAGGTCGGCGCCGCCACCGAGGTGGAGCTGAAGGAGAAGAAGCACCGCATCGAAGACGCGCTCTCCGCCACCCGGGCCGCGGTCGAAGAGGGCATCGTGGCCGGCGGTGGTACGGCGCTGGTGCGCTCGCGTGCCGCCGTGCAGACCGTCGTCGACTCCCTCACCGGGGACGAGGCGACCGGTGCGTCCATCGTGGCCAAGGCGCTGGCTGCGCCGCTCCACGCCATCGCCAGCAACGCCGGACTCGAAGGCTCCGTCTATGTGCGCCAGGTCGAGTCCGAGACGGGTTCGATCGGGCTCAACGCTAACACCGGTGAGCTGGTCGACCTGGTCAAGGCGGGCGTGATCGACCCGGCCAAGGTGACCCGGTCCGCCCTCCAGAACGCGGCGTCCATCGCCGGGCTGCTGCTGACCACCGAAGCGCTGGTGGCGGACAAGCCCGAAAAGGCCGATCCCGCGGCTGCCGCGGCTGCGGCTGCCGCCATGGGAGGCGGCATGGGAGGCATGGGCGGCATGGGCGGCATGATGTAAAGGCCCCCTGGCTCGTCTCTGAGCCAGGAGCGCCGTCACGGCGCAACCGTGTACGAACCGACCGGGCCCTCGGGCCCGGTCGGTTTCATGTCCGGAGGTCCGGGGCCCGGACGTCGTGCGGTCCCGACGCCCGGGGGCTGGGTCATCGGGTTCGAGTGCGACGGGTGGTCCGGCCCCGACAGGCCGTAACCTGTGGTCCCCGTGAAGTCCGCAGACCGCCCCGTCACCGCCGTCAGGAGGCCCATCCCCCGGCCGCCCGACAACCGCGCCGGCCTGCCCGCGCCCTGGGCGCTGGTCCCGGCGGGCCAGCGGACCGGGATCTCCCTCCTCCGGGTGGTGGGCGCGCTGACCGCCGATGCGACCGGGGTCCCGGGCCCGCGGGGTGCCGGGGCGGCCGAGCCCGGGCGCCACCGCCTCCCACCCACCGCTGCCGTCCGCCCCGCCGCCGTACTGGTGCCGATGTTCGAGGAGGCGGGAGAGACCCGGGTCGTGCTCACCGTCCGATCCGACCGCCTCCGGTCGCACCGGGGGGAGGTGGCCTTTCCCGGAGGCCGGATCGAAGCCGACGAGGGGGTCGTGGACGCCGCGCTGCGTGAAGCGTTCGAAGAGGTCGGCCTCCGGCCCGAACTGGTCACCGTGGTCGCCGAGCTCACGCCCATGCCCACCGTCTCCTCCAACACGGTGATGACCCCGGTGGTGGCCACGCTCGAGGACCGCCCGTCGTTGACGGCCAGCCCCTCGGAGGTGGAGCGGGTGTTCGATGTGGGGCTGAACGAGTTGGCCGCCGACGGCGTTTTTCACGAGGAGTGGTGGACGGCCCCGGCCCGTGAGGACACGCCGGGGATCCCCGACGGCGAGTTCCCGGTGTGGTTCTTCGAGGTGGCGGGCGAGACGGTGTGGGGTGCGACCGCACGCACGCTGGTCGAGCTGCTCTGCCTCGTCCTCGGTGTGGATGTGCCTCCGTCCCTCCGTTCCCCGAGAGGCTGACCGGCCGCCGCCCTCCGTTCCCCGTCGGATGCCGCTCCGACGCCCGACGGGCGACCAGCGGGGCCCGTCGAGGCGGTATCGTGTGGGCAGTCGGTCGGCACATGTCGGGATGCCGCACGATCGGAGGGTTTCGACAACTGCGACCAGGGTCCGGAGGACATACACGTGGCTGAGTTAGAGATCGGCATCTTCAAATCGGGTCGGAAGGCCTACGGGCTTGACGACATCGCCATCGTTCCCAGCCGCAGGACCCGCGATCCAGAGGATGTCGACATCAGTTGGGAGATCGATGCCTACCGGTTCGACCTCCCGCTGCTGGCCTCGGCCATGGACGGGGTGGTCAGCCCGTCGACCGCCATCGAGATCGGGCGGCTCGGTGGCCTGGGGGTCCTCAACCTCGAGGGCCTGTGGACCCGCTACGAGGACCCCACTCCGTTGTTCGACGAGATCCGGGAGCTCCCGGCCGAGAAGGCCACCGCCCGCATGCAGCAGATGTATGCGGAGCCGGTCCAGATGGAGCTGGTGACCGAGCGGATCAAAGAGATGAAAGCGGCCGGCATCACCACTGCGGCATCGGTGACCCCGCAGAAGACCGAGTCGTTCGCCCCCGCCCTGTTGGCGGCGGAGCTGGATCTCCTGGTCATCCAGGGGACGGTGGTCTCGGCCGAGCACGTGTCGAAGACGGCCGAGCCCCTCAACCTCAAGCGGTTCATCCGCGAGTTCGAGATCCCGGTCATCGTCGGGGGCTGCGCCTCCTACCAGGCCGGACTCCACCTCATGCGCACCGGCGCGGTGGGAGTGCTGGTCGGGGTGGGGCCGGGCAACGCCTGCACCACCCGGGGCGTGCTGGGTATCGGGGTTCCCCAGGCCACGGCCATCGCCGATGTGGCCGGGGCCCGGATGCGCCACCTCGACGAGACCGGTGTCTACTGTCACGTGATCGCCGACGGCGGGATGTCCAAGGGCGGTGATATCGCCAAGGCCGTCGCCTGCGGCGCCGATGCCGTCATGCTCGGATCGCCCCTGTCCTCTGCCGTCGAGGCCCCGGCCCGTGGTTTCCACTGGGGCATGGCCACGTTCCATCCCACCCTTCCCCGTGGCGCCCGGGTGCGGACCACGACGAGGGGAACGCTGCGGGAGATCCTCCTCGGCCCGGCCCACGAGAACGACGGTCGGATGAATCTCTTCGGTGCGCTGCGCACGGCCATGGCCACCTGCGGGTATCAGACGGTCAAGGAGTTCCAGAAGGCCGAAGTGATGGTCGCCCCCGCCCTGCAGACCGAGGGCAAGGACCTGCAGCGCTCCCAGGGTGTCGGCATGGGCCATTGAGCCCGGCGGCCGCGGGATCTGCGGGGTCCGGCGACGGCCCGATCCTGGTCGTCGACTTCGGTGCCCAGTACGCGCAGCTGATCGCCCGCAGGGTCCGCGAGGCCCATGTCTACTCGGAGATCGTCCCCCACACCTCGACCGCGGCCGAGCTGGTGGCCAGGCAGCCGTCGGGCATCATCCTGTCGGGTGGCCCGAAGTCGGTGAACGAGACCCCGGCACCGTCGATCGACCCGGCCATCTACGACACGGGCATCCCCATTCTCGGCATCTGCTACGGAGCCCAGCTCCTGACCCGACAGCTGGCGGGCGAGGTGTCCCGCACCGGTCGCGGTGAGTACGGCCGCACCCCTCTGACCGTCACCGGCAACTCCCCGCTGTTCGTCGACTGGCCCGAGGACTGCGAAGTGTGGATGAGCCACGCCGACGCCATCACCACCGTCCCGCCGGGGTTCGTGGCCACCGCCACCAGCGCCGACGCCCCCGTGGCCGCCCTCCACCACGCCGATCGGGCCATCTACGGGGTGCAGTTCCACCCGGAGGTGGTCCACACCGAGCGCGGCCGCGATCTGCTCGAGCGCTTCCTCTACGACGTCTGCCACTGCCTCCCGTTGTGGACCCACACTTCGATCATCGAGACCCAGGTCCAGGCGGTCCAGGATGCCGTCGGATCCTCGCCCGTCCTGTGCGCCCTGTCCGGCGGGGTGGACTCAGCGGTGGCCGCCGCGCTCGTGCACAAGGCCATCGGCGACCAGCTCACCTGTGTCTACGTCGACACCGGCCTCATGCGGGCCAACGAGAGCGAGCAGGTGGAAGAGACGTTCCGCCGCCAGTTCCGCGTCGATCTGGTGCACGTGAAGGCAGCCGACCGCTTCTTCGAGGCACTGGCCGGGGTCACCGACCCCGAGGCCAAGCGCAAGATCATCGGCGAGCTGTTCATCCGCATCTTCGAGGAGGTCGCCCGCGACCTGGTCATCGAACGTTTCGATCCAGAGGTCGACGACCAGGCCGGCGACGGTGCGGGTGCCACCGGCGGATCATCCGGCCGGGAGGCGGCCGGCTTCCTGGTGCAGGGGACGCTCTATCCCGACGTCATCGAGTCGGGGTCGGACAGTGCCGCGGTCATCAAGTCCCACCACAACGTCGGGGGCCTGCCCGACGACCTGGCCTTCGATCTGGTCGAGCCGCTCCGGCTGCTGTTCAAGGACGAGGTCAGGGCGGTGGGGGAAGAGCTGGGTCTCCCTCCCGACATCGTGTGGCGTCAGCCCTTCCCCGGGCCCGGGCTCGCCGTCCGGGTGGTGGGCGAAGTCACCCCCGAGCGGGTCGACATCTTGAGGGCCGCCGACGCCATCGTGGTCGAGGAGATCCGCCGGGCCGGCCTCTACCGCGACCTGTGGCAGAGCTTTGCCGTGCTTCCTGCCGTCCGAACCGTGGGCGTGATGGGCGACGGGCGCACGTACGCCTATCCCATCGTCATCCGGGCCGTCAACAGTGATGACGCCATGACGGCCGACTGGGCCCGTCTCCCCTACGACTTGTTGGAGCGCCTCTCCTCGCGGATCATCAACGAGGTCGACGGCGTCAACCGGGTGGCCCTGGACATCACGTCCAAACCACCCGGCACCATCGAGTGGGAATGACCGGCCCGGGCGGGAGCGCCGACCAGCTCCTCTTCGGCGACGGGGGATCCCGGCCGGAACGGCCGGAGCCGACGGAACCTGCAGAGCGGACGGAGCCGACGGGGCGAACGGAACCTGCAGAGCGGACGGAGGGGTCGGAGCCGGCGGGGGCGGGAGCCGGCACCGGCACCGGTGCCAACCGTCCGGCCGACGGTCAGGGGAACAGCCAGGGCCGTCCGGGCGCCGACGCGCTGCTGGAGGGGCTCACCGCACCGCAGCGGGCCTCGGTGGTCCACCGCGGCGGTCCCCTGCTCATCGTGGCCGGAGCCGGTTCGGGCAAGACCCGGGTCCTCACCCGGCGGATCGCCCACCTCATCGCCTCGGGTGACGCCTTCCCCCATCAGATCCTGGCCATCACCTTCACCAACAAAGCCGCCGACGAGATGCGCCGACGGGTGGCCGAACTGGTGGGGCCGAGGGCCAAACGGATGTGGGTGTCGACCTTCCACTCAGCCTGCGTGCGGATCCTGCGGGCCCACGGCGACCGCCTCGGCTACAAGGGCTCGTTCACCATCTACGACGACGCCGATTCGCGGCGGCTGATCGAGATCGTGTGCCGGGAGTTGGACATCGATACGAAGAAGCTGTCGCCCCGTTCGATCCTCGGCCAGATCAGCCAAGCCAAGTCGAGCCAGCTCGGACCCGAGGAGTACCGGGGCACCACCGTGACCATCTTCGACCGCCGGGTGGCCGACGTCTACGACCAGTACCAACAGCGCATGGTGGCGGCCAACGCCATGGACTTCGACGATCTCCTGCTCAATACGGTCAGACTGTTCAGACAGCACCCCGACGTGCTCGACCATTTCCGGAAACGGTTCACCCACATCCTCATCGACGAGTACCAGGACACCAACTCGGTGCAGAACGCGCTGGCCGTGTTGCTGGCCGAAGAGTCCCGCAACATCGTGGTGGTCGGGGACAGCGACCAGTCGGTCTACCGGTTCCGGGGTGCCGACATCAGCAATATCCTCGATTTCGAGCAGGCGTTTCCGGACGCCACCGCCATCACCTTGGACCAGAACTTCCGGTCGACCCAGAACATCCTCGACGCGGCCAACGCGGTGATCACCAACAACGTGTCCCGCAAGCCGAAGTCGCTGTGGACCGACGGGAGTGAAGGGGAGAAGATCGTCCGTTATCGGGCCGAGGACGAGCACGACGAGGCCGAATGGGTGGCCCACGAGATCCTCCGCCTCCGTAGCGAGCACGACCTCCGATGGGGCGATGTGGCCGTCTTCTACCGGACCAACGCCCAGAGCGCGGCTCTCGAGGGGGCCATGGTCCACGCCGAGGTGCCGTACAAGGTGGTGGGAGGGACCAAGTTCTACGACCGGCGCGAGGTCAAAGACGTCATGGCCTACCTGAAGGTGTTGGTCAACCCGGACGACGAGGTCAGCTGGCGCCGGGTCGTCAACGTGCCCAAACGTGGCGTGGGGGAGACCTCGGTGGCCAAGCTGTCGGGATGGGCCGGGTCACGAGGCCTGTCCTTCGGCGACGCCGTGGCCCACGCCGAGGAGGTCGGGATCGCCGGCAAGGCGGGACGGTCCCTGGTGGAGCTGTCCGGGTTGTTGGACGGGCTGCGGTCACGGATGGCCGCGCCTCCCCTGGTCGATGAGAACGGCGACGCCATCGCCCCGCCCAGTGACGACGATCTGGTGGCCGGGGCCGGGGCCGGGGCCGGGGAGGGGTACGGGGCCGGGGAGGGGTACGACGGCGACGGTGGCGACGACGGGCACGGTGGCGACGACGGGCCCGGTGACCGGGCCGACGGCGACGTGTTGAGCCCGGGCCAGTTGGTGACCGCGGTGGTGGAGGACACCCGGTACCGGAGCGAGCTCCTGGCCGAGGGGACCATCGAGGCCCTGGGACGGGTGGAGAACATCGAGACCTTGATGGGCATGGCCGACGAGTACCGCACGCTGGCCGAGTTCCTGGAGGCCGCCTCGCTGGTGGCTGACTCCGACGAGCTCGACGGGGACGGGACCAAGGTCTCGTTGATGACCCTGCACATCGCCAAGGGCCTCGAGTTCCCGGCCGTCTTCCTGGTCGGGATGGAGGACGGCGTCTTCCCCCACCTGCGCTCGCTGGGCGAGCCGGTCGAGCTCGAGGAGGAACGCCGCCTGTGCTATGTGGGCATCACCCGCGCCGAGCGCCACCTCTATGTCTCCCACGCCTGGAGTCGCATGCTCTACGGGCGGGGGAGTGCCAACATCCCGAGCCGGTTCCTGAACGAGATCCCCTCCGAGCTGGTGCGCGAAGTCGCTCCTGCCAACCGCGGCCCGCGTTACGGGGACCGGGACCACACGGGCGGCGACCGGTACGGGACGGACGACCGGGGCACCCCGGGACGGGGACTGTTCGGCAGCGGCGTGGCCCGCCCCGACAGCGAGTTCGACGCCACCGGCCGTCGTCGGCGGGACCACGCGTCGGGCGCCGAGATGCTGGGCCTCGTCGCCGGCGACAAGGTGGTGCACGGCCAGTGGGGCGAGGGGACGGTGGTCGAGGCCACCGCCCCGGGCGAGGACGCGGAGGCCGTGGTCCAGTTCGGGACGGTCGGGCGCAAGCGCCTCCTGCTCCGGATGGCCCCGCTCAAGCGGGCCTGACCCCGGGACGGGTTCGGTTCAGCCGGGGATCTTCCGCCAGACCGCCGAAGGAAGGTGGCGCATGCCGGCGAACACCCATCGCAGCAGGGGAGGCACGTAGACCACGGCGGCGCCGGACTCGATGCCGCCCACCACCGCATCGGCCACGGCATCGGGTGTAGTGGCGAAGGGGGCCGGTGTCATGCCTTCGGTCATCCGCCCGACCACGAATCCGGGACGCACGATGGTGACGTCGACGCCGGAGTCGACCAACGAGTCGGCCAGGCCCTGGGAGAAGGCGTCGAGGCCCGATTTGGACGAGCCGTAGATGAAGTTGGCCCGGCGCGCCCGTTGGCCGGCGACCGAGGACAGCACGATCAACCGACCGTGACCCTGGTGGCGGAGGCGACCGGCCACGGCCAGCATGGCGGCCGCCGGTCCGGTGTAGTTGGTGGTCATCACCGCGGCCGCGGCCACCGGGTCACGTTCGTCCGCAGGCTGATCGCCCAGCACGCCGGCGGCCACGATGACCAGGTCGATGTCCCCGAATCGGTCGAACACCGTGTCGGCGAACTCCTGATGGTGGGCTACGTCGTCGACATCGAAGGCCACCGCTTCGGCCACCTCGGCCCCGCAGGCCTTGGCCTCGTCGACCGCTTCCGATAGGCGCGGTCCTGCCCGCCCGGCCAGCACCACCGTGCGGCACCGGACCGGGACCAACCTGGTGACCACGGCCCGGGCGATCTGTGAGGATCCGCCGAGCACGAGGACCGACTGGGGCCTGCCGACCGAATCGATCATGATGAACTCCGTTCTGTCGAAGGGTTGGGGGTGCCGTGGGCCGGGCCCCGTGGTCCGGTCCGGCCGGCCCGGGTCCCGGGGCGACCGGTGCGGGAAGGTGCGGCGGACCGAGGCGGCCGGTCGTCGCACAGGCCGAGCCGCCGCCCGAGGTCGGATCGGAGTACGCCGTCGGGATCGACCCGGGCCTTCACCTCCCGCCATTCGTCGACGCGTGGGTACATGGACCGGAAGGTGGCCGGGGCCACCCGCGAGTCCTTGGCCAGGTAGATGCGGCCGCCGGCCCCGACGACCGCCTCGTCGAGGGAGTCGAGCAGCGGGCCCAGCCCGCGGTTTCCGAGGGGAAGGTCGAGGGCCAGGGTCCACCCGGGCATGGGAAACGACAGTGGTCCGGGGTCCCCGGGGCCGAAGCGCTTGAGCACGGCCAGGAACGACGCCGCCTTCACCTCGGCGAGCCGCTCGATGACCTGTCGCACCGTCCCGCCCTGATCGTCGGGCACCACGAACTGGTACTGGAGGAAGCCCCTCGTGCCGTAGAGGCGGTTCCAGGCGCCCACCCCGTCGAGGGGGTGGAAGAACCCGGCCATGTGGTGAGGCTTGCCCACCTCGCGGCTGGGGGCCCGGCGGAACCAGAGCTCGTTGAACGCCCCCACCGTGAGCGGGTTGAGCAGCCCCCCGGGTGCGGTGACCGGGACCCGGGCCAGGGTGCGGGGGGCGAACCGCCGGGCCTGCGCCGGTCGCCGACGCAGCCGTTCGGGCAGGTCCACGAGGCGGGCGTGGGTGCCCCGGGTCAGGACGGAGCGACCGAGCCGGCTGCCCGTCGACTGGCAGTCGATCCAGGCCACCGAGTAGCGGTAGTCCTGATCGCCGGTGAGCAGCTTGTCCATGGCCTCGTCCAGGTCTCGCGCCCGCTCGGTGTCGACCAGCATGTAGCTGGTCTCGACGGGGACCATCCGGAGCGTGGCCCGGGTGATGACGCCGGTCAGGCCCATGCCCCCGGCCGTGGCCCAGAAGAGCTCGGGATCCGACGTCGGCGATACCGTCTGCGTCCCGGTCGGGGTGACCAGCGTCAGCTCGAGCACGTGGGAACAGAAGCTGCCGTCGATGTGGTGGTTCTTGCCGTGGATGTCCGAGGCGATGGCCCCGCCCACAGTGACCAGCCGGGTCCCCGGGCTCACGGGTACGAACCAACCGAGGGGCACCAGGCGCTCCATCAGGGACTGGAGGCTGACCCCGGCGCCCACGCTGACCACCCCGGCATCGAGGTCCACCTGGTGGTAGGCGTCCAACCAGGTGGCGTCGATGACCGTGCCGCCGGCGTTCTGGGCCGGGTCGCCGTAGCTGCGCCCGAGACCGCGGGCGATGATGCCCCGCCCGCCGGCCGCCCGGGAGGCCACCGCCGCGGCCACCGCCCGGTCGACGTCGTCGGGGTGGACGGCTCGGATCACCTCGGCTGCGGTGGGTGCGGTGCGCCCCCAACCCGAGAGTACGGTGCGGTCGGCGTCGGACCCGGTCATCACCCGTAGATGCCGATGGCGAACAGGACGATCCACGAGAGCCCGTAGAGCTGCAGCCGGCGGTCCCGGAGGGCCAGCTCCTCGGGCTCGGCGCCGTCGCCTTCCTCGAAGATCCGCATCAGGTGGAGGATGGCGATGGTGAAGGGCACGATGGTCACCTGAAACCAGATCGGGTCGTGGCCGGGGTGCACCTGCCCGGCCCGTTCGAACGCCCACAGGCAGTACGCCGTCACCGTCACCGCCGCGGCCAGGGTCCGGACCGAGCGGAGGAAGTTCGCGGTGTAGAAGCCGAGCGTGGCGCGGATGACCACGTCGTCGGCCCGCCGGGCGGCCAGGAACTCCTTCTCGCCCGAGCGCTTGCCTGTCACGATCAGCAGGGACCCGAACGAGGCCACGATGAGGAACCAGTTGGACAGGGCGATGCCGGTGGCCACGCCCCCGGCCACGGCCCGGAGGACGAAACCGGCGCTGACGGCGGCGAGGTCGAGGATGGGCTCGTTCTTGATCCCGAGGGAGTAGGCCACATTGATCGCCGCGTAGAGGGCCATCACCAGGGCGAGATGCCAGCCGGCGAGCAGCTCCCCGAGGGCGATCGACACCACCAGGAGCACCAGGCCGACGGTGACGGCCAGCCCCACGCCCACCACCCCGGCGGCGATCGGGCGGAACCGTTTCGAGGGGTGCTCCCGGTCGGACGCAGCATCGAGGGCGTCGTTGAGGTAGTAGGTCCCCGATGCCGCCAGGCAGAAGATCCCGAAGGCGGCGGCCGTGTGCCAGAAGGCGCTGCGATGGAACAGCACGCCGGCGGAGGCCGGGGCCACGATGACCAGCAGGTTCTTGATCCACTGGCGGGGCCGGGCCACGGCCAGCAGTCCCATGGCCACACTGCGGGGCGCTGCACCCGGACCACCAGCGTGTTCGTCGGGTCTGTCCACAGCTTCAGCCGGAGTGCTCAAGGCGTCCTTGGGAGGTTCTGGTCGTCACGCAGGCGACCACGAAAACTACCACGGAGCCCTGCAGCCAGGCCTGATGGGCACCGGACGGGCATCGACGGGTGGAGGTCCACCGGGCCCGCCGCCGACGCACCGGCCCGGCCTCGTCTGGGCCTGGCGGCTGAGAGCGCTTAGTATCTGCCTCCGTGAAACGCCCGTACCGAGTGGTAGTGGCCAAACCCGGGCTCGACGGGCACGACCGCGGGGCCAAGGTCATCGCCCGGGCCCTCCGCGACGCGGGCTTCGAGGTCATCTACACCGGGCTCCACCAGACCGCCGACCAGGTGGTCCAGGCGGTGATCCAAGAGGATGCCGACGCGGTGGGCCTCTCGCTGCTCTCGGGCGCCCACCTCACCCTGGTCCCCCGGGTCATCGACGGGCTGAAGGAGCAGGGTCGTGGCGATGTGCTGGTCCTGGTCGGGGGGATCATCCCCGCGGCCGACATCCCGGTCCTGAAGGAGATGGGGGTGGCCGAGGTGTTCACCCCCGGCGCTCCGCTGCCCACCATCGGGGCCTGGCTGGGTGACGCGCTGGATGCGCGTGAAGATGGTGAGGTGGCCTGAACCGAGAACGCTCCACGGGCAGGACCCGACGCCCCGAGCTGAGGGCGTGACCTGGTTCGACGGGTCGCCGATTGTACGACACCGCGGGCGGGGATGCGGGGTCCGGGCCCACCGCCCTTCCCCGCCCACCGGATCGACCGGTGATGCGACGGGCCACGGGAGCAGGGGGGACCGGGAGGCAGCGAGTGCACGACACGCTTTGACAGAGGTCGTTTCCACAAAGCTTTTTGACGGACACGGTTTGACGGACAGTCAGGACCGAGGGACAGACAGCCACAACAGAGAGGAACGGATCCGGTGGATCTTTTCGAATACCAGGGAAAGCAGTACTTCGCCCGCTTCGGCATGCCCATCTCCAAGGGAGGGGTGGCCGACTCCGTGGAGGAAGCCGTCGAGGTGGCGGCGTCGGCCGGCTATCCGGTCGTCGTCAAGGCGCAGGTCAAGGTGGGGGGTCGCGGCAAGGCGGGCGGCGTCAAGCTGGCCGACGACGAGGCGGAACTGCGCACCCACGCCGGCAACATCCTCGGTCTGGACATCAAGGGCCATGTGGTCAAGCGGCTGTGGATCGAGCACTCCTCGGACATCGACCGCGAGTACTACGCCAGCTTCACCCTCGACCGCAGCGCCAAGAAGCACCTGGGCATGCTGTCGGCCGAGGGTGGGGTGGAGATCGAAGAGGTGGCCGCCACCAACCCCGACGCCATCGCCATGCTCCATGTCGACCCGGTCGACGGCCTGAGCCTCGAGGCGGCCCGCGAGTGGGTGGCCCGGGCCAAGCTGGACGAAGGCGCCCGCGACCAGGCGGCGGAGATCCTGGTCAAGCTCTACACCTGTTACACCGAGGGGGACTGCGATCTGGCGGAGATCAACCCCCTCATCTACACGCCCGACGGCCGGGTGCACTGCCTCGACGCCAAGGTCACCCTGGACGACAACGCCGCCTTCCGCCATCCCGAATGGGAGGAGTTCGCCGGCAGCGACGTCGAAGACGAGCGGGAGGCCCGGGCCAAGGCCCGCGGGCTCAACTACATCGGGCTGGACGGGTCGGTGGGGATCATCGCCAACGGTGCCGGGCTGGCCATGAGCACGCTCGACGTCGTCAACCAGTGCGGTGGTTCCGCGGCCAACTTCCTCGATATCGGTGGCGGGGCCAACGCCGATGTCATGGCCGCCGCCCTCGAGGTCATCAACTCCGATCCCGCCGTCCGCTCCATCTTCGTCAACATCTTCGGGGGGATCACCCGGGTCGACGAGGTGGCCAACGGCGTCCTCGAGGCGCTCAAGCGGGTGGATATCGGCTCGCCCATCGTGTTGCGACTCGACGGGACCAACGCCGTGGCCGGCCGCGAGATCCTGGCCGAGCACTTGTCCGATCGCCTGGTCGCAGAGCCGACCATGCTCGACGCCGCGCGCCGCGCCGTCGCCCTTGCAGGAGGCCAGTCATGAGCATCTTCGTGGATGAGAACACCAAAGTCGTCGTCCAGGGCATCAGCCCCACCAGTCAGGGCCTGTACCACGGGCTCCGCAACCGCGCCTACGGCACCCAGGTGGTGGCGGGCACCAACCCGAACCGGGGCGGCGAGGACATCGAGGGCATTCCCGTCTTCGCCACCGTGGCCGAAGCGGTGGAGGCCACCGGGGCCAACGCCTCATTCATCTCGGTCCCGCCCAAGTTCGCGGCCGACGCCATCGTGGAGGCGGCTGCGGCCGGTGTTCCCTTCGTCGTGTGCATCACCGAGGGGATCCCGGCCATCGACGAGGCCCTGGCCTACAACCGCCTGGTACGGGAGTACCCCTCCACGCGGCTCCTCGGGCCGAACTGCCCCGGCATCATCTCCCCGGGGAAGTGCAACATCGGCATCACCTCGGGTGACATCGCCATGGCCGGTGGACCGGTCGGCATCGTGAGCCGCTCGGGCACGCTGACCTACCAGGCCCTGCACGAGTTGTCCCAACAGGGGGTGGGACAGACCACCTGCGTGGGTATCGGTGGCGATCCCGTGCCCGGCACCAGCTTCATCGACTGCCTGGCGGCATTCGAGGACGATCCCGATACCAAGGCGATCATGATGATCGGCGAGATCGGTGGCTCCGCCGAGGAGGAGGCGGCTGCGTTCATCGCCTCGTCGGTGACCAAGCCGGTTGTCTCCTATGTGGCCGGGGTCACCGCCCCTCCGGGGCGCAAGATGGGCCACGCCGGAGCCATCATCTCGGGCTCCAAGGGAACGGCCCAGGCCAAAATGGACGCCCTGTCGTCCGCCGGGGTCACCGTGGCCCTCAATCCCACCGAGGCCGGGGAGGCCATGGTCGACGTCGTGCGGAAGCTCGGCTGACGACGGCGCTCCCATCGGCTGCCGCCCTGGCCGACCGGCCGATCCTGGCTGTCATCTTCGATCTCGACGGGCTGCTCATCGACTCGGAGCCGTTCTGGCGCCAGGCGGAGATCGAGGTCTTCGGCTCCCTCGGACTGGAGCTGACCGAGGTCGATGTGCGCCAGACCATGGGTCTGCGTATCGATGATGCGGTCCGGCACTGGTGGGACCGGTTCCCGTGGTCGGGGATGACCGAGGTCGAGGTCGAACGGGCGGTGACGGCCCGGGTGGCGGAGCTGATCGGGCGGTCCGGGGTGCCGATGCCCGGCGCGCTCGAGTCGATCGCGCTGTGCGAGCGCCTGTCGCTTCCGGTGGCCGTCTGCTCCGGCTCCTATGCCGTGGTCATCGAGGCCGCCCTGGCCCGGCTCGGGGTTGAAGCCGACGTGGCCGTCTGGCACTCGGCCGAGTGGGAGCCCCTGGGCAAGCCCCACCCGGGGAGTTACCTGTCCACTGCGGCCAAGCTGGGGATCGACCCCACGGGCTGTCTGGCCGTGGAGGACTCGTTCAACGGAGCCATCTCGGCCAAGGCGGCACGCATGCGGGTGGTGGTCGTGCCCGAACCGGCCGCCATCGGGTCGCCCCGATGGGGGTTCTGCGATGCGCTGCTTCCCTCCCTGACCGGCTTCGACGAGCACCTGCTCCGTTCGCTCGAAGGCCGGGCCGGCTGACCGCCCAAAACTTTCCCTTCGGAAATGGCCGATGGATGCCGATAGATGAGGCACGAGGGGCATTCCCTGGGCAGGGGAGACCGAGCGACGTGGGCCCGTTACCGGAGGCAGGCCGGTCGGGCCACGTCGCTCCGGTCCTTCGCGTCGGGACGGGACCGGCGTGTTCGTTTCGGCACGCCGGCGTGTGGCGCGCCTGCGGG
The DNA here is from genome assembly GCA_963713625.1 of uncultured Acidimicrobiales bacterium. Taxonomy (GTDB): domain Bacteria; phylum Actinomycetota; class Acidimicrobiia; order Acidimicrobiales; family RAAP-2; genus Bog-756. The sequence goes on along the minus strand of CAVQMN010000004.1, from coordinate 36,444 downwards.
CCGGTCGTGACGCGGATCGCCGCCGGGCGGCACTGGTAGCGTGCGGCCGTGAGCCCCGGTGCATCTCGAGAAACCACCCCTGGTGCGGCGCACATCGGGGTACTGGCATCGGGCACCGGCTCCATTCTCGAAGCCATCCTGGCCGCCGATCTGCCCGTCGCCGTGGTGATCGCCGACCGGCCGTGCCGGGCGCTCGAGGTGGCGGGCGCCGCCTCGGTGCCGGAGCAGCTGGTCGACCGCAGCGGGTTCGGGGGGTACGGGGCCGACTTCGACCGGGACGCCTATACCGAGGCGGTCACCGACGCGCTGGTGGCCCACGCCATCGACGTGGTGGTCATGGCCGGCTTCGGAACGGTGCTCGGCCAGGCGGTCCATACCGCCTTCCCGGGCCGCATCCTCAACACCCATCCCGCCCTGCTGCCCGCCTTCCCGGGCTGGCACGCGGTGGCCGACGCCCTGGCCGCCGGGGTGGACGAGACCGGGACCACCGTCCACATCGCCACGCTGGAGATGGATGCCGGCCCGGTGCTGGCCCAAGAAGCGGTGCCGGTGCTGCCGGGGGACACCGAGTCGACCTTGCACGAGCGCATCAAAGCAGTCGAACGCACGCTCTACCCCGACACCATCCGCCACTTCATCGACGGGTTGGCGGCGACGGCGGGGGATGGGTCAGGATCACCAACGGAGGTTGCACCATGAGGGCATTGCTGTCCGTCTACGACAAGACCGGGCTGGTCGAGTTCGCCGCCGGTCTCTCGGAGCTGGGTTGGGAACTGATATCGAGTGGCGGCACGTCGGCGGCCCTGGCGGAGGCCGGCGTGGCCTACACCGAGGTGGCGGAGCTCACCGGCGCCCCCGAGATGCTCGGCGGCCGGGTCAAGACCCTCCACCCGACCATCCACGGGGGCATTCTGGCCAACCGGTCTGTACCCGAGCACATGGCCGAGGTCGACCGGTACGACATCGGTCTCATCGACCTCGTGGTCTGCAATCTCTACCCGTTCCCCTCGGATCCGTCGGTCGAGCTCATCGACGTCGGCGGGCCGACCATGGTGCGGGCCGCGGCGAAGAACCATGATCACGTCGGGGTCGTCGTCTCCCCCGCCGACTACCCCGGGGTGCTGGCCGAGCTGCGCGAGAACGGGTCGCTCTCCGATGCCACCCGGCGCCGGTTGGCCCGGGACGCCTTCGCCCACACCGCGGGCTACGACGCCGCCATCGTCGAATGGCTCGACGAGCGTGAGCTGCCGCCGTCGGACGGTTCGGCCGATGACGCCTTCGCCACCGCCGCCCTGTTGCCCCCAAGCCTCCACCTGACCCTCGAGCGGGCCGGATCGATGCGCTACGGCGAGAACCCCCATCAGCACGGGGCCCGCTACCGCATCGCCGGTCAGCACTCGTGGTGGGACGACGTGGTCCAGCACGGCGGGAAGGAGCTCTCCTACCTCAACATCTTCGACACCGATGCCGCCTGGCGACTGGTGCACGAGCTCGTGGCCGATCGCCGTGGCGACCAGGCCGTCGCCATCATCAAGCACGCCAACCCGTGCGGGGTGGCCCTCCACACCGACCTGGCCGTCGCCTACCGGCGGGCCCTCGAGTGCGACCCCCAGTCCGCCTTCGGCGGGATCGTGGCCATCGGGGGGACGGTGACCGACGAGGTGGCCGAAGCCATCTCGGCCGGGCCCCAGGCCGATGTGATCATCGCCCCGTCCTACGAGGAGCAGGCGCTGGTCCATCTGGCCTCGAAGCGCAGGGCCACCCGGCTCCTGTCGGCGCCCTCCCCCGAGCCGGTGCTCCGTCAGTTCCGGAGCCTCGGGGCCACGGTCCTGGTCCAGGACGCCGACCGGTTCCTGGTCGAACCCTCCGCCTGGGAGGTGGCGACCAAGGTGGCGCCCACCGAGGCCCAGTGGCGGGACCTGGCCCTGGCCTGGAAGGTCTGTGCCCGGACCACCTCCAACGCCATCGCCGTGGTGACCGACGGCCAGGCCGTCGGGGTCGGGGCCGGCCAGCAGTCGCGGGTGGTGGCCGCCGAGATCGCCGTGTCCAAGGCCGGGTCCCGGGCGCGGGGAGGCGCAGCCGCCAGTGACGCCTTCTTCCCGTTCGCGGACGGTCTGCTGGTGTTGGCGGCCGCCGGGGTCGCCGCCGCCGTGCAACCTGGGGGATCCATCCGGGACGCCGAGGTGATCGCGGCCGCCGACGAGGCGGGCATGGCGGTGGTCATGGCCGGCGGTGAACGTCATTTCCGGCACTGAGGAGCGGCGCGCCATGCGGGGAGGAACGAGCTGATGATCGGGCGGGTGGGGGCAGCGGGCTGGACGGTGGCGGCACGGGGCAACGGAGTGCCGCGGTGACGGCCGCCCTGCTCGACGGCGAGCTCCTGGCGGCCAAGATCCGGGCCGAGATCACCGACCGGGTGTCCCGCCTACGCAGCGCAGGGGTGCAGGTCGGGCTCGGGACCGTTCTGGTGGGCGACGACGGCCCAAGTGCCCGGTACGTGGCCATGAAGCACGAGGACTGCGCCGAGGTCGGCATCTATTCGGCCCATGAGCACCTGCCGGCCGACGTCTCCCAGGCCGAACTGGAGGCGGTGGTGGCCCGGTTCAACGCCGATCCCCGGGTCCACGCCTATCTGGTCCAGCTGCCCCTCCCTCCCGGCATCGACGAGGAGCGGGTGCTGCTGGCCGTCGATCCCGACAAGGATGTCGACGGCCTCCATCCGGTGAATCTGGGTCGCCTGGTCATGGGGGCCAACGGACCGCTCCCGTGCACGCCGGCCGGCATCGTCGAGCTCCTGGCGGCCAACGGCGTCCCCGTGGAGGGGAAGCATGTGGTGGTCATCGGGCGGGGCCTCACCATCGGGCGGCCGCTGGCCCTCCTGTTGGCCATGAAGCGGCCGGGATGCAACGCCGCCGTCACCGTGGTCCACACCGGCGTGGACGACATGGCCGGCCTGGTCCGCCAGGGTGACGTGGTCGTGGCCGCGGCCGGACGGGCGGGACTGGTCACGCCCGACATGATCAAGCCCGGTGCCGCCGTGGTCGGGGCGGGCACCTCGTGGGAGGGCAGGAAGCTGCTGTCCGATGTGGACCCCGGCGTCGCCGACGTCGCCGGATGGATCACCCCGCGCCTCGGTGGTGTGGGCCCGATGACCAGGGCCATGCTCCTGCGCAATGCCGTGCGGGCGGCGGAGCGGGCCTCGTGAGCGCGGCACCGGCCGACTTCGGAAGAGTCGGCTCCTGACCCAGCTGGGCCGGTACCGTGTCCGGATGGACCATCTCCGGATGCATCGTCTCAAGGTGGCAACACTCACGTTGACCCTCGCCCTCGCCCTCGACCTCGGCGCCGGCCTGGCGGCGGCGGGCACGGCGGCGGGCACCGCGGCCGCCGCTCCGGTGTCGCCGGCCGGCCCGGACGGGTCCACCACGACCGTCGCGCCGCCGACCACCACCACGGTGCCGTCCACCACGACCACCACGGTGCCGTCCACCACGACCACTGTGGCACCCACCACCACGACCCACCCGGCCCGGACCACCACCACCGAGCCGCGGACCACGACCACCACCACCTCGCCGACGAAGTCGACAGCGAGTACGACCCCCTGGGGTCTCATCGCCCTGATCGTCGTGCTGGTGCTGGCCATCGTGCTGCTGGCCGTGGTGCTCCGGTCGCGGAAGAAGAAGGGCATCGAGGCCGAATGGCACCGGGCCGTGGTCCCGGCGCTCAGCGACGCGCAGCTGGCCCGCGACGCCGTCCTGTCGGACAGCGCCATGTCCGACGATCCCGGCCTGCGCGGCCAGGTGGAGGTCCAGGTGGAGAAAGCCGCGGCCGAGCTCGAACGCGTCGTCCGGTCCGCGCCGGATCCCCACGCCGGCGCTCTGGCCACCGACGCCGCCGCGGCTCTGCGGGGTCTGGCCTTCGCCGTGGAGGCCGACCGGCTGCTGCGCCACGGGGCATCGGCCCCGTCGGGCCTCCAACTGGCCCAGGCCGATGAGGCGCGGCGCACCCGGAACTCCGAGTTGAGCGCGGCGCTGTCCAGGCTCTCCACCAGCATCGGATCGGCCCCCTCCTCGCGTCGCTCGGGGTGACCGGCGCCTTTTCGGCGGCCACCGGACGCCGGTGACCGGGCGGTGACCGGGGACGTCCGTCCGCCCCGCTCCCCGGACCGAACCGGCCACCGCCGGTAGGCTGGTCGGGCTATGACCCGGATTGCCGACCTGTTGGCCAAGGGGAGGACCTACTCGTTCGAGTTCTTCCCGCCGAAGACCGACGCCGAACAGGCCACCCTGGTGAAGACGCTCCGTGATCTGGAGCCGCTCGGGCCGTCGTTCGTCTCGGTCACCTACCGTGGCGGCGCCGAGTCGCGCAAGCGCACCTTCGACCTGGTGACAGGCATGCTCCGCACCACCACGCTGGTGCCCATGGCCCATCTGATCTGTGTCGCCCACACCCGGCTGGAGCTGGCCGAGATCCTGGTGGCCTACCGGACGGCGGGGATCGAGAACCTGATGGCACTGGGCGGAGATCCACCGGTCGATCCGGGCGAGGGCGTGGGTGAGCTGAACCACGCGTCGGAGCTGGTCGAGCTGGCGTCGGCCATCGGCGGATTCTCGATCGGGGTGGCGGCCCAACCCAACTGCCATCCGCTCTCGCCCGACCCGGACACCGATCGCGACCATCTGGCGGCCAAATTGTCGCGGGCCGATTTCGCCGTCACCCAGTTCTTCTTCGAAGCGTCCGACTACACGGGCCTGGTGGCCGATCTGGCCGCCCGGGGAGTGGACAAACCGGTGCTCCCCGGGATCATGCCGGTCACCAGCCTCAAGTCGGTGCCCCGGATGGCCGTCATGGGTGCCGCTGTCCCCGGATGGATGGTGGAGCGACTCGAGCGGGCCGACCGGCGGGGCGGAGCCGACGGCGTGCGCCATGAGGGCGTGGCCATCGCCACCGAGCTGTGCGAGCAGCTGCTGGCCGTGGGGATTCCGGGTCTGCACTTCTACACTCTCAACCGGTCGAGTGCGACCCGCGAGATCTATGACGCCCTGGGCCTCGCCGCTCCTTGAACCGACCCCGGCTTCGCCCCCTGCACCGCCTCAGCCACGCGGCCCGAGTACGGCCCGGATCCGGACTCCTCGGGGCCCTCGGGAGGGCAGCCCGGTTGGCGAAGGTGGGGAGGGGTGCCGGTAGGCTGCCGTCATGCCCGATCTCATTACCCAGGGGCCCGACGGCGCCCTCCATGTGACCGACCAGCCGGTCATCCCCTTCATCGAGGGGGATGGAACCGGAGTGGACATCTGGCCGGCGGCCAAGCTGGTGCTCGACGCCGCCGCCGCCAAGTACGGCAGGTCGGTGGCGTGGAAGGAAGTGCTGGCCGGACAGAAGGCGTACGACGAGACCGGCGACTGGCTGCCGGAGGAGACCGTCGAGACCTTCCGCACCCATCTCATCGGCATCAAGGGACCCCTGACCACGCCGGTCGGGGGCGGGATCCGGTCGCTCAACGTGGCCCTGCGCCAGATCCTCGATCTCTACGTGTGCCTGCGTCCGGTGCGGTGGTTCACCGGCGTTCCCTCACCCGTGCTCCATCCCGAGTTGGTCGACATGGTCATCTTCCGCGAGAACACCGAGGACATCTACGCCGGTCTCGAGGCTGAGGCCTACACGCCCGAGGCGGCCAAGCTGTCTGCGTTCCTGCGTGACGAGATGGGCTGGGAGGTCCGCGATGGTTCGGGGATCGGCATCAAGCCGATCTCCGAGTTCGGGTCGAAGCGACTCGTCCGGGCGGCCATCAAGTACGCCCTCTCCCACGGACGGTCCAGCGTCAACATGGTCCACAAGGGGAACATCCAGAAGTTCACCGAGGGGGCCTTCCGCAACTGGGGCTACGAACTGGTCCGCGAGGAGTTCGCCGACGTGGCCGTGGGATGGGACGACTGCGACGGGAAGCCGGGCGACAAGCTCCTGGTCAAGGACAGCATCGCCGACATCACCCTCCAGCAGGTGCTGACCCGGCCGGCGGAGTTCGATGTCATGGCCACCACCAACCTGAACGGCGACTACCTCTCGGACGCGCTGGCCGCCCAGGTCGGTGGGATCGGGATCGCACCCGGTGGCAACATCAACTACGTCACCGGGCACGGCATCTTCGAGGCCACGCACGGGACGGCGCCCAAGTACGCCGGTCTGGACAAGGTCAACCCCGGATCCGTCATCCTCTCGGGGGTGATGATGTACGAGCACCTGGGTTGGGACGACGCGGCAGCCGACATCGTGTCCGCCCTCGAGGCCACCATCGCCGACAAAGTGGTCACCTACGACTTCGCCCGGTTGATGGACGGCGCCACCGAGGTCAAGTGCTCGGAGTTCGCCGCGGCCATCGTCGACCGGCTGTAGTCCGCCCACCGCTGCCCCGAACCCACGGGGGCACCGGCACGGCTGACGTCCGCCCTCACCCAGCCGGCACGTGGGCGGGACGACCGGAAGTCGGCTGCCCCGGTTCGACCCCGTCGGACGATTCCCATTAGCCTCAGGACCATGGCAGCCAAACCTCCGATCCATGTCACAGTCACCGGGGCCGCGGGACAGATCGGCTACTCCCTGTTGTTCCGGATCGCCTCGGGCCAGATGCTCGGTCCCGACCAGCCGGTGGTGTTGCGGCTCCTCGAGATCGAGCCGGGCATGAAGGCTCTCGAAGGGGTGGTCATGGAGATCGATGACTGCGCCTTTCCCCTGGTCAGCGATGTCGTCTGCACGACCGACCTCGACACCGCCTTCGACGGCACCTCATGGGCGTTGCTGGTGGGCTCGATCCCCCGCAAGGCGGGAATGGAGCGGGGCGATCTGCTCACCGTCAACGGTGGGATCTTCGGTCCCCAGGGTCGGGCCATCGCGGCCAACGCCGCCTCCGACGTGCGGATACTGGTGGTCGGCAATCCCTGCAACACCAACTGTCTGATCGCCCGCTCGAACGCGCCCGAGGTTCCGGCCGAGCGGTGGTTCGCCATGACCCGGCTGGACGAGAACCGGGCCAAGGCCCAGCTGGCCCGCAAGGCGGGGGTGCCGGTGTCCACGGTCGAGAACGTGGCCATCTGGGGGAACCATTCCGCCACCCAGTTCCCGGACTTTGCCAACGCCCTCATCGGCGGCGAGGCCGCGGCCAAGGTCATCGACGATACGGAGTGGCTGCAGGGTGACTTCCTCACCACCGTCCAGAAGCGGGGCGCGGCCATCATCGATGCCCGGGGTCTGTCCTCGGCCGCGTCGGCGGCCAATGCCGCGGTGGACTCCGTCGTGAGCATCCGGACGGCAACCCCGGCCAACGGATTCACCTCCCTGGCCGTGCCGTCCAACGGCGAGTACGGCATCCCTGCCGGACTGCAGTTCGGGTTTCCGGTGCGGTCCGACGGTTCCGGTGGTTGGTCCGTGGTCGAGGGACTGGTCCATGACCCCTTCGCCACCGAGCGGATCCGCATCACCACCGAGGAGCTGGAGGCCGAGCGGGCCGACGTGGCCGACCTGTTGCCCTGACGGATCCCTCGCCGATCGGAGGCGCACTGCCGCCCGCCGGAGACCGTTTCCGGTCGTTCGGCGCTCCGACCGGTCGCCGTGATGCTCCGCCGCCGCCGGCGGGAGTTGTCGGCCTACGGCCTCGGCCACCGCACCTTGGTCGCCCATCCGGCTTGTTCGAAGCGGCGGATGAGCCAGGCCGAGGGATCGATCATTCCCGGCCGGGCGCCGTGACGGGCCCACGAGGGATGGGCGTGGTGGATGTTGTGCCAGTTGTCACCCAGAGACACGATGGCCAGCGGCCAGAGGTTGGTGCTCTGGTCGGTCGTCTCCTCCGGCCGTCGGCCGAAGGTGTGGCACAGGGAGTTGACCGACCAGGTGACGTGGTGGAGGAGGGCCATCCGCACCAGGCCCGCCCATACCAGGGCGGTCAGCGCCCCGACCAGGGTCCGCGACAGGCCGAAGCCGATGGCGAAGGGTACGGCCAGCGATCCCAGGGCGAGCACGGGAAACAGCCGGTCGATCCGTCTGATGTCCCGGTCGCGCAGCATGTCGGGCGCGTAGCGGGAGGCATCCGACGCATCCGACACGAACAGCCAGCCGACGTGGGAGAAGGCGAGACCCCGCAGCAGGGCCGGACCCCGGTCGCCGTAGCGATGGGGGGAGTGGGGGTCCCCGGCGTGGTCGCTGAACATGTGGTGGCGGCGGTGGGTGGCGACCCAACTGGTCACCGAACCCTCGACGGCCATGGATCCGAGCACGGCCAAGGCGATCCTCAGGATCCGGTGGGGAGTGAACCCGCTGTGGGTGAACAGACGATGGAAGCCGACCGTGATCCCGAAGCCGGTGAGGGCGTAGAGGGCAAGAGCCAACAGGATGTCGGACAGGTTGACCGCCGATCCCCACAGCCACGGAATGACCACGGCCAGGGCCATCAGTGGGCCGGCCACGATGGCCACCGTCACCAGCTTCTGCATGGGGTGGACGATGGGAGGGTCCCCGTCATCCGACCGGACAGGATCGGACGCAGCCAAGGGCCCGGGTCGGGCGAGCACGGTTTCCAACGAGACCTCCGGTAGCGCCGCAGCGCATGAGGCAGAGCCGTACCGGACTGTTTCAGCGGACCGAGCCTTGGAGCGCCAGTCTACCGGCCCCCGGTACCACGCACACGTCGGCGGGGAGGTCATCGCCCGCAATTCCTGATTTTTCCGCGGGCCGAGGCCGGTAACGTCTGATCCGAGTCGAGAGGAGCGTCCGTGGACATCACCATCATCGGAACGGGGTTCATCGGGACCACGCTCGGGCGGGCACTGACGGATGCCGGACACCAGGTCACCTTCGGTTCCCGACATCCCGATGACGATCAGGTGGCCATCCCCGGTGCCGACGTCACGTCCATCGGCGATGCCCTCTCCCGGTCGGAGGTCGTCGTGTTGGCCATCCCCGGTGCGGCCGTTGCCGACCTGGCCGGAAACGAAGGGCATGGGCTGGCGGGCAAACTGGTGATCGACGCCACCAATCGGATGGGAGAACCGGTCGCCAACGCCCGGGCCGTCCTGCCGTCCACGGTTCGCTACGCCCGAGCGTTCAACACGCTCGGCGGCGAGAACTTCGCCAACCCCGTCTTCTCCGAGGGAAGGGCGGACATGTTCTTTTCGGCGGCCGAGGGCGACCGTCGGCTGGTTGCGGAAGTCATCGAAGGTGTGGGTCTGCGCCCCATCTATGTCGGGGAAGACCAAGAGGTGATCATCGATGCCCTCTTCCAGCTCTGGATCGCGCTGGCCATGAAGCAGGGTCGGGGAAGACGGCTGGCTCTGCGCTTGATGGAGGACTGAAGTCCGCCCTTCCCTGGAGGGCTGAAGTCCGCCCTTCCCTGGGGGACTGAAGTCCGACCTTCCCGGCGGTATGAACCGACACCAAAGCGCACGGGAAACAGGGGAGTGGGGCGAAGAATCAGTGCCAATTTGCGTTGTCCCCACTGGGAATGTTCACATGAGCCGGTTGAGGTCGTGCGAGCACTCCGGTGTCGGTTGCGTGCCGGCTTCAGCGGGTAAGAATTCCATGTGCCAAAGCAAATCGCTGTGTCGGGGCCAGAGAGGTTCGAGGGGCAATTCCATGGCCATTTCAGCGCGACAGCGCTGTCACTACACAAAGCTGACCCAGCAGGAAACAGCCCGGACCAGTGTGATCGGCGCCCTCGTCAGGTTGTCTCAATTTCCAGATGAAAGCGGTGCGGCGATCCGCTGCCTGCGACTGCTGCATGCGTCATCTGCGGAGGTTGATGCGGCAACGAACGAACTGATGGGACAGATGGATTCGTCGGTGGCCTCGATGGGCGTGAGGGCGGACTGCACGTCCAATCAGATGGCGACGTGGTGTGACGGGGACACACCGGGTGGGGTTTGATCATGGCCCGTCCTGGGTAGCCCCCATGCATGAGAATCCCGAAGTCCTTCGTGGCGGTCGTCGTCGTCGCCGTTGGTGCCGCGGCGTGCGGAAGTAGTGCAGCCGGTTCAGCGGGAGGCACACCGGAGCCCGTCAAGGCCGTGGAAACGGCCTACACCACGACAGTGCATTCCAAGACGGCGGACCTGACACTGACCGAGTCGGTCAAGGCAACGAGCACCAGCGGTTCCGATGAGGCGGCCACAGTGACGGGATCCGGACAACTCGACCTGACCGACGGATCCTTCGAGCTGCACCTGAACTCTCCGAGCGGTGGCAGTGAGGAAGTTCTGGAGACGGGAAGCGTGCTCTACGTACAGGTGCCTCCGGCGGAGCAGGCCGGCCTCCCCGGTCACAAGGCTTGGGAGAGCATCGATCTGCACCAACTCGAACAGGCCAAGCTCGGAACGTCCTTCTCGCAGCTCAGTTCGCTGCGCTCGGACAACCCGGCCCAGGTACTGTCCGACCTGTCCTCGGTCTCGAACGGAGTCGCCAAGCTGGGAAGCGTCACGGTGGCCGGCGTCCCCACGACCGGATACCGGGCGGAGGTCAATCTGGACAAGGTGGCAGACAAGGCCGGCGGCGGGGCGGACGGCGCGCAGGTCCTCAGACAGGAGGCAAAGGCCCTGGGCACCTCGGACATCCCGGTGACCGTGTGGATCGATTCGAAGGGCCTGATCCGGCGCTTGCGCGAGGAGACCCCGATCCCTGCGGCCAGCTCGGGTGCGACGGACGGAAAGGGCACGGCGACCGTCACGATGACGTTCTCGAACTTCGGGACAGCCGTCCAGCTCACCCCTCCCGCGTCCGACGAGGTGACCAACGTCACGGCCCAGGCGCTCTCGCAGTAGCGCTCCCGCGCACCCGTCCCGGCGCCGCCGTGAGAGCCGGTGGCCAGCGTGACGGCGTGGATCTCTCAAGGTCCCGAATGGGGATGTCGATAGTCAGTTGAGGGCGTTCGGGCTCCGTCCGGATCAGGCGACGCTTCTCACCAGGTCACGCGAGAGATCGGAATGGGGCAGGACGAATGGCAGAAGGCACAGGTCGGCTCGATGGTCACCGGGCGGTCATCACCGGGGCCGCCAGCGGCATCGGTGAGGCGACCGCACGACTCTTCAGCGCCGAGGGCGCGTCCGTGGTGCTGGCCGACGTGGACGACGACCGCGGGAAGTGCGTTGCCGCCGAGTGCGGGGACCGGGCCTGGTTCCTCCATACCGACGTGTCGCAGGAAAGCGACGTCGACGCGGTTGTCGCGTTCGCCGCCGACGAGTTCGGCGGGTTGGACTCGATGTTCAACAATGCCGGCAACCCGGGCTCCGTCGGTGGGATCGAGGACATCGACATGTCGATGTTCGATCGGACGGTCTCCATCCACCTGCGGGGCGTATTCCTCGGCATCCGTGCCGCCGCCCGGGTGATGCGGACACAGGGCCGGGGCAGCATCATCAATACCTCGAGTGTGGCCGGACTGGCCGCCAACTACGGGGGTCACGACTACAGCGCCTGCAAGGCGGCCATCGCCCACCTGACCCGGACGACGGCCAACGAGCTCGGGGAACAAGGTATCCGGGTCAACGCCATCTGCCCTGGCGGTGTGGCCACGTCGATCTTCGGTCGTGCAGCCGGGCTCGATGGCGAACGGGCCCAGGCCACCGTCGACACCATGTCCCTCGCTCTCCGCGACTCTCAGCCCATCCAGCGATCGGGTCAACCCGCAGATATCGCCGAGGCCGCGCTGTGGCTGGCCGGCGACTCGTCGACCTTCGTCAGCGGCCAGGCCATCGCCGTGGACGGTGGTCTCACCACCGGGCCGCTGTACCGCGAGCAGCATGCCAAGACCGAAGGGCTGGTCGAGTTCCTGCGGTCTCCGGGGCTCTGAACCCGGCCCACCGGAGGTCCGTTCGGGCCCGGCCCCGGTTCCGGCTGCGGCTCCGGTCCCATCAGATCGGGGAGAAGAAGTCGATCAGCAGGGAAGCCACCTCGGCGCCGTGGGTGAAGATGCCCAGATGGCTCGCCGCCGCGATCTCTGCGAACCGGGCCCCGGGAATGGTGGCCGCCGCCTCCCGGGCTCGGGCCGGTGGGGAGTCGACATCGTGCTCGAACGCCATCACCAGGCAGGGAACGGTGATGGCCGACCACCCCTGGACGCGCTCGAGGTCGAGCGACCACGCCAAGGCCGCCTCATACTGTCCGAGGCGGCCCGGATTGGGCCAGGGTTCGAGGTCGCTGATCATGCTCAGCCAGGCGTCGACCACCCCATCGTCCTGCAGATCGCTGTTCGGGAGGTAGCGCAGAGTCTCGGTGGCGTAGAACAGCGGGGGCAGCGCGAAGTCGAGGCGGGCCAGGTCGCGCTCGACGGTGGTGATGGCCTTCTCCCAGGAGGTGGCGACATTGCAGCTCCCCATCATCACGGCGGCACGCACCCGCTCCGGGTGGCGGATGGCCATGGTCTCGACGATCCAACCGCCCATCGAGTGGCCGGCGATGCGCACCTCGTCCATCCCCAAGTGGTCGAGCAGCCCGAGCGTATCGGCCACCATGTCCGCCACCGAGTAGGGCGGCGGCGGTGACGAGGATGGCTCCACCCCACGGTTGTCGAAGGTGACGACCTGGTAGCCGGCCTCGACCAGCGCAGGGACCATGGCCAGGTGCCAGGCCACGGCCGGCTGACCGCAGCCGCACACCAGCACCACCGGCTCTCCCTCCCCGAACACGTCGTAGGCGATGGTCACATCGTCAAGGGTCAGTTCCGGCACGGTACCTCCTGGTGTCCGGTCCCGAAAGACCTGGATCCCGCGCCCGCCACCCTCATTCGGGGATCAACTCGATGCGGTTGCCGAAGGGATCGTCCACGTACCACTGCGGCTTCCCCGGGATGTCCTCGGCCCGTCGGGTGGGGCAGCCGGCCCGGTCCAGCCGGCCGATGAGCGCGTCGAGGTTGGACACCACGAGGGCCGGATGGGCTTTGCGGGCGGGCCGGAAGTCCTCTTCGACGCCGAGGTGCAGTTTGACCGCTCCCCGTTCGAACCAGCAGCCACCCCGGGCGGCCAGTTCGACCGGCTTGGGGACCCTCGGGATCCCGAGTTGCCCGGTGAAGAACTCCTCGGCGCGGGCCTCGGCCTCCGGGCCGGGCGGCATGGCCAGCTGCACGTGGTCGATCCGCTCGATGAGGTAGTCGGGCGCGGTCACGACCGGCCTCCGGTTGCGGCCGGCGTGCGGTGGTCCCGTCGCAGCGGATGGTCTTCGGGCACCTCGACCAGATGGATTCGGATCCCGTCGGGATCGGCGATCCACGCCTCGATGAGACCCCATGGTTCGAGCGTGGCCGGCCGGACCAGGTCCACGCCCCGGCCGACCAGTTCGTCGACGGCGGCATCGATGGACCGGACCTGCAGCCACAGCGTGACCGGCCCGTCGGCCGGCCCGGGCCCGGTCCCTGTTGGCGACTGCGCCTGCCGGGCGGCGACCACTTCGATGAGCCCACCTCCGGCGAAAAAGACGACGCCCCGGCCACCGCCCTCACCGAACTCCCTGGCCACCGGAAGGTTGAGGGTCGTTCCGTAAAAGGCCAGCGACCGCTCGAGGTCCGTCGGGTGGATGATGGTCCTGCTGGTCAGAACGTCCACGTTGTCGCCCGTCTCCCTCTGTGTTCCCGCCGGTCGGTGCTGTGCCGAGGCCCGTGCGGCCACCACGTTGTCACGTCACCCCGGCTGTTGCCAGCAACTTGGGGCCGCCTCGTGTTGCTCAGTAGGTCGTCGACTCGACCAGGGCCCGGGTGCTGGAGCGGGCGGCCATGAGCATCTCCTGGGCGGCCACCAGTACCGAGAGGTCGCCCCGCACCCGGATGCGACCGGTGTTCAACGCTTCGGCCGCGGCCAGCTCACCCTTCGACATGGCCACGGCGTCGTCGTAGGAGATCACGATGGCCACGTCCGGTTGGGGATCGCCGCGCCCCTCTTCCTGGCCGGCCCCGGTGGTGCCCTCCACCTGCAGGCGAAGGGCACCGTCGGCAACCCGGAGGATGACCCGGACGTCGCCGCCCGGAGCGCCCCGAACCTCCTGGACCACGCTGAACGTGCCGTCGGCGGCGGTGAGACCGGCATCGGCCGGCCCGGGGATCACCGCACCCTCCAGGGCGGCGTTGAATTCGTCGGCCCACGCGGGGCTCAGAAATTGGACCATGGCATCCTTCCCGGTCCCGTCATCAGCTGGTCGTCCCCCGCGCCGGACGGGAAGGTGTCACCCGGCGGTGGGGCCCTCGGGGCCGGCGGCCGTTGTGGGCGGATCCACCGCCGTGGTCGTCGCAGGTACGGTCGTCTCGGGGGCGGCCGCCTCGGCCCCGGTCCCGGTGGGAGCTCCACCCTCCGGCGTCTCGGATGATGCCGGAGCTTCCGGCGGGGGAGGAGCTGAAAACACGCTGGCGCCGCCGGTGGGCGCGGGGATCCCGTGCACTCCGGCCGGCGGCTGTACGGCGGCCGGACCGGCCGCGGCCGAGGTGGCCGCCGCTTCGGCCGGCGTGTTCTTCTTGCGACTCCGAATCTTGCGACCCAGCCAGGCCACCGGGTCGTAGGAGGCGTCGACCACCCGCTCCTTCAGCGGGATGATGGCGTTGTCGGTGATCTTGATGTGTTCGGGGCACACTTCCGTGCAGCACTTGGTGATGTTGCACTTTCCCAGCCCCTGTTCTTTCTGCAGGAGCTCGCGGCGGTCGTTCACATCGAGGGGATGCATCTCCAGCTCGGCCGACCGGGCGAAGAACCGGGGGCCGGCGAACGCAGTCTTGTTCTCCTCGTGGTCCCGGATGACGTGGCACACGTCCTGGCACAGGAAGCACTCGATGCACTTGCGGAACTCCTGGCTCCGCTCGACGTCGATCTGCTGCATGCGGTAACCGCCCGCCTCTTCCTCGTCCGCCGTCTTCGGACGGGGCTGGAACGGAGGGATCCGCTTGGCCACCTCATAGTTGTAGGACACGTCGGTGACCAGGTCCCGCAGGATGGGGAAGGTTCGCATGGGCGCCACCGTCACCGCCTCCCCGGGCGGGAGGGTGTCCATCCGGGTCATGCACATCAGCGACGGGCGCCCGTTGATCTCGGCCGAGCACGAGCCGCACTTCCCCGCCTTGCAGTTCCACCGGCAGGCCAGGTCGGGAGCTTGCGTGGCCTGCACCCGGTGGATCACGTCGAGCACCACCTCACCTTCCTGGGCCGGCATCTGGTAGTCGAAGAACTCCCCGCCGGTCTCGTCACCGCGCCACAGCCGCATGGTGACTTCCCCGCTGTTTCCGCCGGCACCGTCTCCACCGGCGCTGATTCCACCGGCGCTGATTCCACCGGCGCTGATTCCGCCGGTGCCGTCTCCGCCGGTGCCGTTCTCGCTTGCGGGGGCTGCGGCTCCGCCGGCGTCAGTCGCTTCCTCGGCCATCAGGTCGCCTCCTCGAGCAGTTCTTTGAGGTCATCGGGCATGACCGGGATGGGCTCGGGATCGACGGCGATGGAGCGGATGGACGGCGTGCCGCCCACACCATCGTCTCCCCGCTCGTCGGCCGGGATGCGCTGGACGAAATTGACCGAACCCATTTCGGGATCCGGCTTCGGGTAGTCGTCACGGGTGTGCCCGCCCCGACTCTCCTTGCGGTTGATCGCCCCCTGTGTGGTCGCTCGAGACACCGAGAGCATGGCCGGAAGATCGGTGGTCAGGTTCCACCCCGGGTTGTAGCGGCGCCCCCCGCTCACCGATACCCGTTTGGCCCGTTCCTCGAGCTCCTCGAGCTTGCCCATCGCCTCCTCGAGTTCCGGGCCGGTGCGTATGATGCCGACCAGGGTCTGCATGGTCTCCTGCAGATCGTGGTGGATGTCGTAGGGATTCTCTCCCCCCTCGTACTCGAAGGGGGCCACGGCGGCGTCGATGGTCGAGGAGATCTGTCCCTCGTCGATGTCGACCGCTCCGGTCCGACCGGCGGCGAAGTCGGCGGCGGCCGCACCGGCCCTGCGTCCGAAGACCAACAGGTCGGAGAGGGAGTTGCCCCCCAGCCGGTTGGCCCCGTGCATGCCGCCGGCCACTTCGCCGGCCGCGTACAGCCCGCTCACCGTGGTGGCCGCCGAGTCGGCGTCGACCCTGACCCCGCCCATGATGTAGTGACAGGTCGGTCCCACCTCCATGGCCTCGGCGGTGATGTCCACCCCGGCCAGCTCTTTGAACTGGTGGTACATCGAAGGGAGACGCCGACGGATGTCCTCCGGCGACCGCCGGGTGGCGATGTCCAAGAAGACGCCACCATGGGGGCTGCCCCGGCCGGCCTTCACCTCACTGTTGATGGAGCGTGCCACTTCGTCGCGGGGGAGGAGCTCCGGCGGCCGCCGGCCGGCCGAGTGGTCGTCGTACCACTTGTCGGCCTCGTCCTCCGAGTCGGCGGTCTCCGCGGCGAACATCGGTGGGATGTAGTCGAACATGAACCGCTTGCCTTCGGAGTTGCGGAGCACGCCTCCGTCGCCGCGCACCCCTTCGGTCACCAGGATGCCGCGCACGGACAGGGGCCACACCATCCCGGTCGGGTGGAACTGAACCGACTCCATGTCGATCAGATCGGCACCGGCCCACAGGGACATGGCGTGCCCGTCCCCGGTCGACTCCCACGAGTTGGAGGTGTACAGCCAGCTCTTTCCCACACCGCCTGTGGCCATCACCACGGCCCTGGCCTTGAACACCACGAACTCCCCGGAGGGTCGCCAGTAGCCAACGACCCCGGAGACGGTCCCGTCGGCGTCATGGAGGAGTCGTAGGACCTTGACCTCCATGAAAACGTCGATAGCGTCGGAGACCGCCTTCTGTTGGAGGGTGCGGATCATCTCGAGGCCGGTGCGGTCACCGATGTGGGCCAGGCGGGCGAACCGGTGACCTCCGAAGTCACGCTGGAGGATCAGGCCGTCCTTGGTCCGGTCGAACAGGGCACCCCAGTCCTCGAGCTCGCGCACCCGGTCCGGCGCTTCCTGGGCGTGGAGCTGGGCCATGCGCCAGTTGTTGAGCATCTTGCCGCCGCGCATGGTGTCACGGAAGTGGACCTTCCAGCTGTCCTCGGCGTAGACGTTCCCGAGCGCGGCGGCCACACCGCCCTCGGCCATGACCGTGTGGGCCTTCCCCAGCAGCGATTTGCAGACCAGCGCGGTGCGAAGTCCCTTGGACCGCGCTTCGATGGCCGCCCGCAGACCGGCGCCGCCGGCGCCGACGATGATGACGTCGTATTCGTGGGTCTCGTACTCAGCCATGGTCCCGATACCCCTTAGAAGTGGAATCCGTAGTCGTGGATGGTCCCGCTGGCCACGAGCCGGACGTAGAAGTCGGTGAAGGCCACGAAGACCAGGCTCATCCAGGCGAAGACCATGTGCTTGGCGTTGAGGGGGGTCAGGGCCTTCCACACCCGGTGGCGGATCGGGGCGGAGGAGAACTGCTTGACCCCGCCTCCGCACAGATGACGGCACGCGTGGCAGCTGAGCGAGTAGAGCCACAACAGCGCGGCATTGATGAGGAGCACGGCCGTCCCCACACTGAATCCGATACCGATTCCGGGCTGGCGGAACGCCATGATGGCATCGATGGTCAGGATCACGTTGAAGACGAGTCCGAAGTAGAAGAAGTAGCGGTGCACGTTCTGGAGCAGCAGGGGGAAGCGCGTCTCGCCGCTGTAGGAGCCGTGACCGTCGGAGACGGCACACCCGGGAGGGGCCAGCCAGAACGAGCGGTAGTAGGCCTTGCGGTAGTAGTAGCAGGTGAGGCGGAACCCGAGCGGGAAGATCAGGATCAGGAGGGCGGGTGAGATCTCCCACCAGGTGATCACCGTGCCCGGATGGCTGCCCGGCACGCAGCTCTGGGTCAGGCACGGCGAGTAGAAGGGTGAGATCAGGTCGCGGTGCAGCGTGGCACCGGCGAAGTAGTCCTTGTTCACGAAGGCCGCCCAGCTGGCATAGCCCACGAACGCGGTCAGGACCGTCACCGTGATGACCGGCTGGATCCACCACTTGTCCTGCCGAAGGGTCGGGACTGCTGGGCCACCCCGAGCCCCTCCCAGAACGACCGGGGTGACGACCGGGGTTGCTGTGGCGTCCTCCAACGTGGTCAAGTCTTCTCTCCCTGATCTGGCCGCTTTCCAGCCACAATGCGCGCGGGCCCAGTGGCCCGGATCGCTGACGGACCATCATCTTTCCATCCCCGGGGCCTCCTTGCGAAACTCCCGCTGTTCAGCGGCCCTTCCCGGCACCCCGGGAGCCCGGTGAACGGACCCACCTGCGGTCACCGCAGGCCCGCCCGCCCGCACCCCGTCCGGTAGGCCTTCGACGCACCACGGCGGGATCGTGCCGCGTAGGCTCGGTCCATGAGCACGCCGGAACCCTCTGCCCACACAGATGCCAGCCAGTCGACCCTGGACTTTGCCGTGAGGTCGACCCCTCCGCCCGATATCACCACCCTCGGCCGGCTGCGGGACTCGGGCTGGCAGTCGATCCCGGTGGCCGAAGAGATCAGGCGCAATGCCTCGAGGCGCATCGCCGACGGTGAGCCCCTGGTCACCGGGGTGCTCGGCTTCGAGCACACCGTGCTCCCCCAGCTCGAGAATGCCGTCCTGGCCGGGCACGATGTGATCCTCCTCGGGGAGCGCGGCCAGGCCAAGACACGGATCATCCGGTCATTGGTCGGGCTGCTCGACGAGTGGCTGCCCATCGTGGCCCACTCGGAGATCAACGACGACCCCTACCATCCCATCTCCAGGTTCGCCAAGGACCTCCTGGCCGAAGCCGGCGACGACCTGCCCGTGTCGTGGGTGCACCGGAGCGACCGCTACGGCGAGAAGCTGGCCACGCCGGACACCTCCATCGCTGATCTCATCGGCGAGGTGGACCCCATCCGGGTGGCCGAAGGCCGGTACCTGTCGGACGAGCTGACCATCCACTACGGCCTGGTGCCACGGCTCAACCGGGGCATCTTCGCCGTCAACGAGCTCCCCGACCTGGCCGAGCGTATCCAGGTCGGCCTGCTCAACGTGCTCGAGGAGCGGGACGTGCAGATCCGGGGGCACCGGGTCCGCCTGCCCCTCGACATCATGCTGGTGGCCACGGCCAACCCCGAGGACTACACCAATCGCGGTCGGATCATCACCCCCTTGAAGGACCGCTTCGGCGCCCAGATCCGCACCCATTACCCTCCGGACGCCGCCACCGAACTGCGGATCGCCGAGGCCGAGGCCGATCTTCCCGGTCGACCTTCTGGTGGGCCCGGATCGAGCGATTCCGGTGTGCGCGTCGAGGTTCCCGACTTCATGGCCGAGGTCGTGGCCGAGCTGAGCCAACTGGCCCGTGAGAGCCCTCACCTCAACCAGCGTTCCGGGGTGTCGGTCCGTCTGACCATCGCCAACTACGAGACGCTGGTGGCCAATGCCACCCGCCGGGCGCTCCGCAACGGGGAGACCGAGGCCGTCCCGCGGGTGTCCGACCTCCAGGCCCTCGTCTCCTCCACGCAGGGCAAGGTCGAGATCGAGTCCCTCGAGGAGGGGCGGGAACAGGTCCTCTTGGGCCAGCTCGTCTCGGCCGCCGTGCTCCTCGTCTACCGGCGCCGGGTGGTGCTGGCCGAACCCCAGAGTGTGGTCGGGGCGTTCACCACCGAAACGGTGGTCCACGCCGGAGACGACCTTCCGGCCTCGGCCTACGCCACCACGTTGGCCCAGATGCCGGCCCTCTCCGCCCCGGTGTTGGCCTTGACCGGAGGATCGGAGGACCCGGGCCTGGTGGCCAGTGCGGTGGAGTTCCTCCTCGAGGGGCTGCACCTCACCAAACGGCTCAACAAGGAGGCCGCGGGATCACGCGCCACGTATCGGGGCCGGGGATGACCTGGCGCTTCGACTACCGCCGCTGGGACGGGACCCAGGACTCGCTGATCGACGACACCGACTCGGTGCTGTCGCAGCTGACCGACGACCTCCTGGCCAACGGCGATCTCCACGAGGCATTGCAGCGGATGCTCAACCGGGGGTGGCGGACCCCGGACGGAGAACAGGTCGAGGGCTTGCGCGACCTGCTCGACCGGCTGCGACTCGAGCGGGAGGAGCAACTCGACCGCGGTGACCTCGGCGGTGCCTACCGCGAGATCGCCGAAGAGCTGCAACAGGTCGTGTCCGAGGAGCAGATCGGCATCGAACAGCTCGAGACCGATGCACGCGAGTCCGGGGACGAGCGTCGGCGGGAGGTCACCGACGAGGTGGCCGCTGAGCGGAGGATGGCGCTCGATCTGTTGCCGAGCGATCTGGCCGGCAAGGTGCGCGGCTTGCAGAACTACGAATTCGTCTCCTCCGAGGCGCGCCAGCACTTCGAGGATCTGGTCGAGCGGTTGCGCGAGGAGGTGGCCAAGACCTACTTCGAGCAGATGTCCGAAGCGCTGGCCAACCCGGACCCGGAGCAGCTGGCCCACATGCGCGAGGCGTTCGACGCCCTCAACCGGATGATCGAGCAGCGCGAGGCGGGTGAGGAGATCGATCCCTCCTTCGAGTCGTTCATGGAGCAGTACGGCGACCTCTTCCCGGGCGACCCGGCCGACCTCGACGAGCTCCTGGCCCAGCTGGCCGCCCGCATGGCCGCCGCCCAGGCCATGTGGAACTCGATGTCGCCCGAGCAACGCTCGCAGCTCCAGGGCCTGGCCGAGTCGCTGCTCGAGGATCTCGATCTCCGCTGGCAGGTCGATCGGTTGGCCGGCAATCTGCAAAAGGCCTTTCCCGGGGCCGGGTGGGACCAACGGTTCCGCTTCAGCGGCGACGAGCCCATGGGCATGGGGGAGGGTACCGATGCCGCCGGGCGCTTGCGTGATCTGGACGAGCTCGAGAACTACCTGCGTTCGGCCAACTCCCCGGCGTCTCTCAGCGAGGTGGATCTCGACAAGGTGAGGCAGCACCTGGGCGAGGATGCCGCCCGCTCCCTCGACCGTCTCTCCAAGCTGGCCAAGCAACTGGCCGACGCCGGTCTCATCGACCAGCGGGAAGGCCGCTTCGAGCTGACCCCGAAGGGCATCCGCCGGATCGGTCAGCAGGCCCTCTCGGACCTGTTCGACCAGTTGAACAAGGACCGCGTCGGCAACCACCGGACCAC
Source organism: uncultured Acidimicrobiales bacterium (assembly GCA_963713625.1). Taxonomy (GTDB): domain Bacteria; phylum Actinomycetota; class Acidimicrobiia; order Acidimicrobiales; family RAAP-2; genus Bog-756. The sequence goes on along the minus strand of CAVQMN010000004.1, from coordinate 15,367 downwards.
CTACACAGGAACCGGCCATGACCGCGAGGAGACCACGAAGCCCTACGAGTTCGGGGACCCGTTCAATCTGGATCTGTCCCGGACGGTCCACAACGCGGTGCGGAGGGCAGGGAGCGGCGTGCCTGTTCGCCTCTCGCCCAACGACTTCGAAGTCATCGAGACGGAATCGCTCACCCGCTCGGCCACGGTGCTCCTGCTCGACCTCTCACTCTCGATGCCGATGCGCGACAACTTCGTCCCGGCGAAGAAGATGGCCATGGCCCTGCACACGCTCATCTCCACCCGGTTCCCACGCGACTATCTGGGCCTGGTCGGCTTCTCCGAGGTGGCCCGGGTCATCGAACCCGAGGACCTGCCCACGGTCAGCTGGGACTACGTGTACGGGACCAACCTGCAGCACGGGCTGATCCTGGCCCGCAAGATGCTGGCCCACCAGCAGGGAACCAAACAGATCATCCTGGTGACCGACGGTGAGCCGACGGCCCACGTGATCCCCTACGAGGGTGGGGTCGGCTACGACGTGTACTTCAACTACCCGCCGGTTCCGGAAACCCTGGAGGTGACGCTGGCCGAAGTGATGCGCTGCACCCGGGCCGGGATCACCATCAACACGTTCCTGCTCGATCCCGACCGGGGACTGCAGGGTTTCATCGAACAGCTGTCCCGGATCAACCGCGGGCGCACCTTCGCCACCTCACCCGACGAGCTGGGTGACTACGTGCTGGTCGACTTCCTGGCCCACAAGACGACCCTTCGGAGCCGGGGCCGGCGAGCGGGCTGACCCCGGCTCCCGGTCCCGGGCCGGTGCCCGCCGATGGCGGAACGGGTCGATCCGTTGCCCTCCCCCGGGACTCTCCGCCACCGCCGTCCCATGGTCGCCGGCCTCTGCCTGAGCTTGCGATCCCGTTCACAAACACCTTTTTCTTGCGTTTCCCCCGCCGATAGTGAATGATGACATATCTGTAGTTACATCCGTGCTATGCGGTTTCGCCTGAAACCGTGTGGATGAGTGGGAGGGAGACCTGTCAATGGACATGGTGTCATTGATGTACGGGCCCCAAGAGCGCAGCTGGCAGACCAGGGCCAACTGCATGGGAGTCGATCCGGATCTGTTCTTCCCCGAACGGGGAGCATCCACCCGCGAGGCCAAAGAGGTCTGCCGGGGATGTGTCGTACGCGAAGACTGCTTGGAATACGCCCTGGCCAATGGGGAGAAGTTCGGGATCTGGGGGGGACTGTCCGAGCGTGAACGCCGGCGGTTGCGGCGCCAGCGGGCCATGCAGCGCCGAGCCATCGGGAGTGCTTCCTGAACGGACGCCGCACGGCCGGCGGTCCGGCGGCAGGCCGTGAGCCGTTGGCTACCCGGCGGCCTCCATGCGGCCCTCGATGGTCCGGGATGCGTCGAGGTCGAGTTCCGGCCATCGGTGTCGGGCCACCCGGGCCAGGGCGTGGGCCGGGATGAGACCCACGAGCTCGGCTCTGAGGACCGAGCATTCCGACGATGCCGCGCCGGCCGCGACCGCATCGTAGACATCGGCCACCGAAACGGATTCCGGGTCGATCAGGTTGAAGCTGACCTGGGCGCCCCCTCCGACGGCCAGGCCCAGGCTCCGTACACCCGGGCCGCGTAGCTCGGCGGCCAGGGCGCGGGCCACCGACAGGGCGTGATCCCGCCCGCCATCCCCACCGGCGTGTCGGTTGTCGCCGATCCACACGTTGTAGGCCACGAGCACCGGTCGGGCGCCGACGGCTGCGCTCCCGGCCGTCGGATGCGGTCGCCGTGGCCCGGTATCCGGCTCGAGCGATGTGTACGCATCCCGGCGGACATCGGGGAGCGAACGTTCCGGTCCGTAGAGAAAACAGGGCAGCTGCAACTCGGTCCCGGCCCACGTGGCAAACCGGTTCCTCGCCTCGAGCACGTCGGGTCGGAGGCGAACAGACGCCTGCCGCGCCGACCGTCCATCACGCTCGAGGGTGTCCGCGATGCCCGACAGGGGAACGAACGGGACGACATCGGCGGCGCCCAGTCGGGGGTGGACCCCGGCATGGGACCGCAGGTCGATGCGGGCCACCGCGGCGCCGACGACGTCGCGTGCCGAAGCCTCGACCGCTTCGAGGGTTCCGCCCAGGGTCAGGACGGAGCGGTGGTGCTCCGGGTCGGAGTGGACATCGAGCACGACCGGGCCACCCGCGCCGCGCACCGCCTCGATAATTTCGCGGTCCCGTCCCTCACTGATGTTGATGACGCATTCGGCCAGCGATCCGCCCCTGGCCATGTCCGCTGCTTCAGGTCAAGGTTCAGACAGAGACGATGTGGCCGACCCGGCGACGGCGCAGCATCCGCCGCCGCTCGCGCTCGGACTTGCCGCCCCACACGCCGTGGTCGACGCGCTCGTCAAGGGCGTAGCGGAGGCAGGCCTCCGCGACCGGGCATTCAGCGCAGATGCGTTGGGCGGCCTGTACGCCGACGCCGTCGCTCGGAAAGAAAATGGTGGGAGAGAGATCTCTGCATTTCCCCTCGCTCATCCATTCCGTATCCATGGTCCCTCCAGCGGACTCGAGGAGGCTGCGGTGGGTTTCGATTGGGCTGTTCCCGAACCCGTGTGCCGTTGCCGTCCGTTACGCAACTAGTGTCGCATTTTGGGCTGGTCAGTAGTGCGAAATGAGCCGGTATTGATGGAATCCTCACAATTTTCTTATGAGGCACCAGGGCCTTCTTATGAAAGTCGGAACGGCGGAGAAGGTAGCCGGGCTCCAGCCAACGGTCCCGATCCGCCACCGGGCCCCCGGAGCGTTCCCTCGATCCTGGGCGACGGGGAGCAACATGCCCCTCCGCCCCCGCCCCGACCTCCGCCCACCTCCTCTCCGGGCCCAGGGTCGCCACCACCCCCCGCCGGACCTGCCGTGGCCGTGCCCCACCCCACCCCGGTCGTGTCTCCGCCCCCACCGCCCCCCGGGTACGGCGGCTTCACCGGATACCCCACCTACACCGGATATCCCGTCTACCCCGGGTATGGCGCCTACTCCGGCTATGGCGGTTACGGCCAGGGAGGGTACCCGCCCGCCGCTCCCGTCCCGGCCCCGCCACGGTTGGTGCGGCACACCCTGCACCGTCGGACCTGGGCGTGGGTGGTGGTCGTCACCGCCATCGTGGCCGGCTCGCTCGGTGGGCTGCTCGGAGCCATCGTGGGGGCCAACACCCAGCAGACCATCGTGCAGAAGTACTTTCCCAACAAGAGCGTGCTGGTGAAGCCTCAGGACATCCAAGAGGCGCTGGCCAAGGTGGAACCGGCCGTCGTCTCGATCGACAGTCAGTCCCAGCAGGGCAGCAACTCGGTCGGGGGCGACTTCGCCGAGTCCGCCGGCAGCGGGATGATCCTGACCCCCGGAGGGGAGATCCTCACCAACAATCACGTCATTGCCGGGTCCGATCTCCTGACGGTGACGTTGTTCGATCAGACCGCAGCGCTACCGGCACACGTGGTCGGCACCGACCCCGGAGACGACCTGGCCCTGATCCAGATCGACCACGCCGCCAATCTCCCCACCGTGACGTTCGGTGACTCCTCCCGGATCGAGGTCGGCGACAGTGTGTTGGCCATCGGCAACGCCCTGGCTCTGGCCGGTGGCCCGTCGGTGACCGAGGGCATCGTGTCGGCGGAGCACCGCGCCATGACGGCGCAGAACGATGCCGGGCAGACGGAGAACCTGACCGGACTCATCCAGACCGACGCCGCCATCAACCCGGGCAACTCCGGAGGGCCGCTGGTCAATTCGGAGGGTGAGGTGATCGGTATGAACACCGCGGTGGCTGCCGACTCCACCGGCAATGCGCCGACCCAGAACATCGGATTCGCCATCGCCGTCGACTCGGTCAAACCGCTCCTGGCCGGGTTGCGGTCCGGCGGCACCGGCGGGGCCGGAGCGCCACCTTCACAGCTCGCCCCGGCCGACAATGCGGCCTACATCGGGGTGACCGTGGGCCCGGTGACCCCGGCTCTGCGCCAGTCCGACCACCTGACCCCGTCCTCGGGGGCTCTGATCCTGTCGGTGGAGCCGGGCAGCCCGGCCGAGCGGTCGGCGCTCCAGGTCGGCGAGGTGATCGTGTCGTTCAACGGCACCGGCATCCAGAGTCCCGAGGATCTCACCTCGGCCATCCATCCGCTGAAGCCGGGCGCCGGTGTCACCCTCGGCGTCTACCGGGGCAGCCGGCTCACCGACGTGGCCGTGACGCTCGGGGCCCGCCCGCTCGACGGGTAGGATGCCCGGTGCCGTGCTATCGGCGATATCAGGAGGAACCACTGCCATGACCCCGGTCACCGACGATCAGCTCCTGCCGGAGGACGGTGGAGAGCCACTGCCCCCGGTCGGTCACGTCCGGGTCGTGTACCTCGGTCCGGTGGCCCCCCACTGGGAGGTCCGCTCGGACTACGGAGACCCGGTCCTGATCGAGGAGTTCCGCCGTCGCACGATGGCCCGTCTCGTGCTTCTGCCTCCGCACGATCCCCAATACCGCCGCAACCGCGAGCGCGTGATCCGCGATGCCGAACGTGAGAACATCCTCCTCGAGTGGGACCTCGGTGTCCCGGAGGAAGAGGTGGCCGTGGCGGACACGACTGAGCCGGACGCCGGGCTCGCCGTCGAGACCACCGAGGCGGTCGAGACCGCGCCCGCCGCCGAGGCCTGAGCAGCGGCCACCCCCTGACGGCGCTCTCAGCCGTGCGGGGGATCTTCGAGTTCGGGCAGGCTGATGCGCTCCAGCCACAGCCCGGGAGCGTCCACCTCCGAGGGCGTGGGTAGGTTGCGGGCCGAGGACCACAACTTGGCCAACCCATCTTCACCGGCTCGTTCCACCACGCCGGTGATGAACGACCGGCCCCGGTCGACCTGGCTCTGCTCGAGGTCCAGCCCGAACAGGGCCCCGGCCGCTTCCTCGCCTTTGCCCCGTTCGGTCCTTCGCCGATACCACGCTTCGGTCAACTGCGAATGGGAGCCCACCAGCTTCTGTCCCACCACATCGGCCACGTGGTCGGCGTAGCCGTCGATGACGACGGCGAGGCTGGTGAGCTGATCGGACGAACGACGTGTCTCGGGGGTCAAGAGACCGCCGAGCAGTGCTTCGGGGTCGTCGAACATCCCCTGCAACGATTCGAGGTCCATCCCGCCGGCCCCGCCGGCCCCGCCGCCGAGCTCCCCGAGGCGCCCGGCCAGATCCTGTTGGGCTGAGGCGGAGGACTCGGCCACGGCCAGGAGCAGCTCCTCCATGCGACCTCTGACCGCGGGACGGGTGAGCACGGAGTTGGACGCCAGTTCACGGGCGCACACCCACAGCAGCGCCTCCTCTTCGGGCAGGCTCCAATCTTCCGCGAAGGAAGTGATGTTGGAAGTGAGCAGGAGGAGCTCATCCGACGGCGACCACGGAACGGCCAACGGGTACTGTCCCAGCGCACGTTGGGACAGGTGGCCCACCACCGATCCCACCTGCAGCCCGAAGAACATGGGCCCGATGGCGGTGGCCCACTGGCCGAGCAGGCCGGTCAGCCCACCGGCCGTGTCGTCGCCGTCGAAGAGGTCAGGAGGGAGGGCCTGGTCCTGGTCGGAGCCGGCGGTGGGGATCGGGCCGGGGACGGGTGTCATCGCCGTCAGTACCGTTCGCCACGAATCGAGAGCCCGCAGGGTCCAGTCACCCCGGCCGACCGGCACGCAGGTCAGTCGTCGCCCGTCGGGGGACACCGGCATTCCGGTGGCCTCGACGACGTTCAGCTCCGCCACCCGCGACAGCTGCTCCACACGGATCCGTTGGATCGGCTCCACGTTGGGCTCGGCATCGCCCCCGGTGGCCACGTTGACGGCGAAGGACCGGGTCATCTCCCACTGGTTCGGCGCATTGGTGCCGAGCATGTTCATCAGGTCGCCGAGCAGTGACTGGAAGGGGTTTCCCGAGTCTCCGGTATCAGGCGGTGGCATGCTCACATGCTACGGCGAGGAACCGGCCTCCGGTGCAGCGCCGTCCTGGTCGGCCAGGACCACCGACACTTCGGAGGTGATGTCGCCGCGTTCGAAGGTCACCGCCACATCGGTCCCCGGAGGCTCAGGATAGAGACGGGATCGAAGCTCGGCCGCGGAATGGACCTGGTCGCCGTCGATGGCGGTGATGACATCCCCTGGCTCCAACCCCGCGAACGAGGCCGGGCTGTCGTCGACGGTCGAGTCGACCAGCGCGCCGTCGCTCGTCGATGACGACGCCACCCTGGTGCCGTCGGATGTCGTCGCCCCGACGTCGGCGTCGCTGGCCCGAATTCCCAACCAGCCGGGGTCAACCGTGCCCGACTCGACGAGTTGGAGGGCGACGCCGAGCACGAGCTCGGACGGGAGGAACTCGGCCATGGCCGACTTCCCCTTCCCCCTGGTCGCTTCCAGCATGCCGATCACCTGGCCGTCGCCGGCAACGAGCGGGCAACCGACATCGTCGTAAGCGAGGGGCGCTCGGACCGAGGTGACCGAGAAGGCCGCCGTGTCGGCGTTCGCGCCCACCGCCTGTCCGGTGGAGACGACGGTGCCGGCGTACACGAGCGACGAGGGAACGGGATGGGCTTTCGAGCCGGGCCTGATGGTGGCGGCCACGGCAATCGCACCCACGGGGAGGTCAACGTCGTCGAAGGTGGCGGCCGGGAGGTCGTCGTCGATCCGGAGGACGGCCAACCCGGATGTCTGGTCGACCCCGACCACCGAAGCCGGCTCGCGGGTCCCGTCCGGCTCGATGGCGGTGATCGACCGGGCGCCGGCGAGCCCCGGCGAGGGGGTCACGATGATCCCGCCCGACTCGGCAACGAGACCTGTGGTCGACGAGAACCTGCCCTGGCGGTCGATGCGCAGGGCGACCGTCGACGGGCGCACCGAGGCGACCATGGCCTTGATGGCCCCCTGTCGGGCCGTCTGTCCGAGCCCGGGGTCGGTGGTCGGCGCTCCCACGAAATAGGCCACCTTCGGGGTGCCGTTGGAGGACTGGTCGGTGCCGGAGGCCATCATCACCAGACCGGCGGTGACCAGGGCCACGACCACACAGGCCGTGGCCCCCCCGAACAACCATGGTCCGGTGCTCCGTCCCTGGTTGAAGGGTCCATAGGCCACGGGACCGGCGCCCGTCCCGACCGCACGCCCTGCCTCCGACGGATGACGCCACAGCCGATCGTCGGGAGGGATCCATCCGCGCAGCTGCTCGCTGTCGGATTCGTCCCACCGGCCATCCTCGGGGTCCCGACCCGATCCCCCCTGGTCGTCTTCGTCCACCCCGCGAGGTTACCGACACCGGCGTCGAGAGGGACGTCGCCTCGCCATCCGGTCCCCATCCGCCGTGCCCGGAGCCGGCCCATCACGCCGATGTTCACGGTGGCCCTACGATGACAGCGTGGCTCGAGACCTGGCTATCGATCTCGGGACGGCCAACACCCTCGTCTATGCCAAGGGCAAGGGCATCGTGTTGAACCAGCCTACGGTGATCGCCCTCAACACCCGGACCCACGAGGTGCTGGCGGTGGGCAACGAGGCGTGGAAGATGATCGGGAGGACCCCGGGATACATCGTGGCGGTCCGGCCGCTGCGGGAGGGGGCCATCACCGACTTCGACATCACCGAGCGCATGATCCGACTCCTCCTCCGGCGAGCCGGTGTCACCAAGCTGAACCGACCGAGGGTGCTCATCTGTGTGCCGTCGGCCATCACCTCGGTCGAGCGTCGGGCAGTGAAGGAGGCGGCGCGTCGCGCCGGTGCCTCCGCCGCCCACCTGATCGAACAGCCCATGGCCGCGGCCATCGGAGCCGGACTGGACATCCACGAGCCGGTGGGCAACATGGTGGTGGACGTGGGCGGTGGGACGACAGAGACGGCGGTGATCTCACTCGGCGGAGTCGTCGCCTCCCAGGCCATCCGCTGCGGTGGCTTCGACATGGATGCCGCCATTCAGCAGTACGTCCGCCACGAGCACGGCGTCGCCATCGGCGAACGCACCGGCGAGGAGCTCAAACTGGCCATCGGATCGGCCCTCCCCTATGCGGACGAGGTCAAAGCCGAAGTCCGCGGCCGTGAGATCCGGACCGGCCTGCCCAAGACGGTGGTCCTCTCGCCGGAGGAGGTCCGGTATGCCCTCCGCGAGCAGGTCGAACTGATCGTCGACACCGTGGTGGGCTGCCTGGCCGAATCGCCCCCCGAACTGGCGCAGGACATCATCTACGAGGGCATTCACCTGGTGGGTGGCGGGGCCATGCTCCGGGGGCTGGCCAACCGGCTCGCCGATGAGACCGAGGTGCCGGTCCACCTGGTGGCCACGCCACTCGAGTGCGTGGTGTTGGGGGCGGGCATCTGCCTCGACTCGTTCGACAGTCTCCGACCCATCTTCGCCGCCGCCGAAACCTGACCACCGCGGCGTCACTCCACGGCCAGCAGGTCCTCTGCCACTTGCCGGACCTGCCAGTCGCGATCGTCCAGGCACCGTCGGAGAGCGGCGTCGACCTCTGGGCCCTCGAAGGCGGCGAGCGCCACCGCGGCCCGCCGCCGGATCGCCGGCTTGTCGTTGAGCGCGGCCAGCACCGCCGACAGTCCGGCGGGGTCCCCGATGGCTCCGAGCGCGGCCACGGCGGACTCGCGGCACAGGGGGTCGGAGTGTCCGGAGCCGGCTGATGCCAGCTGGACCAGGGAGGGCAACGCTGACCGGTCCTGACGCTCGCCCAGTGCCCAGGCGGCCATCTCCACCACCGACCCGTCGACGTCCTCCAACGCGCTCGAGATGTCGACGGCGGGGAAGTCCTTGGCCAACTCGCAGCCCCGCCGGCGTACGGAGGCGGCCGGGTCGGTCAGGGCCGACCGTAGGTCCGACTCGGTGAGGACTCCCAGCCGATCGAGGGCACCGAGTGCGGTCGATCGCACCGACGCGGCCTCGTCGTCCAGGGCGAGACGCGCCCCCGCTTCGTCGCCGACATGACCGGCCAGGGCCGCGGCCCGACGGCGTTCGGTGACACCTGGCCGGAGAAGTTCCGTGGCAGTCTTCTGGTCGGGATCGTCGGTCGGGCGGGACGCCGACGGATCCGGAGACGGAGGAGTGACCACAACACCACTATGACCGGGGACGACGAGCAAGTGGGAGCCGGCGCGGTTTCCGGCGGGGGAGACCTGGTCCAATCGACCGGGTCCCTTGCGTCCGACGAGCCCTCCGCGCCCACGGTGCCCGGACCGGTCATGGACCCCGGAGCCCGGGACCCGGGGGGCGGTGACCCGGGCCCGACCCGCCGGAAGAAACGACGGTGGCCCTGGGTGGTCCTCGTCCTGGTGGTCCTGGCCGTGGCCGTGGCCTCCCGCATCAACCTGAACTACTACGCCATCCAGCCCGGCACGGCCCAGTCCGTGCAGCAATTCATCACCGTACCGCCGGCCAAGGGGCACCCGGTCAGGCACCCGGTGCTCCTCACCGACGTCGAGGAAGGCAGGGTCACCGCGCTGTCCTACCTCGTCTACAAACTCCAGAGCGACACCGCGCTCTATCCCCTTGATTCGGTCACCGGCGGGACACCTCCGTCACAACTCGACGCCCAGGGGGCGCTCGAGATGTCACAGGCCGAGGCCGCGGCCAAGGCGGCCGCCCTGCGCCGTCTGGGATACAAGGTCAGAGCCATCCCCTCGGGTGCGGTCATCTTCGGCACGTTTCCGGGGACTCCCGCCTATGCGGTGCTCAACGTCGGTGACGTGATCACCGCGGTCAATGGGGTGCCGACGCCCGACGCCGTCGGTCTGACCACGGCGCTGTCCCGTTACCACTCGGGTCAGACCCTGACCCTCACGGTGCGGAAAGGGGGAACCGCGCCTCCGGGGCCCGTGTCCGTCACCCTGAAGCGCACCGTCATCGACCTCGGCGGCGGGCAGACCGCCACCGTCGACCTCGGCATCGAACCCGACGATCAGATCGACTTCACCTATCCGTTCCCGGTGCACATCGATGTGACCAACATCGGCGGTCCGTCGGCCGGTCTGGCCATGACCCTCGGCGTCATCGACGCTCTGGACAACGGCTCCCTGACCGGAGGGCGCACGGTGGCGGCCACCGGCACCATCGACGCCCAGGGGAACGTGGGCGCGGTCGGCGGAGTTCCCCAGAAGACGGTCGCGGTCGAGAATGCCGGCGCCTCCATCTTTTTCGTACCGGTCCCGCAGTACAACGCGGCGAAGAGCAAGGACCGGCCGGGCCTGCAGATCTACCCGGTGTCGACGCTCAACCAGGTCCTGGCCATTCTGGCTGCCCACGGGGGTTCGGTGCCGAAGGCCCCGCCCGCCTCGTCCGGGGCCCCGGGATGACCGGTTTGGAGGACCGGCGGTCGTAGGCTCTCGGCCATGCCCGAGGAACGATTGAGGTCTGTCACTTCCTCTTCCCACCTGTCCCCGGACGATGTGGCTCGTCACACGTTCGGATCGGTGCGGCGAGGCTTCGATCCCAACGAGGTCCGTGCCTATCTCGAGTCTCTCGCCGTGGGACTTCGGGCTCTCGCCGAACGGGAGAACCAGCTCATCGAGGAGGTCGCCGATGCCGAATACCGGGCGGCCCACCCCGTACTCGACGACGCGGCGCTGACCGCCGCCCTCGGCACGGAGACGGCCCGGGTCCTCCACAGCGCCCACGAAGCGGCGTCGGAGCTCGTGGCCAAGGCGGAAGCCGAGGCGCTCCGCCTGCGCACCGAGGCGGATGAGGAGGTCGAGGAAGCCCGGTCGCGGACCGAGTCCCAGATGGCCGAGCAGCGTGCGGCCACCGATGCGGCGGTGGCTGAGCTGCTCGAGCAGACCGATCAGCGGGTCGCCGGCGAACTGGAGCGGGCGCGCAACGAGGCGGATGATCTGCTGGCTGACGCCCGTGAGGAGTGCCGGACCATGGTGGACGAAGCTCAGGGCCTCCGGTCCCGGGTGCTGGCCGACCTCACCCGGCGTCGCAAGGTGCTCCACGCCCAGATCGAGCAGTTGCGCGCCGGGCGCGAGCGGTTGACCGAGACGGTCCAGGACGTCCGCCGTTCCATCGACGCCATTGCCGAGGATCTGTTCGCCGCCGAGGACAACGCCCGACTGGCGGCCGAGGAGGCCGGACGTCAGGCCGTCGAGCGCCCGGATGAGGGCACGCCCGAGGAGGTGGCGGCCATGTTGCTGGCCGAGGAGGCCGCGGCCCATGCCGACGAGGAGTTGTTGCAAGTGGAGTCGGCGGGCGCCGAGGAGATCGAGGCCGTGACCATCGAGGTCGTGGAGGCCGAAGGGGTCGAAGGGGCAGCCGGATCGGGCGCAGAAGCCGGCGGGGCGAAGGCGGGTGCCGGAGATGCGGGCACCGGTGACGAGGGCGACGCCGGCGACGCCGAGGGGCCGGCCCCCGCCGCGGAGTCCCCCGTCGATGCCCTCTTCGCCAAGATTCGTGCGGCCCGGGAAGGCTCGGAGACGGACGACGAACCTGGGGCGGATGAGGCCGCCGGCCGGCCGGATACCGCCGGCGGGTCGGATACCGACGGCGGCCAACCGGGGGATCGGGCGACCGATACCGGAGACACCGACGATGATGAGTCCTCGGACGAGCCTCCCGAGGACCGGAACCCCGATGCGGTCCGTCGCGACGAGCTCATTGACCCGATCGTCACCTCGTTGGCCCGCCGACTGAAGCGGACGCTCCAGGACAGCCAGAACGAACTGCTCGACAGCCTGAGGTCGGGTGGCTCCAGGTGGTCGGTCGGGTTGCTGCCCGACGAGATCGAGCACATGGACGGCTACGCCACGGCGGCGCTACCCGCCTTGGAGCAGGCGGCGGCGGCCGGCGTCTCGTTCGCCGGGCCCGAAGCGACCGGGGGCCCCCGGGCGGACGTGCTGGTGGGGATCGCCCACGATCTGGCCGAAGCGGTGGTGGGCCCGTTGCGACGCCGGCTCTCCGACGAAGAGGTCGGCCTGGCCGATGCCGACGAAGCCGTGGTCACCGAGCACGTCGGGTCCGCCTTCCGGGAGTGGAAGGGCGAGCGAATCGAGCGACTGGCCGGTGACCATGTGCTGGCCGCATTTTCGGCGGGCACCATGGCCGCGGTCGGTGACGCCCCGTTGGAGTGGGTGGCCGTAGCCGGTTCGGGGGACGCCCCCTGTCCCGATTGTGAGGACAACGGCCTCAGTGGAGCCCAACAACCCGGCCAGGAGTTTCCCACCGGGCACCTGCATCCGCCGGCCCACCCCGGGTGTCGATGCCTGTTGACGCGATCCACAACCTAGGCTGCTGCCCGTGCGTCCCCCCAGTGACATCCCTCAGATTCCGCGCCCGCCGTCGCGCCGTCGCCGGTGGATCATCGTGGCCCTGATCATTTTGATCATCCTGTTCGCCTCCCTCCGGACCTTCGCCGTCTTCTACACCGACGCCCTCTGGTTCTCTTCCGTCAACCTGCACTCGGTGTGGCTCAAGCTCTTCGAGATCAAGGCCGGGCTGATGGTCACCTTCGCCGTCATCTTCGCCGTGTTGCTGCTGGCCAGCCTCATCGTGGCGGAACGACTGGCCCCCAAGGGCCCCACGCTGGACGCCGAGGACGAGTTCGTGAAGCGGTACCAGGAGGTCATCGGCCCGTATGCCCGGTGGCTCCGGGCCGGTGTGGTCGTCGTCCTGTCGCTGATCGTGGGATCCCAAGCCATCGGCCAGTGGAACAACTGGATCCTGTTCCGCCACCGCACGGCATTCGACGCCACGGACCCGGAATTCCACCGCAACGTCTCCTACTTCGTGATGACCCTCCCCTTCGAGCAGTTCCTGGTCCATTGGACCCTGGTGGCGCTCTTTTTGGTGCTCGTGGTCACGGTGCTCAGCCACTACCTCAACGGTGGGATCCGGATGCAGGGTTCGCGTCCGCGGGTGCGGCCGGCCGTGAAAGCCCACATCTCGGTCATCCTCGGACTGCTGGCGCTGGTCAAAGCGGTCGGCTACTACCTGGCCCGGTTCAACCTCGACCTGTCCTCCAACGGGTATGTCCAGGGCGCCGGGTACACCGACGTGCACGCACGCCTGCCGGCCCTCGAGCTCTTGATCCTGGTTTCGTTGGCCGCCGCCGCTCTGCTCATCTACAACATCCGCCGCCAGGGGTGGGCCTTGCCGATCCTCGGCGTCGGATTGTGGTTTCTGGTGGCGCTCACGGCTGGCACCATCTATCCGGCCGCCGTCCAGGCGCTGAAGGTCAACCCGTCCCAGAACACGCTGGAGCGGCCTTACATCCAGCGCAACATCGATGCCACCAGGGCGGCGATGGGCATCAACAACGTGCAATCGGTGGCCTATCCGGCGGCCACCAACCTCACCGCGTCCGAGCTGTCGGCCAACGGGAACACCCTGGCCAACGTCAGGCTGTGGGATCCGACCCAGACCCAGCAGACCTTCGACAAACTCCAGGACCTGCGCACCCAGTACCAGTTCAATACCCTGGCGGTGGACCGGTACATGGTCAACGGCACGGAGACGCCGGTCGTGGTGGGCGTCCGGGAGATCAACCCGAGCGATCTGCCGTCTTCATCGTGGGTGAACACCACACTCCAGTACACGCACGGCTACGGCATGGTCATCTCGCCGGCCAACACGGCCACCACCAACGGCGATCCCGTGTTCGCAGTGGGCGGTGTCCCCCCGGTTTCGAACAGCGGACTGCCCACGATCACCCAGCCATCCGTGTACTTCGGTCTCAACAATGCCGGGTATGTGGTGGCCAACACCAAGCAGCCGGAGATGAACTACCAGCTCACCAACGGGACCAACGACGAGACACACTATTCAGGTGACGGGGGAGTTCAGCTCTCGAACTTCTTCAAACAGGCGATGTTCGCCGTCCGGTTCAGTGACTTCAATCTGCTCATCTCCAACCAGATCACCAGCCAGTCGCGGCTGATGTTCGACCGCGGCGTGCAGGCCCGGGTGTCCAAGGCCGCGCCCTTCCTCAGCCTCGACTCCGATCCGTATCCCGTGCTCCTCAACGGCCAGATCTACTGGATCCAGGACGCGTACACCACCACCGACAACTATCCCTACGCCGAGAACGCCAACACGAGCGCCCTGCCGGCCACCAGCGGGCTCAACGAGAACTTCAATTACGTGCGCAATTCGGTAAAGGTGCTGATCAACGCCTATACGGGCAAGATGACCTTCTACGTCATGAACCCCCATGATCCGATCATCCAGACCTATGAGAGTGCCTTTCCCGGCATGTTCACCCCTGCATCGGAGATGAGCTCGGATCTCAAGGAACATCTCCGCTATCCGGAGGACATCTTCACCGTCCAGGCTTCGATGTACGGGAAGTACCACATCACCAATGCGTCGAGCTTCTACAGCGCCGCAGATGCCTGGGCCCTGTCACCGTCACCGGGGTCGGGTTCGCCGTCCCAGGCTCTCCAGACCACGCTCACCACCAACGCCCAGGGCGAGGAGGTCTCCACCGGCCAACTGGTCCGAATGGCGCCGATCTACCAGGTGATGAAAGTCCCGGGTCAGAACGAGCAGTCCTTCAACCTACTCGACGCCTTCGTGCCGATATCGGGGCAGAGCCAGATCCAAACGCTCTCCGGTTTCATGATTGCCGGATCTGACCCTGCCCACTACGGCCAGCTGCAGATGTTCGTCACCCCCCGGAACAATCCGGTCAACGGGCCGGCCATCGTGGCGGCGAAGATCGACGCCACTGCGTCGGTGTCCCGGGAGATTTCTCTGTTGAACCAGAACGGGTCCTCGGTGCTCCTGGGCAATGTGCTGATGATCCCGGTGGCCGATTCGTTGCTGTACATCCAGCCGCTGTACGTGGAGTCGTCGCGCAATGCCATTCCCGAGCTCCAGCAGGTGATCGCCGTGTACGGAAACCTGAACGCGGCGATCGGCCCCACGTTGTCTTCGGCGCTCACCCAGGTCTTCGCGGCTCCTGTATCGACGGCCGCAGGCAATAACAATTCGAGCACCGCCCTCTCACCGCAGGTCCGCGCCCTCCTGGTCGAGGCCCAGCAGTCGTGGCAGCAGTCCCAGACCGACCTCAAGGCCGGGAACCTGGGCGCCTATCAGACCGATATCAACGCCCTCGAGTCCGATCTCCAGGAGGTGCAGACACTGACCGGCACCAGCCCGACGACCTCGACGACCACGACCACCCCCGCCTCCACGACGACCACGTCCAGCCCGTCGTCGACCACGACGACCTCCCCTCCCAAGAAAAAGAAGGGCTAGGGGCCCACGTACCGGCCGCGGGCGCCGGGCCTCCGATCAGGTGATAAGTTGTCACTTCGCGACGCGGGGTGGAGCAGTCTGGTAGCTCGTCGGGCTCATAACCCGAAGGTCGTGGGTTCAAATCCCACC
>CAVQMN010000003.1:0-5475 GCA_963713625.1 uncultured Acidimicrobiales bacterium | reverse complement strand
CGCCGGGGTCTTCCTCATCACCTGGGCCTTCAACTTCGGCACCTCGGTGAGCTGAGATGCTCATCGGACTCTCACTCCTCGACCCTCTGGGTGGCGTCGGCCAGGACATCGTCGGCTGGATCGGACGCTCCATCTCCCAGGGGATCGGCGGGTTCGCCAGCTGGGCCATCGGCGGCGTGATCCACGCCATGCAGTCGACCACCACCCCGGACTTCACCTCGTGGTTCAAGGGCCCGTGGCGGGCCATGCTCACCGTGGTCGCCTGGCTGTCGGTACCGGTGCTGTTCATCGGGGTGGGGACCGCCGCCCTGAAGGGGGACCTGACCTCGGTGCTCAAGCGGGGCCTCGGGGCCCCGGTGATCATGGCCATCGGCACCGCCGTCGCCCTTCCGGTGACCGCCGGCGTCCTCACCCTGGTCAATGCGTGCTGCAGCCTCCTGGTCGACCAGGCCCTCGGAGGCAACCAGGGGTTCGGCCAGGGCCTCGACCACCTGTCCAACTTCGCCCTGTCGGCCACCGTCACCACCGGCGGCAGCAGCCTGCCCGGGCTGGCGGCCGCCCTGATCATCGCCCTCGCCGGGCTGGCCGCCCTGGTCATCTGGTTCGTCCTGGCCCTCCGGGGAGCGCTGCTCTACCTGGAGGTACTGGCCATACCCCTCGCCCTCATCGGGCTCTACTGGGGCGGGACGGCCCACTGGATCAAGCGCCTGGTGGACCTGATCATCGCCACGATCATCTCCCAGCTGGTCATCACCATGCTCATGGTGCTGGCCGCCGCCGACCTCAACAGCGGCCAGCTGTCCGGGACGAACCCCGGAGCGGTGGGCGGGGACATGACCACCCTGTTCCTCTGCCTGGCCTTCCTCATCCTCGGCTCGCTGGCCCTTCCCATGGCCCTCCGGCACGTGCCGGCAGCCACCGAGCACGCGGCAGCCACCGCGGCCATGATCAGCGCCCCGGGTCGGATGACCTACATGGGGAGCCGCGTCGCCGGTACGGCGAAGATGATGGGCGGCTCGGGCGGCAGCAAGGCGCTGGTGGAAGCGGGGGCCGCAGCCGGACCGGTCGGTGTCGCCGCTACCGCCGGAGTGGGTGCGGCGGCCGGCGCGGCCAAGGCCGGGGCAAAGGCGGCCACCGGCGCCGCTGAGGGCGCCAACCCGGGTATGGCCTCATCATCCGCCGGCTCCGAAGCGGGAGCGGGCGGCAGCTCCGGCAGCCCGAGTCCCGGCGGGCCGATGCCTGGAAGTGCGCCCGGCGCCGCCGGGGCGGGGCGCTCCAGCAGCAGTCAAGCCAGCCCGGGCCAACGTCGGTCGCCGGAAGGCCCGGCCTCGAGTTCCGGCAGTCCCGGTGGGTCCGGCACCCCTGGGCCGGTTGGCGGAGCAGCCAGTCGGGGAAGTCGAGCGGGTGGCCCATCGACCCCGAAGGCACCGGGAGGATCCCATGGCTGAGCACGACACGCTCTACAACTTCGGCGTCCTCACCAAGCGGTACGAGCTGGTCAGCCGCACCGCCGGCCAGTTCGCCCCGGGCGTGCTCGGCGCCGCCTGCGGATTCGTGATGATCCTGGGCTCTATCCCCATGCCGTTGCCGTTCCTGCCCGTGCTCCTCGGCTTCTGGTTCGCCCTCGGACGGGTTCCCTTCGGCCGGCACCGGGGAGCCAAGGTGCGCTCCCTGGTCGGTCCGTACGCACGGTACGGGCTCCTCCGGGCCAACGGTCAGGCCCACTGGGAGATGCCCCAGACCTGGCGGGCCGTCGGAATCAGCACGGTCACCGACATTGCTCCAGCAGCAGCAACGGACTCAGCGCCCCCATCGACGCCGCACCATCGGCAGCGGCCACGGCACCGACCCCAGATCCACCATCGGTCGACCGAAGCCGGAAGTCGAGGCCGCGGAGAGCACGCAAGACGGTGGCCGAACAGCTGCCACCGGAGCTCGGTCGGCTCCGCTTCGAGGCAGGCATCCTCGACGGGGCCGAGGCGGGCCTGGTGGCCGAGCGGGTGGGACGCCGGAGGCTGCTCACCGCGGTGATCTCCGTGTCGGGAGGCGACCGGTTCGTGTTCTCCGGTCCCGACGAGCAGGCCGCCCAGATCAGCCAGTGGGGCGAGGTGCTGAAAGGCATGGCCGCCGAAGGCTCCGGTCTCCGGCGTCTGCAGTGGGTCGAACGGGCCACTCCCCAGCCCTCGACCGTCCAGTCGGACTGGTCGGCTGCGGCCATGGGCCAGGTGTCGACCGAGGAGTGGGACGACTACCAGTCGCTGCATTCGTCCATCGGCACCGCCGCCATCCACCACGACGTCTACCTGGGTGCCCAGGTGGAGACCGAGGCAAGTGGAGCCGACGCACTGTCCGAGGCCACCAGTGAGCTGGCCCAGCTCTGCGAGCACCTGCTGGCCATCGGTCTGCGGCCGAAGGTCCTCTCCCGCCGGGGAATCGCTGCCGTCCTGCGCCAGTGGGCCGATCCGACGGCGGACGAACGGCTGGCCTGCTGGGGCGACGAGTCGATCCCCACCACCCAGGCGGGACCGGCCTCCCGCCTCGTCGGCTACGACACCGTCCGCACCGACGGCTACGTCCACCGGGTCGGCCAGATCGCCGCCTGGCCCCGGATCGACGTGGGCACGGAGTGGATGTACCCGCTGCTGGCCGCAGCCGTGCCGGGATCGGTCCGGACGGTGTCCATGCACCTCGAGGCCGTCTCCACCGAGCAGGCCTTCGCCGAGGTCCGAGACGCCCGGACCACCGGAGGGATGGCCCAGCGCAAGCGGGACGAGAAAGGGATGATCACCACCGAGGAGGAGGAGCGTCGGGTCGACGAGGCCCGTGCTCGGGAGCGGGAGCTGACCCGGGGGTTCCGCCAGCACCGGATCGCCGGCCTGGTCATGGTGTCCTCTCCCGCAGAGGAGACGGCGGCCCGGGCCTGGAGGCAGGCCGAGCGCAAGGCCACCGAGTGCCACCTCGACCTCCGGGAGCTCCACGCCCGGGGCCATGAGGGATGGGCCGCCACCCTGCCCCTGTGCCGTCTGCAGTTCTCCAGGGGGCTGCTCTGATGCGGCCGTCTTCCATGTTGCGGCTCCCACCCATGTCGGTGACCACCCGGCACTCGGCCTCCGCCTACCCCTTCCAGTGCCAGGCCGGGCTGCCGTTGGTCGGGCCGATCATCGGCCAGGAGGTCCTCGGCCAGGGGATGTTCTGTTACGACCCGTTCTGTCTCTACGAGACCGAGACCCTGCTCTCCCCCTGCATGCTGGTCTCGGGCAACAAGGGCTACGGCAAGTCGGCCTTCGTGAAGGCCTACCTGCACCGCCAGGCCATGGCCGGCAAGTGGATGGCCATCCTCGATCCGAAGGGCGAGTACCTCGACCTGGCCGAACGGGACCAGCTCTCGGTCCTGGCCCTGCGCCCGGGGGGCTCCGTGCGGCTCAACCCGCTCGAGGCCGGGCCCGACGCCGCGACCGTGGGCGCCGCCGGGACGGGTGACGACATCCGGGGCCGGAGGATCGGAGTGGTCATCGCTCTGGCCGAGTCGGCCACCGGTCGCCCGGTCACCAGTGACGAGCGTTCGGTGGTCACCGCTGCCCTCATGGAGCTGGAGCGATGGGTCAACGATCGGCCAGTCTCGACGGGCTGTCCACGTGCACCGACGCTGCGCGACGTGATGGACCTCCTGATGGAGCCGACGGTGGGCATGGCCGCAGAGCTCCGCACCGATCCGGCCAGCCTGGCCACCGACGCCCAGTCGGTGGCCAGAGGACTCCACCGGCTGGTCGAGGGCGACCTGGCCGGGATGTTCGACGGAGAGTCGACGGCCACGATCGACTGGTCGGGCCCGGGCATCGTGGTCGACCTGTCCGCCGTGCTCCAGTCACCGGCCTTTTCGTCCATCCTGGTCTGCGCCGGGGCATGGTTGGCCCAGGTGGTGGCCAGGAAAGACCGCCAGCGGATCATCGTCGTCGACGAGTGCTGGAAGGCCATCCGTGACGCCGGGTTCGTGGCCTGGGGGGAGGAGACCCAGAAGCTCTCCCGCGGCTACGGGGTCCAGTTCGTGACCATCGTCCAGCGCATCTCCGACCTGGCTTCCCAGGCCGACGACGGAACGGCTACCGCCAAGCGGGCCCAGGGGTTCGTCACCGAGGCCGAGACCAAGGTGACCTTCAACCTGTCCGGAGGAGAGGCCAAAGCCTCCCGGGACGTCATGGACTGGACCGAGTCGGAGACCCTGCTTGTGCCCAGGCTCCCCCGGGGGCGGGCCCTCTGGCGGGTGGGCGAGCACGGCGCCATCGTCCAGACCATCCTGTCGCCCCGGGACATCGCCATGTGCGACAGCAATCAGGCCATGCGGAGCCACGTATGACGATCGGAGAGCGGCCTCGCCTCACCTGGTCCCGCCTGGGGATCGGCGATCTCAATCGGGCTGGTGCTGTTCGGCGCCATCGATGCCGCCCTCCCCCACTCCGCCCGCCCCGTCGCACAGATCTCCGGGGTGGGATCGCAGGAGATCCCCGATTCGGCGATCGCAACGGCCGCCACACCGGTGGTGTCGGAACAGAACAGCGCAGCCCAACAGATCGCCGAGGAGTTCGTCGAGGCCACAGACACCACTGACCCGACACACCCGGAGGGCGACACAGCCGAGCGAGCTGCACTGGCGCCAGCCCTGACCGTGCCGCGACGAGTGACGTGGCCGGAGGCCTGGGTGGCCGAAGACCGAAGGACGACGGTGGTGCTCGACCCGCCCGGTCCGGTCGTTCCAGTCGGTTCCGGCCAGGTTGCCGTGGTCGTCACTGGCCGGATGGTCGTGACCACCGATATCGGCCAGACCTCGGAGGTGCCGGTCGACGAGCGGGTCACGCTGCGCCCCACCGGCCCTGCGGGTTCACCGAACGCCTCCCACTGGGTGGTCACCGATGTCGGGTCCGGCTCATGAAGCAGGACCGAGTCGAAACGGTGTCGGGATGAGCGCGATCGGGAAGGTCGTGGCGGTCATCGTTGGTCTCTGCCTGGTGGTGGCCTGCGCCGTGGCCGGCGGAGCTCCCGCCGTGGCCAGCGACGATCCGTCGTCCGTGGCCAGCTCGACTATCCCGGCGGCCCTCCTGGCCCTGTTCCAGCAGGCATCGGCGGCCAGTAGCTGTGGCGTGCCGTGGACACTGTTGGCCGCCGTCGCCCACACCGAGTCGGACTTCGATCCGAGCGTCACCTCGTCGGCCGGAGCCGAGGGTCTCTTCCAGTTCGAGCCAGGCACGTTCGCCGCCTACGACCGACCGACTCCCACCGGCGGGGCTGTCCCTCCCAGCCCCTTCGATCCGACCGATGCCACCTACGCCGCCGCCCGGTACCTGTGCTCGCTCGGGATCGTGGCCAACCCCACCTCGGCCCTGGTCGCCTACAACTGCGGCAATCCCGGTCCGGCCTGCCAGGCCGCCTCGGCGGGCTACGCCGCCCAGGTGCTGGCCACAGCGGCCAGCTACACGGCAT
>CAVQMN010000002.1:0-372006 GCA_963713625.1 uncultured Acidimicrobiales bacterium | reverse complement strand
GAGGTCTCGACCATGATCTCGTAGTCGTTGGTCACGTCGAGCGTGAATTCCCGTAGCGCCCGCACGTGGTGACTGGGACTTCGGGGGTGGTAGTCTGTATTCGTGGTGCCACGAACAGCGAACACTCCCGGGCTGACTCGAGGCTCTCGAGCACGCTGGCATCTCCCCGGTTCGGGTGGCAGTTGACCGTATCGAGATCGGCGGTGTGCCCTTCGCCGTCAACGAACTGAAGGTGGTGCGCGAAAGCGATGCTCGCCTCCTTGCTCACCTGCATGAGGGAGACGGGGGAGCAGCGACGATCATCGTCGCTGACCGGATCTCAACAGCGGCAAGAGAAGAGCTGAGCCGGGCGGGCCTGGCCTGGTTCGATCGAAGGGGGCACCTCTGGGTCAGGGCCCCTGGCCTCTTCGTCAATGCCGAAGTGTCCTCAGGGCCAGTGGTGCCTTCCCGAAGGGTCGTCAGCGTATTCAGAGGCACAGGTCTTGATGTGGCCCTGGCGCTACTCGTGAACCCTGAGGAGCCGCAGGGTGTGCATGCCGTTGCCCGCCAGATCGATCGCTCCCCGGGCCGGGTGTCGGAGATCCTGTCCGAGCTCCGGAGCCAGGGATTGGTGGGTTCGGACAACCGGCCGTTCGTGCCCGAGTTGTTCTGGGCCGTTGCCGAGGAGTGGAAGCCCCGCTGGCATCCGATGCCTCAAGCTCCACCGCCCGACCCGCCCGAGCGGTTCCGACTGAGTGGGACCCTCGGTGCCGTCGCTCTCGGTGCACCGGTGGCCGCCGGACCCGCGGGAGGGTGGCCCAGGCTCTATGTCGCCGACGACACCGACCTGGCCACGGTGGTGGGTGCCTATGGCGCCCCGTCCGGTTGGACGGGATCGGAGATCGCAGTGTGCCCGTCCCGGTATGGCTTCACCCTGCCGTCCTCGACGAATCGGGACGGCTTCCTCGTGGCCAACGGCCTGATCATCGCCCTCGACCTCGCCCAGGACCGGGCTCGCGGCCGCGAGATACTCGAAGGCTGGAACCCTCAGGAGACTGCCCGTGTCTGGTGAACTCCGCCTGGCGAACTCCGGGGTGGCACCGTTGGTGACCTCTCTGGCCGCCTTGGCCGAGGCGGTGCCGATCGGAGAGTTCGCCGTGATCGGCGGTCTGGCCGTTCTCGCCCGACTCCAGGGCGCTCATCGGGTGACCTATGACCTCGACACCGTTGCCACACAGCATGGTGACGAGCTGACCGCCGTTGAGACCGTCATCAGCACCGACGGCGTCGATGGGCTCCTCCTCGGTACGAAGATCGACTGCATTGCCGTCGGAGACGTTCCGGCGAGCGACATCTCACCGGACCTCCTGCCCGAGGGGGAGGCAGACCGCATCTTCGTACTGGCCCATCGTTGGGCCCTCGACACAGCCGAGGACCTCACGCTCATCGCCGAAGAAGACGGAGAGGTGGTGGCCGAGGCTCGGTGCCGAATCGCCACCCCGGCAAGCCTGGTGGCCATGAAGCTCCAGTCCGCTCCGAAACGCCGTGCGGCGCGAGCGGAGAAAGCCGGAGGGGACTACCTCGATCTGTTCCGTCTGACCTCGCACCCCGACATGACCCGATCCATTGCCGAGGCCTTGCGCCAGGCTCCCCACGACCTCGGATCCTGGTGTCAACGGGAGATCAGACGGTGCATGATCGATGAGGCAGACCGGACGGTGGGGACCATTGTCCGATCCGGGGTGGGAGAATCGAACACTCCGAGTGTCGATCAGATGCGGCGCACGGGGCAGTCCCTCGAAGGCTTGCTACGGGGGGAGAATTGAGCGATTCCGAACCTTCTGATCAAACCTTCTGACTCGGTCTTTCAAGGGGTGCAGCAGTGGTCAAAACCTTCTGATTCGACTGCCTGCAAGGAACGAAATTAGCCAACGAAAAAGCCAACAATTGGGTCCCAGGGCGTAGCATTGAGTCCCAGACGATTTCGCGGTCCGAAAATCACACCCCATCTGACCTGCATATTTGAGACGATTTGGGACTTGGCGGGACCCCCTGAAACGACCCCGAGGCGCGCTACGGATCAGAAGGTTGGGGGTTCGAATCCCTCCGAGCGCACCAAAAGTCCTGGTCAGAGCATTGTGGTGGTAGTTGCGGCAGCAACATAGCCAACAACCCCAGTGGCGCTCACACGAAAGTCCTGGTTTCGGCCATCAAATTGAAGCCAACAAAAAGCCAACAACCGACTGCGACGCCGCTGGATCACGTAGGACTCGCTGAGCCTTGATGGGACAGCATCGTTCTGATTCACGATGACGAAACCCCGGTTCAGGGCTTTGTGGTCGAGCGACGAGGGCCAGCGACACGCCGTACATCATCAGCGGGAACATCGAGGCGGTGAGCTGCGATACCTGCGTCTCCGGCAGCCACGGCCACCCTCGCCCGGTCGATTCCACTTTCGACCAGATCCTTCGGTCCTTGGCGATCGGTTCCCTGGGGTGCCGAGTGCACGACTGGATTGTGACCGACCAGTCCGACGACGGCGAAGACAATGGTGACTACGGCCAGGAAGATCCAGCCTGTTGTGTAGCTCGTGTGCGGGACGAGGTGACCGAAGAGAATGGGAATGAAGAACCCTCCTACGGCCGCCAGTGTGAGCATCAATCCGGTGGCCGTCCCTACGTAGGCATGATCGATGTCACATACCCGCGCCGGCACCGCTAACCACGCGGCGAATCCGAAGATTAGGAAGAATCCGATCCCGATGCCCAGGAACCAGAGCGCACCCGTCGGTACTGCCGGAATGAGGGCCAGGAGGACGGCGACAACCAGCAGCGAACCCACGATGAAGGCTCGCAAGTTCCTACTCCGATCGGCCCAGTAGCCGCCCAGCAGACTGCCGGGTATCCCGGCCAACAGAATGAGTGCGGACAGCAGCCCACCGGACGAGGCACTGAGATGACGGTCCTGCGTCGCATACCCGGCGAACAGTTGCGAGGTTGTGAAGTAGGCGCCGTACCCGCCGAGGAGGGCGACCCCGTAGATCCACAGGTCCCTGCTGGCCAGAGACGCTCGGAGGGCCGTGATCTCGAAACGCCCACCAGTGAACGGTGCCATCCCCCTGGGAGTGACAAAGGTGGCCATGGTGATCATCACGACCAGGAGTTCGAAGACACCGGCCAGGACCAGCGACGTGTGCCACCCCACCGCTCGCTGCACGTAGATCCACACGTAGAGGGCAACGGCTGCTCCGGCACTGAATGCCGCACCCCCGGTGATCCCGAGGGCCAGGGTGACATCGTGCTCGCGGAACCAGACGACCACGGCCGCCATGCCCACAGCCACGAACACCGAGCCGCCAACGCCGCTGACGACGCGGAAGAGGGCCAGTTCGGGGTAGCTCCGGGACAGTCCGGACATCACTCCGGCCATGCCCTGGACGGCCAGGCCGAGGACGATGGTCCGCTTCATTCCGATCCGGGTGGCCAGCATGCCGCCTGGGATGTGGGAAAGGCCGTAGCCCACGATGTACAACGAGATCAGCAAGCTCAGCGACCCGAGGCCGACGTGGAACTCCGCTCCGATGAGCGGGAACGCCGTCGCCACGTCGAACCAGTTCAAGGTGAGCGCCATCACCCCCAGGCTGATGACCGCGAGCATCCCCCACCGGATCGGTCCCTCGTCGTCGCCAGGGGCGGAGGCCACAGTGATCCCCTTATCGGGAGTGCTACTCGAGGTGGACCAGGGCTGCCGTGACCTGGGCTCCAAGGGACCCGGATCGCCCTCCCAGCTAGCATACGCAGATGATCCGTCGCGCCCCTGGACGAGGCGACGACCTGCCGAATAGGCACGGCACCAGGGCGTCTTCCGTCGGCAGTAGCTGCAACGACTGCCCGTCGGGCTGTTCGTTGGCCACGAGCCCCGCCTCGACACGGTCCGGCTGATCCAGTGGCCGGTCCGGGCGGGTTTGTCGGTCGTCAGCGTGAGCTCGGCATGCTCCAGGAACGGCTCTCCGAGGCACGAGCCGGTCATCCACAGATCGTGTACTTGGAGGCGGCTCCCGGTTCGGGGAAGTCGACCCTCATGTCCCACTTCGTCGCCTCCCTCAACGACGCCACGGTCCTCGAGCTAAGCGCTGACGAGGACGAGATGATGCTCTCCTACGGAGTCATCGACCAACTGCGGCCGAGTGTCTCCACCGACCCGGGCGACGACCCGATGATCGTCGGAGCCCGGCTGGTCGATCTACTCGACCAATTGCAGAAAGACGGCCAGGTGGTGGTCCTGATCGTCGATGATCTTCAGTGGATCGATCGACCCTCTTCACGCGCCGTGCTGTTCGCGTTGCGCAGATTGCGAGCCGACACCGTGCTGACGGTGGTCGCCACCCGTGCCGACACACTGGGAGACTCGCCGTGGGCCCGCTTCGTGGCTGGTGACTCCCGGGTCACACGACTCCGGCTGGAAGGATTCACTCTCGACGACCTCGTCGACTTGGCTCGTGTGCTCGAGCTCGGCACGCTCACCCGAAAAGGGGCAGCCCGGCTGCTCGACCACACCGGGGGCAACCCCCTCTACTGTCGTGCGCTGCTCGAGGAGATCGGCGTTGCGCTGCTCAATGCCGCGGGCCACGGCGGGCTCCCTGCACCCCGCGACCTCTCCGCGGTGATCCTGACCCGAGTCGCCACCCTGCCCGCCTCAGCCCAGGCCTATCTCGCCGCCGCGTCGGTCCTCGGACAGCATGCACCCATTGGGGTCGCAGCTGTCGTGGCTGGCCTGGCCGACGCGCAGGAGGCAAGCGACGATGCCATCGCTGCCGGACTGTTGGTCGAGGGACCCCACGGCGAGCTGAGCTTCGCCCACCCCCTCTACCGGGCAGCCATCTATGCCGACCTCAGACCGACCAACCGTCGAGGGCTCCATCAGGAGGCGGGGAAGGTGGTCGATGGTCGGGCTGGGATGGCCCACCGGGTGGCTGCCACGCTCGGTGCGGACGAGCAGCTGGCCAACGAACTCGAGGCGGCCGCGTCGATCAGTACCTCCGGTGGTGACTCGAGTGCAGCAGCGTGGGCGCTCGAGCAGGCCGCATCGCTGTCGGTGGACCGAGGGGAGCGGGAGCGTCGACTGCTCGATGCTGCCGTCGCCCACCTGAGTGCCGCCGACACCGATGGCGCGGCACGGGTCTTGGCCAGCTGCCAGGTCGCCAGTCCTCGCCGTGATGCACTGACCGGCTTGCTCGGCGTCTATATGGGATCGCCCGCTACCGAGTCTCGCCTGACCGCAGCATGGACGGCCCACGATCCGGAAGTCGAGCCCACCATTGGCGCACGCGCCGCCACGTCCCTGGCCAACTGGATGGTCGTCGGTGGTCGGCCGGAGGAGGGGCTGGTCTGGGCCGAACGTGCGGTAGGGGCCACCGAGCCGGGTACCCCGCTGTGGGCCATGGCCAAGACCGCCGAGGCGTACTCGCTGGCCAACGCCGGTCGATCGCCAGAGGGCCTCGAAGCACTCGGCTTTCTGCCCGACGCGGGGAGCGAGGTGCCCCTGGTCGAGATTGATCCACTGATCATGCGAGGCATCGTGAAGATCTACGCCGATGACCTATCCGGTGCCATCGCCGATCTGGGTGTGGCCGCCGCCCACCTCCGCTCGGGTGTCCCGTCGACCTATCCGGTCCCCTGTCTGTCGTATCTGAGCGAGGCTCACTGCCGCCGGGGTGACTGGGATGCCGCGATGACCTATGCCCAGTTGGCCACCTCCGTCGCTCAGGATGCCGATCGTCCGTTCGATCTCGTGCGGGCTCATGCGCGATCGGCCCAGGTGCTCACCGGTCGGGGCCAGTGGGCAGTTGCGGAAGAGTCCGTCGCTGCAGCCCGAGCAACGACGGCCCGGTTCCCTGCGGTGCTGGCGGTGGCGACCTGCGCCGCGGCCGGTGCTGGTTTGGCCTCGGCCCGAGGGGATCACCTCGGCGTGGTGGCGGCCGTCGAGCCGGTTCGCGCCACAGGCCGGCTCGCTGTGGCCGGCCGACCGGGCATCTTCAACTGGCGGGCCAGCGAGATCGATGCGCTGACCGCGATGGCTCGACTGGGGGAAGCCGAGGCCGCGCTTCGTGAGTTCGAGGCGGCATGTTCGGAGGTTCCCGTTCCTTCGGCTCTCCTCATGCTGGCCCGGTGCGAGGGCAATCTGGCGGCAGCGAGAGGTGATCGCTCCGGTGCGGAGGCGTCGTTCCGGCGAGGACATGTGCTCGCCCCCAGAGTGGCGATGCCGTTGGAGCTGGGCCTGCTTCACCTCGATGACGGGCGCCGTCTGCGCCAGGTGGGCCGACGATCAGAGGCCGTCGGCCAACTGGAGAAGGCCCACCGCCTCTTCTCTGACCTGGGTGCCGACCCCTACGTGCGGCAGTGTGCCGACGAGCTGGAGCTCTTGCAAGTGTCGGCCACGCCCGAGAGCCCCGAGGTCACGCTCGGGCTCAGTCGAGCGGAGATGGCGGTGGCCCGACTGGTCGCCACTGGGCTGACCAACCGTGAGGTGGCGGCTGAGCTGTATGTCTCGGTCAAGACCGTCGAATACCACCTCCGCAACAGCTTCATCAAGCTGGATATCACCTCTCGGCGCCAGTTGGCCTCCCTGCTCCAGTGAGCTGACCAACGGCGTGTCAGTGACCCGAGGCCTGCGCCCCTGATTTACCGTGCCCGGGCTCGTCCACCTGGGGATACGCAGGCACCAGAGTGAAAACCAGGGTCAAACCTAGGGTCCTTCCCTGGGGATATCGCCGTGCGATTCCCGTTGACTGGTACCCATGGACGCCTCATCAACACCGAGTCGGACTGTACGCCTGCTTCTTGACGTCAACCGAGCCCCCGACAACCGGATTGAGGGTCGTATCGGCCCCGATGGTGCCGAACGGGTTGACGACTGGACGGCCTTTTCCGGCGTGCTCGAGCTCCTCAAAGCGCTCGAAGACCTTGCCTGATGCCGTTGTCACCTCGGAAAGGACCCTCGTCATGAGTCACCGCCTCTCAGCACCGTCCGCACAGCCAGACGACAAGCGGCGACATGCCCGTCTCGTCCTGTGGGTGGCCGGCATCATCGCTCTGGTCGGCCTGGTGGGTGGTGGTATCGCCTCAGCCCACCTCACGTCATCGCTCAGCGATTACGACGCTCCCAGTTCGGCCGTGGTTGCTGCCCAGCACCAGGTACAGCGGGTGACCGGAGCAAACCCCGAGGAGGGGTACCTCGTCGTCGTCCGCACGGCCACGCCGATCACCACGTCCTCGGCCGTCCCGTCCCGGGTTGCCGCGGTGGTGTCGATCCTGCGGGCCCGTCCCGAGGTGAAGCGCGTCCTCGACTACGCCACCACCGGCGACCCGAGCATGATCTCGAGCAACGGGAAGCTCACCACGGTGGTAGCCACCGTCGGGGCCGTCAACGAGCAGAAGGCCGTCACCGCACTACAGAAGGCCATTGCCGCCCAACCGTCGCTCAGGACCAACACCTGGCTGGGTGGCCCCACCGTGGCCGGCGTCCAGATCGCATCGGTCTCCTCTCAGGACCTTGGGCGGGCTGAGCTCTTCGCCCTGCCCTTCCTGTTGTTGCTTCTGTTCTTCGTCTTCCGGGGACTCCGGGCCGCGGCGGTGCCGCTGGTCGGAGCGGTGTTCGCCATCGCCGTGACCCTCGGTGTCATGGGTCTTGCCCTGGTAGTGGTCCCGCTGTCCATCTTTGCCCTCAACCTGGTCATCGCCCTCGGGATCGGGCTGTCGGTCGACTTCAGCCTGCTGATCATCTCCCGCTTCCGTGAGGAAGTCGGCCAAGGTGCTTCGATCGGCACCGCCCTGGCCACGGTCCGTCGGACCGCCGGTCACACCGTCCTCTTCAGCTCGTTGACCATTGCCGCAGCGCTGGCCACCCTGGCCGTCTTCCCCGAGCGGTTCATCTACTCGATGGGGGTGGCGGGTGCCATCGTCGTCCTGGCCTCCGGCGCCTTCGCTCTCCTCGTCCTGCCGGCGATCCTCACCGTATTCGGCGGCCGGATCGCTCAGACTGCTGATTCCAAAGGCGGCCCCGCAGCTCAGGCGGCCACCGGGCGACGCTGGTATGCAACGGCCAGGCGGGTCATGAACCGGCCGGTCATCTGGGGAGCGGCGGCCGTCGTCGTGCTGGTGGTCCTGGCCTCGCCGTTCCTCCACGTGGCCTTCACCGGTGGCGATGCCAGCGCCCTGCCCGCCAGCAGTTCGGCCGGAGCGGCCTACGACCTGGTGCAGAGCCAGTTTCCGTCCTTCTCCGAAGCGCCCGCCGGCGTCCTCGTCGACTCGAGTCACGTGACTTCGACGGCGCTGGCCACCTACTCGGCCGCCGTGGCCCACGTTCCCGGCGTCAAGGCAGTACCTACCTTCGAGCACCTGGGAGGGTCGCTGTGGGAGTCGAGCGTGGTGCTGACCGACGCACCACTGTCGCCGACCGCCCAGCGGGCTGTCGAGTCGATCCAGGCCCTTCCCGGCCCGGGCCAGGTGACGGTCATCGGGCAGACCGCCTCCTTCGTCAGTCTCCAGCACAGCCTCAAGTCCCATCTGCCGCTGGTCCTCGGACTGATCGTCCTGATCGCACTGGTGATGCTGTTCGCCATGACCCGTTCGGTCACGCTGCCGCTCATGGCCGTGGTGATGAACTTCCTCACCATCCTGGCCACCTACGGGGTGTTGGTGTGGGGCTTCCAGCGGGGCCACCTGAGTCGCCTGCTGGGGTTTCATGCTCCGGGAGCACTCCAGTCGACCTCGCTGATCATCATCCTGGCTGTGGTGTTCGGTCTGTCCACTGATTACGGCGTGTTCCTCCTCGGGAGGATCAAAGAGGAGCACGACGCTGGGGCATCACCGGACGAGGCCGTGGCCCTGGGCATGGCCCACACCGGAGGCATCGTGACCGCAGCGGCCTGCTGCCTGGCGGTGGCCATGGGGGCTCTCGTGTTGTCCCGGCTGGTGTTCGTGAAGGAGATCGGGCTGGGCGTGGCGTTCGCCGTCCTTCTCGATGCCACGCTGGTCCGGGCGGTACTGGTCCCCGCCGTGATGAAGCTGCTCGGAGCAGCAGCCTGGTGGAATCCGTTCTCCCGGCGCCCCGCCCTGTCGCCGCTTCCTGCTCCGCTCGCACCTTCCCGACCGATCGTGCCGGTGGCTGTCCTCAGTGCGGATCTCGAGGAGGTGCGGTGATGACCAGCTTCCGACCCTTCTTCAACCCGGCCACCGGTGAGTGGATCGAGTACACCACCGTGGCCGAGGACAGCCAAGGTGAGCTGGTCCGCTTCACGTGGCGCAGCATGCCCGGCGGCGTGATCTCCGAGCACGTCCATCCTCACCAGGAGGAGCGGTTCACCATCATCTCGGGCGAGGCCGCCTTCACCCTCGACGGGAAGCCGGTCACCGCCACCGCAGGGGACACCATCGTCGTGCCCCCCGGCGTTCCGCACTCCGAGGGGAATCTCGGCACCGTCGAGATCACCGGCGTGGTCGAGCTCCGTCCCGCGCTGCACACCAAGGAGTTCCACGAGGCACTGGCCGGACTGGTGGCCGACGGCAGGACGACCGCCCGGGGGGCGCCCAAGAACCCCTTACAGCTCGGTGCCACCTTCTGGCACTTCCGCCACGAGAGCCGGGTGACCTCCCCTCCGATCTGGGTCCAGGACCTGGTCTTCCCGCCCCTGTGGGCGGCGGCCAAGGTGTTCGGACTCCGTCCCTACCATTCAGCGGTGGGACAGCAGCACCGAATCTGGGACTCCTGCCGACCGGCCACTTCCCGACCCCACCCCGTCACCTACCGGGCAGGGAGTCGATCATGGCTGATGGTCCGCTGCATGTCGTGTTCGGCGCCGGCAATGTCGGCCAGGCCCTCTTGGTCCACCTGTCGGGGCTCGGGCATCCCGTCCGAGTGGTGTCCCGAACCCAACCCTCAGCGCTGCCAGAGGGAGTGCAGTGGCGGAGGGCGGACGCAGCCGACGCAACAGATGCGACCGAGGCAGCCCGTGGCGCCGCAGTCATCTACCAGTGTCTGAACGCCCCCTATGCCAAGTGGGCAACGCGGTTCCCGCCGCTGCAACGAGGCGCTCTGGCCGCAGCCGAGCGCAACGGGGCACTGCTGGTCAGCCTGGAAAACCTCTACGGCTACGGTCCGACCAGCGGCATACCCATGACCGAGGACCTCCCCCTTGCGGCCACGACCGTTAAGGGACGGACCCGTGCCGCCATGACCCGAGAGCTGCTCGATGCCCGGGACACCGGTCGAGTCCATATCGCCATCGGACGAGCATCGGACTTCTTCGGAGCCGGCGTTACCGACGGTTCGACGCTCGGAGAGCGGGTCTTCGGCAACGCCCTGGCCGCTAGGCGGGCGGACTTCATCGGCAACCCCGAGCTTTTCCACACCTACAGCTACGTCCCAGACATCGCCCGGGGCCTCGCCACCCTGGGTACCGACCAGCGGGCCGTGAACCAGGTCTGGCACTTACCTGGCCCGGAGACCGTCACCACCCGGCGAGTCCTCGAGCTCATCGCTGACGAGGTCGGCCACCCCGTCGACAGTCGATCGGTGCCGAAGCTCGCCCTCCGTGGCCTCGGTCTGTTCAACCCGGTCCTGAGGTCCATGGTCGAGATGACCTACCAGTTCGAGCAGCCATTCGTGCTCGACACCTCCAGGTACGAAGTCACCTTTGGGCAGAGCGGCACTTCCCTTCGCCAGGCCATCGCCGCCACTGTCGCCTGGTACCGGGATCGGTCATTCCCCTCCCGGAGCGATCGACCCATCTCCATCTCACCTGTGCTGTCCGGGCCTCCTGAGGCAGAACGAAAGGAAGACCAATGATCGAGGAAAACCGACCGACCAAGCGCTACGGCAAGACCGTGGCGGTCGACCAACCAGTACCGCTAGCCCAAAGACCGCGAGTATTCACCTGGGCACGAATTGCTGCCCTACTGATGATCATCGTCCTATTGACGGGACTCACCTACCTGCGAGTCTCGTCCAGCCCGAGCAACGGTCTCGGTCCCGCAGGGGGCACACGCCGGCCAGCTGACCATGCACGCGTGCGCTTTCGCGACCGAGGAGGGTGCGGTGCCCGCGGACTGCGGCACGTTGGTCGTGCCAGAGAACCGAGCGAGCTCGACGTCCCGGCTGATCGCGCTGCCGGTGACCCGAATCCTGGCTCGCTCATCCCACCCCTTGGCGCCAATCTTCTACCTCAACGGCGGACCGGGCGAGACCAACATGACGTTCCCGCAAGCGGGCCGCCTGACCGCCCAGCACGATGTCGTCATGGTCGGCTACCGCGGCGTCGACGGCTCTTCGGTGCTGAACTGTCCCGAGGTGACGGCGGCGCTGGACACCTCAGATTACCTCGGCAAAGCGTCGCTAAGTGCGTACTCCCAGGCCTTCGCCTCGTGCGCGAAGCGGCTTGAGCGAAGCGGCGTTGACCTTGCCGGCTACACGCTGGCCGAGCAGGCCGACGACATCGAGGCCGCTCGTGTCGCGCTCGGCTACACGCGCATCGACCTGCTCAGCGAGAGCGCCGGGACCCGTCTCGGGATGATCTACCAGTGGCGGTACCCGAACAGTGTCGACCGCTCGGCGATGGTCGGGGTCAACCCGCCCGGGAACTTCATTTACAGCGGAGTCGAGATCGATCAGGGGATCGAGCGTTACTCGGCGCTGTGCGCACAGGAGCCTGTCTGCCGAGCCCGCACCGCCAGCCTCGCTGCGAGCATGAAGCACACAGCGGCACACATGCCGAGTAGTTGGTTCTCCTTGCCGATCAAGCCGGGCAACGCCCTGGTCGGGACGTTCCTCGGGCTCACGGAAGCGACCTCGGTGGATTCGCCACTGTCCGGCCCGATGACCCTCGACTCGTGGATCTCCGCTGCGCACGGCGACCCGAGCGGCCTGTGGCTGCTATCGACAATGGCCAATCTCACCCTGCCCCAGTCGTTCACCTGGGGCGAGTTTGCCAGCATCGGGATGGCCGACACGCAACCCGTCGAGCGCTATTTCAGCTCCGGCGCGGACCCGGGCTCGATCATCGGCAATCCCCTCGGGGACTTCTTGTGGGGGGCAGGAGGTCTTGTGCACGCCTGGCCGGCCAACCCGGGTGAGAACCAGTACACCAGCGTGCAGAACTCGAACGTCCCGACGCTGCTCATCGGCGGGACGCTCGACTTCGAGACACCGGCCCAGAACGCCACGAAGGAGCTGCTGCCGCACCTTTCCAACGGGCATCAGGTCATCCTGTCCGGGCTCGGGCACGTGGACGACTTCTTTTCCTACGAGCCGAGCGCCAGCACGCGGCTGCTGACCACGTTCTACGCCACCGGCCAGGTCGACACGTCCCGCTACACCCCGAACGTGGTCAGCTTTGCCACATCGCCCACGCAGACCACGCAGACAGCGATCGCCAAGGACCTCCTTGGGACAATGATCGGCTTCGCCCTGTTGGCAGTGATCTGGCTCGTGGTGTTGGCGATGCGGATCCGCCGCCGAGGCGGTACCGGCCGCAAGACCGGCGCAGGGATCCGTTCGGCCGGTCCGATCGTGTTTGGACTCGGCGGATGGTTCCTCGGCGCACTGTTGGTACTGCGGTTCTGGCCGAGCCGGCCGCTCGACGACCAGTTGCTGGCGGTGGTCTCGATTGCGGTTCCGATCTGGCTCGGGGTCTACGCCGGCTGGGTCCGCACCCACACGCCGAAGGCGATGCGGGCCAAGGGCATCGGTGCCGCAGGTGTCGGTGCGGTGGTGGGAGCCACACTTGGCTTCCATGTGACCAGCGGGCTGATGGCGGTGATCACGACGATCATCGGTGCGGCGGTCGTGTCGAACCTGAGCCTGCTCATGCTCGACATCTGGACCGATCGGGCCGCGCTTGCGGCCATGCCAATGACTTCGCCGCAACCTACGGTCGCCTGGCGCACTCTCGACCGGGTCGAAGGTCTCGACCATGATCTTGTAGTCGTTGGTCACGTCGAGCATGAAGTCCCGTAGCGCCCGCTCCGGGCTGCCTCGCACCTCACGACGGCGCACCATGGCGACGCCCGCAACGGATCCGCAGAAGAGCCGTGATGCCAACGGTCATATTCCTCAGATCCGGGCTCCGGTTACCAGGCCACCGGGATCATCCCGATGGCCTGCGAGGACCTTTGATAGGCCCGGCCCCTTGAGGGCCGGGCCTATTTCGTGTCTGACCGGCCCGACTGAACCTGCCGCCAGTGCCCGATGTCACCACCCCCTTCGTCGTCGGGAGACTGCTCAGTCCTGGTATTTGCGTTGATCTCGATCAGATACAACCCGCTTCTGGCCGGTCCGGAGGCGACCGGGCCACCCGGGGTCGGGGGATGGCCCGAAGCCAGGCATGCCAACGCTGGTGGTTTCGGGCCGCCGGCCACGCCCTCGACCGGGGATGTCGCCGATCCACCGTGGCCACCAGGGTGCGATTCGGTGGCCGGGGCGGCTCGGCCTCCCAAGAGGCGATCACCTCGGCGAAGGCCAAATCGAGTAGCTCCGGATCGGCCAGCACGACGGCGAGGAACTCGTCTCGCAACGTTCTGTCGGAACTCCGGGTGATCATGGCCGGTCACACCGCGACTGATTGGCGATCCTCTGCGGTGGCCGAGATCACCTGGGAGTCCCCGGCGGGGGACACGGCTGCCTGCTCGTCGGTGGCCACGGTGATCTTTCGGGGCTTGGCCTGCTCGGCCACCGGAATCGTCAGCCGGAGCACCCCGCTGTTGTAGGCGGCGGTGATCCCACCGGTGTCGAGTGCGTCGCCCAGGATGACCTGTCGGCTGAACACGCCCTTTGGACGCTCCGAGGCCACCAACTCGACTTCGGGCCCGGTTGCCGTCCGACGCTCGGCCCGGACGGTCAGAACGTTTCGTTCGACATCGAGATCGATGCTGGCCGGGTCGATTCCCGGCAGGTCGAATTCGACGACGAACTGGTTGCCGTCACGCCAAGCATCCATGGGCATGGCCGCCGGACGGGCAGCGGTTCCGAAGACCTGCTCAGTCAACCGGTCGAACTGACGGAATGGATCGGAACGAACAAGCATGATGCACCTCCTGGTTCCGGCCCGAGGCGTCCTTTCTGCGCCCCAGGATCTCTGGTAGTCGCTACAGATTTGTTATACCGTGATGACCATGTCTGGTGCAAGTGGTTCTGACGAGTTTCCAGCGGATCGATCGACGGTTCAGGCTGACCATCCCGGTCCGATCCAGGGCCTGTACGGAATCTCCGTGGCCGCGGAGCTGGTCGGGCAGCGCCCCTCAGAACCTCCGGCTCTACGAGACCCGGGGTCTGATCAATCCGGCCCGCAGCCAAGGCGGCACCCGTCGCTACAGCGACGACGACCTTGTCCGTCTCCGAGAAATCGGGCGGCTTCTCGACGACGGCCTCAACCTGGCCGGCATCGCTGCCGTCTTGGCCCTCCAAGCCCAAAACCAATCCCTGCAGACCGAGCTCGAGCAGACCCGCCAACGGGGATCCGGGTCGGGCCGGCGCCAGACGGATGGGATCCGGCCCACCTCACGATCCAGGTAGGGGTGAGATCTGGCGACGGGGTCCCCAGTTGTCTACCCGCGTTTTCACTTGTGTTGAACTGACTCCAAAATCGACATTGCCACCCAGCGCGCCGACTCACGGGCCCGACAAGTCTCTGCTTCAGAGCGCCATGAAGTCCCAGGACTGATCTCCATGGCGAGGAGGCCGCTGCGATTGGTTGCGGCTAGATTTCACGACACGACAGTCTCGCCGAGTAGCGGAGCCCGCACGACGTAGGCGAATCGAGTACCGCCGTCGGTGCAAGCAGATGGGTGAAGAGATCGTGACCCCTGCGATCAAGGTGACTAGTGAACAGGTCGGTCGGATTCGAGCAAACGCCTCGTCGGTCAGGCGGGGTGTTATTGCCGTAGCGATGGTTGGCGCGCTGCTCACGGCCTCACTGGTGTGGACCTCCTGGACTATCGATCGTCACAACGAGCAGCGGTTGCTCACACTCCAGGCAAAGCAGGTTCAGAGTGTGCTCGTGGCGGCGATCCCCTCGACACAGATACCCCTGGAGCTCGGTGCTGAAGTTGCGGCCTCCAGCGGGGGAGACATCACCAAGTTCCAAGCGTTCATGACACCGCAGGTGGGAACTCGGGGTCACTTCTCCTCCGCCACCCTGTGGCAGGACGAGAACAACTCCGTCTCCGAGATCTCCGGAGTCGGGAATCAAAGCCAGCAGCATCCGAGTCAGGCCGAAGTCGCGGTGCGCCGGGCATTCGAGAGCTCAACGTTTGTTGTTACCCAAGAGTCGGCCGGGTCTCAACGGTTTCTCGGCTATGCCGTTGCCCTCCCAGGAAGTGGTCGTCGATTCGCGGTGTACGCGCTGCGGCCCCTTCCGGCAGATCGCAAGTCGCGTGTCGCTCAGAATTCAGCATTCTCGGATCTCGACTACGCCATTTATCTCGGGAGAGCAGAGGATCCCGGGAGCCTGCTGACGACCGACATCGACCACTTCCCGTTCTCCGGGAGCACGGCCACCGTGACGGTGCCCTTCGGCGATACGGTCCTTACCACCGTCGTCCGGGCGAGAGGACCCCTCGGCGGATCACTGTCTGCCGACTTGCCGTGGGTGGTGGGCGTCGTGGGGCTATTTCTCACCATAGGCGCAGCGTGGCTCGCTGCTCGCCTCATGCGCAGAAGGCATGCCGCAGAGGTAGCCGAGGGCGCAGTACGAGATGCGAACGACGAGCTGGCCCGGCTCTACGGTGAGCAGCGAACGATCGCAGAAACTTTGCAGCGAGCCCTCCTTCCCCAATCGCTCCCCGACATCCCTGGATTGGAGATCGCGGCCCGCTATCTCCCGGGAGCGCAAGGGGTCGAGATCGGAGGTGACTGGTACAGCGTGCTGCCCTTGAGCGGCGAACGGTTCGTGTTTGTCGTCGGTGACGTTTCGGGTCGAGGAGTCGCTGCGGCCTCAATCATGGCTCGCCTCCGTTTCACCGTCCGTGCCCATGCCCTCGACGGTGATTCGCCGGCAGACATTCTGGACAAATGCACCAGACAGCTTGACGTTCAACGTGATGGGCACTTCGCCACCGTTCTGATCGGAATCTACGACGCCACGTGCCGCGAAATAACGTTGGCCAATGCCGGACATCTCTGCCCGCTGCTCCTGGAACCGAGCCAGAGCCGATTTGTCGAAATGACCGCGAATCGACCTATCGGCATCACCGGAGGGCACTACCAGTCCGTGACGATTTCTATCGGGTCATCCACAACTCTTCTGGCGTTCACCGACGGGTTGGTGGAGAGGCGAGACGAGATCCTCGATGTCGGACTGAAGAGACTCATGGAAGCTGCCTTGGTCTCCGACGGCCAAACGCTTGATGGCATGATTGACTACGTCCTCAACGAGCTCGATGCCCATGACAGAGAGGATGACATTGCCATCTTGGGTCTGCGATGGGTGGGGTGAGCCTGCTGGAACAATCTGTTACCCGTCGCACACCCGGTAGGTGGCCGGGAGTGGACATCGCAGACTCCCGGTGCCCCAGCGAGTGCCGAGAAGGTCGAGAACCCTATGTCCATGCTCGAGCGATGGAGGTGGTCTGCGTTCTACTCCCCGTTCCCATCCTTGGTGCCACACTGCGGCATCCCCTGACGCCGTTCGTACGGTTTGGCCATATACCGCTGGGGTATCGCTCGATCGGCAGTGGTCCAAGGGGGCAGCGCGCAGCGTGTGTCGGTTAGCTGGAGCAGAGTTCGACGAGGATGACGGCACGCCGGCGGCATCCCGTCAATGGCTGGCGGCCCTGCTCGACCGGTGGGAGCTGAACGCCCTTGTCGAGACAGCGGCACTGCTCGTCAGTGAAGTCGTTACCAATGCCATGCAACACGCAGGTAGCTCTCCGAGAATTACCGCAGCCGTCGCCGATGGGGCTCTCGAGGTCGGCGTCACCGATAGGGAACCCTCCGGATCGCCTCGGAAAAGATCCGCCGATGACCCTAGGGCGGCGGGCGGTCGAGGTCTGGCCATCGTGGATGCGCTGGCCGCCGACTGGGGTACGACCTACCTTCCCGATGGAAAGCAGGTCTGGTTTCGACTTGAAACCAGGGACTGGGTCCATGCTACGGAATGCCGTTGCCACGGTTATGACCTTGACGCGCAAGTGCTTCGATCCGGTCTCCGGGTGCGGGTGAATCGTGGCCCGTGGGACGCATCTCCATCCACCAATGACCCCACTTGAGGGGCAAGCCCACCGGCAGTAATCTCTAGAGGTCACAGAGCAACTGGAAGGAGCTGGTCATGCCCGCCTTTTCCAGACGGGTCTCCGACGCCGGCGAGGTCCACGTGGTCTCGCTGGTCGGTGAACTGGATATGAAGACGGCCGAGGGGCTCGCCGACTGGCTGGCAGACGTGGCGGGATCGTTGGTGGTCGTTGATCTTTCCCAGCTGACATTCATGGACAGTTCGGGGATCACCGCTCTCGTGAAAGCGCGTGCCCAGATTGAACAGGCGGGAAGCGAACTGAGACTCACTCGGCCGACTCCTAATGTCGAGCGGGTCCTGCAAATCGTCAGCTTGAGCGAATGGGTGGACGACTGGGACCCAGCCTGGGAGACCCCTTCGATTCGCTGAATAACCGTTCGCCTGTGAATCGGTTGCAGAGGAGATCGCGACGGCATCCAGTGCGGACGCTTCTTGGAGTTGTCTGGGCCGATTCCCGACGCCAAGTCGAGGGAGTAGACGCGGTTGCGTTTAGAGTCAGGCGAGACGGGCGATCCTCAAGAAGAGCGGTGAGCTGCTCCACCGTCAGTCAATGGCCGTATCGGGTTCGTTGAGGGAGACCGACCAACCACAGAGGATCGTCTCCCAGGATGCCGACATCACTGTCCGAGGTCAAGCAGCGGGTAAATACCGGGCGGCTGGCCCGTCATCTTCGGGGCCCAAGAATCGGCGGCGCAGTCCCGTTGTAGACCTGGCCCGGTCAGGATCGGTAACGGCTGGATCCAAGGTCAACGAATTGTGACCTATCTGTCCCCGGCCTCTCCGTCACGAGCCGGCTCTGCCTTGTCGCCGGCACGTGGCTGAGCCTCCGGTACGTCTGGGAGTTGGTCGATCGATACGCCCTCATCTTCCAGCTCATCCACGAACTCCTGATCCGCAGCCGCTGCCGCACCGAACTGCTTGTCTTGGGGGTCTTGGGTGGGTTGTCGTGGCACGGACACTCCTTGCGCTCGCTATTCGAACAGCTGGGGACTTACCCATCCACAATTGGGGTAAACCGCATTCGCTCGATCCGTGACACGTGGTGACCACGAACCGGTGCTGCAGAGTGACGCCGGCCCACCCCGAGCTGGGGCCTTAAGGTATGGCCCGCGCTCGGGGTTTGTATGCGGAGCGAGGGCACTCTCTGTTTGCGCCGACCCGTGACCACGATCCAGCACGATCCGAACGGCAATATCGAGCTGACCTCGCAAGAGACCGCGTGGATGCTGTTCACCGTGGCTGGCACGACAGCGACCTGCGAGTTGTGCAGAACGGCCAAGGGGTCCAAGGCATCGACGACTCCGCCTTCCCAGGTCCTGGGTAACGGGTCTAGCGAGCCAGCTGCGCTAAAGGGGTGGCCTGCAGCTGGAGGAGGATCTCTCGGACGTCACGGAACACCATCATCGCTCCGGCCTCGCTCAGCTCGTGCCGACTGAACCCCCCGGACTCGACGGCGATGCAGGCGATACCCGCCGCCTGCGCGGCTTTGACGTCCCACACGCTGTCGCCGATGGCCATGGTGCGGGCAGGATCCAGGCCCATCGAGTGCATGGCGGTACAGAACACCTCGGGGGACGGCTTGGAGTGCTCGACGTCGTCCGCCGTCGTCCTTCCATCGAGGACGTCGGCGATGGTCAGCTGGCTCATGGCGGCGTCCACCTCTTCCGCCGGTGACGATGTCGCCAGCACTGTGGCCAGACCGTGGCCGTGGAGGGCGGCGACCAGGTCCGACGCCCCGGGGAACGCTCTGATGTCGGGAAGAAGCTCCTGGTAGTACGACGCCCTGGCCTGGGACGCCTCAGGATTGTCGTGGCCGATGGCCTCGGATACCAGTTGGTCTCCACCCATCCCGACCAGCCGATGAATGGCGTTCATCGGGGCCCACTCGCCGGCGTCTCGAAAGGCACGGGACCAGGCCAAGGTGTGTAGGTAGTTGGTGTCCACCAGGGTGCCGTCCAGGTCGAGCAGAACCCCTGGTGTCTTGGCTCCGGTCATCGACTGAGCCGGGGCGCCAACTCTCGGACGTAGAAGTCCAGGAAACCTGGCCAATCAGTCCCGATCTGGTTGAGGTAGACCTCGTCGAAGCCGGCCTCCAGAAATTTGTTGATGGCCTGGAGATGCCGCTCGGGGTCCGGGCCACAGGGGATCTTCTCTCTCACCATGTCCTCAGTGACGATGGACGCGGCCTCTTCGAAGTGGGTCGGCATGGGCAGCTCCTGCATCTGCTGGCCGGGCAGGCACTCGGTCGGCCACAGCTGATGGGCGGTCTTCACCGCCGCCTCCTCGTCCTGGTTCCAGCAGAGCTTGACCGCCCCGATGACTGGTCCTTTTCCGCCCTGCTTGCGGTAGGAGGCGACCATGTCCCGGTCGGGCTGAACCGTGATCAGCCCGTCCCCTAGTTCGGCCGCCAGCGTGGCCGAGGCGGGTCCGAAGGCGGAGATGGGAATCGGCGGCGGCGCGTCTGGGAGCGAGTAGATCCGGGCGTTGTCGACGGTGTAAAAGCGGCCCTCGTGCAGTACGTTGCCACCTTCCCACAGCTTTCGGATCACTTCGATGGCCTCGGCCAGCATGTCCTGGCGAATCGGGGCCGAAGGCCATCGGTCGCCGAGGATGTGCTCGTTCAGGGCCTCACCGGAGCCCACCCCGAACACGAACCGCCCAGCCAGAAGTCGCTGGGCGGTGGCCGCGGCCTGGGCCAACACGACTGGGGAGATCCGCACCGTGGGACATGTCACACCGGTAGTGACCTTCATCTCGGTCGTCGCGGCGATGGCGCCGATCACGCTCCACACGAAGGGGCTTTCGCCCTGGGCTGCGGTCCATGGATGGAAGTGGTCGGAAATAAGCAGGGAATCGATGCCTGCCTCTGCAGCCCATCGGGCCTGCTGCAACAAGCTCTCCGGCCCGTGCTCCTCGCTAGACAGAAACACTCCGATCTCAGCCATGGATCTCCTCCTCAATCGTGCCCGGCCCCCCTGATAGGGGATTCCCTGTGGAAGGGATGCACAAACCTGGGAGGCATCCTCAAGCTGACGCCACCGGACACCGGCATTGCTTCTCCGAGAGTCCCCCCGGTCGAGGGTGCGGCCATGCTCTCCCTGGGACGGGGATACGCAACAACCCGCGGAAAGCTTGGTATCGAGGTGGTTTGAGGTCAGTAGCTTTCGGTCCAAATCCAGGCGCCCCCGGATGGCATCCGTCCCAAGGCCCCGCACGCTTACCGGTGGGCAGGGAGATGAATCCCACAGCGCCGTAGCTGATCCTGTCCGGCGAGTTCGATCTACGGTGGCCCGGCGCCTTCCGGAATCCGGAACTGAATTGGGCAGCTTGACCATGAGCGCCCGCCGCTACCTGGTGGAGCTATCGCTCCTCGAGAGCCCCGGACGCTCCGTCCGCACGTTCTAGTCCTCCGGACCCCTCTCCAGCCATCAGGATGTGACGCAGATCGAGCAGGTCGAATACCAAGGCGACCGGTGGAGACACTTGCTCGAAGCGAATCTGACGTCGTTGGACGGCCGCTCCCAACTGATAGCGCAGCAACTCGGAAACGGCCGACGAGTCAATGAACTCCAGGCGGCTTGCGTCAATATGAACCACTTCGGCGCAATCGAGCAACGCTTGGTTAAGTGCTGCACGGAAGGCGGCGAGGCTGCCAATGTCGAGCTCACCGGCCAACTGCACCTGTCCATAAGGTCTCACGGTCGCAACGAACGGCTCGGATTGTGTAACGCCAGCGCACGGGGCAGGGGCGGTAGTCGTCATCGGGTGGCTCCATTTCGCTCAGCGACGTGTGAGTCCATACCCCGTGATCCATGGATTATGCGGGGCTAACCAAAAGTGAGGCGCGGCGCAGACAATGCTGCTTGGCCCGATCGCGAAGGTGAGCAACCCGAACTCCCTGGCGCTCAGACCTTGTCGGAATACAGCTGCCCCTGGTTCGAGAGGATGACACTCGGACGGTCCCGCCGCGAACCACGAAGCACCTGTGCCCACCTAGCGGCAGTTGCCAATATTTTGGACCCGATGGCGGTGGACGGGCCGTCGCACCCGCGATGCTGGTGGTTTGCCCCGGACCGGCCGCAATGTTTGTTGAGGGAGCTGTTGGGTAGTTCTCTGATGGTGCACGTTGCCGACTTCGCTGCGACTGAAGCAGCCAACGATCCGGGGCGGGAGGAGTCCGAGGAGCGGCGTGACGATCGCAATCTGATCGAGCTTCTACAGGAGCTACGAGTCGCCAGTATTGGAGTGCAGGTGCTCTTCGGTTTTCTGTTGTCACTGCCCTTTTCGGCTCGCTTCGGACGACTAGGGGACGGACAACGAGCGCTCTACTTCGTTACCGTCCTGCTCACGGTGCTGGCTATTGCTGAGCTTTCGGCCCCAGTGGCATACCACCGGATGATCTTCCGACAGCACAAGAAGGATCGTCTAGTACGTACCGCGAATGTCTTGGCCTTGTGTGGTCTCGGCACGGTTGCGCTATCTCTCACCGGCGCGGTCCTGCTTGTGGCTACGGTGCTTCTTTCTGGGCTGTGGGTGGTCGTCATTGGGATCTTCTTCCCCGTCGTCATATTCCTCGGGTTGTGGGTAGTTCTTCCCCTTCAGGCCAGGGCGCACCGTCCGCTGATCTGAGTTGTTCCGGGTTGGCGCCTTCGGTGGTGGCGCTCATTCCCCTTCGTGTCCCTAAGGCGATCGGCTGTGGCCGCCAAGGTCACCCCGACGTTCAACTCGACCGGTTGCTAGTCAACTTGACTGAGGTCCATCGCCCCCGATGGGTTTGGTATACGCGGCGGGCTGATGGGTGTGGGGGTACATGCTCCCCGTGCCGCCGCTATTCGTGTTGGTCGGAGTCGGGTTGTGCGCACCCGTGATGGCGAGCGTCACGAACAGAGCCATGAGGACCAGGGT
Organism: uncultured Acidimicrobiales bacterium; assembly: GCA_963713625.1. Classification (GTDB taxonomy): domain Bacteria; phylum Actinomycetota; class Acidimicrobiia; order Acidimicrobiales; family RAAP-2; genus Bog-756. Next base: position 349,841 of record CAVQMN010000002.1, on the reverse strand, counting down.
CAGACCAACCGGGACGGCCCAGTCTCGGTATCGCTTGAGGAGATCAGCCATGCGGCTTCTGCTACCCAGGATTGGACGGGCAGTAACGCCGTTTTCTGAGGCTGATTCCCGCTTGAGTGGCTCTACGCTGGGTGGGGCGAATCCCATGTCCCGATGGGTGGCTTACTCCGACAAGGTGGACCCCCCCCGGTCCTGCGTGGTGCGCAAGGGGTGCAGTGCGGAGGACCATTCGCCTCCTGCCCGAGTCCAGCACCGGACACGCTCGTCACTGTCCGTACCTGCTGATCTGGTGTGGCCGCTTCCAAGACGTGGCCAGGGAATGGCGGACGGTCAGATCCCGCGGCGGCCACCGGGCCGGCCTGGTGGACTCCGTCCAGCGCATCGGTGGGATCTCTCGAGTAGGCAGATCGATGGGCTGGCTGAGTCAGCGCAGGACGAATGGGCCCGTGCGTAAAGCGGGTGACGCTATGCACGGCTCCGATCCTCCAGGCTGCCTCGGAACGTGGGCGAGCGGAGGATGCCTCACGGTTCCAGCGCCGCCTCGAGTGCGGCGAAGTCATTGAAACCGAGGGAACTGGGTAAGACCGATTCTGTGGCGAAATGGGTGGCTTACTCGGACGACGTGAACCGCTCTGGCACAGAGCCGCTGGGCCGCATCCACCTCCTCGATTCGGAGAAGAACGAGTTTCCTTGTGGAAGCACGACGGCCCTCCGAGAGTGGGACGACGAAACGGCTGGTGCAGCCGTTGACGAGGGTAATGCCACGTTGTGTCCAGTTTGTCTGGCCGCGAGCGAGGAGGGTTGAGGGATGGACGCCGACGATTCGGCTGAGGATTGTCCCGAGGGCACAGATGCTGTTTCGACCTACCCTGGACCGGGCGAACTCACCGCTTTTGCTAAGCATCGGCTGACTGACGAATGCCGGGTCGCTAGACAAGTCCCTGTCCGCTGAGGACCAGCCCTCTGGCGTGACCGGCCTGGTGGTTGGCGACCCGAAGCCACGCGAAGGGCGCATGCCGCCGGGTGGTCCGAGGAGTAAGGAGGTCGCCCACATGCTGGCCTTCCAAGTCACCGAAACAGCTCCCAAGTCCAACCGCTGGCACCGTCCCGACTGTGGCCATGTCCTTGCAACGGACACTACCCTTCCTGCTGCCGATTCGCAGAAGAGCAGAAGGAGATCAGCAGTGAGTTTCGGGGGCTGGCTGGGTAGGTCTTGAAAACATGACCACCAAATCCGAGCCACTCACACCGACCGGCCGCATGAGGTGGTGAGCCCAGCACCAAGGGGCCGAATGGCGAACAGCTGACGGAGCCAAAGACCAACTCCGACCCTGCTGCAGTGCCTGACCTATCAGTTCACGAACCCGATTTGGTGCAAAAAGTTGCGGGCGATCGGGCCACTGGACGGGGCGCATCGGATTGCCAGTCGGAAAGTACCCCACTCGACGCTGCCTGAATGTGGTTACGCAGCTCGGTTTAACTCCGGGGACCGTTCCGCGTGCTGGTGGGTACAGTCGTACATCTCATCGAAGGGATGCTCGGCGGAGGACCGCAGAGGCCCCGCGGCAGTCCCAAGCATGCCAAGCAGAGCCGAGCAGGACGACACTAGAACCACACAAGCGTTGAGCATTTTCATGGCGGCTTGGATACCACCGCCACCCACTCCCCAAACACACCCAAGCCCGACTTCAGCTGGATTGGGACCCGTTTCCATCAAGGGGCTCTGGCTCTGAATACGCGGGGGCGGTGAGCGTGCGGACATGCTCCCCGGGCCGCCCGCTGTTGCTGTTGGTCGGAGTTGGGTGGCTAGCGCAGGAAATGGCGACCGTCACAAGCAGCACCGAGACGGACAACAACATCACGGCTGGCAGCACCCGGTCTCGATTGCGTCTCTCGGGGTCTCCCCCACCTAAGCCTGCCGGTTCGCCGACTAACAATTTGGGTAAGGCGTACGCATGAACGACTCACAAGACATCGAACGAGAAGTAAAAGAGCACTCTGATCTGATAGAGGTAGGTGTTCACGAGGTGGAAAAGAAGGCCGCCGATCAGGAGCGGAAGGCCAAAGATCACGATTCGGCCGACAAAGGTGCTGTTGAGACTGAGAAGGCGCTCGGGAGCAATACGGCCGAATGAAAGCCGAACCCGTAGAGAAGCCGACCGAACCGGTCAACCCATCCCCAAATGAATCAGACGATCCGCATGTGCCGGATTCGCCCGGGGGTCCGTCGGTACCTGTAGACCACCGAACCGGTGAGGCAAAAGCGCGGACGAACGCCAGCAAGGACCCACCTGCCTGATCGAACGAGTGAGCAGTTCCGATCCATTGCCGGGGTCCTGCGCCAAGCTCCCCACGATCTCGGATCCTGGTGTCAACGGAGATCAGACGTTGCATTGAGTGATGAGGCCGACCGGACGGTAGGACCATTGTTCGATCCGGGGCGGGGGAGTGGAACACTTCAAGTGCGGATCAGCTGCGGCGGATAGGGCAGTCCCTTCAAGGCTCGCTACGGAGGGAGAATTGAATGCCTCTCAGGAGACCCCGACGCTCAGGGCGTCGTCCGCGCCGGTCCGGCAGAGGAGCTGCACGAGATCCTGCGGGCCGGTGATGCGGCGGCGAAGGTCAGGCGCGGCGGCACAGCCGGCATTCGGACGTTCATACTTGCAGGAGATCAGGACCGGGGGACGCTGAACCACCGCGAACCAACGCTTAAGTAGGACAGTCGCCTAAGCGGCAATGGGGCACGGCCCCGAAAGGACCGCACAGCAGATCCAACACCGCTGCAACAGCTCAGCGTCGGAATGACTCACCCAGCGAATCATCAGCTTCACCTTGTGAGAGCCACACTGTGGGCACTGTGCGTCAGATTCAAGCGTCATGGCGAACCCTCTCCTTCGTCAGTGGTTGGCGTAGCGACGAGAACGACCCATCGACGGCACCGAGCAAACGCTGGTGGTCCGAAGCCGAACCGGGGTCGGGTCAGTCCGCACCGGCCCAAGATGAAGGCGGATCGCTCGATGGGAACGAATCGGCTAGCTCCTTGTCGATTTGCGCCTCTGTCTTTGGCTGTTCCGTGGAATCAACAGGTGACGGCGGTTGCCCCGAGACGTCGGGACCGGACGGACCCAGCTGAGGATCGGTAGGAATGGGCTCGTTCGGCGGTGGGACCGTCATGAGTTACGCCTACCCGAATATGGACCCGAGAAACCCCCGGGCCGAAACCGGGCATCGCATGCGAAATGCCGACAAGACCTGGAATGGTCTAGCTGGTCGCCTTAGGCGCACCCGAACCCGCTTTATGGCCAGGAGTCTGCGTGTTACTGATGTGGTGCCGGGAGTAGCTCCGCCGGGTCTACCGCCGCCCTTACCCACCAAACACCACATTGGATCGGGATCTTGGCGATGAACCCAATCGACAACAAAATGACGCCTGCGACGATCACTGCTGTCTCCCTTGTTCTTGCACCCCGCGCTGCCTCTACCCTTGGAAAAATGTGTAAGAAACACCGAAACTGAGAAAAGCCGAGTCGACTCGACTGTTTGCCACCGGCAGTGTCCGTCGGGATGTGGATCCAGTGCCCATAGTGATGTGTGGCGATCCGGTTCTGCCCGATTGCTTCTTCGCAGAATCCCGATCGGCGGGCCGCTGTCACACGACGGTGGGGTCATTCGCCTACCGAGAATCTTCGGGTATTCCTAACGCCGGGAACGTGTCACCCTAGCGGCATGTATCGCACGGAATCGGGACTCAGGAATGGCAAGCAAGCAAGGAGGGTATATCAGACCTGTGCTCCAACGACTCCCAGATCGCCAGGCCGGCAAAAACCACGGCGTGTAAATTGTGATGTCGGCATGATCCAGAAGATCCTTACGCAGCTCGGCCGTCCCCGACTAGGACGAAACTACGAGCATCGGTTCCCGGCGGCGTTCGCGATTGTGGTGGGTGTGGGGCTTTACGCCGCACTTCCTAGTGACCTCACTGTTGGTAGTCGGTTCGCTATTCCCGCTTTGGAGCTAGCTTTACTAGTGCCGGTCCTCGCGTTCAACCCACACCGCCTTACGCATCAGACGAGATTGTCGCGGGCATTGTCGATCGTCTTGGTCGGCGTCATCGGGATCGCCAATCTCGCTTCGCTGGTCTTGTTGATTCGTGCTCTCGTCCATGGTGCAGCGAGTGACAGCCACAAGCTCCTTCTTGCTGCGCTGCAGGTCTGGATCACTAATATCATCGTCTTCGGTCTCGCCTATTGGGAACTCGATCGCGGCGGCCCAGTTCAACGGGCGAAACTCTCTCGCGCCGAGATGCCGCCGGCGGATTTCAGGTTTTCTCAAGATGAAGACGCCGACGCAGTTTCTGAGGTAGCAGCATCCTCGTCGAATAGAGCTGACTGGGTTCCGGTTTTCGCTGACTATCTATATGTTTCGATCACCAATAGTTCGGCGTTCAGCCCCACTGATACGATGCCTCTGTCGAGCCGAGCCAAAATGCTTATGGGCATCCAGGCCAGTTCCGCCCTCATCGTGTCTCTTTTAGTAATCGCCAGAGCGGTCGGTGGTCTCAAGTAGTGAGTCCGATCGAATTGACGACGCCCTGGGTGACAAACGGATCGGTGGGCGAGTCGTGCGTGCATAGTGCCGTCAACGCTGCTGATGACGGTCTCGAACGATTGCCCCAGTACACCGCCTGGCCTAGAGTCGCAATATTTCGGGCTCGGCTCGAGCTGCTTACGATCGCGAACATTCCTGTCGACCTTCACCACGCTGTCCGATGTCCGCTTCGGCGAAACTGAATGTCGTCACCTGAAAGGGTCGCCATAGCCGTCACATTCGTGGCGCCGGGCCAATCCGACACACTGCTGCCCTGCTCGCAGGAGTGACTGATACCCGGTCGTTAGACATCAGCGCCGCTATGCAAAAGTTTCCCGGTTGACGGTCAGGACTATTCGACGGGAGTGGCCTTGTTAACCACGAGAGTGTCCTCCCGTCCGCCATCAGTCTTGACCAACAGACTGGCCATCATGAATCTGTAAGAGATCTTTACAGGAGGCTTGATATCCTTCGTCGAGAGATCGAGCAAAACGCCATACCTCGCTGTACCGAAGATCAGCCTGTGATCGGTCAACGAGGGAGCCTTTAGCCTCTCGCTTCTTCAGTCCACCACCAGGATCCAAAAGGAGCGCGTAGACATCGAGCACCACTGCTTCGTGGAGGTCTAGGTGGTCGTCGATGATGTCCAGTTGTGCCTTCTTCCCGCCGGCATCACTATCCCCTCTGATTGGTCGTCGATTCGCGAAGAGCAGCCAGCATTTCGTCGGTGGCTGCTGACGGGCTGTCGGCGCCTTGGGCCCCGGAAGCGGCTTCAACGTCACTCGGACGGCCGATGAGGACAAGCTCATCTCCAGACTCGATCACCGTATTTCCACTGGGAACGATCAGATCCCGGTCTCTCTGGATGGTTGTGACAATGACGCTGAGGGGGCAATCCCGCCTGGCGAAGGGGTTGTCCGGCCAGCGGCGATCCGGTGTCGATCAGTATCCGGTCACACTTTCCCCATCACCTTCCGACGGCCATTCTCTGAAGGCTGGCGAGAAGTCTGACCCGATAGCCCCCGACGACATCCGAGGTGGCGATTGTCCCCATGCCTTTACGTTCAGTATCAAGGACCGGCACCCAGTGATCGACTGCTGTGATCATGGAGCGCAACGTTCCACCGGAAGCTCGGCACTGCGGGCCTGCCCGCTGCCATCTGAGCAGTAGGAACTCATCCGACGGCATGGACCAGGGTGTAAGCAGCGTTGATGAGCGATAAATGGGAAAGGCCTTGGGGGAAGTTGCCCAGAGCCTCACCCGTTATAGGATCGATTTGTTCGGCCAAAAGACCGACGTCATTGGTCATCTCGACTGCTTCGGCCATCATCGTGGTGGCCCGTTTTATACGCCTTGTGTAGACGAGCGCCTCGATCATCCAGAACGTGCAGGCGACAAACGCCCCCTCGGTATCCTCGGCGCCGGTGTAGCGGTAGAGGAGCACCCCATGACCAAGTTCGGCAGTAATTGCATCCATTGTGGTTACCAGGCGGTCTCCTCGGTCAAAGCCAGTGCGAGCAGCCAGAAGTACTGCCGCGTCCAGATCGTCGGTCCCGGCATAGTGCGAGTACGCCTGTTTGTCCTGCGACCAACAGTGCTCGTCGATGAACATTCGCACTTCGTCACGTTCAGTCTTCCAACGTCCGACGGACTCGCTGGGAAGTTGTCCTTTCTCGACCAGCCGGACGGCACGATCAAGGGCTACCCAACAGCCGATTTTGGAAATGGTGTAGTGGTGTGTGTCCGGCAGCTCCCAGATCCCTGAGTCGGGCGACCTCCACTCGTCACAGCATCGGTCTGCCAAGTTGAGCAACATCTGCCTCGTCCCGTGGTCGAGTACATGACCCTCCGTGACGTAGCGAAACAGAGTGTCAAAGAGGTCTCCGTAATTTCCGAGTTGGACTTGACTGGCTGCGCCGTTGCCAGCTCGCACTGGTTGGCTACCTCGGTAGCCAGGTGCATCGAGGTGATCCTCGTTGCCCGGGAGTTCACCGCCCAAGGTGTAGAACACGTGGAGCTGGGGTCCGTTTCGGCGGATGGCAGCGAGCAACCACGTGACGGCGCCGTGTACTTCTTCGTGCAGTCCAAGGTTGAGCAACGCATCAAGCGTGAATGATGTATCCCGAACCCATGAGTAGCGGTAGTCCCAATTCTTCGGGCCTCCGATGTGCTCAGGAAGCGAGGTCGTCGCGGCGGCGGCGATGGATCCGCTTCCTTCAATAAGAAGCGTTTTCAGCGCAAGGGCTGAACGTACGACCCATGGTGACCATTCGCCACATTCGATAATTTGATCGCTCCACCTTGCCCAGTCCTTCTCTGTCCTCACCAAGCGGGAGTGGATGGCTGGCGGCGAGGGGATGAAGAGAGGTTCTCGGTCGGTGGCGGTAAGTGCCAGAAGCACCGGCTGATCGGGCTCGGCGATGAATCGACCTTGAATCGTGTGGGGGAATGCGGCTCCCTTTTCGGCCCCGTCGACTATCACCGCAACCGTCTGGTCTCCGACAGTAATGATTGGAATGCCGTCTTTTGCCGAGATCGAAGGGCTTGCCCGCCCGAAACGATCACCCGGTTTCAATTTCCAGCCCATGGCTACGTGCCCGTCAACGGCTTCGACCCGAAAGGCGAACTCGATCCAGGGGAGGCGCCCCGAGAACCCAGTATTGAGCGCTGATGTGACTCGGACTACTCCGTCAGTGTTGGTATAGGTGGTCTCGAGCACGTTCGTCGCCTCTACGTAGCGGCGTGCGACCTCGTAGGCATCTTCCGGTGACAAGGAAAAGTAGCCACCGTTCTCGGGGTCGAGAATGGCGGAAAAGATCGGAGGGGCATCCAGCGTGGGCACGGGCCACCAGTCCACCCGGCCGTCGGAGGCCAGAAGAGCAGATGTTCGTCCGTCTCCCATGACCGCGTAATCGGCGATGGGGACGAAGCCTCCGGACTGCTCGCGTGGACTCATTGCCGTCCGCTACGGGATGCTGATGTCATCTGACTAGTGCTGGAAGGAGGCAAGCTCGGACGGATACGGACCGGCCAGAGTTTGCAGAGCGGACCGAGCACGATGACAATCGCGAGACCGAGCACGAGACCAATGAGAGGAGCTCCAGGTTTGGCCAAGCCGGTCGAGATTAGCAAGGCCGTGGCCGCGGCGGGAGCGTGGTGGGAGCCGAGAAGTTCGAGCGTGAACATAGTCATGCCGACGGCCAGTGCGGATGCCAGCACCTGTCTCAATGATGGCATGCCGAGATCGGTGACTGGAGGCCGGTTGGTCAGACCAAAACTGGCCACCATGGCCAAGCCGATGGCAATGCCCACTCCGTGTCCGATGAGGGCATTGCGGAACCGGGCCGCCTCACTGGTGGGATGGGCGGCGAACAGGTAAGCCGTCGGACCGATGGTGGATGTGAGGAGTGGCCATGCCAGCAGTCGTCCGGCCAGACCGACCGTGCCCACCAGGACCACTGTGAGAGCGAAGAAACGTACGGCGGGTTCGAGCCGACGGCCCAGCTCGGTGGCCGGGAGCGCTCTTGTGTGTCCGTACCAGTCAAGTCTCGTCATTTTCTGCCTTGTTCCGAGCGTGACATAAGGCCCTCGAGTGTTCCCACCTAGCCGATAGAGGGTCAATTCGCTGCTTACACTAGCTATTGCACACTGCAGATAAATTTAAACGAGGCCGGAGGAGGTCGGAACCAACACCCAAGTTCCGCTATCGGGACTGACTTAGGGCTGACCACAGAGTGCCTTTACGAGTAACGAGGGATGATTCTGGATTCTGTTCCGTCATCGGACTGGGGGTCCTTCCGATTGAGTTGCAGTATGCAAAAATGTTTAAATGCAAGCGAACTGGGTATAAGGAGCTATGGGACAAAGAGGGACTTGGAGGAGTGGCGTGGTGACGAAGCGGAAGCGATGGTCGCGGCACTGTCAGGGAGGCTGTGACTTCGAGTGGAAGGTCGTGTGGCCATTGTGATCGGGAAACGAATGGCATCTCAGGCCCGGGTCACCCAGCACCTCGTGAATGGCAATCTAGTCACGGAGGTGTCATTCATTCCTGCCGATAGGATCTCCGGTTCCCGGCCTCTCACCCGCGGCCGTGGCAAACGCCATCATGGCATCGACCAGCGGCTTTCGGCTGGTCGCCGGCATGTCCCAAAGGATCCGTTCAATGTCGTGACGGCGGCGTTTGGTCGCTTCATCCACCACCTCGCGACCGCGCTGAGTGACATCGATCCGCAACGTCCGGCGGTCGCTCCTCGGTTGGCGTCGATGGACCAGCCGTTTGTGGACCAGGCGGTCGATCATGCGACTCGCGGTTGACGGATTCACGTCGAGCAGGATGGCGAGATCCGTGACTCGCTGGGGGCCTTGCGTGGCGAGAATCACCAAGGCACGGTACTGGGGGAGGGTGACCTCGGCTGCCATGCCGGCCAAGCTCCGGGCCGCCACAGCCACCAAGGCCCGGCTGGCCAGGAGGAATGCGTCGATGAGTTCGACTTCTTCACTCGTCTCGGATCCGATCATGTCGCCCATCATCTAACAATCATTGCACAGGGCATGTGACGGTTCGCGGTTTGGCTGTGGGCCGAACCGCCAGGCGGCAGACGAGCACCAGGGTCGTTTTTCAAATAGCTGACCGAACATTTTTGACGGTTGGGTTTACGAAGCATGCATAGGGCAATAGTCGCATTCGATTCGTAATTGAGGTCCGAAGTCACCAGCATTCTCTAACGATTGTGTGGCACTGAAAGGAGGAGTGATGTCCGACCAGCGGAGGATTGTCGTCATCACCGGCGCATCTGCGGGGGTTGGCCGAGCAACGGCGAGAGCATTTGCTGAACGAGGGTTCGATGTGGCGTTGTTGGCCCGTGGCACTGCCGGTCTGGAGGCAGCAGCTAAGGAGGTGGAAGCGGTAGGAGCCCGGAGCTTCATCGTGCCTACCGATGTTGCCCGCTTTGAGGAGGTCGACGACGCCGCCAGCAGAGTTGAAGCGGAGTTCGGTGCGATCGACGTTTGGGTAAATAACGCCATGACCACCGTATTTTCCCCTCTACAAGATGTGACCCCGGTCGATTTCCAGCGGGCGATCGAGGTGACCTTCCTCGGCCAGGTGTGGGGCACGAAGGCGGCACTGGCCAGAATGAAGCCGCGAGATTCAGGTTCGATTGTCAACGTCGGGTCGGCCCTCTCCTTCGTCGGGATACCTCTCCAGTCCGCTTACTGCTCCTCCAAGTTCGCGTGCCGGGGCTTCTTCGAGTCGACCAGGGCTGAGCTTCTTCACGAGGGGAGCAAAGTCCGCATGAGCATGGTGCATCTGCCAGCCGTCAACACGCCGCAGTTCGATTGGTGCGAAACAACCCTTGACCGTCATCCCCAACCGGTGCCACCGATCTACCAACCCGAGGTGCCTGCCCACTTCATCGTGGAGGCCGCCCTGGACGGTCGGCGAGCCAAGATCGTCGGATCTTGGAACAAGATGCTGGTCCTGGTCGACAGCCTCTTCCCTAGCCTCGGAAACCAGTACGCCGCCCTTGGGGCATGGGATACCCAACTCACGGATCAAAAGGTGACCAAGGACCGTCCGTCCAATCTGCATCAGCCTGCGGACGCAGATGCTGATTATGGTGCCCACGGCATCTTCGATGGCAAGGCCGGCGGCGTATCGGATCCTTCGTTTCTCCGCAGCCTGCCGGAGACGGCCGGAACGTTCGCCCGAGCCTTCGCCCGGACCCTCCAAGAGGCGCAGAGGGTCCGGGCGTCCAAGAGCGGCAAACCCAACCCGGCCCATGAACGAAATAATGCACTGAGGAGCCGGCCGTGAACGACCTTCCGCCGGCGCCGGACTCGGAAAATCCGACAGACTCGCTCGAACTCTTCGAAGAGGTCGGTCGATTTCTTGTCGACTTGTACCAGAAGTGGGACATCACCGCCCCCGTTGAAGACGACAATCCCCGACACGCCGTCTGGGCCGCCAGGGAGCATGGTTCCATCGGAAAGGAGATTCTGGAACAGGCCGCGTTGCGGCTGGCGGCGATCGATGATCTAGCCGCAGGGCTTCGTAGAGCCAAGCAATCCTCCCTGGCCGACGAGTTGGGCAGGAATTCGCCGTATGCGCGCCGGCTTGCGGATCATCTGGCCGAACTCTCTCGCGGAGTGTCAGCCATTGACCTGCGGTACTCCGATGAGTTCACCCAAACCATCGAGCGCCTGAGGGTGCTGTGGGACGACGAAATGCGTGACAACGGGAGAATTCAAGCCCGTCTCCGGGACGCACTGCAGGATCAGCGCTCACTGCTCCGTTCGGCCACATTTGTCAGAGGCCATGCTCCGATCCACCCGGCGATTCACCGACGTTGGTATCACGCCCTTCCGGTTGTCGTCCGTATCCACGCCCTCTACGACCGCATGGCGGGATTTCCCGGTGCCGAGAGCACCCCCACTTCTGATGTACGGCTGAGTCGCCAATACGACCCGGAACGATGATCCGCGACATTGATGCCAAACGTTTCAAGCAGGCAAGACCAGGAGATTGTCACCTCGGCGACTTCGAAGCTTGTGGCCGAGCATCTGCCGAGTGTCCAGTAAGGGGTAGGTGTCGCATTCGAGTGGGTGGAAATTTGAAATATTGGTGAATCGCGAGATGAATGGACAAGAGGTGCTTCTGATGAGTGAAAAAGTCGCCGATCGAGTGTTGTCACGACTCCGGGATTGGGGAGTTCATACGGTGTTCGGCTATGCGGGGGATGGCATCAATGGTCTCCTGGGTGCTTGGGGGCGAGCTGAGAATGATCCCAAGTTCATTCAAGTTCGGCACGAGGAGATGGCTGCCTTCGAGGCGGTGGGATTCGCCAAGTTCTCCGGACGCCCCGGCGTCTGCGTGGCCACCTCCGGCCCAGGCGCCATCCATCTTTTAAACGGGCTCTACGATGCACTCCTCGATCACGTTCCGGTGGTGGCCATTGTGGGCCAGACCAGCCGTTCGGCCATGGGGGGTTCCTATCAACAAGAGGTCGACCTGCAGTCATTGTTCAAGGACGTGTGCCACAACTACGTGCAGACAGCCTCGGTGCCGGAGCAGCTGCCCAATCTGATTGATCGGGCCTTCCGAGTGGCCATGACCGAGCGAGCGCCGACCTGCATCATCATTCCCTCCGATCTTCAGGAACTGGAGTATGAGGAGCCCACCCACGCATTCAAGATGGTTCCTTCCAGCCTGGGCATCGAGTGGCCCGATCTCATGCCCGACGACTCTGCCCTTGCCAAGGCGGCGGAGATACTCAATTCTGGTGAGCGGGTAGCCATCCTGGTGGGCAGCGGAGCCAGGGGGGCAGGCCAGGAGGTGATCGAGGTCGCTGACCGGCTGGGCGCCGGGGTGGCCAAAGCGCTACTGGGGCGAGACGTGCTGGAAGACGATCTTCCCTTCGTCACCGGGTCGATCGGGCTGCTGGGGACCCGACCCTCCTACGAGATGATGATGCACTGCGACACCATCCTCACCATCGGGTCGAGCTTCCCCTACACCCAGTTCATGCCGGAGTTCGGACAGGCCAGAGGGGTCCAGATCGACATCGACGGCAAGCAGATCGGCATGCGCTATCCCTACGAGCTGAACATGGTGGCCGATGCCAAGGCGGCCCTGACCGAGCTTCTTCCCCTGCTGAAGCAGAAGAGTGACCGGGGGTGGAGGGAGGCCATCGAGAAGAACGTCGCCGAGTGGTGGGGCACGGTCGAGGAGCAGTCCCTGGAAGACAGCGACAAATCGAGCACCGTGAATCCCATGCGGCTGGTATGGGAACTTAACGCGGAGATCCCCAGCAACGCCATGGTGGCTGCAGACTCGGGGTCCTCGGCTAACTGGTACGCCAGACAGCTCAAGTTCAAGGGGACCATGCGCGGATCGCTGTCCGGGAACCTGGCCACGATGGGCCCGGGCGTCCCCTATGTGATCGGCGCAAAGTTCGCCCATCCCGATCGTCCGGCAGTGGCCCTGGTCGGAGACGGGGCCATGCAGATGAATGGCATGGCAGAGCTCATCACCATTGCCAAATACTGGGAAGAGTGGGACGACCCCCATCTCGTGGTGGCGGTGCTCCACAACAACGATCTCAACCAGGTGACCTGGGAGATGCGGGCCATGAGCGGATCGCCCAAATTCGTCGAGTCCCAGAGCCTGCCAAGTGTCGATTATGCGGGTTTCGCCGCCTCCCTCGGATTGGCGTCCCTCGTCGTCCGGGAGCCGGACGAGCTCCGTGGCGCCTGGAGGGCGGCCTTCGCCGCGGATCGTCCCATGGTCCTGGATGTCTTCACCGACCCCGATTTTCCCACCATTCCGCCCCACACCACGTTCGAGCAGGCCAAGAACACGGCGAAGGCACTCTTGGCCGGCGATCCTGACGCCCCCGGCGTGATCAGGGCGGGCATCCAAGAGAAGATCCACGAGATTTTGCCGAGCCGGTGACGAAGCCCCAGAGAGTCCGGACTCCTTTCCCCATCCGGTCGGCCGACCATGCCGGTTCCTACCTGTGGGACATCAGAACCGGCAGATTCGAGCGCTCGTTGGCCGGCTTGGCGGCTGCCGGGGCTCTGGTCACCACCGGTGAGGTGTTCCTGTCTCATGACGGGGCCAGCTTCGGGAACAAGATGATGTGGGTGCCAGTGATGGTGATCCCGCTCGTCGTCCCCGCGGGTATTGCCGCCATCTTCAGCCGCAAGGCCGCCAAGACGGTGTTGCCATTGGCCTCGGCGATCGTGGTTGTGAACGGCCTGCAGGGCACCTACCTCCACTTGAGGGGGGTGGCCCAGAAGCCGGGCGGCTTGTCCAATCTTCGTTACAACCTCGAGATGGGCCCCCCGGCCTTCGCTCCCTTGCTGGCCTCGATGGTCGGGGGCATGGGCCTTCTGGCCACCCTGCTCCGTCGTGAAGGGGAGTAGTGGCCACCAACCCGCCGCACCGGCAAGCAGCGACGCCGGGAGGAAAGGGACATTTTCCTGGATTCGACGTACTGGCCCAGGTTGACCGGTGGGACCAATCGACGGCAGGTGTCGTCTTGGCTCGGGTAGACCCGGCACCGGAGTTCAGCTTCTTCACTCCCGGCGAACAGGCCATCGCTGGTCCACTGTTCGACCTCCTGCTGGACCAATACGACGAACCCAAGGTGCCTGTGCTACTCCTAGTCGACCATCGCCTGGCGCTCGACGAGACCGACGGCTGGTTCTTTCATGACATGCCCGAGGATGGGGAGGCCTGGCGCGTGACCCTGGCCATGCTCGACGACGACTGCCAGAAGAGCTACGGCCTCCCGTTCCATACCGCCTCCCGCCACCAACAGGCCCACCTAGTCCAGGCCGTTCAGGACGCTGACGAGTGGCATGAGATGGCAGCCAGCCACGTTTGGTCGCTGTGGACTCGCTACGCCTGCTCGGCGTTTTACTCCCATCCCTGGGCTTGGAACGAGATCGGATTCGGCGGACCGGCCTATCCCCGTGGGTACCAGGCGCTCGGTGTGGGCAAGCTCGAGCACTGGGAGGTGGCCGATCGACGTCCACCGCATTCGGACAGTTGGGCGGAACGGGTAAAGAGAACTGCCAGATCTCACCACGAGTTGACTGGATGGGACAGAGGCGACCCGTGACTCGGCACCTGACCGACAGCGTTCGCCGACGCAACGAGTCGGCCTGGTTATTGCCCTCCGGGCAGGACCGGAGCAACCACCGTCTACGGCGCGATATGCAGCGCTTCGACGACGATGATGAGATCGACGCTGTCATCGTCGGTTGTGGAGCCGGGGGATCGACCATGCTGCAGCGCCTGGCCAGAGCTCGGTGGCGAGTGGCAGCTCTGGACGCAGGACCATTCTGGGATCCCGACGCCGACTGGGTGAGCGACGAGCTCGGTTCGCACCGGCTCTACTGGAACGAGCCTCGGGTGATCTCCGGTTCGGATCCGGTGCCTCTTGGCTCTAACAACTCAGGGAGGGGTGTCGGTGGTTCGATGGTCCACTACGCTGGTTACGTACCCCGCTTCCATCCATCGGACTTTCGGACCTTGAGCCGGGACGGCGTGGGCGCGGACTGGCCCATTGATTACACGGATCTTCGGCCGCATTACCACCAGATCGAAGAAGAGCTCCCGGTGTCCGGACAGTCATGGCCCTGGGGAGATCCGCACAGCTATCCGTACGCGGCTCAGCCAGTCGGGGGTAACGGCGAGATCCTCCTCAGAGGAGCCGAGGCGGCCGGCATTGAGGCCCGGGTGGGGCCGGTGGCCATTGCCAACGGACGCTTCGGCAATCGGGGCCACTGCATCTACCGGGGCTTCTGTCTACAGGGCTGCAAGGTGAACGCCAAGGCGTCGCCCCTCATCACCCACATCCCCGACGCCCTGGCTCATGGGGCTGAGGTCAGGGCCAACTGCATGGTCACCCGGGTGTCGATCGGCGGCGATGGCTGCGCTGACGGCATCGTCTATATGAGGGACGGAGTGGAGCATTTCCAGCGGGCCAGCATGGTGATCGTGGCTGGCTACTCCATCGAGACGCCACGGCTCCTCCTCCTTTCGGCCTCAGACCGGTATCCCGACGGTCTATGCAACGAGTTCGGGCAAGTGGGGCACTACCTGATGGTCCAAGGGGCCCCCCAGACTGCGGGCCGCTTCGCCGACGAGATCCGCATGTTCAAGGCGCCTCCTCCCGAAGTGTCCAGTGAACAGTTCTACGAGACGGATCCGAAGAATGATTTTGTCCGCGGATTCTCCATCCAGAATGTGTCCCCCCTTCCCATCACCTATGCCGAACATGTGATCGCCCAAGGGCATTGGGGAGGGCTGCTTCGGGAGTACATGCGGGACTACGTGCACTGGGCGACCATCGGTTCGCTCTGTGAATTTCTTCCTCAGTACGAGAATGCCGTCACGCTATCCGAACGGACAGATCGTCACGGCCTGCCGGTGGCCGACTTCTCCTATAGCCAGTGTGACAACGATCGAGCCATGTTGAAGCGGGCCCAAGAAGTGATGGAGGGGATCCTGTACTCGGCTGGCGCCGAGGAGGTCATGACCATCAACCGGTATGCCCATCTCGTGGGTGGGTGCCGGATGGCCTCCGACCAGACGTCCGGCGTCGTCGACGCCGACCTTCGCACCTTTGCCGTTCCCAATCTCTACATCACGGACGGCAGTGTGCTGCCCACCCAGGGAGCTGCCAATCCCGCCCTCACCATCATGGCTCTGGCTGCCCGGTGTGCCGATCATCTGGTGACCGACGCCCATTCCGGCCTGAAGCATCGATCGAGCCGATGACCAGGCCGGATGGTGCCGTGGAGAAGATCACCTGTGAGGTGTACGACGTCCCCACCGACCGGCCCGAAGCGGACGGCACCCTCTCGTGGTCGTCAACCTCGATGGTGTTAGTCCGGGTGACCAGCGGTGGACTCGAAGGTGTGGGCTGGACCTATGCCGGACCAGGGACCAAGGACGTGGTCGACCACCTGCTGGCTAACGTCGTCCACGGTCGCGATGTCTTCGCAGTGACGGCCCTCAACGAATCGATGAGCCGAGCCGTTCGCAATCTCGGGCGTCCCGGCATCGCCTCGGAGGCCATCTCTGCGGTCGACATCGCCCTCTGGGATCTTAAGGCCAAGTTGCTCGAGCTGCCGGTGACTGATCTGTTCGGCCGAGCGGCGGCTGAGGTTCCTGTGTACGGAAGCGGGGGGTTCACCACCTACACCGACACTGTCACCGGTCAACAGGTCGAACAGTGGGTGGGGGAATGGCGCATTCCCCGGGTCAAGATCAAAATTGGCGAATCGTGGGGGAAAGAGATCCACCGTGACCTTGACCGGGTTGACCTTGTCCGTAAGGTGGCGGGAGAAGAGGTCGAGATCTTCGTGGATGCCAATGGTGCATACGGGCGGAAGCAGGCGGTTCGGGTCGGACGGGCCCTCAGTGAGCGCGGAGTTACCTGGTTCGAAGAGCCGGTGTCCTCCAATGACCTTCGCGGGCTTCGTGAGGTACGGGAAAACTGTGACGCCGACGTTGCCGCCGGCGAGTACGGGTATACGCCGGACTACTTCGCGGCCATGGTGGGTGCTGGTGCCGTTGACTGCCTTCAAGTCGACGCCACCCGGTGCGGGGGCTATACGGGCTGGATGAAAGCAGCACACCTTGCTGAATGCCACCAGCTCGACGTTTCGGCCCACTGCGCCCCCAATCTGAACGCTCGAGTGGCGACTGCGGCTGTCAACCTTCGTCACGTGGAGTACTTCCACGACCACTCGCGGCTGGAAGACCTGCTGTTCGAAGGGACGCTGTCGCCTCAGGGCGGCTCGATGACTCCCGACCCCGGACGACCGGGCCATGGCATGACGTTACGGGAGTCCGACGCTGCTCCTTACCGGACGGCCTGAGGTCCAGATCGCTTGGACCTCACGCCAGGATTCACTCGGGCCACTACGGCTCTTCGAAGTTGAGTCCTGGCATCGTTCGGTTGAAAGGCGCAAGAGATCGGGTCTTTACAACGTGCAGGGTATAACCCGAAGTCGCCTCGACACGAACCACCGCTGCAGGCCGACGGCTGGGGGGGGTCGCCACAGCCCGGGCTCAGCCCAAGCTCTGCTGTAGTTGGAGTATCAATCGTGGGGGACGGTGATCTGGCGTGTTGGGCGGGGCTGGTGTGCTTCGAGTGCGGCGCCATTGTCAAGGGGGGTTATCACCGGCCGGGCTGCCGAAGAGGAGAAGGTAGGAATCGTGGCGTGCGAGAAGTCGATCACTGGCCTTACGACTCCGTGGTCTCGCTCACACTGGCGTACCGCACCTGATACTCAACGCCCCGACGGGAGTGGCGGGAGGACTGCTGGCAGCAGCGGTGACTCGAGCCGCCGGACTGGGCATGATCGGGGTGCCAGTGCCGGCTCCCGGGACCTCCTTGAACGTGAGGTGGCTTATTCGCAAAGTCTCCACCTGCCATTTGGCGTGCGTCTGTTGGACTGGGCGTCGGCCCAGGACCGGAGCTCCGAGGCAACCGTCGCTGTTGGTCCTGAACCCATCCGTGAGTTTCGGCGACGGCTTGTCCTGGGCGAGCCGGGTTCACACGGCCGGAATTGCGACGACTACGCAGATCTCGAAGCCTTTGCAACTAGTGGTCAGATAGCTAGGGAATCAGCCTCGCTCTCGCTCGCCCCTATGCCCCTGAAACCGACTTCTTGGCGGAATACTCAGGCACCGCCTGGCGCCGTGAATGGTTCAGAGTAAGTCTCTCGTAGCCAGGTCGAGTAGCCGGGGTGCCTGGGGACCGGAGCTGCAAGATCCGCTTCGGCCCAAGAAGCCACCAGGTGGCCGATCGATTTAAGTCTCTCGAACTCGTAGGGAGCTTCGCGACGGAGATAGTCGATCACTTCGTTGGGATGTAGGTCCCTGGGCATGCCATTCGTCTACCCACACCGGGCCGGGTGAACCTAGGAAATTGCGACGAGAGCGTTATGACCGACAGAGCACTGGAATCGAAAAGAATTCTCTCTGGACCCTCCAGGTGTCCGACCCCGATCCGACGGATCGCCCTCGGGCATGCATTGCTCTCCTGCCTGTCGGTCGTCATGGTGGGGCTCTCGATCAACGTGGTTGGCCGGCTTACTCCAGTGAGTGACAGCCCGCTTTTGCGATGGGCCCCGGTGATTAGCGGCGGGACTTCGGGGTAATACCCGGGGGCGGCCCAAAGCAAGGAGGAAACCCATGAAGGCAGTGACGTGGCAGGGCAAGCGCAACGTCCGGGTCGACTCCGTTCCCGATCCGGCTATCCAGGAGCCGACCGATGCCATCATCCGGGTCACGTCGACCGGTATCTGCGGCTCGGACCTCCACCTGTACGAGGTGCTCGGCCCATTTCTCGATGCCGGGGACATACTCGGCCATGAGCCCATGGGCATCGTCGAAGAAGTGGGGTCGGGCGTGACCAATCTGGCCTCGGGGGACCGGGTGGTCATCCCCTTCACCATCGCCTGCGGGGCTTGCTTCATGTGCCACGAGGATCTTTATTCGCAGTGTGAGACCACCCAGGTCACTGCCTACGGGTCGGGGGCGTCGCTGTTCGGTTACACCAAGCTGTACGGCCAGGTGCCGGGTGGCCAGGCCGAGTACCTGCGGGTACCCCAGGCCCACTTCGGACCCATCAAGGTGCCCGAGGGCCCGAAGGACGACCGCTTCCTCTTCCTTTCCGATGTGCTGCCCACGGCCTGGCAGGGCGTGGCCTACGCCAATATCCCGCCGGGGGGCAGTGTGGCCGTACTCGGCCTCGGTCCGATCGGCGACATGGCCACCCGGGTGGCCCAGCACCAGGGAGCGGGGCGCGTCTTCGGCGTCGATCTTGTCCCCGAACGGTTGGCTCGGGCCCAGAAGCACGGGGTGGAGACCTTCGACGTCGCCGGGGGAGATGTCGTGGGCCAGATCCGTGAGCTGACCCGGGGTCGTGGCCCTGATGCCGTGATCGACGCCGTGGGAATGGAAGCCCACGGGTCCCCGGTTGGCAAACTGGCCCAGCAGATGGCCGGCCTGCTGCCCGACGGCGTGCAGGCCAAGTTGATGGAGCGGGCCGGGGTCGACCGCATGGCCGCTCTCCTCATGGCGATCGACCTGGTGCGCCGCGGCGGCACCATCTCCCTCAGCGGCGTGTACGGGGGAATGACCGACCCCCTCCCGATGCTGACCCTCTTCGACAAACAGATCCAGCTTCGGATGGGACAAGCCAACGTCAAGCGGTGGGTGGATGACATCCTGCCACTGCTGACCGATGACGATCCGCTCGGGGTGGACGCCTTCGCCACCCACCACCTGCCCTTGGAGCAGGCCCCGATGGCCTACGAGGTTTTCCAGAAGAAGGCGGACGGCGCCATCAAGATCATCCTCGAGCCGTGACAGAGCGACGCGTGCTGGTCACGGGGGCCGGTTCGGGCTTCGGTCTGGCCACCGCCCTGCACCTGGCCGACCTCGGCTTCACCGTTACCGGGCTGGTGCCCGATGCCGAGGAGGAGGCCCTCAGTTGTGCCGCCGCCGAGCGGGGAGTCGAAGTCGGGCGCATCGCGGCCGACCTGGCCAACCCGCAGCGGCGCGCTGCGGCGGTGAAGGATCTCGAGCTCTACGCCCTCGTCAACAACGCCGGCTACATGAATGCCGGGCTCCTCACGGATGTGCCCATTCCGGATGCTCGTACCCAGTTCGAGGCCATGGTGCTCGCTCCCGTGGACCTGACCCGGCGCATACTTCCCCACATGCTGGAGCAGGGCGAGGGCCGCATCGTCAATGTGACGTCGGCTGCCGTGCACGCGTCTACCCCGTTCACCGGCTGGTACCAGGCGTGCAAGGCCGCCCTTCGCGAGTTGACCGACGCCCTCCGCTCCGAACTAGAGGACACGGGCGTCGATGTCATCAATATTGAGCCGGGTGGCTTCCAGACTGGCATCTGGGACCGGGGCAAGGCGGAGCTTCGGCGACGCCAGCGAAACTCTTCCCGGGCCGACGCCTATGAGAAGCCGCTGGAGCTCATCGAGCGCACAAAGCCGAGAATGGGCGATCCGGACGACGTGGCCGAAGTGATCGGAAGGGTCCTCACCGAGGCTCACCCCCGGGCCCACGTCCGGGTCGGGCCCGATGCTGGCCCCCTCCGCTTGGTCTCTGAACTAGTGCCCGACCGAGTGTGGGACCGGATGGTCTCCAGGACTACAGGCATGGCCTGATCGATGGCTATGACCGTGGTTATCCTCGCCGGTCCACCGGCTCGGGTCTTCGGCTTACTTGGAGACCCGAGGTCACTCTCCTACTTCGTCGTGGGGACAAAGACGATACGCCGGTTCGATCCACACTGGCCCGATCCGGGCGCCAAGGTGCACCACACGGTGGGCATCGGGCCGCTGGCTCTCCGCGACGAGACCGAGGTTCGGGAGGCCGAGGCCGACCGGCACCTGGTGCTCGACGCCAGGATCCGCCCGTTTGGCATCTTCCGGGTGGAGTTCGACCTCGTGCCGCACGCCGAGGGGACCGAACTCACCATCAACGAATACCCGGTGAGCGGCATAGCTGCTCTGCCGTCGGTGGCCACTGTCGTCGACCGGCTCGTCAAGCTCCGGAACGTCGAGACTGCCCGCCGGCTGCAGCATCTCGCTGAGAGACGGGAGCGCCAGTGGGCCATGGCTCACGTCCATGACTGATGCCGTCGTCATCGGGGCCGGGCCCAACGGCCTGGTGGCCGCCAACCGACTGGCCGACGCCGGGTGGTCGGTCGTGGTTCTCGAGGCATCGGACTCCCCCGGCGGAGCGGTCAAAACCGCGGAGCTCACCCTGCCGGGGTTCCGGCACGACCTGTTCAGTGCCTTCTATCCGTTGGCCGCCGCCTCGCCGATCCTCCGGGAGTTTGACCTCGAAAACCACGGTCTGAGGTGGCGGCGCTCCCCGCTGGTGCTCGCCCACCCACTGCGTGACGGGAGATGTGCGTCCCTATCGACCGAGGTGGATGCCACGGCCGGCTCCCTCGATGCGTTCTCGTCGGGGAGCGGCGACGCCTGGCGATCGATGTACGAGGCGTGGCTGGCCATCAGCGGTCCGGTCCTGGACGGCCTCTTCCAGCCGTTTCCGCCGGTTCGGGCCGGCGCGAGCCTGATCAGACGCCTGGGGCCGCTCGGTGCCCTGCGCCTCGCCCGTCACGCCATGCTCCCGCTGCGCCGCATGGTCGAAGAACTCTCGATCGGCGAGGGCGGCGCTCTGCTACTCGGGGGCAACGGACTTCATGCCGATCTCTGCCCCGAGGCGGCCGGGAGCGGGATGTTCGGATGGCTCATGAGCTGTCTCGGCCAGCAGCTCGGGTTTCCGGTGCCCGAAGGCGGCGCTGGCTGCCTGACCGACGCCCTGGTGGGACGGGTGCAGTCCCATGGGGGAGTGGTCCAGTGCGGCTCGCCCGTCACCGAGATCATCGTCCGCAAGGGGCGCGCCGTGGCCGTGCGGACGGCGGGCGGAGACGTATTCGACGCCACGAGAGCCGTCGTCGCCGACGTGTCGGCCCCTGTGCTCTACCGCGACCTCGTGGGAGAGGAGAATCTTCCTTCCTCGGTCGTGAGCGATCTGCGGACGTTCCAGTGGGACATGTCGACGCTCAAGGTCGACTGGGCTCTGGACGGCCCAATACCGTGGAGCGCTCCCGACGCCCGCCGGGCGGGAACAGTCCACGTGGCCGACGACTTCGACAACTTCACCGAGTTCGCCGCCGAGATCGCCATGGGACGTCTGCCTCGGCGGCCGTTCCTCCTGGTCGGACAGCAGTCGCCGGTGGATCCCACCCGCTCCCCACCGGGCACCGAGACGGCCTGGGCCTATACGCACGTGCCCCGTCACGTTCGATCCGACGGAGCCGGGGAGGTGTCGACCGAGGGGTTGGATTCCTGGGTGCCGCACTTCGTGGACCGGATGGAGGCCCGCCTAGAGGCGCTGGCCCCCGGATTCACGTCGCTCATCAGGGCCCGCCACGTCTTCACGCCGGCCATGTTGGAACGGGAGGACCCGAACCTGTTCGGCGGAGCGATCAACGGCGGGACCTCGCAGATCCACCAGCAGCTGATCTTTCGCCCCATTCCCGGGTGGGGCCGCTCCGAGACGCCGATCAGTGCCCTCTACCTGGCCTCGGCCTCGGCCCATCCCGGTGGCGGCGTCCACGGTGCCCCAGGGGCGAACGCCGCTCAGGCGGCCCTGCTCCCCTTCGCCGAAGGCCGGTCGCGCCTGTTCGGTCGGGGCCTCACCCGGCCACTGTCTAGCCCTGCGGCAAGGTCGGTCGGCCGGCATTAACCCAGGTGAGTAGCACATCGGGGAGTGCCACTCCTGCAGGCGTGCGGGCCACCTTCAACAGCACATCGGCATGGCAGGGCTCCTCGGGAGGACACCAACAGGCCAGGTCGTGTCCGTGCAGTTCGCGTCGTACGTCGTCGGCCGAATAGGGAAGGCGATTATCGAAGAGAGCTTGCCGATAGCGCTCGACACAGGCGGCCCGATCGCCGTCAACACCCACAACGAACGGGTTGCCCCACCGGGTGGGGCGGCCCACGACCATCGCCGTCGCGGGCTTCCGCCACCCCTTTTGTCTTTGCAGCTGAATCCGATCTGGCATCGAAGGGAAAGGGTACCTGGGGGTCGACATTACCTCGAACCGTAGTCACGTTTGTCTGAGCTTTAACCTGGGAATATGCCCTTAACACCGAGTGAAGGGATGGTCCAGACATGCCGACAAAGTCCGCCAACGTCAAGAACGAGAAGCAGTATGAGGCCCTGAAGGACAAGGGCATGTCCAAGCAGCGGGCCGCCAAGATCGCCAACTCACCCAACGCCTCTCACAATGGCGGGAAGAGCTCGGGCTCGGGGGGAGACGCCAAGCAAGGTGGGACGACAGCCCAGCACAAGGCAGCTGGACGCAAGGGCGGCAAGGCAGCCTCCAAAAGCCGTTGAATGTCGTGGTCAGAATGGGCATGTTGTGGTGTGATCACTGTGGATATGCTTTTGAGCGGCCGAGAGAGTCGACCGAAATCGCAACGTGTCCTGTCTGTGAGACGGTCCACCGGCTTAGATCAGCCAATCGGCTTCATGAACCAGCCGCCCGCCCTACGTCAGCCGCGTGAATGACGACCAATTGACGGTCAGTGTGACGCTTGCTCGCCAGGTCGGGGTAACTCAGGACCGACGGTTCCTTGGTTGCGTTCTCGGGGTAGGTGTGGACCATGACCACTGATGGAAGGCCCACCACACCTCCAGCACCTGAAATCGTTAAGCCTGCCGATAAGGCCCCAACTGACCCGCCCATCTATTCGGAGGCACAATCCGTGGATCAGACGGAGGACAGGCCAAAGGGCGATCCGGCCGATGTCCCGGACCCATCGACCCAAGGCCCGGACCTCGTGAAGTCTGACGAGCCGGATGGCGGGTGAAGCCGCACTGACGGAGAACCTATGGCACCCCAGACTCGGGGGTCCGGTGGCTCGGTTCCGGAAGTGCTGCTGGGTGGATCCATCAAAGCCGTGTCCTGGAGGCCCGGAGACTGCACGGGGGACCCGGATCGAAGTGCTTGTTCTGTGTTCTCGGTGCCACGAACAGCGAGACCGTCCAGGTGGCCCGGTGGATTGGCCGCGGGCCGGGGAGTCCAGGGTGGTCCCATGGTATTCTTGCTTCGTGCCCGCACGAATAACGAACAGTCCTGCTGAAGAGGCCGTCCTGTCGCTGGATTCTCTCGCCGTGCCGGCCAAGGCACTGGCCCCGAACGTCCTCGAGGTTGGTGGACATCAGATCCCCGTCGAGACCCGGCGAAGCATCAGTCGTACTGAAGCCGAGGGTCTGTCTCGCCAACTGACTGGTGGTCTCATCGTGGCGGACCGGATCTCCACGGAGGCCCGTCGGGTGCTGGCTGCGGGTCAGGTGGCCTGGCTCGACCGCCGTGGACACCTGCAGCTGCGCGGCCCGGCCCTCCACATCGACGCTGACGTGCCCCCGCTGATCGGGCCCGAGCCGACCCGGGTTGCCGATCCCTTCGTCCCCACGGGTCTGGATGTCGGGATGGCCCTGCTCCTCGAACCCGAGCAGGCCCACCGCACCACCGAGGTGGCGACGCTGATCAGACGTTCACCGGGACGGGTGTCAGAGATCCTTGGTGCCTTGCGTGACCGGGGACTCGTCGACCGCACCGGTCGGCCATCGATCCCCGATCTGTTCAACGAGATGGCCGATGCCTGGGTGCCGGCTTGGCGGCCGTTGGGCAGCCTTCCCGAGTCTGACCCCGACCTCTACCGGCTCTCAGGGACCCTTGGGGCCGTATGGCATCAGGCTCCGGTGGTGGCGACGGCGGACTGGCCCGCCGAGGTCTACGTGGAGAGTCAAGGCGAGCTACGAGGTGTGCTGCGCTCCCATGGTGTGACCCCGGGCACACCGTCGGCTGGACGGGTGGCGGTGTGCCCGTCCCGGTACGGGTGGTCGGTAGCGGCACATCTCCCGGAGCACGACTTCCCGGTGGCCAATCACGTTGTCGTCGCACTGGACCTGGCCCAGGACCGCGGTCGGGGACGGGAGATCCTCGAGGGATGGAATCCGGAAGGCCACGTCCGTGTCTGGTGAGATCCTCCTTCTTGACGGACCCGGCGGGTCGGCGTCGCGTCTCGTCGGTGCCCTACACACGCTCACCGAGGAGGTGCCATCGTCCGAGTTCGCGCTCATCGGTGGTCTGGCCGTCATGACCAGACTCGGTCGGGTCCACCGCGTCACCGACGACCTCGACGCGGCCGCACAGAGCGTTGACGGCGGCCCCTCCCGCCTCTCGGTCCTGGTGGGTGGCGAGAGCGGACGGGCGCGACATCCGATTGGAGGAGTCAAGGTTGACTGCATCGACGTCGGGTCCATTCCGGCTGCCGACCTCGACCCAGGTGAGCTTCCGGAAGATCAGTTCGATCGGGCCTTCATCCTGGCTCACCGCTGGGCGCTCGACTCAGCCACGCCGGCCTCGCTGACCGTGGTCTCGGGGGAACAGGTCCCGCTGGCCACGGTGACCTGCCGTGTGGCCACCCCTGCTGCCCTGGTGGCGATGAAGATCCAGTCGGCACCTCGTCGACGGGCAGAGCGGGCGCACAAGGGACCAAATGACTATGGGGACCTGTACGCACTGTTCACCCGCCCAGAGTCGCTGGCCGGGATCGTCACTGACCTGCCGGGTGCTCCCCATGGGCTCGGCCAGTGGTGCGCTCAACGCATCGAACTCGAATTCGTGACGGGTGCCGCTCGCACTGCCCGGGCCATCCGACAGACCATGCTCGCCGACCCTCCGACTCCCGAAGACATCGAGTCGCTCGGTCGCTCAGTTCTGACCGGGCTCGGACGAGGGTAGAAGTTCGTGTGACAGCGGAGGGCATCTCCGGAGGAGAATTGAGCGATTTCAAACCTTCTGATCAAACCTTCTGACTTGGTCTTTCAAGGGGTGAAACAGTGGTCAAAACCTTCTGATTCTCCTGCCTGCAAGGAACGAATTTAGCCAACGAAAAAGCCAACAATTGGGTCTCAGGGCGTAGCATTGAATCCCAGCTCATTTCGCGGTGCGAAAATCACACCCCATCCGACCTGCATATTTGCGACCATTTGGGACCTGGTGGGACTCCCTGAAACGACCCCGACGCGCGCTACGGATCAGAAGGTTGCAGGTTCGAATCCTGCCGAGCGCGCTAAAAAATTCCGGGCGTAGTCCCTGTTCAGGGGCCTGAATCTGGCGGGAAGGCAAAGTAGGGATCCACCGGTGACCCTACTTATGACCCTATTTTTGGCCCGATGGGTGCCTGGGGCGAGGGATCGTTGCGGGAGAAGCGCCCCGGTGTGTTCGAGATCCGGGTTGCCGTGGGCGTCGATCCGGTCTCCGGCCGCACCGTTCAGCGGTCGTTCTGGTTCCGCGGAGTACTCAAGGACGCCGAGGAGCGACGCCGTGAGTTGGCCGCTCAGTTCGCCGAGTACCGGTCCATCCGGCGGGCCGCACGTTCCTGACCGTCGGGGAGCTGCTCGAGCGGTGGGTGGCTGCCCAGCACGACTGGCGACCATCGACCTGGGTCGGGGTCCGGTCGAACGTCAAGGCCCTCAGCGCCGACCCCATCGCCGGACGGCGGGTGGCCACCCTCCGCCCGGAGGTGGTGCGGGTGACCATGGCCCGATGGCGGGAGGCCGGCGCCGGGGTGTCGGTGGTCTCCGGCCGCTTCCGGGTGCTTCGCTCCGCTGTCGGTTGGGCCCAGTCCGAATCGATCATCGATCGGAACTCGCTTCGGGACATGCGGGGCCCGCCACGACCGGGCACCCGAATGCACGTCCCCGAACAGGATGTCCTGGCCCTGCTCCGCATGTCGGAGGTGTTGGTGGGCAAGGCCGAGGCGGCGTTTGACGGTTCGGTAGGCTCGCGGAAAGCACTCCACAAGGCCGAACAAGTCCGACTGCTGACGCGGCTGGCGGCAGATTCGGGAGCCCGTCGGGGAGAGTTGGTGGGGCTCAAGTTCAGCGATCTGGACGGCAGAGTGCTCACCATCGAGCGGGGAGTCTCCGGGGAGGAGATCGGTCCGACCAAGACCAAACGGATCCGCAGGCTCACCCTCGGTCGGACCACTGTCGAACTGTGGCGGTCCAGCGAAGGAACCTGGAGTCGACGAACAGAGGGTGCTCCCTTTGGCGAGTGGGTGTTCTCGCGAGATATAGACCACCAACGGCGCCTCACCGCCGACGCCATGGGTCACTGGTTCGCCGAGCTGTGTGCGGAGGCCGACCTGGTCGGTGTCAGCCTCCATCGCCTGCGCCACTCAGTGGCCACCTTCCTGGTCGGCCGGGGCGAGCTCCTCCGGGCTCAACACAGGCTCGGTCATCGCGATCCGTCCACGACCCTGCGGAACTACGCCCATGCCCTTCCGTTGGAAGACGGTGAGGTGGCGGACGATATCGACGTGATGCTGGGTGCAGTCGTGGAGTAGGAGTCGACGTCGCCGTCTGCGACGGCTGGCGCCGAGCCATCGTCGCCTCATGGCCCCGATATGTCCCCGTCCGTAGGGCTCGGTCCGTGATTCGGTAGAACCAACTGCCGTGTCTCGCCACACCCCAATTGGATGGCGTGTGTGATGGCAGCACGCGGGCCGGTCGCCGCCAGGTCGTCTACTGTTCGGGCTTGGTGGACAGTACGACCGATGGTCTGATTCGGATGGCTGCTTTTACGTGGTTGGCCGATCTGCGGCAGATCTATGGCGATGTCGTGCCCTTCTCCGAACTCCAGAAGGGCTTCCCGTTCCGGAACGGCCAGGTTCGGGTGCTGGGGCCTCAGGGAATCTTCATTCCCCAAGGGGGATCTGTGCCTCTGTCCATCACCACGGCCCCTCCCAAGTCGGGAAAGGTTCGTCCCTACGACGACCAGATCGGCGATGACCATCTGCTCCGCTACAAGTACCGCGGAGAGGACGTCAACCACCGGGAGAACGCAGGTCTCCGGAGGGCCATGGCCGAGAAGCTGCCGCTTATCTACTTCTGGGGGATTTCAGTTGGTCAGTACTTCCCGGTGTGGCCGGCGTTTGTGGAGGCTGACGACCCAGGATCACTCACGTTCACCATCGGCTTTGATGCTGAACAGAGTTTGGGTGGCAATGAGTTGGTCGATGCCGGCGCCGAGGCGAGACGTGCGTACATCACGCAGGAACGGCTCGTTCGCGTTCATCAAGCTCAGTTCCGCCAGAGGGTCCTGGTCGCCTACCGCTCCTCATGTGCCATCTGCCGACTCCGGCACACCGAACTTCTGGATGCTGCCCACATCTTGCCCGACGGCCATCCCCGGGGCGAGCCGATCGTTCCGAACGGACTCGCACTCTGCAAGATCCACCACGCCGCGTTCGACAGGAACATCCTCGGTATTCGCCCCGACCTGCAGATCGAAGTCCGTTCGGACATCCTCGAAGAAGTCGACGGACCAATGCTGCGGTATGGCTTGCAGGCTTGCGACAAGCAGCAGCTTCTCATCCCACGGCGTCTAGACGACAAGCCACGGCCTGAGTTCTTGGAGGAGCGGTTCGAGGAGTTTCGGCAAGCCGGTTGAGAATGTGTGCCGGCTGAGGGGCGAACCGGTGAGGCTCAGACGTTCCGAATTTGCTCGTGTGACTCCGACCAGTAGCGGGCCTTCTCGGGGATGAGCCAGCGGATGCCGCCGGCGGGTTCTGCGATATCTCCTCGGTAGCGAGGGATGAAGTGAAGATGGGCGTGGGAGACAGTCTGGCCGGCTACCTCGCCGCAGTTGATTCCCAGGTTCACTCCCTCGAAGCCCAACTCGTCGATGAGCCGTCGATGGAGATCAGCGGCTAAGGCCAGCATCTGGGACTGTTCGTCCGGAGTCAGGCCGAAGAAATCCGGCTCGTGGCGGTGGGGAACTATCAGCGTGTGGCCCGGACTGATCGGGTAGGCATCCGGGAAGGTAGCTGCCAGTGGAGTTGCCAGCCCAACCTTCCCCCCCTCGATCCGAAGGCAGAACGGGCACTGGTCAGATTCCACGATTCGAGGCTACGACGGAATGAGAGTCCCACGCCTCGAGTGTGGGCCACAATGAGCCGTGCCCCATGATGACGGGATAGCGGCAGCCACCGGGACCGGATTCGCCGAACGTCTGCTGGAAGTCATCGATTCGGGCCGACGCACCGCTACCTACAAGCTTGCCCTCATGCTGGCAATCCTCGACCTCTGCTCCCTTCACAGCGACGCAGACGGGTTCGCTCCGACGGACCTCACCACACGTGACCTCGCCGAACAGGTGGCCAGCCTCTACTGGGTGCAGGTGGCTCCGTTTCGCCAGGAGGCTTCGTCCGAGGCACTCGACCTACGTCAGATCACCAACAAGAACTCCCTCGTCATCGATGCCGTTCGAGGGTTCCGTGCGGTGGCCGAGCCGGCGGGTGCTACATCGCTGTGGATTGCGCGCCAGCGTTTCCCATCCGAGTACAGCGGTGTCATCGACCGCATCGAGCGCACGCTGGCTGAGCAGCCACTGCCCAGACTGCAGACGGTCGGCACCAGCGAGACCGTGTTCCCATTCATCTATGACCTCGGGCCTGACTGGGGAGCCAACCAGCACTTCTCCGTGCAACGGCTTCGCAGCCACGGACCGAGGGGCCCGGTCATTCCGATGCTCCCCGGCGCAGGCGACGAACTGGTGCGGCTGGCACCGTTGATCCGACCCCTGGTCGAGCTTCACTGGACCCAAATGGTCGCCCGCCTCAACGGGGTGGCCACCGTCGAGGAGGATCTGCGTCACCACCTCTTCGGATCTCCTCGGATCGTTCCGCCCAAGATGCTGCGTGACGGGCTACGGGATCTCCAGGACAATCGGTGCTTCTACTGTGACCGACAGCTCGTGGCGGTCACGGAAGTCGACCACTTCATACCCCGGGTGCGATCCGCAAACGACTCTGTGGAGAATTTCGTCTTGACCGATCGGGGCTGCAACGGCGACAAGAGCGATCTGCTTGCCGCACCCGGTTTCGTCGCCAATTGGACCCACCGCAATCGGGAGCAGGCTGCGGGGCTCGCTCTCATCGCCGAGATGGCCGCAGTGGAGAGTGACCCAGCAGGCACTCTGGCGGTGGCGAGGTCGATCTACGCACACCTCCCGCCCGGGGGCGTTCCGATGTGGCACGGGCGGAAACGAGTCGTTGTTGCTGATCCGGGGCTGGCCCTTGCCGCACTGGAGTAGAGGCGAACTCCTGCGTCGAGCTGGAGTGGACTCACCCTTCGTAGAAGATCGACGGATTGAGGATCTGGCTCTCCCAGAGCAGATCCCGGTCAGCCTGCGTGAGGCGGGCCTGGTCAGCAGCGTCACTCCACTCGGCCCGGATCAACGCCACGACCCGGTCGACGATCTCCTGGGCCTCGACTCGGCCAAGGAGATAGAGGTGGGCGGCGTCCACAAGTAGCGCCAGCCGGGACCGCCGCTCGCCGTCGGGACCGTAGGCCATGGCCTGGCTCGCCTCACCCGTCGAACGTTGTTGGGGGCACAGGTCGTAGGCGGGCGTGAGCGTCAACCGCTCCCCTCGTCCGTCCCAGAAGGCGGCGTGGTTTCGGGCGTGGTCATCGGTGTTGCCGACGCAGATATTGAAGGCGATCCGGGAGAAGAGTTCCTGCAGCGTGGACGCCGCATCGGTGAATCGCAGACGGATCGCCTCACTCAGCCCTGTGTACGTTGCATACCTGGCCCAACGTTCGTCGAGTTGCAGGATCGTCAGCGCGCTCACGGTCAGCCTGCGTTCACCCTCACCCGTGCTCCGGTCGAACCGATCGACGAGGAGAACGTCGGAATCCAGGCAGTGGACGACCTCAGCAGGAGCGACGTGCAACCCGGCGCGACGGGCGAGGTCCATGGCCGCCCCCTCGGCGTTGACAACAGGGTAAGTGTCCGAGCGTTGAGCGAACTTGGCGATCAGCCTCCGGCCGTTCGGGCCATTGACGAGGGCCTTCGGGCGTGCCCCACCCAGCGACGAACCGTGGAGGAGAGCCAATTCGAGGTCAGGGCTCAGAGGTAGGCCGGCCTCCACCAGGTCGGCGGCTGTCAGCAGTTCCTCCAACGGGGCATGGGTGATGCGGGGCTCGTACACCGTGGGACTGGCCTGGAAGTCGAGCGCCCCGAACCGGTCGGTGCCCGACTCGAGGAGGTAGGTCAGAAGCCCGACCTGTTCTGCGGCCTCAGCCCCCAGACGGCGGAGGATGACCCGCTGCCCCCAGCTGTCGGGACCGGAGTCGACGATGCACCCTGGAGCGCGCATGCCGTCCAGTGGATAGAGGATCGCATCCCCGAGGGGAAGCTCGGGCAGGAAGAGCGGCACCCGCTCCGGTCGCTCGAGGTAGCTGCGGCCGTAGATGAACGTGACCACATCCCCGACGAGGTCCAGGCGCCCGGCCACAACCGGTTCGATGCTCCCGGGTAGCCACACCCAGACGAATGCGTGGTCGTGTTCAGAACTCATTCGATGGTGGGTCGCGACGGTCGACGATCCTGCCGGGCAGTAGCGCGAGCCGGTCCTCCTGGCGGTGGAGGATGGCCGGGAGTTCGGCCGGATCAGGAGCGAACAGGCTGACGCCGACGAGGCTGGCCACCTCGAAGGCGGTGCCGATGGCGACGGTCGGGTCCCCGTGCTCCACCTTGCTGAGGGTTTTCGCAGTGATATGGGCCCGGTCGGCGAGATCCCGGGCTGTCATGCGACGGCTCCGGCGCGCCGCCGCGACCTGCAGACCCAGGACACGGACAGCGTCGAGTGTCTGGGGTAGATAGGCATGGGTACGCTTCACTCGGATCACCTCAGTCGCATTATAGTACGTATAGAAACTATAAAAAGCACTTTATTACTAATTACGTCGCTTTCGAGGCTCCTGGTGTACGAACGACGCCGATTCGAGCCGCCCCTGCGCCGGTGAATGCCCTCAGGGTTGCCTCCATGACAGCAGGGGCGTCAGGCAGAAGCACTAGACCGTGGTCGGCGGGCAGGTCGCCTTTGGTAGTCTGTATTCGTGGTGCCACGAACAGCGAACACCCAGGGATTGCCCGAGGCCCTGGAGCACGCCGGCGTCTCCCCTGTTCTGGTGGCCGGTGACTGTATCGAGATTGCCCATGTGCCCTTTGCCGTCAAAGAACTGAAAGCGGTGCGCGAAAGCGATGCCCGCCTCCTTGCCCACCTGCACGAGTCAGACGGGGGAGCAGCGACGATCATCGTTGCTGACCGGATTTCGACAGCGGCAAGAGAGGAACTGAGCCAGGCGGGCCTGGCCTGGTTCGATCGAAGGGGGCACCTCTGGGTCAGGGCCCCGGGTCTCTTCGTCAATGCCGAAGTGTCCTCAGGGTCGGTGGTGCCGTCCCGAAGGGTCGTGAGCGTATTCAGAGGCACAGGTCTCGATGTGGCCCTGGCGTTGCTCGTGGATCCCGACCGGGCACAGGGTGTCCACGCTGTTGCCCGGCAGATCGATCGTTCCCCGGGCCGGGTGTCCGAGATCCTGTCTGAGCTCCGGAGCCAGGGAGTGGTGAGTTCGGACAACCGGCCGT
Source organism: uncultured Acidimicrobiales bacterium (assembly GCA_963713625.1). GTDB lineage: Bacteria > Actinomycetota > Acidimicrobiia > Acidimicrobiales > RAAP-2 > Bog-756. The sequence goes on along the minus strand of CAVQMN010000002.1, from coordinate 317,678 downwards.
TCGTGCCCGAGTTGTTCTGGGCCGTAGCCGAGGAGTGGAAGCCTCGCTGGCATCCGATGCCGCAGGCTCCGCCCCCCGAGCCGCCCGAGCGGTTCCGGCTGACTGGGACCCTCGGTGCCGTCTCCCTCGGTGCACCGCTAGCCGCCGGACCGGCAGGAGGGTGGCCCAGGCTCTATGTGGCCGACGACACTGACCTAGCCACAGTGGTCGGTGCCTACGGCGCTCCGTCCGGCTGGACGGGATCAGAGATCGCGGTGTGTCCGTCCCGGTATGGGTTCACCCTGCCCTCGACGATGAGCCGGGACGGCTTCCTCGTAGCCAACGGCCTGATCATCGCCCTCGACCTTGCCCAGGACCGGGCTCGCGGGAGGGAGATGCTCGACGGCTGGAACCCTCAGGAGACTGCCCGTGTCTGGTGAACTCCGTCTGGCGAACTCTGGAGTGGCACCGCTGGTGGTATCTCTCGCCGCCTTGGCCGAGGCCGTGCCGATCGGAGAGTTCGCCGTGATCGGTGGTTTGGCCGTTCTTGCCCGGCTCCAGGGGGCTCATCGGGTCACCTACGACCTCGACACCGTTGCTACGCAGCATGGTGACGAGCTGACCGCCGTTGAGACGGTCATCAGCACCGATGGCGTCGATGGGCTTCTCCTCGGCACGAAGATCGACTGCATCGCCGTTGGAGACGTGCCGGCGAGCGACATCCCGGCGGAACTCCTGCCGGAGGGGGAGGCAGACCGTATCTTCGTATTGGCCCATCGTTGGGCCCTCGACACGGCCGAGGACCTCACGCTCATTGCCGAAGAAAGTGGAGAGGTGGTGGCCGAGGTTCGGTGCCGAATCGCCACCCCAGGAAGTCTGGTGGCCATGAAGCTGCAGTCCGCTCCGAAACGCCGAGCGGCGCGAGCGGAGAAAGCCGGAGGGGACTATCTCGATCTGTTCCGCCTGACCTCCCACCCGGACATGACTCGAACCATCGCCGAGGCCTTGCGCCAGGCTCCTCACGACCTCGGATCGTGGTGTCAACAGGAGATCAAACGGTGCATGGTCGATGAGGCGGACCGGACGGTGGGAACCATTGTCCGGTCCGGGGTGGGGGAATCGAACCCTCCTAGTGTGGATCAGATGCGGCGCACGGGGCAGTCCCTCGGAGACTGGCTACTGGGGCAGGGCTGAGCGCCTCCCCTCTGACATGAAGGGGTCATCGGGTTCAGCAGCGCCAGCCAAAGCACTTGCGATCCGGTCAAGGTGGCGCGCCCAAAGTTGCGGATAGAGCGCGGCATCATCCGCACGTAGGCCGGAGAATTGCGCCCTCACATTTGTGCCGTCACCCGTCGGGGTGAGCGTGATCTCAATAAATGCAGGTGGTGGCGCCGCTGTGTCGGTTCCTTGACGGTCCCATCTGAGCAGCATGCGGTGCGGGGGATCTACTTCGATGTAGCGGCCGGCGATTGTCATCCCGTCGAGGTCGAGGTGGAACGTCTCCCCCACGCGAGGAGCTGTCACGAAGCTCCGTTCATCTTGTCGAGGCTGGACCACGTCCAAGAGCCACGATTAGTCAGGATCGGCGGGGTGGGCTGACGGAAATCCAGACCTGAGCAACTCACCGGCAGCGACGAGGTGTCCTGAATCCCGAATGGCAGCGGGCCTGCAGGAGCATCGTTTGGATGCACGTGCGTCGTCCAAGGGCCTTGAGCGGACCTCAGCGACGGATGTGAACGAACCCGGCTTGGGCTCATCTGCCGATGATGAGGGCGAGAAGAGTATTGATGGCAGTCTCGAACGCACGGGGACTCTGCTGTACCTGGGCAAGTACAAGTCCCCCTTGGAGCGTGGCGAGCAACGTAGTGGCGAGGTCGTCCAGGTCGATGTCCGACGAAAGCTTCCCGTCGGCATGAAGGGATCTCAGCCCATCGCCGATGGCGGCTGCCCACTGATCGAACCCCGTCGCGATGAGCGCTCGGGCCTCGGGGTCACTCTCGGCGAGTTGACCAACGAGCGAGCCAAGTTGGCAGCCCCCCTTTCCTTTGGTGCGCTTCGCTGCGGTGATCACCATGTTCCGCCAGGCTTCGACTCCGTTCACGCTGCTGAACGCGTGACGCTGGCGATTGACGATGGTCTCGGCCTGGTAATCGATGACCGCCTGCACAAGGTCGTCCTTGTCGGGAAAGTAGTGGTACATCTGCGATCCGCTCACTTCCGCCGCCGCCCTGACGTCTTCCAATGTCGTGCCCGCCACTCCACGCTCATGGATCAGGGCGGCGGCGTTCTCCACTATTCGTGCCCGGGTGCGCGCTCCCTTGGGTGTGAGCTTCGGCCGGTCACTCGTTTCGTTGACCATGCTGCAATGCTAACAAAGATTCTGGGTTTGACAACCCATTCTTCTCCAGTCATAGTGGGTTATGCCACCCATTTTGACGAGAGGAAACCCGACGCATGACTGATCTGAGCGGCAAGACAGCACTGGTTACGGGCTCGACGAGCGGAATCGGCAAGGCCACGGGCACCGCCCTGGCCGCCCGTGGCGCTCACGTACTGATCGTCGGGCGCAACGAACAACGAGCCAAGGACGTGGTCGCCGAGATCGAAGGCAACGGAGGCAGCGCGACGTTCTTGCTCACTTCCTTGAGCGATCTGAAGTCGGCACAGGACCTGGTCGAGTGGGCCACTGATGCCGGTGGCGGTCACGTCGACATCCTCATCAACAACGCCGGTGTCGCGTTGCTCGGACCGAGCAACGCAGCCACCGAGGCTCAGTTCGACGAGACCTTTGCACTGAACGTCAAGGTTCCGTTCTTCCTTGTCGCGTCACTGGCGCCAGCCATGGCCGAACGCGGATGGGGTTCGATCGTCAACGTCTCCACCATGGTCGCGAGCTTTGGACAGGCCGGCATGGCCATGTACGGAGCCAGCCGAGCGGCACTCGAGCTGCTGACGAAGACCTGGGCAGCCGAATACGGCCCGAGTGGTGTTCGAGTGAACGCCGTTGCCCCCGGCCCAACGCGCACCCGCATGATGGAAGCGGTCCCCGAGGACATGGTGAAGCAGCTCGCTGCGCTCGCACCAGCAGGTCGCGTCGCCGAGCCAGAGGAGCTCGCTTCCGCAATCGTCTTTCTTGCCAGTGACGACGCCAGCTTCGTCCATGGCGTCACTCTTGCCGTCGATGGAGGCCGAGTCGCCACGTGATCGTCGGCAGTGACGTGTTGAGAGCGAAGACCCAGGAAGCCAACGACAACCACCAATCAGGGAGTATCCACATGAGTGCCTATGTAATCGTCGAATTCACAGTCAAGGACCCAGATGTCTACCGTGACAAGTACGCCCCCATTGCTGGGCAGACAGCCAAGAAGCACGGAGGTGAGGTAATCGCCGCCGGTAACTGGGAAGCCCTGTACGGCAATAGCTCGCTCACTTCAGGAGCACTTGTGCGGTTTGCCGACCGTGAGACGGCCCTCGGGTGGTACAACTCGCCTGACTATCAACAGCTGATCGAAGTCCGAGGTATCGCGATGGAGGTCCGTTTCAGCTTGCTCGACGGCATCCCACCGTCCACAGAGGGTGAGAGGGAATCAGTGTGAGCCCTCCCTCTGGAAAGACAGTGCTCATCACGGGGGCCAATGTCGGGATCGGCAAGGATGTGGCCCGGCAGCTGGCGTTACGTCCTGAGATCGGCCGCATCTATCTGGCGTGTCGGAACCGAGATCGGGCGTCAACGGCAAAAGCCGATCTCGAGGCCGTCACCGACCGACGCATTTTCGACATCATTTTGATGGATGTCACCGATCTTGGTTCGGTCCGCGCCGCCCTAGCGGCCATCGACGGATCCCTCGATGCGCTGGTCATGAACGCTGGTGTCATCGGCAACAAGTCCCTGATGGAATTGACGGCTGACAGGGTTACCACACTGTTCGCAACGAACGTTCTCGGTCACGCTGTCCTGCTCGAAGGGCTCCTGGCCCAGAACCGACTCAGCGAAGTAGCGGTGTTTGCCGCAAGTGAAGCAGCCAGGGGAATTCCGAAGTTGGGGTTCAAACGGCCAACCTTCGTCTCAACCTCCGCCGACGAACTCACTACCGTCATCGACGGCAGCTACTTCGCTGACAGAAAATACGATCAGAACCTGGCCTTCGGTCAGGTCAAGTACATCGGGGCGTTATGGATGGCCCACCTGGCGCGCCAATACCCCGACCTCCGCTTCGTCACGGTGAGCCCCGGCAACACCACGGGCACCGAAGCTGCCGCTGGTGCGGCGCCACCGCTGCGCTTTGCTGCAAAACACATCATGCCCCGCCTCGGCATTTCCCACGAACTTGACGTGGGCGCGAAGAGACTCGTCGACGGTGTCACCGACCCGAAGCTGTCGAGTGGCGTGTTCTACGCCAGCGCGGCCGGCAAGCTGAAGGGTCCCATGGTCGACCAATCGGAAATTTTCCCTGATTTGGCCAACTCGTCCTATCAGGACCACGCCAACGAGGCCATCCACCGCTTCATCGCCTAGTGGTCAGAACCTTATGGCCCAACCTTCTGACTCGGTCTACCTTCAGAGGGTGCAACAGCAGTTGTCAAAAGCATTTGAGACAAATTAAGACTTGGCGGGACCCGCTTAAACGACCCCGAGGCGCGCTACGGATCAGAAGGTCGCGGGTTCGAATCCTGCCGAGCGCGCCATGCCGAGCGCGCCAAAAGTCCCGGTCAGAGTGCCATTCGGGCCGGCCACCCTGTTCGGTGAGGTCTGAATGCCGGGTCTGAGTGCCGGGGCACCCACGGCATAGATGCTGGCTCGCCCGATCGTTGTGCAACGCTGTCGCTGGAGTTGATTTCGCCAGGTAATGCGCTCGACAACCTTCCAAGCGGTTGGGGGGCTCGCTCAACCCGTGAAGTCCAGCCAGTGAATGGAAATACGAACCTCCCCGGGGGAACGGATCCTCATACTCTGTACAAGTCGGACCCGGACACGAAAGTGGAAATGCTTTTTGCACGCAAGGGACGGTCAATGCCAGGTATCCCTGGATGCCCCATGGCAACTGAGAAACTGGGCGCTGAAGTCCTCGAGCCCTCCGCGGTTTCCTGTCCGCCGTCGGAGGTCGGTAACAATGCGCAGAGCGAGTGGGTCGCAGCCAATGCTCGCGAGATGTTCACGCAGCAGGTCAGTGGCTCGACTGACGTTGCCGGCGGCCGCGGTGCGGACCACTTCAATATGATGGCGTTCCCAGCTCATCGGGCGGCCACCGGTGGGACTCGGCGACGCTCCGGTGTAGGCGGCGAGGTCGGCGACAGCGAGCCCGAAGTCAGGATCGGCCATGACCGCGCGACAGAGTGCCTTTACGGTCACGGACACGTCCGCGGCTCGTTGTGCTTGGCGATAAAAGGCGGCGGCCTGGGTGTTGGCCGTGACCACCCGACCGTGGTCCTCGACCACAGGACCAGGAGAGCCCGACCGGCCACGGCTGGTGTTTGGTCGTTCTGAGTCGCGATGCATGACCGTCAGGATGCGCCCACGGCCTGAGGCCGCCCTGAGGTGGTGCTGAGGTGCCAACGCCACGGCTTGAGGTGGCGGCCTTTGAAGCGGATTCGAGCTGCGGCTTTGCTGTTCAGGTCGAGGTTGGTGCGAGATGGGCCGCGAGTGCCTCCAGATCTGGCTCGTCGGTGAGGGAGCGATGCGAGGGACCTGAGGCTCGCTGCTGGGCCAACTCCACGAATGTGGCGGTATTTCGCTGAGTGGGGTTTGCGATCGCGTTGGCTGCGGCCAGGGCGGAATCGGCGAGCAGTTGGGATTCGGAATCTCCAATTGCTTTTGCGGCTCTGACGGCATCTGCTGCGAAGAGGACGGCAGCGGCTGATTGATCTGTACCGATCGCCCACCAGGCCAGTCCGGCAAGCACCCGGGCTTGGCCGGCGGGAAGGTCAGCGTCCCGGTAGCGCTCCGCGGCAGTGTCGAGCAAACCTCTCGCCCGTGCCAAGTCGCCGAGGTGACGGGCAGCGGCCGCTTGGCCGACCATGGCATCGGCCGAGAGCCACGGGTTGTAGGAGCACCCGATCGCCTCTTCGTAGAGGTGGTCGGCGGCGGTCGCGTCACCTTGCCTGGCCCGCACACCGGCCAAAGAGACGAGGCAAAAGGGCAGGTAGGGGTGCTGCTCGGTCGCCCGGCACCGTTCTAACAGCGCTTCGTACGCTACTGACGCGCCCTCGAAATCACCCTTTGCTGCGGCAACTCCGGCCAGAGCGTTCAGTGCGTTGACCACCAGCAGCACTTCACCTGCCGCGTCGAAGCGTTCAATGCTCGAAAGGGCCGCCGCCTCGGCCTCGTCGAGACGCCCAAACGACGCCATATTCCAGCTGACCAACATGTCGTGTGTGCCAAGCAGCCACCCGTGCTCATGAGGCCCGAGGAGCATCCGCCCCTCCATCGTGTCGTCTGTACCGGGTAGCCACCGTTGGTCATCAGGGCCGAGCAGCGTCTGTGCTTCCGCCAGAGCCTCCAGCGACTGGTCGAACTTGTGGGACCGTATCATTACCGACGCTCCAAGCAGAAGCGCCTCGGCCAGGCGAATAGGGTCGCCACCCGGCCTCAAGGCGGCAATCGCCTCCTCACATTCGACGACACCCGCCGCTGGACTGAACGACATGCCGACGCAGTAGCCGTGCCAGACGAGGGCGGTGGCATGCAGCTCAGCCCGGCGTGTCCCTTCGGCACCCAGCGCGCGGGCCAGCCAACGGGCGCCTTCAGCAAAATCGCTGTTGACGAACCACAGCCAGGCCATTCCGGAGACCATGGAGAGTGCGGCATCGATGTTCCCGGTGCTCAAATGCCAATCGATTGCAGCTTTCAGATTGCCCAACTCCGGGGTCAGGCGCTCGCTCCACTCGGGCGCTCTCGCACCACGTAACCGTTCGTTGGCATTCTCGGCCAAGCGGCGGTAGTAGGCGGCGTGCCTGGAGCGAACCGGATCAGAGTCGTCGGAGTCTTCGAGGCGGCTGGCGCCATACTCCGACAACGTCTGTAGCTGAGTGAACCGAGTCTCTCCCGGTGTCGGGGCCGTGACGAGGGACTTGTCCACCAGCCGACTCATGACGTCGAGGACATCGGTGCTCGGGAGCTTGTCGTCGACGCAGACGGCCTCGACGGCCTCGAGCTCGCAGCCGCCAACGAAGACTGATAGCCGTGCGAACAAGTGCCGCTCGTCCTCGAAGAGGAGGTCGTAACTCCAGTCCACGACGGCACGCAGCGTCTGTTGGCGGGGCAGCGCGGTGCGGGCGCCGCGGGTGAGCAGGGCGAAGCGGTCGCCGAGTCGCTCGGCCAGCGTGGACAGGGGGAGCGCTCGAAGTCGGGCGGCGGCGAGCTCGATGGCCAGAGGCAGGCCGTCGAGTCGTTGGCAGATGCCGTCGATGACCACCTCGGCCGGGCCATCGCCTTTGAATCCTGGTTGGACCGCACGAGCACGGTCCACGAACAGTTCGATGGCGGCCGGGGATGCCAGCCCGGCTATGGGTATGAGGATCTCGCCGGGAACACCGAGTGGCTCGCGGCTCGTGGCCACGAGGCGAAGACCGGGTACCTTTCCGACCAGGGTGTGGGCGAGGCTCGCAGCCTCGCCGATAACGTGTTCGCAGTTGTCGAGGACGACCACGAGGGAGCGACCGGCGAGGTGGCGGGCGATGAGCTCGGCTGTCGATCCGGAGGGCTGGGTGTCACCCGGAGCAGGCCGTACGGCTCCGAGCGTGCCGGCCACGACCGGTGCGACTCCTTCCGGGTCGGCGACGCCAGCCAATTCGATCAGCCAGGTGCCGCCCCGGTGCCGTTCCCGCAAGCGGGTGGCGGCCTCGACCGCCAGCCGGGTCTTGCCCACTCCACCGGGTCCGATCAGTGTGACCAAGCGGCTGGAGCCGATCGCTTCGACCACCTGTTCCAGTTCGGCCTCACGCCCCAGGAACCTGCTCAATGGTTCGGGCAGGTTCCCTGGGACCGACTGCAGCGCCGGGGCACGGGGCGCTGGCGGTTGCTCGGCGACGAGAGACGGGTCGTGGGTAAGGACGCGGGTTTCCAACTCCCGCAGGCTCGAGCCCGGGTCGACGCCGAGCTCGTCCACCAGGCGGTCACTGATCTCGGCGTAGGCCCGCAACGCTTCGGCTTGGCGTCCCGCTCGGTAGAGCGCCAGCATGAGCAACTCCCAAAGGCGCTCCCGTAGCGGGTGGTCCCGGCACAGCGCTTCTAACTCACCCACCAGCTCGTTGTGATGACCAAGCTCCAGGTCTGCTTCGATTCGGCACTCGGTTGCCACGAGGGCCAACTCGTTGAGATGGGCCCGCTCGGCGTCGGCGAACCCGGCATAGGCGAACTCGGAAAGCGGCTCGCCGCGCCGCAACCGGAGGGCGTCACCAAGCACGGCGGACGCCCGGGCTGCCTCACCCTCAGTGCTCAGGCGGCGGCCTTCGGCTACCAAATCCTCGAATCGGGCTGCGTCCAAGTCAGCGGCGCTGATGTCGAGCGCGTACCCGGATTCGGAGGTGACGATGGCGGAGGCTCCGAGTGTTCGGCGCAGTTGGACGATCTGGGCCTGCAAGGCGTTGGCCGGTTTCGCCGTCTGCCCGTCGCCCCAAAGCTGGTCGATGAGACGATCGGCGCTGACCGGATTCCCTCGGTTGAGCGCCAGGAGAGCCAAGAGGGACCGCTGCTTTGCGCCACGAACGGGTATCGCCACACCCCCGCTGACCACCTCGAACTCGCCGAAGAGCTTCACTTCCACGCCCCCACGGTACGACCGATGACCAAGTGCGGCGTGATTGAGCTGACCCGCCCACCTCAGCGTCACGTCAGTCCCACCTCAGGCACCGAGCGCAGGCTGCCTCCAGGACCAAGCACATCGAGGAAAGGAAGCACCATGATCGAGGCAAACCACCTGACCAAGCGCTACGGCAAGACGGTAGCGGTCAACCAGGTCTCCTTCACTGTCAAGCCCGGGCAGGTGACCGGATTCCTCGGGCCCAACGGGGCCGGCAAGTCGACCACCATGCGCATGATCCTGGGCCTCGACGCACCAACCTCCGGAGAAGTCCGAGTGGACGGTAGGCCCTACCACCAGCTGGCCGACCCTCTCCGGTCGGTCGGGGCCCTTCTGGACGCCGGGGCCATCGTCGGCGGCCGCAGTGCCGCCAGCCACCTCACCTGGATGGCCGACAGTAACGGCATCGCCCGTCGCCGAGTCAGCGACGTCCTGGGCATCGTGGGCCTGAGCGATGTGGCAGGAAAGCGGGTCGGAACCTTCTCGCTCGGCATGAACCAACGGCTGGGCATCGCCGCCGCACTCCTCGGTGACCCCGAGACGGTGATGTTCGACGAGCCGATCAACGGCCTCGACCCCGAGGGCATTCTCTGGATCCGAAACCTGATGAAGTCGCTGGCATCAGAAGGCCGCACGGTCTTCCTCTCCAGCCATCTGATGAGCGAAATGGCCCAGACTGCGGATCACCTGATCGTGATCGGTAGGGGCCGCATCATCGCCGATGCCGGTACCGACGAGTTCATCAACCGCCACACGGCCCCGAGTGTCCGGGTCCGAGCTTTGGAGCAGGCCGACCTGGGCGAAGCCCTCACCCAACGCGGAGCCCTGATCGAGTGCGGATCGGACGGCGCCATGGTCGTGACCGGCATGGACGCTGCCGCCATCGGAGGAGCCGCTTTCGCTCACGACATCACCCTCGTCGAGCTGACCCCGCTCGGGTCAACGCTCGAGGAGGCGTATTTCGACCTGACCAAGGATGAAACCGACTACCACGCCGGCCAGCTGGCCGCCTCGAGCAAAGGAATCTGACATGAGCACTGCGCCCCACACCATCGATGCGATTCACTTCACACCGCCGGCCCGGCGAGTACCAACGGCTCCGACCAGCAGAGTTCTCAGGTCCGAGTGGACCAAGCTTCGCACGCTGCCCTCCACCTGGCGGACAGCGGTCATCGCCGTCACCATTTCCATCGGCTTGGGTGCTGTTCTCTGCATCTCCCAGGCCGGCCAGTGGGCCACTATGACCGCTGCAGAGCGAGCCACGTTCGACCCGACGGCCTGCTCGTTAGGGGGATTCTTCTTGGTCGGCGCCGTGCTGCTCGGAGCCCTCGCCGTGCGTACTGTTACTGCCGAATATGCGACGGGGATGATCCGGTCCACCTTCACCGCTACACCGGCCCGACGGCTGGTACTTGTGGCCAAAGCTGCGGTCACCGCGGCGTTCGCCTTCCCGGTGGCGTTGCTGGCTGCCGTGGTCAGTTTCGCGGTCGGTCAGCAGATCTTTGCCGGCAAGCACCTGCAAGTGTCCTTCGGGTCTCCCGGCGTGCCGCGGGCGCTGGTCTTCGCTGCCCTGGCGGTGAGCCTCGTCGCCATCATCGGGGTCGGTCTCGGCGCCCTCATCCGGCACACGGCAGGGGCAACGACTGCACTGGTGCTGGTCATCGTGGGGGGAGCCGTGCTCGGCCAGTTCCTCCCGGCCGGCCTCCGCCAGTACTTGCCTGGCACCGCACTCGAGGCCGCCGTCACAGTCAACCACTCGGTGGGCCTTCTGAGGCCAGGAGCTGCTATCGCTGTCCTCGGCCTCTATGCCGCAATCGTCTTGGCTGCAGCATCGATGCGGATAGCGCACCGCGACGCTTGAACGTCGAAGCGCTCAAGTCCCCGAAGGTGCGATGCACTTTCGGGGATTTGGCGCGTGAGGCACCAATGATCTCAGCAGGAGACACATCCGCCCGGAGCGACTCGCTCCTGTCCCCGTAGATCCTGGCGCCGGCATTGCCCGCGCTGGCGGTCCGGCGGTTGGGGGTGATTGCGATGGCAGAGGGTCCACTTCCGATCGGCGTAGCGAAGACCGTGGGGCTACCGGATCAATCGCACTCGGACGGGTAGCTCGAGGCTGGCCCAGGCCCGATCCGCCGTTAGGACTTCGGCTGGCGTACTGCGAACTGCGAGCGCCAAGCAGCAGCGGTCTCCAAGCGACAGCGAGCGCCCACCGTTGATGGAGCGCAGCGCCCCGGCCAGCTCGGCATCGGCCTCGGAAACCGGTTCGATGGTGACGCCGGCGGCGGCAAGCAATTCGCGGACTCGTCTGATGTCGATTCCGGCGTCAACCAGCTTCCCGATGACTTCAGCCAGGTTCGCCGTTCCGAGGGTGGCCGAGGCGATCCCGGCGGCAACGATATCGGCGCCTGGCTCATCGTGAACGAGCGCGAGCACGGCCGAAGCGTCCAAGACCGTCATTCAGCAGCGGCGGCCAGCCGACGGTCGGCAATCAGCTCATCGACGAGCGAGCGCTCCCTGGGGACTGCAGACGCTAATCGCCGCAGTTCGGCAACCGCGTCCTGCTGACGCTCAAGCACGAGCCGCTGACCGTCGACGTGGAGATGGAGCCGATCCCCCGGAGCGAGTCCAAGTGCACTCCGGATGTCGGCCGGGATGACGACCCGACCCTGCTGACCGAGAACCAAGGTGGCATCCATGAGTCGAGTATGCCACGACGATCCGTTCTGTGCCACACGGTGGGGTCTTCGGATGAGAAGGTTCCAGGTTCGAATCCTGCCGAACGCACCAAAAAGTCCAGTTCAGACTGCCATTCGGTGTCGTGCACACTGCTCGCTGAGGTCCGAGCGGCCGGACACGCACCGTCGGAGAGGGCTGTCCCGGGAGGACGCGGAGCCACTGAAAATCAGACCTTGATGACCCCGAGCCCTTGGATGGCGTCTGATCCTGGGTTACCACCGGAATCTGCTCCACAAGGGCGGTAGCGGTCGTCCGATTCCGTGGTGAAAACGGCATCGCGCCTGTCTCGAGATGGACTTTCGATCATGCCCGCAGCAGCACGCCGGAGAGGAAAAGATCGACGGCGCGGGCGATGTGTTGCTCGAGCTCTTCAGCGGAGCGGAACACGCCGTAGTCGGCCCACTTGGTTGGACCGCCGGCAACCATCGCGAGAAAGAGGTCGGCGGCCACTTCAAGATCTTCAGTGACGATCTCGCCCGCGTCCGCGTGGGATGCCAGCAGCTGGACGATCGAAAGGAGGCTTGCTGACCACATATCCATGCCTTGGGCCGGGTCGAGCTCTGCGATGCGGTCCGCCTCGAGCATGGCCAGCCGCCGAAGCCTTACCGCCGTCGGATCAACGAGTCGTTCGATGATCTGGCGTGCCAACTGGCGCAACGCATAGTTCAGGTCACCATCAGGAACTTCGATGTCGACCCCCAGGAACGGCATATCGGCAAGGGCCTGAGGAATCATCGCCGCAAAGAGCGCCTGTTTGTCCGGATACTTCGCGTACAGCGTTCGTCTCGTGATCCCGGCCGCTGTCGCAACGGCTTCCATGGTGGTGCCGTCAAAGCCATTTTCGACGAAAGCCTCTGTCGCTGCCTCGCGGAGTCGTTGTTCGATCGCCAATGCCTCGGCTTGCGTCGGACGACCCCGCAACGGCTGTGCGCTCATGAAGTTATTTTGCTCCGACTCGGGCGAGGCATTCCGAGAACTCTCCTCCCGAATCCCCGACGGCTGGACACCAAGTAGTCACTAACGTATACTTACAAAGTGGGCGGCGCCACCATCGGTGTGCGACGGAACAACCGCCAATCGCTGAACCATCAGGGGACCGCTATGACCACGACGGCATTGCCCAACATCGCCTCGAGTTCCCACCCGGGGGCGCCGCCAAGGATCGCCAGTAAGACAGACCTCCTCCTGATCCGGTCACAGGGCCCCGTTCGCTCAGCGGGCGACGGCCGATGACCGAAGCGGACGATGTCGAGGCGATCCGGCGCCTGAAGTCCCGCTATTTCCGGACCATGGACACGAAGGACTGGGAGGGCATGAGAGAGGTGTTCACCGACGACGTCGTGATCGACACAACGGGGGCCGGCGGTGACGTCATACGGGGGGCCAGCGAATTCATGACCTTCCTGGAGGAAACACTGGCTTCAACGGTGACCGTCCACCAGGGCCACATGCCAGAAATCGACCTCACTTCGGAAACGACCGCCACGGGGATCTGGGCGCTCAACGACATCGTTATCTGGCCCAACGGGATGCGGCTCGACGGCTACGGCCACTATCACGAGATCTACGAGAAGGGTGCGGACGGGTGGCGGATCAAGTTCTCGAAGCTCACCCGGCTCCATGCTGACTTCTCCGTGCCGGAGGAGATCTGATGACTGTGGCCGTGGTGACGGGTGGGGCTTCGGGTCTTGGCCTCGCCCTCGGTGGGCGTTGTGCAACTCTTGGAATGGAGGTGGCGTTGCTCGACCTGGACGGAGAGCGGGCCGCCACCGAGGCGACCCGGCTGGCTGGGGCCCACGGTGTCCGGGTCCTCGGTATTGCCACTGACGTCGCCGACGCGATCAGCGTGGAAGCGGCCGCCAATGCCGTCGAGAAGAGTTTTGGCGCCGTCGACCTCGTCGTATCGAACGTCGGCGTCCAACTCTTCGGAGCCGTGGAGACATTCACTGATGACGAATGGAGATGGTTGCTGGATGTGAATGTGATCGGCTCGGCCCGGGTGGCCCGCACGTTCCTGCGCCTGCTCCGGAAGGCGGAGAAGGGCAGGCTCGCCTTCACCACATCGTCATCGATCCTGGATCCGGCCAGCCGCCTTGGCGCCTACCAGGCGAGCAAGTTCGCCGTATGGGGCCTCGCTGAAACTCTCCGACTCGAGCTCGCTGACGATGAAATCGGTGTGACGGTGGTGTTCCCGTCAGGGATGATCACCCGCCACCTCGAGACCAGCGAAGCGGCGCAACCCAGCCACCTGCGTCGTCCCATTGCCAATGATGGCGACTTCGACGCCATGGTCGCCAGCAATCAGGAGATGACTGCCATGTTGGCCACTGCAGAAGAGGCCGCCGCCGGAGTGATCGAGGCGATCATGGCGGACGAGCCGTACGTGATCACCCACGGCGATCTCACAGACGCCGTGTCGGGCAGATCGGCGAAGCTCAGCAGGGCGGCCGAGGCATCACGAGACGCCTGAGGGCCAGCCGATATTCATGATGCGCTTCGACATGCGCGCCCGGGAGTTCGGTGCGTGCGCCACGACGGATCTATGCCGCGGCTCTGGAGATGGCGAGCTTGGTCGGCCGGGACGCAGGGACCTGACGACCATGGCGTGCTTGACCAACGCCTGCGGTCGGGACCCCTCGCGACCGGTCGCCGATCCGCCAGGTCAGTCGGTCCAGTTGATCCCATACACCTGAATGGGTTCTGGCAGACCCTTCACGTCATGTTCTCCTCTGTTATCAAATCGGAATGACTTGCCCATACAGAGCTCTCGAACGGCGACCGACACGACAATGTCGCCGTCGGACGCGAAAGCGCAAAGCCGGGCAGCGAGTTGGACCGCGGCACCAAACAGGTCGTCATTGTCGTCGGTGACGGGCTCACCCGCACTAATTCCGATACTGATATTGAATGGCCTTTGGGCCTTCAGGTTGCGTCCGTGGACGCGTCGTTGAACGGCTACCGAAAAGTCAACAGCGGAGACGATGGAGGTGAAGGCCGCCATGATCCCGTCTCCAGTGTGTTTGACCTCGCGACCATGATGGACAACGAGTTCTTCCCGAACGATCGAATTGTGTTCGCTGAGCAACTCCATGTGTCCTGCATCACCGAGCTGCTGTGTTTGAGCGACGGAACCACAGATGTCTGTGAAGACGATGGCTCGCATGGCGGGTGCGGTGTACGCAGTGCCTGGAGGGTGATCGGGCATGGACCCCATGAAGCTATTGAGAGGCGTCTCTACATCGAGCTCCAAGACGGTGCTGGCCATCAGTCCGTGCCCCTCTTTATGCACTGCCTCGACCGCTTGTTTGTTTGGGCCCTCCGCGAGGCAAAACACGGTTCCCTTGTCCTGATCGAACCAGTAGGTGTGGTATTTCACCCCGTGTTTGTCCTGTACCTCGATGTCCACGAGGTGGGCAGCGGCCAACTGTTCCGGCGACGTTCCCGCAGCGTCATGGCGGTCGATATACATCGGCACAAGATCGAAAGTACACCCACTGCAGCTTGGATGGAAGGGTGGTCCCCGTCGCTGATCAGCCATCAGCATCGGAAAGGCACGGTCCTGTCCATTGAAGTATTTTTCTGTTGCCGCCGTCCGCAACTTCTTGCGGGAGCCCACTGGCGGCCGGCCGCAGAACGCCTTCGGTCGGCATCTACCCAGCCCCTCATGGCCGGGGCACGGTCAACAGGGGGCTCCGGCTGGTTCGAGAGCAGGGAAGGGACATGACAGACTCGATCACCGCGGATTACCTGATCATGGGCGCTGGCGCCGCCGGGATGGCGTTCGCCGATTCGGTGCTGACCGAGACGGATGCGACGTTGGTGATCGTCGATCGTCGGGACCGCCCCGGGGGGCACTGGAACGACGCCTACCCCTTCGTCCGCCTTCACCAACCGGCCAGCTTCTACGGGGTGAACTCGACGCCGCTCGGCTCGGACACGATTGATCGGATAGGCCTGAACGCGGGCTTCCATGCCCTCGCCGCCGGGACAGAGGTGGTCAGCCATTACGACCAGACCATGCGTCAACGATTTCTGCCCTCGGGTCGCGTCCAGTACCTCCCGATGAGCGAGGTGGGCGATGACCGCGTCGTCACTTCGTTGCTCTCCGGGGAACGATGCGCCGTCCAGGCCCGTCGGTTCGTCGACGCCACCCATTCCCGCATGCGCATCCCCTCAACCACCCCCCCGGCCTACGCCATCGCTCCGGGAGCGGACTGCATCCCACTGAACGATCTACCCCGCGCTGCGCCGGCATACGAGGACTTCGTGGTCATCGGTGCAGGCAAGACCGGGATGGACGCCTGCATCTGGCTTCTCGAGAACGGGGCGGATCCCGATCGGATCCGCTGGATCGTCCCTCGCGATTCCTGGATCTTGGACCGTGCCAACTTCCAGCCCGGCGACGACTTCTTCGCCGCGTTCTGCAAGAGCATCGCCGACCAGGCCGAAGCCGTAGCCCTGGCCGACTCCGCCGAGGACGTCTTTTCCCGGCTGGAAGCCGCCGGCGAGCTGCGACGACTCGATCCGAGCGTGGCGCCGGAGGCGTATCACTGCGCCATCCTGAGTGACCGAGAAGTGGCCGGGCTCCGTCGAATCGAGGGCGTGATCCGCTTGGGTCGAGTGACGGCCATCGACGCTGATGAGATCCGGTTGGAACACGGCGCCATCTCGACTGGGCCTTCCACCCTGCACATCGACTGCTCAGCCGCAGGCATCCCCACGCACCCCTCCACAGCCGTCTTCGCGGGTGACCGGATAACCATCCAATGGGTGCGCACCTGCCAACCGGCCTTCAGCGCCGCACTCATCGGCTTCGTGGAGTCGACGTTCACGGACGAGGAGTTGAAGAACCGCATCTGCACTCCGATTGTGCCGCCCACGGTTCCAATCGATTGGCTCCGCATGTACCGGATCGAATTGGCCAACCGGAAGTGCTGGGCCGAGAATCCGGAGATCAACGACTGGATGGAAGGGTCACGGCTCGACATCTTTGCTCGCACGGCCCGATCCCGGCTCGGAATTGACGTCGAGGCCACCGAGCATCTCGGCCGCTACCTCACCTACGTGGACCGCGCCGCGAGCAAGATCGAAGCGCTTCTAGGTGACCAGCCACCGAACTGACAGAGGCCCCACTGTGGCAAGAATCAGTGAGTCGTAAAGGAGCGGATCGCCGGTCACATCCGGGTACTACTTCTTGCGTTACTACTTGGTACGTAGTATACTGGTGGATATGAGAAAGACGGGTAAGACAGCGGGACTCCGTCGAGCGAACGACCCCCCTCTGCTGATTCTGACGAGCCTCGCCGAGGGACCGAAGCACGGCTACGCCCTGTCCCGCGACATCGAAGAGTTCGCAGGAGTTCAGCTCAGTCCCGGCGCGCTGTACGGAGCCATCGCCCGGCTCGAGGAGCGTGGCCTGATCGAGGCACTTCCCGAGGTTGACCGTCGGCGCCCGTACCGGATGACTGCGGCAGGGGCAATCGAGTTGACGGACGCCATGCGTGACATGCGTCGGGCCGTTGACGTTGGGACGCACCGACTGGGGCTCTTGAAGGGACGACTGGCGTGATGACCGAGGGTGCGGATCGCTCCGGCCAACTGCGTTGGTATCCCCGTTCATGGCGCGACCAATACGGGGAGGACTTCGCTCGGTACCTGCAGGACCGGTATGGGGACGGCAAGATCCCCATGACCGCCCGGCTCTCGGTGGTCCGATCCGGTTCGATCGAGCGCCTCCGGACAGGAGGGTTCGTCGGGACTTCGGTCGGCACCGACATGCGGATCCGGGGCGCTTCGCTTCTCGTCCTCCTCGCCTGGGGGGTCTTCGTGGTTGCCGGCTCTGCGTTCGCCAAATACACCGAACACTGGCCGCTCGCCATGCCCCGACAGGACAACTGGGTCCCGGCTGCTGCCATGGTCGCCGTGCAGGCCGCGGCCGCGGCGGGCGTCCTGATCCTCCTCGTTGCTGGGCTCGTCACCCTTCCGGCCCTCGTGAACCTGATCAGGTCGGACGGCTGGAAGCCTCTGGGGATGTTGGTCCGCCCAGCGGCAGTCTCGGTCACGGTGGCCGCGGCCGCCTCGGCTGTGGTCGTTGTCTGGAACAATCACCTTGGGCCGTCAGCACGCGCCGCCGTCCCGCCGGCTCTGAAGGTAACGACCGTCATTGGTGGGCTCTTGGTGGTGTGCGCCGTCGCCGTGTGCTGCGGGACGGTGGTCGCTCTCGTGTATCGGCTCTCTCTGTCGTCGCGGCTCACTCGGACGCTCGGTGTGCTGGCCATCGCCATGGCAGCCGCCCTCGTCGTCATCTTTGCCGGTGCCCTCACCTGGTGGATCAGCCTAGCGATCCACGCCCCCTGGTTCTTCGGGAGCCTCGTGCCGAGGTCGCCGTCATCGCCGGCACCGACCGCCATGATCGTGCTCGGTCTGATGATGTTCTCAGGGCTCGTCCTGGCCGGCATCGGCATCGCCCGAATCGCCATCAGCATGAACCGCCCGGTGCCCACTATCACGGCGACGCCCTAATCGCTGACCGCATATTCGAGATTGTTGGAGGCACGGCACGCTCCGTGCCACGCCACCCACAACCGGACCCAAGGGGAACACGTGGGCACGACGACTGACGTTCGGGACGCGTCGATACGGATCTCTGATACCGCTGAACAGATCCTTTTCTCCGTCTGGGGCCGGGTACCCCACACGACGGCGGACGGCGTGAGGTAGCGGGCGACGTCAGAGGGCTGGCTCATAGCCCCAACTCGTTCCGCCGATATGACGTCCTCCGTACTTCTTCAGAACGACGGGAGCGAACGGCCTGACTCCGCGATCAGCGGTGGAGGCCTCCGTCGAGGCTCACCGTTGGTTCGTGGCGATGACATCCGCGTACATGAGCTGCTTGTGAATGGCGACGACGGAATGATTCTTTCCTGAAAGCTCCATCGCGAGCTCGACCGCTCGAGACACAACGTCCTCTTCACGTGCTGTCTCGTGGGCAATCCGAGCATCGAGCATGGCCTGAGCGTTGTATCGCCTGCCCGTTGTTACGGCCTCGTGCAGCGCAAATGTTGAAAGGCGTGCTTGAAGAAGGGCAAACATTGTCGGCGTGAGTGGAAGGCCAAGATCCACCTCGGGGAGACACCAGTAACCCCGATCGGATCGCATGATCAAGAAATCGTGTGCACTCGCCAGCATGGCCCCGGCAGCAAAGGCGTGCCCATTGACGGCGGCCACGGTCACCGCTGGAAAGGTCAGCACGCGGATCAGGAGATCATGGATTCGGGTCATGAAGGCTTCGGGTTCCGGGGCCGAACCGAGCCAGTCGAGATCCAACCCGTTGGAATAGAACTTTCCCGCCCCGGTCGTGACCAGTGCGGTCGGCCACCCTGACCCTTCAATCCTGTCGAGTACCTCGTTGATCTCATTCAAGAAGTCGTCGTTGAACCTGTTCTCACCACTCTCAAAATGAACCACCCAGACTGGACCTACACGCTCGTCGGTGATCATGTCTGTTCCCTCTGTCGGATCGGTCGACGTTGAATCGGCCAGGTCGGCATGATACGTCGGGGAGCGGATCGACCCGGTGCCCGAACACCGTCAACCTGTGGTGCGCCACCCGGGTGACGTCAGGCCGGCAGCGGTCCCGCTCACCTGCCGGTCGAACGGACCGGAAGGCGAGTGCCGACTTGTCGGTCATTGACGGGACGGCGGACACTCATCCCGGCCAGGCAAATGCCTTCCGAGGATCAGACGATGTGGGCGGCGAAAAGCAACGCCCACAATGAGATGGGAACTCCGAAGTCACTGATGCAGACGAAGGTGTTGCCCGGGTTGTAGTTGTGATCCCGCACCATCTCTATGACGTGGTTGATTCCGGCAAACACCAAGAAGGTGGTCGTCGGAATGGTGACGGCTATCCATGACTGGGAGCCGTGGGTCGAGGCGTAGACCCCGGCAATGCCCAGTCCGAAACAGACGAACCCGAGCTCATACTGGAATCCGTTGGTCTGCCACCCGATCATTTCCGCGGTCCTCTTGGCAAATTTCGTATGCATCAGACCACTGACGATGAACATCCACCCCGCGGGGAGATAGAGCATCCACCGGATGGCATTTACCGAAAATCCCTGATCGGCATGAAACCCCGATGCCTGCACCTGGGTAAGGGCGAGTACCCACGCCACCATCCAGACGATCGGGAGTACGAGTACGCCCATCCGGCTCAGGGCGGTCAAGCGTTTGGCACCTGTCGCCGACGGATTCGGGAGCGGTTGCCCTGCCGCCTCTTCGTCGGGGCGAGCCCGCAGTTCCTGTTGGTCGACGGTCATGGGCACTCCTCTCCCACTCGGGCCAGGACCGGAGTCCCGGTCGTGCCGAATCACCGACACGCCTTGAGTCATCGGCTCATCAATCGGAGACCTTGAGATGGGAGGAGGTCGATCAGGCGCGCGGGGTGCCCTTCCTGCGGCCGCCCGGGCCGGCGTCACCGCCTAAGGCACAGGGTTCGACCACGTCGGTGGACTTCCAGTGCCGATCGACGCTGGTCGACGATGAATGGCCATCAGGTGGGGTCGATTTGGCGGGCCACGGTTTCCATCCGTGGGATCACGGTAAGAAAATCCTGGTTGCCCGTACCGACGAACATCATCGCTCCGCTGTAGGCCATGAAGAGTGTGTCGACGAGCTCCGGGTCGTCGTAGGGGCCCAGTGCCGTTCGGAGCCGACTGATCAGCACCCGAGCCACCGCGGCTCGGAGTCGTCGGACGTCGGGTTCATCAGAAAGGATCGATACGAAGATGGACCGGGCCATGGCCGGGTTCGCAGCCAGCGCCGAAGCTGGACCCTCGATAGCGGCTCGGACCCGTCCGACGAACGACTCGCTGAGGCTGACCTCGGGAGCGGGCAACGACTGCGTCTGTCGCCAGTACAGCTCGGAGACGAGATGTGCTTTCGATGTGAAGTAGCCGTAGGCGGTCGTATGGGTGACACCGGCCCTTTGGGCCACTGAACGGATGGTGAGCTTGTCGTAGCCCACATCGCTCAGCTCCGCGAGGCCCGCGTCGAGCAGTGCGGCAACCGTCACCGCCTGACGTTCGGACAGGGACTGGCGCGGTCGGACAGATGATGCCGCTTCGGTCTGCCTGCCCTCGGTCGTCATCGCGATGAACCCATGGCGTCGACGAGGCGCTTGACCATGCTGGTGGCAGGAGGAGGCGGGCCTGGGTCGTGCTTCCCGCACAGTTGTCTCCTTGATCGGCGGCGCACCATCTCTAGAGGTTGACAGGTGTAAAGCTCTCTGGCAAGGTGGCTGCGGATGAGAGGACCTTGGCACTGAGGCGGCACCTGGTGCCTTCACCGGTCGGGAGGAGCTGAGGATGGAGCCCGGACACGAGGGGGTCGTAGCGGTGCTGGTCCGTTACGCACGAGCCATAGACACCACGGATTGGCGATGCTTCCGGTCGTGCTTCACCGACGATGTCGTCGCCGACTATGGCGATATCGGTGTGTGGCAAGGCATCGACGGCCTCACGGATTTCATGGTCGCGGCCCACGCGGGCATGGGACGTACGCAACACTTTCTTTCGAACTTTCAAACCGACATCGAGGGCGACGGCGCCGTATCGGTCAGCTATGTCCACGCCGTGACCGTCCTGGCCAGTCACCCCGAGGATTGGATCGACACCATCGGGACGTACGAGGACGAACTCATCCGTGACGGTGACGGATGGAGAATTGCCCAGCGAACATTCCGGACGACCAGAACGATTCTCAGCCCGTCACTGTCCGCAACACCGCACCGTCAGAGCGAACCGGAGCCTGCGTCATGACCGCTCGGATCGGATTTGTCGGGATCGGCCTCATCGGTCGGCCCCTGGTCGAGAGCATGCTACGTGCCGGGCTTCGGCCCACCGTCTACGACCTCGACCCGGAACCCCTGCGGGCAGTGGTCGAGCAAGGTGCGGTCGGGGCCCATTCGGTGGATGAGCTGGCCAAGGCCTCCGACATCGTGGGCATCTGCGTCCCGGCTGATGCCCACGTTCGGTCGGTGCTCGGAGGGCCTGAGGGGCTTCTCGCCAACTTGTCATCGGGTGCCGTTGTGGCCATTCACAGCACCGTCCTTCCCGAGACGATCCGCTGGGCGGCCGACGAGGCTGCCAAACATGACATCAGGGTGGTGGAGGCGTGTCTCACCGGTGGGCACGTTGCGGCCGCAGAGGGGCGGACCACCTTTTTACTCGGCGGTGACCCTGAGGACATCGCTGCTCTGGCGCCGATCCTGTCGGCCTGCGGTCAAACCCTGGTCCAGGCCGGGCCCCTCGGGAACGCCAATCTGTTGAAGCTCTGTCTGAACCTGCAGACCTACGTCGCCCATCTCGGCGTCGCCGAAGCGGTCCGACTGGCCAACGACCTCGACCTTCCCGTTTCGGGGCTGAAGGAGGCGATGCGGGCCAATGGCCAGTTGGGCGACATGGGAGCGATGTTCTTCGGGCTCCACGAACTTCCTGACGAGATCATCGCCGATCGGAACCTCCTGCCCATGCGGCGCACGTCGGCCGCCATCATCGTGAAGGACCTCGAGCTCATACGCCTGGTCGGGGTTGAGAATGAGATTGACCTGCCCGCCCGGGACGTGGCCGCCGAGCAGTTCCTCCGCACCTACCGTTTGCCCGAGGAGGCCGAGCAGAAAATCGCCGCCACGTCTTGACCGGTGCCAGAGCGGCATTGATACGAAAGGAAATGACATGTCCGAGGAATCGCCTGCACCGTATGACCGCGGACTCGAGGTCCTCCGCGATGTCTATGCCGGTGACGTCGTCACGCTCCCCGAGGGAACGATGGCGTTCAACGATGTGATGGTCCAGACACTCTTCGACCAGGTCTGGCGACGCGACGTGCTCGATGTCCGAACCCGTCGCATGCTTCTGATGGGCGTCATCGCGGCCAACGGGCAGGTCGACACCTGGAAGATCCAGGCACGGGCTTCGCTCAAGCGAGGCGAGCTCACCCCGGACGAACTGCGAGAAACGTTGGTGATGCTCGCCCCCTATGCCGGCTATCCGAACATCGCCGGTCTCGTGGTTCCTTGTGAAGAGGTCATCGGAGCATGGATCGCCGACGGTTCGCCCCGGTGGGACGACGAGACGGGGCCGGAGTAGGCGCGGTAACGGGTGCCGACCTCCGGTGGCCTATCGGAGGAGGGCCTGCTCCCTGGGTACTGAATCATGCATCGGGTTCTTTGATTCTGCACCGTCCGAACAAACGATCGTGTTGACAAGTGGAGCAACACTTGTCAGACTCTGGCGGGAAATGGCTGCGGCTCGCGCCACGGCCGAGGGGGTAGTCGTGGCGTCCGGCGGGAGCGGTCAATCTGCGAAGGTCGACATGACGACAGGGAGCTGGCGGTGGGGTCTGGTGCTTGCGCTCGGAGGGTTGGCCATGGCCACGGTGGTGGCCGGCTGTGGCACGACACCGACGGCAGCTCCGACGCTGATCGCCGCGGGGCAGCTCCCGAGGTCCGCATTTCCTTCCGGTAGCGCCGGTGGTGGGAAGAAGTCGACGAGTGCGACGATCCCGCTGGCCAAGCAGAGCCCGACGACGGCCCTTTTTACCGCCATCGGGATCTTCCAATCCTGCCTGACCGGGATGGGGGTCAAGTTCATCGGCGCGCCCAGTGCGAACGATCCGAATTCGGCTGCCAACAACCCGACGTATCTCAAGAGCCTTGCCACCTGTGCAGCCCAGAGCAATATCGTCCAGGCGCTCAAGACCGAGCAGAGCGCGCAGGACAATCTGACGCCGAAGCAGGTGAAGGTCGAGAACCAGGACTATCTCAAATGGCGGAGCTGCATGATCGGACGCGGCTGGCAGATACCCACCCCGACACCAAATGCCAAAGGACTGCTCTTCTCATTCGGAGCGGCGGGAGGCAGCACCTCTCAGATCAAGCCTCCACCGGGCCAGAGCATTCTCTCCAGCCCTGATCTGTCCGCGTGTGCGGCCAAGGCCCAGTCCGGAGGCTCGTGACCAGGATGCGCTTCCCGAAGATGACTCGCAATCGGAAGATTGCCGTGGGTGCCGTCATTGCCGTGGCGGCCACCGTTGGCCTCACCCTGGCTCTGGACGGCAGTGCCAGTTCGACCGGACAGGGTCAGGTCGCCATCTTCAGCAGGGTGCAGGCCCGCACGCTGCAGAACACGGTCACGCTCACCGGAACCCTGGCCCGCAAGTCGATCCGCAATATCACCAGCGCCACCCAGGGAATCATCAGCTCGGTGACCTCGGCCGACGGTTCGACGACCCGGGCCGGCCAAACGATGTTCGCCATCAACGGTCGGGACGCTATCGCCGAACAGGGCACGGTGCCCTTCTTTCGTTCGTTGGCCCCGGGCGATCAGGGCGACGACGTGCTCCAGCTGAAGCAGATCCTTGCTGCCGCCGGCGACTACCCGGGCACGCTCAACAACTACTTCGACCAACAGACCCAATTCGCCCTGGCCCAATGGCAGGCCCAGCACCACTATCCCAACTCCACGCCGGCCAATCCACAGGCGGTAACGGTCTCGCTCCAACAGGGCACCGGGTACCAGCTGGGAGCCGAGGACTCGGCGCCCCTCGTGATCGGCCCACCCGCGGCCCAGACCACCGCCGATCGTACGGCGGGCACCTCGGCCCACACGGCCACGCTCGAGTCGGACGTGGCCCACGTCGCCCCGGTGGTCCTCACCATCCAGTCGGTGGCCAGCCAGGTCTCCGAAGGCACGGCCGCGACCTTCGTGATCAGCGCGTCCGCGGCATCGTCCAACCCGATCACCGTCAATCTGAGTGCGGGCGGGACGGCTGGGAGCCAGAACATCGTGACACCACCGGCGTCGGCCACACTCCCGGCCGGTGCCACCTCGGTGTCGGTTCCGGTCCAGACCCGGTTCACGACGACGTTGGCATCCAATCCGGTTCTCACCCTCGCCATCGACTCCGGCTCCGGCTATTCGGTCGGGTCCCCCGCATCCGCCTCGACCACCATCGCCAATACCAATGTGCCGGCGCTGAGCATTACCGGTGGCAGCACCGTTTCGCCCGGAGGATCGACCACACTCACCGTGTCGGCCAACCAGGCACCCCTCCAGAATCTTCAGGTCGAGCTCAGTGTCTCGGGGAGTGCCACCCCGGGGACCGATTACGAACCCGTCAATCCCATTGTGACCATCAACGCCGGGACCACGTCGGCGAGCGTCACGGTCAATACGGTGGCGAATTCAGTGATCCAGCCGAACACCTACATCCTCGTCTCCATCACCCCCTCGCCGGCTGCCTACACCGTGGCCGCCCAAGGCTCGGCGGTGATCACCATCAGCGGGAGCAATGCCCGACCGACGGTCACGCTGACTTCATCGACCACCTATCTGCAGAAGGGCCAGCCCTATGAGGTCTCTGTCGGCTTGAGTGAAGCGGTCAGCACGCCTCTCACCATTCAGTTGGCGTATCAGGGCAGCGCCCAACAGGGTGTCGACTACACCGTTCCGAGCGGAAACATCGTGGTACCGGCGGGCCAGACCAGCGAAGAGGTGGAGATTCCGACCGTGACCAACAACACCGTCGAGTCCGACCGGGTCCTCGACGTCTCGCTGGCCCAGAGCTCCGCGTATCAGATCGGCACTCCGAACAGCACACAGGTGACCATCACCTCGTCAGTGGTCCCGATGCTGACCATCGCGGCCACTGCGTCGACCATCCCCCAGGGTGGCGCCGCATCCTTCACCATCACCGCCAATCAGGCGCCGGCGAAGAACACCTCGGTCAGCTTTGCCGTCGAAGGCACGGCTCAACCCGGCCAGAACTACGTGCCGCTGGCCGGAGCCGCCCTCCTTCCAGCAGGGCAGACCCAGGTCACCGTGGTCCTGCAGTCCATCCAGACCAACATCGAGTTCGAGCCGACCGACATGATCGTCGGCCACTGGCCCACCCGGGTCGGGCAGGTCAACGTCAAGGCGGGCGAGACAGTGGAGCCCGGCGAGGCGATCCTGACGTTGACCGAGCCGAACTTGAGCGTGACCCTGCAGGCGTCGGCCGCCGACCGGAGCGAGCTCAGCGTGGGCCAGCCCTGCACGGTACAGATCTCCGGTGAGAACAACCAAGGGACGGGCGTCATCACCGAGCTCGACAACGATCCCACTGAAGTCAGCTCGGGCGCGGGTCAGTCGTCGCAGGTGTACGAGGGCAAGATCGAAGTCTCCGACCTCACCGGCGCCGACGGGTCCCAGGTATCGATCAATGTCGTCACCCAGGAAGTCAACAACGCGCTCACCGTTCCGATCGCCGCCGTCAAGCAGGACGGATCCGGCACCGACGTGGTCCGGGTGGTCGATCTCACCAAGGGAGGCAGGATCACCGAGGTCCCGGTGAAAACCGGGCTCACCGAGGGCTCCTACATCCAGATTACCGGTGGCCTGAGGATCGGACAGCTGGTGATCGTGGAAGTCTCGACGTAACCGTGGCTCCCACCATGGAGGAGACCCCGCCCGGCGGCACGCCCGAGGTCAAGACGCTGCCCCTCCTCGAGCTCGAGTCGGTCTCTCGCGTCTACGGCGAGGAGATCCAGGTCTACGCCTTGCGCGACGTGTCCCTGCGGGTACTTCCCGGTGACTTCATGTCCATTGTGGGGCCATCGGGATCGGGGAAGTCCACCATGCTCGGCCTGCTCGGCGTCCTCGATCTACCCACTTCAGGAGTCATCCGTATCGCCGGGCAGGATGTGAGTGTTCTCGACGACCCGACCCGCTCCAAGCTGCGCGGGGACTCTATTGGCTTCGTCTTCCAACAGTTCCATCTCATTCCCCATCTCACCGCGGTGGGCAACGTGGAGACGGCGCTCCTCTATCGCGATCTCCGGCCGAAGGAGCGTCGTGATCGGGCCCTGGCCGCGCTCGAGCGGCTGGGTCTTTCCCAACGCGCCGATCACCGACCGGTGCAGATGTCGGGAGGTGAGCAACAGCGCGTCGCCCTGGCACGCGCCATTGTGACTGACCCCCTGATGATCCTGGCCGATGAGCCCACGGGGGCGCTCGACTCGGTCAACGCAGCCCACGTCCTCGACATCTTCCGTAGCCTGCAGTCGCCGGAGCGGGCGGTCGTCATGGTCACCCACGACATGACGGTGGCGTCCACCGCGCACCGGATGGTCTCCATGCGGGACGGGCGCATCGTGAGCGACGACTACCTGGCCGCACCTGTCCGATGAGCAACTTCGACGACCTGCTCGGCGTGGCCTGGTCCGGCCTCCGGGCACGAAAGATCCGCACCCTGCTGATCATGCTGGGCCCGATCATCGGGGTGGCGGCCATGGTCAGCGCAGTGGGCCTGACCGAAAGCGCCAAAGGCGCGCTGCAGGCCCAACTCTCGACCTTGGGGACCAACCTGATCATCGCCCAGGCCGGCGGGACATTCGGATCACAGAATCCGACGTTCACCAGCGATGCCGTCGAGCGCGTGGAGAACGTCTCCACGGTAACCAGCGCGTCGGCCACCACCAATCTCTCCGGGGTGGTGGCGCTGCCCATCCAGGGGGCCAGTACCTACTATCAGGCTTTTCCCGTTCCGGTGCGAGCGGCCGACGACAAACTGCCTTCCGTCCTCGGTGTCCCGATGGTCAGCGGTCGGTGGCTGAACGGCGCCGACAATCAGCTCCACACCCGATCAGTCGTGCTCGGCGAGGGGATCGCCCAGCAGTACGGGTACCTGCCGGGTGAGATCCGCACCGTCCGCCTCAACGGGACCAACTTCGGTGTGGTCGGCGTACTCGGCTCCGTGGCGCTCGATCCGGAGCTGGACGATGCGGCATTCGTCACCCAGTGGGCGGCGAAGAACATCTTCAACACCAACGGACGGCCCAACCAGCTCTATATCCGGGCAGTGCCGGGAACGACGCAGGCCACCGCCAGCGCCATTCCGATCGCACTCAATCTGGGTGGTCCCACGCAGACCTCGACGCAGATCCCGAGCGACGTGCTCCAAGCCGCGGCTCAGGCCAACAAGACCCTGCAGCAGGTGGCGCTCCTGGCCGGTCTCCTGGCCCTGACCGTCGGTGGGATCGGAATCGCCAATGTCATGTCCATCTCGGTGATCCAGCGGTCGGCGGAGATCGGCATCCGGCGCGCCGTCGGGCACAGCCGGTCCAAGATCGGGTCCCAGTTCCTCCTCGAATCGCTCTTCGTCGGTGTGCTCGGCGGCGCGATCGGCGCCGCGCTCGGGGTGCTGATCGTCTACAGCGTTTCCGCCTTCCAGGGTTGGACCGTCGTCATCGACTACGGCGACATCCCCATCTGGATGGGACTCGCACTTCTCGTCTCGGTCACCGCGGGACTGTACCCGTCGATCAAAGCGGCTCGTCTCGAGCCGCTCGAGACACTCCGACTTGGCTGAGCCCACCGACCCGGAGGATCGCCTGGAGAGGACGGACAGCTGGCGCTCCTTTCCACCCGAGTGGCTGCTCGTGCTGGCGCCGGTCCTGTTCAACTACTGGTTCCTCCGGGCCGAGGTGCTTCCCGTCACCTACCTCGACGACAGCTCCGTCCACGAGCAGATGGTCCGGTTCGCCACTGCCAGGATCGAGGCAGGTCATCTGCCCCAGACCAGCTGGTTCCCATACCTGGGTCTCGGATCCCCCCAGTTCCTGCACTACCAGAGCCTTCCTTCCACCATCACCGGTCTGGCGGGCATCCTGATGGGACCGAACCGGTCCTTCGCCTGGAGCTTGTACCTGCTGGTCTGCCTCTGGCCTGTCACCGTGTATCTGGGGGCCCGCGCCTTGCGATTCCAACGGTGGACGGCGGGGGCGGCCGCACTGCTCTCCCCGTTCATCGTCAGCACGATCGGCGTCGGCTTCGAGGCCAAGGCCTATGTGTGGGTCGGATTCGGTGTCTGGACCCAGCTGTGGGCCATGCTCTGTCTGCCCCTGGCCTGGGGGTACTGCTGGCAGGCCATCAGTGAGGGTCGTCGGTACCTGCCCGCCATCACCTTCGCGTCGTTGACGGTGATGCTGCACTTCGAGACGGGGTACCTCGCCCTGATCCCGATCCTCGTGTTCCCATTCCTCACCCCGTCCTCCCTGAAGCCCCGGATCGGGCGCGCCCTCATCGTCGCCGGTGGAACGGTGGCCGCCACGGCCTGGGTGACCATCCCGCTGGTCCTCTCGGCCCGGTGGGCCGCGGTCAACGAGATCCTGGGTGGGACCGCCCTCGAGAACGGCTACGGCGCTCGGCGGGTCCTCTCCTGGATGGTGTCCGGTCAGCTGCTGGACGCGGGTCGCCTGCCGGTCCTGACCCTCCTGGCCGCCGTCGGGCTGGTGACCAGCATGGTCCGGTTCCGACGCGACGAGCGCGTCCGAGTCCTCCTCCTCCTCGTGGTCATGAGCCTGCTCCTCTCGTTCGGCCGGACGACGTTCGGGTCGCTCGTCGATATCCTTCCGGGCAGCACCGACATCTTCATGAGGCGGTTCATGTCCGGGATCCAGCTTGCCGGCCTGTACCTGGCCGGCTTGGGGGTGACGGTCGTGGGCACAACCGCCCTTCTTCTCGTCCGACGATGGCAGGAACCCGGATGGACCCAAGCCGACGCGCGGCCCTGGGTGCGTCGCTCGGCGTTGGCCGCCGCCGTCCTCCTGGGAGTGGTGGTGCTGGCCCCGGCCTGGACCCAGCTGGTAGCCGGCGATCGGCACAACGCCGCCGCCGTCAACGATCAACGGGTGGCCGACAGTCGCCAGGGGGCGACGATGACCCCGATCCTCAACCGGATCCGTGGCGCGGGCGACGGACGCGTCTACGCCGGGTCACCGAACAATTGGGGCCAGCAATTCACGGTCGGTGCCGTGCCGGTCTTCAAGTATCTCGAGAGCCAGGACATCGACGAGGTGGGGTACACCCTGCGGACCGCATCACTGATGACCGATCCCGAGTACTACTTCGACCAGTCGAATCCGGGCGACTACAAGCTGTTCGGGGTCCGCTATATTCTCGCGCCCCAGGGCATGCGACCGCCGGTACCGGCCACGCTGGTCATGGTCCGTGCCCCGTACGCCCTGTGGGAGCTGCCTTCGGTCAGCTACGCCTTCGTCGCCCGAGTCGACGGCACCCTCACGGCGAACCGGGCCGACATCGGTCGTCGATCGGCGGCCTACCTCCGCTCCCCGTTGCCCGGGGAGGGGAATGCCCTCCTCGTCAACTACGCGGGCGGCGGTACCCAGGACGTCCCTGGCTCCGGGCCCTCCTTGACCGATCAGACCGATGGAGCCGTCCTCTCCGAGCAGGTCCAGCTCGACCAGGGTTCAGCCCGGATGGTCGTCCGGTTGCGAACGTGTGCCTTGGTGGTGCTGTCGGCCTCGTTCGACCCCGGGTGGTCCGTCCGCCTCGACGGCGAGGCGGCGACCACGGTCATGGTGGCACCGGCTCTGGTCGGGATCAGCGTGGGGCCGGGGACCCACAGGGTGGACTTCCAGTACCAGGGGTTCTCTTTCTACGTCCCGCTCCTGGTGCTAACCCCCGTGGTACTGGCTGTCGCCTTCGTCTGCGACTGGCGCAGGAGACGATCCGGACGCTGACGGCAGCCCGGTGTTCCACCGCGTGCCGTCAACCGGCGGTGGAACTCGAGGTTCCAACAGGCGGCGTGACGCCGGCACCACTGCCTGCCGCGCTGTTTGCCGTGTTGTTTCCGGATCCGTTTGCCACCGTTCCGGCACCTCCGGCAGTTCCGGCACCTCCTGCTCCGGCACTTCCGGCAGTTCCGGCACCTCCTGCTCCGGCACTCCCCGCGGCACCCCCCGAGTCGGTCCCGGCACTCGTCCCCGGGGTACCGGATCCCGCTCCCGCGGCACCGCCCGTGCCGGTGCCCGCGCTTCCGACGGAACCTTCCGTACCGGCGCCGGCGCCCGCGCCTGTGTTGCCGACCCCGGTACCGCCCGTCTGCGGCGGGTTGGCGCCACCACCCGAACTTCCCGTATTGCCTGTCCCGGTGTTGCCGGCGCCCGAGCTCCCGGCGTTTGCGCTCGCTCCGCCGCTGGCTGTGCCGGTACCGCCAGTCGTCCCCGAATCAGCGGTGACACCGACACCGTTCGGATTGGACCCGAAGGACCCGTCATAGCTGCCTCCGCTGGCCGAGCCGCCGGCGAGCATGCCTATGGAGATCCCGATGGCAACCAGGACCACGAGGCCGATCGCGCCCATGGTGACCGGATTGATCCAACGACGGCGCCGCACCGAGTGTGCCGTACTCACCACCCGGCCCCGCACGCCAGGGGGTTCCGGCGCGGGCAGCTGCCAACCCTGACGCTTGCCTGAACCAACTTCTCGATCATCGATGGTTCCCCCCGCCTTCCGACCACCGACATCCTAGACCTGCGTCTTCGCGCCAGATCGTGGCTGAAGCGGGGAGTCACTGCACCCGGCCCTGGGGAAGCGGCGAACATATGTTCGTGACAGGGCTAGAGTGGTCGTGTGGCATCCACCATCGCGTCCGAGTCCCCCCAATGGGCGCAGGGACTGAACGAGATGCAGCGAACGGCCGTTGACCACGAAGGCGGTCCGTTGCTCATCGTGGCGGGCGCCGGTACCGGTAAAACACGGACACTGGTGAGCCGACTGGCGCGGCTCCTCGAGGAGGGAGTGGCCCCCGAGAGGATTCTTCTGGTCACGTTCAGCCGGCGCGCGGCCGCTGAATTGATTCGGCGGGCGGGACAGATCGCTGATCCCGCGTCGGCGCGCCGGGTGGAAGCAGGGACGTTTCACTCGGTCGCCCATCGTGTCCTGCGGCGGTACAGGTCGGCGCTGGGCCTGGCCGAGGGATTCAGTGTGCTCGATCCGGGTGACGTCCGTGACCTCATCGGTCTGGTTCGCGCACCGATCGCCGCCGGTGTCCGTCATCGGTTTCCCCGCACGGAGACGGTGACAGCGATCTATTCACGCGTCGTCAGCAGCCAGGTGACGCTCGAGGACACCGTCCTGCGCATCT
Organism: uncultured Acidimicrobiales bacterium; assembly: GCA_963713625.1. GTDB lineage: Bacteria > Actinomycetota > Acidimicrobiia > Acidimicrobiales > RAAP-2 > Bog-756. The sequence continues at coordinate 286,173 of CAVQMN010000002.1, read as the reverse complement.
TTCCCTGGTGCGCCGACGACATCGAAGGCCTGGGCGCGATCTTTTCGGCGTATACGGAGCGAAAGCGAGCGCAACACCTCCTGGACTTTGAGGACCTCCTGCTGCATTGGCGCGCTGCCGTCCTCGATCGTGACGTCGGCCCGGTCCTGGCCGCAACCTTCGATCATGTACTTGTCGATGAGTATCAGGACACGAGCGTCGTGCAGGCGGACATACTGCGAGCACTGCGGTCGAGGGACGCCCGCCTCACAGTGGTGGGCGACGATGCCCAGGCCATCTACTCGTTTCGGGCTGCCACCGTTCGCAATATCTTGGACTTTCCCGCCCACTTCCCGGGGGCGACGACCGTCACGCTGGAGCAGAATTACCGGTCGACCGGTCCCATCCTCGCCCTGGCCAACGCGGTGATCGCCGGTGCCGGGGAGGGATATCGAAAGCAACTGTGGACGGCGGACGGTGGTGGCCTCCGTCCCGTTCTGGCCACATGCCCGGACCAGCAGAGCCAGGCCGAGGCCGTGTGCCAGAGCATCTTGGAGCACCACGAATCGGGGATCTTGCTGAAGGACCAGGTCGTCCTGTTCCGGACCTCTCATCACAGCGACCTGCTCGAAGTTGAACTCGGCCGCCGCAAAATCCCGTTCGTCAAGTTCGGCGGGCTCCGATTTCTCGAGGCCGCCCACGTACGGGACTTGGTCGCCGCTCTCCGGGTCGTCGGTAATCCGTGGGACGAGTTGGCATGGATGCGGGTTCTGCAAATGGCCGACGGAATCGGACCAGGCTCGGCGAACCGGATCGTCGAGGCCCTCGGTGTTCGAAATCCCGGGAGCGATGGTCCGAACCCTCTGGGTACGTTCTGTTCGAATCCGGCGGGAGAGCGGATCGCTCACCGATCGGTGGAGGATCTGACCCAGATCGCTTCTGGACTCGGGATATGCACTGCACCGGGACTCCCTCCCGGCCCACAGGTTGAGGCGCTGCGCCATACTCTCGAGCCGATGATCCGACGCCGCTACGACCATCCCGAGCCGCGGCTCGCCGATCTCGACGCCCTCGCCGGCCTGGCGTCTGGCTACGAGAACAGCGAAGGCTTCCTCGCTGACCTCACGTTGGATCCTCCCGCTTCGACCGGGGATTTGGCCGGCAAGCCGACCCTGGATGACGATTGGCTCACGCTCTCAACCGTGCACTCGGCCAAGGGCGGGGAGTGGGCCGCGGTCCACCTGATCCATGCCGCGGACGGAGCCTTTCCTTCCGATTTGGCCACAGGGGACAAGGAAAGCGTGGATGAAGAACGTCGTCTCTTCTATGTCGCGTTGACCCGTGCCCGAAAGCACCTGCATATTTATGCACCCTTGCGCTATCACCACGGAGATCCAGCGGGCTGGACCGACAGGCACAGCTACGCCCAGCGGACACGGTTTCTTCCGCCTGACATGGACGAGCTCTTGGACCTTCGGGCCATACGGAGTGCGACTGACGTCGGCATCCCGGTGGCGGCCGTTCCCGTCACCAGCGCGGTCGACATTGCGCTCGGCGGCCTTTGGTAAGAACAGCAGGGGATGGAGGTGCCGCCCGCCGGCGTCAGTGCCCGCGCTGGCTACCTGAAGGTCTCCCTCGACCCATAGCCGTCTGGTGATCGATCTTCGGAACATCTGACTTGGTCGAGCCTCAGATCCTCTAGACAGAGAACCTGCCCTTGGGTGGCAAGGGACGACTCCGCCTCCGCGGATGGTAGGCGTAAGGAAGAAGCCCCCAAGGCCCAGCTGTCCAGGAGGTGGTTGGCAAAGCGACGCTCGACGGCAAGCAGCGCGGCGGCCCCGAACAGGATGTCGCCCGCGGCCTCCGGATCGGATTCCGTCAATCCCCCGACCAGGTCGGTGGCGGCAATCCTGGCATGGGCAACGTCCGCCTCGACATGCACATCGTAGAACTCTGCTCCACGATCGCTCTTGACGATTCGTCGGATGGCCGAGGCATAGCGGGACATGGGGACGACGGAAGTCATTTCGAATGCGGCCAGGTGTCCCACGAGAGCTCCCCTCCAGCGCCGGTGGAGTCCGAACAAGGAGATGAGATTGTCCGTGGCCAAGGAGACGCCGGGCACCCGGTCGATGTACGCCCCTGGGCTCGGATCCAATTCGAGGACGGCCATGGTGGTTGCGAACAGTTCGGCGTGGGATCTCCCCGGACGACCACCTCCATATTCGTCGGACTGGAGATGGACGAGAGCGGACTTGGCCCGATTTCTGACTCTGGGGATGACCCAGGTGTGCGGATCCGCCTCTTTACGCTGGTAGATGCTGCGATGGATGACGAACTCCCTCAGCGTCTCTTCGGTCCCCCGTTCGCTCATGTACGTGGAGAGGGAAGGCCCGCCCTCTTCATCCAGGAGCGATCGAAGCCTCCTTTGGACCTCGGGGGACTCCGTAGGGGCGCCCGGCAGCGTTTGTGTCATGAGCGGATCGGCGAGCAACCTCTCGAGGAATATTCGCTCGAGCTGTCTGCGCAGCACCAACAGGGAGGGCATCCACTCCCACTCTTCGGAGACACCGGCAAATCCGTCGTAGTGCAGCCCATAGCAAATGTGGAGTGCGAGTTGCAGATCCTCTTCCGGCACCCGGTCGGTGGGGTGTGGGACCATGCGGGAGAATTCATCTACCCCGTGCGGCAAGCGGTCGCACAGCTCTTCAGTGATCGGCCCTCGCGGCTGCGGCAGATGTGGTTTCAGGTCCAAAGTCTCAATCTCTTCTGTATGTGGGGACGGCAATGCGATGGCGCTGCCGGCGATTCCTGTGCCCTCTGTTCGGACGCCACGGTTTGGCGAAGTCGAAGCGGAAAATCAGCCCGGGCCCCGGTCCTTCGCTGCTGTCGGACGTTCGATGGGACCGCTCCTCGCTTCCGGTGGAAAAGTGGGAGCAGTGGTCTTTCGTTCAGGCCGTCGTCTCTGAATGCTTCGCCGCCCTCCGGAGCTGGACGATGCGAGCAAGCCCGACGATGACCACGATCGAGGCACCGGCGATGGCCGCGATCAGGAGTATGACGGCCGTCGGTGCGTGGCCGTGAAGTCCGACAAAGTTCACGGTCGACTGTTGCGTATTCCCGGCTATGAAGACGACCAGGACGATGAGGATGAAGACGGCGGCGACAACTGCCGTCCAGCTCGCGCTGATCCGGGTGGGAGCGACGCGCTCGACACCCGACGGTGGCACGCCACCGTCTCCGGCCACGGACGTATTCTCAGAACGCAGGTCAACTGCATCCTCGACGGTGGGATCCTGGTCGAGTCCGGGTCTTCCTGAAGGCTGCTCCAACGTCATCGGGATCTCGACCTCCGACCCGTCCCGAGGATGAGGCCGACGAGCCAAGCGACAAAGAAGATCACTGCGGCAATCCATAGGAGGTGGACGGCGAAGCCGATGCCGGCGAAAACGAGAGCGATGACAAGTAACACCAGAATCAGTCCCATGGTCACGCCCTACCCGCTGATGGGTCGGGCAAACGCATATCCAAGGCCAGGACAGGCTGGAGAGTGGGTGTCTCCAGTGGCGGCATGGCCACGCGTCGGGCGGCGCCGATTGTTGTACTTCCTACGGCTCCCGCACGAGGCGCGGGGAAACGATCGTTCGTTCAGTTGGGTCGCCGGCGCAGACGCGAACTACAAGCCGGACACGAGCTCCGCCACGATCTCTGCCGCGGACTGTGGTTCCTTGGCGAGGGCAACGCTCTGTCCGGCCCACAGCGAAAGCGCTTCGATATCGCCGGTGGTGCCGACCATCGGGGCCCCCGGCTCATACCGGAGGATGGCCTCACCGGAGGGGAAGTGGGCGATGACATCACCCTCTCCCGGTCGACTCCCCGGTGGAGGCCGGCCTGCGGCCTCCCACATCTCGGCCGTCGAGTTGCGGAGGGCACGGTGGGGCGCGTTCGGCCACCCGACCTCGTACAGGTCGGCGTACCACTGCGCATCGGTCTCGCCCGCCTCGATCAGGTGACGGCGGTACTCCTCGTGGAGGGGCATCTCCCGGGCCAGTAGAAAGCGGGTTCCCAACCACGCCGCTTGGGCACCCAGCGCCAGGACGGCGGCCACGCCGCGGCCATCCCCTATTCCGCCGGCTGCGATGACCGGCACCGGCGCCACGGCATCCACGACGGCAGGCACCAAGGGCAGCGTCGCCACCTGGCCTTTCACGTGCCCGCCGCCCTCCCAACCCTGAGCCACGATGACATCGACTCCGCGGCCGACGGCCCGCCGGGCCTCCTCGGCGCTGCTGACCGTCTGCAGAACGAGCCCGCCGGCATCATGGACCTGGTCGACGTAGCCGGCGGGATCCCCCCAGAAAAGCGACACGATCCGCAGTCCCGCTTCGAGGGCCTCGTCGAGGCGCCGGTGCTGATCCTCGGCGAGAATCAGATTGCCCCCGAACGGACGATCGGTGAGCTGGGCCGTCTCCCGGACCACGTCCCCGGCGGGGGTGGACCAGGTCAGCGCCAACGTGCCGAGAGCGCCGGCATTCGAAACCGCCGCCGCCAGTTCCGGCACGTCCGACATCGGTGCCTGGACGATCGGTTGATCGATCCCGAGCAATCCACAGACCGGTGTTTGCACTCTTCCCACCCAACCTTTCGCTCGCACGCCCCGCCCCACCTGCCTGCAGGCGCCGCCGCCTGATCGGCCCGGGCGGATCCGCAGTCAGCTACGAGTCATACGACGTGGGCATCGCCTCAGCCGCCCGTTTGTTCCATCCGTGAAAGTTCGAGAAGTCGCCTGCATCCCAGGCCTCGCGCATCCCCGGCTTGCTCAGGTCCCAGTCGGGCCGGATCTCGCTCGATGCCGCGCACAGATCCCGCCAGAGGTCGGAGAACGAAGGACGTCCCCAGAACCAGTAGCCGTTGTAGATGCTATGGACCACCAATCCAGGCTTGAGCACCAGCGTGTGGGGAATCATGGGGTCGTGTTCGGGGTCGGTGTACTCCTGGATGTCGAGGTCCTTTTGAACCGTCCGGGCAGGATCGGAGAGGAAGGTCCATTGGGCCCCGACCGAGGCGCGGAACTCCTGTGTCGAGTGGTGGTCGTCGGTCGAGATGGTCACGATCTGGGTGTAGGCGACGGCGACCTTCGGATAGTTGGCGGCCAGCTCCAGATGCTGTTGGTGCTCCTTGGGGCAGTAGTTGCCTCGCGCCAGTGTGAGGACCAGCGGGTCGTCGCCCTGGAGCTCGCTGAGCCTGCGCACCGTGTCGGTGTGATCCGGCAGTGCGAAGTCGGGGAAAGTACCGCCCGGTCTGATGTCCGATCGCATGGATCACCGTCTCTTTCGTCACCCACGTGGCAATGCGCTGTCATGGGGTCGATCCCGTGGCGCCCGACGATGCTCGGGCTCTGCGTCACCAGCCTATCCCTCGCGGCCACCACGTCACCTGGTCAGCACCCGCCCCCGGTCGGTGGTGCGGGAGGGCGCCCATCACGTGTCCGCGGGTCGTTGATCGGGTCGAGGTATTCCATGCCGAGCGGGCCGATGGCCGACACCTGGGTGACGTACTCTCCGGACTTGGCCCAGTGGAAATGAGGCGTCCCGCCGGGGAGCACGACCACCGATCCCGGCGGATACGCCTGCAGCCGGGCTTCGTCGAACCGGCTCCCGAGCCCGATGTAGAAGACGCCGGACATGACGGTGTAGACGCGGTCCTCAGGGTGGTGGTGCGGCATCAGCTTGACGCCTGAGGGCAGCTTGACCCTGATCACGTAGGGCCCCGGCTCAGAGGGCTCGCCGACGACGACGGCGAGGCGGGCCGACGGTGGGAATGCCGCAAACGGCTTCCAGTCGATGTCCTCGGGCAGGACGGATCTGAAGGTGGACTGGTCTGGTTGGTGGACGGTCATCGGTGGCGGACCTCCAGACTCGGTAGGGAACGAAATGTCGCACAGCTCGAAGTCCGCCGCCTGGCGGCAGCCCCCATCCGTCGGGGTGAGGTGACTACCCCGACAACGGTAGCGTTTGGGAAACAGGCTCGAAAGGGCCTGTTACCGGAGGGCCAGATAGCGATCCCGTCGGACGGACGGGCAGAGGAGTCCGCATGAGCACGACCCCCATTTCTGACTATGCCCTCCTTTCAGATCGGCACAGTGCCGCGTTGGTGAGTCGCGACGGGTCCATCGACTGGTTGTGCTTCCCTCGCTTCGACAGCCCGTCGATCTTCGGTCGCCTCCTCGGCGACAAAGCCGGCCACTGGTCGATCCGGGCCACGGCCGCCACTGAAGTGACCCGCCGATACCTGGACCGCGCCATGGTGCTGGAGACCACCTTCCGCACCCCGACCGGCACGGCCAAGATCACCGACGCCCTGTCGATGGGCGAGGGCAACCGGGGTCATGACCTCGGAAAGGGTGCGCCGCATCTTCTGCTGCGCTATGCGACCTGCGTTGAAGGAGAGGTCGAGTTGTCCTTGGAGTATGTCCCAAGCCCGGAGTACGGGCTGGTCCATCCCTTGTTCGACGTTGTGGACGGCGGCGTGACCGCGTTCGGGGGCGCCGACGTGCTTGTCCTCTCTTCCCCGGTGGCCCTGACCATCGATGAGTCGGCCGTCTCGGCCCAACTCCGGCTCGGTCACGGCGAGAGCGCGGGCTTCGCCCTGCATCACAAGAAAAGGGCCGAGCCCGGTTCCGTGAAGGTCTGGAGCCAGCCCGAGATAACGGCGCGGCTCGAAGACACCGTGTCGGCCTGGGAGTCGTGGTCGGATCTCCATCAGGCCTACGTGGGTCCGTGGCGGGACCTGGTGCACCAGAGCGGACGGGTGCTCCAGTCCCTCTCCTTCTCGCCGACCGGGGCGATCTGCGCGGCGGCGACCACGTCGCTGCCGGAGGTGGTGGGCGGCGCCCGGAACTGGGACTACCGCTATGCCTGGGTCCGGGACGCTTCGTTCACGATCGAGGCCCTGTGGGTGGCGGCCTGTCCTGACGAAGCCAACGAATTCTTTGACTATGTGACCTCATCCGCCGCCGGCACCCTCGACCGGGGCGGCGACCTGCAGATCATGTTCGGCATCGGCGGCGAGCGGGACCTCACCGAGCGGGAGCTCCCCCAGCTGGAGGGCTGGCGGAACTCCGCCCCCGTCCGGGTGGGCAACGGTGCCTGGGACCAACGCCAGCTCGACGTCTACGGGGAACTGCTGAGCGCCGTGTACCGTCTCTCGGACCACCTCTTCGACAACACCTCACGGGTTGGGCCCATGGCCGCCCCCGACAAGTGGGGTGCGCCCCCCGATCTGGCCCCGGCCACACGACGGTTCTTCGTCCAGCTGGCCGACACCGCCACTCAGCGCTGGCAGGAGAAGGACCGGGGGATCTGGGAGGTCCGGGGCAAGGCCCGCGACTTCTTGTACTCCAAGCTGATGTGCTGGGTGGCCCTCGACCGGGCGGTGGCCCTGGCCGATTCGCTCGATGCCTCCGACCGGGTCGAGGAATGGAAGCAGGCCCAGGCCAAGATCCGTGAGGTGATCCTGACCAAAGGCTGGAGTGACCGGGCGGGGGCCTTCACCCAGTCCTTCGGCTCGGACGAGCTCGACGCCTCGAATCTGATGCTGCCACTGGTCGGGTTCCTCCCCGCCGACGAGCCCAGGGTGATGGCCACGATCAACGCCACCGAAGAACGGCTCACCGACGAGCGGGGGCTCGTGTACCGCTACCGGTCCCACGACGGTCTCGACGGCGAGGAAGGCTCGTTCCTTCTGTGCACGTTCTGGCTGGCCCAAGCCCTGGCCGGAGCCGGACAGACGGCTCGGGCCCGCACCGTCTTCGAACGGGCGGCTGCGTTCGTCAACGACGTCGGCCTGCTGGCGGAAGAGGTCGATCCCGCCAGCGGAGAGCTTCTCGGCAATTTCCCCCAGGCCTTCAGCCACATCGGGCTGGTCAACGCGGCCTGGGCCATTTCTGAGGCGGAACGCCGGCAGAAATCGGCTGCTGAAGATGCCGCCGGACCGTCGGGCTCGTCGGGCCCGACTCCGGCCTGACGGTGGCCACCGTCACCTTTCCGGCCGGCTTGGCCAATGAACCGCGTCGGGCGCCAGCCGGGAAACCGTGAGCCCTCCGGGCTCGGATTCTCGGGCCTGGACTTCGGTGAAAAGCCGCGCGAAAGTGGTGCGTCGACCGGCTCCCGACGGCGGGGCATCGGCGATCGGCCCGGACGGAGAGGAGCTGCGGTCGTGGACATGAGGCTCGAAGTGGTGGTGGTGCCGGTGTCCGATGTGGACCGGGCCAAGGGCTTCTATGCGTCGTTGGGGTGGCGCCTGGACGCCGATTTCCCGGGTGATGGTGGCTTCCGGGTCGTGCAATTCACCCCGCCGGGATCGCCATGTTCGATCATCTTCGGCAGTGGGGTCACCTCGGCCCCGGCCGGCTCGGCTGAGGGTCTGCAGCTCGTGGTCACCGATATCGAGGCAGCCCGGGCCGAGCTGGTCGGTCATGGTGTCGAGGTGAGCGAGGTGTTCCACGACACCGGTGGGGTCTTCCACCATGCCGGCAATGCGGCGCGGGCGTCGGGGCCGGCTCCCGAGCACAAGACCTATGGGTCGTTTGCCTCCTTCAGTGATCCGGACGGCAACGGCTGGTTTCTTCAAGAGGTGACCACGCGTCTTCCGGGGCGATAGCCACACGTAGAGCTGATGCTGGCCAGGTCGGCCACGCTTCATCCGCAGGAGGTACCCCGATGCCAGCCACGTACGACACGACCGCGGATCTTGCTGCCGCGCTCCGCCGGGCCGAGGAGGCCCACGGCCGCCACGAAAAGGAGATCGGGCACGCCGACCCGGACTGGCCGGATTGGTACGCGGAGTACATGGAGGACGAGCAGTCCGGGACCTCCGGCCAGGACCGACCAGGCGCGGGCACGTGAGCACCTACGACGTCATCGTCCTGGGGGGCGGCTCGCCGGGCGAGCACTGTGCCGGCGAGCTGGCCGACGGTGGCCTACGGGTTGCCGTCGTCGAGCGTCAGTTGGTCGGCGGCGAGTGTTCCTACTGGGCCTGCATCCCGTCCAAGACGTTGCTGCGCCCGGGCGAGGCGGCCCAGGAGGCACGCGAGGCCGCAGCCAGCGCCGAGGTCGATGTCAACGCGGCCCTGGCCTATCGCGATTTCATGGTCTCGAACTACTCCGATGCCACACAGGAGCGCTGGCTGGCGGACCGGAACATCGACCTGCTGCGTGGTACCGGTCGGTTGGCCGGGGTGGGCGTGGTCGAGGTGGACGGTGTAGCCCACCGCGCCAAGCACATCGTCCTGGCCTGCGGCTCCGATCCGGTCGTGCCTCCCGTCCCGGGTCTGGCCGACCTCGAGGGTGTCTGGTCCAACCGCGAGGTCACCGGTATGAAGGCGGTGCCACGGCGCCTGCTGATTCTGGGCGGTGGGCCAGTCGGCGCGGAGATGGCCCAGGCCGTGCTCCGTCTGGGCGGCGAGGTGGTCCTGGTCGAAGGGGCGGACCATCTGCTCGCCCACGAACCCACGCCGTTGGGCGAGGCGTTGGGAGAGGTGCTGCGCGATGACGGGGTCGAACTGATATTGGGCATCCAGGCGACGGCCGCCCGACGCGAGGGAGAAGAGTACGTCCTCGTCCTCGACGACGGCCGCGAGGTGCGCGGTGACCACCTGCTCGTCGCCACCGGCCGGCGCCCCCGCGTCGACGACATCGGCCTTGACACCGTCGGCATCCAAGCTGATCGGCACGGTGTCGCCGTCGACAGCCAATTGCGGGCCGGGGACGGTGTGTGGGCAATCGGCGACGTTACCGGCGTGCGGATGCTGACCCACGTGGGGAAGTACCAGGGCGAGGTCGTCGCCGCCAATATTCTCGGTGACCCCCGTGAGGCCAACTACGAGTCCATTCCCGACGTCGTCTACACGGACCCCCAAGCGGCGTCGGTCGGCGCCACAGAGGCCGCCTTTCGCGCCACCGTCCCCCTCTCCGAGGTAGCCAAGACGGCTACCTACACCCACGCCTATGCGCAGTCGAAGGGCTTCTTGACCCTCCTGAGCGACGGCACCCTGGTGACCGGGGCCTACGCATTGGGACCCGAGGCCGGCGAGTGGCTGCAGCAGGCCACGCTGGCCATCCGGGCCAAGGTCCCGCTCACCGTCCTGCGGGACACCATTCAGCCCTTCCCCACCTTCTCGGAGATCTACGTCGCCGCGCTCAAGGAGCTCCGCAAGCAGATCGCGGCGGGCCCGCCGGCCACGTCGAAATCGCCGTAATGCCCTTCCGGCACCGGGCCGGAACCGGGCCCGATGTCGGCCCAGGAGGCGCTCATGATGGAGTATCTCGTCACCATGACGACGCACGTTCCCGACGGGACGTCAGAAGAGGCCGTGCAGGATATCCGGAGCCGCGAGGCGGCCCGCTCGGGCCGGCTGGCTTCGCAGGGCCATCTCCTTCGCCTGTGGCGGCCGCCACTGCAACCGGGCGAATGGCGCTCACTCGGCCTCTTCGCGGCCGATGACGGATCCAAACTCGAACAGGTCCTCGCTTCGATGCCGCTGCGGGTGTGGCGCACCGACGAGGTCACCGCCCTCCTGCCCCACCCGAACGACCCGGCCCGACGGAACGACGAGACCCGAAAAGGTGGGCCCGGGCCGTGGCCTCCGGGAAGTGAGTTTCTGACCGCCTTTGCCGGGACAGCTCCGGCGGATACCACCCCCGGGTGCGACGCAGACCGGGTGGGGGATGCGGCCGGTCAGGGATCGCTGGAGCGGCTCTGGGCGCTGCCGGGCGAGGGCGGCACGCTGGCCCTGTGGCGGGCTCCCGACGCAGCCGCCATGCACGCCATCCTCGCCTCGCTGCCGTTGGCTCCCTGGGTCACCGTGGAGACCACGCCGCTCACCCCCCACCCGAGCGATCCCGCGCGGGACGGTCTCCCGGGAGTAGAGCTGTCATGAGCGAGCAAGATCACAAGGTCGCCATCATCACGGGAGGTTCGCAAGGCATCGGGGCCGGTCTGGTCAGCGAGTACCGACGGCGAGGTTGGTCGGTTGTGGCCACGTCCAGGACGATCAAGCCCGACGGAGACCCGGACGTGCTCACCGTGGACGGTGACATTGCCCAAGCCGCGACCACCGAACGGATCATCACCGAGACACTCGGTCGCTTCGGCCGAGTCGACACCCTCATCAACAATGCCGGGATCTACCTCTCCAAACCCTTCACCGACTACACCGAAGAGGACTACGCAGCCGTGGTCGGTGTCAATCTCACCGGATTCTTCATGCTGACCCAGCGGGTCATCGTCGAAATGCTGCAGCGTGGTGGCGGCCACATCGTCAACATCTCCACCACGCTGGCTGACTATGCCAACTCCAGCGCGCCCTCCGTCTTGACCTCGCTCACCAAAGGCGGACTTGCCTCGGCCACCAGGTCACTGGCCATCGAGTACGCCTCCCGTGGCATCCGGGTGAACGCTGTCTCGCCCGGCATCATTCAGACCCCGGTGCATCCGGCCGAGAGCTACGCCGACCTCGGCTCGCAACTGCCCCCGATCGGGCATGTGGGCCAGGTCCGCGACATCGTCGACGGCATCCTGTTCCTCGAGTCGTCGCCGTTCATTACCGGTGAGGTTCTCCACATCGACGGCGGCCAGATCGCCGGCCACTGATGGTTCGGCGGCGGTTGACTTCATGGGCCAGCAATCCGGCCCCCATTGGTACCGGGCTGTCGGCCGTCGGGAAACGCCGGCCCGAGCACCCGGTCGTGCCGGGATGTGCGTTTCCAACAGGCTGAGACAGAGGTAGTCCTCGAGAAGGAGAGGCCCGAGATGACCGACGCGTTTGTCCTTGGTGGCGTGCGTACGCCCGTGGGGCGGTATGGGGGGCCGCTCTCCGGCTTCCGCACCGATGATCTGCTGGGCCAGACGATGGTGGCTGCGTGCCAACGGGTCGGGGTCCCGTTGGACCAGATCGAGGACATCGCGGCCGGATGCGTCAATGTGGCCCATGAAGGCCTGGGCGATATCGCCCGCTGGGCGGCGCTCTCGTCGGGATTCCCGGACTCGGTGCCGGCGGTGACCACCAACCGCTTCTGTGCCTCGTCGCTCACGGCCGCCATCTCGCTGGTCCACGCCATACGGTGCGATGAACTCGGAGTCGGCCTGGCGGCGGGAGTCGAGTCGATGTCACGTTCGGGATGGGCGATCATGAAGGGTGAGGGCCCGTTCAGCCCCCGGGGTCCGCAGTTTCTGCTTGACACCATGTGGGCCGGCGCCGGAGGTCCGCCGAATCCCACGCTGTTGGCACGAGATGCCTACATCGAGATGATCCGCACGGCCCAGAATGTGGCCGACAAGTACGGACTCAGCCGTCAGGAGATCGACGCCTTTGCCCTCCGCTCGCACCAACACGCGGCGGCGGCCCGGGATTCGGGGCGCCTGGCCGAAGAGATCCACCCCGTCGAGATCCCGGCCACCCGCACGGAGGCCGCAAGGATCTTCGAGCACGACGAGTTCATTCGAGCGGACACGACGGCGGACAAGCTGGCCAAGCTACCGCCGCAGTCCGGAACGACCCAGATGACCGCCGGCAACTCGTCACCGCTGAGCGACGGCGCCAGCGCCGTGGTCCTGGCCAGTGCCACCCACGCGGAAAGACTCGGTGTGGAGCCGTTGGCCCGGGTGGTGTCGTCGGCCACCTACGCCCTCGACCCGAAATACATGGGCATCGCTCCCGCTTGGGCCATTGCCACCGCGCTGGAGCGGGCCCACGTTGCTCCAGAGGACATCGATGTGTGGGAGGTCCACGAGGCCTTTGCCGCTCAGGCGCTCGGCGTACTCCGGGAGTTGCCCAACCAGTTGCACGGCTTCAACGTGCCCGACGACCGACTGAACCCGAACGGGGGGGCCGTGGCCATCGGCCACCCGTTCGGCTCGTCGGGAACCCGTTACGTGCTGACCTTGGCCACCGAACTGCACCTGCGCCAGAAGCGCTACGGGGTGGTGGGGGTCTGTGTCGGCTCGGGCCAGGGCGTCGCCCTCGTCCTCGAGAACGCCGGATGACGGTCGCCCGTCGGTATCAGACGGGCACGGGAACGCCGAGCTCGTCGATGGCTTCCATGTCGGCCTTCGACGCATTGACCAGGAAGAGCGCCGACAGTGCGGCCACGATCAAGAAGACCGCGCCGATGGCGAACCCGATCACGTAACCGTGGATCTGGGCGGCTTCCCGAACGGCCGGGGTATCGACCCGGGTGGCGAGATAGGCGGCCGTGCTCGAGGCGAAGACCGTGTTCAACAGGGCTGTCCCCAGCGAGCCACCGATCTGCTGCGTGGCGTTCAACGTCGCGCTGGCCACGCCGGCATCGTGGGTCGAGACACCGAACAGGGCGGTGCTGCTCATGGGGACGAAGGCCAGCCCCATGCCCACACTGATGAGGATCTCGGCCGGGAGGACATGGAGGGCGAAGCTGGTGGTGGCTCCGATCTGGGTGAGCCACAGCATGCCGAGCGCGGCGGCGCTGAAGCCGGCCACCATGATGGGTCTGGGCCCGGTACGCGGGATGAGCTTCGAGGACGCGCCGGCGGCCAGGATGATCCCGGCGGAGAAGGGCAGGAAGGCAAACCCGGTCTTGAGGGCGGAGTAGCCCAGGTTCCCCTGGAAATAGAAGGTCAGGAACAAGAACATCCCCATCAGGCCCGAGCCCACCATCAGTGAGCTCAGGAACGAGCCACCCCGGGTCCGGTCGAGGATCACCCGCATGGGGAGCAGTGGGTTCTTGGCCCTCAGCTCGATGAGTACGAAGGCGGCCAGCAGGATCACCCCGACCCCCAGGAAGCCGAGTGTGCTTCCGGTCGTCCAGCTGCTCTGAGCGGCCCGGGTGAAGCCGTAGACCAGGGCCACCAGGCCTGCGGTCACGGTGATGGCTCCGGGAATGTCGTAGCTGGTGTTGCCGTGGGCCTTGCTCTCTCGGACGATCGGCACCGCCACCACCGCGGCCAGGATGGCGATGGGCACATTGACCAGGAGGCACCACCTCCACGAGGCGTACTGGGTGAGTATTCCTCCCATGATCAGCCCGATGGCCGCACCGCCACCGGAGATTCCTCCGTACACACCGAAGGCGGTGGCCCGCTCCTTCACCTCGGTGAAGGTCACCGTGATGAGCGAGAGGGCGGCGGGGGCGAGAAGGGCGGCAAAGGCGCCCTGGAGAGCCCGGGCCCCGAACAGCATGGGGGCGTTGACCGCGGCGCCCCCGAGCGCCGAAGAGGCGGCGAAACCGAGGAGGCCGACGATGAAGATGCGCTTGCGTCCGACGTAGTCAGCGATCCGGCCGCCCAGGAGCAGAAGGCCCCCGAAGGCCAAGGTATAGGCGGTCAACACCCACTGACGGTTGTCGGTGGAGATATTGAGGGAGTGTTGAGCGGAGGGGAGGGCGATGGTCACGATGGATGCGTCGAGCACCACCATCAGCTGGGCCACGGCGATGACACCGAGGGCCAGCCAGCGCTTGGGGTCGGGCCCGTCGGCCTCGAACGAGTTGGGAGGCGATCCGAGCGGTTCGGTGATGGTCGACATAGGTACTCCTTGACGGAAGGGTTGCAGTGGGGGATGTGAATGGTGAAGAGAATCGAAGGCGAGACGGGTAGGGGACGAAAGGTGAAGACGAGAATCGAGAGTGGGAGGTGAAGGCGAGAACCGGAGACGAGAGGTGAAGACGAGAAGCGGCGACGAGGTGGCCGGGCCCGCGGCCTAACAGCGAAGCAACGGAAGCACGACGTCATCCACCATGTGGGTGATGAATGCGTCATCGATCGGCTGACCGCTGATCACCAGGCGGTTGAAGAACATGGCCGACAACACCTCGTCGACCACGCCGGCATCCGTGCCCGCGGTGAGCTCTCCGGCGGCCACGGCCCGCTGGATAATCTCGTCCAGCATGTCCTTGCGGGCGTCGATGACCTGGCTCCGCATGAGATCGGCCAGCTCCTGGTCCTTGTGCATGGCCGAGAGCACGCCGACCAACAAGGCCGAGTCCTCCGTGGACATGGAGGAGTTCATGCAGTCGAGCGTGGCCACCAGGTCACCCCGGAGGGAACCGGTACGCTGCGCAGGCACGGCCGCATCGCACTTGCGACGGCGGATCGCCTCCACGACAACTTCGGCCTTGCCCGACCAATGGCGGTAGATGGTGGCCTTGCCGGCGTGGGCCCGTTCGGCCAGAGCGTCCATGCTCAACCGGTCGTAGCCCACCTCCATCACCAGACTCAGCGCCGCATCGAGGATGGCCTGTTCCCGGGCCATCGCCCGGGCACCACTGGGCCGACTCGACCGTTCGGCGATGTCCTCCACCTCAGCGATGCTGCCCATGACCGACTCCTACTTGTAGAACGAAACGGTTCCGTCTCTGCATAGTAAAGGACGGGGTGGCAGAACGCAACCGTTCCGTTCTGTTTTCTCTGTTTCTCCTGGTAGAGGATCGGAATTCCTTCGGGCCCGGCGAAATCGATCGACGCCCTCCCGGATGTCGGCGTGGAAAGGGCCCGACGCGGATCGATGGCCTGGAGAGGCGAGACGGTGACGTTGCGGGCTCCGTCCGCCCAGGAATCAGGCCAATCCCCGCAAGCGGGTGGCCTCGGCCACACGGGTGATCCCGACCATGTAGGCAGCCGCGCGGAGGTCGACGCCGTGTTCGACACGGCAATCCCAGACCGCTCGGAACGCCCGATCCATGAACCCCAAGAGCTCCGCGTTGAACTGATTCTCGGTCCAACGAAACGCCGTCATATTCGACGTCCACTCGAAGTAACTCCCGCTCCGTTGGTCTCCACGATCAAGGGGTCGAACCCGGATCTCTGCCCCCACCGGCCGTGCGCCGAGGCCATGGTGCCCGAATCCGGGGTCGGCGCCGGATCCCACCCGGGGGGGCCTGCACGATGTCCTGGGACCCACGGTGCCCCGGGACATAGTGTCGACCCCGTCATGGAACTGAACTCTGCCGAACGAGGCCCTTTCCGGCCCTCGATGATGCGTACCCTTCGCCGGTGATGCTCGACCTGCTGGTGACCAACGCCCGCATCCTCACCGTCGATACCGGCCGTCCCGAGGCCACGTCCGTGGGGATCTGGAACGGGCGGATCGTCGGGCTCGACGAGCAGGTGGAGGGCGTCGAGTCCCGCGTGACCGTGGATGCCGAGGGTGCCACCGTCACCCCGGGGTTCCACGATGCCCACTGCCACACCACGTCGTTCGGCCTGGGCATGGTCCATCTGGAACTCGACCGGGTGGTCGGTATCGGTGCGACCCTCGAGGCTGTCGCCGCTTACGCCGAAGGTCTCGCCGATCGAGAGTGGGTCATCGGTTTCGGCTTCGGGAGCGGGCTGCCCCCCGACCAGTATCCCGACCGGGAGGAGCTCGACCGGGCCGGTGGTGGCCGCCCGGTGTGGCTGACGCACCTCTCCGGTCACTCCTGCGTGGTGAGCAGCGCCGCGCTCAGTGCCGTCGGCATCACCGGTGCCCTCGACGAATCGCAGCGGGGGCGGGTGGTGGTGGACGGCGAGGGTCGGCCCACGGGTCTCATCGAGGAAGCGGCCATGGACCTGATCAAGGACCATGTGGGGCCGTCGTCCATCGATCGGCTGGCCGATGCCATCGAGCGGGCCACTGCCCACTACGTGTCCGAAGGGATCACCGGGTTCACTGACGCCGGCATCGGCTGCCCCGGTATCGACCACTCGCCCGTCGAGCTGGCCGCCTACCAGCTGGCCCGAAGCACCGGTCGCTTACGGTCCCGGGCCCGGTTGATGGCCCACAACGAGCTCTTCCACTCGGTGAGGTCCCATCCGGACGACGGCATCACCACCGGACTTGATCTTGGTGTCCGCACAGGATTCGGCGACGACCGGCTCTCCCTCGGGGCCATGAAGGTCTGGATCGACGGGTCCGGGCTCGGCCACACTGCGGCCACCACCAATGCCGACGGACGACCGGTCGGAGGTTTCGACAACGACCCGGACCTGTTGCGCCGGGCCATCATCGATGCCCACCGGGGAGGTTGGCAGGTGGCCTGCCACACCATCGGTGACGCCGCCTTGGACCTGGTCCTCGATGCTGTCGAGGAAGCCGCCACCGGTGGGCCCTATCCGGCCCGGGTGGGCACCGTCCCCCGGCACCGCATCGAGCACGGGGTGATGGTCCGGCCCGATCAGGTCCCCCGCCTGGCCCGCCTGCGGATGACCGTGGTCGTCCAGCCGTTGTTCGTGAGGGAGTTCGGCGACCCCCTGATCGAGTTGTCCGATGGCGGCCACGGGGTGTCCGACTACTTCCGGATGCGCAGCCTGGTCGATGCCGGTGTACCCGTGGTCGGGAGCTCGGACCGCCCGGTGGCCGAGGGTTCACCGCTTCGGGGGATCCAGGAGATGGTCGAGCGCAAGACCGCCACCGGTCAGGTGTTCGGACCCGGAGAATGCCTCACGGTCACCGAGGCATTGGCTTCGTACACCGCCGGCGGTGCCTACGCGGCCCACGCCGAGCCGGCCTGGGGCGCGCTCGCCCCTCGGCGCCTGGCTGACCTGGTCGTGCTGGACGACGACCCCACCACCGTGGACCCCGACCGGATCGGTGGCATCGGTGTGGTGGCGACGGTGATCGGTGGGCGACCCGCCTATGACCCCTCCTCCCTGTTCGGAGCGGTGGAGGGTGACGCGGCCGGCGGTGGTCGAGGCGACGCGGTGGGGTCCGGTGCCTGAGCCCATGGTGCCCGGGGAGCACGGGACCGGGGGGATGCGGACCAGCACATGGGGATTCCCGATCGTCGATTTCCATGCCCATTTTCCGGTCCCTGATGAACACCCTCCTGCCGCGGAGGAGCGGTATCGTCAGCGCCACGGGGATCGGAAGGCTGCCGTCCTCAGGGACAACTGGCGCTGGTACCAGGAGCAGTGGTGGTCGGCCTACTCGTTCCCTTTTCCCGAGGAGGGCGAGCCGGCTCCCGAGGTCCAGGCCCGGCGATGGTCCGACGAGGTCGAGGCCGCCCAGCTCGAGGCCGTCGTGTTCGTCACCGGCGGGGGCAATCGGTTGTTGGCCGACGTCATCGCCGACCACCCGCGCATGCTCGGATTCGCCCATCACGATCCGTTCCTGCCCGGAGCGGCCGACGAGCTGCGGCGGTCGGTCGTGGAAGACGGGCTGCGAGGGTACAAGGTGCTGGCCCCGGCCCTCGACGGCCCGATTGACGACGAGTCGCTCTACGGGGTGTGGGAGGCGGCCGAAGAGCTGGCCATCCCGGTGCTGATCCACTTCGGCACCCTGGACGGCGGGGGCGGAACCGCGGCCCACGTCAACATCGATCCCCTCGTCCTCCATCCGGTGGCCAAGGCCTTCCCCGATGTTCCCTTCGTGGTTCCCCACTTCGGTTGCAGCTATCCAGGCCAGCTGTTGCAGCTGGCCTGGACGTGCCGGAATATCCACGTCGACTCGTCGGGCAACAACGAATGGGTCCGTTGGATGCCGTACCCGCTCACCCTCACCGATCTGTTCGTCAAGTTCCTCGACACGGTAGGCCCGGAACGGGTGCTGTTCGGCTCCGATTCTTCTCACTTCCCGCGGGGATTGGTCCGCGCCTACTACGACGAGCAGGTCCGAATCGTCACTGAGCTCGGACTCTCGACGCAGGAACGGCACCTGGTATTCGCCGGCAATGCGGCCCGGCTCCTCGGGCTCCCTGACGATTCTGTCCCCCCGAGTGCGGGAAGCCGGCGATGAGCTCCACCGGACCTCTGGGCCTGACCACCTACGCGCCGGAGATCGAGGAGCCCCCGCGGTTGATCCCCACCGGCAACCTGTGGATCTCCCTCCCCGAAATCAACCTCGACGACGGTGCTGTCAATACCGTCGGCGCCCTCATCGAGCGGACCCTGGGCCTGGTCGAGGCGGGCGGCCACCCGGAGCACGGTCCACTCATCCGGCCGGTCCTGTTCCTGGACGGGATGACCGTGGAGCCGGCACCCCTCGAGTGGAAACGGGCGGAGCACTGGCTACCGCACTTCACCGGCCGATGCCCGTCGGGGGTGCTCGAAGGTTGGTTCTGCGCCCCGGTGGACGAACGGGGCATCATGGTTCGCCTCGCCTATCACCACCACGCTCCGGAGCCCGTCACTGTCGAGCTGGGCTGGGCCGGGTCATGGGGAACGACCACGGTCACCCACCTCCGCTCCAAACCGATCGCTTCGGAACCGGTGGGGCACGACGATCCGTGGACGGGCAGCCGGACCATCTCGGCCAGCGCGGGTCTCCCGCTCCTGTCGGTGGCGTGGCAAGGCGGCCATGGAGTGGTGCTCGCCGACCTGGGCACCGTCCCGCGATGGCGGGCCTCGGTGGCCGGGGAGATCGAGACCGGACGGTCACTGACCGCCGAGCTGTTCGTCGGGGTGGCCACCGAGCCGGATGGAGCGGCCACGACCGCCCTGCACCTTCGCCGGCGGGGATTCGACCGGCTATGGGAGACCACCACCCGATGGTTGGCCGATCATGCTCTGCCCGTCCCCGAGGACCGGCCGGGTCTGGCGGAGCGCATCAACTCCAATCTCTTCTTCAACTACTTCTTCGCGCAAGGGGACTGCCTCGACACCGGTCGGCCGGTGATGGTGACGTCGCGGAGCCGGCACTACTACGTGTCCGCTGCCTTCTGGAGCCGGGATGCCTACTGTTGGACGTTTCCGGCCCTGTTGCTCGTCGATCCCGACCGGGCCCGGTCGGTCCTCGTCTCCACCATTGCCGCCGGTGGGCCGCGTCTGGCCGACCACGCCCTCTACCTCAACGGCACGTCCCTGTACCCGGGGTTCGAGCTCGACCAGGCCGCCGCTCCGATCATCGCCGTCCGCCGCTATGTGCAGATGACCGGAGACAGGACCGTTCTCGCCGAGCCCGCGGTGCGGGCCGTGCTCGACGGGCTGGAAGGGGTGATCGAACCGTGGCGCCATCCCCGGTGGGACCTGTACGGCACCTTCTTGGTGCCGACCGACGATCCCACCGACTTCGCCTACACCACGACCGGCAACGCACTGGTGGCTGCGGCCTTCGAGGCGCTGGCCGGGCTCGGCGATCAGACCACCGGCGACCGGTCGGCGGGCATGCCCGCCGTGCACCCAGAGCATGGCGCAGAGGCATCGGCCAGCCGGGCATCGGCCATCCGGGCCGCCATGGCCGAGCGGCTCACCGTGGAGGTCCCCGGTGGCCGCATGTGGGCCTGGGCCTGCGACGAGTCGGGTCGGACCGAGGTCAGTGACGAACCGCCTCTGGGGTTGCGCACGCTCCCCTTCTGGGGGGTCGGCACCAACGACGACCCGGTACAGGCGGCCACCCGGGCATGGCTGTCCGAGGACAACCCCCATCACTACCAAGGAAGGTTCGCGGGATCGGGTTCAGCCCACTTCCCCCACCCTTCGGGCTTCGACCTGGCCAACAGGCTCCTCGACCGCGACCTGATCGATGGCCCGCCGCTCGACCAGCTGATCGCGGTACCCATGGACCAGGGCTTGGCCTGCGAATCCTGGGACGTGGACACCGGGCAGGTGCGTACCGGCGCTGCCATGGCCAGTATGGCCGGATTTCTGGCCTGGACGGCCTGGGAACACCTGTCAGGGCCATCCCGCTGGGACCAGCCCCGGCCACGATGAGCCCGAACCCGTCGCCCACGACGGCCGGATATCGGGGACGCCCACGTTGAGCAACCAGGGGAGCTACGACGTGGCGGTGGTCGGCCTGGGGGCCATGGGCTCGGCGGCGGCCTGGCATCTGGCCCGACGGGGCGAGCGGGTGATCGGATTCGAACAGTTCGGTCCCGCCCATGACCGGGGGTCGAGCCACGGGGAGACCCGGATGGTCCGCCAGGCCTACTTCGAAGATCCCCGCTACGTCCCGTTGCTGGTGCGTTCGGTGGAGCTCTGGGATGAGCTCGGCTCGATCACCGGGACTCCGCTCCTCACCCGTACCGGGGGCCTGATGATCGGCCCGGCCGATGGCGCCGTGGTCGCAGGGACGGTGGCCAGTGCCGAGCGGTGGGCCATCCCCCACGAGGTACTCGACGCCGCCCGGGTGGCTTCCCGCTTTCCGAGCTTCCGACTCCGTCCCGACGAGGCGGCGGTGTTCGAACCCGGCGCCGGGTTCGTGGGCCCCGAGGAGAGCGTGACCGCCCACCTTGCTCTGGCGGAGGGGGCAGGTGCCCGTCTCGAGTTCCATACCCCGGTGCTCGAGTGGGAGCTCGACGTCCCGACAGGCGACGCCGTGGGTGGCGTGTCCCTCCGGACCCGTGGTGGGGATATCCGGGCCAAGCGGCTGGTGGCATGCGCCGGGGCGTGGTCGGCCAACGTGCTCGAAGGCCTCGGTCTGCCGCTGCGTGTCGAGCGCCACGCCCTGCACTGGTTCGTGCCTTCCGGTGATCCCGCGCCGTTCCGTCTCGGACGGCTCCCGGTCTACCTGTGGGAGTTCGTGGAGGGTTCGGAACTCTACGGCTTCCCCCTGCTGCCCGGCGCCCCCGGGGCCAAGGTGGCCTTCTTCCACCACGGCCGGCCGGCAGATCCTGACCGCCTGGATCGCCAGGTCACGGCGGACGAGGGCGATACCCTCCGGCGCGAACTGGCGGACCGCGTACCCGACCTGGCCGGAGCGTGGTTGTCAGGGGTGGCGTGCATGTACACCATGACACCCGACCGCCACTTCATGATCGGACCGGCTCCGGGAACCGACGGGAGGGTCGTCATGGCGTGCGGCTTCTCGGGCCACGGATTCAAGTTCGCCCCCGTGGTAGGTGAGATCATCGCCGACCTCGCCACCGGCGGGCGCACGCCGTGGGACATCTCGCTCTTCGATCCGCACCGCTTCGACTGAGCCACTCCGACAGATCGCTTCGACCGAGCCGTTTCGTCCGGTCCGGTCCGGTGCGGCCAGGCCAAAGGTATCGTGTCCCCGTTCCGGAGCCGACCTGGCCGAGATGGCGCAGTGCCCGCTCGCCGAGGAGGAAGTCGTGTCGAGATGTCTGGTTGTGCAACACGTCGAGCCAGAGGGCAGCTACGCCATCGGAGCCGCCCTGTCACAGGCGGGTGTCGCCCTCGAAACCTGTCGGGTGTTCGCCGGTGATCCCGTACCCACTGACCTCTCCGGGTTCGACGGCGTGGTGGTCATGGGTGGCCCGATGTCCGCCAACAGCCGCGACGGGTTTCCCAGTCGGGATGCTGAGGTCGAACTGTTGGCCGATGCCGTCGAGGGAGGGATCCCCACCCTGGGCATCTGTCTGGGCGCGCAGCTCCTGGCCCTGGCCGCGGGCGGCGCAGTACTCACCGGATCCGCCGGAGCGGAGATCGGTTGGGGTTCGGTGGATCTCACCGCGGCCGCCGGATCCGATCCCCTGGTCGGGGGGCTGCCGAGTCAGCTCACCGTCCTGCATTGGCACGGCGACACGTTTGGCCTGCCGGCCGGCGCCACCCATCTGGCCTCCAGCGGTCTCTACGCCAACCAGGCCTTCAGGGTGGGTGGATGGGCGTGGGGGCTCCAGTTCCACATCGAGGTCGATGGCCATGCGGTCGGGGCGTTCCTCGATGTCTTCGGCGACGAGGCCCGTGACGCCGGCGGCGATCCCGATGTCATCGAGGGCCAGACCGCGTCCTGTCTCGATGCACTGGGCCCGGTCCGCGATCGGATCGCCGCCCGCTTCGCCGGTCTGGTGAGCGGGCTCGACCGTGACCGGGACCTGATCGAGCTCGGCTGAAGTCGGGGAGGATCATTCCGTCTCGAGTCATTCGAATCGGTCAGGGGCGGCGGCAGCCGGAGTCGCGAAGAAGCCCCCGGCTCAGCCGGGGGCTTCTCACGCAGCTTGCTGATGTCCGAACGGGTTCAGACCTTGAAGGAACCCTTGTTCTTCACCATGATGGTGTGCGGCGCCGCGGTCAGCTTGTAGACGCAGATTGTTCCGCTGAAGGCGCCACCGACCATACCGGTTGCCGTACCGCCAGTCACCTTGCCGGTGGCATTCTCGAGGAGGGTCACCGTGTACTTGGCCACCTTCGGGCACGTCTTGTCGGAGCCGGCCTTGTACGTGTAGGTCGTCTTGGTGGTCTTGTGGTTCGACCAGGTAATGGTCTTCGTCGAGGCGACGGAGCTGCCGTGGGCCGGGGGAGTCCCGGCGTCGGCCGCGATCGCCCCGGTGCCCGTGCAGCCGGAAACGGTTTGGGTCGATGCCGAGCCCGTGAGTGAGGTGCAAGTCACCGTGAGAGGCGAAGCGGTGGCGACGCCACCGGGTATGGCCACCGCGGCCAAGGATGCCGATCCGGCCAGCGCGGCACAGACGAGGAGTCGAATAGGTAGATGACGTCGCATGCGGTTCCCCCTTGGGATTTCAGTCCGTGAAGCCATTCGGCTTCACCTGTTATGTAACGGGACAGGCCCTCATTCGTTACAAGCAAAAGCGCCCAATTATGGGCTTGAGCCAGAATCGCCTCTGACCTGCAGCTATGTCATGGGTGGGGCATCGATCGGACCCACGGTCCTGGCCCTCCGAGGCGGCTGACCCGACCCCGCCGTCCGAGGGTGGACGACCCCCGCTGAGCCACCGAGGGCGTGGTCTCCCGGCCCGTCGCCCTGGTGGGAGTTGACCGGGAGCTGGTACGGTGATTTCCGGCGATGGGACTCCGCCTTGGTGGTACCAGCCACCTAAACCGCCCTCCGGGCTGATGGTTCCTCCACGTTCGTAGCGGAGGTTCAAGTGACGGAGTCCACTGATTCTCACCCCGAGATCCCGCTCGACCCCGACGCGGGGTTACTGGACGAGGGTGGTCGGCCGGTTCCCATCCATGTCCAGCCGGTCGCAGTGGGCCTTGTCGCCATCGGTGGCGCCTTCGGGACCGCAGCCCGGTACGGCGTCTCGTCGGCCCTGCCGACCACCACCGGACGCTGGCCGATGGGGACGTTCGTGGTCAACATGGCCGGTGCCTTCGTGCTCGGGGCCGTCCTCGAGGCTCTGGCCCGGCGAGGTCCGGACACCGGTTGGCGGCAGCAGACCCGCCTGTTTGTCGGAGTGGGCTTTTGTGGTGCACTGACCACCTTCAGCACCCTGGCCGTCGAGGCCGATCTCCTGGTACGGAGTCACGACGCCGGGCTGGCGTTGGCCTATGCGGTCGGGAGTCTCCTCGGCGGCATGGTGCTGACCGCCGTCGGCGTCACCGCCGCCGCCGGCCACCATCGGCTCCGGATCCGACGGGTGCCGTCATGATCGGGCTGTGGGTCAGCTTGGCCGGCATGGTCGGTGCCATCAGTCGCTTCGCGTTGGACGGAGTGATCCGGACGCGGATCCGATCCGATTTCCCCTGGGCCACCGTGGCCATCAATGTCAGCGGTTCGTTGCTCCTCGGGCTGGTGACCGGATTGATCCTGTTCCACTCCGACCCACCCGATCTGAAGCTTGTCATCGGCACGGGATTCTGTGGGGGCTTTACGACGTTCAGCACCGCCAGTTTCGAGTCGGTCCGGCTTCTGCAGCGCCGGCTCTACCTGGCGGCGTTCGGAAGTGCCTTCGGAACGCTGGCCGTCACGATGGTGGCGGCCGCCATCGGCTTGGAGGTCGTCAGGCTATGAGCGGCGGATGGAGGTCACCGGATCAGAGTCCCAGCCGTCGCCGGAGCTCGGCGTAGACATCGGGCCCGGTGATCTCCTCGAGCTCTTCGGCCATCGACTCGACGACCGGCTGCTCGCCGACGTAGGCCCGGTTCCCCTCGGTGCAACACCAGGCCATCGATTCTCCCTCGGCGCCCCAGTCGCCTCGTGTCCACCCCCGGACGGTGGCCACCTCGGCCCCGTCCCCGCCCGGCTCCCAGTCCACCTTGATCGGAAGCTGCCAGCAGACCGACGGCTTGAAGTCGATGGGCGACTCGCCCGCTTCGAGAGCGGCCAGGTGGAGCGCGCAGCCGGCGCCACCGTCGAACCCCGCTCGGTTGAGGAAGATGCAGGCCCCGTCGACCACCCTCGTGCTGGTGCGGTCGACATCACCGAAGATCCCTCCGCCGACAGATGCGTCATGGTGCTGGAAGCGCTCCGGATCCAGGGTGTCTGCGACGGCGGCGATCCGCCGTGCCTCCTCTTCGCCGTCCAGCTCGGCCCCGATCGAGCAACAGCCGTGGCCGAGCTCAGCTGCGGGATGGGGCAGGATCCCCAGGCAGCCGCGACCCCAGATACAGGTCCAGTTCGAGGTGAGGAACGAATCATCGAAGCGCCAGGTGGTGTCGCCGTCCACGATCTCGGTCATCGATGGGTCCACGCCCGCCCAGCGTAGTGCCGGGCCGGGCGGCGCGGCCCGGCGCCGACCTACCGACCGGTCCGGAAGATGCCGCGGGCCAAGATGTGGGGCGCGACGATGCCCAGGGGGATCCGGCAGCCGGGGCAGAAATCGAAGGAACGCGCATCGGCGATGTCGAACTCCTCCTCGATGGAGGTCAGCGTGTCCCGGTCAGGACGGCATCCGCCGGCCAGTGAGCTCCACAGCGGAGCGAAGAACCGTTGCACCCGCGCCCTGTGCGGGTCGTCGGACAGCACATGCTCATAGAAGCGGGCGGCCGCCCCTTCGTTGAGTACCCGTTTGGATTCCACCAACGCAGCCCTCGGGTCGGGGACGCTGCACAGCACCAAGGAGAACACGACCGCATCGAAAGTACCGGTGACCGCCTCGGACACCGTCTCGGCCCGGCCGTCGACCACCCGGATGGCCGGGCGCGCCTTCGTGGCGGCGAGGTGGGCCTGGCGGCGCAGATACCGCTCCGGTTCGACGCCCACCACTTCCGTGACCGGAGGCGGGTAGAAGGCGAAGTTCAGGCCGTTGCCGCACCCGACCTCGAGTACCCGGCCCGAGAGCCCGTCCAGGAGCTCCCGGCGGGATGCCTCTTGGAGGTGGGCCTCAGCGGCGGACCGCCTGGCGTAGATGCGGGCGAAGACGGGGTGGCTCATAGGCGGCGCTCGGACCCCTCAGGGCCGAGGGTGGGGACCGAGTCGGCGAAGCGCGGCCACAGACGGATGTAGTCCACGCTCATGGTCAGAGGATCGGGGGTCGAATGGTCCTCGGGCCCCGAGCCGGGACCGGCACCGTTCTCTGTCATGGTGTAGTTCATCCGGATGGCCATCTTCACGTCCCGGTAGAACTCGGCGTCCCTGCCGCCCCTCCTGGCGACCTGCTGGCGATCGACGTAGAAGGTGAGCAGGTCCTCCTGCCAATCCAGGCCGTAGGTGTGCCACCGGGTCGTGTCGAGGTCCCCCCGGTAGAACCCGTTCACGCTGCCGTTGAAACCCGGGACCGCCGTGCCGCCCGCCTGCAGCTGATGGAGTGAGCTGAACCACGGGGAGCCCGAGGCGGGGCCGAAGATCTCGACCAGGTCGATCTCCGCCGCCGCCCGTTCGTCGCCGTTGGCTCCGAAGGCGGAGAAGAGCCAGAGCGCAGGCCACATTCCATGGCCGGTCCTCGGAAAGCACGCCCGGAACTCCAAGTAGCCGTAGGTGAATGTCCGGACCGCGTGATTCGAGATGAGGGTCCCACCCCACCGCCGGCCGGGAATCGATTTGTTGTAGGCCTCCACCGCCGCCCTCTCGTCGGGCGAGTACCGACGGCAGGAGATGGTGAGGCCGGAATTCCCGGTGGCCGGAACCCCGGCGGCATCCGCCACCGGCCCGACCCGGAAGGGGTCCATCGCGCCGACCACTCCGCCGAAGTCCTGGTTGGGGTTGGCGTTCCAAGTCAGCTTCGAGGCGGGGTCGGGCTCCCCGACCATCCCCCCGGACAAGTACGGCTCGGTGGCGTACCACGTGCCGTGGGGCTGGGTCGGGGTGACCAGGCTGAGAGTGGCGAACTCTTCGGCCCAGAGGGGCTCTGTCGTAAGGGGTGCGATTCCCGGTTCATTCGTCCCGGGACGGGCGGCCGCGGTGGCCGGTCGGGTTCTCCACAACCGGAACGGGCGCGTCGCTATCGCGTCCTGCGAGGTATGAGCCGGGAGGCGATGGCCACCAACGTGCCGATGGTGATCACCCGCATCAACACCCAGCCGAAATTATCGAAACCCTGGAGCGTGAAGAACGATCCGAAGAAGTGTGCGACGGCGTGTTGCATCGTTCCGCCTAATCCCACTCGAATTCGGTGCGCCGCAACAACTTGAACAGCGCGTGCCAGTAGATGATCGCCTTCAGGTTGTCGTACATCCACAGGGTGAGGATCGTCGTGGCTGTCAGCGATGCCTTCCACTCACGGAGACGCAGGGTGGCGATGAACTGCTCGATGGCGGACAGGGGGAGCAGAAGAAGGATCCACCAGCTGAACTGCAGGCCGGTATGGAGGGCGAACAGTGAGATCAACCAGAGGGTAATCATGAGGGGAGTGGCCAACGACATGGCGTAGGTGTAGATCTGGGTCAGATAGAGGCGCCAGGTGAACTTTCCCAGTCCGTAGAGGCGCAGCGTCTCCAACGTGCCCCGCTGCCAGCGGAGGCGCTGACTCCACAACATCGACACCGTGGGCATCACGTCGGTGTGCGAGATGCACTGTTTGGTGGAGAGCGGACGGTATCCGATCGTCCTCAGGGCCAAGGTGATCTCGAAGTCCTCGGTCAGTGAGACCGACAGGTACGCCTCGGGCTTTTCGGCCCGACCGGGAACCGTCTTCCCCCGTTCGCGCAGCAGGTGCCGGAGCGCTCCCATGGTGAACACCGCCGCCGTACCGGAAAGGCAGGTCACCCGGGCCTTCCGCCTGGCCACCCGCCGGCGCTCGTGGGCGTACTCGATCCGCTGCATCATGGGCAGGAATCCGGGCTTCTTCTTTCCGATGTAGGCGGCAGACACGGCACCGATCTCTGGTTCGGCGACGAGGAGTTTGCACGCTTCCTCCACGAACCGCTCATCCAGAATGGAGTCGGCATCCATCACCAGAACCATGTCCTCGTCAGCCAGCGTGGCGTACAGGGGCTCGAGCGCCTGGTTCAGCGCGCCGGCCTTCTTCTGGGTGTTGCCCTTGGACCGGAATGTCTCGCACTCGAGCGGTTCGATGATCTCCTCGGTGCGGTCGGTGCAGTTGTCGCAGACGACGATGATCTTGTCCACCGGCCTGGTCTGGCGGTGGAGCGACGCCAGGGTCTCTTCGATCGCCTCCTCCTCGTTGTGGGCGGGCACCAACACGATCACCTGTCCGGGAGGCAGCACCTCGGGCGTCTGCTGGCCCTCGGCCGCCTCCATGGCGTCGAGGTCGACCTCCTCGTCCGGTGCGTCCTTCCGGACGGAGCCGGGCTGCTTGGTCACCAGGGTCACGACAGCCACCCTCGCCTCCAGCCCGCGACCGCCTCGCTCGATGTGTCGATGCGCCAGTCCCGCTCGAGGCTGGGGTCGTCACTGGAGAAGTAGATGACCGCAGCGAGCCGCGGGTAGGCCACGGACAGGAACATGTCGTTGAGCCAACCGCCCTTCGTCACTCCGGGCGGATCACCGGGCACCGACTCCGTACAGCCGGTTTCGCACAGCCAGATGGGCAGTTTCGGATCGAGGGCGGCCACGCTCGGGTACCCGGTGGCACACATTTCGTCGAAGGTCCGCCACCCGCCGCCGCCCTCGGTGACGCCGCCGACGGACCAGTTGTAGGCATCGAATCCGAGGATGTCGACATACTTCGACCCGGGCCAGTATTCGGCCAGGTGGTTGCCGGCGACATTGGGAGAGTCGACCTCGGTCGGGCACCAGATGAACTTCACGTTGTCCGCCTTGAGGGCGCGGAATATCCCCACGACCCGATGCCAGGCCAGGACGAAACTCGGGGCCGGAGGACCACCCGGTGCCGCCGCCGAGTAGCTGTTCCAATTGCCGTTCATCTCCGCGGCGAACCTGATGTAGACGACCTGACCGTAGGCCTTTGCCGCCCGGGCGTACTGGGCAATGTAGGAGTCGTAGGTGGCCTTGAGGATCTCGGTGACGTCCGACCCGGTGGGGTTCCAGGAGATCATCAGGTTCCGATTGGGCACGTTGGCATTCAGCGCGGCACCGAACGGGGCGCCCCAGGCGAAGAAGTAGTGAATGATGTCGAATCGCTTGCCGAGCGTCCCTTCGAATGAATCGAGCGTTGCCGGGGGCACCGGGTTGGCTTGGACACCGCTCTGGTGGACGTAGCAGCCGATCTTGGCCCGGTTGACCAGCGTTCCGGCTATGGCCTCGTTGGGTTTCGTCGTGGCCGTTGTCGACCCGGTGGCCGCGGTCGGATCGGAGGAACCGCACGCGGAAAGGCCTGCGACCAGCGCGGCGCCGCTCGCGCCGAGGAGGAGTTGACGGCGAGAAACATTCATTTGGTGGGCCCCTTGAGGTTCGAGCTACACGAGCGCGGCATGCTCGGTGTTCAAGAAGGTCTCAAGTCGTTGGTGGATAAAGGCGTGATCGTCGACCAGTGGGTCGTGCCGCTGTCCGAAGTGGTGAATCCGTCTGACCCTTTCGGGATCTGTCTGCTCCATCGAGTGCTGCAGTACCGCGACCGACGCATTGTGCAGGAGTCCACCGATCACCCGGTCGTTCATCTTCTTCGCCTCGCAGGCCTCCGTGATCTGGTGGAGTGCCTCATCGATCTCCGCGGAGCGCCCACCGATCATGTCGAAATGGTCGACCAGATCGCCGAGGACCGGGGTCGGCGTCGTGCGTGTCGCCTCGATGCAGTTCACCAGCGGGCTGACGTCGCCGGCGGAGAGCGGGTCGTAGGTCCCGGGGTAGGCCGAGGCCTCGTAGCCGGGGGGATACCCGGTGAACACGATCGGGGCCTGCGAGTCGGGATTGTCGGCCAGGTAGTCGAGTGTCAGGTCGAGCAGGGCGATCGGAGGCCACCCCAGATCCCGCAGCGCCACCACCTTGGGCCGGCCGCGCTCGGCGACGACTCCCGCGGTCATCAACAACTGGTAGCACTCCAACGCAGACTGGACCGGAAGCTGCACGAAAGGGGAGTGCAAGAGGATCGGGTCGTCATTGGCGATCCACTTGAGGATGTTCTGCCCCACGATGCTGTTGTCCACGACGTGGGTGAACCTCGTACAGGAGATGCTCATGTCGTACTGCTTGGCCACGACCTCGGACTGGTATTCCACCAACTTCTTGGTGGCTGCGTAGGTATCCCCGGTGAAGAGCCGGACCGCCTTCCCCGTGCTGGCGACGATCACCGTGCCCACGCCGGCTTCGCCGGCTGCTTCGAGCACGATCTGCGAACCGACCACATTGGTGGAGACGGTCTCGGCGATCCGTCGCTCGGCCAGAGCCGGATTTCGCTGGGCGGCGAGATGGATGACAAGGTCGGGCCGGAAGTCCTCCATCACTTCGCTCATCTGCTTGAAACTCCGCACATCGCCGCGGCGATAGACGACCTGATCCAATTTCCGTTCGGGGACCGGGGGGCGTCGGGTCACCGACAGGAACCGTGTACCCGGTAGATCCGCCACCAGGTGACTGAGCACCACGTGACCCACGCAGCCGGTGCCGCCGGTCACCAGGACCCGCTCCCAGCGAGGCAGAAGATCACAGCTGTAACCGGTGATGCCCCGCAGGCGGGTGCCCTCGAAACGGTGCTTCTCCATCTGCGGATTGTCGCGATACTCGACCAACTCGCGTGTGAGCACCTTGAGGCGCTCGAGACCCCGTTCCGGACGAAGACCGAGGATCTGCTCGACAAGATCAGCTTTGGTAGTCATTCGCCGCTTTTCACCTCCTGCCTAGGCCGCGACGGTGAGTCGCTGTGCTGCTGGTTGTCACTCCGCCGGTTCCCGCTGCCCCCGTGGAGCCGGAGGCAGCCGAACCCGCCGCATCGAGTGGCGATATCGGTCTGTCGGGTGGGGGCTTTCGCGCGCCTAGTTTCGACGGCGAGGAGACGTTCGAAACGCCACCAATGGTCCCCTTCATGGTTCCGCCTCTTTTCTGCTGCGCCCACGGATTACAGACAAACTTCTAGTCGCACGGTCCGGCCCCTGCAACTGCTGCCACGGAGAGTGCATGGGGGTTCGACAAGGAGCGACATTGCCTGGTCTTTTGCGGGGATGGAGGGCAGTCCGCCCGCCCTCCCTGACCTATCGATGAGGTCAACTGGGCGTCCCCTATCCAGCCCGAGGTGGGTCGCCGAGGGGATGGCCGTTGTCGCCGACTCACGATGTCCGGCGTCCAGGGTGCGGCGCCGCGGCGGCCGGGTTCGGGCAGGTCAATGCATTCGCATGGGGCGACGAAGCGACGTCGAGGCGGTGCCGCCCCCGCCGGTGGATCAACAATCGCCTGGACCCGACAGCCGGAAATATTCGCGGCTTCCCCGGCTGGCATCGCCGATGGGGCGTCGCTCGATCGAACCGCAATTGTGTAGGGGTGTTTCCACTGAATGAACGGGATCCGATTTCATTCTGTTGGGCTCGCCCCCTTTGACCTACATCGGAGGGCCGGGAATTGGCAAGGGGACCGGCTCGTGGAGCCCCGGTCGATCAGCCCGCGTCGTTCGATCCGGATCATCTCTTCATTTCAATGGGCTCCGGGGTCGCGGAACGACCGAGTGTCGAGAGACCCAGTACGAGAGGCCACCGATCCCCGGGCGAGCAAGGGATCTGCCGAGGGTGGGGGATCCGACAACGACCAAATACCGGATACGGATACGACGGAAAGGGGCCCGCACTCGACACGCGACTGTTGATCAGACCGGCGATCGAATGCCGGATGAGCACGACGTGGACACGCCCGGCCACCCCCGACGATGGGACGCCGGCCATCGGACATTGAGGGGGGCTCCCTGGGAAAGAACGGCCCCGATCTCCCGGGATCGCCGGTGGCCGACACCCGGTTCACCACCGGTATTACCTTCACAAGGCGTGTCGCGGTGCTCCCCTCCAGCGCCATTTGCGGCCGGGCCATACATCGTCGGGCGGCGCGGGGTACGTTGCCCGGAGTGTGGGCGGCAGAGAGGCCGGTGGTGCGGGTGGTGCCGGAGGTCGGGAAATGGTCGGCCGTCGACCGGGGCGGCCGTTCGACCGTTCGGACCAACCGTGACGGCACGGTGGACACGGCCCCGGCCACCGAGTGCGATCACCCTTCCCGGCCAACCCGTCGAGCCCCGTGCCGACCGACCCGGGCCGCAGCTAAGCGGTGAGGAACCGATAGGAGCCGACGATGGTGGCGTCCGAGGCGTCGGGCCCCTCGACGAGCCGGTCACCCAGGTCGGCCTGAAAGGCGCCGAAGGCCGCCGAATCGAGCAGCGGGTTGGCGTCTCCGTCGAGCACGGCCACGTGGACGAAGCTGACCCCGTCGGCCAGGCGGAAGGTGGCGTACTGGAGGCCGGCGGGCTGCTCGAGGGCCAACTCGGCGAACACATCCTGGACCAGACGCTGGTTCTCGTCGGCCTGCTCCGGGTTCGTCCGGTAGCGGATGACCTTGGCAACTGTCATGGGGTTCTCCTCAGGTGGGGTGGGTCAGGTGTGGTCGGTCTGCGGTGGGGTGGGTCCGAAGTCTGGTCGGCTGCGGTGCGGTGGGTCCGGACGCTCCGGCGGTCGGTGCGAGCCGGCTGGCCAGCCTCCTTCCCGTTCAGCGTGCGGCCCGCATCCGGTTGTTGCGTGCGTCGTGGGTGACCTCGGCCAGCCCGAGCTCCTCCAGCAGCGGTGGGAGGTACATCCCGAACCGACCGCGATAGCCCTTGCGGAGCCCGTACCAGCCCCCGAGCGGGTTGTCGGGAGATCGTCCCCATGCCTCGACGGTCCCGTCGACGGCATCCTTCTTCTCATCGGCGGCCCCGAGTGGGACCCAGTCACCTTGTGCGACCAACCAGGTATGCAGGTCGTCGATGGCTCTCAGGTCGTATCTGAGGGTGGTGGACCCCACCGTGCAGACCAGGGTCGGGGGGTCGGCCTCCTGGTCCCGGTACATGGTGAACTCCGAGGAGCCGGGAGGGGTGGTGAGGACCCAGGGGTCCTCCTCGGTGCCCGATGCCATCAGCTGTCTCCTTTCGATACGGCGGCCACGAAGTGGGGTAGCAGCGTCCCCCAGCCGGCCCGGTTCTGCTCCCGCCATTCCTCGCCCTGGGCCCCGAGCCGCTCCCAGCCCCGGTGTTCGATCTCGATCCGGGTGGCGGCCGGCCCGTGGGCGGTGAACCGCACCTCGACCTCGGTGGCGTCACCACGATCGCGCCGGAGGTGCCAGAGGTACGACAGTTGGGTGGGCGGCTCCCAGACGGTCACCTGACCCCAGTCATGCTCGACACCATCGGCTGTCCGTTCAAAGATCCGACCCCCGACCTCGGCCTCGAGGACGATGACGTCGGCCTGGCCGGTCACGGTGTGGTCGGGCGGCCACCACCGGCTGATCCCCGCCGTCCACGTCTCGAACGCGTGCTCGGGCGAGCAGGTGACCTCGAAAGACACTCTCAGCGGGGCGTTCACCGCTCGGTGGCCCCTTTGGTGTTCTCAGCCAGCATTCGGAACCGGGTGGCCGCGTCGCCCCAGACACCCTCGAGGTAGCTCCGGACCGCCTGCAGGCCCTGTTCGTGCAGGTGGTAGATCCGGCGGGTACCTTCGGCGTGCTCAGCCACCAGGCCCGCGTCCTTCAGGAGGCGGAGGTGGCGTGAGACCGCCGGTCGACTGATGGGCATGGCCGCGGCGATCTCTCGGACCGGTTTGTCACCGAAGCTGAGCAAGCGCAGGATCTCCCGCCGGTTGGGGTCACCGAGGGCCTCGAAGGGATCACCGGAGGTTCGGGAATCATTCGGTAACACAACGGTTACCGTAACACGCAAATTACCAATACGCAGCCCTCACGCCATCAGCTGATCAGCCCCGGGCCAGCCGGGGAGGGAAGCCGCCTCTGCTGATCGGCCCCCACCGGTCGGGCTCGAGTCGAATCAGGACTTTGCCCTGGTCGATCATGGCCTGCCGGTATTCGCCCCAATCGGGATGCTCGCCGCTGATCGACCGGAAGTAGGCCACCAGGCCGTCGACGGCCTCGGGGATGTCGACGACGGTGGCCGATCCCGATACCTGCACCCACTCGCCGGCGAAGGTGTCGGACAGCACGCACATCGAGGCCTGCGGCCGCACCCGGAGGTTGTGGACCTTGGCCCGTTCGGGGTAACTCGCCACCAGGATCGACCCGCCGGTGTCGACCCCCATGGTGACCGGAGACATCTGTGGGGAGCCGTCAGCACGTTGCGTGCAGAGGATGGCCGAGTGCCGGGAGCGTATGAACTCATCCAGCCCGTGACGGTCGACCGCGGTATCGCTGGCAACGGGGCGGGCCATCGGCCGACGGTACCACCGGCCCCGGACTCCTTCGGTCCCGTCCGGTCGGTGGGCGGCCCGGGGACCACCGGCGGATCGGCTCCCTCAGCGGTCCGAGTGCGCCGGGACGAGGTCAGCGGGCACCCCGTCGCGGTAGTGGACGCTGCGGTGTTTGACCGCCGGCACCCGGGTTCCGCCCAGCCACTCACCGGTGAGGTTGAGAGGGTCCGCCCCGGCCACCACCACCTCGTCCCCCCGGCCGGGGTCGGCCCGGACGTCGACCAGCAGCGCAACCGCGTCGGGGGTGGCGTACTGCTCGCCGGAGATGCCGGCGACGAACCGGCCACCGAGGGCCTGGCCGCGGGCTTCCAGCCGGCGGAGGGCCCGCACGACGTCACGCCACGGGATCCGGTACGACTCTCGGGCCCAGAGCTCCCAGGCCACGACTCCCCATCGGGCCAGGAGCTGCCAGGCCACGGCTTCGGCCAACTCCTCGGCCGGCGGGCCGCTCTGCGACCCTGTCCCCCTGCTGTCGGCTTCGGGCAAGAGTGACCAGCGGCCCTCCCCGATCCCCGTTCCCACCGTGGCCCGCTGGCGGCCCAGCACGGCACGGCGGGCTGCTCCCCGGTGGGTCCCGTGCGAGCGGCGGAGTCGCAGACGGGTCGAGAGCAACGATCTCACCGCCGAGAACGCGTCGGCGGTCACGATGCCGCGGGCGACGAGATCCCACAGCCCCTCGTCGACTTCGGCGCTCATGCGCCCCGAGGCCGGCGCCAGTTCCGACCGGAAGCAGGCGCCCCGGTTTCGGAAGACGGCCAGGAGATCGGCGGATGCGCCCGCGGTGGGCTCGGCCGGGCCTTTGTCGCCACGCACGGCGGAGAGCATCCAGGCCAGGTCCTGGCGGGCCACGACGGCCAGGGGCGTTGCCGGAGAAGGCGTCGACGAGCCGCGTCGTCCCGCGGGCGTCGGCCCGCCGTCGACGACCGGGTGCGCTTCGCGCTCGGGGCGGGGGGTGAGGCGGGCCCATGCCACCTCACCGGCCAGGCAAAGCTCGTCGAGCCACCGGGGGTCGTAGTCGGCCACCCGGGCCGGGAGGACCTGTCGTTCCCATTCGCCGGCCGCCACCTCGAGCCCCTGTAGCTGTTCGATGACCGCCATCAGTCCGGACCGGCCCTCGGCCTGCGTTCCCGCCGCGACGTGCTGCCAGCAGGAGAGAAATCGCACGAAGTCCGAGATGCTGACCGGCTCGACCCGGCGCCGTCGCCGGCCCCGGCTGGCGGCGTGCAGGCGGACCAGCAGATGACGCGCACACCAGCGACCGTCGGGGAGTTCGATGGCCGAGCCGGACGCCTCCAGTCGGGCCAGACCCGTGCGGGCTCTGGCCGGACTGACGGGCGCACCCAGAACCGACCCGCTCGGCAGCGGTGTATCGGCCACCAGTCGGTCGACGGTCACCGGGCCCGAGAGCTCGAGATGGCCGCCGATGCACTCGGCCAGCGCGTCGTCGCAGGCGATCATCGGGTCGGCGGCCGAGTCGGTGATCGCCTCGGCCAGAGGCAGGCGTTCGGTGGGGGCCCACATCCCGGCCAGCCCGCGGGCCCGGCCCTCCATCTGGAGGTGGTCGAACCAGTGCTGCCAAGCCTCGACCGGCCGGCACAGCACCAACGAAAGCAGGAGGTCATGCAGTTCGTCCGGATCCCGCGGCCGCGGCCCGACCTGATCGAGCACCTCGGAGACGGCGGCGTCATCAAGGGGACCGAGTTCCGACGCGGCGACCGGTAGACCGCCGGCGCCCTGCGGTCCGAGCCCCCGGCCGACCGGGACGGCCCGGGTGCGTCGCTCCTCGAGCGGTGCGCCGTCCAAGAAGGTGAACGGTCGCCCGGTCAGGATGCCGTGGGAGAGCGGGGACGGCTCGCTCGACTCGACGAAGTGCACCCCGACACGGCCGCTTTCCAGGTCGTCGAGCAGCGCCACCAGGCCCGCCGCGTCCAAGGGTTCGGTCAGGCAGTCGGTGACCGACTGGCGCACGAGGACGTGGTCGGGCACGGGGACGGGACCGGGGGCGGCGTTCTCCTGACAGGCGGCCAGGGCCGGCCAGGCTGCGGCCAGCAGGTCGTCGGCTTCCATGCGCTGCAGATGGATCGGTCGGCGTTGGCCCCCGCGTGAGCGCGGGACGACCAGAGCCCGGTTCAGGTTCCAGCGCCAGCGGGCGGCGAGCATCGGGTGGGGGAGGATGGCCTGGATCAGCACCTCGGTGGCCGTCGTGCTGTGCAGCATCTTCGGCACCTGGGTCAGCGGGAAACTGTGCTGGGGCCCGAGGGACAGGACGACGGTGTCGTCGTCGGCCGCGGCCTGGAGCTCGAAGTCGAAGGAGACGCAGAAGCGTTTGCGCAGCGCCAACCCGAGCGCCCGGTTGATACGACCGCCGTACGGGGCGTGGATGATCAGCTGGGTGCCTTCGGACTCGTCGAAGACCCGTTCGATGACGATGTGGTCCCTGGTGGGGAGCACACCGAGGGCGGCGAGGCCGGCCCCCAGATAGGCCACCACCTGGTCGGCGACGTCCTCGGACACCCCGGCTCGGGCCCGGACGGCTGCGTTCGCCCCCACGCCGTCGCCTGCGGCCAGCACCGGTTCGAGTTCGGCCCTGAGGGCACCGACTTCTTCGGAGAGCTCAGCCGTGCGAGCCGGGGCCTCGCCGAGCCAGAAGGGGATGGTGGGCGGCAGGTCACCCGCATCATGGACGCGCACCGTACCCGTCTCGACCTTGACGACCCGCCACGAATGGGTGCCGAGCAGGAAGATGTCACCGGCGGTGGCCTCCACGGCGAAGTCCTCGTGGACCGAGCCCACGGTCACGCCGTCGGGATCGAGGACCACCCGGTAGTCGCCCGTCTCCGGGATGGCCCCGCCGCTGGTGAGGGCGGCCAGCCGGGCCCCGCGCCGGGCGCGGAGCCGGCCGTTGACCGCGTCGTGATGGAGATGGGCGCCCCGGCGGCCGCGACCGGTCTGGATGCCCCAGGAGACCAGCTCGACGACTTCGTCGAAGCTCTCCCGTGAGAG
Organism: uncultured Acidimicrobiales bacterium; assembly: GCA_963713625.1. Classification (GTDB taxonomy): domain Bacteria; phylum Actinomycetota; class Acidimicrobiia; order Acidimicrobiales; family RAAP-2; genus Bog-756. The sequence goes on along the minus strand of CAVQMN010000002.1, from coordinate 248,877 downwards.
GTCGGCGTAGGGGGCCGCGCCCCGGACCAGCTCGTAGAGGGGATCGACCTCCCACTCGCCGGCTGCCGCCACCTCGGCCACGATCTGCTGGGCCAGGACGTCCAGGGGCGCCACCGGGGGCTGGAGAATGTCGAGATGCCCGGCCCGGACTCCGGCCAGGAGGGCGGTGCACTCGATGAGCTCGTCCCGGGTGAGTGGGAAGAGCCGGCCCGCCGGCGTGCCCTCCAGCTGGTGGTTGGCCCGCCCCACCCGCTGGAGGAAGGTCCCGATCGCCCGCGGTGATCCGATCTGGCAGACCAGTTCGACCGGGCCCACGTCGATGCCGAGCTCGAGTGAGGCGGTCGCCACCAACGCCCGGAGATCGCCGGCCCGCAATCGCTGTTCGACCAGACGGCGCCGGGCGGTCGACAGGCTTCCGTGATGGGCCGCCACCTGCAGCGCGGCGTCGATCGGATCGGGACGGGGTCCGGCCGGGTCGCCGCCCGCACGGGTGTCATCCGCGCCGCCACCAACGCCTTCCGGGTCCACCTCGGTTTCCTCCGGCGATCCGAGTCGGATGGCCAGTTGATGGGCGACCCGCTCGGCCATCTTGCGTGTGTTGACGAAGATGAGGGTGGTCCGGTGCTCCAGGACGTGGGCGGCAATGCGGTCCAACACGTCGGAGAGCTGCGAACCGCTGGCCACCGACTCGAGCTCGGTCTGGGGGAGCTCGATGTCCACGTCGAGGTCCCGCCGGTGGCCGCAGTCGACGATGGCGGTGGAGGACCGGGACGGACCCGACCCCGACAGGAGATCGGCCACCACCGCGAGCGGTCGCTGGGTGGCCGACAGGCCGATGCGCTGCAGTCGGGTCCCCTGGGCCGCCACCAGGGCGTTCAGCCGCTCGAGGCTGAGGGCGAGATGCGCCCCCCGCTTGTCACGGGCCAGGGTGTGCACCTCGTCGATGATCACCGTGTGCACCCCTTGGAGCATGGTCCTCGACGATGCCGCCGTGAGAAGCAGGTAGAGGGACTCCGGCGTGGTGACCAGGAGGTCGGGAGGCGAACGGCGCATGGCCGCCCGCTCCGCGGCGGGGGTGTCGCCGGTCCGCACGGCCACCGACAGGTCCGGTGCCGCCAGTCCGAGCCGTGCCGCCTCCTCGGCGATGCCGGCCAGGGGCCGCTGCAGGTTCTCGTGCACGTCCACGGTCAGTGCTCGCAGCGGGGAGACGTAGATCACCCCCGGCCCGGAGAGGGATGCGGGGTCCCGCCTCCCGTCGGCCAGCGCCCGGTAGGCGGCATCGATGGCCACCAGGAATCCGGTGAGGGTCTTGCCGGTACCGGTCGGGGAGGCGACGAGCACGTCGGTTCCCGAGATGATGTGCGGCCACGCCCGGCGCTGCGGCTCGGTCGGCCCACCCGGAAAGGACCGCAGGAACCAACCGGCCACCGCCGGATGGAACATGCGGAGTATCGAGTCGGCGGGCAGGTCGTCGAGGTCCGGGCGGTCGCCCGGTGCGGGGAGCGGAGCGCTCCGGACCGGGGGCGCGTCACCATCCCGATCGAGGGGCCCAGGTGCGGCCCGGCCGGTTCTCAGGAGTTCGGTCACGTGTCCTCCCCCACACTACGGGTGTGCCGGTGGCGGCCGTCCCCCGTTTTCGGGGGCCACGTCCTGGTCGGCAAAAGGTGCATCCCGCTCCATGACAGCCTGTCTGAGGCCGACCTGGCCGGCCCGGGCCGTAAAGGCCCTGGCGTCCGGGCTGCGATGGGCGACGGCGTCGTTGAGGGCGGCGAAGCGCTGGAGTTGCGACCGGCCCATGAGCTCGACGCCCTGGTTGATGACCCGTTTGTTGGCGGCCAGCAGCTCCCGGCCGACCAGGGCGATCCTGGCGGCCAGGGCCAGTGCGTGGTCGTCGAGCCGATCGGCCGGCACCGCCTCCAGGGCCAGGCCGATCGAGGCGGCTTCAGCACCACTCACGGTGTCCCCGGTGAAGAGCAGTCGTTTGGTCCACTGGGGGCCGAGGTGGTACAGCCACATATTGGTCGGGGGTACGCCCATCGACCGCACGGGAGGGAATCCGATCCGAGCGTCATCGGCGGCGAGGACGATGTCACAGTGCAGGGCGAGATCGGTGCCGCCGGCCAGGCAGTTCCCATGGACCTGGGCGATGACCGGGATGCGGCAATCCCAGACCCGGGCCCAATCGGCCCCCAATCCGATCATGGCGGTCGCGTCGGCCTCGATGCCTCGCGGTGCCATCTCATCCTGCGGTTCGACGTCTTCGGGCAGCACCCCGTAGCCCGACGAGAACGAGGGCCCCGAGCCGCGGATGACCACCGCCCGCACGTCGGCGTCGCCTTCGGCCGCGGCCACGCCGGCCAGGATCTCGCGGATACAGCGCGGCGTCAGCGGATTGTGCCGTTCCGGTCGGTTGAGGGTGAGCCGGAACACCGCGCCGATCCTCTCGGTGACGACGGCCGGACCGGAGGGGCTCATGGCGGTGGAGGCCCTGGTTCCGGTGGTGCGGTGGCACCGGCTGACGACGGCAGCCCGAGCTCGTGCCTGACCACCTTGCCCGCGGCGTTGCGCGGGAGCGAGGGAACGAGGTGGAGCGCTCGGGGGACCTTGTAGTCGGCGAGGCGCTCGAGCAGGAAGGTACGCAGCTGGGGAACGGTCGCTCCTGAACCCTTCTGCAGCACGACCCAGGCTCCCACATCCTCACCGAGCACGTCATGGGGAATGCCCGCCACCACCGCGTCGACCACGTCCGGGTGGGCGAAGAGGGCTTCTTCCACCTCACCCGGAGCGATGTTGTGGCCGCCCCTGATGATCAGATCCTTGGTCCGCCCGGTGATCCACAGGAAGCCGTCCCTGTCGAGGTAGCCGAGATCCCCGGTCAGGAGCCAACCGTGGCGCCACGTCTCCACGGTCGTCCCCTCCTCCTTGTAGTACTGGCGCGGGGGCCCGGAACCGCGCACGGTGATCTGGCCCACCTGGCCGGTTCGGGCCTCGCCGCCGTTGTCCTCCACGATCCGGATCTCGACGCCCGGCAGGGGCCGTCCGCTCGAGCCGAGGTGGCGGCCGTCGTCTCCGGAGGGGGAGCGGCTCACCGCACCGAACTCGGTGAGCCCGTAGCCCACGAGTATGTCGGCCCGGGGGAGCCGGTCCCGGAGCCGGAGCAGCGTGGCCCGCGCCACCGGGGCTCCACCGATGGTCACCGCGGCCAGGCTGGAGAGATCGGTGGTGGCGAAGCGCGGATGGGCCACCAGGAGCTGGGCCATGGCCGGGACGAGGAACGACGCCACCGGACGGCGGGCCTCGGTGAGCACCAACCAGTCGGCCGGATCGAAATGGGGCAGATACCAACCGCTGAGTCCACCGCTCATCGGCCCGTAGACGAGGAGGGCCCCGCTGGTCGTCGAGAAAGGGGACGCGGTCATGAATCCCAGCCCGTTCCAGTCGGGGGTCCGCGTCGCCGGGCGTGGTCCGTAGCGAACGACGACCGCCTTGGGGGTCCCGGTGGTCCCCGAGGTGTACATGATGTCCATGATCTCGGTCCCCAGGTCGGACCGCGGGCTCCGGTCGAGGTCCGAGCGGTCAGGGTGGAGGAGGTCGGTCCAGGTGAGCGCGTCACTTCCGTCCTCGGTCGAGGTCACCACCCGGAGGGGCGGCGGACCGGAGCCGCGAGCGCGTCCCGGACCGTCGGCGGTCGGAGCGCGTCCGAAGCCCCGGCTGGCCAGGACGACGGTGGGCTCGGCGTGGGCCAGGATGGTCTCGACCTCCGGTCCGGCCAGCCTGGTGTTGACCGGAACGGCGATCGCACCTGCCCGGTGCACCGCGGCGTAGGCCACGAGCCAGGCAAAGGGCTCCTCGGGACCGATGGCGATGACCGCCCGGTCCCCGGGTCGGAGGCCGTGCTCGACGAGTCCGCGCCCCAGTCGGTTCGACTGGGTGTGCCAGGTGGTGAAGGTCAGATCACTGCGGTCGGCCAGGTTGTGCCAGGCGACCGCCGTCGGGTGTCTGTCCGCCATGGTCCCGATCTCATCGGGACCGGTCCGCGGTCCGGTCATCGACGCTGCCGTTCCCGCCCCGGGCCACGTCCCCCGCCCGTCGGCCGGCTCCGTCCCGGCCCGTCCGACCGGCCGGACCGGCCCTCGGTCCGTGGGCTCGGGCACCCGGGGCCGTTCAGTACGGTGCGCATCCCTCGAGGATGCGACGCGGGTTGGCCACCATCATCGTGGAGATGTCCTCCTCGCTGATCCCCGCCCGCACCATCTGGGGAAGGACGTCATTGGGGATGTAGGTCCACCGCCACTCTTTCCACGCGTTGGAGATGGCGGGTGGAAACCAGTCCACGTGGCACATGGCGTCGTGGGAGAGCACGATCCGGTCGGCGTGGCCCCGGCGACACAGCGCGCCGACCGCTTCGATGCGCTCGGCCAATGAGAACGTACCGATTCCGAAGTGGTCGAAGCCGACATAGGAACCGTTGGCGATGATGGATTCGTGGTACCGGGTATCGAGCGTCCCGCCCGAGTGGCCGATGACCACCTGGCCGAGGTCGACGCCCTCTTCGGCCAGGATCCGCTGTTGTTCGAGTCCCCACGGCTCCGGCGGGGTGGGTGTGTGGGTGGTGATGGGCACGCCGGTCTGCCGGTGCGCCTGGGCCACCGCCCGCAGGACGCGCTCGACGCCCGGGGTGATGCCGAGCTTGTCCGTTGCGCACTTGAGGATCCCGGCCCGGACCCCGGTGTCACCGATGCCCTCACGGATCTCCCTCACGAAGAGATCGGTCATCGGCTCCGGGCCGCCGAGGATGGATCCGGGTCCTTGGAAGTGGAAGTACATGGGTACTTCGTTGTACGTGTAGACACCGGTGGCGGCGATGATGTTGATGTCGGGCACCTGTTCGGCCACCGACACGATGCGGGGGATGAAGCGCCCGAGGCCGATGACCGTCAGGTCGACGATGGTGTCCACCCCGCTGTCCTTCAGTTCCCGGAGGCGCTGGACGGCCAGGGCCTGCGCGCCGGCCTCGTCCCATTCCTCGGCCGTCTTCTCGATGTCGGGACTGAGGACGAAGACGTGTTCGTGCATGAGGGTGGTCCCGAGGTCGCCGCTCTCGACCGGGCCTCGCACCGTGTTGATACCGGTCATGTCCTCGGGCCCCCTTTCTGCGCCGGCCCGACGATTCCGGAGTCGGTGACGCGGCCACCGGATCGTATCGCTGCTCCCGGACCGGCGACCGGCTCACCGCACCGTGCCCCGGGCGTAGCGGTGCGCGTCCAGGGCGGGTCAGTCCACGGACAGGTAGCCGGGCCCGGGCCCGAGCGCCGATGCCAGGTCGCCGGGGTTGGAAAGGGAACAGGTGCGCAAGGACAGGCAGCCGCAGCCGATGCAGCTGGACAGGCCACCTCGGAGGGCCTCGAGCAGGGCGATTCGTTGGTCGAGGCGATCACTCCAGCCCCGGGTGAGCCGTTTCCAGTCCTGCTGGTTCGGAGCCCGGTCGGCGGGGAGGTCGGCCAGGGCGTCGACGATCTCTTGGAGGCTCAGCCCCACCCGTTGGGCGATGCGGATGAAGGCGATGCGCCGGAGGACGTCGCGACGGAAGCGTCGCTGACCCCCGGGGGACCGCTCGGCCCGGATGAGCCCCTGTCGATCGTAGAAGCGGATGGCCGACGCGGCCATCCCGCTGCGTTCGGCCACCTCGCCGATGGTGAGCAACTCCGGCACGGGATCCCTCCGATCCACGGGCACGGGAAATTTCTCGTGACCATGTCTTGACTTAAACATTACTTTAACATTTACCGTAGGGCGTGATGTCACGACCGGACGAGGGAACGAGGAGTCATATGCCAGTCGCCGTAGTCACCGGAGCTTCACGAGGATTCGGACGTGCCCTGGCCACCGACCTGGCCAAAGACGGGTGGGGTCTGATCGTCGATGGCCGCAACGCCGGGTCGCTCGGCGCCGCGACCGAGCGACTCGACGGGTTGGGTGGTCCGATTCGCCCCATCGTCGGGGATGTCACCGATCCTGACCATCGGGCCGGCCTGGTGGCGTCGGCTGTCGACCTGGGCGGGATCGATCTTCTCGTGAACAACGCCAGCGAGCTCGGGCCCAGCCCGTTGCCCAACGTCGGCCGATTCCCGATCGATGTCCTGCGGGCCGTCTACGAGGTGAACGTCATTGCTCCTCTCGCCCTGCTTCAGCTCGCCCTTCCCCTCCTGAGGCGCTCGGGCGGAACCGTCGTGTCACTCTCCTCGGACGCCGCAGTCGAGGCCTACCAGGGTTGGGGCGGTTACGGTTCGTCCAAGGCGGCGCTGGACCAGCTCCACCGGGTCCTGGCCGCGGAGGAACCGGAGCTCACGATCTACCAGTTCGATCCCGGTGACATGCGCACCGACATGCACCAGGCCGCATTCCCCGGAGAGGACATCTCCGACCGGCCTCCGCCGGACTCGGTGGTACCGGCGCTGAGGCGACTCCTCGAATCAGGGGCTCCGAGCGGTCGGTACCGCGCTTCGGACTGGGTGCGGCCATGACCACCGCTACCGTGCCCCCGGACGCTCCGACCCCGGTGGCGCCGCCGACCCGGTTCACCTATGACCTCCCCGCCGCCCTCGAAGCCTCGGAGCCGCCCGAGGCGAGGGGCCTGACCCGGGACGCGGTCCGGATGTTGGTGGCCACCAAGGGCGACCGGTCCCTGGTCCCCAGCACGTTCAATTTCCTGCCGAAGTTCCTCGATGCCGGCGACACGCTGGTGGTGAACACCTCGGGCACCATTCCGGCCGCCGTCGAGGTCGTGGCCGACGACGGCTCCGCGCTGGTCGTCCATCTCTCCACCCGGCTGGACGACGACCGGTGGGTGGTGGAGCCCCGACGGCTGTCCGGCCGGTCGACCGAGCGCTGGGAGGGCGCCCTTCCCTCGGTGCGGCTCCGCGGTGCCGGCGGTGCCGAGATCGTCATCGAGGAACCCTACGGCGACGCCGGCCGGCTGTGGGTGGCGAGCCTCCACCTCCACCAGCGGACCCTCAGTTGGTTGGCCGTCCACGGCCGCCCGATCCGGTACGGCTATGTGGCCCGACCATGGCCCATCGAGATGTACCAGAACGTCTACGCCACCGAGCCCGGAAGCGCCGAGATGCCGAGCGTGGGCCGACCGTTCACGCCCGAGGTCATCACCCGACTGGTGGCCAAGGGCGTGGCCGTCACCCCCCTCGTCCTGCACACCGGCGTCGCATCCCTCGGGAAGGACGAACTTCCCTATCCCGAGCGGCTGTCGGTGCCCCAGTGGACGGCCGACCGTGTCAACGCCGCCCGGCAGAGCGGCCATCGGGTCGTCGCCGTGGGAACGACGGTGGTGCGAGCCCTCGAGACGTCGGTCGGACCCGATGGACGGGCCCACGCCTACGACGGTTGGACCGAACTGGTGGTGTCGCCCGACCATCCGGTCCGGATCACCGACGGCCTGCTCACCGGCTGGCACGAACCCGCCTCGTCGCACCTGCTGATGCTCGAGGCCATTGCCGGCACCGACCTCCTCCGTGACTCCTACCGTGCCGGACTGCGCGAGGGGTACCGCTGGCACGAGTTCGGGGACGTCCACCTCATCCTGCCGTGATCCGGCCCGCCGTCCACGCCCACGCCGGCCGCGCGGCTTTGATTGACTCCCACCGGACCGGCACCATACGATGCTGCCGGTCGGCCGGCAGATCGGTGCCACAGGAGGGCTGGAGGTGCGGAACCGGTGAGCGGCCTCTACGAAGCCAGTCGGGAGCACTACCCGATGTCGGGCGTGGACGAGTTCATGATCCACAACCATCCCCACCCGGTACGGGTGATGTGGACCTCGGACATCCAGGCCTACGAGCGGATGTGGTTCACCTGCCAGGACCGGACCGGTGACCTGCTCGTGGTCACCGGTATGGGGATCTACCCGAACCTCGGAACCGCCGAGGCGTTTGCCATCGTCAATGTACGCGGCCGGCACACCACGGTCAGGGCCCATCGGAAGCTCGGGCTGAACCGGATGGACATGGGGGTCGGGCCGCTCAGCTTCGAACTGGTGCAGCCCTTCCGGCAATGGGGGTTGCGCCTCGAGGAGAATCCCTTCGGCATCTCCTTCGACCTTTCGTGGCTGGACACCAAGCGGCCCGTCTACCGTCTGCTCGGAGGCGGATCGTTCGCCGGCACCCGGCCCTTTGCCGGCGTCGCCGGATACGACGGGTTCGGCCGCCAGTCCGGCTGGGTGAACGCCTTCGGCGAGCGGTTCGAGATCGCCCCCGAGGGCTATCGGGGTACGCGGGACCACCACTGGGGCACCCGTGACGGAGTCGGCGGGCCCTCCCTGTGGAGCGGGTATCAGCACCCCCATTCCGGTGAGTGGGTCGAGTTCGACGAATACGGGGTGTGGGGGGACCACATCCTGTACAACCTGGGGGACGAACGGCGGGGAAGTGGCACGCTCCGGGGTCGGCGCCACCGTCTCCGGTTCGAACCGGACACCCACCTGCTCCTCTCGGGGGAAGTCGATCTCGTCTTCGCCAGCGGGGAGGAGAAGACGATGACCTTCGAGCGTCTCGGCAACCAGATCGCCTTCCTCCGATGCGGCATGTACGGGGGTCCGAACGGAGGGACGCCGGACGGGAACATCTGGCACGGGATGGATGTCGGTGACGGCGTGGTGACCGGGGAGACCTACGATGCCAACGATCCCGAGGTCCGGGCCCGGATCTGCGGTCTCGACCAGCATCACGCCCGGTTCGAGTGCGACGGCGAGGTCACCTATGGAATCATCGAGCCCTACGACACCCTCTGCTACGAGATGGCCTCCAGCGGTCTCGGCGGGTTCTCCCTCCTCCGGTAGGGGTCGGAGGTAGGCCGCCGCCATGGACGAACCCGAGCCTGAGTTCAGCCTCACCGAACCCGGATTCTTCCTCCGGCCCGACTACTTCGACGTGCTCGGGTCCCTCCGGCGCCATCAGCCGGTCCACCGGACGGCCGACGGGTTGCTGGCCGTCAGCCGGTACGAGGACATCCGTTCCATCAGTCGCGATCCGTCCCGTTTCGTATCCGGGCGCGGCGTCCTGGTCAACGACCCCCTGCGGGACCCGGCGGGAACGGGGCGCAACACATGGTCGATCCTCCACCTGGATCCGCCCCTGCACAGCGTCTATCGCGGCCTCGTCAACCGGCAGTTCACACCGCGGGCGGTGGCCGGTCTGGCGGAACGGATCCGTGAGGTGGTGGCCGGGGTCCTCGATGCGGTTCCCACCGGCACGGCCGTCGAGTTCGTCGACGCGGTGGCCGCTCCTGTCCCCATCACGGTCATCGCCGAGATGTTCGGTGTGGCCGACGCCGATCGGGCTCTCTTCCGTCGCTGGTCCGATGCGGTGATCGAGAGCACCGACCGCACACCGGGTGAGCAGGCCAACGAGCTGGCCGAGATGGCGGCGTTCCTGATGGAGCACATCAACTCGCCGAGGACGGAGTCCAACGACCTGCTCACCCTGCTCAAAGGGTCCTCGCTGGAGGGCCGGCCGCTCAGCGAGGCCGAGATCATGGGATTCTGCCTGACGCTGCTCGTCGCCGGGAACGAGACGACGAGGACACTGATCTCCGGTGGGGTCGAGGCGCTGGCCCGTCATCCCGGCCAACGGGACCGGTTGGTATCGGACCGGTCGCTCATCCCCGGCGGGGTGGAGGAGATGCTGCGATGGGTGACCCCGATTCAGGCCTTCGGCCGGACCGCAGCCGTCGACGTCGAGGTCGGCGGCGCCCCCGTGGCGGCCGGCGAATTCGTGGTCATGCTCTACGCCTCGGCCAATCGGGACGAGGTGATCTTCGGTCCTTCGGCCGACCGGTTCGTCGTGGACCGTCCATCACTGCCCACCCACCTGGCCTTCGGTTTCGGCGAGCACGTGTGCATCGGGGCCAGTCTGGCCCGGCTGGAGGCCAGGATCTTCTTCGAGGAGCTGTTGGCCCGCTTCCCGGCGTTCGAGTTGGCCGGTGACCCGACCTACACCAGCTCCACTCTGGTGCGTGGTGCGACGACCATGCCGGTGCTGCTCGCCCCGTGAGCCCCGCCTCGGTCAGCGCCCGAGGAGATCCAGGCGACCATTGTCGGCGAACTCGGCCCGGAGGACGTCGATGTCGGCCCGGGTCATGGGCACGAACTCGTCGCTCCGGTCCGGGCGGTGCCAGACGGGGTCCGGTGTGTCCCACATGGTGGCCCGCAACGGCCGCTTGTCGACCTTGTCGGTGGCCGTCACCGGCAGCGATGGGATGATCCGCACGAACCGGGGGGCCCACTTGGTGCCCAGATCCGGCTGGGCGGCGAGGAATGCGGCGAAGGACAACGGATCGAAGCTGCGACCCGGTTCCATCTCCGCGGCCGCCATGACCTGGTCACCGGTCCGGGGGTCAGGAACGGCGAAGACGGCCACGCCCCGGAAATCGGGAAAGCGAGCGAGGATCCGCTCGACCGGGGCGGCGGCGAAGTTCTCGCTGTCGACCCGCAGCCAGTCGCCGGTGCGTCCGGCGAAGTAGAAGACCCCGTCTTCGTCGCGGTAGGCGAGATCGCCCGACCAGTACCACCCGTTCCGCGCCCGCTCGGCGGTGGCCTCAGGGTTGTTGTAGTAGCCCTCGAAGTTCGACAGCGTGGCCCGCCCGACCAGCTCCCCGATGGCGTCGGCCGGGTTGGTCAACCGCCCTTCGGCATCGAAGGTGGCGGTGGGCCGCTCCCGACCGGCCTGGTCGACGACCACGACGTCGTCTTGGGGGCGCGCCCGGCCGAGGGCACCCGGCCGGGCTCCGGCCACCGGCTTCAAGACGATGGCGTTCTCGCTCGATCCGTACCCCTCGAAGAGGGGGACACCGAACCGGCGGGTGAACTCGGCCTTGTCGGACGCCGATGTCTCCGGTCCGAGCACGAAGCGGAGCCGGTGGTCCTGGTCGTGGTCGGTCGGGGGGGTGGCCACGAGATGGGAGATGGCCCGACCCACCGTGTTGAAGTAGGTGGCGCCCACCTGGCGGACGTCGTCCAGGAGGCTGGAGGCGGAGAAGCGCCGACGCAACGCCAGCGTGGCGCCGCCGGCGAAGGCGGGGAGCACCGCGGCCGAGAGGGCGTTCCCGTGGAACAGCGGCATGGCCGAGTAGATGACGTCATCGGCGGTGAACCCCATGCCGGACGCGGCACGGGCGGCGCGGCCCTGGGTCATCCGGACCGCCTTGGGCCCCCCGGTGGATCCGGAGGTGAAGATGAGCAGGTAGAGGTCGTCCGGCGAGGGTTCCGGCGAGGAGGGCCCGCCGACGGGGAGGTCTTCGAGGAGCGTCCGGTAGCGGGCGCTGTCGACGGTGAGCAACCGCTCGGAGTCGATGCCCAGATCGAGGTCGGCCACCAGAGGAAGTTGCCTCGAGTCGGTGACCAGCAGCTGGCAGTCGGTCTTCTTGATGTCGGCGGCCAGCTCCGCCCCCCGTCGGGTCGGGTTGATGCCCACGACGACAGCACCGACGAGGGCCGCGCCGGCCAGAAGAAACAGGTACTCGTCCGTGTTCTCGAGGAGGATGCCCACATGGAACGGGCCGTCGCGTCGGAGATGCCGGAGCAGGGCACCACGTCGTTCCGACTCCGTCACCACCTGGCGCCAGGTCCACTCGTTGGATTCGAACAGCAGCCCCGGGTTGTCGTCGTCGGCCCGCAGGCGCACGAGCTGAGCCGCCGTGGTGAACGGCTGGGGCTTCATCCGGTCCGATCCTTGATCAGGTCCAGCATGGGATTGTCGTCGATGGGCATCAAAAGGGGTTCCCCCGCGTTGCGCCGAAGGTAGCCGATGCGTGTCATCACCGCGGTGCTGCGAACCATGGCCAGCGTTTCATACCAGTCGAGGTCCTGAACGGGACGGCCGGCGCATTCTTCGAACAGTGCGATGGTCCCGACCCGGTCGGGGAAGGCGTCGAGGCGTTCACCGAAGATTCGCTCCATGGTCAGGTCGAGGCTGGTGAACCAGGCCAGGTCGTGTTCGGGGGCACCGATGGACGTCATGTCCCAGTCGAGGACGGCCAGCACCTCGAGATCGTCGCCGATGACGGCATTCTCGAACCGGGCGTCGCCCCACAGCAGTGCGGGCGACGGCTCGGTGACCGGCTGATGGCGGCGACACCACGACACGGCGTCGACCAGGGCCGGAACCGGTGACCCCCCGCTCGACCAGGACAGGTAGTCGTCCCAGAAGTCGAGCTCGGCCGAGTTGTCCCGGCGGGGCACATCGGGCGCGGCGCCGACATCGCTCCGGTGGATCCTCGACAAGGCCGAGATGAAGTTGTGGAAGACGCGGCGTTGCTCGGCCGGCTGGCGGTGGCGGAGCCAACGGTCGCGATGGGCGAGCGCCCCGATGATGTGGCCGTCCACGCGACGCATGACCATGAACGGGGCGCCGATCCAGCGGGTATCGGTTTCCACCACGGGATCGGCCACCGGAACGCCCGCCGCTGCGGCCGCGGTCTGCGCTTGCCCCTGAGGCACCAGGTCGTAGTGGCGAAAGGTTCCCTCGCCCGGTGGTCCCATGCGGATGACCAGGGGTCGGCGGTGGTTGATGCCGTCCTTCGTCCACGACGCGTCGACGAGGATGGTGTCGCTCGAATATCCGGCCGAGGGACGGCTGAGGCCGGTGAGCACGGGATCGTCGAGGCCCTCGCGGTCAGCCAGCCAGCGAGCCAGCCCGTCCGCCACGGTGCGGTCATCCCGTGTTGTCGTCGGTGCCATGCCGTTCGGTCTCACCTCCTCGGCCGCCTTCTGGCGGCCGTCTCCCGTTGAACCGGCGCCGCCCACATTCGCACAGCCGCGCCCCACCGGTGGCGACCGGGCGTCGGTGGGTGCCAGCGTTGGTCCGGACCGCGGTCAGTCGGTACAGGTCGTCCCCGGCGCGGGCAGTGTCCCGGCCACCAGGTACGCCTGGACGAAGGCCCGCACGCAGGCGCTGTAGTAATAGGCCACGTGGCTGTGGCCCTGCCAGGTGAGGAGCCTCCCGCCGGTCAGCTGACCGGCCAGGCTCACCGCCCACGAATACGGGGTGACCGGGTCGCCGGTCGTCCCCACCACCAGGATCGGAGGTGCGCCGGGGTCCGAGGCCGGCCCCGGGTCCCGGGTGGGTGGGACCGGCCAGGTGGCGCATCCGAGCAGGTCCCAGGCCAGCAGAGGACCGAACACCGGTGCCGACCGGCCGAACTGCCGGGCCAGAGCCGGATAGCGCGAGGGATTGCGGGTCACCGGGTGATCGAGGCAGTCGATGGCCTCTTCCGCGTCGGCCCCGTTGGTGGACCCCCCTGACGCGTAGGCGCCGGCCATGGACGCCACGGCTGCACCGTTGCCCGACGCGGCTCCGGCCAGGGCCACAGCCAAGGTCGGCCAGGACGACTGGGATTCGAGACCGGCCAGCAGCGCGTCGTAGAGCTGGCCGGGCCCGGCCGCGGTGCCGCCGGCCACGGGCAGGGGCCGGGTCTGGCTGGCTCCGATGAGGTCCAGCAGGGAGGTCGTGGGATCCCCAGCCGGGTGCCAGGCGCAGCCGGTACCGGCCGTGCACCAGGTGAGGAACGACTGCAGCTCGGCTTCGAGGCTGTCGGCCTGGTCGGTGGCGTAGGTCACCGTGCTCAGGGCCGGGTCGATGGCTCCGTCGAGCACCATGGCCCGCACGTGGGTGGGGAAGAGCTCGGCGTAGGTCGCCCCGAGCAGTGTGCCGTAGGAGTGGCCGATGAACGTCAGTCCGGGGTCGCCCAGCGCCGCTCGGATCCGGTCGAGGTCCCGGGCGGCATCCACCGTGCCGAGGTAGGGGAGGATGGCCCCGCTGTCCCGCTCGCACTGCTGGGCGAAGGCCCGGTCGTTGAGAAGCAGGGCCCGTCGGGCGGCCGCAGTGGTGGGGACCGGGTCGACGGGCGGCCCTGAAGCCTGGGTGCCGGAGGTGCCGGAGGTGCCAGAGGTGCCAGAGGTGGCTGAGGTGGCGGAGCAGGTGACCGGGGCGCTGCGCTCCACCCCGCGTGGATCGAAGGAGACGATATCGAAACGGTCGAGGAGCTCCGGGGTGAGGACTGACAGCTCCTCGGGCAGGTCGGTGATGCCGGAGGCTCCCGGCCCACCCGGGTTGATGACCAGCGAGCCGATCCGCTCCGAGGGGATCTCGGCGAGATGCCGGGCCAGGGCGATCTGGAGGGTCTTGCCGTGCGGGTCGCCGTAGTTGAGCGGAACGGTGACCGAACCGCATTGGAGGTCACCACACGGGGTCCACTGGACCGGGGTCACCGGCAAGGGAGGCTCGGTGGTCGTCGTCGTCGTCGGCGTCCTGGCACGGAGACGGGTGCCCGTTCCCGCCCGGCCCGCCGCCCCGGTGGCGCCGCAGCCGGCGATCAGCACAGCCACGGTCAGCGTGGTGATCAGTACGGTGACGACGGGCGAGAGCACCGGTCGGGGGCGACACGGTGTGGGCACCGGGCAAGTCTGGCACCCACCGGCCCGGGCCGGCCCCCGGGTGTCAGCCCTCCGCCGCCTTTCCGGCCGCCACCGCCTGGTCGATCTGGCCGCGGGCGAGGTCGAGCTGTTCGGCCATCTCCTCGTCTTCGGCCATCACCCCGTCGAGATCGGTCGACTCGAAACCGATGACGTCCATGTCGGCGAAGGTCTGTCGCATCTTCGGCCCCCAGAGGCCGACATCCTTGAGGGTGGGGACGATCCTGGTGAACAGCAGGCTCCGGAAGACCTTCTGGCTCTCACTGTCACTGACGTAGGCGATGCAGGCTTCGGGATCGTAACCGAGTCGTTCCCACAGCTCTTCGGCCAGGAACCGATCCCGCATCCGGTAGCACGCGTCGGCACAGAACTCCTCCCGGTCATCGCGCTCGGCCTGGGTCAGCTGGGGGTAGTAGTCCCGGAGGGCCAGGCGTCCGAACATCACATGGCGCGCTTCGTCCTGCATCACGTAGGCGTTGACCGCCTTGCCCAACGGATCGCCGGTCGTGTTGCGTATGAGGCCGAAGGCGGCCAGGGCCAGACCTTCGATGAGCACCTGCATACCGAGGTAGGTCATGTCCCAGCGCGAGTCGCTGAGGACGTCGTCGAGGAGTGACTTGAGGTTGGTGTTGATGGGGTAGGCGATCTCCAGCTTGTCGAGGTAGCGGGAGTAGGTCTCGACGTGGCGTGCCTCGTCCATCACCTGGGTGGCGGCGTAGTACTTCGAGTCGATGTCCGGCACGGTCTGCACGATCTTGGCCGTGCAGATCAGCGCGCCCTGCTCGCCGTGGAGGAACTGGCTGAACTGCCAGGCCACCATGTGACGACGGACGTTCCCTTTTTCGTCGTCGGTGAGCTTGTCCCACATCGGTGTCCCGAAGATGGGGACAAGCTCGTCCGGGATCTCCAGCGGGTTTTCGGGATTCGGGTCATGGGACCAGTCGATGCGCTGGTTGGTGTCCCACTGCTTGCGCTTCCCCTTGTCGTACAGATTGATGAGCTTGTCGCGGCCGTTGTCATAGTCCCAGGTGAACTCGGCGGTACCCGACTGGTCGCCGGTCTGCCACCCCGTCTTGTCCACCGGTAGCTGGTATACCTTCGTGCTCACCTTGGCTGCCTCCGATCCCTGGGCCCCGGTTGACAGTGTGAGCGGGTACTTCCGGCCTGTCAATCGCCGATGGGTCGGCGTGGTCGCTCAGCGACCGGCGACGGCGCGGATGGCGTCGGCGATCGAGGCCACCGACGGCATGACCGCGGCCTCCAGCGTGGACGCCGATCCGATGGGCGCGAACTGTGCGCCGACCCGCCTCACCGGTGCGTCGAGCTCGCCGAACAGCTCCTCGTTGATCAGACCGGCCACCTCGGCACCGAACCCGGCGAATCGGGTGGCGTGGTGGGCCACCACGACCCGGCGGGTGCGAGCCACCGATTCGAGGACGGTGGCCGTGTCGAGGGGAACCAGGCTGCGGAGGTCCACCACTTCGACGTCGATGCCCTCGGCTGCCGCCTGCTCGGCCGCGGCCAGCGCGTCCCGGACGGTCCGGCCGTAGGTCACGACGGTGACATCGCGGCCGAGCCTCTTCCGGTCGGCGACCCCGAGGGGGATGGGGGCATCTCCCTCGGGGACCGGGCCGGTGGTCCCGTAGAGGGCGACGTTCTCGATGAAGACGCACGGATCGTCGTCGAAGATGCAGGTGGTGAGCAGGCCCTTGGCGTCGGCTGGTGTGCTCGGGACGACCACCTTGAGCCCGGGGACGTGGGCCAGCCATGCCTCCAGTGTCTGGGAGTGGGTGGCGCCCGACCCGATCCCCCCGAAGACCGCCGTGCGCACCGTGAGCGGGATGTGGAGCAATCCACCGGACATGAACCGCGATTTGGCCGCGTGATTCACCAGCTGGTCGAGGGCGATGCTGATGAAATCCATGATCATGACTTCGGCCACCGGTCGGAGCCCCGCCGACGCGGCCCCGATGGCCGCCCCGACGATGGCGGCTTCGGAGATGGGGGTATCCCGGACCCGATCGGTCCCGAACGTGGTGGACAGGCCCTTGGTCACCTGCGAGATGCCACCACCGGGATCGGCCAGGTCCTCGCCGATCAGGATGACCGACGGGTCGGTGGACAGCGCCTCGGCCAGGGCCCGGTTGAGGGCCTCGCGCATGCTCATGGTCGCCATCGACGTTGCCGTCTCCGCGGTGGGATCAGCCATCACCTACTCCGGCACCTTGCCGTAGACGTCGACGAACGCCTCGTCGCCGTCAGGGGGCGCCGCGGCCAGCGCGGCGGTGAAGGCCTGTTCCACGTCGCGCTTCACCCGCTCGTCGATGTCGACGGCGCCGGCCTCGTCGAGGGCCCCGTCACCGATCAGTTGGGACCGGTAGCGGCCCACGGGCTCGGCGTGGCGCGCCGCCTCCAGCTCTTCGGATGGGATGTACCGCATCGGGTCGCCGAAGTAGTGGCCCCACAGGCGGTAGGTCATGCACTCGAGCAACGTCGGACCCCCGCCACTCCGGGCCCGGGTCACCGCGCCGGCCAGCGCCAGGTGGACGGCGTCGGGATCGTTGCCGTCCACCTGCAGGCCGGGGATGCCGTAGCCGGCGGCCCTGTCGGCCACGTTGGCCACCGGCTGGGCTTCGGCGGTCGGGGTCATTTCGGCGTAGCGGTTGTTCTGGCAGACGAACACCACCGGGAGGTGCCACAGGGCGGCGAGGTTCACCGCCTCGTGGAAGGAGCCGGTGCCCGTGGCCCCGTCGCCGAAGCTGGCCACGGCCACCCGGTTGCTGTTCTGGACGAGCGCGGCCAGGCCCACGCCCACGGCGATGGGGATCCCCGAGCCGACGATGCCCGTCGACAGGACCAGTCCCGACGGCGGGTGGCAGACGTGCATGGCGCCGCCCTTGCCCCCGTTCACCCCCGTCCGCCGGGTGAGGATCTCTGCCACCAGCGGTTCGAGTGGGACCCCCTTGGCCAGCTGGTCGTGCAGGCCCCGGTAGGTGCTGACCAGCTGGTCGTCGGGCTCCAACACCGTCCCGAGGGCGCCGGCGATGGCCTCCTGACCGGTGGCCGGCCAGTAGGTGCAGGCGAACTCGCCGGCGCTCAGCCCCCTGCGGATGCGCTGGTCGCAGGTCAGGATCAGGGCCATGAGCTCGTACATCCGCCGCCGCGACGCACCCGTCGGCGCACCGTCTCCGCTCACCGGGAGCCGCCACCGGTGACGAACGACGCGGCATGGGTGCCGGCCAGGTGGCCCCACACCATGCCCATGCCGATCGATGTCCCTCCGCCGTAGTACGCGGGTCCGGCCGGGCTGGCCACCACGTTCCCCGCTCCGTAGAGGCCGGGGATGGGGCGGTCCCGGACGTGGAGGACCCGGCCGTGGCCGTCGACCCTCGGTCCCCCCTTGGTCCCCACCGAGCCCACGTGGACCGGGAGGGCGAAGAACGGTCCATCCCGGATGGTGCCCAGATTGGGATGGGCGGCACTCGGATCCCCGTGGAAGCGGTCGTAGGCACTCGCCCCCCGTCCGAAATCACGGTCCCGCCCCTCGGCCACGAACCGATTCCAACGCTCGACCGTCTCCGTCAGTCCCACCGGGTCGATCCCCACCTTTCCGGCCAGTCCTTCGAGGGTCTCGTGGGCCGGGAGCCAGTCGGGGTCCGGATCGCCGGGCCGGGCCGTCACCACCGGGTACCGCGAGCGGTACTGCTGATCGAAGACGACCCAGCACGGCAGGTGCCTGGTCGAGTACTCGTTGGCATCGAACGAGAAGAACGCCTTCTGCATGTCGTTGTAGTTGGCCGCTTCATCGACGAACCGCTGGCCGAAGCGGTCGACCATGATGGAGTGGGGTGCGGTCCGTTCGACGCCGACGAAGCGGGCCAAAGGCCTGCCTTCGTACTCTTCGCCCGGCACCGACGACGCCGGGTACCACCACGTCTCGTTCATGTTGCCCAGATCGGCTCCCACCTCCATGGCCAGGAGCAGTCCGTCACCTTCGTTGGCCGGCGGACTGTGGGGATGGGTCAACGGGCCGGGCAGGAACCGGGTCCGGAGCTGTGGGTTCCATTCGTATCCCCCGGAAGCGAGCACGACGGCTGCCGTCGGGATCCGGCTCCGGCGCCCGCCCCGATCGACGACGAGTCCGGACACGCTCTCTTTCTTCATGACGATCTCGGAGGCCCGGGTGTCGAGGAGGGGCTCGATCCCACGCCACAGGCACGCCTCGAGCAGGGCGCCGATCAAGGCCTGGCCGCAGGCCACCTGGTTGTCGGCCACCCGGCGCTGCACCTCGGCGGCGTCGAAGCGGTCGGGGAAGTAGGTCGGTCGCCAGTCGACGGTTGCCTCCTGCAAGGTGAGGGGCGCAGCCAGCACGGGCGCTCGGCGGAGGCTGGCCGCCCAACCACCCAGCCGCTTGGTGTCGAACAGCACGGGCTCGAGCATCCGGCCCGAAAGCTTGGCTCCCTCCATCTCCGGGTGGTAGTCCGGCCAGGACATCGGGCTCAGCTGCAATCCGGTGCGCTTCTCGACGTCGGCCACGATGCCGGGACCCTGATCGACGTAGCGTTCGAGCAGGTCCGAGGGGGTGCGTCCGGCGGTCAGGCGGGTCATGTAGCCCAGCGCCTCCGCCCGTGAGTCCTCGATGCCCAGGTCGGCCATGTGGTGGTTCTGGGGCATCCAGATCCCACCGCCCGACACCGCCGTCGTTCCTCCGATCGAAGTCGTCCGTTCGACCACGGTCACCCGGGCACCGTTGTCGTGGGCGGTGATCGCCGCGGTCAGGGCCGCCACTCCGGTGCCCACCACGACGACGTCCGCGGCACCGTCCGGGCGGGCTGCCGAGCCGGGGGAGGTGGTGGACATGGTGGCCTCACTCACCCCACGACGACGCCAGATAGCGGTCGAGCTCGCGGTGCATCTGGGTGATGCCGGACTCGTAGGTCCGCGACAACCGCAGGCCGCTGATGCTCCGGCTGTGGATCCCGCGCTGTTGACGGCCGATGTTGGAGAAGTCCTGCAACGGGATGCGCGGCCAGTGGTCGGCATCGTCGGGTGCGTACGGGCCTCCCGCCACCGGCCGGGGGACGGCCTCGTCCCGGGGCGGGATGGTGAGGGACCAGAGCTCGAAGAGGCACGATTCGGGGTCGTCACCGTTGGGCCGCACCCGGTAGACGAGGGCGTTGCCGTACTGCGGAAGGATGAAGTAGTTGGGGAACAGGAAGAACATGCCGCCCCATCGGGCCAGGGCGGCGGGGTCGGGTGGCGGGAGTGGGATTCCCGCGCCCGCCGCATACTCGTAGACGGCCTTGACCAGTTCGGCGCCGAAGGTGCTCCCGTCGGGGATCTTCCGATGGCGCATCCCCTCGATCACCTGCACCTCGCGGGGAAGCGTCATCGCTTCGAGGCCGCTGCTCAGGAGGCGCACCGACTCGATGATGGCATCGACCTCGCTGACCCCCACCTGCTGGCCCTTTTTGGCCTGGGCGTTGGGTCTGAGCTGGAAGCTCGAGTGTCCACCCTCGTACACCGAATAGACCAGGCTGTCGGGGTCGTACTGCTCGGGATGGCCGAGGGTCAGCTGGGGGTGGGTCTGGGGGACGTGGTAGCCCTCCATGAACGCCTCCTGTGCCATCTTCCAGTTGGCCGGCAGGATGACCTGCTTCCACCAGTGCACCCGCATGTCGGCCACACCCAGCGGATCGAGCAGGCTCGGGATCGGATCGAGTGCATCGAGCAGCGGTGGCGCGGCGGCATCGAGGTTGATCCATACACACCCGCCCCAGACGTCAACGCGGGCCTGGCGCAGGCAGAGTTCGTCCGGCGTCAGCAATGCCGGATCGAAGGCGTGGTCCCCGAACACAAAGGAGTTGTTCCCCTCGAGGTCCCATCGCCAGCCGTGGAAGGGGCAGATGATCCGACCGTCCCGGAACGTCCCCGAGCCCTTGGCCAGCTCGGTGGCCCGGTGCCGGCAGGCGTTGAAATAGGCCCGGATGGCCTGCTCGTCGACCCGGACCAGGAGGATCGATTGATCACAGATCGTGTATTCGACGAAGTCGCCGGGCCCCGGGATCTCTTCCAGCCGGCAGGCCATCTGCCAGGCGTGGGGCCACAACCGGGTGCGCTCGAGGTCGGCGAACCCTCGGTCGAAGTAGCGTTCGGCCGGGACGAATTCGCCGCCGCCCATGGCATGGGGTACTTCCCGCCGATCACCGGCCGTCGCCCCTGGGCCGATGGTCCGGATCCTGGTGTCAGTCACCTGCAGCCCCTTCGGTGACCCCCAGCATGGTGATGGCCCGTTCGCGGAAGCGCCAACGGTTCCCGTCGCGGACCAGCCGGTCGCGGTATCGGCCGGCGGCCACGATGGTCGGACCCTCCGATGTCGGTCGGACGAAGAGATAGTCGGTGGAAGCCGTCGCCGAATCACCGTCGAGGTCGACCAGCGAATTGCTGATGACATGTTGGCCGCGGCGATCCGGAAGCATCATGGCGGCCATCATCGTCCGGATCGAGTCCCGACCTTCGGTCACCTGGCCGGAGAGGACGAACCGGGCATCGTCGGTGAACAGATCGGCCCACTCCTCGAATCGGCCATCGTCACACCGCTGGCTGTACTCGCTCAGCGTCCGCCGGATCTGGTCCTCGTCCTCCCCCACCGCTCTCCCCTTCACCGCGCTGCGCCCATGTTATGTCCGACCCCCGGTCAGGTGCTGGTGCCGGGTTCCCCGTCCAGTTCCCCGATGAGCTGCCCGACCGGATAGATGTCGCCCGCGGCGGCCAGGTGCCGGAGCACCCCGGGGACCGGGGCCGGGATCTCCGTCTCCACCTTGTCCGTCTCCAAGAGGTAGATGGGTTGATCCTCGGCCACCGTGGCCCCATCGTCGACCAACCATGCCGCCAGGGTGGCCTCGGTCATCTCCATGCCGAGTTTCGGAATGCGGATCTCGATCGTCATCACCCTCTCGAGCCTCGTGGCCGGTCGGCGCCCGCGGTGCGGCCGGCCACAAACGATCGGCCGGACACAAAACAATGCCGGACACAGAACAATGCCGGACCCAGAACAATAGGGTGCGGTTCGGCACACCACAGAAGGTGGCGCCGGGCGGCGAGATCGGGCGCCTCCTCGGGGTTCGCGAGGTCACCGCTGTGCCCTGGAATGCGCACGGGTCCGCATCGGGAGACCTCGGGCGCCGTTTGCTACGTTCGCGGGGCGGCCTGCCTGACCAGGCAACCCTTCCCGACAGGAGCACGCCATGGAATCCCGGAAACTGGACACGGTCATCTACGAGAAGGACGGGCCGGTGGCCTGGATCACCCTGGACTACGCGGAGAAGGCCAACGTCCAGTCGTCAGGTCTGGTGTTCGATGTCGACCAGTGTCTGGACGATGCCGATCGGGACTACGACATCAAGGTGGTGGTCCTCAAGGCCAACGGACCCGGCTTCAGCGCCGGCCACGTGGTGCAGGGCAGCGCCGGCACCGAAATGCGCGAGATCGACGAGAGCACGGCCAAGCTGGGCAGCCCCTGGAAGGGCCAGTGGGACATCTACGGGACGCCGGTCTTGAAGCTGTGGGACTTTCCCAAGGTGACGATCGCCCAGGTCCACGGCTACTGCCTCGGGGGAGGCACGATCTGGGGGCTTCTCACCGACATGACCGTGGCGTCGGACGACGCCTACTTCCAGTTCCCCGTCCTCCAGGGCATGGCCATGCCGACCATGGAGACGGGCATCGAGCCGTGGCTCTTCATGAACTGGAAGCAGGCGTCCGAGTACATGTACACGGCCCAGGAGATCGGGGCGGCCCAGGCCAAGGAGATGGGTCTGATCAATCGGGTGGTCCCCTTCGAGCGCCTGGAGGACGAGGTCAACGAGCTGGCCTTCCACGTGGCCCAGGCTCCGCTGACCACACTCATGGCGGCCAAGGCGAACATCCGACGGGCCTGGGATCTGATGGGCCTGCGCACACACCTCCAGCAGTCGAACGATCTGCTGACGGTGGCCACCCAGGCCACCGACGTGCAGCAGTACATCCGCGGGGTGTTCCAAGAAGGGCTCCGGCCCCGGGATGCGTCGCTGCGCAACGCGGAACGGGCCAAGGTGCTGGCCGCCGAGTCAAAGGCGAGGCGCTCGGCGTCCTGATCGGCCCGGCCCTTCGGGTCACCCTCGGACCAGCCCTCAGGACCAGGGGCGGGGAGGCAGCCCGAACCTCTGGCGGATGGCGGCCTGGACCTCCTCCACCGACTGGGTGGCGTCGACGGTGACCACGAACTCCTTGCGCTCGAAGAGCTCGATGAGCGGCCTGGTCTCTTCCTCGTAGGCGGCCAGCCTGGTGGCCAGTGCCTCTGGCGTGTCGTCGTCGCGGGCCACCAGTTTGCCGCCGCAGACGTCACAGGTGTCCGCCTGCTGGGGCCGGTGGGCCATGAGGTTGTAGTCCAACCCGCACTGCGAGCACAGCCGGCGGGCCAGGACACGGCGTCTGACCTCCTCGATGGGGAGGTGCAGGTTGATGACCCCGTCGATGTCGTACCCCTCGAGGAAGAACTCGGCCTGGCGGGCGTTGCGGGGGAATCCGTCGACGATGAACCCGAAGTTCCAGTCGTGCTCGGTCAGGCGGTCCCGGACCACGGACTCCACCAGGTCGTCGGCCACCAGGTCTCCGCGGGCGATGGTGCGCTTGACCTGGGCCCCGAGCTTCGTGTGGTGCTGCACGTTCCACCGGAAGATGTCGCCGACGCTGATGTGTTCGAGGTCGAGGTCCTGGGCCAGGAGCTTGGCCTGTGTGCCCTTGCCGCTTCCCTGGACTCCCATGATGATGAACTTGCGCACGCTATCCGCCGCCTCCGATCGCGGCTCGAGCCGGGCAGCTCATCGCACCACGTAGCGGGTGGGCACCCAGGTCTGGCTGTTGATCGGTGGCCGTTCGTAGGCACGGTGCTGGCGCGGGGGAAGCTCGACCTGTTGGTGGGGGACGGCGTCGTACGGCACGATCTCGAGGAGGTGGCTGATGATGTTGAGCCGGGCCGACTTCTTGTCGTCGGCGTCGACCACGAACCAGGGGGCTTCTTTGATGTCGGTGTAGGCGAACATTTCGTCCTTGGCCTCGGCGTAGTCGACCCATCGGGCTCTGGCCTCGAGGTCCATGGGGCTCAGCTTCCACCGTTTCCCCGGGTTGTTGATGCGTTGGTTGAAGCGGCGCTCCTGCTCCTCGTCGCTGAGGGAGAGCCAGTACTTGACCAGGATGATCCCCGAGCGGACCAGGGCCCGTTCCAGCTGCGGGCAGGTCCGGAAGAACTCGGCGTACTCCTCGTCGCTACAGAACCCCATGACCTTCTCCACCCCGGCCCGGTTGTACCAGCTCCGGTCGAAGAGGACGATCTCACCGGCGGCCGGGAGGTGGGAGATGTAACGCTGGAAGTACCACTGCGACCGTTCCCGGTCGGTCGGGGTGCCGAGGGCCACCACCCGGCAGTAGCGGGCGTTGAGCCGGTCCATGATCCGCTTGATGGTGCCACCCTTGCCCGCGGTGTCCCGGCCTTCGAAGATGACGACCACCCGGAGCCCGGTGTGGATGATCCACTCCTGCATGCGGACCAACTCGGTCTGCAACAGGAGCAGCTCCTTCTCGTAGGCGCCTTTGGACACCACCGTCGGGACCGTGAAGGTCGGCGGCTGCCGGGCGTCGTCGCTCGGGCGATCGCCATGACCGCGTTCGGTCCCAGCGGGAGGGTCGTTGATCACTTGGCCCGAGAGCGTAGCGGAGGGCACTCGATCACCGCCTCTCGGGCGGACATACTGGACGGGCCCAGCGGAGTTGGTCGGGGCCCGAGGACGTGCCCGCCACCGGTCAGTCAGGAGTCGCCATGAGCACCGAAACCAACAAGGAGACGGTGCGGGCGTTGTGGCGCGCACTCTACGAGCGCGACTGGGACGGCATCGGCCCCCTCTTCGCCGGGGACGCCGAGTACACCGACGTACCCTCCCCGGCGGACGATGTGGCCCGGGGACCGGAACAGATCGTGGCCCGCCTCCGGCTCGGCCTCGAGCCGATCTTCGGGTACGAGCACGACCTTCGGCTGATGGTGGCCGAGGACGACGTGGTGGTGACCGAGCACGCCGAAACGTGGCGATGGCATTCAGGCGAAGAGGTCACGCTTCCCTTCGTCTCCGTCCACGAGTTCCGCCACGGCGCCATCGTCCGCTGGTGGGACTACTGGGACCTCCAGACCCTGATGGGGGCGGCGCCGGCCTGGTGGATCGAGCACGTGGCCCAGGGGTACACCTGATTCCCCTCGATCCCGGACCCCCGATCGGGCCGGCCTCGCCCACCGGGTCGGGCCGGTCTCGGGCTGGAGGGCGTCCGGCCGCTCAGCTCTCGAATCCGTAGACGCCCTGGGCGTACTCGTCGACCTTCTCCTCGGGCAACCGCAACCGGATGGCCGTGTAGTAGACGATCAGGCTCCACACCGCGACCACCACCATGTCCCAGTAGAAGGGGATCTTCATGCGACCGCCGCCGAACTGCCCGAGGTAGGAGAGGAGGGTCATGACTCCCAGGTACGGCCACAGCCAGATGGCCGAGGCCCAGTCCATGGGTGAGTGGACCGGGTTGGCATGGGTCAGACGCGAGATGCCCATGAGCGCGTACCCGAGGAGCACCGCCACCATCAGCTTCCAGTCCACGTCCCATCCGCTCCAGTAGATGATCAGGCTGGCCGAGACGAACGACAGCGGGGCCACGAACGGTGCCCACGGGAGCCGGTAGGGGCGCTCGGCATCGGGCTTCTGGTGGCGGAGGGCCCCGAGGGCCAGCGGCGCACCGGCGTACATCAGGACGGTGGCCGAAGTGATGAAGCCCACCAACTTCTGCCAGCCGGGGAAGGGGAGGAACAAGAGGAGTCCCATAAGGAAGGCGAAGATGAGTCCGAAGACGGGAACGTTCGACTTCTTGGTGGTTCGTTCGAAGATGGACGGCACATGGCCGTTCTTGCTCATCCCGAAGGTGATGCGGCTGGTGGTGGTGGTGTAGATCAGTCCCGAACCCGTGGGGGCGATGATGGCGTCGGCGTAGAGGATGTAGGCCAACCAGCCCAGGCCCAGACCCTTGGCCAGTCCGGCGAACGGGCCGAAGATGCCGGTGAAGTTGATGTTGGCCCAGCCGTGGGCCAGGGCGTGTTCGGGCAGGGCGCCGATGAACACCACCTGCAAGAGGATGTAGATGGTGGCCCCGAGCAGCATGGAGAAGATCACCGCCCGGGGCATGTCGCGCTGGGGATTCCTACTCTCACCGCCGAGCTGGACGGCCTGTTCGAAGCCGACCAGGGCGAAGACCGCCCCGCCATCGCTCACCGCCCGCAGCACGCCGTGGAGTCCGTAGGGGGCGAAGCCACCGGCGGCGGTGAAGTTGGAAGTGTCGAAGTGGGTGAAGAAGAGGACCAGGATGGTCAGGGTGGGAATGATCACCTTCCAGGTGGTGATGGCGCTGTTGACCCGCACCAGGTAGCGGACGCCGAACAGGTTGATCACCACGAAGAGGGCCATCAGCAGGGCCGCAACCGCGTAGCCGAAGGGGGTGAGGACGGGGACGTTCCCGACGGTGTGGGTCAGGCCGTGCCAGTAATTAGAGGTGTAGGTGATGGCCGCCTCCACCTCGATGGGGGCGGTGCCCGCCGCCTGCAGCCAGGAGAACCATCCGAAGGAGGCGCCGGCCAGCCCACCGAAGGCGTAGTAGGGGAACCGGGTCGTTCCGCCGCTGACCGGAAACATCCCCCCGAGCTCGGCGTGGACGAGGGCCAGCAGAATGACAGCCACGGAACCGATGAGCCAGGCGATGATGGCGGCCGGCCCGCCGATGGTGGCGCAGAACAGGGCGCCGAAGAGCCATCCCGATCCGATGATCGAGCCCTCCGAGGTGAGGAGGAGACCGAAGAACCCGATGTTCCGGTTGAGCCCGTCCCCGGTGGTTGAGACCGCTGCCTCTTCCATCGCACCTCTTCCCCAGGCCGACCGCTCCGGTCGACTGCTCCGACGTCCCGCCGGGGCGGGCAGTAGGGCGAAGTTAGCCGAGGGCGCAGGTCAGGTAAAGGATTGCGGGACCGGGACCGTGGGCGGCGACGGACCCCGGCCGTCCCGACGGTCGGATCACGAAGGTCAGATCACGACAACCGACCGCAGTACTTCGCCCCGCTCCATCCGGTGGAAGGCCTCATCGATGTCCTCGAGGCCGATCGTCTCGGAGACGAACCGGTCGAGATCGAGTCGACCCTGGAGGTAGAGGTCGACCAGCATCGGGAAGTCACGCGACGGCAGACAGTCGCCGTACCAACTGGGCCGGAGCTGGCCGCCCCGCCCGAAGAAGTCGATCATCGGGAGATCGATGCGCATGTCCGGGGTCGGCACGCCCACCTGTACCAGGATGCCGGCCAGGTCGCGGGCGTAGAACGCCTGTTGCATCACCGTCGGGTTGCCCACCGCCTCGATGCACACATCGGCGCCGTTGCCACCGGTCAGGGCCCGGACCGCTTCGACCACGTCACCGCTGGATGCGTCGACCACGTGGGTGGCTCCGAACTGTGTGGCCACCTCGAGCTTTCGGGGGTCGAGATCGATGGCGATGACGGTGGAGGCACCGGCCAGGCGGGAGCCGGCGACGGCGGCACAGCCCACGCCGCCGCAACCGAACACCGCGACCGAGTCACCGGTACCCACCTCCCCGGTCAACATGGCCGCCCCCAGTCCGGCCATCACCCCGCAGCCCAGCAGGCCGACCGCTTCGGGCCGGGCCGACGGGTCCACCTTGGTGCACTGGCCCGCGGCCACCAGCGTCTTTTCGGCGAAGGCCCCGATGCCCAGCGCCGGCGTGAGTGGGGTGCCGTCGCTCAGGGTCATGGCCTGGGTGGCGTTGTGGGTGGTGAAGCAGTACCAGGGACGTCCCCGACGGCATGACCGGCATTCGCCGCACACGGCCCGCCAATTCAGAACCACGAAATCTCCCGGTGCCACCGAGGCCACGCCGTCCCCCACCGCCTCCACCACCCCGGCCGCCTCGTGGCCGAGCAGAAAGGGGAAGTCGTCGTTGATCCCGCCTTCGCGGTAGTGGAGATCGGTGTGGCAGACGCCACAGGCCTGGACGCGGACGACGGCTTCTCCCGGCCCCGGATCGGGGACCACGATGGTCACCAGCGAGGTGGGCTCCCCGGCGGCCATGGCAACGACTCCTCGGACCTCAGACGGCATGTTTCGCTCCTTCTCGTGTCGGGCACAGTGTTCCATGCCGGCACCGAAATGCTCCCGGTGCGGGCCGAACGTGAGGCGTCGGGGTAGTGGCCGAGGCCCGAAGTTCCAAAAAACACGAGGTCCCAAGCTTGTGATTCCCCAATTGTGGGGAAATTCTTCGTGCCGGTTGACACGTGTTTCGTCCTTACCTTATCTTTAGCTGAGTAATCCACTAGGTTTTGTCGGGTTTGGTAGGGGCCTCCAGCTTCTTTGAGGTCGACCGTCCTGGCGCCGAAACAGAGGAGCATCCATTGAAATCCTTCCTGCGAACCAGGAGCATCCGTATCGTCGCGGCCTTGGCCGTGGCTTCGGGCACAGCCGGTCTGGCCAGCCTGACCGCACTGAGTGCCACCCCGTCGGCCCAGGCCGATCCCCTGTCCGCCTCGGCTGAGGTCGGGGTGGGTGCCGACGTGACCCAGGACGTGTTCGACGCCTTGAGCGGCGCCTCGGCCCCCAACTCGGCCAACACCAACTTCTACACGCCCCTGTCCGCCGGCGCGGCTGAGAACAACACGACGATCTCGTCCTTCGATGCCTTCCCGACGGGCGGCTCGACCGTCAACCCGGGCTGCATCACCACCAAGACCGGTGGTCCGTCCTTCGACCGGCCCAACTCCACCACCGCCGGCATCGCCGCCCTCAACGCCGAGATCGACGGTGACGGCTTCGAGAACACCTCGGCCTCCTGCACCAACTCGGTGGTCAACGTGACCGGCCAGTTCAGCTTCGCCCGAGCGGCCCGCGGCCCGAAGACCGGGGGCTCGGTCCTCACCTTCGCCCCCTACGCCCGGGATGCGGTGGGCGTCCTCGACTTCAACCACGGAGGCACGGCCATCACCACGATTACCCGGGCCCAGTTGGCCACCCTGTACTCGGCGGGCGGCACCTCCACCCTCGACGGTGACACCGTCTATCCGTGCCTGACCATCACCGGTTCGTCCCCTCGCTCCAACCTGGAGACGGCCATCGGGGTCAGCGACACCACGGCCGAGGCCGCGGCCAAGGCCGCCGGGTGCGACCAGATCCAGCAGAACAGCGGGAACGCCTTCTACGCCTTCGCCAAGGGCATCCCGAGTGGCGACGATGCCATCATCCCCATCTCGTCGGGCGACTGGATCGGCCAGGCCAACGGAGTGGCCGTCGATGAGTCCAATACGGCACGGGCCGACGGCGTCACCATCACCGCGGTCACCGACGGCTCGTCCAGCCTCGGTTCGCCGGCCTCGGGAACGGCTCCCAACCTGACCCCCAACACCACCTACTACCAGGACACCAACTTCGGCTACAACCTCTACACGGTGCTGCCGACGAACAGCCTGAGCGGCCTCGGCGAGGACGCCAACCTGGTCAGCCTGTTCACCAACACCGCCGGGAGCGGCAACAACGCGGCGATCTGCCAATCGGCCATCCAGTCCGAGATCCACACCTTCGGCTTCGACAGCCTGACCGGCAGCGAAGGCAGCTGCGGGTCCACCACCACCCAGGGCGACACCTGAGCCGGCCCCGGACGCCAACCGCAGATCGAACCGAACGAGAGAACGGAAACCATGAAGACATCCAGCGCTGACAACACACAGCACCCCGAGGCCGGGTCCGGGAGGACCCGGGCCTCGAGGGCCCACAGCCTGAGGTTCGGAGCAGCCGCCGTGCTGGTCCTCCTCGGCACCTTCGCCGGCCTGACCGTGGCCGGCGTGACCCCGGCCGGGGCCTCGACCATCGACGCCACCGCCACCATTGCCAACCCGGACGGCGATACCCCCCTGTCCTCAGGGGCGTCCACGGACGAGTGGACCGTGACCCTGCCGGCCAACGCGGCCTGCGACGGCGATACCGTCCAAGGCGGCTACCACGTATACAGCTATCTGGTGCCGGAGGGCACCGATCCGGCCACGGTGTCGTTCACGACCGGTCTGCCATCGACGGGCTACGGATTCTTCAACAACACCGGCCTCTACTACGGGAAGGTCAATACGGCCGCCACCACCGGCGAGGTCATCGGCATCCCCGGCAACCTGGAATTCGCGCCGCTGCTGTCCAGGGGTGCGACCCTCGACAGTCTGCTCTACAGCAACGGCAACACCAGTGGCGTCTGGGAGGGTGGGATCGCCTGTGCCAATACGCACGGTGTGGTCACCGACTACTGGCAGACGGAGATCACCTTCTCGGCCAGTGGAACGGACCCCAACGGGTTTACCTGGACCGACACCGCCGGGGGTGCTCCGAGCGCCCCGGCCGCACCCACCACCATCTCCGGGAACTCCTCGGCCACCGTCAACTGGGCCGCTCCCGTCAGCGGCGGCGCCTTCGGAGTCAGCGGCTACGTCCTCACCCCATACATCAGCGGGACCGCGCAGACGCCCATCGACCTGGGCAATGTGACCACCTACAACGACACCGGACTGACCAACGGGACCGCGTACACCTTCACGGTGGCGGCCACCAACTCGACGGACTTCGGTCCACCTTCGGCCCAGTCCGCCCCGGTCACCCCGGCGACCGTCCCCGACCAGCCGGCCGCACCGACGGCCACCGAGGGCCAGGCGTCGGCTTCGCTCACCTGGACGGCGCCGTACAACGAGGGCGCGAACATCACCGGCTATGTGGTCACCCCCTACATCGGGGCCACGGCCCAGACGCCCCAGACCTTCAACTCGAACGCCACCACCGAGACGGCCACCGGCCTGACCAACGCCACCAGCTACACCTTCACGGTGGCCGCCATCAACTCGGTGGGTACCGGCGCCGCGTCGCCGGTCTCCAATGCGGTGACCCCGATCGGCGTTCCTGATGCGCCGGCTGCACCGACGGCCACCGCCGGTAACTCCTCGGCCACCGTCAACTGGTCGACGCCGTACGACGAAGGTGCGTCTGTCAACGGCTACGTCATCACTCCCTACATCGGAGCCGCGCCGCAGACCCCGATCGACGTCGGTGCTGTGAACAGTGACAACGTCACCGGGCTGGCCAACAACACCACCTACACCTTCACGGTGGCGGCCACCAACTCGGTGGGCACCGGAGCCGCTTCGCCGGCCTCCAACACGGTGACCCCGGCCACCGTCCCTGACGCCCCGGCTGCACCCACGGCGACCGCCGGCAACACCCAGGCCGGGCTCACCTGGACCGCCCCATTCGACGAGGGATCGGCCATCACCGGTTACGTCATCCAGCCCTACGACGGGGCCACGGCCCTGGCCCCGATCGATGTCGGCCCGAGCGCCACCTCCTACACCGACAGCGGGCTCAACAACGGGGACACGTACACCTTCACGGTGGCGGCGACCAACTCGCTCGGAACCGGCGCCGCCTCGCTGGCCTCCAACGCGGTCGTTCCCGATGCTGTCCCCGATGCCCCGTCCATCACCTCGGTCAGTTCGGGCAACGCCACAGCCACGGTCAACTGGTCGACGCCTTCCGACGAGGGATCCGACATCACCGGCTACGTCGTCACCCCCTATGACGGAGCGAACGCCGGCAGTCCGGTCGACGTCGGTGTCCAGAACGCCTACACGTTCACCGGTCTGACCAACGGTGACAGCTACACCTTCACCGTGGCCGCGACCAACACCGTGGGCACCGGCATCGCCTCTGACCCGTCCAGCGCGGTCGTCCCGGCCACCGTCCCCGACCCGCCGGTGACCCCCGCGGCCACCGCCGGCCTCTCGTCGGCCGCCGTCACCTGGTCGGCGGCGCCGAACGACGAGGGTTCGACCATCACCGGCTACGTCATCACCCCGTACCTCGACGGCACCACCGCCGAGGCGGCCCAGACCTTCAACTCGCCAGCTCTGAGCGAGACGGTCACCGGTCTGACCAAGGGAGCGAGCTACACCTTCACTGTGGCTGCCGTCAACGGCGTCGGCACGGGCACTGCTTCGGCTGCCTCCAACTCGGTGACCCTCCCGAACGTGCCCGGGGCGCCCACCACCGTCGGTGTCACCGCCGGGAAGGCCTCGGTCAAGGTGACCTGGAAGGCACCGTCGAACAACGGGGGCTCGGCCATCACCCACTACGTGATCAAGTCGTCGGCCGGCAAGTCCGTGACCGTCGGCAATGTGACGAGTGACACGGTCACCGGGCTCACCAACGGCACCGCCTACACCTTCACAGTGGCGGCGACCAATGCGGTGGGCACCGGAGCGGCCTCGGCCAAGTCGAAGTCGGTGACCCCTGACGGGCTCTACATCGTCACCAAGACCTTGCCCAAGGCCACGCAGGGGAAGAAGTACACGGCCGTCACCCTGACCGAGAAGAACGGCGTCGGGACGGAAACGTGGACGGCCAGTGGGCTTCCCGCCGGTCTCACCCTGACGACGGCCGGAAAGCTCTCCGGGGCGGTCAAGAAGACGGATGTGGCGAAGACCTACTCCGTCACGGTCACCGTCAAGGATTCGACCAGGCCGACCAAGCAGACGGCATCGGCCAAGCTGAACCTGGTGGTGGCCAGCTAGGGGTCAATCATCGGCGACGCCGGCTGCGGGGGCAGCTCAGTCGGTGTCGCCGACCCTCTCACCAGGAATCCGGGACGGTGCTTCGGCACCGTCCCGGATTCGTTTCAGGCCCTGACTCCCAGGGGATCCCGATGACTCAGCTCCGGGAAGCGATGACGGGGGGACAGGCCCTGAGGGCAGGCCATGGCGTGGGAGAGGCAAGGAATTACCCGACCGCGGCCGGTGGCGGCGGGGTGGAAGCAGATACCCCAAATTTCGCAGTTGACTTCTCGGGCGGTCCGTCCTAACTTAATGCCAGTAACCCACTAGGTTTTGTCGGGTTTGGTAGGGGCCTCCAGCTTCTTTGAGGTCGACCGTCCTGGCGCCGAAACAGAGGAGCATCCATTGAAATCCTTCCTGCGAACCAGGAGCATCCGTATCGTCGCGGCCTTGGCCGTGGCTTCGGGCACAGCCGGTCTGGCCAGCCTGACCGCACTGAGTGCCACCCCGTCGGCCCAGGCCGATCCCCTGTCCGCCTCGGCTGAGGTCGGGGTGGGTGCCGACGTGACCCAGGACGTGTTCGACGCCTTGAGCGGCGCCTCGGCCCCCAACTCGGCCAACACCAACTTCTACACGCCCCTGTCCGCCGGCGCGGCTGAGAACAACACGACGATCTCGTCCTTCGATGCCTTCCCGACGGGCGGCTCGACCGTCAACCCGGGCTGCATCACCACCAAGACCGGTGGTCCGTCCTTCGACCGGCCCAACTCCACCACCGCCGGCATCGCCGCCCTCAACGCCGAGATCGACGGTGACGGCTTCGAGAACACCTCGGCCTCCTGCACCAACTCGGTGGTCAACGTGACCGGCCAGTTCAGCTTCGCCCGAGCGGCCCGCGGCCCGAAGACCGGGGGCTCGGTCCTCACCTTCGCCCCCTACGCCCGGGATGCGGTGGGCGTCCTCGACTTCAACCACGGAGGCACGGCCATCACCACGATTACCCGGGCCCAGTTGGCCACCCTGTACTCGGCGGGCGGCACCTCCACCCTCGACGGTGACACCGTCTATCCGTGCCTGACCATCACCGGTTCGTCCCCTCGCTCCAACCTGGAGACGGCCATCGGGGTCAGCGACACCACGGCCGAGGCCGCGGCCAAGGCCGCCGGGTGCGACCAGATCCAGCAGAACAGCGGGAACGCCTTCTACGCCTTCGCCAAGGGCATCCCGACCGGCGACGATGCCATCATCCCCATCTCGTCGGGCGACTGGATCGGCCAGGCCAACGGAGTGGCCGTCGATGAGTCCAATACGGCACGGGCCGACGGCGTCACCATCACCGCGGTCACCGACGGCTCGTCCAGCCTCGGTTCGCCGGCCTCGGGAACGGCTCCCAACCTGACCCCCAACACCACCTACTACCAGGACACCAACTTCGGCTACAACCTCTACACGGTGCTGCCGACGAACAGCCTGAGCGGCCTCGGCGAGGACGCCAACCTGGTCAGCCTGTTCACCAACACCGCCGGGAGCGGCAACAACGCGGCGATCTGCCAATCGGCCATCCAGTCCGAGATCCACACCTTCGGCTTCGACAGCCTGACCGGCAGCGAAGGCAGCTGCGGGTCCACCACCACCCAGGGCGACACCTGAGCCGGCCCCGGACGCCAACCGCAGATCGAACCGAACGAGAGAACGGAAACCATGAAGACATCCAGCGCTGACAACACACAGCACCCCGAGGCCGGGTCCGGGAGGACCCGGGCCTCGAGGGCCCACAGCCTGAGGTTCGGAGCAGCCGCCGTGCTGGTCCTCCTCGGCACCTTCGCCGGCCTGACCGTGGCCGGCGTGACCCCGGCCGGGGCCTCGACCATCGGCGGCGTGGCCAACCTGGCCCAGCCGGGATCCGATGCCCGGATGCTGGCGGGCAACTCGGCCACCAACTTCACGGTGACCCTTCCGCCGGTCGGCACCGTCCCGGCCAAGTGCACGGGCAACACCGTGCACAGCGGCTATCACGTGTACAGCTACCTGTTGCACGCGGGCGTGAAGCCGACCACGGTGACCTTCAAGAACGGGCTGCCGTCCACGGGTGAAGGATTCCTCACCAGCACCGGCAACTACTACGGAAAGGTCAACACGTCCACCACCGGGCAGATCGTGGGCATTCCCAACAACCTTCAGTTCGCACCCCTGATCACGAGGAAGCTGCTCACCCTCAAGACCCTGCTCTACGCCACCGGCAACAAGAGCGGGGCCTGGGAGGGCGGGATCGCCTGCGCCAACACGAGTGGTGTGGTCACCGACTACTGGAACACGGCGATCACGTTCGTCTCGAGCACCACCGATGCCAACAAGTTCACGTGGAAGGTCCCCGTCTTCATCACGACCGTCAGCCTGCCCTCGGTCAAGCCGGGTGCCAAGGTGTCGGATTCGCTGCATGCCTCAGGCGGGAAGGGCCCCTACACGTGGGCGATCACCAAGGCCCTGCCCTCCGGCCTGAAGCTGAACACGGCCGGACTGCTGTCGGGCACGGTGCCCAAGACGGAGAAAGCCGGCAAGTACGCGGTGGACGTCAAGGTGACCGACTCCAGTTCGCCCAAGGAGACGGCGTCCGTCGACTTCACATTGACGGTGACCTGATCCCATCAGGGAGGAGTATCTGACCCCATGCGTCGAGGGTCCGGCGATCAGTGTCGCCGGACCCTCGACCATGTTGCTTTCGGGAGCGGTGCCGACCGGCCGTCGACGCAGGCCCCCTCAGGCCATGGTGGCCAGGATCTCCGCGATGATCTCGACGGTGGTGTCGGGGTGGAGCAGGGCCAGGCGACCGACCGGCTCGCCCTCCCAGGTGGTCGGGACCACGAAGCCGATCTGGTCGTGCAGCAACTGCGACGACCAGCTCTCGTATTCGTCCAGGTCCCAACCCTTCCTCCGGAAGAGGACGACGGACAGCTCCGGTCTGCGGACCAGCTCGAGGTAGGGGACGCGCTCGATGAGATCCGCGCTGGCCTGGGTGACGGCCAGGACGGTCTCGACCGCATCACGGTAGGCGTCGGTGCCGTTGACGGCCAGGGAGAACCACAGGGGAAGCCCTCGGGCCCGGCGGGTCAGGTGGTAGGCGTAGTCACTGGGGTTCCACTCGCCCGGGGCTTCCTTGTGCAGCACGTCGAGGTACGAGGCATCCTGGGTGTGGACGGCCTTGGCCAGGTGGGGCTCCCGGTAGATGAGGGCGGCGCAGTCGAAGGGGGCGAAGAGCCACTTGTGCGGGTCGACCACGAAGGAGTCCACCAGTTCGATGCCATCGAACCGGTGACGGATCGATGGGGCGAGGAGGGCGGCGCACCCGTAGGCCCCGTCCACGTGGAACCAGAGCGACCGATCTCGGGCAATCTCACCCACCCCGGCCAGATCATCGATGATGCCTGCATTGGTCGTCCCACCGGTGGCCACGACGCCGATGGTGTCGCCCCCCCGGGGGTGACTGTCGAGCGCAGCGCGTAGTCCCGCGCCGGTGAGCCGGTGGTCCTCGCAGGGCACGAGCAGGGCTTCGACCCCGAGGACCCGGAGCGCTTTTCCCACGGAGGAGTGCGCCTCCTCGCTGACCGCGATCAACGGCCGATCCGGTGCACGGTCGCCGAGCCGGTGGGCGGCCGTGTCCCGCCCCACCATGAGCGCCGACAGGTTGCCGGCGGAGCCTCCCGAAACGAAGCATCCGCCCGCCCCGAAGGGAAGCCCGGCCAGATCGGCCAGAACGCCGAGCGCCTGGTTCTCCGCGGCCACCGCTCCCGCGGCCTCCATCCACGAGGTGCCCTGGAGCGAGGAGCAGGCCACGACCATGTCGAAGAGCAGCGAGGCCTTGGTCGGCGCGGCGGGGATGAAGGAGAGAAAGCGGGGGCTGTCACACGACACCACCGCGGTGGCCAGGTGTTGGTCGAAGATCTCCATGATCCGGCGGGGGTCGGTGCCGCCCGAGTTGATCAGGCCGTCCAGGCTCTGGGCCAGCGAGGAGGCTTGGGCTCCACCGAAATCGAGCGGCACCGGGTCGAGGGCCAGCCTCCACCGGCAGTAGTCGAAGATGAGCGTGGTGAGCTGTTCGTCGAAGACGAACATTGGATTTCGCATGATGTCCTTTCCGGGTGGGCCCATGATCGCGCTCTCGCCCCGGTTCAAACGGCGATCCGGTGCAACGAGACCACGTATCCCCCATCCTCGGTGAATGGCCCACCCGACCAGGTGGCCCAACGCCCGTCGGGCTCGAGCCCGGCCCGTCGGCAGTCGTCGTCGTAGCTGTCCACCCCATAGCCCCGGTCAAGTTGGAACCCGGCGATGAGGCATCCTCCCGGCTCCACGTGCCGGGCGCACCCTGCCACCAGCGCCGCCCGGGTTCCGTCCGGCGCGAAGATGGGGACGTTTCCGGCCATCACCACGACGTCGAACCGCCGCCCGAGCTCGAGGTGGGAGAGGTCGCCGAGCAGCCAGATCAGATCCGGCGCCAGCAGCCGGGCGGTTTCGATCATCGACCGGTCGAGATCGACCCCGACCGTCTCGACGCCCCGGCGGGAGAGTTCACGAGCCACCCGGCCGGTCCCGCACCCGGCGTCGAGGACCGATGTCGGGTGCTGCCGCATGACGAACTCGGCCTCGCCGTGCACGTCGGCGCCCGAGGCCTCCAGCCGGTCGAAGCGCTCCTGATACGAGCGACCGTCCCAGTTCACGGTTCGATCAGCGGGCGACCGGCCACAGGGTGAGCTGGGGCTCGGTGGCGGCCTCCAGGGGGTGGTAGCCGGGGAGGAGGGACATGGGCGTGTCGAGATAGACCTTGGCCTCGGGGGGCTGGGCGAAACGACCGTGGCTCCAACGGACCTCGACGTGCCCCTGGACGGTCCGCTCCACGCCGTCGTGCCGGGATCGGTAGGTGCAGGCCCAGTCGACCCGGGGCTGACCGGCGTCGGAAGGTGAGACGAGAAACGCCACCAGTTCGAACTGCTCGCGCCAGTCCCACGGGCTGGCGATCCGAAATCTGGCCGGGAGGCCGGTTCGCCTGTCATTGCCGAGGACGAAATAGGGGGCACTGCCGATCCGGAGCAGTCGCCACAGCATGGTTTCCGGGGCGATGCCGGAAGATTCGAGCTGCCGGGACCACCGTGCGGCCGAGGCCGTGCTGACGGCGCGGCACAGATCGGAGTAGTCCGAACGCGACGTGCTGTCGGGGTAGGTGCGCCCGGCCAGGGCGTCCCTCAGCCTGGCCAACTGCTCGCGGTCGCACTGCGAGGGCTCCGCCGGGAAGCCGGTGAGTCCGGCTGCGGCCAGGCAGGACCGGTAGAGCGAGGCCAGCTCCTCGGGGGCGACCACCTCGTACCAGTCCGTGCGCTCCCACGTCCCCGAGGTGGCCAGCAGGCCGTCGAAGAGCCGACCGGGAGAGGCGTTGGCCACGATGTCGGACTCGTACTTGCAGCTGATCAGATAGACGTGGTCGATGCGGAGGTCGATGGGCGCCACCTCGTCGCCCGGTGGGCGGCGCCCTCCCGTCCATTCGATGGTGAGCGGTGTCCTGTCGCGTAGTCCGTCGGGGGCCTCGAGCATGGCCCGGCCGTTGGCGAACGCTGAGCTCAGCTCGGCGGAGAACCGGCCCGAGGCCGCGATCGAATCGAGTCGGCCCCAGACCTCGTCGTCCACCCGGAGTTGCCGGGGGCGGCGGGCCAGGGCCGCTCCGACATCGGGGAAGGGCAGTGTCCCGAGCGCAGTCCCGAGCTCGGTGGCCGTCGTCCGGTCATCGGGCATGGGGTCGACCGAACTGGCCCGCGCTCACTTCGGTCGCCGTGTCCGCTTCGCCGGGCTCCGCCGCTTGGCGTAGCCGCGCAGGCGCTCCATGGACTCGGGATCGAGCAGCTCGAGGACGTCGTGGACCGGTCCCGATCGGTCGTCACCCTGTACGGCCCGGAGGGCTTTGGCCCCGTCAGCGCGAGGGGCCGGGATGTCGGTCGACAAGAGGACCAGGGGGCCGAGGTCGTCGCGTGCGGTATCCCGAGAGCGGACCTCATGGAGGACACTGGCCTTTCCGAGCGCCCGCCACAGCACCTCGGGACGGCGCAGGCCCGGCCGGGTGGCCGAATAGGCCCCGGACAGTTCGAAGAGCCACAGGCCGCCGCCCGCGTCGCGGGCCCGGAAGTCGACGGTCAGGCCCAGGTCGCGGTAGGCGACGTTGCGTTCGATGTCGGTGAAACCGCAGCTCTCCAGGGCCTGGTACGCCAGCTCGCTTGCCTTGCGGCCGCGCACGACCGCCTCATCCGCGGGTGAGGCGGAGTCCGGGGTTCGCGACGGGCCGGGGCTGACGGTGACCCGGCGCCGAGCCGTCCCGTCCGACGCCGAGGCGGCCACGGCCGCCCGTTCGGCGTCGATCCGGCGTTCGGCCAACGCCACGTACTCCTCGTCGGTGTCGAATCCGATGTAGTGGCGCTCGGTCCGGACCGCGGCGACCGCGGTCGAGCCCGACCCCACGAACGGATCCAGGACGAGGTCCCCGCGATAGGTATAGAGCTCGATCAGCCGGCGTGGCAGTTCCACGGGGAACGGCGCGGGGTGGCCCACCCGGGTGGCGGATTCGGCGGGGATGTCCCAGACGTCGATGGTGGCATCGACGAACTCGTCCATGGTCACCGTCCCCTCGCTGGGGAGGCCGTCACGAGACCGCTGGTCAGGGGTGACCGCCCGGTCGAAGCGGCCCTTGCACGCGACGATGATCCGTTCGGACACGTCCCGCAGGACCGGATTGCCCGGTCGCTGATACGTACCCCAGGCACACGAGCCGCCGGCGGCGTGGCTCTTCTGCCACACGATCTCCCCGCGGAGCAGGAAGCCGAGTCGTTCCAGCAGGTCGATGACGTCCCGGGAGAGTGACCGGTACGGCTTCCGGCCCAGGTTGGCCACGTTCACCGCGATACGGCCGCCCGGCTCGAGCTTGTCGAAGCACTGGCTGAAGACGTCGTGCAACATCCCCAGATAGGCGTGGTAGTCGGCGGGAACGTGTCCGACACCGAGCACGGCTTCGTACTCCTTGCCGGCGAAGTACGGAGGCGAGGTCACCACCAGAGCCACCGAGTTGTCGGCCACCTCCCCGTACCGGTCCATCTCCCGGGCATCGCCGACCCAGATGGCGTCCCGGGTGACGGCCGCGGCGACCTGGTCGTCGTCGGAGAGCCGGGGTGGGGTGAACCGGGCATAGAAGGACGAGGAGTCGTGCGCCTCCCGTCGGCCGACGCCGAAGTCGGACGTGGTCGTCGGACGGCGTCGTCGGGTCCGGGGTTGGATCGGCTCGACGTTGGTCATCGGCGCCCTTGTGCGGGGTGGGGCCGATGACCACCGGGAAGCGCACTGATCGCTGATCGGGGCACGGGGTGAATCATAGGAAGACGGTGTGACCGGGTGTGCTTCTCTGGCCGGTGGGGTCCATGGCGGGGCCCATCATCCCAGCTCCCGATGGTGGATCCGGGATTCACCCGCCGGCCAGGTGTTCGCTGATCGATTCGCCCACCGCCACGCACCGGGAGGTGGAGATACAGCTCACCGCGGTCAGCGGTTGCGCCGATCCGACCACGGAAGGGGACCTCCACGGGCGGGTCGGCGATCCACTCACCATCACCATCCCGGCTTGCGGCGCGGTGATGACCGTGGTCCCCACGGCGACGCAGGTCCCGATGGCCGTGCAGGACACACCGGTGAGGGAGGCCGAGGTGGCCAGGACCGTCTGACGGGACCAGGTGGCACCACCGTTGTCGGTGGTCAGCATGACCCCGTGCCCGATCCTGGCCCCGTTCAGGGTGTCGGCGGTCGTGCCCACTACCGTGCAGCGGGCGCCGGGGACGCCCACGATGGGAACGGCCGGTACCGTCGTCGTCGGTGGCACGGTCGTCGTTGTCGTGGGGGGTGTGGTCGTCGTGGTGGTGGGTTGGGCGGAGGTGGGCGAACCCGGCGCCGTCGAAGAGGCCGTCTCCGGCGCCGTCGGAGGTGGCGTGGTCGTCGTGGTCGAGGGGACCGGGAGCGCCCCGCTGCCCGTCGGCGATCCGCTGAGGCAGGACACGCCGTTGAGATAGCCGATGCCGGCAGGAGTGGGGACCGCCGCCCAGTTCGCCCCTCCATCGGTGGTCAGGGCCAGTGCTCCGACCACACGAGCGGAGGGCACGGCGGTGTGGCCGGTGACCCAGCACTGCTGGCTGTCCGTGCACGAGACGAAGGTGGCTCCCGACATGGCTGTGGGCAGGGCGCCCACCTGGGTCCAGGCCGCTCCCGAGGTGGTCGACACCAGGGCCACCGTACCGGCGGCCGTTGAACCGACAGCCATGCACCAGCCGTCGGCCAGGCAGGAGACGGCGGTCAGGTCAAGAACGGTGGCGGGAGCCGGCACCTGGGTCCATTGGGTGCCACCGTCGACGGTGGTGATGATCACCGCCTGGCTGGCGGAGACCTGGCTGGCCTGACCGACGGCCGTGCAGCGGAGGGCGTCACTGCAGGCGATGCCGGACAGAGAGCCCACCGTGGGCGGGATGACCTGGGGTGTCCATCTGACTCCCCCGTCGGCGGTGCCGATCACCGCCGCGCCGTTGGGAGCACCGCCGCCTCCCACCGTCGAGCCGACCGCCCAGCACCGTGATCCGCTGGTGCAGTCCAGCGCGTCCAGGGAGTTGACCGGGGAGGGCAGGGCCACGGCGGTGAAGGTGCCGAGCCACGGTGAGTTGGTGCCGAAGGTGGAAGGGGGTGGTGCCGCCTCGGGTGTGGTGCAGCCGGCCACGCCCAGGATGATGAACGCGGCAGCCGCCACCGCCGATCCGCGTGGACGCCGCGGCGGCAGCCGGCGTTGGCAAGGCGCGCTCACAAGCCGGCGCGGAGAATTCAGCGGACCTTGATGACGTCCGTGTGCGCCACCTTGTCGTGAAAACCCTGCCGACGGTTGTCCCACAGGGGGGACAGGGCGGCAACCAGGGTGTAGAGACCGGCCAGGGCACCGATGATCGGAATCCATGACACGAGGACCCCCGGATACAGCACGACGATGCGGAGACCGGCCCGCTCGGGCCCGATCGCCCCCCCGCTGGGCTCGTCGCGGACGGCGATCCCGAGCATCATCTGGCCGACGGTCTGACCCTTCTCGCTGCCGTTGAGCAGCGCGAAGTACCCGATGTCGATGACGGCGAAGATGATCCCGATGACGATGATGCTGGCCACCCAGTGGGACTGGTAGATGCCGCCCGAGACGGCCGACTGCACGAAGATCGCGGTGATGATGCCCTTCGGGACGTCGAGGATGATGGCGTCGATGATGATGGCGACCAGTCGCTGCCACCACTCGGCCAACGGCCGTCCGAAGCTGTCGACGGGCCCGACGGGATACCCGTAGGCGGGTGGAGAGGGAAAGGCCGACGACGCAGGGGGCGGGGGTCGGAACCCACCGCCGGACGGAGGCGGAGGTGGGGCCGGAGGCGGGGGGTTGAAACCACCGGCGGGGGGCGGGGGCGGTGGTGCCGGAGGTGGGCTGAAGCTGCCGGCAGGAGGCGGAGGCGGTGGCGCACCGGGCCCCTGGGATTCTGGGCCCACCTCAGGCTGCTCACCCTCGGGAGGAGTCGTCTGGTCACTCACGGACAGCTCCGCTCATCTCGCTCGCGATCCCACCGTCCGGAACGGGCCGGTGGGTCAATCGATTCTTCCTCAGATCTTGCCACGTGGGCCCGGGGTGAAGGGGTGATGACGCTCGGGCCCGACCCCGTCCGTCTACGTTGAGTCGGTGGTTTCGGCCCTTCGTTCCCCGTTCCGTTTCGGACTGGCCACCACGCACCGGGGGCCGGAACGATGAACGTGGTCGATGTGGTCGTGGTCGTGGTCGCGGTGCTGGCCGCCATCCAGGGCCTCCGGCTGGGCGCCATCGTCCAGGTGCTGGCCTTCGGCGGGTTCCTCGGCGGTCTCTATCTCGGAGCACTGCTGGCGTCGGTGACCGTCCGTTCGATGCACTCCCAACCCGGACGGACGGCGGTGGCCCTGGTCACCATGCTCGGGGTCGCCGCCCTGTGCGGTCTGACCGGCCGCGTCGTGGGCGGCATCGCCTTCGCACGGATTCACCGGGGGATTCTGGGATCGGTGGACTCCGTGCTCGGCGTGCTGGTGGCGGTGATCGCCTCACTGCTGGTGGCCTGGCTCCTGGCCAGCACCCTGGTCAACAGCTCGTCCCTCAGCCTCAATACGGCCATCGACCAGTCGACGATCCTGAGATCGCTCGACAGTGTGCTCCCGGCGCCACCTTCCGTGTTCTCCCGGGTTCAGGGCTTCCTCTCCTCAGAGGGCTTCCCGCCCGTCTTCGCCCAACTGGCCCCGGCCTCCGCCGGTCCGGTGTCCCTGCCCGGAGATGCGCAGCTGCAGGAAGCGGTCGAGCACGCCGGGGCATCGACGGTCAAGGTCATCGGCGACGGCTGCGGTCAGGTCCAAGAGGGTTCGGGCTTTGTGGTCGGCGCGGGTCTGGTGGTGACGAACGCCCACGTGATCGCCGGCATTCCCCATCCGATGGTGGAAGTCGGGGACACGCTCCACCAGACGACCGTCCTGTCCTTCGACCCGTCCTTCGACCTGGCCGTGATGCGGGTGAGCGGCGTCAACGAGCCGGCGTTGGCCCTTGATCCCGACAAGTCCACCCGCGGGGTCGAGGCCGCGGTACTCGGCTATCCGGGTGGCGGTCCGTTCAACGTCCAACCGGCAGGGATCATGGCCGAATTCGAAGCGGAGGGACGGGACATCTACGGCCAGGGACTGACCATCCGGGACGTCTACGAGATCCAGGCCATGGTCCGTCCCGGCAACTCCGGGGGTCCCCTGGTCCAGCCGGACGGGCAGGTCATCGGCGTCGTGTTCTCACGATCCACCGTCAACGGGGATATCGGGTACGCCCTGGCCTCGCCCGGGGTGCTGTACCGGGTGGTCAAAGCCGAGAACCTGCACAGGCCGGTCAGCACCGGCCCGTGCACATTCGGCTGAGTCGGTTGCCGCCGGACGACCCCGCCGGCCGGGGCCGCCGGCAGATGGCAGAAGGGGTGCCAACTCTTCGAAGAGGAGCACAATCGGCTGTGCCTCGGGCTAAACATGGGGACATGGCCCTTCCCATCGAGGACTACGGCATCATCGGTGACCTCCATACCGCGGCCCTGGTCGGACGGGACGGCTCGATCGACTGGCTGTGCCTGCCCCGGTTCGACTCGGCCGCCTGTTTCGCCAAGCTGCTCGGTGACGATGACCACGGGTCGTGGCGGTTGGCCCCGAAGGGGGCACACCGTGCCTCCCACCGCCACTACCGGGGGGACACGCTGGTCCTCGAGACGGAGTTCGTGACCGACGAGGGTTCGGTCCGGGTGGTCGACTGCATGCCCATCCGCCAGACGCATCCCGAGGTGGTGCGGTTGGTCGAGGGTGTGCGCGGAAAAGTGACCATGGAGATGGTCCTGACCATCAGATTCGGGTACGGGCAGATCGTCCCCTGGGTCCAACGGAGCGACGGAACGCTCAACGCCATCGCCGGGCCCGATGGGCTCTCGCTGTGGACCCCGGTGGCCTGCAAGGGCCAGGACCTCACCACGGTGGCCGAATTCACCGTCTGGGAAGGCCAGCAGATCCCCTTCTCCCTGACCTGGTACCCGGCCAGTGAAGATCCGCCCCGACCGGTCGACGCGGCCTACGCCATCCAGGACACAG
The DNA here is from genome assembly GCA_963713625.1 of uncultured Acidimicrobiales bacterium. Lineage (GTDB taxonomy): Bacteria > Actinomycetota > Acidimicrobiia > Acidimicrobiales > RAAP-2 > Bog-756. The sequence goes on along the minus strand of CAVQMN010000002.1, from coordinate 204,976 downwards.
AGATCTGGTGGACCGAGTGGGCGAAGCAGTGCACGTATCAGGGCGAGTACCGCGAGGCGGTGGTGCGTTCGTTGATCACGCTGAAGGCGTTGACCTATGAACCCACCGGGGGCATCGTCGCCGCGGCCACCACGTCGCTGCCCGAGACCCTGGGAGGTTCCCGCAACTGGGACTACCGGTTCTGCTGGTTGCGCGACGCCACACTCACCTTGGAATCGCTGATGCGTGGCGGTTTCTACCAGGAGGCGATGGAGTGGCGTCACTGGCTTCTCCGGGCCATTGCCGGCGATCCGGCCCAGATGCAGATCATGTACGGGGCGGGTGGCGAGCGCCGGTTGGACGAATGGGAGATCGACTGGCTGCCGGGCTATGAAGGGTCCGCCCCGGTCCGCATCGGGAACGCGGCGGCCGGACAGTTCCAGCTCGACGTGTACGGCGAGGTGATGTCGGCCCTCTACGAGTCCTCCGATACCGCCGAACCCGGCGACAATCCGTCGTGGGAACTCCAACTGGCGCTGATGAAATTCCTCGGTGACGGTTGGCGCGAGCCCGATGACGGCATCTGGGAGGTGCGCGGCCCCCGACGGCACTTCACCCACTCCAAGGTCATGGCGTGGGTGGCGATCGACCGGGCCATCAAGACTGCTGAGGAACACAATCTCCCGGGGCCGGTCGACTATTGGAAAAAGGTGCGACAAGAGATCCACGACCAGGTGTGCGAGAAGGGGTTCAACACCGAAAAGGGATCGTTCACCCAGTACTACGGGTCCGATGCCCTTGACGCCAGCCTCTTGATGATCCCCATGGTCGGGTTCCTTCCGGCCCACGACCCGAGGGTCCGCGGCACCATCGAGGCCATCGAGAACGAACTCGTCGAGGGTGGATTCGTGTTGCGGTACCGCACCGTCGACACCGGCGACGTCGACGGGTTGACCGGACGGGAGGGCGCCTTTTTGGCCTGCTCGTTCTGGTTGGCCGACTGCCTCTCGATGCTCGGACGTGACCACGACGCCCGACAGCTCCTCGATCGGCTCCTCGGACTGCGAAACGACCTCGGTCTCCTCTCTGAGGAGTACGACCCGGTCGCCGGCCGGCTGGTGGGTAATTTCCCGCAGGCCTTCTCGCACGTCTCGCTGGTCAACTCGGCGTCGAAGATGGGAGGCGAGGAGAAGCCGACGCCCAGCCACGTCATCGCCAGTCTGGCCAGACGTTCGCTGATAGGCGGGAAAAGCGGCTCGGCCCGCCTCTCGGGCGGTTTCAATGCACGGACCGTGTTGTCGCGGCTGGTCGACAGCGGAACGAGTCCGGCGGCCCGTGAGGCCGCCCACGTGGTCAGGGACACGATCGGATCGCCGCCCGGGGGGATCGGGGCGGACAAGCAGGAGGTGACCGGTGCCTTCGCCAAGAAGGCAAGCGGCCCGGCCGCCAAGAAGTCGGCCCTGCGTCCGACGAGAGCCAGAAAGGCGACGAGGAGGTTGGTGGCCGAGGCGGCGCCCGCGGTGCCGGCGGTCAAGAAACGACATATGACGCTGGGCGCGGCGGCCCGGGTGAGCCCGCGCCCGAAGAATGCCGCGGAAGCCGGCGGTTCGGCCAAGACAGCCAAGACAGCCAAGAAAGCCAAGACAGCCAAGACGGCCAAGAAAGCCAAGGCGGCCAAGAAAGCCAAGGCGACCAAGGCGACCAAGGCGACCAAGGCGGCCAGAGCAGCCAAGAAAGTGTCACCGGGTCGGAAGAAGGTCGTGGGTCCGACCAAGGCTTCGGCCAGACGTCCATAGAGGGTTCAGTGGAAACAGGAGCCACAGCCCGATCGACAGGGGTGCCGGGGTGAGCGGGAGCCATCCGCACCCCCCGGACGCCGGAGCGCATCGCCACGGTGCTCATCCGTTCGACCCGCACGACCCCCAAGCACCGGGCGCCGGCACGGCTGTGGCCGAAGGGGTCATCGAGTTGGACACCCTCCTCGGGGGATGGGAGCGGGTGACGGCCGGCTACCTGATCGAGGGCGACTCCCCGGTGCTGGTCGAGACGGGCAGTCAGAGCTCGGTGCCGGTGCTGTTGGCCCAACTGGATCAGCTCGGACTGGGCGCAACTGATCTTGCCGGGGTGGTGGTGACCCACATCCACCTCGACCACGCCGGTGGCGTCGGCGATGTGGCCCGGGCCTTTCCCAATGCCACCATCTACGTCCACGAAAAGGGGGCTCGGCACCTGGCTGATCCGACCCGACTGGTCGACTCGGCCTCCCGCGTCTACGGCCCTCTGTTGGACTCGCTGTACGGCAGGCTCGATCCCACCCCTCCCGAACGGATCCATGTCCTCCAGGACCTCGAGGCCATCCGGGTGAGTGCCGACCGGTCGCTCGTCTCGATCGACTCGCCCGGTCATGCCAAGCACCACCTGGCTCTGCACGACACGCTGAGCGGGGTCCTGTTCGCCGGCGACGCGGTGGGTGTGAAGCTGCCCGATGCCGGGGTGCTGCGGCCGTCGACGCCGCCGCCGGACTTCGACCTCGATTCGGCCCTGCACTCGTTGCACCGGTTTGCCGAGCGGCGTCCGACGGCCCTGGCCCTGGCCCATTACGGAGTCCTGGCTGACCCCGCCGACGTGCTCGACGAGGCGGACGGGACATTGCGGAGGTGGGTTGATGTCGCCGAGTCGGCCTTTCGCAACGGCCAGGACATTGCCGTCGCGCTCGACACCGCATTCGCGTCCGACATGGATGGGGTCCCCGAGGAGCACCGTGAAAAGTTGGATGTGATGAACGGGGTCCACTCCAACGCCGCCGGGCTGCAGCGCTGGTTGTCAAGCCGAGGAGGTGCCCCGTCCGCGGAAGGATCGTGACCGGGCCTTCGCACGGAACGGTCGGGGGCAACGGCACACCGGCAGGATCGTGCATCCGATCCGATCGACGGAATCCGACATGAACATCTCCATCGTCAGCGGGTGGCTGCCCCTCGTCCTCCGCCTGGTGGCCTTAGCCGGACTGGTTGCTTCCGTCGATTGGCGATCGGGCCGGTGGAGACGCCAACTGGCGTACGGCGTGCCCATCGCCGCCGCCGTCACCGCGGCGGTGGCACTGGTCGCCGCGGTGGGCTGGCTCACCTCCTCGAATCTTTCCTGGTCGACCTACCTCTGGGGCTTCCTGTTTCTCGTGGCCTTCTCGGTGGCTGTCACCGGCTGGGCCGGCGACGTCGGATGGCGCAAGTGGATGGCGGTGGTCGCAGTGGTGTTGACGTTGCTCACCACCCTGGACACCATCGATCAACAGTCATATTCATTCCCCACCCTTGGTCGCCTGGTCACGCTGGATCCCGAAGACGTGGTGGAGAACAATCCCCAGCTGCAGCAGATCCGCAGCCAGGTGGCGGCCACGGGCGTTCTCCCCGATCATGGCGTCGTGATCGAGGTCACCATTCCACCCAAGGTTTCGCACTTCTCCACCCGGCCGGCCTACGTCTACCTTCCGCCGGCCTGGTTTGCCAAAGTGACTCCGTCACTGCCCACGTTGATCCTGCTGCCCGGAGAGCCGGGGAGCGCCTCTGACTGGTCGAGTGACGGCGATGCCGACGACACCGCCGACGCGTTCGCCCAATCCCACCACGGGTTGGCTCCCATCATCGTCATGCCCGACCCGAATGGGACCAAGACGGTGGATTCCGAGTGTGTGAACAGCCAGTTCGGAAATGCCGAGACCTACCTGGCCCAGGACGTCCCTGCTTTCGTGCGCAGTCGCTTCAACGCGTCGAGCAGCCCGGGCTCACTGGCCATCGGTGGGCTCTCCGCCGGTGGAACCTGCTCGGTACTGCTGGCCCTGCTCTATCCGTCGATCTACCCGACCTTCGCATCCTTCTCCGGATTCGCGTCCCCCCAGTACATGAACACCACCCGGGCCCAGACCATCGACACGCTGTTCGGTGGATCGGCGGCCAACTTTGCCGCCCACGACCCGCAGAAACTGCTCAGCGGCCGAAGGTACCCCGGCCTGGCCGGCTGGTTCGAGGTCGGAGACCAGGACACCCAGCCCCTGCAGGCCGCCCATCTGCTGCAACCCGCGGCCCTGCGGGCCGGGATCGCCACGTGCATCCTGGTCCGACCCGGGGGGCATGACTTCGCCCTGTGGAGCCAGGCCCTCCAGGACTCGTTCCCATGGCTGGCGTGGCGGCTCGGTCTGACCCCGGAGCCCGATCACGAACCGGCGAAGTGCGAGTCGCCATGACGGCGCGTGCGACTCCGCGGGGCGCGTCTTGCGCAGTGGTCGACTCCTGGTTTCGAATGGACGGTATGGAGATCACGCCGGTTCGGGCGGCAGCGGGGGCTCGACCGGCAGTGTGGGGGAGATCAGCTCCATGAGCATCCTGTTCGCCCTCCTCGGTGCGTTCAGCCAGGCGCTCACCTCCGTGCTCCAGCGTCTGGCCAATATCGCCGGGGCCGACGAGAAGCGGTCGATCTGGCAGACCACCCTGTTCCTCATCCGCCAGCCCATGTGGCTACTGGGCATGGTGTGCATGGGTGGAACTTTCGTGTTCACCGCGCTGGCGCTCTACTTCGGTCAGCTGGCCACCGTGCAGCCGATCCTGGTCACCGAGCTCATCTTCACCCTGGCCCTGCGTGCCCTGTGGCTCCACGACCGCATCGCCACCCGGACCTGGGGTGCCGCCGCGCTCCTGTGTGCCGGCCTCATCGGGTTCCTGTTGGCTGCCGATCCCCGCGAAGGACACGGACACCCCACGCCCAAGGGTTGGATCGTGGCCCTCGGGAGCAGAGGCCTGATCATCGTGGTCCTCATGATCCTCAGCCGTTGGGGATCCCCGGCCCGCCGGGCCGCACTGCTCGGGGCTTCCGCCGCCCTGGTGTGGGCCATCGATGCGGCGTTCGTCAAGGCTGCGACCGACGTGCTCGCCCACGACGGCTGGGGCGGTCTGTTCCTCCACTGGCCGGTGTATGCGGTGGTGGTGAGCGGCGTGACGGGGACGGTGCTGCTCGAGTCGGCGTTCGCCGTCGGCCCGTTGGCCGCGTCCCAGTCGGCACTGCTCATCGTCGACCCCCTGGCCAGTATTGCCATCGGTGTCGAGCTCTTCGGTGAACAGCTCAACAGCTCGCCGATCGCCATCGTCCTGCAGGTGGCCTTCCTCACCACCATGTTCGCGGGGGTGGTCCTCTTGTCGAAGTGGGCGCCTCCCGAAATGGAGGCTCGGGCCAAGCGGTCCCCTCGCCTGGTCGCGCCCGGTGCCGCCGTGCCCGACCCGATCTGATCGGCGACGCGTGAATGAAACGAGGTCGATTCTCGGTCGTGCGGTACGATCGGTTCGGGCGTCCAACGACCTAGGGGTGATAATGCAACTGAGCGGAAGAGCAGTCAGCACCGTTCTCGTGCTCTTGCTCATCGGCGTGATCACAAGTGCTTGTGGGTCAGGTTCGACAGCGTCCACGGGGACCACCGCCGGTGCATCCTCGGCGTCGACCGTGTCTGACGCCCCGGCAGGGACGGCTCCGTCGTTGACCACCCTGACGTCCTCCGTACAGGCCCAGATCACCGGCACCGGGGCCAACGACTTCTCCGTGACCGGGCTGTCGAAGCTCACCTGCGATCCACCCGCGACCTGGAAGGTCGGGGCCACGTTCAAATGCTTCGCCTTCGACTTCGCCAACGACGAGATGGGTGAATACGACGCCACCGTCCAGCCCGAGTCCGGTGGGAATCCGCAGTGGGACGGTCTATGGAGCCCGAAGTGACCGGAGCTCGCAGCGCCAGGCGAATCGGAGTGCCGACCACGTCTCGTTGATGGCACACACCTTGTTGTCGACCAGTCCATGGGGAAGCACGGTGTCCCGGACGGCACGATCGGTGAGATCGGTGTCCACGCCTGACGTCCTCTTCGGCCAGGCGATCCACAGCGCGCCGGAGGGGTAGATCATCGTGCCGAGTCGCTCCAAGCGCTGATCGATCCGTTGGGCCCTGGTGAAGAAGGCCAGGACGAGGTCGGCCCGCCCACGGGCCTGGCCCCGGACCACGACCGCGGGCGGAAGAACCAGCCGCAGATCGGCCGGGGCGTCCAGGAGGGCCAGCGTCGAGCCCTCGGCGATGCCCAGCTTCTTCGTCAGCGACGTCCCCGGGCTGTCCACCACCGCTGGGGAGTCTCCCACCGCGGCCGGCGCCGGGGCAGCCCGAGCTCGTAGCGGCGGCGAAGGCCCTCCGGTCACCCCGCCAGGGCCTCTCGGAATTCGAGGGCGAGCTCGCCTGCCGCCTGCCGAAGTTGCGACCCGTCCGGACCACCGGCGAGGAGGGAGCGCGAGGCGCTGGGGATCACCCGGTCGGGACAGTCGGCGAAGACGGTGGCCACGTCCAGGGCGGTGGCCCCCTGGGCTCCGACGCCCGGAGCGAGGAACAGGCCCTGGGCCGCAGCCAGATCGAGCGAAGGATCCATGTGGGTCGGACCGACGACCGCGCCGATCGGGCCCACCTCCCCCGGGGCGAGCTCGGCGTTCAGCCTGCCGATCTCCCCGATCAACGAGGTCTCGACGCTCAGACCTGACTCATCGACCGCCGATTGGACCGCCCGACCCTCGGGGTTGGAGGACCGGGTGACGACGAGGAGACAGCTGCCGGCCTCGTGTGCTCGGGTGATGAAGGAGCTCATGGCGGCCAGGCCGAGGTAGGGATGCACGGTCAACGCGTCGGCTTCGACCGGGGCACCGCTTCCGAGGAACGCTTCGGCGTAGGCCTGGTTGGTGGTTCCGACATCCCCCCGTTTGGCGTCCACGATCACCAGAAGACCGGCACTCCGGGCCTCGAGAACAGACCGCTGCAAGGTGCGGAACCCCCGCCACCCGTGGCGCTCGTAGAACGCCGACTGGAGCTTGACCACGCCGACGGTCCCGACCGCGGCTTGGAGCACGATGTCCGCGAAGCGGTCCAGGCCATCCGGGCTGTCCCCGACACCCCAGCGGTCGAGGATCTCCCCCGAAGGATCGAAACCCCAGGCGAGCGGACCGTACTCGGCTCGCGCCGAGGCGAACCTCGCGGCAAACGTGTCGGCCATTACTCCATTCTGTCGTCACAGTAACCACCGTGCATTCCTGGCTACTCTCTTCTCGTTCACCATCGGCGAGGGTCGGGAGGTTGTGTTGCAGGTCGATTCAGCCGGACCACCTTCGCTCCTGCATGCCGGTGCCGGCTCTGGCACCTGCGGTCGGATCGATCGGCCGGGGGAGTTGGCTTGACCGGCCAAGAGAGTCCGCCCCCGGGCACGGGGCCGATCGGAACCAGCCGGCTCGAAGCCTTCAGCGACGGGGTGATGGCAGTGATCATCACCATCACCGCCCTCAGTCTCAAGGCCCCGTCGGGCTCGGACTTTTCGGCCCTCAGCCATCGCCTGCCGGCCCTGCTGGTGTACATCTTGAGCTTCGCCTTCGTCGGGATCTACTGGAACAACCACCATCATCTGCTGCGTGCCACCCGTCACATCAGCGGGAGCGTGATGTGGGCGAACCTGTACCTGCTCTTCTGGCTGTCGCTCATCCCGGTCATCACCGATTGGGTCGGTAACGACTATACGAAGGAATGGCCCGCGGCCACGTACGGGATCGTCGCCCTCGGGGCGGCGACGGCGTTCACACTTCTGGTGAGAACCATCGTGCGGGCGAACGGCCGGCAATCTCTCGTCGCCACCGCCATCGGATCGGATCTCAAGGGGTCCCTGTCCATCGTGATGTACGCCGCCGGCATCGGGTTCGCGTTCCTGAGTCCGTGGATCTCGTACGCGCTCTACGCCTCGGTGGCGATCATCTGGTTCATTCCTGATCGGCGTCTATCGACCCGGCTGGCCGGGGAGTAGGCGCCGGCCTAGTGGAAGAGCTCACCGTGTCGCTCCCGAGCGACCTCGGGTGGGATGCCCTCGTAACAGTCGATCCACCGTTGGCACGGCGCGCAGAACACGCAGACGAGTTGGCCTGAGCCGGCCACGGACCCGTCGGTCGGTGTGATCTCCCGATCCAAATGGCCGGCGAGTTCGCTCCCGACGTTGGTGGTGCCCCGCCGGGTCAGCGTTTCCCTTCCCGGATAGTCGTCGTTCCAGCTCATCCCGCGTCTCCCGATCCCTGTCCCAACCAGTTAGAACGACGCAGAACGGCTCCGACTTGAGCCAAAGTTGGCCGACCGCGGCCCGGTGAGCCTGGATTTACCCACTGCCGGCGGGAAAAACCACCGGTGGAGCAACCGGCCGACACCGTGCTCGCCCGCCACTTCCCACCCACTGGTGCGCCCCCCCGGACTCGAACCCAGGAACCTGCGGATTAAGAATCCGCTGCTCTACCGTTGAGCTAGGGGCGCGTTCGCAGCTTAAGTGGCGGTCCCGCGTTTCGTCAACGGACAGTTGGTTCGAGAACGATGAGCGGCTCAGGGGATCGGCGGCACGCATTCAGCCCGGACATCGGTCGGTGGTGGCGTCAGACCCAATCGCCACGACAGCCACGGGAGGGAGAGGCGGAAGGCGGCGGCCCAGAACGTGAACGAATGCGTGCCCGGCGGTGAGGACGAACACACCTGCATCCCGGCCTTCTTGGCCAGGGGCACGAGCTGTTGCATGGCGGCCAGGGCCTGGGGGTCCTGTTGGCCCGAGGTGAACCATCCGGCCACGCCCGCGTACCGGTTGTTGGTCAGGAGGTTGACGGGATTGTGCGCCTCGTAGTTGGCCTTCGACCCTCCGTAGAGTTGCGTGATCGTCTGTTGAGCATCGTCACTCTGATAGGTGGGCGAGGCGTAGCCCGAGTAGGAAGCGAAGGTCGAGAAGGTCTGCGGATTGCGCAGGGCGAGGATCGTGGCACACGTGCCACCGGCGGACAGTCCGGCCACGGCCATGGCGTGCTTGCCGATGGCTGCGTTGAACTGGGCCTGCATGTAGGTGGGGACGTCCTTGACCAGGTAGGTCTCCGCGTTTCCGAAGGCGCTGTTGGAGCACTCGCTGTCGCTGGTCAGGTTTCCGTTGTTGTCCGGGATGACCAAGATGGGGGAGACCCCGTGGTGCAGAGCGGCGAAGGCGGTTGACGACGAGTCGGCGTAGCCGGCCCTTGTCCAGTCGGAGGGTTCGCCCGGAACCCCCGCGATCAACTCGATGAGGGGGAGCTGGGGTTCGGGATTCTTGAACCATGCCGGGGGCAAGTAGACGTAGGCCTGCCCGGTTTTGAACTTGGAGACGGTGGCGGGGATGGTGACCACGATGGTCTCGCCGCTCGAAGGGAGCTTGCCGGTGCGTCGGACCTCGTCCCGGATGGCCTTGAGCTGCGGGAGATCGGCGAAGTTGGCCCCGTTCTTCCCCAGGAGTCGGGCCAGCGTCGGGTAGTAGTCGTAGTTCTGGTTGACCACGGTGAAGGCGGCGATGATCGAGAACACCAGCGCGATCACCGAAAATGTCCTCAGGATCCAGTGGGCGCGTGTCCATCCGAGCACGATGATGACCACCGAGTACCAGATGAGCCACGCCCAGATATAGAACGTGGTCGGAAACTCGGCCGGGACGAGGTCGAAGATGTGGATGGCCACCCCGGTGAGAATGGTGAGCACGAAGCTGATGGGTATGCCGATGGGCAGCTCCCACTTCCACGCGCCGTCGTGCCAGCCGACCGACAGCACCACCGACACGATGGCGACGATGACGATTGTTTGGGGGAACCAACCCGTGATGAGGTCGATATCGATACCGGGGAGACTCATGATCAGTGCCTAAGATAATCATCGTGGTCCCCGAGGGCTGGGACCAACGGAATGGGCAACCCGAGGAAGTGGGTAGAGACCGTGAAGGATCCGGGAGGCGAGGAGTCGGAGACTCAGACGCTGGACGTACTGGGGGCCGAGCGCCGCAAGAAGCGCGAGATCCTTGCCGAGCAGGGGATCGATCCCTACCCGGCCCGCTTCGACCGGACGGCTACCGCCGCTGAGCTGCGTGCCCGCCACGGCGATCTCGACGCCGATGTCCGCACCGGAGAGGTCGTCAAGATGGCCGGGCGGCTCACCAGCATCCGCGGCCACGGTCGTCTGTCCTTTGCCACGCTCCAGGACGTGACCGGGTCAGTCCAACTGCTGATGCAGGAATCGAACCTCACCGATCAGGCCAAGTTGGTGCTGGCCAACTTCGACCTCGGCGACTGGATCGGTGCGGAAGGCGAGGCGATCACCAGCCGACGGGGCGAGCTCTCCGTCGACGTGACCGAGCTGTGGCTGCTGTCCAAGGCCCTGCGCCCGCTGCCCGACAAGTGGCACGGGTTGACCGCCACCGATACCCGCTATCGCCAACGCGAGGTCGACCTCCTGGCCAACCCGGACAGCCGCAAGGTGTTCGACATCCGCTTCAAGGCTGTCGCCGCGCTGCGTCGCCAACTGCTGGCCGAGGACTTCGTCGAAGTCGACACGCCGATACTCCAGCCGCAAGCCGGTGGCGCGCTGGCCCGGCCGTTCATGACCCACGCCAATGCGCTCGATATCGACCTGAGCCTGCGCATCGCCCCCGAGCTGTACCTGAAGCGCCTGGTGGTGGGGGGCTATGAGCGGGTGTTCGAGATTGCCCGCAACTTCCGCAACGAGGGCGTCGACACCCGTCACAGTCCTGAGTTCACCGCCCTCGAGGCCTACCGGGCCTTCGGCGATGTCACCGACGGAATGGAGCTGACCGAGCGGCTCATCGTCGAGGCGGCCCGGTCGGCCACCGACCGCCTGACCTTCGAAGTGGGCGGGAGACCCATCGATCTGACCGCTCCGTGGCCGCGGCGCCAACTCCTCGATTGGTTGGCCGAGGTGATCGGCCACCGGGTCCACCCGAGCGACCCGGTGGGGGACGTCCGGTCGGTCTGCGAGGAGCACGGTGTCGACTTCCTGCCCGAGTGGGGATCGGGAAAGCTCATCTTCGAGCTCTACGACGCGTTGTTGGTGCCCACGGTGGCCGACCCGGTGTTCGTGTGTGGGTTCCCGGTCGAGGTGTCACCGCTGGCCCGGAGGACCGCCGACGACCCGACACTGGCCGATCGGTTCGAGTTGGTGATCGACACCAAGGAGTTCGCCAACGGGTACAGCGAACTCAACATCCCCGAGGAGCAACAGGAGCGGTTCCGCGGTGAAGCCGAGGCGGTCGCCCGGGGCGATCTGGAGGCGCATCCCGCGGACGTGGCCTTCGTCAGGGCCCTCGAGTACGGCTTGCCGCCCACCTCGGGTATCGGCATCGGGGTCGACCGGCTCATCATGCTCCTGGCCGAGGTGGAGGCCATCCGTGACGTCATCCTCTTTCCGATGATGCGTCCGGAGGCGGCCAGTTGACCGATGTGACCGTGCCCGAGGCTTCGGCCGGCCCCGGCTCCGAGCCGGCGCCCGACGGCCAGCCCCAGGATGCAGAAGTCCTGGTGGTCGGGGCACCAGAGGAGGGCCCGCCCGTCTTCGTGTGCGACGAGCATGTGGAGCTGGAACTGCCCGTCCGGAGCCGGACCGTTCTGGTGAGCGATCTCCACCTCCCGGTGGTGGCCACGTCGATCTCAACCGCCGTGGCCGACGAGATCGCCGCCATCCTCGGGAAATGCCACGGGCCGGCGGCGTTCGTGATCGCCGGCGACGGTTTCGAGATGCTTGCCGGCCCGCCGGACGTGGGCATGATCCTCGATGCCCATCCCCAGTTCACGGAAGCGGTCGCCCACTTTGCCGCCGATGAAGAGCACCACGTGGTCGTCCTCTCCGGCAACCACGACGGGCAGCTGGCCTGGGACAGCCGATCGGTGGGACAACTGAGAGAGCGCCTGGGCGCCGAGGTGTTCGCCCTGAGTTGCACGCTGGTGGTGGACACCGGGCACGGGCCTCAACGGGTGAGGGTGGTGCACGGGAACCAGTCGGATCCGTACAACGCCTTCGAAGATCCGTGGTCCCCGGTGGACACGCCGTTCGGCCACCACGTGGTCCGGGACCTCCTGCCTGAGCTCGAGTCGCGGCAGTCGCCCGGATCGCTCCTCGAGGGGGTCCAATGGCTGGACGGGGACGCCGCCGACTTCATCGGTTCCCGCCTCTTCTATCGCAAGGTCATCGGGAAACTGTGGCTGGTGGCCGTCCCCTTCGTGGCCATCCTGCTCCTCCGTCTGCTCTCCTTCCTCCCCGGCGTGCAGCCCATCCTCCACCACCACGCCCAACGTTGGCTGCTCGGATTCGGGCTCCTGGTGGCCTTCATGGTCGGCGTGGCCGCGGTGGCGGCAGTGGCGACCCTGCTCCGGGTCAACCGCGCCCTCCGCGAGACGGCGGTGAGCGCCCGGTCGGATCCGGCCAGTCACAACGCGCCCCCCGGGCCGAAGCGGCGCGTCTCGTGACCCAGGGGTATGCGGGCATGATCTCGGGCCATACGCACGAACCCGAGCTCTCGGTGGTCGGAAACGGGTTCTACGCCAATACGGGCTCTGGCACCGCTTCGGTGGTGGGCCGTCGATCACGGTTCCGGCTCCCTCAGCCCTTCGTGACCGTGCACCGCTTCTCCTATGTCGAGGTGGTCGGCGGTTCCGTACTCGAGCTCAAGCTCTGGGCCAGGGAGATACCGGTCAAGTCCCCCGTCCTGTTCGAGCGGTTGGCCCTGGCTCGCAGCAAGGTGGCCACACCGACCACCACCCTGGTGGGAGCGTTGCCTGACGGTCCGACCTGGCCTCTCGACGACGCCGGCCTCAAGTTGTGGGTCGTCCGGCGTCGGGTCCGGCAGGTGGCCGCCGGGATCCTTCTGCTCTCCGGCGCGCTGAACGTCATCTTCGCTCTGCTCTGGCATATCCAATCCACCCAGGCCGTCGACCACTGGCTCCCCTTCGGCATTCATCCGCTGACGGTGCCGGAGTCGGTGGTGGGCGGACTGGCGCTCTGTGGCCTGGCCCGCGGCGTGCGGCGGGGCCTGCGCCCGGTCTGGCTGGCGACGCTCTTCGTGCTCCTGGTGACCACCGCCGACCGCATCATCCAGGTCCGACCGCCCCAGGGTCCGACGATCGCTCTGCTCTTCTGTCTCTGGCTGCTGCTCGAGCACCAGCACTTCAGGGTCAAGCCCTCGGGGGTCACCCGGCTGTTCGTCTGGGCCGCCACCGCAGGGCTGGTGATCATCGCCGCCACCGCCGGTGTGGGGAATGTGGTCGGCCAGGGACACCAGCACCATTTCGATCGGGTGTTCCTGATCGTCGTGGCCGTGGTTGCCGTCCTGCTCCTGATCGTGGTTCGTCCCGGGCGCGAGGCGCGGCGGAGCGGCGCCGCCCGGGATGACGCCTTCGCCATGGCTCTCGCCATCATCGAGAAGCACGGTGGCGACACGCTGGACTATTTCGCGCTCCGGGATGACAAGTCCTTCTTCTTCACCGGCGAGTCCCTGGTGGCGTACTCGGTCATCAATGGCGTGATGCTGGTGTCACCGGATCCGATCGGTCCCCCTGAGGATCGGGCCGAGGTGTGGTCCGACGTCATGGACTTCGCCCAATCCAACAACTGGGCGCCGTCGGTGTTGGCCGCGTCACAGTCGTGGCTCCCCGTCTACCGGGCATCGGGGCTGGTCGATCACTACATCGGTGACGAGGCGATCGTCGATGCCGCCACGTTCACGCTGGCGGGGAAATCGATGAAGTCGCTGCGGGGGGCCTACAACCGGGTGAAGAAGTCCGGCTGCCACGTCGAGTGCTTCGACAGCACCGAGGCTGTTTCTGCAGAGCTCAGAGAGCAGTTGCTCCAGCTCATGACCGAGACGCGCCAGGGCGAAGCCGAGCGCGGCTATTCGATGACGCTGAGTCGCATCTTCGATCCCCGCGACAAGGGTCTTCTGCTGGCCGTCTGCTTCGGCTCCGACGGGCGGCCCATGGCCTTCAACCAGTACATTCCGGCATCCGAAGTCGACGGTTACTCGCTCGATCTGATGCGACGCTCCAACGATCCCGACGCCCCGAACGGGCTGACCGATTTCGTCATCATCGAGACCCTGCAGTGGATGGCCGAACGGGGGCTCCACGGCCTCGGGCTCAATTTCGCCACCATGAGGGCGGTGCTGGCCGGTGAGTCAGGCTCGGGTCCGTGGACCTCGCTCGAGCGATCGGTGCTCCACAAGTTCAGTGAGACGCTCCAGATCGAATCCCTGTGGCACTTCAACCAGAAGTACGACCCGCGGTGGAACCCACGGTATGTGGTGACCGGACCTCACCTGCCGCTGGCCAAGAGCAGCATCGCCATCGCCAGAGCCGAAGCGGTCACGGAGATTCCCGTGATCGGGCCGTTGTTGAAGACCCACGAACCGGCTCACTCGGGCGATCAGACCTGACGGTTTGCCGGGTCTCTCCGCCGGCCCGGTTGGACCCTCGTCCCCGACCCCACGGTTCCGATGGGATCACCGGCCCCGAAGCGCGCGGTAGCGGTCGCTCCACCCGGCGTTGAGCTCGTCCCCCAATTTCCGGTGCCGCACACGGATCTCGACCCCGGGCGGCAGTTCGAGCCCGAGGAAATCGAGCAGGCCACCGGTCGCGCCCACGGGATCATGGACGAGGTCCTCATACCGCAGGCGGTAGGGGCTGATGCCGGCCCGGGCGAACCACTCGCGCCACGCCCGGTTGTGCCGGCCGATCGTGTCGACCAGATCGTCGAGACGGTTTGCATCAAATCGGGGACCATGGCCCGGCGCCACGGCCCAACGCTGGTCGGACTCCTGCCACTGGTCGGTTTGTTCAGCGCGCAGCCACGACACGGCCTGTCCCACGAGATCGTCCCGGGAGAGGTGGACGAACCGAGTCCGCCCGAAGGCCCGGTCCAACAGGCCGGCGCCGGTCCCGGCCATATCCGGATAGACAGTGGCCAGCTCATCGATGACCTCTTCCAGCGTGCCCCACATCACTCTCGCGGCGAACACCCCGTTGTCCGTCTGCCCTGCGGACAGCGCGGCGTGGACGAAGTCGGCGATCTCGATCCTGTCGTCGGCGGCCCCGGTGACGTTCCAGCGGGTGGCCCACGACCTCCTGTCGGCCCGACGGAAGTACGAGTCGGGGTGCCCGGCCACCCCCGTCGATTCCAGCAGGCCGCACAGGAGTGTGCTGCCGGTGCGAGGCGTGGCGCAGATCAGATATGACTCCGTGGTCCCGGGACCGTTCCGGGCCGAGTCGCTCCTGCCTCCGACCGCGTTCACAGCCCGCCACCCCTGTGCGGGCCGGACGACGGCTCATTCGGCTTTGGTACGATCCGAAAGGCATGGCCTCTTTCATTTTGAATGTGACCTTCGATGCTGCAGATCCGCGCCGGTTGGCCGCATTCTGGTCGGAGGTGACGGGATTCAGCGCGGTGATGGAGCGCGAGGACTTCGTCGCCCTCGAGGCTCCCGACAAACGCGGTATTCGGCGCATGTTGTTCTTCCAGGTTCCCGAGCCCAAGATGGCGAAGAACCGTATGCATGTCGACCTCGCCTCGAAGGATCCGGCGGCCGAGGTGGACCGGCTGGTTGCCTTGGGCGCCAAGAAGGTCGAAGCCCGTCGGGGGAACGGGACGAGTTGGACGGTGATGCTCGATCCGGAGGGCAACGAATTCTGCATCGGCTAGCGGCTCCGCCATCGGCACTGCTCCCCAACCGGGACTTCAGGGCCGGCGGCCTGTGTAGATGGCGGTGACGAACCGGCGCTCGACCTCGCCGCCGTACCGGTGCTCGACCAGCTCCTCGATGGTGTCGAGCAGTCGAACCTGCTCGCTGACCGGACGGCGCAGGACCGTGGCCATGGAGGCGTAGAGAGCCCGCGCCCCGCCGGCCGAGAGGAGGCACGGCGAGCGGAACTGCTCGGCGCGTAACTCGCGTACTCCGGCCCATCGGTCGAGATCCCGCAAGCGGTGCTCCGCGTCCAGCTGGAACGGGGGCCGTCCCGGCTCGTCGAAGGCTCCCCGGGTCGCCGGGCCCAAGATGTCCTCGACCTCTTCCGCGAACGGGTCCGGATGCCCTGGGTCACGAAACAGCGTCCACCAGACGGCCACCCATCCGCCGGGCCTCACGCACCGGCCCACCTGGGCGAGACCGGCCTGCTGGTCCACCCAGTGAAGCGACGTGGCGGCGATCGAGAGGTCAAAGGCCGCCTCCGGCAGCACGGCTTCTTCGAGCGGGGCGGCCACGACATCGACGTCCGGCATCGCTCCTGCGAGGTAGGCGGCCAGACCGGGATCAGGCTCGACGGCGGTGACCGAGGCGCCCGAGGCCAGCAGGTGCCTCGTCACCAGGCCGGTCCCCGGTCCGATCTCGAGTACCCGGATGGCGGGCCGGAGCCCACAGCGTTCGGAGAGGATCTCATAGACCCGATCCGGGTAGTCCGGACGACCGCATTCGTATCCGCCCGGATCGGTGCCGAAGAGGAAGCGTCCCTCGCGTTGGTGGAGGACACCACGGTCCGCGGCCATGGGCCCGATTCTACGGGCGAGGAAGTACGGACACACCCGGTCGACGGGGATGGCCCGAGTGCCCGGGTAGTGCCACTATGGAGCGGCATCTGGCTCGACTCGGGGGGCGGCACCGCTGACGGCCGGGGAGCACGGGAGATCGATGAGCAGGGAGTGTGCGATGGGGATGCGATTCAACCACATGGAGCTCTCGTTCCCATCGGGAACGCTCACACGGGGCTTCCGCGACGACGTGGACGCCTTCTACTGTGGGGTGCTCGGATGGGAGTCGCTCGATACCGAGGTCGTCGGGCAGTCATGCCATCTGCTCCGACCGGACGACGGCCAGTTCATCCTGTTGGCCGAGGGGAAGGAGCCGATGTCGTCTCCCGGCTATGACCACCTCGGCCTTCTGGTGGAGACCCGTGATGAAGTCGACTCGATGTTGAAGGAGTGCCAGGCCTTCAGGGACAAGGACCCGAGGCTTCGTATCAAGGAGTACGACGACCTGGTGGGCCCAACCCTCACCGTCCACGCGTTCTACGTCAGGCATCTCCTTCCGATCTGGTTCGACATCCAGTGCATGGAGTGGCCGGTGGGCAGCGAACCGGTGCACCGCTGGGTCTACCGCTGACGCCTTCGGGGAAGGCGTCCGTCGCTGTTCTCGGGCAGGCGCCGACCCGCCATGAACCGGATTCGACCGGCGTCGGTGATCGACAGGGGTGGCTCGAGCGACCGCGGGGCACACCATCACGCCGGATCGTGCGCTCCCGGCGTGATGGCGGTCGCCCTCGCAGCCAACCGATCGCCCGGGTCCGCCTTGTTCAGGGCAAGGCAGACCCGGTAGTAGGCCATCGGTACAGATGCTGGCGAACTTGAGTTCGGGCCCACCTTCGACCTGGCTCAGGTCCAACCTGCCTGTTTTCACACGGACGGTGTCTCTCCCGCACACTCTGTGTGAGAACCTCGAATTCGCAATTGACGACGGCCGCCGCCGGACCCAAGATGCCCCGATGGCGCGCGAATCCACTCCCCAGGACCGTCTCGAGGCACTCCTCGACGAGGTCGTGGGTTCAGGTCCGATGAGGCTGCTCCTCGACGAGGCGATCATCAGGGTCTTGCACAGTGTCGAGGCGGAGGCGCGGGAACGTGGTGCGCGCCTTCCGGCGTCCACTCAAGTGTTGAGTTCTCAGCCGTAGAGGCTGCACGACCCCCCGGTTGCTTCCAGGTTCATGACGTCTGCCGGCTCGACGATGAGGAGAAATGTCACCTCACCGCGTCGATGTCTTCGAGGTCGGGCACGATACTGCCCTCGCCGTCGAGGATGGGGGCCAGCTGTTCGACGTCAGGGTCGTTGGGGTCCATGTCCCGTTCAGAGCAGAACCTCAAGAGGCGGTGCTCTTGTGCCAGGCGCCAAATGTGTGCGGCGACTCCACGTGATGCTTGTGGCACTCGTACGCCTCCAGTATCCCGTGCCCTCGCACCACCATCCTCTCGTCTCCGCTCGCGTCCGTCGAGGGTTTCGGCAAAAAATGCCATCCGGGAGGCTCGAGCCGGCTGTCAGTCAACTGCGGCTATTCCGGGGTGACGTACGCCGCGGTGATGCCGCCGTCCACGACCAGTGCCGACCCGGTGACGAATGAGGCGTCGTCCGAGGCCAGGAAGAGCGCAGCTTTTGCGATCTCCTCGGGGCGTCCGAACCGACCCAGGGGGATGTGGACCAGTCGGCGCTGGCGTCGAGCCGGATCGGAGAGCAGTTCGGCCAGCAACGGGGTTTCGATAGGTCCGGGGCAGATCGAGTTGGCCCGGATCCCCTGTCGGGCGTACTCGACGGCCAGCTCACGGGTCATAGCCAACACTCCCCCCTTGGACGCGGTGTAGGCGATCTGGGCAGTGGCCGCTCCCATCAGGGCCACGAACGAAGCGACATTGACGATCGACCCCCCGCCCGAGTCCAGCATGGCCGGGACTGCCGCCCGACAGCCCAGCCACACCCCTTTCAGGTTGACCTCCATCACCCTCTGCCACGTCTCCGGCGGGGTGTCGAGTACCCCGCCGTCATCGTCGGGGAAAATTCCGGCATTGTTGAAAAGGACATCGAGTCCGCCATAGGTCTGCACGGCCGCCCGCACCATGGCCTGGACCTGGGTTTCGTTGGAGACGTCCACGGTGAACGCCGTGGCTTCTCCGCCAGCCGCCCCGATCTCGACCGCCGCAGATTCGGCGTGTTCAGCCACCACGTCGGCCACCACGACCCGGGCCCCTTCGTCTGCGAAGAGGGCGGCCGCCACCCGACCGATGCCGCTGCCGCCTCCGGTGATCACCGCCACCTTGCCGTCGAGCCGTGCCATGGCCACCTCCTGGTGCTCGGATCCGTGGCCCGCTCCCGTGGAGCGGCCCTGCTGGTCGGATCGGGTCGAGAGAAATCTGCCCGGACACTATCGGCACCGAGATGCCACTCGGAAGGGCGGGCTCCACCCGGCCTTTGGTCGGGGTGGACGGTCGGCCCGCCGGGCCGCTCTCCCTGACACCCGGGGAAACGGCCCGGGTGGCCACCCGAACCGGCTACAGAGCAGCCGCTCTCCAGCCGATAGCAATGGGATGGGATTCCATGGCGACCGGACGATCAGGTCCGATATCCGCGTCTGGACCGGTGCTTTCTGGACGGAGTCGTGACCGAGACGCAGCCGAGGTCCTACTGGCTGACGGACGATGGGGATGAGCCCGGCGGCAAAGATGCCGGCCCGGTGGCCAGGACCGGCCTGGGCGCAGTCCTGCACCGGCCAGCGCTCGATGCCCGATGGGCCGTACCCGGCGTGGTCTTCGCGGTGGCCGTGGTCATGCGGCTGGTGCCGTTGCTCGTCCAGCACACGCTGACCGGCGTCCTCGAATACGACGACGGCGTCCAGTTCTCCGCGGCCGAACAGCTTGTGGCCGGGCACCTTCCCTACCGCGACTTCATTTTCATCCAGCCCCCGGGCGTGGTGGTGGTCCTCAGCCCCTTCGCGGCCTTGGCCCACTGGACCGGCGATGTGGCGGCCATGGCCATGGCCAGGATCGTGTTCATCGTCATCGCGGCCGCGAATGCCGCACTCATTGCCCGCATCCTCCGGTGGCGCGGCAGAGCCGCGGCATTGTCGGGTGGTCTCCTCTACGCCGTCTGGCAGGCCACGGTGGCCGCCGAACACACCCTTCTGCTCGAGCCACTCCTGACGTTCGGCGTCCTCACCGCCATGCTGCTGATCGGCGACAGCACGCGCCGCAACGCGTGCCTCTGGGCCGGCGTCATCGTCGGTGCCGCGGCCTCCATCAAACTGTGGATGGGACCGCTGGCGCTGGTGATCCTGTGGATTGCCTACCGCCGCCACGGGAAGCGGGGAGCCGGCCGGTTCGGTGTGGGGTTCGGCGCGGCGTTCATCGTGATCTGCGCCCCATTTCTGGCTGCGTCCCCGAGGAAGTTCTACGGCCAGGTCTTCGCCGACCAGGTCAACCGTCCCGGGTCCGGGGCCACGGTCTGGGAGAGGCTCCAGTATCTGTCCGGACTGACCGTTCACACCACATTGGACGCCGACGTGACCGTCCACGGTCTGGCTCTCCTGGCCATTGTCGGCATCGGCGCCATCATCGCCCTCTCGTGGAGGGACAAGGGCTCCCGACCCTGGATGGCCATCGGGGCGATGGAACTGTTCCTGATCATGGTGGCACCCAGCTTCAGCTACCACTATGTCGACTTTCCCGCCGGCTCGGTATGCGTTCTGAGCGGGATGGCGGTTCATCAGCTGCGGCGCCGGATGGTGGGGGTGGGTCGTCCGGCCCGAATAGTGATCACCGCGGCAGGCGTCGCCGTGCTGTTCGTCCTGACGCTGTCCACTGCCACCAGTCCGGTCGGAAGCAGTACGGATCAGCCCGCGCTGGCTTCGTTCGTGAAGAGTGAGCATTGTGTGTGGACCACCACGGCCAGCCTGCTGATCGCGCTGAATGTGGAGACGAGGCAGATCCAACGGAACTGCCCCTACACGACGGACCCGTACGGCGAGGTCCTGAACCTGAGTGAGGGTCTCTCCGACCGGTCGAACAACGCCATCGTCGTCGCCGGTCCCGACCTTCCCGAATGGCAACAGACGGTTCGCGGCCAACTGTCGGCCAGTTCGGCGATCGTCGCCGACCCCGGGACCATCGGGCAAGGCTGGGATCCGGCAACCTTGGCCTTCTTCCACCGCCTCTACCTGCCGGTCGGCCGGGCGGATGGTTTCACCCTCTATCGGCGCCGCGGCTAACCGAGCGCGGGGTCAGCCCCTGAGAGCGGGCGGATCAGAGCACCTCGGCGATCATCGTCTCCGATATCGCCTCCTCCGACGCATCGGCGGCGTGCGGCTGACCGGCCTCGTCGCTCTTCGACTTGAGGATGACGATGCCGACCACGAACCCGATGAGGACGCTGCCGAGGGCGATGGTGAACGCCAGCCGGTAGCCGCCGTCCAGCGCGTCGAGCTCCGATCGTCCCTGGGCGAGCAGGGTGGCGGTGCGGCTACTCGATACCGCCCCGAGGACGGCCACGGAGAGCGCGGCCGCCACCTGTTGGGAGACGTTCACGATGCCGGAGCCGATCCCGGCGTCCTGGGCCGGAACCCTGGCCACGGCCATGGTCAGCAGCGGGGTGAACGCCGTCGCCGCGCCCAGTCCGACCAAAAGCACCGCGGCGAAGATGTGCGGAAAGTACGCAGTATGGACGCCCGAGGTGATGAACAGGGCCAGGCCCACGCTGAGGACGGCGAGACCCGTCAGGGCTGTCCTCTTCGGGCCCAGCCTGTTCATGATCCGGGTGGTCAGTCCGGCGGACATCAGCGCCACGCAGAGCGTCTGGGGGAGGAAGGCCAGACCGGTCCGGATCGGGTCGTAGCCGAGCACGTGTTGGAAGTAGAGGACGCCGATGAAGAAGGTGCTGTACATGCCGACGACCATCAGGCCCCGGACCAGGCTCGAGGTGAGCAGGCCGGGCGAGCGCATGACGGGCATCGGCATCATCGGAGTCGAGAGTCGGCTCTCGAGGAGGAAGAAGGCGGCGAGCACGACCAGTGCGGCTGCACCGAACCCCAGGGTGTGGCTCGAGTCCCAGCCGTACTGGCTCGAACTCACAATGGCGTAGACGGCCAGCATCAGGCCCGCGGTGCTGAGAACGGCACCGGCGATGTCGAGTCCCGCCCGAAACCCGAGGCCGACGTTCTCGTCGATGAGCGCCACTCCGGCCAGGAAGGTGGCGACGCCGATGGGGACGTTGATGAAGAAGATCCAGTGCCAGCTGAGGGCCTGGGTCACGTACCCCCCGACCAGGAGCCCCAGTGAACCGCCACCGACGGCGACGATGATGTACGAGCTCATGGCCTTGGCCCGTTCCCGGGGGATCGGGAAATCGGCCACCACGATGGCCAGGATGACCGAGGACGAAAGGGCTGCCCCCAGCCCCTGGACGAACCGGGCCGAGATGAGCAGGATCTGGCTGTCGGCGGCGCCACAGGCGACAGAGGCCACGGTGAACAGGCCCACTCCGACCAGGAACACCTTTTTGCGGCCGATGAGATCACCCATCCGGCCGGCCAGCAGGAGGGTGCCGGCGAAAGTGATCAGGTAGGCGTCGATCACCCAGGCCAGGGAGGCTTGGGAGAAGTGCAGGTCGCGCTGGATGGTCGGCAGCGCCACGTTCACGATGGTCTGGTCCAGGATGTTCATCAACATCGCAAAGCACACGACGATGAGCGCGATCCAGCGCCGGCGTTCATGCACGAAGGAAAGAAAAGACGAGGGGATGGCAAACTCCTTGTTCACGGCAGGGCTCAGGTTCCCCAGCTATTGATAGTCACTACAGTAGTGAGTGTCAAGCCAGCGGGATAGTCGGTGATTCGGCTATAATCCGGCTCATGCCAACCACGACGACCCCCGGGGTGACGGTGTTGCTGACCCAGCTCTCCCGCGTCGTCTACCGCCGCACGTCCGAGGATCTCCTGGGCATGCGATTGAAGGAGTTCGTCATGCTCGCCCACCTGCGGGAGCACGCTCCCGTCCCGCAGCAGGAGCTCGGTGAGATGTTGTGCATCGACGCCAACAACCTGGTGCTCCTCCTCAACGAACTCGAGTCGAGGGGCTTTGCCTACCGTCGCCGCGATCCTACAGACCGCCGCCGGCATCTCGTCGAGATCACCGATGAGGGGTTGGCCGCCTTCGAGAATGCCGAACGCGGCATCGAGAGCGTGGAAGGCGACGTGCTCGCCTCGCTCACCAGCCGGGAGCGGACGGAGCTCCAGGGCCTCCTGACCAAGGCCCTCGAAAGCACCCCCGGAGCGGGATGACCGGGTGACGCCGGTTGAAGCACGGAGTCCCGGCATCCTCCCGGTCGGCGGGGTCCTCGGCCGATTCCGCCAGGGGCTCCGAACCGGAAATCGCCCTTCACCGGGTACCGTCTCTTGACGCCCAGGATCGGGGCTGGTGCCGTTCTCTAGAAAACCGATAGGGTTCATTGTCAATAGAACCTCTGCCGAACCTCCGAGGTCGCCGCCGTGCCACTCCGCTTCCATTGGTTCCTCCCCACGTCGGGCGACAGCCGCAATGTGGTCCCGGGTGCCGGCGGCCATGGTCGGGCCGCGACTCTCGACTACCTGATCCAGATCGGGCGGGCAGCCGAGCAGGTCGGATTCGACGCCGTGCTCACGCCCACCGGCACCTGGTGCGAGGACGCCTGGCTGGTGACCACGGCCGTGGCCCAGCACACGTCCCGCCTGCGCTTCCTGGTCGCCTTCCGGCCCGGCATCACCAACCCCACGCTGGCCGCCCAGCAGGCGGCCACCTTCCAGCGCCTCACCGACGGCAGGCTGCTGATCAACATCGTGACCGGCGGCGACGCCGATGAGCAGCGGCGCTTCGGCGATGACCTGTCCCATGACGAGCGCTACGCCCGCACCGACGAGTTCCTGTCCATCCTCCAGGGAGCCTGGGGCGATCGGCCCTACGACTTTGACGGCCAGTACTACCGCATCGAAGGGGCCACGGTGCTGGAGGCGCCGATCCCCATCCCGGAGATCTTCTTCGGCGGCGCTTCGGCCCCGGCCCAGGACGTGGCCGCCCGCCATGTCGACGTCTACCTGCTGTGGGGCGAGCCGCCGGCCATGGTCAAAGAGCGCATCGACGTGGTGCGTGACAAGGCGGCCGCCCTGGGACGGACCGTCCGTTTCGGCATCCGTTTGCACGTGATCACCCGGGATACCGAGCGCCAGGCCCGGGACGAGACCGAGCGCCTCCTGTCGACCATGGACGAAGGCTGGGTCGACGCCGTCCAACGTCATTTCTCGAAGACCCAGTCGGTCGGTCAACAGCGCATGACCGCGCTCCACGGTGGCAACCGGGACGACCTCTGGGTCAGCTCCAATCTGTGGGCGGGCATCGGGCTTGTCCGTCCCGGTGCCGGCACGGCCCTGGTGGGCAGCCACGAGCAGGTGGCCGAGCGTATCGCCGAGTACCACGAGATCGGCCTCGACGAGTTCATCCTCTCCGGCCATCCGCACCTCGAAGAGGCCTATGCGGTGGGGGAGGGCGTGCTTCCCCTGCTCGGTGCGGGTCGGGACGGCGGGACCAGCGAGGAACCCGCCCGTCTCCGGGTGTTGGCCACCAGATAGAGGAGCAACGCAGACAGGCAGGGGCGTCGAGCCACCAGCCGGGAAGGGAACACCGAGCATGACGACCGACGCCGCCGATCACCGAACGCTCCATCTGGCCGTGGCCCTGGACGGGGCGGGTTGGCACCCGGCGGCCTGGCGTCTGGCCGGGCTCACTCCGGGAACGCTCTTCACTTCCCGGTACTGGGTCGAGCTCGTGCGTCTGGCCGAGCGGGGCCTGCTGGATTTCGTCACCTTCGAGGACTCGCTGGGCCTGCAGTCATCCCGATGGGATCAGCCTGACGATCGCCTCGACCAGGTGCGGGGTCGCCTCGACGCGGTGATGACGGCGGCCCTGGTCGCACCGAGCACCAGCGCCATCGGTCTTGTCCCCACCGCACTCACCACCCACACCGAACCGTTCCACCTTTCGAAGGCGCTCGCCACCCTCGACTTCGTGAGTGGCGGCCGGGCCGGGTGGCGAGCCCAGATCACCGCTCGTCCGTCTGACGCGGCCCACTTCGGCCGCCGCCAGATGGACCCGGTCCGGCCCGGGCGTCGGGACGACCCCGAAGCCGTTCGGGCGGTGACCGATCTCTTCGAGGAGGCCACCGATCACGTCGAGGTCGTCCGCCGGCTCTGGGACTCCTGGGAGGACGATGCGGTCATCCGCGACGTGGATCGGGGCCGCTTCGTCGATCGGGACAGGCTGCACTACATCGACTTCTCGGGGCGGTTCTTCAGTGTCCGGGGCCCCTCCATCACCCCACGCCCACCTCAGGGCCAGCCCGTGGTCACCGCACTGGCCCACGGCGCGCCGGCCTACCGGTTCGCGGCGTCGGCCGCCGATGTGGTGTTCGTCACCCCGGTCGACGAGGCGGAGGCCGCCCGTGTCTGCGCTGAGGTCCGGGAGCACGAGCGTGCCCTCGGACGGGACCAGCCCCTCATGATCTTCGCCGACCTCTTGGTGGTGCTCGAGGAGGACAGAGCCGCGGCCGAGCGCCGATGGCGACACCTCGATGCGCTGGACGGCGCCGAACTTCGTTCCGACGCCCTGGTGTTCAACGGGAGCTCGACCGACCTGGCCGACCTGATGGTCGGGTGGCGAGAGGTAGGGATCGACGGCTTCCGCCTGCGGCCGGCCGTGCTGAACCTCGACCTTCCCGCCATCGTCGGCGGGCTCGTGCCCGACCTCCAGCGCCGGCATCTCTTCCGGTCCTCCTACGAGAGCTCGACCCTGCGCGGCCACCTCGGGCTGACGCGGCCGCACAACCGTTATTCGCAGATCCGTGCCGCCTCCACCCGGGGCACGGTCCCCGACGGGTCTCCCGAACGGGTTCCGGCTGGCGGGGGTGGTCACCGATGACGTCGGCGAAGGACCGGCTCCGGAGCGGATCCAAACAGGTCCACCTGGCCGCCCACTTCCCCGGGGTCAACAACACCACGGTATGGAGTGATCCCCGGTCAGGCAGCCAGATCGAGTTCTCTTCCTTCGCCCACCTGGCCCGAACGGCCGAATCGGCCAAGTTCGACTTCATCTTTCTGGCCGAGGGCCTGCGCCTCCGTGAGCAGCACGGTCGGATCTACGACCTCGACGTGGTGGGCCGTCCCGACACGTTCACCGTGCTGGCCGCCCTGGCCGGGGTCACCGACCGGCTGGGACTGGCCGGTACCATCAACAGCACCTTCAACGAGCCCTACGAGGTGGCCCGCCAGTTCGCCACCCTCGACCATCTGTCGGGAGGACGGGCGGCGTGGAATGTGGTCACGTCGTGGGACGCCTTCACCGGTGAGAACTTCCGGAGGGGGGCGTTCCTGCCCGAGTCGGAACGCTACCAGCGGGCCCGTGAGTTCCTGGCTACCGCACGCGAGCTCTGGGACTCGTGGGCCGACGACGATCTCCGCGACGCGTCGGCCGACCACTTCGTGCGACGGGCCGAGGTCGGGTCCTTCGAGCACCACGGCCCCCAGTTCGACATCAGTGGGCGTTTCAACGTGCCTCGCGGGCCCCAGGGCAATCCGGTCATCTTCCAGGCCGGTGACTCCGATGAGGGCCGCGAGTTCGCCGCCTCGCAGGCGGACGCCATCTTCAGCCGGCACGGAACCCTCGAGACCGGCCAGGCCTTCTACACAGATCTCAAGGGCCGTCTCGCCCGCTACGGGCGGGGCCCCGACGAGCTCAAGATACTTCCGGCGGCCACCTTCGCCTTGGGGGACACGACGGAAGAGGCCCATGAACTTGGTGCTCACATCCGCCGACAGCAGGTGAGTGGGCCGACAGCCATCGCCTTTCTCGAGCGGGTCTGGAACCGCGACCTCTCGTCCTACGACCCGGACGGTCCGTTACCCGAGATCGATCCGGAGGTGTCGGAGGAGGCAGTGTCCAAGGGCCGGGCCGACCGGACGAGGACCCCCCTCGAGACGGCCGGGGCCTGGCGGGAGGTGGCCGCAGCCCGGCATCTGAGCATCCGGGAGCTGATGATCGAGGTGACCGGCCGGCAGTCGTTCATCGGCACCCCCGGCGAGGTGGCGACCCAGATCGATCACTTCGTGCAGGCCGACGCGGCCGACGGCTTCATCCTGGTGCCCCACTTGACTCCGGGTGGGCTCGACGAACTGGCCAGGACCGTGGTCCCCATCCTGCAGGAACGCGGCGTCTACCGGACCGAGTACGAAGGGACCACCCTGCGAGAGCACCTCGGTCTGGCTGGCGGGCCATCGGGCCCGCGTCCGGCCCGGGTCGCGGCAGAGGCGCAGGCATGAGCGTCCCGCTGTCGGTCCTCGACCTCGTCCCCATCGCCTCGGGGTCCGACCCGGCCGAGTCGATCGGTCGCTCGATCGACCTGGTTCGTCGGGCCGAGGAGTTCGGCTACCACCGCTACTGGTTCGCCGAGCACCATCTCAACCCCGGCGTGGCCGGCACGTCGCCGGTCGTGCTGATCGGACTGGCCGCCGCGGCCAGCACCCGAATGCGTATCGGTTCCGGTGGGGTCCAGATGGGGCATCGGACGCCGCTGTCCGTGGTGGAGGAGTTCGGTCTCCTCGACGCCGTCTATCCGGGCCGGATCGATCTGGGCATGGGACGGTCGGGGAGCCGGGGATTTCACGGCGAACGGGGCGGCCGGAAGAAGGATGGTGACCGGGCGGAACGTCCCGTGTCCAGCACCCCTCCCCTGCCCAGTGCGGTCAGGACAGCGCCCGAGGTGGTGGACGGTCTGATCCTGCCCCCGCGGTTCCCCGTCGAGCGGTTGTTCGGATCCCCCCGGATCGCCCTCCAGGCCAACCTGCTCCAGCAGCCCGGGGCCGAGACGCCCCGGTACTGCGACCAGGTGAACGAGGTCCTCGACCTGTTGCACGGCGCACCTACCGCCGAAGGAGGGGTGTCCATCCAGGTGGTGCCAGGGGGTGGCGCCACCGTCCAGCCCTGGGTGTTGGGGTCGAGTGCCGGCGAGAGCGCAGTGGTGGCCGGCCAACGGGGCCTCCGTTTTGCCGCCAACTACCACGTGAGCCCGGCCACCGTCCTGGAGGCCGTCGAGGGCTACCGCTCCGCCTTCCGTCCCGGTCCTGAACTCGACAGACCCTATGTGAGCGTCTCCGCCGACGTGGTGGTGGCCGACGACGACGAGACGGCTCGGGAGCTGGCTGCGGGGTACGGCCTCTGGGTGCGGAGCATCCGGACCGGCGAGGGGGCGATCCGCTACCCGACGGCGGCCGAGGCCGCCGGCCATACGTGGACCGAGGACGACCGCGCCCTGGTGGCCGACCGGGTGAGCACCCAGTTCGTGGGCTCGCCCGACAGGGTGGTCGAGGCCCTCACCAACCTGCAGCGGGCCACCGGTGCCGACGAGCTGGCCATCACCACCATGACCCACGATCATTCCGACCGTGTCCGGTCCTACGCGCTGTTGGCCGAGGCCTGGGGAAACGCAGGGGCCGGGTCCTGACGAGTCCGAACGCCAGGGCTCGACGCGCCGGTTGTCTGCGTCGCCGTGGGGTCCCTCTGCCGCCTGGGCTGGGTACGGGTGGATCCATCCGATCGGGCGGTACATCCACAC
This sequence comes from uncultured Acidimicrobiales bacterium, assembly GCA_963713625.1. Classification (GTDB taxonomy): domain Bacteria; phylum Actinomycetota; class Acidimicrobiia; order Acidimicrobiales; family RAAP-2; genus Bog-756. Next base: position 176,906 of record CAVQMN010000002.1, on the reverse strand, counting down.
GGGAGAGACCCGTCGAGGCCCGTCGACCATCCAAGATATAACGTAGAGGAATAGTAGGAATAAGCCCGGAACACAGAATGGCGGAAGGCGGGGAGCAAACCACGGCACGGAGGCTCGATCGTTCTCCGTCCCCTTGATCGGTCAGGCAGAGCAGGCCGCGTGTGGGCGGTCAGCACGAAAATCGAGGGTTCCGCTAGATTCCCAGCCCTATGTCGGACCCGATTGTCGCCGAAACCGGATTTCCGGAGTTTGCCTGGGCCGTGGGCGAAGAAGGCTCTGACCCTGTGGTGCTTGCCGATGGCGTTCCCTATCGGCAAGACCAGTTCGCGCAGAGTGGCCACTACTCCCATGTGGAGGAGGACCTGCGCTCCATTGCCGCCCTCGGCGTCAAGATCGTTCGGTACGGCGTGCCATGGCGTCTGAGCGAGCCAGAACCGGGCCGATACGATTGGACACTCTGGGATCGAGCGTTGGCCCACTGCGGGGAGCATGGCCTGGAACCGATTGTCGACCTGTTGCACTTTGGTCTCCCCGACTCACTCGGTGGTTTCGCTGATCGGCGGTGGGTGGACTCGTTCTGCCGATACGTCGAGGCCTTCCTCGACCGGTACCCGGAGCCGCGGTGGTTCACGCCCATCAATGAGCCGGGGGTCACCGCGGAGAACTCGGGTTGTTTGGGAATGTGGAATGACCGGCTGGCGTCGGGGCCCGATCATGCGCGAATCCTGGCCCACATCGTGTTGGCCAACCTGGAGGCACTGGCGCGCATCCGAGAGGATCGCGGCGGATGGTGGATTGGGTCCGAAGGATTTCCGGTTCCGGTGGCCGTCGAGCCGGAGGCCGAGGCGGACGTGCAGGCGTTACGGGCCTGGACATGGCTCGTCTGGGACCTGCACCTCGGACGAGATCCTCTCCCCGCCTCCTCCCGGTATCTCGATCCCGTCGACGCGGCAGTACTGGAGCGCATCCGGGGCCTGGCGGCGACCGACCGGGTCGTCGCCGGCCTCGACTTCTACCCCACCTCGGTCTTTCCGGTCGGTGGCGATGCGCCCGAGTGGTCCATCGACGAGCGAGTCGCGTATGGCCTGGCTGAGGTCCGACGATGGCACGACCGGTATGACGTGCCTTTCTGGGTGGGGGAGACTTCGAATCTGTCCCTCGATGTCGACGACCAGATTCCGTGGCTGCTTGCACTCACCGATGGACTCCGCAGACTGCGTGACGACGGCCGGCCGGTGCGGGGGCTCTGTTGGTACAGCCGGGGAGATCAATTCGACTGGCAGACCGAGCTGGTGAATCCGAAGGGCGTGGTGACCGAGGTCGGGCTCTTTGACGTTCACCGTCACCCCAGGCCGGTTGCCGCCGTGTTTGCGGAGCTTGCCTCACGGGCGTTGGAACGCTGAAATCTGAGCCGCGTACTGAGCCTCGTTCCCTGCACTCCCCATTTGGCGGGCTGGCGCGGGCCCGTGCCTGCCGCTTGACGCGTGGGCCGGCGCACCCTCGCCGGAGTGATGCGGGGCAGGGGCACGACGTGGCGTTCCCGAGGGACGTGGACGCGTGGGCAGGGCGGAAGCCGGGGTACTACTCTGCGTTGGGCTCGCTCGGACCTGAGCGTTTGGCCGAGGCGCGTCGGCGGCGTCGGACGGGCCATGGCCAGCCTGAGGGAGGGTTGTGACCGTGGACAGGAGAGCTTTTCTCAAGCTACTGGGGGTAGGTACCGGGTCGGCGGCCTTGGCCTCCTGCGGCACCCAGTCAGCGACGTCGACCGGCGGTCAGGGCGCGACAGAGAGTGCGGCCGCCCACACGGCCGTATCGGGGTTCGTCGCCGACCCGCCCTTCTCGTTCAACTACGCCGGGCAGCCGTCGGCCAGCTTCTTGTCGCAGTGGCGGGTGACGAGACGCCAGGTCAGTTCATCGGCTGGGCGCACTGAAGAATCGGTCATCTGGCGGGCGCCGTCCGGAGCGCTCGAGGTGCAGGCCGCGGTCGTTGTCTACGAGGCCTCCGGGGCCATCGAATGGACGGTATCCTTCACCAACCCGTCATCGAGCAACTCCCAGCGGTTGAACGCGGTGCTGGCGGCTGACACCATCATCAACGGGTCACCCACGGCACCGTACGACCTTCACCACTTCAGGGGCAGCGCCCAACAAGCCGATGACTATGCGCCGCTGACGTCGCGGTTGGCGCCGGGTACGAAGCAGCTTCTTTCCCCCGTGGGCGGTCGACCCTCGAACGGTACGTGGCCCTATTTCAATATCTCCTGGAACGACCGGGGGGTCATGGCCGCGGTGGGATGGCCAGGGCAATGGACCACCCAACTGCAGGTCGACGAGGATGAAGGCCTGCGCTTCAAGGCGGCCATGACATCTGCGGACCCGCTGCTGACCAGCTATGGGGACATTGCCGACGCCCTGCTCCTGGACACGTTTTTGGAACCGGGGGAGGAGGTGCGGACACCCCTCATCGTCCTCATGCCATGGAGCGCCGACGACTGGCTCGTGGCCCAGAACAAGTGGCGGAGCTGGATGGTCGAGTACAACCTGCCGCGCTTCGGGGGGACCCTCCCGAACCCGATCGCACCCACGACCGGGGGCCTGAGCCTCTTCCCCGACCAGTCAGAAGAGCTTTCGGCCATCGATTCCTATGCTCAGCGGGGGGCCGTCGGACACGGCGGCTTTTTCACACACTGGTGGGTGGACGCCGGGTGGTATGCCATTCCGACCGGGTTGCCGGACGGTTGGTCCCAGGATTGGTCCAATGGTGTGGGGAACTGGTTCCCAGACCCGAAACGCTTTCCGGACGGAATGAGGCCGACGTTCCAGAAGGCTCTGGATCATGACATGAAGTCGGTGTTGTGGAGCGAACCGGAGCGGGTGGGGATCGGAACCGAGTTGTTCGAGAAGCACCGGGACTGGCTCATCGCCCCACCGGACCCCGCGTCGGACTTCAGCTTCCTCCTCGACTTCGGCAACACCGACGCCTGGAACTGGCTGGTCGAGCGCTTCGACTCCATCATCACCGACCAGGCCGCCCAGGGTCACGAGCTCAACGTGTTCCGCCAGGACTTCAACATGGATCCACTCGACTACTGGAATGAGAACGACGTGCCGGGTCGCACGGGAATGACCCAGGTGAAGCACGTAACGGGTCATCTCGCCTTTTGGGACGAGTTGCGCACGCGCCATCCCCAGCTTTGGATAGACAGCTGCGCTTCAGGTGGCCGCCGCAACGACCTCGAGACGATGCGCCGCTCCGTCCCGCTGCTGCGGAGCGATTACCAGTTCGAGCCCACCGGAAACCAGTGCCAGACCTACGGCATCTCCCTCTGGCTTCCTTATTTCGGGACGGGAGTGGGTCCCCAGAACACCCATGACGGTGCCTGGGGTTCGGGCCAGTACGTGGTGCGGAGCTCCCTGGCCCCGAGCTACGCCTCGAGCGTCGACGTGGGCACGGCAAGCGAGGAGGACTGGGCCCTGCTCCGCACGATGAATGAGGAGTTCGGGCGCATACAGGACGACCTGCTGTACAGCGATTTCTATCCTCTGACCGAGTACAGCCTGGCGGACGACGTGTGGATGGCACTCCAGTTCGACCGCCCCGCGGCGGGGAGCGGCGTCGTCCTCGTGTTTCGACGCCCCCACGCCCAGGCGGCCACCATGCGATTCATGCTGCGAGGATTGGATACGGGCAGTCAGTACCGGGTTGAAAATTTCGACATCACCGGCAAGCAGTCGTTGTCCGGAAAGAACCTGATGCACACGGGTCTGGAGCTCTCGGTCTCAGACGCGCCGGGTTCGGCCATCGTGCAGTACGAGCGCCAGTCCGGTGGCTCGGCGTAGGACGGGTCACACCGAGAGCGTCGCGCTTTCGGCAGATCGGCGTCGGCGGGCCACGGCAACGGGTCCGGATGCCCCGGTGACGCTAGGGGTCGGAGTTGGCGTGGAAGACCGGCCACCCGATCTCGGTCCGCCACGACGTCCGGTCCTCGGTGTCAGGCGGCCCGACGAGGTATCGCTCGTGCACGGTCCCCGAAACCGCGATCTCGTGCTCGGTGACGTAGGTGCCGAGGGCACCGTAGGTGACGTCGATGCCATCGTGCGGTCCTTCGTGGACGGCCACGGCCAGCTCGACAGCCGGAAGGACCATCGGGGCGACCCTCCCGGTCGTCGGCGGGGCATCGGTGGTCAGGTAGACGACGGCCCGGCCGCAGTCCTCGGCGAACAACGCCGAGGCAAAGATGCCGCCAGGCGGCCCGTCCGGGTCGAGGTGAGCGCCGGCCAGCGCGGCACGCAGCTCGGCCAGGGCCCCGAGCCACCATGCCGCGACATCCTGCCGTTCGACATCCGCCTGAATGGCGGCGACGAGCGTCGAGGGTTCCGAGCGGAACCGGACGTCGAGTGGTGGCGGGATGGGCGCAAGGAGACGGCGTAGGGAGCTCACCGATCGTTGGGTGGCGGCCAGCTGCTCCTCCAGCCGCTGGAGGTGGGCGCTGATGAGGTCCGCTCGCTCCGCCGGTTCCGCCCGCAGGAGGGCGGCCACCTCCCGCACCGGCATCCCCAGCTCGCGAAACCGCAGCACGATCTGGGCCGTCGGCACCTGATCGAGGGTGTACGACCGGTATCCGGTCCGCGGGTCCACGCGGGCCGGCTCGAGGAGCCCGACCTCGTGGTAGTGACGGAGCGTCTTCACGCTGAGGTGGGTGACCTCGGCGAAATCGCCGATGGTGAGCGTCGCGGTCATGCCCTCAGTCTTGACCCTCCCCGTACGGGAGGGTCAAGACCCCACTGCCTCCAGTGGCCGGAGTGCCAGTGGCCTTGACTCTCCCCTGGTCGGAGGCCGGACGGTGGGAATGCCCAACGTCCCGACCGAATCGGGAGCGCTCGCCGCACCCCGTCGCCCTCTTCGTCATTGTCACCGGCCAGCTCATGGTGACGCTCGATGCCACCGTCGTCAACGTGGCTCTGCTTCCGATCCGTCGGACGCTCGGCTTTTCCCCAGCCGGCCTCGACTGGGTGATCGACGCCTACAGCCTCGCCTTCGGGGGGTTCTTCCTCCTCGGAGGACGGGTCGGTGACGCGTTCGGCCGACGCGGCACGCTCTGCGCCGGGATCGGGCTCTTCACCGCCGGCTCGCTGGCCGCCGGCCTCGCCCCCTCACCGTCGCTGCTTCTGGCCGGTGTGTCTCACCGTGAGAGTGGCGCCACGGCCGGGCTCCTCCAGGGCATGCGGCAGATCGGGACGTCGGCCGGAGTCGCCGTACTCACGTTGTTCGCGATCACCGATGGTCGCCGAACTGCGCTGCTCTGTGGATGCGCGTGTGTTGTTGCCACCTTTGCTCTGGCCGCGATCGGGCTCACCCGCGGCTCCGCTCGTCGATCCGTCGGTTCCCACGTTCCAGGGCCGATCGCGGCCACGCGTCGGCCCGCCCAACGATTGGTTGGATCCGCCTTGCGCGTGAGCAAGCGATGAACCACCGTCCTGCTGGCCTTTGATCCGGATCCGCCTGAGAGCACAACCGCTCCGACCACTAGGTGGTCGCCCGTCGTGGCCGCGCTAGATCCCTTTCGTCGCCTCCACCAGCTTCATCGTCTGGTCGGCGTTCAATCTGAGTTCGTCCCAGTTCCGGTTGTAGGCGTTGTATGACTGAGCATCGAGCCCGACGTGAATCTGGTAGCAGAGCAATCGTGCTTCAAGGTCTGCCGGAACTGAACCGCTGGCTTCCCAGTGGCGTCGAAGCTCACCGACGAGGTCAATGTCCGGCCAGGCCGTATATCGGGGTTGGCAGTACAAGAGCCAGGCTGCGTCGTAAAGATGGTCGCCAAACATGGAGTTGCCCCAATCCAAGACAGCGCTGATCTTGCCTCCCCGGACAAGGACATTGTGGTACAGCAGATCATTGTGGACGAGATGGCGCTCAGCCGGCATCCGTTCCGCCAGCTCTTCGAGCACCCTGAGTGCAGTGTCGAAGTCGTTGGCACCGCCAGGAGCATCCTCGAGCGCAGTCCGCCACCCGTAGGTCCGAGATTCTGGCTGATCGCCGTCGAACTTCCGAAGGAGTGCTTCTGGCCAAGTCTTCTGCGGGCCGTGGCCGTCCGAGTCCCAGTGGCCATAACCCTCGGTCCCTGAGATGTCGATATTCCTGATCGCATCCATTGTCCGAAGCAGGCTGGGGATCACAGCCTTCATTCGCTGTGAGTCGAGCTCGTCCAGAAAGTCACCCTGCATGCGTTCCGATATCGCAAAGTAGCCATGTTCGGTACGACCGATCTCCAGGACTCTGGGGATCGGAAGTTCATCTGATGACCACTCGGCCATGGTGCGGTCTTTCTTGTAGTCCTCGCCGTGGACGCCAAAACGGGCAACGACCTGTCGGCCATCGACGGACAGCGCATAGGCCTGTGACCAATCGCCTCCGGAGAGTGGCGTGATTTCGCCGGCTCGTTCCCCGAAGTGATGATCGATGAACGTCTGGACCTCACTGTGCTCAAGAAATTCAGCCATGGTCGCACGTCCTACGTATGCGCTCAGTGTCGGTTGCCGTCCGCTCAAACAACTCCGACCTGGATCTATTCATTTCCAAGAACGGCCTCACGAGCGGAGGGAGTGGGATTCGAACCCACGGAGGCTTGCACCTCACGGCTTTTCAAGAGCCGCGCATTTGTCCGCTCTGCCATCCCTCCGAGCGACTGCCAGGGTAGTCGGCGCCGGGCACCCGATCCGATTGCTCAGGGACGGCTGCCGGTTTGGATTTCGGCCTGGAGGCCGTGGATCCACTCGCCCGCCTGCCGCTGCGAGGCGTCCGCCCGGCGGCGGATGGCCGGGCCCGCCGGACCGGCGGCCGGGTACGACCCCAGGAACTTGACCCCCGCCAGTTCGGCGTGCAGATCACGGAGGCAGTCGCTGACCACGGCATCGGCCACATGACCCTCGAAGTCGATGATGAAGCAGTAGTCGCCCAGCGCCTTCTTGGTCGGCCGGGATTCGAGCTTGGTCAGGTTGATGTTCCGGGCCGCGAACTGGCCGAGGATGGCATAGAGGCTGCCGGGATGGTCCGCGCTCTGGAAGCAGGCGATGCTGGTCCGGTCGTGGCCGCTCGGAGCCGGGATACCGGACCGGGCCAAGGAGACGAACCGGGTCTGATTGTCGGGATGGTCCTCGACGTCTTCGGCCAGGATCTCGAGGCCGTAGAGCTTGGCCGCCAGCCTGGGGGCGATGGCCGCGGTCGGTTGCGAGGACAGCGCCGGATCCTCCTCGCCCAGTAGGCGGGCCGCCTCGGCCGTCGAGTTGGTGGCCATCAACTCTGCTGAAGGGAGCCGGCGGGTCAGGAACTGCCGGCATTGGGCGGTGGCCACCGGAATGGATGCCACCCGCTCGACCTCATCCAGCGCCGTTCCGGGTCGGGCCATCAGATGGAGGTGGACATCCAGGATCACCTCTCGCTGGATCCGCAGGTCGAACTCGAAGACCAGGCTGTCGATGATGTCGCGGACCGTTCCCTCGATGGCGTTCTCCATGGGGACGAATCCGAGGTCGACCTGGCCGAGCCGCACCGACTCCAGTACCTCGGCCAGGGACCCGAAGGGGACGACCTGGGCCGAGGCGTAGTCAGGCTCACCGAGCAGTGCCTCTTCGGTGAAGGTGCCCTCGGGCCCGAGGAACCCGATACGCGGTGATGATCCCGACTGGGAGGGCGAGGATGCGTCCGCGGTCATACCCAGGCAGGATAGTGAACATCATGGATGAACCCGGACTGCAACGACTGCTTGCCGATGTGCGCTCGGGGGTGTGTTCACCGGACGAAGCGGTGCACCGGCTCCGCCGGCTGCCCTTCGCCGACCTCGGATTCGCCAAGGTCGACCACCATCGCAGCCTCCGTCAGGGCCTTCCCGAAGCCGTGTACGGACAGGGCAAGACGGCCGAGCAGTGTGCGGCCATCGTGGGCGAGCTGCTCGGGCAGGAAGGTGGAGGCCCGGTCATCCTCACCCGGGCCGACGTCGCCCAGGCGCACCTGGCCATGGACCGCCACCCTGGTGGCGTCCGCACGATCACCGGGGCGGCCACCGGCAGTGATCAGGTGCGGGGTGAGCTCTCGGCCGTGGTCTGGCGGCCGGCTGCCCGGCGGACCGCTCACACCCTGGTGGTCACGGCCGGGACATCGGATCTCCCGGTGGCGCGGGAGTGCGAGGCCACCCTCACCGCGCTCGGCCTGCACCCGACGGTCCTCCCCGACTGTGGCGTCGCCGGGGTCCACCGTCTGCTGGCGTCAGCCGACGAGCTCGCCGATGCGGACGCCGTGGTGGTGGTGGCCGGAATGGAAGGGGCTCTGGCCAGCCTCGTCGGGGGGATCACGCCGGCACCGGTGGTCGCCGTGCCCACCAGCACCGGGTACGGGGCCGCGCTCGAAGGGGTGACCGCACTGCTGGCCATGCACGCCTCGTGCGCGGCCGGGATCACCGTGGTCGGGATCGACAACGGGTTCGGGGCCGCCTGTGCCCTGGCGCGGATGCTGTCATGACCGCGGACACCCCCGCCCCACCGGCCGGCCCCGGACCCGCCGACCCCTCCGACACATCCCTCCGATTCGGGTCGCCGGCGCCGCTCGGCGCCGCCCGGCGCATGGCCTGGTTCCACTGCTTTGCCGGTATCGCCGGCGACATGGCGCTCGGCAGTCTGCTGGACGCGGGGGCCGACACCGGCGAGGTCCTGGCCCTGCTGGAGCGGCTGCCACTGGGTGGCTGGTCACTCGATGTGGAGCCGGTGCTGCGGGGCGGCGTGGCCGCCTCGCAGGCTGTGGTCACCGTCGACGACAATGTGGTGGTCCGCACCCACGCCCACATCGTGGGTCTGGTCGAAGAGGCCCGCCTGCCTGACCGGGTGGCCCGCCGGGCGCTGCAGACCTTTTCGGTACTGGCCGATGTCGAAGCCAGGTTGCACCGTCGACCTGTCGACCAGGTCCACTTTCACGAGGTCGGGGGCCACGACACCATCATCGACGTGGTCGGGACGGCTGCCGCGTTGGAGGTGCTCGGCATCGACGAGGTCCGGGCCAGTCCGGTGGCCACCGGACTGGGAATGGTCAGGACCGCCCATGGCATGCTCCCCAACCCCGCCCCCGCCGTCGTGGCCCTGCTCGAAGGGGTACCCACCTGGGGCCGAAATGTATCGGTGGAGCTGACCACCCCGACCGGTGCCGCGCTGCTCGCCGCCCTGAGCTCGGGGTACGGCCCCATGCCGGCGATGAGGGTGACCGCCCAGGGCTTCGGGGCCGGCTCCCGCGAGCTCGAGGATCTTCCCAACTGCACCCAGGTGGTGACCGGTGTGCAGGTGGCGCGACTGACCGGTGCCGATGCGGCGTCGACGACGTCCGGGGCGGTCGCCGACTACGACGCGGAGGCCGGCCAGACCGTTTCGCACCTCGAGGTCAACGTGGACGATGCCACCGGCGAGCAACTGGCCCATGCCGTCGTCGTTCTCCTCGAGGCCGGTGCCCATGATGCCTGGCTGGCGCCGGTCGTGATGAAGAAGGGGCGCCCGGGGACCGTCGTGCACGTGCTGTGCGATCCGACGGTGGCCCCCTCCCTCCGTGGCCTGCTGCGGGAGTCGACCGGTTCACTGGGCGTTCGGGAGACAGTGGGAGAGCGTTGGCCGGCGGCACGTTCGATCGACTCGGTCTGGATCGACGGGCAACTGGTCAGGGTGAAGGTGAGCGCCAATCGGGTCAAGGCCGAACACGACGATGTGGCCCTGGCAGCACGACGGACCGGGAAGCCGCTCCGCGAGTTGGCCGAGCGGGCCGAAGCCCTGTGGCGGTCCGGCCGGGATGGGCCGCGGATGGCCACGACCGGCCCGAGGGCGGACGCGACCGGACGACAGACCCAGGGGCGGGACGGTCGGTTCTCGCCCACCGCAGCACCGGCACCGCTGTCGGCACCACCGACCGCACCAGACGACGAGGGTGGGGACTCGGCGTGACCCCGGAGGCCGTGGGCCGGGCCGGGGGGTTCGGGTTGGGGCCCGGTGGTCACCACCGGCGGCGGTGACGCACTACCGTTTCTCCTGCGGAGCTGCTCAGGGCAGCTCTGAGCCCCGGCATCAGCCTCGGAAAGGAATCTTCATGTCCCGTGTGCGTACCTGGTCGCTCGTCGTGCTCACTGCGTCGGTCCTCGGACTGGCGGGTTGCAGCAGCTCGTCGTCGAGCCCCACGACCACATCAGCCCCCTCGACCACCGCCTCCTCCAACAGGTCGGCATCGAGCACGCTGTCCACGATTCCGCCGGCGGATCGTTCTCCGGCCGGCACCTCCGGCAAGGAGCCTTCGGTCACGGTGCCTTCGGGAACCCCTCCCACCCAGCTGGAGAGCTCGGATCTGATCGTCGGCACCGGCGCTACGGCCAAGCCGGGCGACACCGTGACGGTCCAGTACGTCCTGGCCACGTACTCCTCGGGGAAGGTCATCCAGGCCTCGTGGACCAGCCAGCCCTTCACCTTCACGCTGGACGCGACCCCGGAGCAGGTCATCCCGGGTTGGGACAAGGGCGTGGTGGGGATGAAGGTGGGCGGCCGTCGTGAGCTGATCATCCCGCCGAGCCTCGGCTACGGGTCGAGCTCACCGGGGGCGGGAATCGCCGCCAACGACACGCTGGTCTTCGTGGTCGACCTCTTGAAGATCAACTGATCCGGCCGGCCGCGCCGGTCAGTGTGATCCGGTGGCCGCCAGGATGGCCAGGGCCGCGGCCATCGACAGGGGGACGGCGATCAGACCGAGCACGACGGCGCGGGCGACGGGGGCATTCGACCCTGACGATCTGGCCGCCCGCCACCAGAGGAACCAGGCCAGCGAACCGGTGACGAAGAGGTTGGGCCCGATATCGAGGCCGACCAGCAACGAGTAGGGGTGCGGGGGCACCCGGGCGGCCAGCAATGAGGCGGCCGGGAGGTTGTTGACCAGTACGGAGGCCACCGCAGCCAGTGCTGCGGTGCCGGCCGGATCGAGGTGGGCGAGGAGGGTGGCCGGTCCGGACCAGGCGCGTCCGAGCGTGCCCAGCGCGGTGGCGATGCCGAACAGCCCGATCAGCACCGGGATGCCGAGCACATCGCGCACCCGGTGGACCTCGGTCTGCCGGGTCGCCAACCGGAAGGCGGTGGCCAGGACGCCCACCCCCGCCACCGGCAGGGCCGGTGATCGGAGGACGAGCACCAGCACGGTGACGGCGACCACGGCCACCGCGCCGACCCCGATGGTGGCCGGCTCCCGGCCCATTCGCCCACGCAACGGTGTCGGGTCACCAGCCGTCGGCAACGACGATCGTTGGGCGATGGCTACCACCGCGGTGGTGATGAGCACCGAGGCCATCCACGGGAAGACCATCCGGGCGAAGAACTGACCGCCGGAGAGATGGAGCTGTCCGAGGACGATGAGATTGGTGAGGTTGGACCCGGGCAGGAGGAGGCTTGCCGCGTTGGACAGCAGAAGGCCGGCGACCAGCAGCGCCGCCTCGCCCCGGCCCCGGCTTCGTGCCGCGTAGACCAGCACCGGGGTCAAGAAGACGACGGAGGTGTCCAGATTGAGGAGAGCGGTGACCACCGCCACCATGGCCGCGGCACTGGCCAGGAAGAGCAGCCCGTTCGGGACCAGCCCGGCCAGCCGGTCACCGGCCGCGGCAAAAAGCCCGTCCTGGTCGGCGACGAGACCCACGAGGAGCAGGCCGGCCACGAGGACGAACGCCGGCCAGACCTGCGAGGCGGCGGATCGGGCGTCGGCCCCGCCGAAGATCCCGGCCACCACGACGCCGACCACCCCGGTCGTGGCCAGGGCCCAGCTCCAGGCCCGGAACCGGCTCGGGAGGACGGACTCCCGGGCATCCGGAAGCTGCACTCGATCGGCCATCGTCACCGACCATGCCCGGTTGCCACGACGGGGAACCCTGGTCGAGGACCGGCTACGGGGACGATGGGTACACCCAGATCATGTGCCCGTCGGTTTCCCCGGGTGTCTCCGGCGGTCGGGTCTCGATGCGATCCAGGCGGAATCCGAGCTTGGGTGGGATCGCCGCGCTCGGGCTGTTGGCGGCATCGCAGTGGATCTCCACCCGGCGCACACCGTCGAGATCGAGTGCGGTGGCGGTGAGCGCGGCCGCCGCCGAGCTGGCCACGCCGCGACGGGTGCAGTCGGACCGCACCCAGTAGCCGATCTCCAGCGCCCCGGCACCGATCCGGTTGTGGAGCCCGCAGAAGCCGAGCAGCGCGTCGGGTTCCGATCCTTTCCCGCCGCGGATGGCGAACTGGAACTCATGTCCCGCCTCCCAGTCCCGATCGGCCCGTCCGAGGAAGTCGCCGATGGACCGGCTGGTGGCCGGGTCCTGGGCCCAGGGCATCCAGGGCCGTAGCTCCTCGAGGCTGGCGTTGACCGCGTCCACCAGCTCGTCGAGATCGTCGGGGCGAGCCCGGTGCAAGGCCACATCCACCGACCGGATCGTCCCGGCCGGGCGGGCGGTCAGCCACTCGACGCGACCCACTTCCGGCTGCTTCCTACGACGGGCCCGCGTCTACGACGGGCCCTCGTCGTCCGGGGCGACGGCCTTTTCGGCCGACCCGGCGCTCCACCGGTACACATTGGTGGTCCGCAGCTCGAACCCGACCCGTCGGTAGAGGCGGTTGGCTGCTTCCCTGCTCGGCCGGGAGGTGAGGTCGACGGTCCTGGCCCCGACCGCGTTGGCCCGGTCGATGGCCGCGTGGACCAACGCCTCGCCTGCTCCCGTCCCCCGGGCCGATTCGTCCACCACCACGTCCTCGATCCAGGCCCGCAGCCCGGTGGGCACCCGAAACACGGCGAGGGTCAGCGAACCCACGATGGATCCCGACCCGTCGTGGGCCACGAGGAGCACCGACGCGGGTGAAGCCACCATCTCCGCCAGCGCGCCGGCCCCGGGCGGAGGGGATGACGACGACAGTTGGGGGATCAGGCGTTCGAACGCCCTGATCAGCTCGGGCGAGACCTCGGTCGCCTCGCTGATGGTGACCCCTGGCGTCGGTTCCGCGCTCATGCCCGGTCTCTCGGTGGGACAGGATCAGGTCCTATTCGGATCACCCCGCCAGGTGGGGGACCGCACCGAGTCGTACAGGACCTCGACCGGTTCCCCGCGCAGGGCGGCGAAGACATGTTGGCCCCAGCGCTCGGCGCCGGCCAGGGGAAAGGGGAGCTTGTCGAGGGGGAACCAGCCCACATCGGCACATTCCAGGGGGTGGGCCTTGAGCTCCCCCCCGATGGGCCGGCACTGGAACACCAGGGAGTACAGCGGTATCCGGCTGATGCCGATGCGGAGACCGTCGAGTACGGCGATGAGCCTCACCACCTCGACGTCGATGCCCGTCTCCTCCTCGACTTCTTTGACCACCACTTCGGCGGCCGAGTAGCCGACATCGGCCCAGCCGGTGGGATAGAGCCACACGCCGGAATCGGCCCGCTTGACCAGCAGTATCTCGCCGTTCTCGTTGCCCACCGCAGCCCCGACCGCAACCTTGGGTGTCACGTAGCCGGGGACGCCCTTGCCGACCGAGCCGAGCCACTCTTCCACGAGCCCTTCGGCGTCCTCGGCGCCCTCCGTCCCCTCGTCCACGGTCACCCGGATGTCCGCGGCGATCCGCAGGACCTCCTCGAAGCGCTCCTGCTCGTACAGAGACTCGGTGAAGCCCAGCCCGGTGCGCGCGATCCCGGCCAGGGCCTCGCTCCAGCGGAGGAGCTGTTTGGTGGAGGGAACAGGTTCCACCCACCTGACGCTACCCGCTGCCAACGTGGAGCCGCATCCATCAGGCAGAATGGAGTGTGGCCGTCAACGAGGATTGCCGTCATTACATCATGCAGACCACTGCCCACGAGGAAAAGCTCGAGCGGTGCCGGGTCGGCGCCAACCAGCAGATTCCCTTCGCCTGCCCGGAGGGATGCCTCTTCTACGAGCCTCGCAAGGTGTCCGACGCGGGCTGGACGATCCGCAAGGACTCCTGAAGCCGGCCACCTTCCTCTCGGAATCCCCCTCTCATCACCCCGGGACCTCCTCCCCGGGGCCCGGCTCCCGCCCCGGCTACCCCCGGGTGGCCACCAGGGTGTAGGTGAGGGGCATGCGGGGGAGTCCCGGCGGGGCCGACCACTGTCTGGGAGTGGACTCGATCAGCCAGGGGAACTGCTGGTTGACGGTCCAATCGTGTTCGACCAGGAGATCGATGTGCATCCCCCGGGTGACAAGTGCCATCACCAGCTCACCGATGCTGTGGTTCCACTGGTAGGTGCGGACGTTGGCCAGCGGCCGCTCGGCATCGGTGTAGGTCAGCTCGGAGTCGTCGGCGAACGGCTCCGCCTCTTCGAAGTAGGTATACGCGACGGTCGGGGAGTCGTCGGCCAGCGACCAGGCGAACGGGTGGATCTCGTGCAGGTAGAGCCGGCCGCCCGGACGGGCCAGCGCCGCTACCTGGTCGGCCCACCGGTCGACGCTCGGAAGCCAGTGCAGAGCTCCGAGGCTCACATAGACGACGTCGAAGGTACCGGGCCCGAGCACGTCGGCCGCCTCGTACACATCGGCGCACACGAAGGTCGACCGGTCCTCGAGGCCGGCCCGCACGGCCAGATCCTGGGCGGCCCTGATGGCCTGGGCCGAAAAGTCGAGTCCCGTGACCTTGGCGCCGGCATCGGCCCAGGCCAGGGTGTCCAGCCCGAAATGGCATTGGAGGTGGACGAGGTCGAGTCCGCTGACATCGCCGAGGGCCTCGATCTCCCGCGGTCGGGGACCGGGCCGTGTCGCCACCCACCGGTCGACGTCATAGAAACGGGAGGCCATGTGGACCGACACCCGTTCGTCCCAGTTGCGCAGGTTGGCCGCCAGGAGCTCCGCCTCCCGGTCGTCGCCCGGTTCCGGGACCGGGGCCACGGGCCCCGGACGTGGTGTGGTCCGTTCTCCGTGGGAGTCCAACGCTCAGCTCTCGACGACGTCGCCGAGCAGATCCACCTGGACGCCCTCGTTGCGAAGCCACTCGACGGCCCGGTCCACCGTCCCGGCGTCGCCGTCCAGTTCGCAGATGATCCATCCGTCGTGCTCACCGACGTCGGCCCTCCGGATGTTGGGGACGATATCCAGCTCCTTGACCATGCGAGCGATGATCGGCTCCCGGACCAGCTCCTCGGGGAACGTCAGTTTGACCCTGACCCGTATCACCGGTGGCCTCCTCGGGCTGGAGCCGGCTGCGGGGACGTCTCCCGGTCCGGCAGTGCTCCATTGAGATTGCCTGAGCGGAACCCGTCGAGGTCGAGGGTGACGTAGCGGTAACCGGCGCCATGCACCGCCCTGGTGACCTCCTCCCGCCTGGCCACGACGAGGGCCAGGTCCTCGGCCGGCACCTCGATCCGGGCCGTGTCGCCGTAGTGGCGGACCCGCAGCTGCCCGAAGCCGAAGGCGCGCAATGCCGACTCGGCGTCGGCCACCGAGCGAAGCGTCCCCAGGGTGACCGGGATGCCGTAGGGAACGCGCGAGGCCAGGCAGGCTGCCGCGGGTTTGTCCCAGGTCCGGAGGCCGAGGAGCCGCGATGCCGCCCTCACGTCGGCTTTGGTGAAACCGGCCGTCACCAACGGGAAGATCGCTCCCCGTTCGGCAGCCGCCTGCTGTCCCGGCCGATGGTCGCCCAGATCGTCGAGGTTCACACCCAGGGCGATGGTGGCCGACGGGACACCCACCCGATCCAACGCATCGAGCCCACGGAGCGCATCGAGCAGCGAGGTCTTGCAGTGATAGCAACGCGAGCCGTCGTTGACGGCGTAGGCCGGATCGGCCAACTCGTCGGTCGCCACCTCCAGGTGGCGAAGTCCCCACTCCGAGGCCAGGGCGCGGCAGTCGGCCAGCTCCTCGGGGGCGAGGGATGGCGAGACGGCGGTGACGCAACGCACGAGGTCCGGCCCCAGCGTGTCGGTGGCCACCCAGGCCAGAAAGGCCGAGTCGGCTCCGCCGCTGAAGGCCACGACCAGGGGACCCGTCCGTTCCAGCGCCGAGCGCAGGGCCCCGATGCCGCCCCCCGGGCCCTGCTCACTCATCGGTGGCGATCTGGGCCAGGACCGTCTCCACCGGTGCCACCATCCCGGTCAGGAAGGGCCCGAACTCGGCGAACCGGGCCGAGCCCTCGTCGAAGCGCATGGTGTAGACGCAGTCCTTGAGGTCGTCCGGTTTCACACCGAACAGGGTCACGCCCCACTCCCAATCGTCGATGCCGGTCGATCCGGTGATCACCTGGACGACCCGGCCGGCGAAGGTCCGACCCACCGCCCCGTGGCCGTACATCAATTCCTTCCGCTCCTCGAAGGGCATGGAGAACCAGTTGGAACCCTCCGACTCACCGCGCCGCTTGGACATCGGGTAGAAGCAGAACGCCGTCATCCCGTCGGGTGGCAATGACGGGTACAGCCTGGTCTGCTTCATCTCGTCAGGAATGCCGGCCGCGTACTCGGAGATCTCGGTGAGCGAGACATAGGAGTAGACCACGGTCAGTCCGGCCGACCGGAGATCGCTCTGCAGCCTCCGAAGTCTCCACAGATCGGCACCGAGGGCCATGAACCCCACGTCAGCCTTGTGGCCGAGCATGGCCACCACCACCACCTGGACACCATCGGCCTCGGCGGCCTTGACGGCCTGGATGACGGCCTGGGTGTCACAGCCCGGGGCTCCGGAACGGGCCGGGCCGGCGTCGACCTTGGCGAAGAGGTGGAGCACGCCCAACCCGGTGGAGGGAGCGAGGGGTTCGGTCACGGGCCCCAGTCTAAGGAATGAACGAAGGGCGCCCCGACGGGCGCCCTTCGTCTCTCGATGTCTCCGGCCCCGAACACAGCCGGTCGCTTCCGACCGGGCTCGTGACGGAAGGCCGTCTGGTGTCCCGGTCGCCCTAGAAGTCGTCCATTCCTCCGCCGGGCATGGCCGCAGCCGACTCCTCGGGCTTGTCCACGATGACCGCCTCGGTGGTCAGGAACAGGGCGGCGATGGAGGCGGCGTTCTGCAACGCCGACCTGGTCACCTTCACGGCGTCGATCACCCCGGTCTTGAACAGGTCCTCGTACTCGCCGGTGGCGGCGTTGAGGCCCTCGTTCGGCTTCTTCAGGTTGCGGACCTTGTCGACGATCACGCCGCCCTCGAGACCGGCGTTGACCGCGATCTGCTTGAGCGGCTCTTCGACGGCACGGGCCACGATGCGGGCACCGGTGGCCTCGTCGCCTTCGAGCTTGTCGGCGGTGTCGAGCACGGCGGTCTGCGCACGCAGCAGGGCAACGCCCCCGCCCGGGACCACACCCTCTTCGATGGCGGCCTTGGTGGTGGACACGGCGTCCTCGATGCGGTGCTTCTTCTCCTTGAGCTCCACCTCGGTGGCTGCTCCGACCTTGATCACCGCGACTCCGCCGGACAGCTTGGCCAGACGCTCCTGGAGCTTCTCGCGGTCGTAGTCGGAGTCGGTGTTCTCGATCTCGGCCTTGATCTGGTTGATCCGGCCCTTGATCTCGTCGTCGGATCCGCCACCCTCGACGATGGTGGTCTCGTCCTTGGTGACCACGACCTTCCGGGCACTGCCCAGCAGCTCGATACCCACGTTCTCCAGCTTGAGACCCACCTCTTCGGTGACCACCTGGCCGCCGGTGAGGATGGCGATGTCCTGGAGCATGGCCTTGCGGCGCTCGCCGAACCCGGGGGCCTTGACCGCCACGCTCCGGAACGTGCCCCGGATCTTGTTGACGACCAGCGTGGCCAGGGCCTCACCCTCGAGGTCCTCGGCGATGATGACCAGGGGCTTCCCACCCTGCATGACCTTCTCGAGCAGGGGGAGGAGGTCACGGACGGCGGTGATCTTGGATCCGACCAGCAGGACATAGGCGTCCTCGAGGACCGCCTCCATCCGCTCGGGGTCGGTCACGAAGTAGGGGGAGATGTAGCCCTTGTCGAAGCGCATTCCCTCGACCAGGTCCATGTCCATGCCGAACGTCTGTGATTCCTCCACGGTGATCACACCGTCCTTGCCCACCTTGTCGATGGCCTCGGAGATCATCCCGCCGATTTCGGGATCGGCCGCCGAAATAGAGGCCACCTGAGCGATCTGGTCTTTCGAATCGGTGTCGCGGGCGATGCCCCGGAGCGAGGCGACAGCCGACTCGACGCCGGCCTCGATCCCCTTCTTGAGCGACATGGGGTTGGCCCCGGCGGCCACGTTGCGCAGGCCCTCGTGGACCATGGCCCAGGCCAGCACGGTGGCGGTGGTGGTGCCGTCGCCGGCGACGTCGTCGGTCTTCTTGGCCACTTCTTTGACCAGCTCGGCGCCGATCCGTTCGAACGGATCCTCGAGCTCGATGTCCTTGGCGATGGAGACGCCGTCATTGGTGATGGTGGGAGCGCCCCACTTCTTGTCGAGGACGACGTTGCGGCCTTTGGGTCCGAGGGTGACGCGCACGGCGTCGGCGAGCTTGTTCATTCCGCTCTCAAGGGACCGGCGGGCCTCCTCGTCGAACGTGATCAACTTGGCCATCTGGTGTTCCTCCGTAGTCGTTAGCACTCTGCACTGTCGAGTGCTAATAGCAAACCACGCTTGAGGTCCCGGCGCAACAGCAGAAATGACATTTCGGCCGGGCCCTCCGGCCCATGGATCGGGTTCCCCCCCGCTGACCTGCGATCCAGCGCCTCGATCACCCGGCGACCATCGGGTCCGGGTCACCCCGGGCTGTCCTTCACAATCCTGGCCGGCTGGATCGGGAAGCCCTCTCCATCGCCGATTTCGCGCCGATTTCGCCGCCCGCCCCCGCTGATCCGACCGCGTCGCCGCCGCCCTCCCGGGTGCCCTTGACAGTCGAATGGCGTCCTCCTAGGTTGAGCAAACCAAGAGGGCTAGTAATCAGCTAGGATTTACCGATTAGCGGTGGGGGCGTACGTATCTGGGCATAGCGACCGCTGCCGCCGGAACGAGGAGCAGGTCAGTGACAATTTTGGCGCGCAACGAGAACGGATGCCGTTCCGAACGTGCGCCCGGCCGAGCCTCGGGTGTGGCCGCCAAGCGCCGGATGCGGGGCCGGTTGGGCGCATTGGCCCTGGCAGCCGTGGTCCTGGCGGCCTGGTCGGGTGGTTCCCCGGCCCGGGCCGGGGCGGCCGCCGCCTCCGGCGTGGCGGGGATCACCAAGCCGGGTTCGCTGACGCCGCTCGACTCCGGTGGGTCGGAGACCGTCTACGGGGTGGCGCTGCCCTCCGGGGCGAGCTGCCCGGGTGACACCGCCCACCAGGGGTATCACGTCTTCAGCTACCTGGTCCGCAAGGGGGTCTCCCCGGCATCGGTCAACTTCAAGCGAGGGCGTGAGAACGGAGGATTCGGCTATATCGCCTTCGGCCAGTTGTACGACGCGATCAACACGGCGGAGGGCACCGGCGAGATCGTGTCCCTGCCCCCGCAGTTCACCTGGGTCCGGCTCACGCCGGCCATCCTCTTCCCCAAGGGCCAGAAGTCGGCCACCTGGGAGGGCGGCATCGCCTGCGCCAACACCGACGGCGTGGTGACCAACTACTGGAACTCCCAGATCGTCTTCACCGCCAGCGCCTCGGATCCGCACGGTTTCACCTGGCGGGTCGTGGCCCAGCCTGCGCTGGGACCGTCCCACAAATGGTTGTGGATCGGAGTGGTGCTCATCGTGTTGTCAGTGGCCCTGGCCACCCTGGCCGTGTTCCTCAGCCGCCGCCGCGACCGGTCCCTGGGCGGTCCGCCCCCGTCCGCGGATGATCCGACGCCGTCACCGGACGGGTCCTCCCCCTCGCCCGGATCGTCGGCCGCTTCCGACCGGGGTGCGCCCGAGCCGTCAGTGGCGGGGAGGTAACGGCGATGGCCGCCACCATGGTGCCCGAGGTCAGGGACAGCGGGGACGTCGACGACCGACCCAAGCGCAGCATGCGGGCGGTCCCGGGGTCGGGCGACCGCACGTTCATGGGCCTCCACCGGACCAGCGCCATCGTCGTGCTGCTGGTGTTCACCGCCATCGGCCTGTTCCTCACCATCCAGGCCTTCGACGCCCTGCGGGTGGCCAAACTCAAGTTCCTGACCACCCAGGCGTGGCAACCGGACATCCACCACTTCGGGATCGCCGGGATCATGACCGACACCTTGCTCATCGCTCTGGTGGCCGTGATCATCGCCGTCCCCATCTCGCTCGGGATGTCCCTGTTCATCTCGGAGATCGCCCCCCAGCGGATCAAGCGGACCCTGGTCTCGCTGGTCGACCTGATGGCGGCCGTGCCGAGCGTGGTCTACGGCCTGTGGGCGCTCTACTT
Source organism: uncultured Acidimicrobiales bacterium (assembly GCA_963713625.1). GTDB lineage: Bacteria > Actinomycetota > Acidimicrobiia > Acidimicrobiales > RAAP-2 > Bog-756. The sequence continues at coordinate 156,588 of CAVQMN010000002.1, read as the reverse complement.
CCTCCAGGGCCGGACCATCGGCATCGCCCGCTGGATGTCGGTGTGGTTCGGGTGGATCCCGTTCTTCAAGGTGAACGGCTCCGGGGCCACCAATCCGACCGACCTCGGCCACGAGTTCACCGCCTCCACCTTCGTGGCCGGCATCGCCGTCTCGCTCATGGTCATCCCCATCCTGACCTCGGTCATGCGTGAGTCGTTCTCGCAGGCACCCCTCGGGGAGCGGGAGGGCGCCTACGCCCTCGGGGCCACCCGGTGGGGGATGATCCGGTCGGTGGTGCTGCCCTTCGGAAAGGGCGGGATCATCGGCGGGACCATGCTCGGACTGGGACGGGCCCTGGGCGAGACCATCGTGGTGATCCTGATCATCTCCCCGGTCTTCACCGCCAACCTGCACATCCTCCAGACCGGGGGCGACTCGGTGTCGGCCCTCATCGCCAACACGGTCGGCGACTCCTCGGCCTTCGGCATCTCGGCGCTGATGGCCGCCGGCCTGGCCCTGTTCGCCCTGACCTTGATCATCAACTTCACCGCCTCGGCCATCGTGGCCCGTTCGCGCTCGGGCGCAGAGAGCGACGGCTGAGATGGCCGTCCTCGATCTGCCCGACATCGCCGAACCGGCCGTCGACACATCGCCGCCACCGCCGCAGCGCCGCCGGAAGCTCGGGGGGCTCCGGCGTGGCACCGTCTTCAATCTGGTCGGGGCTGCCGCCGGCGGCGTGTGCACATCGCTGCTGTTGCAGCGGCTGACCGCCCTGTCGGGACCGGTGGGCCTGGTCTTCGTGGCCTACGTCGCCTTCGTGGCCATCTACGGCGTCCTGGTGTCGCTCACCGACGACGGCCCGGTGGTCGTCGACGCGGTGATGACGGTGCTGATGGCCACCTGCGCGGTGCTGGCCCTCGGAGCCCTCGCCGTGGTGGTCGGGTTCACCTTCGCCCGCGGGTGGGCCGCCCTCCGGCATGCCAATTTCTATACCCAGGACATGTCAAAAGCAGGGCCCCTGGCTCCATTGACCACAGGAGGGATGGGCCACGCTCTGGTCGGGACCGTGTGGACGGTCGGCATCGCCGTGATCCTGACAGTGCCCATCGGTCTGGTCGCCGCCGTCTACCTGGACGTGACCCGGAGCCGGCCGGCCCGGTTCTTCCGCACGGTGGTCGAGGCCATGACCGCCCTGCCCAGCATCCTGGCCGGTCTGTTCATCTACGCCTCCTGGATCCTCGCATTCGGCTTCGGCCGGTCGGGACTGGCCGCCGCCCTCGCCCTCAGCGTGATGATGCTCCCCTACATCATCCGGGGCGCGGATCTCGCCCTCCGCCTGGTGCCCAACAATCTCCGGGAAGCCGCGGCCGCGCTCGGAGCTCCGGGATGGCGGGGGGAGATGCAGGTGGTCCTGCCCACGGCCCGCTCGGGTCTGGCCACCGCCGTCATCCTCGGGATCGCCCGCTCCATCGGTGAGGCCTCACCGGTGCTGCTCACCGCGGGGTTCACCACCTACATGAACGCCAATCCACTGAACGGGCCCATGGTCTCCCTTCCCCTGGAGACATTGGAACTGGTCCGGTCCGGGATACCCGCCTACACGACCCGCGCCTTCGGCTGCGCCTCGTTCCTCCTGCTGGTGGTCATCGTCCTCTTCGCCGTGGCCCGGAAGATCGGTGGGTGGGGCCCGGGGCACCTCACGAAACGGGGGACCCGCAGGATGCTGGCCGCCTCGGAGCGGGACGTGGCCCGCTTCAGCGAGCGGGACCAGCACCACTCGACCGGAGGGGCCGGCGGGACCGGACCCGGCTTCAAGATCGTGGAGACAACCTGATGAACGTCCATCCTGTCAATCGTTCGTCGCGTCAGCGGAACCAGACCAGAGGCCGGCGCCTGGCCACGTCCCGGTTGGCCGGGGTGGTGGTGGCCGCCGTGGTCACCGTCCTGAGCACGTTGATGCTCACCGGCGTACCGGCCGGAGCCACGGCCTACGTCCCCGTCTCCGGCGAGGGCTCCTCGTGGTCGGCCAACGCCATCAACCAGTGGATCGCCGACGTGCAGCCCGACGGCATGCGGGTCAACTACACGGCCAACGGATCGACAACCGGCCGCCAGGACTTCATCAAGGGCCTGACCGACTTCGCCGCCTCGGACATCCCCTTCCAGACCAACCCCAGTGACGGTTCGGCGCCCGAGGACCCCCAACCCGGAAGCTATGCGTACATGCCGATCACCGCGGGGGGAACGGTGTTCATGTACAACCTCAAGATCAACGGCCAGCAGGTGACCAACCTCCGGCTGTCGGGCGAGAACATCACCAAGATCTTCACCGGGGCCATCACCAACTGGGACGACCCGGCGCTGGCCGCCGACAACCCCGGCCTCAAACTGCCCGACCAGAGCATCGTCCCCGTGGTCCGCTCCGACGGGGCGGGATCGAGCTACGAGCTCTCCGAGTGGATGATCAGCCAGTACCCCTCGCTGTGGAACTCCTTCTGCTCGGCGTCCGGCCGGGCTCCGGCCTGCGGGGCCACCTCGTTCTTCCCGACGCTCCCCACCGGCTTTGTGGCCCAGTCCGGCGACCTCGGCGTGGCCGGCTACGTCTCCCAGAGCTACGCCGACGGTTCGATCGGCTACGTCGAGTACTCCTACGCCCTCAACGACCACTTCCCGGTGGTCCAGATGCTCAACGCCGCCGGGTACTACACCGAGCCGACGGCCCAGAACGTGGCCGTCTCACTCCTCGCCGCTCAGGTCGACACCACCAACCACGACCCGGCCTACTACCTCACCGAGAACCTGAGCGGCGTCTACACCGACCCCGACCCCCGCACCTACCCGCTCTCGTCCTACAGCTACCTGATCCTGCCCACCAAAGTCCAGGGCCAGTTCAGCGCGGCCGAGGGCACCACCCTCGCCGCCTTCTCCTACTACGCCATGTGCCAGGGCCAACAGCAGTCAGCCGCCCTCGGCTACTCGCCCATGCCCATCAACCTGGTCGAGGCCAGCTTCGCCCAGATCACCCAGATCCCGGGGGCGCAGACCCAGAACATCAACATCCAGAGCTGCAACAATCCGACGTTCACACCGAGCGGAGCCAATCTGCTGGCCGAGACGGCGCCGTACCCGCCGGCCTGTGACAAGCAGGGACCCACCCAGTGCATCAACGGGACCGGGGGGGCGGTTGCCCCCACTGCGGTCAGCGGCAATCCGAACAGCGCCGCCTACGCCTCGACCGGGGCGGGTACCACCGGGACCGGCGGATCGGGATCGGGGACGACGTCGGGAACGGCGGGCACCGGTCCCACCGGGACGGCCGGTCCGGGGGGAAACGCGGGTCGGCCGGCGCCGGTAGCGCCGCGGCGTTGGCCGCCGTGCAGTCGTGCCTGGCCAAACATCCGAAAGACGTCGCCGCCTGCGCGGCGCTGAGCGCATCGGCCGGAGGGACGGATCCCACGCCCGACACCCAGACCCTGGCCGTCACCAAGGGTTGGTCGGTGGAACAGACGCTGATCCTGCTCATCGCCCTGGCGCTGATCGCCGTCATCCTCGTGCCCGGGGGCCTCCTTTCCCGCAGGCTGAACAGGAGGAAACCATGAGCGCCCCTGAGCCGGTGACGTCCGGCACCCGCGGCCATGCCCACGCCCGACTCCGGCGCGCCGGCTCCCGTCGGAGTGACGCCTCCAGCCGCCGCCGACGGGCCGTCCCGGTGGCCGTGGCCGTGGTGGCCGTGCTGGCGCTGGCCGTGATCGTCCCCGCCACCCAGGGGAGTGCCTCGCCCGAGGCGGTGGTCAACGGGTGCTCGCAGGCCGATCCGACGGCCGGATGCCAGGGCATCGTCAGCGCCCTGCCCGCCACCTCCTCGGAGGTCACGGTGGCGGGGCACGGCCAGTTCAGCGGCCTCCAGGTCACCGTCAACCAGACCTCGAACCTCACCAACCAGGCCGTGTCGGTGTCCTGGACCGGCGGATCTCCGACCTTCAGCGACCCCGCGTCCGGGGCCTTCGACTCGACCTTCAACGGCAACTACCTCCAGATCTTCCAGTGCTGGGGCGATCCGCAGTCATCGGATCCGTCGGGCGCCGGCTCCGGCCCGCTGCCTTCGCAGTGCGAGTTCGGGGGCGAGAGCAGTACACCCTCCTCGTCGTATCCGATCCAGAACATCGGCTTCGAGTACTCCCGGGTGCTCAGCCAGTACGGCTGGAACGGCTACTCGCAGCTGGCCCACACCCCGGGTACCTACCTCGACACGACGGATAACTACGTGATCGAGCCGTTTGACGCGGTGGACGGCACCGTCGTGAATCAGCAGGCCGACTACGGGTACGACGTCGATCCGTACGCGCCGCAGCCGTTCTGGCTCAATCCCTACTTCAGCTTCTCCACCACCAACGAAGTCGACTTTGCCCGCACCTACTCCAACGGGACGGGCAATCAGCTCTTCCAGGTGGACACCGGGCTCGAAGCGCCGGGGCTGGGCTGCGGCCAGGACATCCAACCGACGGGCGGGGGCGGCACGACCACCCCGCAGTGCTGGTTGGTCGTCGTCCCGAGGAGCACCCCGACGGTCGAGAACCCGGCCAACGTGACCAATGTGAGCAGTGTGGTGACCTCGCCCCTCACCCCCGCGGCCTGGGCCAACCGGATCGCCATCCCGTTGCAGTTCAATCCGGTGGGCACCAGCTGCTCCATCAACGCCAAATCCCAGGAGATCATCGGCGGCGAGTTGGCGGCCCCGGCGGTGGCCGCCTGGCAGCCCGCGCTGTGCGGCCTGCCCGGCAAGGAGCCGTTCAGCTACATCCAGAACAGCGACGACCAGGCCCGGCAGAACCTGACCAATCCTTCCTACGGCTCGGTGGGCATGTCGGTGTTCTCCGACCCGATCCCCCCGGCGCAGACCAAGAAATCGAACCCGGTGGTCTACGCCCCGCTCACCCTGTCGGGGGTGGTGGTGGCATTCAATATCGAACGGGACCCGGTCACCGAACCGGACGGGAACCTGCAGCCACAGGAGCTCGCCCTCAGCGGCGACCGGGTGGCGAACCTCTACCTCACGCCCCTGCTGGTGGCCAGGCTGTTGACCGAGTCGTACCGCGACCAGCTCCAGGACGTGACCGCCGACACCTCGCCGAAGTATGCGTGGGCCCAGAACAACCCGACCAGTCTGTTCACGGATCCGACCTTCCTCGAGTACAACCCGGAGTTCTCCCAGCTCAGCAGCATCTACCTCAACGATGCCGGGACCCTGCTGGTCGAGGAGGGGAACTCCGACGCCACCGAGGCCCTGTGGAATTGGGTGCTGTCCGACCCCGAGGCCACGGCATGGTTGGACGCGCAACCCGGCACGGGGGCGGACCAGGGGATGAACGTCAACCCGTATTACAGCACCAACCCCGCGGTCAACCCGGCGGGGGTGCCCTTCGGCTCCCCCATTCCGGAGTCTTTCCCGAAGAGCGATCCCTACTGCGAGGACACCGGCTCGATTGTCTACGGGCCCCCGCAGGCACCGGCCCGCCCGTTGTGCGTCCTCGACTGGTCCCCCTACCTGTTGAACATGAACGCCACCGCGTCAGGCACGGCCGCGGCCAACGACGGGGCCAAGACGACCTTCAACCCGACCGAGCCCCCCAACCTGGCCTGGACGGCCAACGGACCCCAGATCACCGGCAGCTACTTCATCATGTCGATCACCGACTCCGCCGCCGCTGCGCAGTACGGGCTCCAGGCCGCCAGCCTGAGCCCGGCCGGGGACGACACCGTGTCCCGCCCCTTCGTGGCCCCGACCGACGCCAGCCTGCTGGCCGGCGAGCAGGCCATGACGCCGAGCAAGGTGCCGGGCGTGTTGCAGAACAATCCCTCTTCGACCGCGCCCGACGCCTACCCGCTCACCATGCTGGCCTATGCCGCCGCGACCCCGAAGACCCTCAACGCCTCGTCCCGGAAGAACTACTCCACCTTCCTGACCTACGCGGCCGGAGCCGGCCAGGACAGCGGGGATCAGCCCGGACAGCTCCCGGCCGGCTACGTCCCCCTCCCGGCCGCGCTCAAGTCCGAGACGCTGGCCGCGGCGGCCACCATCTTGCATCCGGCGTCGAAGCCGTCGAAGTCGACGACACCGTCCAAGAAGTCGGGGTCGGGCGCCGGGGGTTCGGGGTCGAACGGGTCCGGGTCGGGCTCATCCGGCGATGGCGGCTACTCGTCGTCGGGCTACGGGTCGTCGTCCGGCTACGGGTCGGGTCCGGGGTCGCACGGCAAAGGCGGCAACGGTTCGTCCAAGTCACCGAGGGCCATCGGGCCGAGTTCACTGATTGCCGTTCAGACCGAAGGGTTCGCGCTCGGGCTCCTGCGCTGGGTGCTCCCGTTCCTCCTCTTCCTCGGCCTCGGAGCGGCACTCGGGGCGCTCTGGATGAACATGCGGCGGAAGAAGTTGGCCGGTGGCCCCCCGGACGCGGTCCTGGGTTCGGACCCGGAAGCCTCCGGGGTCGATGCGCCGTGACCCGCGCCTCCGTACTCCGCGCCGCTTCGCGCTGTGCCGCGGTGGCGGTGCCGGCCGCCGGATCATTCTTCCTCATGACCTCATCGGCCGCGGCCTCGACGGCCGGGGGGACGGCCACCCTGGCCACACCCGGGGCGACGGCCCGCGGCGTCCTCAGATCCGGCGGCCCGTCCACGCCGTTCACGGTGGCGCTGCCGGCCAACGCGTCGTGCCCGTCCGACACCGCCCACAGCGGGTACCACGTCTACAGCTACCTGGTCCCGAAGGGCACCCAGCTCTCTGCGGTGCGGTTCGTCGGTCTCCCTTCGACCGGCTACGGGCTGGTCGACGCCGAGGGCACCTACTACGGCCCGGTCAACACGGCCATGGGCACGGGCCAGATCATCGGTATTCCCAACGACTTCGAATGGGGGCCGCTGGTCAGGTCGAGCCGCGGCATCCTGGCCCTGTCGACGCTGCTGGGAGGAGCCAACCACGGGGTATGGGAGGCCGGCATCGCCTGTGCCAACACCCACGGCCAACTCACCCGGTACTGGAACACCCAGGTCACCTTTACCGCCGCCACCAACGCCACCGCCGACGGCCGGGGGTTCACCTGGCAGGCGGCGCCGGGGGGCGCTTCCGCCGGTTCCGCCTCGCCGACTGCGACGGGCTCACCCGCCGGGGCCGCAACGGCCGCGGGTGCGGCACCGGCACCGACGACGGCCGGTGCGACCGGGTCCACGGGTTACGTGGCCACGACCGGTGGCCGCGGGCGTGCCGGAGCGTCGGGGGGAACGGTCCGGTCGTCGGGTGGCACCACGCCCGCGGCTGTCGGCGGCTCACCCGCGGCCAGCGACGTCCCCGTGGTGGCCGCGGCCGCGGGTGCGGCGGCGCTGGGCCTGGCCGCCGGGCTCGTGTTGCTGCTCCGGCGGAACACCCGGAGCGGCTCGGCGTCGGCGGTGCGGGGGTCGCTGCGATGACCCTGGCCCAGAGCACCCTCGAGCGCGAGACACTCCTGGTGGCGGTGCCGGATCCGGCCCCCGACGGGGCCGCCACCGGACACGACCCGGCGGAGGCGCTGCGGCTGCAACGGATCTTCGACGAGACCGGCCACCTGGGCAAGACGGTCACGATCAGCAGGTCGGCCACGGTGGTGCGCTTCGCGCTGGTCGTGGTGGCCCTGGCTTCGATCGGGATGGTCGTGCAGCTGGCCTACGTGAGCAGGCTGGAGCACCGGTCGGCCCAGGTCTCTCTGTACAACCAGTTCCGCACCGAGCTGGCCCTCGGGACCGCCCCGTTGGGCCCGACCGGCAAATTCCACTCCACGATGGGGGCACCCATCGCCCAGATCTCCATCCCGTCGATCGGGGTCAGCCAGGTCGTCCTCGAGGGGACCACCGGCACGGTGCTGGCCGACGGTCCGGGGCACTATCGCTCCTCCGTCTTCCCGGGCGGGGCCGGAGACAGCGTCATCCTCGGCCGGGCGGCCGCCTACGGGGGGCCCTTCGGCCGGATCCACGACCTGCACAAGGGGGCGACGATCACGGTCATCACCCAGGTGGGGACGTCGCAGTTCAAGGTCATCGACGTCCGGCCGGCCGGCACCAAGGTGCTGCCGGTGGCCAAGGGGAAGTCGCGTCTCACCCTCGGGACGGCGTCGGGGACCCCCTTCGTCCCCTCCGGTGTCGTGTGGGTGGACGCCGACAAGGTCGGCGCCGCCCTTCCCGCCCAGCACCCGGCGGTCAAGACGGTGCCGGCCGCCGAACGGCCGCTCGGCTTCGACACCGGAACCCTGTTGGACCTCATGCTCTGGTTGGTCCTCCTGGCTGTCCTGGCCGTCGGCGCGGTGTGGACGTGGCGGCGCCGGGGCCGGGCCCAGGCCTGGATCGTCTTCACCGCTCCGCTGTTGCTGGTGTGGATGTTCGTGGCTGACCAGTTCGCCCGCCTGCTCCCCAATCTGTTGTGATGTCTCAGACCGACGACCAATCGAGGAATTGAACGATGCTGCTCGAATCGACAACCGCCACCCGGCCCGCGGATGACGACCTGTACCAGGCGGCCAGCCTCGAGGCCCGGGACATATCGGCGTGGTTCGGGGACCACCAGGTCCTCGACCGGGTGTCCCTGACCATGGAGGCGCGGCAGGTGACCGCGCTCATCGGCCCCTCGGGGTGCGGGAAGTCCACCTTCCTCCGCATCCTCAACCGGATGCACGAACTGATCCCGGCGGCGTCGTTGGCCGGCGACGTCCTGTTGGACGGGGTGGACATCTACGACCCCAGCCGCAAGTTGACCGAAGCGCGCCGTCACATCGGCATGGTGTTCCAAAAGCCCAACCCGTTCCCCACCATGTCCATCTACGACAACGTGCTGGCCGGACTCAAGCTCACCGGGACCCGCAAGGACCAGGACGCCAAAGACGAACTCGTCGAGTCCTGCCTGACCAAGGCCGGCCTGTGGAACGAGGTGCGGAACCGGCTGCGCCAGCCGGGCGGAGCGCTCTCCGGCGGCCAGCAGCAACGCCTGTGTATCGCCAGAGCCCTGGCCATCCGGCCCCGGGTGCTCCTGATGGACGAGCCGTGCTCGGCCCTCGATCCCACGTCCACCCGCCGGATCGAGACCACCATCGAGGAGCTGAAGGGCGAGGTCACCATCGTCATCGTGACCCACAACATGCAACAGGCCCAGCGGGTGTCGGCCTATACGGCGTTCTTCCTGGCCGAGCAGGGAACACCCGGGTACATCATCGAGCACGGTCCGACCGATGCCATGTTCGATTCACCCCTCGATCCCCGGACCCTCGACTACGTGCACGGGCGCTTCGGGTGACCGTCCCCGGGCGCCCGGTCCCGCCCAGGGCGACCTAGTGATCAGCTAGGTATACTGGCGGATAGCGACAAGGGGCGACGATTCCGATGACAGAGCCAACCCATCCCGGGGCCGGGCAGGCCTATACACGAACATCGGTCGAGCGTTACCTGAGCGCGGCGGCCGCGGAGCAGTCCCGGCTCGGGTCGGCCATCGCCGAGGCCCGGCGGCGGACCGAGACGGCCCTGCACGAGGAGGAGCGTCTCCTGGCGCTCCAGCCGAGGACCGAGCGGGCATCGGGGCAGCCGGAGAACGAGGTGTGCGCTGACGAACATCCCACTCTCCAGTTCGCGGCCGTCGACAACGGGCCGGTCTGGCGCGACGAAGGGCTTCCGACGGCGGCCGCGGTCACTGACGTCGGGCGGTGAAGAAGGCCCGGGGGGCCAAGGCCCCCAAGGCGGTGCCGGAGGTGATCCCCGGCGCGGTGGTGCGGGATCTGGTCGACCACAACGAGGAGAGGATCGCCGAGCTCCAGGCCGAACTGGCCACCGCCGTCCAGCGGGCGGACGAGGCCGAACTGCGGGTGGCCGTCTTGTCGGGGGATGCCCCTTCCGCCCACCCCGAAGCACACAACGGCAAAGCCGAAGGAAGCAACGGCAAGGCGGCCGCACCCCCCCGCACCACCGTCGTCTCCCGTCCCCGGTCACCGGAAGCTGGTTGATCCGACCGGGTCGAGTGTGACCCGGACGCCAGGCGGTGTTCGGGCCGGCGCCGACCAGATCTCCAATCGGGAGGCCCGGTGGCTGGCCATCGAGGCCCAGGGGTTGGCCACCCCGCGGCGATCACCCTCCGGCCGGCGGCCCGGAGCGGCCCAGCTGCGCCGTCTGCTCGGACGGATCGGAACCATCCAGCTCGACGCGGTGAACGTCCTCGAACGGACGCAGTACCTCGTGCCCTTCAGCCGCCTGGGCAGCTACGACCGGGCCGCGCTGCAAGGGCTCAGCGGCCCGGGAGGCGACTGGTTCGAGTACTGGGGACATGCCGCCTCGCTCCTGCCCGTCGAGCGCTACCCGCTCTTCCGCTCGCGTATGGATGCCTGGCGCCACGATGAGGTCGACAGTCCCGTCGTCCGGGAACGGCGCCGGCAGTGGCGCCGGACGCACGCCGACTACCTGGCCCGCGTCCTCGACGAGGTGACCGAACGCGGCCCACTGACGGCGTCCAAGCTCTCCGATCCCCGCCGACGGGACGGGGAGTGGTGGGACCGACGGAGCGACGGTCGCCGGGCCCTCGAGATGTTGTTCGGGGACGGCGTGCTGGCCGCGTGGCGCAATGCGAGCTTCGAGCGCGTCTACGACCTGTCCGGGCGGGTGATCCCCGAGCCGGTGGCCGGCCTGGCGGCCCCGCCCCTCGAGGAGGCGCAACGGGAGCTCATCCTGGTGGCGGCGCGGTGCGCGGGGGTGGGAACGGTGGCCGACCTGGCCGACTACTTCTGGATCCGGCCGCGGCCCGCCGCGGCGCGGGTGGCGGAGCTGGTCGAGGAAGGACGGTTGGTGCCCGTCTCGGTCGAAGGATGGGACAAGGTGGCGTACGTGACGCCGGAGGCCCGGCCCCGCCGGCCGAAGCGGGAGCACGCCACGTTGCTCTCGCCCTTCGACTCGCTCATCTGGGCCCGGCCCCGGACCGAGCGACTGTTCGGATTCCACTACCGCATCGGAATCTACGTTCCCGAGCGGCTGCGTACCCACGGGTACTACGTGCTGCCCCTGCTGCTCGGCGACCAGCTTGTGGGCCGGTTCGATCTGAAGGCGGATCGGAAGCGCGCCACCCTGCGGGTGCTGGGGTCCTACGCAGAGCCGGCGGTCGAGCCGGCCGCCGTCCTCGGCGCCGCCGTCGAGGAACTGGACCTCCTGCGGGAATGGCTCGGGCTCGACCACCTGGCGGTGGCCGGGCGTGGAGACCTGGCCCAGGGGCTGCGCCGCACTGTCAGTGGGCGAACAGGTGCCATCCGGCGTACGTCCAGGCGGCAATGAACACCACCTGGGCCGGGACCGACTCGGAGGTGAATCGCACCAGCTCGCCGACCGTGGCCAGGCGCCCACCGGATCTCCTGGCCGCCAGGTCGACGAGCACGCCGGCCGCCACGACCACCAGCCAGAAGGCCACCCCGACCCCCCGGTTGTCCGGAAGAAGCAGAGCCGGTGCCCCCTCCGGATGTCGACCGGCCACGATCGCTCCCGACAGGCCCCGCTCGGGCGCACCGCGGGCTGACCGGTCGGGCCCGCCCACCACCGGCGCCCGGGCCCGGGCCGCGCCGTAACCGAGGCCGACCAGGATCCACACCAGCAGCAGACCGGCGTCGAGTGGACGGAACGCCTGGGACAACGCACTGATCGTCAGGTGGGCCTCGTCGGGACCCGTGTCGATGCCGAGGGCCTCCCAGGCCGCCACGGCGAGGGTGAGCACCAACCAGGGGGCCACGCCGACCAGGGCGGGACCGACCCCGCCGCGGCCCGGACGCGGCCAGGGGAGGTCGACCGGTTCGAGGTGGAAGGCGAACCGTCGGTGACGCCGACCTCGCCACATCACCAGGTCGACCGCCACCACTCCGGCGAGGGAGACGGACCACGCCATGAAGGCCACGGCCGTGGAATGGTGGAGACCGCTGGCCCACCCGCACCAGGCACCGAGGCCGACGACCACCAACGTCGCCGGGACGAGCAGGCGGGGGCGTGGCTTCAGGACCGGGTCACCACCCGTCGACGGGCCATCGACGTCACGCCCGTGCTCGATCCGCCGTTGAGCACGATGACATCGACGCCATCCCACCACGGTACCAACGCCGTTCGCCGTCTCTCCCGACGACGTTCGACGGCGATCGTCTACGGTGGTCGGCGTCGAGCCCACCCGGGGGGTAGTTGTGCACCGATCGATCGTCTGTCTGGCCACTGCGGTGGTGGCGGTGGGAACGGCGCTCTCGTTCGTCCTGGTCGGGTCGCCGGGCGTGAGCCAGGCCGCGGTCGCCACCCGGCCCTACTACCTGTCACTGGGGGACTCGTACTCCATCGGGTACCAACCAGGTCTGGGCGGGACCCCCGGTTACACCGGGTACCTGGCCGGCAAGCTGAACCTGAGGCCCGAGAACTTCGGGTGCGGCGGGGCCACCAGCACATCGATCGTCAGCTCGAAGGGGTGTGGCGACCCGGCCAGCCAGCATGCCGTCCCCTATACGGCGATCACCCAGGAGCAGGCGGCCCTCAACTTCATCGGCGCCCACAAGGGGAACGTGCGGCTGGTCACCATCTCGATCGGCGGCAACGATTTCGACGGCTGCTCCACCGCCCCGTGCGTGCAGAAGGCCATGCCCACGATGGAAGCCAACGTCAAGGCACTGGCCGGCTCGCTCGAAAAGGCACTGGTGAAGGCGTCGGACGCCGACGCCAGGATCGTCGGCCTCACCTATCCCGACGTGGACCTCGGCCTCTATGTGTATCCCGACGATCCACCGACCCCGGCCAGTCTGACCCAGGCCCGCTCCTCCATCCTGGCCTTCGACGACCTGATCGACCCCACCCTGAAGAAGTCCTACCTCTCCGTGCCGAGGACCAGCTTCGTGGACGTCACGTCTGCGCCCTATCTGGAGGCCACACGGGGGGACAACACCAGCCTGAAGACCACCGAGGATCTTGCCCCCTATGGCAGCGTTCCGGTGGCGGTGGCCGAGGTGTGCCAGCTGACCTACTTCTGCTCGGAAGGGAACATCCACGCCGACACCAAGGGCTACGACTTCATCGGCAGCCTGGTGGTGGCGGACCTCAAGTCCCGGTAACGCCGCGGGCGACCGCCCTCAGTGGCGGAACCTCCTCCGCCTTGCCGTTGTGCGTTCAGGTCAGGTAAGAAGCGGGATGCCGGAACGTCGGGAGACCGAGGAGAGGTGCCGCTGGGAGATGTTCGCCTCGGGCGAGTGGCAGCGCTGTGCCAAGCCCCGCCGTCACGATGGCGCCCACCAGATCGGCACCGTGACCATCGGAACCCGTGCGCTGATCCGGCTGCGGATGCAACGGCACCCGACGGTCAGGAGGGCCAAGGGCCAACCGGACCGGTGAGACCGGACGAACCGCCTCGGGGTAGGGGCGGTTGGAGAGCCGAACGGCGTCGACGGCCGGTGCCGTTCGCGTCAGACTGGGTCGATGGGATCGATCATCTGGGACCGGGGCCTTGCTGAGGTTTACGACGAAACGTACGCGGCCGAGTTCGAGCCGGCCGTTCTCGGACCCATCGTCGACCGGTTGGCGGAGTTGGCTGAGGGCGGTGCCGCGCTCGAGTTCGCCGTCGGCACCGGACGGGTCGCCCTGTCCCTGAGTGCTCGAGGGACTCCGGTCCAGGGGATCGAGCTGTCGCCGCACATGGTGGAACGCTTCCGGACCAAACCCGGCGCCGATGCGGTCCCGGTGGCCATCGGCGATATGACGACCGTGCGCATCGATGGCACTTTCAGACTCGTCTATCTGGTGGCGAACACCATCATGAACGTCACCACACAAGATGAGCAGCTGGCGGTGTTTGCCAACGCTGCCGCCCACCTCGAGCCGGGGGGCTGTTTCGTGGTGGAGGTACTCGTCCCCCAATGGCAAAGCGTGCCCCCCGGAGCGCTCGGTCGGGTCTTCACCCTCGAAGCCGACCACGTCGGCATAGAGACGTTCGACGACCTGGTCGGACAGGTGGCGTGGTCACACCACTGGATGGAGGCCGGCGGCCGCCTCGTCCGCCATTCCGCTCCCTACCGCTACGTCTGGCCGTCCGAACTCGATCTCATGGCCAAGCTCAATGGACTCCGCCCCCGGGAGCGCTGGGCGGGCTGGCGCAACGAACCATTCGTGTCGGACAGCATCACCCAGGTTGTGGTCTTCGAGAAGCTGATGTAGCGAACCCACGGATCGGAGGGGCCGACTCCGACGCCGAGGAAGGTGACCCTCTCGGCCGTCCCGGCTCCGACCCATGAAGGGACGAGAAGCTCACAGGCTGAGCCTGCGAGCGACGTCCTACCGCGATTGGTTTGGTCTGCCCCGGTGTCAGGGACATCCCAGAGCGGAGAGGGAGGGATTTGAACCCTCGGACCCAGTTACCCAGGTCAACTCATTAGCAGTGAGTCCGATTCGGCCGCTCTCGCACCTCTCCGTGCCCTTTGGCCAAACTTCCTGAGTGGAAACAGACCTTGAGACGAATCAAGGGTACAGGATCCGTTCGCCAGCGAGAACCCGGCAAATAGCAACCGATATTGGCAAGCACCGACCCGACAGGGGGTCGATTGCCGCTATTTGGCAGAGACCTCGTCGCCTAGAACAAGACCGGGTCAGCAGCGTTGCGCGATTGGGCAGCAAGAGCTTGAAGGCGTCGCCTCCCAGCTTGAGAGGGCCCCGATGAATGGGCCTGGACCATTATCGGGGAATCAGCTCAGTCTCACCCGTTCAAACGATATCGAGCTCGCCCTCAGCGAGCGAAAACTGATTGGGCGTTGCCAGGGTTATCGCTTTTGACGAACCACAGAGACCGCAGATCCAGCAGCGGTCAACATCGCCTCGTGTGGCTCGGAGCCCCCATGGGATCGACGGACGAAAAGATCCAGCGAGTGATTCACCCCTCCATGGGATCTCAGAGAACTGGAGGACGTCGATAACTCCGATTCGGAGAGCCAACGGCGGGGTGTGAAAATCTTATCTTTGAGGGGTGTTCGTCGGGCTTGCCCAACCGATGGCGGTGACAAGTCCGGCGGGGATTTCGGAGTGAGGCTCTGGACCGGAGGGTTCGGCAGCGTAAATTGGACCTCCCGGGGCCAGTCTCGGGCCGGTGCGGAGTTCGGGCCCCAGGACCCCGGTAGATTGTTCGGGTGGCCGAGCGGTACTGGATCGAGACGTTGGGCTGCCCGAAGAATCAGGTCGATTCCGACAAACTGGTGGGGACCCTGGTGGTGGAGGGTTTCGAGGAGGCCGGCTCTCCCGAGGCGGCGGACCTGGTGGTGGTCAACACCTGTGCCTTCATCGAGGCGGCTCGCCAGGAGTCGATCGACACCGTGCTGGCCTTGTCGGAGGCCCGCCATGCCGGGGCGAGGCTGGTGGTCACCGGATGTATGGCGGAGCGGTACGGGGACGAACTGGCCGCAGCCCTCCCCGAGGTGGACCTCGTCGCACCCTTCGGTGCCTCGCTGACCGCAGTCCGCCGGGGAGATGCCCCACGGGGCACCCCGGTCGCCCTGGGCCCGAAGCCGGCGGCGGTCGAAGATGGTCGGCCCCTTCCCTCGTTCGACCTGTTGAACCTGCCGAGGCCGGCCACCGCCGCGCCGTGGTCCTACGTCAAGATCGCCGAAGGCTGCGACCGGAACTGCGGGTTCTGTGCCATTCCCTCCTTCCGCGGCAAGCAGCGGTCACGCTCCGTCGACTCGATCCTGGCCGAGGTCGATGAGCTCGGGGGCGCGGATCGGTCGCTCCGGGAGGTGGTCCTGGTGGCTCAGGACCTCTCGTCGTTCGCCCTGGACCGGTCGGGTGGCCGGGCCGGGTTTCGTCCGGACGGCCCGTCGATCGGGGCCAGGCGCCCGATCGTCGACCTGGTGACGGCAGTGGCGGCCCGGGTCCGCTGGACCCGACTGCTCTATCTCTACCCCTCGACCCTCGACGATGCGCTGGTCGGGGCGATCCTGGCCACCGGCGTGCCCTACTTCGATCTCTCGCTGCAGCACGTGTCACGGCCGTTGCTCAAACGAATGCGGCGCTGGGGTGACGGTGACCGGTTCCTCCAGCGGATCGGATCAATCAGAAGGGCCGAGCCGACGGCGGCGTTCCGGTCGTCGTTCATCATCGGCTATCCGGGCGAGACGGAAGCCGATCACGACCACCTGCTCGAGTGGATCGACGAGGCCCAGCTGGATTGGGTGGGGTTCTTCCCCTTCAGCAACGAGGTCGGGACCTTCGCCTCCGAACTCGACGGACAGGTGCCCGACGAACTCATGGCCGAACGGCTGCGTGAGTGCACCGAGCTCCAGGACACCATCACCGCGGCCCGCCGTGATGCCCTGATCGGGTCGACCATCGAGGTTCTGGTCGACAGCCCGGGCGAGGGGCGGACCTACCGGGAAGCCCCGGAGATCGACGGGATCGTGCGGATCCCCGACGACGCCCCGGTGGGATCGTTCGTCGAGCTGGTGGTCACCGGGGCCGACGGACCGGACCTGGTCGCCGGGTTCGCCGAGGAAGAGGGATCGACGGCGGGCCCCCGTGTCCCGGCCGTATCAGGGCCGGTGCGATGAGGAGGCCGGTCGGGTGAGCAACGACATGGCCGGTGCGGGTGCGCCCGGGTCGGGGACGGCGGTCTCCCCGTCGACGACGTTCGGACCGTCGGCCCTCCTCACCCCAGCCAACGCCATCACCGTGGTGCGCCTCCTGGCCACGCCGGTGATGATCGCCCTGATCATGCTGTGGGGCGCCAGCTGGTTCACCTTCGTGTTCGGTGGTCTGCTCGCCCTGTCCGACGGGATCGACGGCTGGCTGGCCCGGCGCCAGGGCACGACCAGGTCCGGCGCCTTTCTCGATCCGTTGGCCGACAAAGTGGTGGTCCTCGGCGCCCTCTTCGCCCTGGTGGCCAAAGGAATCGTCTGGTGGCTGCCGGCGGTCATCATCGCCATCCGTGAGGTGGCCATGAGCGTCTACCGGTCGGTCGTGGGCCGGCACGGCGTCTCCATCCCGGCCCGCAACACGGCCAAGGTGAAGACGCTGCTCCAGGACGTGGCCATCGGGCTGTGCCTGGCCCCGCCACTGGCCAGCCATCATGGCGTGCTGTCCGCGGCCATCTGGGTGGCGACGGCCATGACGGTGTTCACCGGTGCCCAGTACTACCTCGACGGTCGGCATGCCGACCCGGGCGACGGGGCTCGAATCACCGGGCCGGGAGTGGGAGCGGCCGACGGCACGAGCTCGGCTGCCTGACCGCCAGATGCGTATCGAAATCGTGGCCGTGGGCACCGAGTTGCTGCTGGGCCAGATCACCGACACCAACTCACAGTGGATGGGCGAGCATCTCGCCGCCGTGGGGGTGACATCCCACTTCCACCAGGCCGTGGGCGACAACCACGACCGGATGGTCCTGGCCTTCCGGACGGCGCTGGCCCGCAGCGACGGGGTGATCGTGTGCGGCGGCCTCGGACCGACCCACGATGACATCACCCGTGAAGCGATCGCCGAAGTGATGAACGTCCCTCTGCGACGGGATGAGGGCGTGGTGGACATGATCAGGACCATGTACGCGAGCCGGCGGAGGGAGATGCCCGACTCCAATCTCCGCCAGGCCGACGTGCCCGAGGGCGCCACCATCATCCCGCAGACCAAAGGGACGGCCCCCGGCCTCATCTGCCCGGTGGGCCACAAAGTCGTCTATGCCGTCCCCGGCGTCCCCTACGAGATGGCCGACATGTTCGAACGGGGGATCGTCCCCGACCTGCGACGGAGGATGGCAGAACGCGGCGAGCTGGCCGGCGTCATCGTCAGCCGGGTGATACGGACCTGGGGGATGAGCGAGTCCGGCCTGGCCGAAGCGCTGGCCGAACACATCGAAAGGCTGGACGGCCCGTCGCCGGCCCGGATCGACGGAACCACCGAGCCCGACGCAACGGCCGGGACCGACCCGGCGGGGCCCGTGGCGACGGCAGCCACCGGCCGACCGGCCACGATCGCCTTTCTGGCCAGCGGGATCGAGGGGATCAAGGTCCGGGTCACGGTGCGGGCCGAGGATGAAGAGACGGCTGCGGTCCTGCTCGATGCAGAAGAGGCCGAGGTCAGGCGGGTACTGACTGCAGCGGCCGGGGACGTCGTGTTCGGTGTGGACGACGAGGCCATCGAGGACGCGGTGGCCCGGGTGGTCGTCGCCGGTGGGTGGACCCTCGGTCTGGCCGAATCCCTCACCGGAGGCCTCGCCTCCTCCCGCCTGGTCAATGTCCCCGGGGCCAGCCGCTGGTTCCGGGGTTCGGTGGTCTCCTATGCCTCCGAGGTCAAGTTCGCCGTCCTCGGTGTGCCCGAGGGCCCGGTGGTCTCCGAGGAGGCGGCCCGGGCCATGGCCGAGGGTGCCCGCAAGGTCCTCGAGTCCGATGTCGGGCTGTCCATCACCGGGGTGGCCGGACCGGACTCCCAGGACGGCCAACTTCCCGGGACGGTGTTCGTGGGTCTGGCTCGGGCCGGGTGTTCCACCGAGTCGTTCGCCTTCAACGTGCCCGGCGACCGCGACCGGGTCCGGCAGTATGCCACCATCGGCGCCCTCGACCTTCTGCGCCGAAGGCTCGGGGCTCCGCCGGAGGGCTGATCAGGGCGTCAGGGGGCTGCGGTGGTCGCTCCTGCCGGGGCGGCATCGGAGGGGGTCACCGGGATGCCGCTCGGGACGAGCTCCACCCAGGTGTTCCCCGGCTGCAAGGTGATGGGCGTCCCGTTGGCCGCGGTGAGCGTGGCCGGTTGGGTGAGGGTGGATCGGCTCCAGGTGCCGGCGATGGCGGTGTCGTCCCGCATGACCAGCAGGGGTCCCGACCCCATGGCGTTCACCTGCACCTCGAGGCCGCCCTCCTCGTTCTCCACCCAGGGGCCGTTCGAGGTCTGCACGGTCATGATCACCACGTTGGCCGCCGTGGTCTGGGATCCGTCCAGCAGGATGTCAGGCGATCCGGCGTAGTAGCGCTGGTAGCCGGCGGCCGGATTCCACTTCCAGATCACATCCGAGGTGGAGGAGAAGGGGATGTGGACGCTGGCCCCGGAACCGGCCACCGAACCCTTGGGCAGGGCCACCGAGTAGTGGAAGATGGGGGCCGGAGGGGTGGTGTCCGTCGGGTTGAAGGCCCACAGCGAGGCGGTGTTGGCGAAGGTGGAGTACGGCGCCACCCGGCCGGGCTCGAAAATGATGGCCGAACCGCGGTCCCCGGTGTAGAGATTGTCGTCGGTGAGGGGCGCGGACGCCAGCAGGGCGAGGATCGGATCGATACCGCCGGCATGGACGAACAGAGGGTGGGACAGCTGGGACAGGATGGCGACGTCGGGCTGGCGCGCTGATCGCAGGTCGCCGACCAGCGGGGCACTCCGGCACTGGAAGACGGCGAGCAGACGGGTGATGGCACCCTCGACGGGTTCTTCGAACACGATGTCCGCCTGGTTGAGGCCGGCTGACGGGCGGTCACCCGGGTAATTGCCGATCTTGACGCCGAGGGCGGGCCGGGCCGGTACGACTCCACCGGGGGCCGGGGCACCGGTCAAGGGACAGGTGGGGCCAGCTGCAGCCGCAGCCGGAACCGTGGTGCCCGCGGCCGCCGCCTTGTTGGTCGTGTCGTTGTCACCCCGGGTGGCCACGTAGGCGGCCACGACACCGATCAGCACGACGGCGACACCGACCAGCACGTACCACCGGGTACGCGACGGGCCGCCTTTTTCCTTGGCCATTCGGCGGAGTTCCGGTCGGGAGTAGACGGGTGGTGCGGTGGTGCCGCGGGCCGCGGATCGGGCTCCCGACGCGGGCCGGCCAACGGCCGGGGTCATTCCCGTGAGGTCCGAACCCCGGCGACTGGCGGCGCCTTCCGGGGTGGATCCGGATGGCAGTTCGTCGTCGGGCATTGCAGGGCGAGGCTACTCCGGGCCGGTGGGGTAAGGGTTGCATTTCGGGGTGATGGGCGCCCCGACCCGGGCCACCCGGCCACTGCGACGACGGAGTCCCTGACCGGGCTCCAGGGTCCGCCATCGAACATGCGTTCGGGTCTAGAGTGAGTGTGTCGTTGCAGTCCACGTAGCTCGGACCCGGATCTCGCTCCGGGCCAACCAGTCACGTGTCACACCTTCTCCGTAGGGTCGGCACGGTCAAGTGAGCAACAGCATCGAGGAGAGAAGAAGACATGGAACGTGACAAGGCACTGGACATGGCTCTGGGCCAGATCGAGAAGCAGTTCGGCAAGGGGTCCATCATGCGCATGGGCGAGAACCTCCACATGAACATCGAGGCCATCCCCACCGGGGCGCTGGCCCTCGACCTGGCCCTGGGTATCGGCGGCCTCCCACGTGGCCGCATCGTGGAGATCTTCGGCCCCGAGTCGTCCGGAAAGTCGACGCTGGCCATGCACGTGGTGGCCGAAGCCCAGCGCAACGGAGGCATCTGCGCCTATGTGGACGCCGAACACGCCATGGACCCCGTGTACGCCAAGGCCATCGGCGTCAACATCGATGACCTGCTCATCTCCCAGCCGGACACCGGTGAGCAGGCGCTGGAGATCTCGGACATGCTGATCCGGTCGGGGGCACTCGATGTGCTGGTCATCGACTCGGTGGCGGCCCTGACCCCCCGAGCGGAGATCGAGGGGGAGATGGGGGACTCCCACGTCGGCCTGCAGGCCCGCCTCATGTCCCAGGCCCTGCGCAAGCTGACCGGCACCCTGTCGAAGTCACGGACCATCGCCATCTTCATCAACCAGCTCAGGGAGAAGATCGGCGTCATGTACGGATCACCCGAGGTCACGCCGGGGGGTCGGGCGCTCAAGTTCTACTCATCCGTCCGGTTGGACATCCGCCGCATCGAGACCATCAAGGACGGCGCCGACCAGGTCGGTAACCGGACCCGGGTGAAGGTGGTCAAGAACAAGTGCTCGCCGCCGTTCAAGCAGGCGGAGTTCGACATCACGTTCGGCAGAGGTATCAGCCGCGAGGGATCACTCCTGGACGTCGGGGTCGAGCTCGGGTTCATCAAGAAGTCGGGTGCCTGGTTCACCTACGAAGGTGAGCAGCTGGGCCAGGGTCGGGAGAACGTCAAGACCTTCCTGACCGAGAACCCGCAGCTGATGGCCGAAGTCGACGAGCGGATCCGCGAGCATCTCGCGGCCCAGAACGCCGCTCTTGCCGAATCGATGGAGCAGCCGGCCGGACTCTCCGGTGATGCTGACGGGCTGTCGCTCGACGACCAGCCCATCACGCTGAGCGAGTGAACCGGGGTAGGACGCTCGGGAGATGACCTCGAGACTGCCGGCTTCGCGATGACGATGACCGGGTAGCTCTTGCCTCTTCGCCGGCCCGGGACGTCTCCAGACGTCCCGGGCCGCTGCGTCCCCGTTGGGAGCCCACTGCCGGTCGCTCGCTTCAGGCCTGGTTGACGGTATTCGGCGCCGCGCTCGACGGTGATCCGGGGGCATAGATGCTCTGCCAGTTGCCTTGTGACGGTCGGGTGAGACTGGCCGGGCCCATGCCGATGACCGAATAGAGGTTCTGCATGATGCGCAACAACGGAGCCGACACCCCGGGTACCGCATCCGGAAGCACGTTGGGCGGGATCAGGGTGCTGTCGGAAAGGTGTCCGACCCACGATGCGTTCCCGGTGGCGAACACCCCTCCGCCGCCGGGGACGGTGTACCAGGTGACGTCCGAGTAGTTCCCTCCCCTATTGGGCACGATGGAGTGGGCGATCACATCCAGGTTGGAGGGACCGCCACCTCCGGGCACGTAGCGGTCGAACTCACCCTCGACCAGGTTGGGTAAGACGGCGTTGGCGCCGAAGTCGAGGCCGTCGAATACCCAGGAGGTGGGGTCGGTGATCACCATGTCAGCCTGGGCTTCGATGTCCTGGTATGTGCTGCCGATCAGCTCGGCCTCGGGACGGGAGACCGGAGGTTGGGGCCAGTTCACCGTGACCAGTTCCGGATTCGTGTGGAACATCGGATCTTCGGTCGCCGATTTGTAGCAGACCTGGCGGCGGTACTGGCCGACCGGTGACGGCTCGAGGCGGATCTGCCGATAGCAGGCGTTGGCCCCGAGGAACGCCAGATTCACGCCCCCGGCCACCGACCGGGCCGCGCCGTCCCGCATCGGCGTGGACCAGTACTCGTCATGCCCGAGACTCAGCAGGGCCCGGTGGTTGGCGAGTAGCTGCGGGCTGGCGTGAAAGTCGACATCGGTCCAGTAGGTCACGTCCAACCCCAGTTGTTCGGCCTGGTAGATGACCGGAAGTTCGTTGCCCACGAAGTCGGCGGCGCCGGAGGCCCAGTCGTAGTCGTAGGGGCGGTCGAAGGAGACGACCCGGGCACGGTCGGCAAACGTGCCTCCGCCCGGGTCGTGGGTGAACGACAGTCTCCCGCCCGTGTTGCCGTAGTAGAGGCTGTAGCCACCCCAGCGGTTGTAGGCCTGCCAGGTCGTCACGCTGCTTTGGATGGCGATGGCGGCATGCGAAGTGTCGTCCCGCACGCAGAAGGGGACGAACTGCTGCTCGCTGGTGGAGCCGACCAGCTTCAGGAGATAGGTGCCCGGCGGCCAGGTGAGATCGATGGTGAAGGTCAGCGACGGGATCCAACGGCATTCGATGGTGTTCGTGGACGAGATGAGCTCGGGTGGCCCTTGGCGGACCCCGGGGTACTCGCTGGACTGCCAGATCAGTCGGCCGCCGATGCCCTGGTAGTACCCCATCCGGTAGGCCTCGACGTGGAAGTGGGACGCCGTGGTGTTCACGAACAAGGTGATGGTGTCACCGATCTGGGCACTGACCTGGCTGGCGTAGCCCTCGATGGCCCGGTCCGTCTGGGGGGTCGTGACCCACCACGCCGTCCCCGTCCTGGCATTTTCGGCCACGATGTCGGGGGAGGTCGGGAGCTTTACCCCGTCGACGGTGGTGGTGGCCTGGGTCGACGGCGGGGCACCGCCTGTCCGGGCGTGGCCTTTGGGCCGGGCGTGGAGCTTGCCCGCGGTCTTGTCATCCGCCTTCGGGGCATCGCCCGACTCGGCGTCGACAATTCCCAAGGCAACCGCGGCGGCCGCCACTCCGCCGGTGGCGGTCAGGGCGATGAACCCGCGCCGGTTGAGGTGGACGGATGACTTCTGACCTCTGAGATCCTTCCTGGTGGGCCCGCCCGGCCCGTTCCCGTCCGATCCGTCGCTCATGAGCTGCTCACGGTCGGACGACGTCGGAGGGGCCAACCGGCGGTGTGCCCAGGCTGGGAGTTCTCACACGGCCACATTACCGGCCGGTTCCCCGGGGAGGTGGGCGGTCGGCCCTGGAGCTCCCGGGTCAGCTGGCCGGATCGTGCGGTCGCGGGCCACACTGGGCCATGGCCGTGCTGGGATTGGGTCTCGCCGCCCTCGGTCGTCCCGGTTATCTGACGGTCGACCACGGCGCCGCTCTCGGTCCGGACCGCTCGGTCGAAGCACTCCGGGAGCGATGCCATGAGGTGTGTGACGCCGCCTGGGAGGGCGGGATCCGGTGGTTCGACGCCGCCCGCTCCTACGGTCGGGCGGAAGAGTTCCTGGCCGGGTGGCTCTTGCGCCGGGGGATCGAGCCCGAAGCCGTCACCGTGTCATCGAAGTGGGGGTACACCTACACCGCAGCCTGGACGGTGGATGCCGAGGTTCCTGAAGTGAAGGACCACTCGGCTGCCGCCCTCTTCCGCCAGTGGCCGGAGACCGAGGCCTGGCTCGGACGGTGGCTGCGCCTCTATCAGGTCCACTCGGCCACCTTCGAGTCGGGGATCCTCGACGACGAAGCTGTGCACGGCGCGCTCGCCGCTCTCGCCGTGCCGGTCGGAGTGAGCCTCAGCGGCCCTCGGCAGTCCGAAACCCTCCGGCGGGCCCTGGCCATCGAGGTCGACGGCCGGCCGCTGTTCTCGGCCGTCCAGGCCACCTGGAATCTCCTGGAGCCCTCGGTGGCCCCGGCGCTGGTTGAGGCCAAGGCGGCAGGTTGGACGGTGATCGTCAAAGAGGCGTTGGCCAACGGCCGGCTCGCCGTTTCCGGACCGACGACATCGACCCTCGGCGGCCAACCCGATGTGACCGCGCTGGCGGCGGCGTTGAGCCGACCCTGGGCCGACGTGGTGCTCTCGGGGGCGGTCACCGTGCCCCAGCTCCGCTCGAACCTGGTTGCCCTCGACGACCCCGAGGTCATCGCGGTCGACATGGACCGGCTCGCGGGACTGGCTGTCGACCCGCAGATCTACTGGCGGGAACGGTCCGACATGCGGTGGACCTGAGTGCGGCCCTTATCGCGCGACGTCCTCCACCCGGGAGTGCCCGTGCTCCAGCAACTCGGCCTTCTCCCTCAGAATGACGATCGGGGTGGCCGGAACCTCGACGTCGACATTCGAACCGAAGGGATCGGTCTGCGCCCGCAGGAACACCAAGGCCGCAGATACCCGACGGTCGGAACCGCCCTATCGAAGGGCCCGAGTTTCAAGAGATGGTCGTGATCCCTTCGCGATCGACTTCACCGAGATGTGGAGTTCGTCGGCGATGGCCCGGTTGGACAGGCCGTGACCATCTGTTCCAGCACGTTCGTCTCTCTCGGGTGAGGTCATCGATACCCACGTCGGTGCCGCGGCGGATGAGGGAGTCGACGATGGAGGGGTCGAGCACAGACTGGCCCATCTGCAGCTCGCGTAACGCGCCGAGGACCGCTCCGATGCCGGGCAGCCGCTCATCCAGAAGAAAAGCAATCCCCGACGAGCCGCCGCGGAGCAACTCGAGGGCGAAGCCGTTGGCCCGGTCGGCGATGACGACGATGCCCATGGCCGGGTCTTCGTCCTCAGGCGACGTGCGGCTGCCACCGTGGCCATGGACGTCACCACCTGTGACGGACACTGATGATCACGGCCTGAGGCATGAGGTCATCGACCAGGGATGTCAGCTCGTTGAGGTTTCTGGCCCGGCCGACCACCTCCACTTCGGTGACGGCGTCGAGGAGGGCAGCGAGTCCGTCACCGATGAGAAAGCTATCGGTGACCACCACCACCGTGATCGGTTCCTGCACGACAGGTAGTTCAACGAATGTCATCCGCGCACTCCTTCCTACTACGGGGAAGAAGATCTCAGAGATGGCCGTTTGCAGCGGGGGCCCGCAGGACCCGGGCAACCGCCGGACAGGTCAAAGGTCTATGAAGAACACTATGACCTTTCGGAGTGGAATTGGGCACATTTCCGATTCGGGCTCGGAATGAAGGCCGCACTTGTCGCTCATCCGCTGGGAACGCCGTGCCTGGGACGAGCGAATCGTCCGGATCACCCCACCCCGGATGTTTAGGGCCTACCCCCCACCGGAATCGTGGGTCGGTCCTTGGCGGAAGGGAAGGGCGGTGCTCAGCGAGCATTTTCCTGTCCGCGACAAATATTTGGCTTATTTTGACCGCAATAAGGATGTACGATGACGGAGGCCTTTGACAGCAAGGGTGGATGAGACGAGGGGCGGCGGACTCCAATGTCAAAGGATCCCCTACGTGATCAGCGAAGTGTCCGAATCGGGCTCCTCGATGACGGAGGCTGAGCGGCAGCTTTCCGATGTGTTGAGTGAGTTCGCCCGGACAATGCTCACTGAATTTCCCATCCAGGGGATTCTGGAGCGTCTGGTGGAACGAATTGTGGATGTGCTCCCCATCAGCGGAGCCGGAGTCACTCTCATCTCCTCGACGTCCCTTCCCCAATACTTCGCAGCATCTGATAACTCGGCGATGAAGTTTGAGGAGCTGCAGACTGATCTGGGGGAGGGTCCGTGCATCGGCGCATTTCTTTCTGACCGGGCCGTGGTCGTCTCTGATCTCCGGACCGACGACCGCTACCGGGAATTCGCGTCAAAGGCGCTTGGGTTGGGGTTGGCGGCGGTGTTCACCTTCCCGTTGCGCCAAGGCTCCATGAGGTTCGGCGCGCTCGATCTCTATCGGGACTCGCCGGGTCGTTTGAGCACCGAGGAGATGGCCACAGCCCAAACGCTGGCCGATGTGACGTCCGCCTATCTGGTCAACGCTCAAGGTCGGGCCGATCTCGAGGACTCGTCGGCCCGATCTCACGAACGGTCGGTTCACGATGCCCTTACCGGACTGCCCAATCGGGTCCTCCTGCTCGAGCGGATTGAACACGCCATTGTCCGCAGTGGTCGCTCGCGCAAATTGGTGGCGGTGCTCTTCATCGATCTGGACGATTTCAAGGCGGTCAACGATGCTCACGGCCATCAGGGTGGAGACGAGCTCCTGATGGCGGTGGCTGAACGGATTGCGGTCACGCTGCGCCCCGCCGACACGCTCAGTCGCCTGTCGGGGGATGAGTTCGTCGTCCTGTGCGAAGAGCTCGATGAGGTAGCCCAGGGTGAGAACATCGCATCTCGGGTCGTGGACGCCCTGGGTAAACCGTTCTCACTCTCCGTCGCAGAGGTATCGATCTCCGCCAGTGTCGGGATCGCATTCGCCGACCAGACCAATCACGACCCCGAGCAATTGCTGCACGCCGCCGACGTCGCCATGTACCAGGTCAAACGGAATGGAGGAGCCGACCACCAGGTCATCGATCTGCAGTCGCACCATCTCGACGAATTCCAAGCGGGGCTTCAGGGCGAGTTGGGCAACGCAATGCAGCAGGACGAGCTGCATATTGAATATCAGCCCATTGTACAGACGTGCGACGGCAAAATCGACTGCGTAGAAGCCCTTCTCAGATGGGATCACCCGACCCGTGGTCAGATATCGCCGACTTCGCTCGTTCCTCTGGCTGAGCGATCCGGCTTGATCAATGAGATTGGCCGATGGGTCTTCGAGCATGCTTGTACCGATCGGAGGTATTGGGGATGCGGACACCATCCTTTCGGATGGCCGTGAACATGTCAGCGCATCAGATCATGGCGCCCGACTGCGTATCGATGGTGAGCCACGTGCTCAACGATACGGACACCGACCCCACGATGGTCACCATCGAGATAACCGAAGGTGCGCTCATCCGGGACAACAAGCGAGCCCTTATAGTGCTCCTCGAACTGAAGAAACTCGGCTTACAACTGGCACTGGACGACTTCGGCACCGGGTATTCGTCGCTCAGTTATCTCAAGCGGTATCCGATAGACGTGGTCAAGATCGATCGGAGCTTCATCGTTGATATCGACCGGGACGACTCCAGTCACGCCATCGTGTCGAAGACGATCGAGATGGCGCACTTGCTGGGCTTGATCGTGGTCTGTGAGGGAG
This sequence comes from uncultured Acidimicrobiales bacterium, assembly GCA_963713625.1. Lineage (GTDB taxonomy): Bacteria > Actinomycetota > Acidimicrobiia > Acidimicrobiales > RAAP-2 > Bog-756. Next base: position 129,345 of record CAVQMN010000002.1, on the reverse strand, counting down.
TCGAGACGGCCGGACAACACATGGCCCTGAGGGAGTTGGACAGTGATTTCTGCCAAGGCTTCTTCTTCGCACGGCCGATGACCTCCGGGAGTATTGATCAACTCGTGGGTTCGGCCCGCTAAGGCCTTCTCGTCGTTTGCAGGGCGTTTTCGATTTATTCCAGAGGTGCATTCGCTGCCTGAGATCCGGCAACCGGTGCTCCCGAAAGAAGGGGGTCTCGCCGTGGGCATTCAGATCCGGTGCCTTGAGTATGCGTGTCTGTCACTTCCGGTCGCCGGGAGGCGGCGGGTCGCCCAGTGGGGAATCTCCGATGAGGGTTGCGCCGGCTGCCGCTGGTCTCGTTCCCTCGCCGTCCGCGCCCACCGCCATCGAGCCCCATCCCCGCGGCCCCCGGGGGCATCGGTATGATGCGCGACCTCGATCCCCGAGAAGTGTCCCTCCTCTCCTTGGATCCGCTCAGTGTCTTGATCGTCGATGACGTCTCGTCGACCCGCCGGTACCTCCGGACTGTGCTCGAATACAGCCCTCAGTTCGACGTTGCCGGTGAAGCCCACGACGGGGATGTGGCGATCGAGAAGGCGGAGCTTTTGCAACCCGACCTCGTGCTGCTCGACCTGTCGATGCCCCGGTTGGACGGCGCCAGTGCGTTGAGCGGAATCGTCGGGGCCGCGCCCGGGGCGAAGGTGATCATTTTTTCTGTCGTCGGCCCGGAAGTCGGCTCGGCGTTGCTGGACGCGGGTGCGTCCGCCTTTGTGCCCAAAGGAATTCCGCCATTTGACCTGCTCAGAAGACTCGAAGCCATTGTTGCCCGGCCGGCCACCTTCGATGTCAGCACGAGTTAGGAGCAGCCGGGCGCTGTCCACGGCTTCGGGGAGCCGGAGTTGGAGTTACCGAACGTTCCCCATGCCGGAGCTGTCATGTTTGGAGGCGATCCGATGATCCGCAAGATGGTGGGAAGGATGCTCAGAGTCTGCGAAATCGATGTCGTGGCGGAGACCTACACGGAGCCGATCCTGCTCGCAGTCGTCGATCTGGCGCAACCGAAATTCGTGGTACTCGACCTCTCGGCCGAAAGCTCCCCGGGGGCGGAGGTGCTCTCTGAGATACGCATGCGTTCACCGCGGTCAGTCATCGTGGTCTACGCGGAATCGCTCGAATGGGAGCAAGGGGCGATGGATGCGGGCGCGGCCGTCTTCGTGACCCAGCCACGAATCGACCATTTGGCCAACCAGATTCACCAGTTGGCCTCGAGTCGATGATGATCGACGGAGGACCGGTGGCTCCGGACGAGATCGGCCCGCAGGTCCTGTTGAACCTGATCGCCAATGCCCATGCCTTGGCCGCACAGGCTCGTGCCGCTCAAATTGCCGCCGAACATCTCAGAATCGTCACCGATTCTGCCCCCATCGGCATCTTCCGGACCGACGCAGAGAACAAATACGTGTATACCAACCCACGCTGGTCGGAGATCACGGGGGTCGGGCCGGATCAGGCGACCGGAAGTGCCCTCGACACGATCATCGCATCGGAACTCCGTTCCGATCTCATGGACCAGCTGGACATCTCGGGAGACTTCAGCACCGAGATTTCCTATCGGTTCGAGATTCCGCGGTCAGCCGGGAAACCGAGCATCGCCCAGATGACGGCGATCGCTCTCCCGGACAGTCAGGGAGGAAGGGCCGGGCTGGTCGGGATCGTGGCCGACGTCACGGCTGAGGCCGGGGCGGAGACCGCCATGGGCAGAGCCCGGGACACCGCCGACACGGCCTCCCGGTTGAAGTCCGATTTTCTCGCCAATATGAGTCACGAGATCCGGACCCCGATGAGCGGGGTCATCGGCATGACGGATCTCCTCTTGGATACCGACCTTGATCCACGCCAGCGCGACTATGCACAAACGGTCCGCAACTCCGGCGAGGCGCTCCTCACCATCATCAATGACATTCTCGATGTTTCCAAAGTCGAGGCCGGGATGCTTGCCATCGACCGGGAGGACTTCGCCCTCCGGGCCGTCGTGGACGACGTTGCCGATCTCCTGGCCAGCTCGGCGCAGTCGAAGGGTATCGAGTTGGTGGCGGTGGTCGACACATCGGTGCCCCACTTGGTGAAGGGGGACGCCGGCCGCCTGCGTCAGATCCTGATGAACCTCGTCGGCAACGCCATCAAATTCACCCAGGTCGGCGAGGTGGTCATTCGTGTCTCCCAGCACCAGGTCAACGGGGTGAAGCCGGTGGTGCGCTTCGAAGTTCGCGACACCGGCGATGGCATCGAGCCCGAAAAGATCGGCGTGATCTTTCAGCCATTCGTCCAGGCCGACGCATCGACGGCCCGGGGACGCGGTGGCACCGGCCTCGGGCTGGCCATCACCGGCCACCTGGTCACGCTCATGGGGGGCGAATTCGGGGTGACCAGCCGTCCACGCGAGGGAAGCACGTTCTGGTTCACGATTCCCACCACTGCCGCCACCTGGGATGCCTATGTTCCGGCGTCGGCCCATCCCGACCTCACCGGGCTTCCGGCATTGATCGTGGACGACAACGCCTCGCAGCGGGCCGTCCTCGCTGACTATCTCGGCGCGTGGGGCATGATCACCACGGCGGTGGCGACCGGGCCCACCGCACTGGCTGCGATTCAAGACGCGTCCAGGAAGGGCGTGCCCTTTGCCATTGCCCTGCTTGACCGATTCATGCCGGAGATGGGCGGAGAGGAGCTGAAAGACGCCATCGTCGCAGACTCATCCTCCACCACGGCGCTGGTACTGATGACCGATCTGGCGTGGCGGTACGACTTGAACAAGCCGGAAGCCGCCGGATTCTGCGCCGCGCTGTCCAAACCTGTCCATGAGAACAATCTGTTGGAATGTCTGTACTCGGCGCTCAATATTGACGATGGAGCGCCCAACGGTCACCCGGTACCGGCGACGCCAGCGAGTGCCGGATCCAGGTCCGGGCGGATCCTTCTTGCCGAGGACAATCTCGTCAACCAGGAGGTGGCTGTCGCCATGCTGTCGGGAGCCGGATACCAGGTTGACACCGTGCTCGACGGGGCCGCAGCGGTGGCGGCCAACAAGACCCGACGCTACGACCTCATCCTCATGGACTGCCAGATGCCCGTGCTGAGCGGCTACGAGGCGACGGCCGCGATCAGGGCCGAGGAGGGCACCACGTGGCACACTCCGATCGCCGCCATGACCGCCGGAGCGCGGTCGGAGGACCGGGCACGATGTCTGGCCTCGGGCATGGACAGTTATCTGGCCAAACCGGTCAAGAAGGACTCTCTCGTGAGCTTCGTTGCTGCCTTGATGGGCGATCGACCAAAGATCGAAGGGAACGCCGCGGGCGGGGGAGCCCATGCCGAAGACGATGTCGTTCTCGACCGGGCCCACTTCGACGAAGTGTGCCGGCTGGGTGAGTTCCACGAAGAGAACTTCGTCGCCGAACTCGTCGGCCAGTTCATCTATGACTCGGAAGGACGGATCACCAGACTCCGGACCGCGATGGAGGCGGGCGACGTCCCCGCCATCGGTCCGAATGCGTATGTGATCCAAGGGAGCAGCGCCCAGATGGGTGGACGCCGTTTGGCCCAGGCGTGTCGCCGCCTGCGACACCGACCAGCACCTGACGTGTTGGCCACCGCCCGGGAAGATCTGGCCGGGATCGGATCCGCCTTCGAGGACCTCCGCAATGAACTGGCTCAACTGGTGAGCGCCGAGGGCCGGCCGCCGAGCCGTCGTCGACACGGTGACGTCATCGGCACCCGGACCGGCGACGGGTGCGGCGACGGCCTTTTCGTGAACGAGCAGGCCAACATCCGGCCTCGGCCGATGGGCCACGGCGCGCACAACTGCGTGCTCATGGCCCAGGACAATCCGGTCAGCCTGCGCATCGGACGGGCTATGTTCGAAAGGCTGGGTCACGAGGTGGACGTCGTGGCCGACGGAGAAGAGGCCGTCGCCGCGGCGATCCTCCGGCCATACCGCGCCATCTTCATCGACTGCGTCCTTCCCTCGCTTGACGGCTACCTGGCCGCCGAGGAGATCCGACGCCTGCAGGGCACGTCGGGTCGAACCCCGATCATCGCCATCACCGAGTCGGACACGCCCGTCGACCGGCACCGTTGTGTGAGCTCGGGCATGGACGATGTCATCGTCATTCCCTTCAATCTGGGGAGGATCGAATCGGCGTTGTCCCGCTGGCCCCGGAGACGCTTGCCGTCCACAGCCGCAGGCCGGGATGGGGTCGCCGGTGTCGCCGTCCGTGTCGGCTCGGGCACTCCTGCGCTGGACCTCGGCATCCTCGATCAGCTGCAGCAGCTCGGAGAGGCGGCCGGGGAAGATCTCCTCGGCCGGCTGGCCGCCCAGTTCCTGGCCGATGCCGATGGTCGCATCGCTGAGCTGCACCGGGGACTGGCTGTGGCTGACTCCGACGCGGTGGTCCGATCGGCCCACAGCTTGCGCGGATCCAGCGCCAACCTCGGCGCCACCGAGCTGTCCCGCTTGTGCTCGACCTTCTCCACCGAGGCCGGGCCGGAGTGGGTGGCTCGGGACGAGCAGGTGCTCGAAGTCGTGGAGTTGGAGCTGGAGCGGGTGAGATCTGCCTTTGAGGCGCGCTCCGTGAGCCGTTGACGGGCTCCCTGGCCCGAAGGCGCGCTGCTACCTTCTGCGTATGAACGAGGAGGATATTGGGCCAAATGGCACGCCGCTACGAGGATCCCAGCTCCTTCCTGAGCCGACGACTCTCCATTGTGCAGAGGCGCCTGGGCTCCACCTTCGACCAGGCTCCGAGCGGCCGGATCCAACTCGTCAGTCTTTGCGCCGGGCAAGCTCGTGATGTGCTCGGTGTGGTGGCCACCCACCGACGCCGCAGCGATGTACACGGTCTCCTGGTCGAACTCGATCCGGGGCTGGCTGATCAGGCCCGGTCGGCGGTCAGTGAGGCAGGACTCACCCAGTTCGACGTCATGTAGGGGGATGCATCGGAGACCTCTGCCTACGCCGGTGCCGTTCCCGCGGACATCGTGATGGCCTGTGGTGTGTTCGGCAACATCAGCGACGCGGACATCCGCGCCACCGTGCACACGCTCCCGAAGCTTCTGGTGACGGGGGGTGTCGTGATCTGGACAAGGCACCGGCTCGAACCGGATCTGACCCCGTCCATCCGGATGTGGTTCGGAGAGGCGGGATTCGAGGAAGTCGCGTTCGACACGGAGGACGGGACCTTCTTCAGCGTGGGGACTCACCGGTTCTTTTCCTCCCCACCACCGTTCGATCCCACCGAGACCATGTTCACGTTCGTCGGCGACGGATCAGGAGCCCACCGCTGAGGACGAGGGCACACCGCTCGTCGATGTGGGCGGGCCGGAACGTCCCCGGTCGTCAACCCGCCAGCGGATCGGCCAGGAACGTCAGCAGCTTGGTCCGACGGCGCCGGGCCAACCTCCATCCCAGGCGGTGGCCACCCACCGAGCACGCCACCGAGATGACACAGGCCAGGGCCACTCCCAATCCGAGGTCATGATCCGGCAGCCTCTGGGTCAGCCCGTGTTTGGACGTGAACCCCCAGAGCAGGAGTGAAGGCGCCATGAGCACGCCGGCCAGGACGGGAACGAGGCCGTAGGGCGTGACGGCCAGGGTCAGCCACCGCGCCAACATTCGCAGCGGTGGGCTTCGGTGTTCCCATCGGACCCGCAATGGCATCGGGTGGTAGGGAAAGGCGATTCCGACCCAGGCCGAGATGGCCAGGGCACCGAAGGGTACGACTCCGATCCACACGATGGTGTAAAGGATGGAGAGGAGATCCTGGTTGAGGAGCCCGACGATCACCGCCACCACCGAGCAGACGGGGGTGACCATGGCCCACAGGACGATGTTCTTGGCGTACAGCAGACGTCGGAACATCACCGGGTCGTCGATTGCCGCCATGACCCTGGTTGCATCCGGACCGAGCACGTTGGTGGCCGGTACGTCGGAGTACATCCAGGCGGCGAGGACCAGAGCGAAGGCCAGTGGGCCGTGCAGGGTGAAGATGTCGTCCCGCAACGCCAGGGGAAGGAAGAACCAGGCGGAACTCATGAGGGCGCCGTTGACGGCCACGGTGATCGGGCCTTCGTACGGTGGCTCGAGGGTCAGGGCGATCTGGTCCCTGACCGCGTCCCTCAGCGTGGCTGGAAGCTTGACCTCGTCCAGTTCAGTGGCCACGAATCGCACCGCGGATCATCGCCCCGTCTCCCGTCGGCGTCACGGACATCCGCCTCAGCCGATCGCGGCACTGATCAGAGGGTGTCGGCTGGCATCCACGCCGTGACCTTACAAGGCCGCCGGCCGATCGCCTGGCTTCTCGCAGCAGGACGAATTGACAATGGGGAACGCCACCTGACCGGAAGCAGCGTGTCGGCTGTGTCGGTCTCCGGTTGGTCACTCCTCCCGGGTCAGATGATCCAACTCTTCGAGAATCTCGACGCTCTCCATGTCGACCCCCTCGACTCCCGATCCGCCCGGGTGCTGCCAGAATTGCTCGAGCGCTTCACGAGATCTCCACCTGGCGATGGCGACGACCCGGTCGCCGGAGGATGTCGGGTCACACAACGTGCTTCCCATGGCGCCCGGGTGCTCGGAGCGGATGCGCAATGTCCCGTCGTGCCACCATCGGAGGAACTCGTCGTGACGGTCGGGCGGCACGTACCATCGGTAGATCACCCGGATCATGACCGGTTCATCGTACCGGCCGAGGAGCGCCTTCTCCGAACCAGGATCGTCGGCTCCAGGCACTCAGTAGACTCACCCACCAGCCCGACCCCGCCACAGAGCAGCAACGAAAGCGAGCCAGGACATGCGATTCGGGATCATTCCCCCAGTGCGCTCCGGGGTCACCGCCGACCCGGTGTGGATGACCTCGTTCGCCCGCCACGCCGAGACGTGCGGCTTCGACTCCATCGTGCTGGTGGAACATGCGGTGGTCATCTCCGACTACCAGAGCACCTACCCCTACGCCACGTCGGGGAAGATGCCACTGCCCGACGACTGCCGGATCCCCGACCCACTCGATCTCATGGCCTATCTGGCCGGCGTTACCGACCAGATAGGCCTGGCGACCGGGGTGTTGGTCGTTCCCAATCATCATCCGGTCGTGTTGGCCAAGCGCATCGCCACGGTCGACGTCCTGTCGGCGGGTCGTGTGCGGATGTGCGTGGGGGTGGGTTGGATGGACGAGGAGCTCCGCGCCACGGGTGCCGATCCCCGCACTCGAGGCCGGCGCACCGACGAGACGATTGCCGCTATGCGGGTGCTCTGGGCCGATTCGGGGCCCTCCGGCGCTGACTTTTCCGGCGAGTTCTTCTCGTTCCGACACGCCCATTCCTATCCCAAGCCGGCGCGACCGGGTGGTGTGCCGATCCACATCGGCGGCCACAGCGAAGCTGCGGCCCGACGAGCCGGGCGCATCGGGGACGGCTTCCAGCCCCTGGGGCTGGCTGCGGAAGATCTCGACATGAGGATGACCCAACTGCGCGAGTCAGCCGAGGAGGCCGGGCGTGACCCGGCGTCCATCGAACTGACCCTGTCCGGCTACCTCCCGACCACCTCGGACCAGGACATCGACGAGGCCCGCTCGGCCGGTGCGGCGCGTCTGGTGGTCTCGACATCGATGAGCGACGACCTGGCCCAGATCCACGACGAGATGTCGGCCTTCGCCGAGCGGTTCGCCCTGGTCGCCGGCCGGAGTGACCAACGATCGTGACCGGCCCTGGCCGACCGTTCGACGAGCGCTCGGCCGTCGAGGAGCTGATGGCCCTCTCCGCCGAGTACGGAGCTGCGGCCGACGACCGCGATGGCGAGCGGTTCGCCGGGCTGTTCACGACCGATGGTGAACTCGTGGTCCCGAACTATCCCGTCGACCTCCGGCCGGTGATCACCCGCTCCGGCCACGACTCCCTCCGCCAGGTGCCGGACCGGCTCCGCATCTACGCCCGGACATTCCATCAGGTGTCCAACCACCGGTACGTGGTCGACGGCGCCACGGCCACGGGAACGGTGTTGTGTACCGCCCACCACGCGTCCGCCACCGGTGGGCCGAACGCGGGGACGGGGGACGACGCCGACGGGGGGACGGACACGGTGTGGTTCATCCGGTACCACGACACCTACCGGTTGACCGAATCGGGGTGGCGATTCTCCCGACGCGAGCTCCACCTCCAGTGGGTGGAGGAGCACGCCATCACGTCCGCAGGCATCCGCCCTCCGATGGATCCCGCGGCCGGCTGATCGTTGCCTCCTCAGCCTGCCGGCACCGGCTGGGGCGGAGGCGGACCGGCGTAGCGTGCCGCCGGGCGGATCAGGCGGTTGTCGGCGGCCTGTTCCATGACATGGGTGGCCCAGCCGATGGTCCGACTGGAGGCGAAGGTCGGGGTGAACATCTCGCGGGGGATGCCACAGGTGTGCATGACCACCCCGGCGAAGAACTCGACGTTGGTGTAGAGCTGGCGACCGGGCTTGAGCTCGGCCAGCACGTCGACCGTCGTCCGTTCCACCTGCTCGGCGAATTCGACCATGTCGCCACCGAGGCCCCGGGCCACATCCCGCAGAAAGACCGACCGAGGATCGTCGGTCTTGTAGACCCGGTGGCCGAATCCCATGATGCGGTCACCGCGCAGGACGGCGTCGCGGATCCACGACTCGGCCCGATCGGGTGTTCCGATCGAGTCGAGCATGTCCAGGGCCCGGCTCGGCGCCCCCCCGTGCAACGGTCCCGACAGCGCCCCGATGGCTCCGACCACCGATGCGGCCAGGTCGGCTCCGGTCGATGCGATGACCCGGGCGGCGAACGTGGACGCGTTGAACCCGTGGTCGATGGTGAGCATCAGGTACTGCTCGATAGCCCGGACGTGGTCGGCCGGAGCCTCATGCCCGAGCAGCATCCACAGGTAGTTGGCCGCGTAGCCGAGGTCGTCACGGGGCGGGACGGGCTCCCGGCCCTGTTGGAGTCGGTACACCGCGGTGAGCAGGGTGGGGACGACCGCGCAGAGCCGCAGTGACTGTGATCGCAGCTCCGGATGGTCGATGTCGAGGGAGGGACGCCAGCCGAGCTCGGATCCGAGCACGGAGACCGCGGTGCGCAACACGTCGAGCGGGGTCCCGGTGGCGGCCAACGCCGGCAGCATCCGGGCCAGCCCGTCGGGAATGCCCCGCAAGGACGCCACCTCGTCCCCGAAGGCCCGGGAGGCGGTCCGGTCGGGCAGTTGCCCGTCGAAGAGAAGCTTCCAGACATCCTCGAGTGATCGCCGGGCGGCCAGATCGGTGGCGGAGTATTGGCGGTAGTGGAAGAAGCCTTCCTGCCCCCTGACATCACCCACCGACGTTTCGGCCACCACCACCCCTTCGAGTCCTCGGGGCACGTCCGCGCTGATCTCGTCAGCCGGTCGGATCTGGGCCACGGTGAGGAGGTCGCGGATCGAGACCACGCCGACCAGGGACCCCTCGTCCACCACGGGGAGATGCCGGTAGTGGTGGTGGGTCAGTCCCGACCACGCCTCGACAACCTCGTCGTCGGGACCGAGCACGTCCGGGTCTGCGGTCATCCACCGCCGGACGGAATCGGCGAGCGGATCGCCTCTGGTGGCCGCGGCCCGTAAGAGGTCCCGTTCGGTGAGGATGCCGGCGACGGCCGGGCCGTCGGTCACCACCACCGATCCGATCTGCCTGCTGTTCATCAGGTGGGTGGCTTCGGTCAACGACGCGTCGACGTCGCAGGTGACAGGGGGGGATGACATCAACTCCTGTACGGCGGTGGCCATGGGTACGCTCCTCGCTCCGGGCGGCCCTTGCCGCCGGTTTCTCGTCTGATCGGTTGCTTCCTCCAGTGTGACGTTCTTCCCGTCCTGTGTAAATGTTGATCAAGTCAATATCATCGCCCTAGGCTCAATCCCCATGGACCGGATGCTGGAGAGTGACGAGGCGGCCCGCCGTCTCGGTGTCAAAGTGTCGACGCTCTATGCCTACGTGAGTCGTGGGCTGCTGGTTTCCCATCCGGCCGCCACCGGGCGCCGACGTCTGTTCGACGTCGACGAAGTCGAGCGTCTGGCCCGCCGGTCCCGTCAGGGCAAGGCCGTCGAGACCCGCATGGTCACCATCACCACCGCCATCACCCAGCTGACCGATGAGGGCCCGATCTACCGGGGCCGCCGGGCCACCGACCTGGCCACCCGCTGGCGCTACGAGCAGGCGGCCGAGTGGCTGTGGGACACCGGGGCTGATCCGGTCCCCGGTCCCCGCCGCCACGCGGCCATGGCGAGCGAGGAAGGGGCGCCGGGCACCCCGGACTGGACGCCGCTCGTCCTCGGCCGACCTCCCGACCTCGGGCCTTCCGACCGGATCCGGTGGGCGGTGGTGATGGCCGGCGCCCTCGATCCGCTCCGTGCCGATCTCCGGCCCGAGGCGGTGACCCGGACGGCCAGGCGGCTGACGGCGTCGATGGTCGACGTCCTGGCGGTGGCAACGCCGGCGGCGGCTCCCGGGTCGGCGGCCGAAGCGCCGGCTCCGGCGTCCGGGCCGGTCGGGTCGGACGGGGCCACAGACCTGGTCGGCTCGATGGCCGAACGCCTCGCCTCCGCACTGTCCCCCGGTCCGACGGCCGGCCTGATCCGGGCGGTCAACGCGGCCATGGTGCTGATGGCCGACCACGAACTCGCCACGTCGACCATGGCCGTACGCATCGCCGCCTCCACCCGGGCCGATGTCTACGACGCCGTGTTGGCCGGGCTCGGGACCATCGCCGGTCCGCTCCACGGTGGGGCCAGCCAGCTGGCCTATTCACTGCTGGTCGACGCCGAACGCGACGGCGCCGAACGGGCGCTCGACGACACGCTCCGCTGGCAGCGTGTCCTGCCCGGGTTCGGCCACACGGTCTACAAGCACGGCGACGTCCGGTTCTCCGTCCTCCTCGAGCTGTTCGAACTGCTGGCCACCCCCGACCAGGTCCACACCGTGCATCGGCTCATCGAGGTGGCCGCGGCCCACGCCATCCCCCGCCCCAATGTCGATCTGGGCATGGCCGCCATCGCCTGGTCGACGGGGATGGCGGCCGATGCGGGCCGGACCCTGTTCACCGTGGCGAGGGTCGCCGGCTGGGTGGCCCACTATCTCGAGGAGCTGGAGGAGCGACCGCTCCGGTACCGGGCCCGGGCTGTCTACGCCACCCCGGGCCGTGGCTGACGAGTCCCACCACCCGCGCCGTCCGGGTCGGAAGCCTGCCGAACGGGGTCGGCGGCGCGTCCCGGCCGGCGCGGCCTTCTGGGCCAGGACCTACGCTCGGGCCATGGTCCTTCCCGCCCCGAGCCCCAACCGCACCTGTCTCGTGACCGGAGCCTCGTCCGGCATCGGGAGCGAGCTGGCCCGCCTCCTCGCGGCCCGGGGACTCGGGGTCACACTGGTGGCCCGGAGCCAGCAGAAGCTGCGCACCCTGGCCGACGAGCTGGCCACTCGGCACGGTGTCCGGACCGAGGTCATCGTGGCCGATCTGGCCGACGAGTCGGCACGGAGCCGGATTCCCGGCGAGCTCGAGAGCCGGGACCTCTCGGTCAACGTGCTGGTGAACAACGCCGGCTTCACCACCATGGGCCCCGTCCACCGTTCCGACCCGGCTGCCGAGGTCGCCCTGATCCGCACCGATGTCGAAGCCGTGGTCCATCTGTGCTCCCTGTTCTCGCCGGAGATGGTCGAACGCCGGAGTGGTGCCATCCTCAACGTGGCCTCCACTGCGGCCTTCCAGCCTCTTCCCGGACAGGCCGCCTATGGCGCGAGCAAGGCCTTCGTGCTCTCCTACAGCCACGCCCTCCGGGGCGAACTGAGGGGCCAGGGCGTGACGGTGAGCGTCCTGTGCCCCGGGCCGGTGGCCACCGGTTTCGGCGCCGCCGCCGGTATCTCCGACGAGGAGGCGACGGCGGCCATGCCCAAGGTGATGTGGCTGTCGGCCGCCGACGTGGCCCGGGCCGCGGTCGCCGGGTTGGATGCCGACCGGGCCGTGATCATCCCCGGCCTGGCCAATCGTGTCGGGGCCGCGGCCGGATGGCTCTCACCCCGCGGCGTGATCGTGCCCATGGTCGCCCGGCGACATCCAGCCCTCGGCAGCTGACCGGCGGTCCCCGCCCGTGCCGTCGGGACCGCCGGGTCAGGGCGGCCCGAGGATGTAGTCGCCCGAAGTCGGGTGGTGGTACCAACCGCCGGCCGCGTGGGTGCCACCGTCGACGTGCAGTGTCTGGCCGGTCACGTAGCTGGAGAGGTCGGAAGCCAGGAACACGGCGGCCCCGGCCATCTCGTCCACGTGCCCGACCCTGCCCATGGGGACGACGTTCCCGAAGTGTTCGTGGCTGCCGGGTGGCGCCACGGCCGCCAGTCCTTCGGTGAAGGTGATGTCAGGGGCCAGGGCGTTGACCCTGATCCCATGGGGCGCCAGTTCCAGCGAGACCGTCTTGGTGAAGTTGATCACCCCCGCCTTGGCTGCGGCGTAGGCCGCGTAGCCCGGGGCGGCCCGGACCCCCTCGATGGAGGTCACACTCATGATGCTGCCCGGCAGCCCGGCCGCCACCATGGCCCGGGCCACCCGGTGGGTGCACAGGATGACGTGCTTGAGGTTGGCCCGGTAGAGAGCGTCCCAGCCCTTCTCCTTGCTCTCGAGGAAGGGGACCCGGAACACACCACCGGCATTGTTCACCAGGATCTGGACCTCGCCCAGCTCGGCGCGGGTGCGGGCCAGAGCCCCATCGACCTGGTCGCTCTCCCGCACGTCCACGGTGAGCCCCAGACCGCCGAACTCGGCGGCGGCGGCCTCGCCGGTCTCTGCATCGCGCTCCCAGATGGCCACGGTCGCCCCGAAGGCGGCCAGCGTGGCCGCCACACCGCGGCCGATGCCCGATCCGCCGCCGGTGACGACCGCGACCTTTCCGGTGAGCAGGACGGAGTCGGGGGTCAGTGTCATCGGAGGGACTCTACCGGGGGTGATCCGTCCTGTCCCTGCTGTTGCCGACGGTCGGTGGCCGGACAACGGCTGGAGCCCGGTCATCACCCTCAAGACCATTCGGGAATCGACCGATGCCTTATTGCCGGGTCCGCTGAGCCCTTGTGCGGCAGAACTCAGCGGACCCGGTGCCCGCGCCCGGCCGCACTGTGGCACGGTTGAGCGGTGCCAGCGTACGAGCGGTTTGCCCGTTTCTACGACGCGGCGATGGACGACCCGGCGCCGCGGGCTGCGCGCGTGCTCGGTTTCATCGACCGCCATCGGCCCGACGCCGTGAGTCTCCTCGAGCTCGGTTGCGGCACGGGATCCATCCTCAGCCGCCTCACCCCGATCCCGTCGCTGACCGGGCTGGACCAGTCACCGGAGATGCTGGCCCTGGCCGAGCACAAGGTCCCGAGGGCGCGCTTGGTCCAGGGGGACATGAGTTCGTTCTCGCTGGGCGAACGGTTCGACGTGATCGTCTGCGTGTTCGACAGTCTCAACCACCTCCTCACGTTCGCGGCCTGGGAATCGACGTTCGCCGCGGTGTACGAGCACCTCAACGACGGGGGACTGTTCATCCTCGACGTCAACACGGTCGGTGAGCTCCGTCGCCTGGGCGAGGAGCCCCCCTGGGTGTACGAGTTCGACGACAACATCCTGATCATGGACGTTTCGATCGCCGGAGACGGCCTGTCGCTGTGGGACATCCGGATCTTCGAGCACGTCGGGGAGTCCCAGTACCTGCTCCACCACGAGGAGATCGGTGAGCTCGCTATCGGCCTCGCCCGGCTGCGGGCGTCCTTGGCGAAGTGGTTCGACCTCCTCGAGGAGGCGAGCGACAGCGGCGGACGGCCAACCGACGACTCGGTCAAGGCCCATCTCGCCCTGCGCAGGTCGCCCCGCCCGGCCGTCTGACGGAAAAGGACGGCTCTGTGCGTCCTGCCGGCGCGCCTGTCAGCCAGGTCGGCCGTTACTGGACGAGCACGGTGACGCAGGCGTTGGCCCCGCGTCCGATGACGTGGGCCAGTGCCACCTGGGCACCCTCCACCTGGCGAACGCCGGCCGTCCCCCGCAGCTGCCGGACGAGTTCCACCACCTGGCCCAGCGCGGAGGCACCGAGTGGCTCTCCCTTCGACAGCAGCCCGCCCGACGGGTTGATGGGCAGCCGGCCGCCGATCAGGGCGTCGCCCCGGGCCAGCATGGCCCCCTGGTCGCCCGGTGCGCACAGCCCGAGCTCGGCCCAGGCCAGCAGCTCACGCGCCGCGTCGGTGTCCTGACACTCCACCACGTCGATGTCGGAGGGGCCGAGCCCGGCCTGGGCGTAGGCGTCGTTGGCGGCCAGCGTGGTCGGCGGCGTGACCGAAGTGTCGTCGATCCCGCACAGGGGGGAGTCCTCGCCCAGGACATTGCCCGGGAGGTGCGAACGGAGTGAGATACCGGCCACCCGGGGCCCGGTGCCATCCCGCTCGAGCACGACTGCGGCTGCCCCTTCGTTCGGCGAGCACAACATGAACAGGGTCAGGGGAGGGCAGATCATCCGGGCCTCGAGTACCTCGTCGACCGTCACCGCCTTCTTGAACATGGCATCGGGATTGTCGACCCCGTGCCGGCGGTTCTTGACCACGACCTGGGCCAGATGGTCGGCGGTCAGACCGGTATCGGCGAGCAGCCGTTGCGCCCGCAGCGCGAAGTACGCCGGTGCCGGCGTGAGGCCGGCGGCTTCCTGCCAGGGGGCGAAGAACGACGAGCGGATGATCCCCTTCGGCATCTTCTCGATCCCGAAGGCGAGAACCCGGTCGTACTGCCCGGAAGCGATTGACGCCGCCGCCAGTTGGAGGGCCGCCCCTCCCGATGCGCAGCCGGCCTCTACGTCGTAGATGGGGATACCCGTACCGGCCAACGCGCCGAGGACGCGGTGGCCGGCGGCCACCCCTCCGTAGGCCGTGCCACAGAAGGCCGCCTGTACGTCGCGGACCCCGATGTCGGCTTCGTCCAGTGCCGACTGCACGGCCACGACGCCCATACCCGGACCGGTCACCCCCTCGAACCGGCCGAACGGGTGAAGTCCCACCCCGGTGATCCGCACCTCGCTCACCCGCGGAACACCCATGTCAGGACCGGCTCCCCATCGGGGCCCGGGACTTCTTCACCGTCCAGTCGCACGGCGGTGCCGGGGGCGAGGTCGGGCCCGGACAGACGGCTGACGACCCGGAGCATGGGGGGCCCGTCGAGCTCGACGATCCCGAGTCCGTAGGGGACCGGCCCTGTGTACCCCGGCGGCGCCACGCTGACCGTCGTGTGCAGCCAGACCGTCCCGGTGCGCGGCAGATCGACCGGCTCGACGTCGTCGGCCCCGGTGAACGGACAGACCGGTGCCCGCGGGAAATGCCTGAGCCCGCTGGTGGCGGACCAGCCGCCGAGCAGGGTGGGGCCGTCGTCATCGACACGCATGACGAGCGGTTCGATGGGTGGCAACGGCACGCGTGGACTATGGCACACCCGCCGGTCCGCTGTGGTGCCTCTGCCGGGGGAACCCCCTTGGATCCCCACGGGTGCGGGCCGGAGGCGCGGCTTCGTACCCGGTCCGATCCGGGAGCGGGACGGCGGGATCGGGCCGGCCGAGCCGGGGCCGGGGACCGCCGGGAAGTTGGTAGCGTCCCCGGGACAACCGACGGTCGGGGAGGATCATGGACGGCGTGCTGCGAACTCCCGACGAGCGATTCACCGACCTGCCCGGCTATCCCTACGATCCGCACTACGCCACGGTGCGGGCCCGGGGACTTCCACCGGTGCGGATGCACTACGTCGAGGCCGGACCGGCCGACGGGCAGGTCGTCCTCCTCCTGCACGGCCAACCCACCTGGTCCTATCTGTACCGGACCGTCATTCCGGTGCTCACCGCAGCCGGGCTGCGGGTCATCGCCCCCGACCACATCGGGTTCGGGCGCTCGGACAAGCTCGAGGAGCGCACCGACTACACGCTGTCCCGACACATCCAGTGGATGCGGAGCCTGGTCTCCACCCTCGACCTCACCGGCATCACCCTGGTCGTCCAGGACTGGGGCGGACCCATCGGGCTCAGTGCCCTGGCTGCCGACCCCGACCGCTTCGCCCGGGTGGTGGCGGCCAACACCGTCCTCCACACGGCCGACCCGGCGCTGGCCGAACGGCTGGCGTGGGCCAACTACGGGCTCGGGGACGGCCGAGTGGTCCTGGAGGAGGCACTGGTGGACTATCTCCTCTTCTACTACCGCGCCCCGGACATCGTGGCCAGCGTCTTCGTGGATGCGGTGGCCGGCCCTCTGCCCCCCGAAGTGCTGGCCGCCTACGACGCCCCCTTCCCCGACGCCACGTACCAGGCCGGGGTGCGGCAGCTGACCGGGCTGATGCCGCTCACCCGGAACGACCCCGGTGCGGCCATCGGCCGGGCCACCTGGGCCGCCTTGGCCGAGTTCGACCGACCGTTCCTCACCGCGTACTCGGACGGCGATCCGGCCACCGCCGGATGGGCCGGGGTCTTCCAGGAGCGCGTCCCAGGCGCCAGGGGGCAGGCGCACTCGGTGATCGCCGGCGCCGGCCACTTCCTGCAGGAGCAGAAGGGCGACGAGTTGGGCCGGATCATCGTCGACCTGGTCACGGCCACGCCGGTCACCTGACACCACGGCCATCGGCGGCCCGCTCCCGACCGGGTTCAGCGGGCAAAGTGCCGGTCCAACTCGTTGGCGTAGTGGAGCCCGAGGTGACGGCCGTGTGCCTCGAGCCACTCCGAGAGCCGTGTCGTTCCCGTGGCCGGACCGTCGGTATCGGCCAGCCCGCCCGCCATGGCCAGGTACTCGTCCCTGGTGAGGAGGACGTCGCGGAGGGCCCAACCGACGGCCCGGGACATGGGCGGGATGACCGCACCCGGAACCCGGATGATGGTGGCCCGGCTGTCGACCGCCGAGCGGATGGCCGTCACCAACTCGAGGAACGTCGGCCGCTCGGGACCGACGGCGTCGATGACCACATCGTCGCGTCCCGCTCCGTGGGCCATACAGAGGCGGGCCAGGTCGTCGACGTGGATGCCGCGGATCCGGTAGCCGCCGCGCCCGCCGACCGCGAACACGGGCAAGTGCCGCAGCAGCCAGGCGATGTTGTTGAGCAGCACCCCGTCCCCGCCGAACAGGATGGCCGGGCGGAGGATGGAGAACGGCACCCCGGACTCCATCAGGGCGCGCTCCACCAGTGCCTTCCCCCTGAAGTAGGGGAGCGGTGAGGCGATGCTCGGGTTGGTGATGCTGACGTGGACGATCCGCTGGATGCCGGCCCGTCTCGCGGCCTGAAAGAGGGTGCGGGAGTTGGCCACGGCCAGATCGTGGTCGATCCGGCTCCTGGCGAAGCGCACCCAGTAGGTGTTGTAGAGGGTCGTCGCGCCCTGGAGCGACTCGACCAGTCCGAGCTGGTCGTCGAAGTCGAGGGGCCGGGTCTCGATCGACGAGTGGGCGGGGGCACGCTCGGGATGTCCGGTGAGCGTTCGGACCCGCCGTCCCTGTCCGATGGTGGCCGAGGCGATGGCCCGCCCCGAGTAGCTGAAGGCGCCGGTGACGATGTCGAGCCCGGTGTCATCGCCACGCCGGCTCCCGGTGACTGCAGTTTCGGTCAGGCTCATGTCTTCTCCTCTTCTGGGGGTGGGGCGTCGGTCGTGGTCGCCGACGGGGCGGACACGTTCTCCAACAGGCCGGCGAAGCGCCCGGCCAGAGCGAACAGCTCGAGTGCCGGTTGGCGATCGCCGTCGAGGTGGCTGAGCATCTCGAGACCGAGGTAGAGGGCCACCACCGCGTGGGCGATGTCACCGGCCGGGAGGACGGAGCCGACAGACGTCCTCCCGAGGGCATCGGCGATGGCGGATCGGGCGAAGGCCTGCCACGACTGGATCCGCTCCGCCACCTCGGCGCCCAGACCGGGGACAGAGGATGCACCGGCGATCATCTCCACGAGGACGGTGATATGCCCGGCGTCGAGATCGTTCCGGAAGACATCCGTGGCCACCTCGACCAGCTCGCCCAGCGAGCCGACGCGGTCGACCGCTTCCCCGTACTGGTGAAGACGCGCGGCACTCACGTCGTCGAGGGCGGCCAGCAACAGGTTGGTCACCGAGCCGAAGTGGTAGAAGATCAGCCCCTGGTTGGACCCGGCCCGCTCGGCGATGGCCCGGGCGCTGGCCCCGGCGAAGCCGTCCTCCTTCAACGTCTCGACCGCGGCATCGACGAGCTGGCGGCGGGTGCCGGCCGAACGGGCCCCGCTCCGTTCCGACATATGGCTCGGAGCTCCGGATTTCGCCACACTCCACCTCGGTTCCGATCTGAGCGGCGACTCGGGCTCCGCGCCGATTTGAGTAAGTGCTCAAAGTATATGCTCAAACAATCGGATCGGGCCAGTGGATCGACAACGGGCTGATCAGCGCGGCGATCCCGACTCCGGGACGGGCGAGAGCCGCTCCCTGTCGGTCGGTGAAAGGTGGCGGGAACCCGAGAGGCCGGCGGTAGTTTGTCCGGATGGCCGACTACGTGATCCCTGAGCCCGAACCCAAGGAGATCGACGAAACACTGTCGATCGAGTTGCGACATCTGTCCGACAACGCGGTCCTGAAGGGAAAGCCGCAGGGAAAAGAGAAGTGCGAGAACTGCCGGTACTACCTCGAGCCCTACAACGAGATCTCCTACTGCTGGCACCCGAAACTGCGGATTCTGGTCGGGTCGGAGTGGTGGTGCCAGTGGTGGGAAGCGATCCCCGAGGACGGGTAGGCCGACCTTCGGAGCTCGTGGGGCGCGTCTAACATCACCCCGGTTGGAAGGGATCGCTCGTGGAACACACCTCAGCCCAGCTGTGGGTCAGATTGGGATTTCTGTTCCTGGGTCTCTTCGGAGCCGGGTTGGCCATTTCTGGCGTCTTCATCGCCCTGCCACCGCCTGCGGCGGGAGGCACCTGTGGTCCGGGCCAAGCCTCCGAGGCCCCGATCGTGGCCCTGTTCGACCCCATCTCGATCGGCGCCGGTCCGAAGCCGGCGGCCAGCAACAGGGCGAGCCGCGCCGAGTGGAACGCCTTCGTCTCCGAATGCCAGTCGTCGGCCGATGACCGGGGACTGGCCGCCCTGGCCATCCTGGTGGTGTCCGCCCTGGTCGCCATCGGCGGACCGATCCTGGTACTGCGCAGGATGCGCAGGCGGCCCCGCACCGTCCTGGTCAGTCCCATGGATCGTGATTGGCGCTACTACTGACGGTCACCCCGGGTCATCGCGGCCCGACGGCCCGAGGGGGAGGTGCGGTTCAGCCGGGTTCGGGAGCCAACGCGTCCACGTCGGCCACATCACCCGGCGACAGCCGCCACTGACCGGCACCGGCGTTGGCCCGTACCTGGTCGACGCTGGTCGCACCGGCGATCACCGATGCCACCGCCGGCTTGGCCAGCAGCCAGGCCATGGCCACATCGAGAATGCTGTGATCCCGCTCCGCAGCCCAGGCACGCACCGCATCGACCACGTCGAAGTTCCGGTCGTTGAGGGCACCACTGACACGGTCACCCCAGCGCTGCATGCGGGTGCCCTCCGCCGGGGCTTCGCCCCTGGCGTACTTGCCGGTCAGCAGGCCACTGGCCAAAGGGAAATAGGGCAGATAGGCCAGTCCCAGGCGCACGCACTCCGGGAGCACCTCCGCTTCGTCGGCCCGGTTGAGCAGGTTGTAGTGGTTCTGAACGCTCACGAAACGCGACCCACCGGGGGCGACGGCGGCCTCGGCATCGCCGATCTCCGCCGCCGAGAAGTTCGAGCACCCGATCTCGCGGACCTTTCCTTCCCTGACCAGATCGTCCAGCGCTCCGAGGGTGTCGGCGATGGGGGTGTGGGGATCGGGTCGGTGCAGCTGGTAGAGATCGATGTGATCGGTTCCGAGTTGGCGCAGGCTGCGTTCGACCGCGCCGCGCAGGTACTCCGGCGAAGCCCCTCCGGTGCCGTCACGGCCGACCGGGCTCCCGAACTTGGTGGCGATGACCACCTCGTCGCGGTGGTGGCCGAGTGCGAGTCCCAACCGCTCCTCACTGTTCCCGTAGGAGTCGGACGTGTCGAAGAAGTTGATCCCACAGTCGAGGGCGGCGTTGACCACCGGCGGTACGTCGTCGGCCGTCATGTCGCGCCCGAAATTGTTGGTCCCGAGGCCGACAACCGAGACCTCGAGCGCACCGATCGGTCGGGTGTCCATGCCGGCAGTTCTACCATGCCCGATTCGGGCCGCGGTCGGGCCTGATCGACCCCTTCCCGACCCCAGACTTGATGCCCGGAGGTGTCGTGCCGGCCCGCGCCGTTACGACGAGACGACCACGGTGAAGTTCTCGGTGGTCTCCACTCCCGCCTTCACGACCACCTTCCGGGCCGGTGTCATCGACTGATCCTCGGCGGGTCCGTTGTTGTAGATGTCGACGAAGCCCGATACCCACCAGGTCCCCGGCGTCAGCGCCAGCTGGTAGCCACTCGACTGGTCGTAGCCCTCCTGCTCATTGCTGCAGGAGTTGGCGGTGGGTGGGGCGCTGCAGGCCTGCACACCCGTCTGGAAGTCGAACTCGGGCGCGCCGACGACCGACACCGAGCCGGTCACCGCTCCGACCGTGGGCAGCTGATAGGGCACCGACAGGTTCCGGGTGGTGGTCTTGCCCGGGGCCACTCCGATCCTGGTGCCCACCGGATCGGTGTAGGACCCGAACACCGTCTGATAGCCCGGGTAGAGCAGCCACGCCCCGGCGGTGAGGGTCGACAACTCGTAGGAGTTGAGAGCGGCGGTCGGCGACGCGGCGTGCACGGCCAGTTGGTGTGACACCTTGCTCACACTGGTGGAGAGGATCCCTCCGATTCCCGATCCGGGTCCCGAGTACTCGACCAGGCACTCCGGCGAGGCCAACCCACCGTTCCACGGAGTCGAGGCTGGGCAGGCCAGCACGGTGTAGCTCTGGATCGGGACCCGGGGGGCCCCGATGACGTTGATGGCCCCGGTCGCCCCTCCGAGCACCTGGTACGGATCGGTCAGCGCCACCATCTTGGTCTGACCGCTGCTGATGGTCACCGTCTCGGTGGGTCCGAGGATGGAGTTGTAGAAAGGCGCAGCCTGGTAGAGGGCGTTGACGGACCAGGTGCCGTCGCCCAGGATCTCCATGAACGTGTCCCCGGGGGACACCGAGAAGGTCTGGCAGTTCTGCTTCTGGCAGGCCTGGACGGCCACCGGGTCGGAGAACCCGGACGGTGCGCCGGTGACGGTGACCTTCCCGGACAGGAGTCCGTTCCCGGGCACGAGGAAGGGCGTCGTCAGGTCGGCGGTCGCTGTCGCACCGCCGGTCAGGGTGACCGCCTTGCCCGCCTTGGCGTTGGTGAAGCACTGGAAGAAGCCCTCTCCCGAAAAGGTGCAGAAGCTCGGGTAGGCGACCCAGGGGCCGGGAGGCAGCCCGGTGATCCGGTAGGTTCCCTTGTCACCCGACTGCCCGCTGAAGCCGCTCACGCAGGCGATCGAGGCGAAGGTGCCGTCGAAAGGCGCGTACGACGGGCAGAGCAACACCGTCAGCTGTTGGACCTGGAAGCCGGACAGTACGCCGGTGACGGCGATCGATCCCTTGACCGCCGCGGGCTTCCGGTAGGCCGTGGTCACATTGACAGTGATTGTCTTGTTGGCATGGATGGACACCACCCTCGGTGAGCCGAGGAACGCCCCGCCGTAGGCGTGCATCTCATAGAACCCGGCCATCCGCCACTTCCCCGGGGTCAGCGCCAGCGTGTAGGTCCCCGAGCTGCCGGCCAGCGCGTAGATGGGATTGGCGCAGGCCATGCCGGCCGGTCCGGAGTCGGGGCAGGCGCCCGCGCCCTTGTAGGCGGGGACGAATCCCTTGGGCGCACCGGTCACCGTGATGGTGCCGGTGACCGTCCCCTGCACGGAACAGGTACTGCTCGAACCGGAACCGCCGCCGCTACTGGAGCACGATCCGGAGCTGGCCAGTCGGTTGGCCAGTGGGCCGAGACCGATGCCGGAGGCGACCTGGGGGAGGACGGTGACCACGAGCACACAACTCGCGGCTGCAATGACTGCCAAACGCGCCCACTGCTTCCATCGCTTCATGCGACCACCCCCGTCCCGCCTCGGCGCACGGCGCGTCAAGTGCGTTCAAAGCTACTCCAGTCCCCGGTGGCGTGCCGGGAGAGGACCGGTGCCGGTTTCGGGTGCCGGCGTCAGGGTGCGGCCAGGTAGGGCCCCTGGGGTGTAAATCCGAGTCGGGTCATGGCCACCGGCCTGGAGATGACCGGCCCGGGATCGTTGGCCCGGAACGGGTTGTAGAGCAGGTAGACGTTGTTCCCGTCACGGAACAGGGACTGCTCACCCGGACCCTGTCCCTGGTCATTGCTTCCGATGAAGGGATCGGGATCGGGGTCCGAGCACGGTCCGAACGGCGTCTGACACGCGGCCACCCCGATGCCGTAGGACGTCGAGTAGTACCAATTCCCGGAGAAGAACAACCAGTAGATGCCCCACTCCTCGATCATGTCGGGCGCCTCGGCGATGGTCCCCTCCCATGGCTCGGACGGGGCGAAGATCTTGACCGGCTGTCCGAGCAGGACCCGTCCATCGGCGCTCAGGTCCTGGGCGTAGATACCGGTCACCCCGTCCTGGTCCGGTCCGGGAACGGTGGGGTTGGCGTTGTCCTCCGACTTCCACAACATGACCAGATGGTTCCCGGGGCTGACGTAGACCCGGGCATCGATCGAACCGCGGTGGTCGAGCTGGCAGATGAAGGGGTGACCGGTGGGGACGAACGGTCCCGCCGGTGACGTGGCGAAGGCGGCGCCGATGCAGTGGGTGTACGGGTTCACCCCCCGGAGCAGAGCGGTGAAGTAGAGCGCCCACCCCCCGGCCACGGCGTGGACGTCGGGGGCCCAGGTCAGCCCACCCTCGGCCCAGCCCGGAAGACGGGGCAGGACGTCGACGGGCGTTCCCCACCGCCCCGGTCGCGATCCGATCCGGAGAGGAACGTTCATCAACGTCGTCCCTTCGCTCGTGTACAGGTAGTAGCGGCCCCGGTAGGTGAGCATGAAGGGGTCGGTGCTGTCGCCGGGCCCGGTGAGGATCAGCCGGGCCGGGGCCTCGGGTGTGGCCGACCGGGGCGGCGGAGCCGGGCTCTGGGCCCGCGCCGGCCCGCCCGTGTCCTGGGCGGCACCTATGAGGAGCTGCGCCACCATGACCAGGACGACCACGGTCACCAGACCGACGACCGCGGATCCGTACGGCAGGCGCGGCCATGGTCGAAGGCCGGACGCCGGACCGGGCTTTGCGTCTGCCGTCGGGTTGTCGGTGGGCCCCGACGCCAGGCCGGCCACCGACCCGCCGAGGAGGGCGAGCGCGGGGAGTTGCCAACTGAAGTCCACGGCCGCGGCCAGGGCGAAGGCCACCAGGCCGGCCGCCGCGCACGACGACAGGAGGTCGCGTCGCCTGACGGCCGCGGCCACGGCCGCGACCGAGCCGAGCAAGAGGACGGCGCCGACCAACCCACCGTCGGCGATGACGGTGAGGTACCCGTCGGGCACGAAACCGGGGTAGGTGTCGACCGAGTCGTGGGCGGTGTCGATCCGTGGCGGGCCGACCCCGGTCACGACCGACGAGCGCCAGGTTGCATTCGATGCCGACCAGGCCAGGGTCTGGGCCTGGTCGGCCGGTTGGGGCGGGCCGGCGCCGACCGGAGGGTGCAAGGTGAGGAAGACGGTGAAACCGGCCACGACGATCAGCCCGACGACGGCGAGCCCGGGCCGATCCACGGTGTCGATCGGCCCGGCCCGCAGCATGGACGCCAGCACGGCCACGAGAACGGCCCCACCGGCGAGCCACGACGGGTGGGCCGCGGTGGTCGAGGCCATGGCGGCCAGCCCGGCCAAGGAGCCGAGGGCGAGCGGCCAGACCGCCGACATCCACCGGCGGACCGGGACGACGAGCGCGCCGCCACCCAGGGCCACCAGTTCCCAGTGGCTCTGGGTCGCCACCAGGCCGGCCAGGCCCAGGCACACCGCCGCCCGGGGTAGTGGCGCCCGGAGGTCGAGGGCCATGGCCACGAGGAGCGTGACGATGAAGAGGGCGGCGGCCCCCGCGGGATAGGTGAGGGTGGTCGACATGCGCCAGACCCCGTCGGCGTGCTGGGCCAGCGGGTGCCAGTGGCAGAGGACCCCGGCCAGTCCCGCCGCCGCGGTCACGGCACCGACGGCGACGACCGACACGGCGACACGGGAGCGGTCCCGGGTGCCCAGGCTCCGCACGGCCAGGAAGGCGGCCAGGAAGCCCAGGACGGCCGCGCCGAAGGGAAGGAAGGCAACCGGGCTCCGCTCCATGAGTGTGCGGATGAACCACCACAGCGCCAGTGCTCCCACCGCCAGGGTGACAGTGATCCCTTGCCGGTCGAGGTTCCGCCGGACGGTGATGGCGACCATGGGCACCGACACCACCACCACCCCGAAGGCGTCCAGGGGATAGAAGGCGCCCTGGCGGTAGACCGCGCCCACCAGCAGGCCGACCACGACCGCGGCCACCGTGGCCACGCCGGCCGTCGGGGACCCACCCGGCGCCGAGGTGGGAGCCAGCGTGGCCGCAGAGGGGGAGTCGCCCGTCATCGTCCAGGTTCCGATCGCCTCATCATCGGGGAGCCCTGGCCATGGGGAAGCGGAGAGCCGACCGGGTCGGGACCCGCCACCGGGCCGGTAGCAGTGATGCGCACGGGGCCTCCTCGCCGAACAGCTTGCCACGCGGGGCGCCCGAACCCCCGGCGGCCGACACGGGCTCCCGAGTCCTCATCCCGGCGCAGGCTTCCCACCTTCCGCACCCGGCCCGGGTCTGCCGGCCGACAGGCTGACTATGGTGACCCGTCTGACGGGGGAGGTGGAGGAACGCGATGGAGCGGAGCTCGGGGACTCGGACCGGCACACCGTGAGGCACGCCACCGCCACCCGACTGCCTCGCCGGCTCGCCGAACTGGTGCCCCTCCTCATCGCCGTGGCCTGTTTCGTGGCCATCGTCACCATCCGCCAGGGACCTCCTCCGGGTGGTGACACCGTCCCGCTGACCACGGTGACCTCCGACCTGGCGTCGGGCCAACTGCATGCCGCGGCCGCCGA
Source organism: uncultured Acidimicrobiales bacterium (assembly GCA_963713625.1). Taxonomy (GTDB): domain Bacteria; phylum Actinomycetota; class Acidimicrobiia; order Acidimicrobiales; family RAAP-2; genus Bog-756. The sequence goes on along the minus strand of CAVQMN010000002.1, from coordinate 104,199 downwards.
CGACTCGCTCCCCAATCCCCCCGGCTATGCCTTGGTCGTCTCACCGTTGGTCGCCGCCTTCCCGTCTCTGGTCGGATCACCGACCTGGTGCACCACCGCGTCGCGGGCCTCGGCCCTTCGGCTCACGCCCGCGTTGCGGGCCGACCCGAACGTGGCGGCCGACGTCGGCGAGTGCGGGACGATCAGCCGGCGGGCCGACGGTGTGGTCGGATCGGGTTTGCCATCCTGGTACCGCGCCCAGGGAGTGCTGGGGCTACTGGCGTGGCTGGTCCTCGCCCTCGGCAGCCTGGCCCTGTTGCGTGCCGCCAAGGCGGCCACCTTGGGTCGGCAGGTGGGCCTGCTGGCGTTCCTGGCTGTCCTGCCCTCGGCCAGCAGCGCCATCGTCCAGCTCTACCACCCCCAGGACATCCTCAGCCTCGGACTGGCCACCGCCGCGCTGGCGCAGACCCTCAAACGACGTTGGGTGTTGGCCGGCGCGTTGTTCGGCCTGGCCTTCTTGTCCAAGCAGTTCGCCGTCCTGATGTTCCTTCCCGCGCTGGTGGCTGCCCCGGGACTCCGCGCCCGGGGGCGTATGGCCGCCACCGCCGTGGCCGTCTTCGTTGCCGGCATCCTGCCCTTTGCCGTCTCCGCCCCGAGGGCCACGCTCGACAATCTCAGCGGCTTCGGCGCCGGCGGGGCCCAGGCCGGTTCGACGGTGCTGACCCTGTTGGGCGTGACCGGCAACGTGGCCTCGGCCGTGGCCCGTGATGCCCCGGTGGTGTTCGCCTTCGCCATCTGCCTATGGGCCGCCCTCCGGTGCGGGCCGACCCTCGGGCGCCCGATGGCACTGGTGGCACTGACCCTGGCCTGTGTGGGCAGCCGGCTGGTTTTCGAGTCGGTGGTCTTCCCCTACTACCTGCTGGCCACCAGTGTCATGTTCTTCATGCTCGATCTGGTGGGCCGACGATCCCCGTACCGCTCGCTGGCCTGGTGCGCGGCCTCGGCCTTCTTCGTGGCTCTGCGACCGGCCAACCACGCCGTCGACGCCTTCGGGACCCTGATCCTCGCGGTGATCGCCGTGGCCATGGGACTCGTCGAGCTCGTCCGCACCGAACCGGTTTCCGCCGTCGGTGCCCCCGGCAACGACGAGGCCCTCCCCCGGGGCACGACCTCGACCACATAGGGCGGGCTGTCGGTCCACAGGACACGGCCGGCCGGATGGTACCTTCGACTATTCAGGATCTTGGAGATTTCGAGCGGTCCCACTTGGTGAAGACCGCAGTGCGGGCCATCGGGACGGCCACCCTGTTGCTGATCCTCTACTACATCCTTCCCATCGAGCACCGGGCCCACGAGTCGGTCGCCCTCCGCCTCGGGGTGGCCTTGGCCTTCTTCGTGGCCGTCCTGATGAACGAGATCCGGCTCATCTCGATCCACGAGCGCCCCCTGTTGCGGGCCGGAGTGGCCATGGCCACGGTCATTCCCCTCTTCCTGGTCCTGTTCGCGTGGATCTACCTGACCATGTCCCACTCGGACCCGGGCTCGTTCGGCGGCCCACTCGACCGCACCTCGGCCCTCTACTTCACCGTCACCATCTTCTCCACGGTGGGCTTCGGCGACATCGCCCCGAAGACCGATCCGGCCCGCCTGGTCGCCACCGTCCAGATGCTCTCCGACCTCGCCATGTTCGCCATCGTGATCCGGCTCATCCTCGGGGCGGCCTCCCGGGGCGCCGATCGGAAACAGGCGTCGGCGGAGTAGTCGATCGGGAGCAGCGTCGATCGAAGACAGTCAGGAGCCTGCCATGACCCAGTCGCCCTCGCCGTCGCCCTCGCCGTCACCCTCACCCTCACCCTCGGCACCGGACGGTTCGCCCGGCATCTCTCCGGACCGACAGGACATCGCCGAACTGGTCGGCAGCCGCTACCTGATCAAGTTCCAAGAGGACACCCTCCGGCACCGGCCGCTGTGGATCAGGGTGATCATCGAGTTCCTCGGGACCTTCATCCTCGTCACCGTGGCCGCCGGCGCCGGGGTCATCGACCACTACGCCGGTGGAGGACCGATCAGTCGGACGGCTGCGGTCATCGCCCCGGGGGCGGTGGTCATGGCCATGATCTACGCCCTCGGGCCGCTGTCCGGTCTTCACATCAACCCCGCCGTCACGCTGGCCTTCGCCGGTCGGGGTGTGTTCAAGATGGCCTGGGTCCCGTCCTACCTCATCGCCCAACTGGCCGGTGCCGTGACCGCCGCCCTCTTCCTCCAGGGCATGTTCGGAGATGTGGCATCCGGCGGCAACTATCCGATTGCCAAGCCCGGCGGCGACTGGAGGTCGTTGGTGATGGAGATCGTCCTCACCGCCATCCTGGTCACCGTGATCCTCAACACCGCCACCGGCTACCGGAGTATCGGCCACAACGCCGCCCTGGCCGTCGGGAGCACCGTCGCCCTCCTCGGCCTGTTCGCCAGCCCGATCAGCGGTGCCTCGATGAACCCGGCCCGCAGCCTGGGCCCCGATCTGGTCAGCCTCGACTTCAACGGCTGGTGGATCTACCTGGTGGGGCCGATCGTCGGGGCGGTGGCGGCCGTCCTGGTGATTAGTCTGGTGCGCGGTACCCCTGACGACAACGAGCGGGACGCGGCGGAAGGCGGGGCGCTCCCCACCGAACGGTAGGAGAATCGGTGGGTCAACGCGACCGGCCGCGCTGCTCCAGAAAGCGGAGGATGGTGGCGTGCTTCTTGGTGTCGAGCAGCATGAGATCAATGACCAGGGACCACAAGGTGGTGCGGGAAAATGGCCGCAGCCGCCGTCGGATCCTGCGCAACTCGCGATAGTCCGCCCGTTCGGCCTTTCGTAGCCGCCGTGTCTGCTCGAGCAACTCGCCCGTCAGGGCACGGGGCAGATCGGGGGTGGAGTCGTCAGGCGATCCGGCGGTCGATCCCCAGGCCATGGCATTCGCGACCTCAGCCAGCAGCCGGTGGTGGCGCCGCTCGTCCTCGAGGATGAGCCCGGCCAGGTACCGGACACCTTCGTCCGAGCTGGTGTCGACCAGCTTCTCGTAGGTGGCCAGCAGGCGACCCTCCTCGGATCCGTGCCTTGCGATCACATCGACCAGGGCCCGCGTGTTGACGCTGGCTCCGGTCAGGCGCAACCCCCGCAGCGCATTGTTGAACGTGGACTTCTGGTCGCTACTCGCCTCACTGAGCTCGTTCATACGGCACTCCTTGTCTCCCGCTCGTTCCATCTTCGGAGCATGGGGCCGGCCTGACTAGGGCCGAAAGTCCTCGCCGTGTCCGTCTGTTCCGTGCCCGCCGTGCCGACCGTTCCCGCCGTACCGAGAAGCGCCGATGTGTGACGTTCGGCCCTAACCGGCTGCGGCTGACGGCGGGAGGATGGACGGGGAGAGGGCCGTCGGGTCCGATCAAGTCGAGGAGCGCCAGTTGAGGCCAGGTGCAAAAGGGGAGGGCTCGAAACGCGGGGGCCCCGACGGCCGGATGGTGAATGCCGCCGTAGAAGTGGTGGGAGTCACCAAGCGGTTCGGGACGACGTTGGCGCTTGATGACGTGTCCCTTACCCTCGATGCCGGCCGGGTCCTGGCCATGCTCGGTCCGAACGGTGCGGGAAAGACCACCCTCATCCGCATTCTGACCACGCTGCTCATGCCCGACAAAGGCCGTGTCCTGGTGGCGGGTTTGGACGCCAGCCAGGACGGCAGGAAGATCCGCTCCTTGATCGGTCTGGCAGGCCAGTTCGCCACCGTCGACGAACTGCTCACCGGACGCGAGAACCTCGAGCTCGTCGGTCTCCTCTATCACCTGGAGAAGTCGGAGTACCGGCGCCGAGCCCATGAAGCGTTGGAACGGGTGACGCTGACCGACGCCGGGGACAAGCCGGTCAAGACCTACTCGGGAGGGATGAGGCGTCGCCTCGACGTCGCGGCCAGTCTCATCGGGCATCCGCCGATCCTGTTCCTGGACGAGCCCACCACGGGGCTGGATCCCCGAACCCGCAACGACCTCTGGCGATTCATCCAAGACCTGGTGGCTGAGGGGACCACCGTGCTGCTCACCACCCAGTACATGGAAGAAGCAGAGCACCTCGCCGACAGCGTCATCGTCATCGACGCCGGCACCATCGTGGCCCGCGGGACGGCGGACGAGCTCAAGGATCAGCTGGGCGGCAACGTGTTGGACATCCGGGTGACCGAACTGGCCGACCTGGAGAAGGCATCGTCCCTGGTCGCCGAGCTCGGACGGAGCGCTCCCCGCATTGACGCCGACCGCAAGGAGATCAGTCTTCCGATCGGCGGCGGCGCCAAGACCCTCATTGCCGCCGGACGGCTCCTTGACGACAAGGGCATCGCCCTGGACGACCTGGGGATCCGGCGCCCATCACTCGACGACGTGTTCCTCTCCCTCACCGGTCACGGGGCGGAAGACGGTGGATCGCCCTCACCGCGGCCATCGGATACCGGGGGTGAACGATGACCGACCTTGCCGTCCGGCGCCTGACCGCGCCGACCACCCCGCTGACGACGCGGCTCGCCTTGAGGGACATGGTTGGAGTGACCAGACGCAATGTGCTGCGGATCGTCCGGACGCCGCAGCTTCTGTTCATGTCGATCGTCCAGCCGACCATCATCCTCCTGCTCTTTCGCTATGTGCTCGGTGGGTCGATCAAAATCCCGGGGGTCGACTACGTGGACTACATCGTCCCGGGGATCTTTTTGGAGGCCGTACTCATCGGAGGCATGACCACCGCCCTGGCCCTGGCTCAGGACCTTCAGGCGGGGATGATCGACCGGTTCCGGAGCCTTCCCATGGCCCGTTCTGCGTTCCTGGCCGGTCGCACCCTGGCCGATCTCTGCCGCAGCGTGTTTGCCCTCGTCTTCATCATCGGCTTGGGTCTCCTCGTCGGCTTCCGGTTCCACAACAGTGCCGGTGCCTGCCTCGCAGGCGTCGCCCTGATCATCTTGTTCGGGTACTCCTTCACCTGGGTCTACGCATCGGTCGGTCTGGCCGTGAAAGACCCCCAGACGGCCCAGATGGCCGCCATCCTCCCGATGTTCGTGCTCTTCTTCGCCAGCTCGGCGGTCGTTCCCGTGGCCACCATGCCCGGTTGGCTGCAACCCTTTGCCCGGAACCAGCCGGTCACCGTGGTCGTCGACTCGGTCCGGGCGCTCTTCGAGGGCGGCCCGCTGTACCACCAGTTGTGGCAGGCGATCGCCTGGTGCTCGGCGATCTTCGTCATCTTCTTCGTCGTGTCGCTGAACCTCTACCGGAGGGCCATGGCGTAATGACCTGAGGGTCGCCCGAGGGCGACGAAACCTTCGGCCCAGCTGAGCCCGGGCTGATCGGGGCCCGTCGGGCCTCGGCTCGGGTCGGGACGGTCTTCGAGAGGGCCGTTGTTGGCTCCGAGTTCCGGAGCCCCCATCGCCACTCCGGTCAGCTGGCCTTGCGGTGCCAGCGGGACCGCAGCCCATGATGCTCGGGCCGGACCGGGCCGGCGTCGGGCGCGGGCGCGGTCGCTTCGGCCGCGGCCAAGCTGCAGGGCCCGCAGACCCGGGCGCCGTCGACCATCCGGGTGGCCCGCACCAGCCCGCAGGTCTCACACTTGCGTCCGAGATAGACCTGGGCCGTGGCCGGGACCGCGGAGATGGCCTGGAGTCGCTCCTGCACATCGTCCTGGAGCACGTAGGCACCGGACTCGGAGCGGGTGACGAGATCCCAGGCGAGGAGCTGGTGTATCAGAGGGGCAAGGCGGTCGAGCCGCTGGGCCTGGTCGAACCCGATGGGGACGGGGATGGTGGTTGGCTCCGCCGGGTCACCGGTCGGGGATACCGCCTGCACGTGAATCACGGGACCCTCCTTCGTGCTGCAAACCCGGGGCTGTTCGATCGCCGGGGTGTTTTCATCATAGCCCTGCGCCGTCAACTTTGACGGGCGCGACGCGGGTTGATTTCCCGTTCGGAGAGGGCCGGGCCATGAGAGGATCAGCCGGTGATCGTGGTGGTGGTGGCGCTCTCAGGAGCATTTGCTTTGGTGAACGGCATCCACGACGCCGGCAACGCCATCGCCGCGCCGATCGTCACCCGAGCGGTTCGCCCGGCGCCTGCCGTTGCCTTCGCCGCCATCTTCCATGTGGTCGGCGCACTGGTGGTGGGGACGGCGGTGGCTGCCACGGTCGCCGGCATCGTGCTCGTTCCGGCCCCGGAGGTGTTGGACGTTCTGGGCGCGGCGGTGGTCGGTGCCCTGGTCTGGAACCTGGTCACCCTGTGGTGGGGCCTTCCCTGCAGCTCGGGTCACTGCCTGGTGGGCGCCCTGGCCGGCGCGTCCATGGCCGAGGGCGGGCTCAGCGCCGTACGTTGGGGCGGCCTGGAGGGCCTGCGCCCCGTGGGCGTGTTCGGCTCGCTGTTGTGGCTCTTCTTCTCTACGGCCATCGCCCTTCCCCTGGCCGTGTTGGGCATCCGGTTGGCCCGCCGCTTGCTCCGGAGGGCGACGCGGGCGGTCGAACGGCCGGTCCGGGGCGGCGAGCTGGCCGCTTCGGCCGGCCTGGCCTTCGCCCACGGCTCCAACGACGCGCAGAAGACGATGGGCCTGATGACGGCGGCGCTGGTGGCCAACGGCAACCTCACCCACTTCGTCGTCCCCTTCTGGGTGGTCCTGGCCTCGGCCCTCTTGTTGACCCTCGGCACACTGCTGGGTGGGTGGCGGGTGGTCCGCACGCTCGGCCGGCGCATCTACCGCCTCCGCTCCCTCGACGGCTTGGTCAGCCAGGGTTCGTCGGCCGCCATCGTTCTGGTCGCCTCGCTGGCCGGCGCGCCCATCAGCACGTCCGACGTCGTGGCTCCGGCCGTGGTCGGGGTGGGCACTGGGGAGCGGTGGCGCCGCGTACGCTGGGCCGTGGTGGGTGAGATCGGGTTGGCGTGGCTGGTGACGCTGCCGGTCAGCGCGGCGCTCGGCGCACTGTTCCTCGTGATCTGGAGGTGGCTCGGATGAGACGCTGGTTCCTGCCCGAGTCCCCCGACATGTTGGGGCTCCTGGCCCGCCAGGGTGCCATCGCCCTCAGGGGCATGGACGCGCTCCGCGCCTGGTCGGAGGGCGAACCTTCCCAGGCGGCCGTCGTGCGGGACGTCGCCCATGAGGGCGAGAAGGCGGGCCGGGAGGTCATGATCGCCCTGAAGACGGCCTTCGTGACGGCGGTCAGTCCCGAGGACATCTATGAGATCTCCGAACGGCTCGACTCGGTCCTCGAGGGAGCCAAGAACCTGATCCGCGAAGCCGAGCTCCTGAGGATGGATCCCGATCCCCCCATGGTCGAGATGGCGGACCTCGTCTCGCTCGGGGTCCAGGACCTGGTCCGTGCGTTTCCGGACCTCGCCTCCAACCCTGACAGGGCCACCGAGTGCGCCGATGCCGCCGTCCGTCAGCAGCGGTCACTCGAGCACGTCTACCGCCGGGCCATGTCGGCGCTGCTCGAGCTGAGCGACATCCACGAGGTGTCGGCCCGGCGCGAGCTCTACCGCCGCTACGCCCGGATGGGCGACGGGATCGTGGGAGTGGCTCACCGGATCTGGTACGCGGTGGTCAAAGAGGCGTAGGCGGTCCCGGTGCGCCGCGGGTCCAGGTGTCAGGACGTGCTGGATCCGACCAGCACGGCGGCACCGTTGACCCGGTCGTGGGCCAGGTCGGCCAGGGCCTGATCGGCCCGGTCGAAGCCGTAGGCCACGGTCGACACCCGGACCGGGATGCGGGCGGCAGCGTCGAGGAACTCCATCCCGTCCTGGCGTGTGTTGGCGGTCACGCTGCACAGGGCGCGCTCCTCGAAGAGGTGCCGTTGGTAGTTGAGCACCGGGATGTCACTCAGGTAGATACCGGCGATGGCCAAGGTCCCTCCGCCGTCGAGGGCTTCCAGAGCCGTGGGCACCAGCGTTCCCACCGGTGCGAAGAGGATGGCGGCGTCGAGCGCCTCCGGAGGTGGGTCGGCGGCACCGCCGGCGCTGGCCGCCCCGAGTTCCAGGGCCAGGGTCCGAGCCTCCGGCGCCCGCGTCATCACGTGGACCCGGGCCCCTTCGGCCAGGGCGATCTGGGCGGTGAGGTGGGCTGACCCCCCGAAGCCGTAGATCCCGAGCCGTCCGCCGGGCGGCAGTTGCGACCGCCGGAGGGCCCGGTAGCCGATGATCCCCGCGCACAGGAGGGGTGCCGCCTGCTCGTCGCTGAACACGTCCGGAATCCGATAGCCGTACTCCTCGTCGACAACGACGTAGTCGGCATAGCCGCCGTCGAGATCCCAGCCGGTGAAGGCGGGTGCGATGCAGAGATTTTCGCGGCCGGCCACGCAGTAGCGACACCTTCCACAGGTATGGGCCAGCCATGGCACCCCGACCCGGTCTCCCACGTTGAACCGCTGGCAGTCGGGCCCGGCCTCATCGACGAGTCCCACGACCTCGTGCCCGGGGACGACCTGAGGATGCCGGGGGGTGAGATCCCCCTCGGCCAGATGGAGATCGGTCCGACAGACGCCACAGACGCTCACCCGCAGGCGGACCTGGCCCGGCCCCGGGGTCGGGATGCTCCGCTCGACGCGCCGCAGAGGATGGGAGTCAATGGGACCGGGGGTGTCGACCACCCAGGCCTGCATCGTCCCGGTGGTCACGGTCGGACCTTCACCGCTCGACCGACACCGTCCTGGGAACTCTCGATCACGCTTCGGAACGGAACACCAGCACCGGGCAGTGGGCGTTGGCCGTGCAGTGCTCGCTCACCGACCCGAGGAGCATGCCGGCGAACTCGCCGTGGCCCCGACTTCCGACCACCAGCAGGTCGGCCCCACGGGACGCCTCCACCAGCAGTGGGGCCGGATGACCCTCGAGGACCTTCGACTGGATCGTCACGGTGGGGTGGGCGGCCCGGACCGGCGTCATGGCTTTGTCGAACATGTCCTCACTGTCGTGGGCCGGGTCGTACTCCGGTGGCAGGGGGAGCGACCATCCATAGCTGGCCGGCCACTCCCATGTCATCAGGACTTCGAGCGTGGCCCCGGTGAGCTCCGCCTGCCGGGCAGCCCACTCCGCGGCCTCGACCGAGGAGGTCGAGCCATCGAGGCCGACGACGATCCGATGACTGCTGTCCGCTTGGCTGCTCATCTGTCTCCTTCGAATGCTCGATCCGGTCGACTCGCCGACGGTGGTCGGACAGGGTCAGGTGCTGGACGGCCCTAGGCGTCAGGCTCGATGATGGTGCCCCGGCCTCCCTCGAGCAAACTCGCCGCGTCTTCGAGCTTACCGATCATGGCGGGGTGCCCGGTCGCCTCGACGAAGCGGCATGCGGCCTCGATCTTGGGACCCATCGACCCAGGTGGAAACCGCAGCGCCCGCAGCTCCGTCGGACTCGTCCGCCCGATGGCCCGTGCCGATGCGGTCCCGAAATCGGATTCGACGGCGGGAACGTCGGTGAGCAGCAACAAGGCGTCGGCACCGATGTCGTGGGCCAGCATGGCCGCGGTCAGATCCTTGTCGACGACGGCCTCGACACCATGGAGCATCCCGTCTCCGCCGCGGCTGACCGGTATCCCACCGCCCCCGGCACAGACCACCACCGCTCCGTTGGCCACCAACATGTTGATGGTCGGCATCTCGACGATGGACCGGGGTTCGGGTGAAGGCACGACCCGGCGCCATGATGCTCCGTCTTGGCGGACCTGCCACCCCCGCAGGCGGGCGAGGCGCCCGGCCGCCTCCCGTTCGTAGACGGGCCCGACGAACTTGGTCGGGTGTTCGAAGGCCGGGTCGTCGGAGCCGACCACGGTCTGGCAGATCAGGCTGACCACCTCATGGCCCGGCAGGGCGTTCTCGAGCGCCTGCAGGAGGAAGTAGCCGATCATCCCCTGGGTCTGGGCCCCGAGCACGTCGAAGGGGTAGGGGTGGGGGAGCGACGGATCGGTGGCGCTCTCGAGGGCCAGCAGGCCGACCTGGGGGCCGTTGCCGTGGGTGATCACCAGATCGTGGTCCCGGGCCAGAGGGGCGAGAGCGTCCACGGCCATCTGGACGTGCTTCTCCTGGATCTCGGCCAGCGGCGTTTCGCCCCGCTCGAGGAGGGCATTCCCCCCGAGGGCCACCACCAGCCGCATCGCTTCAGTCCCCGATGGTGGCGACCATGGCCGCCTTGATGGTGTGGAGCCGGTTCTCCGCCTGGTCGAACACGATCGAAGCCGGGGATTCGAACACCTCGTCGGTCACCTCGAGGGCATCGAGTCCCCACTTGTCGTGGATCTGACGACCGATCTCCGTCTCGGCGTTGTGGATGGCCGGCAGGCAGTGCATGAACTTGACGTCAGGGTTGCCGGTGGCCGCCATCAGCTCGGCATTGACCTGGTAGGGCAACATCCGTTCGATGCGGGCGTCCCAGTCGGCCGGCGGCTCTCCCATCGAGACCCACACGTCGGTGTAGATGAAGTCGGCGCCCTTCACCCCCGACCCCACATCGCTTCCGACCGAGATGCCGGCGTCGGAGCGCTCACCCAGGTCCCTGGCCAAGGTCTCGACCGGGGGTGAGGGCAACAACGTCTCAGGTCCGACGATGCGGATGTCCATTCCCAGCAGGGCACCGGTCACCAACAGCGAGTTCGCCGTGTTGTTGGACGCATCCCCCAGATAGCAGAGCGTCGCCCGCTCCAACGGCTGGCCGAGGTGGTCCCGCATGGTGAGCACGTCAGCCAGCATCTGGGTGGGGTGCCACTGATCGGTCAGCCCGTTCCAGACCGGCACTCCCGCGAACCTTCCCAGCTCCTCGATGGTGTCCTGGGAGAAGCCGCGGTACTCGATGCCGTCGAACATCCGGCCGAGGACCCGGGCTGTGTCCTTCATGGTCTCCTTGTGCCCGATGTGGGACTCCTCGGGTCCGAGGTAGGTGACATGGGCCCCCTGGTCGTGGGCACCCACCTCGAACGCCGATCGGGTCCGGGTGGAGGCCTTCTCGAAGATGAGGGCGATGTTGCGCCCGACCATCCGCTGACGCTCGTTTCCCGAGCGCTTCTCCCGGCGCAGCTCCTCGGCCAGGTCGACCAGGTAGAGGAACTCGTACTTGGTGAAGTCCGCCTCCTTGAGGAGATTCCTTCCCTGCAGGTTCATGGCCGTGCTCCGCTCTTTTCCGTTCGTTGCTGGCCGGCTACGCCGGATCGCGTTGGATGGGACAGGTCATACAGCGCGGGCCGCCGCGACCCCGGCCGAGCTCGCTGCCGGCGATGGACACGACCTCGATGCCGTTCTTCCGGAGCATGGTGTTGGTGGCGACGTTGCGCTCGTAGCCGAAGACGACCCCGGGGGCGACGGCCAGGTAGTTGGTCCCGTCGTCCCACTGCTCGCGCTCGGCCGCCCGGACGTCCTCGTCGGTGGCCAGCACGGTGACCTCGGGGACGCCCAGTAGTTCGGCCAGGGTGTCCCACAGGTCGTGGTTGAGGGCGACCGACAACTCACCCGGCTTCTCTGCGTCGGTCACGGTCCAGCTGCGCAGCTGCCGGTCGAAGTACGGGTAGAGGACGAACGTTGCCTTGTCGACCATGGACATGACGGTGTCCAGGTGCATGAAGGCGTGGGAGCGGGGGAGCTCGATGGCCACCACGGTGGTGGCCTGCCCGGCGTCGAACAATGCGTGGGCCACCGTCTCGACGGCCATCGGGGTGGTGCGTTCGCCCATCCCGATCAGCACCGCGCCGTTCCCGATGACGTGGACGTCACCGCCCTCGATGGTGGCCGGTTGGTAGCTGCGGTCCTCGTCGCCGTAGTAGGTGACGAAATCGGCTCCGGCGAACAGAGGATGGAAGCGGTAGATGGCCCGGGTGTGCAGCGACTCGCGTTGCCGGGCCGGCTTGGCCATGGGATTGACGGTCACGCCGCCGTAGATCCAACAGGAATTGTCCCGTTGGAAGAGGTGGTTGGGAAGCGGGGTGAGGACGAAGTCGTCGGTCCGCAGCATGTCCCACTTCAGGCTGTGGGCCCGCAGGGGCTGCAGGTCGGCTTTGAGCACCCCACCGACCAGGTACTCGGCCAGTCCCGCGCCGTCCAGGTCGTCGAACAGGCGGCGGACCGGTCCGACCAACGACGGTCCCAGGTTCTCCGGTGTGCACACCCGGTCGAGGACGAACGCCCGCCCTTCGGGAAGGTCGAGGGTCTCGGCCAGGAGCTGCCCGTAGAGATGCACCTGCACACCCTTGTCGCGGAGGGCCTCGGCGAAGGCGTCGTGCTCCTCCTTCGCCCTCTTCGCCCACATCACGTCGTCGAACAGGAGCTCGCCGATGTTGTCCGGAGTCAGCCGGGACAGCTCGAGCCCGGGGCGGTGGACGATGGCCTGTCGCAGCCGGCCCACCTCGGATTCCACGGTGAAGGTCATGACAGCCTCTCATTGGTCGGTGCTGTGGTCGAGTGGACGGCCAGTCCGGCATCCGACAGGTCTGCCGGTTGGCCGTTGGCCACGCCCAGCCCGGAGGCACCGTTCAGACCGTCCGTCAGTTCCAACGGAGGCAGGTCCACCGGCTCAGCCGACTCACCGAGGCGCTGCCGCCGGGCGTTCATGAAGGCGAACAGGATGAGTCCGGCCAGGATGACCACCAGGGCCTGGTAGACGACCTGGTACCCGGAGGCGAAGGTCACCCACATGGAGAAGAGCACGCTGGCCCCGGCCACTGAGAGATCTCGGGCCAGCAGCCAGCCGTTGACCCGACGGCGGCGGGAAACCAGATAGGTCAACTGGGCGATGGCCGACATGAAGTAGGGGATGGCCACGGTGACCACGGTGAGGTCGACCAGGTAGGTGAAGACGGTGAGTCCCGAGGTGGTGGTGTAGCGCCACAGCATGAGCAGTGACGGCAGCGCCGTCCCGACCAGGATCCCGAACCATGCCGTCCCCTTGCGGTCCTTCCAGGCGAAGGGCCGAGGGAACATGTCGTCCTGGGCCATGGCCCGGGAGGTCTCGGTCACGATCAGGGTCCAGCCGTTGAGGGCCCCGATGCCCGAGATGACGGCGATGGCGGCGATGAACTTCCCGGCCCACGCTTCGTGGGGGAAGATCGACTGGAAGGCATTGACGAAGGGCGACCCGGTGTTCACGAGGGTGTGGTGGGCCACCAGGCCCATCACCACCGCGGTGACCAGCACGTAGAGGACGGCGCTGAGAGCGGTGCCGAGAAGCGAAGCGCGGCTCACGTTCACCCGGGGGTTCTTCACCCGCTTGGCCGTCATGGCCGCGGCTTCGACACCGATGAAGGAGAAGAGGGCCACACCGGCCGCGATCCCGATGGCGCTGTAGAGGCTGCCGCCCGAGGCGTTGAACGGTCCGAAGTGGGCGCTCTGGACGAAGAACCAACCGATGACCCCGACGAACAGGAGGGGGAGGAACTTGAGGACCACGGTCACGTTCTGGAACCAGGCCATCTGGCGGATCCCCACCAGGTTGATGATGGCCGGGACCCACAGGCCGACCATGGCGATGCCCCAGTTCTCCATGCCGCTGACGTGGGCCCAGCCGAACAGGGCGTCCACGTAGAAGACCCAGGAGGAAACGATGGCCGCGTTGCCGGCCCATGACTGGATCCAGTAGCACCAGCCGACCAGATAGCCGGCGAAATCACCGAACTCATGTCGCGAGTAGGCGTACAGCCCTCCGTCGCTGTTGGGGACCCGCTTGGTGAGCTGGCCGAACAGTGTGGCCAGCAGCATGGCGCCCACGGCGATGACACCGAGGACCACGATGCCCATGGTGCCGGCGCCGGCCAGCACGGCGGGCATGGTGAAGACGCCGGTTCCGACGATGCTGCCGATGACCAGACCGGTGGCCGAGGTCAGACCCAATGCGTGGGCCTTCTCCTTGTTCCGCCTCGAGCGCGGGGCATCGGGTTGGCCTGGTTGCCGTGGAACTGCCGGCTGTGTCGCCGGCCGATCGCTGGTGATTGCCATCGGACTTCCTTTCGGGCTGGCCACCGTCGCCCTGGCGACCGGGCGCTGCTTGTCGATGCAACCCATTGTGGAATCCGAAGTCGTCGCGTCCTAGGGCCCAAAGTCACGTTGTTTGCCCTTCGTGTGCGTGGATCCGGGCCGCGCAACGGGGTCAAATTGGGTCGTGTCGGTCCCTCGAGGTCAACAGGAGGTGCGAAAGCCTGGTGTCACACCTGGAGGGTGGGGACCTGCCAGATCATGATGGTTCCCCCCGTGGCGGGACTCTCGATGTGGAACTCACCATGCAGCTTTTCGGCGCGGCGTCCCATGTTGGCGAGCCCGAGACCGCCCTCCCGCTCGGAGCCGGCCATCCCCCGGCCGTCGTCGGTCACCTGCAGCCGGCAGGAGCCGTCGCGCACACTGATGCCGACGGTGGCCGTGGAGGCCTCGGCATGGCGCCCGATATTGGTCACCGCTTCGCGGATGACGGCCAGGAGATGCTCGCTGACGACATCGGGGACGGCGGTGTCGACAGCTCCTTCGAAGGAAGCGTGGATGTCGAATCCGACGACAGGCTTGAGATCCCCGACAAGGGAGAGGACGTTGTCGCGGAGCCCGCGGCCAATCGTGTCCGTCCCGAGTTCGAAGATGCTGGTGCGGACCTGTCGGATGGTGTCGTCGATGTCGGCGATGGTGGCGGTGAGCCGATCGGTGTCTGCGCCGGCCGACGGGTTGGCCGCCATGCTCTGGAGGGAGAGACCGATGGCGAAGAGGCGCTGGATGACCGTGTCGTGCAGGTCCCGGGCCAGCCGATCCCGTTCCTCGTAGACGGCCACCTCCTGGACCCGCTTGTGCAGTCGGGCATTTTCGATGGCGATGCCGGCCGCGGCGGCCAGAGCCCCGATCAACGCCTCATCGTCGCCGGTGAACTCCGTCCAGCCCATCTTGTCGGTGAGATAGAGGTTGCCGTAGACGTCGTCGCGTACCTTGATCGGTACGCCGAGGAACGAGGTCATCGGGGGATGGTTTGGCGGAAACCCGTAACTCTCTTGATGAGCGCCGAGTTCCGTGACCCGCAGTGCGTGTGGATCGGTGATCAGCAGGCCGAGGACCCCCCGGCCGGTGGGCCGCTGGCCGATTCGCTCTTCCTCCTCGGCGTCGAGCCCGACGGTGATGAACTCGGAGAGGGCGGTGCCCTGATCGTTGAGCACTCCGAGGGCGCCGTAGCGGGCATTGGTCATCGAGCGGGCCTCCTCGACGATGTGCCGCAGCAGCGACGGCAGCTCGAGGTCGGCCTCCAGGAGCAGGGTGGCTTCCAGAACCCGGCGAAGTTTGGCCGGATCCTCAATCGAGTGGTACGGCACGGGCCCTCCAATTGCGTAACAGAGCCGGGCTCTGCGGACCGGAGCAGCTAAGGTAAAACCGTGCGGTCTGGAGGGAAGATTCAGCGCGCCAGGAGGCCTGCGAGTCACTGGGACCGCCCTGGGAGCGAACGACCTGTGCGGCGGATTGGTAGAGAGCAACCAGATTGAGGAGCCGTTGAAGAATTTGCGGTGCGGCTGAATGAGCATACGGATCTTCCTGCTCGATGATCACGAGATCGTCCGCACCGGGCTCCGCTCGCTGTTCGAGGCGACGGAGGGCTTTGCCGTCGTCGGGGAAGCGGCCACCGCCGGTGAGGCTCTGGACCGGATCCCACCCACCAATCCCCATGTGGCCATTCTGGACGTCAGACTCCCCGATGGGACCGGCATCGAGGTCTGCCGCGAGATCCGGTCGACCAGGCCGGACATCGCTTGCGTGATGCTCACTTCGTACGCCGACGACGAGGCGCTGTTCGCGGCCATCATGGCCGGAGCGTCCGGGTACGTGCTCAAGCAGGTGGGGGGATCGGACCTGGTGGGCGACGTCCGGAAAGTAGCCGAAGGGCAGTCGCTGTTGGACCCGGCGCTCAGCCAACAGGTCCTCGACCGGCTGCGGGAGGGACCGGACGAGGACCCCCTGCTGGCCGGCCTGACCCCGCAGGAGCGCCGCATCCTCGACCTCATCGCCGAAGGGAAGACCAACCGCCAGATAGCCACGGAACTCTTCCTGGCCGAGAAGACGGTGAAGAACTATGTGTCCAACATGTTGGCCAAGCTCGGGATGGAGCGGCGGACCCAGGCAGCCAGCTATGCCACCCGCATGGCTGAGCGCGCGGCCAGGACCCAGCGGGGTGACGCCACCGGGACCTGAACGGCGGTCGTCTGGGGATGAACTCGGAAAGGCCGCGGCGCATGCTCATTGACCGAAGCGATGACCGGGCTAGGGGCTGAGCGGGATCCCCTTGGCCTCGAGCATCCGCTCGATCCGCTGCCGCTCGGCCACAGGAGTCCCGAACCCGTCGGGACCGCACTCGATTCCGGTGCGTCGGGCGTAGGCGATGAGTGCGGCATCGTAGGCCACCTGCTCGGCTAACGCACCGGCGGCCCATTCGCCGTCATTCGATCCAGACCGGCTCCCGATCACCCGTCGTCGGAAGCTGATCAGGTGAGCCAGCGCTTTGCTGGCTGACGGCGGCGACGTGGCCGCCCGCGCATCCAATGCCGCATTGAGTAACTCGACGTAGATGGAGCCGACGTTCCTGGTTTCGGTCGAGGTCCGTTTTGGTCCGCGCTGATCCTCAAACGGTCCCGAGCTGCTCGATGGCACCACGCTGACTCTCCATTTCGGTCTTCGACGGCTCGGTATCGATGATCCTCGCTCGGCCCCGGGCATCGCGCTCCTGTTTGAAACACTTGGGTTCACACTGGCAGGCGGCGGCGGTCCCCGTTAGGGCCAAACGTCCCGAGGGACGGCATCTGGGCCGAGAAAGATCGTGGACCTTTGGCCCTATGCCGGGGCTCGTGGTTGTCCTCCAATAGTAGGGACGGCATGGATATGCCGGCCGGGAAAGCGAGGACACCGTGAAGTATCCCACCAGCCACCGCAGCCAGCGCATTGGAGGCGGCCGCTCGGGTCGCGCCGCGCTCGATCCTTCCTGCATCGAGGACACGGCCTTGACCCCGCAGGAGCTCGCCCGGGCCCGGTCCGCCGACACCAGGGGCATCGTTCCCGGGTAGGGATGGGCCACGACCAACGGAAGGAATGGCATGCAAAGAGATGCGAAGGACAGTTCGAACCCACTGGTGCGGCAGCCGATCGTGGTCGGGGTGGACGGATCGGCGAACTCGAGGCTGGCGCTGAAGTGGGCAGCCGACGAAGCCGATCGCCGCGGCTCCGTACTCAGGATCATGTATTCCGAAAGTGACGGCCCCAAAGATGTGCCGTCGTGGTACGCAGCAGACACGTCGGACCTGACGCCGGCGGAGGCGATCATCGACGACGCCGCCGGTCTGGTGGCCACCCGTCACCCTTCGATGATGGCGCGGGGTGAGATCGTCGATTGGCCTCCCTCGCTCGTCCTGACCGTGGCCAGCAGGTCGGCCGATCTGCTGGTGGTCGGGGCCCGGGGCCTGGGTGGATTCGAAGAGCTGCTCATCGGCTCGGTGAGCGATCAGTGCCTCCAATACGCCCACTGCCCGGTGGCCGTCGTCCACTGCGATGCCGACGACATCCCCTACCAGGCCCTCCAACCCCGGATCGTGGTCGGCATCGATGGCTCGCTCGGATCCACCCGGGCCCTGCAATGGGCCCTCGAAGAGGCCGTCATCCGTTCCGCATCGGTCGAGGCCGTCTACGCCTGGCAGTACCCGCCCATCGGGACCTTCGCCGTCCGGCCCGCACACTCTGAGCAGTTCGTCCGGGAAGTGGTCGAGGCGGCCGCCGAATACGCCGGGCGCTCCGCCCCGGAGGTACCGTTCACGTCCCGGACGACCTGCACCCCCACGGTCCCCGCTCTTCTCGATGCCTGCCAGGGGGCGGACCTGCTCGTCGTGGGCTCCCGTGGGCACGGGCGGGTCCGTGACGGCGTGCTCGGATCGGTGGCCCACCAGTGCGCCCGCCACGCCCGATGCACGGTGGTCGTCGCCCGGCCCCGGCTCGAAGCGCGGGCGCCGGCGGACGCAGCCCACGGTCCGGCGAGCCACGAGCGGGCTCCCGAGCCGTCGGTGTCGGGCCGGCCGGCGTGAACCCGGCGGACGAGCCCGCCGTGCTGGAGCCCCCGCCCGACCGTTACCCGGCGGAGTTGGTCTGCACCGTCGAGGGCCGGGACGGGGCCGTCTTCCATCTCCGACCCATCAGGTCCGACGATGGAGAGCGCCTGACGGCGTTCCATGAGCAACTCTCGAACCGGTCCATCTACCGTCGTTTCTTCTTCCTGCATCCGAAGCTGACCACCAAGGAAATCGAACGATTCACCCATGTCGACTACCGGAACCGTCTGGCCCTGGTGGTCACCGACGACGACCGACTGATCGCGGTGGCCCGCTACGACCGGGCCCCGGAGACGGACGAGGCCGAAGTGGCGTTCGTGGTGGCCGACAAGTTCCAGCACCGTGGGCTCGCCACCCTCCTCCTCGAGCACCTGGCGTCCGCAGCCCTCGACCACGGGATCACCACCTTCACCGCCGAGACGATGGCCGAAAACCACGAGATGATCGATGTGTTCATGAAGTCGGGGTTCCATGTGGCTGCGAGCCACGAGTACGGCACGGTGACCGTCCGGTTCCCGATCGAGCCCGACGACGGGTACCGATCGGCCTGCACGGCCCGCCACCACCGCCTGGAGGACGGCAACCGGTCCTGACCTGTGCCTCAGTGCCGGTCCGTGATCCCGGTCCACAGCCACTCGGCGATGGCCGGGGGGTCCTCGCCGTGCTCCCGGCCGTAACGGCGGGCATCGAGCCGGGCATCGATCATCTGTTGACGCAGGGCGGCGGTGCGGGCCCCGAGGCCCGGGACCTGGTCCAGCACGTCGATGACCAGGTGGAAGCGATCGAGTTCGTTGAGCATGACCATGTCGAACGGGGTGGTCGTGGTCCCTTCCTCGCGGTAGCCCCGGACGTGGAAGTTGTGGTGGTTGGTGCGGTCGGTGGTCAACCGGTGGATCAGCGCCGGGTATCCGTGGTACGCGAAGATCACCGGGCGATCCGGGGTGAAGATGGTGTCGAACTCGCGGTCGGGAAGCCCGTGCGGGTGCTCGGTGTCCGGTTCCAGGCGCATGAGGTCGACGACGTTGACCACCCGCACGATCAGTTCGGGAAGGTGCTGGCCCAGGAGTTGCACCGCGGCCAGTGTCTCGAGAGTGGGGATGTCACCGCAGCAGGCCATGACCACGTCAGGGACGAGGTCGTCGTCGTTCGACGCGAAGGACCAGATGCCCAGCCCGCGGGTGCAGTGATCGAGGGCCTCATCCATGGTCAGCCAATCGTGCTGGGGCTGCTTGCCGGCCACCACCACGTTGACATAGTCGCGACTTCGGAGGCAGTGGTCGGCCACCGACAGCAGGCAGTTGGTGTCCGGCGGGAAATAGACGCGTACGATCTCGGCCTTCTTGTTGACCACATGATCGATGAAGCCGGGGTCCTGATGGGAGAAGCCGTTATTGTCCTGTCGCCAGACGTGGCTCGAGAGGAGGTAGTTGAGCGAGGCCACGGGACGGCGCCACGGGACTTCCCGGCTGACCTTCAGCCACTTGGCGTGCTGGTTGAACATCGAGTCGACGATGTGGATGAACGCCTCGTAACAGTCGAAGAGACCGTGGCGCCCGGTCAGCAGGTAGCCCTCGAGCCACCCCTCGCACTGGTGCTCGGAGAGTGTTTCCATGACCCGGCCTTCGGGAGCGAGGTGGTCGTCACCGGGCCGTAGCTCGGCATCCCAGGCCCGGTCGGTGACCTCGAATACGTCCTGCAGGCGGTTGGAGGATGTTTCATCCGGCCCGAAGAGGCGGAAGCTCGTCGGGTTGGACCGGATCACGTCCCGGAGGAATCCTCCGAGCACCCGGGTTCCCTCACGCATGGCCGCTCCGGGGTTCGGGACCTCGACCCCGTAGTCGCAGAAGTCGGGAAGTTCCAGATCGGACAGGAGGAGGCCGCCGTTGGCGTGCGGATTGGCGCTCATGCGCCGGTCGCCCACCGGGGGAACCTCGGAGATGGCCGCGACCGGGCGTCCGGATGCGTCGAACAGCTCCTCGGGCCGGTAGCTCCGGAGCCACTCCTCCAACTGGACCAGGTGTTCGGGATTGGTCCGCACCTGGGACAGCGGGAGCTGGTGGGCCCGGAACGTCCCTTCGACCGGTAGCCCGTCGACGACTTTGGGACCGGTCCACCCCTTGGGTGTCCGCAGGATCACCATGGGCCATACCGGTCGTGAACGGACGCCGTGGGCACGCGCGGCATCCTGGATGTCCCGGATCTCAGAGAAGACCTCGTCGAAGGCGGTGGCCATGCGACGGTGGACGGCCATGGGGGCCTCGCCGTCGAAACCGCCCTCCACCAGGATCGGCCTGTAGCCGTAGCCGACAAACAGCGACATGAGCTCGGAGGACGGTATGCGGGCCAGCACTGTCGGCGCGGCGATCTTGTATCCGTTCAGGTGGAGGATGGGCAGGACGACACCGTCGTGACGGGCGTCGAGGAATTTGTTCGAGTGCCATCCGGTGGCCGCCGGTCCTGTCTCCGCCTCGCCGTCGCCGACGACGCAGGCCACGACCAGGTCGGGGTTGTCGAACGCCGCTCCGAAGGCGTGACTGAGGGCGTAGCCCAGCTCCCCTCCTTCGTGGATCGACCCTGGGGTCTCCGGGCCGCAATGGCTGGGAATGCCGCCGGGAAACGAGAACTGGCGGAAGAGCCTGGCCATACCCTCTCCGTGGCGGGCCACATGGGGGTAGCGCTCGCTGTAGGTGCCTTCCAGCCAGGTGTTGGCCACGACGGCCGGGCCTCCGTGGCCCGGACCGCACACGAAGATGGCATTGAGATCCTCCCTCTTGATGCTGCGGCTCAGGTGGGCGTAGATGAAATTGAGGCCGGGGCTGGTCCCCCAGTGGCCCAGCAATCGGGGCTTGATGTCCTCAGGGAGCAGTGGACGTTGGAGCAACGGGTTGTCCATGAGGTAGATCTGGCCCGCGGTCAGATAGTTGGCCGCCCGGAAATACGCGTCGAGGCGGGGGAGTTCGTCCTCGGGGGAGGTGGCGGACGTCGGCACATGCTCGGTGTGGGCCATCTGGCCCTCCTCTGGGATGTCGGGGGGACGGCTGGGAGCCGTCGTGATGGGGCGCTGATGCACTCTGGCAAGGTAGGCGGGTGAACGTGCTCGTGGTCAACGCCGGTTCCAGCAGCCTCAAGCTGCGTCTGCTGGACGATTCGGACCGCCTTGTCGGATCGAGTGATCTTCCTCGCCTGGAGGCCGCGGATCTGGACACCGCCCTGGTCGGATTCCTCCGCGCCAACCCGGATGTCGGCGCCGTCGGCCACCGGGTGGTCCACGGGGGTTCCGAGTTCACGCACGCCGTCCTCCTCGACGAGCGGGCTGACGCCACCCTGGAGACGCTCGCCGATCTGGCCCCCCTGCACAACCCCAATGGGCTGGCCGCCATCCATGCCCTCCGCTCCATCCGCCCGGATCTGCCTCAGATCGCCTGCTTCGACACGACCTTCCACGCCGGCATGCCCGCCAAGGCGTCGACCTATGCCATACCCCGGGCCTGGCGGGATCGGTGGGGCATCCGGCGGTTCGGATTTCACGGGCTCAGCCACGATTGGGCCAGTACGAGAGCGGGCGATCTCCTCGGACGGCCCCGGGAGGAGCTCCGCCTGGTCACGGCTCATCTCGGTGCCGGCGCCTCGCTGGCTGCCGTGGCCTACGGTCGATCGGTCGACACGACCATGGGCTTCACGCCGATGGAGGGTCTGGTGATGGCCACCCGTTCGGGCAGCGTGGATCCCGGGCTGGTCCTGTGGGTCCAGCGGCACGGCGGGTTCACCGCCGACCAGGTCCAGGACGCCTTGGAGCACGAATCTGGCCTGCGCGGGCTGGCGGGAGGGTCCGGGGACCTCCGCCACGTGATGACCGCCATGGATGCATCGGACCGGGAAGCCCGGACCGCCTATGAGGTCTACGTCTACCGGATCCAGACCGGGGTCGCCGCCATGTGCGCGGCCATGGGTGGGGTCGACGGGCTGGTGTTCACCGGTGGCGCGGGCGAGGCCCAGCCCCGGTTGCGGGCCGACGTCTGTACCGGGCTGGGTTTCCTCGGGATCGACCTGGAGGCTGCGGCCAACCTCGACCGGCGGGGAGACGGCGTGATCTCCGGGCCGGGAGACCTTCCCGCCGCGCTCGTCGTCCGGACCCGGGAGGATCTGGTGATCGCCCGTCACGTGCGCGAGCTCATCGGATGAGCCGCCGGGGTGCGGCACGGGGTCAGTTCGCCCGGTGGATCTCGAAGCGTCGTCCACTCACGATGTCCGGCCGTAGTACGAGGAGCATGTCGCCGGGTTCGGGGACAAGAGGGCGGACGGCGTCGTCCAGCTCCGACCGGGTGGGTGACTCGACCAAGGTGGCCAAGCCGCGGACCAGAACGTTCCACGCGGTGCCACGTTCCGGATCGACGTGGTCGATCTCGAAGGCCACCAGCCGGTCGGAGGCCGTCCTCGACACGAAGCCGACGCCGGTACGGATCACGACATCGCCATGGCGAAGGGAGAAGTTGACCGGGACCACCACCGGTGCCTGATCGGTCGGTATCCCGAGCCGTCCGATACCGCCGTTTTTCGCCGTCACGGCCAGGAGGCGCTTGCACTCGGACGGAACGAGCACGGTCGCTCCCCGGCTGTCGATCCACATGCCACCACCATCTCACCGGACCGGGTGCGCCACTAGGGGCTTTTGTCACATGGCCCGGGGCCCGGCCATGGACTTTCGGCCCTGGCGTCGGGTTCGCCGAGCCCTGACAATGTTCGGGAACGGAGCGCAACCTGGTGAGACGAGGGTTCGGGAAGGAAGGAGGGGGGAAGGACGGTTGAGAGTACGTGACCCCGAAGTGGAAGGAGCGGCGGAGATGGCTGACCGGAACGATCCCATCCAGCGCATCGTGGTCGGAGTGGACGGCTCGCTCGGCAGCACACGGGCGCTGGACTGGGCCGCGGCCGAGGCCGATCGGTGCCGGGCCCGGCTCACTGTCGTGGGTGCGTGGGAGTTCGGTGGGTTCGCCGGTGCCCTCGTCAACACGGGCGACGCCCGGAGCGCAGTGGACGGGGCTGTGGCGCGGACGACCCAACGACACCCCGGAGTCACCGTCGAACCGAAGGTCAGTGAGGAGCCGGCCGCCTACGCCTTGATCGAGGCGAGCGCGGATGCCGACCTCCTGGTGGTCGGATCGCGCGGGTTCGGCGGGTTCCGCGGACTGCTCCTCGGGTCGGTCGGGGAGCACTGTCTGACCCACGCGCCCTGCTCGGTGGCGATCGTCCGACCGGCCGACGCCTCGACCCCGCCCGGGCCCGGGGCCGCCGAAGGGCCTGCCAATCGGATCGTCGTCGGTGTGGACGGCTCAGCGGGAGCCAATCTGGCGTTGGACTGGGCCGTGGGCGAGGCCCGTCGAACCGGTGGCGGGATCGACATCGTCGCTTCTTCAGTGCTCACCGGTACTTCCGACTACATCGTCACCGTCGATGTCAGTGTTCCCGATGCCGCCCGGCAGGTCGTCGACGATGCCGTCGCCCGGGCCACGGGCGAGGCTCCAGGGGTCGTCGTCCGAGCCGAGACGCGAGCGGACCCGCCGGCCGTCGCCCTCGTCGACGCCAGTCGGGAGGCTGGTCTTCTGGTCCTCGGGTCGCGGGGTCTGGGCGCGTTCCGGGGGCTCCTCCTCGGATCGGTGAGCCACTATGTGGCCATGCACGCGCACTGCCCGATCGTCGTGGCCAGACGACCTGGCACCTCCTGATACATGCCGGCCGGAATGGGAAGGGTCGGTCCAGGGGCCACCACCCGATCGGCCAAAAGCGAGACGGCGGGAAGGGGGCAACCGGCGGTGGAGTCGCCCTCCACGGGTCGGCGGTGGGCTGCCCTGGCTGTGCTCTGCGTCACGCTCCTGCTCATCAGTCTGGACAACACGGTGCTCAACGTGGCCCTCCCGACCATCACCCGAAGCCTGGGCGCCAGCTCCAGCCAGCTGCAGTGGATGGTCGACGCCTACGCCGTGGTCTTCGCCGGCCTGCTGCTCTCCCTCGGAGCGCTGGGCGACAGGGTCGGCCGCAAATGGGTCTTCATGGCCGGGCTGGTGGTCTTCGGGGGCGGCTCGGCCTTTGCCGCCTGGTCGGGGAGCCCGGACCGCCTGACCCTGGCCCGGGCCGTCATGGGCGTCGGGGCCGCCGCCCTCATGCCGTGCACACTTTCTATTCTCAGCAATATCTTCACCGCCGAGCGGGACCGGGCCCGGGCCATCGGCATCTGGTCCGGCACGACCGGAATCGGGGTCGCCCTCGGCCCCATCCTCGGCGGCGTGCTCCTGGCCCATTTCTGGTGGGGCTCGGTCTTCCTGGTCAACGTCCCGGTGGCCCTCGGTGGGTTCATCGCCGCCATCTGGTTGATTCCCAACTCGAGGAACCCGGCCTCGCTGCGGCCCGATCCGGTGGGTGCCGGTCTGTCCATCCTCGGGCTCGGCCTGCTGCTGTGGGGCATCATCGAAGCGCCGGGACGGGGTTGGACCTCACCGGCGATTGCCGGCTCGTTGGGCGCCGCGGTTGTCGTGATCGCCACCTTCGTCATCTGGGAGCGACGGATCGACCATCCCATGCTGCCCCTGCGCTTCTTCTCCAACCGCCGTTACAGCGCGGCCATCGCCGCCCTGGCTCTCGTGCTGTTCGCCCTGCTCGGCATGTTCTTCCTGATGACCCAGTACCTGCAGTTCGTACTGGGATACACCCCCCTCCAGGCGGGGATCCGTGTGGCGCCGGTGGCACTGACCCTCTTGGCCATCGCCCCCTTTTCGGTGGTCGTGGCCCGGCGGATCGGGACGAAGATCGTTGTCGCCACCGGTCTGGCGCTCATCGCGGTGGCCCTCGGCCTGCTGTCGCAGACGACGGTGTCGGGGTCCTATCGCGACTGCGTCATCCCCTTTGTGATCGTCGGCATCGGCGTGGCCCTGGGCCTGGCCCCCTGCACGGAATCGGTGATGGGATCCCTCCCGCGGCGCGAGGCCGGTGTGGGGTCGGCCACCAACGACACCTCCATGCAGGTCGGTGGGGCACTCGGGGTGGGTGTGCTCGGCACTGCCCTCAACATCCGATATGAGCACCTGATGGCGTCTGCGGTGGGGCACGCGGCCATACCGGACTCCATCCGGGTGCTCATCGAGAGCTCGGTGGGCGCCGCCCTGGCGGTGGCCGGTCACGTCCCGGGCAAGCTCGGCCACGAACTGGCCCTGGTGGCCCGCCGGTCCTTCATCTCCGGGATGGATCTGGCCCTGGTGGTCGCCGCCGGCGTGGTGGGGGTGGCCGCCGTCCTGGTCATCGCCTTCCTGCCCAATCGAGGTACCGAGGTCGTCGAGGGCGGAATCGAAGCCGCGGACCGGGTGGGAAGCGGTCAGCCGACGTAAAGATCCCGCCGGCGGAAGGCGCCGATTCCGGCGATCACACCGGCGACGCCGACGATGGCGAGGACGACGTTGGTCCTCCAGTCAGGCGACACCGCCGGGGCTGACGCCATCTGATGGAACAGGGATGTATCGAGCACCCAGTGATCGTCGGCGCCGACACCCCCGACGAGCTCGATCAGCAGTGACCAGCTCAGTACCCCGTAGACGGCGATGGAGGTGGCACGGGGCCAGAAGCCGAGCGCCAGTGCGCCGACACCCAGGATGATCAGGGCGGGGAAAACGGTGTTCACCCCCGCGTCCAGCACCGTCGGGAGGCCCACTCCGGCATGCTGGCTGGCGGCGCCGAGCCAGGTGAAGACCCCGCCGGTCAACCCGCCGGCCACCACCACGACGACCGCCATCAGCCACCTGCCACTGAACCACCGGCTTCGGGTCACGGACCGGACGAGAAGGTGGTCCAACCGGCCGGTATCCTCCTCGGAACGGGCCGCGGTGACCTGACCGGCGGCCACGAAGGCCACCAGCACGGCCAGCACCAGAAACGACACCCCGAGGTAGGCCTCGGCCCCGGTGCCGGTGGCCCCCAGGCGGGTGAACACCTGCTGCACCGACGACCCCGAGATCGTCCCGCCGGCGGCTTTGGCCACCAGCCCGAGAAGAAGGCCGGTGGCGGCGATGGCCACCCCCCACCCGACGGCGGCCGTTCGGACCAGGCGGATGGTCAGTCCGAGCGGCCCGGAGAGGAGGCGCAGATGTGGTCGTGGGTGGCTCCGATCGGCCAGTACTCCGGCGCCGAGGTCACGGGTGCCGGCCAGGTACACCGAGGCCAGCGAGGTGATGGCGGCGAAACCGATGATCGGCAGCAGGGCCACGGGACGGGGGGCGGTCAGAGGCTGCAGCTCCTCCACCCAGCCGAGGGGGGAGACCCAGCAGAGCCAGTGGAGCCCGATGCCGGAGTCGGCCACCATCCGCAGGGCGTAGCTCACCCCGAGCACGACGGCGGCAGCGGAGGCCGCCTGTCGCCGGCTCGTCGCCAGCTGGCTGGTGAGGGCGCCGACGGCCAGGAACATCACCGCACTGGACACGAGCGCCAGCGCAAAGAACAGGCCCGGACCCGCGGCGATGCCGACCCGTGCCCACCGGCCGACGACCACCGTCACCAGTGCGGTGACGGCCCAGAGGGTGGCCGCCCCGGCGGCCAATCCGGTGAGCGCCTGGGCGGTGCCACCCCGGCGGGTCGTCGGCCCGGTGAGCACCACCTCCCAGCGGCCGGCGTCCTCCTCGCCGCGGAGGAGCCTGGTGCTGGCCAACAGCCCCCAGACGGCACCGAGGATGCTCAGGGTCATGAACGTCTTGAACACGGTGAAGCCGGCGACGGACTGGAGCTGCGGGGCCGGTCCGAACAGGGCGCTGGTGGCATGGTTCGATCCGAAGGCCGCGGCCAGGCGGCTGCGTTCCGCCCGGGTCTTGTAGATCGTCGTGTAGCTCCACGCCGAGGAGGCGACGAAGGCGCCGAAGACGTACCCCCAGAGGGCACCGGAACGAACGGCCTTGCCGGCGGTCAGCCGCAGGCCCACCATCGCCGGACGGAGCCGGCCCGGGTCTCCGCTCAACGCTCGATCATCGTCCCGCCTCGGCCGCGTCGCGGCTGGGATCGACCCGATCGACCGCGCCGTAGTGGGCCAGGAACACCTCTTCGAGCGACGGCTCGCGGCTCAACATCTTCGTCACGTCCTTGTCGGCCAGAAAGGCGAGCAACGGCGCGACGGTTCCCCGCACCTGGCAGCGCACGAGGTGACCCTCGACATCGACCGAACTGACTCCGGGAACACCGGCGAGGTCCGGGACGGCTCCGGCAAAGGTGATCTCCACGGTGAGGGCGGAGAGGTGGCGCATCTCGGCCAGGGTCCCCATCTCGGCCAGCACCCCGTCCCGCAGAATGGCCACCCGCTGGCAGAGGGCCTCGACCTCGCTCAGGATATGCGAGGACAAAAAGACCGTCTGCCCCCGACCCGTGGCCTCTTCGATGCACCCACGGAAGGTCTGTTCCATCAACGGGTCGAGGCCGCTGGTCGGCTCGTCGAGCACGAGCAGGTCGGGACGGGCCATGAGGGCGCCGATCAGAATGACCTTCTGGCGGTTCCCCTTCGAGTAGGCGCGCACCTTCTTGGACGGATCGAACTCGAACCGATCGATCAGCTCGCTCCGATACCGTTCGTCCACCCGACCCTGGATCCGGCCCAGCAGATGCAGGGTTTCGAGCCCGGTCAGCGACGGCCACAGATTGGCCTCACCGGCGACGTAGGCCAGTCGCCGGTGGGCTTCGACCGGCTGTTTCTGACAGTCGAGCCCGAAGATCTCCCCACGGCCGGCCGTGGGTCGCAGCAACCCGAGCAGCAGGCGGATGGTGGTCGTCTTCCCGGCCCCGTTCGGGCCGAGGTACCCCACCACCTCCCCTTCGGACACCTCGAGATCGAGGTGGTCGAGGGCGGTGACGTCGCCGTAGCGCTTGGTCAGTCCCTCGGTTCGAATGGCTGGCGTTCCCACGGACTCGACCTCCTGCGCTCGGACCACCCTAGAAGTCGGGGCCCGTGGCCGTCGGCCATCGCCGGCATCGACGGCATCGACGGGTTAGATCGCTCCTCGACGACCGACGATTCCCCTCGGGTCCCCGTCCTCGTCCTCCAGCACGTGGATGTGGCCGTAGCCGGACTCGGCGAAGACGTGCTCCACCCCGGCAACCTGGTCGCCGCCGATCTCGAGCAGCAGCCACCCACCGCTCCTGACCCACCGGCCACTTCCACGGACGGCCCTGGCCACCAGTTCGGTTCCATCCGGGCCGCCGTCCAATGCCCCCGGCGGCTCGAACTCCTGCACGTCCCGGGGCAGGAGCCGGAGGGCGCCGGTGGGGACGTAGGGCAGCACGCCGACCATCACATCGACACGACCGGCTACGTCTGCAGGCAGAGGCACGTCCAGATCACCCTCGACCACTTCCACCCCATTGGCGCGGGCGCACCGGGCGGCGGCGGCGTCGAGCTCGGTGGCCAGGACTCGGGCCCCGGGGCGGGCCGCCTGCATGACCCGGGCGATGGCCCCGGCTCCGGTGCACAGATCGACACCGATCCCATCGGAGGGCAGCAGCTCCGCGGCCATGCGGGCCAGAGGCTCGGACTGCCATCTGGGCACGTAGACGCCGGGGTCGACGACGACGCGCAAGCCGCAGAAGACGGCCTCTCCGGTGATCCAGGCCAGGGGCTCCCCGGTCAGGCGACGGTCGAGCATGCGCTCGAGCCCGAAAGCGTCGGGTGCGGCCCGGATGAGCTCCTCTGCCTCTTCGGCGGCGGCGACGCAGCCCGCGGCTTCCAAGGCACCGGTGACCGCGACCGTGATGTCCGTGTTTCCGAGCGTGGCGTCCATGGCCCGGGTCGCTATGCCGGGTCGAGGTGGCCGGGCGAGGCCAGAACTGACGGCTTCCGCCGGCCGCGATGGGTTCCGCTCCACCGGGCGTAGGCACGGCCGAGGCCATAGGAAGTGGCACTCAGTACCCCGACGTAGAACCCCACCGGCCAGTTGGTCTCATAGGACAACGCGATCGAAGCCCACACGGTGATCAGCGCCACCACCACCGAGCCGAGGAGCGCCAGCCCCGGCCGGTCGGTGAGGCACCGGGCTGCGGCCGGTGGCCCGATCATCAGACTGAAGATCAGGAGTGCTCCGACCACGGGCACCGTCATGGTGGTGGCGCAGGCCACCACCACCAAGAAGGCCGTCTCGGTGCGATGGGGCCGGAGCCCACCAGCGGCTGCGATCTCCGGGACGATCGACGTGAGCATCAGCCGCCGGTAGAGGAGGGCGACGGCGGCGATGCACACCATTCCGAGGGTGGCGATGGGGAGCAGTTCACCGGTGCTCACGCCGAGAATCTCTCCGAAGAGGAGCGAGAAGATCTGCGGCTCGTACTCGGTACTCTGGCTGAGGAAGGCGGCACCGAGGGCGAGCATCATCACCAACGCCAGTGCGGTGGCCACGTCGGCCTTCCCCCGACGACCGAGTGCCCCGATCCCCAGTGCCGCGCCCAGCGAGAAGACGCCCAGCCCGACCAGTGGGTTGATGCCGATGAGACTGGCGCCGGCAGCGCCGGCGAACGCTCCATTGGGAATGGCATGGGCGGGGAAGGCGGCCCCCCGCAGCACGACGAAGAACCCGACGACCCCGCCCACCACCGCCACCATGGTGGCCACCTCCCAGGCGTTGGCCATGAACCCCGAGAACATCAGGTTCTCCTCGCCGCGTCACGACGGACCACCGGCAGCCCCGACAGGAGGTAGAGCAGGAAGATGACGGCGACGACGAAGAAGCTGACCGGCAGGCCCTGACTGGACGGGACCCAGTACGCACTGTCGTAGGCCAGAAGGATGCCGACCAGCGTGGCCACGACACCGAGGGCACAGGCGGTGACGATGGCTCTGCCCATGGTCCGGGTCAGTCGCAGCGCGGTGGCCGCCGGACCGATGAGCAGCGCCGTCGACAGGATGGTGCCGATGGCGATAGAGGACAGTCCGACCGACACGGCCAGGGCGAGCATGAACAGCAGGCCGATCCGGCGGAGGCCGATGCCCCGGGCCGAGGCCAGCTCCGGGCTGATCGAGCTCAGGAGGAGGGGGCGGTGGACGGCCGCCACCAGGGCGAGCGTGGCCGCGCTGACGCCGGCCACGACCGGGACGGTCGACGGGGTGACGGTGAAGATGGATCCGAAAAGGATCTGCTGGGTGGCGCCGGTGGTCGCGGTCTTGGTGGTATCGAGGTAGAGGAACAGTGCCGCCAGTCCGGTGGCCGCGCCGAGCACGATGCCGGTGGCCAGATCGCGGCTCCGGACCCGCTGGACCCCGATGAGATCCATGGCCCCACCTCCGATGACCCCACCGCCGATGAAGCCGACGAGTGGGCTGAAGCCGAAGTAGAACGCGCCCGAACCCCCGGTGGTGGCCAGGTCGGTCAGCGTGTGCCCGGCGAAGGACTGGCTCCGGACCACGGTGTAGATGCCGACGACGGCGGAGCAGACGGCGGTCACCGTGCCGATGGCCGCCGCCGTACGGACCGGACCGCTGGAAAAGAAGCCGGGCTCGAACAGGAGGTGCACGGTGGCTCAGGACAGGGTCAGGGTGGGATGGTCGGGGATGTCGCCGGCCTCGGCCCCGGGCTCGGACACCACCAGCACCCGGCCATGGAGCTTCAGGACGTCGACGTGGTGTCCATAGAGCTTGCTGAGGACCTCGGTCCGGACGACTTCTTCGGTCGTCCCGCTGGCCGCCCGCCCGTCGGCCACGTAGACGATCCGGTCCATGACCGGCAGGAGCGCGTTCATCTCATGGGCCGAGAGGAGGATGGCCACGTGGTGATCGGCCGATACCCGGTGGAGCAGGCTCACGATCTCCTGCACGCTCTTCGGGTCGAGGTTGGCCAGCGGCTCGTCGAGCAGGAGCAACTGAGGCTGACTGATGAGGGCGTGGGCGATCAGTACCCGTTGCTGCTCACCCCCCGAGAGTCTCCCGACCCGGCTGTCGGCGAACTGCTCGGCGTCGACACTGTGGAGCATCTGGTCGACCAGTTCGTGCTGCTGTCGGGAGCGCCGTCCGAATCCCAACCGGTGGCCGTCCAGCCCCAGTGCCACCAGGTCCCGGGCCCGGACCGGGATGTCCGGGTCGAGTGCGACCTTCTGGGGGACATATCCCAGCGAGTGATTGGATTGGGAGAGTGGTGCCCCGAGCACCCGCACCGTTCCGGTGTCGGGCCGCTGGAGGCCGAGGATGATGCGCAGCAGTGTGGTCTTGCCCACGCCGTTGGAGCCGATGAGCCCGGTGAACTCACCTTGGTGGACGTCGAACGAGACGTCGTCGAGGACGGTCCGACCCGAAAACGTGATGCCGATCTTGTCGAGGGAAAGCACGGGGGCATCGATGGGCGGTGGCCCTGTCGCGACTCCTCGTGGTGCTGGCTGTTCGGACTCCCGGCGGGTGGCCCGGGGCCGACCGTGAGCTTCCATGGTGGTAGGTTAGAATGAGACTGAGTCTCATTACAAATGAGACCGAGAGGAGAGGATTCGTTGCCGTCGCTCACCGCCGATCCCGAGCTTCATGAGCTCGTGGAGGTCAGGCTGCGTCGGGTGGAGCTCCGCTACACGGCCGGCCGTCGGGCCATCGTCGAGCTGCTGGCCTCGGTCGGCCACCCGGTGAGCATCTCCGACATCGCGTCGCGGCTACCGGAGGTGCCGCGGAGCTCGGCCTACCGTCATCTGGTGGATCTCCAGGGTGCCGGGGTGGTGCGGCGGATCGCGGCCAACGACGAGTTCGCCCGGTTTGAATTGGCTGAGGACCTGACCGAGCACCATCACCACCTGCTCTGTACGATCTGCGGCCGGGTCATCGACGTCACTCCCACCCCGGCATTCGAGCGGACCGTCGCCGACATGGTCCTCGAGCTCGCCGCGCAACAGGGTTTCCGACCGACGTCACACGCATTGGACGTGACCGGGCACTGCAGCACCTGCACGTAGCCTGCCCGTCTCGGATCGGGCCCCCGGCGGTCAGAGGATCGGGAACTTCTGGTTAGGCTCCGAAGACCATGCGGAAGATCGGCGGGCGCCCGAAACCGAATACCGGAGATGTCGGGAAGTGCGCCCTGGCTGAGCAGAGGAGGACACGATGACGAGCACCGACCTGTTGGTGGATGCCTTCGAGCGGGTACGCGATGCCGTGCATCCGGCAGTGAACGGCCTCTCTCTCGGGGAGCTGACCTTCCGTCCCGACGAAGAGTCGAACTCGATCGCCTGGCTCATCTGGCATTTGACCCGGATCCAAGATGACCACATTGCCGGCGTCGATGGGGGTGAGCAGGTCTGGACGTCCGGTGGGTGGGCTGACCGGTTCGGACTGCCCCTCGATCCCGCCGACACCGGCTATGGCCATGACGCGTCGGCGGTGGCGGCCGTGACCGTCGACGCCCACCTGCTCCTCGGGTACTACGAGGAGGTCCACGAGAACACGCTCCGGTTCCTCCGTTCGCTGGCCGATTCTGATCTCGACCGGGTGGTGGACGACAGCTGGGACCCGCCGGTGACCATGCGAGTGCGCCTGGTGAGCATCATCGCCGACGACCTGCAGCACGTGGGCCAGGCGGCCTATGTCCGGGGGATCGTACAGAGACGCTGAGCAGCCGTGCTCAACCGTCGAAGCGTGCCGTGACGAAGGGCTCGGTGCACGGCGGTCCGTCGGCCACCAGCATCTCCGGGGGGGTGGCCGGGTCCGATGCCACCCGCACCAGCGCCGCGGATCTGGTGCCGTACTCGTCCGTGTGGACACACGAAGCCAACGTGGCCCTCGGTCGCGTCACGGTGTCGTCCGTCTTCTCCTCCTGCACTGCTTCTTCTGCAGCTTCTTCTTCGATCACCGGGATGGTGTGGTCGGCCAGCAGCGACGGGAGGACCGTCCACAGGTGACCGGCGGCGGAACCGGCTGCCTCCAGCAGGGAGTGGACCCGGTCCACTTTCGGAGACCGTTCCCCCAGGCCGACATTCTCCAGGACGTAGATGCCGGGGGGCAGCCGATGGACCTCGGCCGGCTGGTCGGAGTCCAGTTCGATGTAGAAGAGCGACTCCCGGTCGCCGACCAACAGCCACGCCGGGTTGTACTGGCCGGGCTGCACCCGCTGAACCAGGTCAATGACCCCGTCCTCGGCGCACTCCCGGCCGGCCAGGATCAGGGGGAGCTCGCCTCGCGACTTTTTCGTCGCATCCCGGCCACCGGGTGCCGGTCGATTGGTCAGGCCGGCCACCACCCCGTGCTCGTTGACCGCCAGCCAGGTTCCCCCGGCCAGGTCGTCCCGCCCGCCGAGGATCCTCGGCGCGTGCTCCCGGAGCACACAGAGCGAGTGCGCCGGCCGGTCCAACCGCTCGTCGCGGTTGGCCGCCACCATGAGCGGGAACCCCGGCTCGATCTTCCAGGCGAACACCAGGAGGCACATGCGGGCAGGGTACCGGGTAGGTGCCCCCGAGCGCCCCGGGGTTCACTTGGCCAATGGAGCCGGCGTCTTGTCGAATTCCAGGTAACGGTAGATGTCGGGTCGCATGGTGTCGATCAACTCGAGCCGATGGAAGTACTCCTCGGGCGACGGGAGCGAACCTGAGGCGGCGACCACGGCGGCCAACTCCGCCGACCCGAGGAACACGTCGGCGCCCCGGCCCATGCGGTTGGGGAAGTTCCGGGTGGAAGTGGAGAACACCGTCGAGCCCTCCCGCACCCGGGCCTGATTCCCCATGCACAGCGAGCAGCCCGGGAGTTCGGTGCGTGCCCCGACCGCCCCGAAAGTCCCGTAGTAGCCCTCCTCACGCAGTTGTGCCTCGTCCATCCTCGTCGGCGGGGCGACCCACAGGCGGGTCGGGACCGGTCCGGGCAGAGTGGCGAGGACCTGGCCGGCGGCCCGGAAGTGGCCGATGTTGGTCATGCACGAACCGATGAACACCTCGTCCACCCTTCGTCCGGAAACCTCCGAGAGGAGCCGGACGTCGTCGGGGTCGTTGGGACACGCGACCAGCGGCTCGGTGATGGCGGACGCATCGATCTCGATGACCGCGGCGTAGGTCGCATCGGCGTCGGCCCGGAGGAGGGACGGATCGGCCAGCCAACGCTCCATGGCCCGGGCCCTCCGGTCGAGAGAACGCGCATCCTCGTACCCGGCGTCGATCAACGAACGCAACATGACCAGATTGGAGCGGAGATAGGAGGCCACGGAGTCCACGGAGAGGGAGATGGTACAGCCGGCCGCCGACCGTTCGGCGGTGGAGTCCGAAAGCTCGAACGCCTGCTCCACGGTCAGGTCCTCGAGCCCCTCGATCTCGATGATCCGACCGGCGAAGACGTTCTTCCGATCTCCGGTGCCCACGGTGAGGTGGCCTTGCCGGCGGGCCACAAAGGGGATGGCCTGGACCAGGTCCCGAAGGGTGATGCCGGGTCTGACGGCCCCGCGGAAGCGGACCCGCACCGATTCGGGCATGTCGAGGGGCATCGCTCCCGCCGCGGCGGCGAAGGCCACGAGCCCGGAGCCGGCCGGGAACGAGATGCCGAGAGGGAACCGGGTGTGGGAGTCACTCCCGGTTCCGACCTGGTCCGGCAGCAGCATCCGGTTCAGCCAGCTGTGGATGATGCCGTCCCCGGGCCGGAGGGCGATGCCCCCCCGTTCGGTCATGAACCGGGGGAGGGTTCGTTGGGTCTCGATGTCGACGGCCTTCGGGTAGGCGGATGTGTGACAGAAGGACTGCAGGACCAGGTCGGCGCTGAACCCGAGGCAGCCGAGCTCCTCCAGCTCATTGCGGTTCATGGGCCCGGTGGTGTCCTGGCTGCCGACGCTCGAGACCGTGGGCTCGCAGTAGGTCCCCGGGGCGATTCCGTCCACGCCGCAGGCCCTCCCGACGATTTTCTGGGCGAGGGTGTACGCCGATTCCGGCGTGGGTGCGGGGGCACGCCGGAACTCGGGACTCGCCCCCCGGTCGAGCGCACGTCTCGCCTTGTCGGTGAGCGTCCGGCCGATGACGAGTCGTACCCGGCCGCCGGCCCTCACGCTGTCGAGTGTCTGTTCCGATCGGTGCACGAACTCGGCCAGCAGTTCACCGGCGGACGATTCGATCCGACCGTCATGAGGGCGCAGGACGATGTGGTCCCCGGTCGTGAGCTCGTCAACGGGACATTCGAGGGGGAGCGCGCCGGCGTCTTCGAGGGTATTGGCGAAGATGGGCGCGATCTTCGACCCGATCACGACGCCACCCTGGCGTTTGTTGGGCACGAAGGGGATGTCCTGACCGATATGCCACAGCAGCGAATTGACCGAGCTCTTCCGCGACGACCCGGTGCCCACGACGTCGCCCACGAAGGCAACTGGCCGTCCCGCCTTCTTCAAGGCGGCGATCTGAGCGATGGGGTCCTCGACGTCGATCCGGTTGGCGAGGAGCGAAAGGGCATGGAGTGGGATGTCGGGGCGTGACCAGGCCTCAGTGGCGGGGGAAAGATCATCGGTGTTGATCTCGCCCTCGACCTTGAAGACGGTCAGGTGGATGGCGTCGGGAACCGTCGGCCTGCCGGTGAACCAATCGGCATCGGCCCACGACCGGAGGACGGCCAGGGCGTGGGTGTTGTCTCCCTCGGCCAGCTCCACCAGATCATGGAAGGCGTCGAAGACCAGCAGCGTGTGGCCGAGAGCCGCAGCGGCCCGGCCGCCCAGTCGCGGACTGTCCACCAACTCGACGAGGACCGGGATGTTGTACCCGCCCAGCATGGTCCCGAGGAGGTCGACCGCCCGCCCCGGGCTCATCGCCCCGCCGTTCTTTTCCCCACGGGCCACCGTCGCCAGATAGGCCACCTTGACCTCGGCGGCATCGTCGACCCCGGGCGCGACCCGGTGGGTCAGGAGCTCCACCAATCTGGACGCCTCGCCGGGTTCCGCGGTATCCAGGGCGGTGACGATCTCACCCACCTCGGCCGCCGTCAGGGCGGGGGGCGGGATGCCGAGATCCGCTCGCGTGGCGTGGCGGTTGCGGTCGTCGTTCTTCACCCTGTCGACGGTAAACCGGTGCATTGATTGTGTAAAGCGCAAATAACACCGCCAATCCATGCAAGAATCACATGTATGGATCTGGTGCTGATCCGGTCGTTGATCGCCGTGGCCGATGCCGGTTCGATCACCGGGGCCGCCGATCAGATCCATGTGAGCCAGTCCGCCCTGTCCCGACGCCTCCAGCAACTGGAGGCTGATCTCGGCGCCCAGCTCGTGGTCCGGAGCCGACACGGTGTCGAGTTCACCGATCTCGGCCGTCAGACCCTCGAAGCCGGGCGGGCCATCGCCGCCCGATACGACGCCATCCGTCAGGGGATCGTCGACCAGCAGAACCTCGAGCGCGGCATCGTGCGCATCGGTGGCGGAGCCACGGTGACATCGTTCCTGCTGCCCGCGGCCATCGCCGCGTTCCAATCCCGCTATCCCGGCATCCGGTTCTACGTCAAAGAGGCGGGGAGCAGTGAGATCGCCGCCGCCGTGGCCGCGGGGGAGCTGGAGATGGGAATCCTCACCCTTCCCCTGGCCGAGCGGGACCTGGAGACCGAGGTTCTCACCTCCGACGAGATCGTCCTGGTGGCGAGGACGGATCATCCGCTGGCAAACGGGGCGGCGCTCGGCGTCGGCGATCTCGAAGGCCTCCCGTTCGTTGCCTTCGAGCCGGGAACGGCCATCCGGCACCACATCGACACGGCGCTCCGCCAGGCCGGCGTGCGCGTCGACGTCGTCATGGAGCTGCGTTCGATCCCCACCATTCTCCGCATGGTGTCGGTCACCGGAAACCTGGCCTTCGTCAGCCGGGTCAGTGTGGCCACCGAGCCCGGACTCCGGATCCTCGAGCCGCGCGGACTTTCAATCGCTCGGACCCTGGCCCTCGCCACCCGACGCGACATGCCGCTTTCGGCCCCGACCGAGGCATTCAAGGCGGAGCTGCTGTCCGCCCGCCCGTAGCCGCACGTGCGGGCGGAGCCTCGAGGAGCCTTCTGCCCGGTACGGACCGGGGGTGGACGGATCGTTCCTACTCGGGTACTCTGATTAAAGTACCTTGACCGAAGGAGTGGCATGGCTGCCCGTAACCGCAACAACCCACTGGCGCTGGCCGTGCTCATCTGCCTCTCCGAGCGCCCCATGCACCCCTACGAAGTGGCCACCACGCTGCGCCAGCGTCAGAAGCACGAAAGCGTCCGACTCAACTACGGATCGCTCTATGCCGTGGTGGCCTCGTTGGAGAAACGTGGTCTCATCACCCCGGAAGAGACGGAGCGAGCCGGCCGCCTGCCGGAGCGCACGGTCTACCGGGTCACGGATGCGGGACTCATCGAGGCCCACGATTGGCTCACCGACCTCATCTCCACCCCGGTCAAGGACTACCCGAGTTTTGAGGCGGCCCTCTCGTTCCTGCCAGCCCTGCCGCCCGAGCAGGTGGTCGAGCTCCTCCGGGAACGCGCCCAGCGGCTCGAACTCGAACTGGCCCAGGCCTATGCGTTCCGGGAGGTGGCGGAGAAGCACGGACTCCCGAGGCTGTTCTGGGTGGAGGCCGAGTTCCGGGACATCCTGCTGGAGGCGGAGTTGGCCTACGTCCTCCGGCTGGCCGGTGAGATCGTCGACGGGACGCTCGAGGGCATCGACTGGTGGAACACAATCCATGCTTCCGACGGCGAACTCGTACAGCCCGCATGGAATCCTCTGCAGATCGGCGACGGAGCCGGCCGAGCCGAAAGCGGACGAACCGGAAGTGGACGAACTGGAAGTGGACAAACGGGAGGCGACCAGTGACTGGAGCAGTCGAAAGGACAGGAACCGCCGGACCGAGGCCCGGCCCGGACAGCATCATCTCGACCCACGATCTGGCGAAGTCCTTCCGCTCCCAGCGGGGGAGCGTCGACGCCGTCCGCGGGGTGAGCATCGACGTGCAACGCGGCGAGATCTTCGGATTCCTCGGCCCGAACGGGGCGGGCAAGACGACGACGCTGCGGATGGTGACGACGCTCCTCCCCATCGATGCGGGCACAGCCACCGTGGCCGGATACGACGTCGGCCGCCAACCGAGGGAGGTACGGGCGCGGGTCGGGTACGTCAGCCAACTAGGTGGAGCCGACGACCTGGCCACCGGCCGTGAGAACCTCATCCTCCAGGG
Source organism: uncultured Acidimicrobiales bacterium (assembly GCA_963713625.1). Taxonomy (GTDB): domain Bacteria; phylum Actinomycetota; class Acidimicrobiia; order Acidimicrobiales; family RAAP-2; genus Bog-756. The sequence goes on along the minus strand of CAVQMN010000002.1, from coordinate 66,044 downwards.
ACGGCTGTACGGGGGGGACCTGCCGTCGGTGACAAGGCGAACCCACGAAGTGATGGAGGTCCTCGATCTCTCCGAGTTCGCCGATCGGCGGGTGAAGACCTATTCGGGAGGGCAGCGCCGACGGCTGGACATCGCGTTGGGTATCGTCCACCAGCCCGAGGTGCTGTTCCTCGACGAGCCCAGCACGGGGCTCGATCCGCAGAACAGGGCCAACCTGTGGGACCACGTCCGTGCCTTGCGTGACCAGGGCGCCACCATCTTCCTCACCACCCACTACCTCGACGAGGCCGACGCCCTCTGCGACCGCCTGGTGATCATGGACCATGGAGAGATCGTCGTCGGGGGAACGCCGGCGGACCTGAAGCGCCAGGTCGCCGGCGAGTCGGTGGTGCTCAGCCTCCATGACCAGGACGGGGGTACGGCTCGGGCCTTGACGCTGCTGGGCGACCAATCGTTCGTGCGGGAGATCGGCGCCGACGGTGACCAGGTCCGCCTCTACGTGGAGGACACCAGCTCGGCCCTCCCTCAGATCCTGCGGTTACTCGACTCCGAGCAGATCGGGATCAAGACGATGAGCGTGTCGGAGCCGACGCTCGATGACGTCTTCCTCCGCCAGACAGGTCGGTCGCTTCGCGATGCGGGCACAGCCGGACAAGAGAGGACAGCATGAAGACCCTTCGAGACACCGGACTTCTCTTCCACCGGTACACCGTGCAGATGTTGCGAAATCCTGTGTGGCTCTTCGTCGGCTTCTCCACCCCCGTCCTGTACCTGGTCCTTTTCACCCCTCTTCTGAAGGAACTCCCCGGCGTCAGGGGGTTCCCGACCGGCAGCGTCCTCGAGCTGTTCCTGCCGGGCATCCTGGCGCTCCTGGCCTTTGCCAGCGGCAGCAGCGCCGGGTTCGGTACCATCTTCGAGTTGCAGTCCGGCCTCATCGAACGCCTCCGGGTAACCCCGGCCAGTCGCTTCGCCATTCTGGTCGGGCCGATCCTCTCGGGGCTGATGATGATGACCGTCTTCGACGCGGTGGTCGTGGCCGTGGGCGTCGGGTTCGGCTTCACCGTGCACTGGGCCGGCCTGTTGGTGCTCGTCGTGCTGCTGTGGGTCCTCGCCACCCTGATGGCCGCCTTCTCGACGGCGACTGCCCTCCTCACCAAGGACATCAGTAGCTTCGCGGCCATCATCAACGGGATCAATCTTCCCCTGCTGCTTCTTGCCGGGGTCCTGCTTCCCATCTCCCTCGGCCCGCTGTGGCTGCGGATTCTCGCCCACTTCAATCCGCTCTACTACCTGGTGGTCGCCTCGCGCTCCCTGGCCGCCGGACATCTCCGTGACCCGACGGTGTGGCAGGCCTTTGTCGTCCTGGTACCACTCTGTGCGCTCGTCCTGGCCTGGGCCACGAGGGTGTTCCGCCGGGCCGTGTCCTGACCCGGAGAACCAGGGGCCGATCGGGTGGCACGGTGTGGCACGGCGGGACGCCGGTGGGGTCAGCATGAAGCGGTGCCGGTGTAGGAAGGGATCACGGAGAAGTTGAGGTGGGCGCTGTAGTTACCCGCGGGCTGGAGGGTCGACACCTGCACGCCGTTGGTCAGGGTCACGGTGTCCGAGCCCGCTCCGGTCGGTGCAGTGGCGGACCAGATCGACTGGCCGGTGGATGGGCTGTACCCCAAGAAGGGAGCGGTCGGATCGTGAAGTAGAGAGCGTCCTAACATCTCGGGGGTCGATCGTGCCGAGGGCGGAGGCGCGGCAGAGGGGCAGAGTTTTCGAAGGGACAACCGCTTTCAGGCCTGGTTGCCCGCCAGGTCGACGGAGGATTGGCGCTCAGTCGAAGGGGTGCTGAGAGCTCCCGACGGCCCAGGTGCTGAAGTACTGGTTGTTGGCCCCGTAGGCCATGCCGATGGCCACCTTGGCTCCCTCCACCTGGTGCTCACCGGCTGCACCCCGGACCTGGTTGGCGGCTTCGGCGAACCGGAGCAGGCCGGAGGCACCGATGGGATTGCTCGACAGGACGCCACCGGAGGCATTGATGGGCAAGCTGCCTCCGAGCTCGGTCGTACCGTCGTCGACCAGCTTCCAACCCTCGCCCTCCTCGGCGAGACCGAAGGCCTCGAGCCAGATGGGCTCCAGCCAGGAGAAGGGAACATACAGCTCTGCCATGTCGATCTGACGACGCGGATCGGTGATGCCGGCATCGGCGTAGACGTCAGCCGCACACTGCAGCGCGGCGGCAGGACGAACCGGATCGCGGCCGGGGAAGCTCGGCGGCTCGGAGCGCGAGGAGGACCCCAGTATCCATGCCGGTGGGCGTCCGTCCGCAGCCGCAGCGCGACCACCCGACTCGTCGGTGATCACCACAGCGCAGGCCCCATCGGATGATGGGCAGGACTCGAGGAACCTGGTCGGTTCCCACATCATGGGCGAGGCCTTGACCTTTTCGATGGAGATGTCCTCGATCTTCAGGTGGGCGTACGGGTTCTTCAGGGCGTTCAGCCTGTCCTTGACGGCCACCTTCCAGCCGATGTGCTCGGGGGCACCGCTGCGCTGGATGTAGGCCCGGATGAAGGGGGCGAAGGCTCCCCCCGCTCCGAGGGATGCCCCTTTGCCACTCCCCAGCGCGAACTGGGCATTGCCCTCGGACTGCTTCTCGAATGCCACGGCCAGCACCGTGCGGTGTTTTCCGACCTGGACATGCGAGGCAGCCACGATGGCGGTGGTGCCGCCCACCGATCCTGCGGTATGCACCCGGAACATGGGCTTGCCCACCGCTCCCAGCGCGTCCGACAGATAGAGCTCGGGCTTCATGACCCCTTCGAAGAGGTCGGGAGCCTTGCCCAGGACGACGGCGTCGATGTCGGCCAGGGTCATGTGGGCATCATCGAGGGCACGGAACACCGCCTCCCGGACCAGCCCGCCGAAGGACACGTCGAGACGCCGGGACTTGTGGTGGGTCTGGCCCACACCGACAACGGCACACGGTGGCACGCTCATGATCGCCCCTCCAGGATGCACACGAGATTCTGTTGCAGGCACGGCCCGGAGGTGGCGTGGCCCAAGGCCCGCCGACCGCCGCCGAAGATGTGGTCGGCGGCGTAGCCCACCCGGCACAGGCCGGTGGCCATGATCGGGTTCGAGCGGAGGGCCCCGCCGGAGGCGTTCACCGTCACGTCATCCCCCAACTCGAGAACGTTGCGCAACAGCAGCTCCTCGTGGGTGAATGCGGCCTGGAGCTCAGCCACCTCGATCGGGGCGTCGCCGAGACCGGCGGCCGCCGCGGCGATGCGGGTGGAAGGAGAATCGTCCAGGGCCCGGAACGAAGGATTGTGGCATTCGGTGCGGTGGTCGAATCCGGCAATGTAGGCAGGGCGCTCGACCAGTTGACGAGCCCGCCGGCCGGTGGCCAGGACCATTGCCGCGGCACCGTCGGTGATCGGGGGCACGTCATGGCGGCGGAGTGGCTCCCGCACGAAATCCTCGGAGAGAAGCGTGTCGACATCGCCTTTGCCCCGTGATCGTACGGCGACCTCGGCCATCGAGCGCTCGTCGGCGATGCCGGAGGCGATGACGGCTCGGGCCTGCAGAGCGGCGAAGGTCAGAGGATCCACGCCGAGGGGAGCCAGAACGTACGGGTCCATCTCCATCGGATAGATCAATGCGGGATCACCGGTCGAGGACCGGCCCGAGCCGGTGACCACGGCGATCTCGATGTCGCCCTCTTGGAGTCGGAGCCACGCCTCATAGAGGGCCCAGGCACCGTCCATCTCGACGTGTGAATCCCGTTTGGGCGGCCACGCGCCGATGGCGTCGAGATTCGACACGAACGAGAACGCCTGGCCGGTGATGTAGTCGCAGCTGCCCAGGCACGTGAAATCGACATCGGCCCGGGTGAGGCCGAGCGGTGACAGGGCTCCAGAAATAGCCTCGATCAACAGCTGGGTCTCGGATTTGTCCGTGTGGCGGAGCATCGCCGTCTGGGCCCAACCGATGACCGCGATGGCGTTGTCGTCGTGGGTGTCCACGGGAGGTGGGCCCATCAGAAGATCCGGTTCACGAGGTCGGGATCGTCGAGTTCCGGCTCACCGTTGGGAATCCAGCCGAGGAGCGAACCGAAGTTCCCACCCATGCCGCCACCCTCATCGATTTCCTCGGCGGGCGAAGCCCAGACGGCATCGACCCGCTGACCGACGTGCACCTGATCGGCGGGGAGTTCGATCACCGGCGAGTAGGGAATGATGACGTCGGTGTCGTCGAGCAGGATGAACGCCCTGACGAACGGCTCCGTCTCGGTTTGGCCCGGATACTGGACGGGAGTGACGATGGCAAAGTTGGTGATCGTTCCCTTGTGGGGCAGATCGACCTCGCACTCCGGTCCGAGCTCAAGGGCGTCGATGGGGCAGTAGCCGCGTCCACCCGCATAGACCCGCCCGCAGGTGGGACAGGCCAAGCCGAGCAGCCGATGGTGACGGGACGCTTCGGTGGCCCGGTCGGCGGCCTCGGGGACCGGATTCCGGTAGGTGATCGAGGCCAGGTAGTCCATGCGGGTCACCGGTTCGGCCGCTGCACCTGTGTCCTCGCCTTCGGTGCCGGGCACCTCGCCGGGTTCGAAGCAGATGATGTCGTCGATGCGACCCTCGCGCGCTCCCCGCCACCGGGGAGCCACCCGCATCCCTTCGGTCATGGTGTCAGCCGTACCGGCGTCGACCGCGTGCAACAGGGGTGTGGTGGCCCCGTCGAGCCGGATGAATGCGAACGCGAACGGATGGCTGAGCGGATGTTGCTCTGAAGGCGAAGCCACCCAGGTCCACGTCTCGACCGTACCGGCCGGCCCCACCTCTACGAATTCGTGGGGCAGTTCCGCACCGGTGGCCGGGTCCCACTCCATGGGGGGCACGAGCACGGAGTCGTGGCAGCGGATCCCGAGGATCCGCTTTTCGGTGAGTGCGGTCATGAAGGTGCCGATCACCGGCCCCAGTGACCTCTTGTAGGGGAATGTGATCGTGCTCTCGACGAAGCGGGTCATCGCTCGGCCCCTTGGTCCTCATAGGCGGATCGTGCAGAACGAGAGCACGATAGCGCGGGGATCGAATGGTGTACCCGAAGCCACCGCCTGCCGGCCCGGCCGGAGGCCTGCGGGCGCCGCCGTCGCCACGGATATCGTGGACCGATGGCGATCTCCCCTCATATCCGTCGGCTCCGCCATCTCGTGGGGAACGAACTTCTTGTTCTGCCCTCGGCGGCCGTCCTTCCCAGGGATCACCTCGGCCGGCTCCTTCTCGTTCGCCTCATTGAGACTGGGCAGTGGGCCACCATCGGTGGAGCGGTCGAACCGGACGAGTCTCCGGCCGAGGCGGCAGTTCGCGAGGCGGAGGAGGAGGCCGGTGTAATCCTCCGCCTGGGTTCGATACTGGCTGTCCTGGGTGGTCCTGAGTACCGGGTCACCTATGCCAACGGAGACCGAGCCGCATATGTCGTGACCGTATTCGATGCACAGGTGACAGGTGGCACGCCGAGACCTGACGGGGATGAGACATCAGGGGTCGAATGGTGGGAACCGGATCGCCTGCCTCGAACCGGGATGAGTACCTTGACCCGCGCCCTACTGCGTGACTGCGGCGTCTGGAACGGGTGACCGGCAGGCCGGCACGACAACCGGCGGCCGACTAATTTCGTTTGCGTAGCACCGGCCTGGAGGCAGGAGCCCCGGGACCACACAAGGAGACGACCATGCCCACCACAGTTCTCGACCTGCGTCGCTTCAAGGACGAGGGTCAACGCTTCGTCATGCTCACTTGTTACGACTACCAGTGTGCCCAGATCTTCGACGAGGTGGGCATTCCGCTCATCTTCGTCGGTGACACACTTGGAATTTTCGTCCTCGGCTACGAGACGACCATTCCGGTGACCATGGACGCCATGGTCCATCACGCCCGGGCGGTATCGCGGGGAGTTCGCCGAGGTTTGGTCGTGGGTGACCTGCCTTTCGGCTCGTACGAGGTGTCGGTCGGCCAAGGGGTCGAAAGCGCCATCCGCCTGGTGAAGGAGGGCGGTGTGGCCGTCGTGAAGCTGGAAGGCCCCGAGTTCGGGCTCGTCGAAGCACTGACGGCCAAGGGCATTGCCGTCATGGGCCACCTCGGATTGACCCCTCAATCCCTTCACGCCCTGGGTGGCAATAAAGTCCAGGCCCGATCGGAAGCCGGTGTTGCCCGCCTGCTCAGCGATGCGCGGCGTTTGGAAGACGCCGGCGTCTGTTCCCTCGTGCTCGAGGCCGTCCCGACCGAGGCGGCCAGACAGGTCACCGAGGCGCTGACCATTCCGACCATCGGTATCGGTGCCGGACCCCACTGCGACGGACAGGTGCTTGTCAGCACCGAGATGTTGGGATTGAGTGCCGGTCCCAGTCCGAGGTTTGCCAAGCGCTATGCCGACCTTCGGGGACAGGTGGCGCGAGCGGCCACGACCTTCGCCGCAGAGGTGGCCACCGGTGCGTACCCGGATCACGAGCACTCCTATGATTGGGCTATCGGGTAGGGGCGGACCGATTCATCGGACCGGGTAGGGGCGGACCGATTCATCGGACCGGGCCCGCGGACCCGGAGCTCGACTCTCTAGTCTGTGCACCATGCGTCACGCCCTCTACCTGCCGCCGTTCGGAGAGCTCGCCGACCCGCGGGTCGTGGTGGACCTGGCGGTGGCTGCCGAGGAAGCAGGCTGGGATGGAATTTTCCTCTGGGACCACATGTGGCGACCGGCCCACGACGGGATCGACATTGCCGACACGTGGGTCACCCTCTCCGCCATCGCCACGGCCACTCAGCGTCTGCGACTGGGGCCCACCGTCACCCCCCTGTCCCGCCGTCGGCCTCAGAAGGTCGCTCGCGAAGCGGTAACCCTCGATCGACTGTCCGACGGGCGACTGACACTCGGGGTTGGCCTCGGTGTCGACACCGGTGGAGAGCTCGAACGCTTCGGCGAATGCGCAGTGGAGGCCGTGCAGGCCGAGAGGCTCGACGAAGCGCTCGAACTCCTGGTGGCCCTGTGGTCGGGAGCAGAGGTCAACCACCGCGGTCGGCATTTCACCGCCGATGGCGTTCGGTTCCTCCCCCGGCCCGTCCAACGACCCCGCATACCGATCTGGGGGGCGGCCAGGGGTCCAGGCAATTCGAAGCCGCTTCGTCGGGCGGCGAAGTTGGACGGTCTCTTCCCGGTCAATACCGCTTCGGATCAGCTGGTCGAGATGTTGGAGGTGGTCATCGAGGAACGGGGCTCGTTGAGCGGGTTCGACGTGGCCATGCTCTGTTATCCGGAGACCGACCTCGATGGGCTGGAACGTTCGGGAACGACGTGGGCGATGTGGCCGCCCTATGAGGGGGAATCTGCCGTGAGCGTCCTCAGTTTTGCCCAAGCCGGACCGGGGGCCAGAAGCGCATAGGGCTCGGGCCGCTCCCGAGTACCGAGATCACCCTCGGGGCACGGAGGTCACTCCTGGTCGATGGCCTGCGTAAGACACGGGAGCAATCGCTTTGTGTGTCATAGTCCTTCTCTGTGAATCCTCGACGTACCGAGGCGCTCAGTGACAGCACCTTCGCGGTGGCCATGACACTCCTGATCTTCGACGTGCGCCTGCCGTCAACCAGAATCCACACCCTCAGCCATGATCTGTGGTTCAACGAGTGGCCCCACTATCTGGGATACGTGATCAGCTTCACGGTCATCGGGATGATCTGGGTCAGCCATCACACAATCTTCCGACTGGTCCGGGCCATCGACCACCGGGCCATGGTTGTGAACCTCGCGCTTCTGAGCCTGGTCGTCTTCATCCCGTTCCCCACCCAGGTCCTCGCTCTCTACATCAGCCAGGGCTCGGACTCCCAGAAGGAACTCGCCGTCGCCTTCTACGGCCTGAGTCTGGCCGCGGCCACACTGATGCTGGCCGTTCTCTGGCACTCGATCTCCCGACCCGCCTTGATCCAGTCGTGGGTGGGAGCCGACGAGTTGAAGCGGATGACCCGTCGGTACTACTTCACGCCGGTCCTGTATCTGGCGGCGACCGGTCTGGCCCTGGTGGACGACCGTCTCGGGATTGCGCTCCTTCTGGTCATCGGGAGCGGCTACCTCCTGCACACCGGAACCCGGGTGGCACCGCCACATCCTGACGACGTGGTGTCGACCGAGCGGGTGCTCGAAGACCAAGGCAACTGACATCGGCGACGCCGGCCTCCCTCACCGGATCGGTTTACGCCTCTCCCCGAAGAGCGGCAAGGATTCGATCCGGACGGGCAGGCTCCGCCCAGGCGCTGGCGCCGTCGCGGCCGACCGTCTCGCTGAAGACCGGCACCACCGGTCGTATCCGGCCAGGGCGACACGGCCGCTTGCCGGTCAGACCGGAGTGCCCAGTCGGTGGATCTCCTGCCCCCTACCCGGCGCCGTCGCCCGGTTCGGCGATCGGTGCCCGATCAGTGGTATCGGGATCGCTGTCCCGCCTGACCCGGGACAGGATGCGTCCCAGGGTCTCGAGGTCCTCGGCCGACAAGCCGGACAGCCCGTCCGGCGGACGTTCGAGAATGTGCTGGGCCCGTCGGGCCAGCGTCATACCGCTCTCCGTGGCTACCACGAGCTTGGCCCGCCGATCGGTGGGGTGGGCCCGACGTTCGACCAGACCGGCGCCCTCGAGGTCATCGACCACCATGGTCAGGTTGGGGGGGTCGACGCCGAGGAGCGCGGCCAGCTCGCCCATGGTCATAGGTCGAACGGCGATCCGCCGTAAGGCCCTGGTCTTGCCGAAGCTCAGGCCGACCTGTTCACTGACCTCTCGTCGGCGGTCGTTGTCCAAGACCAGATCGGCCATGGCCTGCCAGGCCTGGCGCGCCGCATTGTCCTTGGGGTTTGCCGCGGTCATCCTGTATGCCCTTCGAGGAACTCGGGGTTGATGGACTCGGCTGTGCGCCGGGCGGTTTCTCGGGCCCACGAGGTTGTGGCGATGAGGCCGAGGACCAGGACGACGGCGCCGCACCCGGCCAGGACCCACCAGCCGGCCCGACTGGCCACGGCGAAGTCGAGTCGCCCGCCCTTCTGCAGGGCGGAGGAGACCAGTGCGCCCACCACCGCGACGCCAAGGGTCTGGCCGATCTGTCGGGATGTGGAGGCAATGGCCGCAGCCACGCCGGCCTGGGCCCTGGGCATGCCTGATACCGCGGCATTGGTGATCGGCGCGTTCACGAACCCGAAGCCGATGCCGAAGATCACGTACGAGGTGAACAGCCATGTGAACGGCGTCGTGGCGTTCAGGCCCACCAGCATGAGACAGGCCGCGCCCAGCGCGGTCCCGGCGATGACCAGTGGAATTCTCGCGCCTCGTCTGCCAACGATTCGGCCCGACAAGGGCGGAAGGAGCATGGTCATCGCCGCCATGGGCAGCGTATCGATTCCGGCCTGGAGCGCTGAGAGTCCGCGCACGTCCTGGAGGTACAAGGTGTTGAGGAAGAGGAACCCTCCGAGGGCGGCGAAGGCGGCGACGGCGATGACGGTGGCCGAGGAGAAGGGGATGGACCGGAAGAAACGCAGGTCGATGAGCGGCTCCCGAGCTCGGTGCTCGCGGATCACGAGCGCAACCAGCGACACCGCGGCCACGGCGAAGGCCCCGAGAATGGCAGGTGAGGACCAGCCCCGGTCGGGGGCTTCGATGATCCCGTAGGTGAGCGAGGACAAGAGGGTGATCACGAATATCTGTCCCGGGACGTCCACCTTTCTGGCTACCGGTGCTTTGGATTCGGGGATGTAGCGCAGGGCCAGGACCACGGCCACCAGCCCGACGGGGATGTTGATCCAGAAGATCGACCGCCAACCGACCGAGGTGACCAGCAGCCCACCCACCACCGGACCCAGGGCCATTGACACCCCCACCACCGCAGCCCAGACCCCGATGGCCTGGGCCCGCTCGCGGGGAATGGTGAAGGTATTGGTGATGATCGACATCGCCACCGGATTGAGCATCGATCCGCCCACGGCCTGGACCATGCGGAAGACGATCAGGGTGGGCAGGTTGGGAGCCAGACTGCACAGGAGCGAGCCCGCGGCGAAGGTAACCAGCCCGATGACGAAGGTGCGGCGGCGCCCGAAGCGGTCAGCGGTCGAGCCCGAGAGCATGAGCAGGCTGGCCAGCACCAGGGTGTAGGCATCCACCGTCCACTGCAGACCAGACAGCGGTGCATGGAAATCGCGGCCGATCGAGGGCAGGGCGACGTTGACGATGGTCACGTCGAGGCCCACGATGAGCAGGCTCATCGAACAGATCAGCAGGATGCCGATCCGTCGATGACGGCTCAGTCCGTCACTCCGGACGGGCTCGGCGCCCGTTTCCAGTACCGTCATAATAGTTACTATTGCATAATTATTATGCTTTCACAAGAGGCGGAGTGGAAACCCCGATGGCATCCGGCCGCCGCGCTGTGGGTGAAAGATGCCTTGACCTGCGGGTATATTCCCGAGATCAACGCGGAGCCGGCCAGCTCGTCCAGATCTCGTCCCCCGCGGCACCTCCGGCTTCCACAAATATCGGATCGACCTGTCGAATTCCCGAGTTCCCTTCGTCGTTCTTCCAACACCAACGAACCAGGAGGACGTATGCGATACCTACTGCTGATTGCCCAGGACGAGAGCCAGGCCGCCGGGTCGCACCGGGAAGCGGGCGAGGCCGTGTCGGCCGATTACGCCGAATTCGCCGCGGAGATGGGCGCCCGAGGCGTCCTGCAGGGCGGAGAGCGGCTGCAGTTTTCGACCGACGCCACCACCGTGCGGGTCCGCAACGGAGAGATCCTGACGACCGACGGCCCATTTGCCGAGACGAAGGAACAGCTGGCCGGCTACTTCATCGTGGACTGCAAGGATCTGGACGAAGCCATTGCCGTGGCCGCGAAGATTCCGGGTGCCATCGACGGCTCCGTAGAGGTGAGGCCGATCTGGGAGATGTGACGACCGAGGTCGAGAATGCGGTCACCGAGGCGTTCCGGGAAGAGTGGGCACGGGTCGTGGCCACCCTGATCCGTCTCACCGGCGACTGGGAGCTGGCTGAGGAGTGCGCGCAAGACGCCTTTGCCGCGGCCCTCGAGCGCTGGCGTCGCGATGGCATTCCACGGCGTCCCGGCGCCTGGCTGACCACGGTGGCCCGCAATCGCGCCCTCGACCAGATGCGACGCTCGAAAGTGGGCGTCTCGAAGCTGCGGGAGGTGGCGGCAGTGCAGGACTCCGACTCTGATTCCGAGCCCGAACCCGATGGAGCCGGACCCGACCCGGTCGGCCAGGGCTCGGGCTCGGCGGGTCGGCTGCCTGACGACCGGCTGAGCCTGATGTTCACCTGTTGCCATCCGGCCCTGTCGCTGGAGTCCCAGGTGGCCCTCACCCTCCGCACCCTGGCCGGTCTCACCACCGGCGAGATCGCACGCGCCTTCCTCGTGGCCGAACCGGCCATGGCCCAGCGTCTGGTCCGGGCCAAGCGGAAGATCCGACATGCCGGCATCCCGTTTCGGGTGCCACCCGATCACCAACTCGTGGACCGGACCGGGGCGGTCCTCTCGGTCCTCTATCTCCTCTTCAACGAGGGATACTCGGCCAGCGCCGGGGCCGACCTGATTCGCCGGGGGCTGACAGCCGAAGCCATCCGGTTGACCCGGACGCTGTGCTCGCTGATGCCGGACGAGTCCGAGGCGCTCGGGCTTCTGGCCCTCATGCTTCTGCACGATGCCCGTGGCGAAGCTCGGCTGGACGTCAATGGCGACCTGATCCCTCTTGATGCGCAGGACCGGTCGAGATGGGACGCCGACGCCATCACCGAGGGGACTTCGTTGCTCGATGCGGCACTCCGCCTGCACCGGCTCGGCCCGTTCCAGTTGCAGGCGGCCATCGCCTCCTGCCACACACGGGCCAAGCAGGCGGCGGACACCGACTGGAGCGAGATCGCCACCATCTACAACCAGCTGGTGGCGATGATGCCATCGGCCGTCGTCGAGCTGAATCGTGCGGTGGCCGTCGCCATGGCCGACGGTCCGGAGGCCGGCCTCGTCCTGGTCGACCGGCTCGACGCCGAGGGGGCGCTGGCCGGGTACTACCTGCTTCCGGCCACGCGGGCAGACCTGCTGCGCCGCCTGCAGCGCCCCGAGGAAGCCGCGGATGCCTATCGGCGGGCCTTGGCACTGGTGGGGACCGACCCGGAGAGGCGCTATCTGGAATGCCGCCTGCGCGACGTCAGCGCCGTATGACGGTCAGCTACGCCAGCCCGATGACATCACCGTTCTCATCGATGTCGATGTGTTCCGCCGCCGGATGCGAGCTGAGGCCCGGCATCGTTCGCATATCGCCGCAGATGGCATAGATGAAGCCGGCACCGACCGAGGCCCGGACCTCCCGAACCGGGAGACGCCATCCGGTCGGGGCACCCTTCAGCTTCGGATCCGAGGAGAGGGACAGGTGGGTCTTGGCGATACAGATGGGTAGGCCGCCGAGGCCGTTCCTCTCGAAGAGGTCGAGTCCGGCGGCCGCCGCGGGGAGGAAGTCGACGCCTTCAGCCCCGTAGACGCGGGTGGCGATGGTCTCGATCTTCGTGCGGAGGGGAGCTTCATCCGGGTAGAGGAAATGGAAGTCGCCAGGCTCATCGGCAGCCGCGACAACGGCCTCGGCCAACTCGGTGGCCCCGGCTCCTCCGTCCCGGAAGTTGGAGGTCACCGCCGATCTGACCCCCATCGAGTGGGCAATCTCGCGGATGACCGCGTACTCGGAATCGAAATCGCCGGGAAAGGCGTTGATGGCGACGACCGGGGTCACCCCGTGGAGAAGGACATTCTCGATCTGCTTGCGGAGGTTGGATCCTCCGGCACGCACCTCGTCGGGATTCTCTTCCAACAAGGCGGGAGGCAAGGGCCGCCCGGCGATGATCCGGTGATTTCCAGAGTGGGCCTTCAGGGCCCGCACGGTGGTGACAACGACGGCGGCGTCGGGTACCAGGCCCGAAACACGACATTTGATGTTGAAGAATCGTTCGGCGCCCATGTCGGCACCGAACCCCGCTTCGGTGATGAGATAGTCCCCGGTGTGGATCCCGATGAAGTCGGCGATGACCGAGGAGTTCCCGTGGGCGATGTTCCCGAAGGGCCCGGCGTGCACGAGCGCCGGCGTGTTCTCCAGGGTCTGCAGCAGATTGGGCTTGATGGCGTCCCGCATGATCACCGCCATGGCCCCGGCCGCCCCGAGTTGTTCAGCGGTTACCGGCTCCTGGTCGGTCGTGAAACCGACGACGATGCGGCCGAGGCGTTTCCGCATGTCCTGCAGCGACGTCGAGAGGGCGAGGATGGCCATGACCTCGGAGGCGGCGGTGATGTCGAATCCAGCCTGACGAGGAGGACCGTCTTGCTTCGATCCGAGGCCGATGACCACGTTTCGCAGCGCACGGTCGTTCACGTCGAGTACCCGACGCCAGGTGACGGTGTACGGGTCGATGTCCAGTTCGTTGCCCTGGTAGAGGTGATTGTCGAGCATGGCCGAGAGCGTGTTGTGGGCGGCCGTCACGGCGTGCATGTCACCGGTGAGGTGGAGATTCAGGGCTTCAAAAGGCGCGGCCTGGCTGTAGCCCCCACCCGCGGCTCCACCCTTGATCCCGAAGGTGGGCCCCATCGAAGCTTGTCGAATGGCGGCGGTGGCGCGTTTGCCGATGTGCCCCATCCCCTGGGCCAGCCCGATGGTGGTGGTGGTCTTACCTTCACCGAGCGGAGTTGGCGTGACCGCGGTCACCACCACGTATTTTGCCTGTGGCCTGGGAGCGAGAGCGGGGATGGCATCGAGCTTGATCTTGGCCACGAACTCGCCGTAGGGCTCGAGGAGATCAGCGCCGATCCCGATCCCGGTGGCGATGTCGGTGATCGCCCTGAGGGGGGTCTTGCGGGCGATCTCGAGCGACGTGAGCTGTCGGTCGTCGGCGCCGGTCACAGGACCGGGCAGATCAGCAGGGCAGGGACCGTCCCGCGTGTCGTCCGCATGGATCTCCTTCGCTCTGTCTACCTTGAACCGCGGATGGTCCGGCATCGTAGTGCCCGACAACAGCGCTTCGGAGTGGGGAGCAGCTCCCGGAGGTCCCTGACGGCCCCGGAACCGACCGGTGCCGGCGAAGGCGGCCGAAAGGGATGCGACGGATCGGCTCGCCAATATTCGCGAACGTTCCAAATCTGGAGGGGGCGAAGACAACACTCGGGTGGCTCGGAGAGCCGTCTCGATGCAGGAGGTGGGACGTCGGGCGAGCGTCGAACGGACCTCCGGTACGCCAGCCGGACGAGCCAGTTGGAGGCAGAACTGCTGTAGGGTCGCCCGGAGCAATGGATCCCGATCATCGCCAAAGCCCTGCTCACCGGCAGCGCACCCGGGTTGCGCGTTGGGCCTCTGCCCTCCTGCTCCTTGCCGGTTTCGGCGTGACCGCGCTGGCCGCTTCCGCGGGTGCCGCCGCGGCAACCGCGGTCATTCCGCACGCCGCGCCTCTGGCCAACTCCGTCACGGCCGTGAGCGTGCAACCCAACGTCACCACCTGGGGGACCTCGGTCGCCTACGCCGCACAGGTCGCGGCCAGTGGCGGTTCGGGTTCGGTCCCGACCGGATCGGTCAGCTTCGCCGTCGCGTCGACGACCCTGTGCACGGCGACCTTGGTGAACGGCACCGCCTCCTGCCGGGCGGCGAGCGCCCCGGCCGCCGCGGCCGAGACGGTGACGGCCACCTATGGCGGCGACCACCATTTCCATGGATCGATCGGCACCACCACGCTGAGTGTTGGCCAGGCCCAGACCACCACCGCCGCCATCGTCCCACCGACGGTCACGCTGGGATCGAACACCACGTACCAGGCCACCGTGGCCGGGGTCGGGGTGGCCTTCAGCGGCCAGGGGTCGGTCGCCTTCACCATCGGTTCGATCGACCTGTGCACCGCCCACGTCACTGCGGCCGGATCAGCCTCCTGTGTCTCCGACAAGGCACCGTTCCTCCTGGGCGAGCAGGTCACCGCCACCTTCAGCGGCAACACCAATTTCGCCGGCTCCAGTGGCAATGCTTCCTTCACGGTCACCACCGAGACCACGACGACGACGGCCACCGCGAACCCGACCTCGATCCCCTACGGGACCGTGGTCACCTATTCCGCTGAGGTCATCTCCTCGGCCGGAGGGATACCGACCGGGTCGGTCTCGTTCACCATCGGACCGACCGGGCTGTGCACGGCCGCCCTGGTTGCGGGATCGGGCTCGTGTACGGCCAAAAACGCGTTTCCGGGTTTCCACCAGACGGTGACCGCGGTCTACTCGGGGGCTGTTGGCTTTCCGGCATCCACGGGGATGGTGGAGGTGGGCATTGCCCCGGCACCGGCGATCACGACGGCCCGTGCGACCCCGTCGAGTGCCGCCTTCGGAACGCCGATCACCTACTCGGCCACGGTCAGCTCATCGGCTCCCTTGGGGGTTCCGACCGGGTGGGTCACGTTCTCCATCGGCGTGGAGAGTCCGATCATTCTGTGCCGGGCCCACCTGGTTGCCGGATCAGGTGCATGCGTGGCCCGGGACACTCCTCCGGGACAGCCCCGGGGGGTCGTGGCCTTCTACTCGGGGAATGCGTTCTTCGCAGGATCCGGTGTGGGGTTGGAGATGGACATCCGCCCGGCGCCGACGACCACGACACCAAGAGTGGCCCCGGTGATCACCGCCTATGGGTCCCCGGTCTCGTACTCGGCCAGGGTGACGTCGGCTGGAGGGACCCCGACCGGTTCGGTCACCTTCTCATCGGGCGCGACGGCCATGTGTACGGCCAGGCTCGGTGCCGGTTCGGGATCCTGCACCGCCGCCGACGCCCCCGCGGGCCCACAGCAGACGGTGACGGCCAGGTACTCCGGTGACCAGGACTTCCAGCCTTCGACGGGCTCGACGACGCTGAGCGTCGCCGCCGGCGCCACCAGCTGCTCATCGAGTGGGCACGGGGCTGTCGCCTACCCCGGCGGCTACTGGTTGGTCGGTGCCAACGGTGCCGTCTACTCGTGCGGCGACGCTCCGTTCTACGGTTCCCTGGTCACGCTCGGGGTGACTCCCCATCAGCCCGTCGTGGGTATCGCCTCCACACCCGACGGCAAGGGCTACTGGCTGGTGGCCTCAGACGGCGGGGTCTTCGCCTTCGGTGACGCTGTCTACTCCGGCTCGATGGGAGGGCACGATCTGAACGCACCGGTGGTGGGGATGGCCGCCACCGCTCAGGGTGGGTACGACGAGGTGGCCGCCGACGGTGGCCTCTTCACCTTCGGCGCTGGGGCCGTCTTCCACGGTTCGATGGCAGGTCACCCGCTCGTCCAACCGGTGGTGGGCCTGGCCCTCACTCCGGGAGGCGGCTACGACGAAGTGGCCTCCGACGGTGGCATCTTCACTTTTGGACCCGGAGCTTCCTTCTATGGCTCCATGGGCGGTCGGACCCTCAACAGACCGGTGGTGGGTCTGGCTGTGACCCCGATGGGTGGCTATTACGAAGTGGCTTCTGACGGCGGGATCTTCGCCTTCGGCCCCGGGGCCGCCTTTGACGGCTCCATGGGTGGGGCCGCCCTCAACGACCCGGTCGTGGGCATGGACTCGGTCCCGCAGGGCGGTTATTACGAAGTGGCCTCTGACGGAGGTATCTTCACCTTCGGCGGTGGGTTCTTCGCCGGTTCCGTCGGCGGACAGGGGATCACCACCATCACCGGAATGACGAACCCGTAATCCGACGGTCCTTCCCCGGTCCGACGACGTGTCTGGTGGCCCGGGTCTGAACCGCGGATCGATGGGCCGGCGGACCGACCTTCAGGATGCCGGGCACGTCGAACCAGGTATCGATGCCATCGATCCGGGTGGGCGGAGATCCGATCGCGGCGCCGATCAGTCGAATGATCGAAGAGGATCTGGCCCCGACGGGCTCGGCCATCACGGTGGCGACCTGGTAGTGCCGGAGGTAGGCCCGGATCTGGAGAGGGGTTGCCACCGAGGTGCCGGGGATGACGTCGGCTGGTCGGGTGCCGAGATAGGCGGCCACCAATGTGGCCGGCACCGAGGGCAGGTAGTTCGACAGGGGGTCGGGGGTGGCCGCCTGGTCCACGCCCGGCCTGAGGGCGTACCCACCGAGCACCCGGAAGCGCATCGACGCCTCCGCCTGCCACAGCATGCCCTCGAGGTTGGGGTACTGCGGGAAGGGGTAGGTGAGGGCCACACTTCCCGGGGGGATCCTGTCGACGGCCGCCGTCTGGAAGAACGACGGGACCACGGTGGGAAAGGATCGGTACGGCCATCTGGGGACCAGCGGGACCAGGGCCACCAGGGTGACGACGGAGACCAGCAGCGCGGTGGCTGGCAGCCCGGCCTTTCCCGCGGCCCGGTGTTCGGGCCGATGCTGCCACCGGGTGTGCATCCGGTCGAGCCAGAGGCCGAGGACGAGCGCGGCCAACAGATCCACATACAGGGCGAATCGAGCGTCGATGAAATTGATGGCCAAGGGGAGGTGGTCGAGGAGGGCCATGGGGAGCTTGACCGAGGTGGTCCGGGTGTCGACGGTCAGTGTCGGCCCCAAGGCCAGCACCGCGGCCGCGGCCGCCATCACCACTGCCCACCGGACGATGGCCTCACGGCGGAGCCACACCACGGCCACGATCAACAGGGCCAGGAGGGGGATCCCGAGGTAGCTGCCGTTCTCGACCGAGTCCCTGTGGATGAACCGATCGCCGATGGCCATCCAGGCCGCAGGGGCCAACCATTGGTGGCGGTCCGGGATGACCATCCCCAACCCGTCGGCGGCGTAGGGGAACGAGCCGTGATTGGAGCCGTGGATGAGACCGGGACCGGCCACCTCCAGGTACACCGGGTAGCCGATCAGCAGGGCGCAGACAGCCGCGGCCATCCACACGCCCCGGAGGGCAAAGGGCAGCCGGGCCAGGAACCGTCCCGGAGACGAAACTCCGAGGATCACCAGTCCGAACGCGGCCAGCAGCAGCGTGCTGGCGAAGATCTCCGGTGAGACCAGGAACTGGGCGGCGAGCAGCAGGCCGAGGAGGGCACCGAACCGGAGCGGGTTGCGCCGCTGCCGGACAAAGAGCTCGTCGGCCACCATCAGGATCAGCGGGGGGAAGGGAACGAACACCAGGTTCAGGTGCCCGACCCCCTGGCCCACCGTGTAGGGCGAGAACCCGTAGAGGAGGCCGGCCACAAAAGCAGCGGGCGTCCACCGGATCCAATGCCGGAAGGCGACGAAGCCGGCGGTGGCCGACAGCGGAAAAGCCAGCCAGAGCAGGGTGTTGAGACTGGCCACCGGACCGGCCACCCAGGTGATCGGAGCCGCCAGCACGCCCAGCAGAGGCATCAAGGTGTTCTGGGCGAGGTTGACCCCCGACCGGTAGTCGATGTAGTTGGTGAGAAACGGGTTCATCCCGTGCAGGAGGGCGAAGGGGGTCCAGCGGAGGAACCAGACCCCTTGGACAAGGTCCCCGCACGCGCAGGTCGGAAGACGGCTCCCGTCGCCCGGCAGAATCGGCCGGTAGGCCAACAGGGCGACGAGTGCGTAGGCCAGTCCGGCCAGGGCTGCTGTCGCGAGCGGCCAGGCGGAGGAGGGAGGTCTCGGCCCATCCGCCTCGTCGCCGTCGGAGGTCGGATTCGCCGGAGGCGAGCGAAGCGCGTCAGTACCGAGCACGGCTCGGACGACGGTCACCGGCCGCGGTGCGTCGGCATCCGCCCGAGTTCACGCGGCGACCCTACCAGTCGAACCACCACTGGAGCGGGCAGGCAGGCGACCGGTGGCGCCAGTGGTCAGGGACCTGTCGAGCGCCTACTGGAAGACGACGTAGCAGTCCTTCCCCTTGGCCTTGGCCGCGTAGAGGGCGACGTCGGCATCGCGAACGAGCTCGGCGGCCGATGGCCGTGCTCCGGCGGCAATGCCGATGCTGGCTGTGAGGGAGACGGGGCGGAGTGTGGTCTCACCGAGGTCATAGGGCAGACGGAGGGCCTCGAGGAGTCTGCTGGCGATGAACTCGGGTCCTTCCGACATGGTGGTCCCATCGACGAGAACAATGAACTCGTCGCCCCCCAGTCGGCCGATGCCGTCGCTTTCGCGCATGACCGCCGAGAGGCGCTTGGCCACCGCCTTGAGCAGACGGTCCCCCGCTCCGTGGCCGAGCGTATCGTTCACCTCCTTGAAACCGTCGAGGTCGACGAAGAGGGCTGCGACCTGACGATCGTCTCGTCGGGTCCGGGTGAGCATCTGGTCAATTCGGTCGATGATCAGTGCCCGATTCGGGAGGCCGGTCAGCGTGTCGTGGACCGCCTGGTAGCGGATCTGGTCGACCAGTCGTGCGTTGTTGATAGCGATGGCCGCCTGGGCGGCCAATCCTTTGAGGCGCTCCGCCAGCCTGGGCGTGACGGACAGACGCTCCGGGTTCGCAGCCACGCTGGCGACGATGTAGCCGATTGTGGCTCCGTCGATGGCGATGGGCGCCGAGACAGTGGCGACGTCGTTGAGGGCGGAATCGACCCGTTCCACCAGGCCGTATTCGGAGGTCACCCCCATCTCTCTGGCGGTGAACACTCTGCCGGCGAGAGAGCCGGCGACATCTTCGGAGTATCCGAACGAGGACATCACCCGGAACTTCCGGTCTGAGGAGTCGGTGAGGCCGCCATCGTCCAAAAGGAGGGCGACCCGATCGCAGTCGATCACATCGGGGACCGCCCGGACGACCTTGGAGGCCATTTCCTCGGTGCTCACGATGTCTGCCAATGATGTGGACAGATGGAGCAGGACCTGGGCCGACAGAGCCTGATGCCGTGCCTCTTCGAGCGCATCGGCCGCGTCGAGCGCCGCGGCCGCCAGCCGGGCGTGGGTCTCCAGGGCGCTGCGCGACTGCGATGTGAACAGGCTGCCGTGTTCACCGATGGCCAGCACGCCGTACTGGCGACGGGCAGATGTCACTTCAGCTGTCGTCACCCCGCTCCTGCGGAGGCCACCTTCGAGGAGATCGTCGGCCATTTCGTTCGCCTCTGTGTCACTGATGCCACTCGAGTAGATCCTTCGGGCGTGACCGGCACGGGGTTCGAGCGCCAGCATCGCGCCGCTGGCCACGACCGTGGCCATGGTCGAAGCCACGATGCCCTGCAGGACATCCTCGTATCGCTCGTTGGAGGCCAGGTCGGTGATCATGTCCTGCAGCTGCTCGAGGCGGGATTCGAGTTGGTGGGCCCGGGCTTCGAAGAACTCCGCCCGAGCCGTTACCTCGTCGATCTTGGCCCAGCGCATTCGAAACAGGCAGGCGCTGTCGCCGCGACACTGGCACGTCTCCTCGATGACTTCTCCCTCGGGGAGGCCGAAGAAGAGGGGGACCATCGCATACTGCTGCGCGACGAACTGGCAGTACTCGGGAAAGGGCGCAAAGCCTTCGACGAACCACTCGCGGATCGTCCACTCGTTCGGCCCCACCTCGGCGGTTTCGTACCGCCGGATGGGCACCAATGGATTCGTGCCGGTGCTGGCGGCCAGGACCGAAGCGGGGGAGCCAAAGGCTTGGATGGTTCCGGCCAGTTCTGATTCCAGTTTGACCTTGGGGGTCAGCCGGATCTTCTCTCCACCGGAAAGCGTGACCAAGGTTCGATCGGCCTCTTCCAGCAGGCTTTTGAACTCGTCGTAGGAGCACCACGAGGAGGCGTCGCTGAGTTCTTCCAGTGGGCGCATCTCGCCTGCTCGGCGCAGGACGTCACGGATCTCCTCCTCGGAGAGGTACGTGGCCAGGTTGTCGATGAGCATGGTGACGTAGAGACCCGACACGTGATGCTCCGATACCGGCCCCACACCTAACTCCATCATCAGATCATCGACCTGTCGGGAGCCTTGCTTTAACCCTGACGGGCGGCCGGCGCCCGTGCCGCTCTCGCCCGCCAGACCGGGGAGGGCGGCGACCCCGAAAAAAGCCACGCCCCGGCTGTTATCAGGAGGTGATGGGGAGGGGGCTTTTCGACCGGCCCGGACCAGCTCACGGGGCTGCGGTGGGGCTGGTGCGGGTCGGGCCGGGGCGACGGGGATGGTGGCGACGGACGGTGAGAACCCCATTCGACCTGGGGCCGGACCTCACCTGACGGGAAAGAGGCAGGCCATAGGGGGACCGTCAGCCAGTACGCCCGGGAGTCCCCGTCGGACCTCGAAGCCTGGGCCGCATCCTTCGATCGCATGCGCTGCCATGGTCCGGGGCATCGTCACCACGTTGACGGGAAGGGTCTCACCGCCATTCAGGAATGGAGCGCGGCGCACACCCCGAGGCCTTCGACGAGACGGAGTTGGGTGAACACCGGGGTGACCGGGTTGTCGTTGAGTTGCTCGTTGACGATGACGGTGATCGAGCGGGATCCGTCCGCGGTTGCCGCGGCGAAGATGGTGTAGCCGGGGAAGTTTCCGGTGTGCCCGTAGACCGTGCCGCAGGCTGTCTGGTATCGGAAAATGGCCAGCCCGGCTGCATTGACGCCCGGTCCAGGCGGGCCCGAACTGCCCGGGACGAACTGGAATTGCTGGCTCCGGGTGATCGGGTCGGTGAACATGCCGCGGACGTAGGCCCTCATGAACTCGTTGAGCTCAGCGGGCGTGGACAGCATCCCACCCGATGCCCAGGCGAGGCCGGGATTGAGGTACGTGCTGATGTCCTCGGGAGGAGCTCCGGGGTTGACGGCGTACCCATGGATGTAGGGCTCGGTCAGCTCAGGGCTGTCGGGCAGTGTCGTCCCGGGCAGATCCAGGGGACCGGTCACTTCGCGCGCCAGCGCCGCCTCGTAGCTCTCGTGCGTGACCGCTTCGATCATCAGCCCGACCACGATGTTGTCGGTGTCGGAGTAGCCGTACCGGCTTCCCGGCGTGAACAGGGGGCACTGGGCGGTCACGTAGCTGAGGAGTTGGAGTGGCGTGAGCTCGGCGTGGGGATCGGCCCTGAGCAGGTCCAAGAAGGAAGGGCTGTGGATGTAGTCGGGGAGGCCGCTGGTGTGGTGGAGCAACTCGGCCAGGGTGACCGCGGCCCACGATCTGGGGAGAAAGGGAAGGAGTCGGCCAATGGTATCGGTGAGACTCAGCTGTTTGTGGGTGACCAGGGAGAGCGCCACCGCACCGTTGAAAGCCTTGGACACGCTGGCGATCCGCACCGTGTCGCCGGCCGCGATGGGTCGTCCGGTGGCCACGTCGCCCACGCCGGCGGTCTCCACGGTGATCTGGCTCCCGGTCTGGACCAGCGCGATGGCCCCGGGAGGTCCGTCCGGCATCGACACCAGCGCCCGCAGGCCCTGGAGGAGGGGAGAGGGCATTCGGTCCTCCGGCCGGGCTGTCCGCACCGAGCGGGCGCGGTGGGCCGCCCCCACCGGCGCCGCCGCGGCCAACAGGAGGCCCGCCGTCAAGAAACTGACGGCGGTCACCTTCCACGCGGCACCCTGACCCCGGCCCATGGTTGGAGAGTAGTAGGTGGAGCGGCGGCGTGCCGGACTGTTCCGTGGCCGACTGCCCGTCTCGGAGTGGCCACCTCGTCGTCACTCCCCTCGTGATGCTCCTGCCCTCTATGCTCGCGAAATTGAGCGGAAACTGACAGGAGGCCTCCATGAGCCGTAGCTCCAAAAGTCGCCGCTGGCTTGCGCTGGTCATCGGAGCCGCCGGTGGCGCGCTCCTCCTTCCTTCCGTGGCCTCGGCCGCTCCGGGCAGCAGCGGAAGCACGGGTGCCTTCGGCCACATCCGGGTGTCGGCCGGTGGCCGGTACGCCAGGACCGCTTCGGCCCATACGCTGCCTGCCAACGTGTCCCTCGTGGCCAGCGGGCTGAACCAGCCCCGCAAGATCACCTTTGACCCCAATGGCAATCTGCTCGTCACCGAGGCCGGCACCAATGACGTGCCCGCAGGTTGCACCACCGGTGTCGAACCCGCGTGCGCCAACCCGTCGGGTGCCATCGCCGGTGTGACGCTCAGCGGCCAGGTCTCGACCGTGGTCAGTGACCTGCCCTCGATCAACAATGGCCCGACCGGCGGCCCCGGGGCCGCCGGTCCGTCGGGGGTCACCGTGGTCAACGGGAAGATCCAATTTCTCATCCAGAACTCGAACATCGATCCCAAGACGGGTGACCAGACCTACGGACCGGGCGGCGCACTGCTCGGGAATCTCATTTCCGCACCGCTCGGGGGCGGGGTGCCCACTGCCGAGGCGAACCTCGGCCAGTACGAGGCGGCCAATAACCCCGACCACGGGGCGGGAAGCGGTCCCGGTAACCCGACCATCGACTCCGATCCCTACGCGGTCACCCCCTACGACGGAGGCCTGGCCATTGCCGACGCCGCCGGTAACGACGTGCTCCTCTACAAGGATGGGACATTGAGCACCCTGGCCGTGCTTCCCCTCATCCAGGAAACCGACCCGTCCGTCCTGGCCCAGCCCGTCCCGACCTCACTGGCTGTCGGTCCCGATGGCGCCCTTTACATCGGTGAGCTCGGGGGTGCTCCCAATAACAAAGGGGTAGCCAGCATCTACCGGTACTCGAACGGCCAACTCTCCGAATACCAGACCGGCTTCACCATGATCGGTGACATCGCCTTCGACCAGGCCGGTCGGTTGCTCGTGCTCGAGATGGACCAGGCGGGCTTTGCCGACAACGACCCGGGCGGCCTTCCCACCCCGGGGGCATTGATCCGGGTGAACGCCGATGGTACGCGGACGGTCCTGGCCAGTACCGGCCTCGAGTACCCGGCCGGCATGGCCGTGGCGAGCGATGGGTCGGTCTACGCCACGAACTGGTCCGTGCTCCAGGGTTCGGGTGATCCCAACCTGCCACCGGGGGTCAACTTCGGCGGCGAGGTCGTCCGTATCAACGATCCCGACCCCGCCGACCAGATCGGAGCCAACCTGGGCGGCTACCGTGAAGTCGCCTCTGACGGAGGAATCTTCACCGTGGGAGCCTTCGGCTTCTACGGGTCGATGGGTGGCATCACCCTCAACAAGCCGATCGTGGGGGTCGCCTCCACGCCACTGTCGCCCGGCTACTGGGAGGTGGCCTCAGACGGTGGGGTCTTCACCTTCGGGACGGCCCAGTACTACGGGTCGCTCGGAGGTTTTTCGCTCAACGCCCCCATCGTGGGCATGGCCGCCACCCCGGATGGTAAGGGCTACGACCTGTTCGCGGCAGACGGCGGCGTTTTCGCCTGTGGTGATGCGCAGTTCTATGGCTCGATGGGCGGCACGCACCTCAACCAGCCCATCGTCGGAGGAGCGATGACGCCGGACGGCAGGGGCTACTACCTGTTCGCGGCAGATGGGGGTGTCTTCGCCTTCGGTGACGCAACGTACCTCGGCTCGATGGGAGGCACCACTCTCAACGAGCCGATCGTTGGCGGAACCACCGCCACCAGCGGAGGCGGTTACTACCTGGTGGCCTCAGACGGAGGCGTTTTCACCTTCGGCGGACTGAAGTACTTCGGCTCGATGGGAGGGTCACGCCTGAACCAGCCGATCGTCGGGATGGAGGCGACCCCCGGGGGCGGCTACAACCTTGCGGCTGCCGACGGTGGAGTCTTTTCTTTCGGGAATGCCGTGTTCTACGGGTCGATGGGGGGCCTGCCGCTCAACAAGCCGGTGGTCGGTATCGGCTGATCGGTCAACGCGGCTGCCCGGTGGGCCAGCCAAGCCCGGTGACGGTCGCGAGGTGGGTCCGTCGAAGGAGGGACCCACCCCACCGTTCGGCCACCACCGACCCGTTCGAGCCGGATACCGACCTGGACGTCAGACGGACTCGTCAGCGAGGAGTCGGTCAGACAACAGTTCCAGCGCCTGACGTGCGTAGCTGCGCCACATCAAGATGATCAGGGGCATGACGTAGGCACCGACTGCTGTCGGATGGAGGGTCCACCGCCAGATGATCAGGGTTCCTGTTCCTCGGGTGGTGAACTCCCAGTGCCCATCGATGCTGTTGACCAACGGCCGCATCGGGCCGGTGATGTCGCTCAGGAGATAGCTGAACGAGGAGGGAGCATCGACTTCAGTCAGCAGCTCGCGCATCGTTCCGCCGTCGGTCGTGACCACCGTGCGGGTCTGCCCGGGCTGACCCCAGACCCCCTGCTGACCGCGGACCTCCTTGACCGGCGGCAGCAAGGCGAAGCGCCTGGAGAAGATGGCCGTGAGGGGCATCGGTAGCGTCTGTTCGAAGGCCCGCGGAAGCTCGATCGGGATCGCCCGCGACTGCTCGACGATGATCGAGGTCACGTTAGTGAGACTAGCGCCGGTGCGGAGACGACGCTCCTTCGCGGGCGCTGGGAGCAGGCAGGAACCCTGAGCTGAACAGCGTCGGGAACCTGTTCGGCCGGACGTGGGGCAGCCGGCGCCCTCTCCGTGCTGCGCTGCTGGAAGACTGGGACCGGCGCCACCCGCTCGGGGCGCCCAGACTCGACGGGCGAAGGGTGGGTCCATTCCGCCACCTGATTGGGGATGAGAGAGCCGTGACCAATCGAGAGTTCCGGACATCGGGCAGGGTCATCCTCCTTGACGGGGATGGGCGAGTTCTTCTCTTTCGGGTCGTGGACCCGGTCGACGACAAACCTCCGGTGTGGATTACTCCGGGGGGAGGTTTGGAGCCCGGTGAAGGCATTGGACCGGCAGCTTCCAGAGAGCTCGAGGAGGAAACGGGACTCGTCGTGGACCAATTTGATTTGGAGGGACCGGTGGCGGTCTGCAGAGGTGAATGGGAGTTTCGTGGTTCTCCGCTGCTTTCGGAGGACTGGTACTTCTTCACCCACACGGACACGTTCGAGCCCAGTGCGAACAAGTGGACGGATCTCGAGCGAGAACTCCATACCGGCTGGAAATGGTGGACCATCGAAGATCTCCAGACGGCGAGCGAGGTCGTCTTCCCGGCCGGCCTCGCCGACCTGGTCCTGATGCTTCACACGGGGCAGGCTCCGCCGGAGCCCATCGTTCTCCCTTGGTCGAGCGTCTGAGACCGTCGGGACTTGCCCGTCGGGAGCGGCTATACGGCTGCCGCTGACCGACCCCCGATCGGGCCGGTTTTTCTGTGCCTTTTCGCATCACTCGTAACGATTCAGACCGCGCTCTACCATGGGACTCACGGCCGAGGGGTTCGCTGCATCGTGCCGTTTGAAGCACGGATGCCGGTCAGCGTGGCCGCTGTGCCTCACAGGTTGTCTACATGGCGGATGGCCGAACCTGAGCGAGCCTCGAGGATCTCCGGCCGGGTAAACGTTTCGTGACCAGTTGGGTGAACGTTGCGTGACGGAAAAACCAGATGTCCTGGCCTGTCCGTCGGGAACCCCCCGAGGCCAATGTGGCCGGTGCCATCGCGGATCGGGTGGGCAGCGATAAGCATCGAGAACTTGGGTTTGAAGCCGATCAAATGACAGGATGTCCGACACGACCAGAGAGTCCCCCCGGGGCGAAGGGAATCACGATCAAGTGCGGAAGGTCGCAGTTGCAGGACTAGTTGTGCTGGGAGCTCTCGCCCTCTCGGCGCTTCCAACCCCGTTGGCTGCAGCTGCGGGCGCAAGCTCAACTCATGCTGTCCGGACAGATAATCCGTGTTCCAAAATTCCTCGGCCGACGGGCGGGGTCTACACGCACCCCATCCCTCCGTCGAATCCGGCGTCGGTGGCTCCCATCGTGACCGTGCCATCGCCGGGGGGTGGATCGTTTGCTGAGGTGGTCACGGAAAATGGGCGAACGACCGAGAAGAGGTTCGTGCCGAGGGGCGCCGACTATGTCCGGCTATCACCAGCCAAAGAAGGAACGCACACGATCTGCGCCCTCTCGACCTTCGATGTCGGTACCGGTCTCGATGCATACAATCCTCACCGGGCCGCGCAGGCGCTGGCCACCATGGAGAAGTTTGGCTACAACGTGGTGCATGTCGGGTTCAATCCGGTGGAGAGTGGTGAAACGTCAGGAGCTCTGAACCCGACCTACTGGGCCAACGTAGCCAACTTCATCAACATGGCCCGTAGCTACAACATTCGAGTCTCGATGGTCGTGATGCCACTGCCCATACAAGATCTCCCGGACCCATCGACCGTTCCCCTCCCCCAGAAGGACCAAATAAGAAACGGGAACCTCTACTACCTCGAGCCCGCGTATCTCACCGCCGAAGAGACCTACGCCAAAGATCTCATCGATATCCTCGAGGCGGATGACGCCAACGTGAGCGATATTTTCTCATTCGAACTGCAGGGCGAGACATTCTTCAAGACCGACCTGTGGCCTCTCGGTCTGGCCAGTGGGATGGTAGCCACCAACGCCGGCACATTCGATATGGCGAGTGCAGCCTCACGGGAGGCGATGATCGACGAAAATACCGTGTTTTGGGAGAACAGCCTGACTGAAGCGATTCATTCTATCCTCCCGAAGGCTCTCGTGGCTGTGGGGTTTACACAGGGCTTGGCGGCGTTCCCTGAAGACAGGATTGGCCGACCCGAGTCGTCCCTCTCTTCGTTGAGTCAGGTCGACTATGTGGATTTCCATCTGTTCCCCAGGTTCGGTCCACTACAGGAGCAGATCGGGAGTATCGGTGTCGGGGCCAGCACTGTCACCAAGCCCATGGTGATGGGGGAGTTCGGTGAGTACACGTCCCAGGCCTCTACACCCGCAGGCGCAGCTGCCCAACTTGTCGCGTGGCAGGAGCAGAGTTGTCACGTCGACGGATTCAGGTTTGACGGCTGGCTGGTGTGGACGTTCAACACCTCACCCTCCGAGCAGAGCGGTATCTACAACATGGTTGAAGGCGACGATGCCATTGCGTCAGCCCTCGCACCTCGCATCCGCCCGAATGCGTGCGCGTCTGATGAGTCTTCTGTTCATGCATCGGTGAACCCACCACGGGCTGCGGCTGGTCAGAACGTGACGTACTCGGTCACGGTGAAGGGAACCGGAGGTATGGCTACTGGAACCGTCACGTTCGCTATCGGCACAGATTACCTGTGCACTGTGACACTGACCGCGGGTTCAGGCTCATGCGGGGCGACGGATGCGCCGGTGGGCAGTGACGACGTCCAGGTGACCTATTCGGGTGACGCGATCCACGCGCTGTCCACAGCGGCGACGAGGCTTCAGGTGAGCCCTCCTGCCCCGACGGTGCCGGTGTCCGACGGAAGCCTCACCGCTCCTGTCGTGGGAATGGCATCCCTTCCTGACGGTCTGGGCTACTGGCTGGCCGACTCCCAGGGTGGGGTGTCAGCTCATGGCGATGCCATCAATTACGGATCGATGGCCGGCCAGCCCCTCAACGCCCCTGTTGCCCACATCGTCGCCACTCCCGACGGAAAGGGTTATTGGCTCGTGGCCCGCGACGGGGGGACCTTCGCCTTCGGCGACGCCGGATTCTACGGTTCGATGGGCGGACAACATCTCAACGCACCCGTGGTGAACATGGCCCCCACCCCCGACGGGCGCGGGTACTGGCTCGTGGCATCAGATGGCGGGATCTTCGCCTATGGAGATGCCCAGTTTTATGGTTCGATGGGCGGACAGCGACTGAACCAGCCCGTGGTCGGGATGGCCGCCGACACACAAACGGGGGGCTATTGGGAAGTGGCGACCGATGGCGGGATCTTCGCCTTCGGCGCTCCATTCTTCGGTTCCGCCGGAGCCATCACCCTGAACGAGCCGGTGAACGGGATGGCGGCCACTTCGAACGGACAGGGCTACCTGTTCGTCGCCTCCGACGGCGGAATCTTCACCTACGGGAACGCGGGGTTCATCGGCTCGATGGGTGGAAGTCCACTGAACGCCCCTGTGGTCGGTATGGCCGCTGACAGCGGCACCGGTGGCTACTGGCTCGTGGCTTCAGATGGTGGCATCTTCTCTTTCGGTGCGCCGTTCTATGGAGCGGATTAGTGATATCGATGCCCGGGTGGTGTGCCGTGGCCGACTGGAGGATGTTTCGTCGGAGTGCATGCGCAGCTCCAATCCAGGGGCTGAACCCGGCCAGAAGATCGGTGGCTCGCCGCCGCTGAACACGAGGGTCCCCTCGCTGCGTCCGAAGGCCCGGCACCGGCCGGAGCACCATCCGTCTGGCACCCCATGGTCGTG
Source organism: uncultured Acidimicrobiales bacterium (assembly GCA_963713625.1). GTDB lineage: Bacteria > Actinomycetota > Acidimicrobiia > Acidimicrobiales > RAAP-2 > Bog-756. The sequence continues at coordinate 36,943 of CAVQMN010000002.1, read as the reverse complement.
CACTACGTGGCGATGCGGTAACGGAGGTGTGTGGCCTCGGGTGTGTCGATCACTCGGACAATCTCCAGCTCCACCTTTGCCGTCAATACTTCAAAGAGGCGCCGGCCGCCCCCGAACAATACCGGGATCTGGTGGATCTGTAGCTCATCGAGAACGTTCGCCTGCAGTGCCGTCTGCGCCGTATATGCACCGTGGACCAGCACGTTGCGGTCGCCCGCGGCAGCTTTGGCGTGGGCCATGGCGCTGACGATGCCATCTGTCACATAGGTCACCGTTGGATACTTCCTGACGGATGGTTCGGCCGGTCGATGGCTGGGGACGAAGATGGCAACACCGTCATGATGGTCACCACCCCAGTGGTCGACCTGTTCCACGGTATTTCGTCCTGCGAGGACGGCACCGGTCTCTCGGATTTCGTTGAGGAACCGTCGGCCCATCCCTGACCCATCGGCGGTATCGGCGTCCGGCCCGGCGTCCGAGGCAAACCCATACCACTCGTGTAGGCGCATGAAGTCATCACCCCCAGGATTGCCCACGTTGTCGTGAGGCCCCGCAACATATCCGTCGAGCGACATCGACATGTAGAGCACAGATCGAGACATATGGCGAACCTTTCCGTATCGGGACCTTCCAGCTACGTCACCGACCCATGAGACGGCGCAGGGCCGAACAAGTTATCGGTCGGATCCAAGGATGGCCCGGCCGGTTGGGACTGGACAGCGATATTGCTCAAAAGGGAGGCAGACGCAACCACTCCTCCCAGGTGATATCAGATCCGATGATCCTCGGGTTGGAGAAGGGCCACGCCTCTCCGAGCCATTGTCTGACCACCCTCTCGAGGGAAACGGCCACCGGGGTGTCGACCAGACCGTCGACCACCCAAAAGCTGATGTCAGCATCCGATCCCATGCGTTCTGGGGGATCGATGTAGACGCAACCCGCCAGCCTGTCTTCGTCGCGATCGAGCAGTGCATAGTTGAAAGACAGATTGCCCTCCATCTCCGCCTCGTGCCGGACGAGATCGGCGCGATCTTCTTCATAGGTGAGTGACTCGTGTGGCCAACCGTGGGGCTCTCCGAACACCGACCAGAGTCGTTCGCGAGAGGCCATGACCGCGGGATAGTCGATGTCGACGTCGGATGCCCGAATCGGCCTCAGATGGTGGTCCGGTGGAACCGGTAGGAGGGCGGGGTGTTCGAAGTCTCTGGGCAGCCATGGCGTCATCCGACCATCGTTTCAGAAACCACGACCGCAGAACCGCGTTGGGCCGACGACACCGGGCGCGATGGCTACCGGCGGGCGAGAAATCAACGTGCGAGTATCTTGAGTACCGCCTTGTCCCCCTTCGATTCGGAAGCGAACGGTGCGGTCGATCCGGATAGTGACAGCCACTGGCCGGTCACCGTGTCACGAAGTTCCACGTGACGACTGAGCCCGAACCTGGTGACCGTGATGTCCGTGGAGGAGCGATCAAATGCCAGGAGCTCCCTGGTCGGACCGGATCCCGTCGCCCAGTCGAGCGCTCGGATGCGGTCAGGGGTTACCGCGATAAGCATGCGGACGGAAAGGCCTTTTGCCGCTGCCTCTGCGCTGCGGGTCGCATGCAGGGCCGCGGCACCACCCGCGGCACTGGCCAGCGGGTTGCCGAAGACCAGATCACCGAGGCCAGCACCCGCGGCGGTGGCTGTGGCCACAGCTACGTAGTTGTCCTTGAGGCCGAAGATGCCGGCGGCCAGAACACGCTCGTCGCAGCCGAGGACAGCTTCCGCCTTGCCAATCAGCTCCACTGGATCGTTCACTTCATCTCCCCTCCGCGGCAGATTGGACGGCACCGGTCCAGGACCCGGCCGAAACCTCTCTGCTTTCGATCTCGTTCTCTCTAGGTTTCGGCCGCGGCCCGTCAGAACTGAAGATCAAATCAAGCCGCGTCGTCTCCGGCACGATCGTTCCGGACGGGGTCCACAGGCCGTCCATTCCCCAGGAAGACCCGGACAATCGTGCAGCCGGCAGGCTTCCTGTCGGCTGACGTGGCAGATGCCTCTGGGTGCGTTGAGTTCCCTTCAGTCGGAGACCGGGGATGTCGATCCTCAACCACATCCAGACATCCGACCCGCAAAGCCAGATTGGCCCCATCGGCACCCCGGGTCCCGAGCCGAGCGCAGCCGGTCTTCGGCTCTCAATCAGCGGGCGATGCCGACGACATCGGTCGTTCCGGTGCCTCCCAGGCTCCCCTCATACGGCGCATCGCCGTAGGCGAAGATGCCCCCGTCGGCGGCGGCGAGCCAATAGCCCTTTCCATCGGGCGAGGCGGCCATTCCCACGATGGGCTCGTCGAGAGCGATGGCGCCGGTCGAGCCGTAGAAGCCGGCGTCACCGAACGAGAACACGCCGCCGTCGGAGGCGACCAACCAGTACCCGTTGCCGTCGGGGGTGGCGGCCAGTCCCACGATGGGCTGGTTGAGATGAATGGCGCCGGTCGAGCCGTAGAAGCCGGCGTCACCGAACGAGAACACACCGCCGTCGGAGGCGACCAACCAGTACCCGTTGCCGTCGGGGGTGGCGGCCATTCCCACGATGGGCTGGTTGAGATGAATGGCGCCGGTCGAGCCGTAGAAGCCGGCGTCACCGAACGAGAACACACCGCCGTCGGAGGCGACCAACCAGTACCCGTTGCCGTCGGGGGTGGCGGCCATTCCCACGATGGGCTGGTTGAGATGAATGGCGCCGGTCGAGCCGTAGAAGCCGGCGTCACCGAACGAGAACACACCGCCGTCCCCAGCAGCAAGCCAGTAGCCGCCGTCCAGAGGTGTGGTGGCCATACCCACGACCGGCTGGTTGAGTGTCAAACCGCCCAGTTCACCGAAGAGCTGGGTGACAGAGAATGGACCCAGCACAGCCATATTGGTGATCGTGCCGTTCCCCTCGTACAGGTTGTAGCCGGTCGGCCGAGTGCTCGGGGGAACGTTCAATCCGACGGTCCCCGCGATGAGCGAGTCGGCCAAGGGCGCCAAACAGAAGAATTTGAAGAGACAGCGCCGTCACCGTGCCGGATGGGTCAGCCACCAGCTGGTCGATACTGGCGATGCCGATTCCGCTGACGCCGTTGCAGGCTGGGCTGCCCGTGATCGAAATCGCCCCACCGAATGGGAGGCCGAGACCTTGGAGAACGGTTGATCCCGCCCCGAGCGGCTCGTCGCTCGACAACTTGAGCACGGTTCCTCCCCACCGGACGACCAGCGTCGAACCGGTGGATGTTGCGGATATCCCCATTGTCGTTGTCGAGACCTGAGGGGTGATGTTGCTGAGCGAAAGCGAGGCGGTGGTCACCTTGGAGATATTCGGAAGCCCGGGGGTTTGGGGTGCCTCCGGACCAGATACCTGATGAGAGATACCAGGCCTTTCGAGGATCCGTTGGGCCAGCGTCGCCGTCGATGCTCCAGCCGGGGAAGCGCCCACGCCCGCGACCGTCATCCCCGTGGCCATCACCATGGTCAGTCCGACGACCGATCCGATGAGCGATCGCCGGGGCCAGATGGTGCCCCCATGCCCCGAACGATTGCCGGCCGGTTCCCGCATTGCCTGCCCCCTCGCCTCTGCTCACGACAGCGGTCGGTGCGCCGCCACGACACCGGTGGACTGCCCCGCTCCTGCTTGGTGACCGTAGTCGATTGTCCGAGAGGCCGAAGGGCCGACGGGGGCGGACGGAAGCAAATCGTCGTGAGGACCACTCATTGGGCCTGACGCCGCACTCAGAGTGGTGGTCGACGGTCGTCCTACTGAGGCCCGATCTCGATCTGGAGCAGTTCGAGAAGGCGCTCCGGTGGCCTCGCGATTACCGCCCGGTCGCCGAGGACGAAGATGGGGCGTTCGAGCAGAACGGGGTGCTGAGTGATGGCGGCGAGGAGCTCTGGGCTCGATGCGTCGCTCAGCCCAAGTTCGCTGTAGATCGGTTCCCCCTGGCGCATCATGGCGCGGGGGTCGTCGACTCCGAGCATGCTCATCAGACGGATCAGCTCGTCGATGGTGGGCGCGCTCTGGAGATAACGCACCAAAGCGACTTCGATGCCATGGTCCCTGAGCAGGGCTTCCGCTGTCCGGCATTTTGAACAAGATGGGTTGAAGTACAAGACGGGCTTCGATTCCACGTCAGTACCCTACGATTCACCGCGCGATCGGGCCATCCGATCGAAAATACACCCACCTTTCGCCGAGGACCCCGAAACTGGCTTCGAAGCAGGCCACGATCGTGGCCCCCGACCAATGGCAGACCCAGATGCGGCCTTTCTGGTGAAGACCGATTCCGCGTCGATATGTGTTCTCTTTGGCGTTCTCGGCCACGGAGTGTTTTACCATTGTCAACACCTGTTGAGTGCTACTCTCCTCTGCGCCGCCGGGCCCGTAGAGCGGGTTCCGCCACCTGCTCCGGGCCTGGCGGTATTTTTGCCTTGCTCACGATTACTGTTCTCGGGATGGCGTCAGGTGGTTCAATGAGAAAAGCCGACGAGCCCGTCATGGCGGCGCTTGAAGACGTGCTCCATGCGGTCCGGACTCTTCAGCGTGCCCTACGAGAAAGCGAAGACCGGACCATCGCCAATATGGCTCGACTGCGTTCTGGCGAACGGCTGGCCGATGTCGTTCGTCAGGCGCCGGTCTCCATGGCCCGGATCGACATAAACGACGCCATTGATCGCCTGATATCGGCACGACAAGTATCACGTGCGGTGAGTTTCCGGCGGCTCACCGAGGAGGGCATGAACCGCAAAGAGATCGCTTCTAAGTGGGGCTTCTCGCAGCAAGTTGTGTCTCGGATCATGAACTACGAAAATCCGGCGACCGAAGTCGGACGGTGACACTCTTCACCTTCCGTTGATCCACTTCGAAACGGGGCACCCCAGACCTCTGCGAACCGTCCCGCGAAGACCCAAAAGCATGAGCGGGTGGTGTGTCGTGGCGGCCGAGTTGCAGCCGAAGAGCTCTGGGATGATCGATGCCGATGTATCAACCATAAATCGAGAGAGTGAGACAGACTCCTTCAAGACCGATGGTCTTCGGATCGCGATCCCGTCAGAGCAACTTACGTTCATGAATTGCCGATACCCATCGTCGGGCCGGAGGGCGGGATCCACCGATTGGCTGTCGAGCGAGGGCACATGGCACCGACCAATCCACCGACCAGAGAACGGAGAAGACTTGAGACCCGTCATTGTTCAAGAGTTCGTATCCCTGGATGGCGTCATGCAGGCTCCGGGCGATCCGGACGAATACCCACGGGGTGGCTGGCAGCGACCCTTCATCGCGAGGACCAATTGGCCCTTATTGTCGACCAGATGAACCAGGCGGACGCTCTGCTCCTTGGGCGGAAGACCTATCAAGGCTTTGCCGCCACGTGGCCGTCAATGACGGGGATGAACGGGTTGGCCGATCGAATGAACAGCATGCCCAAATTCGTGGTGTCGACGACGCTGAGCGAGGTTGAATGGAATGCCTCCCTGCTCCACGGAGATTCGGCCCAGGCGGTAGGTCATCTGAGGGAATCAGGCTGGAAGTGGTGTGGTCATTGTCGGAAGTGGAACTCTCGTGAGGTACCTGGAGCAGAAGGAACTCATCGATGAATATCGAATCTGGGTTCACCCGGTCATCGTCGGCGCAGGGATGCGGCTGTTCGAGCAGGGTCTCGACACGTCCACTTGGAGTCTCGCCGATGGCACGACCACCAGTATGGGAGTCGCGATCTTGACGTATCGGAGATAGGAACCGGACGTCGGCCGGAGGCCGGGGACGTGCAGTTCATTTGGTCACGGACCCACAGGCAGAAATCTTCGGTTCCTCAGTCGTCTGGTATCTGCCCAGGCGTCCATGGCCCTGGGCCCGGGCGGCGCCATCTATGGTCCCTGGTGATGGAAGTTCTCCTGCGCCCAGGAAGGGCGAATGACGAGCAGGCTCTGCTCGGGCTCTTCGACGAAGCGGTTCTGTGGCTGACCGCCCGCGGCCTAGGTGGGCAGTGGGGTACGGAGCCTTGGTCGGAGCGGCCAGAAACCAAAGAGCGGGTCGCTCGCTTGGCGAGGAGCTCCGGCCTCACCGTCGCCGAAGCGGGCGAGGATCTGGTGGGCGCCCTCGAGGTCAGCGAGGTTTCACCAACCTACGCTCCGGTCACGGATGAGCCCGGCCTGTACATTCTGCTTCTCTTGACTTCCAGACGGATGATCGGGCGACGCATTGGGACTGTGCTGTTGGAACGTGCCCGTTCCGACTGCCTGTCCCGAGGCTTGACGCTGTTGAGAGTCGATTGCTGGGCTGGTGGACTCCAGCAGCTCGTTCAGTACTACAAATCTGCCGGATTTAGCCCAACGGAGCCGTTCGATCGAAATGGTTGGCCGGGGCAGCTCCTCATCCAGCGCCTCGGTGAATGAACACGCGGGAAGGCATGACTCCGGGCACGGGCCGGCCGCGATCATCGTTGCCTTCCCCGCGGCGAACGGGTGATCGCTGTGATCAAAGGATGGAAGTACGCCGCTTTCGAACCGGGTCACGGTACAGATTCGGTTATCGGTGACGGCCAGAACAAAGAAGCCGCCCACTCACGCCTCTCTCGGCGTCCTGATGGCGACCGGTGTTCCCCTGGGCTCGAACGTATGGGTCGTGCCTGTACTGAAACGGGTAAGGGCAACGTCGTCGCTGAGCGGAGCTTCGTCAGCGTCTCGAACCACCTCGATGACGAGAGATGGCCCGTCCGACACCGCCTGGCAGCGAAGGTGGGGGTCGATTGACCAGACCATGGCCTCGAGGGGTCCGAGGTGATCGCCATCGAGCAAAGAAGGCCAGGCTCCGTCCTCGACGGCCGGCGTGTCTCGGCCCAGTGCGACTACGAGTCGATCGTCGTCGAGGTCCACATCGCAGTGGACATATTCGTAAGGCTGCAGGGCGGGATGAAGGGCCAGGAGGCGAGCAGCACCAGCCAGTGTGGGTGGGAGATCGAGGGCGTCGCGAAAACGCCCTGCCGCCACCCCCGCCACCCCCGTGAACTGCCGACGTCCGAATTCGACTACTGCCTCAGGGCTACCGGCACGCTTGGCCGTGGCGGACAGAAATGACAAGACCAGCAAATGACCCTGCAAACAGACCTCGCTGACGATCCGGCGGAGGGCCGATCCGGACCATTCGGAGAACTGCAGATCAGGAACCAGGGGACCGCGGTAGTCATGGTGCCCGGGATCGTCCGGGTTGATGGGTGCCAGCTCCAAGGCGGCTGCCCGGGTCGATGCCATGGTCATCGCCTCAGCCGGCACCGGCAGCTCCGGGTGGGCGTCGGCGATTGTCACCGTCCAATGGCACGCCGGTGACCGACCGGCTGGCACGCGGGGAGGGCGGTGGATCGGGCGGACCTGGGCTTTGGGATTGGTGGCGGTGGCCGTGGCCTCGAACGTCGGGTCTTCGATGTCGTGACACATGGCCACCACGAAATCGGTGCCCATCGGCTCGACGTCCATGAGGGCTCCGCAGTGGTCCAACCAGAACTCGCCGTGGTCATGATCGACGATCCGGTAGCGAAAGTCCATGAATTGGGGCGGTGCGCCGATTTCGATCTGCATTCCCTTGAAGATGGTCTCGACCGAATCCCCTTCGAACCCGAGGGCCCTCTGCATCCGTTTGGTGTAGATGGGGCTGGCGCCCATCCACTCCTCGATGGCGATATCCCGCATCGCCTCCATGCCAAACGCTCCGGTGAGATGCGGCATACCGGCACGATCGATCAGGTGGCCGGCCAGGAGATATTCCGGAACCAGCAAAGCCAGCTCCTCCTGGGTCAGATCCTGAGGACCCTTGATGATTGTCATAGTTGGCTCCCCTTCGGCGAGTCGTGCGGATTCGCCCGTGAGATTTGGACTCCGTGACCGGTGATCAGTGGAAGATCGAGAAAGGTGCGAATGCCCGGCTCCGCGGCACACACCGTGGGGATGGCATTGACGGCGTGCATGGCCGTGGCGACGGAGGCGGCGCCGACATGAGTCTTGATGGGCAGGCGGCTGGCGGGATCGAGACTCCCCAGGGCCAGCATGGTCAGACGCATGGACGGCGATCCTTCGATATCGATGGACCATCCATCGGGTCGCCCCGGGGGGTAGCCCTCGGGACGGGCACCGCCCACCCACCACCAAGCATCGACCGACAGGAGGTCCCGGTCGGCGGCGACTCCTGCCCAACGAAAGTGCTGCCCGCTCACCGTGCCAGCCTCCACGGTGCCCGACAGAATCTCAATGGGCCGGTCTGTCACGAGAAGATCCTGGGATTCGGAGCAGTGATCGAGCTCTACCCCCAAGCCGGCAGCCACCATGGAGATGGACTCCTTGAAATAGCCGCTCATGGTGCGGGCATAGGGATTTGAGGAAAGTGTGGCGTTCTCCGGCGATGATCCGAATCGGGCATTTTCGAAGACCATGGCCGCAGACTCCAGCAGCGACCAGTTGCCCACCTCGTGAACTTCGATGTGATCTAACGATCGCAACAGCCCAGTGGAGGCGAGGACCAGGAGGTCGCCGACAAAGCCCGGGTTGATACCCGTCCCATGTACGGATGTTCCACCTCGTCGACAGGCATCAGTCAGGGGGTCCACGACGGAAGGCCCATAGATATGAGGGTAGAAGAGGAATGGAGTCGCCACCACATTCGCTCCGCCGGCCAGAAGTCCACAGACCTCGTCGAGGTCAGGGAGGCGCGGGGTATAACAGACGGCGTCGGCATCGCAAGCGAGGGCAGAGGCAGAGTCCCTCGTGGCCGCTATCCCCGTACGAGGCATCCCGCACAGATCGCCGGCATCAACGCCGTCCTTGTCGGGGGAGTAGACGACGACACCGGCTAGGTCGAGTTCCGGGTGCTCAATGATTGCCCGCAATGCCTCGCGGCCCACCGGTCCCGTGGCCCATTGCACGACTCGTAATCCCATGGACCCCCCTGGGGCCTTCTCAACTGGAACGCAGCAGGCTTTGGGACCAGCGCTCAGAATCCCCTGTTGATCTCTCGTGAGTAGGAGCAGCCGAAGATCGGGGAGAGGCATTCACTCCCTGCCGGTTCGATCGGCCGAAGCGATAGTAGATCGGAACTGTACACGTGTCCAGAATGGTGTAAAACTGGGCGGTCTCCGGAAACCGCCACTGTCGGCGGCGGTGCACAGGTTTGACGTGGACCTCGTTGCGACATGATGCCAAGGCCCCTGACGGCCTAGAGCGGAGAGGCTCGTCGTGAAAGTTTTGGTGACCGGGGGCACAGGATTTGTCGGTTCACATACGGTCGCGGCACTGGTTCGACACGGACATGAGGTGAGGGTCCTGGCTCGAACCCCGAAGCGGGCCGGCCCCGTTTTGGAGCGGCATGGTGTCGACGTCGACATCGTTCAGGGCGACGTGACCGATCGCCGGTCGGTCGTCGATGCCCTCGACGGATGCGACGCGGTAATCCATGCAGCTGCAGAGATCCCTGGTTCATTCGGGCCGACCTCCGACGTGAACGTTGTCGGAAGTAAGACGGTGATTGGCGAGGCGGTGGCGTCAGGGCTTGATCCGATCCTCTATACCTCCACGGTCACCGTGTATCTCCCGACGTCTGACCCAATGGTCACCCCGTCGTCCGACCTGGCCGCGCCGCAATTCGCGTATGGCGCCTCAAAACAGGAGGTGGAGCGGTTCGTCCGTGAGCTCCAAGCCGAGGGCGCACCGGTCGTCAGCTTCCTTCTGGGGGGTGTCTATGGGCCGACCTCGCCCCACCTGGACGGAAGCTTCCTTGCCGTCGTCAGTGCGCTCGAATCGATGATGTTGACGCCGCCCGGCGGTACCGGCATCCTCGATGTTCGAGATGTCGCGGACATGTTGGCCAAGGCGGTTGAGCCGGGCAGAGGCCCCAGACGGTACCTGGCCGGGGGGCAGTATGTGTCGTGGATCGAATGGACGGATCTGTTGAGCGAGGCTGCGGGGGTCGTTGTCGCCCGCCAGGCGGTGACCGTCGAGCAAATGGTCGATCTCGGCCGAGAGTTCGACAAGCAGCGAAGAGAGGGAGTCGTGGTCGATGTGCCCCTGTCGGAAGAAACCGCAGTGATCATGACCGGCCTGAAGCCCACAGACGATTCCAAGACGCTGACGGAGCTTGGGTTGACGTACCGGCCTTTGGTCGAGACCCTGCGCGACACTGTCGATTACCTCCGGGCCATCGGTCGTTTGCCCCCTCTCTGAACACCAGGTCCCACCGATCGAAGCTCTCCGGTCTCCGTGGGCCAAAAGGCGCAGGTCGGCAGCTGGACCAGGCATTGCGCCGGCTCGGGGTCTCCATCTCCGTCGACGTGCACTGGGGGGGCGGGCCGACCACTTCGCCGAGCCTTCGCCGCCCGCCCGAAGCTCCTAGGCCAGGTGAACGACGATGACCTTGGCCGCCCACCCCTTGTTCCCGCCGCCATGGGATCGGATCTCCCCACAATGGGGGCTGTGCCCTTCTCCCTCCCTCGGTCTGAAGATTCCGTGGGGTGTCTCCTTGCTCTTTCAGAGGGCAGTCGCTGGCATCCAGGGGTGCGGCTACCCTTCGCTACTACCCCAACCGACCGTCACCAATCCGCGCATGTCCCCCGGGCGCAATCATCGAAACGAGTCTTGAAATGTTCGCACTGAGGTCGACAGACAGGGGGTATGGATGCTGATGGTCAGCGAACTGCGGACGTCCACCACCGATCGCATCGGAACGGCGGCGACTCGGCTTACTCCCGGCAATCGGTGTCAAGGGCAATGCCTGAACGGATTGATTCACCACGGACAGTCCGGACTTGTTCCGGTCACGGGACAGCGAGTGGGCCCGTGACGGATTCGTCACCGCAAGCCCTCATCGAGGGGCGCCGTTTGCGCTACATGTTGGCTGAAGGTTTGGCGGAGGGGGGGCGGTCGCCAGAGGAGGGAAAGGGTGTACCCACTCCAAGTTCGGCAGTCGAATCGGTCCCAACTCGCATCGCGTTGCTTGCTACCCCTCGCTCCGGAAACACGTGGCTCCGACTCATGTTGGGATACGTACTCGACCTCGATGACATGTCGGTCCATCACCCCGGCGATCTTGACTGGCTGCGCCTACCCGATCGTGTGGCCGTTCAGCTCCATTGGCCCCGAACGCCCTACCTCCGAACGTTGTTGGAGAAAGCGCAGTTCAATGTGGTCACGATCTCTCGCCATCCCTTCGACGTGCTGATTTCGATATTGCGTATGGCCCAGACAGAGCCCGAGACCATCGGATGGCTCTGGGGTAGAGGCGGCGATGAGGAGGAGCTCCTCGACGCCGACCCCTCGAGTGAGGCGTTCGCTCAGTGGGCCATGAGCGAACGAGCTCTGAACCTGCTTGAGGTCACAAGTTCGTGGCTTGACGGTGGTCAGGCGGCCCAGGTCAGCTACGAGAGGCTTGTCGCCGCCCCCGAGCAAGAGGTCGACCGTTTGCTGACACGAATGTCGCTCACTCCGGTCAGGGCCATTGGCCAGGCCGTCCGCAAATTCACCCCTGATTGGGTGAACGAACGAAGTGGCATCCGGCACGCTTGGACGGCGACCACCGGTGTGTGGCAGGAGGTGATTCCTTCAGACCTGGTTGATCAGCTCAATGCTCGCTACAGCTACCAGTTGCGGCAACTCGGCTTTTCCGACACGCCGGCGACCGACATCGACCCCAAGGCGGCACGTGCTCGATGGCGGGAGCTCTATCCAGAACCAGATCCCGCCCTCCCGGATGAGGCATACCGGGCCGAGGTCGGCGTCCTCGACCCGCCTACCACGGTCCCGTCGCTGTCCAGCTTCTCCTGTTTGGTGAAGGTTCACAATCGGGGACCCGTGAGGTGGCCGAACCGTCTCCGGCATCCTCTCATTCGCCTGGGATGCCGCTGGTATCCGGCCGACGGGCTCGAGACCGTGTCGTTTGAGGACCGTTCCATTCTCGAGGGCTCCATCAGACCAGGGGCCACGATCTATGAACAAGTAATCTTCGCCACGCCACCGGAGCCAGGTGACTATTTACTGCAGGTGGATCTCGTGCACGAGGACCACCGGTGGTTCGGATGCGAAGTGTCCATCGAGGTGACCGTCACCTGAGCGTGCCACGGCACCTCATGCCGAAAGGTGAGCGCAGGGGAAGACGAAGGGCGGCGCCAGCGCTTCACCTGGGCCAACAAACACCTTCTTGCCTGTCCGTCTGCATCGTGGTGGCCGCCGGGCCACGCGACACGATCGCCCGAGCCGGCTTGATGGCGACTTCGGATGGTGAGGTTGGTCCCCGGGTCGCTACCGGGCCTAGGTGGCGAGCTCGGTCACGGTACCGTCGGAGAAGGGGACTCCACCACCGAGGTTGGATGTCCACACGTGCGTCCCGTCCGAGGAGATGCCATCAGGTACTCCCTCACAGGGGATGGTCGCGACGGCCGAGCCGGTGGAAGCGTCGAGCTCGCTGACCGTGCCGTCTTCGAAGTTCGCAACCCAGACGTAGGTACCGTCGGAAGAGACACCCTCGGGCTCCTCACCCACCGGGATGGTCTGGACGACCGATCCGTCCGAGGCGTCGATCTCGGTGACCGTGTCGTCTGTTCCATCGTTTGTCACCCAGACGTGGGTGCCATCTGAGGAGATGGCACTGGGGTACGTGCCCACCGGGATGGTCTGGACCACCGATCCGTCCGAGGCGTCGATCTCGGTGACCGTGTCGTCTGTTCCATCGTTTGTCACCCAGACGTGGGTGCCATCCGAGGAGATGGCACTGGGGTACGTGCCCACCGGAATGGTCTGGACGACCGATCCGTCCGAGGCGTCGATCTCGGTGACCGTGTCGTCGTCGGTGTTCGCCACCCAGACGTGGGCGCCGTCCGAGGACACAGCAACGGGACCGTTGCCCACGGGAATGGTCCTGACGAAGGACCCCGCCGACGCTTCGAACTCCGACACGGTGTCGTCGTCGGAGTTGGCCACCCACACGTGGGTACCGTCCGAGGAAACGGCATCCGGCCCACTGACGTTGCTCAAGGTCTGGACGACGGATCCATCCGCGGCGTCGATCTCAGTCACCGTATCGTCATCTGAGTTCGCCACCCAGACGCGCGTACCGTCGGCAGAGACGCCCTCTGGCGCCGCGCCCACCGGAATGACGCGGATGACCGGAGGAATGACCTTCGCCGAACGTGTCGATGCGGCGCCGGTTCCATTGGCATTGGTCGCCTTCACCGTGAAGGTATAGCCAGTGCCGTCAGCGAGTCCCACCACCGTGCACGAAGTGGCGGCCGTCTCACAGGTTGCGGACCCCGGGCTCGAGGTGGCGGTGTATCGGATGACGGTGCGGCCGTTGTCTTCGGGGGCTTTCCAGCTGACCAGTGCATCGGCGTTACCAGCGGTCGCCTTCACCTCGGATGGGGCCAGCGGAACGCCCGGTCTCACTGAGACGCGAGGGGAGGAGGGACCGAACCCCTTGACGTTCTTGGCCTTCACCGTGACGGTGTAGGAGGCGCCATTGGTCAAGCTGTGAACCGTACAGGTCTTCGCGCCTTTGGTTGTACAGGTCTTGCCCCCAGGAGCAGTCGTCACCGTGTAGCCGGTGATGGTACTGCCACCGTCTCTCGTTGGAGCGGTCCATTTGACGACCGCAGCACCGTTGCCAGGGGTGGCGGTCACCCCGGCAGGTGCGCCGGGCACGGTGATTCCGGCATAGGCAGTCGGAACACCGACAACGGCGGTGACGCCAAGGGTTGAGAAGAGGACAATCGATGCAGCAATCAACCTACGCACGATCCCACCCCGTCTTCCTGCGGTCGACCCCATCAACGAGTGGCCGCTTCCCCAGTCGTACCACGGAAACACGGTCATCTCAACTGCCCCTGAGCACGACTGCGATCGACAGACTGCCAAGCCTGCATCCGGCTGAGGCGGAAGACGCTCACTGGGACGACCCAATCTCCGGCGCGGCCTCAGATGGGTTGGTGGCGCGGTTCCCCGGCCCAGAGGACCGGACCACACCGGGGCCAATCCCGCGTGCGATCAAATCCGACAGTGGTCGTTGTGAGTGGGGCACCTCAATTACTGTTGGTCCCGGCACCGTGACACGGGCGACTGAGGAGGAGAATGGCCAAACTGATCTACGTGGCGAATGTGTCCCTCGACGGTTACATCGAGGACACGCACGGCAGGTTCGACTGGACCGAGCCCACCGACGATGTCTTCACCTTCATCACTGATCTTGTGCGGTCCTGTGGCACCTACCTCTATGGAAGGCGCATGTACGAGACGATGGCCGCGTGGGAACTCGACCCCTCCTTGGAGGCCCACTCAGAGCTCAGGGCCGGCTTCGCGCATGTCTGGAAGGAGGCCGACAAGATCGTCTACTCGACGAAGCTTCACACAGTCGCGACCTCCAGGTCTCGAATCGAGAGCCACTTCGACCCCGATTCGGTACGGGAGATGAAGGCGGCGGCTACGAGTGATCTGACTGTCGGGGGTGCGACCCTCGCTGCCCACGCGTTCAACGCCGGGCTGATCGATGAGTGCCAGTTCCTCGTGTATCCGATGCTCCTCGGTGGTGGCAAGCCCGCATTCTCTGGGGATGGCCGCGTCCACCTGGATCTACTGGAGGAGCGCCGATTCGATAGCGGTGTCGTAAACCTGCGGTACCGGATCCTCAGCTGACCTTTCGTTTGGACGTGCATCGGTCGTCGCTGGTTCGGCCGTCCAGATTCCGGTGGACGACGACGCGACGATCAGTCGGCGCTGGAAGGGGAGGGCCCGGTCGCTGCCCATGGGGTGATGAGACCGTTGGCCAAGCGTGACCCCGGCCACCGGCAGTGGGCGGTCATCACACTTGGTTGCTGCACCACCGGATGGCATTGATCCGGTCGCGACAGCCGCGTTCGTTCAACGAACGCAGGGCAAGGAAATCTCGAGTCGGTCGCTCGTCGGCCATTTGCCCATGCCACAATGGGCGGCGATGCGCCCAAACCCTCTCCATGCAACTGAGGATATCGACATAGTCCGTCGGCTGATCCGTGAAAACCCGTTGGGAATTCTGGTGAGCAGCAACAACGGTGAGCAGGTCGCTTCGCATTATCCGATACTTCTTGACGAGGACGCCGAAGGACTAGCCGTTCTGACTCATGTCGGGCGTCCCGATGAGATGATCCATGGATTTGGAGATCGGGAGGTCCTACTGATCATCCAGGGACGCAATGGATACATATCACCCAGTTGGTACGCGCCAGAGGCAATCCGGGCGCCAACGTGGAACTTCAGTGCGGCCCACTGCTACGGAGTTCCGCAGATCCTCGAACCGGAAGAGAACCTTGCGGTGCTAGCGAGGCTCGTTGAGAAGTTCGAAAGTCAAGTCGAGCAACCGATGCTGTTGGACCTGGACTGGGGTCGACCGGTCGCGCTGGGCACGGTTGGTATCCGGCTGCCCATCGAGCGGTTCGTCTGCAAGATCAAAATGAGCCAGGACAAAGATGGCATGACCCAGCGTCAGGTGATTGCTGCTCTGCGTGCGCCTGGTCCCTATCACAATCCTCAGCTTGCCGACGATATGGTGCGGGCGCTGTCACAGGGGTAACCGGCCTAAGGCTTCCCGACGATCGCCAGTGTGGGGAGTGCCTCCGAACAGAAGGAATTGGCACCTCCCGAGAGGTGCCGGACCGCCGACTCGGAGTACGGGACATGGCTGAGCCGCACCGGGCCATGATGTTGGGATGTCGAAGGGCGCTCGGGATATTCGCTCTGCGCTGATACGTCAGTGGGAGCTGATCGCAAACGCCGTCCCTCGGATCGACCTCTCGACGCCGAGCCGAATCGGCGGTTGGAGCAATAGAGAAGTGCTCGCGCATCTGTACGTGCAGCCGGGGCTGGTGGTCCGATTTCTGGACTCGGCGGTCGAGGGTCCGCCAACCATGGGGTTGGTTGAGAATCTCTCAGGAACAAAGGTATTCCACGATTTGATTGACTCGTCCGCCCGGAAAGGGGCGGTGTTGGGCAAGTCGGATTTGGGGATTCCTTTGGCAAGGGCTCGCACCCGTGTGCTTGATGCAGAACTCGATGACACGGTCGTAACGCTGCAGGGCTCGATATCGGTTTCCGACTATCTCGTCACCAGGTGCGTCGAAGCAGTCGTGCATGGCTGCGACATTGTCGACCCCGTTGAGCCAGATCCCGAGGCCCAGGAGATCACCCGGCGAGCGATGCTCGATCTCCTCGCCGTGGCGGCCCCCCATTTGGTAGTTGAGGCGCGGTCCCTTCCGGTTCAGCAATGGATCGACATCGCCACGGGGCGATCGTCAGCGCCAGGGCACTTTGCCACGTTTGCGCCGGTGATGGCGTAGGGCGACTGATACTGACCAACAGCCCGAGTTGAGTGGCTCTGCCCGCCAATACCCGCCGACCCAAAAAACAGAAGAACTCTGTCTGGAGATCCGCGCCGGTGGGCGCTTGCAGCTTTTGCTTCTCGGCAGCAGCCTGGACGCGGCAAGGCAAACGATCGCAAAATGACATCGTGCGAAACTGCGCCTGATCCAGGGACGAGTGGAACCCGCCCCTTTAGGGGATCAGGCCGTCGTCTGCCTCGACTCTGAAGGGATTGACTCGTACGGGACTGCCAGCCACGACCCCAAAGGAGGTCTCACCGCCGGTCCTGCGGTTGCACGTCACGCAGGTGCCGACCCACTGCAGTAGGTCGTTTTCGTCTCTCCAGCGGTACCCGACTGCGCTCGTAAGTTTGCCACCACAATCGGGACAGATGATCTCATCCACCACGATCACGATCTTACCGTGTCGGTGATGGAAAGGACCGGCCCGCCTGATGCCGAGGCCTGACAAATTCATCGCCTCGGACACCACGAACAGGCCATCTCCATTGATCAGTCGGCAAATGTGCTGGTCGTTGAAGGTGACAGGGCCGAGTATTGCTCCGGATCGCTTGGGGCAACGCCTGCGTAGCCAGTGGTCGGGTCAGGCATCTGGGCGCTCCCCGATCAGGGTGGGCCGGAGGCGGACGAAGAGTCGTCATCGCGCCCGCTGAGTCTTTGTCGTCTTTCGGCTATATCCGGTTTGGCGCACCAACGGAGATTCTCTCTACACGCGGTGGTAACGATCCTCGATACGCACTACGTCATCAAGCTCAGTGGTACTGGCCTCGAGGATGACCGAATCCTCGAGGGCCGTCATGCGGTGCCGAGTGCCAGGTCGGAGATGTACCGCCTCACCTGGGAGCAGCTCGAACGATTCCAGCGAGGCGTCGGGATCACCCACCTCGAAGAGAAGTCTGCCTGACTGAACGGCAACCGTCTCTTCCTTCTGCTCGTGGTACTGAAGTGAGAGCGCGTGACCCGCATTGATGTACAGCGCCTTTCCGCAGTAACGCCCTTCGACCAGCGCGAAATGCTCCTCGTGACCCCAGGGCTTTTCCACCCGAAGGACGGCGGATACCCACGAAGACTTGGTCATTCCAATTCCTCCAGAGAAAGAAATCCAGTACCCATCGATCACACACTTGACCAAGCATCCGGGGTCGTCAACAGCGATGCGCCTACCAGGGAGTACTCAGTAGCCTGGCCAGATACTGAGACCAGGGCGGCCGGCTGGTCGAGGACCGTCACCTGCGTCCGGCAGTCAGTCCTTACTCGACACCAACTGCTTGAGCACTCGCCTGTGGTCCCGCGGCACGAATCGGGATCGCGAGATCGACGGAGAAGGAATAGGTTCACTTCCAACATTGCCTCCGTCTTGATGCAGCAGTGCTATCGGATGGAAGTCCCGGCCCCGTGTGGTGACTGACCTCGCCGGCCCGAAACGGCCACGGGGGAGCACCTCGTGCCAGCTGGCCGCCTCTGGTCACGAGGTACCTCGACCCCGAAGGTCCGCTGACTCACGTGGGGGACGTGCCGTAGTGGACTGCTTCTGTTCTACGCCCCACTCATCACGGTTGGATCAACGGAGTGTGAACCGTTGATGAACTGAGGGGCCTCCCTTTGCTGACCGCCTACTGAAGCGGCTGGGCTCCCAGGTGCCAAGATGCGTGGCCTGGTCGGCTTCGAGGACATCGGAAGGCATCCCATGGCCGCAGTACGGACAAGCCGCAGCCCAATTGCCGAGCCATTCAGGGGCCGTCGCGTACGACTGATCGGAGGGGGGTGCCAGTTTGAAAGCCGTGTTGTAGACGCACAACTCACCAGTGAGCCGAGAGATTCAGCTGAAAATCAGATCCAACAGTTATAGAGATCGACGGTGCCATCCTTCGCCACGACGCGATCGACCAACTGGAAACCCGTCTTCATCAGAACGTTTCGGGAAGCGACATTTTCAGGGTCGATGAATGCGAGTAGTTCGCCTTGCCATTCGCTGCGGGCCAATTCAAGAAGGGCGCGTGAGGCTTCGGTTGCATATCCGAACCCACGTGCCTCCTCGACCAGTCGGTAGCCGAACTCGAGGCGATTTTGGCCACGAAACTCGAACTCGTCGGCACCCGCGTAGCCAACGATGGATGAGGTTGAGATCTCGACTATCGCCTGCTTCCCGAAGGGGACTCTCCGTGGAAAGTTCATCATGTGATCAAAGCGGGCATTCGCCGCGTGGCGGCCAAGAGAGCTGGTTGCGGAAAAGATCATGAAATCCGGATCCATGAAGAGCTGGATGAATCGAGGTCGGTCCCTTTCAACGACTGGTCGGATGTCGAGCCTCTCAGTTCTCATACTTCAACGGGTCCCATCTCCACCCAAGGGCACTGACCCGGCGCCCGCTACCTGCCACTGTCTCGCTCGAAGATCAGCCTCCATTCCTTTCCCGCGCCGATCCGGGGTACAGCGATACGCATCAGACGCCAGCCCTCCTGCCGACGCTCACGGACGACTTCTCCGTAGGCGGCAAGGTCAGTGAGCATGTACTCGTAGGTCTTGATCACCGGCACCCGCCCTCCAAAACGGATCCAACCTGCGTTTCGCGACTCCGGGTGGCGCTGAGACAGCGCTGGTCCCACCCACCAGCTCCTTACCCCGACAGAGTCCGCACGAAACAGGGCAGCGAGGCTGTGACTACAGGCTACGGGACAACTGCCGACCACGCACCTGTCGATCGAGAGGCCGAAAGGGTCAGTTCTGGGAGAATGTCCCGATGATCGTTCGGGCTGCAAATACCACCGACACCGCCGCCATCGCGTCCCTTCTCAACGCTCTCCTGGCGACCACGACCATTGAGTGGAGAGACACGCCATGGACCAGGGAAAGCGCCTTGGTGTGGCTGGATGACCATCAAGCGGTTCTTGTTGCCGAAGACGCGGGCAAGGTCGTGGGCCTGGCCGCGTTTGGGTGGTTTCGAGACGTTGTGAAGTGGCCCGGCTACCGGTTCACAGTCGAGCACACGATCCATGTTGAAGAGGACTACTGGGGCCGGGGCCTTGGTCGGGCCCTGATGAGCGCTCTCATCGACCTGGCCCGGGAGACCGGAAAGCACGTGATGGTCGGAGCCATCGATGGTGCCAACGAGGCGTCGGTCCGCTTCCATGAGCGACTCGGCTTCGTCGAAGTGGCTCGGATGCCGGAGGTTGGTGCGAAGTTCGAACGTTGGTGTGACCTTGTGCTGGTCCAAAAGCGTCTCGATACCGCTCTCGTCCCGATCGCTGAAGCTGAGCCTCGTGTCCCCACCGTCGATGGCGACAGCCGACCAGCGCCTGGTTAGAAGATGAAGGGCACCAACATCTTGGTCGAGCGCTTGTAGCTCGGATAGAGGTCCGGGAACTGCGTGGCCAGGTAGCGCTCTTCGATGGTGGCGCTGTAAACGAAATAGATGCCGGCCAGAACCACGGCGACGAGCCACAGCCAACTCAGAGCGACCGCAGTGCCGACACTTGCGAGCAGAATGCCCGAATAGATGGGGTGGCGGATCAGACGGTAGGGCCCACTGGTCACCAGTTCCGGTTCGTCCTTTTGCGACATTGGTGTGCCCCAGTTGCGTCCGAGGTGAAGACGGGCCCAGACAGCCAACGCCAGTCCGAGAGCGAAGAGGAAGAGCCCCAGGCCGGCACGCCACGGGCCCGAATTGTTTCCGCCGTCCCGGAAGGCTCCCAGGCGGAGCAGAAAAATCGCCAAAATCAGGATCACCGCCCTGATGCGCAGCTCACGGCGCCAAGGGACACGTCCCTTCTTCATGGAGAAGGCCGCTACGAGCCAGTAGATCCAGAACCCCACCCACCCGATGGCAAAGACCAACTCGACGACGCGCACGAAACTCAGGCTTACACCAAGACCAGCCATGGCTGACCAGGGGTCGAGCTGGGGTACCGACGAAGCGTTCGGCGTTGTGCCGCTGCAGGTCCAGTCGCATCCCCGTCCGGGGCGGTGCGAATTCCACTTGACTAGCTATCGCTGATAGGTAAAAATAACTATCGATGATAGGTAAATCCATGGACGCCGACGTTCGGCCGATTCCCAGCAAGGTCGCGCAGCGGCGAGAGGCCAAGGTGGCCGCCATCGTCGAAACCGCCTGGAGGCTCGCCCGCCAGCACGGGATCGCCGGGGTGTCTCTCCATACTCTGGCCCGCGAGGTTGGGATGCGCCAACCGTCGCTCTACGCCTACTTCGATTCGAAGCTTGCGCTCTATGACGCCATGTTTGCTGACGGCAACCAGCGCCTGCTTCGGCGGTTGGACGGGATCGAGCTCCCTCGAGATCCGCGTGCGGCTCTGAAGAGGCTCTTGGCGGAGTTCGTCGCCTTCGGACTCGAGGACCCGGCGCGTTACGAACTGCTCTTCGAGCGTCACGTACCGGGGTTCACGCCTTCGCCTGCGTCTTACGTCCTCGCCGAGGAGGTATTGGGGCAGGTCTACCAGTTGATGAACGAGGCCGGTGTCACCGAACAGGGAGACATCGACTGCATCGTAGCTATCGTCGCCGGCTTGATGGGGGCGCAGCTGAGCAATGACCCCGCCGGCAACCGTTGGATTCGTCACTTGAACCGCCTCATCGATCTATTTGTCGACGACGTACTCGAAAGGAGCAGTCACTCATGATTGCAAATCGCATTTCCCGGTCCGAAGCACGGGTGCTGGCCGAGGCCGAGTTCGCCCGCTTCGCGGAGCTCGTCGCCTCCCTCACGCCGGTGGAGTGGGCGACTCCTACCGACTGCATCGGGTGGGACGTCCGCAAGATGGTGGCGCATGTCCTCGGTTCAGGCGACGCGCAGGCCTCCGTCCGGGAGTTCGCCCATCAGTTGCGGCTGGGCATTCCGCTCAACAAGGAGATCGACTCACACCACTGGGTCGATGGCCTGAACGAGCTTCAGATCCGTGAGCGTCGACAACTCTCGAACGACGAACTCGTGGCACAGATTGCTGCGGTCGGTCCAAAGGCGGTCAAGGGCCGCTGGCGCACTCCGCCTCCGGCCCGCTATATCCCCCTTTCGTTCGGGCCGCCGATCGGATGGGCACCCCTCAAGTACCTGCTCGACGTGGGGTTCACCCGCGATGTCTGGGCTCATCGGATCGATGTCCACTCGGCCATTGGCCGGCCGATGCAGCTCAGGGCCGATCACGATGGCCGCCTCGTGGCCGACATCGTGGCCGAATGGGCGGATCTCCACCGCCAGCCTTTCGAGCTGGTGCTCGACGGCCCAGCCGGCGGGAAGTTCGTCCAGGGTGTCGGCGGCGAACGGGTCGAGATCGATGCGCTGGACTTCATCCGTACCCTTTCAGGCCGGCTACCCGGCGAGGGAGTCCTCAGAAATCCTCTTCCCCTCTAATCCCTCAACCACCACCCGAGACCAAATCTGGATAGGAGCAATACGATGGAAACGCGAATCCACGAGATCGCCGATCGAATCTTCAGGCTGTCGACCTTCGTACCCGACATCGGTCCGACCGGTTTCACCTTCAACCAGTTCCTGATCGATGCCGAAGAGCCGACCCTGTTCCATACCGGTCCGCGCCGAATGTTTCCGGCCGCCTCCTCGGCTATTGCCTCGGTGATGCCGCTCGACCGTCTCCGCTGGATCATGTTCGGTCATCTCGAAGCCGACGAGTGCGGCGCCATGAACTTGTTCCTCGAGGCTGCGCCGAATGCTCAGGTGGCCCATACTGCCGTCGGCTGTATGGTGTCGATCGATGACCTTGCCGATCGATCGCCGGTTCCCATCGGGGCCGA
Organism: uncultured Acidimicrobiales bacterium; assembly: GCA_963713625.1. Lineage (GTDB taxonomy): Bacteria > Actinomycetota > Acidimicrobiia > Acidimicrobiales > RAAP-2 > Bog-756. Next base: position 14,790 of record CAVQMN010000002.1, on the reverse strand, counting down.
TGGCTTCTTTGATCTCGGTGGGCGGCGCATCCGGAGCATCGCCACTCCCCACGTGCCCCACGGGTGGGATGCCCATGTCCTCTACGAGGAGACCACCAGCACCCTGTTCTGTGGTGATCTCCTTTCCCAGACAGGAGACGGACCCGCGCTGACAGAGGCCGACATTCTCGGAGCAGCCAGCGAAGCTGAGGACATGTTCGGCGCCAGCTGTTTCACCCCTCAGTCGGCTGGGACCATCCGGCACCTCGCTTCCCTGGAGCCTTCCACGCTCGCCATCATGCATGGGTCCTCATACCAGGGCGCAGCCAACGAGGCGCTAATCGCCCTCGCAGACGACTTCGACCATCGGTTGGCTCAAGTCAGCTGATCACTGGGCACGTATCAGCTCGGCCAGATGGTTGAGTGAGCTGTCAAGGTGCTCCGGAGGGAAAGGTGGGAAGTTCGGGCCCGTTCGGCGCACGTCCTCGGGTACCTCGGACCAGTCGTAGGAGAGCGTGACCTCGGTCTCGGAACGGCTGATCGCAGCCAGGTCGTAGCGCCAGATCCAGCCACCGAAGCGGGGGACGCCAGTGCCCGGGTCGTAGCCTGGCGTCCATGAAATGGTACGCGGCGGAGCGAACAGCCGGACCATATTGGCCATCTCGTAGTTTCCATTCGGATGATCCGGGTGGTACATGGCCATGCGGAAGATCTGCCCCGACGCCGTCAGGGGTTGGCGGTCAAGGGGATCGCCGACCCAACCCGTGCCGTCGATCGCGGCATGACTGGCCGGGTCGGCGATCATCGCGAAGATGCTCTCCGCCGGAGCGTCGACCATGACCGTGGCCCTGAGGCTCTCGTTCGTCAATGCTGAGGGCTCCTTTCGGAAAGCACCCACCGCCCACGCCCTGGCACCGCCGTCACGCTACCGGCCGAACGAGCTCTTCCAGCTCATCAAGCGAGGTTTGGAGGCCACCCTCCATCCCCGAGGCGAGGGCAGCATCACGGAGGTCCTTGCTCGGATAGCGGCCCAAGATCCGGAGTGTGGTCACGCCGTTGGTTTCGTCGAACGTGGTGGTGCTGACCGCTTCAACGTCGGGGAGCACCTCGAACACCTCCGTCCTGACCAGGCGATGCGGCCGCTCGATCTCCAGATACTCGCCAAAGAAGGCCACCTCGAACCCACCGTTCGCGGTCATCACCCAACGCCAGCGCCCGCCGATCCGCAGATCGATCTGGGCGTGGGTCACCTTGCCCCGGTCGCCAGCCCACCAACGCTTGACCAGGTCAGGCGTCGTCCATGCCCTGAACAGGAGATCCGCCGGAGCGTCGAAATCGCGGGCGATCAGGATCTCGTTGTCGCTCGGCAATGTGAAGACGGCAGAGCCGTGGCGGTTACCAATCGTGTCGTTCATGTCAGCCTCTCCTTTGTTTGAAGCTCTGCGACAAGATCGTCGAGCTTGTCCAATCGGGTATTCCAGGTTGACTCGAAGCTGCGAACCCACTCGTAGACCGGCCGCAACGCGGGTCCGTTGACCCGGTACCAGCGATGCCGGCCATCGACTCGGACTGACACCAACTCAACTGCCCTGAGCACCGCCAGGTGCTTCGAAACCTGAGGTTGGCTCAGTTCCAGCCAGTCCGCGAGGTCGCCGACGGTCCTCTCACCGGTGCCGAGGGCGTCGAGGAGCGTGCGGCGACTGCCTTCAGCGACGGCGTTGAAGGCATCAGTGGTCGTCGACGTACGGGCCATCCAAAAATAATATTCCTATATGGGTATATGTCAAGTGGGTCCAATCGAACTCTCAACGAGATACAAAATACGAGGGGAATTTCGGATTTTCGACTGCAGTCTGCGGTCGGGTCGGGCTCCATGGCCTTACCGACAATGGGCACTTCGGCCCTAGGCGGCGTCGGCCTCAGTCCGTACCCTCGCCTGTAGGGCTTCGGACAACTGCCATCAGGGGGTGTCCGGTCCCCGGACTGCACCTTGCAGCCACCAAAAGTGGGAGGTCCGTCATGAAAGCCCTCGTATACAAAGGTCCCGGCCAAATTGCTTGGGATGAAATGCCCGATCCGAAGATCGAACAGCCGACCGACGTGATCGTCCAGATGGTGGCGACGACCATCTGCGGCACGGACCTTCACATTCTCAAGGGCGATGTCCCGGAGGTGGAAATCGGCCGCATTCTGGGACATGAGGGAATCGGTGTGATCACCGATGTCGGCGACAGTGTCACGCAGTTGGGGGTGGGCGACCGAGTCATTCTTTCGTGTGTCAGTTCCTGCGGACGATGCTCCTATTGTCGAAAAGGGATCTACAGCCACTGCCAGGATCCCGAGGGCACTCCGGGGATCGGATGGATCTTCGGCTACATGATTGATGGAACGCAGGCCGAGTACGTTCGGGTGCCATTCGCAGAAAACTCGACGTACAAGGTTCCCGACGGAATGACCGATTCTGAGGGAATCCTGCTCTCAGACATCCTGCCAACTGGATTCGAAATCGGCGTCCAGTACGGACATGTCAGTCCAGGCGACGTCGTTGCCGTCATCGGTTCCGGGCCAGTGGGCCTTTCGGCCGTCATGACGGCGCGCCTCTATGGGCCGTCGAAAATCATTGCCATCGATCTCGATGACCACAGACTGGCGAGGGCCAACGACTTCGGCGCGACCGACACGGTCAACTCGGGGGACTCGACCTGGAAGGAGCAGGTGCTGGCCCTCACGGACGGCCTCGGCGTCGATGTTGCGATCGAAGCGGTCGGAGTGCCTGAGACGTTCACGATGGCGACCGACATCATTCGCCCCGGAGGCAACGTTGCCAACATCGGAGTGCACGGAAAGTCCGTCGACCTCGCACTCAACGAGCTCTGGATCAAGAACATCGAGATCTCGATGGGCCTGGTGAACACAAATACCCTTGAGATGCTTTTGAAACTTGTGGCCGAGCATAAGCTTCCTGTCGAGAAGTTCGTCACGCACGAGTTCTCGTTCGACCAGATGCTGGAGGCCTATGAGATATTCGGCCATGCAGCAGAGCACGAGACGCTCAAAGTTTTGATCCACTAGGTGATCCATCGGTCCGCAATAGTGGAGACCCCAGCCCGTCCCGTCGGTTAGAGAAACTGACTCGGATCCCTGGTCCACACGGCGGTCCGGTCAACCCGTTGTGCCCAGGGGCTGCTCGGGGACGGCTCCACCCGCCAGCACCTGTGGGTGTATCGAGAACTCCTCTGTGATCCGAGTCAAAGACCATCGGCAAGTCTGTGGAGGTTTGCGATGGCACGGTCGAGATTGGCGAGGTAGCGCGTCAAGTTGGCCGCGACGTCAGGGCGGGACAGATGCGCCTGAAGCCCGCAGGTAATGTTGACTCTGGCGTGTCCCATCCACGCAGCGATATCGTCTTCTTGCGCCCACATGGAGTCGGCTTGCAGGGAGATCAGAGTGCCGCGGATCCAATCGGCAGGGGTGTCGGGCTGACGGTTAGGCGGGCACAAGCGGTTCTTGCTCGCGATGTCGGGCCGGGTCGCTTCGACATACGCGATGAGCGAGGAGTTGAATGGGGCCAGACCGATGCGCATGGACTGCAGCCGGATCTCTCCAGGGGCGAAGATGGGTGTCTCGGGCGCTGGGTTGAGGCCACCTGCCGCGGCATGCACGTGCAGGGTGCCTGAGGTTGTGGGGATCGTGCCTTCGTCGAGCCGAATCACGCCGGATTCAATTCGGCGAACCCGTCCCAGGCGGACTGCTCCCTCAACCTGTCGCAGTAGTTCGATTTCGGCGGTGCTGACAGTCGGGCCACGGAACATGGTCGGAATGATGCTTTCGTCGACTCGCAGCATCTGTCGAGTCTGACCGAGCCGTTCGAAGACGTCGTCAGCGGAATCGGCTTCTGCGCACACTTCGAGTTGCTGTGCCAGCCCATCGAACAGCGAGCCGAGAAGCTCGCCGCCTTGAGTAAACGCCCGGTTCAGGTACCACGCTTCGCGCGGTTTGATCCACCGGATGAGGGCTGGCGGAACCCCGTTTTCCAGCAGGTAAAGGACCGCGTCGGCGCCGGTCTTTCCAGCGCCAATGATCACATAACCGTCTGGCGGCTCCATCACGCGGGCAAGCTTGTTTACCGGCACGAATTTCACCCCGTCGGCCACCTCAAATGGGGGCTTGGAGGTGGCAGGAATGGTCGGTTCGAGGTAGGTCGCGTCAACGATGGCGTTTCGAGCCAGGACCGTATGCCGATCACCACTCAGGCGCGAAACGAATTGGCCACCTCCCAGATAGTCGCACTGCGGGAAGAATCGGACTCGGCCGGAAGCAAGCAGCTGGTCATTCATGACTCGCTCGTAATAGGCGCAGAGCTCGCTCCCTGAGGCACGTTCATACATCCCGGCGTTGACCCCCCCGGTGTCGATGGTGTCGACCCCGAGAGGCATCGAGTTGACGCCGTAGTACGCCGAAGGCTGGTGCAATCGTATGAACGGGTAGGTGTCGTTCCAGTGGCCGCCCGGGCCATGGCGACGATCAACAATCACCACCTCGGAATCGGATGACGCGATCAGAGAATCCGCGAAGGCCATACCGGACGCACCGGCGCCGACCACGAGATAGTCAGCCTCCAGAACTCCACCCACGTCGTTCCCCTCCTCAGTACTTCACCGTTCACTACGATGGAGCAAACTCGATCCAATTGTGACTGCGGCTCATCGGCGGGCAGGCGTTCGGCTCTACGGGAGAGCTTCTATGGTCGTGTCCTTGTCGGATCGCTACGGGTTGATGTGAGCGGGCTGATGAAGACCCGACCAACCGCGAACATGCCACGTTGCGGAAAGTAGAAATCGGCCATGTGAGCTTGTTCAGCCAAGGGGCCCGTTGGTCCGAGATCTTCACCTTCAACGGCAGCCCGGCTCGTAGTCACGTACCAGATATGCAGCGGATTGGCATCGAAGTGCTGCCGGTTGGACGTGGTTCCAGTGAGCTGCACCTTCCCGACGCCGAGTGCACGCCCCGCAACCGCTCCCATCGCACTGAGCACCGGTCCAGACCGCCATGCGGCCAGCGGCATCGTCGAGCCCATGAAGCTCATCATCCGGGTCGCGGCGGTTGCCCCGGTGGCGATCTCCCAGTCGACGGCCCCGTCAACCGTGCGGACACGGAGTCGGTTGGTCGCCTCCCATTCAAGATCGATAGGTCCTTCCCGGACACACTCGACATCCGCTCCGAAGTAACGATGGCACGCAACTTCGCAGGCGACAGACTCGTAGAACGTCCAGCGCCCAGCGGGGTCCCGGTGCCAGATTGAGGTGAATTTGTCACCCACCGACGAAGCCGTCCACCGGCGCAGTCCGAGGACGTGGCCAGATGCGAATGGCAGTCCCATGACGCCGTACCCGGACACCCGCTCACAGTCGCCCGGAGGCAGCACGGGCCGTTCTTCGATGGCTTGTGCGAACTGTGCTGGTGATTTCACCGCACCACCTGGCTGTATGGACAATCCCGAGCAAGGAAGATGATAGGTCGAGGTGCGGAGCAAGGCCAGCGGAATGACCCAGGGGTCCCGGCGGCTCGGCGGCGGTCATTCCGCCGCTGGTGACCGGGACGAATGGGATAGTGCGACTCAGTGCCGCCAAAAACCAGTCTACGGGCGTAAAGCTGCCAGCAGCTGGCCCGCGGCGGATCTGAATCGCTTGATGTCACCTATGGAGCGCGCGATCAACATGGCCCCCTCTAGGCCACTCACAATCGAACGCGCTTCTTCGAGTGGAGACCCGGGGAAGCTCAACGCTCCATCGTCACGACCTTGCTTCAATACCCCGGTGAGCCACCGCTCGTTTCGTTCGAAGAAGTCTGCGACCGCAACTTGCATACCGGGCGAAAGAGTCCCGTAATCGGCTGCCAACATTCCACACAAGCACATCCTCTGACGCCGCAGAACGCCAGCGTAAAGTTCGGTGTAGGCATCGAGCTTGTGAAGCGGATCTGTCAAGGACTCGTCGATTCCAGCCAATGCTCCCATGAACCGAATGGAGTAACGGGAAATCAGCGCCTCTCCGAGTTCCGCCTTGCTCGGGAAGTGATAATGGAGGGCAGCATTGGTGAGCCCCAGCTCTCCGGCGATGTCGCCATAGCTGAAGGCATTGAATCCGCGGATCTGCACCAAGCGCTCCGCCACGTCCAATATCTGGGTGGCTGTGTCCGTCGAAACCTCTTGCGCTTGTTTCACTCGGTCCATCCTCACAGACCCCGATTGGTCCGAGGTCAACCCTTGACTTCTACCTACTAGTAAGTAGGATACACCGAGGGGAGGCCAGCGATGAGAGGCGGTCGTCATGCCGAAAGCGGAGCACCGAGCGTTTGCTCAACCTGACGAGGTGCGGGAGTTTCCTCACGGGAGAGCAGAGATCGTCAAGATCGGTAGCGGCGAGGTGGGGCGCTACACCTTCGAGCCCGGATGGCGCTGGTCAAACGACGTAGAGCCCATCGCCAAGACGTCGAGTTGTGAAGCTCCGCACTTCCAGTTCCATGTGAGCGGTCAGTTGGCAATCCTCATGGATGACGGGACCGAGATTTTTGCCGGTCCAGGCGAGGTCACGTCCTTGCCCAGCGGTCATGACGCGTGGGTGGTTGGGGATTCACCGGTCGTCACGGTGGATTGGTTTGGTGCCGGCAACTACGCGAAGGGCTCCGAATCCAAGTGACCGGAGAAGATCCGGTCTGATCAGAAAGAGGTTGCTATGGCCCGCAAGATGATTGATTGCCGCAAAGTGCCCAACGAGATCGGTTGCACACTGACGATCGCCGGGGCGGAAGAGGAGACCCTCGACGCCGCGGTAGCGCACGCGGTGGCCAAGCACGGGCACCAAGACACGCCCGAACTGCGAGAGATGATTCGGTCGGGGCTCGAGAACGCCTCACCGACCATGGCCTAAGGAGTCGGATACCGTTGCAACCGACGGAGGATGGATCCTCTTACGATCGTCGACGCCTTCGGGCGGCCTGGAGCGTTCTCGACGTGGATGCGGCGCTGGCGCTCGTCACTTGCGATTGTGTGTTCGAGTCAACGGAGCGCGGGCCTGACGGCACTCGCTATGAACGTCGCAACGCCGTTTGCAAGGCATGGCAGCCGATCTTCGACGAGACACATGCGGCGTTCCATGCCGAGGAGACCATTCCCACACGTTCGGCTACCGCTGGCGCAGACTCCCCGACATCGGCCCTCCGGCCCTGGAAGATTGCTGGGCAAGCCGTTGGTTTACCCGCTCTGGAGAGATGGCCGGGAGCAAAAAACCGATTCTGAACTGTTGGGCCGTGCGAGTCTCGAGCTCGCCACCTTGGGATTAAAAGTGAGCGCTGGTCGATTCCAGGGCTCATCGATATTGGCTGAGGCTAGCCTTTACCAGCGCCTACGTTCCCAGTGCTGACCGCTCTTCACGTGCTTTGGCCGGGAGTTTTAGTCACGTTTGGCGCGCTTGCGGTGAGTTCAGGTGTGTTTGCTGGTGGCGCTTAGGCGGTTCGTATCCGGATACACGACGGGGAAACGTGAACCATCCTCGCCAACCAAAGCATCAAGCGATGACGTCGGAGGTTGGTCGAACCGTTGCGGGAGATTCGACGGCGGGTGTCTGCCAGTGAGTGGTGCGTCCTCTGAGCCGGGATGAGCCGGAGCATTTCAACTCTGGTCTACCGACGACTGGCCGCCAATATCGGCCGTTTTGTCACATTAGACACTTGGCCGGTGTCTCTATGCCTAAAGCAATCCGATGGAGGAGACATCATGTCCAGCAGCCCCAGGATCCCTACGGCAGAGTTGACCGGTCTCTATGGAGCGATGATCACGCGGATGTCCCGAAAGATGTTCGGCGAGGTGCCTGAACCGGTCGGGGTGGGGTGGCACAACCGGAAGGTGCTCAACCTATCCTTCAGCATCGGGCGCAAGGTGCAGAAGTGGGACGAGTGCGACGAGAACCTCAAGTCGTTGGCACACATGGCTACAGCCAGCCTTGTCGGTTGCAGCTTCTGTCTTGACTTCGGTTACTTCCAAGCCCACAACCAGGGACTCGACGTGAACAAGGCGCGTGAAGTGCCTCGCTGGCGCGAGTCTGACGTCTTCACGCCGCTAGAGCGCGACGTCATGGAGTATGCCGAGGCCATGACCTGGACCCCACCTGCCGTCACCGATGAACTGTCGGCCAGGCTGCTCAAGCCACTCGGTCCGGCCGGCCTGGTGGAGCTGACCTCGTTCATCGCGCTGGCCAACTTCATGGCCCGCTCCAATGTCGCGATGGGTATTGAGTCGCAGGAGTTCTCGGCCACATGCGACCTCAAGCCGCTCGCTCTAGCGTCGTCGGCATGACTGGGGACCCGTTCGTCACCCATCGCGGCTTGCTCTTTACTGTCGCCTACGAAATGCTCGGCTCTGCGGTCGACGCCGAAGACGTGCTCCAGGAAACCTGGCTGCGGTGGGCCGGTGTGGACCAGACGCAGGTGCGTGATCCCCGGGCCTACCTCGTCCGAATCGTTACCCGGCAGGCGCTGAACCGTCTCCGAACGGTGAACCGCCAGCGCGAGGAGTACGTGGGGGAATGGCTGCCTGAGCCTGTGCTCACTAGTCCCGATGTGGCCGAGGACGCCGAGTTCGCCGAGAACGTCTCAATCGCCATGCTCACCGTGCTCGAGACTCTTGGTCCAGCCGAGCGGGCCGTATTCGTGCTGCACGAGGTCTTCGATACGCCCTACGACGAGATCGCCAAGATCGTAGACAAGACGCCGGCCGCGGTCCGCCAGATCGGGCACCGTGCCCGCGAGCACGTGGCGGCACGGCGCCCGCGAATGCAGGTGGACCGAGTTCAGCAAGAGGCGGCTCTCGAGAAGTTCATGGCCGCTATCTCATCTGGCGATCTGGACGGTTTGCTGGAGGTCCTCGCATCGGATGTGGTGCTCATCGCCGACGGCGGCGGTCTAGTGACCGCTGCCCGGAAGCCGATGACTGGAATCAAGAGGGTCGCGGGGTTCCTCGCCCGCGTGATGGAGCTCCCGGGGCTCGAGGCAACGATTGCCTGGCTCAACGGAACGCCGGGCATCCGCTTCGATGTCGACGGCGGGGCTACTGCGGTCAGTTTCGTGGTGGAGAACGGCCGGATCAGCCAGATCTACGCCATTCGCAACCCAGCAAAGCTGACATGGTTGGGAAAGGTGGCGGAACTGCAACGATGACGTGGGTTGCGGGTCGGTCGGCCAAGGAATGGCGGCCCCCCCGTCTCATAACGGGCCAGCCAGGCGAACGCGATCTGTCGGCGCACGGTGCAGGTCTCGGCTACCTCGCTGACGGTGAGGTCGTGTCGAGTCGCGCCTGAGACGGCGTCCCTAGCTCTGTCGCAATTGGCTCAGCTCCACGAGCACTCGACCCACCTCTTCTCGCTGGAAATAGCGGAGGCCTGTGGGCCCGGAGTGTCAAGGATCAGCCGTTACTACGACAGGGATCAGGCGTTACCCTGTCCAAGATCAGCCGTTATCGATCCGTCCAGGATCAGGCGTGGTCTTACACGAACTCATGGGCCGTGCGAGTCTCGAGCTCGCCACCTTGGGATTAAAAGTCAGAGCTCGTCGCTTTCAGGGCTTATCGGCATTGACCGACAACGGCCTTGAACTGCACGTACGCTCTCACCGCTGATCAGGCTTCGCGTGCTTTGGCCGGGAGTTGTAGTCACGTAGTAGTCACGTTGGCGCGACTTGGCCGCGGCGACAAGACCTGCAGGATGGCCGGCGCGATCACCTCATTTCGGCTCGAGGATGTCGTCGAGCCAATCGGCGATCACAACCTGGGCCAGCGACGGCGTGTCGAGTTGACAGTGTGTGCAGCCGGGACGATCCGGAGGGAACGCCACCAGACGCTTTCGGTTGTCCGGAATCTCATCGAAGAGACACTGTGCGTGTGCGAATGGAACCTGCAGATCGTTGACGGCATGGAGAACGAGGAAGGGTATGTGGATCCGATTGGCGACCGCCTCCAGATTGAACTCCCGGATCTTCTCGAGGAGCTCCTCGACGGTGTCGACGGCGAACGTGGCCATTGCCTGATCGACTCGACGTCGGCCGTCGTCCCCTTGCGGTACTGGGGCCAGCCCATAGAAGGCACCCCAGGCCACGGCGGCCACCAGCCTCGGCTCGAAGGCCGCGCCGCGGGCTGCGAAGTAGCCCCCCATGCTGCTGCCGACGAGGGCGATCCGCTCCGAATCAACCTCGTCCTGGTTCACCAGGAAGTCGATGAATGCAGTCACCGCCACCTCGTAGTCGGACCTGGTCCCGATGCCCCGACGCTTCGACTCCCCTTGCCCCGGACCGTCCGGGAGCAGAATCGCATACCCGCGACGAACGAGCGCTTCGCCGAGTTTGAACCACATCTCCTCCGAGAAGGCATCGATGCCGCCCTGGACGACGACGGTGGGTCGGGGTCGGGGCGGACCTGAGGGTGAGATCAGGTAGCCAGGGAGCGTGTACTGCTCGTAGGGGATCTCGACCGTCTCAAAGCGGTATCGCGGATCGCGAGTCATGGCGGCCTGGAAGCACCGGCGACTCTCCTGCATGGCCGGCAGTTCCACGATGCCGTCCATGGCGTGGAAGGTGGTCGCCATCCGGAAGTAGATGGCCGCCCGCCGCCACAACTCGATCGCCGAGAGGCCGTGGCCCTGCTCATCGCACCCTGATGCCCGTTGGTCGAGCTCGGAGGCAAGGCCGCTGAAGGCGACCAGCCACGCCTCCCGGTCGCCCACCTCGAGACCCCGTATAGCGCTCATGATCTCGCTGAACTCTGAGCCGCCCAGCGATGAGTAGCTGATGACTCGGAGCAGTTGCGTCGACCAGTCCAGACTCTCCGGCCAGTGCACGTACGCGCCGAAGGCCTCGACCCCACTCGGTGGCGCGACTGCCCAGGGTCGACTGATGGATGTTTCGTTCATTTAGTGGTCCTCGCTGTTCATACGTTGCTCGGTTCGTTGCACCTCGGCGATGGGGTAGCCACCGTCGGCGTGAATGGTGGTGCCGTTGACGAAGGCTGCCTCGTCAGAGAGGAGGAATGACGCCACCGAGGCAATCTCTTCGGGTGTACCCAGTCGGTCGGCCAGGGCGGCTCTGGCCCGGCGCTCAGCCACGCCGGGCATTCTTCGGAGGCCCTCGTTCATCGGCGTCGTCACAAAGCCTGGAGCGATGGTGTTGGCTCGGATCAATCTCGGTGCCAGCTCGACGGCCAGGGTTCTCGACAGGGCTTCGACCGCTCCTTTCGACATGGCGTAGGCGCTCTGGCCGGCCATGCCGACGTGAGCCGAGACCGAGGTCACGAAGACGATGGCGGCTCCGTCACGGAGCTGGGGCGCGATCGCTTGCGTGAGCAGGAACGGTCCTCGCGGCATTGACCACCCAGGTGCGTTCCAGGTCCCCGGGTCCGATCCGCTCGAACGGAGTCGGCTGGAAGACACCGGCGCAGTGAACCATGCCGTCGAGGAGGATGCCTTGACCCGCCAGCGCCCCGGAAGCCCGGTTGACCTGCTCGCGGTCGGCAAGATCGGCCTCCACGAGGCGGTGGTGCTCTGGCGTCTCGAGTTGGGCGAGAGCTGCTACCAGGCGCTCATGGCTTCGCCCCACCATGATGACCCGGGCGCCCTCATCAGCAAGGGCACGGACCACGGCGAGACCGATGCCTGAGCTGGCCCCGGTGACAAGTATGCGGCGGCCTTGGTGCTTTCCAGTCTTCATTGGACGCGAAGGAACCGGTTCTCGGAGGACCCCATGGGCACATCGTGAACGTTCTGCGTACCGGTAGCCCTAGGGAGACTCCCTAGTTCTCGGAGACAACCACTGGCCGACGAAGTTCAGGGAGTCTCCCTAGGGCACTGGGCACCGCGATCCTTCAATCTGGTTGATGTGCAGATCATCGTGGAGATCTCAGAAGGCAAGGACGGACGAGCCGAAGGAACGGTGCGGGCCTCAGGGCAATCCCAGGCCCGTCCTTTCTCGGGAAACCTCGAGTTCCTGGCCCTGATCGAGAGCCTCTATCAGGTCAGCACTGAAACGCCAGGTCAAAAGGCCGGCACAACCGAGAAGGAGTCGTCATGAAGAATCTAATGTGGAGCTTTTCCCCCTGGGTCACCTTTCTCTTGGGCGTTCGCATCGGCGGGGTGTACTGGGGTGCTGCCGTCGGTCTGGCGGTCGCGCTGGCCGTCCTCGTGAGGGCGATCACCCGTCACAGCACCCACATGTTTGACGTCATCGGTACCGTCTACTTCGGGGGTCTGCTTGTGCTCCTGGCCGCCATTCACCCAAGTGACATCGCCACGTGGGGGCGGTACGCACAGGCGGTGGCCCACGGATCGCTCACCCTGATCGTCTTCGGTTCCATTCTCGTCGGCAAGCCCTTTACCGAGCCCTATGCACGTGAGCAGGCGCCCGAGCGGGTGTGGCAGAGCTCCCGGTTCCACGAGCTCAACCGGCGGTTGTCGGCAGTGTGGGGGCTGGCCTTCCTCGTGGGCACGATCTCGCTGGTCATTGCCGGTTCGCAGGACTCTCGTCAGTTCATCCTGAGGCTCGCGGTCCCCTTCGGTGCCCTCCTACTGGCCCTCTTGTACAGCCAGAAGCAGGCCAGCCTTTCCGCCGGCGAGGCGTCTGCGGCCTGACGCGGCGTCTTCGTTCCATCCGAGCAATTGTCATCACCTGAGGAACCAGGAGCAGGCCGTGGCCAACAAATCTGAGACTGACGTTTACAGTAGCGCTGACACCGCTGGAGCCGGGACCGGGCCCGAGGTCGGAGCAGGCCTGGTCGGGACCACTGAGACCGGCTCTGCCCGGTCGATGCCGGTGCGGGCGCGAATGGTCCTGCGGACGAGATCTGTGTGGATCTTTCCGCTCGCCATTCCGCTCGTGCTGGTCGTGCTGATGTCGTTCATCTACATCGGCGCAGTCCTGAATCCGTCGGCGCACTTGGATGGGCTACCGGTCATGGTGGTGAACCAAGACAAGGGTGCAAGTGTGAATGGCCAGCACGTCGACGAGGGGGCCACGGTGGTCCAGGCGTTGCACAGCTCGTCCGTGGTGGGTACCAAACTGGAGCTGCGCCGCACCACGTTGGGTCAGGCAGAGGCGGAGATGGACCGTGGGGGTGCCTATGCCACGATCGTGATCCCGGCCGGCTTCACCGACTCGCTCCTCGCCGCCACCGGGGACGACATACCTGCGGCAGGGGGCAGCCCCGGGCAACCCACGGTGCAGTTGTTGGAGAACGGTCGGTTGGGCAGTCTGGGTGTCAACCTGGCGGCGGGCGTCCTGACCCCAGCCTTCCAGCAGATCTCCTCGACGATCGGAGATCAGCTGGTTGCTCACAGCACCACCGCAGCCCGGGGCACTTCTTTCGCCACGGCGGAGCTGCACGACCCCATTCGCTTCGAGACCGTGAGCTACCGGCCACTCCCACCGAACACGGCGCTCGGGCTCAGTGCGTTCTATATATCGCTCCTGGCGATGCTGGCTGGCTTTGTCGGTGCGACCATCGTCAACTCCTCCCTCGACGGTGCCCTGGGCTACTCCACGACCGAGCTGGGGCCACGCTGGAAGCAACGGCGACCACTCCCGATCGCGCGTCAGCAGATCCTCCTCTTGAAGTGGTCCGTCACTCTCGTCGTTATTCCCATCCTCGACGCCGCCATCGTGGGGGTGGCTGCAGGCATCCTACGCATGGATGCACCCAACACCGCCCTTCTCTGGGCCATCTTGTCCCTGGCCTCGCTGGTGGTGGCGAGTGTCACGCTGACGCTCTTCGCAGTGTTCGGGTCGATCGGGCAGCTCCTGGCGATGCTCAGTCTGATCTATCTCTCGTTGGCGTCATCGGGCGGTACGGTTCCCACACAGGCCCTCCCGGGCTTCTACAACTTCGTCGGGCACGTGGAACCGCTCCGCCAGGTCCTTACGGCCGCACGAGCCGTCCTGTACTTCGGGGCACGAGGGGACGCGGGCCTGACCCACGCGCTGATCGTGCTCAGCCTCGAGATCGTGGCAGCAGTTGTGGTCGGCCTACTCATCACCGGCTGGTATGACCACAAACGTCTCTACCGTCTTTCCCCAGACCTCATCGCCTACATCTCCCGGGTGACCGACGAGCGGCTGGCTGTGACGCATCCGCCGGTGCCGAGCGCCGGTTCGTAGCCGGGAGCTGCGCCAAGTCAAGGGACCTGCTACCGGGATCTGAAGCGGCACAAAGGCCGCTACCGTTTGGGGGTGGCCACGGTCGAGAGGCCTGGATCTACAGGTCAGCTGGTCGGGAGAAGCGCTGAGCGCCAAGCGATTGCTCGCGCCCTGGACGAGATGGGGTCAGGCAATCCCCGGCTGGTGTGGGTGGAGGGAGACACCGGCTTGGGAAAGACGGCGCTTGTCCGCCACGTCGTGGGCCACCTTCCTGCGGAGATCCAGGTGGCCCAAGCTCAGGCCGACGAGCTTGCCGCCGAGCGCCCCTTCGAGCTCGCCCGGCAGTTCGGCTGCACATCTGCCGAGAGCTTCACTGCGGGTATGGAACTCCTTGAAGCATGGTCCAGCCGGCAAGACCAAGGGCCGGTCGTGGTTGTCATTGAAGACCTGCATTGGGCCGACAGCGCGTCGTCGAAGGCGCTGCTCTCGGCCGTGCAGCGGCTCGACAAGGATCGGGTCGCCGTAGTGGTCACGACCCGACCGGGACTGCACGACGGGTGGGAGCGTCTCCGTTCCGATCCCGAACGTTGCCTCGGCATCAACCTGACCCCTTTCGATGCCAATGAGGTTCAGCTTTTTGCGTCA
>CAVQMN010000001.1:0-405516 GCA_963713625.1 uncultured Acidimicrobiales bacterium | reverse complement strand
GGACAGTCATTTGGGAGCGGAACATTTGGATCAGGACCTTACGGTGGTAGTCCTGGTGCCACTAGCCCGACTGGGCCACCGGCCAATCCAGATCGGCAACTGGTTTCAGGTACGGATGACTTCCATTCTCGATTCGACATGCAAGTCTCACAGATCCTTGGATACGAGAATGTGAAGTATCTCGGTCATAATGACGAAGGACCAGAACCCATCTCCGCGTACGAGACGACACGACAAAGGACCATCTAACGCCGGATCAGAAAGCCAAACTCACAGAACTGGCAGCCGGAATACGGCAGAACCATCCAGATCGATATCCCTGGACTCGTAAGGGAAGTCTTTGGACGAGGCTATCGTCGATGGTCCCTACTGGCTCACGGACTCAAAGGTGATTTGGCAACCGCGTCCCAAGACGCAACGCATCCCTGTATCCATTGGGAACCCGTGTCACCGGTAGGCACGCGTTGATTAGCGAAGTACGTGCAAGCCGTGATGACTGCCGAACTGCTCACCGGAGTAAAGGTCTTTGAATTGCCAGCAGATGCGCCTGGCGGAATCTGTGCCGTGTAACCGCTATCCCACTGGTTCGTCTGACTTACTGCCCAGTTGTAACCATCGATGTACGAACCGGAGTGGCCACCACAAGCCGCCAGGATGGACACAGAGCACGTTAGAACCACTGCCACGACAATCCGCCGCATTCCCATCCTGTAGGCATCGGCAAGTGCCGCACCAGTTACCGGCAGAGACGCGTAATCCCCCGCCTGCGTAATCCCTTCCGGCCCGAGGACTGGTCGCCGCCGGGATCATCGACCACGCGCTGATGCCAGCGCTGCGTAGTGAGCCCAGTCCGAACCCGAGAGCAGTGCCCGGGCCGAAGTCGTCTCGACGGCGTATCCGGTCGCCCGGGCGACGATCGACGGTGGCGCTTCACTCACGAGGTGGTTGAGCGCACCCTGACGCTCGAGCTTGGTGATTCCGAGTGCGTTGAGCCGCTTGGTGAGCCAGGCGGCCGTGATGTGGGCGCCAGGTCGGCCCCCGGGGAAGACGAAGTCAGTCGCCGTGTTCGTAGTCGTCATGTTGAAGCGTGCAGCGAGGTAGCGGGAGACGAGCGCGGCGACCGGAACGGGGAGGGGAACGCTGTCCTGCCCGAGCGTGAGGGACACGGTCCCGTCTTGCTCGGTGAAGTCGCCGATGCGGAGCTCGACGATTCTGCTGAACCGCTGGGCGAGCAGGAGCACGAGAAGCCCGGAGACGCGGTCGGCGAGCTCGATCGATTCGTCGTCGAGGAGTCGACAGACGAGCTCGTTGATGCGCGACAAGGAGACCCCGGGCGAGGAGGCCCGCTTTCCTGCGGGAAGGCGCACCTTGGGACAGCGCCGGTGGGCGACCGCGAAGATGAGGAAGTCGAATGCACCTGACGGGTTCGACGCCTCCGCGAAGAACGCGTCGATGTCGTCCTGGCGGAGCTCGGCGAGGACACGCCCCCGGATCCCGAGCCACTCGAGGAAGCGCACGGCCGCGTCGATGCGATCACGGGCGTTGTTGGCGGCCGCTGCGGTCAGCCTGCCGGCCCCAGATCGCACAGCGAGGTCGCGCTCCTGTCGCCAGGCGACGTAGATGGTGACCTCGCGGCGCACGACGGGATCCGCTAGGGAAGTGAGCCGCCGATGCTTCCACGATGTGAACACGGCCAAGTACTTGTCCCTGTTTGGGAGCAGGCCCACCTCGCAGAGAAGCTCGCGCAGGAACTCCCGGCCCTGGGTGCCGCACAGCGTGTCGACACCCTCATGGGTGAGCGGTGTTTCCCCGCTGGCGAGCGAGGCGAGCCGCTGGCGCACGGCGGACTTATTGAGCCACGTCATGGCAGAAAGCGGGTTGGTCATGGAGGTGACGCGGGCGAAGAGCGGCGCCAGGTGGGGGGCGACCTGCCCGGTGCCATCGTCGAGGATGACGGCGAGCCGGCGTGCGAGCGAACACGACACACACGTCCTCGAGTACCACGTCCGACCTTCTTGCCCGCAGGTGTCACACCGGAAGCAGGTCGCAATGCCGGCACAGTCGACACAGATCGGCTGGCCGTCTCCGTCCCGGCCGACGAGTAGGCGGTGGGTGGCACATCCCGGACAGGTCCCCGAACACGTTGCCGCCCGGCCGATACACGACCGGCAGACATAACCCTCGGGCCAGATGATGCCGAAGCGGAAGTACCCTGCACAGCGCACGCAGGGCTTGGCCGCCCGTGGTGTCTGCCTCATGGCGTTGTTACTCGGGCTTGGCGTGGCCGGTTGATCCGGGGAGTCTGCTTCTTTGGTGCATCCGTCTCGACGTCGGTCAGCTCGATCAGATCGTTCGGCGAGCAGGACAGGATGTCGCAGAGAGCACAGAGCGTCGGGAGTGACAGCCGCTGCGGGGGCGAGGCCACCAGGCGATAGACCTGGACGGCTGAGAGGGTGACGCCGCGAGCGGCGAGGAGGGGCCCGAGCTCGGTCGTCTTGAACAGCTGCCGCTCGGCCATCAGTTGGCGGAGCTTCCACCGATAGCCCGGTGTCGTGGCCGCCATGGTCATGCATCTCCTTTGTCGTCGGATGGGGTGAGCATCGTGTCGAGGGCGGCGCGCAGCACCGAGGTGCGGTAGTCGGACGAGACCGCGGTGTAGAGGGCGGTGGTCGACGAGTGCCGGTGCCCTACCTGTTGCTGGACGAAGAGCGGGTCGAAGCCGTCTTCGATCAGGTGGGTGACATAGGAGTGGCGGAGGCAGTGCGGGCTGAGTCCCTTGGGCAGCCCGGCGTCTCGTGCTGCGGTGGCGAACGCCCCGTTCACCCGGTCCTCGGAGAGACGCCCGTGCCGCTCCGACGGCCACAGCCCCGAAGTCTCGCCCCGCCAGGACGGCAGGACGTCCTCCACCCACTCGGCGATCACCTCGGCCGACCATGCCATGACGGTGAGCACGCCCCGCCGTCTCGGTGGCGAGCCATTGGCCGCCTTGCCGAAGCGCACGTGGCAAACCCCGAAGCCGCCGAACTCGGGGGCCTTGGGATTGACCGAGAAGTCCTGGCGCTCGAGCATGAGCAGTTCCCGCCGGCGCAGGCCCCACGCATAGGCGACCTTCAGCATGGTGGCATCACGAAAGGCGGGGACGAACCCCTTCACCGACTTGTGCGACACGGCGGCGGCCCGTTCGTCGGCGGCGTCGAACAGGGCCTGGCACTCGACCTTGGTGAGTGGCCGGCGGCTGGGCGACCCTTCGTCGTCGAACGAGTGGACCGGGAGGTTCGCCCGGTTGCAGACCTGTGTCGGGTGGGTGCCGAAGCGCTCGAGGCAGAGGGCGTTCCACCCATAGACGGGATCGCAGACGTAGTCGAGGAACCCACCGATCATGAGTCCGTAGTTGCGGACGGTCGAGCGGGCGAGGGCGTCGCGTTGGCGGAGTCCGCCCAGGAAGCGCTCGAGGTCGGCTGGCGACCAGTGCCACGGATAGGCACCTGTCTCGACCCGGAATCGTCGAACGATCCGTGCCCCGGACTCGACCGTTGAAAATGCCAGATTGCGACTCAGTCGCTGGGTTCGCCAGCCGTCGAGCATGGCCTCGAAGACCGCGTGCTCGGGGGTGTCTTCAACAGCGCCGTCGACGACGCTCAGGCGCGCGCTGCCGCGCTCGTTCCACCGGTTGTCCATGCCGCCTCCCGAATCTCCAGATGAAGGAATCGTTCATCGGGTGCGACGCATCCAACGACTGATTCCATCATCAGATGAACGAAGGTCCGCGGATGTCCCAGTTGGCGAACCTGGAAGGACACCCACCAGCCGCGAACATGCACCCGTCGCGACGTGACCAGGATCAGCATTTGACCAGGTCATTCCGCATCTGCGGGGAGAGGCGAATACGCATCGGATGCAATATGCGTCAGTTCTAGATCTTTGTAAAGGAAGTGCTCACACACCTTCCTCGAACACCCACCTGGGAGTTCTCCGTTGTGCGCCACCAACGACCACTTGATTCCGTAACACCAGGGGACCAGATCAAGCCGACTCCTGGGGTTCCGGCGTGCGGCCGCCGCCGCCAGCGCGGCGGCCGTCTCAGCCGACCAACTCCCGTTCGAGATACGTGACAGAGGAGACGTAGGTTCAGCATGGGAAGGGCCAGTCGACGAAAGCGCGAAAGGCGGAGTGCCAGCCCGCAGGAGAGCCAGCACCAGGCGAGTTGGGATCACAGGGGCTGGACGGCGTCAACGTGGGTCACCACGGTGTGGCCATTCCGGACGGGCACAGCTGGGGTGGTCGCAGGACCGGGGCCGGACGCCCACGCCTCTACACAAGCGATGCGGAACGCCAGGCTGCCTACCGGGCCCGACGCCGATCAACCACCTCGAGCATTCCAGAGCATCGGGACGGCAAGCCGCCGGCCGGCGGCGCGCCAGATACGACGTGAGTCCACTGCCCGTGACCGGTCGGGATCCTGAAGTGCTAGCATTGCTAGCGGAGGTGCAGCGATGGCAGCAGTCAGTATTCGGAACTTGGACGACACAGTGAGAGAGCGCCTGCGGGTCCGGGCTGCCGCCCATGGTCGGTCAATGGAGGCCGAGATGCGCGCAATTCTCGTCGAGGCCGTCCGCGAGCCGAGTGACGAAAAGGGCCTCCTTGAAGCACTGGCTGACCGGTTCGGTGAACTCGGAGGTGTCGATCTCGTCCTTCCGCCCCGTTCCGCAGCGCCTCGAGCTGTCGACTTCACTTCGTGATCGTCGCCGATACCAATGTTGTTTCGGAGCTGATGAAGGTCGAGCCTTCACCTGCAGTCCGAGCATGGGTGTTGGCACACGGTCACCACGAGCTGCGAATCACGGCGATCACGGTGGCCGAGATCCTCTACGGCGTCGAGCGGCTCCCGAACGGCCGACGCAAGGACACGCTTCGGGAGGCAGCAGTAGACGTGTTCAGCCGGTTCACGGATGATGTCCTCCCCTTCGACGCCGCCGCAGCGACGGTCTACCCGGGGATCGTCGACTATCGCGATCGGCAGGGGACGCCAATCAGCGGATACGACGCTCAGATCGCTGCCATCTGCCGGGCCAACGACGCGTCCTTGGCGACGAGAAATGAGAAGGACTTCGCCGGCGTCGGAGTTGAGCTCATCAACCCTTGGTCGTCCGTATAGCTCCGACATCCGGGTGGCGCCCGTCATTGATAGGAGGAAGGGCGCATCCTGCGTAATCCACCGCAAGGTACGGCACTTCACTCGCCTGCACTTTTGGCGAAACTGAGCTTCCCCCGGTTTGACGGACGCATGCACTGAGGTGGTAGCACCTCGGGAAGGAGTCCTTGATGCCACGACCCTCGTCCGCCGGAGTTCCGCGCTCGAGCCATCGAATTGGCCAGAGAAGGAGCAAAGCCGATGGCCACCCTGGCCCACGACCTCGGCGTCTCTGAAAGCGGCCTTGGCAACCGGGTGGCCAAGGCCGGCGTCGACGAGGGCCGCAAGGACAGAGTGACCTCGTCAGAGCGGGCCGAACTGGTTGAACTGCGCCGCAAGCTCCGGGTTTCGGAGATGGAGAACGAGATCCTCCGGCGAGCGGCAGCGTATTTCGCCAGGGAGAACATCCTCCCAAATGACCTACACCTTCATCGCCCAGCGCTGCTCGGATCTGCCGGTGGCCACCGCGTGTTGTCGGGCCATGGGGGTGTCCACCTCGGGGTTCTATGCCTGGCAGGCCAACCCGGCCTCTGAGCGGGACTGGGACGGCGCCCGACTCACCGACACCATGTTCGACATCCATCGGATGTCACGACGGTCGTATGGGTCCCCACGGGTCCACGCCGAGCTGATCCTCGGCCAGGGTCAGCGGTGTTCCCGCAAGCGAGTGGCCCGGCTCATGGTCCAGGCCGGCATCGTGGGCATCCACCGGCGCAAGTTCCGGGGCTGCACTCGCCGTGATCCCGGTGCCACGCCGGCCGCGGACCTGGTGCAGCGCAACTTCAACCCGACCGAGCCAGACCGGCTGTGGGTCATGGACGTCACCGAACACCCGACCGGAGAGGGCAGGGTCTATCTGGCCGTCGTCTCGAGCCTGGAGCCGTCGGGTGGTGGGCTGGTCCATCGCCGACCACATCCGCTCCGAGCTCGTCGTCCATGCCGTACAGATGGCTTCTGGAGACGACAACCTCCAGCGGGCAAGACGGTGGCTCATTCCGATGACGGATCTCAATGCACATCTTGGGCCTTTGGCCGCGGACTTCGGGCGGCGGGCCTGCTCGGTTCTATGGGCACCATCGAAGACTGCTCCGACAACAGCGCCGTGGAGAGCTTCTTTGGGACCTTGCAGATCGAGTTGCTCGACGAGCACTGCTGGGACACCCGCAAGCAGTTGGCTCTCGCCATGATCGACTGGATCGAGACCTGATACAACCCGTCGAGACGGCACTCCTACTGCCGGATGCTCAGCCCGGTCGACTACGAACAAGCCCACACACTCGCCGCAGCTGCAGCATGATCGGCACAACCAATCTTTCCGCTGGAGCGGGGGAAGCTCACGATTGACGAGGAGGGTCCGAACGACCACAGAGCGAAGCCATGCCATGGACCACATCGTCGTGGTCCTATTCGAGAACCGGTCCTTGGACAACGTGCTGGGCCGCCTCTATGGACCCGGAGACGGTAAGACCTTCGAGGGGGTCATCGGGAAAGAGCTCTCGAATCCCATTCCCGAGTGGGCAGAGCACGGGGCCGAACGCAAGGTGGTTCCCTACCACGTAACCACTGATATGGACTCGCCCAATCCCGACTCGGGTGAAGAGTACTTCCACACCAACACCCAGCTCTTCAACACACTCGACGACCACAATCGGTTCAAGATCGGCGAAGGCGCCAGCGAACCATGGAACGCTCCGGCGCCGGGTACGACACCAACCATGAGCGGCTTCGTAACGGACTACATTTCGACGTTCACCGGCGAGGTTGGCCGTCAGCCCACCTACGACGAGTACGCCCAGATCATGACCGGCTACACCCCCGAGCAACTCCCAGTGCTGAGTGGCTTGGCCCGAGACTTCGGGGTGTTCGACCACTGGTTCTCAGAAGTCCCCTCCCAGACCTTCATGAACCGCTCGTTTTGGACGGCGGCCACATCCTCGGGCCTGGTAGTGAACAGCGCATCGGCAAAGTGGATGACCAAGAACACCGCTGAGACTGTGTTCGAACGCCTCGAAGCACATGGCAAGACCTGGAAGGTGTACGTCGCCGAGCCAATGCCCCTTTCGATCACTGGCTTCATCCACTTCCCACGACTTCAAGAACGCCTGGCCACCCACTTCGTGCCATTGGAGGAGTTCGTCAAGGATGCAGCGGCCGGGACCCTGCCCGACCTGTCGTGGATCGAGCCGGACATGGCCTCTGGCCACAACGACTACCACCCCGCTTACGGTCGGTCGTTCATCGGAGGGGACCTCGACATCGGCTTCGACCCCCCGTCATCGATGTTGGGTGGTGAAGCCCTTCTACAGCGCATCTATGACGCCTATCGGTCCATGACGGGACCTTCGGGCACCAATGTCTGGAACACAGCCCTGTTGATCGGCTGGGATGAGCCGGGTGGGACCTACGATCACGTCCCGCCCGGTCCCGTGCCGCCCCCGGAGGAAGGTGCCCCGCCAGGAGAGCTGGGGTTCCGGTTCGATCGCTCGGGCTACAGAGTCCCCGCCATCATGGTCTCGCCCTGGGTCGAACCCGGCTCGGTCTACAACGAGGAGTACCGGCACACCTCTTTTATCGCCACCCTCCGCAAAGTGTGGGGCATCGGTCAGCCCTTCACCCAACGTGACGCCTCTTCCCGGACGTTCGACCAGGTGTTCGTGCTAAACAGCCCCCGTGAACCCAAAGACTGGGTCATCGTCGAGGCGCAAGCAGTGCCTGACTGGACGATCGACATCCAGGCCGCCGGAGGTGCATTGAGTACCTTGGGCAAGGCCATTGGTCCGGGCATCATCGAATTGGCCAAGCAAATGGGCATTTCTCTGCCATCGCAACTCGCAGGCCCCAGCCCCCAGTTCACGCCAGAGTTGCTCATGCAGTTCCTTCGGGAGGTCTGCCTGCACCTTTTCCCGGGGCTTGAGTTGAAGAGCAGTTCGACGAAGTGAACCCCGTCCGCTAACGCCGCGCTACGAACCGAACCTTGATGACGGAATGGAACCGGAGGCATCGCCGCGACCTTCCCGGCGCGAGCACGCCAAAGCACCGCCGAGACCAGACGAGGACGAGCTGGCTCGAGCAGAAGAGGAACTCAAGGAAGCAACTGAGGAGTGGACGGAGCATCACTAGACCCACCGGTCAAGGGGCGCCGGTTGCTCTACGTGTATGCGAGGATGTCAGCGCACCCGAGGGCGCACCCCACTGAAAACAGCTCTTCGACGTAGCAGCCTTCGCAGCCATGAAGCGCTACGAGGCCATGATCTGGGCGCAAGGTTCGGATGAATGCCGGTAGGCGTGTCAGCGTCGAGGCAGAAGGTCTGGAACAAGCGAAGTGGAACTGGAAGCGCAGAAGGGAGACGGACGCTCTTCAGTCTGCATTCCGAAGAAGACGCCTCACGCCCTCGCTCATTCCGGGCACACACCGTGCCGGCCAGCGACAGCTGATGAGCGGCTCGGTCCCGGTGGTAGCGGGCATGTTCGTTAGTGATGAAGCATCCAGTGATCATCGGACAACGCAGCTTCCAAGACGATGGCTGCCTCTTGCCATGGAGGCACCTCCGGCTGATCAGATCGCAACCAGCGATTGTGCACGACCTGTACGCCTGCAACCTCCAGCCACCACTTCATTTCGCTGGTGGTCGGGTTCCAGTCAGACCTTTCGAGGTACCCGGCGATGACTCCTTGAGCATGCCGTAGGTCCTTGGAACCCGAATGGGCAGCCCTGAGCAGACCGATAAATGCGGCACGAGCAACATCGAGTCCCCGAGGGGCGACGTGCGCTCGTTCCCAGTCGATCAGGACAGCCCGCTTTTCGGACTCTAGATAGTTGCCGTTTCCTGGATCGCCATGAGTTACAACTAACGGTCCCAACGGTGGCGTCGGCTCGCAACGGGCAGCGGGGGCGAGCCGATCGCCTAGGGCAGTGATCTTGTCCCGATGAGAAGAGACGAACTCGGCTTCCTCGAAGATCGGTAAGTCCGAGCCGCGCCAAGGCGCGCCCTCCAGGCGTTGGAGCGCCACTCCCATCCTTCTCCACGACGCTGGCGACTCCGCATGCTTGCCATCGATGCGTTCAGTCACCAAGCAACGGGCGAATGGTTCGTCTCCAACTCTTCCTGTCCCGAACCAATGAACCCTCGGTACATCCACTTCTTTCTGGTAGAGCCACGAGAGCGCTCGATGCTCGACCCCAAGACGTCCAGGAATGCGCTCGAGTTTCAGCACAACGGGGTTCCTTGACCCAGCCTCCACTCCAAAGAAGACACGGTGCCCTAATCCGGTGGGAGCCGGCTCCAGATGATCCACTCCATACCCATCCGATAGTTCCGCCACGAGAATCACCGTTACGACCATAGAACCACGGATCTGAACTCGCCCCGGCTTGCCGATCAAGCCCGACTGACAATCGCCGAGATTCGGTGGTCACGGCGCTCTTCGGCAGCGTCCAAGCCCTAGTCGCCGAGATCAGAGCGGCCTTTGGCGCCAAAATGGGGGACGAGTCCGGTGATGATTCGTTGCTGGTCGCGGGCCCGTGAAACGTTAGCCAGGACAATCATCGCTCGACCCGAATGGGGGGCGAGTCCCAGGAAGGACGAATAGCCTCCGGTCCGGCCGTTGTGCATCATCAGTCTCCGCTTGCTGCCAGGGTCCAGTTCGATGCCCCAGAACATGCCGCTTGCCCGGTTGGGTCCGGCGGTGGCAACGCCGTTGATCGGTGTCAATGAAGCGCTTCCCGGCGCTGAGCCGTCCAACAAAGCCACGGCAAGCCGGGTCATGTCGCGGAGCGTACTGATGACGCCGCCCGCCGGCGCAAAGCCACCCATGGTTGTCCACGACGGACGCCGGAGACCCATCGATGACCAGCCTGGCGGGGCCGTCTGCTGCGGACCGGCCACGACGGAGGCGGTCATTCCGAGCGGAGTGAAGATCCGCTCCGTCAGCAAAGCCACGTAGTCGGCGCCCGCGCCCAGGGCAAGGAGATGTCCGAGGACAGCGCCGCCCAGGTTTGAGTACCTGAACTCTCCCCGGTCCCGGAGTCGTTGGCGAGCGGCCAACCTCAGCACACCCGAAGCCGTGGTCGTCCGATAGGGGTGCGTTCCCAGCAGGAGAAACCGTGCTCCCCGGACGAACGTGAACAGACCCCGAGGCATCCGCGGCAGGCCGGAGGTGTGGGTGCACAGCTCCCTGAGGGAGATCGAGCCGAACGGGATCCCTGCATCGACCGGGAGCAGGTCGCCGATCTTGGTGTCCAATGAAACTTCGCCGCGATCGATGGCGTCAGCAAGCAGCATTCCGGTGAGCGCTTTCGTAATCGAACCGATCTCGAAGCGTGTCTCAGGCGTTGCGTCAATATACGCGCACCGGGGGTTCGGAGCGGCGTAGAGATCGACCAGGCCGGCGGCGGTACTTCTCGCCCGGTGCCCGGCGAGGACGACAAGGTCAGCCGCAAGCTCCTGGTCATCCTCGCCATCAGATCGGTCGTCCACCACGGCCGAATCTAGTGAAGGTGGTGCAGGCTTGCTGACTGCGTCAGGCGTCGGCAAGGGCACCGTCGGATACGGCCCATCTATGCCCGTCGGCCGTGGCTGTGAACGCACCCCAAGCCGGTTCACCTGGGATACCCCCGACGGCTCAATCAGGGCTCGCGTCTGATCTCCGCAGTTTCAAACGAAGAGGCCCGTTTCGTCGCCTATTCGGCCCTCGGTTGCCCACTCGGCTCAGCGGTAGATGTTCACCGACTCGTCCAACCCCATGAGACTGGGCTCGGCCCGGCCGGTCGAGATCAGGATGAATGTCATCGGGTCACCGGAGATGGGCTGACCTCCCCCGGAGATGGGGAACTCCGCGATCCCGTCGAGGCGCAACGTGGCTGGACGCCAGGCCTGATCGGTCAGGACCTGGGAGATGTGCGACACCGAGGGGAGCAGGCCGTCACCCAGAACCGGCGAACGACCGGTCGCCTGTCGAATATCGTCGGCATGCAGGAAGGTGTCGAACCACAGCGATTCAAGACCTTGGCCGAGGGTGCCCGGCGTCCCGGGCGGTCCCGGAGCTTCCCATGCCTGGTCGTCGAAAGCGGCCGCCAAAGCGGCAGCGGATTCCGTGGAGGTGTCGAGTTCGTCGGCCAGAGCGTCCGGCCCACGACCTCTCCGCTCACGCACCTGGCGATCGGTTACCTCCGGTGTGCCGAGCCCGTCGAGTCGAAGCACGCTCACGTCGGTGATCTGGCCGACCACATGCCCTGCGACATCGGCTGCAGTCCACCCCTCACAGCGACTGGGTGCCTGCCATTCATCGGCGGAGAGGTTCCGGAGCAATCCCGAAAAGGCCCGGTACTCCTCGATCATTCCTGGCATCACTACGGTCCGTCCGAGTGTCATCGGTCGCCTCCCTAGATCGAGGACGTAGAATTCTCCTGGCGTGCAACTTACATGGACTTCACATGCGGACCGTCAGTGATCTCAGTCACGGCGATCTGGGGCACCCTCAGCCATCCATGCACGGCGAACAGTCTCCAGGAGTCTCGAACCCCTTTGAGCTCGTGCTCACCCACGGCCGGCCCGGAGCGTCGAAGGTGACGAGGAATCCGTCGCCCGTCGTCTTGAGGTATCCGTCTTCTCTATGGCATCAATGGCGCTTGCGCCGGGCATTCCTCGATTGCACTCGCTTCGCTTTCCGATTGCGACGGCTGGCATCACTGCGGGTCGTGTGCCCTACTTGACTATCGGTCGTGCGTCCGTCGTGGATGTGGCTGGCCTCGCCGTCGTCCGTTGCCAGACTATGGCGGCGACGACTCATCGTTGTGATACCCCCGACGACAAGGACAACAGCGAGGAGACCGAAGATCAAGATGTAGAACATGGCCCATTAGACCATGGACACCTCGAGGTGTCCTGCCCTATTGCTTTGTAGCTGCCTCACCCACCCGGTGGTCGGGGATAGGTCCCCGCTCGCGAGTTGCTACCTTTGGGGACCTGGCGCAGGAAAGAGGCCGGGAGAAGCTCTCCCCTCAAGGACTGGATGCCGGTGCCGAGGCAAAGGTCGTCAACGTCGAGTCAAGGCAGTATGGCGATCAACTCGTTGCTCAATTCGGCGACCACGGTCATGCCACGGTCCGGGTTGGCTTCCCCGAGACCACCGTTTGCCACCCCATGCCCTGCTTCCGCCACATTGATTGCGAGGAGGACATTCCGTGGAGGGTGATCCTCGTAGCCTTCTGACCCACCTCAAAACAACCGCCGCTGACATGGTGATCGGGACGCTCTTCCTGAGATTTCGCCGTCATGCCCGTTGCATTCGTCCTTCTCGGGGATTACCTTGCAATGGGAAGCCTCGGGCGGAGGTTCAGAGGATGCCGTTCATTCAGATCATCGAATTGAGGACCAGCCGACCGGATGAGGTCGAAGCGCTGGTCAAACGATGGGAAGCTGAGACGGCGGGTGTGCGGACCGCCCAGAGGGGCACGTTTACACAGGATCGGGATCAGCCGAATACGTACGTCCAGATCGTGGAGTTCCCCTCCTACGAGGACGCGATGTCGAATTCCTCAATGCCGGAAACGGCATCGTTTGCGAAGCGACTCGCTGATCTGTGTGACGGACCGATGGAGTTCCGCAACCTCGATGTGCGCAGCATCGAAGAGATGTGACGGTGAACCGAGTCGAATCCAAAGGAGGATTGCCATGGGACGGAAGGTCGCAGATTGCCGTGACTTCCCGAGTGAAAACGACTGCACGCTCACCATCTCCGGTGAAGAAGACGAGATGGTCACTGCCGCCACTCAACACGCCGTTTCAGCCCACGGGCATGAGGACACCGATGAGGTTCGGGCGTGGCTTCGCCAGAACCTAAAAGACGAAGTTTCGGCCTAACCCGAAGTCTCGATCAGGCCCGCTCCCCGCCGGACCATTCGGACATGGAACGGTACCTGGACGAGCACCGGCCGACGTGTCGAATACTGAAGTCGGCCGGTGCTCCGGGAACTCACCTCACTCCGGCGTCAGGCGCCCTTGACAGCCTCGTGGGTGACCAAGGTCAGGCCGTCGCCGATGGTGATCACGTCGACGAGGCGCATGGGCTTTTTGCCGCTGGTTACTCCAAAGAGGCGCTCTCCCGCCCCAAGCACGCCTGCTTGAGACATACGGAAGGTGCCCGGGTTCGAGCTGCCACAGTGCCTGGATCCGGCTCTTCTGTTCGGCGACCATTCGCGGAGCATTGGGCCCGTTGAAACCCATCGGAAGTACCGAACATCTAGCCGACGGCTGCCACATCGCGACCAAGGATGGGGTGTACGTCGGCAACGTTCAACTTCAGCGCTCCCATCGGATCTGCTCGCGTTGACGGCGTCGTCTCCAAGTTGGGCATGCCTCGGAGGTACCCGTCGGCGTCAGGGAATATAAGTGATCGGAGCAGGCTCAGGAGTCCCAGGTGGGCATGGACGCCTGCTACTCAGGCAGCAGATCCGTGAACCTCCCCATACCTGGGTCGACTCGACGAACAACCGTGTGAGGCTGGGTGGTGAGGAGAGAATCCTCGATGGGCAAGGCAAGCAGATTCTTGAGCGGCATCCTTCCGATCATCTCGTGCGAAACGATAAGGGGACGGTCGACGCCCGCTTGCTCGACGCGATCGAGAGCACATCTTGCACGAGCATCTGCGTCGGCGTAGCTCTCACCCTCAGGAAACCGCCAGCGATAGAGGTCCTTCCACCTCCGATCTCGTTCGCCCGGCCAGGCATGATCAACTTCCTCACTCGTGAGACCCGTCCACGAACCCTGGTCAATTTCGCTCAGATCATCCAAAAAATGGATCTCGAGACCGAGTACCTCACCGAAGATCGTCGCCGTTGCCGCAGCTCGCCCGAGAGGACTTGAGAAGATCGAATCGATTGGCAGCACAGACAGACGAATGGAGACCTTATGAACCTGCGCAAGTCCCGAGTCCGTAAGGGGGAATCCAGTCGGCCTCGACGACGACCCAGGCGGTTCCACTCGGTCTCACCATGCCGGGCAGGAATGCTCGGGTCAGTTTCGCCTCGGCCACTCGTGAGTTCTAGCGCACGTTCGATCGAGTAAACGAGGGCACCGAAGTGGGCTCTCGGCGCCCAGGGACTGCGCTTCGAGCATGCCGAGGTAGTTCACCGTCCGGCGATAGGTGAGCCAGAAGGGTCTTTGGCGCCTTCCGAATCCCGCTCGGTAACAGCTAGCAGGTGCCGCCGACCCGGCAGCGTTCAGGGTCATCGGTTCCGGCAAGAACTGGTTTCGGCCAGTTGCCAGGGCTGCCAGGATGGCGCTCAGCGTTGGCCGGTGAACTCCCTCGGCTTCGATCTCACTTTCGGGTTGTATCTTCACGGAATGGAGAACGACCTCTGGGAGAAGGGGGCGGCGTGGTGGCAAAAGAACTTTACCGAGGGGGCTGACCCCGAATACGAAGAGCAGATCCTTCCTTTGATCGAGCGCTACGCCCGCGGAGCGCGAGCGGTATTGGATATCGGTTGCGGTGAAGGACAGATCGGCCGGCGCCTGGCGAGTCACGGAGCAGCGGTGGTCGGCCTCGACATCACCGAGTCGCAGATTCGTGTCGCCCACGACCGAGGAGGTCTCTCAGGATGCCTGCGGGCTCGTGCAGATCAGCTTCCATGTCGCGACAGCGGGTTCGATACGGTCCTGGTGTGTTTGGCGATCGAACACGTGGAGCTATTCGAGGCTGCCATGCACGAGGTTGCCCGAGTATTGAAGCCAGATGGGCGATTCTTCTTGCTTCTGGTCCACCCGCTTCTTCAATCACCGGGGAGCGGTTGGGTGGAGGTCGTCGATTCGGATGAGCACTTCTGGCGGGTTGGCTCGTACCTCCATGACGTGATCG
The DNA here is from genome assembly GCA_963713625.1 of uncultured Acidimicrobiales bacterium. Lineage (GTDB taxonomy): Bacteria > Actinomycetota > Acidimicrobiia > Acidimicrobiales > RAAP-2 > Bog-756. Next base: position 390,470 of record CAVQMN010000001.1, on the reverse strand, counting down.
CTACTGATCAAGTCAGCCCCGGAATCCATCTCTCGTTCATTCATCGTCCTCTCAGCCGCTACGTTCACGAAATGGGCAGGAATGGATTGTTGATCTATGACATGGCGGAGCCACCGCCACCTTCTCCCGTTATTTTGGAAACAGGGGATTATCCGGATGCCACGTCCATTCCGCGACTACTACTGTTGTGTGCCCGTCGTCTGGACGCCCGTGCATAGACAACCCGGGTGGGCATAGTGTCGGAGCTCCGTCCACCGCGACGAGTTGATAGCTGAGTCCAAGGGAGGTGCCGGCGATCGCAGGGTTCTCGTCGTTGCTGGCCGACGTTCGAAGCTGCTCGCTCTGCGTCGATGCTCTACCTCATGGTCCGCGGCCTATTGTCCAACTCGACCCGAAGTCCAAGATCCTGGTCGCCGGTCAGGCGCCTGGACGCAAAGTGCACAATTCGGGGATCGCATTTCAAGACGCGAGTGGAGACCGATTGAGGGCATGGATGGGGATTGAACGGGAGCAGTTCTACGATCCCATGTGCCTCGCCATCTTGCCAATGGGTTTCTGCTATCCGGGGACCGGTTCGTCGGGCGACCTTCCGCCTCGACCAGAATGCGCGCCCGCGTGGCGGGAGAAGATCATGGAAAAACTCGAAGGCGTGCAACTCACACTTGTGATCGGCCAGTATGCCCATAAGTACCACCTGCCCGCTGTGAAAACGTCGGTGACCGAAACCGTCAAGTCGTGGAAGGACTCCTGGCCCTCGATGCTTCCGATGCCTCACCCGAGCCCGCGAAACAACGGTTGGCTGAAGAAGAACGCATGGTTTGAGGAGGAATTGGTCCCCGAACTGCAGCGGAGAGTATCGATCATTCTCTCGGGCGGTGCCAGCCGATGACAGTCAACAACCGGCCACTCAGTCCGTGGAGGGGGGCAGCCTGTGACTCCGAGCTTGTGCTGTCGAATCGTGATCGCGATCGTCTCCGAATCAGGGTGAGACGGTCGCCCGGAGACCTGGGACCGAGGTTGAACCGCCGAGAAATGGGCCGGGCATCGGTGCATAAAGGGTAAACGCGTGTGGCCCGGTGGTCACTTCCGTCAGTTCGGTGAAACGACCGAACGACGGCTCGAAGAAGGTGATCGTGGCCGGATAGTCGGTCACGGTCCCCGCGGCACAATCGGGGTTGCAGTCGTCGTATCCCCAGGTTCCGTACCCGGTGGCACTCTCAGAGTCCCACGAGACCCAGGTCATGTTGTCGACGATGTTCCCAGCGTCGCCCGAGATTTGGACCACGTTGGGTTCGATCCCGACCCAGGGTGTTTGCCCCAACGTCACGATCGGCAACGTGGGCTCTGGAAGCAGCCAGTAGCCGCCTCCATCGGGTTGGGCGGCTATGGAACCGATGGGATACTGCGGTGGAGCAACTCCCGGGGTCACCAGCGAACCGCGGAAGACGGCGTCGCCAAAGGCGAACACGCCGCCATCGGCACCTGCCAGCCAGTAACCGTCACCCTCTGGAGCGCTGGCCATGCCGACGATCGGGGCATTCAGGGTCGTACCCCCCAGCGACCCCGCGAACGGCGCCTGGCCGAAAGCGAAGACGCCCCCATCCGCCGCCACCAGCCAGTAACCCGAAGAGGCTGCCGCCATCCCGACGACGGGGGCGTTGAGCGGCCTGCCGCCCGTGGAGCCGTCGAATGCGGCACTCCCGAACGCGAAGACGCCACCGTCGGAGGCCACTAACCAGTAGCCCTTCCCCTCGGGGGTCGCGGCGATCCCGACGATCGGCTTGTTGAGGGCCGTCCCCCCCATCGAGCCGTAGAACCCTGCGTCACCGAAAGCGAAGACCCCGCCGTCGGCGGCTACCAACCAGTAGCCCTTCCCGTCGGGGGTCGGGGCCACCGCTACGACGGGTTGGTTCAGGTGAAGCGAGCCGGTCGAGCCGTAGAAGACAGCACTACCGAAAGCGAACACCCCACCATCCGAGGAGACGAGCCAGAGGCCCTGCCCGTCGGGAGTACTGGCCATCCCGACCACCGGGAAATCGTAGGAGACGGTGCGGGTGCCCAGATCCGGAGCGGACCCGAGGGCGACCGGCTGGTACAAGGATGGGGAGTTGTTTGCCGCCTGGCCCGGATCGAACGCAGCGGCCACGGCATGGTGGACGGGTGCCAGGACCGTGAGTGCGGCGACGATAACCGTCACTCCGATCCATTTCCGGACCCTCGTCCTTCGAATCCTGGCCGCATTCGACATGGCAACTCCTTCTGTCGATTTCCCCCCATCAGAATGTGCCGCCGTTCGCCACAGCTTTTCCTCGGTTGCCATCCAACCCGGAGCTGCGAACGCTTTTCCCAGATGCAGGGTGGTTTGCTCTTTGAGCTTACGACCGGTGTGCCTGTAAGAACAGGGCCTGGCCCCCATGAGTGCCGCCTCTCCGGTAGGGGAGGGTCTGGCCTGGCGTGCTGGCTTCCTCTCCTTGTTTGTTATTAGCACATTAGCTAATATCAAATCATGGACGACGATGCCGGGGTGTTCAAAGCGCTTGCCGATCCCACCCGGCGCCAGATTTTGCAGGATCTCCAGGGCGGAGAGCTCACCGCTGGAGACATAGCGTCCCGATTTACCATCAGCGCTCCATCCGTTTCACGACATCTCGGTGTGCTCAGGAACGCCGGACTGATCAATGAGCGCAGGGATGCGAATCGCATCTTCTACTCACTCGTCGAGGAGCGATTGGCCCTCTGCGTGGGTCAGTTCCTCTCGGTTGTCTGTCCGGAGCAGATTGTGCTCCGGCAGCGTCGCAAGAAGAAGACCGCCGCACCACCAAGAGGGGCGTGAAATGCTCATCCAAGCCATCGACTGCACGATCAAGAGGCGCCTACTCATCAACTATCGGATCGACCCGGAAGTTGCCGGCCGTCACATCCCAGCTCCGTTCCGGCCGCTCGTTGTTTCGGGTTGGGCCGTGGGCGGGGTTTGCCTCATCCGCCTGGAAAACCTCAGGCCTGCTCACCTGCCGGGAGCAGTCGGCCTCACCACCGAGAACGCCGCTCATCGATTCGCCGTCGAGTGGGACGATGACGAAGGCCCCCACGTCGGTGTCTTCATACCCCGGCGTGATACGAACTCACGCCTAACGGTGCTCGCTGGAGACCGGATTTTTCCGGGTCTTCACCATCGGGCACAGTTTCGGGTCCGTGACGAGGGGTCGGAGATTCAGATCGCGGTGTCGAGCCACGATGGAACGCTCGACCTGTCGGCCACGGCACACAGGCGTGCAGCCCTGGGGGGTGAGCTCTTCTCATGCCTCGATGATGCGATCGGCTTCTTTCGTGAGGGCTCGCACGGGTACTCGCCACATGGCGACTTGAACCATCTCAACGGCGTGAATCTGGACTGTCTCTGCTGGGATGCTCTGCCTGTTGAGATCGACTCCGCGAGGTCGAGCATGTTCGACGACCACGATGCCTTTCCCGAGGGTTCCTGTACCGTCGATTTTGGGCTGGTGATGCGGGACCTGCCCGCTCGCTGGATCAGCGACGACAGCCGCTCATCCAGACGGCTGCTGCAAGCGGGCCAGGCACCTTGAAGGTCCAGAGGTAGCCGCTGCCAGCGCTGGCGGCCACGAATCCAGGCCAAAGCGGAGTACCGGGGCGCCCTTGACCCCTGGGGGGCCAAGGCTTGCCGGAGCGTGACGCTCTGCCGTCGGTCGGGGCAATGACCAGTCGGCTCCACATCGAACAATTTGCAACCTTTTGGCCATCCCCTGCGTCTTTCAACGTGTGAGGCACGACTGCCGTTCGGGCCAGAGTGGTGGGAGCAACAAAATGAGGTCCTCTTCACCCCGCAGGCGGGTCCGGATTGGGCACCCGGAGCGGGGTCCGCCCTTGTGGGACCGTTCTCGGGAACCGCCATCCGGCCGGCGGGCAATAGTTACCGATGGGAGAGGTTGCGCCGATGGGAGAGGATGTGGGTGGCTCACCAACTGACGCCGATCTGGTGGCAGCTTCGTTGCACGACCCGCAACGGTTCGCCCTCCTTTTCGACCGCCACGCCCGGGCGGTCCACCGCTTCGTGGCCTCCCGGACCAGGCACGGCGATGTGGACGACGTGCTCTCCGAGACGTTCCTCACGGCCTTCCGCAAACGGGCCCGCTACGACCGGACCTTCGACGACGCCCGGCCGTGGCTGCTCGGCATCGCCACCAATGTCCTTCGCCACCACCACCGGGCCGAGGGCCGGCGCCTGATTCGCATGCGGCGGGATGCCCATCGTCTTGAGGAGGAAGTCGATCCGGCGGAGAGCGTTGCCGCCGCGGTCGACGACGCTTCCGAGATCGACCGCGTTGCCCTCGCCCTGGCGCGGCTCGACGACCGCTACCGGGACGCCCTTCTTCTGGCGGCCAGCGCCGACCTCACCTATGACGAGATCGCCAGAGCACTCGGCGTCCCGGTCGGCACCGTGCGGTCGCGCCTCGCCCGTGGTCGCCGACGCCTTCGGGAACTCCTCGACGCGGGCGGGCAACACGAGAAGGACGCCAACGACGTCGCGCCTGCTAGTGAAGGGACCCTCGGATGATCGACGAACTCGAAATCCTCAACCGCTACATTGACGCCACCGTCGACCCGGACCCCGATCTGGAGCCTGCGCGACGGCGTCTGGTCACCGCCATCGAGAAGGAAGGCGGGGTGGCCGCAACGGACTGGCACCCCTGGCGCCGGTCGTATCGGACGGCGATCAGCCGGCGCACCGCAATCTCGCTCACCACTGTGGTGGCGGCCGGTGTTGCTGCGGCCGTCGTTGCCCTCCTGGTCTCCCCGGCTGCCCGGCACAGCCCGCCCGGGTCGACCACCCCACCGTTCCCCACACACCTTTCAGTCGGCGACCAGCTGCGTCTCGTCGCCGACCGGGCCGGCGAACAGCCGATTCCGCGGATTCGAGCCGGCCAGGCCCTCTACACCCAGGCCAACCTCTCCGTCGTCGCCACCGTGAACAACGGCGCGGCCCAGGCGACCATCGGTCTCTCGGTCCAGAAGTGGTCGACGGCGTCGGGACAGACCTGCACCACCCTCACCGCCCAACCGGCCCGGTTCGCCTCGCCGTCCCAGCAGGCGGCCTGGATCGGCCTCCACCTGCTCGAGACGCCGAGCCCCCCGACGGCCAGTCAGTGCCTGCAGGGAGGCGGCGGTGCCGCACCTCCCGATGCCATCACCGGGGCCGGCCAGTTGATCAACGTGTCGTCGCTCTCCACCGACCCTTCCACGCTGGCCCAGCAGTTCGAGGCCGGGACCACAGGCATCAGCGCCTTGGACCAGTTGTTGCCGGATGAGGCTGCCCCCAACCCAGGCTTCCAGCGTGCGGCCATGCTGCTGATCGGACCCACGCTCGGAGCCACTCCACAGTTCGACGCCGCCCTCTACCAGGCCATCGCCCTGCTACCTGGGGTCACGGCCCTCGGACCGATCACCACCCACGACGGCCAGACTGGCCAGGGCTTCGCTTCCGGACCCGGCAGCGGCCAGACCACCATCGTCGTCGATCCGTCCACTGGGCGCCTCCTCGAGGTCCGTGGCCTCGACGACTCCGACTCCTTGACCTCGATCGCCACAAACTATCTCTCCGGTGGGCTTCTGACCGTCGACCAATACTCCGCCCAACTCCAGTGGCTGGACCCGATCGGCTCACCATCGGTGATCGGTCTTTCAGACCTGCCGACGGGGCTCCCCGTGTACGTCTTCGCCACCACCAAGGCGGGACTCTCGTACGACGACGAGATGACGACCGTCCACAACCTCGCGCAGCCCTATTTCCAATACTTCAAATCCATTCAATCCGGATTGACGGATCCGTCGGACCCCACCTCGACCGCTCTCTTCCAGTGGTCGTTCGTTGGCCCCGGCCCGGTCGTGAAACAGTTCATGAAGACGCTCCGGTCCTCCGGCCTCTTCGCCTCGGTCTCTGAGATCTGAAGGCGACCGCACCCGACCCGAGTACCGCCTGCGTGGAGAAGGACCCGGCACCGATGCCGAGAGTTTTCATGAGTTCCGGGTGGGCGTGTGCCCAACGCACAGGGTCAGCCCGACCACACGCGGTCGTCGCGCCGCAGGGCCCAACGGGTTTCCCGGGTCCGGTTTTCCGGTCTACCGGCCCGTCGGCCTTCACCCCGACAGGACGTCGTGCACGGCGTCGCGCAGGAGATCACCCAGTTCCTGATTGGACGTCGTGGCGAAGGCGTCACCGGCCAGGAAGAGCCCCGCGAAGACGGCGCCGAACGAGCAGGCCATCCGGACCCGGTCCCGGAGAGCCAATCGGGGGTCGGCCAGGACCTCACGAAATTTCTGCTGCATGTCGTCGTGCTCAGCGTCGTGGTCCTCGCGGTGCAGCTTCTCCAGGGCGGCCTGGTTGCGCTCGTGCATGAGGAAGATCTTCCGTTGCGCCAGCATCTGACCGACGATCTGGTCGAGGAGCTCGCCCCACAGTTCGATGGTGACAGGCTCCTCGGTCATCATGCTCAGCGCTTCCTTGCCGAACTCGTGGAAACGCATGTGCAACGCCATCAAGATGTCGTCCTTGGAGGCGAAGTGGTAATAGAGCGCCGCCTTGGTCACGCCCAGTTGCTCGGCTATCTCGCGCAAGGAAGTGCCGTCGAAGCCCTTCTCGGTGAAGAGGTCCAGGGCCACGTCGAGGATCCGCTCCCTGGTCGAGATCGCCGCTTTTGGCTCATCCTCGCCGGCCTCAGCCCCCGGGGGCGTGCTGACGGACCCGACTGACCCGGCCCGGGTTGCGGCTTGTGTCACGGTTGCCATCCTACAGATCGGGTCAAGGTTCTACTTGACGACAGGTAAGTACTCCCCTTACGATACCGAATACGCCCAACATACTAACCGGCAGGTAAGGAAGGACGTGATGGCGACTCCCGAACTGATGATCGAGGCCGAAGGCCTCACCAAGAGCTACGGCCAGACCCGGGCCCTCGCCGGTGTGGACTTTTCGGTGCCCACCGGCTCGATCTTGGGACTCCTCGGTCCGAACGGTGCCGGCAAGACCACCGCGGTACGGATCCTGACCACCCTGGCCCGACCGGATTCGGGACGCGGCACGGTGGCCGGGATCGACGTCGTCGCCCACGCCGCCGAGGTGCGGCGCCACATCGGCGTCGCCGCGCAGGACGCCACCTTGGACGGGCTCCTGACCGGCCGCCAGAACCTTGTCCTGGTCGGAGAATTCGAGTGACATGGGCCGCGCCGCCTCCCGGGCACGGGCCACCGAGTTACTGGAGCAGTTCGAACTGACCGATGCCGCCGACCGGGTGCTGAAAGGCTATTCCGGCGGGATGCGCCGTCGACTGGACCTGGCCGCCAGCCTGATGACCCGGCCTCCCGTGCTGTTCCTCGACGAACCCACAACCGGTCTGGACCCGACCAGCCGACAGCGGGTGTGGGAAGCGGTGCGCGAACTGCTGCGCGGTGGCGTCACCGTGCTGTTGACGACCCAGTATCTGGAGGAGGCCGATGCCTTGGCCGACCGGATCGTCGTCGTCGACCACGGTCGGGTCATCGCCAATGGCACCCCGCAGGAACTGAAGCAGGCGAGCAGGAGCGCACGACTGGAAGTGACCCTGACCGCCGCCCACGCTGACGCGGCCACGGCCCTGGCCCCACTGGTCGGGGGGCGAATCCATATCAGTGACGACGGGCGGCAGCTCAGCGCCGCCGTGGACAACTCGCCGGGGCTGGCCACCACCGTGGTGCGGGCGCTCGATGGGGCGGGAGTCCTGGTCGACGACATCGAGGTTCGCCAGCCATCACTCGACGACGTGTTCTTCTCCCTCACCGGCGGTCACATCGAGGAGGACGAAGACGTGACCGGCGGTGAGGGACACGACGGCGCGCGGACCGCTCAACCCAACCTGGAGGGAGTCAACGCATGACGACCACGACCCTGACGCAGACACCGGTCGCCGTGACCGGGCGGAGCAAGCCCCCGGGGCTCATCGTGGGACGGGTGAAGGACGCATGGGCCATGACCCGGCGCAACCTGGTCCACATTTCACGCGAGCCGATGCAGCTCTCCGACGTGACCATCCAGCCCGTCCTGTTCACCGTGCTCTTCGTCTTCATCTTCGGCGGGGGTATCCCCATCCCCGGCGGAGGGAGCTACAAGGACTTCGTCCTGGCCGGCCTCCTCGCCCTCAACCTGGTGACGTCCACCATGGGCACGGCCGTGGGTCTGAGTACCGACCTGCACGAGGGCATGATCGACCGGTTCCGCACCCTGCCCATGTGGCGGGCGGCGGTGCTGGTGGGGCGCTCCATTGCCGACCTGATGACCTCCGTGCTCTGCGCCGTCATCGTGGCCCTGACCGGTCTGGCCATCGGGTGGCGGGCGGATGCCAACTTCATCTCGGTGATCGGCGGATTCGCCCTGGTGCTCTTCTTCGCCTACGCGCTGTCGTGGATCGCGGCCTGCGTGGGCCTGAACAGCAAAAGCCCTGAATCGGCCGCATCCTTCGGGTTCATCGTGCTCTTCCCGCTGGCCTTCGTCTCGAACGCCCTGGTGCCGACGCAGCACATGCCGGGGTGGCTGCAAGCGGTGGCCGACTGGAACCCGGTGAGCGCCGTCACCGCAGGCGCCCGGAACCTGTGGGGCAATCCGAACCCGTCCGGCACCATTCCGGCGTGGCCCATGCAGCATCCGGTGGAGGCTTCACTGATCTGGTCGGTGGTGATCTTGGCCGTGGCCGCTCCGCTGGCTGCGCACTTCTTCCGGCGCCGGACCACGGAGTGACCGGGACGATCTGAACAGAACCGACGCTCCTATGGATGAAGTCAAGCCCTTCTGAGGGACTTTCGGGAGTAAAGACAGCGGACAGACCAATGACGGGCCACTCGGTGCAGAGGGCAAGCTCTTATTAGGTCACGCGTCTTTGGAGAACTGGGTTGAGCCCGGACCGGGGATCGGCAAATCGGTTAGAGGCCAGTCTGACTAGACGGCAGGTGTTTAGTGAGCCAGGTCCCCTGGTCCGGGGATTCAGCCGCGAGGGAGTTTGCGGTAGACCTCGCGGGCGACGTAGCGCTTCAGCATGCGGATGATCTCGCGCTTGGAACGACCTTCTTTCACCCGGCGCTCCATGTAGGCCTGAGTCTCGGGATCGGAGGCCAGCCTGGAGACGACGATGGTCCAGAGCGCCCGGTTGGCTTGGCGATCACCGCCCCGGTTCAGTCGGTGCCGGGTGACCTTGCCTGAGGAAGCTTCGAGGGGAGAGACACCACACAGGTGGGCCCATGCCGCCTCGGATCGCAGACGTTCGGGATTGTCGCCCGCGGTCACGAGGAGAGTTGCTGCGGTGTCGATGCCGACGCCATAGACGTTCAACAGTTCGGGAGCATGGGACTCGAGGAGTGGGGTGATCCGGGCATCGAGCTGGGAGATCTCCTCATCGAGCTCGCCGATGCGGTGGGCCAGGGAGGACAGTGCCGCCTTGGTTGCCACTGTGACCGGATCAGTTGATCGAGTCGGGCGCAGTCCTTTGGCGGCGGCGATGAACTGAGGGGTGGGTAGACCCTTGATTCGGCTCTGCAGCTGGTCAGGAGCGGTGAACGTCAGCTGGCGCATCTGGGTGAGGGCCTTCACCCTGGCCTGGCGGGCTGACCGTTTGGCCACGACAAGAACCCGGATGGCTTCGACGGAACCATCTCTCGACTTCGCCCTGCCCGTTGCACTCCCTGACAGAACGGCACGAGCGGCCTCGACCGCGTCGATCGGATCGGACTTGCCCTGGCGACGGCGGTTCTGGCGGTTGTGGCGATCGACCTCGATGACCTCGACGCCGGCTCGAGCGAGGCACCGGGCCAATCCAGCCCCATAGGACCCGGTCCCCTCGACGCCGACCTTCCCAACAGTCCCAAAGGCGGACAGCCATGAGAGCAGGGCCGAATTCCCCTCGGGTGTGGCACCGAACGATTTGGTGCCGAGCAGGCCGCCCACCTCGTCCAAGGCGGCAGCCACGTGAACCTCGCCGTGGGTGTCGATGCCGCCAGTAACAGCACGCGCAGCTTCTACGATGGTCACGCCATCCCTTCCTTCCTTTAGCGGGTTGAGGGGTGGCTCGGCCGTCCCGCAAAGGAGTGACGGTGCGGGTCGGTCTGCTCGTAACAGACCGGCCCATCACCCCCTCTGGAACGGGGCGCGCCGTGCCTCGTCTCAGTTGGTCCGGAGTTCCGACCGACGGGGTGCAGTTGCAGTCGAGCAACCACGTGATCAGAAGTCAGGTCGAGGACCCCGGTGCTTCCGAAATTACAAAAGACCAGCCATTCGGCGGTGGACCCTCACGGAAGCTCAACAACATCATTGTGGTGAGGTCGTACGTTCCTGAGGGCAGGGGCCGCCGGAGCACCCCGGAGGCGGCAACGCCCGGCTGTCTCCGGGGACCGGTCGGCGGAGTGCCGAGGTCCCGTCAACCGCCGGTCCCATCGCAGGCGCATCTCGACGGAAGCAGGGACCCTCCCCGATCCCAGGGCCTGTTCAAGGAGGCGCTCCGGGCCGTCGGGGCTATCGACGGGTCCTCTTCGTTGTCACCCTGAGGTGTTCGATCTTCAAACGAAGATCTGCGATCTCGGTCCTCAACTCGTTGACCAGCTGATGGTCGGTCCGATCGAGCTCCGACATCTGTTGGGTCAGGGCATCGAGAGCGTCTGCCAACAGGTACGCACTGCGCAGCGCGGCGGTGGCCACCACCCTGGCCTCGCCCGCCGAATCGCTGGCATCGGTGTACTCAGGTTCCAAGTCATCGACAAGGGTGTCGACCTCCCGCCGGATAGTCATGGGAGCATCGTGGGCCACGCTCCAGTGTCCGTCAAATGACACCCGGTGCTTGTCACTTGTCGTGTTGGCCCGACGCCGTTCGGTGGTCGGGCCACCGCTCCGTCGGGTAGCGTTGCGCCCCGTTCAAGCAGAGACGCCCCAAGGCCGATAAAACTGAATGCCGTACGCCGAATGGCTCTGGCGATCGCCACCGAACTGGCCTCCCCCGCCGCCCGGCTGGCGACCACCTCCAGGCTGGAGACCCCCGCCCGAATGGCCGCCGGCACCGGAGGGTTGGTCTTTCTGGATGGAACCGGCCGTCCCCGATTGGGCGGTGGAGCACCCTTCGGCTCCGGTCGTGCTCAGCGACGGACCTGCCCGCGGCCATCTCGTCTGGGAGACCCGGTTTGTGATGGTCTCCTTCCTGCTACCGGCGGTCGCTTCCGCAATCGTCTTGTTCGCGCAACACGTCTCCGGCGTCGGGAACATCACCAGGTTTCCGGTCATCATCGCCGGACACCCGGTCACCAATCTCGTCGTCGGGATCCTCAGCTATCTCTCCGTGGCAGCAGTGGTCCCGCTGGCGCTCCTGCTTCTCACCAGGACGGGCCAGCCGCCCCGGGTGCTCGGGCTCGGGCTACCGAGTTGGCGACAGGACATCTGGCCCGGGATCGGACTCGCCGCCGCTTCCTTCGGTGCGGAGATCCCGGTGGCCATCGTCCTCTCCCCGGTGCTGGCCCACGATGCCACCCTGGTCAACCGGGTTTCGATCGGACACGTGCCCGGCTACTACGTGATCTGGGGCATCGCCATGTCGGCTATCACCGCCATCGCCGAAGAAGTACTCGTCAACGGGTATCTGATCACCCGCCTCGGCCAGCTCGGCTGGACTCCGAGGAGTGCCCTCCTCTTGAGCCTGACGCTGCGCACGAGCTACCACATCTACTACGGGCTGGGCTTTGTGTTGACCATCCCGTTCGGGTACTTCGTCACCCGGTCCTTCCAGAAACACCGCCGATTGAACCGGTCGATCGCCGCCCACTTCACGTTCGATGCGGTCCTGACCACCATCGCCATCCTGAGCTGATCCCGATCGGACCCATCCGATCACGTCCGGACATCTTTGGAGGTCACGCCCCGGTCGGCGACGTCGTCGCTCCAGTCAGTCCCGTCCCAGAATCGCAGCTCGTGCCGTCCCGTCGGATCCGAGTGCCACTGCGGGGGAATCGACGTGCCCACCCCGTAGCCCGCCGTCGGCGACGAGGCCACGGCCGGGCCGGACGCTCCGGCCAGCCACTGTTGCAGCCGGGCGTACTCCGGCCGCAGGTAGTTCAGCTCGAAGGTGGCCGCCGCCAGTTGCTTGCGGGTCCGGCCGTTGGCGACGGCGAATCCGACGATGGCGCCGATCAGGCCCAACAGGATGACCAGTCCGAGAACCGTGCCGCCCGTCGTGGGCTTCTCACAGGTTTCTGCCACGATGGAAATCGAAGAGGGGAACATGGTCAGATCGTAAGCCGGGCCCGTCTTTCAGAGGGGGTCCCGCCCTGGTCCGGGGACGGTTCGACTCCCGCCCCGGCCCACGCGGGTCAGGGTGGACCGACCAGGCACAGCTCGTTGCCTTCGATGTCGCACATCACCACCACCGTGCCCTCCTCGTACGTGTGCATCTCGCCGGTGGGCGTCCCGCCCAGGTGTTCGACCAGACGGATGGCCGCGCCCAGGTCATCGACCCAGAGGTCGAGGTGGATTCGGGTCTTTCCCACCTTCTTCTCGGGTACCGGCTGAAAGGTGAGCACCGGACCGCCGGGCACGGTCGGCCCGATCCTGAACCATCCGGGAAGGTCGAAGGTCCGGGCCGGTGCATCGAGCAGCCCGCTCCAGAAGTCGGACACCTTCCGGGGATCGACACAGTCGAGCGTGACCGCGGCCCATACCGCTCGTGACCCGTTCATCCTCTTGAAGGTACTGCCGCGGCCGCCGGGTCGCGGCCGCCGCCCGGTGCGTCGGTGACAGGCTTCGAAGATCGCCGATTCGGTCTGGAGAAGGTCCGGCCCCGGCCGAGACGGGGTTCTTCACTTCCGGGCCAACCTTTTGGGGGGTGCCGGGGGTTAGGAGAAGTGATGAGCGTTTTCGACCCAGCGGCACGGGCATGAGGCGGGACGAGTCCCGTGAGGAGTTCGAGCGCTTCGTCGCCGGCTCCGCCGACGACCTTCTCCGGACCGGATACCTGCTGGTGTGGGACCTCGCCGCAGCTGAAGATCTGGTCCAGGAGTGCCTGTTCCAGGTGGCTCGGCGCTGGCCCCGCGTCCGCTCCATGGAGTACCCGAAGGCGTACGCACGACGGATCCTCGTCAACCTCGCCCTCGACGATGCCGGCCGACGCCGCCGCCGCCACTCCGAGTTGGACCCGCGGGATCGCCTCACGGTGGAGAATCGGCCCGACGAGTCCTCGGCACGGGCACTCGGGATGGTGGAGACCACCTCCGAGCTCCTCGACGGCCTCGGCGCACTGGCGCCGGTCCAGCGCGCTGTCCTCGTGCTCCGGTACTTCGAGGATCTCTCGGAAGCGCAGGTGGCCGACGTCCTCGGGTGCTCGGTGGGCACGGTGAAGAGCACCTCCTCCCGGGGGCTGGAACGGCTCCGACAAGCGCTCGCCTCCACCCTGTCGTCCGATCATCACCTCGTCACACCCCCACTCGCCCGAACTGAAAGGAACCGATGACGATGAGCCGACAACTCGAATCCGAACTGCGCGAGGTCTTCGCCCTGAAGGCCTCAGCCATACCGACCCAGGCTGGCGAGCGCCTGCACGGCATCGACTACCGGCCACGGACCGGCCGCACCTTGCCGCGGGTGACAGTGGCATCGCTGGCCGGGGTGGCGGCGACCTCCGGCGTCGTCGCCTCGGTCGTGATCCTCGGAAGCTCACAGCCGGCGTTTGCGGGCTGGAGCCCCTCCCCGACGCCGGCCTCCGCCGTCCAGACAGCTTCGGCGGAATCCGCCTGTCAGGCGCAGCTCAGCGCAGCCCCGGCCCGGCCGGACCCCGCCTCGGCCGGTGCATCGCACCCGTCGGTGACACCGATCGCCACCGACGTGCGGGGGCCGTTCACACTGGTGATCTATGAGAGCGGTGCGACCGACGAGTCGTGCCTCTCCGGTCCGACGATCACCATGGTCTCCCGAAACTCCGAGGATGCAGGCCACGCGTCCGGATCGATGTCCGTCTCCGGCCGCGGGCGCGGGCGCGGGCATGGGACGTTGGGCGTCGGGAGCGGGGTCTCGATCAGCACCGGTCCCCAGGGCTCGGGAAGCATCACCCACCTGACGGTTGCTCACCTCAACTCCGCCAGCCAGGGTCCTTTCACGCTGGTCGAAGGGCAGGTGGCCACCGGGGTGACCGCCGTGACCCTCCTGCGCACCGACGGCGGCCACGTCCGGGCCAGCACGGGGAACGGATGGCTCCTCGCCTGGTGGCCCGGAGTCGTGGGTGTCACCTCGGCCGAGGTCTCCACGGCCACCGGCACGACCGGACAGGCCCTGGACACCGCCACTCCACCTCCGCCGCCGGGAAGCGACAGCTGTCGTGCCGGCTCGCAGGCGTCGCCCTCGGTCTGTCGCGGAGGTACCGGTGGCGCCGGGTCGGCCGGCCCGTCGACGGCCACCCGGGGCGGACCGGGCCCGGCTCCGGGGCCCGACGCCGGGTAACCACGACACGGGCGTCGTGGTCCGACGACCGACGCTGATGACCAGCCGCGGTGCTCCGGCCCTCGATGGGGATCCCCCGTCGAGGGCCGGTTCGTCCGCGTCACCGATGAGGCGAGGGGGCACCCAATCGGCCCCGGTGGGCCCACCGAGCGTCGGGGCATGACCGGCCACCGTCTTCGGGATCGTCGTCACCTTCATGATGGCCATGGACGCGTTGGAGCAGCGTGGGCCACCGTTCATCCTCACCTTCGGGCTGGGCTGTGCGCCGTCCAGCACCGGCGGATTGCTGTCCGGGCCTCGCCCCAGCCCATCGGTGACGGCACCGATCACGATCGCCGGTACGCCAGTTCTCCCCGCAGGACGACGGCGGCCGGGCGGTCGAGCTGGTCGAGATCGGCGCGGGGGTCGCGGTCGTAGACGACCGCATCGGCGGGCGCATTCTCGACCAGACCGGGGAGACCGAGGTAGCGGCGGGCCGTCCAGCTCCCGGCCCCGAGTGCGTCGTCGGGAGACAGTCCCGCCCGGACCAGCGCCCGGATCTCCTCGGCGACCCGCCCGTGGGGGCGCTCGTCGGTACCGGCCAGCACGGTGACACCGGCCTCGGATGCGGCCGCGCTGAGCCCGGCGTGGGCGTCGGCTCCTTCCAGGTACCACCGCCGACGGGCACTGTCCGGCAGCTGGCGCAGTTCCGGGATGAACGAGGTGATGGCCATGAGGGTGGGTGTGAGCGCCGTTCCCTGCTCGGCCATCTGATGCAGGAGGTCTGCGGGCAGGCACATGCCGTGCTCGAGCGAGTCGACTCCGGCCGCCACGGCAGTGGCTCCGCCGGCGGCCTGCTGTGAGTGAACCGCCAGCCGACCACCGACGGCATGCACCTCCTCGACGACGGACCGCAGGACGTCGACGGCCACCGGTGGATCGTCCGGCCCCCAGTCGGCGATGACCTTCGCCCATCCGGTCCGGGACGCCTGGGCGGCGGCGATAGCGGGGAACAGTGCCGGTTCGACCTGTGTCCCCCACCCGTCGAAGAACTGGCCGTGCTGGGCCAGCCACGGCCCGGCGTGGACCGCCCGTGGGACGTCCGGGTCGTGCCCGAACCAATCCGGCGGTTCGCCGGCCAGCCCCGGCGAGCGGATCAGGGTCACGCCGGCCGCCACGTGGCGGTGGAGGTCCTCGCGCAAGAGCCGCTCGTCGAAGGGGCTCCCGGGCGCTTCCTCCATCCCTGGATGGGTATGGGCGTCGACCAGGCCGGGCAGCAGCCAACCCTCGCCCACCAACGTTGCCCGGCGCACCGGCTCGGTCGTCCAGCGGTCGCCGTCGGCGTACAGGTCGACGGTCTCCCCGTCCGGCAGTGCGTACCCTCGAACCCGCAGGACGGCCATGACCGCCTCAGCCTACAAAGGGGCGGGCCGAGGGCCGAGACAACCGCGGGGTCACACGCTGGTGCGCACGACCTCGCGTCCATCGAGCTGACGGTTGGTCGCCCCTGGCCCCGACCCTTCTTTGGAGCTACTATCTCTAGTACCATGTCTGGCACCGACAGCAACGGGACCGCGCTCGGGGTGACACTGGCCGGCAGGCGGAGCCGGAACGGATGACCCTGGTCGATCAGCGGCCGACCGAACGCCAGCACCAGGTGCAGGTGCTGTTCGAAGAAGCCCGTCGGCGCCGCCGCAGGCGCTGGCTGATCTCCGGCGTGGCCATGGTGCTTGTCCTCGGCAGCGCTGCGTTGGTGGTGACCGGCGGAGCCGGACATGCCGACCGGACCCGGCCGGGCGCAGAACGTCCCCGGCTCCGCCCTCGCCTCTCCACACCGGCACCCGGAACGGTCGCCGTCACCGACGCGCTCGGAGAACCCGAAGCCCTCGCCGTGGCGTCCAACGGCGGCGTGCTCATCGACGACCAGGCGTCGAACCGGATCGTCGAACGGGAGCCGAACGGCGCGTTCGAGGTCATCGCCGGTGACGGACGGACCGGGTCGGCCGGCGATGGCGGTCCGGCCACCTTGGCCGAGCTCGATCTTCCGGTGGCCCTGGCCGTCGGATCGGACGGCACCGTCTACGTGGCTGATCTGGCCGCCAACCGCATTCGAGCCGTCCACCCCGACGGGCGGATCTCCACTCTGGCCCGCGTGTCCCAGCCGTCGGCCCTGGCCGTTGGCCCGACCGGTACGGTCGACGTCGTCGACAGCGTGGGCATCCAGGCCGTGGGGCCCGAGGGGACCATCGCCACGTTGGTCGCCCCGTCGGTCACGGGGCCCGGAGGGACGGCCGGTGACATCTCGGTGGCCGGCGTCCCGTTCGCCTTCGACCCGGATGCGATCGCGGTTTCGGCGGGCGGTGATCTCTACGTGGCCAACGTCTCACCCAAGACCATCGTCCGGTTCTCCCCCACCGGCACGTCACCGACCCTGGTCGGAAGTACGAGCCCGTCCTTCGGTCAGACCTACGTGACCCGGGCCGGACTGGCCGCCGCGCCCGACGGGACCATCGTGGTGGCCGACGACGGGGCGTTCGCCATCGATCGCGCCGCCGGGGCACAGCTCGGCGTGATCAGGGCCTTCGCCCGGGGTTCCGTGCCCGGCGTCCAAGGTGTCTTCAGGCCGTCAGGAGTCGCTGTGGCCGCGGACGGCGAGGTCTACGTCGATACCGACGGCCGGAACGGTGGCACCACCGGGCCCGCGCTTCTGGCCATCGATCCTGACGGCCGGACCCACGTGCTGGACACCGGTCCGCCGGCTCGGGATCCGCGGTCGTAGCGGGATTCCACCCGCGGCGGAAAGGGGCCCCTTTCACCCCTCCCCCATCAGGATGTCCACCAGCGACGCCCTGACCCCCAACACCAGTTCCAGCGCCACGAGCGCACCCTCCCATCGGTG
Organism: uncultured Acidimicrobiales bacterium; assembly: GCA_963713625.1. Lineage (GTDB taxonomy): Bacteria > Actinomycetota > Acidimicrobiia > Acidimicrobiales > RAAP-2 > Bog-756. The sequence continues at coordinate 373,089 of CAVQMN010000001.1, read as the reverse complement.
ACGGAGGGTCTCGCTGAGGCCGGCGTGCGGCTCGAGCAGGAGCCCCCGGATGGTCGACGCCAGTTTCTCGATGTCGGCAATCTCCATCGGCTGATCCACCTGCCCATCTTGGCCGACGAGTCGTCGCGGGCGAAACTGTGGGGGCACTCGAGGACTCCCGGCCCTTCCTGGCCCCTCGGTGGTGCAAGAACTGGAAAAGGAGCCCGCCATGACCGACGCCGATCGTGCCATCTACGAGTACGTGCCCCACCATCGGACGACGACCAAGATCGGTGAGACGGCACACGCACCGGTGAAGGTGGTCGAGCAGTTCCCCCACGGGAGTCTCACCGCCCGGTTCAACGCATGGTTCGCGGTGCAGGTCACCAAGGGCGTCGGCACCATGTGGTGTGCGTATGCCTTCGTGGCCCTGGCCTGCGTGAGTCTCCCCTCGGCCATCCGGTCCCACAGCCTGGTGGTCATCGTCTCCTGGATCTCCCAGACCTTTCTGCAACTGGTGCTGCTCTCGGTGGTCATCGTCGGCCAGAACGTCCTGGCCGCAGCCGACGACAAGCGATCCGAAGCCACGTACGAAGATGCCGGCGCCATCCTCCACGAATCGGTCAAGCTGCAAGAACACCTTCAGGCCCAGGATCGGATACTCGATGCGCTGGTCGACAAGCTGTCGCGACTGGAACCTCGGCTCGAAACCTGACGTCACCGACGGGGGTGGCCGAGGCCGGTGCCTCTGCCGCCTCCCACCGTCCGTCTTCGTGGATCCCGGTCGGTGGCCACCGGCCGCGCCGTCCTGGCTCCAGGCTCTGACTCCCGGCTCAGCCGGCAGCCTCCAGCTCGATGGCGAAGACGCCGGAGCCGATCGGTACCGGACCACCCGGTGGGGTCAGGAGCGCCAGGGCCGATCTGGCGTTCTCCTCGACGTCGAATTCGAACAGGCACACGCCCGTGCCCTTTCCGTCGTTGAGCCACGAGGCCAGCTGGAAGCCGGGCAGTCCGGTCACCTCGGGAACGACGTCGTGTCCGGTCTCCGACTGCCGGTGCCCCGTGTCCCGCTCGGGGCCGATCTTCACCTGCAGTACGACCACGTATGGCACCGGCCCCTCCACCCTCACCTGCGCTCACGCGCTGCTTCCGGACACGAAGGTAGCAGGGGTGGGCGGCGGCCCGGCGCTACCCCCGGCGTGACCAACCCGGTCCCGGCGCGGACGGCCGGACCCGACCCATCGAGATCGCCCCGGAACCGGAACACGGCCCGGCCTGATAGCCTTTTGCCGTGCGTTCTTATTGGTGGTTTGACGAGCCGGCTCTCGATGGGCCTCGGAGCGCTTCCACGCACTGACGCACCTGCATCGAGAACCGGCTACCAGGCAGAGGCTCCGGCCTCTGCCTTTTGCTTTTGCCCATGATGGGCAGGCCGGTCATCCCCACGGATCCTCGGCCTGCGGGAAGGAAGAGGACCAATGGACACCGAGGATCTTGCTCACAACACACGGATCGCCGCCATCCGCACCCTGCGCTCACCGAGTGAGCTGGCCGGCGCGCTTCCGGTCACCGCCGGGGTGGCCGGCGTGGTCATCGGCGGCCGGCACGCCGTCACCTCGATCCTCGACGGGGACGATGACCGTCTGGTGGTGATTGTCGGACCTTGTTCGATCCACGACGCCGAGGCGGGGCGGGAGTACGCGGAACGGCTGGCCGGTCTGGCTGCTCGGTTCGGAAACGAACTGTTCCTGGTCATGCGGACCTACTTCGAGAAACCTCGCACAACGGTCGGGTGGAAGGGGCTGATCAACGATCCGGGGCTGGATGGGAGCTTCCGGGTCGACGATGGCCTGTTCGCGGCCCGATCGTTCCTGCTCGACGTGGTCGCACTCGGGGTGCCGGTGGGCTGTGAGTTCCTCGATCCGATCACCCCGCAGTACCTGGCCGACACCGTCAGCTGGGGGGCCATCGGCGCCCGCACCTCCCAGAGCCAGATCCACCGGCAACTGGCCAGCGGTCTGTCGATGCCGGTCGGCTTCAAGAACTCCACCGAGGGCGACGTCCAGGTGGCGGTCGATGCCATGGCGGCGGCGGCCGATGCCCAGGTGTTCCCGGGCATCGACGATCAGGGCCGGGCCGCGGTCATCGCCACCCGTGGCAACCCCGACGGACACCTCATCCTGCGGGGCGGTACGGGTGGCCCGAACTACGACGCGGTGAGTGTGGCCGGCGCCCTCGAGCGCCTCGAACGGTCGGGACTCCGTCGTCGGCTGATCATCGATGCCAGCCATGGCAACAGCGGGAAGGACCACCGGAGGCAGCCCCTGGTTGTCGCGGACGTCGCCCACCGGCTGGCCGGAGGGGAGCAGGGCATCGTCGGCTTGATGTTGGAGAGTTTCCTCGTGGCCGGACGCCAGGACCTCGGTGCCGGTCCCCGCGTCTTCGGTCAGAGCATCACCGATTCGTGCATCGGTTGGGACGACACCGTCGTCACCCTCGAGCAGGTGGCCGGGGCGGTCAACCGGCGTCGGCAGCGGGCGGGTTCGATGGTGCCGGGCTGACTCCCTCGAGGGCCCACATCACGATCAGGATCCAAATGCCCAGCCGCAGCTCGGCCAGTCCCTCCACGGTGTGACGGGTCACTTCCTGACCGTCGCCGTGCCAGGCCACCAGCATGGAGAGGAGCCCGATGACGATGAGCCCGACCACCATGCGCCAGACACCCTGTCGCCACGCTCTCGACAGCACGCTGACGAAAGCAGCCACCGCGGCCAGCACCAGTAATCCGATCAGGGGCGGCCACACCGCGATGGTCAGTGGCGAAGCCAGACGATCGGTGGACGAGGCGTAGTACGTGAGGTTCCCGTTGGCGAAGTCGTACGATCGCTCCGGCCGGACCAGCGGTTCGGAGACCACGTAGCCGGGGTGGGTCACCAGCCACAGGAGATAGGTGCCGGTGCCCTTGGAGCTGATCCAGTGCTCCAGCCGGGCGAAGGCCGGATCCGAAGAAGGAAAGGCGACCAACTTGGCCTCACCGGGGGCCGTGTGCGTCGATCGCGCCAGCGCATCGATCTGGGCCGGTTCGGGCATCCCGTGGGCCGCGAACCAGGCCACCCGGGCCGGAAACGGGAAGACCCTCACATAGAGGACGTCAGCCACGTTCTGCTGGGTCCGGTGCGAGGAGACCGTCCCCCAGCCGGTGAGCACCACCACTCCGACCAGGCCGACGGACAGCGCTCCGGCCCGTACCGCCGAGTGGCGGTTCCTGAAGGCGGCCAGGACGGCGCCGGCTCCGACGGCCAGGGCCAGAAAGGCGACGGTCCAGACCTGGGCATCCCTGGTGGCCGCGAAGCACAGGCACGCCGCCGTGGTGGCGGCCACCCGGGGCCAGGTCAGTCGGCGTGCCGTCCAGATCAAGGTGGCGAACACCAGGGCCAACAGGCTCATGGACAGCGATTCGGACAGCACCGACCGGTTCCACAGCGTCACCGGAAAGGCGGTGGCGAAGGCGAGGATGGCCCACGCCGCCACCACCCGCCGCCAGCCCGGGCTCACCAGCCGACCGACCGTCCAGGCCAGGAACCCCCAGGCCAGAGCGGCGATCGCGGCCTGAGCGGTCAGGAATCCGCGGGACGAGCCGACCAGCTTGATCAGCAACGGCATCGCCGGGGGACGCGGGCCGGCCCAGAAGGCGACGGTCCACAACGACCGCGAGGCGATGTGGGTGTAGACCAGCGAGTCGTTCCAGATGATGGCCGGCCCGGCCCGGGCCTGCGCCACCAGGTACCACGCGAAGGCGCACCATCCGGCCGCGGCCACCGCCGGTGCGACCCAGCCCCGGCGCGGCCGGCTGTGGCGGCCTGGTCCCGGGGTCACGTGGCGATGTTGCCACACGGACCACCCTCCGGCCGGGGCACGGGCCCGCGCCCATGTGCGCCCGGGTTCGCTCCGGCCCGCCGGGGCTCAGTCTCTCGGCCACTCCGGGTCGAGCTCGAAGAACTGTCGGACCAGTCCTTCGTAGGCGACGGCGAAGAGTGTCCACTCCTGGATCTCCCCGCCCGGGCCGGTGGCACGCGGGATGGTCACCATGACCGAGCTGTCGATCCGGTCACGCAATCCGTAGCCCTGACTCAAGGAGTCGGCGGCCACGACAAACTGATGCAGGGTGAACCCCTCGCGTAACCGGAACCCGAGGAACGAGAGCAGGGCGGAGTACATGCCTTCGATCCGTTCGTTGAACGTCTGGTACCCGGAGATGAGTGCGTCCTCGATCTTCTTCCGGTAGTCGAGCGTCTCGCCCGATGCGGCCAGCGCCCACACGCCGATCCAGGAGGGAAGGGTGCTCGACCGGCGCAGCGCATCGGCGTTGGCGGCGCCACCCACCCGGCACAGCTCCCGCATCACGCCGACCCGGGACTCGGGTGAGGATCGGTCGACCGAGCTCAGGACGGGCACCACATACTCGAGGGCCGTGTCGACCTCGCTGTCGTAGTCGCCGAGGGCGATGGTGACCAGCACGTCGACCTGGAACTCGGCCTGGTTCTCCCACACCCGTCGGATCACCGATCCGTTGGTCAGCCGGATGCCGGTGTCCTCGGCCACCCGGTCGAAGACCCGCTTGAAGGTGAGCACCTCGGCCCCGGTGCCGAGGCCCTCTTCACGGAGGATGGCGCGACCCTTCTCCAGCAACAGGCGCCGAAGCTCTTCGCGGGTCTGCCTCGGCTTCCGGGCCGCCGGGGCCCGGACCGCCCTCCCCGGCCCCGTGGGCTGCCCCTTCTCCACCCGGGGTGAACCGGACGGCGGATTCATGCCCGTCGGCACCCCCTCGGTGTCCCCGCCGGGTCCGCAGGATCCGCCGGGCGCGGCCGCCCGTTCATGTCGCCGGCGACCGAGGCAATCCGAAGGCATCGGCCACGGCGGCAATGCCGGCGGCGTCGGCGAAGGCGAAGCTGAAGATCACCTCGTCAGCTCCGGCCTCGATGTGACCGGCCACCAGATCGGGGATCTCCTGCGGTTGGCCGATGGTGAAGCCGGCGGTCTCCTGCGGCGAGCCGCCGCTGTCCACCATGGCCCGCACCTCGGCCGTGTTCTGGTCGGACGTGGTCAGGATCAGCGGCGTCATCCACGTCACGTCGATCTCGGCCGGGTCGCGCCCGACCTCGGCACAGTGCCGGTGGAGGACCTCGATCTTGTGGGCCAGCGTGTCCACGCCCCCACCCACGTTGCACTTGTCGGCGTATTGGGCCACCAGTCGCAACGTCCGCTTCTCGCCACCCCCGCCGATCATGATCTTTGGACCGCCGGGTTGCACGGGGCGGGGCAGGTTGCGGGCATGATCCAACCGGTAGTGGGTCCCGGTGAAGCTGACGTCGTCACCTTCGAACATGGCCCGGCACACCTGCACGGCCTCGGCCAGCATGTCCAGGCGAACCCCGTCACGCGGATAATCGATGCCCAGCCCCTGGTGTTCGACGTCGTACCAGGCACCGCCGATCCCCAGGATGGCCCGGCCCCGCGAGATGACGTCCAGCGTCGTGACCATCTTGGCCAGGATGCCCGGGTTGCGATAGGTCACACCGGTGACCAGGGTTCCGAGCTGGACCCGCCGCGTGCGGGCGGCCAACGCCCCGAGGAGGGTGTAGGCCTCCAACATGGGCTGATCCGGGCCGCCCATGGGCGGCAGCTGGAAGAAGTGGTCCATGACCCACACCGAATCGAATCCGGAGGTTTCCGCGGTGACGGCCAGATCGGCGATGTGCTCGAACAGGTCATCGGATTCGAATCCCGAAAAATTGGGCAGCTGGACACCGAAACTCGCCATGCGGCCACGGTAGTACGAGCGGGCCGTCGATCCCCCGGCCCGTCGCCTGGTGATCCCGCGCCACCCCGGGCCCGGGGCGGCGGACAGCCATCCGCCCTGGTTGGTCAGGTACAGTTCGTCCTCGATCGGGCTCCTGTGGATCCCCGGAGACGGTGCCACTCGAACAGGATGGAGGTCTGCGGTGTCCGCATGGCGTGGTTCTCAACCGTGCGTCGACGACCCGCACCCGTGACCGCCGTCGGCCACGGACCACGTCACCGGGTCCAGGCGGCCGCAGACACGGGCCAGGGCCGGCGGCCTTCCCGCTTCATCGGGCTGGTGGCCTGGACCGTCGTGGTGATCATGGGCGAGATCGCCGCCTGGCTGCTGGTCCGGTCGCAGGGAAACCTGATCAGTGGCGATTCACCCCACTACCTGATCGCCGCGCTCTCCCTCAGCCACCTCACCATGGACGTCATCCCGGCCTACGCCAAGGACATGGTCACCCACGCCATCTACGACTGGGCTCCGGGGACGACGGTCCGGACTCCCTACGCCATTCACGCCTTTCTCCCCGGCCCGCACGGCCCGGTCTTCGCCCAGGGCATCGGCCTTCCCGCGCTGCTGGCTCCTTTCATGGCCGTCGGATCGGTCCCCGCCGCCCTCTTCGGGTACTTCACCGCGCAGGCCGCCGGTGTGGCGGTGCTCCACCAACGGGCGGCGCGCCTGGCCGACCTCGGCCGGAGCGGACGGGTGGTCCTCGCCCTGGCGTTGGCCGCTCCGGCACTGTGGTTGGCCACGACCCAGGTCTACCCCGATCTGATCAGCGGTATCTTTCTGGGCTGCGGCTTCGTCGAACTGGCCCTGCTCGAGAAGACGGGGCGGCTGGGCCGGGCGGGCACCGTGGTGGCCATCGTGGGCTTCGGGGCCGTCGCCTGGTTCCAGATCAAGAATGCGGCTCCGGTGTTGATCGGCGTGGCCGGCTTCGCCTTGATCGGTGGGCGGCGGCGTTCCACCCGGACCCCGACCATCGTCGTCGTGGTCGTGGTCCTCGGATCACTGGCTGCCCTCGCCGCCTACAACCAGTTCTACTTCGGCCACCTCCTGGGTCTGCCCCAACCCGGGCCGGCCATCGACTCGGGGTCGGGCTGGCGGATCGCGGCCCTGCTCATCGACCGGGACCAGGGCCTGGTGGTACAGGTCCCGACCGTGCTCCTCGGGGCCATCGGCCTCTGGTTCGCCCGCAAACGGACCGGGATGAGCGCGGTGGCCGTGGTGCTGGCCATCGCAGCCGTACTGGTCGTCAACGGCACCTACCCGAACCCGCCGCTCGGCGGGACCTCGTTCGCCGGCCGGTTCGAATGGACGGTGGCGCCGATCCTGCTGGCCTGGAGCGCCGTCTTCCTCCACCGTCTGCAGGCCTTCCCGCGCCGCCTCTTCCTGGTCGGGGCGGCCGTGGCCGGGCTCTGGGTGGTCCAGTTGGTCCCGATCCTGGCCGGCGACCACGTCTACTCCAACCAGTGGAACCTGCCCTTCCGCCCCTGGGATCCCTCGCTCTACCCGGGATGGTGGCCGTTGTTCGACCGTGTCCTTCCCACCTTCGCCTATCCGTCCGGCCATACCGGCGGTATGTTCGCCCGGCTGCTCTTCGTGCTCGCCCTCCTGGCGGCCACCGTGTGGCTGCTGGTGCGTCTGTGCCGCCCGGCCCCCCTTCGCCTGGGGCCGGCGGTGGCGATCGGAAGCGTGGTCGCCCTCCTGATCGCCGCCATGGTGATCCTCGGTCCGCCCGACGACCTCCCGGCCCACCCGCAGACCTGGACCGGTGCCGATCTCGGCAGCCCGTGGTCACCCGGAGATGTCGCCAACCGCTATCCGCCCATCCGGCTGCTCGATGTGGGCGCGGGGCGGTACCGGGGCGTCTTCACCTATCGCTTGTCGGGGTCCTCAGGTCCCCCACCGACCGTTTCCCTCGTGGCCACACCGTCGAGACGTGACGTGGTGTCCAAGTGGTTGGTCTGGCGCCACCCGACCGACGCCTCGCTGACCGTGGTGCAGCTGGCTCCGCTCGACCTGGGCCAGGCCCTCGACAGCACCGCCGTGCTGGCCGGGGGGCCCAGGCCGGCGTCGGCGGACTTCGACCTGTCGCTGCGCGGTCCGTCGACACTGTCATTCGAGGTGCGCATGCCCGCCCATGCCGACCTGGTCGGAGGGACCCTGAGCCTGGCCAAGACCTCGGGCCGGCCGGCCGGATGGTGAGCCGGCTCTGCCACCTCCTCCCCAGCCAGGATGTTAAGTTTCGCGGCCGAGAGGAGTGGCCGGGTCGCCCAGCACCATCGGGCGCGGTCCCTCCGGACGCAGATCGGAGGGGACTGCCTTGCATGCACTGACCGGCTACCTCGAATTCCCGCCCGACCAACGGGAGGAGACGGTGGCCGCCCTGCAGGCGGTGGCGGCCAGGAGCCGCCAGGATCTGGGATGCTTGGACTACTGGTGGTCGGAGGATGTCGAACACCCCTGCCGATTCCGGTTCTTCGAGTGCTGGGAGTCCGAGGAGGCGTTCTCGGCCCACCAGTCCCAACCCTACGAGCACGAGTTCATGACCGACCACGTCTCGCGGATCACCGGCGCGGACGCCCATGTGCTGGCCATCAGCGCCCGCCGTCCCGTCGGCGGCGCGTAGACCGATGCGCGGGGTGCGATCCACCAGCGACGGCATCCGGGTGATCGACACCGGCGGTGATCCGGGTACCGGCGTCCGGGTGGTGGTGGACAGCTCGGGTATCTGCGGATCCGACCTCCACCTGGTCTCCTTCGGGCCGTCCACCGTGACCCTCGGCCACGAGTTCAGCGGCCGGCTCGACGACGGCACGGCCGTGGCCGTCCTCCCCGTCCTCCGATGCGGCCGCTGTGAACACTGCCTGGCCGGTCGCGAACAGCAGTGTCCGTCGGCGCTCGGCGCCATGTACGGCATCAGCCTCGACGGGGGTCTGGCCGACGAGGTGTGGGTGGATCCGTCCTGTGCCAAGGTGCTGCCGGCCGGACTCGACATCGGACACGCCTGCCTGGTCGAGCCACTGGCCGTGGCCGTCCATGGCATCAACCGGGTCGGTGTCGAACCGGGCGCCCGCGTGCTGGTCATCGGGGCGGGTCCGATCGGGCTGTGCACCATCGCCGCGGTCCGGGCCCTCGGCGCCGACGTCGACCTGGTGGCCAATCACACCCGCCGGGTGGAGGCGGGCGAGCGTCTGGGCGCCGGCACCTCGAGCGGTACGGGCTACGACTTCGTGCTCGACGCGGCTGGAACGCAAGGATCGATGGACACCGCCTTCGCCCTGGTGCGCCCGGGCGGCACCATCGGTGTGATCAGCACGTTCTGGGAACCGGTCAGTTTGGGCCTCCAGTTCCAGCTGAAGGAGATCACCCTGGTGCCGGCGTTCACCTACGGCCACCATCACGGTGTCTCCGAGTTCGAGCAGGCGGCCCACCTGCTGGCCACGGCGCCGGACCTGCCCGGGGCGGTCATCACCCACCACTTCGGTCTCGACGACGCGGCCGAAGCCTTCCGGGTGGCCGCCGATCGGAGCACGGGGTCGATCAAGGTGGTGGTGCACCCGTGAGCGGAGGGACACGGCTGGTCCTGACCAACGCCACCGTGGTGGACGGCGACCACCCGCCGGTCCCGAACGCCCACGTGGTGGTGGAAGGCAAGCGGATCAGCGCGGTGGGCCCGGGCCCGGTGGCCGGGGCCCGGGCCGACGACAGGGTCGTCGACCTGGCCGGGCGCACCGTCATGCCCGGCATGGTCAACTGCCACTTCCATGCCACCTACCACGAACTCGGTGCCGTGCCCGCCCCCTTCGGACTCGAGGAGCCCATGGCCCTGCAGGCGGTCCGGGCCGTGAACAACCTCGGGCTCCTCCTCGAGTGCGGGTTCACCAGCGCGGTGTCGGCCGGGGCCCCGTTCGCCATCGACGCATCGATGAAGGTGGCCATCGACCGGGGTCTGATCCCCGGGCCGCGGTTGGTGCCGTGCAGTCGGGACATCAGCACCACCGGGCACGCCGGCGACCGGAGCTACCCACCGCACTGGCAGGTCGGCGCCCTCGGGGCCATCCGGCCGAGCGACGGACCCGATGAGTTCCGGCGCTCGGTCCGGGCCGAGATCAAAGAGGGTGCGGAGTTCATCAAGATGTTCGTGACCGGTGGGCACGGGACCATCGGCCCGAAGGAGCAGATCGAGATGTCGCGGGAGGAGATGGCGGCCGGGATCGAGGCGGCCCATCTGCGAGGGGCGAGGGTGCGGGGGCACATCGCCAACCGGGAGGCCATCATGATGGCCCTCGATCTCCACATCGACGTCATCGACCACGGCGACGGGATGGACGCCGAGTGCATGGACCGGATCGTGGAGACGGGTACGCCGGTGGTCCCGTCGATGATGTTCCCGGCCCGGTTCCTGGCCTCGATGGGCCGGTCGTCACTCGGGTTCACCGAGTCGATGAAATCCGATATCGAGACCATGGCCGACATCCTCCCCAAGGCCAACGCCGCCGGCATGCGGCTGGTGCTGGGCGACGACTACGGGGCCATCTTCTTCCCCCACGGCACCTACGCCGAGGAGCTGGCCTACTACGTCGAGGAGATCGGCATCCCCGCCCTCGACGTGGTCCGGTGGGCCACCAAGCACGGAGCCGAGCTGATGGGACGCGGCCACGAGCTGGGCACGGTGTCCGAGGGCAAGCTGGCCGATCTGCTGGTGGTCGACGGCGACCCGGTGGCCGACGTCACCGTCCTCCAGGACCGGTCCCGACTGCTCGCCATCATCGTGGACGGCCGGATGGTCAAGGACGAGCTGGCCGGACTGGCGGCCGGCTGACGGGCCATTTCCCACCCACCGGCACCGGGGGGCCACGCCCAGGGGTGGAACCGACCCCGGTGGGACGAAGTCGGTCGGCCGGTGAAGCACCCACCGTAGGCTGGTGCCGTGAGGGGCATCGTTGGTGCTGTCAGGGGCATCGTTGAGGTCAGTGTCGGATAACACGGACGGAGACGCGCCTGGGACGGACCACAGCGACTGGATGGGGCGGGCCGGAGCACCGGCCGATCGGCGGAAAGCCCGGGGGCATGTCACGCGCCTCCAGATCGTCGATGCCGCCATCGAACTGATCCAGGACGGCAACCCCGGACCGACCATCCCTCAGATCACCAAGCAGGCCGGCCTGTCCATCGGTGCCTTCCATTACCATTTTGACCACGTCGAGGTGGCGATCAGGAACGCGGCGGCCCAGCAGTTCCACCGCCACCGCCAGTTCATCGCCTTCCTCCCTCCGAACGGGCCGGTGGCCTTCCGTATCCAGGCCACCTGCCGTCAACGCCGGCAGCTGTACGAGGCCATGGCGCCGATGCTCAAGATGGCCTATGCCCGGGCCACCCAGTCCGAGGGATTCAACGCCGTCCTCGTCGAGAAGCGCGCCCTGCTGCGCCAGCAGCTGGAGCGGACACTCGGCCCCGAGATCTCCGCCCGCGGCACTGACGCTCCCCGTGTCCTGGACATGCTCCTGGTGACCAGCGGATGGCTGACCTGGGACATGCTCCGTTCCCAGGGCGGGTACTCGGCGGTGGCCGCCGAGCGGTTCATGGTGCAGGCCCTCACCGATATTCTGGGTTGACCGGCCGGGACCGGCCCACCCGCCCGTCGGCCTTCAGCCCGGATCCGGTCCCGGTGTCCCGTTGAACCGGTTGAGCACCGGACCGTCGACACCCCAGCCGATCCGGGTCACCGAACCCGTGGCCAGGTAGAGCCGCCAGGCGGCCTGATCACCAAGGCCCAGCGCCCAACACGTTGCCGCCTTGATCGGCGAGACATGGCTGACCACCACGACGGCTCCCCGGGCGCGTGCCCCTTCGCCCTCGGTGGCGAAGAGCTCGGAGCACGCGGAACGGACCCGGGTACCCGCCTCGGTCAGCGTCTCACCACCCGGGGGCCGGAAATCCGGATCCGAACGCCAGTGCGTCCACACCTCGGAGGGGACCGACCCGAGCGGCGTCCCGTCGAACTCGCCGTAGTCGACCTCGATCCACCGGTCGTCGATCTCGACCGGTAGGCCGGTACCCAGTGCCTCGGCGGTGGCCCGGGCCCGTCCCAGCGGGCTGGAGATCACCCGGGTGGCACCGGCCACCCAGGGAGCCAGGGCCCGCGCCTGGGCCTGTCCCCGTTCGGTCAGCGGAGCGTCGATCCGGCCGAGGAGCAGACCGTCGGCGTTGCCGGTCGACTCACCATGACGGACCAGGATCAGCATCGACACGCCCGCCCGCCGGGAGGGGGGGCCGAAGCGGGGGCGGAGGCGGGACGCCGCCGGTTCAATGGACCAGGATGCGATCGCACTGGGCGCAGGTGGCGAACTCGTCGGGCGGCAGGCGGCGGATGCGCTCGATCTCGACGGAGGACAGGGTGAGATGGCAGCCATCGCACCGGTCGCCCACCAATCTGGCGGCACCCACCCCTCCCAAGTGGGAGCGCAGGACCTCATACCGTTGGGCCAGGTCCACGGGGAGGCCCTCGGCGTGCTCGGCCCGGGCCGCCTCCTCGATGACCATGGCCTCGTTGATCGACTGCTCGGCCTCGACGATGGCGGCCCCGAGCCGGGAGGCCTCGGCCACCAGCGCCTCCGATTCGGCCCGGCGGGCAGCCAACACCCCGTCCAGCGGCTCCTCCTCCTCCAGCAGGGCGATCTCTTCCTCCTCGAACTGTTCCTGCCGGGTGGCCAGCTGGTGCACCTCTCTGTCCATGGCCTGCAGGTCGCGCGAGGCGGAGACCTCTCCCGTCTGCATCCTCGACTCGATCTCGTGCCGACGACCGGCGGTGGCCGCGATCTGGTCCTCGAGGGCGCGCTGGCGGCCGGCCAGGTCGTCCACCTGTTCCGCCACCTCGGACAGGGCGGCACCCACCTCGGCCTGCCGTCTCCTCACGTCGGCCAGCTCGGCACGCTCCGGCAATGTCGCGATCCGGTGGCGCAGCTGATCGATGGCGATGTCGTGGGCCTGGACCACCATCAGGGTGTCGAACGGCTCGGCCATCAGGTCTCCTCTCCCTCTTCCCGGACCGCCCGCAGACTACGGGGATCCGTCAGCAGCCGGCTCGCCGACCGGAGCGCTCCCACCAAGGCGTCGTCGGCCAGGTCGGTGGCGCGCTCCCAGCTGAACCATGCCACGTCCTGGCTCTCTCCGGGGGCGGGGGCGGGGTCGTCGTGGGGCGCCCACACCAGGTAGCGGAGGTCCAGATGGATGTGGTCCTGGGCGGACCGGTGCACGTCCAGGTGGATCAGCGCCGGGCCCGACGGCGGATGGACCACCGCCAACCCGGTCTCCTCGACGCACTCGCGGATGGCCGCGTCGGCGGGCAGTTCACCGAGGTCGACATGGCCGCCGGGCTGCAACCAGCGATGCAGACGGCGATGCCGGTGCAGGACGACCCCGCGATCACCGGTGACGATGGCCGATGCGGTGAAGTGGGTCGGATCGGCATCCCGGTCGAAGGGTCGCTCGAGCCGGTCCAACTCGGCCAGCATGATGGCCTTGGACAACTCCTCGCGGTCGTCGCCCGGGGCATGCCCCTGCAGCGCGTCACGGAGGAGCGACACCGTCCCGGCGGCGGTCAACCGAGCGGCCTCCGCCCGGTCCCCCTGGCCGATGTCGTCCGTGGCCGGATCAGGCCGACTTGCGACGCTGCCGGTGGATCCGCCGCCGCTCACGCTCGGTGGTGCCGCCCCAGACCCCTTCACGCTCTCGATTGGCCAGCGCGTGCTCGAGGCAGGACTCTCGCACTGCGCACTGGTCGCAGATCGACTTGGCCTCGCCTGCCTCCTCGTCGGAGACCGGGTAGAACACATCTGGATCGATGCCCCGGCAGGCTGCGTGCTTGCGCCAGGTGGCACTCATGGGAACGTCACTTCCTAATTACTGTTGGGATCACTGGTCGAACCGCACGGCATACGCTCCGGTGACCTGGTCAAATGCGGCCTACCGGCGAAAACTGGCGGAACAGACAGTATGGCCCACCGGAGCCTGCGATGTCCACATCCGGGGCCGACTTTCCGTGGTAATGGGCGGCATCCAGGGTCCGGTCCCACCCGCCCCCGGCCTCGATCGGCCCCTCCGGCCGGGCGGTAGGATCGGCCGGCACCACCCGCCCGCCCCGCTCGGGCACCCTTCAGGGTCCGCCCCCAGGCCAAGGAGCCCTCATGCCATCGGAACCCCTTCGGGACAAGTCCATCGTCGTCACCGGCGTCACCGGTCAGGTGGCCGAGCCGGTGGCCGTCGCCCTGGCCCGGGAGAACCGGGTGGTGGGCGCGGCCCGGTTCAAGGACGAGGCCGCCCGTCAGCGGCTCGAGGCGGCGGGGGTGGAGTGCGTGGCCATCGACCTCCTGTCGGGCGACGTGGGCGGCCTGCCCGCCGACGCCGACTACGTCATCAATTTCGCCGTCTCCAAGACCAACGACTGGAACCGTGATCTCCAGGCCAACAGCGGTGGCCTGGCCTGGTTGATGGAGCACCACCAGCACGCGGCCGGTTTCGTCCACTGCTCGACCACCGGCGTGTACAAACCGCTCGGCCACCATGTGTTTGCCGAGGAGGACGAGCTCGGCGACAACCACGGCGTCTGGCCGTTCCTGCGCACGTACAGCATCTCCAAGATCGCGGCCGAGGCCACGGCCCGGTGGGCGGCGGAGCGGTTCGACCTCCCGACCACCATCGCCCGGCTGTCCGTGCCCTACGGCGACCGGGGTGGGTGGCCGGCCATCCACCTCGAGATGATGCTGAACAAGGTCGACATCCCCGTGCACATCGACGCGCCCAGCGTCTACCACCCGCTGCATCAGGACGACATCATCGCCATGGTCCCCGGGCTGCTGGCCGCGGCCACCACACCGGCGGTCACCGTCAACTGGGGTGGCGACCAGGCGGTGAGCATCGAGGAGTGGTGCGGCTTCCTGTCCGAGCTGACCGGGACCCCGGTCCGCTTCTCCCCCACCCGGGACACCATCGACAGTGTCCAGATCGACCTCACCCGGATGCACGAGTTGGTCGGGACCACCACGGTGGCGTGGCAGGACGGCATGCGCCGCATGGTGGCGGCCCGCCACCCCGAGCTGCTCGACGGTTGAGGCGACCGTCGACGTCGAGCCGCCGACGACGACCGTCGACCTTGACCGTCGACCTTGATGGCGGCGACCGGGCCGGTTGGCGGGAAGCCGCGGCCGGGGGCCGGTGGTTCAGACCGGAGCGCCGGGCATGCAGTAGACGTTCCCCACCGACCATGCCTTGCTCATGGCGTCGGGGGCGACCTTCACCTTGGCCCCGCTCTCGAACTCGGCGGTGAGTTCACCGTCGGCCGAGGTCCACAGCCACCGCATCGTCGACGGGTACAGCGCCACCAGCGGGCCGAGGGCATCGGTGCGCTGCGGGTTGAGGTGGTGCACGCTGCCGTTGAGCTCCAGGGTGAACGGGATCCCGATGACCACCTCGGTGGTGCCGAACTGGAGCCTCGACTGCTCGTCGATGCGGATGTAGCTCAGCGTCGGGTCGTCGAGGATGAATTCTTTTCCGCCGTCGGGCAGCTCTCGAATCTGCACGCCGTCGGCCACCGCCCCATGATCGCACTTCCCCGACGACAGCGCACGCACCGGCCGTGGCGGGCCGGAAGGGGCTCGGGCCCCTCAGTTCCCGTCGGCCTCGGGACCCCAGTCCCACAGCAGCTGGGTCAGCCGGGCGACCAGGAGGCCGAGCTCGGTGGCCGTGGCCCGGTACTCGGCCAGGGTCCCCCCGTAGGGGTCGGCCACCTCGCCGCTGGTCGACCGGTGGGCCAGCGAGGCCCGGGTCCGGTCGCCGTGGACCGCCTCGATCCACGAGCGGATGCCCTGGCCCGGGAGCCGGGGCCCCACCTCATTGCCCCGCCGGACCAGCTCCTTCAGCAGGAACGCCCTCGACCAGCACGACGGATCGAGCAGGACCGCCTCTTGCACGTGGCGCCGGCCCATGCCGATGATCAGATCGGCGCCAGCCACCAAGGGCCCGGTCAGCTGGCGGCTCCGATGATCACGGAGATCGATCCCGTAGGGTGCCATCACCTCGAGCACCTCCCCGGGGACCTCGCTCGGGGCCGACCTCGCTTCGGAGAGCAGGCCTGCCGATGACGCCTCCACCGAATCGGTGAGGCCCCGGGTCTGGGCGGCGAAGAGGGCGGCTGCCATCGGTGACCGACAGATATTTGCTGTGCAGACGAAGAGGAACTGGACGTGCGGATTGTACCCACCGGGGCGGACGGGTGGCCCGCCGCCTCCGGTCGCCATCCGCGGCCCGGCGTGGTAAGCAGCAGGTCGACCAGCCCGACAGGAGGGACAGGTGCCGTCCCAACAGGACTTCGGTAGGACCGCCACCGGCCGAGGGAGCATCGCCTCAGGCCAGGTCGCGCTCGTCCACGACTACCTGACCCAGCGCGGCGGGGCCGAGCGGGTGGTGCTGGCGCTGGCCGGAGCCTTCCCCGGGTCACCCGTCCACACCTCGCTCTACGACCCCGACGGGACCTTTCCCGAGTTCTCCGAACTCGATGTCCGCACCCTCCCCCTCGACCGGGTGGCCACCTTCCGCAGCCACCACCGTCTGGCCCTTCCCGTGCTGGCCCCGGCCTTCTCGAGGCTGCACATCCAGGCCGAGGTGACGGTCTGCTCCTCGAGCGGCTGGGCCCACGGGGCCACGGTCAGCGGGCGCAAGGTCGTGTACTGCCATACTCCGGCCCGCTGGCTGTACCAGTCCGATCGCTATCTGGCCGGGCAGTCGCGGGCCTCGGCCTCGATGTTGTCGATGATGGCCCCGTCGTTGCGTCGCTGGGACCGTCGGGCCGCGGCCTCGGCCGACCGGTACCTGGTCAACTCGAACGCCGTCCGGCTCCGGGTGTCCGAGCTCTACGGGATCGATGCCGAGGTGGTCCCTCCGCCCGTGGACGTCGATCCCCGGGCCGGCCAGGAGCCGGTGGCCGGTATCGAGCCGGGCTTCCTCCTGTGCGTGTCCCGACTGCTTCCCTACAAGAACGTCGAGGCGGTCACCGCGGCCTTCGGGCTCCTCCCCGGGCAGCGTCTGGTGGTGGTGGGGAGCGGGCCCCAGGCCGACCAGATCACCGCGTCGGCGCCGGCCAACGTGACCGTGCTCGGGGAGGTCACCGACGCAAGCCTCCGATGGCTGTACGCATCCTCATCGGGACTGGTGGCCGCCTCCTACGAGGACTTCGGACTGACGCCGGTGGAGGCGGCGTCGTTCGGCAAGCCCACCGCCGCGCTGCGCTGGGGCGGGTTCCTCGACACCACCGTCGACGGGAGCACCGGGGTGTTCTTCGACGAGCCCCTCCCCCGCCTCATCGCCGAAGCCATCGACCGTCTGTCCACGGTGTCATGGTCGAAAGACACCTTGACCGCCCATGCCCGGCAGTTCTCGAAGGAGCGGTTCGAGGAGCGGATGCTGGCCGTGGTGGCCGAAGAGCGCGCCGCCCTCTAGGGAGCGCCGCGCCGGCGACCCGCAGGAACGTCCCGCCGGTGAGGCTCAGGAGGCGCCGCGACCCCGGAAGATGGTGCTCGGCGTCTGCCAGAGGATCTGCATGTCCCACCAGAAGGACCATGAGGCCACATACAGGTAGTCCAGTCGGCACAGTTCGAGGTGCGACAGCTCGTTGCGCCCCGACACCTGCCACAACCCGGTCATACCCGGTCGGGCCTCGAATCGCTTGCGGGCCCAGCCCTCGATCTCCATGGCCTCGGAGACCACGAACGGCCGCGGTCCCACCAGTGACATGTCGCCCTTCCACACGTTGATCAACTGCGGGAACTCATCGAGGCTGGTGCGGCGGAGGAAGCGACCGACCCGAGTGACCCGGGGATCGTTCTGGACCTTGAACAACGGCCCGTCCACCTCGTTGAGGTGATCGAGCTCGTGGCGCCGGGACTCCGCGTCCCGGTACATGGTCCGGAACTTCATCATCGAGAACGGCTGCTCGTTGCGACCGGTGCGCACCTGCCGGAAGAAGACGGGTCCGGCGCTGGTGGCCTTGATGGTCACGGCCACCGCGGCCAGGAAGGGGGTCGCCACCAGCAGGATGACCGACGAGGTCAGGATGTCGAACGACCGCTTGAGGAACCGCGACCCGAGGCTCAACGAGGCCGGGGCGATGTCCAGCATGGGCAGTCCGGACAGGTCCTCCACATGCGAACGGCTGGTCATCAGCTCGTAGTAGCGGGGAACGATGGACACGCCCACCTGTCCCGCCAGCCCCTTCAGCATCTCCGTGGTGCGTTCGGGGTGGGTGCGGGAGAAGCACACCACCACCCGGGCCACCCCGTACTGACGGCAGAGCTCGGGGAGGTCCTCGAGCTCGCCCAGCACGTCGTTGCGCCCGAGGGGATTGTCGTCGACGAACCCGACGAAGCGCACACTGGAGTGGGCACGGAGGTGGCTGGCCACGGTCTGGGCCAGCTTTCCGGTACCGACCACGATGACCGGAATGGTCCCCACCTTGAACAACCCGAAGGCCACCACCCGGCACAGGGGAACGGCGATGACGGCCACCAGGCACATGGCCGCCACCTTCCCGACACTCAGGGCCGCGAGGTCGGAGTTCTTTCTGGTGGCGTAGGCGATGATGGCGTAGATGAACCCACTGATCATCAGGGCGTGCACGATGTTGCGCAGGTCGGAGAAGACGCTCATCGAGATGCGTCGGGTGACGCCCCGATACAGACCGTACAAGGCGAACACGGCGATGAACATGGGGATCACGGCCAGATCGAAGAGGTAGATCTTCCCGCTGCGGCTGGCGGTGCTGGCCGGATTGGCCGAGACGGCCGATACCAGCAGCGGACCGAGGGTGGCGGCGATGGCCAGGCCCACGACATCGGCGACGAGCAGGCGGCGGAGGCCGTGCCGGCGAACCCGGGTGAGACCGACCGTGTGGTCGGCGACGTCACCTCGTTCGCCCAGTGAGGGGACGGGCTGAGGAACCGGCTCCTCCAGAACGCGCTGCACTTCTGCATCCAGTATTGCCATCCCAGCAGGCCTGCCCTTTCCTGCGCCGGTCATCCACCGACCCTCATCACTCGCGTCAGAGAGATCAGTCACTGCAACTACATCCGCCAAGACCAACCATGGTAATGCCGCCCCGACGACCCGCACAATAGGCATTCCCCCGCCTCGGGGAGCTGCGATTCAGCGCCGGTCCGGCGCCATCACGCCGCTGTCGAGGGCTCATGACCATCGGTTGGGAATCGTACCCCCAAACGCCTTCCGGACCGGGATGGTCGAGACCGCCCCGACGGGGCGTCCCCACCATGGGCCACCAGGCTGTCAGCCAGGCACGCCGGCGGGGCCGCAGGGGGTCACGACCACGTCCGAATCGGGCAGGATCCATACCCCAGTATCGGCTCGTCGAGAGCCGGCCTGAAGGCTGATCTGGCCGGCTGGAGGGTCCCGGCCTCCGGGCCACACCCCGCGGCAGCTCAGCGCCGATCAGGGCCGACCGGGCCCGACCGGACCGCTCAGGCCCCCGTGACTTCGAGGACGCCGGCCCTGATGGCCGCGATCGATTCGAACGTCGACTTCTTCAACATGCTCTCGGGGAACTCGAAGTCGAAGACGTCCTCCAGGGCCAGCATGACGTTGACGCTGGCGTGCGAGGTCATGCCCGCGTCGAAGAGATCGGCGTTCTCGTCGATCGAGTTCGGGTCCGTCGCCAGGCGGCCGTGCTCGGCCAGGACGAGTCGGATGGTTTCCTCCATGGTCACTCCTTCTCCTCTTTCCCTATTGCCAACGGTTTCCCTCGTGCCGAACGGTCATGGACGGCACCGACGGTCGGTCGCCGTCCCGGCACACCCCGAGCACGACGGCCGCGGCCGTCGACTCCTCGTGGGTCAGACTCACGGCCAGACCTTCGATGCCGGCTTCGGCGGCCAACACCGCGGCCCGTCCCGACAGGCGGATCTCGGTCCACCCGCCCCCGGTGCTGTGCACCTCGATGTCGCGCCACGGGGGACGGGGACCGACCGGCCTCAGTACCTTCACCACCGCCTCCTTGGCCGCGAAGCGCGCGGCGAGGGACTGGTAGGAGTAAGAGCCCTGGGACCCGGGCGTCGGGGCGGCCTTCCGGCAGTAGTCGATCTCGTGCGCCGTGAAGATCCGGCGCACATACCGGTCGCCGAACGTCCCGACGGAGTCGACCACGTCGGACACCGACACCAGGTCGATACCGACACGGAGCGACGAGGACCCGTCCCCGACCGGACGGCCCGCACCGGACGCCACGGTACCGGGAAGACCGGCGACCAGCTGGTCCGACAGCGTACGGGTCGGGGTCATCGGACGGACCCCCCCTGCCGGGCCGGTGGCCTGGCGCCGGGTGGATCACCACCGGGCCGCCCGGGACCGACAATGGCCGAATAGAGCTCCCGGTACTGCTCGGCAATATCTGCCCAGTCGAACTCCCGGACCCGCACCCGGCCGGCATCCCCCATCCGTCGCCGGCGTTCGGGGTCGGCCAGCAGGCTCCCGAGCGCATCGGCGAACGCGGTCGTGTCGAACGGATCCACCAGCACGCCGTCACCCCCGTCATGGACGAACTCGGGGGGGCCGCCGCGGTTGGTCGCCACCACCGGGGCTCCGGACCGCCACGCTTCGAGGATGACGATGCCGAACGGCTCGAGGCGGCTCGGCATGGCGAACAGCGTGGCCCCGGCCATGGCCTCGGCCACCTGCTGGCGGGAGAGCCGGCCCACGAAGTGGACCCGGTCGGCGACGCCCAGGGCCGAGGCCGTCCGGCGCAGGTCGTCGAGCGCCTCCCCCTGACCGCCGATGACCAGATCGGCCGTCCGCCCGTTCTCGTCCAGCGCGGCATAGGCGGCCAACAGCAGGTCGAACCCCTTCTTCTCCACCACCCGGCCCAGGGCCAGGATGTAGGGCCCGTCCGGTCCGCCCGCACCGTCGAACGGGTTGGCTCGGCCCCCGGAAGTGGGACCGTTGCCCGGGGGACCGGCCCCGAGGTCGACGCCATTGGGGATCACCCGCCCGCGGCCGGGAGCCAGCCCGAACCGCGTCTCGGCGTCGGCCAGGGTGAAGGCGGAACAACCGGTGACGGCGGAGGCCGACTTCAGGCTTTTCCGGAGGGAGGAGCGCAGGACGCGCGAGATATCGAAGATGTCGGTGTCGTCCATCAGCGTCTCCCCCTGGAGGGTCACCACCAACGGGAGTCCGGTGACGCGGGAGAGGGCGTGGGCATAGACGCCGTTGGGCCCGAAACACTGGACGTGGAGAAGGTCGGGACGGAAGGCCGCCACCGCACTCCGCAGGGAGAACAGGGAGCGGGTACCGGTCACGGCCGACCGCCGGATGGCCGACCAGTGGGTGGCCGGCAGCGGCAGCGGTAGGCGACGGACCACCATCCCGTCGAGGATCTCCACCGTCTCCGGCGCGGCGTCATCGGGATGCCCGGTCCACACCTCGACCTGGTCCCCGGCCTCGAGCAGTGACAGGGCCAGGTGCCGGGTCAGCTCCTCGACACCTCCGAGCGACGGAGGATACGAGCTGGGCAGGATGGCGATGCGGGTCATGATGGTCGATCGGTCGAGGGTCGCAGAGGACCCGGGGCGGGCGCCGACAGGACCGACGGTAACAGGACGGACGGCAACAGGACGGGAGGAAGGGAACGGGGCATGGCTGGACGATCAGGAGATGGTCGGGTTCAGCCAGGGCTCGATGGCGGCCAGTACCGATCCCGTCGGCTCGGGGGCGATCTGGCTCCAGTTGCCCACGCCCGGTGACCAGTAGTTGGAGAAGGCGGATGCGTACCATCCGGAGAGGAACCCCTGTTCGGCACAGTCACAGTTGGGTGCCCAGCTGGCCGGGTGGATGCCCAGGATGTTCTCGATCTGGGTCTCGCCGCCCTGGGGCTCGACAGCCGCGGCATCGACCTCGTGGCCGATCTCGAAGGCAGTGATCCCGGCCAGGGTGTCGATGGTCTCCCCCGGGTAGACGTAGAGCACCGAGGTACCTCCGGTCTGACCCCAGGTGAACGTGGTGTTCCCGTAGAAGCCGGGCGACGGTGCGTCACTGATGGGGAGGAACTGGATCGAGTACCCGGGGATGCTCTGCCACGGGTAGCGAACCAGGGCGAGGGCCTGGGCCCCCATCTGTTGGGGAGTCAGGTCGGCCGGTGCCGCGGCCGGAGGAGGGACGGTGGTCGCGGGTGCGGTGGCCGGGGCGACCGCCGGCGTTGCCGCGCCGGCCGCGGCCGGAGTGGCGCTCGCCGCCGGAGTCGCGGGGGCTGCCGGCGTCGTGGCCGGAGTGGACGTCGGCGATTTGGCCACGGCGGGGGTGGAGGTGGGGCGGGCGGCGGCGATGGCCTTGGCTTCGGCGGTCGTCTTCGAGGCCACGGTGGGCGTGGCCACCGTCTTCGAGCCACGGGCGGCGGCTTGTCCACCTCCGCCGGCCAGCAGCAACGTGGCCATGATCAAGACGGCGACCACCGCCACCACGGCCACTTCGAGCTGAAGGACCGAACGACGAGCCCCGAAGGTGGCCCGGTAGAGCCGGGCCCGCAAGCCCGACGCCCGGCGATCCGGACCGATGTACTGGTTGGAAAGGACCAATCCGGGGTCATCGAGCTCGTCCCGAAAAGCCGACCCGAGCGCCTCGTCCTCATCCGTCCGGCCGGGGTCGAGCGCCTCGGCCAGCCGCGGATCGGCGGCCTTGCTGAGCAGGGAATCCCACACCGTCACCGTCGAGGGGTCGACCCGACCGGCGCGGTCGGCAGCAACACCCTCGGTCACTGTTGAATCCATGCCCATGGGATCGGCAGATTGGCGCCCGAGCTGAAGCCCCGGCGATCAGCGCTTTCGGGTCCTGGCCCTTCTCGCCTCCAGCTCGTGGCGGCGGGCCCTGGCCGCCCGGCGCCTGGCCTGCTGGGCTCGGACCCGGATGGAGCGTGCCGCCCTCTGGTGGGACAGGTCCGCCGCCTTGGCTTCCGCCCGCCTGGCCGCCCGCTGGCGGGCCACCCCGGCCCGGGCCGAGGCCCGGGCCGCGGCGAGTGCCGCGGCGCGTCCGGCCTGGCTCCGGGAGCCGGTGGCCGGGCCCGAGAAGGCCAGGGACCGGGCCGCCACCGTTGACGCGGCGGTGGTCGGGGCCCCTGTCGGGCCCGAGGCGCCGGGCACGGCCGGGTGGGAGGCGGTGAGGGTGAGGAAGACGGTGACGACGGCAGTGGCCGCCACGATGAGGAGGATCTGCAGTGACCTGAGCGAGGACCCGTGTCCGCCGCGGTCGAGGCGATGGCGGCTGGGCGATGTCCGTCGGTCGGCGCCCACGTAGTCCGCCGTGATGATCAGGGACTCACCGTAGAGATCGGCCAGGAGCTCCGGTGGGACGTCGAGCTCCGGCTGGGGGAAGGGATCGTCGGCGTGGCCGCCGAGGAGCTGGTACGCCGTTATCCCCGACCCGCGTCGCGCCGCCCCTCGGGCTCGCAGCCCACCCCGTACCGAAGACTCCACACTTTCTCTTCGGCACATGGCGGGTGTACCTGAAGGGATGCGGTCACGCCCGACCGGTCAGGAGGGTGGCCGGCCCCTCAGACCCCGACCCCGAGGGTCCGGTAGACGTCTGCGGTGGCGCGGGCCGAGTCCCCCCAGCGCAGGGCCTTCACCCGCCCGTGCCCCCGGAGGGCGAGCTCGGAGCGCATGGCCCCGTCCTTGACCAGCTCCTCCAACGTGACGGCCAGACCCTCCACATCGCCGGGCCTGAAGGTTCTGGCCCCGTCCCCGGCGATCTCGACGATCGACGGGACCGGGGTGCTGACCACGGGAGCGCCGCAGGCCATGGCTTCCAAGGGGGGAAGCCCGAATCCCTCGTACCTGGACGCATAGCCCACCACGGTGGCCGATCCGTACAGGCCGGGGAGATCGCCGAGGGGGACATGGCCGATCTCCACCGTGCCGTCGGGCGGCCGGTTGCCCCACAGGCTGTGGCCGGTCAGCACCAGCGGGATCGGCACCCGGGTGCAGGCCGCGGCCAGGGTGGCGATGTCCTTGCGCGGTTCGATGTTGCCCACGTGGAGCACGAACCGTTCGGGTAACCCGTACGTTCGCTGCACCCTGCTCATCGCCGCGGCCGAGGGCGGCGACATCTCGGGACTCGGCGCCGAGTGGACGACGGTGGCGTCCACCCCGAGGAGGGCCTGGGTCCGCTCCGCGGTGAACGATGAGACGGCGATGACGGCGTCGGCCCGGCGGAGGGCGTGCCCGACCAGCACCCGCTCGCCGATCGCCCGGTGCCGCGGGAACGCCCAGGGCGTATCGAAGATGGCCAGATCGTGCACGGTCGAAACGGTGGGCCCGGGTCGCCGGACGGGAAGATCCACATCCAGCCCGTGGGTCAGGTCGGCCGGCCCGAAGCCGATGGCCCCGGTCAGGGCCCGCCTGATCCCGCTGGCTTCGGCTTTGAGCAACGGACGGACCCCGTCGGGCAGCTCGGACACCCCGGAGGGCAGCACCGCGGCGACCAGGTCGGCGTCGAGCTCGCCGACCATGGCGGCCAGGAGCTCTCGGATGTAGGTGCTGACCCCGCCGCCCCTCGTGTCGAGAGGGAGGGCGTTGTAGACGATCCGTGGGACCGGCGCCGATGTTCCGGTCACCGTCCGACCGGTGCCGCGGTCAACGGGCCGGGGCGTGAGCCAGGGCCCGCCGCAGGGGGGCGGGCCCAGGCGCCCGAGGGATCAGCACCGTCCTCACCGTCCTCGCCGCCGCCTTCACCCCGGCCAGCGACGTGGCCACCGCCGTCGCCGTCGATCGGCGGATGCTCCCCGGAATACCACCCGGGGACAGGTCGGCCGCCACGACGGGACCCGACGTGACCGCCGCGTGGCCGTCGCCGTCGCCTAGACCCTTGGCCATTCTGTCCATGTCGGCCATGCCCAGTGAGATTCCGGCGATGATGAAGGGTGCGATCGTCGACGCCCCGATCCAGAAGATGTCGAAGAGCCCGTCCACGTAGTGGAACACGAGGATGACCAGTCCCAGCGTGCCCAGCGCATAGGGGAGCCGGAACATCGTCCGCACCGTCACGCAGACCATGAACACGAAGGCCAGCGATCCGATGATGCCGGAGGAGGCCAGGTTGTCGATGAGGACGTTGGGCGGAGCCGTGACGGTGATGAATTGGGGCAGGTTGTAGAAGCGCATCCCCTCGCCGAGGATGGGACTCAGATGCCACACGTGGATGGCCGCCGAAATCTGGTCCACCCGGGCGGTCACCGAGTTGAACTGAGGATTGTTGCGGGCGGCGATGGAGAAGCTGAAGTAGAGGACCACGACCGCCGGAATGGCTGCCAGCATCAAGAGCTTCGATTTGCGGCGCAGCTCGGGGTTCAAGAACGAGGCCAGGGCGATGGCCAGGATGAGCAGGATGACGGACTGCCGGCTCTGGGAGGCCAGCAGTCCCCCGATGCAGAGGTACTTGTTGATCCGGGCCTCGAGCCGTCCGATCCCCGTCCAGGGGGGATTGATCTGGGCCACCACGATGGCGATCCACATGATGGCGCCGATACCGTTCTTCTGGTAGACGCCCCACTGGGCCGGCTGGAAGTGACTGGTCACCGCGTGTTCCATGGCGATCAGGGCCAGGATCGAGGAACCGGCTAGAAAGAGGCGGAACGCCTGCTTGGTCCGGTGATTGGTCGCGATGACCCAGCCGACCAGCACGCTGCCGGCCACGTAGGACCAGCGGTGGAACCACTCGACGATGTTGTCCCGGAAGGGGTGGGCGATGACCACGAGGACCAGGATGGCCAGAAACCACACGATGCCCTTCATGAACTGCTTCAGATACGGCGCCTCGTTCCACCGGATGTATGTCAGGGAGATGATGGCGGCGACGAACACCAAGAGGTCGGCGGCGCTCAGATTGGTGGAGGCGCCGCCCACCCGCTGGACCAGCAGGGTCCCGGGCAGGGCGATGACCACGAAGAGGAGCGGGTCGGCGATGAGGATCCCGAAGACGAGGACCAGTCCGGCCAGCGCCAGTCCGACCGTCCGGTTCCCGACGGCGGCGATCCCGACGATTCCGGCGATGACCACGGTGGCCAGCCAGGCCACTCCGGCCTGTACCCGGCGCTTCCGCCGTCCCTGGACCAGCCTGTTGTCGGCAGCCCTGACCGGGGCCGGGCTGGTGGTGCGGCTCATCGTGTCGGCAGGCTCTCGCTCGTCGGTCCTCGGAGGCTTCAATGATGACGGCTTCCGTAGCGTAGCCGCGGCCGCATCGATGCCCATGACCCGGGCAATTGGATCTCAAGGTCGCACGCCGCGGTGTCGACGCTATCCACGGGCCCCGGCGCACCGGGATTCGCCTACGCCCGAATCGCGGGGTCGGACGATCATCTTGTCGGCAGCAAGGAACAGGGATGGCTACGCACAACCCCGCCAGCACCACCGAGGTCAGCGCAGCGGTCGCCACCGACCGGGGTGCTGAGGCCGTGTCGCTGGTGGTGTGCTCGCTCGAACCCTGGAGCGAGGTCAGGAGGAGGATCCGGATCCTCGTCGACGAGCTCGTCGAGCTCGACCCCGAACTCGAGGTCCTCTTCGTCGCGCCCGCCGTCGACATTCCCCATCAGCTGCGGACCGGAAGACTGGCCGGGGCCACCGGCCCCCGACTGGAGCAGGTGCACCCCCGGATCCACGTGCTCCGCCCCCGCAAGTGGCTGCCACGGTTGGTCGGGCCGTTCGCCGATCGTTCCCTGGAGCGCCAGGTGCTCCACGCCGTCGCCCACCTCGGGCTCGGGCGTCCCCTGCTGTGGGTCAACGACGCCTCGTACGCGGGGTTCGCGGTCCGGACCGGTTGGCCGAGTCTGTACGACATCACCGACGACTGGCTGCTGGCGCCGATGGCCCCCCGGCAGCGGGACAGGCTGATGGCCAACGAGGACCTCTTGATGGAGCACAGCGCCGAGGTGGTGGTCTGCTCCCCGGACCTGGCCCGCTCCCGGGGGGCCAGCCGAGCCGTCGAGCTCATCCCCAACGGTGTCGACCTGAGCCTCTTCCGGACCGTGCGACCGCGGCCGGTCGACCTCCCACCGTCGCCGGTGGCCGTCTACGTCGGAACCCTGCACACCTGGCGCATCGACGTCCCGCTGGTCATGGAACTGGCGGCGGCCCGCCCCGATCTGCAGGTCGTCCTGGTCGGTCCGGACAGCCTGCCGAGGGACGTGAGCGAACAGCTGGCCGGCGTCCCCGGCATCCACATCCTCGGGGCCCGGCCCTACGACCAGGTTCCCGCCTACCTGCAGCACGCCGACGTGGTGGTCATCCCCCATCTCGTCAACCCGTTCACCGAGAGCCTCGATCCGATCAAGGCCTACGAGTGCCTGGCCGCCGGTCGGCCCACCGTGGCCACGCCGGTCGCCGGCTTCCGCGAGCTGGGTCCCCCCGTCGTCATCGCCGACCGAAGCCGGTTCGTCGAGGCCACCTCGGCCGCCCTGGCCACCGCCGGGCCGACCGGCACGCCGGGTGCCCCGGGTCCCTCGGGTGCCCCGGGCACGGTGCCCATCCCGACCTGGCACGACCGGGCCGAGGCCATGGCGGCGGTGATGGAGCGGGTGCGTCACCAGGATCGGCCAGGGTGATGGCGGCCCTCCGCGGCACGTCTCGGGACCCACGTCCGACGGTCAGGATCGTCCCGATCGACCGGCCCGTGGCGAGGGTACTGACCCCGTCCGCCGGAACGCCCTATTCTCGGCTGCAGCACCACCGGCTTCCGAAAGCGAGAAACCACTGACTTTTTCCGAATTCCTCTCGACGTTGTGGCGTAAGCGGCTGATCATCGTGGTCAGTGTGGTCGTCGCCCTGGCCGCCGCGTTCGCCTACTCGAAGCTGCATACCCCGGTGTACCAGTCGACGGCCCTGATCCAGATCAACTCCACGACCAGTGCCACCGGCCAGTCCTCGACCCCGGTGACCCTCCCCGACCCGGTCCAGGCCCTGGGCAGCACCGCCGTCGAGTTGCAGGCGGCCAAACTGCTCGGCAATCCCGATGTGTCCTCGGTCGCCTCCCAGGTGACCGGCACGGTGGATCCCACCACCGGTGCGCTCAGCATCACCGCGTCGAGCTCGAGCCCGAAAGAGGCCCAGGCCATCGCCAAGGCGTACTCGGAGGCGTATGTCAACAACACCCAGGCGGTGGTGGACGCCCAGAGCCAGAAGATCACCTCCGCCCTGGACGGCCTCGACGCCAAGCTCGCCGGCCTCGAGACACAGGTGTCCACCGGGGCCATCACCGCCCAGATCAGCGCCCTCGAACAGACGGTGAGCGCCCTGCAGACCGAGCAGGAGAACATCACGTTGGGTGAGCCCTACGCCTCCACCGTGGTCGCCGCCGGCCTGCCCACTTCACCTTCGGGGTTGAGCAAGTCCAAGCTCGGCGCCATCGGACTCATCGCCGGGCTCCTGGTCGGCTGCGGCATCGCCCTCGCCCGCGACCAGTTCGACACCCGCCTCCGGACCACACCGGACATCGCCTCGGTCACCGAGTCGCCGATCCTGGCCGAGCTCCCCGAGGACAACGAGGTGCGCTCGGGCAAGGTGGCCATCGCCATGCTGCAGGCGCCCCAGTCCCTCATGGCCGAATCGGTCCGGGAGCTGCGGACCAGCCTCCGGGTCATCCTCGACGACACCCCCTACCCCGTCCTCGTGGTGACCAGCCCCGAGCCGGGCGACGGCAAGACGTTCGTGGCTGCCAACCTGGCCGCGGCCTGGGCCATGAGCGGGAGCAAGGTCATCGTGGTCTCGGCCGACTTCCGCCGGCCCCGACTCGAAGAGATCTTCGGCCTGGAGGTGACCGGCCAGCCCGGGCTCTCCAACCTCATCAGGGCCAACTGGAAGAACTCCGACCCCAACCTGGGAGCGGGCGGGGCCAAGGCCGAAGGTGTGCCACCGACCCGGCCGGGCGAACGCCGGGCCCCCGGCGCCGACCGGCCCACACCGCCACGGTCCCGGCGCGACTTTCCCGCCGTCGCCGACCAGCCCTCGATCTCGTCGTTGCTGGTCGAGAGCGGCATCTGGGGCCTCCAGGTGCTGCCGTGCGGAACCCAGCTCGAAAACCCCAGCGAGCTGTTCGGGAGCCCCGGCATGCAACCCGTCCTCGACCAGATCCAGTTGCTGGCCGACGTCGTACTGCTCGACACCCCCCCGGTCCTGGCCGTGCCGGACACCGCCATCCTCGGGAGTATGGCCCGGGGGGCGGTGATCGTGGCCTCGGAGGGACGGACCGACCGCAGCGATCTGGAGCGCACGGTGCGGCGTCTCGAGAACACCCACTGCCGCGTCCTGGGCATCGCCATCAACCGGGTCAAGCGGGCCTCCACCGACTCGTACCAGTCCTACGCCTACAAGCAATGACCCGTCCGGAGCCGGCCCGGGCCCCCCGGTCGGTCGCCGAGACGCCAGCGGGCCGGTCCTCGATGCATCCCGGTCCTCCCGATGGTCAGGGATCCTGATGCCGGGGCTCGATGTCGTGGTGGTGGCCTACGGGGCGCCCGAGCTCCTCGACGGCTGCCTCGCCCGCTTGGAGGGCAGACTCCCGGTGATGGTGGTGGACAACTCCTCCGACCCGGCGGTCCGGGCGGTGGTGGACGCCCACGGCGCAACCTACGTCGATCCGGGCCGCAACCTCGGGTTCGCCGGCGGCGTGAACCTAGGCCTCGCCCGTCGCCGGGGCTCGGCCGATCCGGACGCCGACGTGTTGCTGTTGAATCCCGATGCATCGATCACACCCGATGACATCTCCCGGCTGCACGACCGCCTGCGGGCCGACGACGGCCTGGCCTGTGTGGCCCCCGCCCAGGTCGACCCGGTCACCGGCGAGGCGGCCCGGGTGGGCTGGCCGTTTCCGTCACCGGCCCGGGCATGGCTGGAGGCTCTGGGCCTCGGGCGTCTGGGTGGGCGTACCGGCTTCCTCATCGGCTCGGTCCTGTTGCTCCGAGGCGCCGCCCTCGACCAGGTCGGCCCCTTCGACGAACGCTTCTTCCTGTACGCAGAAGAGACCGACTGGCAGCGGCGGGCCGGCGACCTGGGCTGGAGGGTGGCCCTCTGCCCGGATGTGGTGGCCACCCATGTGGGGGCGGGAACCGGCGGGGAGCAGTCGGAACGCGATACCCACTTCCACGCCTCGAACGAGCGCTACCTGCGCAAGCACTTCGGCCGGAAGGGGTGGCTCGTCTTTCGCTCCGGGGTGATGGCCGGAGCCCTGGTGCGGGCGCTCTTCCTCCCGGGTGAGCGGGGCCGCCGGGCGGCGACCAGATTCCGGCTCTACCTGGCCGGTCCGTCGAAGGCCGAATCGAGACTGGCCGCCGCCCAGGCGCACTGAGGCCGGCGGCCGGGCGGCCGAATCGAGAGGGGTGGCCGATCGGTCGGGCGGTCGGGCGGCCGGGCGGCCGGGCGGTCGGGCGGCCGGGCGGCCGAGTCATGGGAACAGGATGCGCTCCACCCTGCCCATCACCTGATCGCGACGGTAAGGGGCGACCGACGATGCCGCCTCCTTGCCCCAGCTCTCGAGATCGGCCCGTCCCGCTTCGGCCAGCAACCCGGCCAGCTCCCCGACGTCGTAGGGATCCTCGAGGATCAATCCGGTCCGGCCGGGGCGGACCGCTTCCGAAGCTCCGGCCAGACGGCTGGTGATCACCGGAACCCCGCTGGCCAAAGCCTCGACGATCACCAAGCCGAACGGTTCGTACTGGGTGGGAAGCACCATGAGGTCGGCGGCGGCCAGGTGCCAACTGACATCGGCGGTGGGCCCGTGATAGTGGACTCGGTCATCGAGGCCGAGGCGGCGGATGGTCGACTGGTAGGGACCGAGCCCGGCTTTTCCGACCACGTGCAGGGTCATCCGCCGGTCGCGGTTGCGGGCCATGGCCTCGAGGGTCTGGCCGAACCCCTTGCGATGGAGCTCGTTGGCGATGAACACCAGGGCCAGCTCATCGTCGCCGATCCTGAGGTCGAGGCGGGCCGCGGTCCGGTCCCTCGTCCGCCGGCCGGCATTGAACCGCTCGGGGTCGATCGGATTGGGCACCACCGTGGTCAGTGCCGGATCCACCTGGTAGAGACGGGCCAGATCCTCGACCTCGCGGTGCGACGTGCACAGGATGTGGCGGGGATGCCCGCGGCGGAAGTACTGCGACTCCATGGCCAGCAACGTGCGGTGCCGGGGCATGGCGAAACGCACCCGGGCCGGGACCTCGACCCGGCCCATCTGAATGGATCGGGCCGCCTCCAGCCAGGCCCGGTGCACGCTCGGCACCCAGAGCACATCGCCGGGGGGAACCACGGACCCCATGCTCACGGTCAGGCGTGGAGAGAGCGAGGCCAGGACGCGCCGGGTCCGGGCCCGCTGCGTCCACATACCGACGGAACCGGGGTCTGCAGATCCACCGACGGGCACCAGGCGGACACCTTCGGGCAGGCCCTCGGGTGCGCTCGTGCCCACGAAGACCGTGTCGTGCCTCGGGCCCAAATAGTCGAGGAGGTCCCAGCAGACCCGTTCGATACCTCCGCTCCGATGGACCTGCGGGAACACCACGGCAACCTCGGGGCCGGTCATGCCGAACGCTCCGTCACGAGCGCCCGCCCGGTGGTGCTCGTCCTCGCGGCGGTCGTCCCACCGGCGGTCGTCCCACCGGCGGTCGTTCTTCCGGAGGTCGTCGTTCGCCGGTTCGTGCGAGGCGCGACCACTCAGGCATGATAGGAGAGGCCCCCGGGCGTGAGTGGCATGGGCCACCCGCTCTCGTGCTCCAATCACTGCCGCGGCGGAGATGCTCACCTGAGTAGGGCGAGAGATCCCTCCAGGTCGACGAGAGGAACCCGATGGAAGTCGAGAGCAGCCGGAGCGGGCAACCCGGCCCCCTGTCGGTGGTACAGGTGGTGCGCAGCAACGCCTTCGCCGGCGTGGAGCGCTATATGTGCCAGGTGGCCAACGGCCTCGTCTCCAGGGGGCACCACCTGTCGGTCATCGGCGGCGACCCGGCCCGCATGCACACCGAACTGGACGGCCGGGTCGACTACCGCCCCGCCGAGACGGTCCTCCAGACCGCCCGGGCTCTCGCCGCCCAGCGACACGCCGATGTCGTCCACGCCCACATGACGGCGGCCGAAGGGGCGGCCTGGCTGGCTCGGCCCTTCCAGCGTGCACCCATTGTGGCCACGCGCCACTTTCCCGGCGACCGGGGCAGCGGCAAGGTGGCGCGGACACTGGCCCGTGTGGTGGCCCGGCCCATCGCCCGTGACATCGCCATCAGCCAATTCGTGGCCGAGGGCGTCCAGGGACCCACCGTGCTCCTCCGCAATGCGGTGCCCGACCGCCCTCAGGCCGGCCTCGAGTCCTCCACCGTCCTGGTGCTCCAGCGACTGACCGAGGAGAAGCGTCCCGAGCTCGGAATCAGGATCTGGGCCCGCA
Organism: uncultured Acidimicrobiales bacterium; assembly: GCA_963713625.1. Lineage (GTDB taxonomy): Bacteria > Actinomycetota > Acidimicrobiia > Acidimicrobiales > RAAP-2 > Bog-756. Next base: position 340,796 of record CAVQMN010000001.1, on the reverse strand, counting down.
GTGGTCTCGGCGACACCGGGTGGCGCCTGGTCATCGCCGGCACCGGGGACCGGCTTTCGGCTGTGCGGACACTGGCCCACGAACTCGGGGTGACCGAGAGCGTCGACTTCGTGGGGCAGATCGCCGACACCGACCGGCTCCTCAGCGAGTCGTCCGTCGTCCTGGCCACTCCCCCGGCGGAGCCCTTCGGGTTCTCGGTGGTGGAGGCCATGGCCCACGGCGTTCCCGTCGTCGCCGCGGCGGGAGGCGCGCACGTCGAGACGATGGGCGACGCCGGCATGCTCTTCCCACCCGGTGACGTCGACGCCGCCTCAGATGCGCTGGTGCAGCTCGCCGCGCACCCCGACCTCCGACGGCGGGTCGGCGGGAGTCTCCGTGACCGACAACGACGGATGTTCTCGCTCGAGCACCATCTCGACGGTCTCGAGCACCTGTACCGCGACGTCATCGAGGAGCGGCGGACCGCCCCGAGGTGACCGACCGGTAGAGCGCCATCTGGGCGGCGGCGATGCTCTTCCATGAGTAGCGCGCCACCTCCGCCATCCCGGACTGGCGCAACCGGGCCCACAGTCCGGGCTCGTCGAGGAACCGGCTCAGGGCGTCGCGCAAGGCGACCGGGTCGTTCGGGGGCACCAGCAGTCCGGATCGTCCGACCACATCGGGGAGGGCGCCGCTGGCGCTGGCCACCACGGGAACACCGGACGCCTGCGCTTCGACCACGACTCGACCGAACTGCTCGATCCAGCTGGCCAGCGGGACCGACGGCACGGCCACGACATCGACCTGTGGATAGACATCGGGTATCTGTTCCTCGTCCACGTGGCCGTGGAACGTGACCCGGTCTCCGATTCCGAGCGCGTCAGCCCGGGCCGTCAGCCCGTCGAGCTCAGGACCGGCGCCGAAGATGTCGGCGCTGAACCGTTCGTCGAGGGCCACCGCGTCGAGCAGTACATCGACCCCTTTGTGACGGATGAGCCGGCCCACGAATCCGACCCTCAGAGACCCGGTCGGGGGCTCGCGGTCCGGAGCCCGGAACCGGTCGACATCCACTCCGAGGGGCAGGAGCTCCCACTCGCCGGTGAGGCCCTTGCGCCGGAGGATCTCACCCGCTTCCGAGTTGCACGAGTAGGCCCCGGCCGCTCGGCGCAGAGCGGCGTGCTCCAGCCAACGGAACGGGATCGGGTACCGCTTCTCGATGTTCTGGGCCGAGGAGAAGATGAAGGGCACACCCGGTGCCCGTAGCCAACGCAGGACCATGAACTCGGCGACAGCCAACCCGAACGGCTCCTCGTGCAGATCGACCAGGTCCCAGTGCCCGGATCCGAGGAGCCGCCACAGCGGCCGCGGGTCGTAGAGGAAGAGATTCGGATGCCGGCCCACCGTGCGCACCGGCTCGACGAAGAGATCACCGTCGCCGGTGAACTCCACCATCGAACCGCCTTCTTCCCATCGTGCCGCGGCGACCAGGGTCAGGTCGGCGCCGAGCAGTCGCAGTTGGCGCTCGCGTTCGCGCCAGGCGGTGACCACACCGCTCTTCGACACCCTGAGCACACGGAGCCCGTGCTCCCCCACCCGCCGATCAGCAGCCCGAACGCGTCTGGAAGACCGATGCACCGGCCGAATCGTAGTGCGGAACCCTCTGCCACTCCCGCTCCCGCCGTTCCCCACGATCGCTCCATCGCCCCCCTTCGGCTCTGACCCAGCGGGCGATTTGTGAGCCTGGGGACGCGCTTTCGCTAAAGATAAACGCCGTCGGGTCGATGGGGAATTGTGATGAGGGCATCGGACCGCCGGCCCACGTTGCTCCGTCGAGGGGGGGCCGGCAGCGCGCTGTTGGGCGTGATTACCATCGTGGCCGTTCTCGTGGTCGTCCTCGGAGGATCCCTGGACGCAGCCCACGCCGGGGCCCCGACCCCACAGATCAGGGGAAGCGTGGCCGCTCCCGCCGCCGCCGACGTCAGTCCCATCTGCGACGCACCCGACCCGACCGGCATTCTGGGTCCGGCTTCGAACCTCCCCTCCGATCCGACCACCACCCTGGTCAACCCCACCGGCGGGGTGGTCAACTTCACGGCGACGTCGACCGACCTCTACGTCAACACGGGCAGCCAGCTCATCACCTACACGCTGTCGGGCGCCGAGGTGAGAGCCTTCAACCTGCCGTCCGTCATCGTCAACCGCCAAGGGAACGAAGTCTCCCAACCGGTCATCGACCCGGCAGGGAACATCTATCTGGCCAGCTACTACGACCAGCTGTTGGACAAGTTCTCGCCGACCGGAAAACTCCTGTGGTCTGTCGACCCCGGAAACGGCAACCCGACGGGGATCTTTTCGGTGGGCACGGGTGCCAACTTCGAGTTGGGGCTCAGCATCGTGCAGGACAAGTCGGCCAGTGACCTGATCGACCTGTCCACGGGGGCGGTGAGCGGATCCTTCCCGCTGTTCGACGACTTCGACTTCGTGACCCAAGAGGCGGACGGGAACCTCCTCGTCTCCGGCAACGGTTACGTGAAGACGTTCGACCCGGCCGGCAACGTGCTGTCGACCTTCGGATCGAGCCGGGTCGGACCTGCGGGAATCCACACCGGATCGGGGACCCAGTTCTACTACCCGGCCCAGGCCGCGCAGGGTGCCGACGGCACCATCTACACCGCCGATCCCCTCAACACCATCGAGGCCACCAGCCCCCAGGGCTTTCTCGAGGGCAGCACCACCCTCGGCCAGGACAGCAACGGCAACTTCAACCTGGCCATGGGCGGCTCCAACTTCTATCTGGTCGGCTCCACCTTCTTCTACCAGGGGGGAGCACCGTTCAACAATGGTGCGGACAACATCTCCACCGTCTCCCTGTCCACGCTCACCGCCTACCTGGACGCGGCCCATGCCCCGGTCGACTCGCTCGGGTGGGGGGCCGGCCTGTCGTCGTCGGCCGCGGCGAACTACTTCGCCCCCGGGACCACGCCGGCGGTTTCGGCCTCCTTCGATCCGTGGTGGACCGCGAAGGCCTCCCACCTCGAGTTGTCCTATGCGGTGGAGAACACCACCGTGCTCGACGCCGAGAACACGCCCACTCCCACCACCATCCCGCTCCCGACCACATCCGGGGAGCTGGCCGACATCCCCCTGACCATCCCGGTCGCCGACCGACAGCCCGGGCCCTACCTGGTGCAGGCCTCGCTCCTCGATACGGACAACTCCCCCCCGACACTCCTCGGGACGACCTGCATGCCCTACACCGTCGGAGCCACCGGGGATGGCCTCGACCTGGCCAGCCTGCCGAGCGGTATCGGCGCCGGCGGCCCGAGCGACCCAAGGGGAGTCGCCCTCAACGCCCAACTCGGACTCGACGGATTTCGAGGGTCCACCATCAACTGGAGCACCTTCCTGCCGAACTGTTCAGGCTCGAATCCGACCGCGGCGACCTGTGGCCCTTCGGCCGTGACATTCGCCGACGCCACCACCGACTACTACCAGGCCGCCTACCAGGCCCTGCGGGACCACGTCACCTACTGGCTCCAGGCCAGTGGCGGGTCGACCGGCTCGGTCCCCACCGCGCTGGTGGACAACGGGTGGTGGAAGGGTGACGTCACCGCGCTGGTCAGCCACTACTCCAAGGTCCCCGCCGGATGCGGTCCGTGCGCCCCGGTGACCAAGTGGGAACCATGGAACGAGCCCAACAACACCGGATGGGGCGACGGCAGCCAGTACGTCACCCAGATACTCGAGCCCTTCTACCAGGCGGTCAAGGCGGTCATGCCCGGTTCGTCCTCGACGGTCATCGGCGGGTCATCGCTCAACGTCTCGATCGGCTGGTGGCAGCAGCTCGTCGCCGCGGGCGGGCTCAAGGACATGGATGTGGCCGCCATCCACCCCTATACCGGCAACAACGACTCTTTCGAGGAGGACGGCATCCCCACCCAGGTCCGACAGCTCGAGGGCATGCTGGGTGGGAAGGCCCTCTGGTTCACCGAGGTCGGGTGGTGGAGCGACGGTGACTACAACTACCTGAATCAGGCCAACGTGGTGGCCCGGGCCATGATCTGGCAGAAGGTGCTCGGCATTCCGGTGTGGAACTACTTCTTCGACGAGGGGAACTGGGGCAACGACGGCGTCAGCTTCTCGCTGATCCAGGCATCGAACACCGACGACTACGTGAAGCCGGCGGCGCTGGCCACCATGACCACCTCGTCCGAGATCGCCGGCCGCCCGTACCTTTCGATGCCGGCGACGGGCATCCCCCAGACGTACGAGGCATCGTTCGGTGCCGCCCCCGGCGGCCACGACAACCTCGGTGCCCTGTGGTCGGACGGACTGGACACCACCGGCTCGGTCCGGGTGACCGCTCCGGGCGGTGGCTCGGTCCCGGTGACGGTGACCTCGGAGTACGGCAACGCCACCAGCGTGACCGTGACCTCGGGCACCGCCTACAGCCTGCCCATCTCCGACCAGGTCACCTATGTCACCTACCCGGTGGGCGACAGCCTCACCCTCGGCCCCACCGAGGACTACGGTGCCGACCTGGCGCTCGCATCCGCCGGGGCTTCGGCCACCGCCTCCTCCGGAAACGGCTCGGCGGCCATCGACGGACTGCAGGTCGGCTACGACCAGGGTTGGAGCTCGAGCGCAGGGGACCCCACGCCGAGCCTGACCGTCACGCTGGCCGATCGCGCCACCATCAACCGCATCGTGGTGGACACCCAGTCGGTCGGCAGCACTGCCACCGGTGTGCGCAACTACACGGTCTCCGTCGACGAGCCGTCAGGGGGCTGGACCAGGGTGGCCAATGTGGTGGGCCAGTACCGGACCCACGAGCTCGAACTGGCCTTCGCCCCGGTGGACGCCACCGCGGTGCGGATCAGCGTCTCCGAGGTGGACTTCGGCGGCTACTACGGCGGAGGGGTTCCCCCCTGGTGGTCCCCCACCCAGGTCGCCCCGGCCTTCGTCCATGCCATTCAGGTCTACAAGGGAACTGACCAACCCGACACGGTCGACGGTTCCGGCCTGATCCCGTTGACCGGGGCGGACACGTCGCCTCCGCCGCCGACCACCACGACCACCACCACCACGACCAACCCGACCCGTCCACCACCCACGACGACGACCACGACGCCGATCCGTCGTCCGCCACCCACGACGACGACGACGCTCCCGACGACCGCCGGCCATGGTGGCCAACCCGCGCCGCCGAAGGTCCCGACCGATGACGGCGGCTACTGGCTCACCACCAGCACCGGGGGCATCTACGCCTTCGGCAGCGTGTCCTTCTACGGGTCAACGGCAGGGGCGCCACTCGACGCACCCATCGTGGGCATGAAGGCCACCCCGGACGGCAAGGGATACTGGATGGTCTCCAGCGACGGCGGTGTGTTCACCTACGGGGACGCAGGCTTCTACGGGTCGACCGGCGGGCTCGCCCTCAACCGGCCCATCGTGGGCATGGCCCCGACGCCCGGCGGCGGCGGTTACTGGCTGGTGGCTTCCGACGGCGGGATCTTCGCCTTCGGGAACGCGGGGTTCTACGGATCGACCGGTGCCATCTCCCTCAACAAGCCCATCGTGGGCATGGCCTCGACGCCGGACGGCGGGGGCTACTGGCTGGTGGCTTCCGACGGCGGCATCTTCGCCTTCGGGGATGCCGGCTTCTACGGATCGACCGGAGCCATGACCCTGAACGAACCCATCGTGGGCATGGCCTCGACGCCCGACGGCGGGGGCTACTGGCTGGTGGCTTCCGACGGCGGCATCTTCGCCTTCGGGAACGCGGGGTTCTACGGATCGACCGGCGGCATGTCCCTCAACCGCCCCATCGTGGGGATGACGACCACCCCGTCGGGCCACGGCTACTGGATGGTGGCCTCGGATGGCGGCATCTTCGCCTTCGGGGACGCCGACTTCTACGGTTCGGCCGGCAGCCTCGATCTGGCCGCACCCACCGTGGCCATCTCGTGAGGGCTACTGCCTGACCGATCGATGTTCGCCGGTCACCAGGTGATCGTGGTCGGCGCGGTGTCGTCGAACGTCCGACCGTTGGCCGACCACTGCTCCGGGGGGATACGGGTGGAGGGGACCACAGTCATCGACCCGTGGTGACCCGGCATCTGGAACGTGACCACCACCGTCGTGGTGGTGCCCTCGGGAATAGTCAGCGGCGCCGCCATGGTCCAGGTCGGCCCGTCGGCACCGTTCACGGCCAGGCGCCCGGCACCGGTCATGGTCATATGGCTGGCCGCGGCAGGCAGGTTGACGGTCACCAGCCCGAAATAACCGCCGTAGCTCACCGGGACGCCGGGAAAGGGTCCGGCGATGAACTGGGACTGGCCCGGCGGCGTCATGTTGGGCAGGCGGGTGGTCATGGTGACCCTCGTGTTCGGGCCGGCGCTGGCCGTGGTCACCGCCACCTGGATCGGCAGGTACTGGTCGAGCTTGTTCCCGCCCCGGTTGATGAGCGACACGTCGACGGAGTGGACGGTCAGGCTTCCGCTCACCCCGCTGATCGACCACGCCGCCTGATCGACCGGATTGCTCGACCACATCATCAGGTTGCGCCCGGCGACCGCGCTGGACACGGCCTGGCCGAGGGTGCGCAGATCGGTGGACTGGCTCTCCAGTTGGCGGAGGACGGCATTGGTCAGTGCGCCCAGCGCATCCTGACGCTGTGCCGCCCCCGAATCGGTCAGACCGACGTACTGATCGTGGAGGAGGTACTGCTCGGCGTTGTCGGCGCTGATGGTCATGCCGTCGACGACCACGGGGCCGGTGGCCTCCAACAGCTGCTTGACCCCTGCGTCATCCAACGCCATGACCCCGTTCACCTGCTGGCCGGTCAGAGCGGTCCACATGCGTGCCGCCAGCGGTGCGGTCACATTGAACTGAGGCGTCAGACCCAGATTGCGGAAGTCCACCCCCGGAAGGAACCAACCCCAGTTGTGCAGAAGATCACCGGTGGGGTTCACCGCTCCGGCGGGGAGGGTGTGGTCGCCGGACGGTTCGAAACCCCCGAGGTCCACCGAGCCGTCGGACGTGGTGGCCGTACCGACGTCGAGGAACGCCCCGGAGCCGGACCGCATCTCCGCGTTGTTGGCGGCCAGGACCAGATAGGTCTGGGGTCCCTGCAGGATGGTGGCGACCGTGGCCGACACCGCGGCGGCCTTGGCCAACCGGACCCGTGCATCGTAGAGCTGCTCGACGAACTGGTTGTGCTTGGCGGCCAACGGGCTCACCAGCGCCTGCGAAGGTCCGGTGTCGATACTGGACAACTGACGTTCGGCGGACAACGACAGGGCACCGAGCTTCCGCAGGGAGGCGACGCGCTCGGGGCCGGCGCTGTGGGGTGCGTTCAGCAGACCGTGGACCTCGGAGATGAACGAAGACCCGACCTGACAGACGGTGTCGGCGGCCGAGCTCAGGTCCCGGACCGCGGTGTACTGCCGACCGATCACCGGCACGACGATGATGGGTGCGAAGAGAGGTGAGGACAGCTCCGACTTGGCGCTGGCGAACTCGGCCTGGGCCTGATCGAGGAGCCGGGTCGACTGCGCCGATGTGAGATCTCCAGGGGACAGGTCGGCCTTCACCTGCTGGAGGGCGGCCAACCCACGCTTGTCGTGATGGTAGGCGGACAACGTCTTCAGGCCCACGATCAGACCCCAGACCACCACAACCACGACGATGGCCAGCGCTATCAGCCACCTTCGTCGCCGTCGACCCTGCTTATCGCTCACGGCGACCACTCGATTTTTCAGGCACCGGTGACAGGGCCACGAGGCTGGCGACGCTCAACGGCACGGTGGGCAACGGTCACTGATGGTACCGGAAGTGGCAGCCGAACCAGCGTCATCGGCTGACCCGGTCTGGAACTGGCGCTCGGTACCGCTAGCATCCCTGCGTGTCGTTCACGACCATCCGGATGGCAGTGGGACGGGTGGTTCTGGTTGCCGGAATTTTGATCCTGTTGTTCATCCCCTACCTCCTGTGGGGAACAGGACTGATGACCGCCCGCAGCCAGGCCCATCTCCGCGCGGAATTCGGCTCGGCCCAACGACTCGCCGGTACCTCGACCCCCACGACCCTGGCCAACCCACCACCGAACAACGCGCCGGTCGCTCAACCCGCCGGCCGCATCGCCGCCCCCGCCGTCGGGAGCCCGGTGGGGACGATCACCATTCCGAAGATCGATCTGTCGATGGTGGTGGTTGAGGGTACGGGTGACGCGCAGCTCCAGACAGGTCCCGGCCATTATCCGGGGACGCCGTTGCCCGGGGAATTGGGCAATGCGGCGATCGCCGGTCATCGCACCACCTATCTCCACCCCTTCTACAACCTCAACGAACTGGTCCCGGGAGATTCGATCACCATCGTGACGCTGCAAGGGATCTTTCTCTACCACGTGACCGGGAGTCTGGCCGTCTCCCCTACGGACGTGTCGGTGATCGACCAGACCCGGGGCGCGACGTTGACGCTGACCACCTGCAACCCGCGCTACAGCGCCAGTCAGCGGCTGGTCGTGCACGCCAGGCTGGTGGCCAGCATTCTGAACCACCCCAAACCTCACGTCTCGGCCACGCCGGTGGCACCTGTTCGCAACGCCTCTCCGAACCCACCGCACGACTGGACCGCTGCCATCCTCTGGGGCATTGCCGTCGCTGCGCTGACCACCCTGGTCTGGGGTTGGGAACGCCGCCTGCACCGGGGCCAGCGGGTGGCTGTTGTCGCCTTCGGCCTCATCGCCTGGCTGGTGGTGGTCTTCTTCTTCTTCGAGGTGCTGGCGCCGCTGCTACCCGCGAGCTACTGAGTTCCCATCACGGAAGTCGGGGTGAAGAAGTACCCGACGCGACTGGGCGGAATCGTGGGACGTGGCCGGGCTGAATCCTGGACGCTGAGCCTTGGGGTGCTACGCGTCTGTCGGATGTGCGCTGTGTTTCGCGGCGCCCAAGCGGCGCCCAACTGAACCTGGTCCGGGGATCAGGCGGGCAGCGTGCGGCGGCGGCGGCGCATCAAGAGCGTGCCGGCGGCCACAGCACCGAGGCCGACCACGGCCATCCCTTCCACGTCCGCGCCGGTGAAGGGCAGACTCGTGGTCGGTGCGACGGTGGGGCTGGCTACGCCTGCGTTGGTCGCACCGGTATTGGGCAGCTGGCTGGTCGGCGCCACACCGCCGGTGTTACCGGCAACCGTTGGAGGCGCCGACGGAGTCACAGAACAGCTGACCCCCGTCGTGGACCCACAACTGGGAGTGGCTCCGGCCACAGCTGGCACGGCGATCAACGAAGCCACCGCGAATCCTGAACCGATCAACAAGCGTCTTGCCCACATTTTGGTTGCCCTTCTTTCCGTAGGGGGTCTTCCCCCTGCGTGCCCCTTCACAGACCACGTTAACCGTCGTTGGCGGCTGGCTGTTGGATCCATCTTGCCGTGTCGGCGCGCTCTTCGCAATGAGTCTCCGAGTGAACCTGCCCTATCACCACTAAGAGGAGCTATGCAACCACAAGGAGTGATAAAAGGGACAGGATTGCACCCATCCGAGGCTCCATCCCTCCTTCAGGCAGGAACCAGCTGTCCGAAGGTACTGCAGAGCCCGAACGCCTCGATGATCACGAATGCGGCCACGATCACCAGGACCACCGGGACACGCCAGCTCTTGCCCCCTCGGACCATGGGCGATGGCATGTACCAAGGCGGTAGGAGCCCGGGCGCTTCGTCCAGGTACACCGAGAGCGGCACCGCATCCTCGGCCAAGGGAGCGTCGGGATCGGCGGCCAGGGCAAGCTCGGTCAGCTCGGCCTCGGTGATACCGGCAAGGGCGGTCTCCAACCCGACCGACCGACCACCGTCAACCTGCCCGTCCATCTGGTCGTTCATCATCGGCCTCCCCGAGGCGAGCCCATCCCACCTGGCTGATCTGCCGTCTCCACACTACCGCCCGGGACCGGACGGCCGAGAGTCACACCCGGGTGCTGGACTGGCGTCGTGGTACTTGACGACCTCGCCGAGGTGCTCGGACAACTGCGTGAGCTGGACCCCTCGGCCCTGGCCGACGCCGAGTCGATCGTTTCGTTGCACCGCCACCTGGCCACCCTGGAGGCCGTCGCCACCCGGGCCACCGCCTCCTTCGACGCCGCCGGTGACTGGGCGGCCGACGGAGCCCAGACGGCGGCGGCGTGGATCACGGCCACCTGCCGGGTCCCGAAGAAAGCGGCCCAGCGCCGGGTCCGCCGGGGCCGGGAGCTCCGGTTCCTGCCCGAGACGGAGCGGGCCTGGGTGGGAGGGGACATCACCGGCGACCACGTGGAGGTGATGGGCCGCCTCCGCCGTCCCGGGACCGAAGAAGCCCTGGCCCGGGACGAGGCCCTGCTGGTCGACCAGGCCACCGAACTGACCTTTGCCCACTTCAGCCGGGCCGCGGCCTACTGGGGGCAGCTGGCCGATCCGGACGGGGCCGACAAGGACGCCGAACGCCGGCAGGGCAACCGGGACGCCTTTCTGGTCCAGAGCTTCGCCGGGACCTGGCTCGGGGGGATGACCCTCGACCCTGTCCGGGGCGCCATCGTGGCCGGCGAGCTCGAACGGATCGACACCGAACTGTTCGAGGCCGACCGGGCCGGGGCCAAAGCCCTCCTCGGCCGTGATCCGGGACCGGGGGACACGCTGGCCCGCACCCCCGGACAGCGCCGGGCCGACGCCCTGGTGGAGATGGCCGTCCGCTCGCAGGGCTGCCCGGCCGGGACCCGGAGACCGGCCCCGCTCTTCACCGTCCTCGTGGGCTGGGAGACCCTGCACGGGCGGACCTGTGAGCTCGAGAACGGCACCGTGGTCCCCCCGGGGTCACTGCTGCCCTGGCTGGACGGGGCCGATGTGGAGCGGGCCACCGTCGCCCCCGGTGGCCGGGTGACCATCGGCTGCACCACCCGGCTGGTTCCCGAGGTCACCGGCCGGGTCACCGGCGCCGATCTGGAGCGGGCCGTGGGCCACCCCGGCACCCGGAGCGAGATCAGCCCCCACACCCGGCTGTTCACCGGCGCCACCCGCCGGGCCATCGAGGTGCGGGACCGGCAGTGCACCCACCCCTTCTGCGACCGCCCGGCCCGGTGGGCCGAGATCGACCATATCCAGCCCTGGGCCCTCGGCGGCCTCACCACCCAGGAGAACGGACGGCTGCTGTGCCGATTCCACAACCGCCTCCGCAACCAACGGCCCCCGCCGGCCACGTCGATGTCTCCGGCGCAGCCGGAAACGGTTCCGCGGGTCTCGAAAGCAGAGGGACCAGCAGTCAGAGCAGATGGACCAGCAGCTCGAGGGCAACGATCATGACCCCCACTCCCACGAGGCCGACGACGTAGAAAATCCGCCGGGCCAGTGGTCGTTCCCGGCCGCCGGCGGTCCCGATCCCGACGATGGCCAGCCCGAGCACCCCCACGATCTCGGCCAGGACGAATGCGGTCGTCACCTTCCACAGGTGGAGACCTGACAGGGTGAAGATCAAAGTTGCCGGGACGGCGGCGGCGACGATGGGCCACGAAGCCAGCAGTTGGTCCCTGACGTCGGCCCGTGTGAGCACGAGGTGTTGCCACGCCCGGGTGGTCACCAGCCGGGACAGGGCATGGGCCAGCCAGATGGAAACGGCACCGATGACCACCACGCCGGCACTGGTCAGTGCCTCTGGTTTCGGCTCGAAGGTCAGCCCGGAGATCGCCACCAGCGTCGAGATGGAGCCGTACACGTAATCGGAAAGCCACAGCACCGAGTGCCGTTCCTCCGGCTCGAACGGACTGGGCATGGCGTGCTGGGTCACTTGGTTGTCCTGCAGTTGGAGAACATGGATCGGAATCCCTGGGCGGAGGACGATGCGGCGGCCGTCAATCCCGTCTACCGGCCGGCCCCGCAGCCCGACATCGTTGGGTCGGCGTCCGATTCTGGCATCATCCGGACATCGTGGGTGACATCGACGGGACCGCCCTCACGCCCCACCGGTCCCGCGGGTCGGGCCCGGAATGGCGAACGGCCGGACCGATGTCCCGTCTGATGGAAGGAGGCTCATGGAAGGAGGAGCCGGTTGAGCCGGCGGCTGGCCATCCAATAGCCCACGGCGAACAGAACCATCAGATAGGCGGCGTTGGCCAGCAGGCTCCAGTGGAGTTGCCCGAGCGAAAAGGCCCGGTTGATCTCCACCCCTTGGTACAGAGGGGTGACCGCCACGATGTGGGCCAACCATGACGGGTAGGCGCTGATGGGATAGAAGGTGCCGGAGAAGAGGAACAACGGCATGAACACCAGCGAGACCATGTCGAAGTCCTGCCAGCTCCTCATGTGCGTAGTGGCGGCCATGCCCACCGCGGCGAACGCCGCGCTGAGGAGCACGCTCGCCGGCAGGCAGAACACCACCATCCAGCTACGGACGTCCCCCAGCGCGGCCATGATGGCCACGAAGGTGGCGGCGTAGAACAACCCGCGTACCACCGCCCAACCGATCTCGCCGAGGGCCACGTCGTTGGCGTCGAGCGGGGTAGCCAGCACCGAGTCGTAGAGATGGGTGATCTTCAGCTTGAAAAAGAGGTTGAAGATGGAGTCGATCATCGCCCCGTTCATGGCCGAGGTGGCGAGGAGGGCCGGTGCGACAAAAGCGGCGTAGGGCACCTCGGTGTTCCCCACCCGGATGGGGCCGACCAGACCACCGAGTCCGATGCCGATGGAGAGGAGGAACAGGAGCGGTTCCACCACCCCGGTGAGGAAGAGGACCCGATGCCGGAGATAGAGCCGGGCGTTCCTCTCCAGCAGGAGCAGGGCGCGCCGGCTCCCGAGGGGAGGAAGCAGTCGGGAGGGCAGCGGTGTGGCCAACCGGTTCACTCGACCAGCCTCCGGCCGAAGGTTCTGAGCGCCAGGGCCAGCCCCACCGCGCTCCAGGCGATCAGGTAGGCCAGGTCGAAGAGCATCCCCCATCCGAATCCCTTGCCCAGGGTCAAGGCGCGGCACAGATTGACCCCGTGGGTGAGGGGCACGAGTTCGGCCAGGGCCTGGGCCCACTGCGGAAGCCGGGCCACCGGGTAGAAGACCCCGGAGAAGAGGAACATGGGGAGAACGCCCAATCGGAAGAGCAGGGCCATCCCGTAGTCGGAGTCCTGGGTGGCGGAGAAGGCGGCCGTCGGAGCGGCAGTGGCCATCCCGGACAGGACGGCGACGGGCACCACCAGCACGGCCAACGGCGATGCCACCACTCCGAAGGCGGCCATGACGGCCAGGAAGAGGGCGGACACCGAGACGAACCGCACCACCTCCCACCCGAGGTGGCCGATGACCACATCGGCCACCGACAGCGGAGTGGCCACCTTGGCCCAGTAGGTCCGTTCCCACTTGAGCCCTCCCATCACCGGGTAGGAGCAGTCCGCCACCCCCATCTGGAGCATGGAGGCCGCCAACAGCCCCGGGGCCACGAAGGCGAGGTAGGAGACCCCGTCGACCCCGCCACTGTGCCGGTCGACCAGACTCCCGATGCCGAGCCCCATGGCGGCCAGATACATCACCGGCTGCAGGAAACTGGTGGTGAGCGACGACCGCCAGGTCTTCGAGTAGACGAACCAGTTGTGCCAGAGGGAGCGCGCCCAGCTCGGCCATCCCGCCCTCGGCTGGGCCATACCCCGGTCGGTGAGCGCGTCGGTGGCCATGGGTCTTCCCGCTCAATCCACCAGGGTGCGACCGGTGAGGGCCAGGAACACGTCCTCGAGCGTCGACCGACGGACCAACGCACTCTCGGGGACGAGGCCCTTGGCATGCACCGCGGCCAGGGCCCGGTCACCATCGTCGACATAGAGGAGCAGCCGGTCGGGCAGCACCTCGATCCGTCCGGCCACGTCGGCCACCTCCCGGACCGAGAGCTCGTGGCTGTCCAGACCGAAGCGCAGCTCGAGCACCTCCTTGGTCGACAGGCGATCGATCAGGCTGCGCGGCGGGCCCTCGGCCACGATGTGCCCGTGATCCATCACCACCAGCCGGTCGCAGAGTTGCTCAGCTTCGTCCATGTAGTGGGTGGTGATGATCAGGGTCACCCCGTCCGCCTTCAACCGGTAGAGGCGCTCCCACAGCAGATGCCGGGCCTGGGGATCCAGTCCGGTGGTGGGCTCGTCCAGGATGAGCAGGTCCGGGTCGGAGACCAACGACCGGGCGATGGTCAAACGGCGCTTCATCCCTCCCGACAGGTTGTCAACCTTGTCGTTCCGGCGATCCCCGAGTTGGGCGAACTCGAGCAGGCGGTCGGCTCGCTCGAGGATGACCGTGCGGGGCAGGTCGAAATAGCGCCCGTACAGGTAGATGTTGTCGAGGACCGACAGTTCGAGCTCGAGCGTGTCGTCCTGGGGAACGAGGCCGAGTCGGGACCGGATGGCCGGTCCGTCGGTGGCCGGATCGCGACCGAGCACCCGGAGAGATCCCTCGCTCAACGGGGACATGCAGGAGATCATCTTCATGGTCGAGGTCTTGCCGGCCCCGTTCGGGCCCAGGAAACCGAATGTCTCGCCCCTGGCGATGCTCACGTCGATCCCGTCGACCGCGGCAAAGTTCCCGAAGCGCTTGACCAGGCCCACCGCCTCCACCATCGGGACCTCAGGGTCGAGCGTTCCGCGCGTCGGGATCCGGCGCGTCCGGACTGAGCGTGCATGTCGGCGGAGCATGAGGGATCAACATTCCCACAACAGGGCGATCCTCGGCGTCTCCACCGGTGCCTGCCCGCATGCACCGGCGAGATCTTCGACGGCGCGCTCCTGATCAGATCCACGACACGATGGATCCCGATGGATCAACAGGTGCGACCGGACCGGATCGTCGGTTCCCCTGCCGATCGGTCGGTGAGAGGTCGCCCGGCCAACCCGCGCCGACCCTGCCGCCGGCAATCCGCCCCTCCCGCCAGCCGGCACGGCACGACCGACCGGAGGGCCCGAACGTCAGGAGCCGCCCAGGATGAAGAACTCGAGCTGGATGTTGTCGGGATCACGGAAGGCGAGACCGGACCCGTACCACGCGTCGACGATCTCACCGTGTTCGATTCCCAACGCATCGAGTCGGTCCGGCCACGCCTCGAGCTCCTCCCGATCAGCACACCCGAAGGAAATGTGGTCGAGTCCGATGCGCACCTCGTCGAACGTGTCGCTTTCGTAGTGGAGCTGATGCTCGTGGATGGCGAAGACCGGCTCGAACCAGATCGCCGCCCGGTAGGAAGCTTCGTCCAGCACGGCGGCCGGTGGTGCCTCGAAGAGACGTTCGTACCATGCCATGCTCCGGTCCAAGTCGGTAACGGTCAGAGCAAAGTGATTGAGAGGTGGGAACGGTGACATGCGGGAAACGCTACCTGTGTTCACCAAGGCGACGCCGCGGTGCAGTCTCCGAGGAGAGGGGTCGGTCGTCCTTCCACCACCGACTAGAACCGCCGACTAGAAGGAGACCTTGGCGTCAGCGAAGCGGAAGCGGCGGAGCGAGACGACGACGAAGACCAGGCTCATGCCGGCGAGCACCGCGCACGGCACGAGGATCGAAGAAACGCTTCGTCCGTTGAGAATGACGGATCCGAATCCGCGCATCACCCAGTAGGTGGGCGTGACCGGGGCCACAGCCCGAGCCCAGCCGGGTAGGACCTCCAAGGGCACAAGCGCCCCGCCCAGCGCGCCGAATAGCACCAGGCCGCCGAAGGCCACGGCACTGACTTGTTGGATGGTGCGACACAGGGACGTGATCATGACGCCCAGCGCTACCAGGCAGATGGCGAAGGCCGCGACCAGCGGGACGAGCGCGGTGAACGGCCCGCGGCTGTGAAGGCCGAAGAGCGGGACGGCGATGGCGAAGATGATGAAGAACTGAGAGGCCGAGACGACCAGGAACGGCACCCCCTTGCCGATGATGATCTCCGACGATGTCGCGGCACTGGCCCGCAGACGTTCCCATGTGTTCCAGCCATGTTCGACGAAATAGGCGAAACTGGTCATGCCGACGATGTAGAAGCCGTTGATGACTGTTTCGCCGGGCACCGCTTGCTCTGCGCCATTCGCCTCGGGGTAGCCGTGCGTCGTCAACGCCAGGGCGAACATCGGCTTGAGGAACGCCATGAGGAGCAGGGGAAAGACCACGAGCACCATGATGGGCAGCGGATCGCGTGCAAGTAGGCGAAGTTGGTGCACGAGGATCGCACCGGTCCGCCTAGGCGACATCGTCCACCCGTTCCGACCGGTGTCCCTCGGAACCGTCAGTGAGGTGCACGAAGGCCGATTCGAGGCTGGGTTGCCGCACGGTGAGGCCGCAGAGCCCGACCGAGGCATCGAGGTTGGCCAGAATTGCCGCGGTGACCGCGGTGGTGTCGTTGGTGGTGATGGTCACGCGCACCCCCTGGGTGGTGACCGCGCTGCCTGCCGGTAGGCGGGACAGTTCGGGCGCCGGTCCTTCGAAATCCAACTCGACAACCCCGACCGAGTGATCGGAGATGACCTCCCTGATGGTGCCCCGGGCCAGGAGGCGGCCGCTCTCGAGGATGGCCACCGTGGCGTCGAGTTCGGCCACCTCGGGAAAGTAGTGGGTGGAGTAGACGACGGCGGTGCCGTCGCGGGCCAGGTTGCGCACGACGCTCAGGAGTTGCGAGCGGGTCTGGACATCCGAACCCACCGTGGGCTCGTCGAGCAGCACCAGCAACGGGTGGCCGACCAGGGCGATCGCCGTGTGCAGCCGCCGCCGCTCGCCACCGGACAACTCCTTGGCCCGGCGCCCGAGGAGGTTGGTCAGGCCGAGCAGTTCAGCGAGCTCATCGATCTCCGAACGTGCTCTCCTGCGTCCCATCCCGGCCAGACCGGTGAAGAAGCGCAGATTGTCGCGACAGGAAAGGGTCGGATAGACGCCGGTCTCCTGGGGAGCGAAACCCAGGCTGGCCCGGGCTCGGTGCGGATGGGCCGAGGCGTCGATGCCTCCGATCTCCACTCGTCCGTCATCTGCGCCGAGCAGTCCGGCGACGATCGACACCAGCGTCGTCTTGCCGGCCCCGTTCCGGCCCAGCAGGGCAGTGATCTCCCCCCGCGCAACCGTCAGGTCCACCCCGCACAGGGCTTGGCGCGACCCGTAGCTCTTCGAGAGCCCTTCCACTCTCAGCATGGGGATCCCTTCCGAAACAGTCCTGTATTTGAGATACGACTATGTATCTAGGATACAATGAGGGTTCTGGATGTCAACCCGTAGGCGAGGTGGGCGATGACGGTCGAGAAGTGGACACCGGAGCGGCGGATGGAGCGCACCCGTGCCGCACTCATCGCATCGGCACGGCACACCTTCGCCACCCGGGGCTTCGAGGGCGCCTCTCTCGATGAGATCGCCGACGCCGCCGGCTACACCCGTGGCGCCATCTACCGGCACTTCGCCAACAAGGAGGATCTCTTCTTCGCGGTCTCCGACGCCGTCAACACCGAAGTGCTCGACACCTTCGCCGAAGAGCTCGACCTCGAGGAGCGTTCCTCCCTGGATGACAACCGACCGGTGGCGGCCACCTGGATGAAAGCACTGGCCGGCAACAGGGAGATCTGGGCACTCAATCTCGAGCTCAGCCTCTACCAATATCGCAACCCGGGTGCGCAGGAGCGCTCGGCCGACCAACGCCGCCAAAATCGAGCCAGGGTCGCCTCGTTCATGGAGCACTACTCGGCCGAACAAGGCTTCTCCCTCAAGTATCCGGTCGAGACGATCACCGCCATCCTGCTGAACGCCTCGGACGGATTCGTGCAAGCTGCTCGGATGGATACCGATGTCGAGGCCCTGTTCGCAACGTTCCTCGACCTCATCATCCCAGCAGTCATGGAAGACGGCCGAGTCCCCGGGCCCCCGGGCCCGCCGGACCGGCTCGGGGGATGAACCAGGAAGAGTTGGCCCGCTGCCTCCTCCAGGCCAAGGACCTGGCCGATGCCAGATACTTCGAGCCACTACAGGTGGTGGATCTGGCCGCGGCCGCCGGCCTGTCAGCAGCGCACTTCAGCCGTCGGTTCCGCCAGACCTTCGGTGAGTCACCCCACCAGTACCTCCTGACCCGACGACTCGAGCGCGCGTCGGTTCTGCTCCGGGTGAGTGACAGGTCGGTGGCCGATGTCTGCTTTGCGGTGGGCTGGGGCAGCGTCGGTTCGTTCACGACCAGCTTCCGTCGCATGTTCGGTCTGAGTCCGGAGGCCTACCGCGGTTCGTTCCCACCGGCGGCGTCATGGCTTCGGATCCCCCGCTGCGTCGCCCAGGCTTACGGTCGACCGCAGAATCGCACGTTTCGAGAAGACGGAGCCGTGACCGGCCCTTAGGCTTTCGTCCGAGAAGGCCAGCCCGAGGAGAATGCCATGATCAGGATCGGCAATGCACAGTTCTGGGTCCGTGACCAGGACGAAGCGCTCGACTTCTACACCCGTACGCTGGGCTGGGAGGTTCGGGCTGACGTCACCATGGAGGCGTGGATGTTCCGTTGGCTGTGTGTGGGGCCCGTCGGACAAGAGGGCACCGGCCTGGTACTGATGCCGGTGCCGGGCCCGCCCATGCTCGACGCCGGCGACAGTGCGCGACTGGCCGAGCTGGTCGCCAAGGGAGCGGGCGGGACACTGTTCCTCGAAACAGACGACTGCCAGGCCAGTTACGACGAACTGTCCAAGCGCGGCGTCACGTTCAATGATCCCCCGACTCCACAGGCCTATGGCATCGATACGTCATTCCGCGATCCGTCCGGCAACAACATCAGGCTCACCCAGGTCCTCGAGTTCGATCCGACCCGCACCTGACGGTCCGACGGCAAGCGGTCACCGCGCGCAAGGCAGATGCCGCACCAGCACATCGGCCAGTTCGCCGGCCCGGAGGACAAACGGAGAATGGTCGGAATCGATCTCGACGATTTCGTCGGCCTCCGCGGCCATCGTGCGCTGCGCCTCGAGGGGCAGCACCCGATCGTTGGTGCACATCACATAGGTCGATGGCACCGATTTCCAGGCCGGCACCAAGCTCTGCACCATCGCCTCGAGCGGCATCGGTCGCAGATGGGCGACCAGATCGGCCGCCGATGTCGCGTCACTGTCGCCGTAGAAGAGCTCCCGTGCCGCCCCGGGTTCGACCGTTACCCCTGTCTCGGTGAAGACCAGCGATTCGGTAAGCGGACTCCCATGGCCGGTGAGGATGGCGGTGGCGTCTTCGCCGGCGTCGCACATCAAGGCGGCGACGTAGACGACACGGCACACGGTCGGCACGGTGGCGGCGGCCTCGGAGATCACCATCCCGCCGTAGGAGTGGCCGACCAGGACGGTGTCAGGGCCCATGGCCTCGGTGGCTTCCCTCGCGGCCCTCACATCATGGGAAAATCCGGTGAGCGGAAGGTCAACGGCATCAACGGTGACGCCGCGTTGCCGCAACTCCTCGACCACCGGCGCCCAGCACCAGGCGCCGTGCCAGGCACCGTGTACCAACACCACTCCGGACATCGTGCTCCCTCCGCGACGCGGGATCGGCCCGGTCGCCAGCCACCCTAGGACGAGGAGCAGGTCAGGATAGGATGGCAGCGGTTCGGGGCAGGATTCCGGGTTCGCAGAAGGCTCCGGTTCCGTGGTCGAATCAGGGAGTGGGCCCTCGCATCCAGCAGCTCGGGCCCCACCTCCAGTAGCTCGACTCGACATCAGGAACCGCAATGAGCACCGCAGAGAGCCAACAACCGGCAACGCAACCAGCGCCCTCTGGAGACCGCCTGAGCCCGGAGGTGCGACGGGTCAGCGTGGTGGTGGTGCTCGGCACCATCATGGCCATCCTCGACACGACCATCGTGGCCGTCGCCCTGGCCACGCTGGCCCGTGACTTCCACACCACCATCGGCACCATCCAGTGGGTCACGACGGGGTACCTGTTGGCTCTGGCCGTTGTCATCCCCCTGAGTGGATGGGCCGTGCACCGTTTTGGAGCCAAACCCGTCTACATCGTCTCGCTGGTGCTGTTCATCACCGGTTCGGCGTTGTGCGGCGTCGCCCCGTCCGCCACCGCCCTCATCGTCTTCCGCGTCCTGCAGGGGTTGGGTGGTGGCATGATCATGCCTGTCGGGCAGACCATCATGGCCCGCACCGCCGGACCCGACAAGATGAACAAGGTCATGGCGGTGATCGGGGTGCCGACGCTCCTCGGGCCGATCCTGGGGCCGGTGCTCGGGGGCCTCATCATCTCCAACTTCTCGTGGCGCTGGATCTTCTTCGTCAACGTACCCATTGGCATCGTCGCCCTGTTCCTGTCGCTCCGCTTCCTGCCCACCACCCCGAGTGACCGCTCCCACCGCCTCGACGTCGCCGGGTTCGCCCTGCTGGCGCCTGGTCTGGCCCTGTTGGTCTATGGCCTCTCCGAGGTGGGGAGTGATGGCGGCTTCTCCTCCCGAAACGTCGAGATCAGCCTCGCGGTCTCCGTCGTTCTGATCATCGGCTTCATCCTCCGCTCGCTGCGGGCACCCGAACCCCTGCTCGATCTCCGCCTGTTCAAACGCTTCAACTTCTCGATCGCCACGATCTGCATCTTCCTGGTCGGCGCCACCCTCTATGGGACCATGTTCCTGCTGCCGCTCTACTACCAGATCGTGCGGGGCGAGGCGCCGTGGGTGGCCGGGCTCCTCATGGCACCCCAGGGCATCGGAGCCGCCCTGGTGATGCGAACCTCCGGAAGGGCAGCCGACCGTTACGGTCCGGGGCGGACCGTACCCTTCGGGATGGCGCTGTTGGCCCTGGGCACCCTCGCCTACACCCAGGTGTCAGGGTCCACCAGCTACGCCTTCTTGACCTGCGCGCTGTTTGTACGCGGCATCGGCCTCGGATTCGGCATGATGCCGGTCTTCGCCGCGGCCTACCGGGGACTCTCGTTCGAGCAGGTGCCCCGGGCCAGTACCGCCACCAACATCATCCGCCAGGTCGGCGGATCGATCGGTGTGGCGGTGTTCGCAGTGGTGCTGCAGAACGCCATCAGCCACCGGTTCCCCGGTGCGTCACTCAGCCTCAACACGGTCCTGAACAATCCGCCTCCGCTGGCGTTGGCCAACCGACTGGCCGGTGCCTTCGCCACCTCGTTCTGGTGGTCGTTCGGAGTGTGCGCCTTCGCCGTTCTGCCGGCCATCTTCCTCCCCGGCCCCGTCCAATCGACCCCGGGCGTATGGGAAGAACTCAAAGAGGCGGAGGCGACCAACCTCGACGAGGTGGCAGAGATCATCCCCGAATAATCGTTTCTTCGCGGTCGATAGAGTGTCGCCCACGGATTCGAGACGGAGGGCTGTGACCGGTGCCGACACGACGTGACGTGCTGAAAGGCAGCGGCGGCGCCCTCCTCGCCGGGCTGGCGGTGGCGGCAGCCGGCTGCGATACGACGGTGGCGGCTACGCAAAAGGGCGCCGACACCGCGTTGACCGGGTCCGCCCCGGTGGCCCCGGCCTCCCTCCCCTTCCGACCGGGGGGAGCCGGCCCCCTCTACTGGAGCACCTACGGCTACGAGTACCTCACCAATGTCCTGATACCCGAGGACGTGTTCAAATCGAACGTCGACTGGGTGGCGGCGAACTTCCGTGATTACGGGTACGACATGGTGTGTACGGACGGTTGGATCGACGATACCCAACACATCACAGAGCACGGTTACATCGTCAGCCAGGCCGACAACTGGACGCACGACTGGGCCTGGTGGGTCAAGTACCTGAAGTCCAAGGGCCTCGGACTCGGCGTTTACTACAACCCCTTGTGGGCTACCAAGTCAGCGGTCACCAATCCATCGGTGACCGTCGTCGGCCGGCCCGATGTCAAAGTGGGCGACATCGTCAACCCGGGCGACTACTTCGACGGGGGCGGCCGCCTGCAGTGGGTGGACGCCACCCGCGACGGGGCCGAGGAGTACGTCAAGGGCTACGTCGAGTACTTCCGCCAGCTTGGTGTCGTGTTCCTCAGAATCGACTTTCTCGCCTGGTACGAGGTGGGCTTCGACCAGAGCGAGGGCACGGTGGGGCCGGCCCACGGCCGAGAGTCCTACCTGCAGGCACTGGAGTGGATGGCCGAGGCCGCGGGCGACATGCAGCTCAGCCTGGTGATGCCCAACCTGTTCGACCACGGGTCCGGGGAGCGTCTCTTCGGCGACCTCATCCGTATCGACAATGACGGCAGCTTCGGGACCTGGATCAACCTGAGCGAGGGAACCCAGGCGTGGCAACCGATCTGGTCTCAGTGGAACAGTCCGTTCCTGGGGTTCACCGGATTTGCGGATCTGTCCGGACGGGGACAGCTCATCCTGGACGGCGACCCGCTGCTCATCAGCTCCTTCGCCAACGCGGCCGAGCGGCAGACGGCCATCAATCTCTTCACCGTCGCCGGCGCCCCGATCGCCATCTCCGACCGGGCCGACACCATCGGGGACAACGCCTCCTTCTTCCAGAATCCCGAGGTGTTGGCCCTCCGAAAGGCCGGACTGGTCGGCAAACCCGTCTTCAACAACAGCCATGGGTTCGAGTTCGACACCTCGAGTCGCGACCCCGAACGCTGGATCGGCCAACTGCCCGATGGGAGTTGGGCGGTGGCGCTGTTCAACCGGGAGGACGGCCCCGGACCGACGACCAAGTCGATCGACTTCGCCACCGTGCTCGGCTTCACCGGTCCGGCTGCGGTCAGGGACCTTTGGGCTCATCAGGACCTGGGGTCGATGACCAGCTACCAGGTGGCACTGGCACCCCACGCCTCAGTCCTCGTCTCGGTTGTGCCGCACAGCCCTGCCCCCTTTCAGGCCGAGGTCGGGGCGTGGGCCGGTACCGCCCGGTTCGAGAACACCTTTGCCGGCTACAACGGCATGGGCTACGTCACCGGGCTCGATGCCGAAGGCAGCAGCGTGGCCGTGGCCGTGTCCGTGCACAGTGCCGGCAGTCGCCGGCTCCAATGCCATGTGGCCAACTCGAGTGGCAGTCCTTCCGAACTCACGGTGCGAGCGCTCGACCCGGTCACCGGCGATGTCCACGGCACGGCCACGCTCAACGTGCCGAGCACCTCGGCGTGGACCACATGGCAGACCGTTCCGGTCACGCTGACCATGGCTGCCGGCACGAACCTCGTGGTGTTCAGCGTCGAGAAGTCGGGTCAGGGCCCGGTCAACGTCGACTCCTTCACCCTGTCATAAGGTCCGGCCCCACGGCCGAGGGCTCCGGTCCGTTGCAAGAAGCACCGGGGAGCCCCGGCCGGGCATGGGATGATGTCTCGCCGTGGACGAAGGATCCCTGCTCATTCTGACCGGCCCCCCCGGGGCCGGGAAGACGACGGTGGCCAAGTTCATCGCCTCCGCGTCGTCCCCGTCGGCGTGCATCAGCGCCGACTGGTTCTGGACCACGATTGCCAATGGCCACATTCCTCCGTGGGAGCCTGCCGCCGACCATCAGAATCGGGCCATGATCCGGTCGGCTGCGGCCACAGGCGTACGGATGGCCGATGCCGGCTACACCACCGTCGTGGAAGGCATCTTCGGTCCATGGCACTTCGAGCCCCTGAAGGCCGAACTGATGACATGCGGGGTTCCCGTCAGCTATGCCGTGCTGAGACCGGACATCGATACATGCCTGATCCGGGCCCGGCGTCGAGTACTCGAAGGAATCGAGCACCGGGACGCCCTGACAGCAGAAGGACCGATCCGCCACCTGTGGCTCCAGTTCTCGGACCTCGGCGCATACGAGGGGCAGGTGATCGACAGTTCGGATTTGGACGCCCGGGAAACCGCACGGCTGATCCAGGATCGTCTCGACGCTGACGGACTTCGATTCTCCGGTCCATAGCCTTGACCGTTACCATCGAGACCTCATGCCAACGCTGGAGACCACATGACGGATGTATCGACCACGGGGATGTCCCTGCCGGGCCGACTCGGGGTGACGGCAAGATTCGAGGAGGATGAACTCGTCATCGAACTCAGGCCGCAGCCGGAGTCGTTGCACCACGGTGTCGTGCGGGCCAGTGTCCTGGCGTTCGTCATCGATGTGGCCGCCGGGATCCCCCTCGATCAGGACGCCACCATGTGGACGCTCACCTCGGACATGTCGGTTCGGATGCGTCCCACGTTCCCACCCGATCGGATCGACGCCAGGAGCACGGTCCTGCGTCGGGGCCGGCGATCGGCCACAGCCCTGGTCGAGTTGCAATCCGACCGGGGGAAGCCGGTTGCCACCGGTGCCATCGGATTCGCCAATATCCCACGCAAGGAGACCGATCCACCCAAACCGAATGTGCCGCTGGGCCAGATCCCCACGATCTTCCGCAATCCGGGCACGCTCATTGCACCACTTCGCGAGGAGGCCCGCATCGAGGTGATCGACGCAGCGGCGGGCGTCGTGCAGGTCGAGGTCACCCCGGACCTCCGCAATCCCGCCGGAACGCTCCAGGGCGCGATGGTCGCACTTCTGGCCGAAGCTGCAGCCGAAGATCTCATCGCCACCCGCTTCGGCTCGCCGGTCGTGGTGACCGACCTCGACCTCCGGTATCTGCGGAAGGCGCAGGTCGGCCCGGTGCGGACCCGGAGCCGTCTTTTGGGTACCGGACCCGACACGTCTGTCCAGATCGAGCTCATCGACACGTCCACCGATCAGATCACGACGCTGGTCTACGCCCGGGCGGTCGGCATCGAGGCACTCTCCACATGACGGCCGCGTCCCGCACATAGCCGTCGGCGACTCGGTGCAGCAGGCAAACCAACCCGGTGGGCCCGGGGTCACTTCAGGGCAACAGGGTCAGGCTGGATCCCGGTCCTCGGGGGGCAGGTCGTCGTAGTACGGGATGTGGGCATGTTCGAGAGCCGGCGTCAACCGGGTCCGAATCCAGTCCCCCCTCCGTCCCTCGACGACCCAGAGCGCATCCTGCCCGTCCTTGGTACGCACGTTGATGTCGGTCATCACCTTCGGTCGCGACGCGGGAGGGCCGCCGCGGCCCGACCCGGCGCCGAACCCGGTGCCGGCAGCGAAGAAGGCGTGGGCATCGGAGCCGCCGAACTCCCGCTCCTTGACATCGACGCTGGCCACGTCGGTGAGCGGCAGCCCGTGGGTGAGCTTCAGTTCGCCGTAGCCGATCTTGCCCTTGCTGATCCAGAGGTGCGTGCCGTGTTTGCCCAGCGCGGTATGCCCACCCCGATAGTGACACGTCACCGGGAACCCGATCTTCACCGTACGTGGCTCATCGGTCGGTAGCCGCGACTTGTCCATCTCTACTGTCTACAGCACGGTCAGGCCCCTCTCGACGAACCGGCATCACGAGCCGGGGTGGGCTGGCATACTGCCCGAGTGGAACGGGTGACTGTCCGGAGTGCCCGCACCGGGGATGTGGGGCGCCTCGTCGAGCTGTTGGACCACGGCGCGCTCGATGACCGGAAGGAAGATCCCACCGACCTCGATGCCTACCTGGTGGCCCTCACCGACATTCAGCAGGCCGGCACCGGAGACGTCCTGGTGGCGGAGATGGGCGGTGAGGTGGTGGGGATGTGCCAACTCGTGGTGTTCCGGCACCTCCAGCGCCACGGAGCCCTGTGCGCGGAGTTGGAGTCCATGCACGTACACCCCGACTTCCGTTCCCGGGGAATCGGCGGGCAGCTACTGGCGGCCGCCACCGAGGCCGCCCGACAGGCAGGGTGCTACCGGATACAGCTCACGAGCAACATCCGGCGGACCGACGCCCACCGGTTCTACGAGCGAAACGGATTTGAAGCCAGCCACGTCGGGTTCAAGCGGCCCATCGAGGCGGCCCGACCCGACGCCGCAGCCTCACATCAGGAGCAGCCGCTGGTCGTCCCGCAGCTCCCGCACACGTAGCACGACCCGGCCCGCTGCATGGCGTTTCCGCACTGGTAGCAGTAGGGGGCATCCCGCTGCTCGGCCCTGGCCATGGGCTGGTCGGGCGCCACGGCAGGCACCGGCTTCGGCGCGTACAGAGGGGCGGTGCCGTCTGCGGCCGTACTGGCGCCGGTGATCTTGAGGTCGTCACCGGCGCTCCCATCCAGGACCGTGGAGATGACCGGATCGATGGACTCGGCCTCGACCACTCCCGTCGACGTGGTCGCCGTCTCCTCCACCCCGGGCAGCGTGGGCTGCATGCGCTCGGACGTGGACAGCACGCCGAGCTCGGCGCGCTCGTCCACCGGGAGATAGTCGACGGCCAGCCGGCGGAAGATGTAGTCGACCAGACTGGTGGCGATGCGCAGATCGGGATCATCGGTGATCCCAGCAGGCTCGAACCGCATGTTGGTGTACTTGCGGACATAGGTGGCCAGGGGAACGCCGTGCTGCAGGCCCAGGCTGACCGAGATGGAGAAGGCATCCATGATCCCGGCCAGGGTCGACCCCTGCTTGGACACCTTCATGAAGACCTCACCCGGGCGCCCGTCCTCGTATTCACCGACCGTCACATATCCTTCGCAGTCGGCCACCCGGAATGCGAACGTCGACGACTTCCGCCGACGGGGCAGGCGCTCCCGAACCGCGCCGACCACGACCGTCTCCGACGGGCGGGCCTGCTCGTGGGCCAGGGCCGCCTCCAGCCCGGCGATCTTCTCGTTGAGCTCCCGGGCGTGCGCCTCGGCCTCTGAGCCGGCCGGCACATCGCCGGGGTCGACATCGGCGCCGGCCTTCTTGGTGGTGGAGAGCGGCTGGGCCACCTTGCAGTTGTCGCGGTAGATGGCGACCGCCTTGATGCCCATACGCCAAGCGTCGATGTGCAGCTGCTCGACGTCCTCGACCGTCACGTCCTCGGGCAGGTTCACCGTCTTCGAGATGGCCCCCGAAATGAACGGCTGGACCGCGCCCATCATGCGCACGTGGCCGAGGTAGTGGATGGTGTTGTCCCCCATCGAGCAGGCGAACACGGCCAGGTGCTCACCCGACAGGTAAGGCGCACCCACGATGGTCTTGTGCTCGTCGATGTAGGCCACGATCTCGTCGACCTGATCGGGTGAGTACCCGAGGCGGTTGAGCGCCCGGGGCACGGTCTGGTTGACGATCGACATGGTGCCGCCACCCACCAGTTTCTTGGTCTTGACCAGCCCGAGGTCGGGCTCGACACCGGTGGTGTCGCAGTCCATCAGCAGGCCGATGGTCCCGGTCGGGGCCAGCACGCTGGCCTGCGAGTTGCGCACGCCGTACTGCTCCCCCAGCTCCACGGCCAGGTCCCAGGACTCCTGGGCCGCCGAAAGAAGATCGGTGGGGACAGCCTCCTCATCGATGCCGGCGACCGCATCACGGTGCATGCGCAGCACGTTCAGCATGGGCTCGACGTTCTCGTGGTAGCCGGCGAACGGCCCCATCCGGGCCGCCGTCCGGGCCGAGGTGGAATAGGCGTGCCCGGTCATCAGCGCGGTGATGGCACCGGCCCAGGCCCGTCCCTGGTCCGAGTCGTAGGGAAGACCCTGGGCCATCAGCAGGGCGCCGATGTTGGCGTACCCGATGCCGAGCTGGCGGAACCGGCGCGAGTTCTCGGCGATCTTCTCGGTCGGATAGTCGGCATTGCCGACGATGATCTCCTGCGCGGTGAAGATGACCTCGACCGCGGACCGGAATCCGTCGACATCGAAGGTCGAGTCCTCATGGAGGAACTTCATGAGGTTGAGGCTGGCCAGATTGCAGGCCGAGTTGTCGATATGCATGTACTCCGAGCACGGATTGGACCCGTTGATCCTCCCGGTGTTGGAGGCGGTGTGCCACTTGTTGATGGTCGAGTCGAACTGCATGCCCGGGTCGGCGCATTCCCACGCCGCCTGGGCCACCTGACGGAACAGGTCACGGGCGGGAACCCACCGGATGGGCTCGCCGTCGCCCCTGGACGTCAGGGCCCAATCACCGCCGGCCACCACCGCATCCATGAACTCGTCGGTCACCCGCACCGAGTTGTTGGCGTTCTGGTACTGGAGGCTGATCGAGTCCTTGCCGTCGAGGTCCATGTCGAATCCGGCGTCGCGCAGGACGCGCGCCTTTCGCTCTTCGATGGCCTTGCACCAGATGAAGTCCTCGATGTCGGGGTGGTCCGAGTCGAGGATCACCATCTTGGCGGCACGCCTGGTCTTGCCTCCGGACTTGATGGTCCCAGCCGAGGAGTCGGCCCCCCGCATGAAGCTGACCGGGCCCGACGCCGTGCCCCCGCCCTTCAACAGCTCATGGGAGGAACGGATCTTCGAGAGATTCACTCCTGCGCCCGAACCACCCTTGAAGATGACACCCTCCTCCGTATACCAGTTGAGGATCGAGTCCATGGTGTCGTCCACGGCCAGAATGAAGCAGGCCGAGCCCTGCTGGGGAACGCCGGCCACGCCGATGTTGAACCACACCGGCGAGTTGAAGGCGGCCATCTGGTGGATGATCAGATGCTTCAGCTCGGAGCGGAAGGTCTCCGCCTCCTCGTCGTCGACGAAGTAGCCGTCCTTGATCCCCCACGTGGTGACGGTGTCGACCACGCGGTCGGCCACCTGGCGCAGCGACCACTCGCGCTCGTCGGTGTTGGGCGTCCCACGGAAATACTTCTGGGCCAGGATGTTCGTGGCGTTGAGGCTCCAGCTCTCGGGTACCTCGACACCCAGCTGCTCGAAGGCCACCGCGCCGTCCCGGTAGTTGGTGATCCTGGCGTCACGCCGCTCCCAGGTGACCGCATCGTAGGGATGGACTTCCGGCGTGGTGAAGTGGCGGCGGATGCCGATACCGATGCGCTGTGGGGCAATGGTCATACGGAGAACCTCTTTCTGATTCTTCTGGCTGGTCGCTGGGCAGTGGGGTGGCTGATATGGGGTGAGTATCCGGCTCGGAGGGGCGAGCGGCTGTCTGGTGCGGTCTTCGTGGTGCGGTGTTTCGCGATGGCGTGTTCCGGGCCTTCACTTCGGCGCCGACACTGCTTCAGCGGGCCGGAACGCGAGGCCGGAACGCTGGTGAGCCGCTTCGCCTCCGCCAAGTCCTGCTGCGGCCCATCATACCGCCGAAACAGTAAAGAAACACTATATGTAGTGGTAGGCCCTCCCCCGAGGTACGAGATAGTGGGTCTATTACAGCAGCGTAGTTACACCCCTGTCAATGCATTCTTTCGAAATCGGCCCCGGGAGGGACGATGAAGTTCCTGCTAGAGAACCGTTCGCGAAGAATTGCAATTGATTGCTGGTCGCGAGCGCGAACTCGGGCTCCGGGGCGTCGCTACAGTCGCCCCAATGCCCTCCCGTCGCCCGACCGTACCGGTCACCATCGCCGTCGACGCCGGGACCACCGGGGTACGCGCCCTCGTGGTGGACGAGGCGGCCCGGGTGGTGGACGTGGCCTACGGCGAGCTCACCCAGTACTACCCGCGACCGGGGTGGGTGGAGCACGATCCGGTCGAGATCTGGCAACTGGTGCGGGCCACGCTGGCCGAGGTGGCCGGGCGGTTGGCCGACCACGGCCGGGCGGTCAGGGCCATCGGCATCACCAACCAGCGCGAGACCGTGGTCCCCTGGGACAGGCGCACCGGTGAAGTGCTCCACCGGGCCATCGTGTGGCAGGACCGACGGACGGCGCCGGTGTGCGCGGCCATGGTCGAGGCCGGACATCTCCCGCTGATCAGGGAACGCACCGGTCTCGTCCTCGACCCGTACTTCTCAGCCACGAAGATGCAGTGGCTGCTCGGAGAGGGCGGCCTCTCCCCCGGTGGAGGCCTCACCTTCGGCACCGTCGACTCATGGGTGCTGTGGAACCTGACCGGGGGCGTGGACGGCGGGGTCCTGGCCACCGATGCGACCAACGCCTCGCGCACCATGCTCTTCGACATCGTGGTGCGACGGTGGTCCGCTGAGCTCTGCGATCTCTTCGGAGTTCCCGTAGGGTCCCTGCCCGAGACGCGACCGTCATGCGGCCGGCTGGGCCGGGTGGCGGAGGAGGCCTTCGGCGGCGACTCCCCGCTCCGTGGGATCCCCATCAGCGGGATGGCCGGCGACCAGCACGCCGCCCTCTTCGGTCAGGCCTGCTTCGACCCGGGGATGACCAAGGCCACCATTGGGACGGGGAGCTTCGTCCTGATGAACGCAGGCCCGGTTGCGCCGGCCCCGACCAACGGACTGATCACCACGTTGGCCTGGGACCTCGGTACCGACGGCCAACTCGCCATCGACGCCGACGGCGGGTCGACGGGAACCGGGGGCCGATCCTCGGTCGCCTATGCCCTCGAGGGCTCGGTGTTCGTCTCGGGAGCGGGCGTGCAGTGGCTGCGGGACGGCCTCGGGCTGATCGACCAGGCCAGCGACATGGAGCCGCTGGCCCGTTCGGTCGACAGCAGTGAGGGGGTGGTGGTGGTGCCTGCCTTCACCGGGCTCGGCAGCCCCTACTGGGACCCCGGAGCCAGGGGAACCATCGTCGGGCTCAGCCGCGGCACGGGTCGCGCCCACCTGGCCCGGGCCATGGTCGAAGCCATGGGCTTCCAGATCCGCGACGTGGTGGATGCCATGGCGGCCACGGGGACCGCGGCCACCGTCCTCAGGGTGGACGGCGGCGCATCGGCCATGGCCCTTCTCCTCCAACTGGTGGCCGATCAGACCCGACTCCCGGTGGTCCGACCCGTCTCCGTGGAGACGACGGCCATCGGGGCGGCCAGTCTGGCCGGCCTGGCCGAGGGGGTATGGGGTTCGCTCGGCGACCTGGCCGCCCGGTGGACCGAGGACCGGGAGTTCGTGCCCTCGGCACCGCTCTCCGAGTCCGAATCGGCCCACGGGGCCTGGCTCCGGGCCCTCGACCGCTCCCGCAACTGGGTCGGTGACGGCTAGGTCCGCGAGCTCACGTTCCGCCCGCCGAATTCACATCCCGCCAGCCGTAGTCGGTCAGGTCGGCCATCGTCGAGATCCACCGCCGCTCGCGGTTCCGCAACACCGGTTCGTCGCGCCCCACCACCAACAGCTTGCCGGCACGGGCCATGGGTGCCACCGCCGGTCCACTCCCGTCGGCGAGCACGGTGGGCGGCCCGTCGGTCATCTCGACCCCGGCCACGAGCCCGAGGAGGTCGTCGGGAGGCTGGCCATGACAGCTGACCATCCCGGATCCGTCCGCCTCCACGACGGCGGCGTAGGTGGCGGCCAGGCCGCGGACCACCCTGGCCGTGAGGTGCTCCAACAGGCCGCTCGGCGTCGGCTGCTTGAAGAGCTCGGCGGCCACGTCGAGCAGCTCGGTGTCACGGTCGGGCATGGCCCCGTCCACCGCCCGAATCGATTCGATGGACACACCGTCGACTTCGAGGACCTCGTCCCGCAGCAGATCGATCAGGTTGTCGCCGGCCAGGCCGACCCCCAGCTCGTCCACCACGACGCCGTCCTGGCGCTGGAGAATGTCGATGGAGACCACGTCCCCGCCCACCGAGCCGATCCGGCTGGCCACCGCCCCCAGTGCACCCGGCCGATCGGGGAGCTTCACCCTGATCAGGTAGTTGAACACGGGCTCAGGCTAGGCCGTCACTGTGTACGGACGGTTTCGGGCTCGTTACGAGATCGGGCCAGACGATCGAAGGCATCCGTCGGACCGATCCCACACGACCGACCCTATCGGGCCCTGGCCTTCGTGGCGTAGTGATCGACGTACTCCTGCTCGGAAAGCCGGGCGATCTCCGACATCAGCGTGTCGGTCAGCTCCCGGAGCTCGGCCTGCTCCGGCCCCTCAGATCCCTCGGGTGACTCCCCGCCCTTGTCGCGCTGGGCCGGGGACCCGGTGGTGACCGTCCGCCCGTCGTCGCACCGGTAGGTCAGCGGCGGACCGAACCGCACCGTCACCTGATGGAAGGGCCGCATGAACCGGCTACCCGGCGGCTGCACCGCCCGGGTGCCGACGATGCCCACCGGGATGATCGGCACCCCACAGGCCGAGGACAGTCGGGCCACTCCGGTGTGCCCCTTGTGCAGCCGCAGGTCGGGGGCGCGGGTCCCCTCGGGATAGATGCCGAGAAGACCGTTCCCGTCCAGCACTTCCATGGCCGTCGTGAGCGCCCGCTGCGACGCGTCCCCGCCACTCCGCTGCATGGGGATCTGTCCGGCAGCCCGGAAGAACCAGGAGGTGCGCCAACTGTCGAAGTACTCGGCCTTGGCCACGTAGGTCAAACGGCGGCGGACCACCAGGGGCAGGAAGAACGAATCGCAGAACGACTGGTGGTTGGCGGCCAGGATGGCGGGTCCGTGGGTGGGAATGTGCTCACGGCCTTCGACCTTCACGCTCCACAGGAGGTAGAAGACCGGGGTCAGCAGCACCTTCAGGATCCAGTAGGCCACGGGCAACGGTACCGCCGACTGTGATGAACTGCACTCCATGTCCACGACCGCACACGCCGAGGGCCGACAGCCAGCCGATGGGTCGGCCGGGCCCGGGATCTCGACCCCCGGATCCGACCAGGCCCGTTCGTGGTCGGTGATGGGACGGACGGTCACACTGCCCGTCGAGGTGCGCCGGGCCGGGCAGTGGGGTGTCCAGTACCTGGTCCCGACCGCCGCCGCGCAGCGGATTGTCGCCCCCACCGGGCTCGAAGTCACCGGGCCGGTCCCGGGCCGGGCCTTGGTGGCCCTGGCCGCATGCCGCTACGACGACACCGATCTCGACCCGTACCACGAGGTGGCCGTGAGCTTCGTCGTGCGACCCCACGACGCGCCGCGGGACGCCTCGGCCGGTCAGCGGACGAGGGAGTTCTTTTCCGGGGCCGTCGGTGCCTACATCCACCGCCTCCCTGTCGACCGGGAGTTCTCCTGTGCGGCCGGTCGGGACGTGTGGGGCTTCCCCAAGTGGGTGACCACCATCGACATCGACGAGCCCGCAACCGGTCCGACCCGGTCCGGTACGGGCACGGGCACCGGCACGGGCACCACGGTGCGGCTGGTGGACGACGGGGTGCACGTACTGTCGCTGACCGTGGCCGGCGGCGGTCGCCTGCGGCTGCCGGCCAACTCGCCTCCGAGTTACTCCTTCCGCGACGGTGTCCTGCGGCGCACCCTGTGGACGATGTCGGCCGAGGGCGTGACCGGCCGCATCGGGGGAGCGACCCTGGTCCTCGGAGACCACCCGATGGCCGATGAGCTGCGCTCGATGGGGCTGCCGAAACGGGCGCTGTTCTCGTCGTCCACCGCGCTGATGACCGCTTCGTTCGACGGAGCAGAGGTGGTCACTCCCGACCTCGAGACCCTTCCGCATTGACCGCGCTCGGGTGGACCCCTAGCGTCTAGGGACCATGTCCCGTCGTCTCACACCGAAAGGCGCCAAGCGCCGACGCGACCTGATGGACTTCGCCGCCCACCGCTTCGCCGCCGACGGCTACCACACCACCTCGGTCACCAGCATCGTGGACGGCCTCGGTGTCGGCAAGGGCGTCTTCTACTGGTACTTCGAATCGAAGGACGAGATGCTGACCCAGATCCTCGACGATGCCCTGGGCTCGATGCGCCAGGCCCAGCGGGAGGCGATCGCCGGCGAACCGGATCCGGCCCGCCGGATCGAACAGGGGATCCGGTCGTCCCTGCACTGGCTGTCCGAACACCGGCATCTCTTCGTCCTCATGGAGTTCGCCCGCACCGAAGAGCGGTTCGCCCCGATCATCCGCCAGGCCGACCAGCAGACGGTGGCCGACGCGCTCCCCCACGTCAGCGCGGGCATCACCGCGGGCATACTCCGTGGCGAGGACCCGGTTATCCTGACCCTGGCGATCCTCGGAGTGACCGCCCACTTGGCCCGGGTACTCGTCCTGGAGCAGGGGGAAGATGCCGATCGTGTCGCTGACGCCGCCATCGCCTTCTGCCGTCAGGGCTATGTGGCCAAGGAGAACTCGACGCTGGCCCGGAGGATCGCGTGACTGACAAGCCGACACAGGAAGCACAGCCGTTCATCGAGGGACTCCACTTCGGCGAGTGCCCGCGATGGCACGACGGCCGCCTCTGGTACGTGGACTTCTACGACGGCACGGTGCGGTCCACCGGAGTCTCCGGTGACGACCGGGTCGAAGTCGAGGTCCCCGGCGAACCCGCGGGCCTGGGTTGGCTCCCCGACGGCCGGCTTCTGGTGGTGGCCCGCAAGCCACGGACCGTGCTCCGGTTGGAGGCCGACGGCAAGCTCGTCGAACACGGTGACCTCAACCCGACGGCCGGCTTCTACGGGAACGACATGGTCGTCGATTCGGTGGGCCGGGCCTATGCCGGGAACTTCGGGTTCGACCTCGACGGCTACATCGAAGAACACGGTGAGGCTTCACTGGTGGAACCGCCGGGCCCACCGACCACGGCCCTGGTCCGCATCGACCCGGACGGCTCGGCCCATGTGGCTGCCGAGGACCTGTCCTTTCCCAACGGGACCGTCATCACCCCGGACGGGCGGACGATGATCGTGGCCGAAACGCTGGCCGGTCGGCTCACGGCTTTCGATGTGGGCGACGACGGAGAGCTCAGCGGGCGCCGGGTGTGGGCCTCGCTCGCCTGGTGCGCGCCCGACGGGATCTGCCTCGATGCCGAGAACCACGTGTGGGTGGCCAATGCCATCGCCCGCGAATGCATGCTGGTGGCCGAAGGGGGTGAGATCCTCGACCGGATCGGCACCTCTCTCAATAGCTTCGCCTGCATGCTCGGGGGTGACGACCGGCGGACCCTGTACGTGATGACGGCACCGACCAGCACCGAAACGGTGGTCAGCGCCACCCGGTCGGGACGCATCGAGCAGGCCCGGGTGAAGGTGGGCGGAGCCGGACTGCCCTGATCAATCCGAGGTTCAGCGCAGTCGGGTCAAGGCCTTGCGCAGGCTCCGCACACCCTGG
This sequence comes from uncultured Acidimicrobiales bacterium, assembly GCA_963713625.1. Taxonomy (GTDB): domain Bacteria; phylum Actinomycetota; class Acidimicrobiia; order Acidimicrobiales; family RAAP-2; genus Bog-756. The sequence goes on along the minus strand of CAVQMN010000001.1, from coordinate 306,042 downwards.
CCGATGCGCTGTTCGTTTTCGATGAGGGCGAAGCGCACGTGTTCGTCCCCCCCGGGACCGAAGCCCACCCCCGGGGAGGTGGCCACGTCGGCCTCCTCCACCAGGTACTTGGAGAATTCGAGCGAACCCATCTCCGCGTAAGGCTCGGGAATCCGGGCCCAGACGAACATCGTCCCTCGAGGCGGGGTGATCTCCCAGCCGATCCGGTTGAGCCCCTCGCACAGCGCGTCACGGCGGGCCTGGTAGGTCTCGTTGATCAACTTGGGGTAGTCCGGCGCTTCGTTCATGGCCACGATGGCGGCGATCTGGATGGGCTGGAACGTCCCGTAGTCGAGGTAGCTCTTCAGCTTGGTCAGCGCCTGGACGATGGCCGCGTTGCCGACCAGGAAGCCGACCCGCCATCCGGCCATGGAGAAGGACTTGGTCAACGTGTACAGCTCGACGGCGACGTCCTTGGCCCCCGGAACCTGCAGGATCGACGGTGGCGTGTAGCCGTCGAAGGCGATGTCGGCGTAGGCGAAGTCATGGACGAGCACGATCTCGCGCTCACGGGCGAACTCGACCAGCCGGGTCATCCAGGGCAGGTCCACGCACTCGGTGGTCGGGTTGTGCGGGAACGACAGCACGACCACCCGCGGCTTGGGCCACGCCGATTCCCACGCCTCCATCAGATTGTCGAAGAACGCCTCGCCCGGGCTGCCACCGGTTTCGGCACCGGGCGCGTCCAACCGGACGTGGCGGACGTCGGCACCGGCGAACAGCGGCGCGTAGATGTGGATGGGGTAGGACGGCGACGGCACCAGGGCGGTATCCCCCGGGCCCACCAGCACCCACATGACGTGGGAGAGGCCCTCTTTGGCCCCGATGGTGGTCACCACCTCGCTATCGGGATCCAGCTCGACCTCGAACTTGCGCAGGTAGAGATCGGCGATGGCCTGACGGATCTTCGGGATCCCCCGGCTGGCCGAGTACCGGTGGTTGCGAGGATTGTGGGCGGCCTCGGCGAGCTTCTCCACGGCCACGTCGGGCGAGGGAAGGTCGGGGTTCCCGAAACCGAGATCGATGACGTCCCGGCCGTCGCGTCGGGCCACGGCCTTCAAGTCGTTGATGGTGGCGAACACATACGGGGGCAACCCGTTGATCCGGCGAAACTCCATGGCCCGAGGTTACTGCCGGACTCCCCGGCCGACGCACACCCCTGCGGTGGGCGGCCTCAGCTGCCGCCCCGGGCCAGGACGGCGACCCGGGCCAGGGTGTCGAGCGACGCAGGCCAGGCACACACCGCCCAGGTGGCGCCGGCGGCGGCCAACGCACCGAGGCGCGCCGCCATCTCCGGCGCCGACCCGCCCACGGGTCCGCCCCAGGTCACCTCCATCCCCGTCGCCGTCAACTCGGCGATCCGGAGTGGGTCCCCGTCCCACAGGTTCAAGGCCACACCCAGGTCGCGGGCCAGTTCCACCGTCTTTGGGAGGCCACCTCCCACCCAGACCGGGATCCCGTGCCCGCCCAGGGCCGAGGCAACGGCACGCAGCCTCGAACGTCGCTCGTCGGCGGCCTCGAAGGGCAGCCCGAAGGCCTGGTTCTCCGGCCGGCTCAAGTGGTCGCCCGTCCCGAGCCCGGCGATCACCCGACCCCTGCTGATGAGCGAGAGGGTCGTCAGCTCGGCGGCCAGCACCTGGTCGGGAACCAGGCCGACCCGGGCCACCAGCGAGCCCACCGAGATGGAGGAGGTGATGGCGGCCAGCGCGCCGAGCAGCGGGGCCATGGAGAGGGCCGGCCCGTCCGGGCGGCCGATGGGCCACAGGTGGTCGAAACAGAACACCCCGTCGAGCCCGAGGTCCTCGGCCCGGCGGGCCGCCTCCAGGGCTGGGCCGGCCTCCTCACCGAACTGCGGAAGGGTGATGCCGATCTTCACGGCGCGCCCACGCCCCGGAGGGCAGCGCCGATCACGCCGTCGACTCGACCCGGGCCTTCAGTTCACGGAGGGCGATCGACATGATGCGGCTCTGGGCCCGCATCTTGATGAAACCGGGTAGGGGCACCTTCATCTCCACCTCGAGGTGGTAGGTGACCTCGGTCCCCCCTGCGCCGTTGGGGGCGAACTCGTACCGCCCGTCCAGCTTGGACGTGATGTCGCCCCGTGTCTGCACCCAGGACAGCACCTGGGGGGCCTGGCTGAAATCGTAGGCCAGGGTGTAGTTGGTGCTGCGGCCGAAGGCCGCGGCCCGGAAGGTGACCAGCCGGGGACGCCCCTGGTCGTCCTGCTCCTCGATGGTCACTTCCTTGATGTCAGCCGCCCACTGCGGGTAGGCGCCAATATCGGAGCTGACCTCGAAACAGCGCTCCGGTGTAGCCGATACGACCATTCGTTCAGTGGCTAGTTCCGCCACAATCGGCCCTCCTCCTCGATCGGTTGCCATGGCCGTAGGGGCCCTCAGCCTGCCACGTCGGCCAGCGACGCAGCCAGCCTAGGGGCGAGTTTGTCATAGTCGAAGGATGCCTCGGCCCGCCGGCGCGAGGCCGTCCCCATCTGCCGTCGGAGACCTTCGTCGCTGAGCAGACGGCCGATGGCGCGGGCCGCGGTGCCCACATCGGTCGGGCGTCGGACCACGAGGCCGGTCTCCCCGTGGGCCACCGCCTCGTCGGCGCCGCCCGATGCCCCGGCCACCTGGGGCACCCCGGCGGCGGCGGCCTCGAGGAACACGATCCCGAATCCTTCCTGTTCGAGTCCGAGCCACCGGTTCCGGCACAACATGGTGAACACGTCGGCCGCGCCGATCAGTCCCGGGAGCTCGAGGTCGGATACGCCGCCCAACAGTCGGACCGGCGCCCGGTACTCGGCGATCCTGCCGGCCAGCCGGTCGGAGTCCCGGCCACGACCGGCGATGGCCACGGTCAGGTCGGGCACCTCGGCCCGCAACCGGACGGCGGCGTCGATGAGGACATCCATGCCCTTTCGGGGGACCAGCCGGCTCACGCTGACCACCAGTGGGCCCTCGGCCGGGAGCCCGAGCCCGGCACGGGCCGAGGCCCGCGCTTCGGGAGGGAGCGGTCGGAACCGTTGCAGGTCGACACCCGGAGGGATCTCCACCATCGGTGGGATCCGTGCCCCGCGGCGCATGGTGCGCCGGGCTTCGGTCGCCGGGTAGCCACCGGCCGATACGGCCAGGGCGCTGTGGCCGAGGACGTGGGCGACCAGCTCGCGGCCACCAGGCAGCCGCCCGGGGATGGCCACCTCGGCACCGTGCAACATGACGGCATAGGGGATCCGGAGCCGGGGACCCACGAGGCCGAGGGGGAAAGCCGGATCGAGGACGACCAGATCGGCGTCGATCCGTCGCGCCGCCTCGCGGATCCTCCGGACCAGCGGGGGCCCGGGCACGAGCACGGGACCCGATACCCGCTCGATGCGGACGCCGTGCTCGGCCTGCTCCCGATCGAAGGCGGCGGCGCCGGGGTGTGAGCTGGCGGTGAGTACCGCGAACGAATCGGGGTCGAGACGCCGCCACAGCTCCCAGAGGTAGGCCTGGATCCCCCCGACCTTCGGCGGGAAGTCATTGGTGACCAAGAGATGCGTCACTCCGCAGCCGCCTCCGCCACCACCAGGTCGTCCCGCCCCAACTGTCTGGCCGCCCACTCCGCGTGTTCGACAAGCATGTCGTCGTCGACCGACAACCAGTGGGCGAGCACACGCACGGTGTCCGGATCGGTTCCGTCACCCACGTTGCCCAGGGCCACCAGCGCGTTCCGGCGTAGGTATCGGGGATCGCGACCGGCGATGTACCACCGACCGTGGGCGGCCATCAGCTCCTGGTCGGAGCGCTCGAGGATCTGGAGGAGATCGACCCGGGGCTGGCTGTCGGGACCGGGCGGGGGTGGGGGGTTCCGCCTGTCGGCCACCCGGTTGATGGGGCAGACCTGTTGGCACTCGTCGCAGCCGTAGATCCGGTCCCCGAGGGCTTGCCGGTGCTCTTCGGGAAACGACCCCGCCGCCTGCACCAACCAGGCCAGGCACCGACGGGCATCGAGCACCCCCGGCGCCACCAGTGCTCCGGTGGGACAGGCGGTCAGGCACCGGGAGCAGCTCCCACACCCCGACCCGTGCGGGGAAGGACCCTCGGGAGCGGTGGGCCTGAGCGGGGCATCGGTGACCACCGAGCCCAACACCGACCACGAGCCCAGCCCCGGAAGGAGCAGGAGCGAATTCTTTCCGAACCAGCCGAGGCCGGCCCGGTGGGCGGCGGCCCGATCGACCAGTCCGTTGTCGTCGCACACCACCCTGGCCGCGAAGCCCCGCTCTTCGAGGGCCTGGGCCATCACCGCCAACGCGTGTCTGAGGGAGGCGTAGTGGTCCTGTCTCGCGTACCGCGCCACCCGGAGCGTCGGGCGCCCGGACCGGAACCGGACCTCACCGGCCGGGGGCTCTTCGTGGCGGTAGCTCCATGCGCCCACCACCAGCGATCTGGCCCCGGGAAGGATCCGGCTGGGATCGGTGGACCGGTCGGGGTTCCGGTAGGTGAACTGCATGCCCCCGTCGAGCCCCTGACGCCTCCGCTCGACCAGGTCCGAGCGGGTTCTTTCGAACACATCGGCGGTGGTGACACCCACGGCACACAGGCCGGCCCGGCGTCCGACATCGACCAGGACCTGGCTCAGACCGACCGCTTCCCCGGGCGCCACCGCCCGGTGCTGCTCGGAAACCTCTGCTCGGGACACACTCCATCGTCGCGCAGCGACGGACGCCCTCCGGCCGGACGGCCGGGCCAGGACCGGCCGACGGCCCAGGCCAGAGGGTGATCAACCCGCCTGACGGGAGTGCCGGACACCGGGGACGAGACCTGCCTCCTCGAGGAGGCGGACGGCCCGAGCTTCGTCCGCATCCACCACCACGGCATCCTCGGGCTGGCGTCCGACGATGAACGAGACCACACAGTCTTCGCATACCGCGGTGCCGCGGTACGTGCAGTCGGCGCAGTCGATGGTGAACGCCTCGGAGGCGGCCGGTGGTTGGTGCGACTTCAGGGTCGGCGGGGCGACCGGCACGGTGGGGACAACGGTGAGTGGCATGGCTGGTTCTCCTCGGTTCGGTGAAGCTCGGTTCGGTGAATCGATGCCGTCCTCCACGACCAGGGCATCATGGACCGGGGGTGTGACAAGGCCTCGGCCCTGCGCCCGGCAACCAACCCGAAGGCGCCGGTCGTCGACTCCTCCACCGGCCGTGGGCACGAGGAGCGGGCGGGGGCCAGGGCCCGAAGCCGAAAAAGAATGTTTGGCGGGGGACGGAGCGGGTAGATGCAGAGACAAGTCAGCCCCGTCGAGCGAGGACCCGCCGCCTCGCTCCGGGTCTGACACCTTTCTGCGTGCTCCCCCGCCGGCTCCGGGCTCCCTCGGTCCTCTGTGCAGTATTCGCCCGGAACGGGGCAGGCCCGGCGCCACCCTCGGTCGATCACCTGTTTTCCGCTCCCAACGGGGCAGGGAGCCACGAATTCGTAAGATTTGAGCGAAATTCTGCGAATAGAACATAAGAAACGAAGAATTCCCGCGTTTCTGTCGCTCGGGTCCCGGTAAGGTAAGCGTTCGGTGGCCCCGTTGAGCAAGGTTTCCGCCGACCGCGCTCCGGGGCCGCCCCTCTTTTCCCTGTGGACCTCGTCCACGACGTGATCTGACGGATGCCTGGGCCACGGGCCGGCTGCCCCGGGGTCCGACTGCAGGTCCCAGCCCTTCGGGTCCTGACCCGAAACCGCCCCGGTCAGTACCCGGCGTTCGGGTCGACCAGTCCGACCAGTTCCTCCCCGGCCGCGAACCGGCCCACATTGGTGCGGATCCGCTCAGCCAGCAGGGGCCTCACCATCTCGATGGTGTCGGCGGTGTGGGGGGTGATGATGCAGTTGTCGAGGTCCCAGAGGGGATGGCCGTCCGGAAGCGGCTCGGGGTCGGTGACGTCGAGGGCCGCACCGGCGATCGCGCCCGCCGTCAACGACGCCACCAGAGCATCGGTGTCCACATGGCCACCCCGGGCCACGTTGACCAGCCACGCGTTCTCGTCCATCAGGGCGAGCTCCGGCGCACCGATGATCCCGGTCGTCTCGGGGGTGAGGGCCAAGGCCAGGAACACCACCAGCGACCCGGGGAGCACATCGTGCAGGGCGGTGACGGGAGCGGTTCGGGTGGCCCCGGGGAGCGGATCGGCCTTCCGTCTGAGCACCGTGGTGTCGACCCGGAAGGGTGCCAACTGCTCGAGCAGCACCGACGTGATCCCCCCACCACCGAGGATGGTCACCCGTTGGTCGTACAGGCTCGTACCGGCCGGCGTTCCCCATGATCGGGCCTTCAGCCGCGTGGGCATATGGCGCAGACCGGCCAGCGCCAGCATCAGGGCGTGTTCAGCCACCGGTTCCGCGTAGGAGCCCTTGGCGCACGTCCAGATCCGGTCATGATCGAGAAGCCCGAATGAGACGAACTTCTCCACTCCGGCGAAAGGGAGCTGCACCCAGCGGAGATCGGGGGCCGCCTCCAACTGGTCGGCCAGGCCCTTCACATCGGCGGGGTCGATCCAGACCAGTGCATCGGGGCTGTCGGAGATGTCGACCACCGACCCACCGCCGGCCACGACCGCATCGGTGGCGAACGAGGCAGGGGCGGGGCCGACGGCAATGCGGGGTGCGGACATGCTCCGCAGACTATCCAGCCCGGCCACCCGCTCACCAGGATGACGGATCGTCGCGCCCCGCCTACTTTTGATTCAATGGAGCACCGGCCGCGGGCCGATCGGGGGATCGATGATCGTTCAATTCAACGTCCGGGACTTTCTGGACAGGGCCGAAGCCGCCTACCCCGAGCGCCTGGGGCTGATCGACGAGCCCACGCAGCCCGCCGAGCCGTGGGAACCGCTCACCTACACCGGCCTGGCCGAACGGGCCCGCTCCCAGGCCGCGGGACTCGACCGGCTCGGCGTCGAGCCCGGCGCCCGGGTGGCCATCATCTCCCACAACTCCTCGCGCCTGCTCACCTCCTTTTACGGGGTGTGCGGATGGGGCCGCATCCTGGTGCCCATCAACTTCCGACTGGCCCGGGCCGAGGTGGAGTACATCGTCGAGCATGCTGGCGCCTCGGTGCTGCTCATCGATCCTGAGCTGGCCGGCGACCTGGACGGGATCAAGACCCCTCACCGTTTCGAGCTCGGGGCCGCGAGTGACGACCTCCTCTTCCCATCCGGAGCCGAACCCCGACCCTGGGCGGCCGACGAGCGTGCGACAGCAACCATCAACTACACATCGGGCACGACGGCGCGACCGAAAGGGGTGCAGCTCACCCACAGGAACTGCTGGGTCAATGCCTCGATCTTCGGCTGGCACATCCAGCTCTCCGACCGTGACGTCTACCTCCACACCCTGCCCATGTTCCACGCCAACGGGTGGGGCATGCCGTGGTCGACCACCGCGGTGGGGTGCACCCAGGTTGTCCTGCGCAAGGTCGACGGCACCGAAATCCTCCGCCGGGTGGAACACCACGGTGTCACCCTGCTCTGTGCCGCCCCCGCCGTGGTCAACGCCGTGCTCGATGCCCTGCCCGACTGGGACGGCCCCGTCCCGGGTCGGGGCCGCACCCGCATCGTCGTGGCCGGGGCCCCGCCGCCCAGCAGGACCATCGAGCGAATCGAGACCGAGCTCGGATGGGAGTTCATCCAGATCTACGGCCTGACCGAGACCTCTCCCCTCCTGACCGTCAACCGGAACCGGTCGGAGTGGGACGAGCTGACGTCGGGTGACCGGGCCCGGCGGTTGATGCGGGCCGGAGCGCCGGCGGTGGGGACCGGGGTGCAGGTGGACGCCAACGGCGAGATCCTGGTCCGGAGCAACACGGTGATGGACGGCTACTGGAACCAACCCGAGGAGACCCGGGCCGCCCTCGAAGGGGGGTGGTTCCACACCGGTGACGGCGGACTCATCGACGACGAAGGGCACGTGAGCATCGTCGACAGGAAGAAGGACGTCATCATCACCGGAGGTGAAAATGTCTCCTCCATCGAAGTGGAGGACGCCATCTTTTCACTCGAGGAGGTGGCCGAGGTGGCGGTGATCGGCATCCCCCACGACACGTGGGGCGAGATGGTGGTGGCCCTGGTGGTCGCCGTCCCGGGCAGCGGTCTGACCGAGGAGGATGTGACCACCTGCTGTCGTTCGGTCTTGGCCGGCTACAAGTGCCCTAAACGGGTGGAGTTCCGCGACGAGCTACCGCGCACGGCGACGGGAAAGCTCCAGAAGTTCAGGCTGCGGGCCCCCTATTGGGAAGGAAAGGAGCGCGGCATCAACTGACCCGGGAGGACAGTCAGCCCTTCCGGCCCGAGCCGGCGGCGCGGACCACCGAGGCCAGATCGGCGGCCGGCGCTCCCTCGCCGGCCATCCAGTCGTTGATGACGGCTGCCGTCCAGACGGGCGCCTCCAGCATCGGGACGTGTCCGGTGTCGGGAGCGACCTCGAAGCGCCACTCCGGGTGGGCGGAGCTCATCCGACGGGCGGCGGCCAACGGAACAAGCAGGTCGCGGGCTCCGTGGAGCAGCAGCGTGGGCTGGGAGAGGGCCTCGAGCCTCCGCATGGTTTCGCCCGGATAGGCCAGCTTGAGGGCCAGGGAGCGGGCGGAACGCAGGTAGGCGTCGTCGGCGCGACGCCGGTCGAGACGGGTGGTGAGCTCGATGTGCGCGTCAACGACGTCGGCCGGGACCCGGTTGGCATCCACACAGCAGACGCCGAGGACGCGGTGCACGGACTGTTCGGGTGTGGTGCGGCGCCGACGTTGGGACAGGTAGCCCTCGCCCACTCCGGGGACCGCACACAAGAGGAAGTTGGCGATGACCCGCGGATGGACGAAGCCGGGCCGGGCCGTGGGCAGCGCCGGGTCGATCAGGATGAGACCGGCCACCGAGTCCGGTTCGGTGACCGCCTGTAACGCGGCGACCAGGCCGCCCATCGAGTTACCCACCAGAATGGGCGCGGTATCCAGCGTGCGCAAGAAGTCGCTCAGCAGGAGCCGGTGCCCTTCGATGTCCGGGGTCCGGCGGCCCGAAGGGGTCAGCCCGTGGCCTACGAGGTCGAGCGCCAGCATCCTCGATCGGTGGTTGAGGAGCGGGGCGACGGCCGACCAGTTGAGGTGGGACCCGCCCAGCCCGTGCACCGCCACCAGCAGGGGGCCGTCGGCGGGACCCCCCATGTCCAGATAGTGGACCGGTCCGTCCACATCGACCGTCCACGACCCGGCGCCGGCAGCCAACGATGGGGTCACCGAACCAGGCTACCGGGCGGCATCCGTGGATCAGCTTCATGTCGAGCCGTCCGCGGCCCGGACCGGGGTCAGGTGGGCAGGAAGTCGAGCAGCAGCCGGTTGACCTCAGCCGGGTCCTCGAGCTGCATCCAATGCCCCGGTCCCTCCAACCGCTCGTAACGCCAGTCGGCGGCGACGTAGGCAGCCGAACCGGTCATCTGCACCTCGGTCAGGGCGAAGTCCCCCGAGCTCCACACCCCCATCGTGGGCGCCTGGATGGCCGGCAGCTCCAGGGGCGGATCGACCAGCGCCTGTGGAGGGATGTTGGCCCGGTACCAGCTCAGCGCGGGCGTCAGCGAGCCGTTGGCCTCCAGGTCGGCGATCACCGCATCGACGTCGGGGTGGTCGGCCCACGCCCGGAGGTTGGCCCACGAGTTGTCGGACAGCCAGCGCTCGGCGATCCCCTCGAACTGGAAGAACTGCATGTACCACGACTTTTCCATCTGGGGGAATCCGGCGTTGCGGAACGACATGGGGTGACCGACCGACAGCGCCACCAGATGGTCGACACGGTCGGGAACCAGCGATCCCATCACCCAGGTGAGGGCCGCTCCCCAGTCGTGGCCCACCAGGTGAGCCCGGTCGATGTCGAGGTGGTCGAGGATGGCCAGCACGTCACCGGCCAGGTAGGGGAACGAGTACGCCTCGATGTCGGCCGGCTTTCCGCTCGTCCCGTAGCCGCGGAGGTCGGGCACGATGACCTTGAATCCGGAGGCGGACAGGGCGTCGACCTGATGGCGCCACATCCGTCCCGTATCCGGAAATCCGTGGAGGAGCACGACGGGCCGGCCGTCGCCGGTGACCTCGAAATGGATGTCCACACCACCGCTGTCGATGTTCACGGGTGATCTCCTGACGGGAAATGCATGGCGATCCCGGCGTCGGGGTCGGCTGCGAGTTCGGGCCACCGGGTGGTGACCGATTTGAGACGGGTGTTGAACCGGACACCTTCCATCCCGTGGATGTGGGCGTCGCCGAACAGCGACTGCTTCCACCCACCGAACGAGTAGTAGGCCATGGGAACGGGGATGGCCACGTTGATGCCCACCATGCCCACGGTCACGTCCCGTCGGAACCGGCGGGCCGCCGCCCCGTCGCGGGTGAAGATCGCCGTGCCGTTTCCGAAGGGATTGGCGTTGACCACCTCGACGGCCTGATCGAGATCGTCGACCCGCAGCACGGACAGCACCGGACCGAAGATCTCGTCCCGGTAGACCTCCATCGAGGGCGTCACCCGGTCCACCAGACACGGACCGAGGAAGAACCCACCGTCACCCCCCGAGACCTTGACGTCCCGCCCGTCCACCACCACGACCGCGCCCTCCCGCTCGGCCGACTCGACATACCCCGCCACCCGGTCACGATGGGCCTCGGTGATCAGCGGCCCCATATCCGACCCGGGGTCGCGGCCCGGCCCGACCTTCAGCGCCGTGGCCCGGACACGGAGGGCCTCCACCAGGCGGTCACCCCCGCCCACCGCCACCACCGCGGAGATGGCCATGCACCGCTCGCCGGCCGAGCCGTAGCCGGCGGCGATGAGGGCATCGGCCGTGGTGTCCACATCGGCGTCGGCCATGACCACGGCATGGTTCTTGGCCCCGCCCAGGGCCTGCACCCGCTTCCCCGTGGAGGTGGCCCGTTCGAACACCTGTCGGGCCACGGGTGTCGAGCCGACGAACGAGACGGCGGCCACGTCATGGTGGTCGAGCAGCGCGTTGACGGCCACGGCGTCGCCGTTGACCACCGAGAACACCCCGTCCGGGAGTCCCGCGTCACGCCACAGGTCGGCGATCAGGAGCGAGGGGGAAGGATCGCGTTCGGACGGCTTGAGGATGAAGCAATTCCCACAGGCGATGGCGACCGGGTACATCCACATCGGGACCATGACCGGGAAGTTGAACGGGGTGATGCCGGCCACCACCCCGAGCGGCTGGCGGATCGACGAAGCGTCCACCCCGCTGGACACGTCCTCGGAGAATTCCCCTTTGAGGAGTTGGGGGATCCCGCAGGCGAACTCCACCACTTCGATGCCGCGGGACACTTCGCCCCTGGCGTCCTCGAGGACCTTGCCGTGCTCGGCCGTGATCAGGCGGGCCAGGTCGTCACGGTGCCGGTCGGCCAGCTGCCGGAAGGCGAAGAGCATGCGGGTTCTCGCCGACAGCGACGATTCGCGCCATTCGGACCAGGCGGCCCGGGCCCCGGCCACGGCGCGGTCCACGTCGCCGGGTGACGCCAGGACAACAGCTCCGGTCTGCTCCCCGGAGGCGGGATCGAAGACCGGAGCTGTCCTGACCCCGGCTTCGTCCCCCGTGGATCCGATTCGCTTCACGTCGCTCCGTCCCTCGACCGCACCAGGGTGCTCACAACTCCGAACTGCCTGTTGGAGGCTACGTGGCAGACTCGTCCCATGTCAGACGCGATCCGACCCCTCGGCGCCAACCCGGCCCCGGATGAGGGCGCGGATGAGGTGCGACCGGTCACTGGTGAGGTGCCGACGACCGAACTGACCCGCCTCCGGCGCCTCCCCGAGCAGGGATCCCATCGGCGATCCGACCTGTATGCCGTCCTCGACGCCGGGTTCGTCTGCCATCTCGGCATCCTCGTCGACGAACAGCCCATGGTGGTGCCCACCAGCTATGCCCGCCTCGACGACCGGCTCTTCCTGCACGGATCGGTGGCCAGCCGGAGCCTCCGTGCCGCCCGCCGGCCGGTCAGGGCGTGCGTCACGGTCACCCATGTGGACGGCCTCGTGCTGGCCCGGTCGGTGTTCGAACATGCCGTCAACTACCGCTGTGCCATGGTCTATGGGACGCCAGAAGTGCTGACCGACCCCGACCAGAAGCGGGTCGGCCTCCGGGCCATCAGCGACCAGGCCGCCCCCGGGCAGTGGGAGTATGCCCGCTCGCCGTCGGACCGGGAGCTGGCGGCCACGACCGTCTTGCGGATGGCCCTCGACGAGTGCTCGGTGAAGATCCGGCGCGGTCCGCCCGATGACGGCGACGGCCCAGACGCCGAGCTCGGCGTGTGGGCGGGCGAGATCCCCCTGCGGACGGTCCGCCTCGATCCGGTTCCCGATCCGGCACTGCGTCCCGGTGTCGGGGTCCCCGAACACCTGAGCGCGGGAAACCCGGCGCCGGGCTCGGCTCCCCTTCGCCGACTGGAACCGGACTGACACCGCGGCCATTCCCGATCAGTCGAGGACGGCGGCCAGGGGAACCGAGCGCAGGCCGTGGGCATCGGCCACGGGCCCGTAGACGATCGAGCCTTCGACCACGTTGACGCCCTCGGCCAGGGCCGCATCGTCTCGCACCGCGTCACGCCAGCCGCGGCCGGCGATCTCGAGCACGTAGGGCAGCGTGGCATTCACCAGGGCGTGGGTCGATGAGTGGGGGACGGCTCCGGGCATGTTGGCCACGCAGTAGAACACCGAGCCGTCGACCTCGAAGGTCGGATCGGAGTGCGTGGTGGGCCGGGTCGACTCGAAGCAGCCTCCCTGGTCCACCGAGATGTCGACCAGGACTGACCCCTCGCGCATCTGGGCCACCAGATCGTCGGAGACCAGCTTGGGTGCCTTGGCCCCCACCACCAGGACCGCGCCGATGACGATGTCGGCGTCGATGCAACACTCCTCGATGGCATGGGTGCTCGAGGCCACCGTCTCGAGGGCGCCCCGGAAGTGGTGGTCGACCTGGCGGAGACGCTCGAGATTGCGGTCGAGGATGTAGACCTCCGAGTGCATCCCGACGGCCAGGGTGGCCGCGGCCATGCCGGCCACGCCGGCGCCGAGGATGACCACCTTGGCCGCTCGCACCCCGGGGACCCCGCACACGAGGACCCCCCGGCCACCACCCGGGCTCATCAGGTGGTGAGCCCCCATCAGGGGGGCCATCCGGCCCGCCACCTCGCTCATCGGCGTGAGTAGGGGGAGTGAGCCATCGGCCAGGCGCACCGTCTCATAGGCGATGGCCGTGTTGCCCGCCTCGAGCAGGGCATCGGTGCACGGCCGTGAGGCGGCCAGATGGAGGTAGGTGAACAGGACCTGGCCGTTCCGAAGGCCGAGTCGTGGATACTCCTCGGGGATCGGCTCTTTCACACCCAGGACCATGTCGGACTCGGCCCAGATCTCGTCGGCATCGTCGATGACCTTGGCGCCGGTGGAGATGAAATCGGCGTCGGGGATGGATGAGCCCATCCCTGCTCCGCTCTCGACCAGGACGGCATGTCCCGCCGAGGTGAGCTCGCGCACGCCGGCCGGAGTGATGGCCACCCGGTACTCGTCGGGTTTCACCTCCTTCGGAACGCCGATGATCACGGGGAGATACCGGTGCCGCCATGGGGCGTCCTGCCACCCGTGGTGAGCGAACCTTCCACGGACGGGACGACTACCCTCGGATACTTCCGGTTACGGCTGCGGTACATCGTCGTCTTCGCGGATTCCGAACAGTCCCACCTCGGCGCCGAGATCAGCGGGCACCAGTGTCTTGGTGGACTTGTTGAGGACCTCGCCTCGGAAGTACGCCGGCCGAAGCTGTGCATAGATGAGCATGAGGACGATCCCGAGCACGAGCGTCCCGACGTCGATGAGGAAGACCCCGCCGATGTGCCAGTGGGGCGGGAACTGCATGGTCCACGAGGTGTAGCTGTTCACGGGGTTCCAGTCGTGGTAGATGCTCCACACCATGACGAACCAGAGCATGATGCCGCCGATCAGGGGCAAGATGCCCCGCATCCAGAGGGTCCGGGCGTCGTCGGTGAGCGTCTTTCGGTAGTACCAGACACAAGAGAATCCGGTCAGCCCGTAGTAGAACGCGATCATCACGCCCAGCGCCGACACCGAGTCGGCAATCACCGTGCCGGCGGACACGAAGTTCATGATCACGTAGAGAACGATGGAAACCCCACCCATGGTCAGCGTCGACACCGTGGGCGTCAGGTGCCTGCGGTGGATCTTGGCGAAGGACGATGGAATCGATTTGTAGACGGCCATCGACAGCGACGTCCGGGCCGTGGGCAGGATGGTCGTCTGGGTGGAGGCGGCGGCCGATGTGAGCACCATCAACAACAAGAGGTGAGTGAGCAAACTGCCGAAACCCGAGGTGCCGAACACGGCGTGTCCGAGCCCCGACAGGACATCGTTCTCGTTGGCCGGGTTCCCCAGTCCGATCCCCGTCGTGCCCAACCCGGCGAAGGACTGGGCGGACAGGATCACCAGCAGATAGGTCACCAGCAGTACGAACGTCGATGTCACTGCGGCCCGGCCGGGGACCGTGGCGGGATCTGCGGTCTCTTCGTTGACCGATACCGTCGTATCCCACCCCCAGTAGATGAACAGCATCAGCGTGAAGCCGTTGATGAATGCTGACGGGCTCGAGACATCGAACGGGTTGAACCAGGACCATGACGGGGTGAGGTGTCCGACCGGAGCGGACCCGTTGCCCACCTTGACCAGCGCCACCACCGACAGCACGAGCAACATGGTGAGTTCGATGCCGAGGAGGGCCTTTTGGAAGTTGGCCGATATCTCGATCCCGAGATAACAGATGTACGTCATGGCCACGATCCACAAGATGCCCACCAACAGCACCCAGCCGCTGGAAGCGTCCGAGCCGATGGCGTTGGCGTTGAAGAGAAGGAACACGTACTGGCCGGCGATCTGGGCCAGGCTGGCCATGACCAGGACGTCGGCGGCGATGATCCCCCAACCACCCAACCAGCCGGTCTTCGGACCGAACGCCCTCGCCGCCCAGGTGAACGTGGTGCCGCAGTCGGGATCGGCGTTGTTCATCTCCTTGTAGGCGAAGGAGATCAACAACATGGGGATGAAGGCGAGCACGGTGACGATCGGGGACTGGGGCCCGATGATCACCACGACGAAGCCCAGTGTCGCGGCCAAGCTGTAGGCGGGAGCCGTGGATGCGACGCCGATCACCGTGCTGGAGATCAACCCGAGGGCGCCGGGTTTGAGGCCCTTGTCGGCTAACGGCGTTGCTTCGGGTGCCGCAGTATCGGTGGACATGGTCAGTGACTCCCCCTTGCTCGGTCCTGCTGGCGGTGCTTGCTCGACATCGGATCCCTCCAGATGAGGTGGTGAACCTTTCTAGCCACGACGCCGTTCGAGGTGTCGCCGTCGCATCTCCTTTCAGCTCCCGATGTAGCTCATGACGTGCTTGATGCGTGTGTAGTCCTCGAAGCCGTAGGCCGAGAGGTCCTTCCCGTAGCCGGATTGCTTGAAGCCGCCATGGGGCATTTCGGCCACGATCGGGATGTGGGTGTTGATCCACACGCACCCGAAGTCGAGTCCCTTGGCCATGCGCATGGCCCGGGCGTGGTTCTGGGTCCACACGCTCGAGGCCAATCCGTACCGGACCCCGTTGGCCCAGGCCAGGGCCTGGTCCTCGTCGGAGAACTGCTGGACGGTGATGGCCGGTCCGAACATCTCGTCCTGGACCATCTCGTCCCCCTGATCCAGCCCGGTGATGACCGAGGGGGCGAAGCAGTAGCCCCGCTCCCCCACCGGCGTCCCGCCGGTCACCACCTCGGCGTGGGACGGGAGACGTTCGAAGAAACCGCGGAGCCGGGCCAGCTGGGAAGCGCTGTTGAGCGGGCCGAAGTCCGCATCATCCACGTCGAGACCTCCCACCGTCTGGGCCTGGGCCTGCTCCACCAGCGCGTTCACGAAGTCGTCGTGGACCCGGGGCCCGGCCAGTACCCGGGTGGCCGCGGTGCAGTCCTGCCCGGCGTTGAAGTACCCGGCGATGGCGATGCCCTCGGCCGCGGCAGCCACGTCGGCATCGTCGAAAACCACGACCGGGGCCTTGCCGCCGAGCTCGAGGTGGACCCGCTTGACCTGCGTGGCCGCCGACGCGGCCACCTCCATGCCGGCCCGGACGCTCCCGGTGATCGAGACCATGGCCGGGGTGGGATGGTCGACCAGCAGGCGCCCCGACCCGCGATCGCCACACACCACATTGAACGCGCCGTCAGGCAGGAACTCGCTCATGATCTCGGCCATCAGGAGCGACGAGGCCGGGGTGGTGTCGGACGGCTTCAGGACCATGGTGTTGCCGGCGGCCAGGGCCGGGGCCCATTTCCAGACGGCCATCATCAACGGATAGTTCCACGGGGTCACCGCCGCACACACGCCGATCGGCTCGCGTCGGATCATCGAGGTGTGGTCCTTCATGTACTCGCCGGCCGACTTGCCTTCGAGGTGGCGCGCCGCCCCGGCGAAGAAGCGGATCTGGTCGACCAGCGGAGGGATCTCCTCGGCCATGGTGACGGCAAACGGCTTGCCCGTGTTCCTGCTCTCGACGTGGACCAGGTCCTCGGCCCTGGCCTCCAGCGCATCGGCGATCCGGAAGAGGGCCAGGCTGCGCTCGGACGGGGTGGCGTCCCTCCACTGGGGGAAGGCCGAGGCCGCGGCGGTCATGGCCAGATCGATGTCCTCTGGCCCCGATACCGGAGCCTCGAGGTACTCCTCACCGGTGCTCGGGTCGACGAGTCCGGCCGTCGTGCCCTCCGCGGTCTCGACGTACCGGCCCCCGACGAAGTTGGACAGCCTTGATCGATCTGCCGATCCCCGCTCCGGTCTCTTGTCGCTCACGCATCCCTCCCCAGGGGCCGAAAGGTCCTCCAGGATCGGCGTCGGCCAATTCGAACGGCGATCCTGACTACCCGATAGGTCATAGTGGCCGAAGAATTGCCGTCATACAAGTTTTTTTTGGGCTGCATCCGTTCGCGCCGACGATTCCAATCGATTTTCTGCACGGATTCTGCTTGAACTGCTATAAAAGGCAGTGCATGATCACTCTTCGAAGTCGCCAATCCTGCCGGTCGGTCCCTCGGCGGAAGCGGGGCCTGAGCGCCTGACCATGGCCCCGTCCATCCCTGCCCCATCAGCCAACGGGCTGCTCGACGACGTCAACAAGTCGATCGTCGAAGAACTGCAGAAGGACGGGCGCCGGACCTACGGCTCGATCGCCGAGGCGGTCGGGCTCTCCGAAGCGGCCGTCCGTCAGCGGGTGCAGAAGATGCGGGACGCGGGGATCATGCAGATCGTGGCCGTCACCGATCCGCTGCAGGTCGGGTTCCGCAGTCAGGCCATGGTGGGGATCAGGGCCGATGGGGACGCCCGGATGGTGGCCGAGCGGTTGGCGGCCATCGACGATATCGATTACGTGGTGATGTGCACCGGGTCGTTCGACATTCTGGTCGAACTGGTGTGCGAGGACGAGGACACCATCCTCGAACTGCTCAATGGCGTCATCCGACAGATCCCGGGCGTGCGGGACACCGAGACCTTCATGTACCTGAGACTGACCAAGCAGACCTACACCTGGGGGACGAGATGACCACCTTTTCCAACGAAGCCATCGAAGAGAGTGCCCATCGCCACCTGTGGATGCACTTCACCCGCATGTCCGACTCGAGCGACATCCCAGTCATCGTCCGCGGTGAAGGCGTCTGGGTCTACGACCAAAACGGGAAGCGCTACCTCGACGGCCTGTCCGGGCTCTTCACCAGTCAGATCGGCCATGGCCGCACGGAGCTGGCCGAGGCGGCCGCCCGCCAGGCCAGTACCCTCGCCTACTTCCCGGTGTGGAGCTACGCCCACCCGATGGCCGTCGAACTGGCCGACCGGTTGGCGGAGATGACCCCCGGTGACTGCAACCGGATCTTCTTCACCACCGGAGGATCCGAGGCGGTCGAGTCGGCCTGGAAGCTTGCCCGCCAGTACTTCCGGGTGACCGGTCAGCCCGATCGGCTGAAGGTGATCAGCCGCAACATCGCCTACCACGGGGCCACCATGGGGGCGCTGTCGGTCACCGGACTGGCCGGCATCAAGACGCCCTTCGAACCCCTCGTCCCCGGGGCCATCAAGGTGCCCAACACCAATTTCTACCGGGCCAGGTACTTCGCCGACGACCTCGACGCCTTCGGGCAGTGGGCTGCCGATGCCATCGAACAGGCCATTCTCATCGAGGGTCCGGGCACCGTCGCCGCCGTCTTCCTCGAGCCGGTGCAAAACTCGGGGGGGTGCTTCCCCCCGCCTCCCGGCTACTTCCAGCGGGTGCGGGAGATCTGCGACCGGTACGGCGTGCTCCTCGTGTCCGACGAGGTGATCTGCGCCTTCGGCCGGCTCGGTCACTGGTTCGGGGCGGAGCGCTACGACTACCGGCCCGACATCGTCACCATGGCCAAAGGCCTCACCAGCGGCTACTCCCCGCTCGGCGCCATGGCCGTGAGCGACCGTCTGGTCGAGCCCTTCCTCCACGGCGAGAGCTTCCTGCACGGCGTGACCTTCGGCGGTCACCCGGTGAGCACGGCGGTGGCCATGGCCAACATCGATGTCTTCGAGAAGGAGCACCTCCTCGAGAATGTGCGGAAGAACGAGGGTGCCTTCAAGGCCTCACTCGATACCCTCCGGGATCTGCCCATCGTCGGAGACGTCCGGGGCGCCGGCTACTTCTACGGGATCGAGCTGGTCAAGGACAAGGACACCCGGGAGACCTTCAACGACGACGAGTCGGAACGACTGCTGCGAGGCTTCCTGTCCGGAGCCTTGTACGAGGCCGGGCTGATCTGCCGGGCGGACGACCGTGGTGACCCTGTGGTCCAGTTGGCCCCGCCGCTCACCTGCGGCGAGGAGGAGTTCGAGGTGATGACCTCGATCCTGCGCTCGGTGCTGACCGAGGCGTGGAAGCAGATCTGAACCCGTCGCCTGGGGAGCACTACCGGGAGCTGTCGCTGTGGTGGGACCTCCTCCCCGGTCCCGTCGCCGTCCGGCCGGCCCTGGCCGGCGATCTCGATGTCGATGTGGTGGTGGTGGGTGGCGGTCTCACCGGGCTGTGGACGGCCTTCTACCTGGCCGAGGCCGACCCCACACTCCGCATCGCCGTTCTCGAGCGGGACGTCGTCGGTTTCGGTGCCTCGGGTCGGAACGGCGGATGGTGCTCCGCACTGTTCGCGGCGTCGGCGGCGCGCCTCGACAGCACGGTGGGGCCCGGGTCGGGCGACGCCATGCGCCGCGCCATGCAGGCGACCGTCGACGAGGTCGGGCGGGTGGTGTCCACCGAAGCCATCGCCTGCGGCTTCGTTCGGGGTGGAACCGTGGTGTTGGCCAGGACCGGCGTCCAGCTCCGACGGGCGCGGGACGAAGTGGCCGCGGCCCGGGCCCGCGGGGTGGACGAGCACGATCTCCGGCTGCTGTCGGCGGCCGAGGCTTCGGCCCGGGTCGGCGCCACCGGCATCCTCGGAGGCACGTACACCCCTCACTGCGCCACGGTCGATCCGGCACGGCTGGTTCGGGGTCTGTCCGAGGCGGTGGAACGACGGGGGGTGGCCATCTACGAGCAGACCGAGGCATATGCGATCCGGCCCGGCGCGGTCGAGACGAAGTCAGGAATGGTGCGGGCGGCCTCGGTCGTCCGGGCCACCGAGGGCTACACCCGTACCCTGGCGGGAGAGGAACGCACCCTGGTCCCCGTGTACTCGCTGATGATCGCCACCGAGCCCCTCCCCGACGAGTTCTGGTCCGGTGCCGGTCTGGCCAACCGGGAGACCTTCAGCGACCACCGCCATCTGATCATCTACGGCCAGCGGACCGAGGACGGCCGGCTGGCCTTCGGTGGGCGCGGTGCTCCATACCACTACGGCTCGGCCATCCGGCCCGAATTCGACCGGGACGAACGGGTCCACGAGGCGCTTCGCCGGACACTCATCGAGCTGTTCCCGGCCTTGTCCGGATTCGAGATCACCCACCGCTGGGGCGGCCCGCTCGGAATTGCCCGCGACTGGTTCCCGTCAGTCGGGCTGGATGCCGGGAGCGGCATCGCCTGGGCCGGCGGCTACGTCGGCGACGGGGTGTCGACCACCAATCTGGCCGGGCGGACACTGCGCGATCTCGTCCTCCGCCGTGACACCGACCTGGTCGCCCTGCCCTGGGTGGGGCACCGATCGCCGCCATGGGAGCCCGAGCCCCTGCGCTTCGTCGGGATCAACGCCGGGCTCCGACTGGCCGGAAGTGCCGATCGGGCCGAAGACCGCACCGGTCGCACCACTTGGCGCTCCCGAGCCCTCGAGCGGATGCTCGGCACCTGACCGTCGACGGTTCTGGCCGCGCTGGCCGCGGAGCGCATGTGAGGGGGTGCCAGGGTGAAGCGGCGCCAAGGTGATGGGTGCGACCCTGCCGGTCAACGCCGACGGTCAGGGCACGGGGTCAACGCCGTCGGTCAGCCCGCCCCGTAGAACGGCGCCCCGAAGGCGAAGGTCCCGCCGTCCATCGAGAACAGCCAGTACCCGCCGGTCGAGTTGTCGACGGCCATGCCCCCGACCGGGGCGTTGAGCGTCTGGCCGGAGGCCGCACCATGGAAGCCGGCGGAGCCGTAGGCGTAGACCGCACCGTCGCTGCCCACCTCCCAGTACCCCTGGCCGGTGGGAGCACCGGCAATGCCCACGATGGTGCCGGTGAGGGACGATGGGCCGGGGGAGCCCAACTTGGGCGCGCCGCCGAAGTTGTAGACCTGACCGTCGCTGCCCACCTCCCAGTACCCGCCGTTGGCCCGATCGAGGGCGATGCCCACAATCGGTTTTGTCAGGGAGTGTCCGCCCATCGAGCCACTGAACCGGGCGTTCCCGAAGGCGAAGACGCCGCCGTCGCTGGCCACCTCCCAGTAGCCCCCGCCGTCTGCCGTCGCCGCGAACCCGACAATCGGGGCATTGAGCGGCTCCCCACCCATCGATCCGTAGTAGCCGGCGTCGCCGAACGCGAAGATGCCCCCGTCTGAAGCGATCTCCCAGTAGCCCCCGCCGTCGGCGGTGGCCTCGATCTTGATGATCGGACCGTTCAAGCTGACGTTCGCCGTCGATCCGAAGTCGACCGCCGATCCCTCGGTGGCGATCCAACCGGAGGAGTTGACCTGCCAGTACCCGGTGCCCTGCGGGTCCGAGGTCATGGCCACCACGGGTGCAGGCAGCGCCCCGACCCCCTGGAAGGTGACCGGCGGCACGGTGGAAACCTGGTTGGAGGGAGCGGACACCCCCTTGGCATTGATGGCCCGAACCGTGAAGTAGTAGGTGGTCCCGGGGATGAGGTGCGAGACCAGGTACCCCCGACCCGAAACAGGTTCCGCTCCGTTGGCCGGCTCGAGATACTCCGCGCCCGACCTGGTGGCCACATAGACGTTGTACCCGGTGATGGCCGACCCGTTGTCAGCAGGGGCCGCCCAGGTGACCCATGCGGCCTGGGAAGTGGACAGCGGGGTGGCTGCCGATGGAGGCGCCGGAGCGGTGGCCCGGGTCGAGGCCGGATGCACCGGGGGAAGGAGCGCAGACGAAATCAGGGGGTTGGAGCCCGAACTCGCCGGATCGGCCACCGAACCGGACGGAGATGAAGTCGCAGAGTTTTGCGCGCTCTTGGCGTGATGTTGGGCCTTGCGCTTGGCGTGCGCGGCCTTCCCCTTCGATTTCTTGGATTTCCCGTCGGCCAGGGCCAGGGCCACTGCCTTCTTGTACTCGGAGGACCTGGACTTCTTGCCGGTCGCCGACTTCTTCTTCTTGTGGTGGCCGGCGGCCACGGCCCCCGAGGCCTTCTTCTTCTTCTTCTTGTGATGGTCCAGCGCCGCCTTGTAACGCGCCACCTCCGCCGCATCGGCATGGCCCTTCTTGGCCGGGGCCGGATTCTGGAGGGCCCAGGCTGCCCCTCCACCGAGCAGCACCAGCACGGCGACCGTGGCTGCGAGCATCATTCCCGCGCTTCTGTCAGGGGTGGAGCCCTCCCCCACGAGCCAAAGCGACCACTGCTTTAGTCCCTGTGCCCACTTACGCATCAAAGGCCCCTTCGTCGCGACATCGGCCTCACTCAACTCGGCCCGCTTGCTTGCACGCATCGAGCCGATACTTCTTGGCCGTACCTTCCCCCCAACTCGGCAGCGCGGCAGCCGTTTGCGAGCAATCAGAAGTATAGCGGCCCGATTAGTACTTTCGGCAGTCACCTGTCATTTCTGGCCAATCGCTAAGCCCCTGACCAGCAGGTTTGTCCCTTCCCGTGCGGCCAGCCGCCGGCGCCGCCCGTTTCGCACGCTCAGAGGATCGCCGTCCAACCGATCGAGGTGCGCCGTCGGCCGGCGCACGCCCGTCACTGCGGGTCGGTCTGTCGGTTCTCCTCGTCGACGAAGACCACGCTGGGCCGGTGGTCGACGACCTCGTCGTCCCCGACATCGACGTAGGTGGCGATGATCACCAGGTCACCCACCTGCGCCAACCGGGCCGCGGCTCCGTTGAGGCAGATCTGCCCCTCGGAACCCTCGATGGCATAGGTTTCGAACCGGGCCCCGTTCATCAGGTTGTAGACGGCCACCTGCTCGTTGGTGACGATATCGGCGGCTTTCATCAGGATCGGGTCGATCGAGATCGAACCGACGTAATTGAGATCGGCATCGGTGACCCGAGCACGGTGGATCTTGCCATTCAGCATCCGTCGTCGCACGACTGGCCCTTTCCCTTCGCTGTCCGTTCCGCCGTCACCTACCCCAACAGGGTAATCGGGACACGAAGGCCGGGGCGCGGCGGGTCCGCACGGGCCCGGACATGATGCCCGGGGCGTGCCTACGCTTGTCCGAGAGTTTTCCGATCAACCCTTCGAGGAGAGCACCGGTGGCCAACGAGTTCGAGCTGACCGACGTGGTCCCGGCGACGCCACAGTCCGTCTACGACGCCTGGATGTCGAGCGCGGGCCACACCGCCATGACCGGCTCGCCGGCCATCGTCGACCCGGAGATCGGAGGAGCCTTCGAAGCGTGGGATGGCTACATCTCCGGTCGCACCCTCTCCCTCGAACCGGGTCGTCGCATCGTCCAGTCGTGGCGGACGTCCGAGTTCGCCGAAGACGAAGGGCCTTCGCGGATCGAGGTGGTGCTGGAACCGGACGACCAGGGGACGAGAATCACCATCAGGCACACCGATGTTCCCGAGGGCCGTTACAGCTATGACCGGGACACGTGGGATGAACGCTACTTCGAGCCCATGCGGCGGTACTTCTCGTCTACGGCCGGACGCTGACATCGCATTCGGGCACCGGTCGCCCCGATCGGGCAAGCTGGAGCGGTGAATCCGAGCCGGAGGGTGTTGGTGCTGGCCCCCATGGCCATGGAGCTCAAGCCCATCGTCAAACGGCTGGGTGCGCGCCGGTCCGTCACGGCGGGACCCAAGGTCTTCGTGGGAGTCCGGGACACGGTCGAGATCACCGTCTGTCAACTCGGGGTCGGGCCCACGGTGGCGGCACGGACAACGCAACGCCTGCTGGACCAACTCTCCGTCGACCAGGTCGTGGTGAGCGGCATCGCCGGCGGTATCGTCCCCTCCTCCACCATCGGCACGGTGATCGTTCCCGAGGTCGTGCTCGACGTGAGCTCGGGGCGGGAGTTCCGACCGTCACCCCTCGGACAGTCGGTCATGGAAGGCACCATCGGCACCGTCGACGAGCTCATCTCCGATCCATCCCGGCTGGCTCAATTGGCCGGTCAGGGAGTGATCGCGCTCGAGATGGAGTCGAGCGGGGTGGCGGCCGTCTGCGAAGAGCGCCGTGTCCCCTGGAGCGTGGTCAGGGTGATCAGCGACCGGCCCGATGACGGGTATACCGATGCGCCGGTGCTCGGAACACTGCGACCCGACGGCTCGGCGGACATCGGGGCCGCCCTCCGCATGATGGCGGCCAAACCGAGTCGGATCCCAGGTCTGGTGCGATTGGGCCGTGATGCATCCATGGCCGCCGGCAAGGCAGCCAAGGCCACGCTCGAAGCCCTTGGCTGATCCCCAGCCGGACGGGGACCCGATGTCGATCGACTCCGACGTCGAGGACGTCGAGGACGCGCTTCTCGAGGGCGATCGGGTCCTCGAGGTCGGTGGGGCCAGAGCGGCGCTCGGCTACCCCGTCTTCCGTCGGATCTACCTGGCTGCGCTGGTGTCCAATATCGGGAGCTGGATGCAGACGGTCGTGCTGGCCGCGTTCGTCTTCAACACCACCGGGTCATCCACCGACGTGGGCCTCATGACGCTGGCTCAGCTCGGACCCCTCTTCCTGCTCTCCCCGGTCGGCGGAATGGCTGCCGACCGATTCGACCGGCGCAAGTTGCTCGTGGTCGTCACCGTCGAACAGTGCCTGGTGGCGCTGGTCATCGTCTGGCTGACCCATGTGCACCATCCCAGCATCGGCGCGCTGTTCGTCGCCGTGCTGGCCAGCGGCATCGGCCAGGCGTTCTACGCACCGACGTTCTCCGCCCTGATTCCCACCCTGGTCGAGCGCAAGGATCTGCCCGGGGCCATCTCCCTCAACTCCGCCAACATGAACCTGTCGCGGGTCATCGGGCCGGCTATCGGCGGCGTCCTCTACGCCAAGGTCGGAGCGCCCTGGGCCTTCGCCGTCAATGCGGCGTCCTACCTCGCGCTCATCGGCGCCCTGTTCACCGTGCATCTCCCCCCGCCCACCTCGGTGATGCAACAAGGATGGCGGCGGATCCTCGACGGGTTCGTCCTGGCCCGTCGCGACCGCGTGGTCGGACGCTGCCTGACCACCATGATGCTCTTCTCCTTCTTCTGCCTCCCGATCGCCGTGCTCATGCCCGTCCTCGCCCACAACGACCTCCGGATCGGCGCAAGCACCATCGCCTACGGTCTGCTCTATGCCAGCTTCGGCACGGGAGCCGTCGTCGGAGCCCTCTCCATCGGCACCTTCCTGGCCGGGCGCCGGCTCGAGCCCATCGTCCGCGTCGGCCTCGGTGGCTATGCGGTGACATTGGCGGTGTTCGGCCTGCTGCGCAGCCCCGGTCCCGCCTACCCGGTCGTGTTCCTCCTCGGCTTGTTCTACTTCGTCACGGTCACCGGACTGGCCACCGTGCTCCAGAAACGGCTCGACGACTCCGTGCGCGGGCGGGTGATGGCCCTGTGGGTGATGGCCTTCGGGGGCACCGTTCCACTCGGGGCCATCGTGGCCGGACCACTCAGCGAGCGGTTCGGCATCTCGGCCGTCGTGGTCGCCGGAGCCGTGGTGGCGGCGGGACTGATCCTCTACGCCAATCTCCACGACCGCTGACACCTCGTGGTATGCCAGGTCCATGAGTTTTCCGTCTGCTCCGTTCGGACCCCGCACCGGACGACGGGGGATGGTCGCCAGTGCCGACCAGCTGGCGTCGATCGCCGGCCTCTCCGCCCTTGAACAAGGCGGCAGCGCGGCTGACGCCGCCGTGGCCGCGGCCGCGGTCATGGCCGTGACCGGTCCCCATCTGTGCGGCATGGGTGGGGATCTCCTGGCCATGGTCCACTCCCCCGGATCCCGTCCGCGAGCGCTGTTGGCGGTGGGCCGTGCGGGATCAGGGGTCGACCCGGCGGGGATGCGGGCCGAAGGTCTGTCGGTCATGCCCCTGCGCGGCGACGTCCGCAGTGTCACTGTTCCCGGCGCCGTGGACGGGTGGCTCGCCCTCCATGACCGCTTCGGCCGGCTGCCCCTCGAGACCGTGCTCGGCCCGGCCATCGGACTGGCTGACGACGGTTTCGTGGCTTCGATCCTCCTGGCCCTCTCGAGCCACCTGGTGTTCGAAGCGCCCGGCCGCTCCGAACTCTGCCCCGACGGGCCGCTCCGACCCGGCGACCTGGTCCGGCTTCCGGGCATCGCCCGCACCTTGCGGGCCATCGCCTCCGGGGGGCGCGAGGCACTGTACGAAGGCGAATTCGGGCGGGCCCTGATGACCCTGGGGGACGGCGTGTTCACCACGGACGACTTCGAACACCCGTTGGCCGAATGGTGCGAACCACTTCGGCTCACCGTCTGGGGACATGACCTGTGGACCGTTCCTCCCCCCTCCCAGGGCTACCTCACACTGGCCGGCTCCTGGATCGCCGAGCAGCTGGCCATCGGCGGCGATCCGGACGATCCGCTGTGGGCCCACCTGATCGTCGAGTCGGCCCGGGCCGCCGGGCACGATCGCCCGAGCAGGCTGTACGACCAGGCGGACGGGGACGCGCTCCTCGCCGAACCTCGGCTGACTGCGGCGGCGGAACGGGTCCAACGCCGACGGGCCGCCCCTCCGGACGTGGCCTCCATGTCGGCGCCCCCACCCGACAGCCCGGTCCCCCGCATCGGCAACGGGGACACCACCCACCTGTGCGCCATCGACGCCGACGGCCTCGGCATCTCGCTCACCCAGTCCAACGCCCTCGATTTCGGATCCCATCTCACCGCCGGGTCGACGGGTGTCTTCCTCCACAACCGCGGTGTGGGCTTCTCCCTCGAGGAAGGTCACCCGGCCGAACTCGGGCCGCGGAACAGGCCACCCCACACCCTCTCCCCGATGCTGGCCACCACGACCGAGGGATCACTGACCCATCTGGTCGGGGCCATGGGTGGCGATGCCCAGCCCCAGATCCTCCTCCAGCTCCTGGCCCGCATGCTCCGTGGAGGACAGGATCCGTCCACGGCCGTCGCCGGCGGACGCCTGGCCCTGGATGCACCGTCAGCAGGTCCGTTCCGGCTCTGGTGGGGTGACGACCTGACGGTGCAGGTGGAGTCCCACGCACCCCCGGAGTGGAAGCAGGGCCTGGCCGAGCGGGGTCACCAGGTCCAGTCGATCGGCGCCTTCGACCCGGTGGCGGTCGGATGCGCCCAGATCATCGCCGTCGTCGACCGCCCGGACGGCACGGCCCGGCACTACGTCGGTGCCGCCGACCCCCGCAGCCCCGAAGGTGGGGCCACGGGACGCTGACCGACGTCATCGCATCCCCGCCGCCGCGTCCCACCCGGCCGGCCGGCTACCACCCGGGTGCTCTGACGGCACCCCGCGGATGTTGCCATGATGGCGGATGTGATCACCATGTCGGTCGGGCAGTTCGAAGCGTTGGTGGCGGACGCCCTCGACGGCATACCCGAGGAGTTGGGGAGAGCCATGGAAAACGTGGCTGTCGTGGTCGACGACCTCAGCCCGCCCGGGCGGCTACTGGGCCTGTATCAAGGCGTGCCCCTCACCCAGCGGGGCAACCATTACTCGGCATCCACCCCCGACCGCATCACGATCTACATGGCCACCATCTGTGCCGTGTGCCAGACCTCCTGGGAAGTGGTCGAGCAGGTACGCAAGACGGTGATCCACGAGATCGGCCACCATTTCGGTATCGATGACCACCGGCTGAAGGAGCTCGGCTGGGCCTGACCCCGATAGGCTCCGGTCGAGAGCCACAAAGGAGAGACCATGAACGCCGAGGGCTGGTACCACGATCCCTTCCGCCTGCATGAGGACCGGTGGATCTCCGACGGCGCTCCCACCGCGCTGGTCAGGGACCACGGAGTCGAGTCGCACGACCCGGCGCCGAGCACCCACTTCGACGGTCCGCTCGAGCCGGTGGCCGAGCATGCCTCGGCTGACGGGGAGGACCTGCTGCGCGCCGACAACGAAGGTGCTGAAGATTTCATCTTCGATCCCAATGCCGCACTCCCCGGAGATCCTTGAGGTGACCGACCGGATCGGGGTGGACTGAGCACGGACCGGTCAGGAAGCATCAGGCCTGGGCCGCCACCAGGTTGGCCAGTGCCTGGGCGCCAGGCCCGTCGATGGGCAGGTGGGTATCGTCGGCGTACAGCCAGCCCGGGTTCTGATCGACGAGGCCGTACCAGTCGGCCAGCACCGTGTTCGGGTACTGGTGAACACCGGCAGCCAGTACTGCGTTATTGGGGTCCTGCCAAGGCCGGTCGACGTGGACGGTCACGAAGACCACCCGCGATGCTCCCGAGAGAATGCCCATCATGTTGGCGAAGTCCGTACTCGAGATGGGCCCGTTGGTGGACAGACCGACGACGACCACCGCGCCGAGCTGGCCTTCCGACTTCAGCTGTGCCAGTTCAGCCTCCCCGGCCGACCACTGCTCGCCCACCGACGCCTGCACGTTGACGCCGGGGATGTCCTGCTGGAGAAGCGTTTCGTAGTCGATCATCACCGAGTCGCCGACGGCGGTCACCTGCCCCTCGTTGAACCCCGGGCCCGGAGGAGGGAGGGGGGGCGACGTGATGGGGCCGTGTGTCGCCGGGACGGTCGTGGTCGTGGTGGTGGGGGCGGTCGTCGTGGTCGGCGTCGGCACCCCCGAGGTGGGAGAGACCGTGGCCGTCCTCGAGGCCGAGGGTGGCCGGGACCCACTGTCCCGGTGCCCGGCCGAGAGGGCGCGTGCGTCCGAGGTGGTCGGCGCGGATGCCTTGGGCCCGGACGACTTGGCATCGACCAGGCCGTAGGCGGCGGCGCCCGCCGCGACCAGGACCACGGTGACCAGTACGACGATGCCGACGGGCCGACGCGGACCGCGTCCCGGTGCGCCCGCATCGGTGCCGGGGTCCTGACCGGACGCTGGGCTTTCGAGACTCATCAGCCAGGGCTCATTGCGAGTCGGATGCGGACGCTGCCTCTCACGGGAGATTGGATGCCGAGTGGGTCTCCATGCTACTGCAACCGCGGCCGACCACCCCGGCTCGGCTCATCCACTGGACGGGGTGAGCCGCAGAGCGGTGGCCGCCGCTTTCACTCCCGGACTCGCACAGACAGAGGCCGGAGCACCCTTGGTGCCGGCGCACATGGATGCGGTCACGTAGTTGGCGGTCCCGATGATCGACCGGGTCACCGGATCGGCCGAGTCGGTCAGTCCTCCCGCGATCTGGGCCTGACTGAGCCCGGTGAGTATCGTCGGCTGGTAGGTGGAACCCGAGTAGAGGACCTTGTTGTCCACATCGATGTACGGGAATGAGATGCCCTGGGTGTCGCCGGGCACGAACGAGGAGCTCGCATATTTGGTCAGCACCGCGAGCTCCGACTTGGTCGGAGTCTGCAGAGGCTTGTAGCCGCTGCATCCGGTGGCCCCGGAATCGACCACATTCGTACAGGTCTCGATGGGCACAAAGTTGACGTACCGGCTGGTGAGCTTGGCGTTCCGAAACGACAGCGTGCTGAAGTCCCCGTCCAGGAGACCTGAGGCCGTCGTGTCCAGACCGGTCCAGGTTCCGAATCGGGCCAGGGCCACCGCTATTCCCCACCGCTCAGCCGCGCAGAATGGGCAGTACTCGGCTCCGTAGTACATCAGCGTGGGTGATTTCCCGTTGAGGGAGAGGGGTGGCTGCCCGGAGATCACGATGGGAGTGCCGCCGGCGAACTCGGACGGGATGGCAACCCCCACCGCGTTGAACACCGACGGCGGCACCGCCGAGATCTCGTGCACCAGGGCCGGTGGCGCCGGAAGTACAGCCTGGTGCGAACTGGTCGTCGGACCACCTCCGGTTGAGATCTTGACAATGACCAGGGTGACCACGATGAGGATGACCAGACCGACGGCACCCCAGGCCAGGAGGCTGGGTGTGCGGGTAACGGCAGGGTGGCGCGAGGGAGTGACGGGAATGGAACGAGACATGATGGAGACCTTCCGAAGGGGGCATGCCGCGGTGGGCATGCCGAGCGAATGAAATGGACAATCGAGTCGATTGCCGTGTCGTGCCGCGACCGGGGCCTTGCGGCCGGTTCGCGTCGCTGGACGACTAGTTCGCTATCGGTGGTCTGTCTATGGCGGGGAAGAAGCCGAAGGGCGTCGGTCGGACGACGGGTCCACGTCGACGGCGTCGTCTATCGATCAGCACCACGGCCGCGGCGCCGATGAAGCCGAAGGTCAGGGCCGGTGCGATGGTTCCCGAGGTGCCCGGATGGTTGGCCGGCACGCATTTCTGTGTGGCGAAGCACAGGCCAGGAGATGCCGGCCCTGGGGCGGGCTGGGCCGCTTGGACCGGCCGGGGTGCTGAGGAAGCGGCGGTCGTGCTCTCGAGCATGAACGAGGCGCCGAGGGCCACGACCACCACGGCCGAGAGAACCAGAGCACGTCGGATGAGTGACACCAGCCCAAACTCTACCGAGAGATGACGGTCCAATACCGGTCACCACCGCTGAGTTTCGAGACCGGCGGAAACTAGAGTGGTGGGCGGCCGCCGAAAGGAGATCATCATGGACGAAGGCGAACCCATCTCGTACCTTGCCCTGGGGACGGGCACGCCCGTCCTCAGCTCGTCCGGTTCCGAGTTCGGGACGGTGGCGCACGTCCTGCAGATACCCGAGTTGGATGAATTCGACGGGATTGTGGTCTCCACCAAACACGGTCATCGATTCGTGGACCGGGACCAGATCACCGACATCACCACGACCCGTGTTTCGTGCACGCTCTCGGAGGAAGAGGCCGCAGATCTGCCGGCACCGGACGGTCCGCCGGTACTTCACCTTGACGCCACCTACGAAGAGGGGTCATCGCTGAACGCCCGATTTGCCCGCCTGTTCAGGCGCCCGCACTGGAAAGAGCTCGAATAGGGGTACGAGCTCGTCACATGGTCGGCGACCCGAGGGGATCGGGCTGCCCCGGGTTGCCGGGCCGGCCGGATGTGCGTCAGACCGGATCGTGGGTGTTCGGAAGGGAGCCCGAGATCCAGGCCAGACCGATGCACATCTCGTCCGTTGATCCGTCACCCCAGGTCACGAAGTGGGGCGGGGCCTTCCTGAGGATGGGCAGTTCCTGGGCCAGGATCGGGTCGTAGGTGCAGGTCACTTGGACCGGCTCGCCGTTGGACACGTGAATCGGTGTGGTCAGGTTGTAGGAACGTTGGTCGTGGAAGTTGTAGTTGGGAACGTCGAGGACGGTCTTCGCCTCGGGTGTTCCCGGGTTGAGCACCATGGTGAACCCCACCCCCAGGAGATGCATGTGCGCCTGCACCCTGACGATGTAACCGCTCTTGTCAATCGACGTCATGCACGAAGCCGAGTCGCCCTCCGGCGGATCAGCAATGTTCTCGCCGCAGATTCCCTCGATGCCGTCCACCTCTTCGACGGCGGTCTGGCCGAACAGGTGGGCCTCGTCGGCCAGCGCCGCGGTGCGATTGCACAGCGGCCCGGTCACCCCTGTCGGACAGGGAATGTTAGGTGGCGCCAGCATCAGATCGAGATGGAGCGGTAGGAGCGGCGTCGAGACCGGCACCGTATGCAGGACCAGTGAGTTCTTCACCGGCTTGTTGCCGACGAGCAGGTTGTAGTGCACCTGCATGATCACCAGACTGCCGGCCGGAAGGGGGACCCCGGTCCCCTTGGGCAGGTCATCCACCCCATGACCCGGAGCCCAGAAACTGAGAAGTGGCACCTCGGAAAGTCCGGCGATCGCCGTGTTCGGAAGAGCGCCCTCGCCGAAGCACGACCAGCCCTTTCCGACTTCATTGTCCCGTTCCGCAGTTGCCGCCAGCGATGGTGGCACCAGATAGAGAGCGGCATGATGGACCTCGGCACTGCCGGGCACGAACTGGCTGGAGATGATGTACGAGTTCTTCTGGATGTGGGGATTCATCAAGGTGCAGTGGTAGTCGTCCGTTCCCCCGTCCGCCGCCTTGGGCTTGTACGCCGTCGCCATCGTGAGTGAGATGGTGGTGACCGGCCGGGCCGAGGTGGTCGTCGAGGAGGCCCCGGCCATCCTGACCACGAAGAAGGTGGCCGCGGCCACGACAACCACGGTGAGAAGAATGGCCAGACGCCGGACCCGCACGGAGCCAGACTAACGGTTCGCCGGATCGCCCGCTCGCCTCCGGCGCACACGCCCGAGCCGTCAGCCGGAAGCCAGCGCCACCGCCATCGCGGCCGCCTCCGCCGGGTCGTTCGCCGGGACGATCCCGCCGTCAGACCGGCCTCCGGGTCGGATCAGTGACCAGGTCCCGATCCCGATGACCGGGATATCTGCATGCAGGGCCAGGGCGATCTCGGACAAGGTTCCGTACTCGCCGTCCACGGCGATCACCGCGGCCGCGCAACCAATCACCAATGCGTTGCGGGCCTCGCCCAATCCCGTGGGGATGACGATTTCGACCCACGGGTTGGCCGCGGACGGGTCACTCCCGGGAAGCAGACCGACCGTCAGTCCTCCGACCGACCTGGCCCCCCGACAGGCGGCGGCCATGACTCCACCCAAGCCGCCGCAGACAACGATCGCCCCGGCGGTGGCCAGGGCCACCCCGACCTGGTCAGCCAGGGCCAGTGCAGAAGCCGGCGCCTCCGACCCTCCGATGACCGCGATCTGGACCCGGTGCACCGATCCAGCGTACGGCCGCGTTCGGTCGCTGGGGGTGAGGAAGCGGTCACGGAGACGGGTAAACAGGGTGCGGTCTATCGAAATGCCGGGTTCGGATGGTACTTTCGGTGGTTGGGGCAGTCCGAATTCGCCGCGGAGGTACACGATGCGTTCCAAGATCTTGGGCGCCAGTCTGACAACGAAGGCGGTGATCGCCGTGGTCCTCGTGGGGTCACTGTCGGGAATCGCCGTCGGCGTCGGCCAGGCGAGCGGCGCCGCCTCGAGCCCGGCCACCGGGGCGACGGTGAAGACGCACCCGCAGGCGGCGGGAACGGCCGAAAATGCCATCTTCTACTTCGCAGCCAGGGAGAAGGGTGTGCCCAACTGCGGCGGTGGCAACGGGTGGTACGGGCCGGTGAAGCCGGCGAACAGCGGATGTACGGCGCCCGGTTTCGGTTGCATGAGCCTGGCCCAGTTCGCCGTCTACCAGGGAACCGACGGCAAGGTGAAGCTGCCGGGCGACGGCAGCCAATTGAAGGACGTGGGAACGTACATAAAACCACCGGCCAGCGGCAATCCGTGGGCCGGCCTCCGGCCCGGTGACGTGACCTACTGGGGCGGATCGATCGGCGCCTACCAACATTCGGGGGTCTATGCCGGCAACGGCGAAGTCTGGGATGCCGTCGGCGACGACACGGTCGGACTCCGGTCCTTCACCACACTGCTGACGACCTGGGGCTACCCCTATGAAGGTGCCATTCGGTATGCCGCCGCCCCGCTCCTCTCCATCACCACCGGCTCGCTCCCAGCCGGCACCGTCTACACCAGCTCCAACGTGGCCTACTCGGCCAAGCTCCAAGTGGCGGCGGGCCGGGCGCCCTACCGGTGGTCGCTGGCCGACGGTTCGTTGCCGACCGGCCTCGCCATCTCCACGACTGGTGTCATCTCGGGTCGGGCCACCGAAACCGGCATCTACACCTTTTCCGCCCGGGTCTCCGACACCAAGACCTCGACGCTGGTCCAGGCGAGCGTGACCAAGTCGCTGTCCATCAGGATCAACTAGCGTAACCCCTCGGAGGGTTCACTGCCGTTGGCCCGGCGGATCTGTTTGATGACGGTGCGCACGGAGTCCTCGGGGGCGACCCGGGGATGGATCCGAAGGCTCAGCCCGAGCAGTCTTCCCGCTTCCACGAGATGTCCGGCCTTCCCCGCCTCGGCGGCGCGGTGCGAAGCGGCCAACGCGTTGATCCTGCGATTCGACCGAGCTCCGTTTGCCGCGGCGCGAGCGGCCTCCGTCCAACCATTCTGGAGCGCCCACTGTTGATGGGAACGAAGAATCGGATCGATCACCTTCTGCGACGTCCAGGGATCGATTTTGGTGTTGCCGGCATGGACGCGGTACAGGGTGAGGACCTCGGGAACGTAGATGAGTTCATAGTCCTTGGCCAGACGCAGGTAGAAATCTATGTCCTCGCCCACGGTCATGAGCGTGTCGAATCCCCCGGCGATGACGGCCCGTTGTCGTCTGACCATCAACGACGTCATGTAGAGGAAGGATGCCCCGAGCATCTCGAGGTAGCTCGTGGGGCCGCCGGTCGGACGGCCGAGCGCACGCTCCCGACCGTCGATGACTTGGACTCGGCTGTGACAGATGGCCGCCTTCGGATGGCTCGCCAATGCCTCGAACTGCATTCCGATCCGCCTGGGCAAGGCAATGTCGTCCTCGTCGAGAAAGGCGACAAAATCGGTACCGCTCTCCAGCAGACCCGCATTTCGGGCGGCGGAAACGCCCCGGTGCTCCAAGCGAACAATGCGCAGCCGCGGATCGGCGCCTTCCAGATCAGACATCGGATCATCAGAGCCGTCCGAGACAACGAGAATCTCCAGCTCCGGAAAGTCCTGGTCGATCATGCTCCCGACGGCTCGTCGGAGCATCGCTCCACCACGGTACGCCGGAATGACGACACTGACCTTCGGTTGAACTGGCATTGAGGATCGGTCCCTGAGTGCTCGCCGGCCGACGACGACCTAGTGCTCAACCCGGGACGTTGAGAACTGCGAGACAACGTGGTCCACGACCAGCTCGACTGTCTGGTCGCGCCCCTCCTGGAAGAAGAGCGTGTGGTCCATACCCTCAACGACCTGGATCCGCACCCGGCCCGTGCGGTTCGACTTTTTGAGCTCGCGTCGGGCGCCTCGTTGCAGCACCCAGGCGTCATAGTCGTCACAGGGCACGAACACGTCGGTCCCGGCATCTCTCATCTGTTTCAATGTTTCGGCCGGCGGGTGGTTGATGGCCAGACGGTTGATGACCGTCCAGAGGGGATCGGGTGCCCGCCGCACCAACTCCCAGAGTGCGGCCCGCCCCGGAATCCTCTTCACCCAAGCCCTCGGCGCTTCGTCCACCTTCCGTTGCAGGTCGTCGCCCACAGGCGCTTCGCGGTCGAGCGTGTCCTCCACGCCGAGCAGCCGAAAGCTGGGATTGATCATCACCACACCAAGAGTGCCGGTCGACAACGTAGCTTCCGAGCAGTGGTAGCCACCCGAACACAGTCCGACCAGCACCACGTGGGAAGGATCATCCGGTGCGATCGCTCGTTGCACGTCGGCCACATCCTGAATGCCTGCGAGCGTGACGGTTGACCGCTGGTCGGCCCCGGGTCGTCGGGGGGTAGCGCCCACACCGCTCAGGTCGAAGCGAACCGTCCGGAATCCCTGGGCCGCCAGGGCCCGAGCGAGAGTCACCCAAGCCCGGGCCGGGCCCACGTGGTCGATCACCCCTGCGTTGAGGAAGAGGACCGGTGGTCTGCTGTCGACCCTCTCCGGAACCGTCTCGATACCGAACAAGCCATTGGGACCGAGCGAGACCGGACGCTCGCGAATGGCGCGGCTGTCCCGGTCCCGAGCGATCACCGCGGTGGTTGGCTCAGGCACCACCACCGGGGCCCTGTCCGCGTTTCCCACCGCCTTCAGCAGCCACCCGACGATCACGTCGACGGTCTGGTCCGGCAGTGCGGCGAACACAGGATCGACATCGATGAATGCCTCCTGGCCTTCGATCTCCTGCCACTCGACATGCTCGGAGTGGAGTGCGGTGGCCATGTCGGCCGGGAGCGAACGTCCCGCTCTCGTCAGCAGGAGGACCCGGTCGGCCACCGAACGGTCAAGGGTGAGCTTGAGATCCCGGAGATCAGAGACCGTTTCGGGAGACATCACAATGCCCGGTCCTTCGACCGAACCATCGTCCCTCGGCCGCTCCCGCTCCATCATCCTGGCCAGCACCCCCTGCTGGCGGACGTACATCCGCCCGGCCGGATACGGATCCCACAGAACGGCGGCCGCGGCGGGACCCCCCGTCGAGAGCTCGGCCGTCACCAGGGTGGCACCGATCCGGAGGCCCACCAGCGAGATGCGCGTACACCCGACCGACTCCAGAAAGGCCATGGCCGAACGGATGCTGGCCAACCATCCGGCCACCTGCGCAGGTTCGCGGTCATCTCCAGCCGAGTCGCCCGTCGCCGCGTAGTCGAACCGCAGTACGGCGCAACCTTCAGCCGCCAGCCTGGTCGAGAGGGTGCGCAGGCCGGGCTTGGAGGTCGTACTCTCCACGGCAAGAGGGGGGCAGATGACGACGCCCGCGCACGCCATCCTGTCCTCAGGCACCTCGAGCCAGCCAAACAGGGGACGGTCGGGCCCGCCGAACCAGACCGGCGTCTGCGTCACACCGTCAGTCGTCCGGGTGGTGAGCGATTCGTTGCCTTCCACGACCGGTTCATGCAACATGAACGGCACCTTCGAGTGCGCTCGGACGGGTCCCATTGGGGCCGGCCGAGCTGACGACAGCTTCCCAGGTGCGCAGCCACGTCAACGACGCGGCCCGAGCGCGTGCCTGAAGTCCCAGACGGTGTCGAAGGGCTGGGTCATCGAGCAACGACGTCAAGCGGCGAGCCAGGGTGACGACATCATCACGGGGAAACAACAGCCCCGCGTCTCCGACCAGCTCGGGGCTCCCGCCCGTTGCCGAAACGACCACGGGAAGGCCGGTGGCGAGTCCCTCGAGGATGGTGAGCGCACAGGGCTCGTCCCAACGAGAGGGGATGACGTGCACGTCGGTGGCCCGGAGTGCACCCGGGACGCCCTCACGGGGAACATGGCCGAGCTGACGGACCTCGATTCCCCTGCGTCGCAGCTCTCCCGAAAGATCCTCCACCAGGCACCGGATGG
This sequence comes from uncultured Acidimicrobiales bacterium, assembly GCA_963713625.1. Lineage (GTDB taxonomy): Bacteria > Actinomycetota > Acidimicrobiia > Acidimicrobiales > RAAP-2 > Bog-756. The sequence goes on along the minus strand of CAVQMN010000001.1, from coordinate 269,397 downwards.
CGGTGGGCTCGGTGCGGCCCCAGTTGGTGTCGCCCACCAACTGGACGGCGAAGTCGTTGCGCTGCTCGGACAACAGGAGGCAGGCCCGCAGAAACGTCTCCGGGGCCTTTTCGACACAGATCCGGCCGATGAATCCGAAGACGGGGACACCGTCGCCACCTGGTCCTGTGTCGGCGGAGGCAGGTCGAAACGTGGATCCGTCGACCCCGTTGATCGCCACGGCGACGCTCAGCGGTTCCAACTGGTAGACGGTCTCAAGGGCCCGGGCAAGATAGGCGCTCACCGCGACCGAAGAAAGGGCTCGATCGCGTACAAACCTCCGTCGAGGCCTGTCGGAGATCAACTCGAGGTTGTGGAACCAGTGAACAACGGGAAGGTCGGGGAGCTTGCGACGGAGGTACACGGCCAGTTCGAGGTCGTTGTTGCAGAGCACCACAGACGGTTGCAGCGTTCGGAGCGCAGCTACCACCTTGACGGCATAGGCCCTTTGATCCAAAGAGGCCCAGCCGGTGAGTCGGCGAGCCAACCTCGCCCACTGTCGCCCGAGCGTTCCCGGGCGCGTCTTCCGGGGGCTGACGAAGTGCGCGTCGGGCCAACGGTACGGTGCTTCGGTCGACGAGAGGCTGATGACCACGGGAGCCTCCCCAACCGAAGCCGCAGCCCGGCAGAGTTCCCACAGACACGTCCCGATGGCTCCGCTCACCGTCGGGGTGAACGTCTCTCCGCTGTTGTTCACCAGGACCACCGGCCCGGCACTCGAATCGGGCATGGTTACCGGCGCCTCGAATCCGCCATCAGCGATTCGACCTTGACGGCGGCCTTGTCCCAGGTGAACAACTCAGATCGAGTCCTTGCCGATACCTTCCGCTCCGACAGCAGGCGAGGGTCGGTGCTCAGCTCGGCAATGGCGGCGGCCACCCCGTCGACGTCGTCCACCTCGACAAAGACACCCGAATCGCCCACCATCTCCTTGATCCCGCCTTTCGCCGTGGTAATGACAGCGCAACCCGACGCCATGGCCTCCAGGGCCGCCAGAGGAAACGGTTCGGCACTCTTGGAGAGGACACAGGCAATATCGTGATCGCGGAGCGAGCCTGCTACTTCCGCGCTCGGGATGCGACCCAGGGCCGTGCCTTCGGCGTCGATGACCGCACGGTTGAGCGCATCGGCGTAGGCCTGGGCCTCGGATTCGGGTATTCCGAACGTCTGAACGCCGCCCATCATGGTGAAGGTGACCGCGAAACCCTGACGGCGGAGCGCCCCCACCGCTTTGGCCGCGATGTCATGACCCTTGTTCGGGTCGATGCGGCCGTGGCACACGACCCGAACCGAGCCCCGCGAATTGATGAACCCATCCCGAGGATGAAATTCCTCCAGGTCAATACCGTTGTGAATCACCGTTATGGAATCGGCGGGGATTCCATACGTGCTCGATGTCCATCCTCGAACCGAATCACTCACCGCCACCAGGAGAATGTCGGATGCCAGGTGGTGGAGCCGACGCGCTTCCTTCCCCTCCATCTGATTATGCAACCAGAGGACCTGACGGTGCCCGATGCCCTTACGATGCAGCCGATGCGCAAGTTCGGGATCGTTGGCCACGATCACGAGGTCGGGTACGACGGACAGCTTCGAAAGGGACCGGAGCGTCTGCCGGAGATACGGCCCGTAGTCGGGCCACGACCAACCGCGGGCCCTGGCCTCGGCAACGTTCAGCTTATGGATGAGATCGCTCGGTGCGACCGCCGGACCGTATCGGAGGCGGTGAACTTCGCCCTCAGGGTAATGCTGCTCGCCATCGTCGGGGGTTATCACCTCGACCGAGTGACCCCGCTCGATCAACGAACGGGTCAGCTGACGGGTCACCGTGGAGATGGCGCCGCCCGATCGGGAGTAGTAGCACTCGGCTGGTGGCAGCACGAAGCAGATATTCAGAGCCCGGGATTGAGCACTGCGAGAGGAATTATCGACAACCGACGGGCTCCGACCCGACGTCGCATGGTCCCCGTCCCCGGCGAAGTGCCCGTTCGACAGTTTGAAAAACAGTTGCTGGAGCACGTATCGACCCTCGATCGAAGTCAGTTGTCCTGACCGTGGTATCGACAGACCAGGCGCCCGGCTTGAGCGCCCGAATCAGGGGAATCCCCGATCTGGTGGCGGCACTCAGCTCACGGTCCGGCCTTGCCGGCTCATCTCCCGACCACGGTGGGAAGAACCGGAAAACACCCTGTTGGGAGGGATAACCCGGCCGCAGGGCTCCGAGCGCAGGGCTCCGAGCGCCGTCCATCCACGCCCCGGGAATCGCCGATGCCCCACCGATGCCGAGGCTGCCGGTCGACGTCTCCAGCGCCGGCATCCGGCCCGAGGCCAGATCACCACCCGGGACGCCGTCGCCCGAAAGACCGCCACTCCTGCCTCGTGGCACCTGGCGGAGTCGGAGTCGACGGATATGACCGCGTCGTGAGGGACCCGCACATCCCTGCGATTGATCATTGTCTTAACCGGGTACAACTACCGCAATGACGTTCGCTTCTGCGTCTTCCTGTAGGCAGAAGGTACGGCCGGGCTCAACCTTGTGGTTCGACGGATTCGCCTAGGCCGTGGTTGCGCCCTCGGGCGAAGTTTCCCTCGTCGAGGTACCGAACGTCGTGCTCCTCAGGACAGGCTGAAAGGCGCCGCCATATGAACAGACTCGTCAAGAAACAACCAGGCTCCGGCACGGGCTCCGAGCCGGAGCCTCGTCGACCGCGAATCGCCCATCGGACCGAACACCTCCCGGCGACGAGCCGCGTCCTCTACAGGATCGAGCACTTCAGCACCCTCCCCGCGGTCGGGCTCATCGTCATCAGTTCCGTGATCGGTGGAATCCTGGCCGGAGCGGTCCTTCGGTTCCCGTCCGGATGGGTGGCCACCTTCGAAGTCTCGGTGTCGGCGGTCACGCTGGCCATGGTCTTTGCCATCCAACACACCCAGGGGCGCGAGCAGGCTGCCACGCAACGCAAGCTCGACGAACTACTGCGAGCCCTGCCTGGTGCGGACCAGTCCCTCATGATGCTGGAGGAGGCATCCAAAGAAGCGTTGCTCGACGTCGAAGAGGTTCAACGAGACGTGAAGTCGGCTGTGGAATAACTCGACGTCGTCCAGGCTCGGCGCCCCATCGGTCTTCTACTCCCCCCAACGCATCCCGAGGATGGCGATGTCGTCGTCGGAACCTTCCGGGGTCAGCTGCGACACGACATCGGCAAGGAGTTGGGCAAGAGGGTTCCCCCCGCGGATCGCCGCGTCCCGGAGTTGAGCGAGCCCGGTATCGATGCCTTCGCCCCTGCGCTCGACCAGGCCATCGGTAAAGGCGAGAAGGATACCTGCGGACGGGAGGGCCGTCGTCGTCGTCGGGTACTCCGCTCCTTCAACGATGCCGATCGGCGGGCCGACATCCATTTCCACGAAGCTGCCCCGCTGCTGACTGACCAGAACCGGCGGCAGATGGCCGGCGCTGGCCAACGTCAGTACTCGCCTCTCGCCATCGATGTGGCCACACAGCACGGTGGCGAAGTGCCCATCCCGGTCCACATCGAGGAGTGCACAGAGCTTGGTCAGGATCGAGCTGGCGGAGTCCCCTGCGGCGGCATAGGCCCGGATCGCGTAGTGGAGGGAAGCCATGACGACCGCGGCCTGGAGGCCCCGACCTGACACGTCTCCGACCACGAAGATGAACCCGTCGTCAGGGCATTTGATCAGATCGAACCAATCGCCACCGATGTCCATGACTTCCAAACCGGCCTCGTAGAGGGTGGCGATCTCCACTCCGGGGATGTCGGGCATCACCTTGGGCAGGAGGGCCCGCTGCAGGGCGGAGGACACCGTTTGCTGCTCCCCGTAGAGTCTCCGGTTCTCCACCGCGAGCACTTCGGCGGATCGGCGTCGCCGGACCAGCCGCTCGGTCAGAACCGCCGCACCGACAGTCAGGACGACACCGAACACGATGACGTAGAGCGTCAGGTCCCGGGAGAGCGAACCTCCCAGAGGCTGTGTCGGCGTCCCGACCAAGGTCAGCTCGGTGTTGGCGAAGGGCACGACCGTCGCGGACTTCCGGCCGGCAATGGGTAGCTGGTCGGTTGTCGTCTCCAACAGCTCGTCCGCCTGCTCACCGCGTCCGAGGTAGAGGGCGAAATCCAAGTTGGAGAAGGCCGACGATTCGGGGATGGTGGCCCGTCGATGAGCCGGGAGCTCGGTCTCAGCGTAGACACCGTACGAGAGCGCGCTCCCCGGAGGCACGAATTGGTATCCGAGGCGAGTTCCGCCGTCGACGATCCCCTGCACCGACAGTCCGGGCTTGGTTTCGGTGCCCGCCACGAAACGGCACTGAGCCGGTTCCCCGGCCGCCGCGTCCTGGCCGGGAACGCCGACCGAGGCCAGGACAACCGGAGCGCCGTCCTTGGTTCCGCAGAGTGCTGCGTACGCAAATGGTCCGTCGGGGCCGACATAGGCGGACATGAAGCGCTCGAAGGGGCCGGCCTGTCCGGCGGTGACACCGGCGATGGCCGCGCTCGAGGCAATCGGCGTCTCGATATCGGGCAGGGCCCCGGTGAGCACCGTCCCTGCCTCCCGCACCTGCTCTTGCAGGAGGTGGTTCTCGTTGCTGTCGTTGACGGTCGCGGTCAACGATGCCAGCGCCCCGGTGACGATCAAGCCCAGGACCAGGACCACGACCGTGATCACTCCCGGTCGTGGCGGCGGTGTCCCGTGGGCTCGGCCGGTTCCGTGATCGTCCGGGCGACCGTTGCCGCTCACACGGGCACCGTTGTCGTCCTTCACCGGTGCAGACACGTGCCCGTCCCGCCATGCAGCCCTTCGTCGGTCTCGGTGCGCCGGCCCATGGCTAGACGGTACATGCACGTCAACCTCGGCCCGGGGCCGGTCGGTGGTAGACCGTCCGCCATGGGTCAACGTCGAGCGGTTTCAGATGGGCGGATTGAGGGCAGGTACCCACTACTTCTGCCGTACACCAGACGAAAAGAAGGTGTCATGACCACCAGCCGCTCCACCGTCGTTCCGGCCGCGGCGAAGCCCGAATGACCGCCGACTCGGAGGACGCGGTTCATGCAGCCATGGGAGCGTTCACCTCAACGGTCGACTACCCGCTCTACATCGTCACCGTGGGAGCCCCCGGCGGTGAGAAAAGCGGTTGCCTCGCCGGCTTCGTCACCCAGTGCAGTATCGTCCCGCCGCGGTTCCTTGTCTGCATCTCGAAACTCAATCACACGTTCACGGTGGGCGAGGATTCCCCCGGGCTCGCCCTCCACCTTCTCGGCCGAGGCCAGACCGGGCTGGCCTCGGTGTTCGCCGAGGAGACGGGCGACCGCGTCGACAAATTCGAACAGTGTCGCTGGCACCCGGGCCACAGCGGCGCACCGATCCTGGACGAGTGCGCCGTCTGGCTCGACGGTTCCGTCCTCGAGCGACGGAGCGTCGGCGACCATGAGGCGTTCCTCGTGCGCCCGATTGACGGCGGCAGGGGTGATCATGACGGCCTGCTGACCTACCGGGAGGCCCCGGACTTCACGCCGGGCCACCCGTCCGCGTCCTGACCGCACTCTCCATGCCGTTCTCGTGGCCAGGCCGAGCGGCTCTCGGGGGGTCTTGGGACGGTCGCTACTTCGATCGGTCGACAGCCCGCTCGAGCTGGGCCTTGGACATCGAGGAGCGCCCCTTGATGTTGGATCGTCGAGCCTGCTCATAGAGCTGGTCACGCGTCCGGCCGTCTGCACCTTTGTGTGACCGCAGCCCACCCCGTCTTCCCGATGAGATGTCGGACGTGGACACCGTGCTCGAGGTCTTGCTCTCTCCGGCTCGAGCGCGGGCCTTGTTCACGGTTCGGGACGCGATCTCCTCAGCCAGGTTCGGCGGGTCCCCGCGGTCCAGGAGCCCATCCTTGATGTGCTCATACTGCTTTTCGCGGTTCTTGCTCCAACTGTTGGGTGACATGGGTTGTTGCTCCTTTGCCGATGACCGCCTGGTCGGTGTCCGCTCCCTGCTGTAGACCAACGGTGCAACCGCGGGTTGTCAGTTATCCTCGGTTCCCCACCGGATTACCCGCACGTGCACTACCCACCATCTCCGGCCATAAAACCTGCTCACCTGGTCCTGGGCGGACCTGAAAGCCCCAGATGTGGCAAAACAGGCCGCACAGGGCAGAGCGTTTCGACGCCGGGCAATCTCCGATGATTGAATGTCCAATCAATCGGCCCACGGATCACGGCTACGGAGAGAAAGAGGCGACCTCGAGTGGGCCCAACTGAAGCACCACCCCAAGACCCACCGACCGTCGTAGACGCGTCGACGCACCGACTCCGGCCTGACGTCGTCTCTCTTCCCCAAAGCGTGGTGATCGGGGTCGCGACCTCGGCTCCCGGTCAATCGACGGCGGTTGCGCTGGCGGGGATGGTTGCCGTTGCCGCCTATGCCACCGGGCCGGCCATTTTGTTGAGCATGCTCCCGATGTTGGCCATCGCCCTCTGCTATCAGCGACTGAATTTGTGGAATCAGAACTGCGGCGGTCCCTACGTCTGGGTCGCACGTGCCATGAACCCGTACATCGGGTACCTGGTCGGGTGGTCGATGCTCGTCGGTTTCGTCCTCGGTTCGGTGAGCAACATCTTGCCCCTCGGCCCGGCAATGCTCTCCTTCACCGGCCTCAACGCCTCAGGTACGGTCGGGAACGTACTCACCGCAACCGTGTTCGGACTGGTGCTGACCGCCATCGCCTCCATCGGCATCCGGGCCACAGCGAGATTCCAGCTGGCCATTGCGTCCATCGAGTACCTCGTGCTGCTTGTCTTCAGTGGCATCGCCTTCTGGGCTGTCTTTGTACAGCACCGGGCCGGCACCGTTCACCCCAGCATGAGCTGGCTCCACGTCAGTGGTGTGGGTGGCAAAGGGAGCCTGGCCGGAGCGATGCTCATCGCCATCTTCTTGTTCACGGGCTGGGACGCCACGATCTATATCAACGAGGAGACGACCCGCAAGCGGACCAATCCCGGAAAAGCGGCGATCATTTCGGTGCTCATCCTCGGCCCGGTCTTCGCCTGGCTCTTCGTCAGCTTCCAAGGGGTCGTGTCACCAGGGAGGCTCCAGGCCCATGCCACCGACGCCCTTCCCTACCTCGCCCAGGTCCTGGTGGGCAGCGGTTGGGCCAAGTTCATGGTCCTCGCCGTCGTGCTCTCGGTCCTCGGCACCACGCAGGCGACGATCGTCTCCACCAGCAGGGTGACGTACTCCATGGGGACCGACCGCCTCCTTCCCACGACATTCGGCACGGTCAACCGCAGGTTCCAGACTCCCATGTTCGCCACGGTGTTCTGGGGACTGACGATGGTGGTGGTGGCCGACCTGTATGTGCTCTCGTCGTCGTTGGCCAATGCGTTCAACTACGTCGTCAACGCCGAGGCGATCGCCTTCACCGTCTTTTACATCTTCACCGCCCTGGCCACCACGTGGTACTACCGATCGCTGCTTCGCAGAAGCGTCCGCGATCTGTTGCTGGTCGGGATCCTTCCTCTGTTCGGCGCCGCCGTTCTGACCTGGGTGCTGTGGAGATCTGTGCCTTCATTGGATGCAACCGCTCGCTGGACGGTGTTCGGGGTCGGCCTTCTCGGGCTCGGATTGATGGGCGTGAGCGCCTGGGTGTTGCGCTCCCCATTCTTCAAGATCCGCCGATCCTCGTACGCATCTGATTCTTCGTGACCCCTCGCCCTCGGCCATGCCGGGGTGCCGTGCGGGGGAAGCGACCGCACCTCAATCTCTGATCGCTTCTGACCCGGCCGTTCCCCCCTTCCCATGCCGCCCGAAGGCGTGGAAAACTACAGGCCCATGGACATCGGAGTCGCGTATCCGCAGATTGAGCTCCACGGGGATCCGATCGCCGTCGGACAGTTCGGGAGAGCGGTCGAGGACCTCGGGTTCGACCACCTCCTGGCGTATGACCATGTGCTCGGAGCGGTCCATGCCGACCGGACCCCCCCGCTGTCCGGTCCCTATACCGAGCGGGATCCATTCCACGACCCCTTCGTCATGTTCGCCTATTTGGCCGGCTTGACCGAGCGGATCCGTTTTGCCACCGGAATCCTGGTTCTTCCTCAGCGCCAGACGGCGCTCGTTGCCAGGCAGGCCACCGATGTCGATCTCCTGTCCGGTGGTCGGCTGCGGATGGGTGTCGGGGTCGGCTGGAATTTTGTCGAGTACGAAGCCCTCGGCCAGGACTTTCATACCCGAGGGGCTCGGCAGGAGGAGCAGATCGGGTTGCTCCGGCGGTTGTACACGGAATCCATCGTCGACTTTTCGGGACGCTTCGACCGGATTGACAGAGCCTCGCTCCTCCCCAAACCCAATCGATCCATTCCCATCTGGTTGGGCGGGTCGGGCGAGAAGTCGTACGACCGGGCCGCCCGCCTGGCCGACGGCTTCATCTTCTTCGGCGGAGGCGTCGATCACGCCATCGGAGCCTGGACGACGATGCGTGGCCGTGTCGCAGACCTCGGCCGGTCCGCCGAAGACTTCGGCGGTGAATATGTGGCCCTCAGCGGCGCGAACATCAGCGAATTGACCGGGGAAATCGAGGCGTGGCGCTCGGCCGGAGGCACCCATGTGACCGTGGTCACGATGGGACTCGGACTCGACTCGGTTGACGCCCACATCGACTATCTGACCTCGCTCGCCGCGGTGCTCGGACTGCCGGACAATGACCGCCAGCCGCCACCCCGGCCGGCCTGAGCTGGAATGTCCGGCGACCCATCAGATCCCCGACCGGGATAAGGCGCGTCTGATCCAGACCAGCGATCGCTCGTTGATCTCGTCCACCGCCAGGGTCACTCCCAGTCCGTCGAAGGCGCGCACCCAATGGTCGACCGGGCCGACTCCTCTGAGCCCGTACAGGATGTCCCACAGAGGTAGATCCGCCAGCTCCCGCCCGGATGCTGCCGAATAGCCGGCGAGGAACCGACCAGGGGCTTCGCCGCCCGGATGGATCGCCAACAGGTGCCGGTACTGGGCGACGGCCGCCTGGGCGGGCTCGATCGTTATATCGGCCCAATCCACGACGCCGGACAGGTCACCGTCATGGAACAAGACGTTTCCCGGGTTGTAGTCGTCGTGACTGAAGACCTTCTGGTCACCCTCGGCCCGTTCGTACAACTGGCCCAGCCGTTTCTCGACGGCACCCGCCTCATCCCCCACCCTGTCAATGAGCGGTCGCCACCGCTGCCAGCGGGGGGCACGGACCGCGCGGGCGTTCCCCGGGTCGAGGTCGTGGACGGCGGCCAGTCCCCCGGCGGCGCCCATGATCCACCCATCGACGTCAGCGGGGTACAGGGTGGGCTTCCCCGGGAGGGCGGACATCACGATGGCCGGGAAACCGAACCAGTTGCCCGCGTCGTCGAGACGCACCGGAACGGGTGTCGGCACGTCGGCATCGGTGACGACGAGCAGATTGTCGAACTCCGTGGCTGCATCGGATCCATTCTTGGTGAGCACCTTCACGACGAGATGCCTCCCGCCGAGGTCGAGGCGGTACGTTTCGCACTCCAATCCGCCGGTGAGCCGCTTCAGTCCGGTCGGTAGGTGGCTGGAACCCAGGGATTTTGCCATCCGCCGCCAGCCCACCGCGTGGGGGCCCAAGGGACCTTGGGCGGATGCATCGACAGCCACCTCACTCCCATCCTCTTTGCCGCGTGTGCAGGGATCTGATCGTCCACAATGCCAACAGGGTTGCTGCTCGTGCACGGTCAACATAGACCGTCAGCCCACCGCATACAGGGCAGCATCGAAGCTTTAGATTGAGGGCCAGTGGGCGCTACCGGGCTCGAACCGATGACCTGCTGGTTGTAAGCCAGCTGCTCTACCAACTGAGCTAAACGCCCTCATGGGATTGAAGTCGAACGGGACTCAGGGTAGCGCTCCATCTGCAGGGCGGCAGCCCGTGGCGACCACGGGCACGGTCCTCGGACCACGGTGCTCCAACACGGCCGTCGGAAGCAAGACGCGGGCGACCCGGCCTGTCTACGTGGTGATCACCTCGACCAGCGCACCGAGAAGGGAGGGGGTGGAGGCAGCCACCGGGGTCCGCCGGGAGGTGTGGTCGAGGGTGACCAAATCCCGGCCGGCCGACTCGGCCAGCACTGCCCCCGCCTCGGTGCACACCAGCAATCCGCCCAGATAGTCCCAACTTCCGAGTTGGGAACCGCCCACCGTCGCATATCCGTCGAGCACCCCTTCGGCCACCGCGCACAGGTCGAGAGCCGCCGCCCCCAGGCTCCGGTACTGCGACCATCCGAAGTGCTCGGGCGGGTAGCCCGAAAACCCGATGATCGACTCCCCCAGGGTCTCGCATCCGGACGGCCGGATCGAGGCTCCATCCTTTCGGGCCCCTCCTCCCCGCGTCGCTTCGAACCGGACCCCCGATGCCTGATTGACCACCACGGCCGCTCGGGGACCCTCTGCGTCCACGGCACACAGGCTGGTGGCATACCAGGGAATGCGCCGTGCCGCATTGGTGGATCCGTCCACGGGGTCGATCACCACCACCACCGCCCGGTCCAGCTGCCGGGGCCCCGACTCCTCCGACATCACGCCCAGGCCGGCGCGGTCGAGGACCTCCACCGCGGCGGCGTCGGCCACCAGATCCGAGCGATACTGCGAGTCCCGGGTGCCGGCCAACCCCCAATCGGCAAGACCGGCGAGTGCTTCTGCCACCGCCGACGCCGCGGCGTGCAAGACCTCGAGCAGCGAGTCGTCGTCCATCGGCCGACGATACCGGAGCGGGCCACGGACCGGTAGGCTGAACCTCCTGTGGCAGTCATCGATGTGGCCGGGTACGTGGCCGACCTCAAGGATCACTCGGTCGACCATGGCTTCCACGTGCACGATGAGCGCCATTTCGTGGAGACCTACTCGCTCCGCCAGGTCTGGGAGGTGGAGCTCCACCCCGAGGATGGCTGCGGCGGCCCGCTCGACCTGCACCTGGCCCTCGAGGTCGACCCGAGGACCCTGCTGTCGTTCGAGGACGCCGTCTTCGGCCTGCCCGAGGACCAGGAGCCGCCCGACGACTTCCACTTCCCGTTGACGTTCACCTGGGCCCTCCCCCCGTTGCCCCATGGACCCGACCTCCTCCGACTGGCCATCGACCTGGCCGGCGTCGGTGGCATCGAGCTCCCCCTCGAGGTGTCGGCGATCGACTCCTATGCCTCGGCCACCGACGCCGCCGAGCGTCGCCTCAACATCGTGGCCCGCTCCCCCGTCTCGCTGACCAGGGTCCTGGCCGGCGAGGAGATGATGTGCGAAGTCTTCGACCGGTGCCTCGCAGTCAGTCGGTACCTCCTCGACTCGGCCGGTAGTTGGCTGGGGTGACCTCCCGGGCCGTTCGGTCGAGATGTCCACGGGTGGCCGCGGCCGCGGTCATCGCCCTGGGACTCGGAGCGGCCCTGAGCGCTTGTGGCAACTCGGGGGCCACCTTGGCCAAGCAGGCCTGTACCCACATCGACCGGTCGATCGACCTCTTGGAGGAGTCGGGGCACCAGTCCGATCACGACCAAGCGGCCCAGGACGCGGCGCAGGCGTACAGCCAACTGCGGGCCGCCCTTCCCATCGCCGCCCAAGCTGCCTTCCAAGACGGTCAGTGGCAGGCGCTCATGACCACCGTCTCGGAGAGCAACCGGGTGCCGGAGTCGACACTGGTGAGTGCCCTCAAAGCCCAGTGCAGCGAGGCGAACAGCACGGTCTTCGGTCAGTTGCCGCCGCCCTCGTCGGTCCCCCCGCCCGTTCCTGCGTCCTGACCTGGACGGACACCCGCCGGGCGTCCGGGCCATGGCTGGTGACCCGGACAACTTCTCAAGGAGTGGGGGGAACTACGGCACCGTTTCGCGGGTCGTGGACGAGCTCGCCACCGTCGGGGTGGTGGTGGTCGGCGTGGTCAAGGTGTCACCGGCCATCTGCAGCCGGCCCACCCTGATCACATCGGGCAGCACCCGGGCGTCGAGCCACTGGCCGGCGGCCGCCGTCGGCACGATGTGGACGCCGTCACCGTCCCGGATCTGGATCCCGTCGAACGACGATGCGTACTTCCCGCCGGGACACAACTGGGCGCCGAAGTCGTCGACCTGGACCGTCGCCGGATGTTCGGCAGCCACCTTCCGAACCATGTCGTTGTACTCGGCCAACCGGGTGGCCGAGTCCTCGGGCCATGGCAGCCCGTTGGGTTGTTCGCCCGAGTCGAAGCAAGGTGACGTCATCATCACCATGAGGGCCCCATTGGAGGTGGCCACAGCGACGGCCTGCTCGAGCGCCTGCTTCAGTTCGGCGTCGAACACCGGATCACCGATATGCAGCCAGCGGCCGTCGATCAACCGGTTCTCCACCTCCCACCTCCCGGCCAACAGGACGGCCACATTCGGACGGAACTGGTCGATATCACCCTGCCACTGTGCCGGCCACTGACCGGATTTCGGTGTCGACGGGTTGCACTGTGAGGTCATCGGATCGGGAACGCCGTGGGCCTGGTACTGGGTGCTCCGGAGCACGCCGCAACCGATGATGGCGCCGTTGTAGATGTTCACGTCGTAGTCGTTCTGGGGCTGACTGGCCAACATGGAAAAAGCAAGCCGCCAGGCCACCGAGTCCCCGAAGATGGCCACCTTCACCGGCGGGCCGCTGTACTCGGCCCCCACCATCCGTCCCGTGCTGGCCGCTTCGGCCGTTGAGGGCAGGGTGGCGGCCACGGTGATCGCCACCACCCCGAGACAGGCGGCACTGGTCATCAGCCAGGCCTTCCATTCGGTCAGCGACCGCATCCGCCCCCGACGGATCGGCTCTTCGACCAGATAGAAGGAGGCGGTGGCCACGACCAGAGTGACGCCGATGCGCACGACCAGCAGCGGATAGCCGTAGAGATGGAGGCGGGCGGAATCGAGGAGCGCGAAGAGCGGGAAATGCCACAGATAGGCGCCGTAGGAGATCTTGCCCACGTACCGGAACACCGCATTGCCGAGGGCCTGCGACAGCGACGCGGTCTGGGCGGTGACGGCACAGAAGATGACGGTGGCGACCCCGAGGGCGAACAGGAAGTATCCGCCCTCGAACATGAAACCGGTCGGAACGGTCAGCTGGGTCCACAAGAAGACGCCGGCCAGCAGCGCCGCCCAGCCCAGCACCTGGAGGAGGATCCGGGTGGGACGAGAGGTGATCTCCCACGCCTCGATCAGCTTGAGGCTCGGGCCGCGCCGGCGGTGCAGATCCCGCCGGTGGGGCTTCGGGGGGATAGCGCCGGCCGTTCCCGTGGCCGGATGGGCCCGACCCGAGCGACCGGGCACCAGGGCGTGGGCGGGGATCGGTCGGGCCGCCGGCCGGTGCTCGGCCCACATGGCCATCCCGATAGCCAGGGCCGCCCCGACCAGGATGTCCTGGGAACGGGTGTCGGTTCCTTCGTACAGCCGCATCAGGGAGGCACCACCGGAGTACAGCAGCCGCATGTCGACGGCCGAGGCGACGGCCCCGACCACCGCGGCGGCGAAGATGGGCCACAGCCGTCGTTCCGGTCGCAGCTTCCGACCCAGATGGAGCATGAGCAGGGCCACGGGTGGCCACACGATGTAGAACTGCTCCTCGATCGAGAGCGACCACATGTGCTCCAGGGGTGAGGGTTGTGAGGTCATGGCGAAGTAGTTGCCGCCACTGACGATGAAATGCCAGTTGGACACGTAAAAGAGCGTCGAGAGCGAGTCGAGGCGGAGGTTGGCGAACTCCCCCGGCGTGGCGAACACCTTGGCGTAGATGGCCACGCCGACCAGCATGACCAGGAGCGCAGGGAGCAACCGTCGGGCCCGCCGGGCCCAGAACTGGCCCAGGCGAATCGTCAGTCTCTTCGCCCACTCGCCGAGCAGCAACGAGGTGATCAGGAACCCAGACAGGACGAAGAACACGTCGATGGTGAGGAATCCGCCGGTCAGGAACGGGGCTCCCCCGTGGTAAAGCATGACCCCGAGGACCGAAAGAGCCCGCAGCCCGTCGAGGGAGGGCACATAGCCGAACGTGATGGTCCGTCCGCGGGCAATGGAGCCCTTGGGCATCGAGTGCAGCGATCGCCGGACCGACGTGTGGGTTCCCGGGCTCATCGCAGCGGCTCTCCGGCCATCTGCAGCCGGCCGACGCGGACCGCCTCGGGGAACAGTTTCCAGGCCAGCCATTTGGCGGTGGGAGCAACCGACCCATCGGCACCGGACTGGTACGGGAAGTGCACGCCATCACCCAGCCGAACCCGGACACCATCGATGGTGGTTTCGAATTTCCCTCCCGGGCAGACCTCGGCGCCGAAGTCGTAGGCCTCGACATCGCTCGGGTGGTCGGCGGCCACCTGGGCCAGCATGTGGTCGTACTCGAGGCGCCGGGTGGTCGAGTCCTCCGGCCATGGCTGACCGTTGGGCTGCTCCCCGGAGTCTTCGCACGGCGTGGTGAGCAGCATGACGTAGGCGCCGCCGGAGGTGGCCACCTGGACCGCCCGCTCCAGATCGGCCTCGAGGACGGCGTCGTAGCCGGGTTCGCCGATGTGCACGTTGCGACCGTCGATCACCTGGTTGGAGGTCTCCCACCGGCCGGCCAGCACGATCACGACGTTCGGATGCTCCGTATCGACCAGGCCTTGCCAGAGCGCCGGCCACTGCTGCGATGCCGGGGTGGTATCGCTGCACGGCCCGTTGGCCGGGTACTCGACGCCGCCGGTGATCTGGTCGGAGACCACCATGACCCCACAGCCGAGGAGGCCCTCGCTGTGGAAGTTCACGTCATAGGGGTCCTGGGCGTCGTTGGTGGCGATCGACCATCCCGCGGTGAAGGCCAGTGAATCCCCGAACATCGTGACTCCCACCGGAGGCCCGATGTACTGGGAGCCGACGGGCTTGGGTATCCCCGCCGCGCCCGCGCTGCCAGCCGTTGGCACGGTGGCCGCCACCGTCACCGCCACCACCCCGAGGAACGCCGCGCTGGTCATCAGCCAAGCCTTCCACTCGGTGATCGACCGCATCCGGCCCCGCCGGATCGGTTGCTCGACCAGATAGTAGGAGGCGGTGGCCACGACCAAGGTCGCCCCGATGCGCACGGCCAGAAGTGGGAGGCCGTAGAGATGGAGGCGGGTGGCGTCGAGGAGGAGGAAAAGTGGGACGTGCCAGAGGTAGGCCGCGTACGAGATCTTCCCGACATAGCGGAACAGAGGATTGCCGAGCGCCCGGGACAGCGACCCGGCCTGGGCGGTGACGACAGTGAAGATGACCAGGGCCACGCCCAGGGCGAAGAGGAAGTAGCCGCCCTTGAACAGGGCCGGTACCGAGGTGGACACCCGGGACCAGAGGTAGAGGCAGCCGGCCAGCGCCGACCAGCCCAGGATCTGCAGACAGGCCCGGACCGGAGGTGATGGAATCTCCCAGGCGCGAATGGGGGTGATGGCCCCGCCGAACCACGGCTTGGGCGCGGCTCGGCGGCGGCCGGCCGGCTCGGAGAGCGGTGCCCGGTGCTGGGCCCACATGGCCATTCCGATAGCCAGCGAGGCCCCGACCAGGATGTCCTGGCAGCGGGTGTCGGTGCCCTCGTAGAGCCGGGTCACCGAGGCATGGGCGAAGTACGACAGCCGCATGTCAAGCGCCGACGCCAGGGCGCCCACCACTGCGGTGGCGAAGATCGGCCACAACCGTCTCGACGGCCGGAGGCGGCGGCCCAAGCGCAGCATGACCAGGGCCAGCGGGGGCCAGACGATGTAGAACTGCTCCTCGATGGAGAGCGACCACATGTGCTCGAGGGGCGACGGCTGGGCCGTCTGGGCGAAGTAACTGCTCCCCCCGAAGATGAAATGCCAGTTGGCCACATAGAAGAGGGTCGAGAGGGAATCGAGGCGGAGATCGGCGAATTCTCCAGGCGTGGCGAACACCTTGGCGTAGATGGCCACCCCGACCAGCATCACCAGCAAGGCGGGCAGGAGCCTCCGGGCCCGGCGGGTCCAGAACTGGCCCAAATGGATGGTCAGACGTTTGGTCCACTCGCCCAGCAGGAGGGAGGTGATCAGGAACCCCGAGAGGACGAAGAAGATGTTGACGCCCATGAACCCGCCACCGACGAGAGGCGCCCCACCGTGGTAGAGCATCACCCCGAGGACGGCGACGGCCCGCAACCCGTCGAGGGCGGGCACATAGCCGAATTGGATCTCCCGCCCCTTGGCCGGGGCCGTCACCACCGGGGACTCCGTCTCGGCGACGGTGATTCCAGTACTCATCGGGTCAGGTCCTCCGGGGCACCGGCGTCGTCCGTCCTTACTCGTAGAACGAGTCGTTCCCGTTATTTTCGCAGATCAGGCGGCTATCCCGGACGCGACCGATGCTGCCGGTGGACGTCCACCAGGGCCCGACTCGATCAGAGGGGCCGACGGGGCCGGTCGTCGTTCACACCGTCGGGGTGTACCCGGCCGGGAGGTTGATGGTCTTCTTCTCGAGGAAGAGCTCGAGGCCGTCCTCGCCGAACTCACGCCCGACACCGGACGCCTTGTAGCCCCCGAAGGGCGAGGAGAAGTCGATCGGGACGTTGGAGTTGACCATGTAGGTGCCCGTGCGCACCTGACGGGCCACGCCGAGGCCCCGGTCGTTGTCCCCGCTGTACACGGCTCCGCACAACCCGTAGTCGGAGTCGTTGGCGATGCGCACCGCGTCGGCATCGTCGTCGTAGGGGATGACCGAGAGCACCGGGCCGAAGATCTCCTCCTGGGCGATGCGCATGCTGTTGTCCACGTCGACGAAGACGGTCGGCTCGACGAACCAGCCGGTGTCGAGCCCTTCGGGACGGCCACCGCCCACGGCCACCTTGGCCCCTTCGTCCTGACCGATACGGATGTAGTTCTCGACCCGCTCGCGCTGACGTTCGGCCACCAGGGGACCGACCTCGGTCGCCGGGTCGAGAGCGTCACCGACCTTGAGCGCCCGCACCTGCTCCACCAGCGCCTCGGTGACCTCGGCATAGCGGTCCCGGGGAGCGAGGATCCGGGTCAGCGAGATACACGCCTCCCCGTTGTTCATGATGGCGTTGGGCATCATGAGGGGGATCGACGTGGCCAGGTCCACGTCATCGAGGAGGATGGCCGCCGACTTCCCTCCGAGCTCGAGGCTCACCCGCTTGAGGTTGGCCCCACAGGCGGCCCCGATCTTTCGGCCGGCCGCCGTCGATCCGGTGAAGGAGACCTTGTCCACGCCCGGATGGTTGACCAGGTGCTCGCCCACCTCGCGCCCGGCCGGCACCACACTGAGCACGCCCTTGGGCAGGCCGGCATCGGCAAAGATCTCGGCCAGCACATTGGCGTCGAGCGGGGTTTCCGGTGCCGGCTTGAACACCACGGTGCTCCCCGACAACAGGGCCGGGGACAGCTTGGCGCAGGCCAGGAACAGGGGGACGTTCCAGGGGGTGATGGCGGCGACCACGCCGATCGGCTCCTTGGCCACCAGCACCGGACCCAGCAGGCCGTCCTTGACCGTCTCGAAGGCGAAGGTCGAGCCCAGGCCCGAGTAGTAGTCGAGGATCATGGTGGGCGCCAGCACCTGGGCCAGGGTCCCCCACGAGATCGGCGACCCCATCTCATTGGAGATGAGCTCGGAGATGCCCTGCATGTCGTTCCGGATGGCGTCGGCCACCTTGGCCAGGACGGCTCCCCGCTCGGCCGGGGCCATGCGGGGCCACGGGCCGTGGTCGAAGGCCTCACGGGCCGCCGCCACTGCCCGGTCGACGTCGGCGATCTGAGCCTCGGGCACCCGTCCGACCAGCTCTTCGGTGGTGGGGGACACCACGTCGAACACCGAGTCGGAGGACGGCTCCACCCACTCTCCTCCGATGAACAAACGGTCGTATGACTTCACGAGCCCTCCCTTGTTGGTGCCGGACCCTCGCGAGCTCGTCGATCGAGCACTGGATCGAGGTGGAGACGAGCGATCATCCCGGCTGTCTGGGGATAAATCGTAGCCCGGGTCCGGCCCAGACGCCCCCCGGGGGCAAACCTCGCTACGCTCCCATCGCCATCTTCGCGCCCACTGGACACCGATCGGTTCCAGCGGCCAGAGCCAACGAGGAACGACATGCTCTCCCCCCTGGACGACTACCCGATCCACCAGATCTCCGAGCCCATGCGATTCGTGGGGACCTCCGACCGCAACTTCTACGACCGCTACTACTTCAACATCCACGGCACCGGAGACGTGCACGGGACCGAGGACGAGCTCTTCGCGGTCATCGGGGTCGGGCAGTACCCGAACCTGAGCGTGGCCGACGCTTTCGTCTCGGTCAAGTGGGGGGATGACCACCGGGTGGTCCGGTCCTCCAAGACCATGGGCGCCGATCGCATGGACCCGTCGGTGGGGCCTATCCGGGTCGAGGTCATCAAGGGCCTCGAGCAGGTGCGGGTCATCGTCGAGCCCAACGAGTGGGGTATCGAGCTCGACGCCGTCTATGACGGCTTCTCCGAAGCCCATCTCGAGTCCCGGCACTTCGACCGCCAGTTCGCCCGGGTCACCTTCGACTCGACGCGGTTCGCCCAGGTGGGCTCGTGGACAGGCACCCTCAAGGTCGGCGACCGCGAGCTGGCCCTCACTCCCGACCGCTGGTGGGGGTCGCGCGATCGTTCATGGGGGGTCCGTCCGGTGGGCGAGCCCGAACCTCCGGGCATCCGGGCCACCGACACCTCCGGCGGCTTCTTCTGGATCTACGCGCCGGTGCGGTTCGAGGACCACGCCATGGTGACCATCATCCAGGAGCGCCCGAGCGGCGAGCGGATCATGCAGGATGCCCACCGGGTCTTCCCACTCGGTTCCGGCCGGGAGGCCGAATGGCTCGGCCGACCCGAGCACCAGCTCCGGTTCGCCCCGGGCACCCGGTCCGTCGTCGGGGCCACGCTCTCGTACTACGGCGCCCACGGCGAGCGGACGGCCCAAGTGGAGGTCGAGACCCTGCTGGCCTTTCCGCTGCTGCTGGGCAGCGGCTACGGGATGGAACCCGACTGGAAGCACGGGATGTACCAGGGCGATCTGGTCGTCCAGGGCCAAGAGGTCCCGCCTGCCGATCCGTCGTACACCACCTGGGCGCTCACCGAGTACGCCGCCCGCTTCACCTACGACGGGCAGGTCGGCTACGGGATGTTCGAGTGCGCGGTGATGGGTCCGCACCAGCAGTACGGCTTCACCGGCTGGGAGTGATTCGACGGTCCGCCGTTCAGGTCACCGGGCGGACGGCATCCGGCTCCCAGAAGGCCCGGAGCGAGGCGATCTTGTCGTCCGGCGAGCGCCGGTAGATGTAGACCCCGTCCACCTCGACCGCGGTACCACCGGCAAAGGTGATCCGGATCACCCCCACGTTGGCCGCTTCCTCGCCGCACAGAAAGGACTGGCGGATGGTGAACCTGATCGACTCGTTGGCGGCGATCACAGTGTCGTAGAACGCGGCGATGGCCTCGATGCCTCGATGGCCCTTCCCCTCCGGGTCGAACGCCGACGGCCCGATCGGGTCTTCCACGACGGCATCGTCGGCGAACAGGTCCAGCCAGGCCTGCCGGTTGCCGGACTCCACCGCGGCCATCGACGCCCGGCCCAGCTCACGGGCCGAGATCACGACTGCACCTTGGCGATGATGTCGTCGGCGAACCGGCGCAGGTTGTCCAGCTTCGGCTGCAGCGCCTCGGTGTCCGGGCCCACCGTGTACGGCCATCTGAATCCGACGATGACGTCGGTGACGCCCTGCTCCTCGAGCCGCCGCACGCCGTCGAGGGAGAACGCGTCGAGGGAGATGACATGCACCTCGAAGTCACGATCGGCGGTGCCCGCCGCCTCCCGACACCGTTGCAGCTGCTCGAGGAGCCCGGGCAGATCGGCCGGATCACCGCCACCGTGGACCCAACCATCGGTGCGGGCGGCCCGCCGCAATGCCGCCGGGGCGTGACCCCCGACCAGGATGGGCAGTGGCTCGGTCGGCGTGGGGCTCATCTTCACCGGCGGGAGGTCGTAGACCTCCCCGTGGAATTCGAAGTACCCGCCGGCCGACAGCCCCTGCACGATGGCGACGGCCTCGTCCATGCGGCGACCTCTCCCCTCCCACGGAATGTCGCACAGGGCGTAGTCCTCGGGCCAGGGACTGGACCCGACTCCGAGAGCCAGGCGGTTGCCGGTCATCACCGCAACCGAGGTGGCCTGCTTGGCCACCAGCAGCGGATGGCGCATGGGCAACTTGAGGACGAAGGTGATGAACCGGAGGCGCTGGGTGACCGCCCCCATGGCCGGGATCAGTGAGAACGGCTCGATGAACGGCTTGTCCTCCAGGAACTCCCGGGAGTGGTCGGGGGAGAACGGATACTTCGAATCGGACTCGAGCGGATAGCAGATGCTGTCGGGCACGACCATGCCGTCATATCCCGCCTCTTCCGCGGCCTGGGCCAGCGGGAGATAGAAGGATGGGTCGACCATCGACTCGGCGTACGAGAACCTCACGGACTCAGTCCCTCCATTCGACGTGGACGCGGATCGAACCGTCGTCCGTGATCCACCCGGCGGTGGCTGCATACTCGAGCATGGCGGCAAAACCAGCTTCCCATGTCTCGTCCAGTGATCGGCCACGTCGGGCCACGGCCTCACCGGCCAACCGCCTGACCGCATCCGGCGGGATGACTGCGCCGCCTCCCGACTCAACCGTGCCGGCGCCATGGCCGCCGAGCGCCGCGGCCAGGGCGGCCGTCGCTCCGTTCTCCCCGGCGGCGGACGCATCCTTGCCGAACGCCTGAACGGAGAACCTTCCCATCTCGCCCTCGCCGCAGAGGGCCACGGCCCCCGAAGAGAGATCCACAACCAGCTCCATCCCTACCCGCACTCCCCACATCGGCCTTCTGTCGAAGCGGGCCCCTCCGGTCGAAGGCCCGCGGTTCGAACAGGACCCTACAACCGGTACCCGCGTCCGTCCCCAACCGTGGTCCGTGGCGGGTCAGGCCTCATCGGGCCGGGCCGCCGGCACCCCGTTGGCTCGCAGCCGTTCCGCCACCCACGAGATGCCGTCCGGCTTGGCCATCTGCTCCGGCCACCCGGCCAGCGTCTCCTCCACATCTTCGAGGGTCGGGAGGTAGCCGATGACCAGGACCAGCACGCGGTCCGCCGGGATCTGTTCGACATCACTGTCCCCGAACGGAGTCCACGAATCCACCTCGGGCACCAGCTCGAGCATGGCATACAGCTCGCCGGTGTCCTGCACCCAACTCAGCTCGTACCGGCTGCCGTTGGCATCGAACCAGTTCGTCCCGAACTCGACCTCCGCCGACTGCCGACGACGCTCGTCGGCGCTGTAGAACTCCTCGATGTCCATGGATCTCCTGTTCTGGCTGGTGCCGCATGTCGGTCGGGATGGCCGTACCGGCCAGATGCGACCGCCGGGCGGGGAGGTCGCTCGGCGTGCCCGGCAGTCGCGTCGGACTGCGGTCGCGGGCAGCCCGCAGAGTATCGCATCGCCCGCGCCGTCCAACTCTGGACCGGTGCGCAGGACTCCGGCCACTACTACGATTTCCGTACTAGCATCGGGCAGACCCGAGCAGGAGTTGATCCTCGATGGCAACCAAGCGCCTGGGACGAACTCAGGACCCGACGATTCTCGTCCTCACCAGCCTGACCGGAGGTCCGAAGCACGGCTACTCGCTGATTCAGGACATCGAGGCCATGAGCGGCGTCCGCTTGGGACCGGGCACCCTCTACGGGGTGCTGGCCCGGCTCGAGGAGGAGGGGTTGGTGGAGGCGCTTCCGGCCGACGACCGCCGGCGCCCCTACCAGATCACCGCCCATGGAGCCGCGGTGCTCCGGGAACGCCTGGAGACCATCTCCGCTGTGGCCCGTATCGGCCTCAGGAGATTGGGAGTGGCAGGGGCGTGAGGACGAGATGGATCGAGGTGGCCATCGGCATCTATCCGGCGTGGTGGCGGGCACGCTATGGCGAAGAGGTCCGGGCGGTGTCCTCGGATGCAATCGCCGGCGGGCATTCGCCGTTCCGGGTGGCGGCGGGACTCTTCATCGGCGCAATTCGTACCCGCATCCGCGGCACGACCACACCCAGGCAGTTCCCGCTCTGGGCCAGGAGAACGCGTGCCTGGACCATCTTCACCACCGTGCCCGCCTTCGTCGTGCTCCCCCTCTTCTTCCTCACCTTCAGACAGGGACAGCGGGACGGAGTGCCTCTGGTCCCCTCGGGCCTGCTCACCGGCCCGGGGCATGTCGCCTCCGCCGCGTTCGGCGTCCTGGCCTTTGCCGGCCTGCTGGTCACGGGGGTGCTCGTCGGCGCCTACGTCATGTTGGCCCGCGGGACCGGGCGACGCCCCGCCGGCGGGTACCGGGCGGGCCGCACCGCCTTCTGGGTGGCGCTCTGCGCCGGCCTCGTCGCCTCCGCCGTTGCCGCGGGGGCGACGGCGCTCTTCGCCCTGGTCGCACTGGGCTTCAGCCTCTGGGGCACCGCCACCCTGTCCCGTCGCGTGAAACAGGACGACGTTCGTGATCGGGTGTTGAACCGCCTCGCCCCGATCCCCCTCGTGATGGGCGCCCTGGCCGGTCTCGCTTGGATCGCCTCGGAAGTGGTCGGGCCTCACCAATACTTGGACAGCCGGGGTGTCGACGTTCCCCTCAACGGACACCCCGGGCTGGCCCACGGTCTCCTCATCGGTGCCGCCACCGCCCTGGGCGTCGGGTGGCTCGTGACGTTCGCGTCCTTGATCGTTCTTGTCGGCGCCACCCGACCATCGCTGGAGGGACTCCGGTTGGGCAGGATCGTGAGCCCCGTCGTGTCGGTTCTGCTCTCCGTGATGGCCGGCGCCGGGCTGGTTTCGGCAGTCGCCCTGGACGGGCAGCGCGCTCCACGCGGTCCGGGGACAACCATGGTGACGACGTCGTGGGGCCATCTGTGGTTGGCCGGAGCACTGACCCTGGTCGTCGCCGCGGCTGCGTCGACGTCCGGGGCCGTCGCCTCCTGGCGATCGTGGAAGGTGACAGCAAGACTCGAGCGGTAGACCCAAGGAGCCACTTCCGGTTGGGCGTAATCTTCGAGGTATGAATCGCACCCGGAGCGCGGGCAGAACAATCGTGAACCACGGGAGAAGGGTCGGCCCGGGACGCCGAGGACACGCACGGGAACATCCGAGGCGCTCACAATTCATCGTCCAGGGAGCATCACGTCCTTGAACATGCCGAGCGGGTCGGCCAAAGGGAATTGTTGATCACCCCGGAGCGTCGCCCGCGGGCCTCAGCTGCCCTGACCGACGGCTTCGGGATCTCGGAGCGTCGATCCCGGCCGGTGACCGGTGTCGCCCTTTCTCGAGCTCTCCGACGGGCGATTGCGTGACGAGCTCTTCACCATCGAAGAGTTCGGCCCCCCCGCCGGGGCCCGCGTCATGGTCGAACCCCGGCCAAGGGGGTGCACCACCTACCGCCCCCCAACCTCAGTCGTCGCCCCCGCACCCGCCGAGTCCGGGCGTCGACGACCCGGGCAACACCAACCCGCGGGTTCGGCGTGGGTGGATCACGAAACGGAGTACCGTCACGCCCCTGGTCTCCGATCAGCGACGGCTGCGGCCAACAGTGGTGGCCTTGGTCTATCTCCTGATCGGAGTGATCGCCTACTGGCCGGTTATCCCGGGAATCTCGGATCATCTCTTCAGCGTGAACGGAGACTTCACGCAGTCCGTCTGGTTCATTGCCTGGTTCCCGCACGCCATCAGTCACGGAATCAACCCGTTTTTCACGAACGCCATGATGGTGCCGAACGGTGTGAATCTGGCCGAGAACACGGCAAGTCCCTTCCTCGGACTACTCAGTGCACCGTTCGCCCTTGTGCTCAGTCCGCTGGTCATCGGCAACCTGTTCATGGTGGTGGCCATGCCCATCTCCGCCTTTTCCGCGTTCGCGGTCTTCCGTCGGTGGCAGATCTGGGACCCCGTGGCGGTCCTCGGCGGCCTGATCTACGGCTTCTCGCCCTACATGGTCGGGCAGGGTGTCGACCACCCGGAACTGATCTTCCTGCCCGTGCCGCCGTTGATCGCACTGACGGTCACGTCCATTCTGCAGCACCGTGGATCACGCCGACGACTCGGTGTCCAGCTGGGTCTTCTCGTGTCGATCCAGTACCTCATTTCCCAAGAGGTGCTCGCCATCGTGATCGTCGTCACCGTGTTGGCCGTGATCTTCGTGTGCGCCCGCCATCCGACGTGGACACGGCAGCTGGCACGTACCGCCGCCGTACCCGTGGGCATTGCCGTTGCGGTGACGGCGGTGCTGCTGGCCTATCCGATCTGGATGATGACGGCCGGGCCGCAGCACTTCACCGGGCCGACGTTTCCGGTGACCAACGCCATCCACAACGACCTGTTCAGCTTCATCGTCCCGGGACCGCTGCAAAAGGTGTCCCTGGGCATGCGCTCGATTGGCATCCGCCTGGTCGGAGGAAGCAATCCCACTGAGGCCGGCGGCTACATCGGTGTGCCACTGCTCATCATCACCGGGTACTTGGCCTGGCGGTCTCGTCGGAGTCCTCGGACCCAGTTGGCCGTGGCCCTCCTCTTCGGGACCGCAGTTCTCACCATCGGAACGCACCTCGCCGTCAACGGACGGCTGATCCAGTTCCCCCTTCCGTTCGCTCTTCTGGATCACGTGCCGTTGCTGAACAACGTCCTGCCGAGTCGAGTGGGATTCTCAGTGGCTGCCTGCCTCGCCGCGGTCGTCGCATTCGGACTTGATGACATCCACCGGTCATCTGCTCGAGGCCGTCCCGATATGTCAGTGGGACATCGGCACCGTGATCGGAAGGCGGCCGTCCTGGTCGGCGTGACACTTCTCGTGCTTATCGCCACCCAGTTACCCATGTGGCCATATGCGAGAACCACAGCCAGTGTGCTCCCCACGAAAATTCAGCAGGCCATTCCGCCTGGTGATCCCATCGCGATCACCTATCCCTACGACACGGACTTCCTCACCGTGCCGATGCTTTGGCAGGCGGAAGACGGCTTCCGATTCCGCCTCATCGGGGGGTACGCCTATCACCCGACGACCGGTGGCGGGAAATCGGCTTCTCCGAGTCCTATGAATCCTCCCGACCTGGAGAACTTCTTGTCCACAGAAGAGGGCCTCGACGGCCGGAGCACCCCGCCGGTCATCGACCGAAAGCTGCTGGGCACCACACGTGCAACGCTGTCCCGGTACGACATCCGCGTGGTCATCGTGGACCGGTCCTTGCCGGGAAGTGGAGCGGTGACCGAATTACTCACCGCCGTCCTCGGCCCTCCAAAGGCTGTCGCAGGAAATTTCTCCGTCTGGGCCGACTGGCCCGGTTCGGCGAAGGCATAAACGCCGACGACCCCGGGGACCCCGACAGCCTGGTCCTTCGTGAAGCCTCAACTCGTGTTGCCGGCAGCAGCGATGGTGGAGTGGTCGCCATGCGGGGACCACTCAGTTGCTTCTCCCCGACATCGACACGCGAAACCCCATCGCCCGAGGAGCAGGCGATCTCGCCCCGTCCATGCCGGCACACCGTCCACCGCCGGACACCGAAACCCACCATCCCCGAGGGTGCCGACTAGGTTCTGCCCATGCCTTCCGCACGACGCACCGCGGTCGCCGATCCGGTGCAGGCCCCACCGTCGGTGACCGCATCCGGCGTCAGGCGGCCGCACCGGTGACCATGGTCGGGGTCGCCAGTGCGGGAGCACGGCGCCGTCACGCCCACACCCGGCAGGCGACCGCGGCCAGTACGGCGCGGGCGTGGTCGCCGCGCTTCCGGTTCGTACTCCGGGCTGGCGGGCTGACCGTGTCCGTACTGTGGCTCATCGGACTGGTCGCGTTCTCGACGACGCTGTACCACCGGGCCAACCTCACCGCCGATTTCGCTTCATACAACCAGGCATGGACCCTGATAGGCCAGGGCCACCTGAATCCGTTCGACACCATCTGGCTCGACCACGTCCCGTTCGTCCGGAACGACTTCGAATTGATCGTCTGGCCGCTGGCCCTGCTCCACCTGATCGACCCCCAACCGGTGGTCCTGTTGTGGGTCCAGGACCTCGCCGTCGCCGCCGGCGGGTTCGTCATCTACCTGTGGATCGTTGAGTACCTCGAGCGACGCAAGGTCGGATGGGGTGTGGCGCTGGCGGTCGCCGTCACCGTGCTGACGGTCATCGTGGCGAACCCCGCCGTCTATCAGACGTTGCTGTTCGACTTTCACATCGAACCGATCTCCACGCTCTTCCTCGTCCTGGCCGGGCGGGACCTCTGGCTCGGTCGGCTCTGGCGGGCGTGGATCTGGGTGGCGGTGGTCCTGTTGTGCGGTTCTTTCGCCGCCATCATGGTCGTCGGCCTGGGGATCTCCGCCCTGCTGGCCGGCTCGTCGACCCGCAGGTCTGGGCTCTTGTTGTTGGTCGCCGGTGTGGGATGGCTCGGGCTCATCACCGTGGTGGGGGCCAACGCCGGCTCGGCCCTCAACTACTACGCCTACTTGGCCGGCCGGAACACCCTCCCGGCCGGTGGAGGGGTGGCCCTGATCCTCATCGGGATGATCAGCCACCCATCGCGGGTGTTCGATCAGCTCCACGCCCGTCTCCACTACATGTGGCTCCTGATCAAGCCGGTGGGCGTCATCGGCCTGGCCACCGGATGGGGGTTCGGCGTGCCGGCGACCGTCCTGGTCCTGGACGCGCTGAACTCGCAGTACGAGTTCATCCTCCAGCCGTTCCAGAACTTCGCGGTGTTCCCCTTCCTCCTTCTCGGCACGGTGATCGCGCTCGTCTGGATGGCCCAGCGCATCAACTGGGGCTGGGTTCCCGCCCTGGTCGTTGCCGTCATCGTGACCGCCATCGCGTTGGCCTACGGGTTCTCCACCTCACCGGGGAGCATCCGCTACGGAATCTCGATGGTGGGAGCTGCGCAGGCGACGCAGCTGCGCAAGGCGCTCGCCGTCACCCCACCGGGGGCCCAGGTCGTGGTGACGATCGGGGTGATGGGTCGGTTCTCCGGCCGACAACCCGTCTACTTCTACGTACCCGGCCGGACCTATCCGGTGACGGGGCGGCCAGTGGTCTTCGTCTTCGATCCCGTCAACGAGAATACGGTGCCGTTCGCCACTCCTGCCGACGACCAGGCCGCCTCCGCCTATGTCCGCAACGTGCTGGGCGCCCGTTCGCTGGTCGACGCCGCCGGCGTCACCGCCTATTCGTGGCGGCCACCGGCGGGCGTGCACCAGGTGACCCTCCCGGGCGCTCCGAAGGCAACACCGGGTACGACCTCATCGGGCTGATTCCTCACGGAAGCGGAGGTTTTCCCGTGAAGCAAATGCATCGGAGCGCGAAGAACGCGGGCCGCGATGTCAAGCGACTAGCGGAACTGTGTCAAGGATCACCCGGAACTGATTTGTCCAGGATCACCCGAAACATCACAAGATTTGGTGGGGCAGGCAGGGATCGAACCTGCGACCGAGGGATTATGAGTCCCCTGCTCTGACCACTGAGCTACTGCCCCGGGACTGTGCCCTCGATAGCGGACGGAAGGCGGAATTTCCCAGACCGGGAAGGGTACCGGGTCCGAACGGGTCGGGGTCGACCGGGTCAGGATGACTCCGCCCGGGCTCAGGTCGAAACCGCCAATTCCACGTGCATGGAGCCGAGGACGGAGATCCCGTTCCGCACACCGTTCGTCGACCACTCCATCAGGACGAGGCCATGCCCCGCTCTCGTTCCCGACGGCGCCAGCATCTCGGCGATCGGGACGGGGACGTATCCCACCCGCTGACCACCGCCGAAGACGCCGAGCGCACTCTGGTCGGACCGATTGGCCGGTTCCTGCCTGATCTCGATCTCGGCCCCCGCGGCAAAATGGGGAAGCTGGAGGACGTCGTCATGAAAGGACACGCCTGACACCTTGGTGTAGAAGACGCCGGGCAACACCGGAGCCCGGTCGTCCTCGACGAGCTCGACCGTTCTGGCCTCGTCGAGGAAGGGCTTGTACCCGAATCCGACGATCTCGCCGTCAGACTGTTCGATCGAGCACCGGTCACCTCTGAGGAACACAGGAAGGACGATTGCGTCCCCGGCTCGTCGCTCATGACCTGGCATCGTTGATCGACCCTCTGCATCGTCGCTGCCCCGCAATGCCCGGCCGGGGTGACACCGTGGGGCAGAGGTTAGTGGAGGCGCTCGGGCTGCCCGGCCAACCGCTCGGGCTCGGGCGGTCCCTCAGCCCTCGCCGCCGGTCGGTCCCCTCCCAGGCCAGAGTGGTCAGGTACCCCCGTGAACGGCGCCGACCACCCGCCATGCCGGCTTCGCTGCCGTCCAGAAGGCGTGAACCCGTCGGTCGCCCGTCTCCACCTCGAGATGGGCCAACCTGAGCTTCAAGCGGGTCACCCACGCGTTGGTGATCCGTGAGATACGCACATCCAGCCGCACACCGTGGGTGGGGGTCGCGAACAGGAGACGGCGGTCGGTGAGGACGAGGAAGCCTTCGGCCTCCGGTTCCTCGAGGCCGGCACCGAGTTCGCGCCACATGGCCAGGGTGTCGAACTGGATCGCCTCGCCGGCGTCGAGCCTGTCAGCCACGATTTCCCACCGTTGTGGCACCCACTGGTCACGCCGCAGCCTCTCCCAAGGTCGCTCGGTGATCAGATCATTGTGCACCAGCCCCGCAACCCAACTGCCCCTACCGTCGGATAATCCAGCCTGAGCCTACCCTGTGGGCCGGCGGTGACGGGGTATCTCGCCTCCGACGGCCGTCCGGGGTATCGGCCCACGGTTCCCGCCTGCCGCACCCCTTCTGCAGGGCGCAGTCAACCCCCGAGTCGATGCTGGATATCGGCGATGAAGTCGGCCAGGTCCCCGCTCAAGGCGCCGACCTGGCGGGTCAGGCCCGGTACGTACTCCACGCCTCGCCCCTTGGATCCCTCCTCGAACCGGGCGGCGACCTCCTCGTACCGGTCGAAGAGCGCCCGGAAGCGGCCACCGATCTCCCCGTCCGGGCAGGGGTGGTTGAGCAGCCACTGCTGACCGTCGACCGCGGTCGAGCGAATGGCCTCGGCCGAGGACCTGATCGCCGTCGTCCCGCCGATCAGGGCGTTCTGGGCCAGGTTGGTGACGGCCAGCAGCGACTCGATCTGGTGTGCAGTCTGTTTGAACCACAGATCAAATTCGTCGGTCACTGAACTCCCCTGGTCACAGATCCCTGGCTTTCGGCCCCGCGGCCCTGGAGCAGCCTGCGAACGGCTCCACCCCCATCATCTCAGGGGTCGCGTCATCATGCCGTCGGAGCGAGGAGAACACGCGGACCTCGACCGACAAGATGCCTCAGCCCGGACGGACGGGTGGGTGAGCCGGGGCCCTCCCTTCTTCGGGTGTGCCGAGGCCGGTTTCATCCATGGTGCGGCGGACGGTCCCTGCGCTGACGCTCGGCCCAGCAGCGGTCGCAGGTGTCGCAGTACCGACCGGTCCCGCCGGGACCGGAGCGGTCGCCGGGAGGATGGCCGCCCGAATGGCCACACACGCCACACACCGCCGAATCCGTCGCCCTCACCCCCGAAAGCGTACGGCAGCCGAGGAGTCGGACCGAGCACGTCGGCCGGATCCCTCTCCGTGAGGCCGGTGCACATGCCCACGGCCCTGGGCGCGGCACCCGGGCGCGGCCCGGTGACGAGGGATATGGTGGCGAGCGGACCGGACCATCGGGGAGGAAGGGCGGCCATGGGGGAACACCGGAAGTATCGGATCGCGCCGACCGTACTGGCCGTGGGACTCGCCGTTGCCATGGCCGGATGCTCCTCTTCTCCGTCCACGACGCCCACCACGTCGTCGTCCGCACCCACCTCATCGACGAGCGCCACCAACACGGCCACCAGTGCACCGGGGGTGACACCGACCGCCATCAACGTCGGCGCCATCTCCACCCTCACCGGATCCATCGCCGCTGACTTCGACGGCCTGGCCCCCGGCGTGAAGGCCTACTTCGACATGGTCAACGCCCAGGGTGGGATCAACGGGCGGAAGTTGTACCTGACCTACAACCTCGATGACGGCGGCCAGCCCAGCCAGTTCACCCAGCTGACCCACACCTTGATCGATCAGGACCATGCCTTCGCCGTGATGGTGGCGTCGTACTGGTTCACCCCCAACTACTTCGTCGAGACCGGTACCCCCACCTACGGCTACAACGTGAGCGGGAACTGGGCCAACGCCCCGAACCTGTTCGGCGCAGGCGGGAACTCGGTCCAGGACTACGCGGCGGGCGTGGCCGGCGATGCGTACTTCGTGAAGCGGACCAAGTCGAAGTCGGTCGCCGTGATCAGCTACGGGCCGGCCATCACCTCGTCCTACAACGCCTGCTCGACCGCGGCCAACGTCCTGCGACAGAACGGATACGACGTGAGCTACGAGGATCTCGGCGCCCAGCTCGGCGGGAGCTACTCGTCAGCCGTGCAACGGATGCAGCAGGCGGGCAGCGACATGGTGATGTCGTGCATGCAGGAGAGCGACAACATCACCATGGCCCGGGCCATCCAGCAGTACGGTCTCAAGATCACCCAGCTGTGGTTCAACGGGTACGACCGGTCGCTGCTGGCCCAGTACAGCACCCTCATGAAGGGCGTGTACGTCGGCCTGTCGGGAACGGTCCCCTATGAAGCGGCACAGATCGACAACACCTACCCGGGCATGAAGTCCTACCTCCAGGCCATGGACAAGTACGAGCCGGCCTTCACCTACAACGGCACCTCGCTGCAGGGATGGCAGTCCGCCGCCCTGTTGGCCGACGCCATCAAACAAGCCGGGAAGAACCTGACCCAGGCCAACGTGGTCAAGATCACCAACCACTTCACCGCCAACAACAGCGGTGGCGTGTCGACGGTCACCAACTGGGAGACGGCCCACACCCAGACCGTCTACCCGTTGTGCGACGCCACCGTCCAGGTTCAGGGGAAGAAGTTCGTGCCCGTGTTCGGCCAGGGGAACCAGGTCTTCGTCTGCCTGGGGAAGAGTGTGAAGGACCCCGTCCCGGTCACACCACCGGCCGGTACGCCGGGGGCGTGAGGCCGAAGGGCACAGCTCCGGGGGAGAGACTCGAACTCTCAACCTAGCGGTTAACAGCCGCTCGCTCTGCCGATTGAGCTACCCCGGAAGGCCTGCTGCGCCACCCGACCGTGCGGCAGCGTGAGAAAGGACACTAGCCGGTGGCCACCCTGCTCACGGGCAAAGATGCACAACGCCCCCACTCCGGGCACAATGGCCCGGTGAAGTTCCGCGCCGGCACGGCTATCGCCTTCTGCATCGGATACGCCCTCGGATCCCGGGCGGGCCGGGAGCGCTACGAGCAGATCGTCCGTCTGGCCGGTGGGCTCGGCCGCTCGGCGCCGGTCCAGGGGACAGCCGGGCTGATCGGCAGCAAATCCAAGGCCGCCGCCGCCCTGGGGGTGGAGCGCCTGAAGGACTCCATCGGGGTGCGGCTCGGATGGCGGGACGGGGACCAGGCGGCCGACGCCATCGCCCTCGATCTGGCCGAAGATCTGGCCATCGCCCTCAACGGCCGGCGGAACTGACCCCGGCGGGCCGACCCGACCGGTGGCCGGGGGCCCTCAGGCCTCGTCGAGGTAGTCGCGCAGCAGCTGGGCGGACTCGGGCCGGCGCAGTTTGGCCAGCGTCTTCGCCTCGATCTGGCGGATGCGCTCCCGGGTCACCCCGAAAGCCTTCCCCACCTCCTCGAGGGTCCGGATCTTGCCGTCCTCGAGGCCGAACCGCAGCCTGACCACATCCTGTTCGCGGGGTGAGAGGTGGCCGAGCGCCTCCCGTAGGGCATCGTCGAGCATCATCCGTGCCGCGGCGTCATCGGGAACCACCGCCTCACGGTCCTCGATCAGGTCGGAGAGGCTGAAGTCGTCCTCGTCGCCCATCGGTTGCTCGAGCGACACGGTGTCCTGGTTGATCCGCTGGATCTCCCGTACCCGCTCGATGGTGAAATCGACCCGACCGGCCACCTCCTCCGCGCTCGGCTCACGGCCGAGCTCCTGGAGGAGCTGGCGCTGGGCCCAGACCACCTTGTTGATGGTCTCCACCATGTGGACCGGTATGCGGATGGTCCGGGCCTGGTCGGCGATGGCCCGGGTGATGGCCTGGCGGATCCACCAGGTGGCGTAGGTGGAGAACTTGAACCCCTTGGTGTGGTCGAACTTCTCCACCGCCCGCATCAGTCCGAGGTTGCCCTCCTGGATGAGGTCGAGAAAGGCCAGGCCCCGGTTCCGGTACCGCTTGGCGATCGACACCACCAGGCGGAGATTGGCCTCGATGAGGGCTTCTTTGGCCTGCTGCCCCCGGCGGACCATCACCCGGTCCGACACCCGCCCCGGGTAGACGTCGCCCCGCTGGCCGTCGAACGCGGCCAGTCGCTCGGCCGCCTCGTTCCCGGCCAGGATCCGCTCGGCCAGCTCCACCTCGAGGGCGGCATCGAGCAGCTTCACCTTGCCGATCTCTTTGAGGTACATGTGCACCGGGTCGGCGGCCGAGCCCCGGAAGCCGTCCCCGTCGGCATACCCGTCGGCGGCCGGGGACCGTCGGGCCGCCCGCTCCTTCTTGCCCGGGGCCTTGACCGCGGGGTCCTGTCTCCCGCGGTCGTCCGTCGATCCTGCCGGGGTCCGGACCGCCGTGTCCGGGGCCATGGTCGACACCGCCGGGCCCGCCTCCTCCACCGGGGCGGTGACGGCGGCGTCCCGCAGGACGTGGCCGACGTCCGACATCGCCGGGAGTCCTTCGAGGAGCCGGTCCGAAAGGTCGTGAGCCACCGCTCCTGTCATGGGCACCACGGTGGTCTCGCCCGTGTCGTAGGTGAACTCGATGCCGGCCTCCCTGATCCTCTCCACGACCTCGGAGATCAGATCGGCGCTGAGCTCGACCGTCCGCAGCACGGTCATCACATCGTCCTGGGTCAGGCCGCCCCGGGCCCGCCCCATGCGGATCAGAGCCTCGAACTGGTCGGCGGGGAGCTCGTCGATGGCCGCGGGCGCGCCGGTCACCGATCCGGAGACCGGTCCGTCGACCGGTCTGGGCACGACAGACAGGGATGGCGAGCTCTGATCGGCGGTCACGAACCCCGTCCCGAAGTTTCCTTCTGTGCCCTCACTACGAGCCAGGCTACCAAGCTGGCCGTCGCCGCGACCGAGGCCGCGGGATCATCCAGCTCCTGGACCCAGACGGAGGCGGCGGCGGCCTCCTTCACCGCCTCGGGTGACGTCCGGGCCTCGGCCGTGATCAGCTGCAGTTCACCCCGGGCCGCATCCCGGACCAGTTGGAGGACCACGTCGTCCGGTTCGCCCCTGGGCTCCTCCACGGTCAGGCGCACCAGAAGGGCTCTGACCTCCGGCGGAGCCGAGTCGATGACCTCATGGAGCTCGGCGTCGGGGTCGGCGTCGGCCAGGACCTCGAAGGCCTTCCGCTGGAGGTCGTCACGGAAGAGCGCGGCCTCCAGGCGGTCGCCGACATCGGCCGGTCGGTGGATGGCCAGGCGCAGGGCTTCCAGGCCCGGGCGGAACTCACGCACCGGGCGGGACGGCCGGCCCGCCGGATTCGATCCCGCCGGTCCTCCCGACCTCACACCCTCGTCGGCGCCGTCCACGTCCCACTCGCCATCCTCGGGCTCGCGGACCCAGGGCTCGTCGGTGGCGCCCGTCGGCGTCCGGCCCCGCCCGCCGGCGTCCGTTCCGGGCCGGCGGGAGCGTTCGGTGCCGGGGGCCGGCCGCGGTCCCTCCTGGCGGAGCTGCTCCAGTCGGGGACGCAAGAGCGCCGGCTCGAGCCGGCACCGCTCCGCCACCTGCATCAGATACTGGTCGCGGACCAGATTGTCGGGGTGCTCGGCCACCGCGGCCAGCGCCGACTCGGCCGCCTTGGCCCGTCCTTCGGGGGTCGAGAGCACCGCCGCGTCGAGAATGCGCTCCACCCGGAACTGGAGGAAGGGTTTGGCCCCTTCGATGGCGGCACGCAGGCCGTCCGGATCGGACCGGGCCATCTCGCCCGGGTCCGAGCCCAGGGGCAGGGCGGCCACGGCCACGTCCATGGACAGCTTCCGCTCCCACTCGTAGAACCGACCGGCGGCCGACTGTCCGGCGCCGTCGGCGTCGAAGGCCAGCACCACCTTGGAGGCGAAGCCGCGGAGGAGCTTGACGTGCTCCTCGGCCAGGGCCGTCCCGCACGTGGCCACCGCCCGCTCCACCCCGGCCTCGAACAGGCCGATGACATCGGTGTAGCCCTCGCACACCACCACTTCCTCCGACTTGATGATGTCCTGCTTGGCCCAGTTGAGCGCGTACAGCGTGCGCCGCTTGGAGTAGATCGGGGTCTCCATCGAGTTCTTGTACTTGGCCGGATCGGCGCTGCCGGGCAGGACCCGCCCGCCGAGGGCCACCGGATGGCCGGAGGGGTCGCAGATGGGGAACAGGATGCGGGCCCGGAAGGCGTCCTGGAGGCGGCCCCGGCGGTTGACGAAACCGAGCCCGGTGCCCACGGCGACCTCGGTGGTCAGGCTCAGCGCCTGGCACAGCTCGTCCCAGTCGTCGGGTGCCCATCCCAGCCGGAATCGGCGCACCACCTCCCCGTCGTAGCCCCGGCTCCGGAGGTAGTCGCGGGCCTGACCGGCGTCGGTGCCGACCAGAAGCCGTTGGTGATACCAGTCGACGGCCCGCTCCATGGCCTCCAGCAGGGGCTTGCGCTGCTGGCCGTCCCGGCCCGAGCGGTCATCCTCGGTGATGGTGATGCCGGCCTTGTCGGCCAGGCGGCGCACCGAGTCCACGAAGTCGAGGTGCTCCATGTTCTTGACAAAGGTGATGGCATCGCCCGAGGCCTGGCACCCGAAGCAGTAGTAGAGGCCCTCGTCGGCATTGACGCTGAACGACGGTGTCTTCTCCCCGTGGAACGGGCACAGGCCGACCCACCGGCGCCCCTGACGCTTGAGGGCGGCGTGCTCCCCGATGAGGGCCACGATGTCCGTGGCCGCCCGCACCCGGGCAACGTCCTCGTCGGGAATCCCCATAGGGGACGACGGTACCCCGTCGCTGCCCGCCTTCGTCCGCCGCCGGTGCCACCTGCGGTCGGAGGGCCCGCCGGTCACGCCCGGGATGGGACCGGGGGGTCCCCCGGTCAGCGTTTGGCTTTGCCCCGAGGCCCGGCCTCGGACGCGCTCGGCTTCCGCCGGGCCGCTGAGCCCGACCTCGCCGTGGTGTGGCCGGCCAGGACGGCCTGGGCCGCGGCCAGCCGGGCGATGGGAACCCGGAAGGGCGAGCAGCTCACGTAGTCCAGACCGGCTTTGGCGAAGGTGGCGATCGACTCGGGATCCCCCCCGTGCTCGCCGCACACCCCGACCTTGAGCTCGGGACGGGTGGCCCTCCCGCGTTCGACGCCCAACCTGACCAGCTCGCCCACCCCGTCGGGATCGACCACCTCGAACGGGTTGTTCTTCAACAGGCCCTGTTCGAGGTAGGCCGACATCATGCGGCCCTCCACATCATCGCGGCTGAAGCCGAAGGTCATCTGGGTCAGGTCGTTGGTGCCGAAGGAGAAGAAGTCGGCCTCTTCGGCGATCTCGCCGGCGCGCAAGGCGGCGCGGGGCGTCTCGATCATCGTGCCGATCAGCACCTCGAGCGATCCCGCCCTGGCCCTGGCGGCCTTGGTCGACCCGGACCGGGACCCAGGGCCGGGCACCGATGCCGCGGCCCGGGCCTCGGTGATGGCCGCCTCCACCCAGGTCCGGGCCAGGGCCATCTCCTCACGGGAGACGGTCAGGGGGATCATGATCTCGACGATGGGGTGCCCGCCCGCGGCCACCCGGTCCAGGGCCGCCTCCATGAGGGCCCGCACCTGCATGGCATAGAGCCCGGGCTTGATGACCCCGAGCCGCACACCCCGGGTGCCGAGCATGGGGTTGTACTCGTGCCACGCCTTGGCCGCCTCGAACAGCCGCCGCTCCTCCTCGGTCAGCCCGGTGGTCGCCTCTTTGACAGCCAGCTCCCCGGTGTCGGGGAGGAACTCGTGCAGCGGTGGGTCGAGGAGCCTGATGGTCACGGGCAGGGAGTCCATGGCCTCGAGAATCTCCGCGAAGTCGACCCGCTGGGCCACCCGCAGCGCTTCGAGGGCCGATTCCTCCTCCGCCGGGGTCGAGGCCAGGATCATCCGGCGCACGATGGGCAGGCGGTCCTCGGCCAGGAACATGTGCTCGGTCCGGCACAGCCCGATGCCCTCGGCGCCGTGGTTCCGCGCCGTGGCCGCATCCGGTCCGTTGTCGGCGTTGGCCCGGACCCCGAGGTGGCCGGCGCGGACGGCGTCGGCCCAGCCCAGGATGGTCTCGAACTCGGGTGGGGTCTGACCTTCGGCCACCGGCACCTGGCCCAGCACGACCGTGCCGGTGGTGCCGTCGACCGAAATCCAGTCGCCCTGGTTGACCACGGTGTCCCCGACCGAAAAGGACGAGGGGGCCACCCGCACGGCCTCGGCCCCGACCACGGCCGGCTTGCCCCAGCCGCGGGCCACCACCGCGGCGTGGCTGACCAGACCGCCCCTGGCCGTCAGGATCCCTTCGGCGGCCAGCATGCCGTGGACATCCTCCGGTGAGGTCTCACTCCGGACCAGCACCACCTTCTCGCCCCGCTCGGCCGCAGCCTGGGCATCGTCGGCGGTCAGGTAGACGCGGCCCACGGCCGCGCCCGGGGAGGCACCGAGCCCCCTGGTCAACACCTGGTACCCGGTCCCGGAGAACTGGGGGTGGAGCACCTGATCGAGGTGGTCGCCGGTGATCCGATCGATGGCTTCCTCTTTGGTCAGGCGGATGGCCCGCTCCCCCACCATGTCGACGGCCATCTTCAGCGCGGCCCGCCCGGTGCGCTTGCCCACCCGGGTCTGGAGCATCCACAGCTTGCCCTGTTCGATGGTGAACTCGGTGTCGCACATGTCGCGGTAGTGGCCCTCGAGACGGGCGAAGATGGAGAGCAGCTCAGCGTGGATCTTCGGAAACCGGTCCTTCAGCGCAGAGAGCGGCTCGGTGTTCCGGATGCCGGCCACCACGTCCTCGCCCTGGGCGTTGATGAGGAAGTCGCCGTACTCGCCGGTGGCCCCGGTGGCCGGGTCGCGGGTGAAGCCCACCCCGGTGCCCGACGTGTCGTCGCGGTTGCCGAACACCATGGCCTGCACGTTGACCGCCGTACCCAGGTCGTGGGCGATCCGTTCCCGCACCCGGTAGGCGATGGCCCGGGGACCGTTCCACGAGGCGAACACCGCTTCGATGGCCCCGCGCAGCTGCTCGTCAGGATCCTGGGGGAACGGCTTGCCGGTGTGGCGCTCCACGATCTGCTGGTAGGCGTCGACCAGGTAGCGGAGCAGCTCGATGGGGACCCCGGCGTCGGAGCTGGTCCCGGCCAACTCCTTGGCCGCGTCGAGCAGCGAGTCGAACTCGTCCCCCGGGATGCCGAGGACGATCCGCCCGTACATGGCCACGAACCGGCGGTAGGAGTCGTAGGCGAAGCGCTCGTCGTCGGTCTGCTTGGCCAGGCCCTCGACCGACTGGTCGTTGAGGCCCAGGTTGAGCACCGTGTCCATCATCCCCGGCATGGAGAACTTGGCCCCGGACCGCACCGACACCAGCAGGGGGTCGGCCGGATCCCCGATGCGCTTCCCCATCTTCTTCTCGAGCCTGGCCCTGGCCTTGGCCACCTCGGCGGTCAACCCGTCCGGCCATCCGCCCTCCATGTAGTCGCGACAGGCCGTGGTCCCGATGGTGAAGCCCGGAGGCACCGGCAGCTCGAGTACCGACGTCATCTCGGCCAGGTTGGCGCCCTTCCCGCCGAGCAGGTCCTTCATGTCCATGGGCGGCTTGCGGTGGGCATGGTCGAAGTCGAAGACGTACGGCATCGGGGCAGGGTCTCCTGGGGGTGGGGTCGGGGTGGGCTCTACTGCGGCGTCCGGGACGGGAACAGCGCCGGGCGCAGGCCGTCCAGCCTACCTGGCGGCCGTCCCGGCCCGGGACGGAGGCTCGGGCTTCAGGCCCGGTCCATCCGGTGGCGCAGCTCGTCCACCAGCCCGTCGAGCGGGACCCGCTCCTGGGCGGTGCTGTCGCGGTCGCGCACGGTCACCGCGCCATCCTCCAGCGAGTCGAAGTCGACGGTCACGCACCACGGGGTACCCACCTCGTCCTGGCGGCGGTACCGCTTGCCGATGGACTGGGTCACGTCGTAGTCGCACATGAAGTGGGGCTGCAGCGAGGCCAGCACCTCCCGGGCCAGCGGTTCGAGGGTCTCCTTCTTCGACAGGGGCAGCACCCCGACCTGGTAGGGGGCCAGACGCGGGTGCAGCCGCAGGACGGTGCGGGCCTCGCCCCCGATCTCGTCCTCGTGGTACGCCGACAGGAGGAAGGCCATCATGGTCCGGGTGGCGCCGGCGGCCGGTTCGATCACATAGGGCACGTACCGCTCGCCGGTGGGCTGGTCGAAGTACTCGAGTCGTTCCCCCGACGCCGCGGCGTGGGCCTTGAGGTCGAAGTCGGTGCGGTTGGCGATGCCCTCCAGCTCGTCCCAGCCCCAGGGGAAGCGGAACTCGACGTCGGCGGTGGCCGCCGAGTAGTGGGACAGCTCGTCGGCGTCGTGGTGGCGGAGCCGGAGCTCGGCCTCGGGAATGCCGAGCCCGGTGTACCAACGGAACCGCTCGCCCAGCCAGTACTCGAACCACCGGTCGGCCTCGGCCGGCGGCACGAAGTACTCCATCTCCATCTGTTCGAATTCCCGGGTGCGGAAGACGAAGTTCTGCGGGGTGATCTCGTTGCGGAACGACTTGCCCACCTGGGCGATGCCGAACGGCGGCTTCTTGCGGGTGGTCTGGAGCACGTTGGCGAAGTTGATGAACATGCCCTGGGCCGTCTCCGGGCGCAGGTAGGCCACCGCCCCCTCGTTCTCGACCGGACCGGCGTGGGTCTTGAACATGAGGTTGAAGGCGCGGGCCGGCGTGAACTCGGTGGAGCCGCAGTTGGGGCACACCCCGTCGATCTTGTCCTCGCGCCACCGCTGATGGCAGCTCCGACAGTCCACCAGGGGATCGGTGAAGTTGGACAGATGGCCCGACGCCTCCCACACCGCCGGGGGCGAGAGGATGGCCGCGTCCAGGCCCACCACGTCGTCACGGCGTTGGACCATGGCTTCCCACCAGGCGTTCTTCACATTGCGCAGCAGATTGACCCCCAGGGGGCCGTAGTCGTAGGTCGAACGGAAGCCGCCGTAGATCTCGGCCGACGGGAAGATGAAGCCGCGCCGCTTGCACAGCCCGACCACCTTCTCCATGAGGTCGGAGGGGCCGGGGCCGTCGGACGGGCCGGAGTCGTCGGGCGCGTCGGTGGTGGCTTCCGGATCAGGCATAAGGGGGAATGGTACCGGCTGGCACCCGGGACCCGGCCCGGACCGGCGACGGCCCTCCCGCGCCGGGCTGCAACCGCGCCGTCACCGCGTTGGCCAGCAGCCGACCCCGGACGGTGAGCACGGCGCGCCCGTCCACCCGCTCGACCAGCCCGTCGAGATCGTGCTCCTCGGGCAGGGCGTCGGCGGGGACACCGGCCGGGGTCCGCAGGGCGAGGGCCAGTCCTTCGAACCGGCGCTGTTCGTCGGTCAGCACCTCCTCCCCCGCCGTGGCCGAGCCTCCGGACGCCAGCACGGCCACGTATCGGTCGGGGGTGCGGACGTTCCACCATCGATGCCCGGCCCGATGGGAGTGGGCGGCCGAGCCGATGCCCCGGTAGTCACCCTGCGCCCAGTAGAGGCCGTTGTGACGGCACTCGTGGCCGGGACGGGCCCAGTTGGAGATCTCTTCCCACCGGTACCCCGACCCGGCCAGCACGGCCTCGGTCCGCTCATACCTCGTCGCCTGGATGTCGTCGTCAGGATGCCGGTCGGGGTCGGCGGCCAGCGGCGTCCCCGGCTCGACGGTCAGTGCGTAGGCACTGATGTGGGGCGGCGCCTCCGCCAGGCCGACCACCTCACCCAGGCTCTGCTCCCAGTCGCCGTCGCTCTCCCCCGCACCCCCGATCATCAGGTCCATGTTCCAGGAGGAGAACCCGGCTGCGGCGACGGCGGCCGCGGCCTCGACGGCCTGTCCGGCGCCGTGACGCCGACCGAGGCCCTCCAGCACGTGGGGCACGGTCGACTGCACCCCGAGCGACACCCGGGTGACCCCACCCGACCGGTAGTGGCCCAGCAGTCCCGGAGTGACGTCCTCGGGATTGCACTCCACGGTCACCTCCGCGCCCGGGGCACGGGGGACGGCGTCGAGGACGGTGAGCAGCAGGTCGGCCGGGAGCCGGGACGGGGTGCCGCCGCCGAAGAAGACCGACGTGGCCGGCGGGAGGCCCTCGTCGACCCGGGCCCGGGCCAGCTCGGACACGCAGGCCGACGTGTACTCCACCATCAGGTGGTCGCGGTCGGTGTAGGTGGCGAACGCGCAGTAGTCGCAGCGGAAGCGGCAGAAGGGCACGTGCACATAGACCCCGAACGGGGCCGGCCCGCTCACCGGTCGGGACCCCGCCGGCACCCCGCGGGCCGGCTCACGACACCG
The DNA here is from genome assembly GCA_963713625.1 of uncultured Acidimicrobiales bacterium. GTDB lineage: Bacteria > Actinomycetota > Acidimicrobiia > Acidimicrobiales > RAAP-2 > Bog-756. The sequence goes on along the minus strand of CAVQMN010000001.1, from coordinate 228,743 downwards.
GCCCCGACCGCACCGAACGGAGCCGGCGGTCGAGATGGGCCTCCATCGCCTCGGTGGCCAGGGTGGTGACCTCGTCGGTGACCGGCGTGCGGGGCTCGGCCAGCACCCCGGCCAGCCCCCCGCCCAACGTCCGGCGCAGCAGAACCAGCCCGGCCGGGGTCAGCGCCCGGCCGCGCCGGCAGTTCCGGCACAGGACCCCTCCTTCCACCAGATCGAAGGCCACCAGGGCGTCGGCGTCCTCCTCGCCGCAGGACACGCAGACGTCGAGCACCGGGGCCGAGCCCTCGAGGGCCAGCACCTTGAGGAAGAAGGCGGGCATGACCATCGGGGAGTTCCGCTCGGCCAGGGCGCCGATGGCCCCGACCAGCATCTCGTAGAGCCGGGGGTTGGCGTGCTGCTCCTGGCCGATCTGGTCGACCACTTCGAGCATGGACATGGCCGAGCCCATCCGGTCGAGGTCCTCCCTGACCGGCCGGAAGGTGTCGATGACTTCGACCTGGTTGATGGTGTCCAGATCGCCGCGTCCCTGCCAGCCGAGGAGAGCCACGTGGCTGAGGGGCTCGAGGCGGGAGCCGAACTTCGACATCGTGCGCCGCACCCCTTTGGCCACCGCCCGGACCTTGCCGTGCTGCTCGGTCATCAAGGTGACGATCCGGTCCGCCTCACCGAGGCGGATGGTGCGCAGCACCACACCCCGGTCGCGAAAGAGGCTCATCGCGGGTCGCGTGGCTCCTCGGCGACCGGGCCGGGCCGGGGCGCGGCCCCCGTTGCGGGCTTGACCGGACCGTTCGGCCCCGAGGAGGACAGGGGTGCCTGCCCACCACCCACCGGGCGACCGGGGGACCGGCCGTGGGTCCGTCCCCCACCCAGCAGGTTGTTCCCGGCGATGAGCGCCACCAGCACCGGCGGAATGATCACCAGGGGGGCGACCACGGTGAAGCCGGCCACGTCCATGAGCACGATGAAGCCGTAGAGCAGGACGCCGAGGACGATGCCGGTGACGATCCACACCCCACCGGTGTCGTCGGGCTGGCGGCTGCCGGGCCGACCGCGGATGACAGGGCTCGGGGCCATCAGGTCACACCCCCGTAGCGGCGCTGCCGCTGCTGGAAGTCGCGGACCGCCTCGAACAGATGGGTGCGACGGAAGTCGGGCCACAGCACATCATCGAAGACCAGTTCGCTGTAGGCCAACTGCCAGAGGAGGAAGTTGGAGATCCGCCGTTCACCGGAGGTCCGGATGACCAGGTCGGGGTCGGGCTGGTCGGGGAAGTAGAGCCGGGAGCGGATGGCCTTCTCGTCGACCTTGTCGGCCGGCACTCCGTCGGACACCAGGCGCTTGACGGCGTCGACGATCTCGGCCCGGCCCCCGTAGTTGAACGCCATGGTCAACGTGCACCGGCGGTTCCGGGCCGTCAGCTCGATGGACTCGTCCATCCGGCGCAGGACCCGCTTCGGCACCCTCCAGTCGCGGCGACCGGCGAAGCGGATGCGCACGCCCTTCTCGTGCAGCTCGTCACGCCGGCGGACGAGGAGGCTCTCGTTGAATCCCATGAGGTACCGCACCTCGTCGGCCGGACGACGCCAGTTCTCGGTGGAGAAGGCGTACATGGTGATCCAGGGGATGCCGAGCTCGAGCGCCCCTTCGACGGCGTCGAGCAGTGCCGCCTCACCGGCGGCATGTCCCTCGGTCCGGGGAAGCCCGCGCCGGGCCGCCCAGCGCCCGTTGCCGTCCATGACGCAGGCCACGTGGGCGGGGACCGGACCCCCGGCCAGGTCGGCTGCGGTCACGATGGGACGGTGCCCGCTCCGTTCCTCTCCGTCACCGGCCTGTTCCCGTTGCACGGTGCGAACCTACTGTCTCACCGGCGTGGGCCGTGCCCACCGACGGGCCCTGCCCCTTCCGGACGGGCGGTCCCCCCTGGGTCTTGAGTGCCGGGGCCGCGGGCACTAGACCCTCCCCATGTCCCCGCTGGATGCCCTGGCCATCTTCGCCGCCGGCCTCGCCGCGGGCACCGTCAACGTGATCGTCGGCTCGGGCTCACTGATCACCTTCCCCACCCTGCTGGCCCTGGGCTACCCCCCGGTGCTGGCCAACGTGTCCAACAATGTCGGCCTGGTGCCCGGAAACGTCAGCGCCACCGTGGCCTACCGTCGCGAGCTGGTCGGCCAGCGGGCGCGCCTGGTCAAACTCGGGAGTGCGTCCCTCCTCGGCGGGTTGCTCGGGGCCGTCCTCCTCCTCGGCCTGCCCCACAGCGTGTTCAAGGCGGCGGTGCCCGCCCTCATCGCCCTGGCCGCCGTGCTCATGGCCCTCCAGCCCAGGATCAGCGCCGGCCTCGAGCGCCGGGGCAACCGGCAGGCGCACGGAGGGGTGGCCCTGCTGGCCGGGGTCTTCCTCACCGGGATCTACGGCGGCTACTTCGGGGCGGCCCAGGGCGTGATCCTCATCGCCCTGCTGGCCATTTTCATCGAGGACGACCTGCAGCGTCTCAACGGCACGAAGAACGCGCTGGCCCTCACGGTCAACGCCGTGGCCGGGATCTTCTTCGTGGCCACCACCCACGTCTCGTGGTCGGTGGCCGGGCTCATCGCGGCCGGCTCGGTCATCGGCGGCCAGGTCGGGGGCCGCTACGGCCGTCGGCTGCCCGCCCGCGGCCTGCGCTGGACCATCGTGGTGGTCGGGCTCGGGGTCGCCGTCGGACTGGCCGTGGCATGGCACTGACCGGGCCCGGACCGGACCGCGGGGCCGGGTGCCGGGGGGCTCGGGTGCCGGCCGGCACCGCCGATAGGGTCGGTGGATGACCGAGGTGACCGACGAGGTGACGGACGAGGTGACCGGCACCCTGGCCCGCGTGGCCGCGGCGCTGCCCGGTGGCGGCGAGTCCCGTCCGGGCCAACGCCAGATGGCCTCGGCCGTGGGCCGGGCCATCGCCGACCGGCGTCACCTGGTCGTCCAGGCCGGCACCGGCACCGGCAAATCGCTGGCCTATCTCATCCCCGCCGTCCTGGCCGGGCAGCGGGTGGTGGTGGCCACCGCCACCAAGGCGCTCCAGGACCAGCTGGCCCACCACGACCTGCCCCTGATCGCCACGGCCATGGGGCGGGACCTCTCCTTCGCCGTCCTGAAGGGACGGAGCAACTACCTGTGCCGCCAGCGGGTGGCTGAGATCGGCGGGCGGGGCGAACAGCTTTCGCTCACCCCGACCGGCGCCGACCCTCCCGATGCCGACGACCCCCTGACCCCGGGTGAGGGCGACGTCGATGCCGTCGACCCCGACGGGGGTGGGAGCCCGCCCGGGGAGGGCGAGCGCGACACGGTGGTCGACAGCGGTCGGCTGGGTGACCAGGTCAGGCAGCTCGTGCGGTGGGCCGGCGACACGGTGACCGGCGACCGCGCCGAGCTCGAATTCGAACCGCACTTCCGGGCCTGGGCCATGGTCTCGACCACCGCCCGGGAGTGCCCGGGGGCCTTCCGGTGCCCGTCGGGCCGCGACTGCTTCGCCGAGGACGCCAGGGCCCGGGCCGCCGCCGCCGACGTGGTCGTCGTCAACACCCATCTCTACGGTGCCCATCTGGCCAGTGGCGGGGCCGTGCTACCGCCCCATGAGGTCACCGTGTTCGACGAGGCCCACGAGGTCGAAGAAGTGATGACCGACAGCCTCGGCGTCGACATCGGCCCCGGGCGCTTCCGGGCCCTGGCGGCCACGGCCCGGCCCCTGCTCGATCCGGCCGTGGCCGGGGCGGTGGACGCGGCCGACGCCGTGTCCGAGGTGGGCGATCTCTTCCAGCGAGCCATCGGCCCGCGGGCCGGGCTCCGCATCCCGCACGACGAGATCAGGGGGGGCGCTCGGGACCGACAACGCCCCGAGTCGGACGGCCCGGGTGAGGTCCCGCCCCCCCGGGTCGAGCCGCAGGGTCTCGACCTCGGCCTGCCCGAACCGGCACCGAGGGAGCCGGCGCCCCGGCCCCGTCCCGCCCCACCCGACGGCGGGGCCGGGCTGGCCACGGTGCTGGCCCTGGCCTCGGGCCGGGTGGCCCGGCTGGTCGACTCGCTACGCCGCTCCGAGCGAGAGGCCGGGGACAGCGAGTCGTCGGCCAACCGGTCCCGCCGGGATCGCGTCCAGCTGGCCGCCGGGCACCTGGCCGCCGACCTGGCCCGGCTCACCGTCCTGACCGACGACGAGGTGGCCTGGGTGGACCGTGGCACCCGGTCGCCGAGCCTGCGGGTCTCCCCCATCGACGTGGGACCGCTCCTGGCCGAGCAGCTGTGGGGCACGGTGACCGGCGTGCTCACCTCGGCGACCGTCCCCATCGGGCTGGCCGAGCGCCTCGGGCTGCCCGCCGGGGCCTCGGACGAGCTCGACGTGGGCAGCCCCTTCGACTATCCGGATCACGCCATGCTCTACGTGGCCCAGCGACTGCCCGACCGCAGACGACCGGAGTCGGAGCCCGCGCTGCACGACGAGCTCGAAGCCTTGATCAACGCCGCCGGTGGCCGCACCCTGGCCCTGTTCACCAGCTGGCGGGCCATGAACGCGGCCGTCGACGTCCTGTCCGACCGTCTCCCGTTTCCGCTGTTGTCCCAGTCCGACCTGCCCAAGCCGGCGCTCATCGACGCCTTTTCGAAGAGCGAGGAAACCTGCCTCTTCGCCACCCTCGGCTTCTGGCAGGGGGTCGATATCCCGGGGCGGACACTCAGCCTGGTGACCCTCGACCGCATCCCGTTCCCCCGGCCTGACGAACCGGTGTTGCAAGCCCGGCGTGACCGGGCCGGCCCCGGGGCCTTCTCCGCCGTCGATCTGCCCCGGGCGGGCACACTGCTGGCCCAGGGGGCGGGACGGCTCATCCGCACGGCCCGCGACCGGGGTGTGGTCGCCGTGTTGGACAGCCGCCTGGCCACCGCCCGGTACCGGGGTTCCCTGCTGGCCCGGGTGCCCCCGATGAAGCGCACCGTCGACCGGTCCGAGGTGGAGGCCTTCCTGCGCCGGATCACCACCGACGACTGAGACAGACGACTGAGACAGACGACTGAGACAGACGACTGAGGCAGACGACTGAGGCAGGGGTGGGCCGGCCGGCCGGGCCGGGTCAGAAACCGAGTCGGTCCAGCGCGTCCTCACGGTGCTGCCACCGCTTCTCCACCCGCACGAAGAGCTCGAGGAAGGCACCGGGCGGCATCTGGGCCCGGACCGCCGTCCCCACCTCTTTGAGGGTCGCCCCTCCCTTGCCGATCACGATCCCCTTTTGTGAGTCGCGCTCGACGAGGATCTCGCACCGGACCCGCGGCCACTCCCACTCGGTGACCCGGCAGGCGATGCTGTGGGGGAGTTCGTCCTGCACGCGGTGGAGCAGCTCCTCGCGGACCAGGTCGGCCACCCAGAAGGCCTCGGCCACGTCGGTGACCATCCCCTCGGGGTAGTAGCGCGGTCCCACCGGCATCCGGGCCACCGTCGCCTCGACCAGCGCTTCCACCCCCTCGCCCGAGGTGGCGGACACCGGAAAGTACTCGACGGGGATGGGCGGCCCGCCCGCTTCCTCGTCGATGCCCTCGATCACCGAGGACACCGCGGTCAGGTGGGTGAGGACACCGTCGCCCCCGACCCGGTCGATCTTGTTGACCACCACCAGCAGCGCGGGCCGGCCCGCCTCCCCACCGGCTCCGGTCGACAGCTCAGCCTGAAGGGTGGCGGCCCGGGCCATGGCCCGCACCCGGAGGGCCGACTGGGTGAGGACCATCCGGTCGCCGGGGCCGACGGCCCCGCTGGCCTCGACCAGGGCCATGACCACATCCACATCGTCGAGCGATGACGTGGCCGACTCGTTCATACGCTCGCCCAGTGCCGTGCGCGGCTTGTGCAGTCCCGGCGTATCGACCAGCACCACCTGGGCCCCGGGTCGGTTGAGGACGCCGCGCACCTGGGACCGGGTGGTGTTGGGCCGGGGCGAGGTGATGGTCACCTTGGTGCCCACCATGGTGTTGACCAACGTGGACTTCCCCACGTTGGGTCGTCCGACGACGGCGGCGAAGCCCGAGCGGAAGGCCGTCACTCGGCCCCGTCCGCCGGGGAGGCGCCGACCGGGACGATCCTGACCCGCTCGATCCGGCGGCCGTTGACCCGGTCGGCCACCAGCCGCATCCCGTCCAGCGACACCGACTCCCCGGCCACGGGCACGTGGCCGAGGAGGTCGAAGACCAGTCCCCCGATGGTGTCCCAGGCCCCGGTGGGCAGCTCGGCGTGGATGAGCTCGTTGACCTCGTCGACGGGCAGCCGGGCACTGACCCGCAGCTCGCCCGAGCCCAGGCGCTCGTAGGGGGCCTCTTCGACATCGAACTCGTCGACGATCTCCCCCACCAGCTCCTCGATGAGATCCTCGAGCGTGACCAGCCCGGCGGTGCCGCCGTACTCGTTGACCACCACGGCCTGGTGGAAGCTTTCGGCCTGCATCTCACGCATCAGGTCGGAGACCCGCTTGGTCTCGGGCACGAAGTGGGCCTCCCGGAGATGGGACCGCACCGGGTCGGCCCCGTGGCCGGAACGCACGGTGCGGATCATGTCCTTGGTGTAGGCGATCCCGACGACGTCATCGACCTGGAGCTCGACGGCCGGCACCCGGCTGAAGCCGTCTTCGAGCGCCCGCTCGAGGGCCACCTCGACCGTCTCATCGGCACCGACGGTCACCATGTCGGGCCGGGGCACCATCACCTCACGGACCACGGTGTCACCGAACTCGATGATCGACCGGATGAAGGCGCGTTCCTCGGTCTCGATCACATCGCCCTCCACGGCCACGTCGGCCATGGCCAGCAGCTCGGACTCGGTCACTCCGGACCCGAGGTACTGGCCCTGCTCGCCGATGAGCAGATTGGCCAGGCCGATCAACGCCCCGGACACCACGCGCACCGGCCAGAACCGGACCACGGCCGAAACCAGCGGTGCACTGAACAGGGCGGCCCGTTCGGGGTGGTGGACGGCCCAATTCTTCGGGACCGCCTCCCCCAGCACGAAGATGACCACGATCTCGAACACCGTGGCCGCGGCCACGCCCCAGGCCCCGAACCAGCTGTGGGCCAGGATCCCGACCAACGTGGCCACCACCAGCTGGCAGATGAGGACCATGAGCAGGACCGGGTTGAGAAATCCCTGCGGGTTCTCGGTGAGCCGGACCAGCACCTTCGCCCCTCGGCGTCCGTCGTCCACCAGGGCCAGGGCCTTGGCCCGGCTCATGCGGACCAGGCTCGTCTCGGCCAGCGCCAGCACCGCCGACACCGCCAGCAGCACCAGCACCACGACCAGCAGGATCCCGTCGCTCACCGTGAACGAGCCGGTCGCCATCACCACGCCGCCACCGGTGGTCACGAAGCCACGCGGTAGTACCGAGCCAACAGCTGTTGCTCGCGCTGCTCCATCCTCTCGGCTTCCTCGTCGACCTGGTGGTCCATCCCGAGCAGGTGGAGGATCCCGTGCACGACGAGGAGGGCGATCTCGTCGTCGAAGGTGGCCCCGTGGTCGACGGCGTTGCGGGCCGCCACCGACGGGCAGATGACCACGTCGCCGAGGAGGAACAGCCGGCCGGTCTCCGCCTCCATCGACCCGGGGCCGGTTCCTCCCTCGTCCGGCGACCGCCCACCCCGGTCGGCCTCGTCCTCGATGGGGAAGGCCAGGACATCGGTCGGCCCCTCCCCCTCGAGGAAGCGCTCGTTCAGCGACGCGATGGTGGCCTCGTCGACGAACAGGAGTGACACCTCGGTATCGCTCACGATCCCTTCCGCGGTGAGGACCGAACGGGCCAGCTGCGACCACCGCTCGACCGCCACCGGATGATCCGCCTGCTCGTCGGCGGCGTAGACGTCAAGGGTCACGGCGGTCGTCCTTCGGCTGCCCGTGCTCGTAGGCGGCCACGATGTCGGCCACGATGCGGTGGCGGACGACGTCGCGGCTGGTGAGATGGACGAAGGCCAGGTCGGGCACGCCCGACAGCACCGGCTCCAGGCCCACGAGGCCCGATCGCCCCCCGGCCACGTCGATCTGGGTGACGTCACCGGTGATGACCGCTTTGGATCCGAATCCGATGCGGGTGAGGAACATCTTCATCTGCTCCGGGCTGGTGTTCTGGGCCTCGTCCAGGATGATGAAGCTGTTGTTGAGCGTCCGCCCCCGCATGAAGGCCAGCGGGGCCACCTCGACGGCACCCCGGTCGATCAACCGCTGGGCCCCTTCCGGTTCGAGCAGGTCGTGGAGCGCGTCGTACAGGGGTCGGAGGTAGGGGTCGACCTTGGCCATCAGGTCGCCGGGGAGGAAGCCCAGCCGCTCACCGGCCTCGACCGCCGGACGGGTCAGGATGATCCGGTTGACCTGGCGGGCCTGCAGGGCCTGGACGGCCAGCGCCACCGCCAGGTAGGACTTGCCCGTCCCGGCCGGCCCGATGCCGAAGGTCACGATATTGGAGGCGATGGCGTCGGCGTAGGCCTTCTGTCCGCCGGTCTTCGGGCGTACCGTCCTCCCCCGCGAGGAGCGGAGGAGCTCGGAGGTGAGGACCTCCGAGGGTCGGACATCACCGTCCATCATGTCGATGGTCCGATTGACCTGGACGGCATCGAGCCCCTGGCCCGACTCGAGGAGGATGATCAACTCCTCGAAGAGCGCCCCCACCCGTTCGGCGCCGTCTCCCTCGATGGAGATCTCGTTGCCCCGCACGGCGATGCGGACATCGTCGAACGCCCCCTCGACCAGCCGCAGCAACTCGTCGCGCTGGCCGAGGAGGCCGGCCATGAGGTGGTTGCCGGGAACGAGAATTTTGACCTGGGTGCCTGCCACGTGCGTTCTGGGCCCGACCCTACCAGCGGACCGGGGACGACGATCCGATCAACCGGAGCCGGACGTCTCCGGGCGATCAGCCCGCGGGCCAGTCCATGGCCCGCCCGCCCAGCACATGGAGGTGCAGGTGGGGCACGGAGTTCAACGCGTCGGGACCCACGTTGAAGACCAGCCGGTAGCCGCGGTCCTCGCCGCCGATGCCCTCGGCCTCCGCCACCTCCCGGGCTGCGGTGAGCAGCGCCGTCACTTCGGTGGCGTCGCGGTCGGCGACCGTGGAGGCGTCGACGATGTGGCGCCTCGGTACCACCAGGACGTGCACGGGGGCCTGCGGATTGATGTCGCGGAAGGCCACGGTGTGCTGGTCGGTCCGGACGATGTCGGCGGGCACGTCACCGGCCACGATGCCGCAGAACAGGCAGTCGGCCATCGGCGCTCAGCTCGTCCCGTTGCTGACCACACCCTCGGCCACCACGCCGTTGGCGTCGGGATGGGGCCGCCCGTTTCCTTTGACCTCGGGGTACAGATGTTCGAGGCTCCCCGGCGAGATCCGGCTGGCCTCGATGAACCGGTCCACGTCGACCGCTTGGATGCGGATGACCCGACCGAACTTGTACGCCACCAGATCCCCCTCGTCGATGAACCGGTAGAGACTCCGCAGGGTGATGCCCAGACGCTCGGATGCCTCCTTGGTGCTCAACCAGTTGATCGGCTCGGTCACGGTCGCACCACCGGCCATCAGACGTTGACGAGGAGCCCGAGCTCATCCAGGCGGGAGCCCATGCTGTCCGGGGTCACCCCGAACAGGCAGGCGATGGCCCGCACGTCCTCGGCCCGGATGGTGATCATCCTGCCGTTGAAGTCCTGCCGGTGCACCTGGATCATGCTGAGGAACCGGCGGAGCAGGTCGCGTTCGGGTCCGCTCACCGTATGGAGCTTGGTCAGGTCGATGGCCACCTTGTCCGCTCCCGATCCGGCCTGGATGGCGCGCCGGGCGCTGAGCGGGGCCACCTCCTCGGTGGATCCGGCCGCGCCCCAGCGGGTGGCCACCACGTCGTCGGGCGGGAGGAGCTGGTCCACGGGAACGTCGTACAGCTTGGCCAGCCGCTGGAGGCGGGGCACGGAGATGGCCCGCTCGCCCCGCTCGTAGGCTCCGAGTACGGACGCCTTGAACTCCTGCTCCGACATGGCCTCCACCGCCTGCAGGGAGAGTCGCATCTGCTTGCGCATGGTCCGCAAACGCGCCCCCACCGCCTGGGCGTAGGCGATCCGGGCCGCCTCTTCCTGTTCGTCATCGTCGTCGATCTGGTTGACGCCCTTGTCAATTACCGTCATGCGCACCTCCGGTGAACTGTACCGATCGCCCCTGAGCTCCGGTCCTCTTACTGTGACGCAGGCACATGTTCGACTACGAGCGATCGATACGTACGTCTTCGGCGCACGACCGTCCTCCCCAACAGGAGCCCCTGTCCCTCTACGTAGTAGTTTTGCTCACGGAGCGTGGTTGCGCAAGGGTCACAACCACACCGCTGCGAAGAGCGCACAGGATCGTGCCTGCCACGACGGCCGCGGTCTCGGCCCGGAGCACGGTCGGGCCCAGTCCCACCGTGCCCGCGGCGCGGCCCAGTTCGTCGTCGTCCCAACCGCCTTCGGGCCCGATGGCGATCACCGGATGGGACAGGGATGGACGTTGCCCTCCGGGATGGGCCAGAGACGGCGCCCCTCCCATCGTCGAGGCCATGGCCTCCACGGTCGTGACCTCGGCCACCTCGGGCCACCACGCTCGCCGGGACTGGGCGGCGGCCTCGCGGGAGATCCGGCGCAGCCGTTCGACGGCCCGTTCGGCCCGGTCCCCCTCCCAGCGGACCACCGATCGGCGCGACCGGATGGGGACGATCCGGTCCACTCCCAGTTCGGTGAGCTTCTGGACGACCCAATCGGGTCGGTCCCCCTTGGCCGGCACGAAGGCCACGGTGATCGCCGGTCGCGGCCTCGGCACGGTGCTCATACCCCCGTCCGGGACGAGGACGGCCCCCGGGTCGGGCGGGCTTCCGGCACCGGTGGCCGCCGCCACCCGGCACGGGACCCACGATCCGGCGCCGTCACCGGCCACCACCACCTCGCCCGGGCGCAGCCGCAACACGTCGAGCAGGTGACGGGCGTCGCCCGGGGTGAGTACGGGTGCCGCCGGGTCGTCCACGAAGACCATGGCCTTGGCCGAGACGAGGATGGGATCGGGACCGGCGAGGATGGGATCGGGGTCGACGTCGGCCGAGTCGGCGTTGGCGTCGGCGGGATCGGGTTCGACATCGGCCGAGTCGGCGTTGGCGTCGGCGGGATCGGGGCTGGCGCCGGCCGTTCCCGCCGCTCCCCCGACCATGGTCAGCTCAGGGCCGAACGCAGCTTCGAGAAGATCCCCTCGTTCTGCGGTGCCGAACCCAGATCCTCGCCGCGGGCTTCGGCCAGCGATGCCAGCAGCTGCTTCTGGTGCTCGTCGAGGTCGGTGGGTGTGTCCACCTGCACGTGCACGAAGAGGTCGCCACGACCGCGTCCGTGGAGCTTGGGCACGCCCATCCCCTTCAGCGGGATCACCGCCCCTGACTGCGTGCCGGCGGCGATGGCCAGGTCCCGGGTGTCCTCCAGTGTCTCGAAGACCACGCTTCCTCCCAACGCGGCCAACGCCACCGGGACCCGAACCGAGGCGTGCAGGTCCACGCCCGAGCGTTCGAAGGCGGGGTCGGGCATCACCGACACGTGCACGAAGAGGGCCCCGTTGGGCCCACCGCGGAATCCCGCCGGGCCGTGACCGGACAGGCGGAGGGTCGAGCCTTCGTCCACGCCGGCGGGAATGTCGACCGTCAACGTCCGGTGCTCGTTGCGTCTTCCCTCGCCACGGCAGTCGGCACACGGATGCTCGATGAACTGACCGGTGCCCTGGCAGCGTTGGCACGGCACCGCGGTGATCACCTGGCCGAGGATCGACTGGCGCATGCGGCGCAGCTCGCCCGCCCCCTGGCACTCCGGGCACCGGACGGCCGAGGTGCCCGGCTGGGCCCCGGAACCTTCGCAGGTGTCGCAGTGCACCGGTGTCTCGACCTCCACCTGACGGGCCACACCGAAGACAGCCTCTTTGAAGCCGAGGCGCAGGACCATCTCCGCGTCGGGACCCGGAACCGGCCCGGTCCGGCGCCGCCCACCGGCGCCCGGTCCGCCCATGCCGTTGAAGAAGGCGTCGAACAGGTCGCCCAGGCCGCCGGCGAACGGGTCGCCCGGCGCGCCGCCGCCGGCACCGGGACCGAAGACCCCTTCGGCGCCATAGCGGTCGTAGCGGGCCCGGCGCTCGGGATCCTTCAGGACCTCGTAGGCCAGGCTGACCTCTTTGAACCGTTCCGCGCTCCCGTCGTCGTCATGGTTGGCATCGGGATGGAACTCGCGCGCCTTGGCCCGATAGGCCCGCTTGAGCTCCTCGTCGGAAGCATCGCTGCGCACGCCGAGAACGGCATACAGGTTGGCGTCGGTCACCGTTGCGGGCTCCTCGGACTCATCGACCTGACTCGCTCAGCCGTTCACCCAACCGGTCACCGACCACCCGGGCGGCGGCCAGGGCCAGCGGATAGTTCATGCGGGTGGGGCCGAGCAGCCCGATGGTGCCACCCTCCATCCCGTCGACCGACACCGGCATCACCACGATGGCGCAGGACGCCAGCGGTTCCATGCCGTGCTCGGTGCCGATGGCCACTGACAGCCCGGTGTCGAGGATGTCCCGCAGGAGCGTGACCACGACGAGTTGTTGCTCGAGGATGCTCAGCACCGAGCGAACCGTCTCGACCGCGTCGAAGGCGGCGACCATCCGGGAGGAGCCGCCCACGAAGAGTTGATCCCCACCTTCTGAGCTCCCGAGGGTCCGCAGGGCGTCGAGCCCTGCCGCCACCACCGCATCGGTGGCCGGATCGCCGGTGGTGGCCACCTTCGGGCCCACCTTGGTCAGTGGCACGCCGAGCGAGTGGGCGGCCAGGCGGGCGGCGGCCGCGGACAGGACCACCTCATCGACCTCGTCGGCGAACTCGACCGACTGCTTCTGGACGGCACCGTCGGCCAGCACCACGACCACCAGAGCGACCCGCGGGCCCAGGCCCACGAGCTGGACCGAGCGGATGGCGGCCGACTCGTGGGACGGCCCCACCACCATGGCCGTGCAGTCGGTGAGATCGGCCAGCAACCCCGAGGTCCGTTCGAGCATCATCTCGATCTCGCCGTGGGCGTGCCTGAAGAACTGCCGCACCTGTTGGCGCCCGTTGGGATCGAGGGAGCCCGTCCCGGCCAGGTGGTCGACGAAGAACCGGTAGCCCTTGTCGGTGGGGATCCGTCCCGCGCTGGTATGCGGCTGGGCCAGAAATCCGTCGCGCTCGAGGGCGGCCATGTCCGAACGGACGGTGGCTGACGACACGCTCACGCCGGGCGCGTCCACCACGTGCTGGGATCCCACGGGCTGGGCCGAGCCGATGTACTCGGTGACCACGGCGTTGAGGATGGCCGCCTTGCGGGCGTCGAGCCCTCCGACGTCGGCGGGGTCCTCGGTTCGGCTGTTGTCGGTGGCTGCCATAGGTGTCCGGTCCGGGGCTCGACGCTCCGCCCGGCCGGTCCGGTCGAAATCGGCGATGCCCCGTGTTGGCACTCCACTCTAGTGAGTGCTGAACGGTCCCGGATTGTCATCGACCGGCGGCGCCGATTTCCGTGGCCGTAGCCGGGGCCGGCGTGAGGTCAGGCCGTGGCCACGAACATCCGCTGGGTCATGGCCGGACCGAGGGCGATCGAAGCCCCGCCGACCTCCAGGGTCAGGGTGCCGTCCGGGGCCCGGGCCTGGATGAGCGCGGTCGTGCCCGGGGTCAGGCCGTGATCCCCGAGGTAGGACAGGGACGCGGCTTCGTGCTCGACGCTCTCGGTGATCCGCTCGAGGCGGATCCGCTCGCCGGGCTGGGCTTCGGCCAGGCGACGCTGCTCGGGACCCACCGGCTCGACCCCGGGGATGGGGTTGCCGTGAGGACAGGTGGTGGGATTGCCGAGGAGCACGACCAGCCGATCCTCGACATCGTCGGAGATCACGTGCTCCCAACGACCGGCTTCCAGGTGGGCCTTGTCCCAGTCGAGCCCGATGATGTCGACCAGCAGGCGCTCGGCCAGGCGGTGTTTACGCACGACACCCTGGGCCAGGGCGGCACCCTTCGGGGTCATGGCGATCTGGCGGGCGCTGCGCACGATGAGATCGTCGGCCTCGAGGCGATCGAGCATCTCCGACACCGACGGGGCCGCCTTGCCCAGACGTTCGGCCAGGCGGGCCTGGATCACCGGAATGCCTTCTTCCTCCAGGGCGAAGATGGTCTCGAGGTACTCCTCGACGGGCGGATGGAAGCGGTCCAGCACGCGGTCGATCCTACGGTACGGGGGCTGTCGGCGGATCGGGCCGTCACCCGGGGCGGGGCCGTCCACGGACGGGAACCAGCCGGAGGCCGGGGCCTCGGCCCGGTGGGCGCCGGCGTGCCGGCCGGCCCACGGCACTACCGTGGAAGGGTGGAGCCGAGCCCGAGACCAGATCCGGTCACCGACGGGAAGGACCACTCCTCCGGCGAGGACGGAAGGATCAACGCCTCTGACGGAGGGGAACAGACCGACACCTTCGTCCGTCCAGGGCCGCCCCCAGATGATGGCGCCGATGGCGTGGAAGCCGAAGGGGTGCAAACCGATGGGGTGGAAGCCGAAGGGGTGGCAGAGTCCGACTACGCCGGCAAGCCCGGGGAGCCCGGCCAGGGGAAGGATCCGCTCCGCTTCAGTAACTGGATGAAGCGCTCGGCTACCGGGGCGGTGATGACCGGCATCGCCGTCGGGTTGAAAGAAGCCCTCCAGACGCAGAAGAAGGAAGTGCCGTTCGTCATCGAGTCTCGGGACGAGCCCGACGATCCGGACAAACCCATCGATCTCCACTTCGATCCGGACAGCCCGCAATCCACCGTGGCCATCATCCGCCGGCCTCCCGCGGCGGACGGTCCGGACGTCTCTCCGGCGCCCCGGGCCGACGGCGCCTCCGACGGCGCATGAGCACGGCGACCCTCCAGGTCGACCCGTCGGCCAGCAGCATCACGGCCAGCCCGTAGGCGAGGCCGGCCAGCGCGTCGCTGGGATAGTGCCAGCGGAGGGACACCACGGCAGCTGACATCCACAGTGCGAACAGCACGGCGACCACCACCGTGGCGCGTCGCCAGCGGGGCGGAGCGGCCAGCACGGCCAGTCACGGCCAGGGCGGCGGCACCGACCGTCGAGCCCGACGGGAACGAGTACGCCCCCCCGAGGGTCCGGCCCACCGCCGGCTTGATCACGAGCTCACTGGTGACCAGGGCGAGGGCCGGGCCGACGAGACAGGCGACGGCCCGTGGGCGGTCCCGGCGGAAGACGAGCGCCGCGGCCACGACCGAACCGGCCAGCGTGACCGCCGGGTAGCGCAACCAGGTCACCGAGGTGAACCACGTGCCGGGGCCCTGCGGCAACAGGCCCTGCACCCACCGGTCGACCGGGCCGGCCGAGGTGCGATGGGCGACATACAGCCCGACGGCGGCCACCACCACGACCAGGGCGACACCGACAGCCAGCTCGAGGAGTGACTGGCGGTCCCGCGACCCACGGAGACCCCTCGAGCCATCCGCCGGTGGGACCGGCCGGAGCGCCGTGTGCCGCGGGGACGTCGGCAGCTTCCAGCGGACTCACCACCTCTTCAAAGCTACCCCTCCCGTTCGGAATCTCCCTGCCGCGGCGGCCACGGACCTGTTCCCACCGGGTCTCGGGAACGCTAACCTGGCCCATCTTCTCCGCTCGGCCCGACATCGTCACCGAACGGGTGCCGACCGAGGTGGCAGGCGCCGCTTCGGCAGGCACAACTCGATCGACCAGCGGATCCGCCGACCCATCGACCACTGACGCATCGACCACCGGTGAAGCAGCCGTCGAGGTGCTGGCCGTGACCACCCGATTGGCGCTGGCCACCTTGGCCGTGGGCCAGCCCATGGGCCAACAGGTCTATGAAGAAGAACTCGGTCAGCGGGCATCGGCCGAGCTCGGATCGGACTGGCGGGTGGACCGGATCGTGGTCCGGACGCTGCGGTCGCCGCTGGCCGGAACGGTGCGCATCCCCTCGCGGCTGCTCATCGGTGCATCGCCGACGCTCCGGCGTGGTGCCGGGCAGTTCATCTACCGCGGCCGCGGCATCGTCCACCGGATGGACCTGCGCCTGCCACCGGCGCCTCACCCCGAGGTGTTGACCATCCACGACGTCGTGCCCTTGCGGTTCCCCGACGAGGGGCAGCTCCCCTCCGACGCGGTGTCCTCGGCCCGCCGGGCCGCGGTGGTCATCTGTCCTTCGCAGTTCGCCGCGGACGAGGTGGCCGAACAACTCGGTGTCGCCTCGCCCGTCGCCATCCACAACGGGGTGAACCGGCGATTCTTCGGGGCCGAGCCGCTGCCCGACGCCGAGCTGGCGGCCCTGGGCATCGTCCCGCCCTTGGTCCTCCACGCCGGCGGGTGCACGCAGCGCAAGAACCTGTCCGGCCTGGCCGACGCGTGGCCACGGGTCCGGTCGGCCCGACCTGACGCCACGCTGGTACTGGTGGGTCCCGAGGACGTCCGGCGGGACCGGCTGTTCGGCCCGCTGGCCGGGGCGGTACGTCTGGGCCGGGTGGACGATGCGACCGTGCAGGGGCTGATGGCGGCGGCGTCGGCGGTCGTCGTCCCCTCGACCTACGAGGGCTTCGGACTGCCGGCACTGGAAGGCATGGCCGTCGGCGTACCCGTGGTGGCTGCGGCGCGCAGCTCACTGCCGGAGGTGTGCGGCGATGCCGCCTACCTGGTGGAACCGGACGGTCCCGGCCTGGCGGAGGGAATGGTGGCCGCGTTGGCCGCCGGCCCCGAGGTGCGGTCGATGGTCGAGCGCGGTCGACGGCGGGCGGCCACCTTCACCTGGGACGCCAGCGTGGCCGCCCATGCGGTGGTCTGGCGGTCGTTGGCCACTTGATCCGATCCCACGGGGCGGATCCGACCCCTCCGCGTGAGTCCGACCGGACGGGGATGGTGGTGGTGCTGTGGCAAAGTGGCCGTTTGCGGGAGAAGGGCCCCTCGATGAGGCTGGTTACCAACGTCCACAGCACCAGCCCGATGGGCGGCGTGGAACTCAACGTGTACCAGGTGAGCCGCGAGTTGGCCCGACGTGGCCACCAGGTCAACCTCATCTATCGCGACCCGGGCTCGCTCATCCCCGACTACCGGAGATTCTGCCAGTCGGTGACCAAGGTCCCTGAAGTCGACTACTGGTACCCGACCGGGCGGAGGGGCCGACCCAGAGCAGATGGCCAAGGTGGTGCCGGCGGCGGTGGCAAACCATCCGCCGCCGGCCGGACCTCATCTACGGGAACCGGATCATGTCCACCGGCTGGGCCATCCCGGCCGGAAAGGTCACGGGTGCCCCGGTGGTCTGCCACGAGCACGGGCACAGTGATCACCTCAATCAGCGCCGGATCGACAGGTTGCGGCGCCATGTCGACCGTTTCGTCATGGTCTCCCAGTTCGTGGCCGACCTGTGGCTCGGGTCGGGACTCGACCCCGACAAGGTCGAGGTGGTCTTCAACGGGGTCGATCCGGACGAATACCCGTTCGGTGGGGACGAGGAGCAGTCGGCGGCCCGGCACGCGCTCCACATCGACGGGAAGCCTCGTTCGTCGTCACCTACTTCGGGCGGCTCGACCGGGAGAAGGGGGTGCACGTCCTGCTCGACGCCTGGCGCCACCTTCGTTTCGCTCCCGACGAGGCCACGCTGCTGGTGGTCGGCTCGTCCACTGTGGAAGGAGACGCCGCCAGCTACCAGGCCGAGCTGCGGACGTTGGCCACCGACAGCGTACGGTTCCTCCCCGGTCGCAGCGACGTGATCACACCCCTGCACGCCTCCGATGTGGTGGTGGTGCCATCGGTCTGGCAGGAGCCGTTCGGTCGGACGGTCATCGAGGCCCTGTCGACCGGTCGACCGGTCCTGGCCTCACGGGTCGGCGGCATTCCCGAGATCCTGACCGGACCGCTGGAGCGATTCCTGTTCGAGCGGGAGGATGCCGAAGGGTTGGCCACGCAGCTGGCCGGCCTGGCCCACTGGCGGGAGCAGGAGCCGGAGCTGGCCGGCTTCTGCCGATCGCGGGTTCTCGAGCAGTTCACTCTGACCCGTACGGTGGACGGAATCGAATCCGCCTTCCGGTCGGTGCTGTAGAGGTCAGGGATGCGGGCGTGCGGTCCGCCGCGGCCAGACGGAGCCCGGCCCAGATCGCCGAAGCCGTGCCCCCGACCACCACCCCGGTCGCGGAGGACGGCACCCCCGGTCGACCGGACCGCTCCGCACAGATCGTGGCTGGCGGCGCGGCCCTTGGCGGCCGATGCCCGCTCCCCGATGGAGGAGACGGCACCGCCGATGGAGGTCGACAGGTAACGCCGGACGATGGGCTCGGTGGGGCCGAAGTTCCTGATGAGCACGATGAGGTGGTTCTTCTGGGCCCAGTAGACGTAGCGGAGATCGAACCTCTTCCCCTTGGCGTACGGGGCGGCGAGATGCTCGACGACGGCGTCGGGCGTGTAGACGAGCCGGAACCCGGCATGGGCGACCCGGAGGCACAGGTCCGTCTCCTCCCGTACGCAGGTACCGCCGTAGCCCTCGTGTATTCCCCCGATGCGGTCGAGCACCGAACGCCGGAAGGACATGTTGGCGCCCAGCAGATGGTCGACGGAAACGGGGCGCCCGGGATCGGCGGCGAAGTTGCCGGTGATGGTGCCGTCCGGCTGGAGCTGGCCGATGGCATCGACCCCTTCCTCGAGCTCCCCGGGCTGCCGGCGGATCTGACGACCGCCGACCGCGCCCACCGTCGGGTCGGCATAGAAGGGAAGGAGGTGCTCGAGCCAGTCGGGCTCGGCGAAGGCGTCATCGTCGATGAAGGCGAGGACCTCTCCCGACGTCATCCGGTAGCCGAGGTTGCGGGCGGTGGCCATGGCCCCCATCCCTGCATGCATCTGGCGTAGGTGACCATCGGGAACCGGTCGCGTACCAGCCGCTCGGTCTCGTCGTCGGGCGAGGAATCGATGACCACGATCTCGCGGGGCGCCTCGGTCTGGACCAGCAGATGCTCCACGCAACGGTCCACGAAATCGGGGCGCTGGTAGGTGATGATGACGACCGAAGCGGTGGGGCCACCCTTATCCGGCCCCGGCTCAGAACCGAGTCGGGCACCCGGGCGGTGCGCAACCAGGTCGGTGCCCCGACCACGGCGGGCGGCCGGCGAACCGGGGTCAGCAGCGTGGTCAGCGTGCGGATGTCGGCATCGGCCGAGCCAGCGGTCGATCTCCTTGCCCCAGTCGACCTCGTCCACGTGCCCGGACCAAGTGGCCTTGTTCCGCATCTCCATCTCGGCTCTGACCCACGAAAAGTGCCAGACCCCCTCATCGGGCCTGATCCACTCATCCACCGCGGCACCCCGTGGATGGGCAGGGTCGGTGTTCTGGCGCTTGAAGTCGACCCGCCATGTCGGCACATCGCACTGCCGGGCCAGCGTGAGGGTGGTGCCGGCCTTCACCGCCATCGGCCCCGGATAGCCGGCCGATATTCCCCAGTTTCGCCGGCAGCGCTCGAGATAGATCTGGCCACCCACATGGCCGTAGAGCCAGCGGGCCGGATAGTCGAGGGCCGACTTCCCCTCGGACTGGGCGCGGGCGATGGCCTCGATGAACCGTCCGGGACTGCCCGAGCACTTCATCGGTGTCGATCTGCACCACCCAGTCGACT
Organism: uncultured Acidimicrobiales bacterium; assembly: GCA_963713625.1. Classification (GTDB taxonomy): domain Bacteria; phylum Actinomycetota; class Acidimicrobiia; order Acidimicrobiales; family RAAP-2; genus Bog-756. The sequence continues at coordinate 209,079 of CAVQMN010000001.1, read as the reverse complement.
CCCTCACCCAGCGCCGCGACCCCGGCGTTCCGCTCGAGGGTCTCGGCCAGGAGCGGCGAGAGCCCGGTGTCGTGGAAGTTGCCCGGAAACAGGACGACCTTCCCGAAGCTGTCCACCCGGTCGACCACGGCCAGACAGTGGTCGATGGGCAAGTGGCCGGTTGGTCCAGCTCAGCCCGGACTCGTCATAGACCACCACGATACGTTCGGCGATAGCGTAGATCGATCGGATGCTCTGCTCGAGGTAGGCGGGGTCGCCGAGCAGGAGGTAGGCACCGAGCCGAAGGGAGGTCGGCCTTCTCTGGGCTCCAGCTGGAGGAGTGTCGGCGGAAGGGGAGAGTTCGATCATTGCCTCAGAAAACGTACACGTCTCCCCATCACGAATCTGTCGCTCGCCGACGGAGAAGTCCATTGCCGGCGCGCACTGATGGGGCGAAGGGGTCTGGCATGAAGGCCGCAGCCGACCTGGTTCGGCCCACCCGAACGCCCCCTGTTCGGGCTCGTCCATCTGCCCAGACCGGGCGATGGCCCGGGGAATCGTGGTCATGTGCAGCCCTCTGGGAAGGGAGGTGGCCAACGCTCAACCCGCCCTGCAGGCGCTGGCCGACCAGTTCACCGCCACCGGGGTGGCGGCACTCCGCTTCGCCTACGCCGGCACCGGCGACTCGGCCGGCCACCTCGACGACCCCGACAGGTTGTCCGACTGGTTGGCCAGCATCGACGCGGCCGTCTCGCTCGCCCGACGTCCGACCGAAGGGCCGGTGGTCCTGCTCGGGATGCGGATGGGGGCGCTTTGGCCATCGAAGCGCTCGAGCCGGGGCACCACGGTCGACCACCTCGTCGCCTGGGACCCGTGGAGATCCGGTCGAGAGTTCCTCCGCGTCGAGCGCACGCTGTTGGCCACCGGCTACGGGGCCGGACAGATCGGGGACGGATCGGTGTCCGGCCCGGCCTTCACCTATTCGGCGGAGACGGCGGCAGAGTTGTCGGCGCTGGCCTTGGCCGCCGCCGACCTCTCGACGGTCGATCGCGCCCTGGTGGCCGTGCGGAGCGAGGGCCGTGGGCTGCCGCCGGAAGACGACGGCTCGTTCCCGACGGACGGGTCGGGTCGAGGTGGACGGGCAGCCGGACCTTCTGGACGTCCCGCCCCAGTTGCTCACCCTCCCCACCACCTCCATCAAGGCCATCGCCGACTGGACCTCCCTCGTCCTCGACGGGCCCGAGCGCCCGATCCGTCTCGAGCCGTTGGACTCGGCCCAGGTGAGGTGCGCTCCGGGGACGGCCCATCGCCGAGCGGGCCGTGTGGCTGGGCCCGAACTCCCTGTTCGGATGGTCACCGAACCCGGCACCCGGGGCCCCGAACCGGGTGCCCGGGGCCGGTCGATCGCGGGCGCCGACCGTGGTGTTCCTCTCCGCCGGCGCCCTGGACCACACCGGAGCAGGCCGGATGTGGGTGGAGCTGGCCCGCACGCTCGCCGGCCACGGTCTCAGGTGCGTCCGGATCGACATCGACGGGGTGGGCGAGACCTTCGGTCGCTCCGAGCTGCCCCGCCAGGAGCCCAAGCCTCCCGAGGCCATCGACGACATGATCGACTTGGCCGAGGCGCTCGGCGACCCGGAGGGGCGGTCGCTCATCTTCGTCGGTCTGTCCTCGGGTGGGTACCACGCCATCGAAGCGGGCCTGCGGCTGCATCCCTTGGCCGTCTGCGCCATCAATCCGGGCATCACCGGCTGGGTCCCCGATCTGGACCTAGGCGCCACCGACCCCCGCCGCATGGCCTACCGGGCCATGCCGGCCGGCTCTGCGCGACCTGTCCGTCAAACACTCGCGGGTGGCCGTCGGAGTCGTGGCAGGCGTTGTGTCAGGTGCGGGTGAAGTGGTCGCCCTCCGACCCGGTGGCCGGTGTCAGCAGGCGGGGCATTCCCGGTGCTGATCATCGTGAGCGAGGCTCGATGCCCGGGAGTTCGAACCCTCCTTCTACTGGTCGATCGTCCGCCGGCAGCTGCGCCGGCGCCGCACCCTGACCTCGAGATCGTCCCCGGCGATGACCACTCGCTGTACACCGCCGACGGCCGGGCCCGGGCCTATCCCCTCCTGGTCCGCTGGCTCCTCACCAGGTTCGGACCCGACGGCGCCGGCCCGATCAGCTGAACGGTCAACCTCCCATCCCGGCCGGCGGCGCCGCCGCGTCTCAGATCGCGTCGGCGAATCCGCGCTCCATCTGCTCGAAGATGACCGCACCCGCCGACGAAGGCAACGACGGGTACCACGATGGAGAGCACGGTCTCCCAGGGTGCGGGGCCGGGGGCCGCACGAAGGACCACTGGAACTCCTGGAGCAACCAGGTCAGCGGATTCAGGTCGTAGACCACCCGGTACTTGGCGGGCACGTTCTGGATGGCGTAGGCGATGGGGCTGGCGAAGAGCAGGAACTGCAGGAAGAAGGGAACGAAGTAGTTGACGTCCCGGAAGCGCACGGTGAGCGCTGCCGTCACCAGTCCCGACCCCGCTGGCCAACAGGAGGATCATCACGGTCCACACCGGGGCGAGGAGGACCGCCACGCCCGGGTTGACCCCGTAGATCACCATGAGGACGATGAGGAACCCCACCGAGACGGCGAAGTCGACCAGGCAGGAGTAGACGACGGCCAGGGGTACCAGCATCCGGGGGAAGAACACCTTGGACACGAGATCCCGGTTGGAGACGAGGGAGGTCTGGGCCCGGGTGATGATCCCGCTGAACAGGTTCCATACCGTCACCCCCACGAAGATGAAGACGATGGGCTGGCGCCCCGCCGTAGCTGAGGTGGGCGACCTTGGCGAAGACCAGGACGAAGATCAGAGCGGTGAGCAGGGGCTGGAGCACCACCCACATCACACCGAGGAGGGTCTGGCGGTACCGGAGCGTGACATCGCGGGCCCCGAAACGGTAGAGGACCTCGCGGGCCTCCCACAGCTCGGAGACCTTCGGGATGGCGAACTTCTTCGGCGGGGTGATGACGATGGTGGCCATGGGTCTCAGCGCTGGGAGATAGTCGAAGTCGGGGAAGACGATCGCCCCGGTCGGTCCCGTCCGGCGTGGTCGGGTGGGATAGGGGGAGACGGGCAGGACCTGGAAGTGGCAGGCCTGCTCCCAGATGTCGGTCGGGTGGCCGCCGGCGTGGATCATCATGTCCACCGTGTAGGCACCCGGTTTCAGCCAGGGCGTGCGCACCACGACACGGCCCTCGTTGTCGGTGGCCGGGTCGAGCCAGAAGTCGACGACCCGGGAGTCGCACTGGGCGATCACCATTCCGTCTTCGTTGTTGACGAAACATGTTAGATGTGGTAGCGGTTCCCGAACGCCCGGGTTGGCCCCGATGGCGAACTCGACGGCCACCTCGTCACCGGGCTTGCCGATGTCGTTCGGCCACGCTCACCTCGGTGAAGCGGAGCTCGCCGGTGCCCGGCCGGAAGGACGCCTCCTTGAGCATCGGCGCGGTGCGGGCGAAGCTCCGCTTGTACTCCTCCATGGCTTGTTCGACGGTGCCGTGCAGGACGAGCCGGCCGCTCTCGAGGTACAGGGCCGAGGTGCACAGGTCGGATACCGTCTGCAGCTGGTGGCTGACCAGCAGCACGGTGCGGCCGTCGCGGGCCACCTCCCGCATCTTGCGGAGGCACTTGGCCTGGAAGTCCGAGTCGCCGACGGCCAACACCTCGTCGACCACCAGGATCTCGCTTTCGAGATGGGCGGCCACGGCGAAGGCCAGGCGGATGTACATGCCGGTCGAGTACCGCTTGACCTGGGTGTCGAGGAACTTCTCCGTCCCGGCGAAGTCCACGATGGCGTCGAAGCGCTCCTTGATCTCCTTGCGGCGCATCCCGAGCAGGGTGCCGTTGAGGTACACGTTCTCCCGCCCGGTGAGCTCGGGATGGAACCCGGTACCCACCTCGAGGAGGCTCCCCACCCGGCCCGCCGAGCTCGATGCGCCCGGCGGTCGGGGCGGTGATCCGGTTGATGATCTTGAGCAAGGTGCTCTTCCCCGCCCCGTTGCGGCCGATGATCCCGACCACCTCACCCCACGTTGACCTCGAAACTGACGTCGTGCAGGGCCTCGAAATGCTCGAGGACCTTCTTCGTCCTTGGGCTGCCTGATCTTCTTGATGACCGCCTCTGCCGCCGTCGTCGGCTGGTCCTCCCGGGTATAGATCCGGTAGGTCTTCGAGACACCGGATACGGCGATGGAGGTACCCTGGGACACTGTCGACACGTTAGACGTCAGTTGCTGGAGCACCGGGAAGACCTCGTTCGGGAACATCGTTGCCGTGCAACCAGGATCGACCATTCAGTCGTCCAGCTTGAGCGCGGAGACGAATGCCTCCTGGGGAACCTCCACCCGCCCGATGTTCTTCATCTTCTTCTTGCCCTCCTTCTGCTTTTCCAGCAGCTTCCGTTTCCGGGTGATATCGCCCCCGTAGCACTTGGCCAGAACGTCCTTCCGCCTGGCCTTGACCGTCTCGCGGGCCAGGACCCGACCGCCGATGGCAGCCTGGATGGGGACGTCGAACATCTGACGGGGGATCAACTCCCGCAGCTTCTCGGTCATCCGGCGGCCGTAGAAATCAGCCTGTGACCGGTGCACGATGGTGGAAAAGGCGTCGACCGGGGTGTGGTTGATCAGGAGGTCGACCTTCACCAGGTCGGCGGTGGCGTAGCCCTCGGGCTCGTAGTCGAGGCTGGCATAGCCCTTGGTCCGGCTCTTCAGCTGGTCGAAGAAGTTCACCACCACCTCGGCCAGCGGGATGGCGTAGACGAATTCGACCCGTTCGGGCGACAGGTACTCCATCTTGACCATCTCGGCCCGACGGTTCTGGCACAGATCCATCACCGTGCCGGTGTACTCGGCCGGTGTGAGGATGGTGGCCCTGAGCATGGGCTCGTCGACGTGGTCGAGGGAGGTGGGCTCGGGCAGTTCGCTGGGGTTGTCGACGTCCACCCGGGTGCCGTCGTTCAGATAGGCCTGGTAGGCGACGGACGGGGCGGTGGCGATGAGCGAGAGGTCGAACTCACGCTCGAGGCGTTCGCGCACGATCTCCATGTGCAGCAGGCCCAGGAACCCGCACCGGAACCCGAAGCCGAGGGCGCGTGACGACTCCGGCTCGTAGGTGAAGCTGGCGTCGTTGAGCCGGAGCTTCTCCAGCGCATCGCGCAGGTCAGGGAGCTCGTCGCCGTCGATGGGGAACAGCCCGCAGAAGACCATGGGCTTGGGGTCCCGGTAGCCGGCCAGGGCGGCCTCGGCCGGATGGGCCGTGGTGGTCACGGTCTCGCCGGAACGGGCCCCACCCACGTCCTTGATCCCGGCGATCAGGTACCCCACCTCGCCCGGGCCGAGCTCGTCCACGGGCACGGTGATCGGGGTCCGGATGCCGATCTCTTCGATTTCGTGGTTGCTGGCCGCCTGCATGAAGCGCAACCTGTCCTTGGACGTGAGCGTGCCTTCCATCACCCGGATCGAACTGACCACGCCCCGGTACTGGTCGTAGGCGGAGTCGAAGATGAGAGCCTGCAGGGGGGAGGCGGCGTCGCCGGTCGGAGCCGGGATGCGGGCGACGATGGCGTCCAGCAGCTCGGGGACGCCCTCACCCGTCTTGGCCGAAATGTGCATGATCCCCGCCGCGTCGAGGCCGAGGACCTGTTCGATCTCCGCCGCACAGCGCTCGGGGTCAGCCGCCGGGAGGTCGATCTTGTTCAGCACGGCCACGATCTCGAGGTCGTGCTCGAGCGCCTGATAGCAGTTGGCCAGGGTCTGGGCCTGGATGCCCTGGGAGGCATCGACCAACAGGACCGCCCCCTCGCAGGCGGCCAGCGACCGGCTGACCTCATAGCCGAAATCGACGTGGCCGGGAGTGTCGATCAGGTGCAGGGTGCAGTCGCCCCATGGCACCCGCACGTTCTGGGCCTTGATGGTGATCCCGCGCTCGCGTTCGATGTCCATCGAGTCGAGGTACTGCTCCCGCATGAGGCGCGGATCGACCGCTCCGGTCAGCTCCAGAATGCGGTCCGACAGTGTCGACTTGCCGTGATCGACGTGGCTGATGATGGAGAAGTTGCGGATGCGGTCGATGGGAAGCACGGAAGGGCCAGCGTACCCAAGCCGACCAGCGGATCGTCCGACACCCCGCGGCGACTCCGGCCCCCGGGGGCGCCCCCTGGCGGCCAGGGGGCAGGCCTCCGGCCGGGAGGCCGATCCGGGCGGCGGCCGGTGGAAGGGTGGGCCGGGCGGGCGGGAGACGGGAGGGCTGCTATCCTCGGGAGCCTCCGGAAATGAGCCCTTGCCGGGCAACCGGGGTCAGATCTCCCAGCTGGTGGTGGCCGCGGCACGGCCCATCGCCAGATCCAGACCAGGACGACAAGGACGACTCGTGGCAAACATCAAGAGCCAGATCAAGAGGAACCGCCAGACCATCAAGCGTCAGGCCCGCAACAAGGCGGTGCGGTCGGAGCTGCGGACCCGGACCAAGCGGGCCATCTCTGCCATCGACTCCGGGGCCGAGGACACCGAGGAGTCCCTGCGCCTGGCCATCAAGCGGATCGACAAGGCCGCGGCCAAAGGTGTGATCCACAAGAACCAGGCGGCCAACCGCAAGTCACGTCTGATGAGCAGGGCGGCACGGGCCGCCGCCGACTGATCGCCGGCCAACCCGCCGACTGATCGCCGGCCATCCCGCCGACTGATCGCCGGCCATCCCGCCGCCGGCACCTGCCACCGCCAGCAGCTTCCCGCTCTCTGTTTCGGGTCCTCGTTGGCCCCGATGCAGCCTCGGTCGACGGATCAGCCCCGCCTCCGGACGCCGCTCAACCCGAGGAGTAGAAGAAGGGCTCATCGCACCGGTAGCCATGGGTCGGCCCGTCCAACGGTGGGTCGTCCAGCCGCTGGTACTTCCCGTTCTCGATTCTCACGATGATGTAGCAGTTGGTCGGGATCTTGTCCGCCGGGTTGGCCGTGCCCACGAGATAGTTGCCGGAAAATGACGTGATGTGCCGTAGCGCCTCGAGAACCGCACCTCGGCTGGGATGGGTCCCGGCCGCCTTCAGCGCCTGGCTGAACAGCTCCGCCGACAGCCAGCCGTAGAGGGTGTAGAGGTCGGCGTGGAAGCCGGGCGAAGCCTTCTGCACCCAGGTGAGGAAGGTCTTGACCGCGGGGATGCCCGAGGCGTCCTCGCCGAGGAACAACGAGGTGTTCTGCTCCATGTAGGCGCCGTCGATGGCCGCCGGGCCTCCCGCACTCGTCACCAGCTCTTCGCTGTAGGTCGATCCGCCGAACACGATGATCGGGTGGAAATCCTGCTGGTTCAGGGCCTGGATGACCGCTCCCGCGTAGTTCTGGGGCATCTGCTCCATGAACAGGATCTTGACCCCGGCATTACGCATGTTGATCACGTACTGGTTGAAGTTGGTGGTGGAGATGTCGAAAGTCGGGTCGTAGACCACGTTGTAGCCCTCGTGGGCCATGGCCTCCTTCTCCCCCGCCCACTTGGCCTCGGCCGAAGGCTCGTCGGCGATCAAGGCGCCGGCGTCCTTGACGGCGCTCGGGAACTTCTTCTTGAAGTACACGATGGGCCCGAGGATCCACCCGTTGGGGGTCGGGGCCGGGCTGAAGGAGTTGGGCAGGGCGGCCGTGGTCGTGGAGAGGGACACCGTCACATTGGGTACCTGGGGATTGGCCTGGAGCACGGTGCCACCGAAGTTGTCGAACAGCGAGAAGCCACCCACCATGGCGAAGTCTTTTCCGATGTCCTCTTGGGTCTCCTGCTTGTTGGGGGCGCCGGAGTACTGGTCGTCACTGCTGTCGACGATGATCTTGCGCCCGTTGATGCCACCGGTGGAGTTCACGAAGTCGGCATAGGCCTCGGTCCCGACGGCGGCACCCTTGAAGATCCCCTCCAGCAGGGTGGAGACGTTGCCCACCGACACCGTTGTGGCCGTAAGGCCGGTGTAGTCGCTGAACGCCGACTTGGGAATGGTCGACTTGGTCGAGGAGGAGTTGTTGGCGCTGGCCGAGTTGGTGGACGAGCAGGCAGCCAGCGAGGCGGCCAGCACCACCGCGCTCATCCCGGCCACCAGCCGTGCCGCCCGCCGCCTCCGGGGGCCACTGCCGCGTGGCGCCCGGCCGGAGCCAGGCCCGTACTCAAAGGTGGATTGCATCAGAGCGGTCTCCCCCATTGGTGTGTGCAACCGGCGGCCAGGTCTGCGACCTGTCCCCCGACCGGCTGCTTCGGTGTGTACGACTCTAGAGAACACGGGAACGCCGTGCCGGGCGGACGTGCGGGCCGCCCACTCAGGCCTCCCCGTCATCGGGCCGATCGGCGTCCCGCCTGTGCATGGCGGCGATGCGTGACCGTTCCATGTTGACGAACTCCCCGACCGCCTCCACCGTGACCACCCCGTTCTGGATCAGCTGGCCCCGGCTGTGGGTGCGCCGCTCGTCCTGGGAGGTGACCCAGGACTCGAACAGGGCCGGCTGGCCGATGAGCGTGGGTTTGAGATAGCTGATGGAGAGGTTCACGGTGGGACCGGCGCCGTTGGCCATCACGTTCGCCGCGGTCAGGATGATGTCGAAGGCACCGGCCAGGACGGCGCCGTGCACACAACCCGGAGCGCCCTCGTACGGAGCGGTGAACTCGGCCCGGCCGATGGCTTTGGGTGGATCGAATTCGATGGTCACCGGGAGGGCTATCGGATTGCATGATCCGATGATCACGTCGAAGGGCATGGCCGCGGACAGGATCTCCGCCTCCGCCGCGTGGACGACGGAATCGGAGAACCGGGCGATCGGCTCGGGGCCGTCCTCGGGGACGAACTGGTCGAGCCGGTCGGCCAGCGCCTCGGCCTGAAGGGCCACATCGGCCAGAAGGTCGGGGGGAGCCACCGATGTCACCGTGACCGACATCAAGCGGCGGACCGCCGCGGCCAACGCCTCCCTCCCGTCGCTGCTCCACGGTTTGACGGTCGAACCGGTTTCGACCTCAGTCATCGTCACCTCCGAATCGGGTCAGATATTCAGCGTGGTCATCGAGGACCGACAGCATGGCCGAAGCGCTCCCCGACGGCACCCGCAGCACGACCTCCCCGACCCCCAACGCCTCGTAGTGGGCCAGCTTCTCGTCGGTGGGGACCGTCCCGAAAGGGACCACCCGGACGGACTCGGGAGCGCGACCCCGCTCCTCCACCGCCCGACGGAGCGTCGGCAGCGCCTCCCCCAGACCGGCGCCGCCGACGGGCATCCATCCGTCTGCGTACTCGGCCACGGCTCTGAACACCGAGGGATTGGCCCCGCCCCCGATGAGCGTGGTGATCCTCGGCTGCTGGACGGGTTTGGGCCAGCTCCAACAGGCGTCGAGGGAGATGTGGTGGCCGTGGAACTCCGCCTGGTCCTGCGACCACAGGGCCTGCATACACAGGACATGCTCGCGGGCGATCTCCCGGCGGTCGGCGAACTCGATCCCATGGTCCGCCGCCTCGTCGCGATTCCATCCGAAACCGATGCCGAGGACCATCCGTCCCCCACTCAGATGGTCGAGGGTGGCCAGCTGCTTGGCCAGCACGATGGGGTCGTGTTGGGCCACGAGCATGACTCCCGTGCCCAGCAGGATCCTCCGGGTGACCGAGGCGGCGGTGGACAGCGCCACCATCGGGTCGAGACTGCGTCGGTAGTCGTCGATGTGCACCCCTTCGACCAGCGCCGGAGGCTGGTCGTTGCGCACGGGCAGGTGGGTGTGCTCGGGCAGGTACAGCGAGAAGAAGCCGCGGTCCTCGGCTTCCCGAGCCAGCTCCGCCGGAGGCATGGCCAGATCGGTGAGGAAGGCGGTGACTCCGAGGCGCACGGGTGCTCAGCGATCCAGTCCGGCCGTGAGCGTGGCTCCCGGATTGTTGCCGGGGTCGGCGAACAGCGCGGCGAAGGCCGCCTCCTCGCGGGTCCGGGCCTCGCCGATCTGCTGGCGACGGGCCGCCATCATCAGGCGCTTGATCTGGCGGGTGGCGTGCGGCGGGAACGAGGCGATCCGCCGGGCCAGGGCCTCGGTGTCGGCCAGCACCGTTCCCGGTGGGCACATCCGGAGGGCCAGGCCCGCCTGGACGGCCTGGCGGGCATCGATCCACTCGGACGCCAGCAGCATGGCCGACGCCTGTTGCCACCCCATCCGCTCGGGGAGCAGCCAGCTGCTGGCCGCCTCCGGTGGCACCCCCAGCTCGGCAAAGGGCACGCGCAGGCGCGCCTCCTCGTCCATCAGGACCATGTCCACGTGGGCCAGCAGCGTGCAGCCCAGTCCCACGCCCACACCGTTGACCGCGGCCAGCAGGGGCTTGTCGAAGGAGACGATCACGTCCATCAAGCCCTGGAATCCCGAGCCCGCCTCGGGGCCGCCCGCTCCGGTGGCCATGGCCGCCATCTCACGGAGGTCCTGACCGGCGGTGAACGCCGTCCCCCGTCCGGTCAGCACCACCGCACGGATCCCCTCGTCGTCCAGGGCGGCGACCAACGCCCCGGTCACCGCGCCGTACATGCCGGCATCGAAGGCGTTGCGCACCCCGGGCCGGTTGAATGCGATCAGCCGCACTCCGGCATCGTCCTCGACGTCGACCCGATGCTCGCTCACGGGCGGACGATCTGGCCGCCGTCGACGTTGAACACGTGGCCGGTGATCCACGAGGCCTCGTCGGACAGGAGGAACAGGCACATTCCCACCAGGTCCGAGGTCTGACCCTGCCGCTTGAGGGCCAGGGACGCCAGGATCGGCTTCATGAACGCATCCGGGACCACGGTGCGTGACGCCTCGGTGTCGATGGGACCCGGGGCGATGGCGTTGGTGCGGATGTTCTGGCCACCGAGCTCGTGGGCCAGCTGCTGGGTGATGGAGTTGACCCCCGCCTTGGCCAGCCCGTAGAAGCCGGCGTACAGGTAGGCGGCCGTGGAGGACTGGTTGACGATGGCTCCACCACCACCGGCCTTCATGGCCGGATAGCAGGCCCGCACGCAGTTGAGGGCACCGAGCATGTTGACCGACAGGAACCGGTTGAGGTAGTCCCAGTCCACGGTCAGCAGCAGGTCGAGCTGCATCCCCCCGAAGATGGCCGCGTTGTTGACCAGGTAGTCGATGCCACCGAAACGGTCGACGGTCCGCTCGGCCATGGCCCGGGCCGACTCCGGGTCGGCCACATCCACCCGCACGGACTCGGCCGTACCGCCCGACGACATGATGGCCGCCGCCACCGCGGCCGCATTGTCCTCGGCGATGTCGGCCACCATCACCGCCGCGCCGGCCGCCGCCAGAGCCTCGGCGTAGGCCTGACCGATACCCCCGCCCGAGCCGGTCACGATGGCCACCTTGCCGGAGAAGTCGAACCGAATCATCGGGTCGGCCGTCGGCTGCGGGCCGGGTACGGACGTTCCGCCACTCACTGGTCGCCGGTTCCGGCCCGCTGGGCGATGACCTTCTCGGCCGCGGCGTTGACCCCGGTCGACAGGGGCCAGCCGATGTAGTGGGTCAGGTGGAGCACCGTCTCGCGCACCTGTTCCTCGGTCAGCTCACCGCGGTCGAGGGCCGACTTGAACTGGATCTCCACCAGCTGGGGTTGGCCCAGGGCGGCCAGCACCCCGATGGTCATCAGTCGGCGGTCGCGGATGTCGAGCTCGGGCCTGGTCCACACCGCGCCGAACAGGTGGTCGACGGTGAAGTCCACGTATGGTCCGGCGATCTGGTCCGGGTCGACGGAGAAGCCGTAGACCTCGTCCATCTTGGCCATGCCCCGGGCCCGGGTGCCGTTCGGATCGCGCCCGTCCTCACCGGGCTGCTCCGGCTCCTCTTCACTCACGACCGTCACCTCTCACGTTCACGCCGGTTCAGCGATCGACTTGGTCTCGAGGTACTCCTCGAAACCGGCGACCCCGGACTCGCGTCCGACGCCTGACTGCTTGTAGCCCCCGAAGGGCATGTCGGGGCTGAACCACAGGCCTCCGTTGATCCCGATGGTGCCCGTCCTGATCCGATCGGCCACACCGACGGCCCGGTCGCGGTCGCCGGACCAGACGGAGCCGGACAGACCGTAGGCCGAGTCGTTGGCCAGAGCCACCGCGTGGTCGTCGCCGTCGTGGGGGATGACCACCAGCACCGGACCGAAGATCTCCTCCTGGGCCACCCGGGCGCGGTTGTCGACGCCCACGATCAACGTCGGCTCCACGAAGTAGCCACGTTCGAGGTCGGCGGGCCGGCCCCCACCGGTGACGAAGGTCCCACCCTCCTCGAGGGCGAGTCGGAGATAGCCCTCCACCCGCTCACGCTGACGGGCACTGATCAGCGGCCCACAGATGGTGCCGGGGTCGGTGGGGTCGCCGGCCGGCAGCTTCCCGAGCACCTTGGCCGTCGAGGCCACCGCCTCGTCGAACTGGCTCCGGGGCACGAGCAGGCGGGTGGTGATGGCGCAGCCCTGGCCGGCATGGGTGCACACGGTGAAGGCGGCGGTGGCGACCGCCCCCCGCAGATCGGCGTCGTCCAGGATGACGAACGCCGACTTGCCCCCCAGCTCGAGGAAGACCTTCTTGAGGGAGTCGGCCCCCGAGATCATCACCTGCTTCCCGGTGGCTGTGGAGCCGGTGAAGCTGATCTGGTCGACCCGGGGGTCGCGGGAGAGCAGGGCGCCCACCGTGTGCTGCGATGAGGGGACGATATTGACCACACCGGCGGGGATGTCGGTCTCCTCGGCGATGAGCCGGCCGAGCACGGTGGCGCACCACGGCGTATCCGGCGCCGGCTTGAGCACCACGGTGTTCCCCGCGGCGAGGGCCGGGCCCAGCTTGGCCAGGTTGATCTGGTGGGGCACGTTCCACGGGGTGATGGCCCCCACCACGCCGGTGGCTTCGCGCCGCACCCACCGGTGCGAGGGGATGCCCATGGGCGAGGCGTCGCCGAGATCGGTCTCCCACTGGTAGCCCTCGGCCAGGTCGGCCACCCAGCCGAGGGACTCGACCGGGGCGTCGAGCTGGGCCGAGTAGGTCAACGAGAGCGGCGAGCCCGTCTCGGCCACGGTCATGGCCCGGATGTCGTCGGCGTGGGCGATGAAGGCCGCCTGCAACTGACGCAGTCCGCGCACCCTGAGCTCGGTGTCGGTCGACCAACCGGTCTCGTCGAACGCCCGCCGGGCCGCGCCCACCGCGTCGTCCAGGTCTTCTGGACCACCGTCGGCCACCACCCCGATCGTCTCCTCGGTGGCCGGGTTGACGACATCGAAGGTCAGTCCCGATCGGGATGTCCGGAGCTGCCCGTCGATGAGCATCCGCTCCTCGCCGGTCCAGCTGGTGGCGGTGCTCTGGCCGGCCTCGCTCATGCCCGCGTTCCCCGAGGCCGAAGACGTCATCGCACTTCTGCTCGGTGAGCGTGGCCATCGGGAGCTCGACGTCGAGCGACTCGGCCAGCTCGAGGGCGGCCCTGATGTCCTTGTGGGCCAGCGACGCCCCGGCCTGCATGGCCGCCACCAGGCCCTTGTCGTCCTCGCCGGTGAACGGTGCCACCGTCGGGCGGAACATGAGCCGGGAGGCCCCGCCGATGTGCACGTCACTGGCCTTGACCACCTCGGCCAGTTTCGAGAGCGAGATCCCTGCGGCCTCGGCCAGCTGCTGGCCCTCGAAGGCGGCCAGCCACGAGCCGTAGGTGATCAGGTTGCGGGCCAGTTTGGCGGCCAGACCGGTACCGAACGGGCCCATGGTCACGGTCAAAGAGCTGATGGCGCTGAAGAACGGGGTGAGCCGTTCGATGGCCGCGGGATCGCCCCCCACCATGCACACCAGGTCGCCGGAGGCGGCGGCGGCCGGTCCGCCGGTCACCCCGCAGTCGAGCACGGCCACTCCGAGGGCGGCGGCCTCGGCTCCGATGGCCTGGACACACGGGGCCGAGATGGTGCTCACCACGACGAAGGTCGTGCCCGGGCCGGCCGCGGCCAGGCCGCCGCCCGGTCCGCTCAACACCGCGTGCACCTGCTGGTCGTCGACCACCGCCACCACCACCACGTCGGCACGGGCCACGAGGTCGGCCGACGAAGCGGCCACCTCCGCCTTCCCCTCGTACTTGCCGGTGGCCTCGGGCCGGAGGTCACAGACCACCAGGGGGAACCCCTCCCGGAGCACGCTGGTGGCCACCCCGTCGCCGATGGCGCCGAGTCCGATCACCCCGACGGTCGGCAGGGGGGCGGACGGTTCGCCGCCGGATGGCTGATCGTTGGGCACTGCGGTCCCCCTGTCGGTCGTTCGCTCCTACGGTGTTGCCCTGGTCGTCCGCTTCGGTGCCACCGCACGGGCGACCCTGTACTTGGACAGCTGTCCAGACTATAGTCCAATACCATGAGCGACACCAGCGCCGTCCGGTCCCTCGGGCCCACCTCCGACGGCGGTGGCCGGAGGGACGACACCGGCGAATTCCCTGCCGACGTCGGGGACGTACGCCTGGTGGCCCGATGAGCGAGAGCATGGCCATCCTGACCGACGACTCCCATGGGGTCGAGGCCACCCGTCGTCGGCTCTCCCCGCGCCAGGCCGAGGTGGTGGCGCAGCTGGTCCAGGCCGCAGTGGACGAGGTCGAAGACGTCGGCTACGCCGGGCTGACCGTCCGCAACGTGGCCCGCCGGGCCGGAGTGGCCCCGGCCACCGCCTACAACTACTTCAGCTCGAAGGACCACCTGTTGGCCGAAGTGCTCTGGCGGGGCCTGCAGACACTGCCGGACCTGGAGGCCGACCACCAGCGCCCGGTGCACGATCGGGTGTTCGAAGCGGTCCGCGCCATGGTGTTACTGACCACCGGGAGCCCGGCGCTGGTCGACGCATCCAACCAGGCCCTGTTGAGCGGCAACCCCGACGTGAAGCACCTCCGCGATCTGATCGGCCGAGAGATCCATCACCGGCTGGCCGTGGCCGTCGGTCCGGATGTCGATCCGATGGTGGTCCGGGTACTGCAGCGATCCTTTGCCGGCGCACTGCTCGAGGCGGGCACCGGCCACCTGTCCTCACTGGACATTCCCGAATTCCTGGCCCAGGCGGCGACGCTGATGATCGGCTCGGGGACCAAGCGGACGGTGACCAAGCGGCCAGGGACCAGGGCGTCGGGAACCAGGGCGTCGGCGACCAGGGCGTCACGGGGCTCCCGATGACCCGTCCCGAATCCCCGCTCACCTACAGCCCCTACGCCTACGAGATCCATGAGGATCCCTACCCGGTCTATGCCCGGCTGCGGGCCGAGGCCCCGGTGTACCGGAACGAGGAGCTCGACTTCTTCGCCCTCTCCCGCCACGAGGACGTGCTCGGCGCCTTCCGCAATCTCGACGGGTTTTCCAACGCCTCGGGAGTCTCACTGGAACCCAGCGCCTTCGGTCCCGACGCCCACAAGTTCATGTCCTTCCTGGCTCTCGATCCACCCCGTCACACCCGGATGCGCTCGCTGGTCGGAAAAGGATTCACGCCGTCCAAGGTGGCGGAGATGGAAGCCAACATCCGGTCCATCGCCCTCGAGCACCTCGAGCCCGCCCTGGAGAGGGGGACGTTCGACTTCATCGCCGATTTCGCCGGCAAGCTGCCCATGGACGTGATCTCCGAGCTGGTCGGCGTGCCCCGGGTCGATCGGGCCGAGGTCCGCAGACTGGCCGATGTGGTCGTGCACCGCGAAGACGGGGTCCTCGACGTTCCGCCGGCCGGGATGGAGGCCGCCTTCTCGCTGGTCGGCTACTACCAGGCCATGGTGGACGAGCGGCGGAAGTCACGAAGGGACGATCTCACCTCGGCACTGCTCGACGCCGAGATCGACGGGGACAAGCTGACCGACGACGAGATCATCGCCTTTCTCTTCCTCATGGTGGTGGCGGGCAACGAGACCACCACCAAGCTGCTCGGCAACGCCTGGTACTGGGGCTGGCGCAACCCCGACCAACGGGCCAAGCCCTTCACCGACAACGACCGGGTGGTCAGCTGGATCGAAGAGACCCTTCGCTATGACACGTCGAGCCAGATGCTCCTGCGGGTCACCCGGGCCCCCATGGAGCTGCACGGCACGTCGATCCCCGAGGGCAGCCGGGTCCTGCTCCTGGTCGGATCGGCTAACCGCGACGAAACCGTCTTCCCCGAGGCCGACCGCTACGACCTCGACCGGGACACCGGCCGGCTGGTCAGCTTTGGCAGCGGCCGGCACTTCTGCATGGGTGCCCCGATGGCCCGGCTCGAGGCCCGCATCGGACTCTCCGAGTTGGTGGAGCGGGTCGCCACCTACGAGGTCGAACCCGAAGGCATCGAGCGGGTCCATTCGATCAACGTGCGGGGTCTGGCCACGCTCCCGACCACCGTCACCCTCCGCTGATGCCCCGCTTCGAACCCAATCCCGAGCGCCGTCCCGCCATCGTCACCGGCGCGTCATCAGGCATCGGCCAGGCCACGGCCAAGGCGCTGGCCGCGGTGGGGCACCCGGTGGCACTGGGGGCACGACGGGTCGACGAGTGCGAGGACACCGCGGCCACCATCCGGGCCGACGGTGGCGAGGCCGTGGCCATCCACCTCGATCTGGCCGACGCCGACTCGGTGGAACGGTTCGCCAAGTCCGCCGTGGCCGCCCTCGGGGCCGTCGAGATCGTGGTGTCCAACGCGGCCCTGAACATCGCCGGGGCCGTCCTCGACACCGACTCCCCGGCGTTCGACGGCGTGCTCGGTGTCAACCTGAGTGGAACCCATCGGCTGGTTCGCGCCCTGGTCCCGGAGATGACCACCCGCCAGCGCGGCGACATCGTGTTCGTCACCTCCGATGTGGCCGAACGGCCCCGCCCGTCCATGGCCGCCTATGTGACCTCCAAATGGGGGCTGGAAGGCTACGTGCACTCCCTGCAGATGGAGCTGGAAGGAACCGGCGTCCGGGCTTCCATCGTGCGGCCCGGACCCACGATGACCGGCATGGGCATGGACTGGGACCCCGAGGTCACCGGCCGGGTCATCGAACAGTGGGCGGAGTGGGGCTTCGCCCGTCATTCCAACTTCATGCGCCCGGCGGGCGTGGCCGACGCCATCGTGGCCGTCGTGAGCCTGCCCCGCGGCACCCACGCCACCATCATCGAACTGCAGCCCGAAGCACCGATCCGCACCGATCTGAAGAACGAGGTACCACGATGACCACCGCGCTCGACCACAAGCTGCCGCCACGGGTCTCGGGAGGGGAAGACGAGAACGGCCACCTCGAGGAGCTGCGGGTCGACCCGATCGCACTGATGAATCGTGTCCGTTCCGAGTGCGGTGACGTGGGCGTGTTCCGCCTGGCCCAGCGGGATGTGGTCCTGATGACCGGCGCGGGAGCCAACGAATTCTTCTTCCGCGCCCCCGAGGAGGTCCTCGACCAGGCTGAGGCCTATCCGTTCATGACCCCGGTGTTCGGCGAGGGCGTGGTCTTCGACGCGCCACCCGAACGCCGGCGCGAGATGCTCCACAACCAGGCGCTGCGGGACAAGTTCATGCGGGGGCACGCGGCCACCATCGCCGACGAGGTCGAGCACATGGTGGCCGGATGGGACGACGAAGGAGAGATCGACCTGCTCGACTGGTTCGCCGAACTGACCATCTACACGTCATCGGCCTGCCTGATCGGCAAGCGGTTCCGCAGTGAGCTCGACAAGAGGTTCGCCCAGCTCTATCACGACCTCGAGCAGGGCACCGACGCCATCGCCTACGTCGATCCCTACGCTCCCATCGAGAGCTTCCGCCGTCGGGATGCCGCCCGGGTCGGGCTGGTCGAGCTGGTCGAGGGCATCATGAGGAAGCGGGCCGCGTCTCCCCCTTCGCAAGACGACGAGCGCGACCTGCTCGACGTACTCATGTCCATCGACAACGAGGACGGGTCACCGCGGTTTCTGGCTGACGAGGTCACCGGCATGTTCATCTCCATGATGTTCGCCGGGCACCACACCACCTCGGGCACCGCGGCCTGGACCCTGATCGAGTTGCTCCGCCAGCCGGCCGAGCTCGCGGCCGTGGACACCGAGCTCGCCGAGCTGTACGCCGGCGGTGCCGAGGTCAGCTATCAGGCCCTGCGGGAGATGCCCCACCTCGAATCGGCCATCAAGGAGGCCCTGCGGCTGCATCCGCCCTTGATCCTCCTCCTCCGGGTGGCCAAGGAGGACGTCGAGGTCGACGGGTTCACCGTGACCGCCGGCCAGATGGTCGGGGCCAGCCCGTCGGTGTCCAACCGGATCGCCGAGGACTTCCCCGATCCCGACTCGTTCCGGCCCGAGCGCTATCTGGCGCCGCGCGAGGAGGACCGCGCCAATCCGTGGACCTGGATCCCCTTCGGTGCCGGGCGCCACCGTTGCGTCGGTGCCGCCTTCGCCATGATGCAGTTGAAGGCCATCTTCTCGGTCCTGTTGTTGGACTGGGAGTTCGAGCTGGCCCAACCCCCCGAGACCTACCGGAACGACCACTCGAAGATGGTGGTCCAGCTCCAACAGCCCTGTGTGGTTCGGTACCGGCGCAAGGGCGGCCGCACGCCGACCGCGTCCGGCGGGGCGACACGTTGATGCGGGTCTCGGTCGACTCCGACCTCTGTCAGGGCCACGGGGTGTGTGAGTCCGAGGCGCCCGGCGTGTTCGAGCTGGGCAAGCAGGCCACCGTCACCATCCTCGACGACCGCCCCGGTGAGGACCTCCGGACCGAGGTCGAGGCCGCCGTCCGCTTCTGCCCGACAGCCGCACTTCACATCACCGAAGACGAAGAGGAGTAAGCCACAGCCATGCCGACATTCCCACGCAGTGAGCTCGAAGAGATGATGGAGCGGTGGATGGACATCAACAAGCGCTGCGAGGAGCAGCTCGACTGGAAGCCGATGGCCGACATGTACACCGAGGATGCCACCTACGGGTGGAACGTCGGTCCGACGGACGAGTTCATGGCTGTGGGCCGGGACGAGATACGCGAGTACGCCCTCGGCTACGAGATGGACGGACTCGGCGGCTGGACCTATCCCTACCAACGGGTGCTCATCGACGAGTCCCAGGGTGAGATCCTCGGTCTGTGGAGGCAGGTGGCCGATGCCACCCGGCCGGACGGGAGCCACTACGAGATCGCCGGGCTGGGCGGCAGCTGGTTCCGCTACGCCGGCGACTTCTTGTGGAGCTGGCAGCGGGACTTCTTCGACGTGGGCAACGCCACGGCCACGTTCATCGAGATGATCAACGCCGGGGTGCTCACCGCCGGGATGCAGAAGCGCCTGGAGCGGGCCGCCTCCGGCGAGCGCCAACCGGGCCACTACCGGGTGGGCGGCGCCCCGGTGGGTCTGTGGGAAGGCGTGTAGCCGGACCCACCACCCGCGGTCCCTGACCTCGGGCGTTCCGGCACCACCCGCGGGCCTGTCCGGAGGTCAGGCCCGGGTCGGCTCGAAGGCGTCGACCATCCGGGACCGCCACCGCTTGAGGTTCTCGGAGTGGTCGGCATCGGTCCGTCCCATCCGGACCAGGACCAGATCGAGATCGGGGCAGATGTCGATGAACTGCCCTTCGTGGCCGGCAGCCCAGAAGGTGCCGCGGCCGTCCTCCCGCATCCACCAGTGCGACCCGTAGTAGTCGCCGTCGTCGGGGTCGATCGAGCGGGGCCGGCGTCCGTGGTCCACCCAGCCTTCGGGCAGCAGCCGCCGGTCCTCCCATCGCCCGTCGCGGAGATAGAGGAGGCCGAACCGGGCGAAGTCCCGGGCCGTGGCGTAGGCGTAGGACGCGGCCACCCATGTTCCGGCCTCGTCCAGGGTCACCGTGGCCGACGTCATGCCCAGCGGGCCGAACAGGCGCTCGGACAGGAACCGCCGGTAGGCCTGGCCGGCGCCCACCGTCCGGGCCACGATGCCCGAGATCACGTTGCTCGTACCGCTCGAGTAGTTGAACCTCGTGCCCGGCGGTGCGGCCAGCGGCCGGTCCGCGGCGAAGGCGGCCATGTCCTGTTGGCCGCGACCGAACAGCATCTGGAGGACGTCGGAGGATTCGGAGTCCTCGTACTCCTCGACGAAGTCGAGCCCATCGCGCATGTCCAGCAGTTGCTGGAGGGTGATCGCCCCACGCGGGTCCCCCGGCGACTGCCACAGCGGGACAGGCGCCGGATCATCGAGTACCAGCCGGCCCTCGGCCACCAGCATGCCGACCACGGCGTGGAGGAGGGACTTGGCCATCGACCACGACAGCAGTGGCGTCTGCCGCACCACCGGCTTGCCCGGCTTGTCCCATTGAGGCAGGAGACCCTCGTAGCGCTCGAAGACCAGCCGGCCCCGGTGGATGACCACGACCGCGTAGGTCTGCTGCACGGGGCCGGTCGGGTCGAACGCCTCGGCCATCAGGCCGTCGAGATCGACCTTGTCGGGCATCTCGCCCATCGGCCACTCCGTCGTCGGCCAGGGCACGCCGGTGTCCTGGGGAGGCAGTGGGTGCAGTGGGGCGTCGGGCGGACGGGTGTCGGTCACGGCCTCCAAGCATCGCGCACCCACCGGATCTGGCAGGCTGAGACGCGGTGTTCGATCACGTGTCCATCCAGTGCGCGGACGTGCAGGCCAGCGCCTCCTTCTACGACGCCGTCCTGGCCCCGCTCGGATTCGGGCGGGTCATGGATTTCGGGGAGGTCGTCGGGTTCGGACGGCCTCCGGTCCCTGGGTTCTGGCTCGGGCCCCACTCGACGGGACAGGGGTTCCGCGAGTCCCACCTGGCCTTCACCTCTCCCGACCGGGCCGGTGTGCGTCGGTTCTTCGAGGCGGCTCGGGCGGCGGGAGCGGAGCTGCTGCACGAGCCCCAGCGCTGGCCCGAGTACGAGCCCGACTACTACGGCGCCTTTGTGCGTGATCCTGACGGGAACAACGTCGAGGCGGTCTGCCGGCTCCCCGGGTGAACGTCAGGCGGCCGGGGCCCGCCAGTCCATCCAGTGGCCGTGGGCATGGGTGATGGCCAAGAGCTCTTCCCGCCTGGTGCCGCGGTCGAAGAGCACGGCGCCCAACACGTCGCCGGCCTGTTCATCGGGGCCCGGCGTGGCGGCCGCGGTGAACGGCTCGACGACCCCGGGAGCCTCGGCGCTGAGCCAGGCGATGGCGCGGGCGCGCGACGCCAGGTCGAGGATCTCGACGAAGCGGCTCCGCTGGTCGAGGGAGAAGTAGGCGAAGGCCCAGGTGGTCAACACGACGGCCGGGGTTCCGGTGGGCAGGTCGGCCAGGACCCCGGGGAGAGCCTCGTTGGCGTCACCCCTGATCAGCCGTGGGGGGTCACCCTGGGCCAACCGGACAGACGCGGTCGTGCGCGCCAACCTCCCGCTGTCGGGCCAGATGCAGGCCAGCAGCCACTGGGCGTCCTCCGGCTTGGAGACGTCCAGGGGGGACCGGTCGATCCCGATCCGTGAGGCCAGGGCGGGCAGGCGGGTGGCGATGGGTGGATCTCCCCCCACCACGCGGCAGGCCACTTCGACCGTCGAGTCGGCCGGGCCCGTGGCGCCGTGGGCACCGTAGTCGAGCCGGTACCGATCGCAGAGCAGGGAGAGACCGGCACTGGTGCCCACGTCGACCAGGGCCGGCCGTCCCTCCAGGCGGGTGTCCAACCAGGTGAGACCGGGGCCGATGAGCGCGCTGCGGCCACAGTCGTTGGTCTGCACGTGGCGGGTGGCCAGGAGCGCTTCGATCTCGTCCCAGTGGGCCCGGCACACCTCGGTGAACAACGGGCCGGGAGGGCTGTCGGAACGCCCTGCGTACACTTCGGCCAGGGGATGGTCGAGACCCTCGAGGACCAGATAGTGGACCGCGGCCAGCAGGGCCAGGGGAAGGTGGGAGCCGGGCGGGAGGGACGACACCAGGGCCAGCGTGGCCCGGTCGCCGGCCACGGCCAGGGCGATCTGCTCGTACAGCGGCGAGTGGCCCCGGAGGTGCTCTTCCGCGGTCCACCGCCAGAGGTGGGAGAGATCGTCGGCCTGGTCACCCATCGCCGCCATCTTCGCGCCACCGCCTGGGTAGGATCGGGCCGTGGCGTCCCAGCAGGGTCAGGCATCACACTTCCTCGACCTCCACCGCCCCGGCGCCCCGCTGCTCCTTCCCAACGCCTGGGACGCGGGTTCGGCCCGCCTCCTCGAGTGGGCCGGGTTCGAAGCGGTGGCCACCACCAGCAGCGGCTTCGCCGCCACCCACGGGCGACTCGACGGATCGATGGACCGTGATCAGGTGCTCGACAACGCCGCGGCCATCGTCGGGGCCACCGAGGTCCCGGTGTCCGCCGACCTCGAGAACGGATTCGGCCACTCCCCCGACGAGGTGGCCGACACCGTACGACTGGCGCTCGGCACCGGACTGGCCGGCTGCTCCATCGAGGACTTCACCGGCAACGCCGAAGCCCCGATCTACGACCCCGGCCTGGCCGCGGCTCGGGTGGCGGCCGCGGCCGAGGCCGCCCATACGGGTCCGGTGCACCTGGTCCTCACCGGGCGGGCCGAGAACTTTCTGCACGGATCCCCCGACCTGGCCGACACCATCGCCAGGCTCCAGGCGTACCAGGTCGCCGGAGCCGACGTGCTCTACGCCCCCGGCCTCACCTCCGCCACCGACATCCGCCAGGTCGTCGGGGCCGTGGACCGTCCCGTCAACGTGCTGGCCCGTCCCGGAGGACCGACCGTTGCCGAGCTGGCCGCAGCCGGTGTGGCCCGGATCTCGGTGGGCGGCGCCCTCTGTTTCGCGGCGCTGGGTGCCGTGGTCGAGGCCGCGGCCGAGCTCCGGGCGACAGGAACCTACGCCTTCCTCGAGCGATCGGCGTCGGGCGCCGTCGCGGCCCGGGCCGCCTTCACCGGCCGGGGCTGACCGCCGGCCGCGGTGACAGCGGACCGGGTCTGACCGCCGGCCGGTGCGCCACCCGAACGGCTGATCACCGAAAGGCCGACGGCACGCCGCCGCGCCGGCACCTTCGGATGGCACAATTGCCCGATGAGCGAGTGGGGCATTTCTGTCTACGGCGAACCGTGTCAGGCGTGTGGGTTCTCGTGGAAGGTGCAGCTGGGCGACGCCGTCGTCCTGGTGGCCGAGGTGCCGGCGACCTACGGCCGGACCTTGATCGGCGCCATCGGCACCGAGCGCCACCCCGATCTCGAGTGGTCGGTGTCGGGCTACGTCAGCCACGTGGCCGACAACCTGCGGATCTGGGCCGAGCGGTTGGCCGGGATCGCCGCCGGCGCACCACCCGAGGTCGCCGGCTACGACGAGAGCGCCCTGGCCCGGGCCAGGAATTACCAGCGCATCCCGCTCCAGGCGGCCCTGTGGTCCCTGTCCCGCTCGGTGGCCGGCTGGCAGGTGGCGGTCGGGCAGAGCCGGCACGCGGGGATCGTCCTCGTCCACCCCGAACGGGGCGGGCAGTCGCTGTCGGACGTGGTCCTCGCCAACGCCCACGATGCCTTCCACCATCGCTGGGACATCGAGCGGTCGCTCCGGTCCGAACCCGAGGACGAGTCCTGATGGGGATCGCCCGGTAGCTCCACCATCTGCGGTGGCGGCACTGAGTAGGTTGTGCGGCGGTGAAGGGTGATCCGACGCATCGACACCTCGCGGCGCCCACTCCCCGATGAGTATCGCCGACGGGATCGGACTGCTCATCGGCATCGTGATCATCGCCATCATCGCCGACCGCCTCCGGATCGCCTATCCCATCTTGTTGGTGGTCGCCGGCATCGGTGTGGCCCTGCTGCCGGTCAAGCACCGGATCGAACTCCAACCCGACCTCGTCCTGCTCGTCTTCCTCCCACCCCTGATCTACGACGCCTCTCTGGACACGTCGGCCCGGGAGCTCCGGACCCAGTGGCGACCGATCCTGCTGCTGGCCGTCGGACTGGTCGTGGCCACCATGACGGCGGTGGCGGTGGTCATCCACTCGCTGGTGGGCGACATGAGCTGGGCGGTGGCCTTCGCCCTCGGCGCCATCGTGTCTCCGCCCGACTCGGTGGCCGCCACCCAGATCGCCGGAAGGCTCGGGCTCCCCCGCCGGCTGGTCATCATCCTCGGCGGTGAGGGTCTGATGAACGACGCCACCGCGCTGACCGCCTACCAGGTGGCCATCGCCGCGGTGGGTTCGGTGTTCACCGCGGCCGACGTGCTCGGCAAGTTCACCTTCGCCGTGGTGGTGGGGGTGGCTATCGGTGTGGCCGTGGGGTGGCTCGGGTGCCGCATGCTCCGGTTCACCGAAACGCCGGTCGTCGAGAACACCATGCTCTTGATCCTGCCGTTCGCGGCGTACCTCCCCGCCGACAAGCTCGGGGCGTCGGGGGTGCTGGCCGTGGTGGCCACCGGTCTCTACTTCGGCCGCTTCGGTTCCGGGGCGCTGACGCCGGCCGCCCGGCTGCAGCAGCGCGAGATCTGGGACCTCGTCGTCTTCCTGTTGACCGGTGCGTCCTTCCTCCTCATCGGTTTGGAGCTCCGACCGGTGCTCGACAGCCTGGTCAATCGCGAGTCCGGTTCGCTGGCCATCGAGGCGTCGGCGGTGGTGGGCACGGTGATCGCCGTGCGCATGGCGTGGATGTTCGGGGCGGCGGCGTTGCCCGGTGGTCACCGGCTGGTCGGAGCGACCCGGCGCGGCGCCCGGTCGTGGCGCGACACCACCGTGATCGGGTGGGCCGGCATGCGGGGGGCGGTGAGCCTGGCCGCCGCCCTGGCCCTCCCCCAGAGCTTCCCGCAACGGGACCTGCTGGTGTTCATCACCTTCTCGGTCATCGTGGCCACGCTGGTCGGACAGGGGCTGACGCTCCCCCCGCTCATCCGACGGCTGGGTCTGGTGACGCCCGACGAACAGGACGTGGTCCTGTTGGCCGAAGCGCGCCGCCGGCTGACCGTGGTGGCCCTGTCCCGGATCGATGATCTCGGTCAGGGCGATCAGTTCCCCGACGAAGTGGTCGACCGGATCCGTATCGGGTACGAGTCCCAGCTGGCCCGCATGGACCGCAGGCTCGAGGCCATCGACGTCGGTGACCACGACGGGGATGGCACCGGAAACGGGGACGGGCCGGCTGACCACCGGTACGGGGATGTGCAGGCCGAGCGTGAACTGCGCAAGCTGGTCATCGCCACCGAGCGGGTCGAGCTCGGCCACCTGCTGGCCCGACGGAAGGTCACCGAGCGGGTCGCCGGCGAGGTTCGGGCCGCACTGGATATCGACGAGACCACCATGCGGCCCTGAGCCGAACGTGCTGCAGGGCGCCCCCGGAGGAGCGCCCTGCAGCTACATGTTGCTGTGTTGTGTGCACCGGGGTTCCCGTGCGGCGCCGGATGGGACCTGGGTCCGGCTAGGTCGCCCGGTGGGTGTCTGGCTGGGATTCGCCAGGTGGTACAGCGAGCCGCCTTAGCGGCCAGCCACCTCCAGGGTCCCAAAACGTTGACTGCTCAGTTGGACCACCTCCTCTCTCTGGTGACTACATCCTAACGAGCAGATCGCACCCATCGGGGGAACCGCCGAAAGGCCTGATGGAGCCACTGGCCCATGAAACCCGGGGGCGATACTGTTGCGAACATATGTTCGTAACACCGACGGATCGGCCTCCCCGGCCGCAGGGCGTTTCCGGGCCGGACGGGGACCGGGCCCGGGAGTCCCTGGCCCTCCTGGCCGAGCGGGCCCGGCCGGTTTCGTCCAGCCAGACCCAGCTGCTCACGGTGGTCCCACCCCTGGCCGGCCTGTTCCCCGACGGCGGCCTGCGTCGGGGGAGCACCATCGTCGTCACCGGCCTGGCCGCGGCCGGCGGTCCGGCCGGACATACCGGTGGCGGCGGCATCAGCCTGACCCTGGCCCTCCTGGCCGCGGCATCGGGAGCAGGCTGTTGGGGCGCGCTCGTCGGCCTCCCCGGGCCCGGCGCCGTCGCCTCCCGCGACCTGGGCATCGACCTGGCCCGGCTGGCCATGGTCCCCCGGCCCGACAGTGCCTGGGCCGAGGTCACCGCGGCGTTGATCGACGGTGTCGATCTGGTGGTGCTCTGCCCACCCTTCCCTCCCCGTCCGGCCATGGCCCGCAGATTGGTGGCCCGGGCCAGGGAGCGCCGCTCGGTGCTGGTGGTGACGGGGCGGCACGGATGGCCCGAACCCCCCGACGTGCACCTGAGGGTCAGCGACCTGCAGTGGGACGGTGTCGGGACCGGTGAGGGGTACCTGCGCCGGCGGCGGATGACGGTGACCGCCACGGGCCGCCGGTCGTCGGCGCAGCCCCGTCACCGTCACCTGTGGCTGCCGTCGCCGACCGGAGCGGTGGCGGATGCTGACGGTGCCGGCGGGGAGCCGGCCGATCGGGGGGGCCCGGCATGAACCGTCTCCTCGTCGTGCGATGCCCCGACCTCCTCGACGAGGACGAGGGTGGGGCCACCCTCCGGCTCTTCGTCAAGGTGATCGAAGCCACCGAGGCCTTCTGTCCATGGGTCACCGCCGTACGCACCGGTATCTGCTCGCTCCCGGCCCGCGGACCGGCCCGCTACTTCGGGGGCGAAGGCACGCTGCTCCAACTGGTCGCCGACGCCGCCTCCGGCATCACCCCGGTCGAGGTCGGTGTGGCCGACGGGTTGTTCGCCGCCGTCCTGGCCGCCCGCAGCAACCTCGTCGTCCCCGCGGATGGGACCCCGGGGTTCCTCGCCCCCTTCCCGGTGGGTGTCCTCGGCCGCCCCGACCTGACCGAACTGCTGGACCGGTTGGGGATCCGCACCCTGGGTGATTTCGCCGCCCTTCCCGAGCCCCATGTGCTGGGCCGGTTCGGAGCCGACGGTGCCCTCTGCCACCAGGTGGCCGGCGGTCGGATCGGTGAGCTGGGCGAGCTACGCCAGCCGGCGGCCGGCCGGCGGATCGATGCCCAGCGCCGAGAGGCCCGACCGGACGGTGCCCCTGCCCCCCGGCACACGGCCGGCGATCCCCAAATTCTGGGGCGGGGTGAGCGACAGCGATGCCCGCGCCGCCCGGGCCCTGGCCGCCGTGCAGGACCTCCTCGGCCCGGACGGCGTGGTGACCGCCCGGCTCCAAGGTGGCCGCGGGCCGGCCCAACGGGCCCGCTTCGTCACCTGGAACGCCCGGGAGTACCACGAGGACACCGCCATCGGCGCCCCATGGCCCGGCCAGATCCCCCCACCCGCCCCGGCCGTCGTCCATCCCGCTCCCCTCCAGGCCGAGCTGGTCGACGTCGACGGTCAACCGGTGTCGGTGTCGGGACGGGGTCTGCTCACCGCCGCCCCATGTCGGTTGTCCGTGGAGAAGAGCCCGTGGTCGGAGGTGACCGCCTGGGCCGGCCCGTGGCCGTCCGACGAGCGGTGGTGGTCGAGGTCCCGCCGGAGGAGCGCGCGCCTGCAGGCCGTGGCGGGCACGGAAGCCCATCTGCTCCTGATCGAACGGGGCCGGTGGTGGGTCGAAGCGACCTACGGATGACCGGACGCCCCCACCGACGATGCCCTACGCCGAACTGCACGCCCACTCCAATTTCTCCTTCCTCGACGGAGCCAGCCATCCCGAGGAGCTGGCGGCCGGGGCCGCCCGGCTGGGTCTGTCCGCCCTGGCACTGACCGACCACAACGGCCTCTACGGGGTGGTCCGCTTCGCCGAGGCGGCCCGGGCCCTCGGCCTGCCCACCGTCTTCGGGGCCGAGCTCACCATCACCGGGATGGGCCCACCCGGCGTCCGCACCGGTGTGCCGGATCCGGACGGCACCCATCTGGTCGTCTTGGCCCGCGACCCCGAGGGGTACGCCCGCCTCAGCCGGGTGATCGCCGAGGCCCATCTGGCCGGAGGGGAGAAAGGGAAGCCGGTCATCACCCTCGACGCCCTGTCCGACCGCCACGGCGGGCACTGGCAGATCCTGACCGGGTGCCGCAAGGGGGCACTGGCCACCGCCCTCACCACCGGCGGCCCGGCGGCCGCGGCCCGGACACTCGACCATCTGATCGGACGGTTCGGCCCCGAACAGCTGGCCGTCGAGCTGTGGGACCACGGCAACCCCATCGATGCCACCCGCAACGACGCCCTGGCCTTACTGGCCACCGAACGGGGAGTGGCTCCGGTGGCCACCAACAACGTGCACTACGCCACCCCCGCCCGGTTCCCCCTGGCCACCGCACTGGCCGCGGTACGGGCCCGTCGGACCCTGGTCGACCTCGAGGGCTGGCTTCCCTCGTCGGCCACCGCCTGCCTGCGGGGGGAGGCCGAGCAACGCCGGCGGTTCGCCCGGTGGCCCGGGGTGATCGAACGGACGGGGGAGATCGCCGACCGGTGCGCCTTCGATCTGCGCCTGGTGGCCCCGCGACTCCCCGACTTCCCGGTCCCCGACGGGGAGACCGAGCAGAGCTGGCTGGTCGAGCTGGTCCGTCGGGGCGCCACCGAACGGTACGGGCCGCGCGGGGCCGAGCGGGTGCCGGGGGCGTGGGCCCAGCTCGACCACGAGCTCGCCGTCATCGGCACGCTCGGGTTCCCCGGCTACTTCCTCACCGTCTGGGACATCGTCACGTTCTGCCGGCGCCAGGACATCTTCTGCCAGGGCCGGGGTTCAGCCGCCACCTCGGCCGTCTGTTACGCGCTCGGCATCACCAACGTCGATGCGGTCACCCTCGGCCTGTTGTTCGAGCGCTTCCTCTCCCCGGCCCGGGACGGGCCTCCGGACATCGACATCGACATCGAGTCGGGTCGGCGGGAAGAGGTCATCCAGTACGTCTACGAACGCTACGGCCGGCTGCACGCCGCCCAGGTGGCCAACGTGATCACCTACCGGTCACGCTCGGCCCTGCGCGACATGGGCAAGGTCCTCGGACATACCGCCGAGGACGTGGATGTCTGGTCGAAGTCGGTCGAACGGGGAGAGCCGATCGGCGATCGCCACGATCTCCCGCCGCTGGTGCGGGACCTGGCTTCGGACCTGCTCGACTTCCCTCGCCACCTCGGCATCCATTCCGGGGGCATGGTCATCTGTGACCGTCCGGTGGTCGAGGTGTGCCCCGTGGAGTGGGGTCGGATGCCGGGCCGCAGCGTGCTGCAGTGGGACAAGGACGACTGCGCCGCGGCCGGACTGGTCAAATTCGACCTGCTCGGACTGGGCATGCTCACCGCGCTGCACAACATGGTCGACCTGGTGCGCGAGTTCCACCACATCGAGATCGACCTGGCCCGGCTCGAACAGGAGCCCGAGGTCTACGACCTGTTGTGCCGGGCCGACACGGTCGGGGTGTTCCAGGTGGAGTCACGGGCCCAGATGAACACCCTCCCCCGCGTGCAGCCCCGGTGCTTCTACGACCTGGCCATCGAGGTCGCCCTCATCCGCCCCGGTCCGATCCAGGGCCATGCCGTCCATCCCTACATCCGACGGCGCAACGGGACCGAGCCGATCACCTATCTGCACCCGCTGTTGCAGCCCGCACTGGAGCGCACCCTCGGGGTGCCCCTCTTCCAGGAGCAGCTGATGCAGATCGCCATCGATGTGGCCGGGTTCTCCACCACCGAGGCCGACGAACTGCGCCAGGCGATGAGCGCCAAGCGGTCGGGCGAGCGGATGGCCCGCCTGCGCGACCGGCTGTTCGCCGGCATGGCCGCCCGGCAGGTGTCACCGGAGGTGTCCGAGCAGGTGTTCACGGCGCTGGCCGCCTTCGCCAACTTCGGGTTCCCCGAGAGCCACTCGGTGGCCTTCGCCCATCTGGTGTACTCCACCGCCTGGTGCAAGGTGCACTACCCCGCGGCGTTCACCGCCGGGCTGTTGAACGCCCAGCCCATGGGATTCTGGTCTCCCCAGAGCCTGGTGGCCGACGCCAAGCGTCACGGGGTGGACGTCCGGCGCCCCGATGTGAACGTCGGGGGGGCCGACGCCGGGCTCGAGGAGGTCGGGCCCACAGCCCCCGGAGGGGAGGGCGGCACCGGATCCGTCGGCCCCGCCGTGCGGCTCGGGCTGACATCGGTGCGCAGCATCGGGGCGGAGACGGCGACGAGGATCGAGGAGGGGCGCCCGTGGTCGGGCATGGAGGACCTGGTGCGCCGGGCCGGCGTCACCCGGGCCCAGTTGGAGGCCCTGGCCACCGCCGGAGCCCTCGACGGCCTCGGTCGGCAGGCCAGTCGCGGCACCGGGTCCCGACGGTCGGCACCCGAGGGTGGACCGCCCGCCCGGGTCCCGAACCGGCGGTCCCTGGTGTGGGGGGCGGGGGCGGCGGCCCAGGCCACGGCGGATCGGCTCCCGGGTGTCGTCACCGGATCCGATCCCCCACCGCTCCCCCGCCCCACCCGGTGGGAAGGGGTGGCTGACGACCTGTGGTCGCTCGGGATGGCCCCGGACACGACCGCCATGGAGCTGGCCCGGGGCCGGCTGAGCCAACGTGGCGTGCTCCCGGCCGCCGACGTGCGGTCGAGGCCGAGCGGGGACCGGATCGTCGTCGGCGGCGTCGTCACCCACCGCCAGCAACCCGAGAGCGCACACGGGGCCGTGTTCTTGAACCTCGAGGACGAGACGGGCATGGTCAACATCGTGTGCTCCCGCGGTGCCTGGGTCCGGTGGCGGCCGGTGGCCCGGTCATCCCCCGCGCTCCTCGTGCGGGGGCGGATCGAGCGGTCCGAGGGTTCGATGACCCTCGTGGCCGAACGATTCGAGGCCCTCGACCTCGGCCCGGTCCCCGCATCGCGGGATTTCCGCTGAGCAAGTCTTGACTACTCTCCGTAATAGGGTGAACACTAAGAGTGGTAGGGCTTACCCCACGAAGTGAACATAGAAGTGCCACAGCATCAGTATCGCCATTCATTCCATTGCGCACCCGAGCCACCGAACAATCGAGCGTCCACACCGGGCGCAGACGCACACGCCGACAGCACCGACGAGAGGACGGGGCACGGGCGTGCCGTCCGCATCGAAACGACAACACCAGTGATGGCAGAGAAGCAGTGACGGAACACGAAGCGGCGACAACAGGAGGCTGTGGCTCATGACAGGACAGATCGCAGGTCCAAGTACCTTCTCCCTCGAATTGGTCGGGCTGGTCATCGGGGTATCGATGATCGTCGGGACCATCGATGTGATCCGCCAACCGGGGTGGGCGTGGCGACGGGCCCGGGAGAGCAAGGCCGCCTACCTCATCCTGGTCCTCCTGCTCCCGCTGGTCGGACTGGGTCTGTACCTCTACAACGCCCGGCCGAAGGTGGCCCCGATCACCGCGGCCGGGCGGGCCGCCAGCCTGCCCTTCGAGCAGTTCGGCCGCGACGCCGACCAGAAGCAACGGGAGGACAGGTCGACGACCGGGACGACCGCACCCCCGGTGGGGCTCGGCAGTTTCGGAGAAGTCGCCGTCAGCAACGGCTCCGTCAGCGGTGGACTCGTCGGCGGAGGACCGGCCGGCGGTGGGTTCGTCGGCGGAGGACCGGCCGGCGGTGGGTTCGTCGGCGGAGGACAGAGCCTGGTCCTCGAGACCGCACCGGCCGGAGGACCGGGCCCCGTGGAAATCAGTGAGACCTTCTTCAGCGCCGGAGCAGTGGCCACCCGGACCCTCCGGTCGCCCGCCGGTCTGACCCGGACGTACCGGCCCAAGCAACGGACCAGCCTCCCGGAGTCCTCCTCGGAGTCCACCGAGGCCAGGCCGACGGTCCCCGCCGGGTGGAAGGCCGACCCCACCGGCCGCCACCAGTTCCGCTACTGGGACGGATTCCAGTGGACCGAGAACGTGGCCGACGCCGGCCAGCAGACGCGGGACTCGGTCAGCTCGTAGGGGAGCCGCGCCGCGGCGGGCGGGTCCGGGTGACCAGCCGGCTCAGCCGGGCCACCAGCACCTCGAGCACGGTCTCGCCCGGCAGCACGGTGGCGCCCCGCAGGTCCAGATCGGCCTCGGCCAGGAGCTGGACGGCGCGGGCGGTCCGGGCCGATCCCAAGCGCCGCGACTGGGCCAGGGCCTTCTTGGCCGGGAACGCGCTCCGGATCCCGAGGAGCTCGGCCGCCTGCTCGGGCGAGACACCGCCGACCCCGTCGAGTCGGAGGATCTGACGGTAGTGCCGGTGCAGATTGGCCATGACCACCAACGGGTGTGAGTCGCCCGCACCCAGCATCCGGTGGAGAACGGTGAGGGCGCGGGCGGTGTCCCCTGCGTCGATGGCGTCGGTGAGGTCCCAGGGGGCGAGCGCTCCCGCCTCCCCCAAGAAGGGCTCCAGGTCGGCCGCGGTGACGGTGGCTCGGGGCCCGTAGGCCGAGGCCAGGGTGTCGAGCAGACCCTCGAGACGTCCGACATCGTCGCCCAGATGCTCGGACAAGAGGGCGGTCGCCGGTCCGTCGAGCCGGACCGGTCCACCCGACAGGTGCTCGCTCAGCCACTGCGATCTGGCCTTGCCCCTCCCCACCGTGGCATCCACCACACCGGCCGCCCCCACGACCTTGGTCAGCGACTGGGGGACGGTGCCGCCTCCTCCCACCAGGACCAGCACCGTCGTGGGCAACGGGTCACCGAGGTAGGCGACCAGCCGTTTGGCGTCCGACGCGTTCAGCTGACCGGCGTCCCGCACCACCACGATCCGGCGTTCAACCAGGAACGGCGGGGTCATACAGGCATCGACGACCGCACCCACGTCGAACTGGTCCACGCCGGGGCCACCGAACTCCTCGACCATCAACGAGGGATCGCCGCCGCCCACCAGCTGCTCGCACAGGGCGTGGGCGGCCTGTGCGACGAGCGAGGCGTCATCGCCCTTCACCAGGTAGACGGGCCGGGCCGGAGTCCCCGACGACGTGGTGCCGGTGGCCTCGGCCGTCTTCGCTGCGCTCATCGGTCCGTCCGCACTACCGGGCCACCGGAGCCACGGGTGCCCGTTCGGCCGCGCCGGCCGCGCCGGTGGTGGCCGTGCCACGGGAGGCCGCGCTGATCGAGGCCATGACCGAGCACACCTGCCGGTGGGCGGCGACGTCGTGGACCCGCATGATCCGACAGCCGAGGGCCGCCCCCAGCGCGGTGGCCGACATCGACGCCGCCCACCGCTGGTCGATCTCGAGGTCCAGCACCTTCCCGAGGAATGTCTTGTTCGACGCCGACAGCAGCAACGGGTAGCCGAGGCCGGCCAGCCGGTCCGAGGCCCGCAACAAGGTGAGCGACTGTGTGGCCGTCTTTCCGAGGTCCAGTCCGGCATCGACCATGATCCGATCGGGGGTCAGGCCCGCCGTCCGCGCCCACGACCCGCGCTCGACCAGGTAGGCGGCCACGGTTTCGACCACGTCGTCATAGACCGGATCGGGGTCGGGGATGCGAGGGCCGAGCCGGATGTGGGTGGCCACCACCGACGCACCGGCCGCGGCCGCGGCCGGGAGATAGTCGGGGTCGGCAAATCCACTGATGTCGTTGCCCACCACCGCCCCCGCGGCGTAGGCCTCGGCGGCCACCGGGGCCCGCCAGGTGTCGACCGACAGCGGGAATGTCGAAGCGGGCCCGGAGGGCGCCGATGGCCGGGATGACCCGGTCGAGCTCCTCTGCCTCTCCCACCTCGGGACCGGGCCCCGCCTTCACCCCACCCACGTCGAGCAGGTCGGCACCGTCGGCCACCAGCCGCTCCGCTCGGCGCAGGAGCTCGTCGAGGGCGTAGGTGGCCCCCTTGTCGTAGAAGGAGTCCGGGGTGCGGTTGAGAATCCCCATCACCAGGGCCCGGTGGCTGATGTCGAAGGACCGTTCGCCGAGCCTCAGGGTGGTGGCGTGCACCTCCGTGACGCTATCCGCAGCTGCGGGCGGGCGAAGACGTCGGAGCCCCGCGCCGTCGGGCGGCTCAGAACAGGCGGGCGGCCAGTGCCTTGCGGTAGTCGGTGGCGCGTGGGTCGGACGGGCCCAACGTCTCCAACAGGTCCAGGAACTCCTGGCGGGCCGCGTCGTCGTCCCGGACCCGGTCGAGGAGGCCGTCGAGGAGGTCGTCGACATCGGCACCGTCCACGTCGACCTGCTGGGACGCCAGTCGGGCTTCGGCCAGCAACAGCCTGGTCTCCGGCGTCTCGGGAATGCGCCCGAGCAGGGCGATGGCTTCGTCGGTCTCACCCTTGGCGATCAACATCCCGGCCAGCGCGCTGATGGCACCGGGATGGTCGGGTTGCAGTTCGAGGGCCCGGCGCAGGGGCTCCTCGGTGCCGGCCCGCACCCCTTCGTCGACCAGGAGATCGGCCTCGGACGGCGCCGGCGTGAGACGGGCCACGAACTCGGCCACGGCCACCTCGGGCTGGGCCCCGATGAAGGCGTCCACCACCTTGCCGTCCTTCAGGGCGAAGACGGCGGGGATCGACTGCACCTGGAAGCTGGCCGAGATGGCCGGATTCTCGTCGACATTGACCTTGACCAGGGCCACCGCGCCCTCGGTCGCCTCCACCACCCGCTCGATGACCGGCCCCAGGGTCTGGCACGGACCGCACCACGGGGCCCACAGGTCGACGACGACCGGGACCTCCGAGGAACGGCGGAGAACTTCCTCTTCGAACGTGGCATCGGTGACGTCGACCATCGCCCATCACGATACCCGGAGACGCCGGGTGGCCAGGCTGCCGGGGGGAGTGCTCCGGGCCGGGATCGCAGGCGGGTAGCGTCGTATGACATGAAGGCAGGGTCATCCGACACCGAGATGGACATCGAGGGGATCGACCGTGACGGGGTCACGGGGTGGATGACCGAGACGATCCCCGGGTCCGAGCCCCCGTTCACCTTCGAACTGATCGCCGGCGGTCGGTCCAATCTGACCTACCGGGTCACCGACCGGAACGGTCGCTCCTACGCCCTGCGGCGCCCGCCGGTCAGCCACGTCCTCCCCACGGCCCACGACATGAAGCGTGAGCACACCGTGATCAGCGCCCTCGGGAACACGGACGTGCCTGTACCTCGAGCCCTCGGACTGTGCACCGACGAATCAGTCAACGGGGCCCCCTTCTACGTGATGTCCTTCGTCGAGGGTCACATCATCCGGGATGACCGGGCTGCGGGCCAGATGACGCCGACGGCCAGGGGCCGGTCCGGCCAGTCCCTCATCGAGACATTGGCGCGGCTCCATGCCGTGGATGTCGACGACGTCGGTCTCGGTGACTTCGCCCGGCGTGACGGCTACATCGCACGTCAGCTGAAACGCTGGCACGGTCAGTTCACCCAGTCGACGGTGGACGGCCGGCCCGGTCCCGCCGTGGTCGACCGGGTGCATGAGCTGTTGGCGGCCCGGATCCCCGAGCAACAGGGAGTGGTGATCGTCCACGGCGACTACCGGCTCGACAACACCGTCCTCGATGACGGCGGCGAGGTGCTGGCCATCCTGGACTGGGAGATCTGCACCCTGGGCGACCCGTTGGCCGATCTCGGCCTGCTCCTGGTCTACTGGGCCGAGCCCGAAGACGGCGACCAGGCCCTCATCGGGGTGGCCCCCACCGCGCTCCCGGGGTTCGCCCGGCGCTCGGACCTGATGCAGCGCTACGCGGAACTGTCCGGCCGTGACGTGTCACAGATCTCCTACTACCGGGCGTTCGGATTCTGGAAGCTGGCCTGCATCCTCCAGGGGGTCCATGCCCGCTACGCCGGTGGCGCAGCCGCCGGTGACCGAAGCGGTGCCGACCAGTTCGCGGCACACGTGGGCCGTCTGGGCCAACGGGCGCTCGCCGAGGTGGAGTCGCTGTGAACGAACACGATCCCACGTCGCTGTACCAGATCGATCCCCGCTGGGGGGAGCCGGTCGGCGATCGGCTCAGCCGACCGATCATGGTGGTCGGCCTCGAGGGGTGGGTCGACGCCGGACTGGGTGCGTCCGCGGCCGTGGCCGAACTGCTGGACTCCTCCCCCACCACAGTGGTGGCCTCCTTCGACACGGAACTGCTGATCGACCAACGGGCCCGGCGTCCCATCGCCCGCTTGGAGGACGGCGTCACCACCGAGCTCACCTGGCCCACCATCCGGATCGTGGCCGGCAAGGACCGGGTCGGGGCCGACATGGTCTACCTCACCGGCCCGGAGCCCGACTTCCGGTGGCCGACGTTCATCCGGGCGGTGGTGAAGCTGGCCCAGGATCTGAAGGTGCGCACCGTGGTCGGTTTGGGAGCGTTTCCCGCGCCGACCCCCCACACCCGACCGGTCCGCCTGGCCTCGACCGTCCCGCCCCAGTCGGTGGAGCTGGCCGGACG
This sequence comes from uncultured Acidimicrobiales bacterium, assembly GCA_963713625.1. GTDB lineage: Bacteria > Actinomycetota > Acidimicrobiia > Acidimicrobiales > RAAP-2 > Bog-756. The sequence continues at coordinate 172,971 of CAVQMN010000001.1, read as the reverse complement.
GGTGGGGACCGTGCACGGGACACTCGAGGTCCCGGCCGGGGTGCAGGCCGCGCTCGAGGTCTCGCTCGGAGCCGCAGGGATACCGGTCATCGGCCTGTGGGCGCGGGTCCCGCACTATGTGTCGGCGATGCCCTACCCCGAAGCCAGCGCCGTTCTCATCGAGGGGCTCTCAGCCGTCACCGGATCCGTGCTCGACAGTTCGGCGCTCCGGGCCGCAGGAGAGTCGTCGCGCCATCAGGTCGACGAGCTCATTGGGGCCAACCCGGACCATCTGGAGATGGTCCGGAGGCTGGAGGCAGCCCTCGACTCCGAAGAGGTCAGTCCGGTGGGACTGGACGTGGAGGTTCCCAGCGGCGACGAGATCGCGGCCGAGTTGGAGCAGTTCCTCAGAGGCGAAGGGCACTGAGGGGCAAGGCAGCCGCTGGCGAGGGCATGCCCGCGCCGTGGGTGTGGACCAGATGCTCGGCGTAGATCACGAAGAACACCAGGACGGCCACGGTCACCACCAGCAGGATCCCGAGGACCACCCATGGATTGGCATGGCGGCGGCGACTGGCGCCGGATGGGGCCAGCGGGGTCCCCGAGCCTCCCAACCCTCCCGCCACGCCGGAACGCTTGGACCTCGCCGGCGTGCTCGGCATCGGGGTGAACGCCGGAAGCTCGGTCACGATCTCCCGCATCTCGTCGATGCTGGTGGCAGCAGCCAGCTCGCCCAACCTGATCTCATACTCGGACACACTGAGCAGCCCGCGCTCGGCGGCGTGGTCGAGCAGCGTCCCGAACCGGTTACGGTCCTCGTCGGTCACACCGGCTCCCGGCGCGACCGGGCGAGGTGGTTGCGGCGCCGGAAGGCCGAGGGCGCCCGATGCCGAACGATTGGCGGACGCGACGAAATCGGCCAACACCTGGGACGGATCGTCCCCTCTGCCCAGGTCGGGAACCGGCGCCGCCTCTGGGTCCGGCTCCGACCCGAGTGGGTCGATCGGCCATGGGCGACCGTCGGTGGCATCGTCGGTCACCCCTGAATTGTGGGCCAGGGGGAGCCGACAGCGCAAGAGGCCGGCCCCGTTTCCGCCCTGAGGGCACCGTCTCCCGGGATACCGTTGCCCATGCGAGTCGACGGAGGTATCGGGTTCGATCCCAGCGGGGTGGTCGAATCAGCCGAACTGGCGGAGCGGGTCGGGTACGACGGGCTGTGGTCGGCCGAGGTCGACCATGACCCCTTCCTCCCGTTGGCCCTGGCCGCGGAGCACACCGAGCGCATCCAGCTCGGGACCGGGATCGCGGTGGCCTTCGGCCGCAATCCGATGACCCTGGCCATGGTGGCCAACGACCTCCAGACCCTGTCCCGGGGCCGGTTCATGCTCGGGCTCGGATCACAGATCAAGCCCCACATCGAAAAGCGGTTCTCGATGCCGTGGTCCCATCCCGCCCCCCGGATGCGCGAGCTGATCATGGCCGTGCGCGCCATCTGGGCCAGCTGGTCCGACGGAAGTCGACTGGCCTTCAGAGGAGAGTTCTACCGCCACACCCTGATGACGCCCATGTTCGACCCCGGACCCAATCCCTACGGCAACCCCCTGATCTTCCTGGCCGCGGTCGGGCCGCAGATGACCGAGGTGGCCGGCCAGGTGGCCGACGGCATGCTGGCCCACCCCTTCACGACGCAGCGCTATCTGCGCGAGGTCACCGAGCCTGCCCTGGGTCGCGGCCTGGCCACCAGCGGCCGGGTCCGGGGCGATATGGAGATCTCCTTTCCGGGCCTCGTGGTCACCGGCCCCGACGAGGCCGGAGTGGCGGCCGCCACCAAGGCGGTGAAGTCCCAGCTGGCCTTCTACGGGTCGACGCCGGCGTACCGACCGGTGCTGGAACTGCACGGGTGGGGCGACCTCCAGACCGACCTCAACACCCTGTCCAAACGCGGGTCCTGGGACGAGATGGCCGACCTCATCGACGACGACATCCTCGACACGTTCGCCGTGGTCGGCGAGATCGACGACATCGCCGGCCGGGTGCTCGATCGGTTCGGGGGCCTCATCGACCGTTTCAATTTCTACGCCCCCTACCCCATGGAACCGGAGCGCTGGGCCGAGGTGCTGGCCGGCTTCAAGTAGCCACGCCCGTCACACGACGACGTTGACCAGCTTGGGCGGACGGGCGATGATCCGGCGCGGGGCCGAACCGGCCAACGCCTCGACCACGGCGGCAGAGGCCAGGGCCAACTGTGTGGCCTCTTCCTCGTCGATGCCCGGGGCCACCTCGACCCGGTCCCGCACCTTGCCGTTGACCTGGATGACCATGGTCACCGACTGCTCGGCGGCCAACGCGGGGTCGGCCACCGGCCAGGGGTAGCGATGGATGTGATCGTCGTGCCTGCGTTCCCATGCCTCGGCGGCGATGTGGGGGGTCATCGGGGCCAGCAGCAGGAGCAGAGTGTCCACGGCCTCGTCGACCACCTCGACGTGGCCGCCTTGCCGGACATAGGGCTGGACGAGGTTGACGAACTCCATGCAGGCGGCCACGGCCGTGTTGTAGGACCACCGGTCGAAGTCGCGGCTGACCCTGTCGATCAGCCGGTGGGTGGCGTGCCGCACGGCCAGATCCTCGTCGGTGGGAGGGCCCGAACGGTGCGATGGGTCCTGACCCTCGGCGGGCACGGCCAGGCGCCAGACCCGATCGAGGAAGCGGGCGGTCCCGTCGATGACGCTGTCGGTCTGGTCGGTCCAGTCCATGTCGTCCCCCGGGGGCCCGACGAAGAGGTGGAACAGCCGGAGGGCGTCCGCCCCCACAGTGGCCAGGTAGCTCGACGGCGCCACCAGGTTCCCCTTGGACTTGGACATCTTCGTCCCGTCCATCCTGATCATCCCCTGGGCGTAGTAGCGGGTGAACGGCTCCCGCAGCTCCTCGGGCGCCAGCCCCACGTCGGCCAGGGCCTTGGTGAAGAAGCGGGCGTAGAGCAGATGGAGGATGGCGTGCTCGATTCCCCCGATGTACTGGTCGACAGGCATCCAGTGCCGGGCGATGTCCGGGTCGAAGGGCAGGTCGGCGGTCCACGGGTCGGTGAAGCGGAGGAAGTACCACGACGAGTCGACGAAGGTGTCCATGGTGTCGGTCTCGCGGGTGGCGGGACCGCCGCAGATCGGGCAGGTGGTGTTGAGGAACTCCGGATTGGTGGCCAGCGGTGACTGGCCGGTGGGCAGGAACTCCACGTCGTCGGGGGCCAACACCGGCAGCTGCGCAGCGGGCACGGGGACGATGCCGTGGTCGGGGCAGTAGACGATGGGGATGGGACAGCCCCAGAACCGCTGACGCGAGATCAGCCAGTCCCGGAGCCGGTAGTTGACGGTGCGGATGCCGATGCCCTCGGTCTCCAACCACTCGATGGCCCGGGCCTTGGCCGTCGGGATGTCCAACCCGTCGAGCCACTCGCTGTTGATTTTCTCGCCCGTCCCCGTGTAGGCACCACCGGGACCGCCGTCGGATCCGCCGTGCTCGTCCCAGCCCTCGGGGGGCTGCACCGTCCGCACCACCGGAAGGCCGTAGGCCCGGGCGAAGTCCCAGTCGCGGGTGTCCTCGGCGGGGACGGCCATGATGGCGCCGGTGCCGTACCCCATCAGCACGTAGTCGGCCACATAGACCGGGACGGGTCGGCCGGTGAAGGGGTTGATCACCGAGGACCCGGTGAAGGCGCCCCGCTTGGCCAGGCTGGCCGCGCCGCTCTCCGACATCCGTTCGACATCGCTGCTGGCCGCGGCCCGGGCCCGGAGAGCGTCCACCTCGAGCCGGTGCTCAGGGGTGGTGAGCACGTCGACCATCGGGTGCTCGGGAGCCACCACCGCGTAGGTCATCCCGAACGAGGTGTCCGGGCGGGTGGTGAAGACCCGGAGGGCGAGCCGTTCCTTCCCGTCGGAGCCGTCACGCCCGTCGACCACCAGGTCGAACTCGGCCCCCTCGGAACGGCCGATCCAGTTGCGCTGCATGGTCTTGACCCGTTCGGGCCACTCGAGGCCGTCCAGGTCAGCCAGCAGCTCGTCGGCGTAGCGGGTGATGGCGAGGAACCACTGCTCGAGGTCGCGCTTGACCACCAGGTCGCCGGAGCGCTCACACGTGCCGTCGGCCAGCACCTGCTCGTTGGCCAGGACCGTCTGGCACCCCGGGCACCAGTTGACCGGGGCGTTGGCCCGGTAGGCCAACCCGGCGGCCAGCAGCTTCTGGAAGATGACCTGGTTCCACCGGATGTACTCGGGGTCGTGGCTCCGGATCTCGCGGCGCCAGTCGTAGACGGCGCCGAGCGAGGTGATCGACTCCTTCAGCTCGGCGATGCGGGCGTCGGTGAAGATGCGGGGGTGGGTGCCGGTCCGGATGGCGGCGTTTTCGGCGGGCAGGCCGAACGAGTCGAAACCGAACGGGGAGAGCACGGCATAGCCCAGCATGGTGCGGTGACGGACAAGCAGATCGCCGAACGTGTAGTTCCGGACGTGACCCATGTGGGCCGGACCCGACGGATAGGGGTACATGGTGAGCACGTACCAAGGTGGGCGGGGGTCGGTTGCGTCCACCTCGTAGGTACCCTCGTCAGCCCAGCGCTGCTGCCATTTCTTCTCGACTTCGATGACCTCGTAGGCGCGTGCCATGGACCACGATGGTACCGGCGGCGCAATGGGGCCCCGGTTATGGCCGCTGCTCCAACCTCGCCGCCATCTCCCGGTATGCCGCCACGGGAATGAGATGGATGCCGTCGAAGACCTGCGATTCACGGATCTCGTCGATGAGGTCGCATGCGATCTTCACGCCGGCCTTCCCGTCACGATCGAGCAGCTCGATGATGGGTTCGGGCACGGCCAGCTCGGGAATGTCGGCCGAGAGCTTTCTGGCCATGGTCGGCCCCGGGACGACCATGACCCCGGCGAAGACCGGCCCGCTGAAATCGATCGAGGCCCGCCACTCGAGAAGGTCACGCGCCGAAAAGGAGATCTGGGCGAGAAGGAAGTCGGCTTCCTGCTTCCAGGCCGGAAGGGGCCGGAGACCCGAGGCCACACCGATCCGGGCGGCGGAGCCGCCCGGACGGTCGGCGAAACGGCGGGCTTCGGCGATCATCCCCCTGACGGTGAGGTCGTCGGACCGAGACCCCGTCTCGGGCCGGTCGCCGTAGACGAAAAGGAACTCGTCGACGCCATAGGCCGCCGCCGTGAGCAGGTCCCGACGGAATCCGAGCACGTTCCGGTCCCGGGCATTGAGGCAGGCGATCGACCGGCCACCCATGAGCTTGACCTCGTGGGCCACAGCGATGCTCGAGACTGTCGCCCTGCCGATGTGATTGTCCGGGATCAGGAACCCGCCGGCGACCCGGCTCATGACACCGATCTGATGGCGCACGTGCATGAGGTCCGGACGGGTGGCCGGCTCGACCTCACAAATGATCTCGAAGCGACGGGGGTCCATCCCCATACGATATGGCGCAATGGGAGGCGGCTTCTCGACCGTCCGTTCCGACCGCCCGGCCGGCTCCGTACAGCTCCGTTCAGCTCCGTTCAGCTCCGTTCAGTGACGGGGCTCCTGCCAGTTGGTGTCGCGACCCATGCGGGCCAGCAGCACGACTTGCGCATCCGCACCCGGAGGCGGTTCGACCGCTGGCGCGAACATCCCCGAACGGATCTGGGCACGCTGGTCTTCGGGGAGCCGGCTCAGGAAGTGGGCGCACAGTTCCGGGTCGAGATGGTCGTCGGCCCCGACGGCACGAGCCAGATCCCAGGTGTGGACCAACACGTCCTGACTCAGGAGACCGACCAGGGGCGCCGCCTTGATGCGGGTGGGCGGGTTGTTGCCGACGGCGGGTACGTCGACCGGCCCGTCGAACAGGGCCGGCCGTCCAAAGAGGGCCACAAGAGCCGCCAGGGTGATCTCCCACCGCTCGGCCGGATCGTTCTTCGGACGATCCGGCTTCGCGCCCATCGGCCGCAACAGGAGTACGTCGTGGAAGCCGATGACGTGCTCGACGATGGCCCTCGCATCCCAGTCCGGACACGGGGACGGGGCACTCCACCGGCCGCGGGCTGCCGCTACCGCCTCGGTGAATCCCCGGCAGGCCCGAAGATGCCGTTCGGCTATCTCGTCCCGGTTCCGCCCAGACTGCCCCCTCATCGATCGACTCCTCCGTTGCCGGGTGGCGGACCTCGGCCGGACCATCCACTCCGTCAAGTGGTGGGTCCCGGTCCAGGGTACCGGCCAACCGGAGCGGGGGCGTTGGCCGGCCGCAGCGACCGGCGGGCAGAAAGCGGCCGGGCCCGTGGGCCGTGAAGCCGAGCCCACCGGATCGCCCCTGTTCGCGATATGAAATCCCGTTTCCACAGGTCGGTCGTAAGCTCGGGAACGGCCACAGACGAATGGCGGGCCGAGCCTCGGCTACGATGCTCGGGCTACGGCATCGGACACTCGTTCGGTCCGTCGTCGTTACTTGAGAGAATCAGCTCGGAGCATCAACTACTCCGGGCAGCTACGGGGGCGTAGCTCAGCTGGTAGAGCGCTTGACTGGCAGTCAAGAGGTTCGAGGGTTCGAGTCCCTTCGCCTCCACTCGAAATAGCAGGTCAGGGGCGTCTTTCCCTAGGGCGATGGGCGGACACTGGCCATCCCCGCCCGCTGGCTCAGGCTGAATCCGATTCACAATCCGATTCACCCACGCGAGGGCGATCGCTCACCTGCTTGACGTTCGAGACCGTGCGGCACTCAAGCGGGTGCGCTCGGTGGCGTCCGCCGCCGAGCGGAGATCGCCGGGGTGGGGCTGTTGCGTCCATCCAGGTAGATAGCCGGATCGTGTCCGAGTGAGGCTGCCGCCGTAGACAGCTGAGGTCTATAACTCCCTGCCGGCTCGAGGCCTTTGTCGGTCGGACCTGTCGTGGCGGGACCAGGCGTGCGTCCCTCCGCACCGACAGGGGCACATCTACCCGCGTGTCACATCGGCCACACCGAGTGCGTCTGGGAGTGGTCTGTGATTGCCACGTAGCCGGACAAGCTGGGCCGGGGTCCTTCATTTCACCAGATTGGCGCGGAGCTCGAGGGAGCCGTGGTTCTCGACGGCGACGACGCCAGCGATACTGGGTGCCTTGATGGAGTAATCGGCCATCGTGATCGGCATGTCGGCCAGGAGGACCATGCCCGTCTTGGTCTCCTGGTACTGAACGGTGACCTTCACAACCTTTGAGACTCCGTGCAACCGGAGCGTTCCACGGGCTTTGGCCGTATAGATCTTGCCGGGGATGATGTTGGGCAGGGCAATTGGGTCCGCCAGAGTGAACCCGGCGGTCGGGTACTTGTTCGTCTGGATGGCGTTGGTCTTGAGGACCGTGTCGCGGAGACTCTTGTCGCTCTTCAAGGTGGCCATGTCCACGGTGAAGTCCGCGGCGGTGACCTGCTTGCCCGCTACCGTCACCGACCCGGTCACATCACCCGTTCGACCCGTTGCAGTGTCCGACGCGAGGCCGCCGACGACCTTCTCCTCCACCCGATAACCGGCGATCGTGGGCTCGTCGACCGGTCCGGCAACCACTGTCCAATGGCCGCTGAGATCGCTACCGGACGCGGCGGCCGACAACGAGGCGTTAGCCCGCAGAGCGAGCGGCGCGGCCGAGCTGCCGCTCAGCATCCAGAAAAAGCCCGCTCCGCCAACCACGATCACTCCGAGGACAGGGATGAGAATCCACCGGATGTGTCTCTTGACGAATGCCTTCATGGGTTTGCTCCCTTTCGTTGAGAAGAGGTATCGGTACTTCGACTAGCATGCAAGTACTTACTTACATCTCCCACAATAGGGGGACTCTGGTTAGAAAGCAAGTAGTTGCTTGCCAAGTGCAGTAGACTTCCCCACCTGGACCCGCTCTCGAGGAGAACCCTTGGCTGAACCGGTGACCGATGCGACGATGTTCGAGGCCGCCCTATCCGTGCTGGCCGATCGAGGGTATGCGGGGGCGACGACGCGGCGAATCGCGGAGGCGGCTGGTATCAACGAGGTGACTCTGTTCCGGCGATTCGGCGACAAACGCCAGTTGATCCTGGCCGCCATCCATGCCGACATCTCGCGACTCACCGACAACGGGCTCACCGCAACGGGTGACATCGAAGCTGACCTGATCCGCGTGGTCGAGTACTACTCGGCCATCTATCAGCACCGAAACGGACTGGTTGGCATGCTCCTCCTCGAAGGAGCGCGGGACCCTGACGTGGCCGCCCTCATCAAAGAACCTCTCGCGGCGATGTCGCGACTGGCTGAAATCTTCGCCGGCTACCAGCGTGTCGGACAGATGGTCGAGGAACCCACCGACTTCGCCGTCCAAGCGCTGCTTGCCCCTCTACTCGTCATCACGCTTCTGCGAAGTGTGACTTCCTCTGAGATCGAGTTCCCGGATGCCCGGACCGTTGTTCAGCGATTCCTGAAAGGTCGTCTCACGGAGCCCCAGACAATTGCGTGATCCTCATCGACGTGTGCATTCCCCACCGGGTGGTTGCCTCCATCACCCGGAGCTCCGCCTCACGCAGCCGCTTTGACTACCCCGAAGCGGAAGGTCGACACACAGATACCGAGTAGTGAAGTTTCATGGGGCATACCTTGTGCTGTGCGGCGAAACCTCCGCAGCTGGCGAGCCGTGTGCACGACACCCAACCCATGGGGCTGCATAGGGCACAGGTGAGTAACGTGGCCGCGAGATAGCTCTTACTCCCCGGGAGTTGCCAGCCAAAAGAGGTAGCATTCGCTGCGTCCACGAAGTGCGAAAGGGAGAAAAAAGATGCCTGAGTTCCCTGCGATTACTCACGTGGCGCTGACGGTTACGAGCCTTGAACGCAGTGTTCCTTGGTACAAGGATCTGTTCGGCTCGGACCCAATCCTTGACGACGACACAGGTCCGTTCCAGCGCGTCGCTTGGCTCACCGGCGGCACAATTCTTGGCATAACTCAGTTCCCCGACTTGGACAGCACTGAGCCGTTCAGCGAACGGCGGCCCGGGCTCGATCATCTGGCTTTCGGTTGTGCCAACCGCGATGAGTTAAAGGCATGGGAAATCCGTCTGAACGAACTCGGCATCCCCAACGGTGGCATCGTGGACACGCCCTACTACTCGGCATTGTCGTTTCGAGATCCCGACAACATCGCCCTTGAGTTCTTTGCACCCCAGGGGTAAGACCGGCGGAGTAACACGAGCGAAGTGATTGGTTGAGGGAGCGCAGCCGCCAGCTCATCCAAGGAAGCGCCAGTCATTCTCACTACCGACTCACGAACGTTCGCGATCAATGCCGCCAGGCCTGCGTCATCAACCAGATCGCCTGAACCGTGCATCTCGTGGGCTCCGCCCTCATGGTGGATTGGTGCGGCGGGCAGCCCAGGCTCAATCAGCTCAATTCTCCTGCGGTCGACTACCTCGAAGTCCGGCGTAGCTGCGACAGCCACGGCCCAGCCAAAGTGATGAGCAATGCCGACTCGCATGCCGAGAATCTTGCCACTTGGGGAGGGTCCACGAGAGCGGGTCGACTCCAGGGTTAGGGGCATCAGCGTTCACCGAAAGAGCGAGGTCCGATGTCGATGCAAGACTGCGTGGGTGGCTACGGTCGTGGCATTTCACGCCCACCCTGATGATGAGGCACTTCTGACCGGCGGCACTCTTGCTCGCCTCGTCGCCGAGGGCCATCGGGTGGTCATCACCGTGGCCTGTGACGGCGTCATGGGTAAGGCCGACGGGCCCGAAGGGACCGCAAGACTCGACGAGCTGCGAGTAAGTGCCTCTGCACTGGGTGTCGCTCGTGTGGAACATCTGGGGTACGCCGACAGTGGAGCTGGGCCGATCTTGCACCCCGATCCTCCAGACCGAGCCAGGTTCGTTCGAGCAGACGTTGAGGAGGCTGCTGCCAGGCTCGCCGATATTCTTCGACGAGAGGACGCTGACCTGGTTATAAGTTACGACAAGGCTGGCGGCTACGGCCACCCGGACCACGTGAGGGTGCATGAGGTCGGCAAGCGAGCAGCCTCCATCGCGGGAGGTGTGCGGGTTATTGAGGCGACACTTCCGAGGGAACCCGTCGCTTGGATGTTCAAACTCACCCGGCTGCTCCGTCTCACGGTTCGTTATGACCCCGAGGCCATCCAAAACAGCTTCACGCCACGGACGGAGATCACGCACCGGGTGAATGTCCGTCGCTTTGCGCCTCAGAAGCGTGCCGCAGTGGCTGCTCACGGTTCTCAGGTGAATGGCAACGGACGCAATGCCCGAGGCGTGAGATTGCTGCTACGGGTCCCGACTCCAGTGTTCGGAGTCCTACTTGGCTGGGAGTGGTTCGCCGAGCCAGGATCAGCCTCAGGAAGCAGGAAAAAGGCGGACGTTCTGATCCCGTCAGACAAGTGACCCCAAACACGGATCGGCCGGGCGTTATCGACCGCGCCTTCGCCAAGGTGCTCTCCGGATACGTGGGTGAGGTGGACCCCACCAACACCTGGGGCGACGCGCTGTTTGCCATGCTCTCCACGGCACCGGTCGCGGCGGGTGTGCCGTGGACCTGCAGGGCGCAATGGATCCCTCGGCCTTGATGGTGCGGGCCTTCCGTCACACCTCGCCTTTCGCCTGTCAGGACACATCGGGCCGGTGTTTCCGATCGAAGACCCGGTGTTGGGAAGGTTGTCGTTCATGGGCTCGCATGTGAACCGGACGGCCAGGATCGAGCCTGTCACCCCGACCGGAGCTGTCTACGTCACAGAAGAATTCGCCGCCGCGCTGGCGGTATCGGTCGACGCCGACATCGGATGCGATTACATCGGCCACCTGCCGGCCGCCAAGGACTACGGGCTCTTGCGCATGTACCGGATCAGGCGCCGGGCCGAAAGGAACGAGCCTACGTCCGTGAGTTCGCCGTGATAAGTTTTTGTTGACCTAGGCGGGCTTCGGGAGGCGGCTCCAGAAACAGTCGAGGTCGTTCGAGCTCGAACTCGGGGCCGAGCCCATCGGCGAGCTTCCCGGGACCAGAAGATTGGCGGTAGATATGGCGGACGGAACGAAAAATCTACGATGGCAGCCGATCACGAGCCTCTTCCTCAGCATCGTCGGCCTCGCCGGGTCCGTCTACCTCACCATCAGCCACTTTGACGCCCACATCACTCTCGTCTGTCCCGATCTCGGACCCTGCAACAGGATCCTGACGAGCAACACGTCACACTTCTTGGGCATTCCCGTGCCTGTGCTCGGCCTCTTGTACTTCGTTCCTATGACCCTCCTCTGCCTGCCGGCGGCCTGGAACTCAACCGACAAACGCATCCACTGGGCCAGACTTGTCCTCTCCATCCTCGGTGTCGGGATGATCATCTACCTATTCATAGAAGAACTGTTCATCATTCAAGCGCTATGCATCTGGTGCACGGTCATCCATGTTGTGGGGTTCTTGCTGTTCGTGCTCATCGCGACCACGTCACCTGCGTTGCTCGCGACAGACTCCAGGTCTGCACTCGCCGACGCCTGATCTCGCGGAGGCCACCATGTACGACCTGATCGTTGTAGGAACAGATCTGACCGAGCCGGGATTGCCGTCGCTCAAGCCATTGCTCTCGCCAAGATGAGTGGGGCCAACTCGCAGGCCCTCCACGCCGCTCGCTCCGATGCCAGTGCGGGAACGGCGCTGGATCCTGCCGCAATGGCTGTTGCCGAAGCCAACCGGGCGTACCATCATGGTGACAATATCTGTGCGCAAGCCTTGCCGAGCCAGCTCGCCGACCCAGCCTCAACCTTTCGGAATCACCCTGACGGTTAAGACAAGTGGATACCCTCTGCCGTTTCCGAAATAGTGAACCGCGACCTTTGCAGTACCTGGCTTGAGAGCCTTGAAGTGGGCAGTCATCGTCCCAGGCAGGACCGTGGAAGCAGAGGGTTGTGATCCGCTGGGCGATTCACCACCGACAGCAGTCGCCGTAAAGCCTGCCGAGGTGGAGTAAGACGCCAGTTGAAGTATATGCCGGTTGCTGGGGGTTGGTTGCCCGGGCCAATAGCCTTCAACGTTCGTCCCACCGCCATGCATGACCAGCGAGGTACCGACCATCACGCAGACTACGGCAGGCTTTTCTGCGACGGTCACTGAAACCATGCCCGACTGACATCCCGCGGGACGTGTGGCAGCGCCAGTCCCACAGCCAGCCAGCAGGCCACTGACAGTCAAGAGAAGGCTGCACCGCTTCAAACCCCTCATCGGTCCAGTATGCCAGTGACGAGGGAGTCCAGCGGTCGCGTCGAGCTGGTCGAGTAGGGAGAAATACCTGTCGCTGGGAGGACGCGTTTCGAGTGGATTGGCGGGCAGCTGGCAACCATGATGGGAACCATCGCCAACCAGGAGGGCCGTGAGATGAAGCGTGATCACCACCCACCAGCTCGATTGCACATGGTAGGAAACGCCCACATTGACCCGATGTGGATTTGGGACTGGCGAGAAGGGATGCACGAAGTCCTCCAGACCTTTCGGTCGGCTGTGGACCGGCTCGACGAGGAGCCCGCCCTTGTGTTCACCGCAAGTTCGGCCAGTTACTACCAGTGGGTGGAGCAGACTTCGCCGGAGCTGTTCGGACGCATCAGAGAGCTGGTGGCCCAGCGGCGCTGGATAGTGACGGGCGGCCAGTGGGTGGAGCCCGATTGCAACCTGCCCTGCGGTGAGTCAGTGTGCCGACAGTTCCTCTACGGTCAACGCTACCTGGCGGAACACCTCGGGATGACCGCCTCCGTCGGCTATAACATCGACTCCTTCGGCCATGCCGGCACGTTGCCGCAGCTGCTGGCCCGCTGCGGCATCGGCGCCTACGTGATGATGCGGCCCGGGGAGCATGAGAAGCACATCGACGCTCCGGCCTTCTTGTGGGAGGGCGTGGACGGCACGACCCTGCCCACCTATCGCATCCCGTACGAGTACGCGACCGAAGGGGCGCATGAGGCCGAGGTCATCCGAAATCGGAGCTCCGAACTACTTGAACGAAGCCATGAGCTCGGGTATCCGCTCATGGCGTTCTTTGGGGTGGGCGACCACGGCGGAGGGCCGACCCGTCTGGCCGTGAGAACCGTCCGCGACCTGTCTACGACCAGCACCGGGTCCGTCGCATTCAGCGGCCCGGTTGCCTACTTTGCCGCCCTGCGTGGGGCCTTGGCACGCGGGGATGCGGACCTCCCGTCGGTCACCGGCGAGCTCCAGTGGCACGCGGTCGGGTGCTATTCGGCTCGGGCCTCGCTGAAGCGGGGAAACGCCCGGGCCGAGGATGCGCTGATCGCCGCCGAGAAGATGGCCGAGCTGTGCCGTGCACTTACCGGGCGGACCCTCGACGTACAAGGGGAGCTGGCCGAGGCCTGGCAGGGGGTCCTGTTCGCCCAGTTCCACGACGCCCTGGGCGGGACAACGACTGACCCCGCCACCACCGCCGTGGAGCAGTTGTTCACGGCGGCCCAGTGGCGGGCCGACCGGGTGGCCACGTTGGCTGCCCACAGCATCGTCGAGTCGGTCGACACCTGGGTGGCGGGCGCCGAGACCGCCGAGGGTCTGGAGACATCCATGGCGGGGATGCCCGTGCCCATGATCGTCTTCAATCCTCTCTCGTGGCCGGTGACGGGGATCGTCTCCATCCCTCATCCGGTGTCCGTGGCCATCTCGGCGTCGGGCGAGCGGCAGGCCGTACAACAGATCCCGTCGGGTGAAGTGACCTACCGCCCCACCCGGAGCATCATGCAGCTGCCGGTGCCACCATTCGGTTACCGCCGATTCTGGCTCCACACGGTCGACCCCCAACCCGGGGCGGCGGCGGGGGACGGGCCGCCAGCTGCGGCAGCCGAAGCACTTGGCGGCCCCACCTTGACCAATGGCCTCCTCCGAATTGTCATCGACCCTCATTCCGGTGCCCTGACCAGTCTTGTCGTAGCAAGCGAGAAGGAAGAAGAAGAGGGCTGGGAACTCATCGGAGACGGTGGGGTGTGTCCTGTCGTGATTGCGGATGCGAGCGACACGTGGTCCCACGGAACTGCACGCTACGAGGGCGAAGAGCGGTCGGGTGAGCTGGCCGGCATCGCCGTCGTTGAGCACGGTCCGGTGAGATCCACCGTCAGGAGCTCGTGGTCGCTCGACCACTCAACAGTGGTCCAGGAGGTGTCCCTCTATCAGGGCCGCCCGTTTGTGGAGCTGCGCATCGCCGTCGAGTGGCACGAGTCGGCCCGGGTCATGAAGGTCGTGGTCCCGACCACGTTCTCAGATCCCACCAGTGCGGCGGGTGCTCCGTACGGGTACGTCGAGCGGCCTTGCTCCGGTCATGAAGAGCCCCTGGTGCATTGGATCGACATCTCGGACGGCCGCCGCGGGCTGGCCTGCACCTCGGACGCGTCCGGAGGGTACGACCTACTCGGCTCCCGACTGCGTCTCACGGCACTGCGGAGCCCCAGGGTTGCGGACCACGGGTGGGGCTGGGGGAACGATGATCCTGTCGCTTATCCGGTCACCGACCAAGGGCTCCACCGGATGCGGTTCCGTCTCACACCCCACTTGGGCACGTGGGCTGAGGCCCAGGTCGCCCGGATGGCCGACGAACATCGTGTGGAGCTCCCGGTGGTTATCGACACCTGGCATCGGGGGCGCCTCGGACCCGAGGCCAGCGCTATCGATGTGGAGGGTGGGAGCGTGGTCGTCCCGGTCGTCAAACGCGCCGAGAAGGGATCAGGTACCGTCCTCCGGGTCTGGGAGGTCTCTGGCCGACGTAGCCGGGCCCAGGTGACGCTTCCCCTCCACGAGCGGTCGTGGGTGGGCGACCTCGGCCCCCATCAGGTGCGCACTCTTTTCGTTTCCGACGATCCGGGGACACCGGTGCGAGATCTGGACATCCCCGAGCTGGAGCTAGGTGTCCACTCGCCAGCACCTTCGCCGGCCGCGGCCCCCCACATTCCATGAGCTCGTCGCCGGCGCGTTTCACCGGTCTGATGAAGCGCCACCCTCTGCTAGAGCCGATCGCAACACAGATCGACGCCGCCTTCAGACTCCTTGTCGAGACTTTCGCGGGAGGAGGGACCGTCTACGTCGCAGGAAATGGAGGAAGCGCAGCCGATGCCGACCACATCGTCGGAGAGTTGATGAAGGGCATGGAGCGGCGTCGGCCCGTACCCGCAGATACCCGTACCGCACTGGCCGCGGCCGCACCTCCCGACTTCGCCGAGGATGTCGCATATCTGGCCGATCGGCTCGAGCTGGCTCTACCGGCCGTCAACCTCACGAGCCAGACCGGCCTCCTCACGGCGGTGGCCAACGACACCGCCGCCGATATGGCGATCGCCCAGCAGGTGAACGGCTACGGTCGTCCCGGCGACACATTTTGGGCCCTGTCGACATCGGGACGATCTCGAAACATGGTTCTCGGCGCCATCGCGGCAAAGGCAGCGGGTGTAGGGGTGCTCGCCCTCACGGGTGAACCCGGTGAGCCCCTCGGAGGTCTGGCCGATGTGTGGGTGAAGGTCCCGGCTCGAGACGTGGCCAGGGTCCAAGAACTCCACCTGCCTGTGTACCACGCGCTGTGTGCGGCGCTCGAAGAGGAGTTCTTCGGGTGACGATCGGCCCTCCTTTCCTGGGACGATGGATATCGAGTCATGCTCGATCCCGAGGCTCGAGCCCCTGACGATTGAAAAGCATGGGAAGGCACCTCTGCGGCCATTGTTACGTCAGCAAAGCGTGGTTCCATCGAACCCACGCAGGAAACCAGCCGGGGCGTTCGAATCGATCGGCCAGATCAACTCCTGGGAGACGAGACTGCGTCCAAGCCCCGAAAAGGTTCGATTCGCCACCGAACCAGACCACGCCAGGCGACCACCGGCACCGAGCAGGAGCCGCTGGATTTCCAAGAGAACATCGGCGCCACTCTCGTCGGGCACACAGAGGTGGGATGTATGCAGCTCGAATTCGCTGTGTCCATCAGCTATCAACTCGGCCACCAACGCGGTCACATTGACGGCCGTCCGGTGATCGAGCGTGCCCGCCAGTTGGATGATGACAATGGCACTTTCATCGTTGACGGATATGGCAAGAGCCACATCCCGCTTCCAGGGCTCGCTGTGCTCGCAGTGGAGATCGCAGCGAGCGCTACCGGGACACTCGGCCAGTCGGAACTCGGCCGATCTCCGTCCGCACACAACCGGGTCAGTCACGGCTCAGTCCTCCTGATCTCATAAGGACATCCTGCCAAACCAGGTCGTGGTGGCCAGGGCCGAAGGTCCTCAAGGCGGCCCGACTTACGACCCTGGTGCCAACCCGAGCTATCCGGCGCCGAACGCACACTCACCTCAACAAGGTGGCCGGTCCGACCCCCGAGAAATAGCGCGTGCCTGGAGGCAGTTCTTCCGATAGACGAGCATTCAACCAGCGAAAAGTCGCTCGGGAGCGTCGAGCGCACATCCGCCTGCAGAATCCGAACCTTGGACCGCCTTTTCCGAGTACCCGGCAATCAGGAAATCGTCGGATCCGTGAAACGGCGACGGCGAAGCAGCTGCTCGGACAACAGATATGCCGACCTCGAAGGGCTCTCCTAGGTCGATACCCCTTCAAGTTGCGAGTGAACTGACCTGAGCCTTTCCCTGCTGGCGTCTAGGCCCCGGCGATATGCCGGATTGTCGGTATCGGCAATTTCACTGCTCATATCGCCGATCACCTGCTCAAGGGTGACGCGCAGTTCGTCGGCCACCTCCTGCGACAAGTCCAATATCATCAGTGCCTCCCTTGTATGGATGCAGCTCATCTTTCTGCAACTCTCATTACCCCACTAGGGCCGAAGGTCCATTACCGCGGCCGTCGAGTTCGACCTGATCCGACAGATCAGGGAGCGACAAACCTCTTGCCCCCGCTGCCCCCATGCTCGACGGCAAGGGCACCTCGTCCAACTGTTCGACGATCTCGCCGACGACGCCGAGATCTGATCCAACCTGTCCCACGTGGGCGCGAGCGTGACGATGCTTATTCCTCGGCGTTACGTCGCAGCCACCTCCGGCGGATGAGGCCGATACCGAAGAAGAGCAGAACAAAGCCGACCACGGTGATCCCGACGCCAATCCAAGGGATCCCCGGAAGTGCCGGATCCGAGAGGAGTTTGACGGTGACGCTCTTGGTGTCCGGCGACAATGTCACCGTCCCGGTTCGTTGGTCGATCTGACCGGTCGAGGTGGTGGCGATGTTTTCGACGAAGGACGGCAGCTGGAAGAGCACCGGGCCCGACGGTGATTCGCCCTTCAGGGTCAGCGACACCGACCCGCCGCTCGAAGAGATCGACAGGCTCAGCCTTCGGCCGTCGGTCGTCGGGAAGTTCGTGACCGAGATCGGAGTGTCACCGCTGAGCCATTCCGCGGGCACCCCCCGGCCCACGACAAGGTCCCCATCGGTGCGCTGGGCCACCAGCGAGGCCAGAAGCACACCGTTGGCCTGGGACATTCCCCAGGCGTGGGGAGAGGCGCCCTGCCCGGTGGCCGGGTGCCTCCCCTGCCACGGGCTGTGCGTGGAGGGGGCGGATGAACTCTCCCACCATGAGTACGGACCGCTCTGACTGTTGTCGATCATGAATTCATAACTCAAGATCCCCTGGTCACGATGGTGTGTGCTGGCCAGGCCGGCCGTCCCATAGCCGGCGTTGTAGCCGGTCGAGTAGTAGTCACCGGGAAACCCGCCAAACGTGTTGGGTGGGAGCTTCCCTCTGAGACGGGCGAAGCCGTAGTCGTAGGTGGCATCGATCATCGTGGCGCCCGGGCCGTTGACAGTTGCCCCGAAGAGCGATCCGTCCCAGGCCCAGGCACCGAGCGGCGACATCCAGTTGGCGTCCTCGGGGTTCTTGCACCGGTTGGCCTGGTTGGGCTGGAGGATCGAGCAGGGTACGTAGTCGAGGCGGTAACGGGCAATGGTCGTGCCCAGCGTCTTGTTGGTAGCCGACAGAAGACTCCCGTACTGCTGCGTCGCCCAGGCCGCCTGACCGGCGTCCCCCACCCGCTGAGCGAGGTAGCGGTAGGCAGCCAGGCCGATGAGGCCCGAGTAGTCGTCGGTCGTCCAGGAACCCTGGGTGTCGATATCGTCGGTGGGCTTCATGATCCCCGTGGGGCTGGTACGCGCCACGGCGATGGCGTGGGCCGTGTCCTCGATGCTCGGCTGGGTGGCGCCGAGTGGTCCCTCCGAATAGAAATTCTGCTTCACGAAGGTCAGGTCTCCGGTCTTCATCAGGTAGATGGCCCATGGCACCGAGTACGTCCAGACCCCATCGTCGTAGAAGCCCTGGCCCGGCGCTTCCATGGCATTGCGGGCTTCGAGGAGCAGTGAGTGGGCGTCGGTCAAGTAGCCCTGATCGAAGAGGTTGGACAGGATGCCGATGACGTCGTGGTTGTATTCGGCTTCGTAGCCGTTGACCCCGTCATGAAGCTCGTCGCCACTACGTGCGATCTGGGTGTAGATGAACCCGCTGCGGTAGGCGTCATCGAGGGATTGGTCCGGGGTACTGATACCCGTGATGCCGGCCAGTTGGCCATTCCAGAAGGTCACCATGTGTGCGTAGTGCGTATCGAAGCTACCGGCGGCGGCCAGCACGGCCGCTCTCGGCCATGGGTAGGTTCCCCCGAAGCGGTCAGCCGCGATCACGTAATCGTGATCGACGGTGGTGTGAGGGGCCACCGCTTGGGAGGGTGAATCGAGCAGCACCAATCCTGGGGAAGCCTCAGGGTTGGCGTCGATGACGTGGTCCGTGGGGTTCATCACCGCGACCCGGCTGTACACGGCGACAAAAGCGGAACCTGAGAGAACCACCCGATCGGCGAACTCGGTAATCGAGATCCGAGCGCCATCCCGGCTGAACGATGTGATCTGAGCGGGGAGGTAGCCGTCAGCGTCGGTCCACGTGGTCGGGGCACCGTTGTAGATGCCAAAGCCGTAGTTCTGGTAGATGCCATCCTGGATGAAGAACACCCCGCCCAGGCAGGTAACGACGCCCTGCTGGTTCCCCTCCCAGCCGATCTCTGAGGCGGTGCCGTCCGCGCCGGTGAAGGCGTCGGCCGCGGGCCGGACGGTCAGGGCACAGTCGTACTTGATCGCCGGCCCAGGTCCGACCGTGGTCAGTGACGTTTCCGACGCAGGTGTGGGCGCAGCCTGCTCCTGTGTCATCCCGGCGGGCGAGCCTATGGCCAGCACCAGAGCCAATGTCGCGGCTGTCACTCCTGCGAACATGACTGCAACTTTGGCATGTCGACTGATCCGGCGCTTCGAACAGTCGGTCGGCCCCTCTGACGGTCTGTCGGAGACGATCCACCCTCCCTCACGTAGCACCCACGGGCTGTGGGCCGAGAGCGAGCGAACCTCTGGATGGCCTGCGGATGACGCACGTCATTGCCAACTCGGGCTCCGAACCGCCCCTGCCGCCTTGGGTGGCCCTTTCTCGGCTCTTTGGAGGACGGAGCTGACTCTACGCCTGCAGCGGTGCGGCTGAAGCAGTGCGGTCGGCCCGAAGGCCGTCGTACATGATGGCGAGAAGTCGACGGGTCCGCTCTTCATCCGCTGGTGAGCGACAGATCGCATAGGCCACCCCTGTCAAGAGGACCATCACGTCATCGACGCCGATGTCCCTCCGCACGGCGCCCGCACCCTGCGCACGGCGCAAAAGCTCGGCCAGGACATCGGTGAGTGCTCTGACGATCGGCGTCTCTCCGAGCTGTAGGTGGATTCCGTCGTCAGCGAGCGCTTCCACGAGGTCGCGCTTTCGTGCGCCTTCGCGCCCCAACCGTTCGACGAAGGACCCGAACGCACGGCCCGGATCCTGATCGTTCGACATGGCGCGGGCTTCCTCGACCAACTCTCCTATCCGATCGACGACGACTGCCTCGAACAGGGCCTCCTTCGTAGCGAAATGCCGGTAGACCGTCCCGGGGCCGACGCCGAGCGCGACGGGCGATCTCATCGAGCGACACGTCCGAGCCCTCGGCGCCGAACGCGGCGCGGGCGGCGGCGAGCACGAGGTCCCGGTTGCGCCGGGCATCGGCACGCAGCGGCCGGTCCTGACCGCCCTCAACGGCTGTCGTCCCGGCGCCAGACGCTGGGGTTTCGTGCCGAGCCACCAGACAAATCTCCTTTGCCGCTAGCAAACGGGGCGTGCGTTCCGTATAGTAGAAGCGGGGTCATCGTTCCGCTTCCTCCAGAAGCTAGTTCACGACCCCCCGAGAGGGAGGGCAATGAGCGAGCAGACTGGCCGGCGTGACGTTCGAGAAATCATCGAGCGTGCGCGGTTGGGGGCGCTTGTCGACCGTTACGTCACGACGCTCGACGGGCCGAGCAGCTTCGACGAGAGCTGGGCCCGCTCCTTGTTCACCGAGGACGTCCGTCTCGAGCACGAGATCGCCGTGCTCGAGGGCATTGAGGAGGTCGCGGCTGCTCACGACATGGTCACGGCCCGCTGGGAACGCACCTTGCACTTCAGCACCAACCATTGCATCGAGATTGATGGCGAGCGCGCCCATCTCACCGCCCGGCTGATGGCGATTCATGTCCACCCCGATGAGCATCCACCGGACCCCCTGATAGCCGCCAATCTCTTGGACGCAGATGCCATTCGTACAGGCGACGGATGGCGCTTCGTGCGATTCGCGCTTCGTACCGTCTGGAAAATCGGGCACTCCCCCGCCGAGGTCGAGGCGAACCAGAAGTGACCGCACGTTGCCTGGGCAGCATGGTCGGTCATGAAGCAACGCGATCCGTGGCGTGCTCCCGGGCAGCCCGCACCCTGGTCGGTCCCGCTGACGACACTCGTTGGTCCACCCGGCGTGGCGAGCCGTCCGGAAGGTGGCCTCGCTAGGCATGCCGGTGCTTCCTCCGGAACTTCGCGAGCTGATCGAGTCTGGACCAATGGTCCACCTGAGTACCACCAACCCTGACGGGAGCCCTCAGGTAACAGTCATCTGGTTAGGGCTGGATGGTGACGATCTGGTCAGCACCCACATGCGGGACAACGTCAAGCTCAGAAACATCAGACTCGACCCTCGCGTCGCGCTCTCGTTCGATCTACCGCGGGCGCCTGGCGTCTGGATCAACCCTTATGCGGTCATCTATGCCCGGGCGAGGGTAGAACCAAGCTCCGCCATCTGGGATTTGATGGAGAGGCACGCGAAGGTCTACGTCTCGCCTGACGCTCATTTCCCTGTTCCCGAGGGCTCTGCGCCCGGCTTCATCGTGCGGTACTCGATCACGCGCATCGGGGGCATCGGCCCATGGGCGCCGAGCCCCGCACTCTGACCGGTCGACCGAAAGCCGCTGAGCGGCCATTCAGACCCACTCCTGGCCTGTCATCATGTCTGCATGAAGGGTCAAGCCGACGACGGGCCCAGCGCGCCGGTAGAAATCCCGGACGACATTGTCCAGCGGGTCAGGTCACTCTGCCTGGCACTGCCCGAGGTAACGATACGCGTCGACCATTCAACAACCGGAGCGAGATCGACGGCCTACTCGTTCGACATCCGAGGGAGGTCGTTCTGCTTACTCGTGGCCGTCGCGGAGCCGAAAGGGAAGATCGTCCCGTTGCTCAGGTTGCATGCGGACCACGACGAACGCGATGTGCTCCTGGCCATCGGCCACCCATTCTTCGCACCGCGAGCTGGTCGTGATCTCATCGGAGTGCTGCTGAACGCCCGCACGGACTGGGTGGAAATTCGCGAGCTCGTAACCGAGAGTTACCGGGTCCTCGCGCCGAAAAAGCTGACTGCGCTGCTCGACTAGGACACCGGTGGCCGCGATGGGGACGACCCGACGTCGCCGCCAGGGCTCACCTCGGCCACCGAGGCGGGCACCGAACATGGTGGATGGGCCAGCACCAACCCGCGGCGCCGCTCGTGGCGCCGGCCGCTCAATGATCGGCGACTCGATCGTCCCCACGGTCAGCACTGCCGATACGTTCCAAACCGGGGTGCCAGGGTGTCGACTCGTCGTTGAGGGCGAGCTCGACATTCTCTTTGAGGGTGGCCAGCTTGCGCAGTACGGGATTCTCAGGAGGGTCGGGAAGACTCGTCTCCCGGGCCGTTCCGATCTTCATCCGCTCGACCAGAAGATCTCTTCCCGAGCTGTCGAGCTGATCCACCAGCGGGAAGAGGACGTCGTCCTCATATGCGAGCAGAGAACGCAGGGCATCCACCATCACCTGGATCGACTCCTCAAATCCATCCGGGTCGTCGGCATGGGCGTTGATGGGCTTCACGTGCCGAGTCTTGTCCCGCATATCTTTCAACGCAGCCCGCACCGCGGCCACCCTTTTTTCGGCCTGGACCAGGAGATCAGGGGCGCATCTGTCGCGGAGCACGTAATGGACGGAGTCCTGCACCACGCCCTCGTAACGGGCGCCAAGGAGTGCGATGGCATGGGACAGGTCGGCCCGTTCGGAAGGCGAGTTGGTCCTCTCCATTGCCTCCATCGACTGCTCGAGGAGGTTGCGCTCCTCCTGGAGATCGTGCATTGCTCCCGGAAGAGCTGACATCGGGTACCTCCTGTCGGTTGTCACTTCGATCGGGGCCGTTGTGCCTCGGAGACCGATGGCCAACCCTCGGGCTGGCCAAGACCTACCCAGGACGGCACGTCGCTACTCCTGAAGGGCGACGCCATGAATCGCAGTTTGCGCGCCGGTTGAGAAGGGCACATTACGGGTGGTAGGTATCCGCTGGACGAGGGAGGGCCAGAACCCATGGAGTGCATGCACGGCGTCAGCAGTCGGAAGTCAACTGTCGGAGCGGTCCATGACGATCAAGTCCGATGACGGCTCTCGAGGAAGCGAGGGCAACTGATCGGGCAGAGTCCAAGAGCACCGCGGTCATCAGGAGTCTCATCCCGGCACGACTCGATCGCTTGGAGTGGTCCCGATTTCACACCCGGCTGGTGGTGGCATTGGGGGTGGCCTGGATCCTCGACGGCCTGGAAATTACGATCGCCAGCAATGTCACCTCGCTGATCAGCAGTAAGCAGGCGCTCAACCTCTCCTCGTCCGAAGTCGCCTTTGCCGTGGGCACGGTCTACCTGCTCGGCGAGGTCTCGGGCGCCTTGTTCTTCGGGCGCCTGTCAGACAAATGGGGCCGGCGCAATCTGTTCATGATCACGTTAGGCGTCTACCTCTTCGGTGGCTTTCTCTCAGCCCTCACCTTCGGCCATTCAGAGTTTTGGGTCTACTGGCTCTGGATGTCCCGATTCATCGCCGGAATGGGCATCGGCGGCGAGTACGCCGCCATCAACTCGGCAATCGACGAGCTGATTCCGGCCAAGTACCGCGGCCGGGTGGATGTAGCCGTCAACGGAACCTACTGGGGCGGAGCACTGATCGGCACCCTCCTCACCCTTCTCGTCGTGAACCACCTCTCGGTCAGCTACTCGTGGCGGGTGGCATTCCTGTTCGGCCCGGTCCTCGGGGCGGTCATTCTCCTGGTCAGGAAGAATCTCCCGGAGAGCCCCCGATGGCTCCTGATGCACGGCCGCGAGGACGAAGCCGAAGAGGCGGTGGCAAACATCGAGAGCGCAACCGGCGAGCTGGCCAGGCTCGCGGAGGTGGACGATTCGAAGGCGATCGAGATCACCCCAGCCACCGACATCGGGTTCATCGCTCTTGCCCACACCTTGTTCATCCGCTATCCGAAGCGGGCGATTCTGGGCGCCACCCTGATGATCACCCAGTCGTTTCTCTACAACGCCATCTTCTTCACCTACGCCCTCGTGCTGACGAAGATCTATCACGTCCCCTCCACCGACACGGCCTACTACTTCATCTTTTTTGCCCTTGGCAATCTCATCGGTCCACTCGCTATCGGCCACCTCTTCGATACCCTCGGACGCCGAAAAATGATCGCCGGCACCTACATCGTGGCGGGATTCCTCCTAGCGGTCAGCGCCTTTTTGTTCAATGCCGGGGTCCTCGATGCCGTCACCCAGACCGCCAGTTGGTGTGTCATCTTCTTCTTCGCGTCGGCGGGGGCCAGTGCCGCCTATCTGACGGTGAGTGAGATATTTCCGGTCGAGGTACGGGCCAAAGCCATCGCCGTATTCTTCGCCATCGCCCAGACCTTCGGTGCGATGGGTCCGTGGCTCTATGGATTCCTGATCGGTAACGGACAAGATCACTTCAAGCTGTTCATCGGGTACATCATCGGCGCCCTCGTGATGATCGTCGGTGGTGTCGTCGAGATCTTCCTCGGGGTCGCGGCCGAGGGCAAGTCGCTCGAGGACATATCGAGCCCCCTGTCCTCAGTGTCGAGGCCCGGGCATTTGTCCAACGTGACCGGGGCACCGCGTGCGCCGGCCGCTCGGACGATCGGACCCTAATGGGATCCCCGCACGACCACGGAACGCTGGCCTCGGTGGCACCTCACTCCGGCGGTGGATAGAGCGGGGTGAGGGTGGCGAAGCCGATCTCAAACGCCTCGAGATCGTTGGCATACGAGGTCGAGGTCGAGGTGCAGTCGACCGTTGTCGTCTTGCTCGCATCTCCTGACGCGGCCAAGACCGTCATCACCGGGCCACGCACCGAAGAGCCGACGCAGGTCGGAACATTGAGATTGGCTTGCAGCGGTTTCGAGCCGTAGGAGTGGGCAAGAAGCGCCGCCCGGTGTTGGGTCACCCAGTTGTCGACGATGGGAACCGCCTCGGAGAAGTCTGGCGCCGAGCTGTTGTCGACACCCTGACTGGCGGCCAAGGCCGGGATGCCCAAGGAATTGGCCTCGCGAGCCGCTCCGACCGTGCCCGACAGGGCGGCCAACGGACCGATGTTCTGACCGAAGTTGATGCCCGAGACCACAAGGTCCGGTCGGAACGACAATCCGTGGTCTTTCACCGCCCAGATCACGGTGTCAGCCGGGTATCCGTGCACAGCTATGGATGGATATCCGCTCGCGGTTTGTGCCTTCGATGTCACCAGCGAGCCCGCGCTGGCCGGCGTTGTCTTTCCTCCCGTTCCACTCTCATTGGTGAGAGGAGCAACCACGGTCACCTGTGTGTCCGACAGGGTCCGAAGACCCTGCACCACTGCGTTGATACCAGGCGCGCCGACGCCGTCGTCGTTGGTCACCATGATCGTCAGAACCCGGTGGCCGGAATGGGCGGCGCCGGTACTCGTCGTCGAACTCCCAGACGAGGATGAACCACAGGCGGTGGCAAGCAATCCGACACCAAAGAGGAGAACGGCCGGTCTCCTACACGATTTTGTGAACACCGCGGTTGACCTCGCTTTTCCGGTCTGACACCCCCGGCCCATGCTTGCACACCCTGCCCGCGAGACCGCGAACAAGCCGGATGAGAAGGCGCGGTGACCACGTGGTCGCCGACCTGGGCGGATTTGCACTCCGGGTACGCGCCGGTCGTGTCCGCAATCTAAGGTTGCCGGGCGCGGGTGAAACATTGAGGAGGTGCGTGAGTGGTCGAGGGAACGATCAAACCTCTCGTCGACGGGGATCAACGCTCATGAAGAGTCGACAGATCAGTTTCTTCGTTGAGCACGATCTTCTGCCCAGCGTCATGGCCGGCATCGTCGACGATGTGCTGCCGCGGTTCGCGCCGTTGCCGCACTTCCTGGGGTTCGTGGCCCTGCAATCCGAATCCGGTCCTCGAAAAGAGATCGTGGCCATGTCGTTTTGGGATGACGGGCTCGAGGGGTCTGAGGCGGTATCACGAGAATTCCGCGCCGAGGTCCAGCGCGTGGTCGGGACCAACCCCGCCCGAAAGTCGTATGAGATCCTGCGGGTATTGGTCCGCGATGCGAGCGGGCAGCCCTGCTTGGATGCCTGACCCGGATTTCGACCGGGACGGCAACGGGGAAACGACCGGGGCGACCCACCCGGACGATATCCGGACCGATCTGTCCATAGGATCTTGGTATGGCTCAGGGACGCTACCTGCTCGATAATCAGCAATCTGAGGCGGGTCAACGCTTCGATGCGTTGGCGGAGCTCTTCAACCCTTCGACATTCCGGCACCTGCTGTCGGTCGGTCTCACGACCGGTTGGCAGGTCTGGGAGGTCGGTGCCGGCGGCCCAAGTGTCCCCCTCTGGATTGCCGGGCAGACCGAGAACAAGGTGCTGGCAACCGACATCGACACGTCCTGGCTGGTGGCGGACGACGCCTATGAGGTCAGGCGTCATGACATCGGAACCGAGCCGGCCCCGGACGATGGATTTGATCTCGTCCATGCCCGCCTGGTGCTCGTCCACGTCCCCCGACGGGCAGATGCCCTGGCCACCATGGTGGGTGCACTCCGGCCCGGTGGTTGGCTCCTCTTGGAGGAGGCCGATCCCGGACTCCAACCGCTGGTGTGTCCAGACGAATACGGACCGGCGCAGGAACTGGCCAACAAACTGAAGAGGGCCTTTCGCTCGCTGATGGCGGAACGGGACGCCGACCTGTCCTTCGGCCGCAGGCTACCCCGGCTCCTCAGAGAGGCCGGGCTCGTCGAGGGCCGGGCTGACTCCTTTTTTCCCATGGGCGGACCGGCATGCAATGCCCTGGAGCGCGCCACGATCGAACAGATCCGGGAGCGACTCGTCGCTGCGGATCTGGCGACAGAAAACGAGATCGAACAACATCTCACAAACGTCACCTCTGGACAGCTCGACCTCGCCACCTCGCCCATGGTGTCGGCCTGGGCCCGGAAACCTGGCTGACCGACTGGCCTGACCACGCCCACGCCCCGGCGCGGATCTGGACGGCACGCCACCGTGACAGCCGATTTCCTCACGTGACCGCCCTTTCACCAGGACAACCCGGGGAGAGCAGTTGGCGCCCTTCGGCTCGACGGCCTGGTCCCGTGGCCGCGGGCCTGCATCCTTGGTTACTGTTTCCCGATGACCGGGACAACGCCCAGGCAGCCCGACGTACCCCTTTCCCATCTCCCTGCCGATGAGAAGGCCGCACGATCAGGCAGCTTCGGCGAGGTCGCCACCCACTACGACCGCTTTCGACCCGGCCCCCCCGGGGCTGCGGTCGAATGGTTGCTGCCGACCCGCGTGGAGCGGGTCGTCGACCTCGGGGCCGGCACCGGTGCATTGACGAAGCTTCTGACAGGGCAGGCCGATGAGGTGGTCGCGGTCGAGCCCGACGACCGGATGCGTTCGGTCCTCATCCAGGAAGTCCCCGACGCCAGGGCCGTACCCGGTCGCGGCGAAGCCATGCCTCTCCCCGATGGTTCCGCGGATGCTGTACTGGCGTCATCATCCTGGCACTGGATGGACCCGATTCCCACGCTCCACGAAGTTGCCCGCATTCTCAAACCCGACGGATTGCTCGGCGTCATCTGGACCTCACCTGACCCCAACGGACCCTTCATGGCCCAAGCCCAGGCCCTCCTGGCCGAACGGTCGGATGACCGCGACGGCGGCGAGGGATCCGACGGCCTGACCGACCTCATCTTGGGCGACACGCGGCGACCGATGTCCACATTGGAGATCCCGGCCGGCTCACGCTTCGACCAACCCGAACATGTCCAGTTCACCTGGGACCTCCCGCTCAATGCGGACGAACTGATCGGTCTGCTCGGTACCGTGAGCTGGGTTATCACCATGCCGGACGAGTCCAAACGCACCGTCTTGGCCGAGGCGCGGCGCCTGCTCCGCGATCTGCTGGGCATCGATGGAGACGTCACCGTCGACATCGCCTTCCGCGCCGACGTCTGGCGGGCCGCGCGAGCAGACTGAGCCTCACCATCGTGGCCGGAACGACCCGATGGTGCCGATGCCGCGGGGTGAAGGCCATGACGGGCCTCAACTAGATAGCGTGTACCGACCCGTCCGGAGAGGAAACGACGATGGCAGACCCGAATGAAGTGACAGGGCATGTTCTGCGCATGGCCCAGGAGCGCCGGCTACTGAGATTCTGCGCTGAAAAGGGCTACGACCCGAACAGCCCCGATCTCGACAATCCCGACCTCAACCTGCTCGCACCGATACTCGACGAAGAAGGTGCCATCATTCCGGACCCTGAGGACATCGAGGCCGTTACGTAGAGCGTCCCCATCGTCGTGTCGGCCGACGGGACCCGTCACCGGGCACGGTCCGGCACTACCATGGCGCAGTGTCGCCCCACCTGGCCATCACACGTCGGCAGTTTCTGGGTGCCACCGGCGTCACCGCAGCAGCTCTGCTCGGGGGATGCACAACAACGCCCCGCCCGGGGCCGGCGGCGACCGGGCGGGTTGTCGTTGTCGGTGGTGGACTTTCCGGCCTGACCGCGGCACTGGCCTTGCGGACCAGTGGTTGGGACGTCGTGGTGCTCGAGGCCCGCAACCGGGTCGGTGGGCGCGTGCATACCCTGTTCGATCCCTTCACCGATGGACTGCATGTCGAGGCCGGGGGCGAGTCGATCGACGACAACCATGTCCAGATCCAGGCGCTGGCCCGTCACTACCGCCTGGCATTGGCGCACAGACCCACAGACAAGTTGGACGACGCATCCTTCTTTCGAGCCGGCCAACGAAGCGTCCTGCATACGGCAGCCACTGCTGATCCGAAGATGCTGACCGGCTATGTCGACTTCGGAAACGCGTTGATCGAGATGGCCGGGGACCTCGACCCCGACCACCCAGAGCTCGCGCCGCGGGCCGCGCTCTGGGACAAGCAGTCCCTGCAGGACTTCGCCTCGACACAGACCCTCGACGCCAACGCCGAGCTCCTCGTTCAGTCGGATTACCGGGGGAACTACAACGCCCAGTTGGACCAGGTGTCACTTCTCTTCGTGCTCCAGCAGTCGGTCGTCGACGAGGACCTCCCCGAGTCAGGCGTCGAGACCATGAGGATCGCGGCAGGAAACAGCAGCCTGCCCGAAGCCATGGCCGGGGACCTGGGCGAGGCGGTGAAGCTCAATTCCCCGGTCTCGAAGGTGGAACAGTTTGCCTGGGGTGTGCGAGTCACGGCAGGGGCGGAAGGCTCCACTCCGGTGGACGCCGCCCACCTGGTCCTGGCCGCGCCACCTCCCGCACTCCGGTCAGTCTCATTCGACCCTCCGCTCGCCCCCGAGGTCGCGGCGATGATCAACGAGCTCGATCTGGGTCACGCCCTGAAGGTGTCGACCCAATATGACCACAGGTTCTGGCTGCCCGAAGGGCTTTCGGGGTTCACGATCACCGATCTGCCCTTCGGGACCGGCTGGGATGCCACCGATTCCATGGCCGGTGGTGCCGATCGGCCCGGCGTGTTGACCCAGTTCGTCACCGGTGATGCCGCGGCGGCCGGAGCCCGACTCGGCGACCGGGCCCGCATCAGCTCGTTCCAGAAGCAACTCGGAGCTGTCTACCCGGAAGGCAAGGGGGATATGAGCGACGTCGCCACCACGATGGCCTGGGCCAACGAGCGGTACACGGGAGGAGGCTACGCCGTGTACGCCCCGGGGCAGCTCACCCGGTTCTGGCCGTTGCTCCGACAGCCCCACGGTGCCATCTGGTTCGCCGGTGAGCACACCGAGACCCTGGCGGGCTACATGGAGAGTGCCGTCCGCTCGGGCCACCGGGTAGCGGCGGCGATTGGGCCCGCACCCCACTGACCGATGACACCTGCCGGCGATTTCGACTATGAGCTGGAAGGGGTCGACTACTCGAGACAACGACGCACCGATCCGTCGATAGCAAAGCTCGTGCACCGGAGCCTCGGCGAGGCTCGCAGCGTCCTGAACGTGGGGGCGGGGGCGGGATCGTACGAACCGAGCCATCTCGACGTCACGGCAGTGGAGCCGTCTGCCGCCATGAGATCACAGCGGCCCACGCACCGGCCGCCGGCGATCGATGCCGTCGCCGAGGATCTTCCATTTCCCGACGACTCGTTCGATGCCGCCATGGCCATGGTGACGGTGCACCAGTGGAACGATCGTGACAAGGGGCTGAAGGAGCTGAGAAGAGTCAGCCGGGGACCCGTGACGATCCTGACATTCGACGGCGACGCGCTCGATGACTTCTGGCTTGCCCGTTACGCACCCGAGCTCATGGAAGCCGAGCGCCGTCGGTATCCAGCCGTCGATCACATCTGTGCCGTCCTCGGAGGTGCCTCCACCGTGACGGATGTCCCGATACCGATCAACTGCTCGGATGGATTCACCGAGGCCTTCTATGCCCGCCCGGAACGCATCCTCGACCCGCTCGTTCGCCGGTCACAATCGGCTTGGAGTTTCATCTCGCCGGAGGACCAGCGACGGTCCGTCGATCGATTGAGGCACGACCTCGAGACAGGCGAATGGGATCGACGATATGGGCCGCTGCGGAACCAACCGACCTATCACGGATCGCTCAGGCTCATTGTGGCCAGGCCCGACGGCTCGGCCGAGAGCTCCCCTGCCATCGAGGTCAGCCGAACGTGAAGTCGTAGGCCTGAACTCCCGGTGAAGCGCTGAACTCCAGCGTTCCCGCCGTGGACGAACTGGCGTGGAACAGCGTATAGAGCTTCGGGACACCCCCCACCGCGATCGTCTGGGTATGTCCCCCGTCGGTCGACACGTTGACCGTCCCTGATCCACCGAGCACCAGGTAGACATCGTCGGCCAGGAAACTCAGCTCCATCTTGGCATCGGCGCCTGCTGTCGCCTCCTCGGCATGGTCCGTCCACGTCCCCGACCAACCCAACCCACCCAGCTGGAGGTTGGAAGGGAAGTGATATACCGCAGGCTCGTTCTGCACCGGCGTGTCCTGGGGCTGCAGGTACTCCAACTTCTGGTAGCCGATGTAGGTCTCGGGGCTCTGCTCACCGGTCGGTGTCCTGTTCGGAACATCCGTCGGTGACGGCAGGCCGATGCCGGGGTGAGCTGCAGCGAGCAACTGACGTATCAATGTCTCGACGACCGAATACCCCCCTTCGCCAAAACTGATGTGTCGTACCTCCCCCTTCGCGTCGATCAGGTAGTCGGCCGGCCAATACTCGTTGTCGTACGCGTCCCACGTCTGGTAGTCGTCATCGACGGCCACCGGATACCTGACACCGAGCGCCGCCGCCTCGGTCCGCACATTGGACACCACGTGCTCGAACGAGAACTCAGGGGTGTGCACGCCAACCACGACGAGACCGTCCTTGGCGTACCGGCGGTACCAGGCCTCAACGTGAGGCAGGCTGCGCTGGCAGTTGATGCACGAGTAGGTCCAGAAATCGACCAGGACCACTTTTCCCTTCAATTGGGCGATCGTCAGGGGCTTGCCACCCGGCGTGTTCAGCCAGGCCGTGATACCGGCGAATTTCGGAGCCGTTCCGCAGTTGAGAAGGGTGGTGGCGGTGGGGCTGCAACTGGCCAGCGTCGCATTGTCGGCGGTGACATTTCCACTGATCCTGCTGAGCTGCGATCGGACCGTGGTCCCCCCTTCAATCTTGTTCTGGAGCGCACTGGTATAGCCGGGCACATCCCGTTGCAGACTCGAAAATGAGTTCAGTCCGATGGCCAGCGCCATGACGAGAACCACCACGCCGCTGACCCGGCGCACCCACGGGGCGTGATGTCGGAGCAGCTTGGTCCGCTGGGTCAGCTGGCCCCCGGCGACCGCGATCAACAGCAGAGGAATGGCGGCCCCCAGGGCAAAGGCGACGGTCAGGAAGACTGCCGTCCACCCGACCTTGTGGGTGGCGCCGGCCACGGTGATGGCGGCCAGGATGGGGCCGGCGCAGGGAACGAACAACAGACCGAGGGCCAAACCGGTGACAAAGCCCCCCGCCGTCCCGTCCGGTTGGCGGTGGGCGGTGAGCCGAGCGAACGGCCGTTCGAGCAGTGAGGACAGGGGCGGGAACAGAAAGCCGATTCCAATCACGACCAGCATGGCGACACCGACACCGCGCCAGAACCCCTGTGGGAGGCCGAGAGCGGAGAGGATTTCGGAGCCGATGAGAATCAGGAGACTGAAACTGATCACCAATCCGGCCACCACGGAGACGGGCCGACGTTGGGCCCGCCAGACGGTTCCCCGAGCAGAAGTGATCGTGGCCGGGTCGGCCACGGATGTTCTTTCCAACACAGACACCCCGTCACCTGTCGACGGGGCCGAGGGGGCTGGATAAGCCACGAGAGTCGGGTTGAGATCCAGCGGCACGGCGGCGACATCATCGTTCGGTGTTGTGACCCCCACGGCCAGGATGATGGGCAGCACAGGAAGGATGCAGGGCGAAATACCGGCGACGATCCCGGCCACGAAACCGATGGCAATGAGCTCTATCACCTGACGTCTCCTCCAGCCCCGAATGGCGAATATCCCCGTGTGTAGGTCCCGCCCCAGAGCGATGCGTTACACGGCGACCCAGTCCGGGCCATCGACGTCACTATCGTAGTTGCGGTCGCAATCAGAATTCGGTCGCCAGGCCGGCGGGCCTGTGCTCTGGCCGGACCAGGACGCGACGTGGGGACGGTTCGTGGTGCCGGCCGACCCGGACGGTCGTCCTATCGCACTGGCGAAGATGAACGCCCCTTGATTGACCGACAGACCGTCGCCTCCCCGAATCCGACCGCTGCTGATCCCAGGTGCTCGAAGCGGACAGTGATCACGCCCGTCGTGGGCCCGGGCGACTGCAAGGGGAGCGACGATCCATCGCTTCCGTCTTCGTCTCTCAGTGTTCGGCGGTGATCGGGTACAGCCTGAACAGAGGGAAGGCGGCGTCAGAATCATGGGGCAGGAAGTGGAACCCACCTCGTGAGTCGTACTTCATCCGGTCGGTACGTAAACAGATACTGCAGGTCTTCGGATCGTGGTCCATGGGGTCTCCCTGACGAGCTGAACGCCCCTCTCCCATCCTTCATCGACACGTTGCCTCCGGTTCTTGACCATTGGTCCACGAGTTCGCTCACGGGGCCGATGGCCGAGACAGTGTGTACAGGAACGCCGGCCCCTGGTCGCTCGGATCGTCGGAAGCCAGTTGCCCACCCCATACCCGTCCGAATCCAGCGTTCTCCAGCGCATGCCAGGAGGCAAGGTTCAGTTGCTGGACGGCCACGACAACGGTCGTGACGTCTGCGTAGATCCTCCACAGGTCGGCGACGAACGTGCGAATCGCTTCAGACCCAATTCCTCGCCCGACCATGGCCACTTCTCCGATGAAGTAGTCAATGCCGGCGGCCTCGGAGGAGTCGATGGCCAGGGCAACCGTTCGTTGCCAATCGGGCTCATCGGCAAACCTGTATCGCTGGATATACCCAATCGGAAGCTGGCCGGAGAGGATGACAAATCCCTCGGTTCTGTCGATTCCTTCGATCAAAGGTAGGAACCTGGCCATGACCGACTCGAGATCATCCGGCTCTGGCCACCACTCCTTGACGTGTGGAGCCGCGAGCCACAGTGCCAGCTTCGGAAGATCTTCCACCGAAAGTGCTCGGAAGGAGATACGCACGACCGACAGTTTGCCCGATCGATTCTGACGATCACCGATGTCCGGTCATCCGTCTTTCTCCGCCCGGTAGGCCTGGATCCACTCGGAAGGGACCCTGTCGGGGAGCTCGCCAAAGGGATCCTCGGCACCGCCCTCGGTGACCCGGCCTTCTTCACGCTCCACCTTGCAGGCCTTGAGGATTCCCCGACCGGCAAGGAAGCAGAGCCCGCCCATGAATACCGTGAACCCCAACACGGGCACAATGGCCATTGAAGCACCTCCGATCTGCTCCCGACCGGTCCGGCGAGGGCCGGCTCCCGATCCCCCTCGTATCGGACCAGAAGGCTCGGAACTGAAGGGTCGGCCCGTCGCACCGTGACGATGACCGGTGAGGCCCTCTGGCGGACCGGCCAGGTGGTCATGGCTCGATGCATGGGCCCGATGACCCTGTTCCGCGCCCGGAGTCCATCGATTGGCCATCGATCGAGGCGGTAGCTTGTGGCCATGGCTACTGACACCCCTGGTCGCTGACATGGGCCGATTGGACGGAAAGGTGGCCATCGTGACCGGTGGCGCCGGCGGTATCGGGGCGGCGACGGCCCGCACCCTGGCCCGGGAAGGTGCCTCCGTCGCCATCTTCGACGTCAATGACGAAGGGGCGGCCGGGGTTGCCGACAGCATCAGGGCCTCGGGAGGAGAGGCTTCGTGGGAACACGTCGATCTCTCCGAGGAGGGAGAGGTTTCGTCGGCCGTCGAGGCCACGGTGACCAGGTTCGGCCGCCTCGATGTGCTCCACAACAATGCGGCGCTCACCGATTCCGGTTTTCTGTCACGTGACACCAAGGTGACCGATCTCTCGTTGGACGTCTGGGAACGGACGCTGGCGGTCAACCTGAGCAGCCAGATGCTCACCTGCAAGCACGCCATCCCTCAGATGATTGGGAACGGCGGTGGGTCAATCATCAACATGTCCTCGGGAGCGTCCCTCAAAGGAGACCGGACCCGCACGGCCTACGGGGTCTCGAAGGCCGGGGTCAACACGCTGACCATGTATGTCGCCACCGGGCACGGAAAGCAGGGTGTGCGGGCCAACACGATCGTCCCCGGGCTGATCATCACCGATGCCGTCCGGGCCCACCTGACCGAGGACATCCTGGGCACGCTCGGACGAACCACGCTGACGCCCTATCTGGGCCAGCCTGATGACATCGCCCACCTCGTCGTCTTCCTGGCCTCCGATGAATCCCGGTACATCACCGGGCAGATGATCGCCATCGATGGCGGGATGTCGGCACACGTCGGGAGCTTCGGGCAAGAGGACGGCTAAACCCGACCGGCCGAGTCCGTCTGGAACCCGCAGCCGGTGCACCGGTCGGACCGGTGCACCGGGAAATCCCTCCTTCGGACCCGGGACGCTATGCGGCGATCACCAGTGTCAGCGTCTTCGTCGCCGTCAGACGGGGCTTCCCCGAGTCCGTCAGCTTGAAGGTGACGGTGTAGCTCCCGCTCTTGGCCGGCGTCCCCGACAGCACTCCTGTCGTGGTGTTGAAGCCCATGCCGGGCGGGAACGTACCGGTATGGCCCCAGGTGTACGGCATCGTCCCCCCGCGGGCGGCCAGGGTGGTCGAATAGGCCTTGCCCTTGGTCCCGTGCGGCAGCGACGTGGTGATGATCGAGGGAGGACCGGTGACGTCGATGCACTCCTTGGCCAGCGTGTCCGAGCTGGCACTGTAGTTGCTGTCGCCCGAATAGGCGGCGGCGAAGCACCAGTATCCGACGGCGTTGGGCTTGAAGCTCGCCGATGTGGCCGTGGACGTGTTACCCGACCCGGGGCTGAGGACGATCGGCCGGCCCACCTTGGCGGAGGTGGAGGTGCACGGTGCCGCAGCCGAGGCCGGTCCGCACTGGTAGAAGGTCACCGTTCCGGTGGGATTGCCGCCAGCGGCGTTGCCCGTCACCGTGGCCGAGTCGTTGTCGGTCTGGCCGAGGGTGATGGTCAGGTTGGTCGGGACGGTGACCGTGGTCGTCCGCGCCGCCGTCACGTCGAAGCACTCATCGGTGGTGGCGTCGGTACTGGCGTTGTAGTTGGTATCGCCCGAGTAGTAGCCGGCGAAGCACCAGTAGCCGGTGGCCGTGGGCGTGAACGAGCCCGACGCGGCCGACGACGTGTGGCCGGCGCCTGTGGTCACCGTGACCGCGGTTCCGATCGGGTCGGCCAGCGAGGTGCACGGGGTGGGCACCGAAGTGGCCCCGCACACGTAGAAGCTCACCGTTCCGGTCGGACTGCCGCCGGCGGCATTGCCGGTGACCGTGGCCCCGTCGCTGTCGCTATGACCCAGCACCACAGTGGCGTTGGTCGGCGACGTGACCGTCGATGTGGCAGCCGCGGTGACGTTGAAGCATTCGGCCGTCGCCGCGTCGGCGCTGGGGTCATAGTTCAGGTTGCCCGAGTAGTCGGCGGCGAAACACCAGTAACCGGTGGACCTCGGCGTGAAGGACGCCGATTTGGCTGTGGCCGTGTCGTGGGTACCCGCCACCAGGTTCGCCGTCCCGAGTTTCTTGCTGGGGGTGGTACACGCCGTCGGAACCGAGGTCGGACCGCACTCATAGAAGGTGACGGTGCCGGTCGGTGTCCCGCCGGTCGCGTTGCCGGTCACCTTGGCGCCGTCGGCGTCGGTTCCGCCCAGCACGATGCTCGAGCTGGTCGGTGTACTGACCGTGGACGTGGCGATGGTCATGGCATCAACGACCAGGGTCATGTTCTTCTGTGCGAACTGACGGGGATCACTGGAATCCGACACCTTGACCACGATGGGAAAGCTGCCGCTGACCGTGGACGTCCCCGACAGCACGCCGGCCGTCGACAACAGGATCCCGTGGGGCAGCGTCCCGGTATGGCCCCACTTGTAGGGCGCCGTCCCGCCGCGGGCGGTCAGCGTGGTCGAGTAGGAGCGGCCCTTGACCGCATTGGGCAGGGACGGGGTGACGACCACCAGCGACCCCTTGACATCGATGCACTCCTTGACCAGGGTGTCCGAGCTCGCCGCGTAGTCCGTGCTGCCCGAGTAGCGGCCGGCGAAGCACCAGTAGCCCACCGCCGACGGGGTGAAGGGCGCCGACGTGGCCGTGGCCGTGTCCCGGGTACCGGCGGTCAAGGTCACCGGGGCGCCGACCGGATCGGCGGTCGAGGTGCATGCCGTGGCCGCGGAGGTGGGGCCGCACTCGTAGAAGGTGACGGTTCCGGTGGGACTGCCGCCTCCGGCGTTTCCGGTCACCGTGGCGGCATCGTTGCCCGCCTCACCGAGGGTGATGGTCGAGTTGGCGGGAACGGTGGTCGTGGCCGACGACGCCTGGGTCACGTTGAAGCACTCATCAGTGGTGGAATCAGCACTGGTCTGATAGTTGGTGCTCGCGGCGTACACGGCGGCGAAACACCAGTAGCCCAGCCCGGTCGGCCTGAACGACGCCGAGGTGGCCGTCGAGGTGTCGTGGGGCCCGGCGGTCACGGTGACGGCATGCCCGACCTGGTCCGACACGGAGGTGCACGGGGTAGGTGTCGGAGTCGGCCCGCACTGGTAGAAGCTGACCGTGCCGGTGGGGCTTCCCCCCGTGGCGTTGCCGGTGACGGTCGCGGCATCGTGCGGGCTGGCGCCCAACACGACGGTGGAGCTGCTGGGTGTCGATGTCGTGGAGGAGGTGGCCGCCGTCACGTCGAAACACCCGTCCGTGGTGGTATCCGAGCTGGTGGAGTAGTTGGTGTCGCCCGAGTACACGGCGGCGAAGCACCAGGTGCCGGCCGAGGTGGGCGTGAACGAGGCCGAGGTGGCCGAGGCGGTGTCGCCGGCCCCGGGGGCGACGGTCACGGCCGTACCCACCTGGTCGTCCGTCGACGCGCAGGGAGCGGGAGACGATGTCGGCCCGCAGACATAGAAGCTGACGGTTTGGGTCGGGTCCCCACCGGTGGCGTCACCGGTGACGACGGCGCCGTCGGTGTTGCTTCCGCCCAGCACGATGCT
Source organism: uncultured Acidimicrobiales bacterium (assembly GCA_963713625.1). Lineage (GTDB taxonomy): Bacteria > Actinomycetota > Acidimicrobiia > Acidimicrobiales > RAAP-2 > Bog-756. Next base: position 135,643 of record CAVQMN010000001.1, on the reverse strand, counting down.
GCTCGTGGTGGGCGATTCCACCGTCGACGAGCTGAGTGGGGTGACATCGAAGCACTCGTCGGTGCTGCCATCGGAGCTGGTGGTGTAGTTGCTGTCGCCCGAGTACACGGCGGCGAAGCACCAGGTGCCGGTGGCCGTGGGCGTGAATGAAGCCGAGGTGGCCGTGGAGGTGTCGCTGGCCCCGGGGACGACGGTCACGGCCGTACCCACCTGGTCGTCCGTCGACGCGCACGGAGCGGGAGACGATGTCGGCCCGCAGACATAGAAGCTGACGGTTTCGGTCGGGCTCCCGGCCGCGGCGTTGCCGGTGACCGTGGCCAGGTCGGTGTTGCTGGCTCCGAGGACGATGCTCGAGGTCGTCGGCGTGGAAACTGTTGAGGTCGACGCCGAAGTCACGTCGAAGCACCCGTCGGTCGTGGTGTCCGAGCTGGTGGTGTAGTTGGTGTCACCCGAGTACACGGCGGCGAAGCACCAGGTGCCGGTGGCCGTGGGTGTGAACGAAGCTGAGGTGGCGGTCGAAGTGTCGCTGGTGGCGGGGCTGACGGTGACGGCCGAGCCCACCTGGTCGCCCGTCGACGTGCACGCGGTGGGAGACGGAGACGGTCCGCAGACATAGAAGCTGACGCTTTGAGTCGGACTGCCGGACACGTCGTCACCGGTCACGGTGGCCGAGGCGGTGTTGGCCGCGCCCAACACGATGGTTGGGTTGTTGGGTGCGACCACGGTGGTCGACGAGCCGGCGGCGTAGGCCGACGGTGCGAATCCGAGGACGGCCAGGGTGCCTGCGATCAGTGAGACGGATGCGACCACGGTCATCAGCCGGAACGGACGCCTTCGAGCGACCATTGCATGTCCCCCGGTCCGAGAGGGACCGAAGATGGCGACGCGGATACTGCGTAGATAAGTTCGCATGTTCCCCCCAAGGGCATGGCGTGGCCGACGCGTGTTCAAGGTGAACCTCCTCGTGCCGCCTTCCATCCCGTTCTGGGATGGACAACCGCATTCTGTTGGATCGACCGGGGGCCGTCAAGCGTTTGTTGGGTGAACGACCGGTGACGGACCGGCCGACGCCGCCATTCCGCCCTTGACCTGGGAGCATCCGGCGCCAACATCGGGGCTCGCTCTTCCCCGGGGTGGCCCTCCGCAGGCGGGGGACTTCCGGCTGCACCGTCGGGATCGCACTACGGTGGCCCGGATGGAGTGGTCGGCATGGGCGGGAGAGCTCGAGAAAGCGCTGGGCCCGGAGGGGGATTTCCCTTCGTTCTTCGCGCCGGGGGCGCTCTTCAGCGATCCGGTCAACGCGCCCACCCCCGACATCGCCGCCATCGAAGAGATGACCAAGGCGTCCTTCCCGGACTGGCGTCAGGAGATCCTCTGGGTGCACGGGGACGAGACCGGTGGCGCCTTCGAATGGATCGGACGGGGAACGCTCGGTGGGACTGTCCCCATCGAGATTCACGGGTGCACGGTCGTCGATGTGAACGCGGATGGACTGGTCACCCGCTGGCGCGACTACTTCGACCTCAACGAGATCGAGCGACAGGCGGACCCTGGTCGTTCCCGGCCCGAACGGTCTCCGAGCTAGATACTCACTTCCTGCCCAAGCGTGTCGGTCCGGTCCACGGAGCGATCAGCCGGAGGTGTGCGCCACCCGCCATGGGGTCAGGTCCAGGCCGGGGTAGCGCAAGCCGACGCCCTCCAGGGTTTCGTCGGTCCAGAAGGCATGCCCCGGCGGTGGGAATCCGAGGACCTTCAGCTGTCTCGGGGTGGCACCCTGGACGAAGTTGTGCCACTCGGGTGAGAACCCCTTGAACGGCCAGGCCTGATAACCGCCCCACTCGGCCGCCGCTGGCTTGTACGAGACGTGCAGCATGAAGCGGGCCTGGGCCGGGTCGCTGAAGTCGACGGACCGGTGGTACACGTCGGGGCGGTAGACGACGATCGACCCGGCCGGGGCCGAGGCATGGGCCGGGTCTTCGTAGAGCTCGGCGAACTCCTCGAAATTCAGCGTGTGGCGCTCCACCGAAATCGTGCCGGTGCGGGTCCGGGACACGAATCGGGTTGCTCCGTTGTCGGTGCCCACATCGTTCAGATACACGAAGGTCTCCATCTGGTGGAATCCGGCCTCGGGCCTGGGCACGGTGAGCGTGTGGTTGGGAAAGTCGGTATGCAGGAGCTGGTTGTAGCCCGATGGCTGTCCTGCGTATTTCGCCGAGACGAGGGCCAGGTACATCCTCACGTCGTCGGTCCCCAGCAGATCCTCGGCCAGATCGATCATCACGTCGGACACCACGATGTTGTTGAGCGACCGGCTGCGGAACGGGAACTCCGGCCAGGCGGCATCCCAGCTCCTCCAGCGCTCGCCTTCGTCACCGGCCCCTCCTGCCGACATGTCCCCGGCGGTCGGGAACAGTCTGGCCAGCGCAGCCTGGGCCGGCCCCAGCCGGTCGGCAGGGATCGCCCGCGGGAGGACGCACCATCCGTCCTCCTCCCAGGACCGCTTCTGCTCAGGCGTGACCACAACGCTCACCCGGCAAGGGTAACCGGCACGACACCGGCCGCATCGGCGAGGAGGCGCCGGGTCGGACGGGACCGAAACCGCTGGCGCGAGGTCTTCGGTGCGCTACCTCTTGGGAAGGTCGGGCCGGGCGGGCGCAGTGGCGCTGGACGCGCCGATCAACTCGTCGTAGTCGCGCAATCTGCCGGCCAGTGCCCCCATGATGCCCAGGGCGAAGGTCGAAGACTCGTGCACGAGGAAGAGGAAGAGACTCCGGTCGATCTCGGCCAGCGTCGTCTCGGCGGTGGCCACGGCGGTGAGATTCCGGGGGAGATGATCGATCAGGGCACGCTCACCGAATACATCGTTCGGCCCGAGGCTGGCCACGGCCACCGACCCCTTGTAGAGGGTGACCTCACCGGACACGATCCCGAACATGTGCGACCCGACGTCGCCCTCACGGTAGATGGGCTCGCCCGCCGAGACGGTGCGGTGCACCGGAGCATTGAGGAACAGACTGTCAGTGGGCACGGTGATCTTCGAGGTGCCACTCCCGAACGGGATTGGTCATATCGGTGCGGAGTATACAGAGCCGGCCGGTCCCGACTGCGAAGAGGAACGGTCGAGGCGACCCGGCCTTAGCGAACAGCCGCCGACCGGCGTCGGCCCGAGCGAGGACCGGGCGCCACCAGTTCGATGGCGATCCCGTCGGGGTCGCGGAGTTGGAGCGAGGGGTTCCCGTTCTCCAACACAACCCCCGCATGCTCGATCCCGATCTCGGTGAGGTGATCGGCCCAGGCGCGCAGGGCGTCACCGTCAGGTACGGCGAAGGCCAGGTGGTCGAGACTCCCGCCATCGATGCCCGGCTCCGAGCCGCCCGGCCTGGACGTGAGCACGAAGACCACCTTCGCCCCCCGGTGGCGGAGGGCGACGTAGCCGAGCGCCGGGTCTTCGGCATAGGGCTCGAGTCCCAGTGCGGCCGCGTACCATTCGGCGCTGGCCGGAACGTCCGACACCAACAGCTGGGCGTGGGAGAGTCCGGTCATCGGTGCGCCGGACGACAGCTGCTCGGCGACGGTCACGCTCCAACTCTACCCAGGCGCCCGCCCGAGCGTCAGATCGAACCGGGCGTACTCCCTGGTCAGGACTCTTTGTTCACCCGGATGTTTCGCAACGTTCACTTTCGTGCAACGCTCCGGAGTTCAAGACGGGGCATCGAGTCCGGGGGGACGCCATGGGGAAGCATCCAGTGGATGACGACGGGAGCCGGTCGTTCGATCGCCGGCATTTTCTCGGGGGGGCCCTGGCCGTGGGTGCCGGAGCCCTGGCCGCCGGCTGCGGAACGTCGGCGACGGTGGGCAAGGCGGCGTCCACCCGGCCGGCGGGGTCGGATCTGGGCGCCATCGAGCACGTGGTCTTCCTCATGCAGGAGAACCGGTCCTTCGACCACTACTTCGGCTCGTACCGGGGGGTCCGCGGATTCGACGACCACCCGAAGGACAACCTGGGTGCCTTCTCCCAGCCGTACCCCGGCAACACGACCCGCCACCCGGCCGGCAGCCAGCTTCCCTTCCATCTGGACACCGCCACCGGGTTGGGGGCGTGCACCCACGACCTCACCCATAGCTGGCTGCCCCAACATCTCTGCCGGAGCGACGGCGCCATGGACGCCTTTGTACGAACCCATACGTCGACCCAGTACGAGGGCCCGGGCTACGGGCTCTTGACCATGGGCTACCACAACCGGAACGACATCCCCTTCCACTACGCACTGGCTGACGCCTTCACCATCTGTGACGGCTACCACTGCTCCATCATGGGCCCCACCCACCCCAACCGGCTCATGGCCCTGTCCGGCACCGTCGACCCCGGCGGGGCACACGGCGGCCCCGTGCTGATCACCAACCCGTCACCCGATGCCCGGTTCAGCGTGAACTGGACGACCGTGCCCGAGCTCCTCGAGGACGCCGGTGTGTCGTGGAAGACCTACACGCCCCCCGGGGCCGCGTACCGCATCGACAACCCCGAGCTCATGCTGGTGTCCGATGCCATCCTCCCCTACTTCTCCCAGTACTCCAGCCCTTCATCGCCTCTCTACCAGAAGGCGTTTGTCCCCACCTTCCCGAACGACTTCGCCCAGGACGTCAAGGCCGGGACCCTGCCCCACGTCTCCTGGATCATCCCCCCGCTCGGGTACGACGAGCATCCACCGTCTCCGCCCGACCTCGGCGCGTGGTTCATCGACCAGGTCCTCCGAACACTGACCTCCAACACCGACGTGTGGTCGAAGACCGTGCTGTTCGTGATGTACGACGAGAACGACGGCTTCTTCGATCACGTCGCTCCTCCGGTGGCGCCCGCCGGCACGGTGGGAGAGTACGTCACCGTCAACCCGCTCCCGGCCACGGCCAACGGCGTCGCCGGCCCCCTCGGGCTTGGCTTCCGGGTCCCGATGCTGGTCGTCTCGCCGTTCAGCCGGGGCGGGTACGTCGCCTCCGACGTGCTCGACCACACCTCCCAGATCCGCTTTTTGGAGGAGCGGTTCGGAATTCGGGACGACAACATCTCGGCCTGGCGGCGCAAGACGGTGGGAGACCTGACCTCCACCTTGCACATGGGTTCGGCCGAACCGGCTGTCCCCCCGCTCCCCTCCACCTCCCAGGACAGCCTGACCACGCAGATGCAGCTGGGATGCACGACCGAAGACGTCTACGAGGTGGCCGACGATCAGCCGCCGTACCCGTTGCCCGCCGTGCAGGTGATGCCCACCCAGGAGCCCGGTACGGCACGGCGCCTGCCCACCCAGATGACCTGAGCCCTTGCCCGCCGTCCCGAAGACGGGAGATGGCCGTGGCTAAGATCTCGCGTCATGCGGCGGACCCAGTCGGATCTGCGACGGACCCTGGGCGCCGCCGGCCGCCTGTGGGCGGCACCTGAGCACCACCATGTGGCCGACGAGTGGTGGATGTCCTGCAGTGGGCAGTTGAACGTCAACTACAACGTCGCCTTCTGCCAGTCGTCGGATCCGGACATCCTCCTCGAGCACTGCCTCCAGCCCCTGCTCCGACTGCGCCGGCCGGCCATCATCATGCTGGCCGGGGCCGGACTGGCCACTTCCCAGCACCTGGCCGAGGTCGGATGGGTGGGGGTGGGGGCCCTCCCGCTGATGGTTCTGACCGATCGGAGTGGACCGGCTGTCGACGGGTCCGGGGTCCGTCAGCTCACCGGCACGGACCTTCCCTCGGCCCGGGAGCTCCTGTGCGACACCTACGGGCTCGACGATGCCTCCGCCGTCGCCGCCGTCCCCGACCAGGTGATCGAACGGGACGACATGGGTGCCTGGGGCGTGTTCGACGGAGACACCCTGGCCTCGTGCTTCACCGGCGTGGTGGAGGACGATCTCTTCGTGGTGTGGTCGATGGCCACCCTGCGCCAGCGCCAAGGGCTCGGCCACGGCCGCCGCCTTCTCCGTACCGTGCTGGACCAGCAGTTCGAAGCCGGCGTCGCCGGCTCGCTGCTGCAGTCATCGGTCGTGGGCCAGAAGCTCTATCTCGGTCTGGGCTACGAGGAGGTCGACTACTGGCAGCTCTGGTCCCGGCCGCGCTGGGTCATGGCCAACGCCTAGCCCGGGGTCCGCTTCCGGACAGCCGGTGGCCGCGTCGGCGACGGTGTCAGCGCGCACCGCAACGGCGACGATGTCAGCCCGGTACCGGGCCGACACGAAGTGGGCGGAGACCGGCCTCGGCCAGCAGGCCGCGCTCGTCCAACTTGCTGGAACCGGTCAGCGGCAGGACGTCGACCAGCTCGACCCGGTCGGGCAGCATCGACTCGGGGAGTCGGTCACCGGCGGCTCGCCGGAGCTCGAGCGCCGAGGCCTGACCGTCGGCGACCACGAAGGCCGCGATGCCGGTCTGACCGTTGTCGTCGAAGGGCACACAGGCAGCGGCGGACACGCCGGCCAGCCCACGCATGGCCTCGCCCAGCTCGATGAGTGAGATACGGATACCGAGGCGCTTGATGACCCGGTCGGCGCGGTCGACGTACACGTAGTCACCGCTCTCCGTGCGGTACACGAGATCACCGGTGCGGTACACGGTGCCGTCAGGGACCACATCGGTACGAAGGACACTGGCGGTCAGCTCTGGCGCTCCCCAGTAGCCGTCCATCAACTGGTTCCCACCGATGAAGAGCTCCCCCACCCGGCCCGGCGACTCGACGAGACGGCCTTCGTCGTCGACCACGTGGAAGGACACCCCGGGATGAGGCTGCCCGATGGAAACGGTGCCATCGGCGATGGCCGCGGGCGTCACCTTGGCGTGGGTCACGGCAATGGTGGTTTCGGTGGGGCCGTACCGGTTGAACACGGTTACCCCGGGAGCCACGTCCCACAAGGCGCGGACGTCGGCCGTCGAACACGCTTCGCCTCCCAGGGCCACCACGGCGAGGGTGCTCCCGGCCAGCCGGTCCACTTGCGGGCTGGACAGGAGCAGCCGCAGATAGCTGGGCGAGAAGCCCGTGTAGGTGATGGCCTCACGGGTGATGGCGTTGAAGAAGGTCCGGGGGAAGAGCAGCGCCTCCCGGGGCCGGAGCACCACAGCCCCGCCGGAGAAGAGCGTGGGGAAGAGCGTGCCGAACGATCCGTCGAAATGGAACGGCGACACGCACAACGTTCGGGTGTCGGCATCGAGATCCAGCGCCTCCGAAGTGGCCGCCACGGCCTCGGCGAAGGCGCGGTTGCCGATCAGCACCCCCTTCGGGGTGCCGGTGGTGCCCGACGTGTAGATGGCATACGCCGGCGACGTTGACACCCGGGCGGGTGCGGCTCGATCGCCGGCCGGCGGGCGGAGCTCGGAGATTCTGGCCAACCGGGCCCGAGCGGGGACGGGTGGTTGCCCGGTTCCGCCCTCTGTTCCGCCCACCTCGGTATCCGAGGTGATGACCACGGCCGGTGCGCAGTCCTCGAGAATGGTCTGCAACCTGGCCACCGGGTCGGTCACCGCCAACGGAACGAAGATGGCCCCGCTCCACAGACAGGCCAGAGCGGCCACCACGAAGTCGACCGAGTTGGGCAGATGGAGCGCGACCCGATCGCCTGCTCGTACACCGCAGGCTTCGAGTCCGGCCGCCACCCGGGCGGCATCGTCGGCCAGCCCCCGGTACGTCAGCTCCCGGTCCAGATCCTTGACCGCGGGGCGGTCCGGTCCGACGTCGACGTGTCCGAGGATTGCCGAAAGGACGTCGGGAGTCGTCAACCCCGGTCCCCGACCGGGGCGGCCCGAGCGCCGCGGACCAACGCCCCGGGGAGCTCGCCCGTGTGTTTTCCGTCCTCGAACGTCACCACACCCCGCTTCAGTGTCCAGCGGTACCCGGTGGCTGACTGCAAGAGCCGACGCCCTCCGGCGGGAAGATCGGCGACGACCTCAGGCGGGGAGCACTCGAGGTGCTCGAGATCGATGACGTTGAGGTCGGCCAGGTAGCCGGGGGCGACGACGCCCCGGTCGAGCCAACCGAAATGAGAAGCGGGACGCTGACTGATCTGGTGGACCACCGTCTCGAGGGGGATCCCGTCCTCACCTTTCCGGTCCCGGGCCCACAAGGACAGGTACGTGGTCGTCATGCTGCCATCACAGATCTGGCCGCAATGCGCACCGGCATCGGAGAGCCCGAACATGGCCACCGGCGAGGAGATCATCTCGTGGACGGCGTCGAGGTTACCGTGGGCGAAGTTGAACAGGGGCGTGTAGATGAGCTGTCTGCCCTCCCGCTGCAACTGCACGTCGTAGGCGTACTCCGCCGGGTCGACGCCGGTTTGACGGGCCACTGCTCCCAGTGACCGGCTGGAGTCCAGGTTGTAGTCGACGGGGTCGTCGAGGACGTACATGTCGTCGAACCGTCCGAAGAAGGCATACCCGGCGAAGGCGTCATCGCCGGAGGTCAACTGGGCATGGCCATCCAGGATCCGTCGGCGGCGGTCCGGCTCCCGCATGGCGGCGACCCGTTCCTCGATGGGCAGCCCGGCGATCTTCATGTAGGCCCGCGTCGGGGTGAAGACATTGGCCGACGCCTGCAGTCCGAGGAGGACTCCGATCGGCCGCGGAGCCACCTGGGCCTTGACGTCGAATCCTTCGGTCTGGAGCCGGAGGGCCAGCGCCATGAGATCGCGCCATCGCTCGGGGGCGACGATGTCCTGTTGGACGGTGTAACTCACCGGGCGTCGGCTGGTGCGGGCGAACGCCGTCACCAGCTCGAACTCGGAACGGGCGAACTCGTCGTCGGTGGTCCGGTAGCTGTCCGACAGGAACTGGAAGACACCCTGGTCCCGGGCCCGTAGGACGGAGGCGAGCGCGAGCAGTTCGGGCTCCCGGGCCCGCAACGTGCCGAGGTTCTCCCCGGTGCTGGTGCGGTGGCGTTCCGTCCTCGACGTGGAGACCCCGACGGCACCGGCATCGAGCCCCTCGTCGAGCAACGCGGCCATCTGCTCCAGCTCTGCCTCATCGGGATGCATCGTGGGGTCGGCGCCGCGGTCGCCCATGACGAAGGCCCGCAAGGCGGCATGGGGAACGTGGGTCCCGACATCGATGGTCCGCGGCTGGCGGTCGAGAGCGTCGAGGTACTCGGGGAACGACCCCCAGTCCCAGCGCAGACCCTCGTGCAGTGCGGTCCCGGGGATGTCCTCGACGCCTTCCATCATCTCGATCAGCCACTCGTGACGGTTCGGTGCCACCGGGGCGAATCCGACACCGCAGTTCCCCATGGTCACCGTGGTCACCCCGTGGTGCGAGGAAGGGGCGAGGAGCGGGTCCCACGTGGCCTGGCCGTCATAGTGGGTGTGGGGATCGACGAAGCCGGGGGTTACCGTCAGGCCTTCGGCGTCGATCTCCCGACGACCGCGACCGACGTCGCCACCCACCTCGGTGATCCGGTCTCCGACGATGGCGACGTCAGCCCGGCGCAACCGGCCGCCGGTCCCGTCGACGACAGTCCCGTTCCGGATCACCAGATCGGCCGTCATGGCATCTCAGCCGGCCAGGGCCCAGCGCCGAAGCGCCTTGCGGGCACCGGACATCTTGGCGAACTGCTCATCGGTCAGGCTGATGCGACCGGCGGCGCAGTTCTCTTCGAGGTGGGCGATCGACGACGTGCCGGGGATGGGGAGCATCACGGGCGAGCGTCGCAGGAGCCAGGCCAGGCATACCTGGGAGATGGTGGCGTCCAGCTCCTTGGCCACCTGGTCCAGCGGTCCGTCCGGCCTCGCCAACTTTCCGCTGGCCAGCGGGAACCACGGGATGAAGCCGATCCGGTACTGCTCACAGTGGTCGACGACGTCGTCGGCGCCGCGGAAGCCGATGTTGTACTGGTTCTGCACACTCACGATGGGCACGATCTTCCGGGCCGCTTCGACGTGGGCCACGCCGACCTCGGACAGCCCGACTTCGGCCACCTTCCCCTCGTCGCGCAGCTCCTTCAGCACACCGAACTGGTCGTCGGCGGCAACGTCGGGATCGACCCGATGCAGCTGGAAGAGGTCGATCCGCTCGACGCCCAGCCGCTGGAGACTGCCTTCGCACTGCTGGCGGAGGTACTCGGGGCGGCCGCAGGGGACCCACTCCCCCGGGCCCGGCCGGGTGAAGCCGGCCTTGGTGGCGATCTTCACATCCTCCGGATAGGGATGGAGCGCCTCGCGGATGAGCTCCTCGGCGACGTTCGGACCGTACGAGTCCGCGGTGTCGATGAGGTCGACTCCCAGCTCGACGGCCCGGCGGAGCACCCCGATGGCGCCGTCGTGGTCCGCCGGTGGTCCCCACACCCCGGGGCCGGTGAGCTGCATCGCCCCGAACCCGAGACGGTGCACCGTCAAGGTTCCCAAGCGGAGTGTCCCAGAGTCGGTCATCGTCTCTTCCTGCCTTCTCTCTCCTGCTGCGGTGGTTCGATGCGACCACGAAGGTCCAGACCCGGGCGGGAAACCAGCTTACCTGCCAACCTGGTCAAACAGGCGTAAATGCTTGTCCTACCCCTGGACGGCGGCGTACCGTGGTGAATCGGCAATGCCGAACAAGGGGCCGGCGTGAGCCTGAACATGAGCATGAGCATGAGCATGAAATTGAGGTGTCCATCCCTCACGACGGGTTCGGCGATGACACGCCGAACTCCCTCCGGCTGCCCACGCACCGGTCGATGATCGAATTCGCCATCGTCGGGCTCGGTTCCTGGGGCCTGTGCGTGCTCGAAAGAACGGTGGTCCGCGCCCGCCAGTCGAACGACCGGATCCGGGTGCACCTCGTCGAGCCGGGCCAGCTCGGCGGCGGGGTGTACTCCGCCAGCCAGCCCGACTACCTCGTGCTCAACAACGCGTGTGGGCAACTCTCCCTCTATGCGTCCCCCAACAGCGAGGAGCACCCTCCCTATGCGGTAGGGCTCTACGAATGGGCCGTGGTGCGCGGCTTCCGATGGGTCGGGCACGAATGCCGGATAGGCACAGAGGGGGAGCCGATCCGACCCACCGACTACCTCCCGCGCCGGCTGATGGGCGAGTACCTGGTCTGGTTCTACGACACGCTGCTGGCCGACGCCCCCCAAAACCTGGAGATCGTCCGCCACTACGCCTCGGCCGTCGACATCTCACCGAAGCTCGGTGGACGCGAGGCCGTGCTCCTCGACGACGGGGAGACGCTCTTCGTCGACCATGTGGTCCTCACCTCCGGCCACACGTTCAACGACGAACAGGCGGCCAACGCGGCACGCGTGCGGTACCTGCGCCCCTATCCGGTGGAGTACTTCGACGAGTCGCTGCCCCCCGGATCGTCGGTGGCGGTCGCGGGCATGGGACTGGTGGGCTTCGACGTGCTCACCGCGCTCACCGTCGGAAGGGGCGGGACCTTCGAGTCCGTCGGCTCGCGGAAGCGCTATGTCCGCAGCGGTCGCGAACCGGTCATCTACCTCTACTCCCGCTCCGGGGTGCCCTACTGCGCCAAGTCGGCCCACGGCGTCGACCCCTACGGCGACTACCGGCCGGTGGTGTGCACACCCGAGGAGTTCGCCGAGCTGACCCACCCGGGCGGCTCACCGGTGCGCCGCCAGGTCGACTTCCGGACCGAGCTGCTCCCCCTCCTGTTGGCCGAGATGCAGGCCCGGTACCACATCCACGCTGCGTACCTGAAGGGCGGCCTCGAAGAATCGGCGGCGGCCCGATCGCTGCTCCGGGCCGGCTGGGAAGCGGGCGACTTCGACGATGCCGTCATGAAGCTGGAGCTTCTCTACGGTCGGTTCGACCCCGCCAGCCAGATCTTCGCCGGCGCCGATCGCCACTACACGTCGAGCACCGATTACCAGTCCCAGGTCTACGACATGATCGAAGCCGACCTCGACGAGGCGCTGGCCGAGGGGGGCAGCCCGGTCAAGGCCGCCCAGGAAGTACTCCGGATCCTGCGCGATCAGTTGCGCTCGGTCATCGAGTTCGGCGGCCTGTCCCTCGAGTCGTACATCGATTTCCAGTCCAACGTGCGGGGCCGGATCAACCGTCTGGAAGCAGGCCCACCACCCCTGCGCTCCCAACAGCTCCTCGGTCTCATCGATGCCGGCGTGGTGCGGATCGCACTGGGCCCGGACCCGGAGCTCGCCCCGCGGGACGACGGACGGGTGGTGCTCCGGTCGACCCAGCTCGACCAGCCCGTCGAGGCAACGGTCGACGGGGTCGTGCGCGGCCACCTCGACCTCCCGTCGCTGGCGCGGTCCGGATCACCCCTCCTGAGCCGCCTCTACGCCAAGGGCCGGCTGACCCAGCTCAGCTACGGCGACACCGCGGTGGGCAGTGTGGCCATCAGTGAAGACTTCCATCCCTATGACGCCGAAGGGCGCCTCCAACCGAACCTCTCGCTGCTCGGCGTGCTGACCGAAGGCGTCCGTTACTTCACCCACTATCTGCCGTCGCCCCGAAGCCGGTTGCGGGCGGTGCTCGATGCCCAGGAGTGCGTGGAAACCATCATTGTCTGAGACCGGATGGCCGGGGTGCCGACCGGTGGCCCTCAGGCGGGTGGGGGTCCGCTCAGGCGGTGGCGAGGGTCAGGGCCTGGTCGATGTCGGCAATGAGGTCGTCCACATGCTCGATCCCCACCGACAGGCGGATCGTCTCGGGCCGGATGCCGGCGGCCAGGAGTTCCTCGTCCGACAGTTGGCGGTGGGTCGTCGACGCGGGGTGGATGGCCAGCGACTTGGCATCGCCGAGGTTGAGCAGGCGTTTGAACAGCTGGAGCGAATCGAAGAACGCCAACCCCGCGTCGTATCCGCCGGCCACTCCGAAGGTGATGATGGACGGTACCCGGCCCTTGAGATAGCGCTGCATCAGATCGTGGTGGGGGTGATCGGGGAACCCGGCGAAACTCACCCACTCCACCCGCGGGTCGGCCTCCAGATAGGCGGCGACGGCCCGGGCGTTGGCCTCATGCCGGTCGAGGCGGACCGCCATCGTCTCCAACCCCTGGAGCAGCTGGAAGGCATTGAAGGGCGAGAGCGTGGCACCGGTATTGCGGAGCTGGATGGAACGGGCCCGTACCGTGAAAGGCCGCTCGGGAAAGTCCTGGGCGAACACCACGCCGTGAAACGCGGGGTCCGGTCGATTGAACATCGGGAAGCGCTCGGCATGATCGGTCCACGGGAACCGGCCACCGTCGACGATGGCGCCTCCGGTGGTCGTGCCGTGGCCGCCGACGAACTTGGTGAGCGAATGCACGACCACGTCGGCCCCGTGTTGGAACGGCTTCAGCATCAGTGGCGTGGCCACGGTGTTATCGACGATCAGGGGAACGCCGGCCCGGTGGGCGACGGCGGCGACGGCTTCGAGGTCCACCACATTGCCGGCCGGATTGCCGATCGTCTCGCAGAAGACGGCGAACGTGTTGTCGTCGATCAGGGGCCCGATCGACTCGGCCCGGTCGTCGGCCGCGAAGCGAGCTTCGATACCGAGGGTGGGCAGCACATGGGCGAAGTAGGTGAACGTGGCCCCGTAGAGCTGCGGAGCCACCACGAAGTTGGTCCCGGCGCGGGCCACGGTCAGGATCGAGTAGCTCACCGCGGCCATACCCGACGCCAGGGCCAGTGCCGCCGTGCCTCCCTCCAGTGCCGCGATCCGCTTCTCCAGGACGTCGTTGGTCGGGTTGTTGATCCGGTTGTAGTGAAACCCCGGCGTCTCCATGTCGAGCACGGCACCGGCGTGCTCGGCGTCGATGAAATCATGGGCCACCGTCTGGTAGATCGGCACCGCTACCGCCCTCGTGCCATCGGCGGTGTATCCGCCGTGGATGGCGATGGTCTCGTCGTGCATGCTCAAGCGCTCCTCTTCTTCACTCCGGCCATCCAGTTGGTGTACAGCCGGACGGCGGAGGTCCGCCACGGCCAATCGGCCCGGTTCCCCATCTCGTCGAAGGGAAACGTTTCGACGAGAACCGGGTCCCGTTCACCGACGATCCGCTCGTGGAGGAGGCGGAGCTGCTCCCAATCGTCAGGGGCCACGCAGTGCAGGGGAAGACAGGGGACCTCGTCCCGTTCGTGGAGCACGAATCTCCTCGCATCACGGTGGTACTCACGGAGCAGGCTCGACGGATCGTACTCGGGGTGACCCTGGACGAGGACGACCTGGGTGCTGCCGGTCGTCTTGGTGATCACGCTCCATCCGACGGCGTCGGATCGGAGGGCCACCTCGTATCCCGCAGCCAGCACCTCGTCGAGCCCGACGGCATTGAGCCGCGAATGCGGGAGGACGACGGGCGAGCCGAGGTCGGCGGCCAGCGGGTGGTCGAGCACCTGCTGGGGAAAGACGCCGGTGCACTTGGCGTCGAGGGTCGTCCGCCCGATGCCGTCGAAGACGACCAGGGCGGCATGGGCGGACAGGCAGGACAGCAGGAGGGACGGGACGTGCTCCCGTCCCCAGGACAGCAGCCCGGCCAGGTCCTCCCAGTACGGTTCGTCCTGGATACGCGGGGCCAGCGGGTTCGATCCGGTCACGATCAGGAGGTCCGGCGACCCTTCCCGCACCGATTCGAAGGGAAGGTACTCCTCGGCGATACGCGCCGCGGTCCGCGGACCCCTCGGGACGTCGGGCATGGTGAACCGGCGCACCTCGACCACCTCGGGGCCGGAGCCGGCATCGAGCAGGTCCAGGTACTGGCGCTCGGTGGCGTCGAAGGCCCCGTCGGGCATGTTGTTGACGAAGGCACACACCCAGCGAGCCGGCGGTGCCTGGCCGTGGGTCGCATCCGGGTCCGCCCCCTCGGCCCGGGCCAGCCGGACCGGCACTACTGCCTCACATCGGCGTAGGTGACCGTGACCTCGTTGTGCAGGAGCCGGTAGGCGGTCTGCAGCTCTTCGTAGTCGGCCGTGGAACCAACCACCGCCATGATGTGGGTCCGCGAGCCGTCCCTCCAGTCGAGGTCGGCGCCGGGCCCCTGATGCACGCTGATGGTGTCCACCCCCGGATGGTCGCTGACCCTGTCGACACCGTCGATGGAGGCCACTGTGGCCGAGACGGCCGGCGGCTGGAGGAAGAAGCGGTAGCCGACCCGGTCGGTGGCCACCGGTCCGTCGATCCGGATCTCCTCCCCGAGAGCCACCCGGAGAGTCAGCTCCAGCAGCGGCACCCGGGCGGCGCGCTCGATCATCTCGGGCACGCCGCCGCCCACCCGCCCGTTGACCTCGATGATCCGTGGACCGTCCGGGGTGAACTTGATCTCCGTGTGCAGGCAGCCGGCGCGCACCTCGAGGGCCCCGATGGCCGCCGTGGCCAGCTCGAGTACGTCACGCGTCTCGGTCTCCGCGAGGGCGGCGGGGATGAAGAACCCGGTCTCCCGGAAGTTCTCGGCCAGCGGGAACCGTCCGGTGAGGGCGAGATGGCTGATCTGACCGGCGGCGACCACGCTCTCCACCGATACGTAGGCCGCGTAGGCACTGTCCGCCCGGGCGGGGTCGTCGGCCAGGTACCCCTCGAGCACCATCTCCGGGCGTCCAGGGCCCAGCGCATCGAGGAGCCGGGCCAACTCCTTGTGGTCCGGGGCGAGGAAGGTGTAGCGGCTCCCCTGCGCCGACCTCGGCTTGAGCAGGGCCGGCCAGCCCACATCGGCCTCGATGGCCGCCAGATCCGGTTCGGACTGGTCGGGACGGATCACCTTGCACGCGGGCATGGGCAGCCCGGCATCGGCCAGGACCTGGCGCTGTTTGGCCTTGTCGGTGAGGGCGGCAGCCGTCGCCGCCGAGTGGAACGGAAGGTTCAGCGTGGCGGCCACGCCCGCGTAGCGGACCATGCCGGCATCGAGATAGGTGGTCAGTCCGTCGGGCCGGTAGGCGGACAAGGCCTTGGTCAGCTGCTCGACATCGAGATCACCGGCGTCGACGACCGGTCCGAACCGGTTCAACAGGTCGGCCATCTGGCGCATTTCGGGGATGGACCCGTCGATCATCCACAGCAGGTCGCACACGCCCGCGGCCGCCTCCGCCAGCTGCATGATGGGCACGCAGCGGGGGCCGTAACCCACGGCGACCAGGGGCCGACCGTGGCTGGATGTCGAAGCATTCATGCCCCTGGCCACCGGGCCGATGTTAGCGTCTAACTGGGCCTTCACCTGAGGTATTGAACTGCCGATAGAGCAGAGAGGGATACGCCGGGCACCAGGTCCGGGCCTGATCGAGCCAGAGGAGTCACGCGTCATGCCAGTCGAGATCATCGGGATGGTGGGCACGAGGGACGCCTCGGAGATCAAGGGGCCACTGGTCGACGGCCCCGTGGTCGACTGGATGGACGGACCGGTCATCGACCCCGGATACCTGACCGAGATCTCCCGGGCCCACGACGAGGGCGGGTTCGACCGGGTGCTCATCGGCTACGGGGCGGTGGCCCCTGAGGGCTGGGCCGTGGCCGCCACCGTCCTGCACAGCACGAAACGCCTGAAGGTGATGGTGGCCCATCGGCCGGGAATGGTGCAGCCGGCCGTCCTGGCCCGCCAGGCGGCCACGTTGGACCACTTGACCGGGGGCGGGCGGATCGCCATCCACTTCATCACGGGCGGCGACGAGGCCGACCAACACCGGGAGGGCGACTTCGTGCCCCACGACGGGCGCTACGCCCGGACGGGCGAGGTCATGTCGATCGTCCGTCGGCTGTGGACCGAGGACACGCCGTTCGACTTCGACGGGGAATTCTTCCACTACGAAGGAGCATTCAGCTCGGTGAAGCCGGCGACGCCGGACGGCATCCCCATGTACTTTGCCGGCGCCTCGCCCCCGGCCATCGAGGTCGGGGCGGCCCGGGCCGACGTCTACGCCTTTTGGGGGGAGCCCCGGGACGCGGTCGCGGCCCGCAAGGAGGCCATCGATCAGGTGGCCGCCAAGTACGGCCGCACCCTCCGCTACAGCATCTCCCTTCGCCCGATCATCGCCGACACGGAGGAGGAGGCGTGGGAGAAGGCCGAGTGGATCGCCACCACCACGGCCGAGCGGATCGCGCTGGCCAAGGAGCGGATGGCCGGCCACAAAGAGGACTACCGGGGGCTCGGAGGGACGAAGAACGCCACCTTCTCGGTCGACCGCGACACGGGCGGGACGACGTCGGTGGGGCGCAAGCGGCTCATCGAGATGTCCGCGGACCGTGATGTGCACGACGAGCGCCTGTGGATGAAGGTCGCCAACCTGACCGGCGCCGCCGGCAACTCGACGGCCCTGGTGGGAACGCCCGAGCAGGTGGCCGAGGCCATGCTCCGCTACTACGACCTCGGAATCTCGACGCTGCTGTTGAAGGGATTCGACCCGTTGGCCGACGCGGTCGACTTCGGCCGGCGGCTCCTGCCCCTCGTGCGCCAGGGGGCCGAACGACGCGACGCGGTCGCCGTCGGCTGATCCGGCCCGGGCGGACGGGCGGCGGAACCTGGTGGCCGCCGGACGGACCGGAGATCAGAGCGGTAGGGTGCGGGGAGTGAGCGGCATGGACGATGATTCGATGGATCTCGAACTGGCCGCAGCCTCGCTGCGGGCTGACGGTTCAGACGTCGGCATCCTGGTGAAGGCGCTCGCCGACCAGCTGGCCGAGGCGCTCGGGTCGCGGCTCGAGGTGAAGCGGGCCGGGGGAAGATTCCGGAAATCGGACGAGATCCGATCCCTTCGGATCACCCTGGACGAGGATCAGTTCGATGCCGAAGTCGACGGGAGCACGCTCCGCTGCACCATCGGCCACTCATCGGGCGGCATCCGCATCCGGAGCGAGAAGGTGGGTGTGGACGACTGGTTGGCCCGACTGCTCGCCGTGCTCAAAGCAGAAGCAGCTCACAGCCAGGCAGTTCGCCTGGCCTTGGAGAGCATGGTCATCGGAGGCTCACATGACTGACGCGCCGCAGGATCTACCCAAGGAAGCAGGCCACCGGCTCGAGGAGCTCGAACACGGACTCTTCACCTCGGACTTGTCGGTGAACGAATTCCTGCTGATCAAAGAGGTCGGCTTCCACCCGGTCGGGTTCGTGATGGGATCGTCGATCTACCACACCGGGATCCAGACCCGGAAGTGGGGGCAGAGCCAGGAGCTGGCCAAGCTGACCGGCGCCATGTACGAGGCCAGGGAGCTGGCCATGACCCGCATGGAGGAGGAGGCGGCCGAGCTCGGGGCCGACGGGGTGGTCGGGGTCAGGCTCGATGTCAACTACTACGAGTGGGGCAAGGACGCAGCCGAGTTCATCGCCGTCGGCACCGCGGTCAAGGCCGAGAGCGGCGTGTCCCATCTCAACAAGTTGGGCAAGCCGTTCACCTCCGATCTCTCGGGCCAGGACTTCTGGACGCTCATGCAGACCGGCTACATCCCCCAGGGCCTGGTCATGGGAACCTGCGTGTACCACATCGCCCATCGCGGGCTCGGCCAGACGTTGGGGTCGGCCGGACAGAATGTCGAGCTCCCCAACTTCACCCAGGCCCTGTACGAGGCGCGCGAGCTGGCCATGACCCGGATGCAGGACGAAGCCACCCAGCTGGACGCTTCCGGCATCGTCGGGGTCCGACTCGAGGAGAAGTCGCACCAGTGGGGCAGCCACACCATCGAGTTCCTCTCGCTCGGGACCGCGGTGCGCAAGACCTCCGATACGGTCACGCTTCCCACTCCCACCACCATCGTCTCGCTCGACAACTGATGGCCGACGAAGCCGCCGATGTTCCCGAGGCGGCCTCCCGCCGCTTCGCCGAGGGTGCGTTCACCTCGGGGCTGACCGTGCCCGACTTCGCCGCCTGTCTGCAGATGGGTCTGGAGCCGGTGGGGTTCGTGCAGGGTTTCTGCGTCATGCAGTGGCAGTGGTACGGCATGGGCTCCCCCTACGGGACGTTCGGGGCCCCGTATCAAGGTCGGGCCGATGGCTACTCGGAGACCTGGCAGTGCCCGCACGGATTCGTCTCGGCCGAGCACCGGTCGTGGGGACAGAACTACGAGCAGGCCTGGATCGAGGACGCATGGCGGCAGGGGTTCACCTCGGCCTATGACCGCATGATCGAGGAGGCGACCGCCGTCGGCGCCCACGGGGTGATCGGCCTGGTGGACGCGTCCGAGCGGCTCTCGGACCTCGGTGTGCTGGAGTTCCGCGTCCAGGGCACGGCCGTGAAGGTGGAGGAAGGGCGACCACCGGCCGACGGCCGTCCCTGGACGACCTATCTGGCCGGCCAACGTCTGGCCAAGTCCATCGAGGCCGGGTACGCACCGGTGTCCATCGCCGCCACGGTGGCATCGGTGCGGGTGTGGGCCTACTGCCTGACCGAGTACCTGTCCGAGGGGTCCGGTTCGAGCTGGGGGTACCAGGCCGCCACCGGCGAGATCGAGCAGACCTCCAAGGCCCATATGGCCGTGCGCCGTATCGCCCGTCAGCAGGTGCGGACCCAGCTCGGTACCGACTCGCTCCACGGGGCGGCGATGGTCACCACCGAGCGCGAGCTCGGCCAGGGCGATGTCGAGCTCCAGTGCATCCTGCGGGGGAACCGGGTGCGGCGGTTCAAGCCGTTCGACCCGATGCCCAGTCCTCGACCCACGGTGCGCATGCTGTGACCCCGGATGGCCCGCTCGGAGCCGGCGTCGATCCCGCCGCCCTCAAACAGGAGATGCGCGACGCCGCCGAGTTCCTCAACCGGCCGGCGTCGGCCGACAAGACGACGTCGGCGACCCGCCGGGGAGGACGGACATCGGACCTCTCCATCGACGAGGAGCTCTCCCTCCACTCCGTCGGGTGGGAACCGATCCAACTGGTGTGCGGCGCCTCGCTCTACTCGGTGCCGCTCGGCGTCTGGAACTGGGGACAGGGCGAGATCAGCTACGCCTCGGACGCCTACATGCGGGCCTTCGCCGCCGCCGGCGACCGCATCCACCAGGAGTGCACGAAGATGGGGGACGCGGCGTGGTCGGTGTCCACGTCGAGGCCGTCGTCCACCGCAACCACGTCGACGTGACACTGGTGGGAACGGCCGTCCGCCCGGTCGGCTCGAGCGGTCTGTCCGCCGATCCCGTCTTCCTCTCCGACCTCTCCGGTCGTGACTTCGCCCTCCTGCACACCGCCGGGTGGGCTCCCCTGGGCCTGGCCGTGGGGGCCAGCTTCGTCTACGCCCCTCGCCGGTCGGCCGGTGTGGCCATCAAGCAGAAGGGGCAGAACGTGGAGCTCACCAACTTCACCGAAGCCATGTACGCGGCCAGAGAGTCGGCCATGGAACGGATGCAGCAGTCCGCCCTGGCCATGGACGGGACCGGTGTCGTCGAGGTGAAGGTCGAAGAGGGCCCCATGTACTTCGCCAGCCACGCCGTGGGCTTCACCACCTACGGGACGGTCGTGCGCCTCCTGGGAGAGCACCAGCACCTGTCGCCGGTGATGATCCTCCCCCTCGACGACCCGGTGCTCGGCTTCGACGCCACCTCCCTGCGTGGGGGTTGAGCGGCTTCCGGCGCAGGATTGGGCCACCTCCGGGGTCCCGGTCGTCCGAACGGCCCGCCTCGTCCCCGCCTACCCCCCGAGGTCGGTGGTCCACTCCGCCAGTTCGATGGTCACGTCCCCAGGACCGACGAGGAACACCAGGCGGCGATCGTGGAAGGTCATGATCTCGTTGCGGGTTCGAACGCCCGCCGCGGCCAACCTGGCCAGCGTGGCGTCGAGGTCCTCGACGGCGAAGCACACGTGGTTGAACCCGAGCCGGGCCAGATCGGACTCGTCGGACACGGACGCCAGCGGTGGCTGGTGGAACCGGAGCAGTTGTACCTCCTGATGGGTCACTACTCCCTGCAGGGTCAAGGTGACGTGGTCGGCCTCCCAGCCCGGGATGCCCATGTACCCGGACATGGCCTCACCGGACACGACGGTCGCCGCCGTCTCCTCGAAGCCGAGCAGCCCGAAGAACCGCTTGGCCCCCTCGAGATCGGCCACCGCGATGGTGACGTGGTCGAATCCGCTGTGCATGGGTCTCCCGGTTCGAGGCCACCAGTGCCGGCCTGCACTCGTGCTGCAGAGCCGATGGTAGTGACCTTCCTGACTACACCGTGCCGCGGGCCGGGCCGGGCCGCCTGCGCCGGAGGACCCAGCTGAACCACGCGATCCCCCCGATCAGGGCCAGACCGAGGAGGACGATGGCCGCCACTGCGGCCGTCGGGATGCCTCCACCGGTGGCCGTGACCGCCGGATCCCCGGCCGCACGACCCGCGGCGGCGTGGTTGACCGGCGCGGTGCCCGCCGACGCCGCCGGTGGGACGGTGGCCGCGGCTCCCGTTGCCGGCGCGGCAAAGGCGACGACCTGATCGGCTGTCGGGACGAGCATGAGGCCGTCCGCCACCGCCGGGGTCGGGAAGTGGTTGGCCAGCGTGCCGACTGATGCCTGTTGCAGCACGGCGCCGGTGGCGGGGCTGAGCCCGTAGAGCGTGCCGTCCTGACCGATGGTCCAGATCCTGCCGGCGGCATCGATCGCCGGCCCGCCTCCCGCACCCGGGCCCCAGACCAGTTTGAGGGAAGGTGGTGACGCCACGGCCCGGACGGCGACGATCCCGCCCAGACAGGGGAGATACACGGTCGTTCCGATGGTGGCGCTGCCCCCGTCGACATCCTGATTGCAGATCGACCCGAGCGAGGCCTTCTGGCCGCCGATGCCCCCGAGGTGGGATCCGTCGAGCAGGTAGGCGATACGGGACTTGCCGGCGATCAGGACGTCCCCGTCACTCAACAGCACCGGCTCGGTCGTCATGTCGAGGTCCTGTTGGTTGTTGGCCGGCCACGAGGAGGGGGCGAAGTACTGCTCGAGCTTCAGGCCTGAGGAGAGCTCGAGCACCCCGTCGCTGTCGTCGTAGGCATGGGTGCTCGAGTACACGGAACCGTTCCCCGTCTCGATCCAGACGTTGCCCTTGCTGTCCACCGCCGGTGCCGCACCACCCATCCAGACGGCACCCTGGGATTCGCCGCTGGCCCCGTCGACGGTGAAAACGACGGGTGTACCGCCGGCCACGGGCACCGAAACCAACCGACCCCGGTACGAAGCGCAGTCCCCGTCGTTGCCACCGAACCCGAACAGAACGTGGCTGGCGTCGAGGGTCAGCCCCGTGCGTTGGAGGAGGGCGGTGGGGGCGGCGCCGGCGGGGTCGACATCACGGGACAGCTCCATCTTGCCCGTGACCGCGTTCAGGCCGACGAGCATGTGGGCCGCCTTCCCCCCGACCAGCTCGTCCGCCACCGCGTAGATCTCACTGCGGGCCGAGTCGATCACCGGGGTGCCGGTGATCCCCACCGTGGGACGGATGTCTCCGCACGGGAGCGTCGATGACGGGACCGGGCTGGCCACATGGGTCGACCACACCACTGCGCCCTTGGCCGCCGACAGTGCGTAGATGGTGTCGTTCTCGGTGGCCACGTAGATCCGCCCGTCCCACACCAACGGCTCGCCGTACAGCTCACCGTCGAGCACCGGCGACGTCCAGGCCCGATTGGTGGTATCGACCTTGGACACCGGCGCGGCCACACCGGACCCTTCCTTGTTCTGGTGGTAGACCGTCCAGGCGGTGCCGGTCGAAGCCCGGGTGGTGGCCGCTCCCGGCGTCACCACCACCATCGCCACCACCATCGAGAGCATCGACACCGCCGCCACCAGGCGGGCCGTCCGGGGCCGACGACGAACCCGGGAGATCATGATCCTGGCCACGGCTTGATCGATACCCTCACCCCGGTGAGGCTAACCGGGTTCGGCCCGGCGTCGTCATCGTGGTCGGGGCCGCAGCCGCGGTGGCCTAGGAAACGGCCGGGCCCTGCTGGCGAACGGACTCGACGGCCTCCATGGCCGCCCGGAGGTCGCGTAGCCACTCATCGGCGTTCGACCCGACCAGCTTCACGCACCAGGCCAGGGCATCGGATCGGCTGCGGGCCACACCACTGTCCACCAGGGTGTCGAGTACGAGCCGCTCGGGCTGGCGGAGCCGGGTCATCACCGGCACCGAGAGATTGGTGAACACGAGCGCGGACGCCCCTGCTTCGACGCCCCAGGCGATGCTCCTCCCGAACAGGTGCTGCGCCTCCCGGTCGATGGCCATCCGCTCGGCACGCGTCTCCTCCCGAAAGCGGGTGATCCGTCCCGCCTCGGCCGCCGTCCTGGTCACCTGGTCGTCCCCGTCCGGAACCTCCGGGGCGGGAACCCTCCCGACGATCACGATCTCGTCACGGTCCACGGTGACCGACGGAGCGGACTCGAACCAGCTCTCCGGCAGCCGGCCGGCCAGCCATCCGCTCAATCCCTCGGTCGGTGGGTTCTCGTCCACGGCCCCACGCTGGCGCGCCGGGCGGCCCCGGCCCCGTCGAGGTCGGTCTTCCCGGTCCGCAGACCCTGCTTCACCATGCTCCCTCGGTCCCATCTCGTCTCCTCTGCTCGGTCCCTGATTATTACTTAATTACATTATAACCTTCATTACAAATATTCAAACCACAGTTCGGACGGATATCGGGCCGGGACAGGCAGAGGTTCGGGTACCACGTGCTGCCGAGGACCGGCGAGTGACCGGCGAGTGACCGGCGAGGTCGGGCGAGGACGGGCAGGAGCCGGCCTCAGCCGGGGGCAGGACTCGGATCGGCCCGAAGCCGGGTGGGTCAGGGGTGAAGGGCTGAGGCCAGCACGGCCCCGACCTGGTTGTGCTCCAACAGGAAGCCGTCGTGGCCCGACTGCGACCTGATGACCGTCACCGGCCGGCCGCCGGGGAGCAGCCGGGCCAGCTCCTCCTGCAACCGCATGGGGTAGAGCCGGTCGGAGTCGATACCGGCCACGATGACCTCAGCCCGGACGCCGGCCAGGGCCCGGTCCACGCCACCGCGTTCCCGGCCCACATCGTGGTGGTTCATGGCCTCGCTGAGGCTGATGTACGAGTTCGGGTCGAACCGGCGGACGAGCTTGTCCCCGTGGTGCTGCAGGTAGGACTCCACCGCGTAGCGGCCCCCCTTGAGCGGGTCCTCGGGGACCTGGGCGCTCCGGCCGAAGCGGGTCGCGAGCTCCAGCTCCGTCCGGTACCCCACGTGTCCGATTCCCCGGGCCAGGGCCAGCCCCTCCACCGGGCCGGTCGCGGCACCGTAGTAGTCGCCGCCCCGGAAGTCGGGGTCCGAACGGATGGCCCGGACCTGCAGGGAGCACAGGGCGATCTGCTCGGCGGTGGCGGCGGCGCCGACGGCCAGCACGGCGGCCCGACCGACCCGGTCCGGATAGCCCACGCACCATTCGAGGACACGCATCCCGCCCATTGATCCCCCGACCACGCCGGCCCACCGGGCGATGCCCAACCGGTCGGCCAACGCCGCCTCGGCCGCCACCTGGTCGCGGATGGTCAACACCGGGAACCGAGATCCGTAGGGCGCACCGTCGGGCGCGGGAGACGCCGGCCCGGTCGTACCCCGGCACCCGCCGAGGACATTGGGGCACACCACGAAGTAGCGGTCGCTGTCGATGGGCGCTCCGGGTCCGATCATGCCGTCCCACCAACCGGTGGTCGGGTGGCCGGGGCCGGCCGGACCGGCGGCGTGGGAGTCGCCGGTGAGGGCGTGCAGCACCAGCACGGCGTTGGTTCGGCCCGCGTTGAGCTCACCCCACGACTCGTAGGCCACGATGACCTCGGGCAGGCAACCCCCGGCTTCGAGCTGCATCCCCGGCCCGCCGGTGTCGAAGACCACCTCCGTCCGGCGACCGGGCAGATCCGGGGCCGGGGTCCCGCCGTCGGGAGGATCTGCCGTCATGCTCCCTTGGCGGCGCGGAATCCGGCCTCGAGGTCGGCGAGGATGTCCTCGATCGACTCCAGCCCGACACAGAGCCGGACCAGGTCGGGAGTCACACCGGTGGTCACCTGCTCCGCCTCGGTCAACTGGGAGTGGGTCGTCGAGGCCGGATGGATGGCCAGGCTGCGGACGTCACCGACGTTGGCCAGATGGCTGAACAGTTCGAGACCTTCGATGAAGGTCCGGCCGGCCGCGGCCCCGCCTTCGATCCCGAAGGCCAGGATGGCCCCGCCACCGTTGGGCAGGTACCGCTGTTGGCGCTCATGCCACGGACTCGACGACAGGCCGGGATAGGCCACCCAGCTGACCTCGTCCCGTGCCTCCAACCATTCGGCCACCGCCGTGGCGTTCTGCACGTGGCGCTCCATCCGGAGGCTCAGGGTCTCCAGACCCTGGAGGAACAGGAACGAGTTGAGGGGGGCGATGGACGCGCCGATGTCGCGCAGGTACTGCAGACGGGCCTTGAGCACGAACCTGGCCGGAAAGAGCGGCTCGGGCAGCTGCCCGAACACCAGGCCGTGATAGCTCGGATCGGGCTCGGTGAAGTTGGGGAACCGGCCACTGCCCTCGTAGTCGAAGGCCCCGCCGTCCACGATGATCCCACCGATGGAGGTGCCGTGGCCCCCGATGAACTTGGTGGCCGAGTGCACGACCACGTCAGCTCCATGGAGCAGGGGTTGGCACAGATAGGGCGTCGCCACCGTGTTGTCCACCACGAGCGGGATCCGGTGTTCGTGGGCCAGCGCGGACACCCGCTCGAAGTCCAGGACGTCACCTTTCGGATTGCCCAGGGTCTCGGCGTAGAAGGCCTTGGTGTTGGGCCGGACGGCCGCCCGCCACGCGTCGAGGTCGTCGGGGTCGTCGACGAACGTGACCTCGACCCCGAGCTTGGGCAGGGTGTAGTGGAGAAGGTTGTAGGTGCCACCGTAGAGCGAGGCCGACGACACCACGTGGCCGCCGTTCTCCGCCAGATTGAGCAGGGCGATGGTCTCCGCCGCCTGTCCGCTGGCCACCGCCAGCGCCGCCACCCCACCCTCCAGGGCGGCCACCCGCTCTTCGAACACGGCCTGGGTGGGGTTCATGATCCGGGTGTAGATGTTCCCCAGCTCCTCCAGGCCGAACAGGGCGGCGGCGTGGGCCGTGTCCCGGAAGGTGTAGCTGGTGGTCTGATAGATCGGAACGGCCCGGGCCCCGGTGGTGGGGTCGGGAGCAGCTCCGGCGTGGATCTGACGGGTTTCGAATCCCCACTCGGACATGGCAGGTGGCCTCCTTGGCGCGGTCTCCGGGCGTCGGTCGCCGGAGCGGACGTCGCCCGGTCCTCCCAATCCTGGCAAACATGACCATTTACATCAACTAGTGACCCGCCTTCCATCAGCTGGTGACCCGAGAGCGACGCCGGCCAACCGGTCCCGCCCCCGGACAGGCGGAGGGGTCAGAGCCCGTCGCCGGGCGACGTCCTGTCAAGACGGGGGGTCGCTATGTTTGCCGCCGAGCCCGTGAACCCGACCGAAGACAAACCGCCCCGGCGAGCCCGCTCCGGGCCGCTCCGGTCCGTCGCCCTGGTCGGCGTGCCGGCGGCCACCGTCATCGTGGTCCTGGTGGCCGGCCTGGCCACCGGGGCCGCGCCGGGTCACTCCCCCGCCCCCACCGGTGACGCCGGAGACAAGGGGCGGGCGGCGGGCCCGGTGGTCCACGCCGACCGGGCCGTGAGCTCCCGCTGTCCGTGGCTGGCCACCGCCATGGACCACCACCTCCCCCCGGCCGCGCTGGCCCGGGACGTGGTCGGAAGGATGACCCTGGCCGAAAAGCTCGGCGAGATCGTCCTCTTCCAGTCCGGGCTCATCGAGAACTTCGACGCCGGGGTCCCCCGCCTGTGCATCCCACCGCTCCACCTCCAGGACGGCACCCAGGGTGTGGCCTTCGGCGCCACCAACGTCACCCAGCTCCCCGCACCCCTCGGCATCGCCGCCACCTTCGACACCTCCCTGGCCCGAAGCTACGGCGACGTGATCGGTACCGAAGCCACCGGACAGGGCATCGATGCCATCCAGGGACCCGACCTCAACATCGACCGGGTGCCCGAAAGCGGGCGGTCATACGAGACGTTCGGGGAGGACCCGGTGTTGGTGTCGGCCATGGGGGTCGCCGACATCGACGGGATCCAGGCCACCGGAGCCATGGCCATGGCCAAACACCTGGCCGTCTACAGCCAGGAGACCAACCGCAGCGACCTCGACGACGTGGTGTCCCAACGGGCTCTCGAAGAGATCTACCTCCCTCCCTTCCAAGCGGCCGTCACCCAGGCCCACGTGTCCTCCCTCATGTGCGCCTACCCGCAGCTGAACGGTGTCTTCCAGTGCCAGGACCCCCAACTGGCCGACCTCCTCGACCAGTGGGGATTCGCCGGTTTCGTCCGGTCGGACCTCGGAGCCGTCCACAACCCGGTCGCCGCCCTCGAGGCCGGGGTCGATCTGATCAAACCGTCCACCACGGCCCAGCTGGCCGAACTGGTCGAAGAGAAGCGGCTCCCTCTCACGGCGGTGGACAACGCGGTGACCAGGGTGCTGACCCAGATGTTCGCCTACGGGCTGGTCGGACGACCGCCTGCGGGTGCGCCCGACGCCCCTGTCGACTCCCCGTCGGACACCGCGTTCGCCCTCCACTCGGCGGAACGGTCGGCCGTGCTGTTGAAGGACGACGGTGCGGTGCTCCCCCTGTCGGGCTCGCGCTCCCAGTCGGTGGCGGTGATCGGCGCCGACGCCGACACCGCCCCGGTGACCACCGGATACGGCAGCTCGGAGGTCGTCCCCCCGTTCGTGTCCACCCCGCTGGCCGCCATCCGCCGCCGGGCCGCTCCGGGGGCTTCGGTCACCTACTCGGACGGCGGCAGCACCAACGCCGACCTCGCTCCCATACCCAGCGGTCTCCTCACCACCGCCTCAGGCGGAAAGCACGGGCTCACCCTCACCCTGACCCAGACCGGGGCGGCCAGGAGCGCGCCGTCGATCCGGTACGTCGAGCCGACGATCGATACGGCCATCACCCCGCACCCGGCGACCAGCCCGGCCCTGGCCAGCCCGACCCAGGCCGGCCCGGTGGATCGCCACCACACCACGTCGCGGATCGGCCCGCGACCCTTGAAGCTGGCGACCCCCCTGGCCCCCACCCACTCCAACATCGTGCTCCCGGCCGGTTGGTCGGACGTGTCGGCGGCATGGACCGGGACGCTCACGCCCCCCCGGAGCGGGCTGTACACCCTGTCCCTCCAGGGTTCGGGCGGCGCCAGCCTGACCCTGGGAGGAAAGGTGGCGGTGGCCGACACCCTTCCCCACATTCGGGGGGTGTGGTCGCGGACGGTCCACCTGGTCGGCGATCACCCGTACCCGCTCCGCCTGGACTGGGAGCCGTACGACATCGTGCACACCTCGGGACAGCAGGTCACGGCGCCGGGGCAGCTCACCGTGGGGTGGAGCGACGTGAGCGACCAGATCAACTCGGCCGTCGCCGCGGCCCGGAAGGCCGACGTGGCCGTCGTCTTCGCCGGGGACTTCAGCTCCGAAGCCTTCGACCGTCCGTCGCTGTCGCTCCCGGGGGACGAGAACGAGCTCATCGCCGCCGTGGCCGCCGCCAACCCCCGGACGGTGGTCGTGCTCAACACGGGCGGGCCGGTGCTCATGCCGTGGGTGCGGCACGTGGCCGGGCTCATCGAGGCGTGGTACCCGGGCGAAGAGGATGGTGCGGCCATCGCCGCCCTGCTCTTCGGCGATTTCGATCCCTCGGGCCACCTCCCGGTCACCTTTCCGGCGTCCGAGGCGCAATCGGCGCTCCACACCCCGGCCCAGTGGCCCGGCGTCCGTCAGGTCTCGCACTACTCCGAAGGGCTCGAGGTCGGGTACCGGTACGACCACGCCCACCACATCCGGCCGCTCTTCCCGTTCGGCTACGGACTCTCCTATACCCACTTCACCCTGCAGGGGCTGGCCGTGGGCCGGACGGCCAAGGGCGTGACGCTCACCGTCCACGTGACCGACGCCGGTACCCGGCCGGGGACCTGCGTACCCCAGGCCTACCTGACCTATCCGTCGGCCGCCGGCGAACCGCCGGCCGAGCTGGTGGCGTTCTACCCGGTGTCGCTCCGACCGGGCCAGAGCCGTTCGGTCTCCCTCTTCGTCCCCCTGTCCGCCTTCCGGGCCTTCGTGGGAGGGACATGGACGACCGTGCCCGGCCGCTACACACTTGCGGTGGGCCAGTCCTCCTCCGAACTTCCGCTGTCCACGTCGATGGTGGTGCACGGGCCGGGAGTCGGTCCCGGGGCGAGCCCGCCGGCTGCGGCTTAGACGGGTTTGCCGCCCGGGCACCACGGGTTGGCGGGCACACCTGCGCACGGATTGGGCATGGAGGGCAGACCCTTGGGCAGCGGGTGCATGGTCACCCCGGTGTGCTTGGGGTAGACCGACCCGGCCGGGCAGGTACTGGAGAGGATCCCCGAGTCGCACAACACCTGGTCGAGAAGGGGGCCGCCCGTGTTGGCCGCGGTGGTGATCCGCCCGCAGGTGGGCTGGATCTGCTCCAGGTCGGCGGGCACGCTTCCGTTGGGAGCGGTGTTCCCGGCGAAGCAGTTCTGGGGCTGCCCCGAGTTGAAGACGATCTGGCCGAAGTCGGCGTTGCTCGGATTTCCGAAGTACCCGTTGTGGCTGAAGGTGTTGTGCAACAGGGCGTCGCCTTCCGGGTCGTACACGCAGCCGAAGCCGGACACCTCCACGCCGCCCGTGGCCGGGCAGCTCTGATTGAGTGAAGGGGTGCCCGAGTCGGGGTAGGGCACCATCAAGAAGCCCCATGCGCCGTTGTCGGAGAAGGTGTTGTCCATCACCGTGTCGTTGCGCCCGCCCGACAGGGTCATCCCCGTCCCGATGGGACCGGCGGCGGCGCTGCCCGCTTCAGGCACGTTGGGATTGTTGTTGTTGTGGGAGTCGTTGTGGATGAACACCCAGCACGAGTGGGTGTGGGTGATCGGGCTGATCCCGTTGTCGGGGCAGTCCCCGTTCTGTGGCGCCGGTGGATCACCGTCGATCTGGGTGTTGGTGTCGATCCCGTCCTGGTTCTCGTCGAACTGCGAGTGCTCGATGACCACCGCGCCACCGGAGTTGGTCCCCGAGTACCCGAGGGCATTGAACTCCATCCAGGCGTGGTCGATGGTGACATCACAGCGCTGGAGGCAGGCGCCCACG
This sequence comes from uncultured Acidimicrobiales bacterium, assembly GCA_963713625.1. Classification (GTDB taxonomy): domain Bacteria; phylum Actinomycetota; class Acidimicrobiia; order Acidimicrobiales; family RAAP-2; genus Bog-756. The sequence continues at coordinate 105,647 of CAVQMN010000001.1, read as the reverse complement.
TACATGCCCGAGTCGTTGAAGTTGGAGGCATAGAGCTGGTTCCATCCGGCCGGCCCCGCGGCGTTGGACGCGAAGATGCCGTACTCGGCCGCGGTGGCCTCCTGCTGGTCGGGCGTGCCGGTCGGGCTGAAGAACGTCGACGTCGCCGTGAGGTAGCTGCCCCAGTAGCCCGTCAGCCCGATCTTGCCGCTCCCGTCCCCCCCGTTCCACCAGATCTCGTTTCCCGAGCTTCCGGTGCCGGCCAGGAAGTTGCACGCGGTCAGGTTCTCGACGTAGACGTCATCGGCCTTCCACACCAGGACCCCGTTCCGTCCCACCGCTTTGCCCCCCGTACCGGTGGCCCCGTCGTTCTGCGCCGCCGGACTGGAGCTGCAGGGGGACGATCCGGCTTTGGTCCCGTCCACGATCACCGTGGACCGGTTCATGCCCCGGAGGTGGATGTCCGACGTGGTGATCATCACCCCGCCCATGTCCCCGACGGACGGATCGGTCCTCGCCCCGGACTCATCGGCATCCTCGTGGTAGTCACCGGGTGCGACCAGAATCCAGTCGCCGGGACGTGCCGCATCGACGGCCGCCTGGATGGATGTGTACTTCCCGGCGTGTCCGTGGAAGGTCCCCACCAACAAGACGTTGCCGCTGCCGGAACCCCCCGAGCCTGATCCGGAAGACGAGCTGCACCCGGCTAGCAGGCCGGCGCCCATCACGCACACGCCGGCCATCGTGACCGCCCGTCGGCCTCGGAGCATCGGCTTCCCCCATTCCCCGTCCCGCCGGACAGCCCGGACGGGACACCGGTGGCGATCGTACCGGGCGTCCGCCTCGGAGGCTCGGCCCTCGTTCCGGGCAGCACGGGGCGGTTGGGCTAGGATTTGAGCGTCGCGACCCGGGGCGCAGGACCACCACCACCACCGGCACGGCCGGTCCCGATCCGATCGGCCCGGACCTGCGAGGTCGCGGCCTACCAAACTCCGGCTTCCCCGTCGTGGCCGGCCACAGCGAAGGAGCCACCATGACCAGCGAGCAGCGTCGTCCAGACTTCAAGGTGGCCGATCTGTCCCTTGCCGAATTCGGACGCAAGGAGATCGAACTGGCCGAGCACGAGATGCCCGGTCTCATGGCCATGCGGGCCGAGCACGGTGCCGAGCAGCCGTTGCGGGGCGCCAGGATCACCGGCTCGCTGCACATGACCATCCAGACCGCGGTGCTCATCGAGACCTTGGTCGCCCTCGGTGCCGAGGTGCGCTGGGCCAGTTGCAACATCTTCTCCACCCAGGACCACGCCGCCGCGGCCGTGGCCGTCGGACCCGATGGGACGCCCGACGCCCCCGCCGGGGTACCGGTCTTCGCATGGAAGGGCGAGTCACTCGAGGAGTACTGGTGGTGCACCGAGCAGGCCCTGGTCTGGCCGGGCGACGGGCCCACCATGATCCTCGACGATGGTGGTGACGCCACCCTCCTCGTGCACAAGGGCGTCGAGTTCGAGAAGGTGGGTGCGGTCCCCGACCCGTCGACCGCCGATTCAGAGGAGTTCGCCGTTGTCCTCGGCGTGCTGACCCGCAGCCTGGCCGAGCACCCCGACCGGTGGACGACCATCGCCCGCGGGATCAAAGGCGTGTCGGAGGAGACCACCACGGGCGTGCACCGGCTCAACGAGATGGAACAGGCCGGCGAGTTGCTGTTCACCGCCATCAACGTCAACGACGCGGTGACCAAGTCCAAGTTCGACAACAAGTACGGGTGCCGCCACTCGCTGATCGACGGGATCAACCGGGCCACCGACGTACTCATCGGCGGCAAGGTCGCCGTGGTGTGCGGCTACGGCGACGTGGGCAAGGGTTGCGCCGAATCGCTCCGGGGCCAAGGGGCGCGGGTGATCATCACCGAGATCGACCCGATCTGCGCCCTCCAAGCGGCGATGGACGGACACCAGGTCGCCACCCTCGATGACGTGGTGGCCACCGCCGACATCTTCGTCACCACCACCGGCAACAAGGATGTGATCACCGCCGACGACATGAGCCGGATGAAGCACCAGGCCATCGTGGGCAACATCGGCCACTTCGACAACGAGATCGACATGGCCGGCCTGATGAAGATCGACGGTATCGAGCGGGTGAACATCAAGCCACAGGTCGACAAGTGGGTCTTCCCCGACGGCCACGCCGTGATCATCCTGTCCGAGGGCCGGCTCCTCAACCTGGGCAACGCCACCGGTCACCCCAGCTTCGTGATGTCCAACTCCTTCACCAACCAGACCATGGCCCAGATGGAGCTGTTCAACAACGCCGACGACTACGAGAACCGGGTCTACGTGCTGCCCAAGCATCTCGACGAGAAGGTCGCCCGATTGCACCTCGACGCCCTCGGCGTGCGGCTGACCACACTGACCAAGGAGCAGGCCGAGTACATCGGGGTCCCGGTGGACGGTCCCTACAAGCCGGACACCTACCGCTACTGAGGCCGGCCCGACTCGGCTCGCTGCCGGTCAACGATCGGCGGTCTCCATGTCGAGCAGGGCGGCGAAGCGCTCGCGTGCCTCGGCCCGCCTCGTGGGCACATGTTCGGTCGGAACGTCGGTGGGCTTGTACCCCTTGAGGGTCTGGCGGGCCACCGTCACCTTGTGGACCTCGTCGGGGCCGTCGTAGATGCGCGCCGCCCGGGCGTTCCGGTACATCTGCTCCAGCGGGAGGTCGGTGGAGAACCCGAGGGCACCGTGGACCTGGATGGCCCGGTCGATCACGTTGTAGAGCACACCGGCGCCGTAGTACTTGATCATGGCGATCTCCACCCGGGCGGCCGAGGCTCCTTCGTTGTCCATCTTCCAGGCGGCATAGAGCGTCATGAGGCGGGCCGCGGTCATCTCGGCCAGGGAGTCGGCCACCCAGTTCTGGACGGTCTGCTTCTCGGCCAGCAGTGAGTGGTGGGTGGTACGCGACACCGCCCGCTCGCACAGCATGTCGAAGGCCCGGCGTGACTGGCCCAGCCAGCGCATGCAGTGGTGGATACGCCCGGGCCCCAGCCGTTTCTGGGCCAGCACGAAACCCTCGCCCTCGAGGCCGATGAGGTTCTCGTAGGGGACGCGCACCTCGCGGTAGACGATCTCGGCATGGCCACCGAACTTGCCGTAGTGCTCGACCGGATCCTCCATGGTGGCCACGTCACGGACGATGTCGACGCCGGGGGCGTCGGCCGGCACGATGATCATGGAGCACCCCTGGTACGGATGGACATCCGGATTGGTCACCGCCATCACGATCAGGAAGTCGGCCACCGATCCGTTCGAGGTGAACCACTTGTGACCGTCGATGACCCACTCGTCACCGTCCCGCACGGCGGTGGTGGCGATCATCGTGGGGTCGGCCCCCGCCCCCGGCTCGGTCATGGAGAAGCCGCTGCGGAGACGGCCGTCGAGCAGGGGCAGCAACCACCGCTCCCGATGCTCCTCACGGCCCGAGGACTCGATGCCCACTGCCAGCAGCTCGGCGTTGCCCGAATCGGGGGCGTTGTTGCCGAAGGCCACCGGCCCGTACGGGGTCTGGCCCAGGATCTCGTGCATCAGGCCCAGCTTGACCTGGCCGAACCCACCTCCGCCCAGCTCAGGTGGAAGGTGCGAAGCCCACAGCCCCCGGCTCTTGACCTCCTGTTGGAGGGGTTCGATGGCCTCGAGCATGGCGTCGTAGCCCAAGGCCAAGGTCTCGAGGGGGAAGAGCTCGTCCCGCACCACCTGGCGCATCCAGGCCAGCTGCTCCTCGAACTCGGGCTCTGTGGAAAAATCCCATGCCACGATGGTCCCCCTGTCGTTCTTGCCGGACGGTCCGCCGGGGCAACTACCGTAACGGCATGCCCGGCGACACCTCTGCCACCCCCATCCGTACCACCGTCACCCTCTCCGCGCCCAACCGGCCCCGGAACCGGACCGAGCAGGCTCGGCCGGAGATCGACGGATCCAAGGCCCGCGCCCGCCTCCGAGCGGCCGAACGGGCCCTCCTCGATGAGCGCCGTCTCCTGACCGGCGAGGAGCTCGCCCTGCTGGCCGAACTGCCCGACCCGTGGGTCACCTCCCTCGCCGCCCTCGCCCACCAGGTCCGGCTCGAGTGGTGCGGGCCCGAGGTCGAGGTGGAGGGCATCCTGTCGGCCAAGACCGGCGGCTGCCCCGAGGACTGCCACTTCTGCTCCCAGTCGTCCCAGTTCGACAGCCCGGTCAAGGCCACCCCCTTCCTCGACACGGACGAGGTGCTGCGAGCGGCCGAGGAGACCAAGGCCAGCGGGGCCTCGGAGTTCTGCCTCGTCCTGGCCGTACGAGGTCCGGACGAGCGCACCATGGTCCGCCTCCTCGAGCTCGTACCCATCATCCGGGCGCGAACCGGTCTCAACGTCGCCGTCAGCGCCGGGTTGCTGACCGACGACCAGGCCCGCCGTTTCGCCGAGGGCGGGGTGCACCGGTACAACCACAACCTCGAGACCTCCAAGTCGTTCTTCCCGAAGGTGGTCTCCACCCACACCTGGGAGGAGCGGCAGGAGACGTGCCGCCTGGTGCGCGACCATGGCATGGAGCTGTGCTGCGGTGCCCTCATCGGGATGGGCGAAAACGACGAGCAGCGCATCGAGCTCCTCGTCCAGCTCCAGGAGCTCGATCCCACCGAAGTGCCCCTCAACTTCTTGAACCCCCGGCCCGGCACGCCGCTGGGCGGCGAGCAGCCGGTCGCCGCCTGGGAGGCCATCCGGTGGATCGCCCTCTTCCGGCTCGGCCTGCCCGGGGTCATCCTCCGCTACGCAGGCGGGCGGGAGGTCACCCTGCGCGAACTGCAGTCGATGGGCATGACCTCGGGCATCAACGCCCTCATCGTCGGGAACTACCTGACCACGCTCGGGCGGTCGGCCGACGAAGACCTGCAGATGCTGTCCGATCTGCGGATGCCGGTCGGAGCACTCACCGGCGTCCTGTAAACGGGGTCTTCCGGTGACGGGCTACTGCACCGGCTGCGGGGCGGCGTCGAGCAGCTGCCTCGGATGCAACCGCACCCTCGATCCGCCGCGCTTCTGTCCCCACTGCGGTCGGCGGCTCACGGTGGCGGTGAGCCCCGGCGGCTACCGGGCACGCTGCCGCGACCACGGCGAGGTCAGCCGGGGTTGAGCCCCTGGCCGCGCCGGCCCGATCGCTCGGTCACCGGCGCCAATTGCATCAGCTGCCGGTGTCGCCCACCTCGTGCAGCTCCACCGGGTTGCCGGCCGGATCGTCGATGAACGTCTGGCGGTTGCTGCCCACGGTGACCGGATCGGCCACCTCGATCCCCTTCGACCGGAGCTCGTCCACCACCGCGTCGAGGTCACCGACCCTGATGGCGAAATGCTGCCCGAGGTTGCGGGGCACGGGCGCCTCGACCAGATGGACCTGTTGGCCACCGAGGTCGATCCAGGCGCCGGCGATCCCGAGGTCGGGCCGATCGCCCCGAAGGGTGCCGCCCAGGATGCCGGTGTAGAAGGCCACACCCGATTCGACGTCGGAGACGTTGAGAGCCACATGATGGACGGCCAGAGGTTCCATGGGGACAATGGTGACCGGTCCCACCCGGCGGCGCAACGGGAGAACCGGCTGTCGCCCGAACGGGGCGGGCGGGATGGGCTCCACCTGTGATCCAATACGCGGATGGACACCTACAGCGACGGGCGGATCGAGTGCACCGACGATGAGGTGAGGATCCGCGGCTACTACTTCCCGTGGGGAACCAAACGCGTCCCCTACTCCTCGATCCGCTCGCTCGAGCGCTTCGCCATGAGTGCCGCGCACGGCAAAGGGCGGATCTGGGGCTCGGGGGACTTCAGGCACTGGGCCAATCTCGACCCACACCGGCCCGGCAAGTCGGCCGGGTTCTTCCTGGACCTCGGACGCAGGGTGATCCCCTTCGTGACCCCCGATGATCCGGACGCCTTCGAAGCGGTCGTACGCGGACACATGGGCCCCCGAACCACCCACTGAGCCTCGCCCGATGCCCGACCCGGGACTCAGCGACCTGTGACCGGCTGACCCGGAATCTCGAGCGGGCCGTGCTCCATCCGGGCCAGCACGTGGCGGGCGAACAGGTCGCACTCGCGCAGATGCGGGTAGCCCGACAGGATGAACGAGTCGACGCCCGCGTCCCGGAGCTCCCCGAGCGTGGCCAGCACCTGGTCCGGATCACCCACGATGGCGGCGCCGGCGCCACTCCGGGCCCGTCCGACGCCTGTCCACAGGTGGCGGCCGACATAGCCCTCCTCGTCGGCCCCGGCCCGCAGTTCGGCTTGGCGCGCCACTCCGGACGACGTGGCGTCGAGCGACCGGGTCCGGATGGACCGGCCGGTGTCCGGATCGAGCCGGGACAGGAGTCGGCGGGCCGCCTCCCGTGCCTCCGGCTCGGTCTCGCGCACGATGACGTGGGATCGCCACCCGAAACGCAGGGAACGGCCCAATGCGGCGGCTCGGGCCTGCATGTCTCCGATCACCGCGGCGACCTCGGCGGGGGTGTCGGGCCACATGAGGTAGACGTCGGCTCCGGCGGCCGCACAGGCCTTGGCCTCTTCGGACAGGCCACCGAAATAGAACGGCGGGCAGCGGCGCCGCGACGCCGCGATCCGGGGTGGGTCGATGGCCAGATCGACGAACCGTCCCGACGTCTCCACCGACCGGCCGGACATGAGGGAGCGAAGGGCGTCCATGCACTCGAGTGTCCGCCGGTAGCGGTCGGGTCCGGGCAGCGATGCGCCGGGCACGTCGCTGGAGATGACGTTGAGCACCAACCGGCCGCCGCAGATCTGATCGATCGTGGCCAGCTGGCGCGCCAGCTGGGGCACGACGAGCTCGCCCATGCGCACGGCCAGCAGGAGGTTGATGCGCCGGGTCTGGGTGGCCACCGCGGCGGCGAAGGCCGCGCTGTCGATGCCCAACGCGTACCCCGACGGCAGGAGGATGCTGTCGTACCCGGCGGATTCGGCGGCGAGGGTGATGGCCCGGCAGTGCTCCCAGCTGCTGGCCAGGCCCGCATCGGGTTCGCCCAGGAACTCGTAGTCGTCGTCGCACAGCGCAGCAAACCAGGCGACCTCGGGCGGGCTGACCATTCATTCCACCCTAGGTGGCGCCGGCCAGCGCCGATCTAGCCGGCGGGGACCTTCCACCCCCGGGCCTCGGCGATCTCCTTGCACGTCGGGCAGATGGGATACCGCTTGGGATTGCGCCCCGGGACCCAGATCTTGCCGCACAACGCCTTCACGGCGGTCCCGTTGACCATGCCCTCCACCACGGTCGGTCCGGCCGCGATGTAGTCGCCCTTCTCCGGCTTGAACCCTTCCAGCACGATGTGGGACATCCGCTCGTGGTCGCCGTCGAGCTCCGGGTCGACCTGGGTCGGGGCCAGGGTGATACCGGTATCGGTCATGCCCCAGGATCGCGCATCCGGCGTCCGACCACACGTCCGGCGTCACCGACGGTGCCCGCCGGTTCTGCCCCACCGACCGACCACCTACGCTTCTGGCCATGTGTCGTCGAACGCTGGTCCTGGCTTCGGGCTCGCCGGCGCGGCTCCGGCTCCTCCGGGACGCCGGCTTCGACCCCGAGGTCGTGGTCAGCGGCGTGGTCGAGGAAGCCTTCCATGCCGCCGACACCCCCACCCTGGTCACGCTCCTGGCCGAGCAGAAAGCCGAGGCCGTCGCCCGAGGGGTGGGCGACGCCGTGGTGGTGGGGTGCGACTCGTTGCTGGAGTTCGAGGGGCGGTCCCTCGGCAAGCCGGAGTCGGCGTCCCAGGCCGCCGAGTGGCTTCGGGCCATGCGGGGCCGAAGCGCCACACTGTTCACCGGGCACTGTGTCATCGACGGGGCCACCGCGCATCGGGCGACGGGGGTGGCGGGCACGACCGTCCGGTTCGGGTTGACCACCGAGGCCGAGCTCGACGCCTACCTGGCCACGGGTGAGGCCCTGTCGGTGGCCGGAGCCTTCACCCTCGACGGCCGGTCGGCGCCGTTCATCGACGGGGTGGACGGCGATCCCGGCAATGTCATCGGCCTCTCGCTGCCCTTGTTCCGTTCCCTCCTGGCGCGGCTGGGCATCGCTATCACCGATCTGTGGGCCGAGGTCCGGCCGTGAGTGGACCCCCGGGGCCGGCGCTCAAGCTGGGGCCGGTGGCCGTCGACCCGCCGGTGGTGCTGGCCCCGATGGCCGGGGTGACCAATATCGCCTTCCGCCGGCTGTGCCGGACGTACGGCGCCGGCCTCTACGTGAGCGAGATGATCACGGCGCGGGCCCTGGTCGAGGGCAACGCCAAGACCTTGGCCATGGCCGCCTTCGGCGAAGACGAGCCCGTCCGCAGCATCCAGCTCTGCGGAGTCGACCCCGGGGTGATGGGGGACGCGGTCCGCCGCCTGGTCGGCGAGATCGGCGCCGATCACATCGACCTCAACTTCGGCTGCCCGGCCGGCAAGGTGACACGCCAGGGTGGCGGCGCCGCCCTCCCCGTCCACCGGGCCCTCTTCCGGGACATCGTCAGCGCCGCAGTCGGCGCGGCGGCATCGGTTCCCGTCACCGTCAAACTGCGCATCGGTGTCGACGACGACCATGTCACCTATCTCGACGCCGGGAGGATCGCCGAGGGCGAGGGGGTGGCCGCCGTCACCCTGCACGCCCGCACGGCTGAACAGCTCTACTCCGGTCGGGCCGACTGGGACGCCATCGCCGAGCTCAAGACACGCATCACCTCCATACCGGTCCTCGGCAACGGCGACCTCTGGGAGGCGTCGGATGCCTTGGCCATGGTGGCCGCCACCGGGTGCGACGGGGTCGTGGTGGGACGCGGCTGCCTGGGTCGGCCGTGGCTGTTCCGCGATCTGGCCGACGCCTTCTCGGGCCGGGAGCCACAGGCTCCGCCCGACCTGGGGGAGATCGTCACCATGATGCGCACCCACGCCGACCTCCTATGCCGCTCCTTCGGTGAAAACCTGGGAATCAGGCAGTTCCGCAAGCACGCGGGCTGGTACCTGACCGGATTCGCGGTGGGGCCGGTCGTCCGCCGGTCGCTGGGCCAGGCCTCGACCCGGGACGAGGTGGTCGGCCTCCTCGACGGCCTCGATCCCACACTGCCCTTTCCCCCGGCGGCCACGCGCATGGCCCGGGGCCATACCAATGGGCCGCGGCCGGTCAGGCTTCCGGCCGGATGGTTGGAGGCGGTGGACGATCCCACTCCCCCGGCCGGCGGCGACGTCCTGGCCTCGGGAGGCTGAGCCGGGCGCAGCCGCCGGGCACGTCGGCCCATACCCGGTCGGTGCCCCGACCCTGGTGTGGGAGAATGGGCGGGCTCGATCACGACAACCTCCCCGGCATCGATCCGGGGACGCGTTCCCGTCGTGACCTGATGACCCCCCCTCATGATCGTCGGCTCCTCTCTCACTATCGAAATCGGTGACCGGACCCTGCTCCGGGACGCCTCGTTCGTGGTCGGCGCGGGCGAGAAGGTCGCCCTGGTCGGCCGCAACGGCACCGGAAAATCGACCTTCATCTCTGTGGTCATCGACGAGCCCGGGCGGAACGTGCGGTCCACCGGGAGCTCCCACATCCGGGGGACATTCGGCTATCTGCCCCAGATGCCGGTGACCCACGGCCTCGGACTCGAGCCCAACGGTTTCTCCCACGTGCTCTCGGGTCGGGGCCTCGACGTCCTCGACGACGCCCTCGGCAAGGCCCGGACCCAGATGAGCAAGGACCCGTCGACCGAGAACATCGAGCTCTTCTCGGACCTCGAAGAGCAGTTCCGGGAGAACGGCGGCTACGAAGCGGAGTCGACCATGGCCCGCCTGGCCGACGGCCTCGGCCTCCGCCAGGAACTCCTGCTCGAGGACATCGAGAGCCTGTCCGGTGGCCAACGCCGACGGGTCGACCTGATCCGGATCCTCTTCCAGGGACCCGACACCATGATCCTCGACGAGCCCACCAACCATCTCGACCTTCCGGCCAAGCGGTGGCTGATGGAGGAGCTCGAGCGCTTCCCGGGGGCCATCCTGGTCGTCTCCCACGACCTCAAGCTGCTCGACCGGTCGATCAACAAGGTGCTACACCTCTCCGACGGCCGACTCCACGAGTTCAAGGGGACCTACTCGTCCTACATGGTCCAGCTCGAGGCCGACCAGAGCCAGCGCGAGCGGTCGGCCCTGCTCGAGGGCAGGGAGATCAAGCGTCTGTCCACCCTGGCCGACTCCATGCGGGGCAGCACCAACCGTCGGGCCCGGATCGCCAAGTCCCTCGACAAGCGGGTCGAGCGACTCGAATCATCGAAGACCGAGGTGCACAAGCGGGAGAAGAAGAGCGCGTTCCGGCTGCCCACCCCGACCCGGTCGGGCGAGGTGCCGATCCGGTCCGTCGACCTCTCGGTGCGCTACGGGCCGACCACCGTGCTCAAGAAGGTCGACTTCCACTGCCGGCGGGGCGACCGGATGGTGGTCATCGGCCGCAACGGCGCCGGCAAGTCCAGCCTGCTCCGATGCCTGGCCGGTGTACAAGAGCCGACGGCGGGCGAGGTCGAGCTCGGGGCCAACGTGACCCTCGGCTACTTCGCCCAGGAGCACGAGCAGATCGACCTCGGGCGCACCGTGCTCGAGAACATCGATGACACCGTCCTGGTCAACGAGACCGAACGCCGGGCCCTTCTCGGCTCGTTCGGCATCGCCGGCAAGGCCGCGCATCAGATGCCGAAGACCCTGTCGGGCGGCGAACGGGCCAAACTGGGCCTGGCCATGCTGGCCGCGGGCCGGGCCAACGTGCTCCTCCTCGACGAGCCCACCAACAATCTGGACCCGTCCTCCATCGAGGCGGTCGGCACCATGCTCAGCCGCTGGGCGGGGACCATCGTGGTGGTCAGCCACGACCGGTCCTTCGTGCACGCCCTCCGTCCCACCCACGCCCTCAAGCTGCCCGACGAGATCTTCACCCACTGGGACGACGACTATCTGGACCAGGTGGAGATGAAGTAGGCGGCCGCTCGACGGCGAGCTCGTGTCTCTGTCCGTACTCAGCTCATTTTTCATATTTCGGGGATAGCGTGCGCGTCGCCGGACCGGTCGAGCTGGGTTCCGCCACCCTGCTCCCGGTCCGGCACACCGATGCCGGGTCGGTTCCGCCAACTCCAGGCTCGCCCGCGTGCCCGTGGCGGCGGCACCCTCGGCCGGGCCCGGGTGCCCCCGGGGATCAGGGGGTGGTCTGGGGTGCCCGCCCGTTGCCGGCCACCCCGGGGTTGTCGCCATCGCCGGCGTTCTTCATGGCGTCGACCAGGACCTGGGCCGCTCCCACCAATCCGGCCGCCTCGTAGGGCACGACGACCTTCGAGTTGGGCGCGGTGGCCAGGGCCTGAAGGGCCCGGAGCTGCATGATGGCCAACGTGTTGGGATGGATGACCGAGGTATCGATGGCATTGAGCGCGGCCGACTCGCCCTCGCCCCGCAGCTGGGTGGCCCGCTTCTCACCGTCGGCCCGCAGCTCGAGCGCCTGCTTCTGGGCCTCGGCGGCCAGGATGGCGGCCTGCTTCTGACCCTCGGCCTCGAGCACATTGGCCTGCTTGCGACCCTGGGCGCTGTTGATGGCGGCCTGCTGTTCCCCCTCGGACTTCAAGATGGCCGCCCGCTTGTGCTGTTCGGCCTCTTTCTGCTCGGACATGGCCTGGAGCACATTGGCCGGCGGGGTGATGTCGAGGATTTCGATGCGGTTGAGACGGACGCCCCACTTGAGGGTGGCCTCGGCCATGTGGTCCTGCATCTTGGAGTTGATGGTCTCCCGCTCCGACAGCGACTCGTCCAGGGTCAACTCACCGAAGACGGCCCGGAGTGCGGTGCGGGCCATCTGGTCGATGGCCAGACCGAAGTCGTTGACCTCGAAGAGGGCCAGCTTGACGTCAGTGACCTGGCAGAAGATGGTGGCACTGACCCACAGGGACACGTTGTCCTTGGTGATCACCGCCTGCTGGTCGCCGGTGCGGGGGAACTCGCGGACATCCACCTTGTCCATCCGGTCGGCCAGGGGCAAGAGCACGTGCAACCCCGGCTGCTGGATCTTCTTGAACTCGCCGAACCGCTTCACCACCCCCACACAGCCCTGTTGGACAACCTTCAGGCAGGACTTCAAGAAGACGACGATGAGGGCGAAGATTGCGACCGCAACCACCGCCAGTGCGATCGACGAGCCTACGGAACCGATGATCATGAGGACCACCTCCTGGGACCCACTGTAGGCACTCCGGAGGCGATACGGGGCGGCAGGTCCCAGTCAGGCGCTGTCTGTGGGGTACACGACCAGCAGGCCGCGCTCGACGTCGGCCACCACCACGGTGGTGCCGGCGTCGATGGTGGTACCCGGAAACAGCGAGACCGCGTACCACTCCTCGCCCCGGGTGAGCACCGAACCGGGCTGATGTCGATCGGACACCGGCTTGGTGACCACCGCCGTCTCGCCGATCATGCCCGAGACACCGTTCAACATCGCCGACTCCGTTTCCGACCTCGACTCCGAGTGCTCACGCTTCCATCCACAACTCCGTACCCGGCACTATACGGCCTCCGTCCGGCCGCCATTCCGGTTCGACCCGGGTGGGCCGGCCCGGCCTCGGCCGGCAGGCCCGCCGGACCGCCGGACCTCCGGACCTCCGGACTCCGGACCTCCGGGTTACCGTGGAACACCATGGCCCCTGATGTGACCCCGACCGAGCCCGTGTCCCCGCTGACCGCCCGGAAGACGTGGCGGACGGTCGAACCCCTGCACGGGATGATCTACTTCGCGCCCGAAGCGGCCCGTTCCTACACCCACCTCGGGTTGGCCCCTGAAGCCGGCTACTTCGCCTCCCGCTCGGCCGCCATGGGAGCGGTGGGGGCCGACACGGTGATCGCCACCTTCTACAACTTCAATCCGGCGCTGGTGCGGGCGGCCATCCCCGAGGCATGGCGGGCGTCGTCGCCCGGAGCCGTGCTCGGGGCACGGGTCGAGGCCGCCGACGCCGCCCTCCGTCGGATGCTCGGTGATGCCGTCGGGGCTCCCGAGATGAGCCGGGCCGCAGACCTCGCCCGCCGGGCCGCCGAGCGGGCCGCGGTTCGCTACGAGGGGCGGCCGCTGTTCGCCGCCCATGCCGGGCTGCCGTGGCCCGACGCCCCCCATCTGGTGCTGTGGCATGCCCAGACGCTCCTGCGCGAGTTCCGGGGCGACGGCCACATCACCGCGCTGGTGGCGGCGGACCTCGACCCGGTGGAAGCGCTGGTCATGCACCTGGCGTCGGGCGAGTTGCCCGGGACGTTCCTCCGTGACTCGCGGGGGTGGCCGACGGCCGAGTGGGAAGCCGGCGAGGCTCGCCTGATGGCCCGGGGCCTGGTCGAGGCGGAGGGAGCGACCACCGGGGCGACGTCCTTGGTGCTGAGCGCCCAAGGTGCGGCCCTACGCCAGGAGATCGAGGATGAGACCGACCGCCTGGCCGTCTTTCCCTACCAGGCGCTGGGTGAGGAGGCCTGCGCGGAACTGCGAACCCTCACCCGTCCGTTCAGCCGGGCGGTGGTCGACGCCGCCGGACTCGGGCGCTGACCGCGCCTCAGGGAGTCGCCCGGTCATCCGACCCGTCCCCGGACCGGTCCGGGGATCCGATCCCCGTCACCGCGTCGGCCAAGGCCGAGTCCTGGCCCGGAAGCGTCACCACCCGGTAGCCGAGCCGCTCGACCAGCCAGCTGCGGTTGCGGCGGTGGATGTCGTGGTGGCCGTCGAACCGGTCGAGCACCACCACCACGGGAACCGACGTCCCGCCCCGGGTGACCGTGGCCAATGCATCCATGGACATCCGCACGCCGTTGATGGTGCCGAGCCCGGCATCGGACACCAGCACCACCGCGTCGGGAGCCAGCTGGACGAGGAGGTCGGTGGCGTCGCCGTCCGACGCCTGCGGGGAGCGGACGCCACCTGCGGTCTCCACCACCCCCACCTGCACCCGGTGGGACGGCCAGGCCAGCTCTTCGATGAGGTCGCCCACGCTGAATCCGGGAAGGCCCAGTGCCTCGGCCGCCATCGGGGGGGCCATGGCCCGGTGGTACGAGCGGAACGAGTGGCACACCGAGACCGGGTCCTCCCCCGACGCCGACCCCAGCACTTCGGCGTCCGTGGGTCCCCCCAGCCGGTGGCCTTCCGAGTCGATGGCGAACGACTGGGCCGGCTTGCGGGCGGCCACCGACAGCCCGCGGCTGCGCAGCTCACGCAGGAGGCGGGCGCCCACCCAGGTTTTGCCCACCTCGGTGCCGGTGCCGCACACCAGGACGATCCGCTCAGGACGCAAGGCCGGCCCTGCCCGGCGCACGGCCACCGGTGATCCGGGCCCGGGGAACGCAGGCCGCACCCGGATGGGTGGCCGGCGACGGCGACAGCGACGTGGTCATCCGGCGAGTCTTGTCGACCCCGGCGGCCCGGTCGAACCGACGGGTCGGACCCGGGGCCCCGTTCGGAGCCGGCGTGGCCTGGCGGCCGCCGTCCCGGCGGAGTCGGCGAACCGATCCCATTAGGATCGGGCCATGGACCGGATCGGTGTGGTCGACACCATGTTCGCCCGCTACGACATGGGCGCCGAAGCGCTCGACGAGCTGAAGCAGTGTCCGGGCTTCGGGTCCACGTTCGATGTCTTCTACCGGACGGTGCCCGGGTTCAAGGACCTGGCTGTCGAGTGCAAGCGGATCATCGAGAACGAAGAGTGCCGCATCGTCATCGCCCTCGGGATGCCGGGGAAGGCGGATATCGACCAGGTGTGCGCCCACGAGGCGTCCCAGGGCATCATGCAGGCTCAGCTGATGACCTCGACCCACATTCTGGAAGTGTTCGTCCATGAGGCCGAGGAGGAGGATCCGGCCAGACTGGCGGCGGTGTGCGTCGACCGGGCCCGCAAACATGCGCGCAACGCCTACTGGATGCTCTATGAGCCCGAGCAGCTGACCCGGCGGGCCGGCCAGGGCGTGCGCCAGGGGTACGGCGACGCCGGGCCCATCGCCGGCTGACGGGCCCATCGCCGGCCGCGGCCCGAGCCCGCTCAGGCCGGAGGATCGTGGGGCAGGCCCAGGGTGCGCTCGGCGATGATGTTTCGCTGCACCTGTGACGTCCCGCCCCCGATGGTCAGGGCCGGCCCGAAGAGGTACCCGTAGTCCCAGACCCCGCCGGGCCACGGCCCGACGTCGGCCCCTTCACCACCGCCTTGGCCAGGTCCACCGCCGTCCCCGGGGGCCCGGCCCACCGGCTCGGTGCTCGCGAGCATGCCCCGGGCCCCGGTGAGATCACGGGCCAGCGCCATCACGTGCTGGCCGTGCTCGTCGGCCAGCGCCTTGCGCACCGACGCCTGGGGGCCGGGCTCGGCGCCGGCCACCGCGGCCGACACGGTCCGAAGGCGCAGCCACCGGAGGATCTCGCCCTCGGTCCACAACCGGGCCAGCCGTTGGCGGACCAACGGATCGGCGCTGCCCCCGGCCCGGCGCACCGCATCCACCAGGTCGGCCGCGGTGGGGCCCATCCCCCACAGGGCGCCCGCTCCGGACAAGGAGACCCGTTCGTTGGCCAGCGTCACCTTGGCCAGCGACCATCCATCGCCCCGGGCGCCGATCAGACTGTCGGGCGGCAGGCGCACCTCGTCGAGGAAGACCTCGTTGAAGGTGTGGGTGCCGGTCATGTCCACGATGGGGCGGATGTTCACGCCCGGGGCGTCCATCGGGCAGATGAAATAGGAGATGCCACGGTGCACGGGCGCATCGGGCTCGGTCCGGGCCAGGAGGATCCCGTAGCGGGCGGCGTGCGCGTACGAGGTCCACACCTTCTGGCCCCTGACCACCCACTGGTCGCCGTCCAGATCGGCCCGGGTGGTCAACGAGGCCAGGTCGGAGCCGGCGCCGGGCTCGCTGAACAGCTGGCACCAGATCTCCTCGCCGGCCAGCAGGGGCATCAGATAGCGCTCCTTCTGCTCGACGGTGCCGGCGAAGAGGATGGTGGGTCCGGCCCACCCGATCCCGATGGTGTTGGTGGGCCGGCGCAGCCCGGCCCGACGGAGCTCGTCGTCCACGATCAGCTGATGGGTGGGGTCGGCTCCGATCCCCCACGGTGCGGGCCAGTGCGGAGCGACGAGGCCCCGCTCGGCCAGCTGCCGGCCCGACGGGGCCGGATGACCCGCCAGCCAGCGGCGGAGCTCCGTGCGGCGCGGGTCGTCCTCGGCCGGCAACGCGAAGTCCACGTCGGCCAGCGTAGGCTCAGGCCCCGGGGATGAGGAGCGACCGTTGAGCACGTGGAACTTCGGAGACGTCTGGGAGGCGGTGGCCGACGAGCTGCCCGACGCTCCTGCCCTCACCCACGGGTCCACCACCCTGACCTGGGGAGCGCTGGACCGGCGGGCGGACAACCTGGCCCGCTGGTTCCTCGGGGCCGGCATGGGGCGCCAGGACAAGGTGGCCCTCTACCTCTACAACTGCTCGGAGTACCTGGAGACCACCTTCGCCTGTTTCAAGCTCGACCTCGTGCCCATCAATACCAACTACCGCTACGCCGAGGACGAGCTGGTCTACCTGTGGGAGAACGCCGACACGGTGGCCGTCACCTTCCACGGTGTCTTCGCCGAGCGGATCGAGAGCATCCGCCACCGGCTCCCGTCCATCCAGGCGTGGCTGTGGATTGACGACGGGACGGCGGGCTGTCCCCCGTGGGCCGTCCCCTACGAGGATGCGGCCGGCACGACCGGGGGTCCGGGGGCAGAGCGGGTCCGCCCTCCCTGGGGCCGGAGCCCCGACGATCTCTACCTCCTCTACACCGGAGGCACCACCGGCATGCCCAAGGGCGTGATGTGGCGCCAGGACGACCTCTTCGCCCGCCTCAACAGCGCGGGGTTCCGGCGCTACCCCGAGGACGGAGGCGTCGACGACGTCCGAGCCGAACTCCGCCGCAGCGGCCCGGGAATGACCCTGCTTCCGGCCTGCCCGCTGATGCACGGCACCGGCGGCTTCACCGCCATCGAGTGTCTGAGTGAGGGAGGGCGGGTGGTCACCCTCACCTCGCGCCAATTCGATCCGGTGGAGCTGCTGGACACCGTCGAACACGAGAAGGTCAACGCCCTGATCATCGTGGGCGACGCTTTCGCCAAGCCCATCCTGGCCGCACTGGACGCCGATCCGGGCCGGTGGGACCTGAGCAGCCTGATGGGCATCATCTCCTCCGGGGTGATGTGGAGTGAGGAGACCAAACAGGGCCTCCTCCGCCATCACGGAGGAATGCTGCTGGTGGATGCCTTCTCGTCGTCCGAGGCCATCGGCATGGGCAGCTCGGTCTCGTCCGGCAGCTCGTCGGCCCACACGGCGCAGTTCACCCTGGGCCCCGAGGTCCGGGTGATCGGCGCCGACGGCCGAGACGTCGAGCCCGGATCCGGCCAGAGCGGCGTGTTGGCCCTGGGCGGGCGCATCCCCCTCGGCTACTACAAGGACGAGGCCAAGACGGAGGCGACCTTCCGCACCATTGACGGCACCCGCTACTCGGTGCCCGGCGACTATGCGCAGGTCCGCGAGGACGGCTCCATCCAGCTTCTGGGTCGGGGGTCGGTGGTCATCAACACCGGCGGGGAGAAGGTCTATCCCGAAGAGGTCGAAGAAGCGGTGAAGACGGTCGACGGCGTCCTCGACGCGGTGGTCGTCGGGATCCCGAACCCGCGGTTCGGCGAAGAGATCGTGGCCGCCGTCCAACTGGCCCCGGGCACCCCGCCCGGTTCGGTCAGCGACAAAACCGTCATCGAACACGTGAAGGCCAGGCTGGCCGGGTACAAGGCCCCGCGCCGGGTGCGGTTCGTGACCAGCATCGGCCGGTCGCCCTCGGGCAAGGTCGACTACGCCAGGCACCGTCGGCAGGCGGCCGAGTGGGCCGGGGTGGCCGAGGGTTGACGGGTCCTTGTCGCAGGGCCGGCGAGGTGAGCGCGCCCGGCCACGCGGCCACACTTGCCCGGGCCTCGCCCGACGCCGGGGCCCCGGGAATTCAGCCCTTGTTGGCTCCGTAGGTGCGGACGAAGTCGTTGACCTTGTAGTACGCGTCGATCGACTCGCCCGCATCGCCCCAGAACCCCTCGAGGACGTCGTAGGCCATGAGCCCCTGGGAGATGTAGTGGTTGTTCACGTCGGTGATCTCGAGTTCGCCGCGACCGGAGGGGATGAGGGTGGGGATGACCTCGAAGACATCCGAGTCGTAGCAGTAGATGCCGGTGACACCGAACTTGGACTGCGGATGGTCGGGCTTCTCGGTGATGCCGATCACCCGCTTGTCCGCGTCGAAGGTCGGCACCCCCAGATTGCGCAGGTGCTCGTCCTCCTCCACCGGGGTGAGCAGGATGCGGGCTCCGTGGGGGTCGGCGGTGAAGGCATCGACCATCGGTTTGATGGGCCGTTCGACGATGTTGTCGGCCAGCATGACCAGCACCGGTTCGCCGTCGACGAAGCGGGCGGCGAGTCCGAGCGCCTCGGCGATGCCGCCGGGCTTCTCCTGATAGCCATAGCTGAGCTGGTCGATACCGAACTCGTGCCCGTTCCCCAACAGGCGCAGGAACTCCCCGGCGTGGGTTCCGCCGGTCACCAGCATGATCTCGGTGATCCCGGCATTGACCAGCGCCTCGATGCCCCAGTTGATCATCGGCCGGTCGTAGATCGGCAGCAGGTGCTTGTTGGTGATCCGGGTCAGCGGATGCAGCCGCGAGCCGGTGCCCCCGGCCAGGATGACGCCCTTCATGGGTTGAAGCCTAGGCGAGCCGGTCGTGGACGGTCCCCGCGGTCACGTTGGGCCGGCGCCGCCGGCCAGCACCGCATCGGCCAGGACCGGCCACGACCGGGCGGCCCAGGGCCCGAAGGGCCGGTCGCACAGGCCGGCACAGATGAGGCCGGCCACCGGATCGATCCACACGAACGAGCCGGAACGGCCGAAGTGCCCGAAGGTGGAGGGTGCGTTGTCCGTCCCGGTCCAGTGGGGCTGCTTCCCGCCCCGGATCTCCACACCCAGGCCCCAGTCGCAGGGATCGAACCGCTGGAAGCCGGGGAGGACTCCACCGAGGCCGGGGAACTGGACGGAGACCATCTCGGCGTGGGTCTCGCCACTGATCAGCGTGGGCGCGGCCAGTTCGCCACCCAGGGAGAGCAGATCGGTGAGCGGGCCGGCGAGCCCGGCTGCCGCCTCCCCCGCCGACTCCCCGGTCCCCGTCGCGAGCCCGGTGCCGGCCATACCCAAGGGGTCGAGCACCCCGGCGTGCAGGTAGTCGCTGAACGACATACCCGACCGCTCGGCCACCAGCTGTCCGAGCCTCTGATAGCCGGCATTCGAATAGATCCGACGGGTCCCCGGTCGGGCCAGTGGTGGTCCGCCGACGGGGCCGAGGCCCGATGCGTGAGCCAGCAGATGGCGGACGGTTGAGCCCACCGGGCCGGCCGGCTCGTCCAGTGCGATCGATCCTTCCTCGACGGCCACCAGCACGGCCAGCGCGGTGGCCGGCTTGGTCACCGACGCCCAGGGGAAGGGTCGGTCGACGGGCCCCACCCGATCCCCCGGGTGGACGCTCGGGCCCCCGGGCCCATCTCCCGGACCAGGGATGGGGACGACCCCGACGGCGACGTTCTCCACCGGCCAGCCGGCCACCAGGTCCAGGGCATCCATGCGGCCGCGATGGTAGATGATGCCGTCCGTTCCGCCGGACGGTGGTGCCGACCACGACGGACGGTGGTGCCGACCACGACGGACGGTGGTGCCCACCCTGACGGACGGTGGTGCCCACCCTGACGGAAAGGTGCTGCCCTCCCTGGGGGAAAGGTGCTGTCGAGGTGCTCTGGGGTAGCGTTGCCGCAATGGTGGGGAGAAGGCCCTGGGGCAGGGCACAGGGGGGCAGGTCGCGGGATGGTCGCCGTCGCTCGGCGGGCGGGCCGCGGCGCACGGCTGCCCTGGTCGCGGTCAGCGCCGGGCTGGCCCTGACGGCATGCGGCACCTCGGCGGCGGCCGCTCACCGGTCAGGAGATCCGTCGCTGTCATCCTCGACCCGCACCGACCCGGGGGGACCTGACGACCCGGGCGGGGCCCCTGCCGGTCCGGCCACCAGCCGGGGCAGCCAGCGCAGTCTCGACGCCTTCTACCAGGTCCCCCCGATGCTGAGCCCGGCGCCACCCGGTTCCATCATCCGGTCGAGCGTGATCCCGTCGGCCGGCCAGCTGCCGGCGGGAGCCACCGCCTACCGCGTCCTCTACCACTCCCAGTCGATCGCCGGGGCCGATGTCGCCGTCTCCGGGGTGATCGTGGTCCCCGGGGGACAACCGCCACCCGGTGGTTTCCCTATCGCCACATGGGCCCACGGGACGACCGGGCTGGCCGATCAGTGCGCTCCGTCCCTCGGGCCGCTCAGCTCCATCTCCTACCTGCTACCGCTGCTCAAGGCCCGGATGATCGTGGCCGCCACCGACTACCAGGGCCTCGGAACCACCGGGGTCCCCCCGTACCTCGTGGGCCAGAGTGAGGCCCAGGGGGTGCTGGACGCAGCCCGGGCCGCTCGCGTCCTCGACGGCCGGTCCGCATCCAACACCGTGGTCGTCATCGGCTACTCACAGGGTGGCCAGGCCGCCCTGTTCGCCGGACAGATCGCCCAGACCTACGCACCCGAGCTCTACCTGGCCGGCGTCGTCGCCATCGGCCCGGTGTCCTCCCTCACCGAGCTCGCCTCCCCCGCCCCCGGCGGTGGCACCGATCCCGATGCCGCCTTTGCCGCCATGGCCCTCTACGCCTGGTCGAAGACATACGGCAACCTGGCGATGGGGTCGGTCTTCACCAAGCAGGCCCTGGGCGATGTTCCCCTGATCGCGTCCTCGTGTGCGGGCACGGTGGCCACAGCCCTCGACTCCGTCCCCACCCGATCCCTCTTCCGATCGGACTGGAACACCGACCCGGCGCTGGCCGCCGACGACGTCGCCAACGAGCCCGGGCAGGCTCCGATCTTCGCGCCGGTCATGGTCGTGCAGGGAACCGGCGATGCCCTGGTCCCCTATCCCACCACCACCGGGCTGGTCGACGACTCGCTGTGCCAGGCCCAGCACGACGTGGTCACCTACGCCCCTCTGGCCGGGGCCAGCCACAGCGGAGCGCTGCAGCAGGGGGCGTCGATCGTCCTCCACTGGATCGCGTCGAGATTGGCCGGCATGTCCGCACCCGACTCCTGCCCGTGAGTACCGCTCGTCAGGCCAGCCCGGGGGCCGACGTCTGCCGTCGGAGCTCGGGAACCGGGCTCGCGGAGAGTCGGACGTTCGGAGGGCCGGGCGTCGAGGAGTCGAGGAAGGCGCTCAGACGTCGAGGAAGCGGCGGACGGCGAACGCCGACCCCACCACACCGACCACGACACCGACGACCGCCACCAGGATGCAGGTGCCGGCGACCTCCCACCCGCCCAACGACATCTGGGCGATGATGCTCCCCTGATTGGCCGCCGTCTTGGTGGCGTCCAATCCGATACCCCAGTAGAGGGACAGCACCACCAGTACCGCCACCGCCGCGCCCAGCAGGCCCTGGATCAGTCCTTCGGCCATGAACGGTAGTCGGATGAACCAGTTGGTCGCCCCGACCAGTTTCATCACCGACACCTCACGGCGGCGGGCGAAGATGGCCATGCGGATGGTGTTGAGGATGAGCACCGACGCCGACAGCAGCAGCACGACGGCCACCGACAAGAACACCCACTGCAGGATACGGATCACACTCTGCATGGTCTTGATCTGCTGACCGGGATACTTGACGTTGAAGACACCGGGTTTGCCGATGAACTGCTGGTAGACGGCGGGGGCCTGGGACGGATCGTTCAGCACGCAGCGGAACGACGACGGATAGTCGGCCAGGGTGGTGGCCTGGACCTCGTCCGCCGGCAGCATGACCTTGGCTTCGTTGTAGTCGTAGGCCTGGCTCCGGAAGATGCACGACTTGACGTAGGGCGACTGCATGAGCTCGGCGTGGATGGCGTTGGCCTGGGAAGCCGGTGCGTTGGGGTTCACCCACACCAGGGCGTTCACCCCGTTCTGCCACTGCACCGTGGCCTTCGACGCGCCCTGCTTCAGGAGCAGTGACGAGCCGACGAGGGCCAGGGAGACGGCAACGGTCAGGATGGCGGCCACGGTCATCAGACGGTTGCGCCACAGGTTGGTGACCGCCTCCCGGGAGACGTAGCCGGCGGAGACTGGCATCAGGCGCGAGGAGTGGCGTAGCCGCCGGGAACTTCGTTGGTCGGAAACTGTTCGGCCAAGGCCGCGGTGGGCGAACCCGCGCCGGCGGCGGCCACCGCACTGTCGATGCCATAGACACCGTGGGCCTGGTCGCGGACGAGCATGCCGCGGTCCAACTCGATGACCCGGCGCCGCATCTGGTCGACCATCCCCGAGTCGTGGGTGGCGATGATCACCGTCGTCCCGGTCCGGTTGATCCGGTCGAGCAGTCGCATGATCCCGAGGCTGGTGGTCGGGTCGAGGTTGCCGGTGGGCTCGTCGGCCAGCAGGATCAGCGGTCGGTTGACGAAGGCCCGGGCCACCGCCACCCGCTGCTGCTCGCCGCCCGAGAGCTCATGGGGCAGGTTGTCACGCTTCTTCGACAGTCCGACCAGGTCGAGCACCTGGGGGACCTGGGCCGCGATCACGTGTTTGGGGCGGCCGATGACCTCGAGGGCGAAGGCCACATTTTCGAACACCGTCTTGTTGGGCAGCAGGCGGAAGTCCTGGAACACACAGCCGATGTTGCGGCGGAGATAGGGGATCCGCCATTTGGCCAGGTGCCCGATCTCCTTGCCCGCTTCCCAGATGCGGCCGGAATCGGGCATCTCCTCCCGAAGCAGGAGACGGATGAACGTGGTCTTCCCCGAACCCGAAGGACCGACGAGGAAGACGAATTCACCCTTGTCGATCTCGACGGAGAAGTCCACAAGAGCGACGGTGGAGCCTTTGTACGTCTTGGTGACGTTCTCGAATGTGATCATGAGAGGGGTGTCACGGGATGGAGCGGAATCTGCTGACCGGCGTTTCCCATTCCGATCTATCCTAACGCGACCCGCAGCGGTGCTGGTTCAGCCCCTCTGACCTCCGAAGACACCGGTCACGAGCCGGTACGACGTGACTCGGCCCGGCGCCGCAGCTCAGCCTCGATGAAATCGTCGAGATCACCGTCGAGCACCGCCTCGACGTTGCCGGTCTCCTCGTTGCTGCGCAGGTCCTTGACCAGCTGGTAGGGAGCCAGTACGTAGGAGCGGATCTGATTGCCCCAGGCGTTGTCGGTGCGGTCACCGGACAGCTCGTCCAGGGTGGCCTGATGCTCTGCCCGCTGGCGCTCGGCCAGTTTGGCCCCGAGCACCTGCATGGCCTTGGCCTTGTTCTGATGCTGACTCCGCTGGTTCTGACATGACACCACGATCCCGGTGGGCAGGTGGGTGAGCCGGACCGCCGAGTCCGTCTTGTTCACGTGTTGACCGCCCGCCCCCGACGACCGGTAGGTGTCGATGCGGAGGTCCTTCTCGTCGATCTCCACTTCGTCGGAGACATCCTCGAGGAAGGGAACGACGTCGAGCGAGGCGAAACTGGTCTGGCGTCGGTGCTGCGCATCGAACGGCGAGATGCGGACCAGTCGGTGCACGCCACGCTCCGCGGCCAGCAGGCCGAACGCGTATCGGCCCTTGACGATGAAGGTGGCGGACAGGAGGCCGGCCTCCTGGCCCGGAGTCGCCTCCTCCACCTCGATCTCGAAGCCGCGCCGCTCGGCCCACCGGGTGTACATGCGCAACATCATCTCCGCCCAGTCCTGTGCGTCGGTCCCACCGGCGCCGGCGTGGATCTCGGCCACCGCGTCCCCGTCGTCGTAGCTCCCGGCGAACAGGGAGCGGAGCTCGAGTGTGCGCAACCGCCGGTCGAGGTCGTCGATCAGCTCTTCGACTTCGGGCCGCAGCGAGTCGTCCTCCTCCTCGTCGATCAACTCGTTGAGCGTCTCGGCGTCGGAAAGACGTTCGGTCAAACCGCCCAACAGCTCGATGTCCTCGTTGACCCGACCGAGCTCGGTGGTCACCTCCCGGGCGTGGTCGGGATCGTCCCACAACCCGGGCTCCGAGGCCGCCTTCTCCAACTCGGCCCGGCGCTCGTGGAGGTGATCGATGCCCAGAAACCGGGCGGCCTCCGCCAAACGCTCCCGGAGCGACGCCAGCGCCGACGGGATGTCGACGCGCTCGGGCTCACCGGCCCCCCGACGGGAGCCATCCGTCGGGGTCATCTCAGTTGGCGCCGTGGCAGAGCTTGAATTTCTTGTTGCTCCCGCACCAGCAGGGGTCGTTCCGCCCCAGCTTCTCCCGATCCGACTTCACAATGGGCAGCTGGGTCTCGCCGTCGTCGGCCAACCGGTTGGTCACCCCGGTGCTCCCGTTTCCTCCCGGAAGGCCCGCCACCGCGGCCGCCTCTTCAATCTCGGCCGGGGTGGCCGAGGCGAATGCCGCCGAGAAGGCCTCGTCGCCCTGGACCGGATCGTCGGCAGCCAGGTAGCTGGCCCGCTCCAGATCCGGCTCGGCCGCCGGTTCGGCCATGACCTGGACGTGGAAGACGTAGCGCAGGTAGTCGTCGCTGATCCCGTCCATCAGCTTGCCGAACATGGCGAAGCCTTCCCGCTGATAGGCCACCAGTGGATCCTGGTTGCCCATGGCCCGCAGATTGATGCCCTCGCGCAGGTAGTCCATCTCGGCCAGGTGGTCCTGCCACCGCTGGTCGATGATCTGCAGCATGATGTCGCGCTCGAGTTGCCGGGCCGTCTCCTCGCCCCCCGGGATGCTCTCGTCCCGCTCGGCGTAGAGGTCGAGGGCTTCGGTGAGGATGCTTTCGGTGATCTGGCCCACCGTGCTGGCCCCGGCCAGATCGTCGGCCACGAACTTGGTCGGGAAGTACTGGGTGATCTCGGTGATCAGGCGGGGCAGGTCCCACTCTTCGGGATACTCGGACGGACACGACGACGCCACCACTTCAGTGAGCGTGCTCTCGAGGAGCTCGATGGTGTCATCGCGCAGGTCCTCCCCTTCGATGATCTGGTAGCGCCGGCGGTAGATCACCTTGCGCTGCTCGTTCATCACATCGTCGTACTTGAGGACGTCCTTGCGGGATTCGGCGTTGCGCCCCTCCACGGTGTTCTGGGCCCGCTCGATGGCCTTGGTGACCATCTTCGCCTCGATGGGGACGTCGTCGGGCAGCGCCCGTCCCATCACCCAGTTCATGGCCCCAGTGGCGAACAGCCGCATCAGATCATCTTCGAGGGACAAGAAGAACCGGCTTTCGCCCGGGTCACCCTGCCGGCCCGACCGGCCGCGGAGCTGGTTGTCGATGCGGCGACTCTCGTGACGCTCGCTGCCCAGCACGTACAGTCCACCGAGGGCCCGGACCTCCTCACCCTCCCGCTCGCAGATGGTGGCGAACTCCGCTTCGATCTCTTTCAGCTGGGCCGCGCCTTCTTCCGTGGTCACGTCGACCCCGCGGGCCGTCGCCTCCCGGATGGCGAGTCCTTCGGGATTGCCGCCGAGGATGATGTCGACGCCGCGACCGGCCATATTGGTGGCGACGGTCACGCTGCCGACCCGTCCGGCCTGGGCCACGATCTCCGCCTCACGGAAGTGCTGCTTGGCGTTGAGCACCTCGTGGGGGATGCCGCGCTTCTCGAGGAGCCGGGACAGCTGCTCGGACTTGGACACCGATGCCGTGCCCACCAGCACGGGCTGGCCCTCGGCGTGACGCTCGGCGATGTCGTCCACCACGGCGGCGAACTTGGCATCCTCCGACTTGTAGATCAGATCGGCGTTGTCCGCGCGGATCAGCGGCTTGTTGGGAGGGATGGGAACCACCGGGAGCTCGTAGGTATTGGCGAACTCCGACGCCTCCGTCTCAGCCGTACCGGTCATCCCCGACAGCTTCTCGTAGAGCCGGAAGTAGTTCTGGAGGGTGACGGTGGCCCAGGTGTGGTTCTCCTCTTTGATCCGAACCCGCTCCTTGGCCTCGACCGCCTGATGGAGGCCGTCGGACCAACGCCGCCCGTCGAGGGTGCGCCCGGTGAACTCGTCGACGATCTTGACCTCGCCCTGGGCCACCAGGTAGTCCTTGTCCCGGCGGTACAGCTCCTTGGCCAGCAGGGCCTGGGTCAGGTGGTGCACGTAGTTGACGGCCACCGCGTCGTACAGGTTGCTCACGCCCAGCTGGCGTTCGACCTTCTCGATGCCCGCCTCGGTGGGGACGACGATGCGCTTCTCCTCGTCGACCTCGTAGTCGTCCTCGACCCGCAGCGTCCGCACGATTCCGGCGAACTGGTAGTAGAGCTGGGCCGATTCGGCCGCGGGACCCGAGATGATCAGGGGCGTCCGGGCCTCGTCGATGAGGATGGAGTCCACCTCGTCGACGATGGCGAAAGGATGACCGCGCTGGACCATGGCGTCCTTCGACCGGGCCATGTTGTCGCGCAGGTAGTCGAATCCGAATTCGGTGTTGGTGCCGTAGGTGACGTCAGAGAGGTACGCCTCCCGCTTGGCCGCCGCGTCCTCGATGTCGGGGCCGACCCGACCAACCGTCAGGCCGAGGAACCGGTGGAGCTGCCCCATCCACTCGGAGTCACGGGTGGCCAGGTAGTCGTTGACCGTGACGACATGGACGCCGTTCCCCGCCAGTGCGTTCACGTACACGGGCAACGTGGACACCAGGGTCTTGCCCTCGCCGGTTTTCATCTCGGCGATCCATCCGAAGTGGAGGGCCATGCCCCCCATCAGCTGGGCGTCGAAATGGCGTTGGCCGAGTACCCGCCAGGCCGCCTCCCGGACCAGGGCGAACGACTCGATCAGGATGTCCTCGAGGCTCTCGCCGTTGTCCAGTCGCTCGCGGAAGACATTGGTGAGCGCAGCCAGTTCTTCGTCGGAGCGGGCCTCCATCTCCGGTTCGAGGGCGTTGACCAGCGGCACCAGTTCGGCCAGACGGCGAACTTTCTTGCCTTCACCGGCTTTGAGGACCTTGGTGAGCACGCTCATTGGCTACTCACTCTACCTTCGGCGGTGTTCGTGGCCGATCGCCGCCGGACCCGGCGGCGTGATCGCCGGGTCCGGGGCCCTTCCCGGCGATCTTCAGGCGGTGCGGACCTTCTCGTACAGGACGGAGACAGAGTTGGCGGGACGGCGACGCGGATGGGAGCGACCGACCAGGCGGCCCTTGGTCTTCTCGAGTTGGTGCTCGAGTTTCTCCACCACCAGGTCGACGGCCACCAGGGGCACCGGCGCCGCGGCCCGGGCCCGCACCGAACGTCCGTGACCGACGATGATCACCTCGCAGCACTCACGATCGGCGATCCTCGGATTGTGCTCCTCGGAGAACCGCACCTCGGCCCGGTCGAGGCCCGGACACAGATGGCCGAGTCGGCCGACCTTGTCTTTGGTCAGAGCCCTCACCTCGTCGGACACGATTCTCCTGCCATGCGCGATGACCACGTCCACTGCAAGCCTCCTGGTTTGATCTGATCGGGTGCTACGTCTGGTGTCGGTCCATCCTCCTGATGGTTCGTCGGGTGGTGTTTCGTGAGCTGCGGGCGGCTGACCTGGTCTTTGACCCCACACTCGCCTGCAGTGAGAGTGGCGGCCGGGCTCCGGCGGCAACGACCGTCATCGGCCGTGGACCCTTCGGAGCCGTAGTGGCACGCGTCACCTCATCTCCGCCAGCCCCCGACAGCCGGGGACTCCGCGGGCAGGTCTTACTCCTAAGCCGCACCATGCTCAGCAACCACGAGTTGCCTTACGTGGGTCGTTTCGCCTGCGACTGGCTTCGACTTGCAACCACAGACCCGCACGCAGCTCACCAGAGAAGTGTACGCCTCGACTGCGCGATTACCAGGGGCCGGACCGACGAGTTCACAAGGTTGTGACCAGGCCGTCACTCAATGGCAACACGACGGTCCAGGGGCGCCGACCGGCCGGACTCGGCAAGAAAGCCCAGCTCACAGCGGTGCGAGGCCGTGATGGCGCCATGGGAACCCGAGGCGAGCGCTCGACGGTCGGCGCCTCCGGCCGGCCATGCCGGCCCGGCTAGGGCGCGCCCGGGGTGAGGTGCTGTTTGAGCTCGTCGAGGACCGGGATGGGTCCGGGGTCGATGCCTTCCTGTCCGGCCAGATGCAGCGAGACGAAGTCTCCGATCAGGGCCAGATCGAGGAGCTGGGCCAGATCCCCCTCGCCGGAGGCGCGGACCTCGATGATGTCGGCCACCACCTCGCGCAGGACGTCCACCACCAGGTCGAACCGACGGCTGACCTGGGGGTGCTCGGCGTCGTGGCGCAGGTTGACCAGTGTGATCAGCTGACGGGTGGCGTCGCCGTTCTGGCCCCAGCCGGCCAGTTCGTTGTGGCACAGCTCGGGGTAGACGTTGAAAAAGGCCGGGGTCTTGGCGTTCTCGTTGATCTGGGCCTTCCAGCGCAGGGCGGCGGCCGCGCCCAGGTCCTGGGAGCTGTGGATGAGGGGGATGGTCCGCCCGATACGCCGGGCCAGGTCCTCGGCCGGGCTGGCCGGCTTGACCAGTTCGTCACGCCGGAGCCGGAGCTGGGCCACCGCCTGGTCCACCCACTGCAGGGCGCCGGGGAACAGTCCGATCTCCTCCAACAGCACCAACGGAGGGATGGCCAGCGCCCCGAGGGCGGCACGGGGCTGGGGAATCCCGTCCGGGACGGGTACGACCGGCACATGCCACTCCTCGGCCAGGCTGACCAGCGT
Organism: uncultured Acidimicrobiales bacterium; assembly: GCA_963713625.1. GTDB lineage: Bacteria > Actinomycetota > Acidimicrobiia > Acidimicrobiales > RAAP-2 > Bog-756. The sequence continues at coordinate 76,863 of CAVQMN010000001.1, read as the reverse complement.
GCCTCCACCCGACACCACGATCAGTGACGCCCCCGCTTCGTAGGCGGCGGCCGCAGCCTCGAGCGTCTCTTCTGTCTCTCCCGAGAACGACACGGCGAACACCAATGAGCCGGTGCCCACGTAGTCAGGCGGCTGGTAGCCCTTGACCACCGTGACCGGGACGGGCATGAAGGGGGCTGCGGCCGCGGCCAGCACGTTGCCGGCGAAGCCGCTTCCACCCATGCCCAGGACGACGACGTTCTCGACCCGCTCGTGGCTGGGGAGGTCCTTCAGGCCACGGGCTGCGAACACCGCCTCTTCGACCTGCTCGGGTAGTCCGGCGACCGCGTCCCACATGTCGAGTGAGTCGAGGGCGAGCGGGGACGAGGTTGTGGCGGACGGGCCGCTGCGGTCGGCGCTCACGACCCGGTGGTCTCGCCGGTCGTCTTGGCTCCGCCGGCCTCGGCCTTGGCGGTGAGCCGGACATGTTCCTGCTCGTCCACGGCGACCGCCTCATCGATGAGCATGACCGGGATCCCGTCACGAATCTGGTAGCTGCGGTGGAGGCGCGGGTTGTAGAGCCGGTCCTCGTCGGCGAAGTACAGCAACGGGCCCTTGTCCTCGGGGCAGGCCAGCACCTCAATCAGGAGCGGATCGAGCGTCATGGTGCATTCCTCTCTGGTCGAACATCCTCGAACTCAGGCCCGTCGGTACGCCGCCGCGTGGGGGCCACCACGCTCAGGCTCCCAGGAGCCGATCGATGTCCGCCTGCACCTCGGCGACCCGGAGGGCGCACGCGGCCTCGTCGGGGGCCTCGACGTTGAGGCGGAGCAGGGGCTCGGTGTTGGACGGGCGCAAGTTGTACCACCAGTCGCCCCGGTCCACGGTCAGGCCGTCCAGCCTGTCGGCCGTCCCGAGCGCACCTCCGGCCCCCTCGACCTCGGCGGCCAGGAGCTCGACGGCGTGGGCCGGGTCGTCCACCACGGTGTTGATCTCCCCGGAGTCGGCGTAGCGCCGGAAGGGCTCGAGCAATTCGGACAGCGGCTTGCCGGTGACACTCAGCAGCTCGAGGACGACCATGGCGGCAATGATGCCCGAATCGGCCCGGTAATTGTCCCGGAAGTAGTAGTGGCCCGAATGTTCGCCCCCGAAGATGGCGCCCGTCTCGGCCATGACCTGCTTGATATAGCTGTGGCCCACTTTGGTCCGGATGCCCACCCCGCCCTTTTCGGCGATGACCTCGGGGACCGTGCGCGAGCAGATGCAGTTGTAGAGCACGGTGGACCCGGGGAACTTGTCGAGCATCGAGGAGGCCACGAGGGCGGTCGTCAGTGAGCCGGACACCGTCTCGGACTTCTCGTCCACCAGGAAGACGCGGTCGGCATCGCCGTCGAACGCCAGACCGACGTCGGCGCCGGCCTCCAGGACAGCCTGTTTGAGCGCCACCAGGTTCTCCGGCTGGATGGGGTCGGCCGGATGGTTGGGGAAATTCCCGTCGAGTTCGGGAAAGAGGATCGACACCTCGAAGGGGAGGCCTTCGAACACCTTGGGTGCGACCAGCCCGCCCATGCCGTTGGCCGTGTCGGCCACCACCCGGAGCGGCCGGAGTGCGCCGACGTCGACGAAGGACCGGACGTGCGAGGCGTAGGCCTCGAGCACGGAGCGCTCCTCGAGCGGCGCCATCGAAGCGGGATCGAGCGGCGGGGGCCCGCTGTTGCCCCACTCCGCCAGCAGGGACTCCGCGGTGGCCTCGATCTCCCCCAGTCCGGTGTCCCGTCCCACCGGTCGGGCCCCGGAGAGACAGAGCTTCAACCCGTTGTACTGGGCCGGATTGTGCGAAGCGGTGAACATCGCCCCGGGGGCATCCAGACTGCCGGCGGCGAAATAGAGCATGTCGGTGGAGGCCAGGCCGAGGTCGACGACCGTCACCCCAACCGATCGGGCCCCGTCGGAGAACGCCTTGGACAGTTCGATGCCCGACTCACGCATGTCCCGGGCCACGAGCAGCTTCGGCCCCTCGGTGAATCGGGCCACCGCCACTCCGATGGCACGGAATTTCTCCGCGTTGAGCTGGTCTGGGACCAGCCCCCGGATGTCGTAGGCCTTGAAGACGTCGGAGAGGCTGCTCATGGCCGGGCCATACTAGCCAGGCCTTCCATAGCCCCGGTGATGGGCGGCCTGGCCGAATCAGGGCGTCCCGCCGTCCGCGCCAGTGCCTTGCTGTCGTCAAAGGAAGCTACGCCTCGGACTTCCCGTCGGACGAAATCAGTCGGCCGGTGGCGGCCGCTCGTTGCGCTGGCCGTTGTGGGATGGGCAGAGCAGCCGGCCGTTCTCCTGGGTGGTGGGACCACCGAGAGCCCAGGGCTGGATGTGATCGGCCTGACAGCGCGAGGTGATGATCTCGCAGTAGGGGTGGCTGCACTCGCGGTCCCGCACCTCGATGGCCCGGCGGGTGGCCCCGGTGAACAGCCGGGCTTGGGGGCTGATCTCCGCCCTGGTTCCGGGTCTGAACACAACCCGCTCCAGATCGGCTCCGGTCACCCGGCAGGTGACCTCGGGAACGAGTCGCGTCGTGAAGCCGATCTCCACCCGACGACCGGGTCCGCACATGGCCCGCTCCACATCGGCTCCGTCCAACCAGGGCAGCAGCGACCCCGGAGGGACTACGGTGCCGTTCTCCAGTTGGCAGATCCTCCCGTGGAGTGTTTCGTAGCCGACGAGGACGGTAAACAGAGGTGCCGGCCTTTTGGCCGTTTCCGGGCAGCTTCTCGAGCGGCGAGCCATCTCCACCAGAGCGTCGGCCCTCCGTTGTCCGGGAGTGCGGGCCAGGCGGTCACCGGCCCCCGGATCACGACCGAGGCGCTCCTTGGCCTCGGCCCGGTCGGCCTCGAACAGTTCTGTCTCCAGCCGCTGAAGCTCTTCGGCGACGATGGTGCCGCACAGAGGGTCGAGGTTCAGGGCCCCGAGCCAGCTCCCCCGGAAGCTCTTGACCAGATACACCTCCCGACGCCCGCGCTGCCGTTCGGCGTCCTGGTCGGCGCCATCGGGATCAGCCAGTTGGCTCCAGTAGGCGACGATGCGCTTGAACTGGGCAAAGGTCAGCTTCTGCGCCTGCTCCACCAGCATGGCCTCGTCTCGGGCCAAGGCCTCTTCGGTCTCGGGTGTCCGGAGGGCGATCATCACGTCCACATGGGCGTCGGTGATGATCCCGTCCACCCAGGCCCGTGTGGTCTCGGGGAGGAAACGGAGCACCCGACCCCGGTGGGCCTGGCGCCGGGCCTCCTTTCCGGGAATCCGGCACCGGGCGGTGGTCCAGGCCGGAGCGGTCAGGGCTCCGTCGGCGGCCCAGTTTCCCGCTGCGTCGAAGGCCGCCACCGACCGGGTGGCGAGGGCCTCGGCGCGGGCCGCCAGTCGCTGCAAGGCGAGCACCGACTCCGGGTCGGCCAGCGCCGTCACATCCCACTGGCCCAACCGGTCGAAGGCCTCGTTGATGACGTCAAGTTCCACGAGAGCCAGTCCACCACCGAGGTGTGACAGCGGTCGGGGCTCGGGCATCCGGTGGAGGTGGCGGGTCCCACCGGAGCCGATGGATGACAGAACACCCTGGTCAGAGAGAGAAACGCACGGACCGAGGATTGACCCGTGCCTACTGCTCCCGGCCGTCGGCCAGCAAGGAGACCACATCGCCCGACATGGCCGTGCTCAGCTCGCACAGCAACTCCATCTGCTCGGCCAGGGACGCGCATCCGAGCAGGCGTTGCCGGTCGAGGAGGGCCAGTGGGGCCAGGTCGCAGAGTTGCCACCCAGCCTCCTCGGGCTGACCGGCGAACACGAGATCGTGGGGCAGGGCCGGTACCTGCCCGAGCTCGGACAGGAGCGAACGCAACCGACGGACGGCGTGCGCGGTGGTGGTGACGGCCCGGCTATCGGCATCGGTCCAGCTGAACGGCAGGTCAACGACCTCGGCCCGGGGATACGGGCTCTCCCCGAGCCACCGTTCGATCGCCACCCGCTCGACACCGCGGGCCAGCACGAGCATCCGGCCGTCGTCCAGCTCCTCGAGGTGGGTGACCCGGGCCACGGTCCCGACATCGACCCGCTGGTCCCCGCCGCCGACCTCCGAGCCGCGGGCGATGAGCACCACACCGAACTCCTTGTCCGTGCTCATGCAGTCCGCCATCAACCGTCGATACCGCGCCTCGAAGACGTGCAGCGGCAGGGCCGCGTGGGGGAACAGGACGGTGGACAGCGGAAACATCCGCAGCGTGCGGGTCACCTCCGGGCCGCCGCTCAGGCCGGTTCGGCCCCGGGCCATCCTGGCCGGGACCCTCGGGACCGACGGTTCCGACGCCGGGCCCGACGGGCCCGCCACCCGACGGCGACGACCACCACCAGCCCGGCCAGGGCGGCCAGCGTGATGACGTCCGCCACCTTGTCGGCCCCGGTACTGCCGTAGTCGAGCGTTACGTCATGGCTGGTCGGCACCACCACCATCAGGTTGGGGGCCACCCGCCATGGACCCTCGGCCCCGTGGGCCTGCCAGTTGGGGAAGTAGGACACCTTGACCTCGACCGGTGTTCCCACCCGGTCGACGTGAAAGGAGACCGAGCTGTCCGTCTGGGAAACGTCCGACACGGTGGTGGTGGGCTCGGGCACGGCCGTGGGCCTCGTGTCCGAGGCCGCCACCCGGGTCCAGTCGGACGGTCCCCCTGCCGCGGGCACCACCTTCCACGCCGACGGGTTGTCGTACCAGGTGGCCGCCGGCTGCAACCAGCTGGTCTGGGCCGGCTTCACCCCGGTCCACACCACCGGCCGGTTGGCCAGCGGCGTCACCAGTGCCGAGTCCCTGATCTTGTAGACCTTCCATGTGGTGTTGAGCGCCTCGCCGTTGTAGCTGGTGTTCCACGGACCGGTCGACGCCACCTGGGTCAGGTTCGGATCGGCGGCCGCCGCTGCCTCCACCGTGGCCGACGAGGCCAGGAAGTACCGGACGCCGAGCAGCTGGAGGTGCTCGATCCCGAGCGGGACGTTCAGTCCCACGTACTGGAAGGCGCTGCTGTTCACCGCGTCGGACGGGCTCACCGACAGCTCGTTCTGGTTGATGAAGTGGAACGGGGTGGTGGCCGAGGACTCGAACAGCAGCCCTTCCATCGAGTCGACACAGCCGTCGGTCCAGTAGGGCAACAGCATGAGCGACATGGTGGTGCCGAACCGGTTCAGCGACGGGTCGTACTCCCACATGGCCCGACCGCACCCCTGGTCCCTCCCGACCTTGGCCATCATCTGGATCACCGCCCGGTACTCGGGGTAATCGGGCTTGCCCTGATAGCCGGTGTAGTTCCATTCGGCCCAGGCACTCGGCTGATTGGGCCCGACGGTGATCCCGATCGCGCTCATCGTCGAGGCGGGCAGGGCCAGGGGCGGGATCACCACCAGGCATGCCGCGGCCAGGGCGATGATAGGGCCGACCACCGCCCCCGGCGGGTGGCCCTCCGGATTGGGCCGGCGGAACCGGCTGATCCGTTGGCCGGGCAGCCACGGCATCCCCTCCACCTGGGTCAGGCGCTGACGGATGAGCGCCACCCACTGATCCAGCCGTCGACGGCGGTTCCATCGGGCGATGCCAGAGACCACCTCGGCCAGGGCGTAGCCGGCCATCAGGTACAGGCACAGGAACCAGAGCGGCAGGAACCGCACGTTGTAGAGCTTTCCCTGCGGGTCGAGGCAGACCACGGCCGCGGAGAACGCCCCCATGGTGGCGATGAACAACGCCACCCGATTGCGGCGGATGAGCATGGCCAACACGCCGACGCCGGCACAGATCACCACCCACCGCGCCGAGCCCGGAGCCAGCAGATGGGGGAAGCCCTCGACGTTGGTCCACCCCATGTTGGTGGTGTAGGCCTGGCCGGTGGCGAACGGGATGAGCCAGAACGCGGTGAGCCCCACTCCGATGGCGCCGGCCACGATCCCCCACGTCAGTCGCTTCGACCATCGCCGGCGGGCGGCGCCGGCGGCCGGGCCGCGGTGCAGTCCGCGGCGCACGTCGGCGTCGAGCAGCAGCCAGACCCCCGCCCCGACCCCGGCGAAGATGGCGGGGATCAGGTGACAGAGGAGCGTGACCGCGAACAGGACGGCGGCCAGGGCCCGGTGCCGTCCCGTTTTCAGTCCCGCAGCCACGACGCCGAGGAAGAGGAGGGCGACCGAGAGGCTCAGCGAGTACGAGAACTCGCCGGCCATGGTGGACAGGATGTTCCCGCCGTAGATGGTGAAGCTGGGTTCGAAGAGGAACGGGAGGGTAGCGGCAGCCAGACACCCCGGCCCCGGGTCGCGCAATCCGGCCAGGCGACCGAACGCCCATGCGCAGACGGGCAGGGTGAGCGTGCCGAGGACCGTGACCAGCTTGAAGGCCACGTTGTAATTGACCACCGCGTTGAAGATGACGGTGATCAGCCCGGGCAGTGGGAAATAGAAGGTGTACAGGGGGAAGCCGTCGTACCAGGCCGGGTCCCAGCCGGTGAGCTGGCCGTGGGGTAGGAGGTGTGACTCCATGAACGCCGGCAGCATCACGTGGGCGCCCGTGTCACCTCCGGCCGTGGTCGTGTTGGCCAGGAGCAGCGACGGGTGCAGTTGACTGAGCGCGACCAGGGTGACCCCGGCCACCGCCACCAGGTTGGCCCAGGCCGGCCACGATCCCCGGGCGGTGATCCGCTCGAACCATCGGGGGGTCCGGGGCTGGGTCCGTGTCGGACGCTCGTCCCTCCGGCCTCCCGGGGCGGGGACGACGGGGGCCACATCGACGGGCGCGGTCATCTCAGAAGAGGACCCGGGGGCCCAGCGCCATGGGCAGCACCACGGCGGCCAGGGCGGTGAAGTTGAAGGTGGCGTGAGCGACCATGTTCATGCCCAGGCGCCCGGTGCGGTAAGAGACGAACGAGAGGATGACTCCGAAGAGGGCCAAGCCGAGGAGTTGGAGGGACTCGGCATGGGCCAGACCGAAGAGCACGCCGGTGACCACGATGGCCAGTGCCGGTCCCACCCAGCGGCCGATGGTGCCGAACAGCCGGGCCAGCGAACGGAGCAGCACGCCCCGGAAGAAGAGCTCCTCGAAGAACGGCGCGCCCACCACCGTGCACACGGCGATGACGAAGTAGCCGGTCCCGTGCGAAGCCCCGGTCAGCCGCTGGCTGGGGGCGTCGAAACGCTGGTTGAAGTTGGTCACGTGTTGGGCGATCGGGATGTAGATCAGGGCCACCAGGAACTGACCGCCCACGCCGATGGGAATGCCGATCAGGTCGATCCACCGGAACCGGAGGCCGAGATCCCTGACCATGTCGTGGGTCCCCTGGACCCACGACGACATCCAGGCCGCGCCGAAGAAACCGGCCCACAGCCCGATGAGCGTCGACACGATGTACCAGGTCGGCGGCTCGGACAGCTTGGTGATGGCGGTGAGGGAGTGCAGGTTGCCGCTGGCGGCGGCGGCGACGGCCACCGACAGGGCGGCCAGGATCTGGCCGCCCAGGAAACCGAGGCCGGCGAAAAGCAGCCACATCCAGGCCGAGGACCGGGTCGACGGCGCCCCGCCCGCGGCCAGCTGCCGACCCAGGGAGGCATCCGGGTCCGGGGTCCCCGGAGCGCCGGCATCCGGCGGATCACCGGCCCGGATCCGGGGTGGCGGGGGGGCCCAGGGCGTCGGGGTCGGGGACTCCCGCAGGGCGGGCTGGACCAGCGCCTCGGACGGAGTGACACCGGTAGCCGCGGTCGGGTCCGCACCCTGTTCGGACCGCTCGATCACCCTTCCACGATACCGACCGGATCCGACCGGGAGGCGGCGGCCCCCACCAGGGACGCCGCGATGCCTCGACCGGGTGCCGCTGCGCATAGCATGAAGGGGTGACTCCGCCAACCCCCGACGTGCCCAACGGTCCCCCAGGCACTGGTGGCCCCGGTCAGGACGGGCCGGGCCAGAACAAGAACCGGATGGTCATCTACACGCTCATCGTGGTGGCGGTCCTGGCCATTCTGGTCATTCCCGGCCTGGTCCACAAGACCACCACCAACACGCTGAACTACAACAGCTTCCTGAGCGACATCCAGAGCAAGCAGATCAAGACGGCCACCGTCGACATGTCGACCGGGGTGATCACCGGCGACCTGTCCAACGGAGGCACCTTCACCGTCAACGGGCCCAACCCCGTCGTGGACTCGGAGATCACCGCCCTGAAACCGCTGGGGTCGAACTACCACCTGTCCCCGGGGACCTCGAACCCGCTGCTCGGGATCCTGATCGAGTGGGTCCTCCCGTTCGCCATTATCGGCGGCATCTTCTTCTACATCAGCCGAAAGGCACAGGGTCAAATGGGAAGCATCATGTCCATCGGCCGGTCCAAGGCCAAGCTCTACTCCACCGAGCGCCCATCGACCACCTTTGACGACGTGGCCGGGTACGACGGGGTGAAGCTCGAGATCAGCGAGGTCGTGGACTTCCTCAAGACGCCGGCGAGGTTCAAGGAGATCGGGGCCCGGATCCCGAAGGGGATCCTCCTGGTCGGTCCCCCCGGCACCGGCAAGACCCTGCTGGCCCGGGCCGTCGCCGGTGAGGCCGGGGTGCCGTTCATGTCGGTGAGCGGCTCGGACTTCATGGAGATGTTCGTGGGAGTGGGTGCCAGCCGGGTGCGCGACCTGTTCGCCACCGCCCGCAAGCAGGCCCCGGCCATCGTGTTCATCGACGAGATCGACTCCATCGGCCGCAAGCGGGGCGCGGGACTGGGTGGCGGTCACGACGAGCGCGAGCAGACCCTCAACCAGATGCTGTCGGAGATGGACGGGTTCGATCCGACCGAGGGCATCGTGGTGATGGCGGCCACCAACCGGCCGGACATCCTCGACGCAGCCATCCTCCGGCCTGGACGCTTCGACCGCCAGATCGTGGTGCCCCTGCCCGACCTGGACGAGCGCCTGCCCATCCTGCAGGTGCACTGCAAGGACAAGCGGGTCGATCCGACCGTCGACCTCGGGACCGTGGCTCGCGGCACTCCGGGAATGAGCGGCGCCGACCTGGCCAACCTGGTCAACGAGGCCGCACTCCATGCCGTGCGACGCGGCTCCAAGGTCATCCAGAACGTCGACTTCGAGGCCTCCCGGGACCGGGTGCTGATGGGGCAGCGTCGTGAGAGCCTGGTGCTCTCAGGTGCGGAGAAGGAGCGGGTCGCCTTCCACGAGGGCGGACACGCGGTGCTGGCCTACGTGCTGCCCGATGCCGATCCGGTGCACAAGGTGACCATCCTGCCCACGGGCATGGCCCTGGGCGTGACCATGCAGCTGCCCATGGAGGAACGCCACATCCATCCCCGCCAGCACATCGAGGACTCGTTGGCCGTCCGCATGGGCGGCCGGGCGGCCGAGTTGCTGGTGTACGGGGACCTGTCCACCGGGGCCAGCAACGACCTGGTGGGCAACACCGAACTGGCCCGCAAGATGGTCCGCGAATGGGGCATGAGCGACAAGATCGGCCCCATGGCCTGGGGATCGCAGGGTCAGGTCTTCCTGGGCGAAGACCTCATGCACACCCGCGACTACTCCGAGCACACCAGTCAGATCATCGACGACGAGGTCGAGATCATCCTCCGGGCCCAGGAGCAACGGGCCCTCGAGGCCCTGGCCCGCCATCGCGGCGGGCTCGACGCGGTGGCCCGGGCCCTGCTCGACGAGGAGACCATCGACGGGGAGACCGTCGGCCGTCTGGTGGACACCGCCTACGGGCGGCCCGTGCACGAGCACGGCGTCAAGACCGTCCCCCCCATCTTCGTGGCCTCCCAGCATGGCCCGACCGGCTCCGAAGATGTGGACGGCCCGCCGGAGTCGCCCGCCATCGGTGACGGAGGCGCGGCTGCGCCCGCCGAGGCCGACGCTCTGGCCAACGGGGCGGCGACCGAGGCCCCCGCAGTCAGCGGGAGCGAGGTGTCATCCCGCGCCGCGGACGAATCCGGGGCGACCCAACCGGGTGAAGCCGGTACCCAGGCTCCGTGGCCCCCACCCCCGGCTCCACAGGCCGGGCACTGGCCTTCGGCACCTTCGCCCATTCCCGCGCAACCCGCGCCCAACCACTGGCCGCAGCAGTCGCCGTGGCCTCCTCCCCCACCGCCGCCGGCCAAGCGCTGACCACGAGGGCACGGGACCCCGACTCGGTCGCGGACCGGGCGGCGTAACCTGCAGCCATGTGCCGGAACATCACCACGCTACGAGGCCTGGAACCCGAGGCGACTGCCGAGGAGATCGAGGCGGCGGCCCGCCAGTACGTACGCAAGGTCAGCGGCGTGCAGTCGACGTCGGACAACACGGCCTCCGCCTTCGAGCTGGCTGTGCGCCAGGTGGCCGATGCCACCACGGTGCTCCTGGCTGAGCTGCCGCCGCGCCGTCAACCTCCACCGACGCTCCCACCCATGAGACGACGCGCCGCGGCCACCTGATTCCCTCGCCGGATCGACCTGGCTATTCGGCCGGACACCCCGACGATCGTCCCCTAGCTGCCGCCGTCGGAGGCGGAGCCGCGGTCGGAGTTGCGATCGGCGTCGGCGTCGGCGTCGGTGTCGACGATGAGGAGGCTGCAAGGAGAGTGGTGCGCGACCTTGTTGGGGACGCTGCCCAACACGAAGCGGCGCACACCGGCCATGCCGCGGTTGCCGACGACGATGAGATCAGCGTGCACGGCTTCGGCCATCTTGATGATGGCGTCGGCAGGGTCGCCATCAAAGGTGGCCACCTCGGCGGACACCCCGTTTCGTTCAGCCTCGGCCAGGAACTCTGTTCCGATGCGACCAGCCTCGTCCTGGCCGGAGGCGTTGGACAGCTCCACCGCAGCCACATCGAACTCGGTCCCGGTCATCAGGACGGGGCGCAAGACATGGACACCGTGGACTTTGGCCCCGGTGACCTTGGCCACCGCGAACGCTTCCCGGACAGCTGTCTGTGCCCGCTCGGAACCGTCCGTGCCCACGACGATCACCTTGTACACACCGACCTCCATCCACCCTCGCCCGTCGCTTCCGACCTGCGGGTCGAATCCGATCAGAAGCTACCAGAGCGCCCGACGTGGCTGCCGGCCCAGAACGGTGCCACCGGGACCACGTGGCTTACGGCACCGCCCTTGCGGCACCGTCCTCCTGGAGGCGTCCTTGCGGCATTGACCTCCCGGAGGCCGCCCTTGCGGCACCGTCTTGCGGCACCGTCCTTGCGGCATTGACCTCCCGGAGGCGTCACCCTACAGTCGGGCCGCCGAAGGAGGAACGGCGGGCGGGCGCGACAGATGAGGCACGCCGAGTGAGCCGCGAGTTGCGAAGCGAAAACCGGAGGGAGAACCAGTGGCGACCGTGCTGATGCCCCTTCCGGACCTGGACTTCGATCCGACCGAAGTGGCGGTGAGCTGGAAGGTGCTCCGCCACCTCGGCCACGAGGTGGTGTTCGCCACGCCGAGCGGGCGGCCCGGTCGGGGGGACGAGCTGATGCTCACCGGCCGCGGCCTCGATCCGTGGGGCTTCCTGCCCGGGCTGTCGCACCTCGTCCTTGTCGGACGCTTCCTCCGCGCCGACGGCCGCGGTCGTTCCGCGTACGAAGAGATGGTGAGCTCACCGGAGTTCCTCCACCCCACCCCCTGGGACACCATCGACATCGAGCTCGCCGACGGGTTGCTGTTGGCCGGGGGCCACCGGGCCCGCGGCATGCGGCCGTACCTCGAGAGCCCCGTCCTCCACCAACTCATAGCTGACGGATTCCGGCGCCAACTGCCCGTGGCCGCGGTCTGCCACGGCGTACTCCTGGCCGCACGGAGCATCGATCCGGCAACAGGACGTTCCGTTCTCCACGGACGGCGCACGACCGCGCTGACCTGGTCGCTCGAACAACGGGCGTGGCGGGTGGCCCGGATCAGCCGGTGGTGGGATCGGAACTACTACCGTACCTACGGCGAGCAACCCGGCCAACCCGCCGGTTTCATGTCGGTGCAGCAGGAGGTGACCCGGGCCCTCGAACGGCCGGAGGACTTCTACGACGTGGACCCGTCGGCTGCAGACGCCGCCACCAAATCGAGCGGTCGGCAGCGGGACACCCTCGACGACGAACGACCGGCCTTCGTGGTCGAGGACGGTGCGTTTCTGTCGGCCCGGTGGCCCGGCGATGTGCACACGTTGGCGAAGCGCTTGGCCGCCGTACTCGACCAGGGTGGCAGGCCCCCGCGGCGTGCGGGGAGCGGGTAGCCGATCCGCCTACTGGTAGAGCGAGTTCTGCTCGACCGCGGCGTCACCGAGCGTCTTGCCCTGTGCCTCGGTGATCGGAGCCGGCGTGGTCGTGCTGGTACCGGTGGCCGAGGCGGTGACATCGACGTCGACGGCGGTGATGGCCACCCGGTTTCCCGCCTGCCACACCATGAGGTACTCGGGTGCATCGCTGTCGGTGGCGAAGGCGGTCGATCCGAGCTCTTTCGGAACAGTGACGGCCGAATCGAGCGTGGCATGGGACCGGGCCACGGTCAGCGCCGCCGCGGCCGACGCCTTCGAACTGCAGTTCAAGACATCCGAGATCAGACCGGTCTTCGTCGCCGTGTCCTCGTAGACGGCCTCCACCGAGCTTGTGCAGTTCTTCTGATCGGTCACGGCCGTCTTCTTGGCCGCCTGGACCGTCTTCGGAAAGCCGAGATGCTGGGCGGACTCGGCGCTGAGCACGGATCCCGCGATGGAGGGGGTGCCCGACGGGGTGGTCGACGTCGTTGTGCTCGAAGAGCTCCCTCCGCAGGCGCTCAGACCGACACCCACCGTCACGATGACGACGAGGCTGCCGATGCCGGCCCGGATCCGGGTACGGGAAGAACGGTCACGGGAACAAGAGGTGCGGCTCATCCGCAGGACCCTAGGCCAACAACATAAGAACCGGCCTTATCGGGCCCGAGCCCCGCTCATCCGACGGTCTTCGAACTGCGTTTAGCAGCTCGGTTCGAACAGCTCGACCGCGATCCGGTCGTCGTCGATCTCCTGGCCGAAGAACTCGCAGCCGGTGGCCTTGGCCACCCGCATGACCATCTCCGCATTCGACGCATGGATGGCCATATGGCAGGACCCCAGCGAATTGAGACGCTCCCACAGGATGCCGATCTCGAATCCCCGGGCGAATTCCGGGTCATCCGTGTCGAATCGAAGCTCCCGTTCCATGCTCAGACCATCGTCAAAGGGTGGCCGACACTTTAGCGTCCGGGTCGTCCAACCGGTCGGCCTACCCCGAAATTGGGAACCCGGTCGACGAGACCACGCCTGACGCGCCGGACGGCCGGTTGTCTTCTTCGACGTTGACGGGCACAGACGATCGGACCGAGTAGGTGGAGAGGCCGCCGACCAGCTTGGGCCCGAGGACGACCAAGCGACCGGGGGCCACGTCGAAGGTGGCCACCGTCCGACCTCCCCCGAGACGCACCACCTCGACCCGGGCGCCCGACGGCCCCGGGTCGGCTACGGCCAGGCTTTCGACTGCGGCATGGGCGGTTCCCGGCGCGTGGATGACCCCGGGCGCGGGTACCAGCCAGTGGGTGGCCGCCGTCACCGTGGCCGACGACGACCCCCACTGGGGAGAGCCGGCTCCCTTGCCGGCCAGGACCGAACGCCCGACGACGATGGGCCCCGACGAATCGACGGCGACCGAGTAGGGCACCTGGTGGGGAATGCCGGCGACCGTCGAGGCGACGAACGCGACCAGCGACAAGGGTGGGATCGACAGTCGCCGGGGCGTCACCGAGCCTGACGCCAACCCGAAGGAGATGGTCGCCGTCACCGGCTGGGTTCCGGGATTGGCCAGATCGAAAGCGACCGTCGCCCCTTTGCCGTCGGTGGTCTGTGCCATCCGCCACACCGTCGACAGATCGGGGGATCCCAGTCGGAGGGAGAGACCGGCGCCACTCGCGGCCGAGGTCTCCTGGAACTCGGTGCTGACCAGTCCGCCGGCCTGGGAGGTGATGAAGGTGGCTACGGCCGCGGCCCGCTGGACGAAGGCGCCGACGTTCTCCACGATGAGCCGTCCCGGAGGAACCACCAGCCCCTGGTAGGCCTGAGGGGTGACCAGTCCGGAGGGGGTGAGGAAGGTGATGTTCACGGTGGCCGCGGGGGCAGCGGGGTTGAACAGTGCGAGCTTCAGACTGTTCCCCGCGGTAGTCGATCCCCCGGAGAAGGCCCACTGCGACGAGGTCTGCGACGCGCACGGGGCCGTGCTCCAGCCCAGAGGACCCGACACCACCTGGCTGGCCACGACCCCACCGCCGGCGAAGGCGAACGACGACGCGCTGCTGCCCTGGGGCAGGCCGGTCGACGGATCGACCGCGGCCGTGCCCAGCGGAGGAACGGCCACCGCCCGGCGGACGGTCGGAACCGGACCGTGGCGAGGCTCGGGCCCGACACTGGTCATGACCGCCGTGACGGCGCGAGCGGTCGAGTTGGTCAGGTAGATGGTGGTAGCGGCGGCGTCACCGGTTCCCGCCGCGCAGAATGCCGACGAGGAGGAGGCGGCGACCGGAGGCACCGGGATCCCGTCAAAGGCTCCTGGAGGGGGGGCTGCGGCGGGGACCGGGAGGGCGGCCGAGACGATGCCGATCCCGACCACCACCGCCAACACCGAGATGACCGCGGCCCACCGCCCGCGGACCGGCCGTTGGGGACGGCGCCTCGCCACGGGAGGTCCCCCGAACCCGTCCGGCCCGCTCACGGAGCCGTCCTGAGATCAGTCGGGAATCCGGCGGCGGCCGGATCCGCGGAGGACGGTCTCCCGGCAGTCCGATCCGGACCTTCAGTGCCATCCGGTTCGTTGGGCGCATCGGGGCCATCGGGGCCGTCGGGGCCGTCACGGTCATCCCGCTGGCCCCGGGGCCGACGGCGGCCGGTCCTGACCCGGCGCCACGACCGTCCGGCCCGCCGTCCCGCCACCACGGCCACGGCTGCCAACCAGACGATGACCGAGCAGGCCAGCGACAGGGGCGTGAGCAGCCCATTGTCGAAGTCGAGCGAGCCGACCCCGGCCTTGGTCACCTGATACCTGGCGGCCCAGCCGAACGAGGGCGTGCGCACAGCGGTGGATCCGTCCGGCTCCACCAGGTTCCACCGACCGGCCGGGGCCGATGCCATCAACACCGTCCCCAGCGAGAGTGGGCCCCGGTAGCCGGTGGCCGCGGTCGGCCCGGGCAGGACCGGGTGTGCGCCGGGGACGATGGGCGCCCCGGGAGCGGACCGCGTTGGCACCCCGGCCAACGCCGGCGAGGTTGCCGGCGAGGTCCCCGCCGCGGACCGCGTGGCCACGATTTCGGCCCGTTGGGGGATCCAGGCCGCGTTGGCGTAGACGGTGATGCCGGTGCCGGACACGACAGGGGTGAGGTCCAGCTGGTGGTCGAGGGCCGGGGCCAGAGTGGCGGGGACCGGGTACTCCTGCGGGGTCTGCTCGCCGGTGATCTCGGGAGCCAGCGAGGTCAGCACCACCACATAGCGCACGCCGGCCGGCGCCAGCAGCGTCCCCAGCCGGTCGGTTCGACCGGCTTGGGCCAGGTTCACCGCCGAGGCCAGCCCTGAGGCGGGCCCGGGGCCGGCCGCGTTCCACAACCAGCGGGCGTCGGGGCTGCCCTCCTCGGAGGTGGCATAGGCCAGGCCGCCGCCCACGCCCCATGACCCCTGGTTGAGGGAGCGGGGGTCCCCCAACCACAGCACTCGGAACGCGCCGCTGGCGGCTCGGGCATTCATCCAGGTCACCGACTGGCTGAAGTCGTTGACCGGGAGATCCCATCGGCCGGGGATGGCCGAGAGCACGGTCGGGATCGAGCCCAGGACCACCGCGCCGGTGGCCACCACGGTGGCCAACTGCCTCCAACCGAAGTCTGCGGCCCGCAGGTCCTCTTCGAAGGCGGCGATCCCCAGCCCGATGGCGGCCGCCAGGGAGGCAGCGGCCGGGCCCAGCAGGACCAGCGGATCGATGGCCAGACTCCCCGTCCATCCCCGTCCGACGACCCAGGCGGCGAACCAGAAGACCAGGGCGATCGACCAGAACCTCCCGGCCCACCGGAACCTGTCCCCACGGGCGAGCAGCAGTGGCACCAGGGCGGCCACCGCGAACCCCCAGGCCAGCGGCGAGACCCCGATCGGGCCCACGGCGAAGCGGAGCAACGAGTCCCACGACGCCGCTTCCGAAGCGGGCGTGGGCGCACCGAAGACGGCGACGGCTCCACGGCCGGCGGACAGGACCCCGATCAGCCAGGGGAGGCAGATGACCGCCGCCACCACGGTCGAGCCCACTGCAAGCTGGACAGCCCGGAGGGTGGCCCGCCACTCGCCGAAGACGGCCGACGAGACCAGGAGGGCCAGCGCCGCCACCACCACCACGATGGCGGCGGCCGGAACGAACGAGACGAGTACGGCCTCGAGCAGGCCGAGGGCGACCACCTCACGGAACCGTGCCGCGCGCCCGGCTCGTCCCGACGCCGGGTCGGTGCCGTAGGGGGAGGAGCGGGTGGCCCGGAACAGGCGGATCAGCAGCCAGGGGCCGCCGGCGTAGACGACCAGCGCCCCCCAGCGACCCAAGGCCAGCGCGTTGTAAGGAAGGGCCATGGCCAGATAGGAGAGACCGGCGACCAGGGAGGCCCGCTGCGATCCGAACGGGCGGAGCAGCCGGACCACCCCCCACACCCCGATCGGGATGCAGGCGAAGATGAGCACCTTCTGGGTGAGGCCCATGGCCCCGAAGAGCACGGTGCCGACCACCCCGGCCAACGCCAGGGCGGGTGACGCCGGCGCGGTCGTCCCCACTCCGGAGGGGTGCCAGCCGGCGAAGAACTGGCCGAACGTCGAGGACCAGCTCGGGAAGGGCACGAACTGGCCCACCACGGGCAGCTTCCCGCCGATGACCCCCCGCGTGCCGATGACGACGACCAGGGCCGCGACCAGCCAGATCGTAAGCCTGGTCCGACCGGCGACCTGGCCGCGGCCGGACGGGGCCCCGACCTCCTCCCCCACCACGGAGGCGGCCACCGGGGCCAGCCGTCGGGGATCCTTGCCGGTGTCGGGCCCGTCGGCCCCTCGGGCTGAGGCCAGCTCGTCGGCCCCTCGGGCTGAGGCCAGCTCGTCGGCCTCTTCGGCTGAGGCCAGCTCGTCGGCGTGGGCACCGTGGAATCCGTGCTGGAAGACCCGCCGCCCATAGGCGGAAAGGCGGGCGCTGCCGGCCACCTGGAGCAGGCGGATCTCCTTGTCGCTGAGCCGGCGATGGCCCTTCAGCTGCTTGCGCTGACGCCGGATGGTGCCCATGCGGCCGAGGTTCCAGCGCCAGGCCCGCACCACGGCCCGGGCCCGGGCCCGGTTACCGGCCACCTCGGCCACGATGACCTCGCCGATGGCCAGCACCAGGATCTGGGGCACCACCCGGATCAGGTGGAACGGGCCGTAGCACTTGAAGACGGCGAGGAGCTCGTGCCGGCGTTGGAGCTCTTGGAGGGTCACCGGCGGTGCCGATCCGTCAGCGTCGTCGGCTCCGGCCAGGGCCTGGTCGATGGGGCGGGCCCCCCGGGCCAGCTCCTCGAGGTGCCGCACCCGGGCATCGGGGGCGACGATGATGCGGGCGCCCACCACCTGCGCCCGCCAGCACAGGTCGAGATCCTCGCCCATGGCCACGATGTCGGTGTCGAAACCGCCGAGCTCGGCGAACAGGTCGGCTCGCACCAGGGTGACCCCGCCCGGCGCCACGAAGACGTCACGCACCGCATCGTGCTGGCCGTGGTCGATCTCGCTGGGCTGCACCCGCTCGACCACCGATCCACCCTTGTCCACGGTCATCCCCACGTGGACGAGGCGGTCCGGATCATCCCAGCTGACCACCTTGGGCGAGACGATCCCGGCGTTGGAGCGGAACGCCTCTTCCACCAGCAGGTGGACCGCATCGGGAAACAGGGCCACGTCGTCGTGGCAGAACAGGAAGTAGTCGGCGCCGTCGACCATGGCCGAGACCTCGTTGGCGGTGGTCCCGAACCCCCGGTTCTCCTCGAAACGGCGCACGTAGGCCGTGGGCAGCACCGACGCCACCCGGGCTGTCAGGTCCTCGGCGCTCGAGGCGTCCAGGACCAGCACGGAGAGCTCCGCATAGTCCTGGGACTCGAGTGAGGCCAGCGTCTCTTCAAACCACGGACCTGGATCGTGGGCGACGACGACGGCGACAACCGGCGGGGCCAGTGTTTCCATCAGAGGTCAGAGGCTATCGGGCCACGACAGCGTGCAGGTAACTTCCCAGGTCATGCGGGTGCTGCGCCCAAGTGCTTGCAACTGTTTATCATTCCGTATACACTTGTATCCATACAGGGACGAACCGGTCCCGATATGAGGGTCGTAGAACCGGGCGCCGACCGCCCACCCATCACCCTCCGAGTGCAAGGAGACCACCATGCCAGAGATCAAGATGCCGGACATCAACACCGACTTCACCAAGGCGGCCAAGGACATCGCCGCCATCGCCAAGGACGCCACCTACGTGGTCATCGGGGCCGGCGTGCTCGGCTACCAGCAGGCCCAGGTCCAGCGCCAGGAGCTGCGCAAGCTGCTGGCCCAGCCCAAAGCGGACATCGAGGACCGGGTGGCCGCGGTCCGCACCGACCTGAGTGGCGCCCTCCGCAACGTCGATTCGACGGTGGAGGGCCTGGCCGAGCGGCTCGAGGACGTCATCCGGCGCTTGGAGACGGCCGTGGCCCCCCTGGAGGACCGCTTGCCCCAACAGGCCCGTGACCTGGCCAAGCAGGCCCACGTCCAGGCCAAGGAGGCCCGCACGCAGATCCGGTCGAAGATCCCGACCGTGGCCGCCTGACCGAACGCACACAGGACCTGAGCGTCCGCACTGAAGAACGGCCCGCCTCCGGCGGGCCGTTCTTCGCGTCTGGACGTCGGTGGCCCGGTGCCGGTGCTGACAGGGCCTCACCCGGCGTGTTGGCGCCAGTAGGCAAGGACGTCGGCCAGGGTCTGCTCCAGCGGGATCTCGGGCTTCCACCCGGTGGCCGCGGCCAGACGGCCGGGGTCCCCCCGGAGCACAGGGACCTCCACCGGCCGGACCAGCGCCGGGTCCGTCTCCAGCTCGAGCGTCGTGCCGGCCAGGCCGAGAAGTCCTTCGGCGATCTCCCCGATGGCCACGTCCCGGCCCGAGCAGACGTTGTAGACCGTGCCCGGCCGGCCCGACTCGATGAGCAGCCGGTAGGCCCGGACCACGTCCCGGACATCGGTGAAGTCCCTCCGGGCCGACAGGTTGCCGACCGGGATGGCCGGGGCGCCGCGCCGGTCGGCCTCCACGATGCGCTTGGCCAGCGCCGGCACCGCGAACTGGGGGGTCTGGCCCGGGCCGATGTGGTTGAACGGCCGGACGGTGATCACGTGCTGGCCGTGGCCGAGATGGGCCTGGGCCACCAGGGCTTCGGCGGCCAGCTTGCTGGCGGCGTACGGCGTCAGCGGGGCGGTGGCGGACTCCTCGGTGAGGGGCAGGAGGTCCGGGTCGGTGACAGCTCCGTAGACCTCGGCCGAACTGGTGACCAGGATCCGCGGATCGGTCCCGCACTCACGGGCCGCGGCAAGGAGCGCGGCCGTGCCGATCACGTTGACCTGGAGCACCCGGAGCGGCTCGTCCCACGACTCCCCCACGTGGGTGAGGGCGGCCAGGTGATAGATGGCGTCGGGCCGGGCACTGGATACCGCCACCAGCAGGGCGGCCGGATCGGTGACGTCGACCTCGCTGTCGATGGCCACCACGTCATCGCCGAGCTCACGCAGGTGATCGGCCAACCAGGTGCCGACGAAGCCGCGACCGCCGGTGATGAGGGAGCGCACGACGGGTCACCCTACTGGCTGCGCGGTAGGGGGGCACCACCGGCAGGCGGCGGCTGTCCGGCGGCGAACCGGTAGGCCTCCATGTGTCGGGACGCGCTGGCCGCCCAGGTGTGGCCGGCCACGATGTCGAAGCCACGCCGGCGGCGCTCTTCGCCGGCCGGGGACCCCCCCGGTCGAGCCGACAGCTCGAGGTCGAGGGCATCGGCCAGCCCGGCCACGTCACCGGGTCCGACCAGCACGGCGGCGTCACCGGCCACCTCCTCCATGGCCGTGCCCGCCGTCGTGACCAGCGGGACGCCACAGGCCAGCGCCTCGAGGGCGGGGAGCCCGAATCCCTCATAGAGGGCCGGATAGACGGCGGCGACAGCCGAGCGGAGCAGGGCGGGGACGGCCGCATCGGGCACGTACCCGGTCCGCACGATGCGGGGGGACACCCCCGAGGCCTCGACGGCCCGGTCGAGGGCGGCGGTACCCCAGCCGGCACCTCCGGCCAACACCAGCAGGGCCTCGGGATGACGGCCGGCGATGCGGGAGAACGCGCCCACCAGCGAGGGGAGGTCCTTGCGCGGTTCGAGGGTTCCGACGAACACCAGATAGGGACGGCCCGCGGTCAGCCGGGGGTCCAGGGCGGCCAGGGCGGCAGCGTCCGATCCCGGCTCGGGCTCGTCGGGGCGGAACCGTCCGGTGTCGACCCCGTGATGGGCGACGAACACCTCGGCTTCGACCTCACACCACCGGGCCAGCTGCCCGGCGGTGACCTGACTCGGGCACACCACCGCCGCGGCCCGGCGGGCGGCCACCTTGATGGCCCGACGGAACAGCAGGACCTTCGACCACTCGTGCCAGTCGGCCTGCTCGAAGAAGCTCAGGTCGTGAATGGTGACAACCGTCGGCACCGACGAGCGCTCGGGCATCGTGTAGTGGGGACCGTGGTGGACGTCGGCACCGCAGTCGGCGAGCAACCCGGGGAGACGAACCTGCTCCCAGGCCAGCCGGAGCAGGCGGGGACCGGGGGCCCGCGGCTCCAGTCGCCCTCCGGGCAGCTCGGCCCGCCACCGGACGACGTCGGTACGCCGGCTGAACAGGACCATCTCGACATCGGACCGCGCCCCGAGGGCCGCGGCCAGCTGCATCGTGTACTGGCCCGCCCCCACCGGGCGGGACGGCACCGCCGTGGCGTCGAGGGAGAGCCGCAGGGACGGCTCAGTCACGGAGGGACCGGACGGCCGACTGACGCGCTTCTTCCCACACGGCCACGTGGCGACGGGCGATGGCCGTCCAGGACAGTTCCGCCGATCGGTCCAGCCCGAGCGAGTACAGCCGTTTCCGTTCCCGGTCATCGGTGGCCACCCGCAACAGGCCCTCGGCGATGGAGTCCGTGTCGTGGGGGTCGACCTCGAAGGCGGCCTGCGCCGTGCTGGGCAACGGGCTGGCCACCACCGGGGTGCCGAAGGCCATGGCCTCGACCGGCGGGAGACCGAAGCCCTCGATGATGGGGACGTAGGCCAACAGCCTGGCCATGGCATAGAGCGCGGAGAGCTCGGGCGGCGAGACCAGCCCGGCCAGATGCACCCCCGAGGCCCGACCGACCTGTTCTCCCCAACCGATGGGACCCACCAGGACCAACGGCCACGGTTCAGGGAGGGATCCGCGGATGCGACCGTAGGCCTCGATGAGACGGGCCTGGTTCTTGCGGGGCTCGAGCGTGCCCACACTCAACAGGAAGGGCCCGGTGATGCCGAGGCGGGAGAGGAGGGCCCCGCCCGCGGCCAGGTCCGGGGGCGGCAGATGGTCGGACCCCATGGGGATGACGGTGATCGACGACCTGGCCGCCCCGGCTTCCTCGAGGTCGTCGGCCACCACCCCCGCAGGCACCACGAACCGGTCGGCCCGGCGCAGGGCCCGGCGCAGGGCCGCCTCGTGCCAGGACCGGCCCCGCGCCGGATAGGCCTCGGGGACCCGACGCCAGAGCAGGTCGTGCACGGTGACCACCAGCGCCGACCTCCCCGGCTCGAGGGTGGCCAGTGAGGTGGCGTGGACCACGTCGAAGCCGGGTGGGGCGCGGAGGATCCCGTGGTCCCACCCCCGGGTCAGCAGCGGACCCGGCAACGCCGAACAGCGCAGGGGGTGACCGACGAGGGACAGCGGATCCGTCGCCGAACGGCCGCCGCCGAACCGGCTGGCCAGCAACTCGAGGTCGGGCCGCTCGTCCGGGTCCAAGGCGTCGAAACCCTGGAGGAGGCCTTTGATGTAGGTCCCGATTCCACCCGACGCCGTCCGCCGGAGCTGCTCGACCATCATGAGCGTGCGCACGTCGTCACCTCCGCCCGCCGGTGGGCTCGGTGCCCGCCACCCGGGAACCCGGGGACTGCCGGGCCTCGGCGTAGAGCAGGGCCAGACCCTCGGCACACGCCCGCCAGCTGAACTGGTCGCTCCGACGTCGGCCGCGCGCCACCAGGGCGCCCACCGCCTCCCCACCTTCGAGGACCGAGACGATGGCCGCGGCCAGTCCGTCGCCGTCGCCCGGCGCAGTCAGGAGGGCCCCGTCACCGACCACTTCGGGGACGGCCCCTGCCGCGGTGGCCACCACCGGCACGCCGGCGGCCATGGCCTGCAACGGCGGGAACCCGAACCCTTCGTAGCGCGACGGGTAGACGAGGACCGACGCATGCCGGAGGGCGGCAGCCAGTGCGGTGTCATCGAGATAGCCCGGACGCAGGATGCGGGCCCGGGCCGGTGACACCTCGACGGCCTCGACGTACCGCTCGACACCCCAGCCGTCGCCGCCCACGATGACCAGGGCCACGTCGGGCTGGGAGGCGGACACGGCGGCGAAGGCCGACACCAACAGGGGGTAGTCCTTGCGCGGCTCGATGGTTCCCACGGCCAGCACATACCGGCCACACCCCTCGGGCAGTCGGAACGGGATCGCAGCCGACGGGCTGGCATCGGCGGGTGGCAGGGGGATCCCGTGGTGGACGGCCCGGACCCGGGCCGGATCGAGACCGAGCTCGGCCACCACCTGGTCGGCCACGAACTGCGACGGCGTGTGCACCCACGCCCCCTCGGCGGCCGCTCGACGGATGAGGTCCGGATAGGCCAGCGTGGGCGGATCGCACAGTTCCGGGTAGAGCACGACCGTGAGGTCGTGGACCGTCATCACCCGGGCCGCACGGCGGGTCGGGGGGACGACGAAGTTGGTCCCGTGCACGACGTCGTGGCCACCGATGAACCACTCGACGGGTGGCCGGGAGAACCGTCCCCACGACGCGTGCAGGGGTCGGGCCGGCATGGCCCGTTGCCGGGTGGCGACCCCGGCCGGCACCAGGCCGGCGATCTGGTGGCGGCGGCGCCAGCTCACGGCGAAGGCGGACACCTCGACCTCGGGAAGGGAGGCCAGGCCGGACAGCGCGCCGGCGCAGAACACCCCGACACCGGTCGGTCGTCCCAGCAGCGGGGTGGCATCGACTCCGACGGACAGCCGGGCCGGATCGGAGGTAGCAGATCGCTCCGGCGGCACGCAGGGAGCCTTGCACATCGCCGATGCAGGCCGGTGCCAACGGGAGGGCCCACTAACCTGCGCCGATGACCTCCCCCCGCTCGAGGATCGCGGCACTGGCCGGAGGGGTCGGTGCCGCCCGGCTGCTCCGGGGCATGATCGAGGTGGTGCCGGCCTCGGAGATCACGGCCATCGTCAACACCGGCGACGACACCGTCCTCCACGGGCTCCACATCTCACCGGACCTGGACACCGTGGTGTACACCCTGGCCGACGCCATCAACCCGGACACCGGGTGGGGCCTGGCCGACGAGACGTGGCGGGTCATGGAGTCGCTCGGCCGTCTCGGCGGGATCACCTGGTTCAACCTCGGCGACCGCGACCTCGGCACCCACTGCTACCGCACCCAGCGCCTGGCCGAAGGGGCCACCCTGGGCGAGGTCACCGGGGAGCTGGCCCGTTCGTGGGGCGTGGCCGTCAACGTCGTCCCGGTCACCGACGATCCGCTCCGCACCCGGGTGCAGCTGGTGGACGGACCCGAGATCGGCTTCCAGGAGTACTTCGTCCGCCTCCGCCACGACGTGGCCGTGGACAGCGTGCGTTTCGAAGGGGCCACGAGCGCCCGTCCCGGGCCCGGCGTACTCGAGACCCTGCAGGAGGCGGAGACCATCGTCGTCTGCCCCTCCAACCCCGTCGTCTCCATCGACCCGTTGCTGGCCGTGCCCGGGGTGCTCGGGCACCTTCGCCGCCGGCGGGAACGGGTCATCGGGGTCTCCCCCATCGTGGCCGGATCGGCGCTGAAGGGCCCGGCTGACCGCCTGCTCCGCGAGATGGGCTTCGAGTCCTCGGTCGTCGGGGTGGCCAAGTGGTACGCGGCGTGGGTGGGCACGCTGGTGATCGACGAGGCCGACGCCGGCCTGGCCGACGCCGTCGAAGCCGAAGGGGTGCGCTGTGTGGTCGCCCCCACCGTCATGTCCACCGTGGCCGTGGCCGCCGACGTGTGCCGGACGGTGCTCGATGCCGTCGGGTAGACCGCCGGCCGCCCCGGGGGCACTGTCCGTCTTCCCGGTCACCGGGGTGGGCGAGGTGCGGCCCGGCGACGACCTGGCGGCCCTGCTGGCCGAGGTGCTGGTGCCGGCACCGCCCGGTGAGCCGGTGGTCCCGGGCGGGCTGATGGAGGGTGATGTCCTGGTCGTGACCCAGAAGGTGGTGTCCAAGGCCGAGGGACGGGTGGTGGCCATCGATGCCGACGACCCGGCGGCCAAGGTCCGGCTGGTCGAGCAGGAATCGGTGCGCATCGTGCGCCGACGCGGCGATCTGCTGATCACCGAGACGACCCACGGATTCATCTGTGCCAATGCCGGCGTGGACCTGTCCAACGTCGACGCCGGCACCGCGGCCCTCCTGCCCGTCGATCCGGACCGGTCGGCCCGCGGGATCCGTGAGGCGCTCAGGCACCGGTGCCAGGTGTCGGTGGGAGTCGTCGTGTCGGACACCTTCGGTCGCACCTGGCGGCAGGGCGTGACCGACGTGGCCATCGGCCTGGCCGGCGTGGCCGGCGTCGTGGACCTGCGCGGCACCGCCGATGCCAACGGCCGGGTCCTCGACGCCACCGAGGTGTGCGTGGCCGACGAGCTGGCCGGGGCGGCGGAGATCGTGATGGGGAAGGACCGCGGCATCCCCGCCGCCGTGCTGCGCGGGGTGGATCCGGGCTGGCTCCGACCCTCGTCGGTGGCCGCGGAGATCGTGCGGCCGCCGGGCGAAGACCTGTTCCGTTGAGCGGAGCGGGGACCGCCCCGGTGCCGGAGCCGCGCTGGCTCAGCCCGCGTCGTGCAGGTCCACCACGAACACCAGAGTCTCGTTGGGACCGATGACCCCACCCGCGCCACTCGAGCCGTAGCCCAGATGGGGCGGGATGGTCAGCCGGCGGCGACCGCCCACCTTCATCCCGGCCACTCCCTGGTCCCACCCGGCGATGACATGGCCGGCGCCCAGTGGGAACGAGAACAGCTCGTTCCGACTCCACGACGAGTCGAACTCCCGGCCGGTGGACCACGACACACCGACGTAGTGGACGTTGACGGGCCGGCCGGCCACGGCCTCGGCGCCCTGCCCGATCTCGATGTCCTCGATGACGAGATCGTCGGGGGGCGGACCGTCGGGGATGGTGACGAGCGGTTTGGTGTCGGGCGGCATTCCGACGACTGTAGATGCTCTCGCCGGGGTCGACCGCAGTCGGCCCCGGTCTGCCCGTCCGCTCCGGTCAGCGACCCCGGCCGGAGCCCCCGGTCGTCCGCTTCGTCCCGACCGGGCCACCCCGCCGCCGGCCGCCCGATCCTGCGGGTCGGCCACCGCCGGCGGTCCCGTTGCCGGCGTGGCCGTTGCCCGAGTGGCCGTTGCCCGAGTGGCCCCGGCGTGCCGACGAGGCCGCCGCCGGCTTTCCCGGCCGAGCGGGCTTCCCGTTGACCGAGGGCTTGGGCGACCGGCCCGGCGCACCCGACCCCGACGCCGACGGACCGCTGCGCTTGACCCAGCCGCCGGCTGCCGGGCGCTTCTTCTTGTGGCCACTGCCGTTGTGGCCGCCGGCACCGCCGGCGCCACTCCCGCGCTGATCCTGCCGGCCGTCGCCGGCAGCCCGGCCGGTTCCGTCGGACCGGGACCCGTTGGACCGGGATCCGTCAGCCGACGATCCGGGCCCCGACGATCCGTTGCGGGCCGGGTTCGGCCTGCCCTTCCACGGTCCGCCTGACCGGCGTGGCCGGTCGGGCCGGCCGGCCGAACGTCCGCGGCCTCCGGTGGTAACCGTCTGCCGGGGGTCGCTGGGCCGACGTTCGGGGGGCTGGCCGATCACGGCCCTGATGGCGGCGACGTCGGGGGTGGTCGTCCCGCCGGGCATGCCGAGGTCCCGTTGGATCTTCTTGACCGCACCCACCTTGTCCGGGGTGACCAGGCTCACCACCACCCCGGTGGCGCCGGCCCGGGCCGTCCGCCCCGACCGGTGGACGTAGTCCTTCGAGTCCGTCGGCGGGTCGAAGTGCACCACGGCGTTCACCCCGTCCACGTGGATGCCGCGGGCGGCGACATCGGTGGCCACCAGGGCGTCGACCGCGCCGCGGATGAACGAGTCCAGCGCCCGCTCCCGCTGCTTCTGGCTGCGGTCGCCGTGGATGGCCGCGGCCCGCACCCCGTGCTGCTCCAGCTGGCGGGCGATCCGGTCGGTGCTGTGCTTGGTCCGGCAGAACACGATGGTCGGGCCGGAGGCCGAGGCCACGTCGGCCGCCCTGGCCACCCGGTCGGTGGACGCCACCTTCCAGAACAGATGGACGGCCGCACTGGTGTCGTCCTCATCGGCCTCGAGCTCGTGCCGGGACGGATCGTGCTGGTAGCGACGGACCAGCACGTCGATGTCACCGTCGAGGGTGGCCGAGAACAGCAGTGTCTGCCGGTCGGAAGGGGTCAGATCGAGGATCCGGCGAACATCGGGGAGAAACCCCATGTCGGCCATGCGATCAGCCTCGTCGATGACCACGATCTCGACGGCGTCGAGGCGGATGCTCCCCCGCTCGATGAGGTCCCCGAGCCGGCCCGGGCAGGCGACGGCCACGTCGACCCCGCGGGACAGGGCCTTCAGCTGGGGGCCGTAGCCGACGCCCCCGTAGAACGAGTCCACCCGCAGGTTCCGGGGCGTGGCCAGCGCCCGCAGCTCCGTGGCCACCTGGGCGGCCAGTTCGCGGGTGGGCGTGAGCACCAGCACCCGTGGGTGCTTGGGGCGGGACGGCTTGCCGGTGAGTCGGCCGACGGCACCGATCCCGAAGGCCAGCGTCTTGCCCGATCCGGTTGGCGCTTTGCCGCACACATCCCGGCCGGCGAGGGCGTCGGGGATGGTGGCGGCCTGGATGGGGAAGGGCTCGGTGATCGACTTCCGGTTGAGGGCGGCGACGATGTCGGAGGGCACGCCAAGGGAGGCGAAGGAGGGCTGCAAGGGGGGCATGGGGCGCTTTCGTGCGACAGGGCAAGGCACCGGGATGTGCCTCGGGGAGGTGGCCTGCCGCCAATTGAGTGCACCAGGACAGGACCAGGTTAGTGCCTTGACCGCCCCCAGCCCGCGCAGCGCCCCCCGACCACCGTTCGCGACCCCTCTCCGGCCTGCACCCGGAGGGCGAGGTCCGCCGGTCAGCGCTCGGGGCCGATGCCACCCCGCCGACGGATGGACTCGAGAACTGCGGCCGTACCCGCGCCCAGCTCGGTCCAGGGCTTCCAGCCGAGCTGGATGCCGGCCCGGGTGGGATCGACGGTGTTCCGCAGCACCTCGCCCTGACGGAGGGGCAGGTGTTCGACGTCGGCCGTCACGCCGGCCTGGTGGGCCATCTCCCGGTACAGCTCGTTCACCGAGGTCTCCCGGCCGGTGCCGATGTTGCACAGCAGGCCTCCCCCCTTGGTGGCCGCCCGGACGAAGGCGTCGACCACATCGTCGACGTAGACGAAGTCACGGGTCTGTTCGCCGTCACCGAAGATGGTCACCTGCTCACCGCGCAGGAGACGCTCGGCGAAGATGGCCACCACCCCGGCCTCGCCGTGGGGGTCCTGGCGCGGGCCGTAGACATTGGCCAGGGCCAGGGCCGCGAACTCGAGGGCGTGCATCTCGCGGTAGGCGACCAGGTAGTCGATGCCGGCCTTCTTCGACACCCCGTAGGGCGACAGCGGACGGTGGGGCAACGATTCCTTCAGCGGCAGCTCGGACGCATCCGGCTCCCCGTACAGGGTGCCGCCGCTGGCGGCGAAGACCACCCGGCCGGCCTGAGCCGAGCGCGCCCCTTCCAGGACCCGCAGGGTCCCGATCACGTTCACATCGGCATCGAAGACCGGATCGGCCACGGACACGCGGACGTCGGCCTGGGCGGCCAGGTGAAAGACCACCTCGGGGCGGCGGCGACCCATCAGCTCGACCACCTCGGGGGAGCGGACGTCCATCTGGTGGACGGTCAGTTGGTGGCCGGCCGAGGCGCGGGCATCGGACAGGTTGGCCAGGGAGCCGGTGGACAGGTCGTCGACCACGTCCACCGTGTGCCCTTCGGCCAGGAGCCGGTCCACCAGGGTCGAGCCGATGAAACCCGCACCCCCGGTCACCAGCGCACGCATCTCAGACCGCCGCCACGATCCGTTCGCCGTCGATGACCGTCCCCGATGCCGTGATGGCGCCGGCGCCGACCACCGACAGACCGTGGATCACACACCGTTGACCGACGATGGCCCCCGGTCCGATCACCGAACCCTCCACCGTGGCCTTCGACGCCACCCGGGCCCCCGGCAGCAGCACGGAGCTGATGACCGACGCCCCTTCCTCGACCACCGCGCCGGCACCGATCACCGACTCCTCGACCACCGCACCCACGGCCACCGACGACCCGTGGCCCAGCACGGACCGGGCCACGACGGCATCGGACACGTCGACGTCTCCGATCCGCCAGACCCCGGAGCCGATCGAGGGGTCGAGCTCGGCGCCCGGGGCGGGGGGTCCCGCCCGGCGGCCGAGGATCAGGTCGCGGTGGGCCCGGAGGTAGGCATCGGGGGTGCCGGTGTCCAACCAGTAGGCCTCGGATCCCTGGGCGAACAGGGTGCCGTCCTCGACCATGGCCGGGAACGTCTCCCGTTCGACGGACACCCGGATGTCCGGGGGGATGCGGTCCAGCACCGACGGCTCGAAAATGTAGGTGCCGGCATTGATGAGATTGGTCGGGGCCTCATCGCGGGGAGGCTTCTCGATGAAGGCCAGGACCCGCCCCTCGTCGTCGGTGGGGACGACGCCGAAGGCGCTCGGGTCCTCCATCGGGGTCAGGGCGATGGTGGCTTCGGCGCCGTGGACACGGTGGAAGTCGATCAGCACCGAGAGGTCGGAGTCGGTGAGCACATCTCCGTTCACGACCACGAAGGTCTCGTCGACGGAGGCGTGGCGGGCGGCGAACCGGATGGCGCCCGCCGTGTCGAGGGGCTCGGGCTCGACGGCGTAGGACACCCGGACCCCGGCGATGGCGCCCTCGGGATAGGCGTTCATGAACGCGTCGGGACGGTAGCCGAGCGACAGGACGGCATCCTCGATCCCATGATCGGCCAGGTGGTCCATCACCCGTTCGATCATCGGCTGTTCGACGATGGGGAGCATCTGCTTGGGAACGGTGGACGTCAACGGACGGAGGCGCGTACCCTCGCCGCCCACCAGGACGACCGCCCTCACCTGGTGCGTCCGCCGGATTTCTGCGCGGTGGAGGAGGTCACGGGGCGGTGGTGGTCGGCGTGGTCGTCGGGGCCGTCGTCGGTGCGGTGCTCGGCGTGCTGCTGGGCGTGGTCGTCGGGGCGGTGGTCGTGGTCGTTCCCTGGGACAGGGAGGTCAACAGGTTGGTGATGGCCGAGGCAGGTGGCTTGGGAATCGAAGCGGTGGCGGGCACGAAGGCCATGGTGATGAGCTGGCCGTTGGCGAAGAGCAGGTCCTGGGGATCGCCCGGCGTTTCGGTGCCCTTGCCCTTCGATTCGAAGTTCGTCCAGCTGTCGACGATGACCACACCGGGCTTGCCCGAGTCAGGCGTCCCCTTGGGGCAGACGTCGCCGTTGCTGTACGCGGTCTTGCCCGGGTACTGCAGCGTGGACGACGAGAGCTGCAGGCCCTTGTAGCCGGAGACGAACTTGCCCAGCGTGGCGTTGCTGCCCGACTCCGAGCTGTTCAGCGGGGCGATGGTGAGGACGCCGTTGCCGTTGGCCGTCAGGCCGGTCTTTTTGGTGTTGGTGCTGGCCGGAAGGGCCGGCTCCATGGTCCCGCAGACGTCGATGCCCAGCGCCGCGTGCCACACCTGGCTCGTCGTCGGGGGCCCCGACGACGAGGACGTCGTGTGGGTGCGCTGGTACCGGCTGTACCCCACCAGCAAGAGGCCGACGAGGCAGATGACCACCAGGCTGGCGTACCAATTGACAGGCATCTGGCCGCGATAGGTCCGACCCCCACCCGTGGTGGCGGCGCGCTCGACCCATTTGCCGGTCGAGTTCTTGCCCGTCGAATTGCTGGCCATGATCGGACGACACCCTACAACCTCGGATCAGGCGGCTCGGTCGCAGGGACTCAGCCAACGCGGGTTGAGGCTCGGAAGGCCCGGTCCAGGCAGGCCAGGGCGGCCCGGACCCCGATGCCGAGGGCCACGAGGGGCAGGAGCGCCCGCCGCCAACCCTCCGAGGAGCTGGCCGCGAAGCGCAGGAGCGACCGGTGGTGCTCGAAGATCATCCGGTACGGGTGACGGTCGGTCGACACCCCCTGGCGGTGGGTCACCTCGGCCGATGGGAGGTAGACGGTCCGCCAGCCGGCCCGCCCGAGCCGCCAGCACAGATCGACGTCCTCCAGGTACATGAAGTAGGCCTCGTCGAACCCACCGACATCCTCGAACGCTGACCGCCTGACCAGGAAGCATGCCCCGGACACCCAGTCGACGACCTCGGGGCCGTGATCGGCGGTGTCCAAGGCGGCCTGCTGGTACGACCGGGTGAATCGGTTGTCCGGGGCGAACAGGCCCAACAGGGCGTGCCCGGCGGCATCGACCAGACCGGGGAACTGCCGCGCCGACGGATACCGCTCACCGTCCGAATCCCGGATGAGAGGTCCGACCAGCCCGCAGGCGGGGTCGGCGGACAACACCTCGGCCAGGTCGGCCAGCACCCCGGGGCGGATCTCGAGGTCGGGGTTGCACACCAGGATCAACGGCGCCGAGGTGGCGGCGACACCCCGGTTGGCGGCCGCTCCGTAGCCGAGGTTCCGTCCCGGAACCAGCACCTCCACGGCGGGGAAGCGGGCATGCAGCTGGCGCCAGGACCCGTCGGCCGACCCGTTGTCCACCACCACCAGCTCGGCCGGGCCCTCGGACATGATCCCTTCGATGCAGCGGGTGAGGGCCGGTCCCGACTCGTAGTCGACGACCACCACCGCCACACTTGCCGCGGCGACGGTTCGGTTCCGGTCTGTCCCACCCCTGGGACCACCCACCTCGGCCTGGCGCAGCCCGGTCCCGGCAGGCCCCTCCCGCCCGCCGGGGCGGCGGGTCACTTGTCGAGCCGGGTGAACCGGAACCTGACCAGTGCCTTCAGGGCACCGAATCCGTCGCGCCACGTGATCTTCTTGCCCTCGTCGGCCTCACGGCCGGCATAGGAGATCGGGACCTCGTAGATGCGGTACCCGCGACGGAGGACCTTGGCGGTGATCTCCGGTTCGAAATCGAACTTGTCCGACTCGATCGTGATCCCTTCGAGCGCCCGGCGGTCGAAGAGTTTGTAGCAGGTCTCCATGTCGGAGAGCGTCGAGGAGTAGAGCACGTTTGTGACCAGCGAGAGGAACCGGTTCCCCATCCAGTGGAGCGGCATCATGTTCTTGCGCTCGCCGGTGAACCGGCTGCCGTAGACGACCTGGGCCTTGCCGCGCAGGATCGGCTCGAGCAACTTGGACCAGTCGGCCGGGTCGTATTCGAGATCCGCATCCTGAATCAGGACCAGGTCACCGCGGACCGACTCGAGCCCGGTCCGGATGGCGGCCCCCTTGCCCTTGTTGTGCGGATGATTGACGACCCGCACCGTCGAGTCACCCACCGCGGCCAGCACCTTGTCGGTCCCGTCGGACGACCCGTCGTCGACCACGATCACCTCCACCTCCACGGGGAGATCGACCGCCCTGATCCGCCGGATCACCTCACCCACCGTGGTGCGCTCGTTGAACACGGGCACGATCACGGACAGCAGCGAATACTCGACCGGGTCGGCGCGGGCGTCTCCCTCGCGTCCCTGCTCACCCGTGCCACTCATGGAATCCGTCTCCTCGTCCGTGCCCCGCTCGGGGCGCGCTCACTCTTTACCATCGTTGGCCCCCACGGGACGGCCATCGGCACGGGGGACCGGTGCGGCGAGGCCCGCATCCTCGGCCAGAGCGGCCGCAGTGCGGAGCAGCCCGTCGTGAAGGCCGATGGTCGGCTCCCAACCCAGTGCGGCCCTGGCCAGGGAGATGTCCGGCCGCCGGCGGGCGGGGTCGTCGACAGGCAGCGGCCGGTGCACGATCGGGGACGACGACCCGATGAGCTCCACCACTGACGTGGCCAGCTCGAGGACGGTGTGCTCGTCGGGATTGCCGATGTTGACCGGTCCGGTGATGTCGGCGTCGAACAGGGCGACCAGCCCGCGCACCTCGTCCTCGACGTAGCACAGGCTCCTGGTCTGGCTCCCGTCCCCGTAGACGGTGAGTGCCTCTCCCTGCATGGCCTGGAGGAGGAAGTTGGAGACCACCCGACCGTCCCCCGGCCGCAGGCGGGGCCCATAGGTGTTGAAGATCCGGGCGATTCCGACATCGGTCCCGAGGGAGCGGTGGTGGGCCATGCTGAGGGCTTCGGCGAACCGCTTGGCCTCGTCGTACACGCTGCGGGGACCGACCGGGTTCACGTTGCCCCAGTACCCCTCGTTCTGGGGGTGCACATCGGGATCGCCGTAGACCTCACTGGTCGACGCCAGCAGGAACCGGGCCCCGTGCCGGTGGGCCAGCTCGAGGCCCCGCCGGGTTCCCTCACTGCCGACCGCCAGGGTCTCGAGCGGCCGGGCCAGGTAGTCGGGCGGCGAAGCCGGACTGGCCAGATGGAACACACCCGACACCACGCCCTCCACCGGCAGTGACGAGGAGACGTCGGCCTCGACCAACGTGAATCCTGGATGCCCGTCGAGATGGGCCACGTTCGAGGGGCGGCCCGTGGAGAAGTCGTCCACGCAGACCACTTCGTCCCCCCGCGCCACGAGATGGTCGCAGAGGTGGGAGCCGAGGAATCCCGCTCCGCCGAGGACGACCTGGCGGCCGCTCATCGGCGCCCGATGCCGGTGTACTCGAACCCGATGCGACGGAGCTGGGCCGGATCGAGCAGATTGCGGGCGTCGACCACCACCGGGGTGGCCATGGCCTCGTGCACCTTGGTGAAGTCGAGCCAACGGAACTCGTCCCACTCGGTGAGGACCACCGTGACCGCCGCCCCCCGACAGGCGGCGTAGGCGTCGGGGTAGGCCCGCACCCGCTTTTCCAGTTCCGACGACTCTGCGCCGGCGGTGACCTCGGCCAGTTCGCCGATGGAGGTCGATGGTTGGCCGGCGGGCACCAGCACCGTCGGGTCGAAGACCTGCACGGTGGCACCGCCCTCGACCAGGCGCCGCACCACCTCGACGGCCGGCGAGTTGCGGAGGTCATCGGTGCCCGCCTTGAAGGTGAGCCCCCAGACCGACACGACGGCGCCATCGAGCTTGTCACCGACGGCCGCCCTCACCTTGTCCACCACCCGGGCGAACTGCTCCTCGTTGGTGGCGATGGCCCCTCGCAGGAATGAGAAGTCATAGCCGGCCTCTTCGGCGATACAGACCAGCGCCCGGGTGTCCTTGGGCAGGCAGCTTCCGCCCCAGCCCGGTCCCGGGCGCAGGTATTCGAACCCGATCCGCTTGTCGTAGCCCAGTCCCAGGATGACGTCACGGACGTCCGCTCCCACCGCTTCGCACAGGCCGGCGACGGCGTTGATGAAACTCAGCTTGGTGGCCAGAAAGGCGTTCGAGGCGTACTTGATGGTCTCGGCCGTGGCCGCATCGGTGATCAGCAGCGGGGCATGGGTGCCGGCGAAGAGGTCGCCCACCTTGGCCGCCGCCGCCTGGTCGTCAGCTCCCACCACGATGCGTTCGGGGTGGAGGCTGTCGGCCACCGCGGTTCCCTCCCGGAGGAACTCGGGATTGGAGACCACGCTGATGTCGTTGCGGTCGAGGACCCGCTCGACCACCAGCGTCGAACCGACCGGCACCGTCGACTTGTTGACGATGATCGTTCCCGGGGCCAGCTTCGGGCCGATCTCCCCGGCGACGGCCTCGACGAAGGAGAGATCGGCGGAGCCGTCCTCCCCTTGCGGGGTGGGGACGCAGAGGAACACGAACTCGGCACCTTCCACCGCATCGGAGGCACCGACCACGAACCGCAGGCGACCGGCGGCCTGGCCCTCTTGGACCAGCTCCTCGAGATGCTCCTCGACGATGGGCACCCGTCCCTGGGTCAGCATGGCCACTTTGGCGGGATCGGTGTCGCCACACGTCACCCGGTGGCCGAGCTGGGCCAGCGTGGCCGCGGTGGGAAGGCCCACGTAACCGACCCCGATGACGGCCACCGTGCGCCCGCGGCCGTGGGGAAGCACCCGGACGGCACCACCGCCGTGGCCGAAATGGGCGCCGGTCGGTCCCTGGTCCGGACCGGGCGGCCCCTTCAGCACGGGCGAGCCGGTCGACCCGCCACCGAATACCCATGAAGTTCTCGTCTTCACCGATCAGCACCCGTCATTGTCTGTCGTCCCGTTCCGGGCCGAGGCCGGCCTCTCACACCTCGGCTCATTCTCTCCCCTCCTGAAGCAGGTCTGTTCGATTCCCCGCCTGGCGTCGCCCGGGCCACACTCAGCGGGCCGCGGACAAGAACGCCACCAACCGGGCCAGCGAGTCCGTCCACTCGGGCAGGGCGGGGAGGCCGGACAACCGCAGGGCGGCGTTGTCGAGCCTCGAATTGGCCGGCCGGGGCGCCGGCCGGGGTGGATCCAGGTCGGCGGTGGTGATGGGTTCGACGCACCCCGGATCGAGGCCGGCCGCGGCGAGGGTGGCCCGGGCGAAGCCGAACCAGGTGGTCTCGCCCTGGTTGGTGACGTGGAAGGTCCCCGGTCGGCGGTCGAGGGCCAGCCGGACCACCGCCCGGGCCAGATCGGCGGTGAAGGTCGGGCACCCGTGCTGGTCGTCGACGAAACGCAGCTGGCCGCCGGGGTCGGCGGCGGCCAGGCGGAGCACCGTCTTGACCATGTTGGCCCCGTGGGCGCCGCTCACCCACGCCGTCCGGACCACCGTGGCCGAAAGCCCGGCGGCGGCATGGACCTCCACCTCCCCCCCGAGCTTGCTCCGCCCGTACACCGAGCGGGGATTGGGCTGGTCCCACTCGTCGTAGGGGCGGTCGAGGGCCCCGTCGAACACATAGTCGGTCGAGACGTACACCAGATGGGCCCCCACGCCGGCGGCGGCCTCGGCCAGGTTGCGGGTGCCGATGGCATTGACCGCGAACGCCCGGTCCGGGTCGGACTCGCAGGCGTCGACCGCGGTGTAGGCGCCGCCGTGGAGCACGATGTCCGGTCGGAACGCGTCAACCGCCTCCCGCACCGCGGTCCGGTCGACCACGCTCAGCTCACCGGTTCCGGGGGCCATGACCTCGAAGGTCCCCTTGGCCACGGCCGGCAGTATCCCGCCTCCGTCCGGGCCACCGGCGTCCACGCCGCCGTCGGGAACCGATCCGGCCAGCACGTCCTGCAGGTCCCGACCCAGCTGTCCGCGCCCGCCGGTCAACAGCACCCGCAGGGGCGGGCTCATGAACCCGGCGCGGAGTCCGGAGGTGGCGACCCTGACGCCGACCACGATCCCTCGACCACCGGTGCCCGGTTGCGCAGCGGCTCCCACCAGCTCCGGTTGTCCGCGTACCAGGCGACGGTGTCGGCCAGGCCGCGTGCGAACGGTACGGTCGGCTCCCATCCCAGTTCCCGGCGGATCTTCGACGAGTCGAGGAGGTAGCGCCGGTCGTGGCTCGGCCGGTCGGGAACGATCACCTTCAGCGACTGGGGCCGACCGGTGGCCTCGAGGACGGCATCGGCGATCTCTTCGACGCTGGCCTCGACGCCGCTCCCCACGTTGTAGGTCTCTCCCACCTGACCGTGCTGGAGTACCAGCTCGACGGCCCGGCAGTGGTCGTCGACGTGGAGCCACTCGCGGCGGTTCTGCGTGGATGCGTACAAGGTCAGGGGCTGGTCGTCCAGCGCCTGCGAGGAGAACAGCGGGATCACCTTCTCGGGGAACTGGTAGGGCCCGTAGTTGTTGCAGCAGTTGGTGATGGTGGCCTGGAGCCCGAACGTCTTCTGGTAGGCCCGGACAGCGTGGTCGGCTCCGGCCTTCGAGGCGTTGTAGGGGGTCTGGGGCCGGTACGGCGTCTCTTCGGTGAACACCTCGTCCGAATCGAGGGGGAGGTCCCCGTAGACCTCGCAGGTGGAGATGTGATGGAAGCGGGACACCCCGTGACGCCGTGCGGCCTCGGCCAGCGTCTGGGTCCCGAGCACGTTGGTCCGGAAGAACAGCCCCGGATCGAGGATGGCCAGGCTGTTGTGCGACTCCGCCGCGAAGTTGACGATCACCTCGGTGTCGTGGGCCTCGAGGGTCTTGGCCACAAACTCCAGGTCCCCGATATCGCCGCGCACGAACTCGATCCGGTCCTCCACATCGGCCAGGTTCGGCCGGTTGCCGGCATAGGTGAGCACGTCGAATGCCACCACGGAGTCGTCGGGGTGGTGCTGGACCCAATACCGGACGAAGTTCGAGCCGATGAAGCCGGCGGCACCGGTGACGAGTAGTCGCATGATCGGGGAATGTTACTCGTACCAGGTGGTTCGGCCGGGAAGCCGCAGGTCAGACGCTGGGTCTCACATGGACCACGTCGCCGGTGACCACGGTCCGTGGCGACCCGTCCACCTCCACGATCAGGTGGCCTTCGGGCGTCAGGTCGGTGGCCAGGCCCTCGAACCGGTCGTCGGCCAACTCGACCCGCACCCTGGTTCCGAGCGTGGTGCACCGGGCCCGGAAGTCCGCGGCCTGACGGGCCCGGCCCGGGGCCGAGTCCAGGTCGGCCGCCCGCGGCTCGAGGGCACCGAGCAGAGCGTCGAGGAGCGCAGCGCGGTCGAGGGTCCGTCCCCCCTGCTGGGACAGCGACGTCGCCGAACCGATGAGCTCGGCGGGAAGGTCACGGTCGCCCCGGGGCCAGTTCACGTTGATGCCGATCCCCACCACGATCGGCGCCCGGGGGGGTTCGCCGTCCGGCGACCGGCCGGACACGTCGGCCTCGGCCAGCACCCCGGCCAGTTTGCGGCCGTCCGGTCCGAGCAGGTCGTTGGGCCATTTGATCCCCACCTCGAGGCCGGCCACCGTGTCGACGGCCTCGATGGCGGCCAGCGCCACCGCGGCCCCGGCCAGCTGACGCTGATCGGTGGGGAGGTCCGGCCGCAGCAGCACCGATACCAGCAGGTTGGCTCCGGGCGGCGCCTCCCACCGGCGATCCAGCCTCCCCCGGCCGGCGGTCTGGTGGTCGGCCACCGCCACCACCCCGTCGGGGGCGCCCCGACGGGCCTCTTCGAGCAGGTACCGGTTGGTGGAGTCGATCGATTGGAAGCGCCGGATGTCGGTGAACCGCGGGCCCGGCATGGCACATACCCTACGGGCCGTGACAGTGTGGTATCGCCTCGAGGTGGCGGGACCGCCGCCTCATGCCCATCCGATTCGAAAGGCGCAGCGTGCTGAAGAAGGTTCTCATCGCCAACCGGGGAGAGATCGCCGTCAGGGTCATCCGGACCTGTCGCGAGCTGGGGGTGGCCACGGTCGCCGTGTACTCCGAACTCGATCGCGACGCCCTCCATGTGCGTCTGGCCGACGAGGCCTACGCCCTGGGCGGCCAGACAGCCGCGGAGAGCTACCTGAACACCGAGGCCATCCTCCACGCCATCGAGCAGAGCGGGGCCGACGGGGTCCACCCCGGCTACGGGTTCTTCTCCGAGAACACCGACTTCGCCCGGGCCATCACCGAGCGCGGCGTGACCTTCATCGGTCCACCGCCCGGAGCCATCGACATCATGGGCGACAAGATCAGCTCCCGGCATGCCGCGGAGAAGGCGGGCGTCTCGGGCGTCCCCGGCCGATCCGAGGTCCTCACCTCCCCGGCCGAAGTCGTCGACTTCGGCAACGAGGTGGGTTGGCCGGTCGCCATCAAGGCCGCCTTCGGAGGTGGTGGCCGGGGCATGAAGGTGGTCAACGGGCCCGACGAGGCGGCCGACGCCCTCGAGTCGGCCATGCGGGAGTCGGCGGCCTACTTCGGTCGGGACGAATGCTATGTGGAGCGGTATCTGGCCTGGCCCCGGCACGTCGAGATGCAGATCATCGCCGATACCCACGGGACCACGCTGTGGCTGGGCGAGCGCGACTGCTCGGCCCAGCGCCGGCACCAGAAGCTGGTGGAGGAGAGTCCGGCCCCGAACTTCCCCGACGACATTCGCCGGGCCATGGGCGAAGCGTCGGTCAAAGTGGCCGAAGCCTGCGGATACGTCAATGCCGGGACGGTCGAGTTCCTCTATCAGGACGGCGAGTTCTTCTTCCTCGAGATGAACACCCGTCTGCAGGTCGAGCACCCGGTCACCGAACTGGTCACCGGCCTCGATCTGGTCGAGTGGCAGCTGCGGGTGGCTTCGGGCGAACCGCTCGGGTTCACCCAGGACGACGTGGGGCGCGACGGGCACGCCATCGAGGTCCGGATCAATGCCGAGGACACGGCCGGCGGCGCTTTCCTGCCCTCACCGGGCACCATCACCCGCTTCACCGCTCCCGGGGGCCCGGGTGTCAGGCTCGACGCCGGCTATGGACCCGGTGACACGGTCAGCCAGTTCTACGACAACCTGGTGGCCAAGCTGGTCGTGTGGGGGCACGATCGTGAGGCGGCCAGGAAGAGGATGCTCCGAGCCATCGGCGAGACGGTCATCGAGGGGGTGGCCACCACCCTTCCGGCCGATGTGGCCATTCTCTCCCACCCCGACTTCGTGGCCGGGGAGCACTCGACCAACTGGGTCGAGCAGACCCTCGACCTGAGCGGTATCACCGCCGGGGCCGGGGGCCCACCTCCGGACCCACCGGCCGCCGAGGGCGCGGACCAGCTGCCCCGGGTGCTCCGGGACGTCACCGCCGAGGTGGACGGTCGTCGCTACCAGGTCAAGCTGTGGGTCCCCGACGTCGGCGACGTGGTGGGTGTGGCCGGCCCCGAGGCGGCCCGGGGTGCCGGACCCAAGCGGCCCAAGGCCGCGGCTTCAGGAGCCGGTTCGGGCACGGTGGCCGTGCCCATGCAGGGCACCATCGTCAAGGTGCTGGTGGCCGTGGGCGATGCCGTCGAGGTCGGACAGACCGTGTGCGTCCTCGAAGCCATGAAGATGGAGAACAACGTCAACGCCGAAAAGGCCGGCACGGTCAAAGAGGTCAGGGTCGAGCCCGGAGCATCGGTCGGACCGGGCGACGTGATCGCGGTCATCGAATAGTGGGAGGACGGTGGCCGTGGCCGACGCCCCGACGCTGAAGAGCACAGCCGCACAGGCCATCGACGCCGAGCTCGACAATCTGGTCCGGCTCAGCCACACCATCCACGACCACCCCGAGACGGCGTTCGAGGAGGACCGGGCCTGTGCCTGGACATCGGAGGCTCTGGCCGCGGGCGGTTTCGAGGTCACCGGCGGCACCGCCGGCATGCCCACCGCCTTCAGCGCCGAGGCCGGCTCCGGCCCGCTGGTCGTGGCCGTGTGCGCCGAGTACGACGCCCTCCCCGGAGTGGGTCATGCCTGCGGGCACAACATCATCGCCGCGTCCGCGGTGGGCGCGGGTCTCGGGTTGGCCCGGGTGGCCGACGAGCTCGGGATCACCGTACGCGTCCTCGGGACACCGGCCGAAGAGGGTGGCGGCGGCAAGGTGACCATGCTGGAGGACGGCGTGTTCGATGATGTGCACGCGGCCATGATGATCCACCCGTGGCCGGACGACCGGCTGGAGGGGACCTGCCTGGCCGTGTCGCATTTCGACGTGATCTTCGCCGGCAAGTCCGCCCACGCCTCGGCCGCCCCGTGGGAGGGCCTCAACGCCGGCGATGCCATGACGCTGGCCCAGGTGGCCATCGGCCTGCTGCGCCAGCAGCTCCGTCCGGGCGACCAGGTCCACGGCATCGTGACCGGTGGCGGCCAGGCCGCGAACATCATTCCCGAGGAGGTGACCGGGCGGTTCATGTGCCGCTCGACCACCTTGGCCGGGCTGGCGCTCCTCGAACCGCGGGTGACCGCCTGCTTCGACGCCGGCGCCCTGGCCACCGGCACGTCGGTGGCCTACCGCTCGTTGGCGCCGGCCTACTCGCACATGGAGTGTGACGAGGAGCTCGTCTCCTTGTACCGGTCGAATGCCGAAGCCCTCGGACGGACCTTCGCCCTCGACGACGAGCGGGCCCCACGACCGACGTTCTCCACGGATATGGCCAACGTGTCGCTGGCCGTGCCCACCATCCATCCGCTGGTGGGCATCGAGGCCCGGGGATCGGTCAATCACCAACCCGAGTTCGCCGCCGCCTGCGTCACCCCTTCGGCTGACACCGCCGTGCGCGACGGGGCCCTGTCCATGGCCTGGACGGTGATCGACGCCGCCCAGCCCGGACGGCTGCGCGACCGGCTCCTCAAGGGCTGAAACCCGGCCTGCAGCCCCCCGAGGACCGAACCCGCCGTTCAGCTGTTCGGGTGGTACTCCCCGAACACCCCACGCAGGACGTCCGACACCTCGCCCAGGGTGGCCATGGCGGCCAGCGCCACCTTCATCGGGACCAGCAGGTTCTGGGTTCCCCGGGCCGCGGCCTCGATGTCGGCCAGGGCGGCGTCGACGGCCGACTGATCGCGCTCGGCCCGCACCCGCTTCACCCGGTCCATCTGCGACTGCTGCAGCTTGGCGTCGATGGGGAACACATCGGTGGGCTCGAACTCCTCGTCGACGAACTTGTTCACACCGATCACGATCTTCTCGTCGGCATCGACGGCCTTGGCGAAGGCATAGGCCGCCTGTTCGATCTCGTGCTGCATGTACTGGGCCTCGATGGCGTCCACCGCCCCACCCATGGCATCGATCCGCTCGAGGTACTCCCAGGCTCCCGCCTCCACCTCATCGGTCAGGGACTCGACGAACCACGAGCCGGCCAGGGGATCGACGGTGTCGGCGATGCCGGACTCGTAGCCCACGATCTGCTGGGTCCGCAGGGCGATTTTGGCGGCGCGCTCGGTGGGGAGACCGAGGGCCTCGTCGAACCCGTTGGTGTGCAGGCTCTGGGTGCCGCCCAGCGCCGCGGCCATGGCCTGGACGGTGACCCTCACGATGTTGTTCTCGGGCTGCTGGGCGGTCAGGGTCGAGCCGCCGGTCTGGGTGTGGAAGCGGAGCAGGGTCGACCGTTTGTCCTTGGCCCCGAACCGCTCGGTCATGATCTGGGCCCACATCCGCCGGGAGGCCCGGTACTTGGCCACCTCCTCGAACAGGTTGTTGTGGGCGTTCCAGAAGAAGCTGAGCCGCGGGGCGAAGGCATCGACGTCGAGCCCGGCGGCCAGCGCCGCCTCCACATAGGCGATCCCGTTGGCGATGGTGAAGGCGATCTCCTGGACGGCCGTCGAACCGGCCTCACGGATGTGGTAGCCGGAGATGGAGATGGTATTCCACGCCGGCAGATGATCGGCGCAGTAGGAGAACGTGTCGGTCACCAGGCGCATCGACTGGCGGGGTGGGTAGATGTAGGTGCCCCGGGCCACGTACTCCTTGAGGATGTCGTTCTGGATGGTGCCCCCGAGGAGGGCCGGATCGACGCCGTCCTCTTCGGCCACCAGCTGGTAGAAGAGCAGGAGGATGGCGGCGGTGGCGTTGATGGTCATCGAGGTGGTGACCTTGTCGAGGGGCAGTCCTGCCAACAGCAGGCGCATGTCGGCCAGCGAGTCGATGGCCACACCGACCTTGCCCACCTCGCCCTCCGAGCGCGGGTGATCCGAGTCGTAGCCCATCTGGGTGGGAAGGTCGAAGGCGCAGGACAGCCCCGTCTGGCCTGCGCCGAGGAGGAACTTGAACCGCTCGTTGGTCGATTCCGCCGTCCCGAAGCCGGCGTACTGGCGCATGGTCCACAGCCGGCCCCGGTACATGTCGGCCCGGACACCCCGGGTGTAGGGGTACCGGCCGGGAGCGCCCAGGCGCTCACCGGGATCCCAGCCCTCGAGGTCCTCGGGCCCGTAGACCGGGCGGATCTCGATGCCCGAGTCGGTGAACCGCTTCTCGTCGGGCTTGCTGGATTCGCTCGTCGGTGCCATGGACCCAGGTTACGGCCTCCGCCGGCCCCCCGAGGAAGGGTCGGCCCCGGTCAGCCGGCGGCGGGCGCCTCCACCGCGTGGGGCATGCACAGGTCGTCGTACTCGGCGATGACGATCGGGGCGGCGTTGGGCCCACAGGCCGGGCACTCCGGGTCGCGGTGGACCTTGAAGGTCCGGAAGCTCTCCTCGAGGGCGTCATAGGCCAGGAGCCGCCCCTGGAGCGTCTCTCCGATCCCGAGGAGGAACTTGATGGCCTCGACGGCCTGGATCGAGCCGATGATGCCCGGCAGCACGCCGAGGACCCCGGCCTCGGCGCAGCTCGGGGCCAACTCGGCCGGAGGAGGCTCGGGGATCATGCACCGGTAGCAGGGCCCCTCGTAGGGATTGAACACCGTGGCCTGCCCCTCGAAGCGGAAGATCGAGCCGTGGACCACGGGGATCCGCTTGAGGAGCGACGCGTCGTTCACCAGGTACCGGGTCGGGAAGTTGTCGGTGCCGTCGACGATCACGTCATAGCCGTCGATGATGTCGAGGATGTTGTCGGCACCGAGCCGGACGTCGTAGGTCACAACGTTCACGTCGGGATTGATCAGCGTCAGCGTCTTCTTCGCCGAGTCGACCTTCCGCTCACCGATCCGGTCGGTGTTGTGGAGGATCTGGCGCTGGAGGTTGGACGCGTCGACCACGTCCATGTCGATGATGCCGATGGTCCCCACCCCGGCCGCGGCCAGGTAGAGGGCGGCCGGTGATCCCAGCCCGCCCGCACCCAGGAGCAGCACCTTCGAGTCGAGCAGCTTGAGCTGGCCGACCTCACCGACCTCGGGGAGCAGCAGGTGGCGCTGGTAGCGGTTGCGCTGCTCGGGCGTCAGCGACGCCGGAGCCGACCACTCGCGGCCCTCGTCCTTCCAACGGTTGAACCCGCCGATGACCGAGGCCACGTCGGTGTAGCCCAGCTCCTGCATGGTCTGGGCCGCGAACGCCGAGCGGGTTCCACCGGCGCAGTAGACGACCACGTGGCTGGACTTGTCGGGAATCCGGCCCTCGATCGAGGTCTCGAGGGTGCCCCGGGGGATGTGAACGGCGTCAGGCAGGGCGCCCTGCTCGTATTCGTCCGGTTCACGCACGTCGAGGACCACGGCACCGCCGGCGGCGATCTCCTGCTCGGCCTCGGCCGGCTCGACCTCTCGGACGGCCGCCTTGG
This sequence comes from uncultured Acidimicrobiales bacterium, assembly GCA_963713625.1. GTDB lineage: Bacteria > Actinomycetota > Acidimicrobiia > Acidimicrobiales > RAAP-2 > Bog-756. The sequence continues at coordinate 33,321 of CAVQMN010000001.1, read as the reverse complement.
CCTGGGCCAACATTTCCCTGAAGGTAGGCACAACGATCACGATCCTTGCTTCGATGGCGCCGGAACCGATGGTGACCGGTCGGCGTATTCTTCGTCAGTGGTGTAAACGCTACCAGTTGGGTCAACATTCCCACCGAGCCACCCCCGGGGCAACCCCCGGGGCTCCCCCGGGGCCCCGCCGGAGCCGGTGGTCCGGACCGATAGCGTGCGGCCCGTGGGAGCGATGTGGAGCTGAGCGAGGCCGCCCGGCGGCGGCGCATGACCAGGAACTTCAGTGGACGGCCGCTGCATGCTGGTGTCGTTGACCGTCTGGTGGAGGACGCGCTCCGGGCGCCGTCGGCCGGGAACACCCAGGGGCGGGAGTTCGTCGTGCTCGAAGGGGAGGAGCAGACGTCGGCCTTCTGGGACGCCACCACCGACCCGGACTGGCGGACACGCTCGAGGCGCTTTCCGGGGCTGTCCCGGGCGCCGGTGGTGGTGCTCCCGTTCGCCGATCCCGACGCCTATCTGACCCGCTACCAGGAGCCCGACAAGGCCCGCCGGGACGGGGAGGAGGTCCGGTGGGTGGTGCCGTACTGGTTCGTCGATGCCGGATTTTCGGTCATGACCCTGCTGCTCGGGGCGGCGGACCTGGGCCTCGGAGCCGCCTTCCTCGGCAACTTCCGGGGCGAGGACGAGCTGCACGCCGCCTTCGGGGTCCCCGACCGGTACCGGTGGCTGGGAGCCGTCCTGTTGGGGGAGGCGGCCGAGCCCGACCCACCGTCGTCCTCGGCGGCCAGACCCCGGCGCAGCGTGGAGGACAGTGTCCACCGGGGCCGTTGGTAGGCCGGAGGTGAGGCGGATCACGAGGCGAGTCCCGTGCTGAGGCGAGGGGGTCCGGGGACAGCAAGGTCCGGGCGTAGGTCTCCAGCCAGGTCGGTCCCCGACGATGCCGGGACGCGGTCCGCACCGCCCGTCCAACCACCGAGGAGAACCCCATGTCCCCCATCACCACCCTCCCGTCCCGGGTGGAACCCCAGCCCCAGCCCCGGCGCCGACCGACCCTTCCCCCGGCTTCCGATGGTTCGGCCCTGCACGTCGTCCCGTGGACGGACCCGGTAGCCGATCCGCATGGCGTCCACCCGTGCTCGCGATACGTCGAGCTGTACTGGCTCGGCATCATCGGCCCGTCGACCACCTGGCTGCTCCGACGCCTCTCCTACGGGCTCGAGGTCCGTCCGGACGGTTTCGATCTCGATCTCACCGACACGGCGCGCTCGCTGGGACTGGGCGAACGGATGGGCAAGAACTCGCCCTTCCGGCGGGCACTGCAGCGCCTCTGCACCTTCGAACTGGCTCGTCCCCACGGTCCCGACGGGCTCGCCGTTCGCACCCGCATCCCTCCGCTGCCGCTCAGACACCTGAGCCGACTGCCGGAATCACTGCAGTCGAGCCACCGCCGGTGGTCGGTCGAGCAACGCCTGCCCGAACCCGAACAGATGCGACGGCGGGCTCATCGGCTGGCCACGGGACTGGCGGCCGCCGGGCGGGATCGGACCGAGATCGAACAGCAGCTGGCCCGGTGGCAGTTCCACCCGGCGGTGTCCTTCCGGGCCGCCGAGGACGCCACCCGCTGACGCCCGCCTGGGTGGTGGCGTGGCGTGTCCGTCCGTGGGAGCCGATCCAACCCCGTCGCCGATCGACCCGATACCGTCGCCTCGTGCGCTTCGATCCCTACGCCAACGGTTACGACTTGTACCAGGACGTGTTGGCGCTCTCCGGCCACCTGTCGCGGGGTCCGCTCGGGGGATCGATTGCCCAGCTCGTGGAGGTTCGTGTCTCACAGATCACCGGCTGTGCGTTCTGCCTCGCCCTCCACACGGACCTGGCCAGGAAGAAGGGCGTCGGGCAGAGCAAGCTCGACCTCCTGGCGGGCTGGCGTGAGGCAACGCTGTTCGAACCACGCGAGCGGGCCGCCCTGGGTCTGGCCGAAGCGATGACCCGTATCGGGGACGGCCACCGGGTCGACGAGCAGACGTGGAACGCGGCCAGGGACCAGTTCGACGACACCGAGCTGGCTGCCCTTCTCTACCTGGTTGGGCTCATCAACATCTGGAACCGCATCAATGTGGCCGTCGAGCTGCCCTGTGACCACCGCCTGCCTGAGCGGGACCCCGGAACGAAGGCCGGCTAGTCCAGACCGTGGGCCACTTCGATCTGGTGATCTTCGACTGCGACGGCGTGCTCGTCGACAGCGAGCGGCTGGCCGTCAGGACCGAAGTGGAGATCCTGTCGGGGCTGGGGTGGCAGCTCACCCAAGCCGACGTCGTCGAGCGGTTCGTGGGTCGATCGGCTGCCTACATGCACGATCAGATCGAGCAGCATCTGGGCCGGAGCGTCGACTGGGAGTCCGAGTTCGAGCCCCGCTACCGGGAGGTGTTCGAGCGGGAGCTCGTCGCTGTGCCCGGAGTCGTCGAGGCGCTCAGCCTGATCACCACGCCGGTGTGCGTGGCATCGAGCGGAAGCCACGACAAGATGCGGTTCACCCTGGGCAAGACCGGCCTGTTCGACCGCTTCGACGGCCGGATCTTCAGCGTCGACGAGGTGGCCCGCGGGAAGCCGGCGCCGGACATCTTCCTGTTCGCCGCCGAAAGGATGGGCACTTCGCCCGACCGCTGCGCGGTGATCGAGGACAGTGTGTCGGGCGTCACCGCCGGGCTGGCCGCGGGCATGACCGTCTTCGCATTCGCCGGGGGCGTCACCGGTGCGGACCTGCTGTCGATCGGGGACGCCCATGTGTTCGACGACATGCGGGATCTTCCCGACGCACTCGTGGCCGGTCGGTGGCCGTGAGGCCGGTCGCACCGGCAGCGGGAAGGGCCGCCTTCAGGATGGGGCCGTGATCAAGGAGCGACTCGAGGAGCTCGGGATCGTGCTCCCACCGGTGTCACCGCCGGTCGGCAACTACCTGGGCTGCGTGGTCGAGGACGGTGTGGTCTACGTGGGCGGCCATGGTCCCGTCGACGGGCAGAACATCATGCACGGAAAGGTGGGCGGGGAACTCTCGCTCGAAGACGGACGCAGGGCCGCACGGCTCACCGCGCTGTCGATGCTGGCCACGTTGCAGGCCGAGTTGGGTGACCTCGACCGGATCTTGCGCATCGTCAAGGTCTTCGGCATGGTCAATGTCGCACCCGGCTTCAACCAGACCCCGGCCGTCCTCGACGGCTGTTCGGATGTGCTCGTCGAGATCTTCGGCGAGGCGGGGCGCCATACCCGCAGCGCGGTGGGAATGGCCGCGTTGCCCTTCGACATCCCTGTCGAGATCGAGCTGACGGCACGGCTGCGCGTGCGCTGAACCTGTTCGGCGGAGAGGGACCCGGCTCCCTCTCGCTCAGCCCGGCTCCCTCTCGCTCAGCCCGGCTCCCTCTCGCTCAGCCCGGCTCGTCCCTCGCTCAGCCCGGCTCGTCCTCGTGCCCGGCCGGGGTCAGTCCCCAATAGGCGGCCGACGGCTCGATCTCTCCCTTGACCACCTTGTCGATCATGGTGCAGATGGGCAGGTCGAGACCGTGGCGCTCGGCCAGCACGAGGGCCACGGTCGCCGTCTTGACCCCTTCGGCGACCATGTGCATCTCGGCCAGGATGTCCTCTAGCGGCCGACCCTTCCCGAGCTGCTCCCCCACAGCCCGGTTGCGACTGTGCGGGCTCATGCAGGTGGCGATCAGATCGCCCATCCCGGCCAGTCCCGCGAAGGTGGTGGGTTGGGCGCCGAGGGCCACTCCCAGCCGGGCCAGTTCGGCCAGGCCCCGCGACATCACCGCGGCCCGGGTGTTGTCGCCCACTCCCAGACCTTCACCGATGCCGGCGGCGATGGCGATGACGTTCTTGAGCGCCCCGCCCATCTCGCAACCGACGACATCGTCGTTGAGGTAGACGCGGAACACTCCCCGGGTGAAGACCGCCTGGATGGCGCTGGCCACCTCGAGGTCCTCGGTGGCCACCACCGACGCCGCCGCCTTGCCCGACATGATCTCGTGGGCGATGTTGGGCCCGGTGAGCGCGGCCACGGGGTGGCCGGGTACCACCTGCTTGATCACCTCGGTCATCCGCAGGTGCGTGTCCCGCTCGAGGCCCTTGGACAAGCTGACCACCGGGATCCACGGCCGGATGCAGGCGGCGGCCTCTTCCAGCACGGCCCGGAACCCCGAGGTCGGCACTCCGACCACCAGCATGTCGGCATCACAGGCCGCCTCGGCCAGGTCAGCGGTGGCCACGAGTTCGATGGGCAGTTCGAAACCGGGCAGGTAGTCCGGGTTGACATGTCCGGTGTTGACGGCCTTGGCCACATCGGTGTTCCGGGCCCACAGCACCGTGTCGTGGCGGGGCGCGACCAATGAAGCGACGGTGGTCCCCCATGACCCCGCTCCGAGGACGGCGATCCTCACGGGACCGAGGGCACCAGTGACGCGGCGAACTGTTCGGAGGTCACCAGCTCGACCAGTGTGCGCACGCCGAAGCCGGTCCCGCCTTTGCTCAGATACCGGCTGTTCTCATCCGAGCGCGCCGGGCCGGCGATGTCGAGGTGGGCCCAGGGCACATCAGCCACGAACTCCCGGAGGAGCATGGCCGCGGCGATACTGCCGGCCTGTCCCGGCCGTCCGACGTTGCGCATGTCGGCGATCTCCGACTCGATGTGGCTGCGGTAGTCGTCGGGCAACGGGAGGGGCCACAACGGCTCCCCGGCCCTGTCCCCGGCCGCCCGCAGCTCGGCCATGAGACCGTCGTCGTTGCCCAGCAGGCCGGCGATCTCCTTGCCCAGCGCCACCACCTGGGCGCCGGTGAGTGTGGCCAGGTCGACGATGGCGTCCGGCCCCTCTTCCGCGGCCAGGGTCAGACCGTCGGCCAACACCAGCCGACCTTCGGCGTCGGTGTTGAGGACCTCGATGGTCTTGCCGTTCCTGGTCGTGAGGACATCACCCGGCTTGATCGCCGACCCGCTGGGCATGTTCTCCGTCAGTGGGGTGAAGGCGGTGATCCGTATCCGGGCCCCGAGGGCGGCCGCGGCATCCACCGCGCTGAGCACGGCGGCGGCCCCGCCCATATCGGTCTTCATGGTTTCCATGCCGGTGGCCGTCTTGAGCGACAGGCCGCCCGAGTCGAACGTGATCCCCTTGCCCACCAGCGCCAGGTGGGGCACCCGGCCGTCGATCTCGATGGGATCGGCCGGCTGGTACTGGACACGCACCAGACGGGGGGGCTGCGTCGAACCCCGGGCCACCCCGAGCAGGCCCCCGAGGCGCTCGGTGGCGATGCGGTCCTCGTCCCACACCTCGACGGTCACTCCCGCCACCCCCGCGAACCGTTCGACGAAGGTGGCGGCGAACTTCTCGGGGGTGAGCGAGCTCGGCGGCTCGTTCACCAGATCGCGGGCCAAGCTGACCGATGCCGCCAGGCGGGCTCCTCGCTGCGCTCCTGCGCGTACCGCCTGCACGTCGTCGTCCGAGTCGGGGACGATCACCACCGTGGCCAGCTGCCCCGGGCGCTCGCCGGTGCGGAAGGCGTCGTAGCGGTAGGCGGCCAGTACCGCTCCCTCGGCCACCGCGTCCGCCGCCCTCGCCGGGTCGAGATCCGACCCGTGGGGAAGGAAGTAGGCGGCGGTCTCCCCCTGGCCCGCGGTGCGGACGAAGGCGGCCGAAGCCCGACGGAGCGACTCGATCCCGCGATCACCGGCCAGCAGCTCGGGCGTGCCCAGTCCCACCAGGACGACCTCCGGTCCGGACGACGGGTCGCCCGAAGCGGCCCGGAAGGTGACCGTCTGGCCGACCTTGCCGGTGAACCCGTGCCGTGTGCACCACTCGGGATCGAGCTCCGCCGGGGCGAGATCGTCGGGCCCGACGCTGGCTCTGGGCCGGGGACCGTCTCCCGTGGATGCCACCGGAATCCCGACGGTCACGACACCGGGTGGGAGGGAGCCCCTCGGCAGGACCTCGATGTTCACGTCGGGCTTCCTCCTTGTTCGTCCGCAGCCCTTCCGGCCGCGCCGTCGGTCGAGTCCTGCGCCGGGGTGGGGTGGGGCCGGCGCGGCGTGCCCCGGGAGAGAAGGTGGTGCTCACCCTCGGTCCAGCGGGCCATGGCCCACAACAGATCGGAGAGGCGATTGAGGTACCGGCCGACGTACGAGTCGGCGAGGGGCGACGAAACGTAGAGCCGTTCGGCCCGACGCACCACGGTACGGGCCACGTCCAGGGCCGCCGACACCCGGTTGGCCCCCGGAATGGTGAAGTCGGCGGGCATGTCGAACCGCTCGATGAGGTCGTCGATACGAACTTCCAGGGCCCCGACCATCTCGGCGGTCACGAGGGAGGTCCCCGCCACCAGCTTCGACCGTTTGGCCGGGTCGGTGGCCACTTCGGCCATCAGCACCCACAGGTCCCGCTCGAGCCCGGTCAACAGCCGGTCCAGCTCCGAGTCGGGATCGGCCTCGGCCCGGGCCAGACCCATCATGGCCTGGGCCTCGTCCACCGTGCCGTTGATCTCCATCACGGCGGAGTCCTTCGGCACCCGGCCCCCGAAGAGGAGCCCGGTCGTCCCGTCGTCGCCCGACTTCGTATAGATCCTCACCACCATGCGGTCACCGACGACGATGCTAAACGCTGCGACCATCGACGATGGCCCCGGGTGACGGCACGGCCCGGAGCCAGCAGGCGCAGCCTTCCCGGGCCGGGGACACGGTGGCGCCCGTCGGGCCGCCGCTCCCCGGTAGCCTTGATTGCTCATGGGAGCCAAGCACACCGACACGTCGAGCTACCTCGAGGCCCTCTCCGAGCGGGTGCTCATCTTCGACGGTGCCATGGGCACCAATCTCCAGCTGGCCGAGCTGACCGCCGACGACTTCGGCGGTCCCGAGCTGGAAGGCTGCAACGAGCTGCTGGTGGTCAGCCGTCCCGACGTCATCGACCGGGTCCACCGGTCGTTCCTCGAAGTGGGCTGCGACGTGGTGGAGACCGACGCCTTCGGGGCCTTCGGCCCGGTCCTGGCCGAGTACGGCCAGGCCCACCGCGTCCGTGAGCTGAACCTGGCCGCCGCCGCACTGGCCAGGAGGGCGGCGGACGACTTCGCCACGCCCGACCGTCCCCGGTGGGTGGCCGGGAACATCGGCCCGGGCACCAAGTTCCCCACCCTCGGTCAGATCCGGTACGCCGATCTCCGAGATGCCTACGAGGAGCAGGCCACCGCACTCATCGAGGGCGGCGTGGACCTCATCGTCGTCGAGACGGTCTTCGACCTGCTGCAGGCCAAGGCGGCCATCAACGGGGCCAGGCGGGCCATGGCGGCCAACGGCCGCACCGTGCCCATCCAGACCCAGATCACCATCGAGCTGACCGGGACCATGCTTCCGGGGACCGAGGTCGGTGCCGCACTGTGCGCCCTCGAGGCCATGGACGTCGACGTGATCGGGCTCAACTGCGCCACCGGTCCGGCCGAGATGTTCGAGCCGCTCCGGCACCTCACCGGTCACGCCACCATTCCGGTCAGCTGCCTGCCCAACGCCGGGCTTCCCTCCGTCGTGGACGGGGCGATGCACTACGACCTGACCCCCGAGCAGTTGGCCGAGTACCACCGCCAGTTCGTGAGCGAGTTGGGGGTGTCGGTCATCGGCGGGTGCTGCGGGACCACACCGGCCCACCTGGCCGCGGTGGTCGAGGCGTGTGCCGATCTCACCCCGGCAGCCCGGCGGCCCGAGCCCGAGTACGGCGCCGCCTCCATCTACATCCAGGTCCCGTTCGCCCAGGACACCTCTTTTCTGGTCGTCGGCGAGCGCACCAACGCCAACGGATCGAAGAAGTTTCGCGAGGCCATGCTCGAAGCCGACTGGGACACCTGCGTGGCCATGGCCCGTGACCAGGTCAAGGAAGGCTCCCACCTCATCGACGTCTGCGTCGACTACACCGGGGCCGACGGGGTGGCCGACATGGAAGAGGTGATCTCCCGCTTCGCCACCCAGTCGACGGCGCCCTTGATGGTCGACTCCACCGAGGCGCCGGTGGTCGAGACCGCCCTGTCCTGGATCGGCGGCCGGGCGGTGATCAATTCGGTGAACCTGGAGGAGGGCGACGAACCGGGGACCCGGCTGGACTCGTTCCTGACCCTGGCCAAGGAGTTCGGTGCCGCCGTGGTCTGTACGTGCATCGACACCGAGGGACAGGCCCGGACCGCCGACTGGAAGGTACGGGCCGCCACCGCCATCCACGACATCGCCACCGAGCGGTACGGGTTGCGACCCCAGGACCTCATGTTCGACGCGCTGGCCCTCCCCCTGTCCACGGGCATGGAGGAGAGCCGCAAGGACGGTATCGAGACCATCGAGGGGATCCGGAGGATCAAGTCCGAGCTGCCCGGCGTCTACACCATCCTCGGTCTGTCCAATGTCTCGTTCGGCCTCAACCCGGCGGCCCGCCAGGTCCTCAATTCGGTGTTCCTCCATGAGTGTGTCGAGGCCGGCCTGGACGCGGCCATCGTGCACGCCTCGAAGATCCTGCCGCTGTCGAAGATCGACGACCGGGCCCGGGAGGTCTGCCTCGACCTGATCTACGACCGTCGGCGTGACGGCTACGACCCCCTGTCCGAGCTGTTGACCATCTTCGAGGGTGTGTCGGCCTCCTCGGCTGCGGCCACCGAGGACAGATCGGGATGGCCGGTCGAGCGTCGCCTCGAGCACCGGATCGTCGACGGGGACCGCAACGGCATCGAGGATGACCTCGAGCAGGCCATGGCCGAGGGCATGACGCCGCTGACCATCATCAACGACTTCCTCCTGGCCGGCATGAAGACGGTGGGCGAGCTGTTCGCCTCCGGCGAGATGCAGCTGCCCTTCGTGCTCGGATCGGCCGAGACGATGAAGACGGCCGTGGCCTACCTCGAGCCCTCCATGGAGAAGGCCGACCAGGGCGGCAAGGGTGTCATGGTGCTGGCCACGGTCAAGGGGGACGTGCACGACATCGGCAAGAACCTGGTCGACATCATCCTCACCAACAACGGGTACACGGTGAAGAACCTCGGGATCAAGGTGGGGATCGCCGACATGGTCACCGCCCTCGAGGAATGGGGCGCGGACGCCATCGGCATGAGCGGCCTGTTGGTCAAGTCCACCCTGATCATGCGCGAGAACCTCGAGGAGCTGAACCGGCGCAACCTGTCCCACATCCCGGTCATCCTGGGTGGTGCCGCACTCACCCGCACCTACGTCGAACGGGATCTGCGCAAGGTCTACGACGGCCGCCTGTTCTACGGCAAGGACGCGTTCGAAGGACTCCGGACCATGGACCGATTGGTCGAGTTGTCCAAGTCGGGCGAGGACGACCCCGAGTTCGGGTTGGCCGTCGGTGGACGCGACCTCGGGCCGCGCCAGAGCGAACTGCGCAAGCAGGCCGCGGCCGAGGCCCGCGAGCGGGGGGAGACCCTCCCCTCCCGGTCGCCGGAGGTGGCCACCGACAATCCCACATTCACACCGCCGTTCCTCGGGAGCCGGGTGGCCAAGGGGATGGCCATCGACGACATCGCCGCCTACCTCAACGAGACGGCACTGTTCCGCAACCAGTGGGGCTTCCGCCCGGACAAGGGCGAGGACGACCCTGCGTTCAAGGACAGGATCCGAGGACTGCTGCGGGACCAGCTGTCCACGGCCATCGCCGGCCAGCTCCTCGTCCCCCAGGTGGCCTGGGGTCACTTCGCGGCCAACGCCGACGGCGACGATCTGGTCCTGTTCGAGGATGAGAGCCGCACCCGGGAGCTGATGCGGTACTCGTTCCCGCGCCAGACCGAGTCACCCTGGCTGTGCATCAGCGACTTCTTCCGATCCATCGATTCGGGAGAACCGGACTGGGCCAGCTTCCAGGTGGTGACGATGGGGGATCGCGTCTCGGAAGAGGCCGCCCGCCTCAAGGCGGACGATCAGTACCAGAACTACCTCTACCTCCATGGCCTCGGCGTGGAGATGGCCGAGGCGCTGGCCGAGTACTGGCACCGCCGGATCCGCGAGGAGCTCGGCTTCGCCGACCAGGACGGCCCCAGCCTCGCCGGCCTGTTCCGCCAGAAGTACCGGGGCGGGCGCTACTCGTGGGGTTACCCCGCCTGCCCGGCCCTCGAGGACAACGCCAAGGTCGTCGAGCTCCTCGGGGCCGACCGCATCGGCATCGAGGTGAGCGAAGGGTTCCAGCTCGACCCGGAGCAGTCGACCACGGCGATCATCTGCCATCATCCGCAAGCCAAGTACTTCGTGGCGTAGGGCTTCCGCCTGTGCGGTCACATCGGTGGCGCCCTCGCTCGATCGGGGCGGCGCTCGGAGCAGCACGCCCAGCGCTGATGGCGTTCGCCCTCTCGGCGGTGTTCGTGATCGGAGCCGGCCCCGCCCGGGCGGGCGCCGCCGCGGCCACCGATCCCCCACTGCGGTCGTTGATGATCACCCAGCCACTCCCGGGCTACACCGCGGCCCCGTCAGGCCCGACGAACGGACCGCTGACCCCCGCTGAGTTCGCCTCCCAGTCGACCTCGCCCCAGCGAGCCGAGGATCAGTTCAACGCGCTCGCCGCCGAGCCCGAGTTCGGGGCCTCCATCCGCCTCTGGACCGACCGGACCGGTCCCGACCAGGGCGCCAACGACGTCGCCGTGCTGTTGTTCCGCATTCCCCACCTCGGGGCGGCCAAGAGCTTCACCGACGGTCTGCGGGCACCGTTCGCGAGCTCGGTCCCCTTCGACGTGCCCAGTATCCCCGGTGCCCACGGCTACTCGGTGACCGTCGCCTCTCCCATCCGGGCCATCGAACAGATCGTGATCTTCCGAGCCGGACAGTACGTCTCCATGACCGAGCTCGCCTCGTCGAGCTCGGCGTCCAATCCCGCGGCCCTGACCCCCTCCCAGGCCGTGGCCGTCAGCTTTCAGCAGTACGGATCCGTCCGCCACGGTGACCCGGCCCGGTCGACCGATCCGCGCCCGAGGGCGACGCCCACACCGGCCGCGAAACCTCCGGGCGCGGGTGTGACCCCGGCCATCATCGCGGAGGTGATCGCCCTGGTGGCACTGGCCGCTGGCGCCATGTGGCTCTTCGCCTTCCGGCCGCTCAGACGGCGCCGGTTCGCACCCATGGCCGCGGACCCATGGGAGCCCGGTGGCCTCTTCGACGGGTTCGGGGCGACGGCTTCGGACGGGGAGGCCAGGTCGGACGTGCCCCGAGCGGTGCCTGAGCTGGCGGCCGGCACGTGGGCCCCGCCGCGGATGGTTCCCGAGCTGGTGCCCGCGCCGTCGCTCGGATCCCCCGGTGACGGTGAAGATCCGTCAGACGGTTCGCCGTGGGCCGATGCCGAGCACGGCGCCAGCACCTCAAGGGTCGGACTGGACTGATCGCCGATGACAACCGCGGCCCACCACCGATGGTGGAGCAGGGACGGAATCAAGAGCAGGAGAATGGGCGGAGTCAAGAGAATCAGTGTGTTTACGGCAGCTGATCGGTACGATGGATGGGGACGGTTCCTACTCAGGAGACACCAGGATGATCGAGCTCATTGTGATCTGCTTCGGAGCGTTCGTCTTGGTGATGCTGCTGGTCGTCCGGGCCAAGCGCTCCCATGACCAGAAGAGGCGGCGGGCGTCCGCTTCGGGCTTCTACGACTTCGACGCGGCCCACTACGGAACCGAGGGCGGCTCCCTGATGGAGAAGGCCGTCGAGGACAGTCGCCGGCCGCTGGCCCCTTCGTTTGCCGCCTCCAACCGCGGCGCGGGAGGTGCGGGCAAGCGTGCCGACCCCGGCCGTCCGCCTACCCCGGCGCCGGTTTCCAACCCGATGCCGGTACCGTCGTCGTTCGGAGTCATCGACCGCTCGCCGGCCGGTCCGTTGCCCACGCTCGAGCGGAACACCGGCCCGCGTCAGGGGCCGGTCCCGTCGACGCCGAAGATCCCGCCTCCTCCCCCTCCCCCGCCGACGGCCGGACCGTCCGATTCCCCGCTCCCCCTCCTGGTGCAGCCACCGCCACCTCCTCCCTCGGATCCCCCCACCTAGACGGATCTCGCCAGCGCTCCACGGCGACACCGTGACGGTGCGCCCGATCAGACACCTTCATCGGGAGGGACGTGTTCCACATCCGCCTGGCCAGTGCGGCAACCAGCACCCCCCGGGTGCTGGAGGTGCTCGCCGCTTCCGCCGGCGCCGTCAACGTGACGGTGATTCCGGCATCGACCTTCTCCCCTGACGGGGACGTTGTCGAGTGCGACCTCGAACCGGAGGTGGCCAACGAGGTCATCCACCGGCTGCAGGCCCTGGGCCCGCTCGAGCGCGGCCCCATCTCGGTGAACCGGGCCGAGACCGCCATCATCCGCACCGATCAGAAGACCCGCCGGCCGCTGGTCAGCGACCGCGAGGCCGCCCCCGTCTGGGAGGTGGTCGATGCCACCATCCGGGCCAATGCCAGCTACCCCTTCAGCTTCTACATGCTGCTGATCAGTGCCGGGCTGCTGGCCGCGGTCGGCATCCTCACCAACTCCCAGATCCTGATCGTGGCGGCCATGGTGGTGGGACCCGAGTACAACGCCATCCTCGGCGTGTCCCTCGGGATCACCGAACGCAACCGCCGACCGGTCCGACGGGGGCTCGTCGCCCTCGGCGTCGGGTTCGGTCTGGCCGTGGTGGTCACATTCCTGTTCGCAACGGTCATCCATGGCATCGGTCAGACGCCGCGCGACTATCTCCTCGGGTTCCGGCCGGTCTCCGACCTGATCAGCAAGCCCAACCTCTTCTCGGTGATCGTGGCCGTCGTCGCCGGTTTCGTCGGCGTGGTGTCGATTCTGGAAGCGCGCGCCAATGCCCTCATCGGCGTGTTCATCTCCGTGACCACCATCCCCGCCGCCGCAGCCATGGGGCTGTCGGCGGCCTACGAGCAGTGGAGCGAGATGTGGGGCGCCACCGAGCAGCTCCTCTTGAACGTGGTCATCCTGCTGGCGGTGGGCGTGGGCACCCTCGTCGTGCAACGCCGCTTCTGGAAGGGCCGGGAGTCCAAGTCCAGTCTTCGCACCGCCGGCGAAGGTGACAGCCGGCCGGCGGGGTGATACGGGTGTCGTTCTGCCCTACAGGGCCAGGGTGGCTCCCCCGTCGACCACCAGGGCAGCACCGTTGACGAACCCGGCGGACCGGGAGCACACAAAGGCGGCCACCCGGCCGAAGTCGGCCGGGTCCCCCATGACGCCATCGCCGCCCAGCTCCCGCATGCGGTCGGTGGCATGCGGTCCCGGGCACAGCAGGTTGAGGGTGATACCGGTCCCCTCGGCGGCCAGATCCTGGGCCGCGGTCTTCGCCCACGCCCACAGGGCGGCCCGGGCCATGTTGGACAGCGCCAGTCCGGGCAGCGGCTGCACCACCGCGTAGGAGGTGATGCAGCAGATCCGTCCCCATCCGTTCCTGCGCATGAACGGAACCGCCTCCCTGGTCAGCCGGACCGCCGACTTCAGGTTGGCATCCAGCGCCCGGTCGATCGACCCATCGTCGACGTCGAGGGCGCGCCCGGCCGGCGGGCCGCCGGCGTTGGCGATGACGATGTCGACGGTCCCGAACACCCGCACCGTGGCCTCGACCAGGCGGGCGGGCGAGTCCGGATCGGAGATGTCGGCCGCCTCGACGGCCACATCAGCCCCCGCCACCCGCAGGCTTTCCCGGGTGGCGGCCAGCGCCTCCTCGCTTCTCGACGAGAGCATCACCCGAGCCCCCTCGGCGGCCAGGGCCTCCGCCGTGGCCCGCCCCAGGCCGCGTGACCCGCCGACCACCAGCGCCACCTTGCCGTCGATGCCCAGGTCCATCGGGACGCGCTCCTATCCGTCGACGACGACGAGATCGTGATCGGCCGAGTTGAGCGGTTCAGGCTCCCCGTCCTCGCCGATGACCACGATGTCCTCGAGCCTCATACCGAACCGGTCGGGCCAGTAGATACCCGGCTCCACCGAAAAGGCGTGTCCCGGACGGAGGTGCTCGGTGTTCCCGGCCACCAGGTACGGGTCCTCGTGCTCCTCTATCCCGATGCCGTGACCGGTCCGATGGACGAAGAGCGGGCCGAAGCCGGCATCTTCGATGACCTGTCGGGCCACCTGATCGACATGCTCGGCCGTGACGCCTGACCGGGCGGCCGACACCGCACGTTGCTGGGCCGCCCGCAGGACCTGATAGCACTCTTCGATATCGCCGGAGGCCGGACCGGTCACGACCGTCCGGGTGATGTCCGAGCAGTACCCGACGTCGCCGTCGAGCGAGTACGAACCGCCGAAGTCACACACCACCGTCTCGCCCCGGCCGATGACACGACCGCCCGCCTCGTGGTGGGGACTGGCGCCATTGGGGCCGCTGCCCACGATGGCGAAGTTGACCTCTTGATGGCCCTCGTCGATCAGCAGCGCGGCGATGCGGGCCGAGACGGCAGACTCGGTACTGCCCACCAGCGGGATCGCGCCGGCCTGCAGCACGGCGGCCACCCGGTCGGCGGCGGCCCCGGCCAGCCGGAGTGCCTCGATCTCCGACGCGTCCTTGACGGCGCGGAGCGGCGAAGTCACCGTCGAGGCTTCGATCCACCGGGCGTCGGGCAACCGTCGCTGGAGGGCGAGCACCGTCGTGGTCCAGGCCCGATCGGAGATGGCCAGCCGGAGCGGCTCCCCGCCGGCACCACGGGCCGCGGCGGGGAGCAGCGAGGTCACCAGGTCGAGGGGATCCTCGACGTCGGTCCACGGCAACAACGAGAAGAGCCGGTCGGCCGCGGCCACCCTCGGGGCCTCGAGGGCGGGAACAACCAGCACCGCGTCCCCGATGGCCGGCAGCACGAGCATGGTCAGGCGCTCGAGGGGCATGGCCCGGTAGCCGGTGAGCCACGGAAGATCGGCTCCGTGGGAGAGCAGGAGGGCGTCGACGCCGGACTCCCGCATGCGCTGACGGACCCGGTCGATGCGGCCATGACGGGAAGCCTGGGCCACGTCGGAGAGAACGGTCATGGCTCCGTCACGACACCGTGGCGGCCGCGGCCGTGGCCCGGTCTGGACCGGTCTCCGCCGCGCCGGCGTGCCCCATGGTTGTCGACTCGACGGCCTCTCTGGCGTGGTAGCTCGACCGGGTGAGCGGGGAGGCCTGGACGTGGGAGAACCCCATGGCCATTCCCGCGCCGCGGATGGCGGCGAACTCGTCGGGCGTCCACCAGCGGGCCACCGGCAGGTGGTGGCCGCTCGGCCGCAGGTACTGCCCGAGGGTCACGATGTCCGTCCCGACCGCCCGCAGATCGGCCAGGGTGGCCAGGACCTCGTCCATCCGCTCGCCCATGCCGAGGATGATCCCCGATTTGGTGGTGAGGCCGGCGCCCTTGGCCCGGGCCAGCACGGTCAGGCTCCGGGCATAGCCGGCCGACGGACGCACGGCCCGCTGCAGCCTGGCCACCGTCTCGATGTTGTGGTTGAGAACGTCGGGCCGGGCATCGAAAACGGTTCGGAGCGAGGCCTCGTCACCCTTGCAGTCCGAGATGAGGACTTCGACGGTCGTTCGCGGTGTGCGACCCCTGACCGCGGCGATGGTGGCGGCGAACCCGGAGGCGCCGCCGTCGGCCAGGTCGTCGCGGGCCACGCAGGTGATCACCGCGTGGGCCAGTCCCATCCGTTCCACCGCTTCGGCCACCCGCTCGGGTTCGGCCGTGTCGAGCGGCCGCGGCCGGGCCGTGTCGACCTGGCAGAAGCCGCAGGCCCGGGTGCAACGGGATCCGTTGATCATGAAGGTGGCGGTCCCGTCGGACCAGCACTCGTAGATGTTGGGGCAGCCGGCCTCCTCGCACACCGTGACCAGGTCGAGATGGCGGAGGTCGTGCTTGAGTCCGAGGTAGCCGTCGCCCATCCGCGCCTTGACCCGCAGCCATGGCGGTTTGCGCTCGGTCGACGACACGCCGGCGTGGGGGTCGACGCCTGACCGCCGGAGTCGTCGGTCGAGGGCCCGCTCACCGAGCCTCGGCGGCCCGAGCGACACGGCGACCGGCTCGGCCGACGAGTGGGCGGCGTGGCCTCCGGCGGCCGGCTCCTCCACCTCCGACGGCCGGTCACGGCCCGGGGCGTCCGTCACCCGCTGCAGGTCGCGGGCGGGGCCCCACACCGACTGGGCCGACGCCATGAGCGCGTCCACCACGTCGGCCAGCGCCACCGGGTACCCCTCGCGCGCCAGTGAGGTCACCGCCTTGTCGGCGATCCCGCAGGGCACGATGTGGCCGAACATGGAGAGGTCGGTGCTGACGTTGAGGGCGAAGCCGTGTGTGGTCCGACCTCGCGACGTCCGCACCCCGATGGCGCAGATCTTCCTCGGCCCGGTGGCGTCGTCGAGTCCGACCCAGACTCCCGGGAAGTCGGGCAGGCGACCCACCGTGGCCGGCGGGATCCCGAGGTCGACGAGGGCGCCGATCACCACCTGCTCGACCTCGTGCACATGGCGGGGACCGCGGTGGGGCCCCGGACCCACCGAGAGGATCGGATAACCGACCACCTGCCCGGGACCGTGATAGGTGACATCGCCGCCCCGGTCGACCCGGATCATGTCCGCCGCCACCGATGCCGGATCGACCAGCACATGGCCGACATCACCGTTGACACCCAGGGTGTACACGGAGGGGTGCTCCAGCAGGAGGAGGTAGTCCTCGGTCGAGCGCCGGCTCAGGCTCCGCTGGAGCTCCCAGGCCTCGCGGTAGGGCACCCGACCCAGCCAGCGGATCCTCATCGGCGGACGGTCACGGCGCCGGTGCCGGCCGCCGGTGCCGGCCTACAGCTCACCGGCCCAGTCGCGATCGTTGAGGATCTCCGACAGCCGGGCCAGGTAGCGGGCCACGTAGGCGCCATCGACAGCCCGGTGATCGAAGGTCATGGCCACCAGGCCGACGGAGTGGATGGCGATGGACTCGGTGCCGTCGGGCAGTTCCACCACCACCGGTTTCCGGGCCACGCCATCGGTCGACAGGATGGCCACCTGGGGCTGGTTGATGATGGCTCCGGTGATGAGTGTGCCGAACGGGCCGGCATTGGTGATGGAAAAGGTACCGCCGCTGATGTCGTCGAGGCTCAGCCTCTTGTTGCGGGCCCGGTCGGCCACATCACGGATCCGCCGGGCCATGCCCCGCAGGTTGAGCTCCTCGGCGTTGTGTACCACCGGGACGATGAGGCCCTCGTTGTCGAGGTCGACGGCGATCCCCAGATTGATGTCGTGGTGGATGATCAACGCGTCGTCACCGACCGATGCGTTGAGATGGGGGAACTCGGCCAGGGCCTCGACCGAGGCCCGGGCTGCGAACGGCAGGTACGTGAGGCCGAACCCCTCCTCGGCTTTGAACCGGTCGCCGTGGGTCCGCCGGACCCGCTCGACCTGCTCGTAGTCGATCTCCTTGACCATCAAGGTGTGGGCGGAGGTCGCCTTGGAGCGAACCATGTGCTCGGCGGTGCGGCGCCGGATGTTGGTGAAGGGGACGATCTCATCCCTCGACCCGTCCGGGGCCCGGACCCCGGCGGACGGCGCCTCCACCACCGGCGGGCGGCGATCCTGGATACTCGGCACCGGCGCCGGGTCTCCCGCCGGTTCGGCCGGGGCCTTGCGCGATCCCGAGGCGATGGCTGCCTCCACATCCGCCCGGGTGATGCGCCCGCCGAGTCCCGTGCCGGTCACGTCCGACCGATCGATCCCGTTCTCACTGAGCAGTTTGCGCACCACCGGCGAGAGCACGAGGCCCTCCCCCGAAGCCACGGCGGAGGTGGCCGGCGGGCGTTCGGGTGTGGGGGCCGGTGAGGGGTCGCCGGTGTGCTCGGTCTCCGGAAGCCTGTCGGCGGCGACGGCCTCAGCCGGCTCCGAGCTCGGCGGCCGGGCGGTCGAAGGCGGAGGCGGAGGCGCCGGAAGAGGAGCGGGCTCGACAGGTGGGGCGGGGGTTGCGTGAGCGGGTGCGACAGCAGGACCGGTGGTGGCCGCGGCGGCCGGCGCGGTGCCGTTGGCCGAACCCTCGTCGCCGATGACGGCCAGCGTCACTCCCACGTCGACGGTGTCACCCTCCTCCACCAGAATGGCGGTGAGCACGCCCTCGGCGGGAGACGGCACTTCCGAGTCGACCTTGTCCGTCGACACCTCGAACAGCGGTTCGTCGCGGGCCACCTGGTCCCCGACCGCCTTGTACCACTTGGTGATGGTCCCTTCGGTCACGGTCTCACCCAGCTGCGGCATGATCACGTCAGGCAACGTGGAGTCCCCTTCCTGTCAGGGCCAATACCGTCTCACCGAATGTCTCCGACAGCGACGGATGGGGTTGGATGAACTGGGCCACCTCGTCCGCGGTGGCCTCCCAGTTGACGGCCAGATAGCCGGCTCCGAGCTGCTCGGTCACCCAGGGCCCCACCATATGGACCCCGAGGATCCTTCCGGTGGTGCCGTCCTCCCTGCGTTCGGCGACCACCTTCACCAGGCCCTCGGTGTCCCCGATGATCCGGGCCCGGCTGTTGCCGCCGAACGGGTCCTTCTTGACCACCACGTCGAAACCGGCCTCTTTGGCCGCGGCCTCGCTCAGGCCGGCGAACGCCACCTCGGGATGACAGTAGATGGCCCAGGGGACCCGCCCGTAGTCGACGGGAACCACCGGCTCGCCCAGAATGCTCTTGATGACCACGATCCCTTCGGCAAACCCGACGTGGGCCAGCTGGGGGGTGCCGGCCACGACATCGCCCACCGCCCACACCCGGTCGGCGGCCGTGCGCATGGTCTCATCGGCGACCACGTACCCGTGGTCGTCCACCACCACGCCGGTCCCGTCGGCCAGCAGGCCCTCGGTGCGCGGGCGCCGGCCCACCGACACGATGACCGCGCCCACCTCCAGTTTCTCGCCATCGCCGTAGGTGAGGGTCGTCCCCCGCCCCGACGGGTCAGGGGTGTGGCCCTGCAGCTGGACTCCGGCCTTCACCTCGATACCCCGCTTGCGGAAGGACCGGGCCACCGTCTTGACCACGTCCTCGTCGCAGCCGCTCAGGATGGTGGGTAGGGCCTCGAACACGGTGACCCCGGTGCCCAGATCGCTCAACAGGGATGCGAACTCGCACCCGATCGCCCCACCCCCGACGACCGCCACCGAGTCCGGCAGCTTCTCGAGGGCCAACACCTCATCGGAGGTCATCACCAGCTCGCCGTCCACGTCAAAACCCGGGATGGTACGGGGAACCGAGCCGGCGGCCAGTACGACGTCGGTGCCGGTGATCTCCGTGGTGGTGCCGTCATTGCCGGCGATCCGGACCCGGTGGCCGGGGAGCAAGGTCCCACTCCCGTTGTAGACCTGGATCCCCCGGCCCTTCAGGAGCCCGGCCAGGCCCTTGAACAGCTGGTCCACCACTTCCTGCTTGCGGGTCTGGCTGACCGAGAAGTCGAGGGCCGGGGTGTCGGTGGCCACCCGGCCGGTGTCGATCCCGAACTGACCCGATCCGGCCACGGTGCGGTAGACAGCCGCCGTCTCGAGGAACTCCTTGGCCGGCACGCATCCGCGGTGCAGACAGGTGCCTCCGACCTTGTCCATCTCGACGATGGCCATCGACAGACCGGCCGCGGCCCCGTAGAGCGCGGTGGCGTAACCGCCGGGTCCGCCGCCGATGATCACCACATCGAACGCCGACCCTTCTTCCGCACCCCCGGGCGACGCCGGTGCCTTCGCTACCACCTCGGTTGCCGTGGGAACCACCTCCGTCGAGTGCTCGTCGACTCCGCGTGAACAGGGGTCATCCTACCGGCCCGCATCGATACCCCACCTCAGTCGACACCGGGCGACACCCGGTCCGGGTCCGACTGGGGCACGGCGCGGAGCGGCCGGCGGCCTGAGGCTCAGGACAGCACCCGGCGCCGGAAATTCCGCAGACCGAGACTGAGAAAGAGGGCGAGGAACCCGATGATGACCGGATAGACCACATACAGATGCATGTGTGGCGCGTCGGTGAATGCGGCCCGCATCCCTTCGTTCACGTAGATCAGCGGATTGATCAGCACCACCGTCTGCAGCCAGTGCCAGTCGCCCACCTTGACCGGTGCCAGGCGGGTCCATTCGTAGTAGGTCCCTCCGAGGAAGGTCACCGGCAGGATGATGAACCCGAACATGAGGCCGATGTTGCGGGGTTCGAAGCTGGTCCCGAGCAGCAGCCCCAGGGATGCCATGGTCACGCAGGCCAGCGGGACGACGGTCACGATGATCCACCAGTGCATGTTGAGCTGGGCCTCGACGCCCTTGGCGTGCACCACCGAGGCGATGGGCAGGACGATGATGGCCGAAATGAGGCCCTGGACCGCGCCGGACAGGACCTTGGCCATGGCCACCAGCCAGATGGGGCACGGCGCCTGTACGCGGTCCTCGATCTCGCGGGTGAAACCGAACTCCTGGGACATGATCAGCGCGACCGACTGCACGCCCTGGAAGAGGATGGAGATACCGACGACTCCGGGGACCAGCAGGGTGGCAAAAGCCGACTCCGCCCGCGGACCACCGCCGCCGCCGATGCCCTGGCCGATCTTCGGGAAGACGTAGAGGAAGACGAAGCAGAGCAGAAACGGTTGCACCAGCACCCTGATCACGAACTCCACGAGATGCTTGCGCAGGACCACCAGGTCACGGAGGATGAGCGCCCCGAGGGCGATCCGCCCGGCTTCGAACGTCGAGCGGGTCGGCGTCGAGTGGACGGGGGTGGTCAGTGGGCTGGTCTCCACGGTGCTCATCAGTCCCTCAGCTCCTTGCCGGTCAGATTGATGAAGACGGTTTCGAGGGTGGGCTCGGTCACCGAAAGGTCCAGGACCGGATACCCGGCCCCATCGGCCACGGCGACCACCTTGGGCAGGAGCCGGTCCTTGCCTTTCACGTGGAGCTCGATCCCGCCCTCGATGGGACGGGTCCGGGTCACCCCCTCGATGCCCTCGGTCAGTACCCGGGCCAGCTCGGCAGGATCGCCCGAGGCGGTGACGGTCACGATGGTGTCCGCGTCGACCTGCTGCTTGAGGGCCGCCGGTGTGTCGAGCGCCAGGATCCTGCCCCGGTCCATGATCGCCACCCGGCCGCAGAGCTGGTCGGCCTCTTCCATGTAGTGCGTCGTCAACAGGATGGTCTGGCCGGCGGCATTGAGCTCCCGCAGTGTGCCCCACAGAGCCAGCCGGCTCTGTGGGTCCAGACCCGCGGTGGGCTCGTCGAGAAAGAGCACCGCCGGCCGGTGGAAGATGGCCCGGGCCACCATCAACCGCTGGGCCATGCCTCCCGAGAGGGCGTAGACCGACGCCCCGGCCCACTTCTCCAGCTGGAACTGGGCCAGGAGCTCGGTGGCCGTCCGACGCGATTCCTTGGCCGGGATACCGAAGAGCCGACCGTGGAAGTAGAGGTTCTCCCACACGGTCAGCTGGCGGTCCAGCGTGTTCTGTTGGCTCACGATGCCGAGGATCTGTTTGGCCAGGGCCGGGTGGGCCACCACGTCGATGCCGCCGACGAAGGCTTGGCCCGACGTCGGGATCACCCGGGTGGTGAGCATGCCCGCGGTGGTGGTCTTGCCGGCGCCGTTCGGACCCAGCAGCCCGAAGATCTCCCCGGGCTGGACGGTGAGATCGAGCCCGTCCACGGCGCGCAGATCGGATCCGGCGTACACCTTGGTGAGTCCGACCGTCCTGATGACGGCGCTGCTGTGGGCCGGACGTTCGGCCTGGGGATTGGAGAGGGTGGAGGTCATGGCTCTCCGGCGACACTACCCGAGCCACCCCGTCGGGCCGCTCCCCCGGCAGGCGGGGCAGAACCCCCGGTCCGGCCCTCCGACCTTCGCATCGGGCCGGGTTTGGCGACCGGACCCGCGTCCACGGACCGGCCCGGCCGACCCGGGAGGGTGGGCTACTTCGGAGGCATCCGGATGCCGCCGTCCAGCCGGATCACCTCGGCGTTGAGATAGCTGTTGGAGGCGATGTGGGCCACCAGGGCGCCGAACTCGGCCGGATTGCCCAGACGCTTGGGGAAGTTGACCGACTGGGCCAGGACCGTACGGGCCTCGTCGGGAAGCATGGCCAGCAGCGGGGTGTCGAACAGGCCGGGGGCGATGGCCAACACCCTGATACCGACCACGGCCAGGTCGCGGGCCGCCGGCAGGGTCATGCCCACGATGGCGCCTTTGGATGCCGAGTAGGCCAACTGCCCGATCTGCCCGTCGAAGGCGGCGACCGACGCCGTGTTGACGATCACCCCGCGCTCACCGTTCTCCTGCGGTTCGACGGTGGCCATGACCGAGGCCGCCTTGGTCATGACGTTGAAGGTCCCGATGACATTGAGATTCTGGATGAACTGGAACGGCGCCAGGTCATGGGGGGATCCGTCACGGTTGATGACCCGTCCCACCCAGCCGGTCCCCGCGCAGTTCACCGCAATGCGCAGCTGGCCACCGTCGGCAGCCTGGTCGACCGCCTTCTGGCAGTCATCGGGCTCGGTGACGTCGCCCCCGGCGAAGTTGGCGTTGGCGCCGATCTCGGCCACCACTTCCTTGCCCCGCTCCTCGTTGCGGTCGAACACGGTGACCCGCACGCCTTCGGCGGCAAGCTTGCGGGCGGTGGCCTCACCCAGGCCCGAGGCGCCACCGGTGATGATTGCTGAGCTTCCGTTGATCTCCATGGCTGCAGGTTACGGGAGGGACGGTCCGGGGCCAAAACCGGTGCGGGGCCCGCCCCTCACTGGCGCGCCGCGGCCTGGGTGGCCAGCGAGTCCACCACGTCGTTCATCCTGTCCCCCGAGTGCCCCTTCACCCAGCCGAAGGTCACCGGACGCGCCGGGTCGAGCGCCAGGCCGAGCAGCTCTTTCCAGAGGTCCTGGTTGGCCACGGGTTTTCCCTGCGTATTCCGCCACCCCCTTCGCTCCCACCCCTCCCACCACTTCTGGCGGAAACAGTTGACCACGTAGGTCGAGTCGCTCATCACGTGGAGCGGCCCGGGCAGCGCCTGCAGGGCCCGGACCACGGCCGTCACCTCCATCCGCTGGTTGGTGGTGTGGGCCTCGCCCCCACTGTCCGACGGACCCCCGTCGACGGCCCACGCCCACCCCCCGGGACCCGGGTTCCCGAGGCACGAGCCATCCGTGTACACGGTGGTCACCGGGTCGGTGGGTGACGGGGCAGAGGTCATCGGCACAGCATGCCCCCTGGGCCCGGCCAATGCGTGCACGGCGGGATACCGCCCGCCCGAGCCCGTCCTCCGGTCGTCCACGGCGACTCGGGAGGCCGATGAGCTTCCCCTTGGGCCTGGGCAGTGCAAGCATGGGAAGGTGCTGTTCGACGGAGTGAGCCATCAACTTCCTGACGCCGATCCGGTCGAGACGTCCGAGTGGCTGGACGCTTTCGACGACATCGTCGACGTCCACGGCCGGACCCGGGCGCGCTACCTGCTGATGAGGATCCTCGAGCGGGCCCGCCAGAAGCAGGTGGACTTCCCGGCCACGGTGTCGTCGCCGTACGTCAACACCATCCCTTCCGACGAGGAACCGGAGTTCCCCGGTGACGAGTACCTCGAACGGCGCATCCGGGCCTTCATCCGCTGGAATGCCGCGGTCATGGTGGTCAGGGCCAATGTCCGCTCGGAGGCCATCGGTGGGCACCTCTCGACCTACGCCAGCTCCGCCTCCCTTTACGAAGTGGGCTTCAACCACTTCTTCCGGGGGAAGGACGGCGGCCGTCCCGGGGACCAGGTCTACTTCCAGGGTCACGCCTCCCCGGGCATCTACGCCCGGGCCTTCGTCGAAGGCCGTCTGACCGAGGAGCAGCTGGACAACTTCCGCTTCGAAGTCGGGGGCAACGGGCTCTCGTCCTATCCGCACCCCCGTCTCATGCCCGAATTCTGGGAGTACCCGACGGTGTCGATGGGCCTCGGCCCGCTCAACGCCATCGCCCAGGCCCACGTCAGTCGGTACCTCCAGGCCCGCGGCCTGGTCGACACCTCCGACAGCCGGGTGTGGTGCTTCGTGGGCGACGGGGAGTTCGACGAGCCCGAGACGATCGGTGCTCTCGGGATGGCCGGGCGGGAACACCTCGACAACCTGGTGTTCGTGGTGAACTGCAACCTCCAACGGCTCGACGGCCCGGTGCGGGGCAACGGCAAGGTCATCCAGGAGTTCGAGGCCCTCTTCCGCGGGGCGGGCTGGAACGTGATCAAGGTGATCTGGGGCCGGACCTGGGACGACCTCCTGGCCAAGGACGTCGAGGGGGTGCTGCTCAACAAGATGAACTCGACCGTCGACGGTGAATTCCAAAAGTACGCCACCGAGTCCGGCGCCTACATCCGGGAGCACTTCTTCGGTCCCGATCCCCGCCTCCAGGAGCTGGTGAACCATCTCTCCGACGAGGAACTGCAGTCGCTGCCCCGCGGCGGGCATGACTACAAGAAGTTGTATGCGGCGTACAAAGCGGCCACCGAGCACGTCGGTGCCCCGACCGCCATCCTGGCCAAGACCATCAAGGGCTGGACACTCGGGCCCGAGATCGAGGCCCGCAACGCCACCCATCAGATCAAGAAGATGACCAAGGCCCAGCTCCTCACGCTGCGGAACCGACTGTTCCTGCACGACGAGATCCCCGAACACGACCTCGACGCCGACCTGCCGCCCTACTACCGGCCGGCACCTGACGAGAAGGCCGCCGTCTACCTGGCCGAACGCCGACAGGTCCTGGGCGGGCCACTGCCCAGTCGGGTGGTGCGGCCACACCCGCTCCCGCCCCCGGCCAAGGAAGCGTTCGCGGATCTGCTGGCCGGGTCCGGGCGCCAGGCGGTGTCCACCACCATGGCGTTCGCCCGCCTCCTCCGCTCGCTGGTCCGGGACCCGTCCCTCGGCTCGCGGATCGTCCCCATCGTCTCGGACGAAGCCCGTACCTTCGGGCTGGAGTCGATCATCAGCGAGGTCGAGATCTACGCCCCCGAGGGTCAGCGCTACACCCCGGTCGATGCCGGACTGGCCCTCCACTACGCCGAGAGCGCGTCCGGGCAGGTCCTCCAGGAGGGCATCAGCGAAGCGGGGGCGGTGGCCGCCTTCACCGCCGCGGCCACGTCGTACGCCACCTGGGGTGAACCCATGATCCCCTTCTACCTCTTCTATTCGATGTTCGGATTCCAGCGGGTGGGCGACCTCCTGTGGGCCCTCGGGGACTGCCGGGGCCGCGGGTTCCTACTGGGCTGCACGGCCGGGCGGACCACGCTCAACGGCGAAGGACTCCAGCACCAGGACGGCCACTCGTTGCTCCTGGCCTCCACCGTCCCGAGCGTCGCCGCCTACGATCCCGCCTTCTCCTACGAGGTGGCCGCCATCGTCGAGGACGGCATCCTGCGCATGACCGGCCCGGAGCCGGAGGACCGCTTCTGGTACCTCACGCTCTACAACGAGAACTACCCGATGCCCGCGCTCCCGGCCGACCCGGTCGATGCCGAGCGGGTCCGCCTGGGCACCATCAAGGGCTTGTACCGCTTCACCGGTCCGGACGCCGGGGAGGGCGATGACGGCGCCGCCGCCGGGCCGACCGGCGACGGCCGGGCCCGGGCCACCCTGTTGTTCTCCGGGTCGGCGTGGCAGGCCGCGGTGAGCGCGCAGCGGCTGCTGGCCGCCGACTGGGGCGTGGACTGCGACCTCTGGTCGGTCACCTCGTACAAGTCGGTGCGGGAAGAAGCCATCTCGGTGGAGCGGTGGAACCGCCTGCATCCGGGCGAACCGCCGCGCGAGCCATTCGTCACCGGAGAGCTGCGCACCTCGGAGGGGCCCATCGTGGCCGTCACCGACTTCATGCGGTCCGTACCCGACCAGGTGTCGCGGTGGATGCCCAGGCGCTTCATCTCGCTCGGCACCGACGGGTTCGGACGATCGGACACGAGGGACGTCCTGCGTCGCTTCTTCGAGGTCGACGCCGAACACGTGGTGGTCGCCGTGCTCCACGGCCTGGCCGCCGACGGGGTCCTCCCCGGTCAGGTTGTCGCCGACGCCATCGGGCGGTACGGCATCGACCCGGCGTCAGCTGATCCCTGGTCGTCCTGACCCGGTCGCCCGTCGCTGGCCGGTGCGCCGGCCCGGTGGGGAGACCTGATCACCCGCCGTAGGATCCGATGATGAGCGCGCTCATGGTACAGGGGACGTCGAGCGACGCCGGCAAGAGCTTTCTCGTCACCGCGCTGTGCGCCTGGGCCCGCCGACACGGCATCCGGGCCGTGCCCTTCAAGGCCCAGAACATGTCCAACAACGCCCGGGTCGTCGACGGCGGGGAGATCGGCAGCGCCCAGTGGCTGCAAGCCCTGGCGGCCGGCGTGCACCCCGACACCCGCATGAACCCGGTCCTGCTGAAGCCGGAGAGCGACATCCGGAGCCAGGTCGTCGTCGACGGCGTGGTGAGCGGGGAGCTCACCGCCATGCCCTGGCGCGGCCGATCGCCCCGGCTCTGGCCCCATGTCACCGCCGCGCTCACCTCCCTCACCGAGGAGTTCGAGGTGGTGATCATCGAGGGCGCGGGCAGCCCGGCCGAGACCAACCTGTGGCCCGACGACATCTCCAACATGGCCGTGGCCGACGCCGCCGATGCCCCGGTGGCGCTGGTGGCCGACATCGACCGGGGTGGCGCCTTCGCCCATCTCTACGGGACATGGGCCTTGCTGCCGCCTCCCTGGCAGGCCCGGGTCGAGGGGTTCGTCCTCAACAAGTTCCGGGGCGACCCCGGCCTCTTGGCTCCCGGGCCGGCCGACCTCGGAGCCGTGACCGGGGTGCCCACCATCGGAGTGGTCCCATGGCTCGACCACGCCCTGCCCGACGAGGAGGGACCGACCCCCATCGCCGGTCCCGGCCGGGGGCGGCGCGTGTCGATCATCTGCGGTCCCTTCTCCTCCAACCTCGATGAGTTCACCCAGCTGCAGCGGGTGGCGGACGTCGACTGGGTGCGGGCCACGGAGCGGTTGGGACGTCCCGATCTGATCGTTCTCCCCGGGTCCAAGCACGTGGCCCATGATCTGGAGTGGCTCCGGCGGAGTGGCCTCGACCGTGAGATCATCCGGGCCTCACGGGAGGGCACGCCGGTGCTCGGCATCTGCGGGGGACTCCAGATGCTCGGGGACAGGATCGAGGACCCGGACGGCGTGGAGGGAGGTGCGTCCGGTCTCGGGCTGCTTCCCCTGGAGACCCGGTACCGGACCTCGAAGCGCACCGACCGGATGACGGTGCACTTCGGACCGCTGGCCCATCCGTGGTCGTGGCTCGGAGCACGTGCCGTGTCGGGCTACGAGATCCGACACGGCACGACCCTGGCCCTCGAACCGGTCGAGGTCGTGCCCGGTGGGCTCGCCTTCGGAGCCGCCAACGTGATGGGCCTGTACCTGCACGGGCTGTTCGAGGACCCGACCGTTCTGGACGCGTTCTGCGGGACAGCCCCACCAGGCCTGGGCGCCACGTTCGAGCAGCTCGCCGATGCCGTCGAGGAGCACCTGGACACCGGGTGGCTCCGGTCGCGCCTCGGCCGGGACGAGCAGGGCACCGGGCCGATCCGCCGACCGGATCCATCGGTGCTCCTCTAACATCGGACGATGGACGTCGCCGA
Source organism: uncultured Acidimicrobiales bacterium (assembly GCA_963713625.1). Classification (GTDB taxonomy): domain Bacteria; phylum Actinomycetota; class Acidimicrobiia; order Acidimicrobiales; family RAAP-2; genus Bog-756. The sequence goes on along the minus strand of CAVQMN010000001.1, from coordinate 5,727 downwards.
CGTATCGAACGCCGACGTGCTTCCCATCACCTTGTTGGGCAATCCGGTCCTCCGCCGGAGGTGCCAAGAGGTCACCGATTTCGGTGAGGACCTCGCCGTCCTGGTCGACGAGATGTTCCGGACCATGTACGCCACCGGCAACGGGGTCGGGCTCTCGGCCAACCAGGTTGGGCGCACCGAGCGGGTGTTCGTCTTCGACTTCGGCGACGGGACGGTCGGACACGTGGTCAACCCCACCGTCGTCGCCGCCGGCTCCGAGCTCCAACAGGGAGAGGAGGCATGCCTTTCCCTGCCCGGCCTCGAGCTGCCGACCGCCCGTCTGTCGCACTGCCGGGTCCGGGGCGTGGACCGGCTCGGAGCCGCCGTCGAGTACGACGGGGAGGGCCTGGCCGCCCGGTGCTTCCAGCACGAGCTCGACCACCTGAACGGGAAGCTCTACCCCGATCTCCACCCGGTGGGGGTACGGAAGCGGCTCGAGCGCGACGCCGCGGCGCTGCCCTGGTCGGGGCTCCAGGCTCTCGATCCCCGTTCGGAGCTGTACCAGGGCCTTCCCGAGCCCCCGGAAGGTGCCGACTAGCTGACACCGCGGTCCACATCGGTGACGACGACGTCGACCCGGGCCGAGGAATATCAATCGTCCCCTGGTGTGGCGGCTGCCACGAGATCGGCGAGCAACTGTCGGACTCTTCGATCGATCTCGTCCACGATCGGACGAACTCGCTCGAACGGCAATCCTGCAGGATCGTCCAGGTCCCAATCCAGGTACCTCTGGCCCGGATACACGGGGCAGGTGTCTCCGCAGCCCATGGTGACAATGACATCGGCCCCACGGGCGGTCTCGTCGGTCAACGGTTTCGGAAACTCGTGTGAGGGATCGAGACCCCTCTCTTCCAGGATCGCCACGACGGAGGGATTCACTTCACCGCCCGGCTCCGAGCCTGCCGATTCAACTCGAATGCGCCCGTGGGAGTAATGGTCGAGCAGCACCCGTGCCGCCAGGCTGCGTCCGGAGTTGTGGATGCACAGGAACAGGACGGTCGGACGACCGCTCATCGCCGGTCCTCGGTGAGGATCGGAGGATCGGAGGGCTCAGCGTCTCCTGGATCCGCCGGGTGGGGGAACATGATGTCGGCGGCTTCGGCGGGGGTGATATCGGGAGAGAGCACCTTGATGACGATCACCGCCAGCGCGCCACCGACGACCTGGGCGGCCACGAAGTCAGGAACCGACGACGGGGAGATTCCGGCGAAGGTGTTGGAGAACATCCGCCCCACCGTGATGGCCGGGTTGGCAAAGCTGGTCGAACTGGTGAAGAAGTACGCCGCTCCGATGTACGCCCCGACGGCCGCGGCGGCGCTCCGGGATCGTCCGCTGCGCGCCAGCGAGAAGATCACCAGGATCAGTCCGAGGGTGGCAACCACTTCGGAGAGGAAGTGGGCCGGTGAAGCCCGGTGGTGCGTCGAGATGGACACCGCGGCCTTGGAGAACATCAGATTGGCCACCACGGCCCCACCGATGCATCCGGCCACCTGGGCGGGAAGGTAGGCCAGCGCTGTCCGCCAGCTCACGCCGCCGAAGGTGGCATCCACGAAGGACACCACCGGGTTGAAGTGCGCACCCGACACCGCGCCGAACATCAAGATGATGGCGTAGAGACCGGCTCCCGTCGCCGCGGCATTTTCGAGCAACTGCAAGCCCGCCTGGCCAGGTGAAAGCTGCTGGGCAGCAATCCCGGACCCGATGACGATGGCCGCCAGGAAGGCGCTGCCGAGAAGTTCAGCCAGTTCCCGGCGCCAGAGAGGAGCGCCCGTCACCTCTTCCCTCACCAGCCCATGGATCTCAGCAGCACGATGGGGCCGGGGCACCATCGTGCCCGACAGGAACATCGGCGGCAGCCATCGGGACGCAGCAGGTCCCGTCGCCGGCGACATCCGAGTCCGACGGGGCATCGGCCAGCACGGTGTACACCTCCCACGGTGCACCATCTGGGTCCTCCACCCACACCTTGTCCTGCACGGCGAAGCAACAGGTGGTCTGGTGCTCGACCTCGGTGGACAAACCCTCGCCGCTCAGTCGGCCAGCAGCGGCCGACACCTGACCGGGCGTCTCCACCTCGATGCCGAGATGGTTGAGGGCACCCTCGACGCCGGATCCCCGGGCGTCGGCGTTCTCGATGAGGACCAGTTTCAGCGGAGGGTCGGTGAGGGCGAAATTGGCGTAGCCGGGCTGACGCTTCGCCGGTCGGGTCCCGAACAGTGTGGCGTAGAACTCCACGGCCGAGCCGATGTCAGCGACGTTGAGGGCCAACTGGACTCTGGACATCCGATACCTCCGATAGATTCATAATCGTCGATGCATCGAGTATGATCCATGCATTCACGTTCGTCAATGTGAAGGTGGAGATCCATGGCCAAGACAACCTCGGCGATCAAGATCCGGTCGGTCGACCGGTGCTGCCCGTCAGTCCTGTCCGCTCCCTTGGGTGCCGTCGACGCCGACAAGCTGGCAACCGGATTCCACGCCTTGGCCGACCCGGTTCGGCTCCGGGTGCTGAGCATCCTGGCCGCGTCGCCGGAGGGAGAGGTCTGCGTCTGCGACTTCGTTGCTCCCCTGGGAAAGAGCCAGCCGACAATCTCGCATCACCTGAAAATCCTGAGCGAAGCAGACCTGGTGCAGGGAGAACGCCGGGGCAAGTGGGTCTGGTACTCGCTCAAGCGTGATCGACTCGCCGAACTGCGGTCGACAATCAGCTCCTGAGCTGCCTCCCACCCGAACCGGCCGAGACACCACATGTCCCCGTCCTCGGATTCACGCGTCCCCCTCACCACGATCGTGCGGGCATGGGGCCGGGTCGGACTCATCGGTTTCGGCGGCCCACCGGCCCACATCGCCCTGTTCCGGAAGCTCTGCGTGGACGAGCGGCACTGGCTCACGGCCGACGAGTTCGCCGACGGCATCGCGGCCACGAACCTTCTTCCCGGTCCGGCGTCCACGCAGCTGGCGATCTACTGCGCATGGCGTCTGCGGGGCCGCATCGGGGCCATCGTCGGGGGGACCTGCTTCATCGTGCCCGGCTTGATCATCATCCTGTCCCTCTCGGTGCTCTTCCTGTCCGCCCATCCGCCCCTCTGGGTGGTCGGCGCCGCGGCAGGAGCCGGTGCGGCCGTCCCGGCGGTGGCGGTCAACGCCGCCGTGGCCCTCCTGCCGGCGAGCTGGGCCCGGGCCGGGCCCGAACGTGCGAGGAAAGCACGTTGGATCGTCTACTGCCTGGCGGGCGGGATCTCGGCTGCCACCATCGGAACGTATCTGGTCCTGGTCCTCGTCCTGTGCGGAGCGGTCGAGACCGTCATTCGGACCGGGGGCCCGGGCCAGCGGCTCCGGTCCGCCATCCCCGCCGGTGTTCTCCCCGTGGTCACCGGCGGGATGGCGGCACTGTGTTGGGTCGCCTTCAAGGTCGGCGCCCTCTCCTATGGCGGGGGCTTCGTGATCATCCCGCTCATGCAGCACGACGCGGTTGTGACCTATCACTGGATGACCGGAGCCCAGTTTCTCAATGCGGTGGCCCTCGGTCAGGTCACACCCGGTCCCGTCGTCCAGACCGTCGCCGTCGTCGGCTACGCCGCCGATGGGCTGTGGGGAGGACTCGTGGCGGCCGTGGTGGCGTTTGCCCCTTCGTTTGTGTTCGTCATGGCCGGCGCGACCCACTTCGACCGGCTTCGCACCGATGCCCGGGTACAGGCATTCTTCGTCGGAGCCGGGACGGCGGTGGTTGGCGCCATCGCCGGTTCCGCCATCCCCCTGGCCTTGGCCCTGTCCCACCTGTGGCAGCTGGGAGTGCTGGCCGCGGTGGCGATATGGCTGCTGGCCCTCCGCCGCGGGGTGGTGTTGGCGCTGGTTGGCGCGGGAGCGATCGGCGTCGTCGCCGTCGTCGCGGGCGCCCCCACCTGACCGCGGCCCCCGCCGGTGTCGAAAGCGATTGTCGACCATCACCACGTGTTCGGCGTTCGACCGACGGCGTTGATCCTGACCTCGCCCGGCCATCTACCATTGCCGGTGATGGCCGTGAGGTGCGCGTGCTGCTCGATGTCGGTCGATTGGTGGGTGAGGCTGCGCTCGCACCCCGACATCCCGATCTGCCACGACTGCCTGGCCGGGCTCGACGGGCAGCGCGACGGCCAACTGCAGATCATGACGGGATCGTGGTTGGTCACGGGTTCCGAGCCGATCTTCAAGGTCGCCGACGTCGGTCGGTCGGCCGAGTGGTTCGAGCGCGCCGGCTTCGAGGTGTCGCTCCACGACGAGACCTATGCGTTCGCCCACCGGAACCGTGACCTCACCATCCACCTGGCTCAAGTCCTCGGGGACGAATCACCAGGTCTGGGCGCCCTCTATCTCCATTGCCAAGACGCTGACCGGGTTGCTGATGAGTGGAGGCAGGCAGGTCTCGTGGTGGACGGTCCACGGAACGAGGAGTACGGCAAGCGGGAGGGTTCGGTCACCGACCCCGATGGGAACGTCATCCGATTCGGATCGCCCATCCGATGAGCGTGAGGTGGCGCCGTTACCCCGGGGCGAAGCCGAGCCTTCCGTGAGGCCCGTCGCACGATCTGGCTGAATCCCCGGGATCGCGCCCAGGACCGTTCCGTTGCGGACTTCAGGCCCATCGAAACGGACTGTGCTCCCGCCTGCCGGAGAGGCATGCCACTCCTTCGTGTGCGTCCTGTCGATGTGACCGGCGTACCCGGCCGCGGGTCGGTGACTATACTGCGTATGCTAACGGGTGGTTTCCTTCCTGCGCCGTCGTCGCCGCTGTCCCCGTGGGAGTCCGCCGTCGACCCACGCCCCGCCCTGGTCGCCGGCGTTCCGGTGATGTGCGCCAGCCAGCGTGGTGGTCGTGGCCTGAGCAACGAGATCGAGAGGCGGAGTCCATGGAAACCGAGACCCCCGGCGAAGCGGATGGACGGGATGTCGGTGGCCCGACCCGCGGTCCCCGAACCGGGAAGGTGTGGCGCACCAGGTCTCGCGGGCTCGTGCACCTTGGCCTCCTGGTCTCGTTCGCGGCGGCATTCGGGACCCTGCAGCTACTCCACGTCCGCAACGCCATCCATGCCGACGTAGGACTGGCCTTCGCGGCTCTCGTTCTTGTCCACTTGGCCCAGCGTCGCCACCGGATCGCTCGGATGCTCGCGCAGCTCATGGGGCTTCGCCCCCGAGTCGAGCGCGAACTACGCCTTTTGGCATCAGATTCGATCCTCACCATCATTACCATCAATGTCGTACTTTCCGGGATCCTCGACTGGGGCCGGGGAGAACCCTTGCTCCTGCCCCTGCCACCGCCATTCCAGAGATGGCACCTGACCTCATCGGCCGTGCTCGTCGTCTATCTGATCGTCCACGTCTCACGCCGGTGGAAGCGCATCCGACGCTCCACGATCCGTTAGCCCGACGGGGCGACCAGTCAGGGCACCGGCCAGATCGCCTCGCCCGCCAGCCGGGGCATTGTCGTCCACGCTTGCCTGCCTCGCCCCACCGACGGCGGCGAACCGGCTCCAGGGGCGACGCTCCTGTCCGGCGACCCCGGACCTTCGGGGTCTTCCGAGATGGGTCGTACATGGAAACTCGCATACGCTTAACCCGTGTCCCTGTACCTGACCGGTGATGAAGCCGCCGACGACCTGCTGAGCACCGATCCGCTGGCCCTTCTCATCGGCATGGTCCTCGACCAGC